>CALSRU010000017.1 GCA_943788835.1 uncultured Pseudomonadales bacterium | reverse complement strand
AAAAGGCAGCCAATTGGCTGCCTTTTTATTGGGTGATATCAGCCGGTAAATAGAATCATTCCCAGCTCAACGCGCCGCCCGTTTGATACTCAATAACCCGCGTCTCAAAGAAATTTTTCTCTTTGCGCAAGTCCATGATCTCGCTCATCCATGGGAACGGGTTAGCTGCCACCGTGTACTGCTCGGGTAGGCCTAACTGCGCTAAACGACGGTTGGCAATAAAGTGCAAATATTCTTCCATCATTTGCGCATTCATACCTAGTACACCGCGCGGCATGGTGTCGCGAGCGTATTCGATTTCGATTTCGGTGCCTTCCAAAATCATTTGAATGACTTCTTGCTGGAATTCTTCGCTCCACAGAGTTGGGTTTTCTAGCTTAATTTGGTTAATGACATCAATACCAAAGTTTAAGTGCATTGACTCATCGCGCAAAATGTACTGAAACTGCTCAGCCACGCCCGTCATTTTGTTGCGACGGCCCATTGAAAGAATTTGGGTAAAGCCGCAGTAAAAGAAAATACCCTCGGTAACCGCATAAAAACCAATTAAGTTGCGCAGCAATTCTTGGTCGGTTTCGTGCGTGCCGGTGTTAAAGGTAGGATCACTCAGTGAATGCGTGTGGCTAAGGCTCCAGGCGGCTTTCTTAGCCACTGAAGGGACTTCGCGGTACATGTTGAACACTTCGCCTTCATCCATGCCTAGCGACTCAATGCAGTACTGGTAGGCGTGTGTGTGGATGGCTTCTTCAAAGGCCTGACGCAGAATGTATTGACGACACTCAGGGTTAGTGATCAGGCGATAGAGTGCCAGCACTAGGTTGTTGGCGACTAGTGAGTCGGCGGTAGAAAAATAGCCCAGCGAGCGCATAACAATGCGACGTTCATCGTCGCTCAGACCGCCTTCAGTTTTCCACAGTGAGATGTCCGCATTCATGTTGACCTCTTGCGGCATCCAATGGTTGGCGCAGCCGTCAAGATATTTTTGCCAAGCCCAGTCATATTTAAATGGCACTAGCTGGTTGAGGTCGGCGCGGCAATTGATCATGCGCTTTTGGTCGACTTCAATGCGCTGTGCACCCATCTCTAGTTCTTCGATACCGGCGGCAACGTCCATGGTGGCTACGGCTTCGTGCGCGGCGGAAATAAGAGCGGCCGTGTCGGGCTCAACGGTGGGCTCTGCTGCAGGCACTTCTTGGCTGGTGCTGGCTTCTACTTCGGGCTCGACAGCAGGTGCGGCGGCTGCAAGAGGCGCTACGGTTGCTTTCACATTGGCACGGGCCTGCACGATGTCGGCAGCCGTTTGCGTTTCTGGTGCTGGAGTTTGCAGCGCAGCGAGCGCGGCGCTCACCACTTCGGGTGCGGCTTGAGTGGCTGAAGCGCTCGCGCCGTTGACAGCTTCTTCATTGTATTCATCCCAACTAATCATTATTTATGCTCCGGTTTTTTCGGTGGATCTTGTCTGTTGTATACCTTACTTTTTCATATACTGCTGCACGGGTCTATTCGGATCTCTTTTTGGCAGTATTTTTTACTAGCTTCGTTTGCTTCGCTCGACCCTTGGTGACAATGCACTATTGGCACGCTTCGCAATCAGGATCATCAATGGAGCAAGCTTGTGGCACGGGCGCTGGTGCTGCCATTGCTCCCGAGGCTTTAGCATTGCTATCAACTGCGTTGAGAGCACCGCTATCGATGGTCGATTTTTCGGTGCCGGTTGCTGCCAGTGAACGGAGGTAGTAAGTGGTTTTAAGCCCGCGGAACCAAGCCATTCGATAAGTGACATCCAGTTTTTTACCGCTGGCATTGTTGATGTATAAGTTGAGCGACTGCGCCTGATCGATCCATTTTTGGCGGCGGCTAGCGGCATCAACAATCCAGCGAGGCTCTACTTCAAAGGCCGTGGCATACAACTCCTTTAGGTCGGCCGGAATGCGGTCGATTTGCTGAACGCTGCCGTCAAAATGTTTAAGGTCGTTGACCATAACCTGATCCCACAAGTTGCGGGCTTTGAGGTCGCGCACTAAATAAGGGTTGATGACCGTGAACTCACCTGACAAGTTCGATTTAACGTACAGGTTTTGGTAGGTAGGTTCAATCGATTGCGAAATGCCCGTAATGTTAGCAATGGTTGCTGTGGGCGCTATCGCCATAACGTTAGAGTTGCGCATGCCATTGGTTTTTACCTCATGGCGCAGCGTATCCCAGTCAAGTGTTTGGCTGTGGTCTACTTCAATAAACTCAGCGCCGCGCTGCTGCTCAAGATTTTTGAGTGAGTCGATGGGCAGAATGCCGTTGCTCCACAGTGAGCCTTCAAAAGTGGCATAGCTGCCGCGCTCTTGGGCCAGTTGTGATGAGGCCTGAATGGCGTAATAGCTAATGGCTTCCATTGAGCGATCGGCAAACTCAACCGCCGCATTAGAGCCGTAACCCAATTGCTGCTTGTACAAAGCATCTTGAAAGCCCATTACACCCAGGCCGACTGGGCGGTGGCGCAGATTAGAGGTGCGTGCTTGAGGCACCGAGTAGTAGTTGATGTCGATGACGTTATCGAGCATCCGCACCGCCGTGTTAACCGTTTTTTGCAGTTTGGCGAGGTCGAGGCCATCGTCATTTAAATGCTGGGGCAGGTTGATTGAGCCCAAGTTACACACGGCAATTTCTTCTTTGCTGGTGTTGAGCGTGATTTCGGTACACAAGTTAGATGAGTGCACCACGCCGGTATGTTGCTGCGGCGAGCGGATGTTGCATGGGTCTTTAAAGGTAATCCAAGGGTGGCCGGTTTCAAACAGCATGCCCAGCATTTTGCGCCATAGGTCTTGCGCTTTGACACGTTTAAACACCGACAACTCGCCGGCGTCGGCCATGGCTTCGTATTCGGTGTAGCGAGTTTCAAAGGCTGTGCCATACAGGTCGTGTAAGTCAGGCGCATCATTGGGCGTGAAAAGCGTCCAATCTTTATCTTGGAAAACGCGCTTCATGAATAAATCAGGTACCCAGTTGGCGGTATTCATGTCGTGTGTGCGGCGACGGTCATCGCCCGTGTTCTTGCGCAGTTCTAAAAATTCTTCAAGGTCAAGGTGCCACGTTTCGAGGTAGGCACATACGGCGCCTTTTCGCTTGCCGCCTTGGTTTACCGCTACAGCTGTGTCGTTGACCACTTTCAAAAATGGCACCACGCCCTGTGACTTGCCGTTAGTGCCTTTAATATAAGCACCCAGAGCACGGACAGGGGTCCAGTCGTTGCCTAGCCCGCCTGCCCATTTTGAGAGCATGGCATTGTCATGAATCGCATTGTAAATACCGTCGAGGTTGTCAGGCACTGTGGTGAGATAGCACGATGATAGTTGTGGACGCAATGTGCCGGCATTGAACAGCGTGGGCGTGGAGCTCATGTAGTCAAACGATGACAGCAGCTCATAAAATTCAATAGCGCGCGCGTCTTTGTCGTCTTCGCGCATAGCTAAACCCATGGCAACGCGCATAAAGAATACTTGCGGCAGTTCAATGCGAACGTCATCTTTATGAATGAAGTAGCGATCAAATAATGTTTGTAGACCTAGGTAACCAAATTGTAAGTCGCGATTCGCATCAAGAGCCTGGCCCAAGCGAGGAATGTCAAAGCTGGCCAGTTCAGGAGAGAGTAGGTCGTGGTCAATGCCGGCGCTAATGTAGGCGGCCAACGCAGGGGCGTATAGTGCGTGCATGTCGCTTTGCGTGGCCGATTCAGCAATGCCCAAAAACTGCAGTGCTTCGGCGCGAATGTTGTCCAGCAGTAGGCGAGCCGTTACGTAACTGTAATTGGGGTCTTGTTCAACCATCGTACGCGCAGTCATTACCAATGATGAGTTCACTTCATCCGCGGCGACACCGTCGTACATGTTTTTTAACGCTTCGCTCAGAATGATGTCGGCGTCTACGTCAGTTAAATTCTGGCAGGCTTCAGTAACAATCGTTGTTAAGCGGGCGAAGTCGAGTGGGCGACGGCTGCCATCCGCGTGCACCACATTAATGGCGTGCTCGCGTGGCTGTTCGGCAGCGCTTTGCTCGGCGCGCAGACGCGTGCGCTCTTCGCGGTAAAGTACGTAAGAGCGGGCAACTTTTTGCTCACCGCTGCGCATTAACGCAAGTTCTACTTGGTCTTGAATATCTTCAATATGGATCGTGCCGCCAGAGGGCATGCGTCGCTCAAAGATCGCTGTAATTTGAGCAGCCATGTCAGCCACCGTTTCATGAATGCGGCTTGAGCCTGCAGCATTGCCGCCTTCTACGGCTAGGAATGCCTTAGTGATTGCTACGCTAATATTGCTGTTGTCGTAACCGACTACTTTGCCATTCCGCTTAATCACCCGAATTTGGCCCGGTGCCACTGCAGTCATATCCATGGCTTCGGCGCTGAGTGCTGAATTGGTGGAGGGTGCGTTTGCACCGGTGGTTGGTTTTTGGCTGTCGAGAGTGGATGGATTGGCGGATCCGGACTCGGTTGCTTGCATGCTGGCTTCCCCTTGGTATGGCTGTATAAATTATGATTTGTTGTTAGTTGTTAGTATTCTTGTCTGGTGTTTTTCTGACTGCTCTTGCTTCTACTGATCCTGATTACTCTTTAATCTCATCTCTTGCTTCTAAATTAGGGCTCTGTCGGCGTCAGTTCACCACCTTGCTCTTGCGCCAATGCGATTGTCAAAATATTGTCGCTGCGCCTCGCTAAATGGTCTTTGCTGTTGATAACTCCTGTTTGTTGACGGAGCCAATCCTGTGCCAGAGCATCCTAAATAGTGCGCTCTAGCGGGCCAAGTAATCGATTTACAATGATTTTCTCAGAAATAGCTTAAAACCCAACATCTTGGGTGTTGGTTCGTCATAAGGCACAAGATAGTGCGGTCTGAGGGAAAACGCAAGCGGATAAAACCGGTTTATTCTGTGGGAATTCTGTGGATAACTTTAATGGTTGGTAGGTACTTCCAATTTACGCCTTAATGTTTTGGCGTTGTTCACTTGTGATGCATTTTTCTACTGTTGCTAATTACACCAGATTGCAAAAATGTACCATTTTTTGTTGCCGCTACATGCTCACCAGGCGATATGGGAGAGGAGGGGCAAAGCTAACCGTTCACAGTGCCGTTACTTGCACGGCGGGGTGTCCGGACGTAAAGTGCGACTATTCTGTTTTTGGCTACGCCAGCCGATGAGTCAAGGCGTTGCTCAGCCCAGCTAACTCAACTACCCCAACTCAAGGAGTCCTCTTGAATACTTCTAGTTCCTCTCCGGCCCATGCCGATTCGACTTACTTATTAGCGATTGATCAAGGCACTACGAGCTCGCGTGCAATACTTTTTACCGCGGGCGGCAACGTCGCAGCGGTGGCGCAACGTGAATTAGAGTTGTTCTACCCCCACGATGGCTGGGTTGAGCAGCAGGCTGTCAATATTTGGCAAGATACTTTGGCAGTGTGCCAAGAGGTCGTGCAGGCTGCGGCCGAGCAGGGGGCTGTAATAGAAGCGGTCGGCATCACCAATCAGCGCGAAACTACGGTGGTTTGGGATCGTAATACTGGAGAGCCGGTTTACAACGCTATTGTGTGGCAAGACCGCCGCACGGCTGATTACTGTGAGCAGCTCAAAGCCGCGGGCCATGAGGGGAGCTTGACCGCCAAGACGGGTTTGTTGCTCGACCCCTATTTTTGCGCCAGCAAATTGCGCTGGATTCTCAACGAGGTGGAAGGCGTGCGCGCTCGTGCTGAGGCGGGCGACCTATTGTTTGGCACAATCGATAGTTTTTTGTTGTGGCACTTAACCGATGGCGCCGAGCATGCCACCGACATTACCAATGCATCGCGAACTTTACTTTATAACATTCATGAACAGCAATGGGACGAGGAGTTATTGCGGCTGTTTGATATACCTCGTTCAATGCTGCCTGAAGTTAAAAATAACACCTGTGATTTTGGTCGCACCACGATTACATCGTTAGGCGTAGATTTGCCTATTGCAGCAATGATAGGTGATCAGCAGTCCGCGCTGGTAGGCCAGGGCTGCTTTGCACCGGGAAGCATTAAATCTACCTATGGCACGGGGTGTTTTATGCTAATGAACACCGGTGCTCAAGCGCTGGCCTCTGAGAACCGCTTACTCACCACAGTGGCTTACCGTTTAGATAGTGCAACGCATTATGCGTTAGAGGGTTCAATTTTTGTAGCTGGAGCGGCAATCCAATGGCTGCGTGACGGCTTGCAATTGTTTGATGACGCAGCGCAAAGTGAGGCTTTGGCCACGTCAGTACAAAGTAATGGTGGGGTGTATTTTGTGCCGGCGCTAACGGGTTTAGGTGCACCTTATTGGCAGGCTAATGCGCGCGGGATGATTGTGGGATTGACCCGCGATACTAATCGGGCGCACTTAACCCGCGCGGCGTTAGAGGCGCAGGCTTACCAAACACGTGATTTAGTTGAGGCAATGCAGGCCGATGGTGGGCAAACGCCTCCGGTACTGCGCGTAGATGGCGGTTTGGTGGCCAATGGTTTTGCTTGTCAGGCGCTAGCCGATATATTGCAAACTCAGGTCGAAGTACCGCACATTGCCGAAGCGACCGCTTGGGGAGCTGCCAGTTTGGCCGGATTACAAGTGGGTGTGTTTGATTCACTGCAGGCCATAGGTGAAGTTTGGCAGCTGCAGCATCGTTATACTCCTAGTATGAGTGCAAGCGATGCGGATGCTCTTTATGGGGGGTGGCAGCAGGCCATCAACCGTTTGCTCAACTAGCCACTAACCTGTGCAAAATTAGCGTGTGCAAATTCAGGCTGGGTGCTTCTAATATTAGTCTTACAGTATGTAAGCCAAGCAAGAAATGTTAGCCAAGCAAAAATTCCATGAGGGCCTTTTGCGCATGCAATCGATTTTCAGCCTCGTCCCATACAAGGCTGATGGCTGGATCTTCAATTAATTCGCCGCTCACCTCAAGTCCTCGGTAGGCAGGTAGGCAATGCATAAAAGCTGCGTTGCTGGCTGCATGAGTCATGAGTTCGTGGTTTACTTCGAAGCCGGCAAAAGCCTGTAGGCGTTTTTGTTTTTCTTCTTCTTGACCCATGGAAGTCCAAACGTCGGTCACTACTAGGTCGGCGCCACTAACAGCTTCCTTTGGATTTTTACCCATCCATACACGGTCACTATTTTTACTAACAATATCGTCTAGCGGTTTGAAATCGTCTGGGCAGGCAATGCGTAAATTAAAATCGAACTGCCGAGCCGCATTAATATAAGAATTGCACATATTATTGCCATCGCCTACCCAAGCAACCGTTTTTCCGGCTATGCTGCCGCGTTTCTCAACATAGGTCATGATGTCAGCCAGCAGTTGGCAGGGATGATACGAGTCAGTGAGTGCATTTATGACCGGTACGCTGGAGTACTGCGCAAACTTTTCAATGGCATCATGGCCGAAGGTGCGCACCATAATAATATCCACCATCGACGATATGACGCGGGCACTGTCCTCTATGGGCTCGCCGCGGCCAAGTTGCGTGTCGCGTGATGATAGAAAAAGCGCGCTGCCACCTAATTGTGCCATGCCAGCTTCAAAAGAGATGCGAGTTCGGGTAGATGACTTGTCAAAAATCATCGCCATGACCTTGCCTTTAAATCTATCGCTAATAGGATCAGCTTTGAGTGCAATGCCACGCTCGATAATTTGCCCCAGTTCGGTGGGGCTGCAATCAAGTAATGATAAAAAGTGACGGTTTTGCATGGTCAATCCCTGCGGTTGTCATTAAATTTTAGTGGGGTAATTATGGACCGGCAATAATTAAATGCAGGGCCTTAAAAGTTGCGTTGAACTTAGTCTTCTTTGCTTAGGTATTCGACGATGAGCGCGCTGACTTGCTCAATCATCTGATTGCATTCACCATCACTCATAACTAGCGGCGGCAGTAGGCGCACTACACTGCCTGCGGTCACGTTAATAATGATGCCTTGCTGCAAGCCCATGGCCATGAGCTCGGCGCAAGGGCGGTCGAGTTCAATACCTAACATTAAACCGCTGTGGCGAATGTCTCGCACGCCTTGCATGCCTGCTAGGGCAGCCGAAAATGCGCTATGCATATGTTGCCCGAGTTTAAGGGCGCGGGCAGGCAGGTGGTCGTCCATAATGGTTTGTACAACCGCACTGCCTACCTTGCTGGCAAATGGATTGCCCCCAAAGGTTGACCCATGTTTACCTGGAGCCATAACACTTGCCGCTTCGCCGCGCGCCAAGCATGCGCCAATCGGAATGCCATTGCCCAAGCCTTTGGCTGTGGTGACCACATCGGGTTGCAGGGCAAACTGGGTGCCATCTAGATTTTGATAGGCGAAGTAATTTCCGCATCGGCCATTGCCTGATTGCACTTCGTCCAGCATGAGCAATGCTCCTTGCGCACAGCACAATTGCTCTAGCTTTTTTAGGTACGCCGGGTCGGCTACATGAATGCCCCCTTCGCCTTGGACCGGTTCGATTAATACAGCGGCAATGGTTGTGTGTTGGGTAAAAAGTGCTTCAGCGGCGGCGATATCATTCAGAGGTAAGTGCACAAAACCCGGTAGCACAGGGCCAAAGCCCTGGCGTATACCCTCGTTGCCGGTAGCAGCGATAGTAGCTAGCGTACGGCCATGAAAGCTGCCTTCAAAAGTAACGATGATTGGGTGACTATTGCCGTTATTGTGAGCGTGCAAGCGGGCAAGTTTAATGGCCGCCTCGTTAGCCTCTGCGCCCGAGTTGCTAAAAAACACTCGATCCATATTGCTTACGCCGCACAGTTGATCGGCTAGATCTTCCTGAGCGGCAATTTGATAGAGGTTGGAGGTGTGCAGCAGTGTGTTGGCTTGTTGCATGATCGTATGGGTCACCGCCGGGTGGCAGTGGCCTAGGTTAGTCACGCTAATGCCACACAAGGCATCGAGGTAGCGTTTACCCTGCGCGTCGAACAGCCAGCAGCCTTCGCCACGAGTGAATTGCACCGGCAGGCGATTGTAGGTATGCATTAAATGGCTAGAGTCGCTCATGTTAAGGCTCATTGGCTCGTTGTTGGCATCACGCTGCGCGAGATACTGTTCTTCCCCGTAGTGTTTGGCTCAGGCATTGCCGCGAGTTAAAGAGCCGCTAGCCAAGCCTAGCGGGTCAAGCTCGACCGGCAAAGCTACAAGCATTGCCATCAATAAAAACCATGCCGATGCGAACGGTGAAAAAACACTATTCGACCCGCTCTTGGCGAGATTGACCGCTGCGCTTGTTCGGGAAGTTGTGGTTAAACTAAAAAAGGCAGCGAACGCTGCCCGTAAGCGTTGATCCTATCGCAGAATGTTTTTACGTGCAAATGTCGCAGACTAGCTCAGCCAAGACCCTTATCGGTGAATTTGGGTGGCTAATCGCTGCGGCGCGCTATGGCGCTGCATAGCCATTTAACGACGAGGCAGCTACAATAACGCCTCGCAGTACATTAGCTTGTGGGTTGTTGGCGCCTCGTTCATCGCGGCGTTGCATGTTTACGAGCCAACTTAATTTGAACAAGAGAATGCAGAGAGGTAGTAAGTAGGCGCATGGATATTATTGAAACCATTAAGGGCCAAGTTGAAGGCAATGCGGTCATTCTGTATATGAAGGGCTCACCCGATCAGCCGCAGTGCGGATTTTCTGCCCAAACCGTTCAGGCCTTAATGGCCTGTGGTAAGCGTTTTGCTTTTGTTGATGTGCTGTCTAATCCCGATATTCGCGCTAACTTACCTAAGTATGCCAATTGGCCGACTTTTCCTCAGTTGTGGGTTGGTGGTGAGTTGGTTGGCGGCTGCGACATCATTGTAGAGATGCACGGTAACGGTGAGTTACAAACTTTACTAGATCAAGCTGTGCCGGCCACCGAGAGCGAATAGCTTAGGCTCACAAATAACGATGCTGTTAAGCCCCGTATCGGCGGGGCTTTTTATCAAAACTCAAGCTATTGCGGCCGTATTTACTTTTGTTACAGCAGCCGATAGATTCAATGCACCTTGTCTCGCAGCCTAGCGCGGCTTTAAAAACACACGTGGCCTTTGGTAGCGGCCACCACTGTAGTAGGACTATCTTATGACCCACCCCGTGATTATTACTTTGCCCGATGGCAGTGAGCGCAGCTTTGATGCGCCGGTAAGTATTATGCAAGTGGCTGAGTCAATTGGCCCCGGTTTGGCAAAGGCTACAGTAGCTGGCCAAGTTGATGGCGAGTTGCGTGATGCGAGCGACATTATCGATAAAAATGCAACGCTGCGTATTTTGACGGCTAAAGATGAGGAGGGTGTTGAGATTATTCGCCACTCTTGTGCCCACTTAATCGGACATGCGGTTAAGCAGCTTTTTCCTGAAGCAAAAATGGTTATTGGTCCGGTTATTGAGGAGGGCTTTTACTATGATATCGCCGTTGATAAACCGTTTACCCCCGATGATGTCGATGCCATTGAAAGCCGCATGCGAGAATTGATTGCCCAAGACTACGATGTGGTTAAAAAGATGACTCCGCGCGCCCAGGTCATCGACGAATTTACTCAGCGGGGCGAGGAGTACAAGCTGCGTTTGATCGAAGATATGCCCAGTGAAACGGCTATGGGTCTCTACTACCATCAAGACTACCTTGATATGTGCCGTGGCCCCCACGTCCCTAACACCCGTTTTTTAAAGCATTTCAAGCTCACTAAGTTGGCTGGTGCATATTGGCGTGGCGATGCTAATAATGAAATGTTGCAGCGTATTTACGGCACTGCTTGGGCCGACAAAAAAGCCCTTAGAGCCTACATTACGCGCATGGAAGAGGCCGAGAAACGCGACCACCGAAAGCTTGGCAAGAAGTTGGACTTGTTTCATTTGCAAGAAGAGGCTCCGGGCATGGTGTTTTGGCATCCGCGCGGTTGGGCCATCTATCAGGCCATTGAGCAATACATTCGAGGCGTGCAGCAGGGCAATGGCTACCTCGAAATTAAAACACCGCAGGTGGTTGACCGTAGCTTGTGGGAAAGGTCGGGCCACTGGGATAAGTTTGCCGACAATATGTTCACCATCGAATCTGAGTCGCGCGATTACGCGGTTAAGCCCATGAACTGCCCTTGTCACGTGCAGGTATTCAATCAAGGTCTCAAGAGTTACCGGGACTTGCCGCTGCGTTTAGCTGAATTTGGTTGCTGCCATCGCAACGAGGCCTCAGGTACATTATCGGGCTTGATGCGAGTGCGTGGCTTTGTTCAAGACGACGCGCATATTTTTTGCTCCGAAGAAGCTATTCAAGACGAAGTGTCCACCTTTATTGATGTTTTGTTTGATGTATATCGCGATTTTGGTTTTAACGAAGTACTCGTTAAATTGTCCACTCGGCCCGAGGAGCGAGTCGGTTCGGACGCTATTTGGGATAAATCGGAGCAGGCGCTGGAACTGGCGCTTAACAACAAGGGGCTCGACTGGGATTTACTGCCGGGCGAGGGTGCCTTTTACGGGCCTAAGATTGAGTTTTCATTACGTGACTGTATTGGTCGAGTATGGCAATGCGGCACCATTCAAGTCGATTTTTCGATGCCTGAGCGCCTCGATGCACAATATGTGGCCGAAGATGGTAGTCGCCAGGTGCCGGTAATGTTGCATCGGGCCATTTTGGGTTCATTTGAACGATTTATCGGTATTTTGATTGAAGAATATGAAGGTAGATTTCCACCTTGGTTGGCGCCAACGCAGGCAGTAATTATCAATATTACGGATAATCAGGCCGAATATGCCATAAAGTTGCACGATACCCTTAATAAACAAGGCTTTCGGGTCGAATTAGACTTGAGAAATGAGAAGATCGGTTTTAAAATCCGCGCCCACACGCTTGCTAGGGTACCCTACCTGTTGGTTGTAGGTGACAAAGAAGTTGAATCCGGATGCGTGTCGGTGAGAACGCAAGATGGTCAAGATTTGGGTAGTATGCCTGTTGATGCGTTCGCTATGCAGTTAAGCGAAGCTATCGATCAGCGCTCGCGGCACGAAAATTAAGCCTGAGGGTCGCGTAACGTAGGTCGGGCAACGTAGATAAAGACCGATAAAAGGGTAAGAAACTCGTAGTGTTTAAAGAAACTACAGTGATGAGCAAGCGTTAGTATTATTCATTGAGGAGCACTGATTATTAAGCAAATTCAAAGCGTTGGTAGCCAAGCGTGAAGGGTAAAGATAGCAAGCGGGCGATTATTAACGAAGCGATCGAGGCCAAAGAGCTCCGTTTGATCGGCGCCGATGGCGAACAAGTCGGTGTTGTGACGAGAGAGGTGGCGCTCACGGCGGCGCGTGAGGCATCGCTAGACCTCGTGCTAATTGCCGGAGATAGTGATCCAATAGTCTGCAAAATAATGGACTACGGCAAGCATTTATTCGATATCAAAAAGAAAAAAGCGGCCTCGAAAAAGAAGCAAAAGCAGATTCAAGTTAAAGAGATCAAGTTTCGCCCAGGCACTGAAGACGGCGATTACGCGGTTAAATTGCGCAACTTAACGCGTTTTTTAGAAGCCGGTGACAAAGCTAAAGTCACACTTCGCTTTCGCGGCCGTGAGATGGCTCACCAAAAGATAGGCTTGGAGTTACTCAAGCGCGTAGAGGCTGATCTAGAGGAGCTGGGCTCTGTAGAGCAATTTCCAAAAATGGAAGGTCGGCAAATGTCGATGGTTATAGCGCCAAGAAAAAACCGCTAGGCTGACCAAGAATAAAATAAGACGTTAGCTAGTAAGGCACGTTTAGCTAATAGATAAGAATGTTTAAAGAAGCTCTTTAAACATTAGTAGAGGAAGGTTAAGCATACCTGGCATATTAGCCAGATGCGCAGACAACGAGCTTTTACAGCTTGTATATTAGAAGTTCGATTAACGAGAGATAGTAAAATGCCAAAAGCAAAAGTACACAGCGGCGCGGCAAAGCGTTTCAAGAAAACCGCAGCCGGTTACAAGCGCAAAAGCGCCAACAAGAGCCACATCTTAACTAAGATGACGACTAAGCGTAAGCGTCAGCTTCGCGGCACGTCGATCATTGATGCGGCTGATAAGCCACTTATCGACAAAATGATGCGTAATAATTAAAAGAGTTGTACTCGTTTAATTGCAAGCAGTGTTTCGATCATCCAGATTTAGTTAACAGGTTTACAACCAGGATCAATTATCATGGCAAGAGTAAAGCGCGGTGTTGTAGCGCGTCGCAGACACAAAAAAATCTTAAAGTTAGCCAAAGGCTATTACGGAGCGCGTTCACGTGTTTTTCGTGTGGCAAAGCAGGCGGTCACTAAAGCCGCTCAGTATGCTTACCGTGACCGTCGTCAGCGTAAGCGCCAGTTTCGCGCTTTGTGGATCACTCGCGTTAATGCAGCTTCTAGAGCCAATGGTCTTAGCTATAGCCGCTTTATTGCAGGTTTGAAAAAAGCTGGAATTATTCTTGATCGTCGCGTGTTGGCCGATCTTGCTGTTCACGATAAGCCAGCATTTAGTAAAGTGGTTGATGCGGCTAAGGCCGCGCTAGCCTAAGCCTACCCGGGCGGCGGTGGCGTGTTAATCGCCTAGCAAGATTATCTTCAACCACTATCAGCAATTGTTGACGTGTGTCTTTGGGTTGATCTTGATCGTGTGAAAACCATCAATATTCGAAAGGGGAAAGGGCTTAACGTCTTTTCCCCTTTTGTGTTTAAGCGATATTTGATTTTTCACCTTGTTTGCTAAATCGCTAGGTAGTTGCAGATGAGCTTTTAAATCAGGATCGAGTGTCTAGCGTGCCATTGTTGCTGCCTATCAGGTTTGCACTGGCGCGATTGCGAGGAGCTTGCAGTCTCGCGTTTAGCTTTGGGTTGCCGCGCTTCATTAATTGGGCGTCGCCTAGCTTACAATTGAATAAGAGAAGCGTTATGTCTGAATCTAATAATCCACAGCTCGAAGCCTTAGCTGCTGAGGCGCTCGCAGAAATAAATGCGGCGCGTGAAACTGTGTTGCTCGACAAGGTGCGAGTTAATTATTTAGGTAAAAAAGGTTCCATCACTCAGCTGCTCAAGGCTTTAGGCAAGTTACCTGCCGATGAGCGTGCGGCAGCAGGCGCAGAAATCAATCGCGTTAAGCAAGAAGTGCAGTCGGCGCTAGAGCATCAGCGGGTAGCGCTTGAAAATGCGGAATTGGCAGCGCGATTGGCCAGTGAAAAAATTGATGTGAGCTTAGCAGGGCGCGGCCGGCCGCAAGGTAGTGTGCATCCAGTGACCCGCACCATCGAGCGTATTCAAATGTATTTTGAGCAAGTGGGCTATGCGGTTGCCGAAGGCCCAGAAATAGAAGACGACTACCACAATTTTGAAGCGCTTAATATTCCTGCGCACCATCCTGCACGCGCCATGCACGACACCTTTTACGTCAGTGACTTTATTGGCCGTGCTTCGGATGAGTCCGAAGCCGTAGCTAGCAGTAATGACGTTAAATATGTTTTACGCACACATACATCGCCCGTGCAGGTAAGGGTGATGGAAAATAGGGAACCGCCAGTGCGTATTATTTGCCCAGGACGAGTTTATCGCTGCGATTCGGATCTTACCCATACGCCGATGTTTCATCAGGTTGAAGGTTTAGTGGTTGATGAGCATGTAACGTTCGCTCATTTAAAGGGAGTGATTCAATCTTTTTTGCAAGTGTTCTTCGAAAAAGATTTAGCGGTGCGTTTTAGGCCTAGTTATTTTCCGTTTACCGAGCCCTCGGCTGAAGTCGATATTGCATGTGTGATGTGTAACGGGCAAGGCTGCAGAGTGTGTAAAAATACTGGCTGGTTAGAGGTGATGGGCTGCGGCATGGTCCATCCTAACGTTTTTTCTCATGTGGGCTACGATACCGAAAAATACACCGGATTTGCTTTTGGTATGGGCGTAGAACGACTTGCCATGCTGCGCTATGGCGTGAATGATTTGCGTTTGTTTTTTGATAACGACGTGCGGTTTTTAGCACAGTTTGCCTAGGTGGCAAGTAAGGCCTTACAGATAGCGTGTTGAGCACAGTCATTAGATCGATCTGATGACTGTCCATTAGATGATGATAAATACGGATAGTACAAAGCGATGAAAGTCAGTGAAGCCTGGTTACGAGAATGGGTAAATCCGTCGGTCTCGACTCAAGAGTTGGTGCACGCCTTAACAATGGCAGGCCTTGAGGTCGATGCCGTAGAGCCAGCAGCGCCCGAGTTTAGCGGTGTAGTGGTGGGTTTGATTGAGGGCGTTGAGCCGCATCCCGATGCCGAGAAGTTGCGTGTCTGCAGCGTCACTGATGGCATGAGTAATTTTCAAGTGGTGTGTGGCGCATCTAATGCTGCGGCAGGAATAAAAATACCGTTTGCTAAAGTCGGCGCGGCCTTACCTGCAAGCACTGACGGCGAGCCGAGCATGGCCATAAAAAAGGCTAAGCTTCGCGGTGTTGAATCGTTTGGCATGCTATGTGGTGCCTCTGAGCTAGGCCTAGAGGACACGGTGGACGGGCTGATGATATTGCCGGCTGACGCGCCAGTAGGTGATGATGTGCGCACTTTGTTAGGCTTAGATGATGCGGTGATTGAACTTGATTTAACGCCTAATCGTGGCGATTGCCTATCGGTGATGGGTGTGGCGCGCGAGGTGGGCGTGTTGACGAGTACACGCATCAGCGCACCTGCAATGCCCAGTACACCGGCACAGATCGATACAGTAACTACTGTGCATCTTCGGGCGCCAGCCTATTGTCCACGCTATGTTGGACGCGTGATCTGCAATGTGGATGCATCGGCTGAAACTCCGCTTTGGATGCGTGAAAAACTTCGCCGCGCTGGATTGCGCAGTATCGATGCGGTGGTGGATGTTACCAACTATGTCATGCTGGAGTTAGGCCAGCCTTTGCACGCGTTCGATATAGATAAAATTGCTGGAGATATTGAGGTTCGCCACGCCCAGCAGGGCGAAAAAATAACCTTGTTAGATGATAGCTCCGTTGAACTTGATGCCGATATGTTAGTTATCGCAGATGCTAAGCAAGCGTTAGCGGTGGCCGGTATTATGGGAGGAGCCAGTTCAGCGGTATCCAGTGCCACCCAGCACGTATTACTTGAAGCGGCTTTTTTTGTCCCTCAGCAACATGCGGGTAAAGCTCGGCAGCTGGGTATGCACACCGATTCATCGCATCGTTTTGAGCGAGGGGTCGACCGCTTGGGTCAAGAGCGCGCGATTGAACGTGCCACCGAATTATTATTGTCGATTACTGGCGGTGAGGCAGGTCCAATCAATTTAGCTGATGCCGGTCAGCTACATACGCAGCAGCATGTTGATTTGCGGGCAGCGCGCATTAAGCGCGTATTAGGTTTTGAGATGCCTGACGTTCAAGTTAACGATATTTTGTCACGGCTCGATTTTGTTCCACGCCACATGGATCATGGTTGGCAAATAACGGTGCCGCCGCATCGCTTTGATATTGCCTGCGAGGCTGACTTGCTCGAAGAGTTAGCGCGTATTTATGGTTACGAAAACTTGCCTGTCGAGCCGCCTCTAGCGCCTATGACTTTTTCGTTGAAGCCTGAGTCGTCTACGCGCGCCGGTGTTTTTCGCCAGCAGTTGGTAGCTCGCGGTTATCGAGAAGCCATTACCTACAGTTTTATCGCCCCGCAATTACACAGCCAATTTTTTAATGATGCCTCTGGCGTGACGCTGGTTAACCCAATCGCGAGTGATATGTCGGTTATGCGCACGAGCCTGCTGCCTGGTTTGGTCACAGCTGCGGCCTACAATCTAAGTCGGCAACAGAAGCGTTTGCAGTTGTTTGAAATGGGGTTGCGATTTGTCCCCCAAGCCGATGGCGCGATTAAAGATTTAGATGGCTCCTTGGCGCAAACCCCAGCGCTGGCTGGATTATTGTGCGGTGATCGCGTGCCTGAGTCGTGGATGTCTAAACCAGAGTCCAATGGGGCGCCTGGCCAGAAGCCCGACCCCTTCGATTTTTACGACATAAAGGGTGATGTTGAGTCATTATTGGCGCTAACTGGTCACACTGCGGCCAAAGCGGTGGAATTTCGCACGATAGAGGGCGGCGAAAGCTACCCTTACATGCACCCTGGCCAAAGTGCCGTGGTCAGTTTAGCGGGCAAAGTGGTGGGTCTAGTGGGCCTCCTTCACCCCGAATTGCAGCGCAGCTTAGACATTGATCACGACATTTGGGTCTTTGAATTACATTTAAACTTGATTTCTGAGAAAAAAGTGCCAGAATTCAAAGAATTATCGAAGTTTCCTGAAGTGAGAAGAGACTTGGCGGTAATTGTTGATCAGGCGGTATTAGTGGGTGATGTACTGGCTTGTGCCAGAAGAGCGGCCCGCAATGAGTTACAAAGCCTGATTGTATTTGACCGCTATAGCGGAGATGGCGTTGGTGAAGGTATGCAAAGTATAGGTCTCGGTCTTACTTGGCAGCACCCCTTGCGAACACTAAACGATGAAGAAGTTGCAACCCTGACCAATGAGGTTGTCGCAGCGTTACAGGAGCAGTTTAATGCTTCGTTGAGGTAGCGCGTAAGCCCTGCAAAAATTTGCGGCGGTGGCGACTGCAACGGTAACCGAAAAGGTGATCAGAGATGGCGCTAACCAAAGCAGAAATGGCCGAAAGGTTATTTAATGAATTGGGTTTAAACAAGCGAGAAGCGAAAGAAATTGTTGAGCTGTTTTTTGAAGAAATTCGTGCAGCGCTTGAAACCAACGAAACAGTCAAATTGTCGGGCTTTGGCAATTTTGATTTACGTGACAAAAAGCAGCGGCCAGGCCGCAACCCCAAAACCGGCGAAGAGATTCCAATTTCTGCACGGCGCGTGGTAACATTTAAACCTGGTCAAAAACTCAAGCAACAAGTAGAAACCTATGTTGGAACCGAGCAACAATGAAGAGCTCCCGGTAATACCCGGGAAACGTTATTTCACCATTGGTGAAGTCAGCGACTTGTGCGCGGTTAAACCGCATGTATTGCGTTATTGGGAGCAAGAATTCCCTCAGTTAAAGCCGGTAAAGCGCCGCGGTAACCGCCGTTATTACCAACGCCAAGACGTCATCATGATTCGCCAAATCCGTAGCTTGCTCTACAACCAAGGCTACACTATTGGTGGTGCAAGGCTGCAGCTCACTGGCGACAAAGCAAAAGATGATGGTTCGCAATCGCAGCAACTCCTCAAGCAAATGATCGGTGAGCTTGAAGACGTTCTTGAAGTATTAAAGGCCTGATAGAGTCTGCATCGGAAATCCTTTTTTACGTAGTATCCTCCTTACCAATTTCAAGCAAAAAATTCGGGGCGTAGCGCAGTCTGGTAGCGCACTACACTGGGGGTGTAGTGGTCGCAGGTTCAAATCCTGCCGTCCCGACCATAAACAAAAAAGCCACCTAATGGGTGGCTTTTTTGTTTATGTATATTTTCGGGCACTCGGCTAAGCGACAGGATCATTTGCCGGTCAAAGCGTTGCCTTTTTGTCGTATATCTCAAGCTGCCGATAAAAGCGTCGATTGCCAGAAGGCGCTGCGTTAAAAACTATCTCACTAAAACAACCTTGGGTTGTAAAGTTACCACCACCCGCACGTGCCTTATGGTGGTTTGAGGAGTTAAGCAGCTTTCAAGGCCCTGTGAGCTTACCTATTGATCGCTAAATGACGTTTTCGTACGAACATAATTGTTTCTTCCCATTACTCCATTTCATTGTGTTAGTTGCTACCCGCATTGCCGAATTTCATGGGCTGTAGCCAATGGCCGGCCCGAGTTCTGAATGGCTTTGAGCCCTTGTTCAAGCAGCTCGTCATTACTAAGCGTTGTGCCTAGGGGCGCGTCTTCGAGCCCTACGCGCAGGTGAGCGCCCAGTTCTAATGCCATAGGCATGAGGCCTTCAACATTGGCATCGAGCCCAGAGATCATCCACGGTGCTGTAGGGCATGTTTTTTCTAGGTGTTGCGCATAGAATTCGAGTGCGAACTCGCTGGGTGTGGTTCCAAACAGCAAGTGGTCGGAAAACATAAGGCGGTAAATGGGCGTTTTTAACGCAGAATGCTGCGCCGCCAAGGCTGCTCCTAAGCGCGCAAAGCCCGGTTCGTAAATAGCGTAAGCGGGCCGCCAGCCATCGGCCTCAGCTAGGGCCAAGCCCGCTTTAATATGATCGTCGGGGTTGGTGTAGCAAAGGCCGTCTAGCGAGGCTTCAATGTGTATAGGATGCGTGATGTTGACGCTGCCTGGATCCACCACCGCCCATTCGAGTAGGCCGCGTTGCGCGAGTGTTTTAATGGGGGCATAGCGCTCAGCAATGGTGCCG
The DNA here is from genome assembly GCA_943788835.1 of uncultured Pseudomonadales bacterium. Lineage (GTDB taxonomy): Bacteria > Pseudomonadota > Gammaproteobacteria > Pseudomonadales > UBA7434 > UBA7434. Next base: position 17,288 of record CALSRU010000017.1, on the reverse strand, counting down.
TGCAGGGCGAGCGTCGGGTACACAATGGCATCGCATTGTTCTCGTATGCCCTCGATGACGCGGGTGTATAAATCGGCGTCTTCGGTGGGTTGGCCGTGCTCATCGTAAACATGCAAGTGTATGATGGCTGCGCCTTCTTTTGCGCATGCAATGCCTTGCTCAATAATAGCGCTGGGCGTTATGGGAATATTAGGCTGCATGGCTTGGCCTGCGGCACCGTTTAAGGCAACTTCTAGCCAAACAGGTTGAGTCGATTGCGTAGTCATTGGGTTACCTTATGATTGGGTGTCAGGTGAATGGAGCTTGAGTGCCCATGCAGTAAACGTTTGTATCAGTATATTTGGTATGTGCGCTCAGCAAAGAGAGCAGGGCAGATGCGTAAGCGATTGTAACGCGCCCAACCGCCGAGTAAACTTAAAATAACAAACTCAGCTAAAGCAATCCCATCGAATAAAACAACAATAGCAATGGCATCGAACACAACAATGACTTTTAAATGAGATAAGTAAGCGTTTCGCCAGCAACAACCTCAACCTACCTTTCATCGAAGCCGGAGATAACATGTGGTACGCCATTATTAGTGAAGACGTTGACAATAGTTGGCCGCTGCGCGTTGAGCATCGTGCAGCTCACCTTGAGCGTTTAACCGAGCTTAACAATGCTGGCAAGCTATTGGTGGCTGGCCCGCATCCCGCAGCAGACACTGAAGATTTTGCCAGTTGTGGCGTTACAGGCAGTTTAATTGTGGCGCAGTTTGATTCACTCCAAGCTGCCCAGGCTTGGGCTGACCAAGATCCCTATGTGCTCAACAATATTCATGCAAAGGTGGTCGTAAAGCCGTTTAAGAAGGTTTTGCCCTGAGTGATAGCGCTCGTGGTGCGGCTATGTGTTCAGTTGTGCGGCCGTACTATAATGGAAATAACGCCCTGTTAATCCTTTATCCGAGCGGCCCTTGAATAGACAAACTGGCACGAGCGAGCACAATAAAGCCCTGATGCGACGCGCAACTTATGCATCGGTTGCAATAGCGTCGGTGCTGATTGTGATAAAGCTCGTGGGCTGGGTGATGACCGGTTCGCTCAGTATTCTTGCTTCGTTAATGGATTCGGCGCTCGATGCGATTGTGTCGGTGATCAATTTGTTGGCGGTGCGTTATTCGCTTACACCGCCTGACCCCGAGCACCGTTTCGGGCATGGTAAAGCCGAGCCACTGGTGGGTTTACTACAGGTGGGCTTTATTTGTGCATCGGCGATTTTTTTGGTGGTGCACGCAGTTGAGCGATTACGTTTTACGGTTGAAGTGACACACGCTGATGTTGGCATAGCCATTATGCTTATTGCTACGGTGTTGACGGCCGTACTGGTGTTATATCAGCGGCATGTGGTGCGCGTGACGCAGTCAACGGTGATAGCTACCGACTCGCTGCATTATCTTACTGACTTGCTCACTAACCTCAGTGTGCTGGCTGCGCTGGCTTTAAGCTTTTATGGTTGGTCTAACGTCGATGCTATTGTGGCAATGTTTATTGCGGCCTTTATTTTTTTTAGTGCAATAGCCATTGGCGTTAAATCATTTCAGCAGTTAATGGATCATGAAATTCCCGCCGACGAAAAAGCCAAGCTGTTAGCCCTGCTCAATACCAAGCCTGAGATATTAGGCATACATGATTTGCGTACGCGCGAGTCGGGCCAAAACCGATTTATTCAAATGCATCTCGACCTTGATGAAAATTTATCGCTGCTTGAGGCGCACCAAATTGTCGACAGGATTGAAGAAGAAGTGTCGCAGCTGATTCGTGGGGCCGATGTGATCGTGCATCCCGACCCCGTGGATCCTGAAAATCCACGTACACCGCGCCAGGCAAAAGAATTTAACAGTTGATTTTGCCATTTTTTGGTTGCTGAATAGGATAGGCATGGATAAGCAGTCGCGTGCCCACCTCAATCAGTCCCAGTGTGCAACACTATTGAGCAAGAGTGCTTTAAGCAGTTGATGTGATTGGATGTCAACGCTATGTACGTCAGATAATGGCAGATTACGGCCATTAATTAGAGCTTGCAAGGCGGCTACTCGAATTTTAATTGGTACAAAAACGTTTATATTGTCAATTTCAACGGCGGACAATGGATTTAACTTTATGCTGTGAGGCTGCGTTGATAGTTGGTGGTGATTTAGGTCTTTTCCCTGCATTAATAAACTCATCGCCAGAACTCCTCAGTGGTTCGCTGCAAACGTTAGTTGCTGAAGCGATATTGCATTTTGCTCGGTAGCTGTGCTGTTAGCCATTTGTTTATCAATCTGATGAATACGCTCATAAACTTGGCTTAAAAGATTTTTGATTGCATGCGGTGTGTTGCTGATGTAATTGAGTTCACGCTCGAGCCTTGTGATCGTTAATGTACAAATAGCATGTGCATGCCTGAGTAAATGGATTTTCATAAATGTGTCTGCAAGCAGAAGCGCTGAGTAAGTAAATAACTCGCAGGCATTTAGCCTGTCGACAGCGCTAGTTGACAGAATTATTTCTGCCGTTTCAAATGCGCAGCCGAGATGAGGTGCAGCTTCATGCCACATGCCCTGTTCATAGAGTAGTTGGCCGGCGTCGAAGCCATTTTGCCAGCAGTTGATAGCTAAGTTTGATTTGCTCGATAGTTCGGCGCGGTGCAGCGCGCATAGAAAATGCATTTTCATAAGTATTGTCCTCAAGGATGTTGCCTGCATTGTAAATGCAAATGATTATCATTTGCAAGTGTAGCGAGGCGAGGCCATACGTGCAATTGAGGCTCTTGGGGATTGCGGTTAAACGTTGACGGTCGGTGCTTGTCATCTTAATGAGTACAAAAAAGGCTCCCGAAGGAGCCTTTTTTGTTGCCTGTAAATGATTAGTGGTGTCTGCGCCTTGCCACTAACAGTGCAGCCAAAGCAGAGCCGAATAGCCATGCTGCGGCGGGAACTGGTATAGCGCTAACATCACCATCGGCCACTGCCCAGACATAAAACTCGCTCGACTTTTGCACACCTCCTTGTATGCCCAAAGCGGTGGTAAAGTAGATAGCGGTGTCGCTAGGGTTTTCCCTCCCGGTCCAATAAAGATCGTTTTGAATATTACTGAACAAAGCTAAATTAGCTGCATTGTTTCCAGAGGTTATGTTCGATCCTGTTGTAGCACCAAAATTTTGATAAAAGTGATAGCTCAGCTCATCATCCGTGTCGCTGGCTGCATTGCCACAGTTGGTTCCTACGCAGCTCGAAGCCGTGGGTTGCCGCCATGTGGTCACGCCGAAGTAGCTGCTGCTGTTCAGACCTGCGATGAAAGCCTCAGCGTCAGCCCAATTGAGCTGTCCATCTGCCGAGTTAGCGTCAGCCAACCATGTAATGTCAAGCACATCGTCGTAAACGCCTTCATAGCCATTGCCAAGGTTGTCATCAAGGTCGCGAATTTCCAGCGCAGCATTAGACGAGCACGACAGTGCTAGCAGCGTGGCAGCGATAAGAGGGTTCTTCATTGAATACTCCTGATTATTAGAATTCAGGAGCCAAGGGGATGTATATTTGACCAGATATCGGGCTAAAGGTCAATAGTTGTACAGATTGAATTTTGAGGGACCATCGCTCTTAGTTTTAAGCTACTTTGAGTAGCGACAAACGGAAACGGCCCCCTATGGAGCCATCGCGACTGTTGCTTGCGCTGCTGGATGGTTTTGGTCTAGGGTTACTTACGTTTTAAAATGGCCAGGCCTACTAAGGCACTGCCAAATAGCCAAATGGCAGCGGGCACTGGAATAGTCGCGACCGATATTTGGATAGGTACATTTTTCTTCTGGATGAAAGCAGTTTCACCCGAAGCCGTCGTGTTGGCCGTTAAATTATTTTGGATTTGAAACAATATTGATGTTTCGTTTTCCCATGCCCAGTCGTTGGTGTTGGTTAAGTTCCAAAGATTGGTGCTGCCATCTTGTGGCGAGTTGATAGTGCCCGTTTGTTCTAGCACGGTATTGGTGGGTGAGGCGCCTATTGTCAGGCTAGTTACCGATGTAAACAGCGACGCTGCAACGCTACTACCCGCACCATTTAAAAGGTAATCCCCAGACTCGGCCACCTCTATTGAATCAATAAAAAAGCTTGTATTGGTGTTCTGCGAAACCAATATGTTTAACGTGTCGGTAACCACACCTGGGTTACTTCCATCGGTCGACTCATTTTCAAAATCGGTTGGTAGAAAAAACAGCTTATTGCCAACTACCCAGCCCGCGCCATAGAGGGTTGCATCGTCGTAGGTGAAGTTGACGTCGGTACCCACTTTTGTAACGGTGGCAGCGTTAATTGGGCTCGCCATGAATAAGAGTGCGGTTGTTATGCAGACGGATTGACTCAGAGATTTCATTTCCAGGCTCTCTTCAATTTTATTTAAGTTATTTGAGTACTGCCGGCGCAAATGGTCAGGAGGTTCCTCCACATACGTTCAAAGTGACCCTTCAAAACTTTGCGCTCTTCAAGGCGGTTCTCTATCTCTATAGGGGGTGGAGATAGAAACAGTCGCTCTTGACGAGTACGAATGTTACCACTGGTGTTGTATGGATACCAAGCGTTTTTTTTAAGCGCCTCAAGAGTGGTTATTTTGTGTACAAAAAAGCTGTGAACGGCCTCTGTGTGGCTTGGCCTAGTCCTCTTGTTGCGAGCATTTTAGCAGGTTGATGAGAACTGCAGTGGCCCCGATTCGGTCACTTTTTGTTGACTGATTCAAAGCTAAGTGCCGAGGGAAAGCTAACTAAGAGCAAATAAATAAAAGAGGGTGATGCGTTTTTTGCAGCTTAATTGAAATGGTGCCCGGGGCCGGACTTGAACCGGCACGAGGGTCACCCCTCGAGGGATTTTAAGTCCCTTGCGTCTACCAATTTCGCCACCCGGGCAGGGTTTAACTAGTGAGGCTTGGTTGGGCCTTTTGAAATGGAGGCGCGGGTCGGAATCGAACCGACGATGGCGGAGTTGCAGTCCACAGCATTACCACTTTGCTACCGCGCCAAACTTGCTATCAAGCGTTTTCGTTTGCCCGTTAGATAACCGACTTACCTTAACCAGTTAAGGGCTTCGGAATTGCAGTGTGCTGCTCAACCACTCTGCCACCGAGTTTGTTAATCGTTTTGCTTTCAGGCACCGAGCATTAGTATGGTTGATGCTAGCGCTTAAATCAAAATCGCCCGCCAATGCGGCAGGCGATTATTATATGGAGCGGGAAACCGGGTTCGAACCGGCGACCTCAACCTTGGCAAGGTTGCGCTCTACCAACTGAGCTATTCCCGCAAATCTTCTATTTTGATGCTTTGGTTAATGCCTTCAAATCACCGCGCTTTGCTTGTGCACGTGAGCTTACCGCATCATTTCGAGGCGCGTATTGTAAGTTTAAATCATTTGATGTCAAGTCGCTGAGAATATTCAATTTTTTTGATTGGTGAATAACGTCGCTAAGTAGTATTTTCAAAGGCCGTGATATGGTCTATTGGGGCGAAATAAAGCTACATAGAGTCACTTAAATCACGCCAGGCAGCTTTCATATACACCGTCATCGACCAAATAGTGAGTATTGCCGCAACATAAAGCGCAATAAAACCGATGGCTTCAATACGCTGGTCAACAACGCTCGTTTGCGTGAGCAGCACAATAATGGCGATCATTTGCATAGTGGTTTTGAACTTGCCGATAATCGAAACTGCCACACTCGTACGCTTGCCAATTTCGGCCATCCACTCGCGCAGTGCCGAAATAACAATTTCGCGGCCAATAATAATAGCCACCGGCACGGTAAACCAAGGGTAGGGGTATTGCTCAAGCAGCAGTACCAGCGCCACGGCTACCATGAGTTTATCGGCTACCGGATCAAGAAAGGCACCAAACGGCGTGCTTTGATTGAGCTTGCGGGCCAAGTAACCATCTACCCAGTCGGTAATTGCGGCCACCGAAAAAATACCTGCCGCGGCAATGCCAGTCCACGTATACGGTAGGTATACGACGCCAACGAGCACCGGTATAAGCAGTATGCGCATCAAGGTGAGCGTGTTGGGTATGTTTATGTTTGCCATAGGTCGGCCAATAGCGTCTCTGATATGCAATCGGAAGATTACGCGAGATCATTCAACTTCATCATTTAACTGCGTCAACATTTTATGCGTTATGCAGCGCGGCATAAACGTCTTGGGCAATCTTTTTACTAATTCCGGGCACTTTAACCAAATCATCGACCGTTGCGCGCTCAATTTCTTGCCAACCCCCAAAATGTTTAAGCAATTGCTGACGTTTTTTGGGCCCTACGCCTTCAATACCTTCTAACGGTGAGCTGTTGCGTTTTTTTGCGCGCCGAGCGCGATGACCGGTAATAGCAAAACGATGCGCCTCGTCGCGAATTTGTTGAATGAGGTGCAGCGAAGCAGAGTCCGAGGGCAGGCGTACTACATTGTCATGGCTGCCGACAAATAAGGTTTCAAAACCAGGCTTGCGGGAGGCTCCTTTGGCTACGCCAATCATTAATACCCCTTCAATGCCCAGTGTATCGAAAACCTCGCGTGCTTGTGTCAACTGACCTTTGCCGCCATCAATGAGTAAGATGTCAGGCAGAGCCGCCTCGCCTTTTTGTAGGCGTTTGTAGCGTCGAGTGAGCGCTTGGGACATGGCAGCATAGTCGTCGCCACCGGTGATGCCCTCAATATTAAATTTACGGTAGTTGCTCTTTTTAGCGCCTTCGCGGTCAAATACAACGCACGAGGCAACTGTTTGCTCGCCGCTGCTGTGGCTAATGTCAAAGCATTCAATGCGGGTGGGCGGTGATTCTAAGTCGAGATCTTGTTGCAGCTCATTAAAGCGTTGTTCAATTTGTTGGCGGCTGTGCAGCCTTGCGGTTAAATTTTGTTGGGCTGTTTCATTTGCCATATTCACCCAGCGCGCTCGGCCAGCTTTGACGTTGTGTAATAGGGTGACTTGCTTGTCGCTGCGCTCGCTTAACGCCTCGGTTAACTCACAAGCGTTATCGAGGGCGCAATGGGTGATGATTTCTGCTGGCACGCTGCCCAGGCTGCCGCCGCCAGTGAGGTAGCTGTGGGCAATAAAGGCTTCGAGTAATTCAGCAGGGTTTTCAATAAGCCCTGATTTCGGGTAAAAGCTGCGGCTACCCAATACCCGGCCACGGCGCACATATAATGCTTGGATGCAAGCATGCCCGGCGCTCACGGCCGCGGCTAATATATCAATGTCGCCAGAGTTACCCTCTACATATTGATTTTCTTGAACACGGCGCAGGTAAGTAATTTGGTCGCGTTTCTGTGCGGCGGTTTCATAGTCTAGCTGAGCTGCCGCGCGCTCCATATCAGCGGTGAGTTCAGTGCCCAAAGTGTCGGCTTTACCCTCTAAAAACAGGCTCGACTGCCGCACAGTGCCTGCGTAGTCTTGAGGCTCAATCAGATTTACGCAGGGCGCCGAACAACGGCCAATTTGGTGTTGTAGGCACGGCCTTGAACGATTGTTAAAAAAGCTATCTTCACACTGTCGCACCTTAAATACTTTTTGCAATAAATTGAGGCTTTCGCGCACAGCTTGGCTGCTAGGGAAGGGGCCGAAGTAACGGCCTTTTGAACGCTTACTGCCGCGATAAAATGTGAGCCTGGGGTATTCGTGATCTGACAGAAATATATAGGGGTAAGATTTATCGTCACGAAATAAAACATTGTAAGGCGGGCGTTCGGCGTTTATTAGATTCCGTTCTAGAACAAGCGCTTGAGTTTCACTAGTGGTTACAGTGACGTCAATACGAGCAATTTTACTTACCATAACGCTAGTTTTTGCGCTTGGGTGGTCATTGCGAAAATAGCTGGTTAGTCGTTTTTTTAAGTTTTTAGCTTTGCCGATGTAAAGATGGTCGCCATTGTGGTCGTACATTTGATAAACGCCAGCACGTTGCGAGCAAGCGCTTAAAAAACTTTTTGCATCGAAGGCATTGGCAGCGTTAGTGACTGGGGCTGGGCGGGCAACTGTGCTAGCTAAATCTTTGTTCTGTGCCTGATCAAGCTGGCCATTGGATTCGATGTTGTTAGATGGCGGTGGTTTGCTCAACACGTCTCCCCGTTATTAGGCGTAAGTCGTCGCCAAAAATAAGCATGGGCTTGTGGGCTGAACTGCACTGTGGCATGCCTGTAAGTGTGAGCAATGTGAGTGGGCTATGTAATGGATTAACGGATATCATGAATAAGCACTATTGTACGGGTTGCCGCGCGAAGGGCAAATACTCCGTGACTTTGGTGAGACAGGCCACTCATGAGCGGTGGTTCTCGATTTTAATTCGAAGCCTCGAACCAATACAAGCTAGCAGGCAGAGCTTGAGTGAGTGATGAACTGGGAGGTGGTTTGTGGGCTTGGTACCGTTTATTAAGCTCATGCACAATTGCTACAAGGTTTGCTAAAGCTCTAGTTGGACGAGTTGATGCTTAATTGCCAGTCTGAAGAGCTGTATATCGGTAGAGATTTGGAGTTTGTTATAGGCACGGTGCTGATAAATATTAACGGTGCGTAAGCTTAGACCTAGTTGAAGGGCAATTTTCTCACGCGATAGCCCCTCGCTTTTGAGGGTGCAAACTTCGCATTCACGCTCTGAGAGTAAATCAAAGGGGTTGCTGGCGCCCGGGCCGCCGTTTAATCGCTCTGCTAAAGCGAAGGGTAAATAATTTTCGCCGCGATGCGTTGTGCGAATGGCAGCTAGTATATCTTGCGATGAGCAGTCTTTAGATAAATAACCATGACCGGCAGCCCCAAGGAGCATTTTAGCGAAGCTTAGATTTAACTTCGAGGAGAAACCAATAACACTCATTTTTTCGTTTAATTTGAGCAGTTGGCGGGTGACTTCTAGGTTGTCGCTATCATTCGCAGTGCCATCTAGATGAGGGTCTATTAACACCACATGAGGCATGCTTAGCTTGGCGAGGGACAGCGCTTCCTCGCCCGACTGGGCTATGTGGGCGAGTGTTATATCGTCCGCCGCGTTAAGGATCGTTTTTATGCCTTGGCCAACAAGCTCATTCCTATCAGCAAGCATTACTTTAATCATTAGTCTTCCATTTCCCTTTGATAGTGGCCTGCCTGGCCATTACTTGTTGTCTTATCGAGCTTTTTAGACTCAACCCGCCATCGTTACGCATACAAGGTCTTATCAGCTTTAGCTCGCTGTAAATCTAATCAGCATTAGTTGTGACTTGCGGATGCTCTATCTCGAAGCCTGGCGGCTATGTAACGTTGTGATCCGTGCGTTTAATAATGCTTATTTAGTTGGGAGCTCCTACTCTCCAGCCGTGATTATAGTCGCAATTCGATCTTGGCGGGTAGCCCAATTATTGCGGCTATAACCTGCAGAAACAAGCGGTGCCTGCAGCTGCCTATAAATTATTTTTCTCAGTGCAATATTGGTGTTAGTGCGCTTAGCCGTTGGAAGTAAGGTGCAAACATACTCGCATCACGCCCCAAGTTGGTTCAAAGTGATAGTTTTGTTTGTGAAAGTAATTGGTGAATATTCGCCATGCCGAGCCGTTTGGACGACAGCGGCCGGTTGTATCCTATAAAATTGGTGCCGAATCTTATTTTATAACGAGATCGTACTTCGCATTGCTTGTCAGCTAGACTGCTGCTGCAGCAACGGCGGCAGGCGAACCGGCTTTACTTAAAAGGCGCATTATGAACGTATCGATTAAAAGTGTGGATGAACTAGCTAAAATGCGCGTTGCTGGAGCGCTGGCCGCGCAAGTTTTAGAAATGATTGGGCCCCATGTTGTGCCTGGCGTGACTACCGGTGAGCTAGACCGTATCTGCCATGAGTACATTATCAACGAACAGCAGGCGATTCCTGCGCCACTCAATTATCGTGGTTTTCCCAAGTCTATTTGTACCTCGGTGAATCAGGTTGTTTGTCATGGCATACCGACGGACAAAAAAACGCTAAAAAGTGGCGATATCATTAATATTGATGTCACGGTGATCAAAGACGGTTATCACGGCGATACTAGTAAAATGTTTTGTGTTGGTGAAGCCCCAGCCCATGCCCAGAAGTTGATTGAAATTACGCAAGAATGTTTATACATAGGTATTGAGCTCGTCAAACCAGGCACCACTTTGGGCGATATCGGGCATGCGATTTATCAGCATGCGAGTAAGTATTATTACTCGATCGTGCGTGAGTACTGCGGGCACGGTATTGGCGCAGTCTTTCACGAAGATCCGCAAGTTCTGCATTACGGCAACCCTGGCAAAGGGTTGGCGTTGCAGGAAGGTATGACGTTTACCATTGAGCCTATGCTCAATGCCGGCAAGCGTCATACCAAGCTCAGTAAGTACGATGGCTGGACGGTCGAAACTAAAGACGGCCGCTTGTCTGCACAGTGGGAGCACACAATGGCTGTGACCGCCACCGGGGTAGAGGTCTTTACCGCGCGAAGTGACGAGCGTTTTTAGATTGGCCAATATGCTAGGGTTATTCGTCAGCGTATGAGCAGCCAAAAAAACCGGGCCAATAAGCAGTAGATTGGCGAGCAGTAGTTTAATGAGTGGCGGGTTAATGAACAGTCAGTTGATGTCGATATTAGGCTTTAGTAGTTCTCAATTTGATGAGTCTTTGCAACAGTGCCTCGATTCGGCAATGAGCAGTAAAAAATTCTTGCAGACATGTCAGGCGCACTTTGATGAGGCTTTTGGGCAGGGTCACGATGCGGCTGATTTGGTTCGTGCAAGAGCCTCGTTAGTAGACCGATTTGTTGTGGCGCTATGGCAGCGGCAAGACTGGGACGTTAGTCAAGGCATATGTCTTTTGGCGGTAGGTGGTTATGGTCGCGGTGAGCTGCATCCTCATTCCGATGTCGACCTGCTGATTTTGTTAGCAAAAGCGCCTTCAAAAAAAAATAAAGATGTCATAGCTACCTTGGTGACATTTTTATGGGACTGTGGTTTTGATCTAGGGCACAGCGTGCGCACCGTAAAAGAGTGCGTTAAGTTTGCCGGCGAAGACATCACTATAATGACTAACTTGCTAGAGTCACGTCGTTTGGTTGGCGACGAACAACTATTTGAGACGATTCAGCAGGAAACTAGTCAGGAGTTGATGTGGGAATCCCATGACTTTTTTGTAGCCAAGTGGGATGAGCAGCGCGAGCGGCATCGACGATTTGACAGTAGCGAATACAATCTCGAGCCGAATATAAAAACCTCTCCTGGCGGTCTGCGCGATATACAAACCATCATTTGGATTGCCCGGCGTAGCTTTGGCGAGAGTGATATTCAGCAGTTGGCTGCTCACAATCGCCTCACCGACATAGAGGCGGAGACATTTTCTAGTGGCGTTGATTTTTTGTGGCGTGTTCGTTACGCCTTGCATATGGTGTCTGGACGACATGAAGACCGCTTGCTATTTGAATATCAAATAAAAGTGGCTGAGCTGCTTGGCTTTGCTGATGACGATGCTAATTTAGCTGTCGAGCAGTTTATGCATGAGTATTATGCACGCGTCATGCTGTTAGGGGAGCTCAATGATGTGTTGATGCAGCATTACAACGAAGTTTTGAGTGTTGCCAGTAAAGATGTTGAAGTCATCGAGTTAAATGAGCGGTTCATCGTGCGTAATGGTTACATCAGTGTGGTCAGTCAGGACGTATTTGAGAAGGATCTTTCAACGCTGCTTGAAATATTTTTACTGATGGCCGAGCACAATTACATCAATGGTGTTGAGGCTGGAACGATTCGACTTATGCGAACGTTTCGCGAGAATATTGATGACGATTTTCGCCTTAATCCTCAGGTTAATGCTCTATTTATGCGGCTGCTGCAATCAGGTCGCAATGTGCCATTACAGCTAAAACGGATGCGTAATCTAGGTATATTGAGTAAATACATACCGGCTTTTGGTGAGATTATTGGCAAAATGCAGTATGACCTGTTTCACGTTTATACGGTTGATATTCATACCCTTGAAGTGGTGCAAAATATTTATCGGTTTGCACATGAAGGCTCAGAATATGACTATTTGTTGGCGGCAAAAATCATTAATGGGCATATTAAAATAGAGTTATTGTATTTGGCGGCTCTTTTTCACGATATTGCTAAAGGTCGAGGCGGTGATCACTCCACTTTGGGGGCGTATGATGCCCGTGAATTTTGTTTGCAGCATGGTGTTAGCGAGCTAGATACCAAACTAGTGGTTTGGCTAGTTGAGAATCATTTATTGATGTCGAGCTTTTCGCAAAAACAAGATATCGCCGATCCAGACGTCATTAAAAATTTTGCCGAAACTGTTCGCGAGCGTCGTTATCTTGATTGCCTTTTCATACTTACGGTTGCCGATATTAATGGCACAAACCCTGAGTTGTGGAATGCATGGCGGGCCTCGCTGTTGCGACAGTTGTATGCAGCCACCACGAGGGTGTTGAGACGCGGCTTAGAAAACCCAATCGACAAGCAGCAAGTTATTGCAGTTAAACAGGCTACAGCCTTAGCGCAGTTACAGAGCTTAGGGGCTAGTGTCGAGACGGTTGAGCGGCAGTGGGAAAACCGTGTTGATGAATATTTTTTACGTGAATCTATTGACGATTTAGTGTTGCATGCACAGAGTATCTTAGATCATGAAGAAGATGGTAGCCCATTGATTTTAATTAAGCCTTCGCAAGAGTTTGATGGTTCCGAAATTACCCAAATTACGGTCTACTGCAAGCTGATTGAAAATCGCTTTACCTTCATGACAGTGGCGCTCGAGGAGTTGAATTTATCCATTCATGATGCGCGCTTGATTATAGCGGGTGGTGGTCATGTGTTAGATACATTTTATGTTTTAGATGCATCGCTTCAAGAGGCGCTCGATACGCATAATTTGGTCGGCACAGGCAGTGAAAATAACACAAAAATGGGCGGAATGATTGAGGCCGAACGCATTGAAGAAATTAAGCAGCGTTTAATGCAGGTGTTAGCTTCGCCTGATGAGCGATCGCTAAGCTCGGACCGGAGGCTTAGTCGTCGGATGCGCAGCTTTACTTGGCCCAGTCAAACGGTCTTCTCAAACGATTATGCGCCGGGTTTCAGCGTGCTTGAGGTGGTTGCACCGGACAGGCCGGGTTTGTTGGCGGTAGTTGGGCAGGTGTTTTTTAATCATAAGTTGCGGCTACACAGCGCAAAAATATCGACCTTAGGTGAGCGCGTTGAAGATGTGTTTTTTTTGACTGACCGAACAGATCAAATTATTCAAGAACCGGCGCGTATTGAGCAGATACAAAGTGATTTACGTGATGCGCTTGATGAAAATACACAGCAGGCAAGCTAAGTGGGTAGTTCAATGGATAGTTCAATGGATAGTTTCAATATTAATGGATAGTTCAATACTCGGAGTGCTTAGTGATTGTGGGCGGTATAAACGATGAATTCTGATCTCAATCGGCTCTATGATTATCCATTTACGCGTCTACGTGCGTTACTTGCCAATGCGCAAGTTCGTCATAAAGCGCAAGTGCCTATTTCTCTGGCTATTGGTGAGCCGCAGCATCCGCCCCCCGAGTTTGTAACCGCTGCGCTCGTTAGCAATTTGCAGACATTGCGCAGCTATCCAACTACCCAAGGCTGCTCGGAGCTGCGTGGCGCCATAGCAGATTGGCTGACTCAGCGCTACGGCATCGCGCGCGATTTAATTGATCATGAAACAATGGTTTTACCGGTACAGGGTACGCGAGAAGCTCTGTTTGCGGCCGCGCAGTGTATTGTTAATCGCTCAGGTAAGCATTCAACGACACCAGCAAACAATATAAGCGATAGCGCCCTATTGCCTCCCCTAGTGATGATGCCAGCACCGTTCTATCAAATTTATGAAGGGGCTGCTTTGATGGCCGGCGCGCAACCGCATTACATGCCCTGTACTGAAGCTATGGGTTTTGTGCCGCAGCTCGATACGGTCAGTGATGAGCAATGGCAGCGTTGCCAGCTATTTTATGTTTGTAATCCCTCCAATCCTACGGGGCTTGCGCTTGGGTCAGAGTATTATCGGCGCTTAATTGAATTAGCAGATCAATTTGATTTTGTAATTGCTAGCGATGAATGTTATTCCGAGATTTATGCCAATGAGCAAGAACCCTGTTTAGGTTTGCTTCAAGTTTGCAAGGAGCTGGGTCGGCATGATTTTGCACGCTGTTTGGTTTTTAACAGTTTGTCTAAGCGCTCTAATTTGGCAGGTTTGCGTTCGGGCTTTGTGGCCGGTGATGCGGCACTGATGCAAGCCTTTTTACTGTATCGCACGTATCACGGCAGCGCCATGCCTGCGCATCATCAGGCCGCCAGTATTGCCGCGTGGCGTGATGAGGAGCATGTGCGGGTTAATCGCCAACTGTATCAGCAAAAAATCACCGCGGTGCTTGAACTATTGCAGCCAGTAATGCCCATCGTAAGGCCGGCCGGTGGCTTTTGTCTGTGGGCAGGTACGCCTTGTGATGATGAGGCCTTTGTGGCCGACCTTTATTCTGAGCAGCAGGTCACTGTTTTGCCGGGCTCTTATTTAGCGCGGGAAGTTGAGGGCGCAAATCCAGGGGCGGGATATGTCCGTATGGCATTGGTCCAGCCTTTAGAACAGTGCATTGAGGCAGCCCAAAGAATTCGAGAATTCGTGCAATCGCGGGTTTATTAATAATGCTTAATTTTCGGGAGCGAGTAGTGTAAACTCCGCGCCGATTCATAAGTCGACTATTCCCCTGTGTTGGCTGTGCAAGTGGTAAGTTGGGTTTAAATAAAAAAGTTTTATGGCTCTTATTGTTCAAAAATACGGCGGCACTTCGGTGGGCACCACGGATCGTATTAAGGCGGTGGCAACTCGCGTTAAGCGTTTTGTTGCGCGTGGCGATCAGGTGGTGGTGGTCGTATCAGCGATGAGCGGCGAGACAAACAGGCTGATGGCCCTAGCCGGCGACATGGGCAAGTCTCCTAGCGCTCGTGAGCTCGATGTCCTGCTGTCTACCGGTGAGCAGGTCACTATAGCCCTGCTGGCCATGGCATTGCATGCGGAGTCTATTGAGGCCTGTTCTTACACAGGTAGTCAGGTGCGCATACTTACTGATGATACACATGGCAAAGCGCGTATAAAAAGCATCGACGATAAGGCGATGCGTCACGATTTACAGCAGGGCCGCGTAGTGGTAGTGGCGGGATTTCAAGGCAGTGATGATGACAATAACATCACCACATTGGGTCGCGGAGGGTCAGACACCACTGCTGTAGCACTCGCGGCGGCACTAAAAGCCGACGAGTGTCAGATCTATACGGATGTAGACGGAGTTTACACGACCGACCCAAGAGTTGTTGAGTCGGCTCGGCGCTTAGGCCGAATAACCTTTGAAGAAATGCTCGAAATGGCTAGTTTGGGCTCGAAGGTTCTCCAAATACGAGCGGTAGAGTTTGCTGGAAAGTATCAGGTACCCTTGCGGGTGCTTTCGAGTTTTGAAGAAGGTGAGGGCACCTTAATTTCGGTGGAAGGAGATCAGCCTGTGGAAGCACCATTAGTTTCTGGTATTGCGTTTAACCGTGATGAAGCACGCGTTGTGGTGCGAGGTGTACCCGATACGCCAGGCGTGGCCTACAAGGTTATAGGGCCAGTAAGCGACGCCAATATTGAAGTAGATGTTATTGTACAAAATGTAGCCGCCGACGGAAGCACCGATTTTGCTTTCACCGTGCATCGCAATGAACTTGATAAGGCACAGGCCATTACCGAGTCAGTTGCTAAAGATTTGAATGCCCGCGAAGTGTCAGTGGATGCTAATATATGCAAGGTATCACTCGTTGGCGTGGGCATGCGCTCGCATGCCGGTATTGCGAGTAAAATGTTTCAGACGCTGGCCGAAGTCGCTATTAATATTGAACTGATAACCACATCAGAGATCAAAATTTCAGTGGTTATAGAAGAAAAGTTTATGGAATTGGCTGTGCGCTCGCTACATGCGGCATTTGATTTGGATCAGCCTGTTTAACTGGAAGTAACAGTATTACGAGTAGAGAGTAAGGTAAAGGTAGCCGGATGGCTGCAGTAAATTGCAGATTACGTCTAGGCTATTGGAAGTTTGGTTTGAATTAGCATGCACAGGGAGTGGCAACCATTTGTGGTTCGACGCTGAATTATGTCTGTGAAAGCAGCAGGCATAAATGAAAGCGACGTACGCAAGAATATAAAGTGGAGTGCATGTTAATACGCGTAGAGCCCAAGGCATTAGATTTTTTTGGTCTGGGTGTTTTATTTAATGAGGGGTAGCGCTGGCGTGGTTTAGTCAGTGCTGTTAATTGTTAATGCATACGCTGTGGTTGCCTATTTTTAGGGAAGTTAGCCGGAGGCTACATGCACGTTAGTGCTGTTTATGCCAGCAAAGACATCGGGAGATGCGAGATGCTGATTTTAACTCGTCGTATTGGCGAAACTTTAATGGTTGGTGATGAGGTAACGGTTACCGTTTTAGGTGTAAAAGGTAACCAGGTGAGATTGGGTGTTAATGCACCTAAGGAAGTGGCTGTTCATCGAGAAGAAATATATCATCGAATTCAACAAGAGAAAGCTCGTGAAGGGGCTGCCGATAATTCCTCCATTGAAGAAGATCCCGAATAAGCGACCGTCTTTTTTGTTTGTTAGGTGCGTGGCTGTTTAAGCGCTCTTAGCCAGATCGATTCTTGCGACATCCTTGGTGGGTCCTGCGTAACGCAGCGAGCCTTGATAGGTGTTTATAAATTTATGAAAGACAAATAGTTGTGGTTCAGTCAGAGCAATCGTTTTTAGAGAGTTCGCCGACTTTTGTGCTTTGTAGGTGCTTACATGTGCAGTAATACTGCCCCAATGGCTTGGATTTAAGCGCTATTGTTTGTATGCTGCGCGCCTGTTTAGCAGACGTATGCTTGAGTGACAAAGAGTTAACACGGAGAGGTGGCCGAGTGGCTGAAGGCGCGCCCCTGCTAAGGGCGTATAGGTTTACCCCTATCGAGGGTTCGAATCCCTCTCTCTCCGCCATAAACAAAAAACCCGGCTTTTGCCGGGTTTTTTGTTTATGCATTTGAGGGCTTTATAAATATTCCTAATGATTGGTCTAATGAGGACTAAAAGTTCATTTAGGTTCTGTTGCGCTAGAGGCTTGTGACGCCGTTATATTTTCCTTTAGCATTGTAAAGTACATTCCTTTGATTTTTTAAAAAGTGAGACCTATGGTAGAAGCACACGATGAGCCGTTAGTAATAGTCGGAGCAAGTCATGCGGGGTGCACATTGG
>CALSRU010000016.1 GCA_943788835.1 uncultured Pseudomonadales bacterium | reverse complement strand
CGGCAAAACGTTCGGCTTTAGCCTCAATAATTAGCAAGCCGTTAGCTACTTGGGTATTTTTAGCGCGATAGTACTGTAGCTCATTGTTTCCCCAGCCCTTCCAGCCAGTGCCTAACTCATGCTGCCAACTGTCAAGATCAAGCGCACCACCATCGAACTCATCGCTCCAGACAAGCTGGTAGCCTTCATAGCTAGTCGGGGCATCATAGCCATCTCTTGCAGTAGGACTCCTTTGGCCGTCACTAACGCCACGCAGCAAATCACCGCGAGCATTAGACATTGGGAAACACCACGACGTGATCGATCTCAAGGCATATACCAATATTTTCGCCAATTGCATGATCATGATGACTAGGCACAAGCGCCAAAACTTCTTCACCACCAGATATCGCCAAGGTATAAATAAAATCCGCACCACGAAAATATCGCGCTACCACACGCGCCTGCATAGCGCTGGCATCGTCATGAATAATATCGTCGGGGCGCATGAGCACTTGTACAATATCGCCCACACTAAAAACACTGGCTTGCAAATAATCATCGCCTATTGACAGCTCACCCAGCGCCGTTTTAAACCGCATTATCAGCGACAATTTCCCCTTTCAAAAAAAACACCTTGGCCAACAAAATCAGCCACGCTTTGATTCACTGGCTGGTGATAGACATGATAGGCGTCGTCCCATTGTTCGAGCCTATTATTATTAATCACTCCAATATAGTCAGCCATTGCAAATGCCTCGTGCTGATCATGCGTAACCATCAGTGCAGTAGTATTACTGGCCTTAAACAACTCTCTAACTTCACGGCTCAGCTTCTCACGAAATTCCAAATCAAGGCTAGAAAAAGGCTCATCGAGTAACACTAGCTCCGGCTCTGGCGCCAAAGCTCGAGCGAGAGCTACGCGCTGCTGTTCTCCTCCTGAAAGCTCGTGTGGCATCGCTTTCTCTTTATTGGCCAATCCCACCTGCCCCAACCAGTGACGCGCCTTTGCTATCGCGTTGGGTCTGCTCAGACCATACAAGCCAAAACGAACATTCTCTAGCGCGCTTAAATGCGGGAACAAAGAGTAATCCTGAAATACCATGCCAATATTGCGATGCTCGGCTGCCACTGTTCGACCAGGGCGATTCAGCCAATTGTCATCGAGATAAATGCGGCCTTGCAAGGATTGCTCAAACCCCGCAATAGCGCGCAGTAGCGTTGATTTACCACACCCACTGGGCCCTAACAGACAACCAATGCTGCCTTTGCTGAGGTGGAAGTTAACATCAGCAAGCAAAATGCGGCTTTCATAGCCCACGCTAAGCTGCTCAACTGAGAAATAATTTTTAGCTTTTGACGCTAACACATGTTCAGAATGTATCATGGTAGTCATCCATTGTTAGCATTATCAAGTTATCGTCTTTCATAAGTATTCTCTGTGCAATCTTAAGAGACGCTCTCTTTGCGCACGCTATTCTTAATAACAATTGCTTGCGTTATAAACCTCTAAAAGCACTATCTATTGTTGATGACCGCTATCTATTATTGATGACCGCCATCAATTATTTTGAGGCACGCACCGATGGCGAGACTTCAGTTGAGCGAATCAACAAATATACGGGCAAAAATCCCACCACAACAATAGCCAGTGCTGGCAACGCCGCGCGCTCCCACATACCTTCAGAAGTCAGCTCAAACACTCTGACTGCCAACGTATTAAAACCAAAGGGGCGCGTCATAAGCGTAATAGGCAACTCTTTCATTACGTCAACAAAGACCAGCACCATCGCAGTCACTATGCCCGGGCCTAACAACGGCAAATGAACGCGTCGCAGCATAGCCATACCCGCAACACCTAGGCTCTGCGAGGCAAGGTCGATGGAAGGGGTCACTCTTAGCAAGTTATTTTCTAAAGGCGTGTACGCCACAGCTAAAAAACGCACGCTATAGGCCATCATCATAACTAACAAAGAGCCCTGCAGTAGGCCGCTGCTCAGGCCTTTACTTTGCAGCCAATGATCAACATAACCGATAGGCACAAAAATACCTATTGCCAACACGGTGCCGGGCAAAGCATAACCTAACGTAGCCAGCCGCACGGCTGAAGTTACCACCAAGCCTTTCTTTTGTCGTGCAATAAAGGCCAGCGCCACGGCCATAGAAACCACCACGAACATGGCCAATGTTGCTAACAACACGGTGCCTGAAACATAAGACCAAAATCGCACCGTGAGCTCTTGCGATAAATTCGGTAGGGCCCAATAAAGCAGCTGCCCAAGCGGCAACACAAACGCCAACATAAAGATCGAGCTGCAAAATAATAGTGCCGCTGTCTGCGCACCGAAACCAAGCTGCAAACGTTTAGTGTTGCGCGCCGCATTTCGGCCCTCGGCATACTGGCGCTGACGACGACTATGCCGCTCTAACACAGTGACCACAACCACAAGCAACAGCAGGATGCCGGCAATTTTTAATGCGGCCGATAATGAAAACAAGCTAAACCACGCTTGGTAAATGGCGGTTGTTAATGTGTCGTAATTGAATACGGCAACAGTCCCAAAGTCTGCCAGCGTTTCCATAGCGACTAATAAAATGCCGCCCGCAATCCAGGGTCGCGCCATCGGCAACGCCACTTTAAAAAAGCTTTGCCGCACAGACAAACCCAATGATTGGCCCACCTCAATACTGCGCTGACCCAACGTTTGAAACGCATTGCGTGCGAGTAAATAAACATAGGGGTATAAAACGAGCGACAGCACTAAAACAATTGCACCATAAGAATAAACATTCAGTAGCCAACCCGAATCTGCCCGATAATGCCTGAGCATACTGTGCAGCGACCCACCATATTCAAACAAACCAACAAACGCAAAAGCCATCACATAGCCCGGCACTGCTAAAGGTAAAAACAACACCCAAGCAAAAAAACGACGCAGAGGGAATTCGCAACTCACCGTCAACCATGCCAGTGTGACCCCGATCGCACCGGCCAGCAGACAGACCCCAGCGGTGAGCGCCAGCGAGTTGAGCAAGCTGTTAGGTAAAACATAGCGAATGATGTGCGCTAGAGCGCCTTGGTCGTCCGTCCCATAGGAACTGACAATACTCATAAGCGTAATCAGCACGGGAAGCACAATCAGCAGTAAAGCTAGCTGCCAAACATATTTTGATATGAACGCGCGCAATGGTTTAACGGAGCCACATAATTAGCGATAGCCCACACGATCAAACAACATCACAGCGGTGGGCTGCAGCTTATAAGCATCGCTAAGCGGCTGCTCGCTGGCCTTAAAGCCGCCCCAAGCAACAACCGTTGGGTCGACAGTGGTAGAACTACTAATGGGATACTCCTGATTGACGCCTGCAAAGATGGCTTGGGCCTCATCCGAAACTAACCAGTCGACGAGGGCTTTGGCGGCCGCCACATTTTTGCTGTGCTTGAGCAGCCCAATACCAGAAAGATTGATATGCACCCCGCCCTCAGCCTCACCTTGGTTTGGCCAATACAGCGCCAGTGGTAAATCAGGTTGCTTAACTTGCATGCGGCCAAAGTAATACGTGTTCACCAGGCCGACATCGCATTGCCCATTAATAATGGCCTGCATCACTTGCGTATCGTTTGAAGTGGGCGCAATAGCTAAATTAGCTACCCAGCTTTGCACTATTTGCTCTGTCTCTTGCTCACCAAATTCACTAATGAGCATAGCCACCAGAGATTGGTTATACACTTTTTTAGAGGTTCGCAGACACAAGCGCCCTTGCCAAGAGGGATCACCTAGAGCCGCATAGGTCGACAACTGCGCCGGATCAACCCGCTCTTTGCTGTAAACAATCGTTCGTGCACGGAGCGAAAGGCCTGTCCACAAGTCATCGGTATCGCGTAAATGCGCCGGCACAACTTCATTGACAACCGGCGAATTGATACGCTGAAACAATCCTTGGGAGGCCGCAAAGCCCAGCGTACCGGCATCGACCGTCAGCAACAAATCGGCGCGGGTATTCTCACCCTCGGCCTTTAAACGCTCTATCAAGACACCCGCTTTGTCCGTTGCATACTCAATCGTCACACCCGTTATCTCGCGGTAACGCTCAAAAACTGGCTGGATTAGTTGCTCATTACGTGATGAATAAACGATTAAAGAACCACTAGGCTCCGAGTGAAGTGCCTCTTGAGCCGTCGCCTTGGCAGGCGAGTCAGCCTCAGAAACACCCTTACCACAGGCCGACAGGCACAGTGCAACCAGAAGAACCGCCAACCAATGGCGGCTGCAGTTCGCACTCAATAGGTGCCTATGGCGACGACGGGTAGACAACATCATAGTAACAATGAACCTCAAAATAGACTTATAGACTGAGCCAAACCTCGACAACAGCCCACTCAGAAAGTCTGACTATTGGATCATCAAATCAATCTAAATGCAATTCATTCTTATTTGCATTTAGATTGATTAGCCCAATCGAGCCGGCATGAATACAAACGCTAACTTCGCCTGTCAACTCGCCATGAACGCCGCTAATCACTGGCTGTCAGGGTCTCACAATGAGCTTCAATCCAACTTAGGAAAGACGCTTGCGAAGCTTCTTAATGGAGCCGCGCAGCTTATCGATTTGCTTGTCTAGTTTAGGGGTGGAGGGCATATCAGCCTTATCAAGGATCGAGCGAATATCGCTCACCAATGCTTCACCACGGTGAATCAAATCGCTGTTGACCTCTGGCGCTTCTCGACGAGCCCGCTCAATTGCATCACGCGCCTTCGCAGCTTGCGCCTCTAACTCATCCATAACCGTGCCGTACAAGCCAAGATTAGCCAGCATCAATTTACGCGCACCGGCTGAAATTTTCTCTATTGAAAGCGATGGTTTACTCACAACTTTTTTACGTGTCGCTTTTTTAGGCGCAGCCTTTTTAGGCATAAGTTTTTTCGCTGCCGGCTTTTTAACTAATTTTTTCTTCACTGCTGCCCTTTTCACGGCTGTTTTTTTTGCAGTCGCTTTCTTTCCACTCGTTTTCTTTACAACAGGCTTCTTTGTAGCGACTTTCTTCGCTGTAGTTTTTTGTGCGGCCATCATCTTACCCTCTTGTTAACAAAAACCTTACTGAGCAATATCACTCAACACTGTTACTCAACAATACTTCCTTCAATACATAAAACAATGTCTTCACCGCAGCGTCAATCTACATTTCTATTAGTTTGACTTTCTCAACATCTAAACGCAGCTGACAATCATTTATACTAAAGAGCAGCAGTATCTTTACGTAATTTATACCGGCAGGGGTTTAACCATCCGAGCAATATCGCCAGTTTTCTGCAAGGTAAGAAACGCCTCACCTAGTTCAAAACTTTGCTCTGCAGCACGCTGCCACAATGCAATGCGCTGCTGATCACGCCCCCTATACAAACTAAAATCTTTACGATCGGGTATACGCTGCTGCGGCAATGTTTGTACAAACGACTCTGATGGTGAAATCAAC
The DNA here is from genome assembly GCA_943788835.1 of uncultured Pseudomonadales bacterium. Lineage (GTDB taxonomy): Bacteria > Pseudomonadota > Gammaproteobacteria > Pseudomonadales > UBA7434 > UBA7434. Next base: position 11,037 of record CALSRU010000016.1, on the reverse strand, counting down.
ACCACATTGGCCAAACGATCCCCCGAAACTTTACGCCACGGATAAAACTTGTCGAACCACTGCTCTACCAAGTGCGGGTAAAAATGTGGATACAGTACTAAACCTGTGTGATCAGACAGCAAATTTCCAGGTAGAGGGTGATAATCAAGTAATCCACCATCGCGATAAACCGCGTCCGCTTGTCCATCTAAACCTCGCACACCGCTCATATAAACGGGCAATGAACCAGAAGCCAGTATGGCGGATTTAAATGTATCTTCTTGCAAGCTGATAAATCTACCTGCATCCGACTTTATGAGTGGCCGAGCGGCTTCACCCGCGCAAATAACCCGCGTAAATTCCGGCCTCCCCATCCATGGCAATGCATTTTGCACAGTGGCGCGCACCATCCCTAAGCGCTGCTGCATGAGCGATTCACTCCCCAACAGCCCAGTACACTGCACGGCGCCGCAACCAAACAGGTACTTCTCACTGTTGAGGACTTGAGTCACCGCCTCATCAGGCAGCACCTTATCAATAATTCGTTGAGTCTCGCGCGCAATGGCTGCAGTAGAAAAGTCTGTAGAATAATCTTGCGAAATGTATCCATCGGCCAAACGCTTGAAGGCCAATGCCGAATCGCACTGCGCTGCAGCAGCCAACTTAAATGCCCCTACCGAGGTGCCGTATAAAAATATTTTTTGTTTGGCGTTGACTAACCATCGGCTAAAAATAGCGCTATCTAAACCATAAATTCCAAGCCACTTAGCCGCACCCGAGGCCCCAAATACGGCCGCAATGTCTTCCGCTTGCAAGCCATCACGCTGAATTTTTGCATAGGCATCCGGCCCTGCTTGTATAATTAATTGACTCATAGATTGATCGTAAAAATCGCATTAAACGTGTGTGAAAGTCAGGCTACGCTCACACGCTGGCACCATCATTGTGCCTGCCCAACAATGAATTTTCGCTGCAGGAGAATTATTCAGGCTGAAAATAATTGAGCAGCATTGACCTCGCTGACTTAGCTTGGAGCACTATTTTACTGGATCGACCCTGCAAAAGGAGCACCGAATCCTGTGTTTTTTCATAGTCTGGCGAGCGCAGCCCACGCCGAACCACCATGGCATAGGGTAAACTCCCTATACAGCCTCGCGATCCGCGCTAATGGTTCGCAACAGCGAACCTTGCAAGACTTGGCATAAACTTCTATCCACAGGCACAACGATAATATTAGGAACCGAAATGTTCGCTCAACTACAACGCGTACTAAAAAGCTATTCATTTCAATTTTTTCTCAGTACATCCCTAATCTTCGTCGTTGTAAGCACTTTAATATTTGCCCTACTATTTGCCTATTTTACGCGACAGCAAAGCATCGACTTACAACGATCGATTAAAAACGAATTAGATCGTGTTGAGCAGGTGTATAACGATATGGGCACGGCGCAATTTATCGACGCTACCAATCATCTCAACACAGAATATACGATCTCAAACTTTTACTACTTGCTCATCAACACCTCAGGAGAAAAAGTAGCTGGCGACCTCAACCAGTGGCCTGCCGTCATCCCCAGAACAAAAAAGCCCATCGCCTTCTCTATCGAGCGGCAGAGTATAGATAGAAGTCAAACCAAAACGATTGATTTGACAGGATTGGCCCGCGAGATGGCTGACGGAAGCACGCTATTAGTTGCTCGAAACCTCAGAATCGTGCAGATTTTTCTTCAAAATTATAAATCCGTCTTACTATTATTTTTTATTGTCTCGGTCACTTTATCAATATTGATAGCATTAATATTTTCGATACTCTCACTCAGTAGGCTTGAAAAATTCAACGTCGGTATCAACCACATTATGAGTGGCGACTTATCCGAACGCTTTGCGGTAAAAAAATCCAAAGCTGAAACCGAACAACTTGCGCGTAATCTCAACAAAATGCTGAACATGATCACTTCGTTAATTAACGATGTTAAGCGCGTATCTGACAATGTTGCCCATGATTTACGCACGCCATTAACACGCCACCGCAACAACTTGGTTACGGTTAAAAACGCCGTCGATGAAGTACACAGCGAAGCCATACAACAATTAATCATTGAAACTGATCAGCTGCTAGCAACATTTAACGCCCTGCTTCGCATAGCAAAAATCGAATCGGGTAATGTAAGCACACCGATGACACCCACAACATTGAGACCCTTAATTAGCGATGTAATAGAGCTTTATGAGCCACTTGCAGCCGACGCCGGCATCAATATAAAAGTCGAGCTTGCTGGGCATCCGGTCATCATGGGCGATCGCAATTTACTCTTTCAAGCAATCGCCAACCTAGTTGATAACGCTATTAAATACACTCCCACAGGTGGCACTATTTGCTTCAAGCTTATGGATTATTGGGTAGACAGCGGCTACCCAGTCTTACAGAACATGCCCAACTCAAGTGACAGCCACTCAACAGACGAACTCAGCCCAAGCGATGCGAGTTCAGCGCACTCCTTTATCAGTCTTTCGATTTCGGACTCTGGGCCGGGGGTTCAAACAGAAAACTACAAAAAAATGTTTCAGCGCTTTTATCGCGAAGAAAAAAGCCGAGGACTAAAACCTGGCAACGGATTGGGCTTGAGCATGGTGTACGCAACCATGAATTTACACCAAGGAGCGATTCTGGTGGCCAACAACGATCCCGGACTGAATGTCACGCTGGTGTTCCGCCAGCATTAACCAAGCCAAGGCCTGGGCGCCTGCATCAATCAAGCGCAGCAGCTATCGTCAGGCAGCTACGGTGAACCTATGGCTAGGTATTCTGCTCACTGAAGTATTCTCGCGTCAAGCTCACCACCACGGGGCTGAGCAATAACAACGCCACCAAATTAGGCAGTGCCATAAGCGCATTTAACGTGTCAGCTAACAACCATATAAACTCTAAATCGGCCACCGCACCCAATGGCACGGCGAGTGTCCACAATATTCTAAACGGAATAATAGCTCGCTCACCTAACAAGAAACCAGCACAGCGCTCACCGTAAATACTCCATCCCAAGACGGTAGTAAATGCAAATAACGCCAAACCTACGCCAACCACATGTGCACCGATGCCCGGCAACGCCGTGTCAAACGCCATAGAGGTAAGCGCGGCCGAAGACTCTCCGGTGGTCCAAGACCCCATCATTACAATGACCAATCCCGTTACACTACACACCAAAAGCGTATCGATAAAAGTACCCAGCATAGCCACCAAACCCTGCTTTACCGGTTGATCGGTGTTGGCGTGGGCATGGGTAATAGGCGCGCTACCCAGACCAGCCTCGTTAGAAAAAATGCCTCGGGCCACACCAAATCGAATAGCCGCAATCATGGCTGCGCCTGCAAAGCCTCCAGTGGCAGCGTGGCCTGTAAAGGCGCTGTTAATAATTAAACTCAGCGCCGCGGGCACCGCCTCAAGGTTGGTGCCAATAATCCACAATCCACAACTCAAATAGGCGAGCGCCATAAAGGGCACTAACCATGTAGCTACCGCAGCAATACGGCGAATACCGCCAAGCAGCACCAAGCCCACCATCACAAACATTAGCAGCCCTGTGACCCATGAACTGATCCCATAATTCGCCGCAAGCCCACTAGCAACAGAATTACTTTGTACGGTGTTACCAATACCAAAACCGGCTATCGCGCCAAATACCGCAAAGGCCGTACCCAGCCAACTCCATTTTTGACCGAGCCCATTTTTAATGTAGTACATCGGCCCGCCGCGATGCTCGCCCTGCTCATTAGTCTCACGAAAACGAATAGCCAATACGGCTTCTGCATATTTGGTGGCCATACCAAATAGAGCCGTTAACCACATCCAAAACAAAGCACCGGGCCCACCCAGCGCTATAGCCGTTGCCACACCGGCGATATTACCCGTACCAATTGTCGCCGATAGGGATGTCATTAAGGCGCCAAACGGAGTAATTTCGCCGTTATGCCCCGCAGGTTTAGCGAACAATTGACGAAAGGCCTCGCCGAGTTTTCGCCAAGGCAAAAATTTCAAAATAACCGTTAAATAAATACCCGTGCCCAAAATAAGCACCAACATCGGCACTCCCCAAACCAGCGAATTAAGGCTATTTATAAATTCATTAATTACAGGCATATGGCTTCCGTTAGATATTGACTAAAAATAGTTAGCCTAAAGACGGCTTAGGCCATAGTTATCAAAGACGATAGTTATCAAAAACCGGCGTCATCAAAAGCCAAAGCCACCAGCAAAACTGTAAGGAGGCTTGACGAAATATAATAGACAGGCTAGTCGGGATGCACGACCTGACGATAATCTTCGCTAAATAAAACCTCAAATCGTATCGTGGCGCCTAGCACGCCCTCGTGCTTATTCGTTTCGGGTAGACGCCGCCATAAATAGTTAGGCTCGAACTCCACATAAAACCATTTTTTCCAAAGATTAATTCGATACAAAAAACCAGGGCCATAGTCGGTCGTTATGTAATCAGGCCGCGTATCACCACTGGCACGAATATAATAAGCCACCGCATGGTTTTCTTTAAAGACGTGGCTGAGTGACAACACCGATTGCCAAGGCAGGCCCGGTGACTCTTCGCCAAAATCTAAGCGGTTAGTCCAGCGAATTAACTGGCGCTCATTGATTGAATAATCGGCTTCGATGGTTGTTGTAGAACCAAAACCCCGGGTATCTTGCCAGTATATGTTTTCAGTTAGGCGCAGCAAGGCGCGGTCGTTAATGGGCAAGGTGTAGCGCCCACGCACGCCTGTGCGCAGCTGACTGCCAGAGCGCAAACCTAGCCGATAATCGATACGAAACTTTTGCCGCTCGGCAATATTATATTGTAAGCCTACGCCTCCTGAATTGTCTTGCTCCTCACCCAGTTCTTCCAAGCTTTCTTGCGCAAGCAAATCCTCATCTTCATCAAAAAATACCAATTTCAAACGCTCATCAAGTAGCGGCAAATTAACTTTGCCACGCACGCGTATGTTATTGGCAGTTTCACCAGATTCTTCCCAAAGGTTGTCATAACGCACACGCACAAAAGAATGAGCCGTTTCGATGTCCGTCCGAGCAACGCCAAAGTAACCATCAATCCAGCGCGCCAAGGAGTCAAACCGAGCGGTCACATAACTATGGGATTGATCAAGCACCGAATTGTCAGCCACAGCCTCAACAGACTCCTCAGCCTGCCCATCAGCGGCATCATCAAGAGAAGCGTCGTCAAGAGAAGGATCATCAACTGCACTATTTAGGGGAACAACATCCATGGCAACAACATCTGTCGCAGGCGTGTTCGCTACAGTGACCGTGCTGACAAACAGCAGATGCAGCGAAAGCCACAGCGGCACAAGAGAAAGGCTATGAGCAAGGCAATGAGGAAGACGAGTAGCAAGACGAGTAAAAAAGCGCGTTAGCGCAGAGTCTTGACAGCGCTTAATCTGCGAAGCTGGCTGCACAGCGCGCGTCCTTTGCCAAGGCCACAGGGTTAGTAGTTTCATAGGCAGCTCCAGATCATTAAGCTGGGAAGACGCGCCGCGTCATACATAGGTGTCAGGCTAAGGGAGCCTGAATATTGATAAGCGGCATCAAAAAACCCTCTCCTAACACACACTTTTAAAATCAACTAACGACCAAGCGCGAGGTTGGTGCACTATTAATTATTCGTTTAAGGTCTCACTCATAGCTTGCAAAACCATGAGTGAGCTTGCTCCGGACTTAAATACTGCCTAATCGAACTTACGGCCTTTGTTCGCCGCGATACGCATACGCAGTGCATTAAGCTTAATAAAGCCCTCGGCATCTTGCTGATTGTAAGCTCCTTCATCTTCATCAAAGGTGGCTATAGACTCATCAAACAGACTATCGGCAGACTGTCGGCCAACGACGGTCACGTTACCTTTGTACAACTTGAGACGCACCGTGCCGTTAACCATTTTTTGTGATTCATCGATAGCCATTTGCAACATTTTACGCTCGGGTGACCACCAGTAGCCATTGTAAATTAATGAGGCATAGCGAGGCATCAACTCATCTTTTAAATGAGCCACTTCTCGGTCCAAGGTCAGCGACTCAATGGCTCGATGCGCTCGCAGCATAATGGTGCCACCTGGCGTTTCGTAACAACCGCGCGCCTTCATGCCTACATACCGGTTTTCAACAATATCCAGCCGGCCAATACCGTGCTTACCACCTATTTCATTTAGCTCAGCCAAAATAGTCGCCGGGGTTTTGCGGATGCCGTCAACCGCAATGATATCGCCTGACTGATAATCCAATTCAATATATTGAGCTTGCTCTGGCGCAGCCTCGGGGGATACTGACCAGCGCCACATGTCTTCGTCGGGCTCGTTCCAAGGATCCTCGAGATTGCCACCCTCATAGGAGATATGCAGCAAGTTAGCGTCCATCGAATACGGCGATTTTTTACCGCGCTTCATCTCAACTGGAATCTTATGCTGCTCGCAGTAAGACATAAGTTTATCGCGAGAGTTAAGGTCCCATTCACGCCATGGGGCAATGACCTGTACACCGGGCTTTAATGCATACGCGCCCAACTCAAACCGAACCTGATCATTACCTTTGCCGGTTGCACCATGTGAAATAGCATCAGCGCCAGTTTCGTTGGCAATTTCAATCATCCGCTTGGCAATCAGTGGTCGCGCGATTGAGGTACCCAACAAATATTCGCCTTCATAAATAGTGTTGGCGCGAAACATCGGAAAAACATAATCGCGCACAAATTCTTCACGTAAGTCGTCAATATAGATTTCTTTGATGCCCAATGCCTGCGCCTTACTTCTCGCCGGCTCAACTTCTTCCCCTTGGCCAATATCAGCGGTGAAAGTCACCACTTCGCAATCATAGGTCTGCTGTAACCACTTAGCGATTACTGATGTATCTAGGCCACCTGAATAGGCGAGTACCACTTTTTTAATTTTGCTCATGAAACGTTTCCTGCCAGAACGTTATCGACTCTACATCGACATACCGTAATCCAGCGTTAAAGACAGTTGAAGTCGTTGCTGCGAAGATCTGCGCTAAACATTGTCTAAACATTGCCTAAACAATTACCCAGCCCGCCGTTCTCTCTATCTCGCAGGCAGAGTATAAGCGCCAAGCTGAGGCTACAAACTAGCGCCTTGCTTAAAGCGAAGCAGTTTACCGAAAAAAGAGACTGTTAGCATGGACTGAATATACGCAAACTTGCACATAAACCGCAGAAAAACAGGTCATGCGGCCCATCACACCGTGGGAATGGCCTAGGCAGAAAAATACGCCGCTTTAGCGCCGGGCAATGGGTTGAGGCACCCGCTCTACTCGTAGCGTCACGCGCCGGTTATCGGCTTTACCGGCCACGCTGGTATTTGGGGAGACAGGAAAGCGCTCGCCATGAAAGCGAACGGTCAGCTGATTGCGAGAAATACCCTTACTCGCAAGGTAATCCGCAACAGCCTCTGCACGCCGGCGCGACAGCTCGCTGTTGTAGGAGGTATTGTGGGTATTATCGGTATGTCCGTCGATAAACAGCTGCTCGACATCGGTAGCGCGCGATAAATAATCGGCCATGGTATTGAGCCACTCTTGCGCCTTAGAGGTAATGGCTGCTTTGTCACTATCAAACTGCACGCGCGAGCGCTCTAGCTGATCAAAGCCAACCGGAGAAAGCGCAGATAAGCATTGTTGATATTCGACGTACGCTGAACGAAAGGCCACCGAAGACATCGCCACCTCGACCGCTTGCCCTTGGGCATACCAAGCGCGGCGCAAAAAACGTGGCGATTTACCGGCATAGAGCTCCGCCACCAAGCGATTAGCCATTGCGGACTCCAGCTCAATAGGCTGGGAGCCTTCCAAAACATTCACCAGACCTAACTCATCGTCGGCTAAATCAGGATTCCATCGCGGAGCCTGCGAGGTCAAAACCGCCTGACCCTTAGCCAATGGATTGGCCGGACTATACAAATAAAAACGCAGCGCCTGACCGGCATTCTGTTCGAAGACTGCACTACCAAATGCTGGGATCGGCTGGCTTAACTGGCAACGTAAAACGGCCGAGTCGGTTTCCCACAGCGCCTCATCCATGCGCGGATGAAAGGTCACCGCCAGCGTATAACTACTTAACAGCAAGACGAGGCAGGCCACCAACCAGCGCGCTGGGCATACCGCATGACGCATGCCGATGTGGGCACTCAAAAAGCCTCTACCAGTCACGATCTTTTCTGAACTCCGTTGATACGTCTGTTTTTTAATACCCTGTGAACGTGCTCGCTCAAAACCAAGCCCAATACAGGCCTGGAAATATTGCCCACTAATGGCATCACCTGTGGAGTTTAACGGCCTCTGAGCAAATTTCTTTAGCCGCATGCAACGCTTTGCATGCATTGGGGGCAGCCAAAAACATCACGCTAATCAAGGCGCCGCACTGCAGTTCTCATGGCCCAGAAAGCCATGCTGAGCAAAGGTTTTTACACCTTTACAGCAGCATCTCTAAGCCTAATATGGTATTCTTCGCCAAACACCACAGGTTTCCGATGCTGACAATTCCCACAGATTCTCTCACGCTTACTCAACCCGACGACTGGCACATTCACCTCCGCGATGGCGACGCTTTACCGCGCACCGTCAACGATGCTGCCCGCCAGTTTGGCCGCGTTATTGTCATGCCCAACTTGCTGCCGCCCGTGCGCGATGCCGAGCAAGCCGATGCCTACCGGCAGCGCATTTTGCAAGCACTTGAGCCCGGTGCCACCCTCGAACCGTTAATGGTCTTATACCTCACCGATAGCACCACACCAGAAATTATCGCCAGCGCCAAACAAACAAACTTTGTCAAAGCCGTTAAGTGGTACCCAGCGGGAGCCACCACCAACTCGGACTCAGGCGTAACCAATATCGACAATATCTACCCAGCTTTAGAAGCTATGCAAAAACACGACATGGTGCTTTCTATTCATGGCGAAGTGACCGATAGCGACATTGATATCTTTGATCGCGAAGCCTGCTTTATCGATCGCACGTTAATGCGCATCGCGAAAGACTTTCCCCAGCTGCGCATTATTTTAGAGCACATAACCACCAGTGATGCAGTCGACTTCGTGCAATCAGCGCCAGCCAATATTGCCGCTACCATTACCGCCCACCACCTGCTCTTCAATCGCAATCATATGCTGGCCGGCAATATTCGCCCGCATTACTACTGCCTTCCTATACTCAAGCGATCGCAACATCAAGACGCGTTAATTGCAGCAGCGACAAGCGGTAACCAGCAGTTTTTTTTGGGTACCGACTCGGCACCACATAGCCAAGGCAGCAAAGAGTCTGCCTGCGGCTGTGCTGGCGCCTATACCGCTCACACAGCTTTAGAATTTTATGCCGAAGCGTTTGAACGCGCCTCGGCGCTGCATCAACTCGAGGGCTTTGCGAGTTTTTTTGGCGCAGATTTTTACCAGCTACCACGTAATGTCGGCACTGTTACGCTGCGCAAAACGGCATGGCAAATTCCAGCCCAGCTCAGCATGGGCGATACCGCGCTGATACCGTTAAAAGCGGGTGAAACTATCAACTGGAAAATCAACGCCTAGCCAATCTTCGGTGCGCACTCAAACCGCCATCAAGGTTTTTAAGCACCAACACAAAGATTTAAAAAGCCCGCATAAGCCACAACAAAACATTATCAACGAGCCAACTCATGACCGCCGAATCCAGTAACGACAGCCTCAATGAACCCAGCGCAAATGATCCGGCCGTACCTATCGAAGACGGCCTAGCTGAAAACATGCTGCATGCAATTAGCGCGCGATTTCGCGGCTACTTACCCATAGTCGTCGATATTGAAACGGGGGGGTTCAATCCTCAAACCGATGCCATGCTAGAAATTGCTGCCTCGCCGGTTAAAATGAACAGCAACGGCGAACTCTATTGCGACGAAACCTTCAGCTATCACATCAAACCGTTTGAAGGATCGAACATCGATAGCGCATCTCTCGAATTTACTGGCATCGATCCCTACCATCCGCTGCGCCCCCACCAAGAAGAATCGTTAGTGTTGAAAGATTTATTCAATCGCGTTCGAGCAGAGATGAAACTAGTCGATTGTAAGCGTGCTATTTTGGTGGCTCACAACGCCACATTTGACCAAAGCTTTTTAAATGCAGCAGTTGAGCGCTGCGCTATTAAACGCAATCCGTTTCACCCCTTCTCAAGCTTTGACACAGCAACACTTTCCGGCCTGGCACTGGGCCAAACCGTTTTAGCCAAAGCGTGTTTGAGTGCCAAAATAGAATTCAGCAATGATTCAGCACACAGCGCCGCTTACGACACGCGCAAAACTGCTGAGCTATTTTGTTTTATTGTGAATCGCTGGAAAGAACTCGGTGGCTGGCCGCTCACTGCCACCAGCCAAGACTAGCGCGGCCTTATTCATCCCAAGCAGAGGCTTTGTCCATCCAGCGCAAGGCCAGTAAATACCACACTACCACCGGTATCATTAACGCCAACCAACTCCAATCGTCAGCCAACAATAGCCCTACCATAGGGTGATCTTCGGCGATAAACTTGGGCCAGGGAAAACAGTACACGGCAAAAACAACACTTGCCCCAATTAGCCAGAGCGCATGCTTACGTTTTTGAATAACTGAAAAAACTAAATCGACCCAAAGTGGGCGCGCGGGACTCTCTTCCATTTACAACTCCTATCTGATGCCGCTCGGCAAGCGACAAGCGACAAGCGACAAACGCAAATTACTTAACACTCGTTAAAGGTAGCATTGCATAGTCATAGTTCGCAAGCCTTTAGTCACCTATCACACCACTAGCTCAGCCGTTGCCGCCGCGCCTCAAACAAGCAAACACCCGCGGCCACCGACACATTCAAACTCTCAACTGTGCCGCTCATAGAAATAGCAAACAAAGCATCACACCGATCACGCGTAAGGCGCCGCAACCCACTACCCTCAGAACCCATAACAATAGCTGTAGCCACAGTAAGATCAAGCTGATGCAAGGTTTGTTCGGCCTCGCCGGCTGCACCCATTACCCAAACACCCTCTTGT
>CALSRU010000015.1 GCA_943788835.1 uncultured Pseudomonadales bacterium | reverse complement strand
GCAAGGATTAACGAGGTGTAATGTAGCGGGCTTTAGCGGGCACTAGTCTCGCTTATGGCGCTGTGGCGCAGTTAAAACCCATTGTGGTGGAGGCCCAACCGTTGCATTTTACATTCATATGGCATTATATGTGACATAATACTCGGGTCAAGCATCCATTGTGACAACCGCGTTTCGTAAGTATGTGCAGTCTCAGTAGTGAGTCTGATGCCTAGCACTAGATCTTTTGAGCGATGAAGAGGGCTTTTCGGATATGACACAATCATTATCATTTGAGCAAGAAGACGCGGTTGCTATTGTCACCATTAATGATGCGCCTTATAACCGTATGACACTGGATTTTATCGATCGTCTTGAAGTGTTAGTCGGCGAAATCGCGGCAGATGATTCTATCCGTGCCGTTGTGTTGACCGGACAGGGACAAGATAATTTTTCGGTCGGTATGAACCTTAAGCAGTTGGCTGATGGGGTGCAGCGCATGGGCTCTATTGATAAGCTGCTGGATCAGCGCCTGCGAGTGATTGCTGCGATTGAAATGATGCACAAACCGTGGATTGCGACGTTATTTGGTTATTGCTTAGGAGGTGGCTTGGAAGTACCGTTGGGCTGCCACTTTAGACTCGCCGCTGCACAGGGCGCGCAAATTGGTTTGCCCGAAATGGACTTAGGGTCGGTGCCTGCATGGGGCGGGAGCGCGCGCTTAAGTCAATGCGTTGGCAGGGCTCATGCGCTTGATATGATTTTACGCGGTAAGAAAATTTCAGGGCCTGAGGCTTTGCGTATTGGTTTGGTGCATGAGGTTTGGCCGATGGCTGAGCTAAAACGCCGCGCACTCGATCTGGCTCAAGAGTTGGCTGCACAGCCGGCACTAGCCGTGCGCGGGATGCTCGATGTGATTATGGCCTCACAAGAAAAAACACAGGAGCAATTACTGCAGGCCGAGCGCTGCGCAGTAAAAAATACTTACGGAACTGCCGATTCACAAGAAGGGATGATGGCGTTCTTGGAAAAACGTAAGCCGGTGTTTAATCAGCCTCAATAGGTTTTCAAAATGAACTAATTTTTATCAGGTAAAAACGGTTTTAAAATCTCTCAATGTGTATCACTTTAGAAAAAGGAAATTATTATGTCGATTAAAGTTGTCCCTAAAGATCAAATGGTTGAACAAATTGGAACCAAGCTTGAACCAGGCGCTTGGGTTACGATAGAGCAAGAGCGCATTAACACTTTTGCCGATTGCACTGAAGATCATCAGTTTATTCACATAGATGAAGAAAAAGCAGCTCAAACGCCGTTTGGCGGAACTATAGCCCACGGTTTTTTAACCCTTTCAATGCTAGTAAAAATGACCGAAGAGACTGGCGTCGTGCCTGAAAATACTGTGATGGGGATGAATTACGGTTTTGACAAAATACGATTTTTGGCGCCAGTAAGGGCTGGTAAACGTGTGCGAGCTCACTGCGAAATTGCCAACGTAGTCCGTAAAGACGACAGTCGATTTTTAACTACTCAGACGATATCGGTAGAGATTGAAGGCGAAGAAACGCCGGCTTTAGTTGCCCAGTGGCTTGTGATGACGGTTGCTGGTTAAGTTTGACTAGCAGAATATTCCGCGTAGAGCGGGTGACAGCACAAGCAGGTGGCAGTATATGAAAATATTTTATGGTTTTTTAGTGGCGATTTATGCGCTTTGGTTCGTTTGGTATGGCGGCAGTGGCCAGCCGATGACTCAGGCACAGGTCGATGAGTACATTGAAATCTATAAAAGCAAATCGCGCGCTGACGCGCTGAGTCGCCAAGAAACGCTCACTTTAATTGAGCGTTTGGCGGCTTTTGATACGGGTAATGAGTATTTGATGGTTAATCTCATTCGTTATCGCGATAAGGCGAAGTATCCTGCCGACTCGGCATGGGCTGCTGAAACGGATGCACTTGCTGCTGATGCACGCTATTCACAGGGCGTGGTGGTGGAGCTTCTAAAGCGCGGGGGGATACCAATATTAAAAGGCAAGACCATTGGTGTATTTATGATTGATGCAGATTGGCATGATTGGGATGATTTTGCTGTTGTGCGTTATCGTAGTGCGGAAGATATGTTAGATATGATAATCGGTATGGCCGATAGCGGTTTAGCTGTACATAAGTACGCTTCAATAGAAAAAACGCATGTTTTTCCTGTTGAACCCATTATTTCGCTATTTTTTGTACGCACCCTGTTAGCGTTGCTACTGTTTGCAACAGCCATGCTCGTGCGTGGAATCGTTTTGCGCAAAGGCTAATTTTTATTGGTTAGCTTGAGTAATTACTTTGGTTTTTAATAGGATTGGCAATGATGAGTGCACCGATTTACCAAACACTACTTTACGGCGTTGAGGGCAATGTTGCGGTTATTACGTTTAATCGCCCTAAGCAAATGAATGCGCTGTCGCAGCGCATGATGCTTGAGTTGAAGCATGGCCTAGAGCAGGCTGAGAATGATAAACGTGTGGTAGGTATTGTAATAACCGGCGCGGGTAAGGCGTTTTCGGCCGGTGCCGATATGACGGAGTTGCAAGGCTTAGCCAGTGGCAGTGCACCTGAGGATGGCAGTGACCAAGAGAGTAGTGCTTTGCAGGTGGCAAATCCTGGTGATGCCACCATGCCAGAGGCTTATCGTAAAGGGTTGTCTTATATAGCATCCATACAGAAGCCTGTTATCGCTGCTATTAATGGCGCCACTGCAGGCGTATCGTTAGCCGTTGCTCTCTTTTGCGATATGCGATTTTTTGGCGAACAAGGTTTTGTAATGTCAGCTTTTCCGCAGCGCGGCTTAGTTGCTGAATATGGCACGAGCTGGATGTTACCGCGATTAGTAGGCGTTGATGTGGCTCTTGATATCCTTATGTCGAGCAGAAAAATTTATGGTTCTGAGGCGCATGCGATGAAACTGGCGACACGCGTTTGTAAAGACGATGAGTTAGTGAGTGAGGCGGTGGCTTACATCCAAAATCTCGCGGACCACTGTGCGCCGCAATCACTGCGGGCTATAAAAGGGCAGGTTTATCGTGATTTGTTTAGAGATCCTGCCGAGGCTTTTGACGAAGCAGAACGGTTGATGCTCGGTACGTTTGGCAGCCCAGATATGATGGAAGGTGTGAGCGCATATGTAGAAAAACGTCGGCCTAATTTCATCAAGGTTGGTAAGGATTAAGCCTGACATTAAGCACCAGTATTCGCTATTGCTCGGCTAAATACAGTGCCCCGTGGTTAAGTAAATTAAGTAATAAACTCATGTTAGATTCAGTTTTTTCAATATGACTTTTATCTAGCACCGGCAATTGAGCGAGTAGCTCGACTAATGAATTGTTGTTGGCGTGGGTAGGTATTTGGTTGCCATCAACAAATAAGATGTGGTTGGCTTTTCCGCCAGATATGACTTCGTTATCTTCGCCCGCGATGTAGGCAAAGCGTGAGCTTTCATTTCTTTGGATTATGCCGCCGTTCATTAAGTGATGCTCTAATTCATCAAGGCTGTACTCCTCGTATTCAGTCTCCTCTACATTGAGTTGTAAGTCGCTGGCAGCTTGATATTTTGGCGTGGTTACGTGTTTCCCAAACCAATTTTTAATCATTACTTCATCATTTGCATAGTGGGTGAGTATCTGCTGAATGCTCTTTAGTGCATGCGACGAAATTTGGCCGGTGTTGCTTTGCGCTTGCAGCTCGGGGTCGGTATAACGCAAAGATTCATTGAGTTGTTCACCCACATAATCGGTATATTCTCGAAGGATTTCACTGTGTGAGGGTGCGCGAAATCCTACCGAGCAGGTCATGCAGTCATCACCTTGCGCCACACCATTATGGCCCACACCTGGGGGCACATATAAAATGTCGCCAGGGTTTAGTGTCCAAGTATTTTCGGGTGTAAATTCGCTGAGGATTTTAACCGGAAGGCCGGCAACAAACGCGTTGTGTGCTGCTGGTTGATTAGCAAGGTCAAGATAATCGCCGCCCACTTCCCATTGTCTTTGTCCGCTGACTTGAATTAAGAAGACATCATAGTTGTCATAGTGGGGGCCAACACCTCCGCCATCGTTGGCATAGCTCATCATTAAATCGTCAATACGCCAGCGCGGAATAAAATTAAATTTTTCTAACAGTTCTGCTGCAGCGGGTATGTGATGGTCTACCGCTTGTACTAGTAGCGTGCAATGTGATGGCGGCAGTTGAGCAAAGGTTTGCTCATTAAATGGACCTATTTGTAAGTCCCATTGCTCGCCATTTTGAATGATAAGGCGTGACTCAACACGATCTTCGCAAGCTAGGCCTGCCAGTTCATCGGCGGTGATGGGTGATATGTCGGTTGGTAATGCATTGCGAATGAGCAGCGGTTTTTTTTGCCAATAATCGGCTAAAAAAGTGGCTAGTGAGATGTTGCCCAATACAGTCGGTTTCATAATTACAGTATCTTTTTTTCAATGAATGCCTTTATCAAGAAGCATGTCTATATGTGGGATGCCATCCTCATCATAAACGCCCGATTCTTTTTTAAACCCAAAGCCTTTATAAAAGTTGTGCAAGTGCTGTTGCGCGCTGATACTAATTGCTGTTTGAGGCCAGAGTTTGGCAATGTTAGACAAGCATTGTTGCATCAATTGCCTTCCAATGCCTTGCTTACGCCGCACTAAAAGTACGGCGAAGCGTCCAATGCTGCTGTTACTGTAGCCAAGCCCTGGCGGTAATAATCGTGCATAGGCGAGTAATATGCCCGCTTCGTAGGCCATCAGGTGATGTGTTTGTTTATCGCGGTCTTTGTCGTCTAGCTCGGTATAGGGGCAGGTTTGTTCGACGACGAATATGTCAATGCGCAGTTTAATAATCTCATAAAGTTGGTCGTTGCTGAGCTCGCTAAACGGTTTGCAGTGCCATTCGATATTTGCCATGTTGGGGTGTCACTTTGTTTTATTGGTGAGGCTTTTTAATTGATGAAAAAAGCCCAAAGCTATTGGTATGATGGGGCATGATGTGGCGTATTTTTTTGTCGGCTCGAAAAAAATGGCCTGTGCGATGCATATTACAAAACCTAACTGACGATTGCGAATTAACGGTTTTTTGTAGTAGATTGGCATCCTGATCTAACTAGCCGTACTTAGCGGAGGCCGATTGTGTTCTTTATTATTGAGCAGGGCGCGCGAGTCGAAACACCGATTAACCGCTTATTGCAGGCCAAAGCTCTTAATGCGGTGAGCGCAAGTTCGCGAGTGCGAGCGGTTGGTGCAGACTTAGAAAACGAAAATCCTGTAAAGGCAAATGCCAAAATATTACGGTATCAAAACGCAGAGTCTGAGCAGCCGCGCAGTCCAGCCATCTTTGCCCATCAAATCATGACATCTCCAGTCGTCTTGGCCGGCGTTTATCAAACAATACAAGAAATATGGGCTTT
Source organism: uncultured Pseudomonadales bacterium (assembly GCA_943788835.1). Lineage (GTDB taxonomy): Bacteria > Pseudomonadota > Gammaproteobacteria > Pseudomonadales > UBA7434 > UBA7434. The sequence goes on along the minus strand of CALSRU010000015.1, from coordinate 91,693 downwards.
TTTTGCTAAGCATCGCTTTCATCATTTGCCGTTGCTCGATAAGAGCAATCAATTACAGGGCATCGTTACAGACGGCGACTTGTTGCGTTACTCGGCCAATAATGATCGTGATGTTAATGCAGATCATGTTGAGCTTTTGATGACGCCAAGCGTCATTACCGCCGCTGAGCAAGCTGAAATACGCACCATAGCTGAAGTGATGTGTGTTCAAGCCATCGGTGCAATACCTATTGTGAGTGAGCAAGTCGAAGTGGTCGGGATTGTGACGCGCTCAGATATTTTACGCACGTTGGTGCATCAAGCCCCATTAGATCTATGGACCTGAATGGCGGCTTCAGTAAAACATGGCCACATTTTGCCGACCCGCAATCACCAGTTGGCCATGACTGTTCCACACTTCCATGTTTTGACTAGAGTAGCCATCGCGGCCATGCTCAGCGATACTTTTTAACAACCACCATCCATCTTGCGTGGCGATATTTTCGGTTAAAAAATTCATTGACCACGTCATTGAGCTGACCGGTTTGAAGTCTTCAAACATGGGTAGCAGCGCAGGCGGGGGCATATCTGCCAAGCTCAGTAAGCCGACCAAGTTATTAGCGGCTTTGTCTTTATGCCGCACCCACAGAGACACCGTTGATTGCTTGGACCCAGTAACGGGACGATCGCCTTCGGCTAGCAAGCAGTCAAATTGGTGAGTAAAGGGCGGTCTTTGTGCCGAGGTAAAAAAGTCTTCAGACTCTTGTGGAGAAGGCAAGTCAGGGAACGACATGAAGTCTTGGTCGATACGTGATGGCCGGCTGGTGCCAAAACAAAAAACAACATGGGTGGCTAGGCCTTTTTCACCATGTAACTCGGCGCTAATAAAGCCGACCGAGCCGCCTTGGCGCATCAGCTTGGTGCTGATGCTAACTGTACCACCAACAGGGCCAGCAAAGCTGACGTGCGCAGACCGAAGAGGCGGTAGCTTTGGGTGTGTGCGCTGCACAGCCTCAAGGCATAGCGCGGCTGATAAACCACCGTACGTGGTACGGCCTTGCATCCAGTTGGTGGGTATATCGGTGGTAAATGTGTGGTCGGCGTTTTGCAAAGTGCTGTTAATGATGTCGCTGAATGTTGATGAGTTCATAGAGTACCAAATGAGAAGAGTCGGTGATTAGAGGCCTCTAAAACTTGAGGCTCGCGGGGTTTAAAACGCGCTAGGGGCCAACCTGCAATATGTAATGGGCCACGGCTAATTGTGTTTCTGTGTCGAGATAATTTTGTGCCGGCATAGGCGGGTAGTTGGGTTGTCTTTTGATGGGAGCATTTATATAAGCAGCTAGTCCTTCAGGATTATCTTTATACATAGCTTGAATGAGCTGCACCGGAGGGCCAATGAGTCGGCCCGTATAGCTATGGCAGCCTGCACAGATGCCCAGATAGGCAATTTCTCCACGCTCGGATGGAGCGATTACGCGGGGCTCGGCACCTCCGGCGATTAAGTAATTGTCGATATTGTCAGTATTGTTGAATGTGCATTCAGAAAAGTCACCGATGCCTACAGCATGATAGCGATGTCGATTAATAATGCAGCTGTCTTGGCTGGGCCCGATTTGAAAAATATCAATATTGCCCGTATGCAACTCAGTCAGCGCGAAGGCCCTAATAACATCAATGGTGTCGTAGCCATTGTTGATCATTACATTGTCTAAAATCATCGCTCTATCAGCATTCGGATCCGAATCAAGGTCGAGGGTGAGATTTTCTGCATTGGCATGATCGGTAATTAAAATGCCTGCAGTTTTATTATTGCTAATAATGTTGCCTTCAATAATGACGTCGTCGGCGGCCATGACCAAAATGCCGGTGCCCGCAGGAATCCCCGCTACCGTGGATCCCGGTGCGCCAAAATTTTCGGTGTTGTTGTCGAGAATAAAGTTGTTGCGAATGATGACGTCGTAGGTATCTTTGACCGGCAAACCTGGCGTAATAAATGCCAAAATCCCACCAGTGTTGTGATGCGTGTGATTGTGCTCAACAATAGCATGGCGGCTATTTTCTATTTCAATGCCCGCTACGCTATCAAACACTTCGTTGTAGGCCACGTGTATGTTGTCACTCATGCCCACATAAATTGCCGCATCGGCAATGCCGGATACAACGTTATGCTCAATTAGCCCATTCTTTCCTAGCTGAGGAAAAATGCCGTAGATGCCGGTGTCAATAATAATGTTGTTGCGAATTTCAAAATTGTTACCGGCCTGACTCATAATGCCATTGCCTTTGTAGGCGGTTATTTTAAAATTTTCAATAATGATGTTATTGCCTGAGTAAAGAATGGCATCGTTGAGTTTGCCAAGGCCATCGAGCGTCGCGCGTTCGCCAGCCAGAATGACACCCACTAAATGAATATCGTCTTTATCGATATAAACTGTTTCGGAGTAGGTGCCTGGCATTACTTGAATCGTGTCGCCAGGTTGGGCGCGCTCTACCATTTTTTGAATGGAACCGCCGGGCTCAACAACATGTACGTTGCCGCTTTTAGTTCGGGTGTTTACCGCGCTATTACCCTGTGGGATGACTTCATTGCTTGGACGATAGCCGCCACTGTAACTCGCACCACCCAGGCTAGGTGTGATGGTGGGTGGCTGATGTTTATTCTGGCCAACGTACCAGCCAGCTATAAATACAGATAGCGCAAAAAAAACAAGTAGTGCAATGGTGAGGCCTGAACGTTTACTGTTGTCCATGGTGGTTCTCCCGGTGCATCAGCGGCAGACCTGAAGGCACGTGTTGTGGTGTGGTGGGCATAAGACTTTCATCAGTCAGCGTATGCATAAAATCTACTAAGCGATCAATTTCTTGAGCAGTTAAGTTCGGCTCTGAAATGTGCCAGTGCAGGAGCAGTTGTTCCTCTTTATCGACGGCATGTCCGCGCCCTTTATTGTAAAATTCAGTGGCTTCGCGCAGTGTGCTGAACCTGCCCGAATGCATATAGGGACCAGTGTTAGCAATATTGCGCAGTGTAGGGACTTTGAAGCCGCCGCGCAAAACGCTGGCATTAAAGGTTTTTTCTGCACCGATATCCCGCGGTAAATTACTGGGTTCGGGGGTGCCAATGACCGCAATTTGTTGGTTGGTGAAGAGCGGTGGTGTGTGGCATTGAGAGCAGCGGGCAACAAACGAACGAAAAATATTGAGCCCCTCTAATTCTTGCTCGTTGAGCGCTTGATGGTAGCCATGTGCATATTGGTCGTAGCGGCTATTGAGTGATATCAAAGAACTTTGAAAAGCACTCAATGCGGTAAGAATATGCTTGATGCTCAAGGCTTGGGGGTGTTCAGGAAAAGCCTGCGTGAAAAGCTCCTGGTAGGCAGGGCTTTGCTGCATGCTGGCTAACAAATTGGCAGGTGTGTTGCCCATTTCATTAAGGCTAAAGAGCGGACTTTTTGCTTGCTGTTCTAAGCTTGTGGCTCTCGCGTCCCAAAAAAACAAAGAGAGAAAGCCGCTGTTCCATAAAGTGGGTGCAGAGCGTTGTTGTATGCTGCCATTGATGCCGCGGCCACGTCCCATACCATCGCTGAAACCTTGGGCGGGATTGTGGCAGGTAGCACATGACAGGCTATGGTCTGCTGATAAAATCGGATCGAAGAACAGTAGTCGTCCTAAATCGATTTGTTGTGGGCTGAAACCATCGCGCGCTTCAGGCAGCGCTGTTTTGAGCCCTCCTACACCGCGGTCTTGGAGAGATTCGTATAACTGATAGCTATGGCGAAGCGAGCATCGATTGTCGGCAGCCAATCTGAAGCTCGGTGGGCAGTGAGGATCGAGGGTAAACTCGCCGTTGCCTGATGCGAGGCTGCGGTTAGGGAGTGTAGTCATGGCCGCGCCAAAAGAGAGGGCAATCCAGGCCACAATATATCGCGGCAGTGCAGCCCAGAAGACCACAGTCGACTGTTGCAGGCTGAGCCCGATCACAGCGTGGCCAGAAGGTTTATAGCGTATGAAAGTTTTCGCATAGTCGCCAAAGTATACTCTACCAGCAGGCGCTATTTGATGGGCAATGATTGCCATTTGGTTACAAATCGTTGATAAAAGAAGAGCATCACTAGGTGCGCCTATCTATCTACGCGAAAGTTTTATCTGATAGAAAATACGGTAGCGGGTGGAGCATTGATCGGGCCGAATAAGCTTGAACTTTAGCTGGATAAGGTGTCCAATAATCTTATGAGAAGATTGATTGGCTCAGGTAGCCTGCTGTTAAAAGTTATTTTGTTGATGCTTACTATAAACGCCAGTTTCGTTTATGGGTCTTGCTGCGCAGCTGTGAACAGTGATTTGAGCGAGGAGCAAGCGCCTTGCCATGACTCGAGCGATGAAGGGCCTAGCAGTTTTTTTGAAACAGGCGGCGTTGACCAGTCGAGTGATCAACACAATGGCACACTCGATACATGCTGTTCTGCATGTTCGATGATGCAAGCCTGCACCCAAACCGTCAAACGTGTTGAAAAAGTTGCCGATGTTGACTTTTCGATCATGCCTTTAATGTTTGCGGCCAGTTACAGTACCCCACCATTTAGACCTCCCATCTTGCACCTAGGTTAGAAAAGTGAGCCCCAGCGGGCTGTGTCTTATTTTCTTATTCAAAAGGTAGCATCATGTTGCGAAAAATTACTTTTCTTGCGCTTTTATGCGCTATATTTTCTGGTTCTTTATCGGCACAAAATTATGTCGTAAGTGTGCATGGCATCGTCTGTGAGCTCTGCTCATTGGGCGTGGCAAAAAAATTGCGAAAACTCTCTTTTATTGACCCCTCAAAATACGATGAAGGCGTTAAGGTTGATATAAACAATCAATTGGTTTATCTGGCAGTTCGTGAGGATGCGGCGCTCGACAAAACTGTTTTATTTGATGCGATTGAAGCCGGTGGCTATCAACCCATTGAGATTTGGGCAATTGATTCGGCTGGTGAAAAGCTGGAGGTGAGCCAATGAAAGGCGTGTTATATCTGCTTTTACTGGTGGGCGCTTGTAACACGGCGCTTGCGCATCAGCCCGTTATGGATATGGCGCCACGCTGGAACAATGGGTACGGTATTCAAACACGCACTGAGCACGCTAACTCAACCACAACGCAGTGGCTTGAGGGTGTTTATACATTTAAGCCTTCGGTGCGTATGACGTTTAAACTTCCCTATGCCGACGGTGAGTTCGGTGATGCGATTGTTGCCGTGCCTATTAAGCACTATAAAAACGCCGGGGGTTTTACTTCCAGCTGGGGGCTTACCCCTTCAGTGGCGATGCCCACTGGCGGTGGCAGCGATTGGGACACGGGCTTAAGCCTTAGTTACAGTGCGGAGACTGCTTCTCTCTTTCAGCTTTATGATGTTTATACGCTGGGCGACAAAACGGGGTTGGATGTCAACATAGGTCCTGTATATGCAGACGGTAACGGATCTTCATTGTTTACCTTGTGGGACGTTACCGCCGTAGACTCTGCATCTGGGCAGCGGATATTAACCGGCCCCGTATTAATGTATTTTAAACGCAATGTTGTCGTGCGATTCGAATATAAAATGCCTTTGCTTGATAACGATAACGAATGGGATGGTGATTTTATAAGTGCCGGCATTGGTATTGTTTATTAATGGGTTAAAAGCGTCTACTGCGGCGAGGATGTTTGTTTTTCTCAAGCATCGAGTGAGCTGATTGATGAGCGCTGACTCAAGTGATTGCGAAATTTAAATGATAGTGAGGTCTGCATGAATAAACCGCGCTCATGGAGTTGGTTGCTCCTGTTTACTACCTCTGGCACGCTATTGTGTTGCGCGATGCCTATCACGCTAGTCACGTTGGGGCTGGGGGCGACCGTCGCAACCATGGCGTCGTCTGCGCCGTGGCTGATTACCTTAAGCCAATTTAAAGGGTGGATGTTTTTAGCCTCAGGTCTGCTGATTGCACTGGCCGGGTGGGTGGTTCACCGTTCGGGTAGAAGCTGCCCAGTCGATACTGAATTAGCAGCAGCGTGCGAGCACGCAGACGTTTGGAATCGACGATTTATTTGGGTATCAGTGGGGATCTGGATGCTTGGCTTTGTTGCCGCCTATGGTTTGGCTTTTTTTTTATAAGCAGATTTTTTTGAAGGCTCTTTATAAGTGCGTCAGAACATGCCTACGCATTGATACGTGTTTAGCTTGTTTGGCCGAGCATTAGCAAAAGTTTTGAATGGGTTGATGTCGCCTTAAAATATTTTTACGCGGGATGCTTGGCGGTGGAGCGGCGACCTAATGCGATGAGCAGCGCGGCGAGTAGCATTTGCAATGCACCATAAAGTAGTAGGGCGAACAGAACAGTGTCGCCTAGCACAGCCGTTTGCAGGGCCGCGGCGGGAAACAGTGTGGCCTTGATGAGAATGCCTAGATTTACGTTGCGCACTACCACTTCCATTTCAATGGCTGAGCAATCGGCACGTTTGAGTCCGGCCAGGCGCCCGCTACCCCAGCCAATAATAGCGAAGAGCAGCGTCAGATAAACAATAGTTAAGGCGTTTTCCAAGCCAAAGGCAGCTATATCTAATCGGCCTGCGCTACTGGAGCCGACTACGATTAATCCTATACCTAGTAGTGAGCCGCGAATACTCCACTTAGATAGATGCACTGCGCTTTTTGGAAAAAAATGAAGATAGAGCATGCCTAGCGACAAAGGAATGAGCAGCGTCAGTAATATCTCGCGCATAATCAGCAGTTTGGGCATAACGAAATTGGCCGGCATGTACTGGCCCACTAATAATTCGAGAATGATAGGCGTGGAAAAAAGGCACGCCAATGTAGTAATTGCAGTGATGCAAATAGATAGTGCGAAGTTACCGCGCGCAAAATACGTAAAAAAGTTAGAGCTCGCGCCACCAGGAATAGCAGCAAGTAGGGCGATAGACACAACAATAGCGCCAGTTAAACCAAGCGCGGTGATAAGTAATAAAGCGGATAGCGGAATAACGACCAGTTGTACTAATGTGCCAATGGTGACTGATTTAGGTTCTCGCGCAACATCGCGGAAGTCGTTGCCGGTCAGCGTAGCACCCACACCGAACATAGCCAATATAAGCTGTATGGCGGCAAACCAATATTCGTGAGCGATGTAGAAATTAGCCAAGCTAAATATCCCGTTGCAATTGGGTATCAACGATGTTTCCTAAGCGCGCCAGGTAACCATTGCGATAGGTGCAAAGAAAACATCATAATACGCCAAAAACGACGCAGCGCAGAGGCGCTTATTGAAAGACTATTGCAGCCCTTCAATAAGCGGTTCATTCAATCTTGGCTAGCTAGCGGCAAAGCGAGCAGTGTGGTAGTCGGTGCTGCCAAATGAAAATTGGATGGCAGTTAAACGTTTAAAATAATGGCCTACATCTAACTCATCCGTGACACCAATGCCTCCGTGAATTTGAATAGACTCTTCACCCACTAGGCGAGCTGCTTTGCCAATGCGACTTTTTGCGGCCGAGAGTGCCTTAGGCGCTTTGCCATTTAAGCGATCCATTTCTATAGCAGCCATAAGTAATATCGACTTAGCCTGCTCAACTTCTATGAACATATTAGCCATGCGGTGTTGCAAAGCCTGAAAAGTTGAAAGCGTTGTATTGAACTGTTTGCGAATTTTGCTGTATTCAACGGTTTTGAGCAATGACATTTGCATGGCGCCAACCGCCTCGGCGCAAATGGCTAGGGCTGCTCTGTCGATAGTCTTTTCAATAACGTCTATTGCTTCGCCAGCATTACCTAACAGGTTACTTGTGGGGAGCGTTACATTATCAAACCATATGTCGGCAGCACGTTGACCGTCAACACTCGCGTAAGAATTTCGTTGAATGCCTGCAGAATTAGCATCAACCCAAAGCAAGCTGACGCCTTCACGATCACAGGCGTCACCTGAAGTGCGCACCGAAACTAAGATTTTTTCAGCTGCCGCGCCATTTATCACGACCGATTTGTGGCCGTTAAGCACGATTTCATCGCCATTAATAACAGCGCTACACTGTATGTTAGCCAGCTCATAACGGCTTTGTGGCTCGGCGTAAGCAAAGGCAAGTTGCACATTGCCTTCCATGAGAGGCGTGAGGAGTTCGGTTTTTTGCTCGGAACTGCCGGCTTCGGCGATTAACGTGCCAGCCAGTATGGTGTTGGCTAAAAACGGTTCAACTAGCAAGCCTTTACCAAACTCTTCCATTGTTACGATTAAGTCAACTGCGCTGCCACCAAAGCCACCGTCGTCTTCTTTAAACGGTACAGTCAGCCATCCCAGTTCGGCAAACATTTGCCAATGATCTGCGCTGAAGCCTGTTTCACTTTTTGCAATAGCTTGGCGGCTATCCCAGTCGTACTCTGTGTTAATAAATTTACTAATGCTATCTTGCAGCATTTGCTGCTCTTCACTGTATGAAAAATCCATTGTCTTTCCCCGCTTATAGGCCGAGTACGGCTTTGCAGATAATATTGGTTTGAATTTCGTTACTACCGCCATAAATTGTTGCTTTGCGGTTGTTGAAATAAATCGGTGCGCTTGCTGCGGCTTGGTCTGGGCCAATCGGCACTCCATCAAAGCCATCCATAAACTGATCTCGTACAAAAGGGAGGCCGTAGTAGCCAGCCATCTCTACATTAAGCAGATCGATACTCTGTTGTATTTCAGTGCCTTTGATCTTTAAAATAGACGACTCGGGCCCCGGCGCTTTGCCAGTGCTCACCGCAGCCAATGTTTTAAGTTCGGTGTACTCAAGCGCCAATAGGTCGATTTCTAATTCGGCTACTTTTTGTTGCCATGCGGGATTATCACTCAGCATAGAGTGGCTACCGGGCATGCCGTCGCTAGTTGCGGCGGCTTTTTCTTTGAGTTCTTTCAAGCGATTTTTGCTGTCAGTAACACCGGCTATGTTCGTGCGCTCATGGGTGAGTAATACTTTGGCGTAAGTCCAGCCTTTACCTTCTTCACCAATTAAGTTTTCTACAGGTACTCGCACATTATCAAAATGCACTTCGTTGACTTCGGGCGAGCCGTCTAGCAGATAAATCGGGGAAACGTTAATGCCGGGCGTTTTCATATCAATTAGTAAAAACGAGATGGCATTTTGATTTTTTACATCGGCCGCGCCGGTACGAACCAAGCAAAAAATCCAATCGGCATGTTGGCCCAATGTGGTCCAAGTTTTTGTACCGTTAACGACATATTCATCGCCTTCGCGAACTGCCGTGGTTTTTAATGAAGCTAGGTCGGACCCCGCATTAGGTTCAGAGTAACCCTGACACCACCACACGTTACTAGCCAAAATATCGGGCAGGAAACGCTGTTTTTGCTCTTCATTGCCGTAACTATAGATAACTGGCGCAACCATTTTCAATCCAAAGGCCATCACTTCAGGGGCGCCCGCTTTGGCGCACTCGTTGCCAAAGATATATTTTTGGGTCGGCGTCCAACCTGTGCCGCCGTATTCCACGGGCCAGTTGGTCGCAGCCCAGCCCTTTTTGGCTAGGATTTTCTGCCAGTTGACGTAGTCATCTTTGCCCAGTTCAATGCTGTTGGCTGTTTTATTGCGGATTTCCTCAGGAAATTCCTCCGCTAGAAACGTGCTGACTTCCTGTTGAAAGGCCAGCTCATCGGCCGAAAAATCTATATTCATGTTCGGTTGTCCTCTTCTTTTTACGCGCAAAAAAATCGCAGGCATTATGCCAATATATTGCTCGAGTTGGAACAGCTAATGTTCTTTAACCCGCTTTGGGGGCGAAAGCCTTGTTGCATGAGCACGGTCATTACCGACACGCGATGCTGTGGCTTGCTGTGCTTTTTACGAAGTCACTATCGGTCAAGATCAGTCAGCGTGCGGCTTTAAAGTTCAGATCGCCTGCTGAACCAGCTTAGCCGGCGCTCATAACTATGCGCGGTTTTGTTCGGTTGCTACAAGGCTGTAGGTTAGGCTGCGCTGAGCGCTGTTCCGGCAAGAGTAATACGGTGCATTAAGCGCATTTGTCCTTGATAGTCATTGTCCGCTATGTGCCAGCTACAGCGGTTATCCCAAAAGGTTACGGACCCGGGCAACCAATTAAAGCTGCAGGTGAATTCAGGTTGGGTAACGTGAGCGTAGAGCTCCTCGAGGAGTTCGCGGCTTTCGTCAAAACCCCAATCCTCAAATTGTACCGTGTGACCAGGGTTGACATAGAGAGCCTTGCGACCGCTGTCTGGATGGGTGATGACTACAGGGTGGGTTGCGTCACCGACTCGGTCCATGCCCCCTAATTGGTCGGCTAGGTCGGTCAGGCGGTAGAGTCCACTTTCGCCATAGAGATGCTTGTTGGAGTGAATGGCGCGCATAGAGGTAAGGCGCTCTTTCATGCTGCAAGGTAGCGCCTCATAGGCTGCATATAGATTGGCAAAGTGAGTATTACCGCCTGTTTCGGGAAGCACTCGCGCAACTAAAATGGAGCCCATAGCGGGCTCATCATCGTATGAGTGATCGGCGTGCCAGCCACCACCAATATTTGTTTGCTGTGTTTTTTCTTTGCGAACCTCGGCAATTTCTGGGTGCTCTTGGGTCGTTTTGAAAAATTTGTTGACCACAATACTGCCGAAGCGCCTTGCAAAACGCAGGTGTTCCCCTGGTGATAGTTCCTGGTCGCGAAAAAAAAGTAAGCCATGCTGGACGAAGGCCTGGCGCAAATTGGCCAACTCATCGGCTGTCATTGAAGCCAACTGAAAATTTTCAACAGTTACACCACAATTGGCACTGAACGGCGTTATTTTCATAGCTCACTCCATTTTTTTAAATATATTTTTCTTGAACATCGTTTTATTTTTGCATAAATGATTGATGGTGGCATGTTAAAAATTAGAAAAGGTTGCAGGTGGTCGGTTGGTTGCCTGGTTAGACAAGGTAGACCTTTGAAGGGGAGGTTTTTCTTTGCGACGGCAAGTGTTTTTCGCTTGCTTGAACGTGTTTTCCCCATAAAATAGAGAATAAAGACGAAGACGTGAGGCTGTTCGCCGAAACTTATCTACTGGTTGTTATTTGACCTGATTGGCTTTAACGCTATGCTTGTTGCGAAGGCCTAATAAAGCTTTTCTTAAGCCACCGAAAAAGTAGGGTATGTTGTTAGCCCTGCGTTTGACAACCGAACTGGTGAGATTTGAATGAATCATCTACGACGCATCATATACACCAGTGCTTCAGCACTCAAAATGGACAGGCAGGCTCTGCTTGCTCTTTTACACGATGCTCGTTCTTATAACGAAATTGACGACATTACGGGTGTCTTGCTTCACGACAGCGGCCGCTTTTTGCAACTAATCGAAGGCCCGAAAGTGGCGGTTACCGATCTTCTAAGTCGGTTGCAAGGTGATGCGCGACATGAGGAATTTTTTATTCATCAGGATATTAACACTCAGGTTCGCCTGTTCCCCGACTGGAAAATGGGGTTTGGTGATTTACAGGCTCCTGAGTTGGCGTTTTTGCCGGGCATTGCGAGTCAGTCAGAGCAACATGGCAGGCTTTTTTTGTTGGTAGATCGGCTGCCTGAATTGGCGCAGCGGTTGCACCTTGCATTAGCTTAGGTCGGCTAATCGCGTCTAAACTCCTTTTTCTATGCTCTTCTAACATCTCCCCCGTTTTTAAAGCTGGCAGCATCCTGTATCCTGCACGGTACAAATCTGTCACTTATGAAGCTCGGTGATGTCCTCAAGTAATAAATTCATTAATGGATGGTGTGATTGTGCAAAGTTTTTTATCTTGTGTGGGGTTTGCCGCGGCCGCGTTGCTGCCATTAATGAGTTATGCCGATTCTACGGCCTTAGGTGATGATGGTCGTAAAATTAGGCTCAAAGACAACGGCAGTTGGGAATATATTAGTAATGATCGCTTAGCAACTAGTGAAGATGGTAGGCGGGTGCTTATTAAGGCTGATGGTGATTGGGAGTTTGTTGAAGATACGCAGATGCCTGCGAAAGCTATTCAACTAAATGGCGCGCAGGTATTGGTCAACGCATCAAATGAGCAAAAGCTGGATATTCAGCTGCAGCAAGTAGTCACTGAGGAGTACAAGGCGACTGCGGGCAAGCGTGTTCGGTATGATACTCAAACCGTTTTTTATTTTGATGTGAAAGTTCCGGTCAAGAGCACTGAGCTAATAGGCAACCTTAACCAGTTTGATAGCTTTAACATTGTTGATAATAAAGGCAGCGAATATAAGGTTGTCTCAATAAAGCCGCAAACAGAAATTTGGGTTCCGGGTGGCGAGCACAGTTTTAATGTTCGAGTAGATGGATCGCCTAGAGGGAGTATTCGGCTTGGCGCAAAAAAAATAACGGTAAGTATTGATGCTGACGTTTTTGACACGCCCACCAATCTTAAATTTACCTATCGAACTGATGACATAGTTATTAGTAAAGTGAATGGGTTTTAGTCAGGTAGTAATTTTTAGGCACAAGAAAAGAACAGGTCAGCCATGATTTTTTAGTGGTTGGAATTAAGCAATCAAAAGTCAGTTTTGCGCATGCCCTTGCAGCTTATACGATTGCCTGCGCCTAAGACTGTGCGAAGCCCAAACCTGATCAATGCGCTCGTAGATAGTATATTAGCGTCGAACATGAAGCTGGGGCTCGCGTAGTTCTATAGAGCTAGCAGCGAGTTGTTGAGTTAAACTCGTCGGCTGAGAAGGTTTATCACAATAGAAGGCTCTAATGTTTCGACTCTTAAAATTCTTTGTCGCAAGTATCCTGCTAATTTTTATAGCCTTGGTAGGCTTGCTTGTAGCCTACACGGTGCCTGACCGCCCTGTTGACGAGCTAAAGCCCCGTTGGACGAATGCGGCCTCACAATTTGTGGACATTGAGGGAATGCAGCTGCATCTGCGGGATGAAGGATTGCGCAATGACTCGATTCCGGTGGTGTTATTGCACGGCACGAGCGCTTCTTTGCATACTTGGGATGGTTGGGTCGATGAGCTTAAAGCCCAGCATCGCATCATTCGCTACGATATGCCGGGTTTTGGCTTAACGGGACCTGCGCCAAACAGTGACTACAGCATAGAAAGGTATGCCAGAACAGTAATTGCCGTTATGGATGAGCTAGGTATTGAAGAGTTCCTGCTTGGCGGTAACTCACTGGGTGGTTATGTGGCTTGGGCAACGGCTGTGCTATATCCCGAGCGCGTCAAGCAATTAGTGTTAGTAGACCCCAGTGGCCTCCCGTTTGAATCACAGTCGGTCCCTTTGGGCTTTAAAATCGCCCAGACGCCAATTTTAAAAGAATTAATGGAAGGCGTTTTACCTCGATTTGTGATTCGGCAAAGCGTTGAAAATGTGTTCGGTGATCCGTCGCGGGTTACCACTGAGTTAGTTGATCGTTATTTCGAACTTACCTCACGCGCCGGCAACCGTTTGGCTCTTGCCGAGCGCTTTAAGCAAACCCAGCCAGGTGCGATGGCTACGCGGTTACAGGAAATAGAAGTTCCTACGCTCATTTTGTGGGGCCAGCAGGATCGCCTGATTCCTCCTATGCTGGCTAACCGCTTTGAGCACCATATTGAACAGAGCCAAGTAGTTCTTTTTGATAAGCTTGGTCATGTGCCTCACGAGGAAGACCCCGTTAGCACAGTCGCTATATTGAAGGAGTTTCTTTCTCAATTACCTCGCTGATGCGCTTTGTCGATCGCCTCAGCGGCGTGCTGCTAACAGAAACGACTCAAGGGTCATGAATTGTGCAGCCGCAGACTAGGTGGTTTCACTTAAGGGTTTATACGCATATACGGTTTCCTTGCTTGTTACTACAATGCAGTGAGCATGCGCTAGATGCCTGCTTTTTGGTCGATAATTAGCGTCTTAATCTTGTTGCGAAAAAGCAGTTTAGACGGGAAATTTAAGGCATTTAAGGCATTTAAGGCTATAGTTTAATAATAGATAAGATTTTTTTGTGCTAGCAATGTATTGTAAAATATAGCTTTATTCGACCCAATGGCCATTCTCGCCTCATATTAGGGAGCAGAATAATCTCTCGACACCGTGCAGTAGCAATTGTGACTCTTCCGCGCTTACGCGGTGCTTTTGTGTGGGTCTTGGGCGCTCTGATAATGCTAACCAGCATGGGATTTCACCAAGCGGCATTTGGGCAAGTATCGCACGAGCCGAGGGTTAGCATATCGGACTTACAGAAGCAGTTTTCGCTGTCGGGTACTTGGCGCTTTAAGGCCGGAGATGACGCGGCATGGGCAGCGCCAGGCTTTGACGATAGTCTTTGGGACAGTAAGCCTATTCCCGGTCGATGGCCTTCGGGTGGTTACCCTGAGTCTGGGCAAATTGGCTGGTATCGTCTGACGGTGAAATTGTTGTCTGACGGTGGTTTTGGGCCATTGGATGATTCGCATCTGGCGATGCTTGCGGGCAAGATAACCAGTGCTTTCGAAGTCTATGCTGGCGGCCATCTGCTCGGCGGCGCTGGCAAGTTGCCGCCATTTGCTGTCAGTGACTACGACCGCGTGCAGGTTTTTCAAATTCCTGAGTCGGCTATCATGCCTGATGGTCGGCTCGTGCTAGCTTTGCGCGTTTGGGGTGGCGATTCGACACTCGTCAATTCCTGGGGTGCGGGACCGTATCAAAGCAGCTTTGTACTGGGCGGCCATGAGGATTTGATGTTCTCTGGGCTAGTGCTGACACAGTTGCCGGCGCTCCTCATTGGTGTGCTTTTTCTTGGTTTCGGTATTTATCATCTTTATCTCTATCGACGTAATCCGCAGCTGAGCACTTGCCTCTGGTTTGGCATCATGGCTATTAATGTCGCTGTTTATGGATTCATGCTTACCCAGTGGAAGTATGGGTTTGATTTTTCATTCATTACTTTTAAAAAAATAGAATTCGGTAGCCTCTATGTTTTTCCGGCTGTGGTGATACAGGCACTGTGGGGCTTGCTGGACGCCAAAATTGAGCGGTGGTTGAAAGGGTATCAAGTTATTTTTCTGTTATTGGCGGCACTTGTAGTGAGTATTCCCGGGATGGATATCCATGTAGCCACTTTGGGTATTTTCCAGCTGTTAACCTTGCCTTTGATGGCGTTGATGGCAGTGCTCGCATTTCGCAAGTTGCGTGATGGAAATAAAGAGGCTAGAACCGTATTTTTTGGGCTGCTGATTTTTGCAGCCACCTGCATCAATGACCTCCTCATTGATCTTGCTCAAGTCGATACGCGGCGCCTTATGCCGTTCGGTTTTTTCGCTATTTTGATTTCTATGGGGGTATCGTTGGCTAACAAATTTACCGCCAGCCTTAGTCAATTAGAGAGGGAAGTTGCTGAACGCACATTTGAATTGAGTGCTGCCAATGAGCGTCTTGAAAAGGTGGCGCGCATGGATCCTTTGACCAAAATCTTAAATCGGCGAGGCTTTGCCGATCAAGCCCAGGGGGAGATTAGGCGCGTTTTTCGCGGTGGCAAGCCCTTTAGTCTTGTGCTGATGGATATTGACCACTTTAAGCAGTTTAATGACACTTATGGCCATGGCTGCGGCGATCATATCTTGATGCGAGTTACCGCCATGCTGCGTGAACGGATTCGAGATGTCGATCGTATCGCTCGCTGGGGAGGTGAAGAGTTTATTCTTTTATTGCCCGAAACCGATGAGGCGGCTGCCGGAGTTCTTGCAGAGAAGCTTCGGGTAGCTGTTTCGGAGAATTATTTTGAATATGAAGATAAACGTCTTGCCATAGCCTTAACATTTGGTGTGTCTGTTTACCGTAAGGGTGATAGTTTTGATGCCTGTGTTGTCCGGGCTGATGCGGCAATGTACCACGGTAAAGAAACTGGCCGTAACAAAGTGGTGTTGCATGGCGGGGTTGATTCGCTTCGTCTAAATCATCCGACGCACGGTTTTAATCCTCAGTGATGCGAATCAATGTAGCTTGCCTCCGATGGATTATGTAGTTTACGCTGTTCCCTTCTTTCTTGTAGCTATTATATTAGAGATTAGCTATGGGTTTCTTAAAAACAATAATACTTATCGCCTTAATGATGCCGTTAGCAGTTTATTTATGGGTTCTTTGCGTACCTTAAATAAGCTGGTCATAATTGGTTTTGGTGGTTATGTTTTTGCAGCTGTTGAGACTCACTATGCCTTGTGGCGAATGGATGTTAATTCATGGATGACTTGGCTTTTTGCGTTTATTGCTTATGATCTTTGTTATTACTGGTTTCATCGTATAAGCCATGAGCGGCAAATATTCTGGGCGGCGCACGTGGCCCATCATCAAAGCGAAGACTACAACTTGAGTACTGCGTTGCGCCAGACAGGCACGGGTGCTTTGATTACTTGGGTTTTCTTCATGCCGCTTTTTTGGGTCGGTGTGCCGTCCACAGTTGTTGTGAGTGTTGCCTCAATTAATTTAATTTATCAGTTTTGGGTTCATAGTGAGCATATTCCGAAGTTGGGATGGGTTGAGGCTTTTTTTGTGACGGCCTCTAATCATAGAGTCCATCATGCTCAGAACGATGAGTATATGGATAAGAACTACGGCGGTGTGTTTATACTCTGGGATAGACTGTTTGGTACCTTTAAAGAGGAGGAAAATAAAATACCCTGTGTTTATGGTATTCGGGGGTCTCTTAAAACGTTCAATCCTATTTGGGCCAACCTGCACATTTATGTAAAAATTTTAAAGGAAATGATTACGGCAAAAGACTGGAAAGAAAAGCTCTATGCGCCATTTGCTCGAACAAGTTGGCAGCCACAAAGTGTGTCGTCACCGATAGCCAAAGAAAAATTTAATGTTGCTACGTTCACTAAATTTAATCCTCAAATATCACTGATAAAAAGCGGCTATGCTTTTGCGCAATTGTTGGTGCTGACTTGGCTTGGATTTATGCTGCTAGAGAGCACGTCGTTTACGTATGCTCAGCTTTGCATAATTGTTGGGATGATGGCTTTTACTATGTACTCTACTTCGCTTTGGCTTGATGGCAAAACAGGTTTCGCAATGGAAATTATTCGGCTAAGCGTTTGCATGTGTTTAGTGGCTTATGCTTATCAAGCCGATCTTGCGCAGAGTCTTGCGGCGGGTTTGTTTATCTATACGTTAATTAACGTGGCTTATCTTCTTTTTATGCGTCGTTACGAAGTAGCGGTTAGCTTTAGTTAACGTGTTTTTTCTTCTGGCAACCTCCATGGTGCGATAGTCAATCAAGGACTTTAATTGATTACTATATCCTAGGCGGTGAGCACCTCCCAAAGCGTTCTACGGAGTTTTGGCCAAGGCGGTTCTGCACCTGATTTTCTCCAAGTTTCTTGTCACAAGCGGCATCTTTAGTAGGGCGAGCGGTACTGTAAAGCCTCCATTCCTTTGAAATCTTGGTAGCACCTGTGCAGTTGGAGTCTGTTCTTCATTTCGAACTTGCAGTGGATAAAAGTTAATGAAATGATCACCAAACGATATCGCATCAACGTTGCTGTGCGAACAGTTAGAGCATGGATTGTTGTGGGCCGCCGCCGCTACAAGGCATTGCTGAACTACGGATTTATAGAGTAAGGAATTGGCGAATAGGCCTCTGTTCGGCCTATAGTCATGGCAAAATTCAGTGCGTGATAATGCGAATGCAGAAAATCCCGCCAGACGACATACGCTTTGCTAACGGGAGAGCAAATATGGATCTTCAAATTCGCGGTAAAAAAGCCATTATGGCCGGCGGTAGTGCTGGCATGGGTAGGGCAACGGCCGAACGGTTGGCGGAAGCGGGGGTTGACCTTTACATTACTGCCCGTCGCGAAGAGCGTCTAGTCAATGCTGCCAAGGAGATGTCTGAGCAATACGGGGTAAGTGTGACGCCGATCTGCGCGGACTCCTCGAAAGAGGAGGGTAGGCAAGCCCTGTTCGCAGCATGCCCTGATCCGGACATCCTGGCGATCACTATCAAGCCCCCTGCACCCAATGGCAATTTTCTTGAGCTGACGCCGGAACATTGGCGTGACTCAATCGATACGGCCCTCATTGGCCCTATCGAAATTATGCGTCACTACATCCCGGGTATGAAAGACAAGGGCTGGGGTCGGATTGTGAACATCGCGACCTTTTCGGCCAAGAACCCGATGCTGTGGCGGCTTATGTCCGGGCCTGCTCGCTCTGCGCTGATAAACTACACGGCGAGCGTGTCCCGGGAAATAGCCCAGTATGGAGTCAATATCAACAATATCCTGCCGGGCATGTTTGCCACGGAAGGTGCTGATGAGCTTATGGAGGTCTATGCAGAGGCGTTCGGCTTGGAATCCGACCGTGATATTGTCATGACCCACTTTATGGCAAACAACAAGATCCCCGCCGGCTTCGTCGCGAATGCTGACGATATGGCACCTATGGCGGCACTTTTGTGTAGCCCGCTGTCTCGTTTTATCGTCGGGCAAAACATTGTGATAGATGGTGGCCAGCACCATTCATTGTTCTGAGTGCGGCATCGCTACCGAGATTAGTAAGCGTGCTATCAGTAGGGGGGGGATTAGTAATCAATGTGCGAGCAGTGAGCACATTTTTGCTGTGGGTCGAGTCTACTCAACCTCAAGAATAGAGTTTTTGCGATGTGTTACCTTTGCGTGGCATATAAGTAACAACTAATAACAAAAAATACCGCTCAATGAGCCAAGGCATTAAAATTCATATAAAACAATAGCTTGAATGCTATAAAAGGTTTTTTGCCAAGTCTTACCAAGGCCTTCCGACTGTTTTTCTCGGGATTTAGCGATCCATCTCTGCTACGCTACGTATGTATTGTTACTTAAAGTAACGCACCGGCAGGAAGGTTAAGCGTTGCCTTCAAGTGCCGATACAGCCGCCAAATTTCATCAGAGGATTTACCCATGAACACCGCTCATTGCATCAAGCAGCTGCTTGTGCCCGTCGCACTCTTTTTGTCACTACTGTCTTCGGGCAGCTCGGCTGATACGAGCCTTGAAGGGCAGGCCCATAGTGTGGGATTGAAGAGTGATACGCAGTGGGTCACCGATGGCGGCTATCTCGCAGTCAACCAAAGCGCAGCGGCTATTTATCTCGATAGCCAATACCCCAAAATAGATCGGTTATTCGCTTACGATCCAAGTCTCGTCGATTTGTTGCAAGATTCGCTCACTCGAGAGCTTACCGAAAGGCTCAACGCGACTTTATCGTTAATTGATTATCGTATTGCAGCAATATTTTAAAGCCGCGCCTGCAAATGGCTGCGCGTGGTGCGCCGCCCTTTATCTTTCTCGGTGTTTTGTTGAATTGCAGGCATTTCGGAGTGCTATCGCTAGCACATTGTAGGGAGTGGTCACAGGCTTAGTAGGTGGTGCCTACAAAGCCGCCATCAATGCGTATATTTTGCCCATTGATAAAAGCGGCACGCTCGCTGCACAGAAAAGCCACTAAGTCGGCTACCTCGCCACGTTCGGCGATGCGTCCGCATGGGTTGGGGAATTCATGCTTGACGATATGGGCCTCAATAGCCGGCCAACTTTCGTCGCGCCCTTCTTTGCGGGCCCTCTTTTTAAAGCCTTCTTCAAGCTCGGCGGTTTTTATGTATCCGGGTGATACCGTATTAACCGTGATGCCTGTGCCACTGAGCTGTTTAGTTAGGCTTGCGCTCATGGTTGCAAGTGCGCCTTTGGCAGCATAGTAGTGCGGCATGATGGCATTGGGTTGATGACTGCCAATGGTGCCTAGCTGAACAATTCGCCCCCAGCGTCGAGCCTTCATCAAAGGCGCAAGCCCCTGAATTAATAGCATGGCTGACAAAACATTTTTTTGGTACATATCAATCCAGTCATCGGCGCTAGAGTGATCCCAGCTGCCCCGACCCGCGGTGCCGTAGTTATTAACGAGTACATCAACATTCTCGGTTACGCGCGTAACTTGTTGCAGTGTTTGCTGCGCTCCCTCATTGGTGGCCAAATTGCCCCACACCCAGACACTGTTGGCTATGCCTTTGGCGGTGGCCTCGCTGGCGCCTTCTTCATTGCTGTGAATGATGACCTGCGCACCTTCATCGGCAAGTGTGCGAGCAATTATTTCGCCGGTACCCCGGTTGCTACCGGTAATGAGTGCGGTTTTTCCATTTAGCTGCAGGTCCATCGTTTACATGCTCAGTTAGCCGTTGATTTGAGGCGGTCAGCTTGCTTTTGAGGGAGTGATAATTGCCTCGCAGCCAGTACCGCCCAATAGTGTATCGACTTTTTCGCGGTTTGGGCCGCTCAAGGCTTGGTATTGTTCGTTAATCCACCTTAAGCATTTGGCTTGATAAGGAAAGGTTTGCTGTGTCCAGGTTGCCCCATCGATTTGGGCTTCCCACATTTTTTCACCAGCCTCCACGGCGCGTGCATTAGCTAACAGCGCGGGCGCATAAACTCGGCCCAGCTCGTTTAAAATACCTCGCAATGTGCTCGGTATCTGATCCGAGGTATTCCAGTGACTATCATCGGCTTCGCAGCCACTTTGATCTTCCATTAACGCCACCCAAGCCACGGTGCGTGGAGAGAGTTCATGCGTAATAGCGCGCGGTGTCGGATCAACGCCAACCAACTGTGTCAGCTGACCATAGAGCGCGAAGTCGGCGGCAGCCGGACGTTTGCCTAAAAGAAAGGGTTGTTGAGCTAAATGAGCGTCTAGAGCCTTTAGAAAACGACGGTAACTAGCGTCAATGATGGGTGCGGTAGTGTCGTTAGAGCCAACGACATAAAGTCGGTCGATTTGGCGTTTGGAAAAAAAAGTTTTAAAGTGCTGATGTTGGTCTTCAGGCAAGCTAACACTGCCGCCAAATGGTAAAAGTGTGCCGGCATTGTCGGCATCTTCAGCGGGATGCCAGCGATAGTGGAACATATATTTAGTGCACCATTCATCAGCAAAATCTTCGAGCAAATAATCAATAAATGCCACAACTGGGTTAGAGGGTAGTACAGAGCGTTGTGGGTGCATAGTTTCTAGGCGACGAATAATCGGAGTAGAGTCACAAACGGCTTCAAGCTGTTCGTTTTTATTATTCAATAAAAAAATCGGCAGTAGCAAAGGTTTGGGCTGCTCTATGTTCATCGCATCTAAATCGTTACCCGGCATGGGGCTCCAATTGACGGTGTAGGGTATATGTCGGTAGCGCAAGAGCGCGACCATTTTTCGCGTATAAGGGGAAGCGGTTGCACCTAATAGATGAATACGTTCGGATTGGGCCATGTTTTATCTCCTTTTTCGATCTTTCATGAGCGGTCAGAGTTAGTGGCTATTTCAAGGTTCGGGCGCGCTGAAGGGCCGTTGGCTTTGGTAACTTTGTATCTGACGATTTTGCTTGCTGCGCATGCTAACATATTGGCATAATAGGTGTCATTATATGACGCTTTAAAATAAGTGCAGCCGACATGAAACGAGTTGGTTTTGATTTTTTAGTACGACAAAAATTTTAGGGAGACGGGCAGTGGAAATATTGATTATTTGGGGCTTCGCATTGTTATTTTATGCCTGTTTTTGGTGTTGGTACGTGGGATTTCGAAAAAAAATAACCGCGGAAGAGGTTGATGAGATTATGGTTTTTTTCAACAGCCATGACAGCATGAGTGAAAAGCGTAAGATGAGCTTACAAAAATTTTTCTCCAATGACGACGGCAAAGACTTTGTGATGGTCAATTTGCTCGATCTGGCGAAGCCTCGTCGTGAGTCGAGCAAAAAACTTGCGGCCTACCAAAAAGTTTTTTTAGGGGCGCTGCTGCGTAAGGCGGGTCACCCAGTATTTGTCGCTACAGCTGCAAGCGGTAATATAGAAAATGTTGCCTGCGAACATGCCGATGATTGGAGTGCGGCAGGGATGGTTCGCTACCGCAGTCGGCGCGATCTTTTAGAAATCCTACCAGAGACTTTTGGTAGCGAACATCATGCACTAAAACTAGCATCGCTTGATAAAACGTTCGCCTTTCCGGCCGCTCCTTGGTTCATATTTGGTGGCCCGCGCATTGTTATGGCATTAGCAACTGCTCTAGTTGCGGCCGTGGTGCAATGCATAATTGTCTGATGGGCGAACGGCTGACGGGTTGCCCATCTCAAATAGCGTATTAACAGCGGCTTAGTATTCATGAGTACAGACCAAATTGATCTAGACAGTATTCATCCAGAATTGCGCGATGTGTATAGGCGTATGCCTAATCTACCTATGCATAACCGTCTATTCCTCGGGTTGTTTAATCGTTTGGCAAAATACGTGATTAAAAGCCCAAAACCTGTAGATGGCGTGACCATTACCCATCAGGTAATTGGTCCGGCGTCTGTGCGTATTTATCGTCCATGTGGCGAATTATCGGGTGCTGGTCTATTGTGGATCCATGGCGGTGGCTTGATTGCCGGAAGTGTCGATATGAACGATCGTGATTGTTCGCTCTACGCCCGAGATTTAAATTTAGTGGTTGTGTCAGTAGATTATCGATTGGCGCCTAGGCATCGTTTTCCTTCTGCACTGGATGATTGTGTTTTGGCTTGGTATTGGTTTCAGAGCTCAGCGCTAACGTTAGGCGTTGACCCTGTACGTATTGCGGTCTCGGGCCAAAGTGCGGGGGGTGGCCTAGCGGCTAGCCTTGTGCAACAACTATCAGCTCAGGGCGGTATACAGCCGGCAGCACAAGCGTTGGTGTATCCCATGCTCGATGATCGAACAGCGGCGCGGAAGAGAGTTAGATGCTGTAAAGCACCCGATGTGGAATAACCGTTGCAATCGGGCTGGCTGGTCATGGTATCTTGGCCAGACGCCCGGTGCGGCTCATCTTCCCGCTTATTCCTCAGCAGCACGACAGACTCGATTTAAAAGACTTACCGACTGCCTGGATCGGTGTGGGCGAGATCGATTTATTTTATCTAGAAAACTGCGAGTATGCGGCGCGTTTGCAACAAGCGGGGGTGTCTTGCCAACTGGTGAGTGTGCCGATGGCGCCTCATGGGTTTGAAGCCGTGGCGCCACGCACGGCGGTAGCGCGCAAGTTTCGTGCTGACTATGCGTAGATTTTTGCGCGAGGCATTGGCGCTCCCGCTAAGTGCGCCAACTTGAGCCAACTGCACTAAGTATGCACTGCGCGGCTGAGCTGAGCTAGCGTGGCTAAAAGTCTTAAGTAGCACTCATGCTAGGGCGTGCGCTAACCTCAGCATACCAACGTTCAGTATGATCAAGCTTAGGGATTTCAACCACTTTAATTTGCTTGGCAAAGTCGAGCGCTGCCACCAGAGTGATATCGGCTATGCTGAATGTGTCACCCGCTAAGTAGCGATGACTGGCCAATTGTTTATCGAACATAACTAAAGAAGCCGTTGCTTTTTGTGCGCAAACCTGGCCCCATTCTTTAACGCACGTTTCACGATCCTTAAAAAATCCGGTGATATTACGAAAAGCACCTGCCACCTCGAAAAAAAACTTCTGTTCAGCCCGGCGCTGCCACATTTCTATTTGGGCGCTGCTCAGTGCGGTAGTGCCTAACAGATTCGGTTCGGGGTGGATGCCCTCTAGATAGCGACAGATAGCAACAGACTCGCCAATGCAAGTGCCATCGTCTAGTTCTAGCATGGGTACGCCGCCGCCTGGGTTTTTAGCTAAATACGGCGCGCTAATGTTTTCGCCGCTGCGAATGTCGATATTTATACGTTCACAGTCGATGCCTTTTTCAGCCATGAAAATATGTACGCGTCGCGCATTAGGGCTAGGTGATTCATATAGTTTCATTATTAAACCTTAAGTGTTACGTGGATTGAGTGTTTTCCTTGCGGGCAGCAAGCAGGCGTTGAATTTCAAACGCAAACAGCCACAGTCGATCTTGCCCCCACAGAGCGAGTACTTGATTGCCATTTTCATCGAGCAGGCGAAGGCTGGGAACCCCCCAAAGACCGGCGTTGTACATAGCAAGCCGATTATTTTCCACTAGGGTTTCCCAATCAGGCTGGCCAAGGTGCTTTTTTGCTAGGCTCCAGTCAAGGCCGGCACGGGTGACAACTTTTTTTAAGCCTTGGTCATTGTTGGTATTGATGCCGTCGACAAAAGCTGCGCGTAAAAAGCTCGACAGTAACTCATTGCCTTTGCCTTGTTCGCAAGCCCATGGATAAAGCGAATAACAGCGCCGCACGGGCTCGCCAATTGGATCATAAAAATCACCATACGGTACTTGGGCTTCTCGCGCTTCGCGAGCGGTATCTGAAAAAATGTACATACCCTTTTGCCGCGTGGCGGGCACGCCACGCATGACCATAGGTAAAACAGGCCGCACAACTAACTTAACGCCGGTATCCTCGGCGAGTTTGACGGCGCGATCGAAGCTTATGGCGGTATAGGGGCTGCGCAAGGACGGATAGATTTCAAGCGTAAGGCTGCCATTATCTTTTAGGGTGCCCAGGTTGAGCGGTGGTCGCGGGGCTAACAGTTGTTTTGCGTGTTTATAACTGCCATGAGATGCCTCTTGCCAAGCGCCGAGTTGCGCCAAGCGCTTTTCTAAATGATAAAGGCGGTCTACGCCCCAGTACCATTCTTTACCGTAGTAGAACATGGCACCTGAATAGTGCTTAAGTTGGTCGCGTCGCGCGTTGCCGCTTGCAATGCGCGCGGCTAATTGGCTTGCCGACGCACAGCCGTGGCTCTGAGCAAGTGCTTGTAATCGAGCTTCATCATTGGCCCAAAGGCTAAGACTAACCTCAGCGGCGTGCTCAAGCCAGTGTTGTGCATCTTGCGAGGCTAAAATAGCTGATGCCAGTTGAACGAGTTCGGTGGGCGGAGCTGAAGCTGCTTGGGCGGAAAAGTCGAGGCCGTAAAAGGGCGCTATTTGGGCGGCGTCGGTCCGCGACAGCTGCAGTAATAGTTCGGGTTCTACGGCGTTATTGCCGGTGGGGCCGGTCACTAGATGGCAGCGCAAATCAATCGCGTAGAGGGCGGCTAGGGGTTTTAATAGCTGCACTGCTAAGTGGCTATAGCCATCGTCTACTTGATGAAAATATTCAACCACATGAGGTTGCATAGCCTTAACGCGCTGACGCTCGACCTTGTTGCGTTGCTTCTGTAAATTTTCTGGGCGTGTTAGGTGGGTCATCACCTTGGATTGGAGCCAGCGCAAAAGTGGCGTAGGATCCATGGTGGCTGGACCACCTTGGTCTTGAAATTGCTGGGTCATAGTGGCACTCATAGCATTGACGGTGACAAGATAAGTTAAACATAAAGGCCGCTCTCGCTCAATACTGTCGCGTGGCTACCTACTGGTGACTGAGAGTGGGCTTATGAGAAATAGGCTCGAATAAGATCGGGTCGTTCTAAGCTAATAAAGTGATCAGTTCCCTGCGTTTCAACAACCTCAACTGCCGGTGATTGCATCGCGCTTTTGAGCATGCTTGAGCGCGATAACACGCCATCCCGCTCTCCTATAAACAAGGTTGTTCTTTTAAAATTGGCGTAATTGTCAGGACTGCTCTCACTATGAAAACGGATTATGTCGACACTGTTGATTTCCGCCGTAGAATATTGCTTAGGCGTAAAAGGAATCCCCGCCACATGTTTATTTTTGGCCGCATTAGTTACCCACATCATGGGTGATTTAAGTCGCATTGACTCTGGAAGTATTCGCAGTACAGACAGCACTATGGGCATTAAATAAAAACCTACGGGTTGTAGTAGGCGTTCACCATTATTAACCAGTCGCCCCTGTGGAATAACGGCTGCCTCTAACAGCGCTTCTGTGCGGCTTGCTCGATCAGATTGTTGATTGCCTGCTTCAAGTACAACTGCGCCACCTCTAGAATGCCCGTGTAAAACAACGCGTTCGCTGTGGGTCATATTGTCAAGCACAAGATTGAGACAAAAGGCATCGTGTGCGATAGTGCCAAGCGGGTAGGGGTTGGAGGTTGACCAAGCTGGCTTGGCTACGGCTGTGGCATTACTAAATGGATTTTGATAATTGCCGTTATTAAGAATGATGATGCGTGCAGGTACGTCACGATACAGTGCGATAAAGTAGCGTATGTCTTCAAGAAAACCAGGAAAGCAAACGATAGTCGTTTGGTTGACGGCACCTTGCGATAAGTGTGAGCGGTCGGGGCAATAAACTAGATGCTCTCCAACCTGAAACAAGTCGCCACTCAATACTTCGCTAGGCTGGGCCGGCCAAACTTTTCGGGCTAAGTAAGTTCTCAGCGCATGAAATAGCACTATAGCTATGCCTGCATACACAAGAATGTTAACCATAGCGTCGATCGCAGTAGTCATTTTTTTGCCTCTTTTATATTAGCTAGTTTGGCGCAGTAATCGCCCAACAATATGCTCTAACTGTCCCAGCGTATTGCATGGGTTAGCATCGTGGCAATAGGCAGCATAGCGTGGCATTTCTGAATCGCCGCCGCCCCACATTGATTTGGACTCGGGGTTAATCCATATAACCCGCTGGCTACGCTCATACAACGTTTTGAGTAATTGAGCCTTAGCATCGCCGTAATTATTACGCGCGTCGCCTAAGATAATAATGGTTGAATGATTATCGATGCTGTCTAGGCACAGGCTTGAAAAGTCTTCTAAGGCCTGGCCATAATCAGTTGAACCCATGCTCCACTGTGCGTTCACTAATTCGATAGCTTTTTCAATTGGATATTGCGTAAAAACATTGCTCACTTCACCCAGCGTGTTTGAAAATGCAAAGGCGCGTACTTTAGGTAGTACTTCATGCAAGCTATAAAGCAGCATTAATAAAAATCGCGAATACAATGCAACTGATCCACTGACGTCACAAATAGCAAAAACTTTAGGGCGATCGCGGCGTTTTGATTTCCAGTGCGTGTCAAACATAATGCCGTCGTTCGAAATGTTTCGAGCGATGGTTCTGCCGGCATTGAGTTGGCCTTTTTTAAATACACGTTTGCGCCGAGCGTGCTGGCTGGCCAGTTTCTGGGCCATCTTTTTTACCAGTAACTGCATGTCACGATGATAGAGACGGTCAAGGCTGGAGAGACGTGCTTTTTTTAATACCTCTTCGCGAAGTTTTTGTCCCGATTGGCTGGCAAATAATAAATATTTTTTTTCAACGAAGTCGCGGACCTGCTCACGTAGCCAGTTAAGTCGCTCAGTCAATTCATGTGCGATTCTATGCTGAGCTGGATCTTCATTTTTTTCTAATGCGTGAATAGTCTCTTGTAGCTCGTCCATTCCCATTTGCTTTAGCATGCGCCAACTATAGGGTCCTTTTTGCGTGAATACCCGCATGTTGTTCACTTCAATGGCTTCGCCTGCTTGAGCCATCGCAATAGCGATGTCATTGGCATTATTGGCCATTAGTAAGTTTGCCAACGAAGTTTCTATTGGCGGGCTGTGCCCAGAGGTATCCGATTGTAGCGATTTGTCTGGCTCAGAAGTGGTTGTGTTATCACCAATAGTCTCACGCGAAATGTCGTCCGAGGCTGATAGATTGTTTTTATTATCTGTCGGCCACTGTTCCACAGAATCTTTCGGTAAGCTTGGGGTCTCAACACTAAAAAAATTCTCAAAGCAATAATTAAAACTTTCCTTTTCAGCTTCTGATTTTGCCAAAGTACTACTCAAGGCTTGTTTGAGCAGTTCACGGTTGTGATAGCCTAGAAGTGTAGCGGCGTGCATAGCGTCAATACTTTCCGAGGTGGAAACTCGTACATCGGCATTGCGCAGAACACGTATAAAGTCGATAAGCTTTCTATCCATAGCAATCAATTAGCATAGAGAGAGAATATTTATGGGCGTTTTTTTGCCAGTAGTGAAGGCAGTTCAGCTTCGATATTTTCTATGTCATCTTGAAATTTAAGAATGACATTGAGCGTGTTATGAACAATATCTCGATCGAGTGTGTCAGCATGCAATAACAATAAGGTGCGAGCCCAGTCGATTGTTTCACTCACGGCAGGCAGCTTTTTAAGGTCGCGCTGTCGAATCTGCTGAATAAAATCAACCAGCTGTTCGCGCAGTTGAATTCCCAGCTCTGGTACGCGCGACTCGATAATACGCTGCTCAAGTGCTGCATCCGGGAACGGAATGTATAAATGCAGGCAGCGACGTTTGAGTGCATCACTAATCTCTCGTGTATTGTTGCTGGTGAGTATAACGATCGGTTTTTTTTGCGCGACTATCGTGCCAATTTCAGGCACTGAAATTTGGTAGTCCGACAAAATTTCTAAGAGCAGCGATTCAAATTCATAATCGGCTTTGTCAAGCTCATCAATCAACAGTACTGAGCCGTTAGGCTCTTGCATAGCTTTGAGTAGTGGCCTAGGTTCGATAAACTCGGGAGAGTAGAACACGTCGCCAAAATTGTGTAACCGGGACATCGACTCTTTTAAACCCTGAGCTCCGTTAAGAATATCTCCCAACTTTTCTTTTAACACTTGGGTATAAAGCAATTGTTTGCCGTATTTCCACTCATATAATGCCTTGCTTTCATCTAGCCCTTCGTAACATTGCAAGCGAATAAGCGGCAGGCTCAAATAGTGCGCGACCGTTTTGGCTAGTTCTGTTTTACCAACACCGGGTGGCCCTTCAACTAATATTGGCTTATGTAAATGCCATGCTAAATATATTGCCGTAGCGATTTGTGTATTACAGATATACCCTTGCGCGTCAAAGCCACGCTGAATGTCTTCTATGGAGGTCATCAAAGGGGAAACTGTGTGCATTTAAATTTACACCGTTAAAATATGTGCAGGATCTATGATTAAAGAGGCAAGTTTACACGAGAGCACAGGCAAACAGTAATGCCCTTATAATTATTGACATAAATTGTGCCGGTAGTTAATAATGAGAACTTTTAGGCCTTAGTGCATTCGACACACTGGTCGACAAAAAGGTTGGGAGAGTAAATGAGCGACCGAGTCACGCAAGTGCGCTTTGCACAAGAGGCGAACGGTATACCTACCGCTGAAAATTGGCAGTTTACCCACGATCCGATACCGCAGCCAGAAGAGGGCGAGATATCGGTGAAGATGCATTTTCTTTCCGTAGACCCTGCCATGAAGGGTTGGATCACCAACAAGCGGAGTTACATTCGACCGGTTAAAATTGGCGAAGTAATGCGCGGCTTTGGTGTGGCTGAAGTGACGGCCTCACGATCGGATTACTATCAGGTCGGTGACTTTTGCACCGGTTTCACCGGTATACAAACCCATGGCACTTTTAATAGCCGCCATTTACGCAAAGTCGACGCTAACGTAGCGCCAATGAGCAGTTTAATGGGTGGCTTAGGCATGCCAGGTTTTACAGCCTATTTTGGCTTGCTAGACGTGGGTCAGCCGCAAGCAGGCGAGAC
Source organism: uncultured Pseudomonadales bacterium (assembly GCA_943788835.1). Taxonomy (GTDB): domain Bacteria; phylum Pseudomonadota; class Gammaproteobacteria; order Pseudomonadales; family UBA7434; genus UBA7434. Next base: position 62,415 of record CALSRU010000015.1, on the reverse strand, counting down.
AGTTGTGGTGTCATCAGCTGCCGGAGCGGTTGGTCACATTGTGTGTCAAATTGCAAAGCTTAAAGGCTGTCGTGTTGTGGCCATTGCTGGTGGGCCTGAAAAATGCCGTTACTTGAGTAAAGACTTAGGTGTCGATGCGGTGATCGATTATCGTAATGAAGAGATAGTCGGTGCTCTTAAAAAGGCCGCGCCAAACGGCATTGATGTTTATTTTGATGGCGTCGGTGGCGACATGCTCGATGCGGTACTTATGCAAATTAATCGTCTTGCACGCATTGTTCTTTGCGGCGCCATCTCACAATATGAAAACCTCATGAAGCCTGAAGGTCCTGGAAATTATTTTCAGCTGATTACCCAAAGTGGACGGATGCAGGGTTTCACAATGCGCGATTATATGCATCGCATATCTGAGGCTTTTGTTGATTTACTGACTTGGCAGAACGAAGGGAAAATAGAATTCCGAGAGCACATTATTCATGGTATTGATCAGTTTCCTCGAGCTGTTGAGATGATTTTTCAGGGAGAAAACCAAGGTAAATTAATGCTGCAATTGATTAGCGAGCCAGAGGCCTGATGATCAATCCCACGCTCCCCGACTTCACTTTATATGGCGCGCCCATGTCAATGTATTCGGGCAAGGTGCGTGCGTATTTACGTAAGCACGGCATAGCCTTTCAAGAAGTGATGCCGGGTGATCAGCGCTTTCGAGAGAAGATCTATCCGCAAGTTAAGCGCGGTATTGTGCCGGTTTTAGAGCTCGCCGACGGTCGTGTAGTGCAGGATACTGTCGATATCATTGATCACTTTGAAAATCATAACCTGGGTAAATTTTCGGTTTATCCACCTGAGCCAAAACAACGCCTTACAGCATTAATACTTGATCTCTTTGGTAGTGAGGGCCTGTTTAAAGTTGCCATGCACTATCGGTGGAATTATCTTGATGTTAACGAGGGCTTTATTCGTTATGAGTTTGGTGACCATGCCGTCCCTGGAGCTAAACCGGGCATCGTTGCCCAAGTAGCTGAAAAAGTCATGACACCCATGCAGGCATACTTGCCGTTGCTAGGTATTAATTCAGACACAATATCTGCAATAGAAGATCAGTACCTTGAGTTGCTATCGCTGCTCAACGCGCACTTTTCTGAGCACCCTTATTTGTTGGGCGGGTTGCCTAGCGTTGCCGACTACGGTTTTTTTGCGCCGCTGTATGCCCACTTATCGCGTGACCCGCATCCCGGTATGCTTATGAAGCAAAGCGCGCAGCGTGTTTATCGTTGGACAGAGCGAATGAACGCAGCCAATGCTGACATACCTGAATATGGCAGCTATGACGCTGCTTATTTTCCTGACGATGAAATACCGAGTAGCTTACAAGCCCTTTTGGCGTTGATAGGCCGCGATTTTATGCCTGAAATACGCCAGACGGTGCTGAGTATTGATGCATGGCTCGGGCAAAATCCGCAGCTAGAAGTTGGCAGTTGCGTGACGGCGAAGCCGCGCATTAAAAGCCTAATGCCAATGGACTATTGTTTTCGCGGTGTCACCATGACCGGTATGGTCATGCCTTATCGGTTGTATATGCTGCAGCGTATTACCGATACATTTGCCGAGCTCTCAGCCGATGTGCAAAAAGACTTAGCTGAATTTTTTGATGGTTTGGGTTTGACTGAATTGTTGACTATGAAAGCCCAGCGAAGGGTTGAGCGTGCAGGTCATATTGAAGTTTGGGGTGAGAGCCACTATCAGCGCCATCCCTAAATTTTTACCGCCTCCACCTGCGTCAAAGCCTAACATAAATGGAATACATAAATGAAAATGTTGCGCACACCCGATAGTTGCTTTGACAATTTACCGGGCTATAACTTTGAGCCGCACTACACCACTATCACCGATAGCGATGGCAGTGAAATACGCATTCACAGTGTTGATGAAGGTCCAAGAGATGCCGAGCCTATTTTGCTGATGCACGGCAACCCTTCTTGGGCCTATTTATACCGACATATGATTCCGGCGCTAGTCGCCACTGGGCGGCGAGTGATCGCCGTGGACTTAGTGGGCTGTGGTCGCAGTGATAAGCCGGCCAAGAAAAAATATTACACGCTAGCCAGGCATTATGAGTGGATGTCGAAGTGGTTGCTGGCCAACGAGCTCAGCAATATCACGCTTTTTTGTCAAGATTGGGGTGGCACCATTGGTTTATATCTTGTGTCGGAGTTTCCCGAGCGGTTTGATCGCATCATCGCTTCCAATACAGGAATACCGGCGGGTGAGGGCGGTAATAAATGGCTGCGTTGGTGGTTAAAAATTATGAAAATACTACCTATTTTTCCTTTTAAAATGGGGTTTAGAGAAGCAGTGCTGCGGCCGCAATTTAGTGATGCGGAGTTTTTAGCTTATCAAAAGGCACCGTTTCCCCAAAGAAAATATCAGGCTGGTATTCGCCAATTTCCGCAATTGATTGCAATACTACCTGACAATCCTGGTGTGCCACTTAATCGAGCGATTTGGGAAAAGTTAAAAAAATTTGATAAGCCGTTTTTAACGTTATTTGGTGAAAAAGACCGCGTGAGCTATCGCGGAGAAAGACGTTTTAAAAAAGTTGTGCCCGGTGCTCAGGGTCAGAATCATAAGATTATTGCTGGTGCGGGGCATTTTATACAAGAGGATGCCCCTGAAGAGTTGATAGCAGAAATCATACCCTTTTTGGATGTGAGATGATGAGTTCATCATCAACAATAGAACGTGCCTTAGCGGATATTCTTTGCAACGGCCGGTTAAACTCTACTTAGAATAACACCCAGCGAGTGGGGTTCTTATTTGGGATCTACCACTTTTCGACATAGGGCCTAACATCGAGCTCGAACGTCCATGCATCGCGCGGTTGCGTGTGCAAATACCAGTATGTCGAAGCAATCGAGTCGGGATTCATTAAGCCGTCGGGCGGTAGGTTATTCACTGCGTCGTCCCCTCGGGCATCACGTATTCTTTCGCGCACCCAGGTGGTATCTACCGCGGCGTCAATAACCAAGTGCGCTACATGAATATTTTTAGGGCCTAGCTCGCGAGCCATTGCCTGCGCATGGCCGCGCAAACCGTGTTTGGCTGCTGCAAATGCACTGTAGCAGTTGCCACCTCTTACGCTTGCGGTAGCCCCAGTAAAAAAAATGCTGCCCTGCTCGCGCGGCACCATATAACGGGCGGCTTCACGCCCGGCTAAAAAACCCGCGTAACATGAGAGCTCCCAAACTTTCCTAAAGACTCGTTCGGTCGTCTCTAGGATCGGGTAAGAGACATTGCCCCCGACATTAAATACCACTACGTCAATGGGCGCTTCGGCTTCAGCATCGGCAAAAAAATTGGCAATGCCTTGCTCGTCGCGGGCATCCAATGTTTTGGCTCGGCAAACACCGCCGTCAAGGGCGATTTCTTCAACCAGCGGTTGCAGTTTGTCACCGTTGCGTCGCCCAGCATGAACAATATAGCCCTCGCTAGCAAATCGCCGCGCAATGGCAGAGCCAATATAATCTCCCGCACCAACAATCAGTGCCGTTTTACCACGATGACTCATCTTTAATTACTCACGGTTGCGCTCACTATTCGCCAGTTAACTAAAAGCCCTTTGTTTATTGCATTTAATCGCGCGGTGGCAGGCCATGCACCATGGTCAAAAAATCAAGCTTAGTCCCAGCTCTGCGATGTTCTGATAGCGCTTGATATTCGGGATCAGCATACCAAGCATTAGCGATACTCTCTGACGGAAAGCTGAAGATAATCATGCGGTCTTCACGGGGTGTATCACCTTCTAAAGTGATGGGGTTGTCATCAAAGGTGATAAAACTACCGCCGTGCTTTTTCAATAATCCAAAAAAGCCTTTTTCATAAATACGGTATTCTGGCGCATCGGTGATAGCTAGATTGACGACAATATAAACAGGGATGTCGGCCATAATTTTTCCTATGAGGGTGTTGAATGGTTTAAGTACTGGTTAGTTGATGGTGTCGAGCCAGAGAGCAATGCCCTGACCAATTTCTACAGGTGAATCCTCTTGCATAAAATGGCTGCCGTTAACTGTGATTTCGGTTTGGTTTGGCCAGCTTCGGCAAAATTCACGTGCGGCCCCCACTAAAATTGAGCCAGGCTCAGCATTAATAAATAACTTGGGCAATTTTTCATTATTACTTAGCCATTGTCCATAGCTTGACACTAAATCGACCATATTGGCGGGTTCGCCATCAAGGGGGATTTGGCGTGGCCAGTTGAGCGTGGGTTGGCGATCATCTGTCGACGAGAAAGGAGCGCGATAATGTTGCATTTCTGCGTCGCTTAAGCTGCGTAGCACTGAGCTGGGCAGTACCGCTTCAATAAATAGATTGCGTTGTAATACCAGCTCTTCACCTTTTTCCGATCGAAAGCCCTTAAAAATCCCGCGTGCGCTCTCGGGCCAGTTGTCCCAGCTTAGCGGGCAGACGATACCTTCCATATAAGCAATGCTGCGGACGGCCTCTGGATGCTGCTCGGCCCAGTAAAAGCCCAACGCGCTGCCCCAATCGTGAATCACAAAATTAACATTTTTCTCAGCGCCAAGTTCCTGCAGCAGTCCCGCCAAATAACGATAAGTGCTTAAAAACGAGTAGCGCTCAGGGCCTTCATGAGCAGGCAGTTTTTCCGAGTCGCCATGGCCAATCAGGTCAGGAGCAATAATGCGGCCCTTGCCACTGAGCTCAGGTATCACATTGCGCCACAGATACGATGAGGTAGGGTTGCCATGCAACAACACAATTGGATCGCCTTCACCTTCTTCAATGAAAGCAATCTTTTTTCCCTCAACCAGTCGGGTCTTTTTTGTGTAAGGCATATCAGCGCTGATCATGGGGGTTCCTTAAATCAATAGGATTTTTTCAGTTGCCGCTTGTGCGCACGCCAAGCTTGGTTATATTTTCAGTGGCACGCCCAAAGTTTTATTGAGCAAGCCCTAGCATTTGCGCTTCAGCTGTCAACAGCGGGCTGATAGTAGGATGGGATTTAACCCGCTGAATAAAGCTCGCAAGCAGTGGCCAGCGCGTGGCGTCGACTTCATAGCCGGCATAACTTGCATTGATGAATGAACTAATTAGACCGATATCGGCTGCACCAAAATCTTCAAACAGGAAACCTTCGGAGGGCACTTGGGTCTCTATATAATCTAAACAAGGAGGCAGTTGCTTCGTAATAATCTTTTCCACTAACGCCTCATCTGTGGCTTGTTGCAGTACCATCGGGCGCATGAATCGCTGAAAGAAAATACCCGAAGCTAGCTCGGCTACTCGTGTATCGCCTAGGTCTTCAAGCCAGCGCGCCTGGGCCTTACTGGCAGGGCCAGCGGGATAAACAGGTTGATCAGGATAGTTGTCTTCGAGGTATTCGCAAATCACCGTTGAGTCGCAGACGGTTATGTCGCCATCTTTAAGCGCGGGAATCTTCCCCAGAGGGCTGATTTTTTTGAATTCGGCATCATTGGCAAATGGCATTTGCTGAATATGCTCAAAAGGCAGCTGTTTAATTGCTAACACTGCGAGGACCTTGCGAACGAAGGGCGAGGCGGATGCCCCATAAAGTGTAATCATATAAATGACCCAGTGATCTATGAAAGCTTTGGATAGACGTGATAGTGGAGCATCGATCGTGAAGCATTGATCGTGAAGCATTGTAGTAGGGCGAATGCTTTAAGCTACGCAGCACAGATGTCTTGAAAGCTTAACATGTCGGCATAAGCCATGCCATAATAATTAGGTGGCGGGTATTTTCACCGAGCTAGCAGGGTTGTTCACTTGCCTAGCAGGACTGTTCTTGGGTTGCCAATAACCTCGCCAAATCGAGATAGTGCACTCCTTACAAATCTTATGGCATAATTAGTGTAAATTCATTTGTACCACCTAAAACGGTGGTTTGAGGACGTTAAATGCCTGAGGTTTATCAACTCTATGGAATGTCTGCCTCGCTTTATATGGGTAAAGTGCGCAGTTATTTGCGCAAGCAGCATATTCCCTTTGTCGAGCGTGTTGGTGGCGATCCGTATTTTGCAGAAAAAATTGTGCCGGTAATGGGGCGTATGATTATGCCCATCCTTGAGACTCCAAATGGCACGTTGATTCAAGATGGCGCCGATATCATTGATTTTTTTGAGCAGCAGGCCGCCACTAATAATGAGTCGATGAGATTGCCAGCATACCCATCAACAGGCGTGGCAAGCGCCGTAGCTTATTTATTTGAATTGTTTGGTGGTGAGGGCATGTTACGGCCGGCTATGCACTACCGGTGGAATTTTGATGAGACCAATTTATCCTTCCTTAAAAACGACTTTGTGGCGAGCTTGTTTCCTGCTGCCGATGTTGAGACAGCTGAAAAAGTGTTTGATTTTGCTAGCCAGCGGATGCGAGCAGCAGCGGTGGCTTTTGGCGTCACGCCAGAATCAATTCCCTTAATTGAACAAAGCTACGCTGAGTTTCTTGATCTATTTTCTACGCATTTAAAGTCGGCGCCCTATTTGTTGGGTGGCAGGCCGACTATTGGTGATTATGGATTGATTGCACCGTTATTCGCGCATCTTGCGCGTGATCCTTATCCATCTTTGCAAATGCGAGAGTATGCGCCTGAGGTTTTTCGCTACGTAGAACGAATGAATGCGCCCGAGCAAGTCCTAACCGACGGCTTCTCGGCGGGCGAAAGTTTATTTTCAGACGATGCTATGCCGGCTACGCTAAAAAACCTTATGCGCTATGTAGCACAAGAGTATTTGCCAGAGTTAAAGGCGCAGGTTCAATTTGCTAATGAGTGGATCGATAAAAACCCACAGCTTAAAACGGGGACGAACGGCTTGAAAAAACCGAGTTCGCGAGTTATGGGTAGCGCTGAGTTTGACTGGCGGGGTATCAGCCTGAAAATCAGTGTCATGCCGTATCGGTTTTATTTACTGCAAAGGTTACAAGATAGCGTGATGAAAGTATCTCCAGCAGAGCAGCGTGCGATAGCTGATTTATTTTCGGAAACCGGCCTTTTAGAAATTTTTGATCTGAAAACATACCGCCGCGTTGAGCGTGTCAATCATTTAGAAGTGTGGGGTCCTGACTTAAGGGTGTCAGATTAGGTAGCAAGTGCAAAAATTGTAAAAAACATCACTCAGGAATTTGTGGGGCCAATGAAAATGAAGCTTAAAGAATATCGCACAGTATTACAGGATTTTCTATACATGCTGCCGGTAGTTGGGCTGTATAAGCCGCCCAAAGATGACAGTAAGGAATCATTGGGGCGAATGTTTGAGGAAACTGCGGCACGTTGTCAGCATGACTCGGCAATCATCTTCGAAGGCAGAGAGCTTACCTGGGGTGAGTTCAATAGGCTGGCCAACCAATTTGCTCATGCCTTAAAAAAGCAGGGTGTGGCGCGAGGTGACGCGGTGGCTTTGCTCATGGAAAATCGCATCGAGATGCTGGCGTGTATTGTGGCGTTAGCCAAGCTTGGTGCCGTAACGGGGTTAATTAACACCAGTCTCACGGGTAAACCGCTGGTTCACTGTATTACCACTACTGACGCCAGAAAGTGCATTGTTGGGCAGGAACTCCTCGACCCAGTGTTGGAGGTAAAAGCCGATTTGCCACTTAGCGATAGTGACTACCTATGGGTAAGGGACATTGCTTGTGATAACGGTGGCGACAGTGCGCCGAGTTGGATGCAAGATCTAACTGGCGAACTGGCGCAGATGTCTGCGGATAATTTGCCTGAAACAAAAGAGATCTGTGCCGGTGAGAAAGCTTTGTATATCTTTACGTCTGGCACTACTGGGCTCCCTAAGGCAGCTGTAATTTATCATCGTCGCTATCTATCAGCAGCGACTCCGTATAGCCGTATTGGCTTTCGTGCAAAGCCAAGTGATCGTATCTATATTTGTCTTCCTCTGTATCATTTTACTGGTCTGGGGCCGGGTGTGGGTTCTAGTTTCTTTTCTGGCGCTTCGATATTTTTGCGGCGCCGTTTTTCAGCCAGTCAATTTTGGAAAGAGGTGCAAGCCCATCAGACTAATTTGTTTGTTTATGTGGGTGAGCTGTGTCGCTATTTGGCCATGCAGCCAGAGTGTGATGAAGAAAAAAATAACCCACTAAATACTATGTTGGGTAATGGTTTGCGGCCAGATGTTTGGGATGCTTTTCGTGAGCGTTTCAACGTGGAGCGCATTAGTGAGATTTATGGCTCTAGTGAAGGTAACGTCACCTTTATCAATGCGCTCAACAAAGATCGCACGATAGGCACAAGTTCGGCTGATATTTTGTTGGTTAAATATGATGTTGATGCTGATGAAATGATACGCGATGAGCAGGGCCGTTTAGTCGAAGCAGAAAAAGGTCAGGCCGGCCTGCTGCTTGCTGCCATTGATAAAAAGTATCAGTTCGATGGATACAAGAACAAGGAAGCTTCAGAGAGTAAAATTATGCGAAGCGTGCGTAAAAAAGGCGATAGCTGGTTTAATACGGGTGATTTAGTGCGGCAAATCGATGTGGGGTTTGCCATGGGGCTGCCACATTTCCAGTTTGTTGATCGGGTCGGTGACACCTTTCGTTGGCGTGCAGAAAATGTATCGACCAATGAAGTCGCTGAAGTGATTAATGCTTATGATCAGGTAGACATGGCAAACATTTACGGTGTCGAAATACCGGGCATCGAAGGCAAGGCTGGTATGGCGGCTTTAACGCTTCAGCCTGAACAAACATTAGACGTAACAGCATTCTCTGAGTTCGCGCAGCGAGAGTTATCGAACTTCTCACGACCGGTCTTTGTGCGCATTCAAAAAGAGGCTGACACCACAGTGACTTTTAAGCTGTTTAAAGGAAAGTTGCGCAATGAAGCTTACCATCTTGGTCAAACCGATGATCCGATTTATGTACTTAAGCCTAGATCAACGACTTACGAGTTGTTGGATGACGCCTTTTATCAGCAGATTATTAGTGGTCAGTCCGGTTATTAATTGTAGAGTTAAAGTCGATAATCTATAGCGCAAAGGAAATCATAAATATGATTGATCTGTACACAGCTCCCACGCCTAATGGGCACAAGGCATCTTGCACTCTTGAGGCGTTAGAGCTCGATTATAAGACTCATTTCGTCAATATTTCAGAAGGAGAGCAAAAAGTCCCCGAGTTTCTTGCCATAAGCCCCAATGGACGTATCCCCGCTATTGTAGATAACGAGGTAGGTGGGTTCCCGATTTTTGAAACGGGTGCCATTATGATTTATCTTGCGGAAAAAACGGGTCGACTTATGCCCACTGACGTGCAAGGGCGCTCTAAGGTTATTCAATGGCTGATGTTTCAAATGGGGGGAGTGGGTCCGATGATGGGTCAAGCCAATGTTTTTTATCGGTATTTCCCTGAAAAAATTCAGCCAGCGATTGATCGCTATCAAAATGAGTGTCGACGCTTATTTGAAGTGTTAGATGTACGTCTGGGTCAAAGTGAATGGTTAGCCGATGATTACTCCATTGCCGATATTGCTAATTGGTGCTGGGTGCGTACTTATAAATGGTCGGGAGTATCACGAGATGGCCTTGAGAACTTAGATCGATGGATGAGTGTTATGAAGGAGCAGCCGGGTATGAGCAAAGGGGTTGAAGTGCCATTCAAATTGGGCAATTTGTTAAATGATAAAAAAGAGACGGAAAGGTTCGCAAAAAATGCTCAAAAGTCACTGCAGCGGTGAATGAACATTAGTTCATGCCTGAAAATCGGCTGCGTAATTTGGCTAGAAGAAATGCCCATAAAACTTATACAAAGCGTACAGTTTAGTCGCGTGTTGGTGTAGCCCTACGTCGCTTTAGCTCCTAGTTTATTGGTTGGCGACGCCATCAATGTTGAGTGTGGCTTCGTTACACAAGATGCTATTTGCAACGGCGAATATAAACCTTTACCTTGTCGGCTAGAATAGAAAATATGCGGTAGCCGGCTGTGGGTTTTTTGGCTGCTGTGCAAGCGCTAGTAAAGACTGGTGCGATTTGATACTAGGAAGTGCGACCTATGATGTTCAAAAATCGCAGGCTTGAAAGGGCCCTCAATGAGGCTGCAAGCTATGATGAATGGAAAGAGCTTGCCTTGGCCTGTGATAAGGAGCGAGGGCTGGATCAGTGGCGTAGTAATGACGTTTCCAGCCAGTACGATCATGTATCCATTCGTATTCGCTTAGATCGATTGCAGTCGCAGCGTGCACGACACGACTACCCTGGGTTACTGTTTACGCTTAACGAGGGGATTCACGGCAATATGGGGGGTATGGGCAAGTCGTCGCTGTATGAGCCGGCGTTATTCGGTACCAAGCAACTCATTGTTGATTATGTTGAAGAGATTGCCTCAGCGCTAGAATTGCTAGCCAGCCCCGACATCGATGATATTAGCTTTGAGGAAAAACTCGATTTCTTCCGCCGAGCACATCATTGTTTTGGTCGCTCGGCGCTCATGATGAGCGGTTCGGGCATGTTGCTGTATTTTCATATCGGTGTGGCTAAAGCCCTATGGGAGCAGCGTTTACTGCCCAATATTATGTCTGGCGCAAGTGGTGGATCACTAGTTGGTGCGCTACTGTGCACGCATACTGATGAGGAGTTAACGCAAAAGCTGAGCTATGATTATCTTAGGGATGAGCTTGCTCGCGAAGCCGAGCTTGCCATTCTGCAAGGTGGCTCAGAATCTAGTATGTTGCGCTCTGCTGAAGTTGAAGCGTCCATTGCTCGTATGATTCCAGACATGACGTTTCAAGAGGCTTTTGAGCATACCGGCAGAATGCTGAATATCTCGGTAGCTGCAGCCGAGACGCACCAAACTTCCCGCCTTTTAAATGCAATTACTTCTCCTAATGTATTGATTCGAAATGCAGTGCTGGCTTCAACTGCAGTGCCGGGTATTTTTCCGCCGGTGATGCTGGAGGCACGTAATAAGCAGGGCGAGCGTCAGCCCTATTTGCCCTCTCGCAAGTGGGTGGATGGTTCGGTGAGCGATGATCTTCCCAGTAAGCGTCTGGCGCGGCTTTATGGTGTCAATCACTATATTGTGAGTCAGGCGAATCCAGCCGTTCTACCGTTTATTACCGACAGTAAGCATCAACGTGGCGTCCGGGCTATTTTGACTAGTACAGCCAGACAAACGACTCGCGAATGGTTGAATGCGACTGCGGCTATTTGGCAAAAACCGCTAAATCGGGACACGGCCTGGGCACGCGCGGCCAATACCTTTATATCCGTAGTCAATCAGGATTATATTGGTGACATTAACATTCTGCCTCGCAGCCGCTTTCACAACCCCTTTAAAATGTTGATGCGTATTTCATCAGAGGAGGCCATGGAGTTAGTGGCTTCTGGCGAGCACTCGAGTTGGCGAAAGATTGAAATGATTCGCATGCAAACTCGCATAAGCAAAGTGTTAGATGAAATATTGATAAATTATGAAGAGGAATATGTAAGTAAAACAAAGATCTCTCGAAAAAAGAAAATAAATGCTTAGCAAAAAGTTACAAATAGTTTGAGCAAGAAGAAAGTAGCTGGTTAAAAACGACTAGCCAAAAGAGCCGTACAGAAGGTGATTTCATGAAGCGATTGAGTTTTTTAGATACTGCATTTTTGCTCTCGGAAAGTCGTGAGACGCCGATGCATGTAGGCGGGGTGAATCTTTTTACCTTACCTGAAGGAGTTGACGAGCAAGAATTTTTGCATGGTCTTGCCGATGGGCTGCGCAGTGCCAATGAATTTCAGCGGCCATTCGCCGACCGATTGAAAACGGGTCTGCTTGGTCCTGCTGGCCCAAGTTATTGGCAAGAGGATGAGTCGCTTGATTTGGACTATCATATTCGCCACTCGGCACTACCTAAGCCGGGGCGTTATCGCGAGCTGTTTAATTTGGTTTCGCGCCTACACAGTACCTTACTCGATCGCAATCGTCCGCTTTGGGAAATGCACTTGATAGAGGGTTTGCAAGATCGCCAGCTTGCTGTGTATTCCAAGTATCATCATGCGGCCGTTGATGGTTCTCGAGCGATTCATCTTGGCCGCAGCATGCTCTCTCAAGATCCGCACCATCGTATTCATGTTTCACCCCTGTCGCGCGAGGCCGGTGAGCAATATCGTGCATCACTGGATCATCGTGAGCCGCCGGCTTTTAGTGATGCCGAGTTACGCAATGTCAGTGAGGTATTGAAATCGACGTTCGATAGTGGCGTACATTTATTCGGCGCGCTGAAGCGTTTTACAGGGGCGTGGATGGGGCAAGGCGGCCCTTTGATGATGCCATTTCTCAACGTACCCCGCTCATCAATTAATACGCCGGTGGACGGCGCGCGACGCTTTGTTGCTCAGTCGTGGTCTTTCGAGCGTATTCGTGCCGTGGGTAGGGCGTTCGACGGCACCTTTAATGATGCGGTGTTGGCGATGTGTGCCGGTGCACTACGGCTGTACTTACGCAATCATTCCAAGCTGCCGGAAAAATCTCTTAAAGCGATGGTGCCTATTTCGCTGCGTCGTGACGGAGATTTGGATTCATCGAATGCTGTAGGCACTATGATCGCTGATTTGGCCACCGATATTAGCGATGCCGGTCAACGGATGGTCGCAATTCAGGCATCTACTGTTGCCGGTAAAGATTACTTTAAAGAGATGTCCCCTGCTGAGGCGCAATTAGTCAGTATGATGATTCAAATGCCGGGGTTGTTGATGATTCCGTTAGGTTTGATGAGCCGGTTGCCGCCATTCAATACAATTATCTCTAATGTGCCCGGCCCGCGTGAACCCATGTTTTGGAATGGCGCTAGGCTTGAGGGGGTGTATCCAGCATCGATTGTTACCGAAGGCATTGCGCTCAATATCACTATGGTAACTTACGATAAAAATGTCGACTTTGGTATTACCGCTTGCCGCCGCACCATGCCGCAGGCGCAGCGCCTAATTGACTATATGGAGCAGGCCTTGACGGAGCTTGAAGATGCGGCAGGGTTACTGAACAACCAAGCTCGGCCTGTAAAAAAATCAAGCGCATCGGCAATTGAAAAACCGACAAATAAAAAGCCGGCAAGAAAGGGCCGAAAAAAATCTAGCTTGGCTTAGCCTTGCTGGCAGGGTGGCTAAGCTAGTCTCAGTGGCGGGTTATTACTACATATGGACTAGGTATGTACTAAGGGGTGTACCAAATAGGTGATGTGTAGGCACGCTCCTGAATGGTCGCTGGCGCCTCTTGAGGAGCCTCAGTTTGTAGAGCGACGGCATCATAAAGCGAGTGGCGTGGCGTAGGAATTTGCAGTACGCGCACATAGTAAAATGCTTTTTGCTGCGCATTAAAATCGGGGTCGCTCCAAAGAATAGAGAATTCTGCACTGCCTACGTCGTTAGTATAACTAGCAGCGCTGATGTCAACGGTGTTGGCTACGGCAGGTAATTGACCGTTTGCATCGAGCTTGCGTTCAGCAGACCAAGCCGCGTTATATATCTTTTCGTACGTTTTTCCATCGGCATCGACCCAGCCTTTAATGACCTGCACACGATCTAGATTGGCGCCTTTGGGGTCTTTGACCGCACGAATTAAAAATTTGGGTATGTCGGTACTGACGGTAGGTTGGATTAGATCGCCACCCATAGGTACGCCGTTGGCATAACCTAGTTCGGCAATGTTCTCTGCTTGGGCATCATTTTCAGTGAAGTTCCAGCCTGCAAAAAATCTAACAGCGATGCGTGGGCCGGTGGTGGCATAAACTTCTTTGCGTTGAAAAGCTGAAAAAATGGCGTCTCGTGAATTTTCTTCGGCCCATACCGCTGCCAATCCTTGTGCGCCCATGTTCCAACCGCTGGTGTTTTTAGAGTCGTAGGTGTTGATGTCGGCTCTTTTATTTTCCGGGATAGAGTCTCTGGCCATTTTCCCCCAAAAATTATTTTCTTCGGCTGAAGCCAACCCAGTATGCGCGTCGGTCGAGCCAATCAAGCCAAACTTAAAAGGGTTGACGCCAACACTCTGCTCGATAGCTAAGCCCTTGAGTAGTGCTGGCCTGATGTAGTCGCCCGCTTTGGCTTGGTAGGGTTCCCACTGCTGTTGGATATAAAACTGATAGGTTTCAAAATCGGCGAATTCGTCATTGGGTGAAAGTGCGGGGTGAGTTTCGGAGTCGCCCTTTAGCTGCGTGACTTCGGCCACTGGCTCCCATTCCATGCGTCGACGTGCATATTCGGCAGTAATGGGTACATCGCGTAATGTGGTTTCAGCAAACATATAACCCTTTGAGATATTCGGGTTATGAGGGATAGCTAGAAAGCGAGCGCCTGTTTCTTGTTGCGTGGCCTCAAGCCATTGCCAAAGGTCTTCAGGGTACTGGCTTTGATCTGACCCATAAGGTTGAAATTGTTTGGCCGTTTCGCCATTTTCAGGCGTGATAACGACCCGATGCAGATTAACGCCCGATGGTATTGAGCTCCACTCCCAGCCAATTAAACTGGTGAATTTACCTGGGTTGTTGTGACGCTCTGCGGCGTCGACAATTTCGTGCCACGCGGTTTTTTGAGTAGTCGATGTGTCGCCAAATGGATTACTGATGCCGTCGGCTAACACCGGGTCCTGATCTGGGCTTTCTACCGCCACGGGCAACAATCGATTGAAAAATTCTCGCCCGGCTTGTTTCTCAATAGCATCGAGTAAAACATAACTTCTGAAACGGCGGAGCAGTCCGGCTATTAATCCTTCGTTGTCGAATACGGCTGTGTCGTTATCAATGGCCCTTATGACGCCCATTAACTCTGCATGGTCGGATACCACTAAAAAATCTAGTGGCGTGTTGATTTGTACGCGAGTGCGATTGTAAGGGTGAATTACGGGCAAGCCTTTGGCCCAGCGGTAGGCTGTGTCAGGGTCGGCACTTTGATTTTGATTTAGAAAAGCATCAAACGAGTAGGTGGAGTGTACGTGGGTATCTCCCCACAAAAGTTGAGTGGCATTTCCAGTGGCAGCGTGTGCTGCAAGAGAGATAAAAAAGCTTACAACACCTAATGTTTTTGCGCTGAGGGTCATAATATTCTCCCTTGTTATCAGTTACTTATAATTTTCTTTCGAATCAACAGCATATACCAAAAGATTTTTTTAGTCAGCTACTATGGGCTCACTTTTTCAATATTGTAATCTTTCAAATTAAATCGTCTTAGCCGTCTGCGCAGAGTGAATGTAGTCCATGGCCAGTTCGTACTGTTGCGACCGGTCTTATCAATAAAATAACTAGTGCAGCCGCCACTGTTCCAAATTGTGCTCTGCAATGCTTGCTGTACTTTATTATTGTATTGAGTCGATTTTTCTTCGTTGAGTTGTAAGCTATTAATATTTTTTGAATGCACTTTCAGCAAAGCGCCCATGATGTACTTAAGTTGTGCTTCAATAATGACGAAGGCCGATGAAAAGGTATAAAGATTTGGCCCAAAAGTAAGAAAAAGATTGGGGCAGTCTTTGGTGGTGGTGCCTAAATAGACCTCGGGGCTACCTTGCCATTGCTCGGTCAGTGAAATTCCTCCACTACCAAAAATTCTTTCCGCAATAGGGGGGTTAGCGACCTCAAAGCCCGTAGCAAAAATAATAGCATCGACCTCTGCTGAAGTGCCATCACTGGCGATTATCGAGTTACCTCGAATTTTTTGAACGCCATGGGTCACGAGCACTTTTTTTTGACTTAACGCTTGATACCAAGTGTTAGACATGAGTATGCGTTTGCAGCCAATAGCGAAATTAGGCGTGAGCTTGGCGCGCAGATCGTCATCTTTGATGCTGCGATGGATATTTTTAAGCGCGCCGTTTTGCAGGCGCAAACGCAGTTTGGGCCAGTTGAGGCTAGAATTTAAAAATTCAAGCTGCAAATAAATGACTTTTCTCAGCAAGGCTAAAATAAATGGGAAACGTTTAAATCGCTTTTGCCAACGTGATGGAATACGCCAATCCATTTTAGGCAACACCCAGGGTGGCGTGCGTTGAAATAATGTGAGCTGTTTTATTTGGTCTACTATGGCAGGTACAAATTGGATGGCTGATGCGCCGGTGCCAATAACGGCAACACGCTTATTTTTTAGGTCGTAGTCATGCTGCCACTGCGCCGAATGAAAGCTTGTGCCAGTAAATGTCTCGAGGCCTTCAATCTTTGGTACTGTTGGCTTGTGCATAGGGCCACAGGCCATGATGACAAAGCGGCTGCTGTAGAGTCCTTGACTGGTATGTAAATACCATATTTTCCTCTCGGTGCACCAAATGGCTTTGAGCATTTCATGATGGCACTTGATCGCTCCCATAACGCCAAATTTTTTGGCGGTATCGAGAGTGTAGTTTTTAATTTCATGCTGCTTGGCAAATAAGTGTTGCCAGTTGGGGTTGGGGGCAAAAGAATACGAATACAAGGGTGAGGGAACGTCACAGCCGCAGTCGGGGTAAGTGTTTTCACGCCATACGCCGCCAATTTCAGACGCTTTCTCTAAAACTAAAAAGTCCATACCGGCTTGGTGCAGTTTAATGGCCGCGCCAATACCAGCGAAACCGGCCCCTACCACGATAACTTCATGGTGGTGGCAGGCTTCGCTTTGGATCAATGACTCTTCATTCATCGATAGGCCGCACCGGCACAAATAAAAGAGGCGTTGCCAACTAAAGTTTCACATTTCATTCTAAAGTGAAGTGGTTGTTATCCATTTGCATAACCGCTTTGGTAGGCGCTACCGCACAGGTTCTGTGGGCATTGGCGCGCGGCAGGAGTCGAGCAAAATAAAATTCAGCGGTTTGAATTTTAGCTTGGTAAAAGGCATCGGCTTCTTTGCCCTTGCCATTGGCAAGCAGTTCGGCCGCTTTTTCGGCTTGCAATGCCCAAAAATAAGCCATCATGACATACCCGGAATACATCAAGTAATCGACCGATGCTGAGCCAACCAATTCTCTATCGCTCTTGGCGCGCAACATAATACGTGTGGTTAGAACATTCCACTCGAGCGCGCGTTTGAGTAGTGATCGAGACATTTTGCCTAGCGGCGTGCCAGCAAGCGCATGCTGCTTCGCAAAGTCAAACATGACTTTTGTAAAGTCGCGAACACACTTGCCCTTTGTAGCGAGTAATACTTTGCGGCCTAAAAGATCCAGTGCCTGGATGCCAGTGGTACCTTCATATAACGTTGCAATTCTGGCATCGCGAGCAATTTGCTCCATACCGTGGTCGTGAATATAGCCGTGACCCCCGAATACCTGTATGCCGAGGTTGGCCGCGTCAAGGCCGGTCTCGGTAAGAAATCCTTTGAGAATGGGGGTGAAAAATCCTAGCTCATTTTCATACTTTTCTTTTTTAACCGTATCGCCCTCAAGCGTGGCTTCTGCCACGTGGTCGGCTATTTTTGCCACGCTGTAGATCATGGCCCGTCCGCCCTCGGCGATAGCTTTTTGAGTCAATACCATACGCCGTACATCGGGATGCCAAATGAGAGCATCGGCACCGAATTCAGGATCCTTAGTGCCCGATAGCGCTCGCATAGAGCGCCGTTCTTGAGCGTAGGCTAGAGCACCTTGAAAAGACCTTTCTGCATGACAAATACCTTGAATAGCAGTGCCTAGGCGAGCAACGTTCATAAAGGTGAACATCGCTTCGAGGCCTTGATTAGGCTCCGCAATCAAATAAGCAGTGGCGGCATCAAAGTTCAATACGGCTGTCGCCGATGCTTTAATGCCCATTTTGTGCTCGATTGATCCACAATTGACTGTATTGCGATCGCCGATAGTGCCGTCGGCATCAACCAAAAATTTAGGCACGATGAATAATGATATGCCACGCGTTCCTTTGGGTGCGTCAGGCAGTCGCGCCAGTACTAGATGCACTATGTTGCTGGTGAGGTCATGCTCGCCGGCCGAGATAAATATTTTAGTTCCAGTGAGTTTGTAGGTCCCGTCATCCTGTGGCTCGGCTGTGGTCTTTGTCTGTGCTAAATCAGTGCCGCAGTGTGGCTCTGTTAGGCACATGGTGCCGGTCCACTCGCCTGCTACTAGTGAGGGTAAATATTGCTTTTTCTGAGCATCGGAACCGTACTCTAAAAGCGTGTTGATGCACCCCATACTTAAGCCTGGATACATACTGAAAGCCCAATTGGCGGTGCCAACCATGTCTGTTTTAAACAGGCTGATCGATGCAGGTAGATTTTGCCCGCCGAACTCTTCTGGGAATGATAGGCTTTGCCAGCCGCCTTCCGCAAATTGCCGATAGGCCTCTTTAAAGCCGTCGGGCGTTGTCACAGTGCCGTTGTCGAAACGGCAACCCTGTGCATCGCCGGATAGGTCAATAGGCGCTAATACTTCTTCGCAAAGGGTAGCCGCGCCTTCAAGTATGGCGTCAACCATATCGGGTGAGGCTTCCTCGCCATTGGCAAGCGTAGAATAATGCTCGGAGTAATCAAGCACGTCGTTGATTAAAAATCGCATGTCCCGCAGGGGCACTTTGTAAGATGGCATAGGTAAACCTTCAATAGCATTGTAGTGGAGTGGAATGATGGCAAGTGACGTCTTGCTGTCGGCATACGTCGCTGAGTTTGCGGATTCGTATCGCGCGATGCAATGAGTTTAGTTGACAGTGCGTGGTAAAAGGGGGTTAAATACGGTCGTTAAGGGAGTTAATTACCGTCAACAGCCGTTTGAATCTATGGGCCCGAAATGCAATTTTATTATCAATCTACCCTCCTTGAGATTTTAATAGAGTTAGGGGTCAGCGAGAATCAGCTGCTTGCCAAGGCACGGTCGCGGTCGCGCCCACTAAGCAGAGCGGCCAGCGTAACCACAGCTGATCTTGCATCTCAAATGGACAGTATGTGCAGTGCAGCTATAGAGTTGACTCACGATCGACAACTAGGCCTCAAGCTTGGTTCACGCATTGATATTGCATCGCAAGGAATTTTTGGCTATGCCTTATTGAGCAGCTCAACAATAGGTGATGCGCTAAAATTATTGGTTCGCTACAACCGCGCCATACTTCCCAGCATACGCATTGAGCTGATTCCAAACGCGGGCAGCTTTGAAATCAGCGTGCGTGCACCTCAATTACCTTATGAATTAGAGCGTTTTTATTGTGAAATACTTTATGCGGCTATCATTAAAAGTGGAAGCATATTAGTTGGCAAGCAATTGATTCGATTTAAGCTCGAGCTCGATTATGAGGCGCCTTATGATTCAGCCTCATACCATCGGGTATTTGGCTCTAGCATTCATTTTAACTGTGAGCGCCGCGTACTTAGCTTTGATACGCCGAGTATTCGTACTGCAATATCTACTGCGAACCCTGTTGCGCAAGAGATTTTTCGCCGTGAATGCGATCGGTTGCTATCGTTTGAAAATACTGTCGGTAGTGTCAGCGAACGTGTTCAGCAAGTATTACTAAAAGCTGGATCTGAGTTTCCTAACAGTAGCTCTGTGGCGAAAAAATTGAATATAAGTGAGAGTACGCTGCAGCGGCGTTTATCCAAAGAAGGTTGTCGCTTTCAGCAACTGCTCGATCAGGTTCGCAGCCGCTTAGCGAGTGAATACTTGATTACGACGACCTTGCCTGTGTCTGAGGTGGCTTATTTGCTAGGCTTTAGCGATGCAGCTAATTTTAGGCGTTCGTTCAAGCGCTGGACAAACACGACACCCTCAGCTCTTCGTCAAGAGGGCATGAGGCTGTCAGCTAGTGCTGGTCAAGCTAGCCTCGTTTGACTAAAGGGCGCCAATACAGTACGCCAAAGAGTAATGTTTGCACCAGCGCTTGTATATCCGATTCGCCAGTATCTTTGAGAGCCTTGCGCTGCCAAAAAAACTCCACAGCATGAATCACGCCCATGAGTAAGCCTAGAGGCAGGATTGCGATATGGACGGGCCATATGAAATCAACAATAAATACTGCCCAAAACGCTAATAATAATATTTTATTAATAAGAATAAAGTTTTGCATGAATACCTCTGGTTGAGTTCTAAGTTAAACATGTTTTACCGGTGCTGCTAAGGTCAGCTAAAAATGGCTCGATTGACTATTTGTTATTGGATCAAGGGTAAGGACACCATAAATAGTGTATGAGCTGCCGTCACATTACAATATAGGCGTTGGGGTATGGCAGCGCGGGCTAGCTCTGCCATGGAAAAAAATCAGGCATGTCGGTAGAGCTTTTGCTAGTAAATACCGGTGCGCGTTTTTCTAAAAATGATTGCACACCTTCTTTGCCATCGCTCAAACTTTGATAAAAGATGGCTAAAGAATCAACCTTGTGTGCTTCAAGTGGATGAGGCTGCGCAGAGTTGCGATACATCATTTGCCGAGTTAGCGCGATGGCTACTGGGCTGTGTCGAGCAATTTTTTGTGCAATTTTATAGGCCTCCTCGAGCAGTTGGTCTGCTGGCACTATAGCTTTGATGTAGTTGGCTTCAAATGCTTCTTCCGGTTTGAGAATGTCGCCGGTGTAGCACCACTCAAGTGCGCGGGATATGCCCACAATCCGCGGTAAAAACCAGGTTGAGCAGGCCTCTGGGGTTATGCCGATTTTATTAAAAACAAAACCAATACGCGCATGTTCTGAGGCTAGGCGTATGTCCATGGCGCAAGTCATTGTGGCACCGATGCCCACCGCTGCGCCATTAATGGCAGCGATTACCGGTTTGTTGCAACGGTAAATGGCCAGCGTAACTTGGCCACCCGTGTCGCGCACTCCCTCGGCAATATCGGGGTCGTCTAAGCGATTTTCCATGTCATCGAGTGTTGGTCGAAGGTTTTCATTCAGGCCAAAAACATTGTTTTCGCTCGACAAATCCATGCCTGCACAAAATGCTTTGCCAGCACCGGTTACCACAATGGCCCGAATATTGTCATCAACACTAGCTTGATCAAACACGGTAATGAGTTCTTTTGCCATCTGTACCGTGAAGGCATTCATATGATTGGGGCGATTGAGTGTTAATGTTAGAATGAAATCGCTGATTTCACAGTTTAGCGTGCTGAACGCTGTGTTTATAAGTTGCATAAAATACCTCGCTATCAAAGATGGGTGGACGTAATCTCAATCAAATTAATACAGAACGGTATGTGGGTATCTTTTTTTCTAATTAAGTATTTGAGCATGCATTGAACTTTGCAAGGGCCTAATTCAATATTGTATCCAGTAGCTGCTGGCTAATAATGTTAGCGAGCTATTGGATCTGGGGCAATGATTGGCGAGTGACGAGAAGTTAACGAAACACTAGGGGCGGACGTCGACCTCAAGAGCTTTATTTATTGTCTGTGAGTTAGCCGATAGACTACGTAAAACGGCAAAACAACTAACATGGTCAAGATGACGAGCAGTATCTGTGAACCAAATCGTTGTTGTAAGCCGTTTAAGGCGACTTGACGCTGTGCATGATAGTTAGCAGCAACTGGAAGAACTTTATTATCAATAGCAAATTGATGGTACAAGCCAAGCATATTTTGCAGCCTAGCAGGCATCATTGAGCTGAGGTCTTTGCTTTCACCAGGGTCGGTCACAATATTGTAGAGATGCCATTCATTATCACCAAGCGGTGCGCGGTTGAGTGAGATTTTGAAGTCACCTTGGAATAGGGCGGAATGCCCGGCAAGTTCGTAGCCCACGGAATCCTGCTCGGCATAGACGCGCTCAGTGTGCCCGTTAAGTAAAGGTAGGAGGTTGCGCCCCAAGATGGCTTCAACTTTTCTTCCGCCGTAATGCTCCTTTGGCTTCGCTGTTTGTGTGAGCGCTAAAATGGTTGGGGTAATGTCGGTGACAAAACTAAAGGCGTTAGAAAGCTGATTTTTTATAGGAATTGATTCGCCGGCGATAATCAGCGGCACACGCATACCACCCTCACCAACATAAAATTTGTAGTAGGCCAGTGGAGAGGCGCTAGCGCTGGCAAAACTCGGGCTAATGGCATTGAAGCTACCTTGTAGCCCTAGCGTTGCATAATCGACGTTATAGTTTTGTGCGCGCAAGACCCGTTGGTTGAGTGAACTATTCTGATTGGGGAGGCCACTAGCCTCACTGCCATTGTCTGAGGCGAATATAAAGATCGTATTCTTGTATTGGTCCGTTTCTTTTAGATATTCAATAAGGCGGCCGATGTGGTAATCCATCGCTTCGACCATTGCTGCATACACAGCCATGCGCTTGGCTTCATAGCGCTGTTTTTCAGCGGACATTGCCAGCCAATCATCGGTAGTTGCCATAGTTACCATGGGGCTATTGGCGGGCACAATTCCTAATGCCGTAGCTTTAGCATGGCGCTGTTCGCGCAATGCCTGAGGGCCAGCATCATAAACACCCATGTAATGATCAATAAATGCTTGGGGTGCCTGTACCGGCATATGCACCGCTTGAAAGGGTAGATAAGTGAAGAATGGTTTGCCATCGGCGTGATTACTGTCAATAAATTCAATGGCCTTATCAACCAAAAAACGTGACGAGTAAAAGTCCTCTGGCAGCGTGATCTCTTCGCCATCAGCGAACCAATTAGCTTTTTCGTATATTGGTAAGTAGGGTTTTTGCTCCCAATTGTCAGCTCCTGAGTCAGCTAACGTTATGGTTCGTTCAAATCCACGTTGACTCGGAAGTAAGTCTGGCTTCATACCCAAGTGCCATTTTCCTGCCATGTAGGTGTGGTAGCCGCTGTCTTGTAGTAGGGAAGCGACAGTGACCACATTGCGCCCAAGCGTGCCTTGATAATGGGCATGGCGTCGTTGTCGGGGTGGGATCATCTCGGGGATATTGGGCACACCCGCACGGTGATTGTTAACCCCAGTCAGTAGCATTGCCCGTGTCGGTGCGCAGCTAGCGGCAGTATGGTAATTGGTGAAACTTAGCCCATTTTGGGCAAGCGTTGATAGGTTGGGGGTGCTGATTTCACTACCATAGGAAGCGAGGTCGGTGAAACCAAGGTCATCAGCGAGAATGAGAACAACATTGGGTCGCTCCGAGCCTTCAGTAGATACCGATGTTGGCATGGACGCAGCCAGCGTGGGCAAGCTGCTTACCAAGAGCGGCATCACTATGGCGAGCGAGAGTAGTCGTGGCCAACTGGAGCCTTGAGTGCTTGCCGATGTCAATTACTCATGCTCCGGTATTATCCGAGATGCAGTTAACAATAATACCGCTATCACGATTTCGGGGACGATCATTTGCACGGCCAAGGTGGCATCGTGTAGCAACCAAGCTAAGATGCGAAATAGTGCGGTGAAGCCCACTAGCATGATGGGCGGATAGTACCAGCTGCGTTTGCTAGTTATGAGCGCGATAAAAACGAACATACCCCCTGCGATAAAAAATGCGGCCAGATCTCCGATTTGTGTACTGAGGCCAACGCCATCAAGCAGCGGCATGCCAAATTGAGCTGCTGCGGTCGCCGGATCAACCAACCAGCGCAGGCCAGTCATTATAAACATCAGCGCTGGTAGCGCGATGACAATGCTGAGTACTTTTTTCATGGGGTACTTCTCTATTTTTTGTTCACTGGTTATTGTTGGTTTGGTTTTTTACCACTGCCATCATTGCCTGCGCGGTGGCGTGGCCCGAATTCTGGTTTTGACCTGTTACAAAGCGCTGCTCGTCATCAACCACTACATGTGTGGCAAAAAAATCACGAAAAGCTGAGTTGCTTTCATAGAGTGCGCCAGCTTTGCGCAACTCCGCCTCTGGGTGCTGAGGTGTAATGGATATACCTAGTTCTTTAATCTGTTTGTCGCTTACACCTGTCATTTTACGGTTAGCAATTAACAAATTGCCATCACGGTCTTTGGCGTTAATTAAACCAAGCACGCCGTGACAAACCCCGCCAATTATGGGCGTTTGTGCATAGTAGGCCTCACTGATTTTTTTGGCTAGCACGTCTGAGTAACCTAAGTCATAGGCTGCCCCCCAGCCACCAGACATAAAAATAATATCGTACTGAGTGAAGTCAACATCATCAATGCGCATAGAATTTTTTACTTTGGCTTGGAACGTGGGGTCTTGTAAAAAGCGGTCATCCTCTGGCGTTTTGATCATAAAAAGTAGTGTTTGCGGATCAACGGGAATAGCGCCGCCTTTAATACTTGCCACGTCTACTTGCATACCAGCATCAAGAAAATTGTAATAGGGGTGAGTCATTTCTGAAGCCATAACCCCGGTTGGTTTTCCCGTGGCTTCACCCGGTAGGTTTAGCATGGAGTGACTCGTGGTGATAACCAATGCTCGCTTGCCTGGTAAGGCAACGGTCTCGCCTTCGTATTTCGGATGTAAGCCGGCACTGTGCAAAATAGTAGGTAGTGCCATCAAAAATAAAGCGATAGCAGCAACGGTTATACCAAGCCCCGTGAGAATGTATCTAGTAGTATTGGTCATAACTTGTCTTTTGGCCTCATAAATTTTGACGTTTAATTGGGTTGTACAGATGACGGCTTTTGGGGACTGCTCACGGTCTTCATCTTCAAGAATCGTGCAATAATATTGTCATCGTTGCCGAGTATAGTATTTCTCAAGCTGTGCGTAAATGCTAGACATTTGCCAATCCGTCGTGCAACAATGCAGAGATGAACTGGGATCATCTTGAATACTTTTTAGCGGTTGCGCGCACAGGCTCCTTAAGCGGTGCAGCTAAGCAGCTTGGCGTTAATCATTCAACCGTTGCGCGGCGTTTAGAAAAGCTTGAGCAGCAGTTGGGCTCGATACTATTTCATCGTCTTAGTAATGGTTACCAATTGACAGAGTATGGGTTTAAGTTACAGCAACAGGCGGTTGCTGTTGAAGATCAAATTAACCAAATTCAACGAGTTTTTAAAAGCCACGACTCAGAGTTAAATGGGTCATTGCGTGTCACCAAGCCCAGTAGCGGGGCGCTAAATTTACAGCCAATTTTTGCTGACTTTTTGCGGCAATATCCTGAGATTGATTTGCATATTGACGCGGTCTCTCAGTTTTCCGATTTGAGTCGTCTAGAAGCTGATGTGGCAATTAGATTTGTCGAAACAGCACCTGAAGGTTTAGTGGCGGACAAGCTAGGTTTCATGCCGATGTATATTTATGGCAGCAGCGAATTAATCAAACAGGTCAATAGTCAGTCTCCTGAAGATTACCCTTGGGTCATACAGCACGGCCCGAAGGTGCAGATTGATTCCGAGGCTGATCTCCTGGCTCACTACCCCGACACCAAAATCGTTATGCGCACCAGTAGCTACAATGAGGTCTATGAGGCCATTTGCAGCGGCGTAGGAGTTGGTTTTTTATCGCCGTTGCGCTTGCCTCCGAGCCATACTTTGCAGGCACTTGCGCCAGAAAGATTTAGTTTTGGTTCTAATATTTGGTTATTAACTCACCCCGATTTACTCGACAATGCGCGTGTGAAAGTATTCAAAGAGTTTTTGTTAAGCAGGGCAGCCAAACTACTTGTAACGCAATAACCATGAAAGGCTAGGAAATGATAGAAATCTCCTATTGTTGCCCGGCTTTGCAGCTTGATCTCAGACACTTCGAGCACTCAAGCAGTTATTAAGCGATTTCACTGCGCCGTATCAGGCCTCCAGTTTGCTCGAATCTGCAACATCTGCAAAATCTGCAGCCTCATTTGATCCATAGAAAAACTTGCCGTGAAGCGGCGAGTTGGAAATGCCTGAAAGCCTCTAGGAATGCGGCAGTTTCTTCTAGTATGCGTATCAATGGTCCCACTCGACCGCCAAGGTCACCAAAGTGCAGTGATGATTCTAACGATATTTTAAAGGGGTTGTGCACAGGTCGGTTATGTGATGAGAAATGCGTGCCGCTAATGGGTCTATACGGCTTTGATTTGAAACTGCGCAGTGTCTTTCCCAGTCACTTCATCAAGGGGCGTAAAATTTAGGCTTGTCAGTGGTGAAGTTGTGGGCGTGAGGTCAATTTCTTATTGGAATACCGAGCTTTCAGATCATAGCGACACTAAACAGGTTGCGGGTACCGTATGCATGGGATCCATGATTAACATTGCGTAATGCACAAGCGTTAAAGGGGAAAGTTAAGGTTGCTTGCGCTTTAGCCGGATGGATCGCCGTAAATAATCAGTCAATTAAGTATTTTCAACTGTTAATTATTTCTAGAGGCGTTGATAATGACTCCCCGAACTCGCAATCCAAACTTAGGAAGCAAAAAATGAGTAAAAATAGAGACTTAGGCATTGTCGTATATGGCGCTACCGGCTACACCGGAAAACTGGTCGCAACCTATCTCAATCAACAATACGGTGTTAATGGCTCGGTGTCTTGGGCCATGGCTGGTCGCAGCCTTGCCAAACTTGAAGCAGTGCGCGATGAGCTCAGCATTGATGCTGATGTGCCTTTGGTAGTGGCTGATTCAAGCGACATTACTTCAATTAAAAGCATGGTTGAGCGCGCGCATGTTGTGCTAACTACAGTGGGACCTTATCAATTATACGGCAATGAACTGGTCGCCACCTGTGCGGAATTGGGTACTGACTACGTCGATTTATGTGGCGAGCCTGCTTGGATGAAGCAGATGATTGACGCGCATGGTGAGCAGGCTAAAGCGAGCGGGGCGCGAATTGTATTTTCTTGCGGTTTTGATTCTATTCCGTTTGATTTAGGCGTGTACTTTGTGCAGCAAGCTGCAATCGAGCAGCTCGGAGCTGTAGTGCCGCGAGTAAGGGGCCGTGTACGCGGCATGAAAGGCACTTGGTCGGGTGGCACGCTTGCAAGCTTTAGGGAAACTATGGCCGCGGCCGCTAAAGACCCTGGTTTGGTGGCAACCTTGATGAATCCATTTGCGCTAACGCAGGATTTTTCTGGTGTAGATCAGCCTCCGGGGCACAAGCCTATGTATGATGATGTGATTGAAAGCTGGGTGGCGCCCTTTGTTATGGCGTCGATTAACACCAAGAACATTCACCGCTCGAATTTATTGTTAGGTAAGATGTACGGCGAAGACTTTGCTTATGATGAAATGTTTATGACGGGGCCTGGTGAAAAAGGCGAGGCTATGGCCAAAGCAGTAGCCAGCGACAAGTCGATGGCTACTGATGCCACTCAGCCAGGCGAAGGACCAACTCCCGAAGAGCGCGAAGCGGGTTTCTATGACATTTTGTTGGTCGGGCAAAACGCCGATGGGCAAGTTATTAAAGCTAGCGTGAAAGGCGATATGGATCCTGGCTATGGATCTACCAGTAAAATGATTGCCGAGAGTGCCGTTTGTTTGCTAGAAAATCCTGATGCAGCCTCAGGCGGTATCTGGACGCCGGCATCGGCTATGGGTAGCTTGCTGATTGATCGTTTGCAAAATAATGCTGGACTTACGTTTGCACTTGAAAGCGCATAATGGGCACTCCCTTTATTGTCGTTATTGTATAGTGGGCGAGCCATACTGGATGCAATGGTGAGTGAGTGTTGCAGCTACTTTATGTTGCAACCAGTATGTTAGGCGAATCGAACTTCATAGGGTATGAATTTCGCTTTGCCTAACTCCAGCCCAGCGGCATGTTATGCGCTTTATTCGATAGGTTGATTGCTGAACTAATGGATGAGCGATACCATTAGGCCGCGGCTTGCTGGGATTTGGTTGTCGAGCAGTTGGAGCCAAAGCCTGGCTAAATCGTCTACATTAGTTGTCCAATCCAAGGTCATTTCATCCTTAGCAGCTTGTGCAACGCCAGCGCTGGCCATCATGGCTTTTTGCCACATCACGCCCGGGCCCCACTCTTGGTCGCGTTTGGCAATTTGGCCTGGGGCAAAAAAGAACTTCGGTTTCGCACCGGGTAAAATGCCAGCCTTGCCGCCGTCTTCCCAATGGCTTGCTCCCACCATAGCACTCTCTACTAGATTGTCTTCTAGTCGCGTATGCAGTGCCTTAGTTAAGCGTAAGTCTCCAGACATATCAATATAGGCAGCTGGCACATTGCGGTCAATCGAGTCTTCATCGCCATAGATCACAATTTCATCGCAGCAGTTTAAACGTTTAACAAAATCAGTATTGCTTTTAGATGTGATCCCCACCACTTTCGCACTGACGCTTTTGTCTTGCTGCAAAAGATAGGCTAGCCCAAAGCCAGTTTTTGATGAGGCTGACCCAATGAGTATTTGGTCGGCGCCAAAAAGATTATTATCGAGAAGGTAGTCGTATAAGATATAGGAGGTTGCAAACAATGGAAAAAGCAAGCAGCGCTCATTTTCCATTGTTTGTAAAACTTCGGGCTCTGCCTTGGTGCGACTATAAATATTATAAAGAGCGGGCAGTTCCGTGCGATGGTCAGTAACATCGATAAAGTTTTTATCGGTGACCTTGCCCGGTTTAAGCACAGTACTGTTTGCCATTGGGAAAAAGCCCCAAAGACGCTCACCAACAGGGACATCAGGGCACTTAGATTCGACCACATTAGCACAGCCCCATACAGGGACTTTGCCCCAATTATCTTCAGCAGGATAGTATTTCCAGTAGCCGATGAAGTCGCCCGACACAGCATAGCTGACATTGTTTGCGGTAAGACCAAATTTATCAATGGTTACCAAAACTTCGCCATCGGCCAAGTTGGGCATTGCGCTATGGACAATTTTGGTGATCCTTATATCAGTTCGATCGACCCATAATTCTGTAAGTTGGGACATGAAAACTCCTTAAATACTGCGTTAGCGCCATGTTTTAGTGGCGTATTGACGTGGCCCATTGCCCGTGCAAGGACGTTGCATTGTTATTCCCGCCGGCTATACGACGCTTATTAAAACATTTTAGCTTTATTTTGACATCTTATATGCCAAAATAAAAAAACACAATCTATCGGCAAGAACAAAGAAGGGACTTTCATATGCAGAGTAGAGCATCAGGAGCGGCTAATAGTGCCTGCACTGAGGCCATTCGCTGAGACTGCCATTTTATGGCACAATTATGCCAATATTTAGGTGTGGCTACTTTAACTTTGCTGTCATACTTAATTTGTTGCAGTTTTACACGCATGCTAGGGCAGGCTCATGAGCGAGAGAATAAGTCAGCGTCCTCCGAATAATAACGCACGGTTAGCGTTAGTAATAACATCAGTGATAACAACAACAGCGATAACCGGGTTATGGAGTAGATCGTTTGCGTTGAGCTCGTTTGGGATGAAAGGTCGTATTGAAAAAAATCGAAAAAAATAATAAGCCTGACGGGCGCATACAGCGCAGTGAACGCAGTCGACAATTAATTGTCGATGCTGTGGTCGATTTGATTAACGAAGGCCATATGATTCCGACGGCTCAGCAAGTAGCTGATAAAGCCGGGGTGGCCATTCGTACGGTGTTTCGCCATTTTTCAGAAATGGAGAAACTCTATGCTGAAATCGATC
Organism: uncultured Pseudomonadales bacterium; assembly: GCA_943788835.1. Classification (GTDB taxonomy): domain Bacteria; phylum Pseudomonadota; class Gammaproteobacteria; order Pseudomonadales; family UBA7434; genus UBA7434. The sequence goes on along the minus strand of CALSRU010000015.1, from coordinate 33,090 downwards.
AGACTATGAGGCCGTGGTATGCCGAGCTATTTTCTCAGAGCGATCGGAGCGGAACGCTTGAAGAACGCGTCACACGTGCTGTGGAGTCTCATGCTGGAGCCTATACTGAGTTGGCGGGGGTTATGCGAGCAGTACAGCTCTTGTTGTGGCGATCTCCGCAGGTCAAGCAAAACTACCTAGAGGGTGCACAGCGCATTCGCAAAGACATGAATGTTTGGTTGCCCGAGCTGGCCAGCGTGTCTCCTGAAACACGTGAAGCCGTTGACGCCATCACATCATTTGATTTTTGGGAGCGACTGACTGTTCACCAAAAGATGAGTAGGAATGCGAGTATTGAGCTGATCGCTAATTTAGTGCTCGGCCAATTGCAGTAGGCGCCTCAACCTCCTGTAAGTTTTTGCATGAGTCGATTCATGCCATTAATCCAGCGGTCATAGTTACTCGTTTTGCGCTGCATGTAAGTTAATACATCTTCATGCGGTAAGATGAGAAAGCTTTCCTTTTGTAATTGATTGACGACAACCTCCGCTAAGAGTTCCGGTTCCATCATGCCATCTACGCTGGCAGCCGAGACACTGGTATTATCGAGATCGGTGGTGGTCATAGCGGTTCGTACTGCTTGAGGACACAGCAGCGATACTTTGATGCCCTCATGGGCATGATGAATAGCTAGCCATTCTGCAAAGCCAACAGCCGCATGCTTCGTTACCGCATAGGCAGCCCCGCCAATTTGATTGAGCAACCCTGCGGCTGACGCGGTATTTAAAAAATAGCCGCCGCCGCGCGCCACCATCCGCGGGACTAAGTGCCGCGCAGCATAAACATGGGGCATTACATTGATATCCCAGCTTGACTGCCATTCCTGACTAGGTGAGTCAATGCTTGGTCCTAGCGCCACGCCAGCGTTAGAGCAAAAGAGGTCAATCGGACCGACATTCGCTTCGGTATCTTCAATCACGCGCCGAATATCTTCCTCTTTAGAGACATCGGCGGTCATGGCAATGCAATCGAGCTGTTTGGCTACAGCAGCAACGTTATCCACATTGATATCAACCACTACAATTTGTTGTGTGCCCTCGGCTTTAAAGCGTGTGGCCAGTGCTTTGCCAATGCCACTTCCGCCGCCAGTGATAACGACTATTTTATTTCTTAATTCCACGTTATATTCTCCGGTAAAAAATACTGATATTTTATTTAAAAGACACGCAACATAAAAAAATCGTTATTCATTTACGCCAATCATTTTAGTGGAGCCGCTAAAGGGCAAACCTTGATCTTGATCTGGCAGCAGCGGCAAATCGGTATTTTGCCATAGTGGCTCCCAGCAATGATGATTTTTTAGCAAGGTTTCGGCAGCCGCCTTTACCTCGTTGGGTAGGGCTTCATAGTGCAAGCGCAGTTCCTGCAAGCATCCTACCCTGTAGCGCGAATAGCGAGCCTTTTGGTAAGCAATGCCACCGATCTGTGTATTAAAACGTTTTTGGCCCTTCGTTACGGCGTCGGCATTGGCGCACAGATACGGCAAATAATGTTGGCCTATTTCGTCTAACAGTGGCCCCAAATGATCGGGTAGGGTTGTGGGCCAAGCGGCCGAGCAATTTTCTATTCGTGTATTCCACAGTCGGGCAATCCACTCGAGTACTGCCGGTGCATGCTGACGCATAATTTCTAGCGGCACAGGGTCGAGACCGAAATGACGAAAAAATGGACCAGCAAAACCGATATCAGCAAGGCTCGGCCTTTGGCCCATAATAAAAGGCCGCTTGCAGAAAATAGTTTGCAAATGCTGCAAAGTACGGCTGTAAATTTTTTCAATACCGGCAATGTTGTCTCCAGTAATGCCGTCGCCTATCGTATAACCTTGGCGTTGTCGCCAGCGCAGCTGCCAGCGCTTAACAGCGCCAGGCAAGCGGATGTTGCGGGTCAGTTCGTCGGCTAGATGTCGGCTCGCAAAATGCGCTCCCTCAGCGTAGTGCCAGCGGTAATGCATGGCTGGCCGCCACAGCCATTCGTCAGCGTAGTCTTCGAGCAATAAGCATAAGAATGCTTGTAAAGGATCGGTTGGCATAATGGAAGTGGACGTGGGCTGCGCTTCAAACCACTGAATGATTTTAGTGGAGTCAGTCATCCAGCGACCATCGGCTAGCCTCACAGCGGGCATTTGCGAAACGCCAACCTGTGCTTTTATACGTTGAGCATCACGCGGAAACTGCATCGAGCAAAGCGTATAGGGTATGCTTTTGAGGCGAAAATAGTTTTCTAACTTACCGGTAAAGTAGGAAATATTTGACCCATAGAGCTTTACATCCGGTGGTGATAGGTCGGTGCTTGAAGACATGAGTATTCTCGCGCTCAGTCCCTCATGCTTAGAAGTCGTTCGGCTAAAAGTGATCCACGTAATAGCTAGGCAGTGAGAGGGCAGTGACTGGATCAGTTTGGCCAGTAAATATATTCGTCGCCTTGAGTAAACGGTTCTACCAATGATTTGTCAACAGCAATAGGTCCCTCCATTACATAGGGCTCGAGGGGTTTGCGAGCGGCTTCCTGATGTGCATTTAATAGCGCATTGAGCTCATTGAGTTTATCGATGCGCACGTCGGCTAGGTTGTTTTGCTCGGTAGGGTCGTCCTCAAGGTTGTAGAGCCAGCTCATTTTAGGTCTCTCGGAGATTTGTAGCTTCCAATCGCCATGCCGCACCGCTCGATAATAACCGCTTTGCCAAAATAAAGTTTCACGAGACCAAGGTTCTTGGGCCTGCCCTTGGCCGGGCTCAATCACCAGAGGCAACAAATTCTCGCCGTCAATGGCAAGGCCTTCAGGGATTGTTCCTTGAGCCGCTGCAGTCAGCGTGGGCATAAAGTCGATGTGTGTTACGGGTTCGTCTACCATCGTTCCCGGCGCAATTTTGGCGGGCCATTTCATAAAAGTGGGTGCGCGAAGACCGCCTTCAAATTGGGTCATTTTCCAGCCGCGGTAGGGGGCGTTGATATCTTTAAGGCCTATATAGCCAGCCCCGCCGTTATCGCTGGAAAACATGACGATGGTATTTTCAGCTAAGCCTTGCTCTTCTAGGCTTTGCATAATACGCCCTACACTGCGATCCAGGGCGCGCAGCATGGCGGCATAAACACGCAGCCGATGCGGTTTTATATCACCCACGGCTTCATAATCTGCGCGGGTGGCTTGCAAAGGGGTATGCACGCCCCAGTGGGCTAGATAAAGAAAAAATGGCTGATTTTTATTCGCTTCAATGACCTTAATCGATTCGTCGGTCCAGTAATCGGTAAGGTAGCCGCCGGGTCGGAAAGCTTCGAGGTCGGTATTGTTGAAAGCGGCGGCGTACGTTAAACGTGCCCATAAAAATCTATCGATAGGGTCAAAAGCTAACTTGGCATTCACCACATTAGGGTCATCCTCCGGAAGGAAGAGGCCGCTAGTCATAAACAAACTTTCATCAAAGCCTTGGTCGTTGGGCGTCATGCCCACGCTGCGACCCAAATGCCACTTGCCAATGTGCGCAGTGTGATAGCCGCGCTCTTTTAGTATCTCTGCAATGGTGATTTCTGAACCGGGTAAGCCTTGATCTTCGTAAGCGGCCGCAGCGTTGGCTGCTTCTTCGTTGAATAGGGCGGGAGGCAGGTTTCGCTCGATGCTGTTGGCTATGATGCTAATCATAGGACCCATGCCCGAGGGAGTGGGTGTGAATTCATAGCCCGTTCGCGTGGGGTAGCGCCCTGTCATGATCATTGCCCGCGACGGTGCGCAGGTTGCGGCGCCGGCATAAGCCTGATTAAAAATAGCCCCCTGTGCGGCTAATTGGTCTATGTTAGGGGTGGTTACGCGGCCGCTGGCAACGCCGCCCCCGAACGTTGAAACATCATTGATACCTAGGTCATCGGCTAGTATTAAGATAATGTTGGGTGGTCGGGCGTTGGCTGAACTGCTTGCTGTTGCCGGACCTTGCTGCCACTCAACAGCACGGTGGGGAGCGATCGTCCGTTCAGTTTTTGCTTTGTATTGCACGATCGCGAGTAATATTTCAATGCGGTTTAGCCAAGCTGTGGCGCCAGCAATGGTAAGCAATGCTAGTGCAATAACGATTGTTTTTTTCATAAGCTGCGAGCGCCCATAGTGGTAATTAAAAAATTAGGCATACTATATGCCATAATATTTTTTATGACAAGTCCTGCGGGCGTTATGAGTGTGAGGGTGGATGAAGATCGCGGTAGACTAGAGTCTAGAATGTCCCCCATGCAAAAGTTTGCATCGGTGTCGGGGAGAGAGAGGGAGAAGCGGAGAGTTTAGTGCTTATCAATAGCGCAGGCTTCGCAGCGCGATTTTCCAGTCAGAAGTTTTGATATGGTGTTGCGATAGCGTGCAAACAGCAAATAAACGGCATCAGCAACATGTTTAATAATGGGCCAGCGCAGTACAGCAACCCAATGTCGTTTACCCACGAGCGTCCAAGCCTGATAGGTGACATCGAGCCCTAAAATAATTTGCCCATCAGCCCTTTGCCCGTGCAAAATACTGTCAGCTTTTTGCTGATTGATATGAGGAAAGCGCTCTTCGAAGTCGGCTGCATAAATATCTTCGAAGGCGATTTTATTTTGACCATTCCTTTGGTGTAGATGTCGCATTTCTGCCACGCAAAGCGGGCATCCGCCATCATAAAAAATGGTAAGTTCGTTTGCCATTGAGTATCCCAGAGTAGATTGGTTCGTAGAGGCCTTGTGCGAGTGGGAGCATACAAGTCCAATGCGAATGGATTTACGTATATTACGCCAGAGATTCGTTTACAGCTCATATTGAGTGCCTGATTGTATGAATCACTCGCTCATTCTAAGGATATAACATGCATCGGGTCGGTCTTTTTTGGTTTAATCATGATCTCCGTATTGATGATAATATCGCGCTCAACTTTGCGGCCGCTCAGGTTGACCAGCTACTGTGCCTATATTGCTTGCCACCCAGTAGCAAGGGCATTGATTCTACTGAGCCGTCTGCATTGTCGCGGCATCGTCTGCAGTTTTTACTTGAAAGCCTGCAAGACCTTGACCGCAGCCTCAAATCGTACCAACAACACTTGTTAGTGACCTATGATTCGGGGGTGTCGGCTATTGCACAACTGATCACGCAGCACAATATTACACAGGTTTTTTGCAGCACTCCCACCGGTTATTATGAGCAACAGCAGTGGCAAGTACTTGCCCAGCGTTATCGAATGATTGGTTTTCACGCCATTGATAACAACCGACTGTTCAGCCTCGAGCAATTGCCATTCGAACTCAGCGATTTACCCAGCAGCTTTTCAAAATTTCGCCGCGCGGTAGAATCGATAACAGTGCCATCGCCTGCTTTGCGACTTGCTTCGCTGCCGCCTAGCCCAGCATCGCCGCAAACATGGCTTGCACACTTCCCCAGCTTTGAAAAAAATAAGACGGCTTTATTTAAAGGCGGTGAGCAAAGTGGTGCCGCACATGTATCGCGTTATTTTGAGCAAGAGTTGGCTAGTACCTACAAGCAAACGCGCAATGGCTTAGACGGCATGGATTACTCGACTAAGTTTAGTCCGTGGCTAGCTAACGGAGGTCTATCACCGCGGCGCGCCATACATGAACTGCGCCGTTATGAGCAGCGAGTTGAAAGCAATGATTCAACTTATTGGATCTACTTTGAGTTGTTGTGGCGAGAGTACTTTCATCGTTACGCACAAAAATACGGTGGCCGTTTATTCTCCTTTGCAGGTATTAGTGGTCAGCGTCCTATCACCAGTTTTTATCCGCAGCGGTTTAAAAAATGGTGCTGCGGTACCACGCCGTATCCTATTGTCAACGCTTGTATGCTGCAATTAAATAGCACCGGCTACTTGTCTAATCGAGGGCGCCAATGGGTGGCCAGTTGTTTGGTGCATGAGTTAGCTATTGATTGGCGCTATGGTGCTGCTTATCTGGAGCAGCAATTAGTTGACTACGATGTAGCGTGTAACTGGGGTAATTGGCAGTATCTTGCCGGTGTGGGCGCAGACCCGCGCGGCCATCGACGTTTCAATTTAGAAAAACAGACGAAAACTTATGACCCTGACGGAGTCTTTACAGCGCGCTGGCAGGGTGACTTTAGTCACGCAACATTAGATCATGTTGATGCGGCTGACTGGCCCATCGAATAAATCCATATTAAACCGGGAGCGATTAAGCTCCTCGCTATTACGCCACTAATTATAAAACTTTCAGCAACCCCATCATAGAGCACCTACTTGTGAAGCCTTATTCTACATTGCGCCTTATTCTTGGCGATCAACTCAACGCTAAGCATTCTTGGTACGAACAGAAAAATGACGATGTGTTGTATGTCATAGCCGAACTCAAGCAAGAAGCGCAGTATGTTAATCATCACATTCAAAAAATGTGCGGATTCTTTGCGGCAATGGCAGAATTTGCCGCTACGCTGAGTAGCCAAGGTCATGCCGTTCAACATTTAACACTCGATGACTCCGTTGCCTACAACGATTTGCCGGATCTCATTAAATCACTGTGTAGTGCTCATGCGATAACGACGTTTGAGTATCAGCAGCCAGATGAGTATCGCTTGGCTGCGCAGTTACTCAGCCTTGATTTTGATAACGATGTAGCAGTTAGGTGCTGTGATACCGAACATTTTTTACTACCCAAGGATGAAATAGCCGATTATATCAATGCCGGTAAGCACAATAGGATGGAGTTTTTTTATCGAAAAATGCGCAAGCGCTTTGTGGTGCTAATGGATGACGATCAGCCGCAAGGTGGGCAATGGAATTTTGATGGCGATAATCGAAAAAAATTAAAATCAAACGATATTGATTCTATTCCGCAGCCACTTCTATTCAGTAACGATGTGAGTAACATTGTGGCTCGCATAGCTCGCCACAATGTTCAGTGTATTGGCAACAGCACGGAGGCTTTGCTCTGGCCTATTAATCATGAGCAGTCGCAGCAGTTGCTACATTTTTTTTGCCAGCATTGCTTGCCTTCTTTTGGTCGCTTTCAAGACGCGATGACGCGCCACGGCGAGAGTCGCTGGAGCCTTTATCATGCAAGAATCTCCTTTGCCCTGAATAGTAAAATACTGCACCCCATGGAGGTTATTGAAACGGCGTTGGATTACTTTTTTGATGAGAGTAATGGCATTGATTTAGCGCAAATTGAAGGGTTTGTTCGCCAAATATTGGGTTGGCGAGAATATATTCGTGCGGTTTATTGGGTAAATATGCCCGACTATGCTGCACTCAACGCATTGGACGCTCATCGGGCGCTACCTGATTTTTTCTGGAGTGGTGAGACGCGCATGACCTGCGTAAAGCAAGCGGTCGACCAGTCATTAGACTACGCCTATGCCCACCATATACAGCGGCTTATGATCACCGGTAACTTTGCCATGCTGGCGGGTATTGATCCCGACGCCATGGATCAATGGTATTTAGGTATCTATATCGATGCGGTTGAATGGGTGGAAATGCCAAACACGCGGGGCATGAGCCAGTTTGCTGACGGTGGCATTGTTGCGACCAAGCCTTACGCCGCTAGCGGGAGTTATATCAACAAGATGAGTGACTATTGTGGCGACTGCTACTACACCGTGAAAGAGCGTTACGGCGATAAAGCCTGCCCCTTTAATAGTCTTTACTGGCACTTTATGCAGCGCCACAAGGAGCGTTTTGCACGTAATCCACGCACAGCCATGGCTTATCGAAGTTGGGCGAAAATGGACCAGAAAGTGCAGCAGGCTCTGCTAGATAAGGCCGACTATTATCTGGAAAATATAGAAGATTTGTAATAGCTTTTGAAAGTTTGGGATGGCTTGGGGCGTTAGTTTTAGTTGGACAGCGCCGCGCTTTCGATGTTGAGCGCTGTGTGAATGGCCTCAATGATCTCACTGCTAGTGGGTTCCACGCTACTACCAAAATGCTTGATAGTCTGGCCGCTCGCGCTCACTAAGTACTTATTAAAGTTCCAATTGGGTGGGGTGCTTTTTTCACCTAACACTTTAAATGTTGGGTTAGCTTGCTTGCCTTTTACCGAAGACGGCGCCAGCATAATGAAGCTGACTCCGTAGTTGATATAGCAGATGTTAGCCGCGGCTTTTTCATTTTTCGCCTCTTGATTGAAATCGTCGCTGGCAAAACCAATAACCACGAGGCCTCGTTCTTGGTAGCTTTTATGCAGCGCCTCAAGGCTTTTAAACTGCGGCGTAAAGCCACAGTGGCTGGCCGTGTTGACCACAAGCACGGGCTTGCCTTGCGTGAGTGCGCAAAGGTCTATTTGCTGTTGAGAGTGCAGTTGTCGCATGCTGTGGTCGAATAGGGCTGCGCAACCGGCTTGCTCGTCTGTGTTGCTAGAAGCGTCAGTTTCATTAGCGTTGCCAGCCCAGAGGGTTGAAGGGCATAACATTAGCGTTATGCAAAGCAGATAAATCGTGCGGGTAACTTGATTGCCGAGGGTTGCAAGCATGGATTGGGCGCCTATCTTGATGGTGGGTAATAACCGGACGACCAATGATAGCTTAAAACTTGTTGCAGTGTCGCCGCGGTTGAGTAGCGAATAGGGCTATCAAAGAGTAGGAATACTGCCGCAAGGGGTAAGGCTAATTTGAAGAGCTAGCCAAGAATAGCGGGGCAGTGCTGCGTGTTGGTTACGGCGCAGCAATAAAGTGGCAATCAGTCGAAAGTCGGCTTAGTAGGCGATATTGGCTGAAATGGCGCGCTGAGGCACGTTCAAGAACTTTTCTTTGACGACGTTAAACGCTTGCTTCCTTGTTCTGTCGATTTCTAGCAAGCCCCAATATTCCTCGTTGGCTGTGCCGTCGTAAGGTACACCGCTGCTAAAAGGCCGCTCAGTACCAATATCCTGAACATCTTTGTCTCCGGCTTTCCAAAATTCATCGACAAAGGCAAAAAGGGCAACGCCCGAAATAATGTCGGCGTTATCAAAAACTTCATCCAAAATGTTTTCGGTTGCATCAGCTTGTGCCTGTTGGTTGTCGCCTATGCTGTATTGATCTTTGCTGACTGCCATGTAGCTATCTGCACCAGCCTCGGAAAGAAAAAGAGGTTTATCGCTTATCGCGGCCCACTCAGCGGCGATGGTGCCCGGTTGATCCCAGCGGTAAACATTGAGCCCCCATATGTCAACATTGGGGCTAAGTGAAAGTGCAAGTGAGTCGGGCAGCTCGCCATGGGCGGTTGAAACTAGGTGCGCTGGATCAACTTCGTGAATCATTTGGGCCGCTTCGTTTAATGCGTTGTACCAGTTCCTCAGGTCGCCTTCGAACCACTCTGGATGGTAGTTGTACTCGTTGCCAAGCTCCCACAATAGTATGGCACTGTGATTTTTATATCGCTCGACATAGTCGATGAAAGTACCCGATAAAATATCGTAATCGCCATCCTGGTTGTAACCAAAACCGATTATAACCTTCAGTCCGGCCGCTTCTATTTCGTCTAGTACTGCTTTCTCTTCAATTGGAGCATATACCCGAATTGTGTTAACGCCAGCCTCTTTCATAATGGCTAAGTCTTGGGTCAGCGTAGCGAAATCACGTTGGTCGCTGCCCTGAGGTACTGGGTGGTAGCAAATACCCTTGATGATGTACTGCGAGCCACCTACAAGAATTTGGCGTCCCTGTACTGTCACCTCATTTTCTTGTTCTTGCAAAAGCGGGGTGTCGGAAGCCTTAGGCATCGCCGAAGCCGAAACACTGGCGCTGGCATTTCTGCCTGTGCCGTCATCGATATTTGCGCAGGCTGTGAGGACGCTTAGTGCGCCTATAAAAGCCCAGTGGGCGATTTTGGGTAGTTTAAACATGAACAACATTCTTCTGGTTAGCTCTAACTTTGCAAGATAGGGCGAAATTTAGGTTTTGTAACAGTTTGTAACTTTGCGGAAAGCGCATGCAATGCATTATTTTTCCAGCCGCCAATCTTTTCAGTAACAGAAAGTAATTTCAAGCATTTAGCTGGGCATGTCGGACAATGCGCCCGAAATAAACGTTTGTTGGGATAGCTAGCCAGGGTAGGGTAACGTTAATGTATAAAAGGTCTAAGTGCGAAGAGTATAGTGAGCGGAGCAATAAAGCCATCAGTTAGGCGCCAACAGCCGATGAGTTCGGTGCTACTACGCCACCTAAAGCAGCTTGATGGGGGCCTGCCTGAGCGAACCAGTAATACCTAAAGCCGGGCATGAAGTTTACGACGTCAATGTGGTAGGCTTTGCGTATTACATAGCGGCCCTAACGGAGCTAATAGTTCGCTCATGTATTCGATAATGAATGGTCTCGATTAACAAAGGTTATTTTACTATGCTAAATTCTTTCCAGTTTTTTGTGCTTATTCGCCGCGGTTTGTTACTGAGTTTGTTGCTCGCATTAGCTGGCTGCGCCAATCAAATTACCTACCAAGACGACTTTAATACAGCTGAGGATTTTGCCGGCTACAAAACGTATAGCTGGCATGAGCCTAACGAACATAACCACGCCACCCAAAAGTATCTAGCTAGTGATTTGGTTGATCAGCGTATTCGTGATGATATTGATGCGCAACTATTGAGTAAGGGCTTTACTAAAACGGCTGAAGCCGATGCTGATTTTTATGTGAACTACACTGTAACCGTTGGCGAAGACCTAGAAGTGAAAACCTACAATACTTACGGTACCGACTACAATGCTTGGGGCTATGGAAATTTTTATAATTACCGTGGCAGCTATGGTTCGCCTTACAGGTATTACAGCACTAGCTATCCGGTAGTAAAAACCGGTACTCAGCAGGAGTTGGTCTACCATAAGGTCGGCACCTTTGTGATTGATATTGTCAACGCGGAAAGCGGCAAGCTTATTTGGCGCGGCACCGCAGAGAGCACAATCAACAAAAAAACAATGGCCGCTCAAGAGCGTGATGCAAAGATTGCCGAAATTGTTGAAAAGACACTACACGGTTATCCACCAACAGCGGCCGCCACTGAATAATTGGTGAAGTTTGTTAAAAAACGGTACCCAAGCGGTGCCGTTTTTTTTTGCCCAAATCTTATCTCTGTTACTTTGAATCGAGGCTTGTACAGAGCTGTTGTGTTGTGCCGGGCGGGTTAATACAGCTGATTGTCGGCAAGCGGCACTTCCAGTGCATTAGAGTGGGTCTTAACTGGCCCGCCAATCATTTCGTCGTAGGGGCTGGTGTGCAGCAGCACGGTTTTTTGCGCCGATACATCCTTTAATACCTTTTGCAGCTCAAGAAGCGTATGCGCTTTGAGAAAAGCGCCTTTATCATCAGTGAGGTAATACTCGTCACCTTCAACAACAGCCGAAACGATGTACAGGCTTAAATCAACCGAGTGGTATATGAGTTTTTCTACGACGAAAAACTTGGCTAATTTTGATACGGTCATTTTCATCGATGATCCTCGTCGGCAAAGCCTACGCTGCCCCTATGTAAAAAAGCCCTCGGTTGAGGGCTTGGTAGTTAATTTGCTGAGACCCACCTAGTTATACTATTTGCAATGCCATCCAGATCATACAAGCGATAGATGCTATCCAAACCAATGACCGCAAATAGGGCAGGGCTGACATATACAGCGGTACGTAGAGGATACGAAAGCCTAACCACAAGCTTCCGGCAGCTAAAACATCTGTATTGGAATAAAGCGCCACAAGGCACAAGGCTAAAAAGGCCGGTAGGCTTTCTTGAAGGTTTTTTGCGGCTCGGTCTACTCGGTCATACATTACGCTTGTGGCGACTGCCCCGTCACGGCTCGACAAAAGGTAGGCAGTGTTTTTAAGGTTGAGTAACATGGGCAGTAGCCAAATTTGTACGAGGGCTAATCCAAGGGTGGCTACGATTAGAGCAGAGATTGAGGTTGGCATAGTCGATTTCCTTTATAGTTAGAGTGTGGTGTTTGAGATACTGCGCTAGGACAATATAAAGCAGTTTTTCTGTGTTGGGTAGGTGTGTTGGGTAGGTGTGCTGGGCAGGTGTGTTGCGAAGGATTAAACGGCGGGCACATTGCAAATTTTTTAGTCAAGATATTCGCAGCGCAGATTAATTATCATTCACAATTCCATTGCGTGCGATTGAGCCGCTTTTTGATGCGTTATTGATGCTGCGGTTAAGGCGTTGTTCATTTAAGGTGAGAGAATGAAAGGGGTCAAAGGCACGGTAATTCCTGTAGAGCCGGATACACAAGAAGCGTTAGAGCGAGTTTTACAGTCAGGCGGTGCTGCTAAGGTAATGCTAGAGGGTAGTGATACCGTATTTATAATGACCAAAGCTGAAAAGGGCGGTGATTACGAATTGTCTCAAGTTGTAGCTGAGTCATCTAGTAAAGCAATGCGCAAGGCACTAGAGAAAATCAAGCCGCTGCTTTAGCGGGCGATGTGGCAGGCCATTTTGTCGTTAGGTATAGGGATTTAGAGCCGCCAAATATTGAAACCTCAACGCGCAGATTGCAGAATCAATGCAGTAAGCAATTGTTGCAATAAATCCAATCGCAAATGAGTTGAATGATACCTGCCCACAGTGGGCCATTTATTCATAAACGAGGCAGCATAGAGATGATAAAAGGGTTATTAAAAATAAGCATAGGGGCTGGTTTTTTCGTCGGTTTGTTGGCCTGCAACAGCATGCCTGCCAGTGTGAGTGATGAGCTTGCAGCTGCCCGTTTAGCGTCCATTGTTAATGCGCGTAGCGACGAGAAAAAGGTTCGTGATAGACAACGCAACCCACAACAAACGTTAGAGTTTTTTGGTCTCAAGCCCGGTATGACCGTGGCGGAAGTGTTGCCCGGAGCCGGCTGGTATACCGAAATTGCGGCGCCTTATGTTGGCCCAGATGGGGCTTACTATGGGGTCAATTACGACGACACTATGTGGGTTATGTTCGGTTTTTTTAGTCAGGCAGTCATTGCTGAGCGCATCGCGTCTATGAATACGTTTAATGAAAAAGTGGCTGCTATGAGTGAGCAGGCCCCAGTCGCTAAAGGTTTTGCTCTTGGTCGCATACCTACTGAAGTAAAAGGCACCGTGGACGTTGTATTAATGATTCGTGCACTGCACAACCTTAATCGCTTCGAGGATCAAGCGAGTACTCGTACCCGGGGGCTAAGCGATGTTTATCAGCTGTTGAAGCCGGGTGGGATGGTGGGTGTAGTTCAGCATCGCGCGCCAGAGGAGGCTGATGATGATTGGGCCGCTGGTCAAAATGGTTATTTAAAAACATCGGCAGTCATTGATATGTTTGAGTCGGCAGGATTTGAGTATATCGACTCATCTGAAGTTAATGCCAATCAGAAAGATCAGCCGACAATAGACGATTATGTATGGCGCTTGCCGCCTTCACTGAGGACTGAAGACAAAGAGGCGATGCAGACTATTGGCGAATCAGATCGGATGACGTTGAAGTTTAAAAAGCCTTGATTTATTTTGTTTCTTGGACCCTTAGGCAACCACACAGTGTGGCCAGTGAAGCAATAGATCCTAACGATAAGTTTAAAGGGTGACTATTGGACGCTGCAAACGTGTTCATGCAAGCTCGTACTATGCAAGCTCGTGCTATGCAAGCTGGTGCTATGCAAAATTCGCGCATTTAATGGCACTACCAGACAAAACCTATACTCATGCCAGCTACCGTGTTTTGCCAAGTTTGCCAGGCGCTTGGGTCAAGGTGTTAAGTGGGCGCCGATTATTTTAAGGGCAGCTCTTACCATGGGTTAACGATTTTTCTGGTGTTTGTGATAAAAATTTAGTGTTTTATTGTGTTTACAGAGATCCGCCGGTTCACAAGGGACGTAAAGACCTATACAACCACAAAAGAGGTGAGATCTGATGATAGCTAAAAGCCTACTGCGATGTTACGAAATGTACAAAACGGTCATGGATGCAGACTACAACCCCCTCCGACACATTCCCGATCCTGCTTCACGCTTTTGGATCATGACCGTGCTGGCCTGGATGTGGTGTACGGCGCTCGGGCTCTATCTGGGCAGCGTTATTTTCATTGGCGCAAGTTTCGTCGGGCATATGGCACTGGTTTTTATGGTTTTTTTCACAGCTGCGGTGTTCTACGATGCTGAGCAGAACAGCAGTTCTTGGCTTTTAAAACTGCAGGCAGCTGCGAAGCAAACGGCTGTTTAATTTGGCGCATGCGGTTCATTTGGCGCGTTAGTCCTGCTCATCGGCAGGCGGGAAAAACACGCCCATGCTTTTAGCGCGGCGAAGGGCGCGGCGGGACGTTGGGCGGCGGCTGAGCCTAGGGCCCTGTCATAATCAAGATGCCAGCGGCTGGCAGCGGCGCAGAGTCGTCGACAACTGCTTCAGGAAATACCAATGCACCAATAGCCTCACTGCACTGGTCGGCGACAAGCCCGTGATTCAATATGACGCTGACGGGGCTAGAATCAATATACTTTTGCTGTAGGCCATTGTCTGATACCGCTTTGGAGAACAGTTGTAGCTCGATCAGATAGGCACCTGTGCTGGGCGTTCCTGTGGCAGAGGAACCCGGCTGCGTACAATCGCCATCTTTAGCTTCCAGACAGAAATCAAGGTGCGCGTGAATGCCGCCAATAAAGGCCTCAATGGGTGCTTCGATAGGACCATTCAAACCCTCAGACGACCAGATTGTGCCCTCGGCATAAAATGCTTTCTCTTCCGGGGTCCCGCTGATTACAACAGCAGGCGGAGTCGCACCAAAATACCTGATTCGCTCACCATCCGGCGGGGCGTTCAACCACTCCTGTGTGTCATTGTCCCAGTAGCGCAGTGCCCCAAGAGCGCGGAACCAAAGAATCTCGTTGTCTTCCAAATCTCCCGCTGCGACGAGCCAGCCGGGGTCATCAGTTTTATGAATACCTCCCGGGAAGTCGCCCAGATCGGCTGGGACAATGGTGTTACCTGTGCCGGCTTCTACGGGGAAATCGCCTGTCGAATCGACAACAAACGAGGCGCCATCGCTGGCCGGTGGCACAACATCGATCAACAGGTCGAAATGCCCAAAATCATTACAGGTATTAATGATTTGAGCGCCGACCACTTGATGTTGCATCAGTAAAAAAAACGGTAATGTGAGCAGTACTTTTTTCATATCACTTTTCATAACACTACAACTGGTACCTCAAACCAAGCGAAATCTCTCTGCCGGGCTCAGGGGTGAAGTTGCGCAAAAACGAGGTTGACTTGCGAATGTCTTCGTTGAGTAGATTTTTCATTTGTAAAAAGAGCATCACATCCTGATGATCAGCGTTTGAAAAATGATGGGTGTAGGAAAGATTTGCATCTAGCTGAACATAGCCGTCAGTTGCTGCTTCGTCGCTACCTGGATTGTTTTGCGCAGCAACGCGCGTGTAGCGCAGACCAGCGTTTAAGCTTGGGCTGCTCCATTTTAAGTCAATACCACTTCGCCTAGGTGGCATGCGAGGCAGGTCGCCACCATTGGTTATTTTTCCACGCACAAAATCACCAAAAAATTCAATTTGAACATCGCCTCTATACAGTTCGGCAGCAGGCAACAGCCATTGCCATTCGTAACCGGCGAATGTCACTTCGTCTTGAGTATATCTAAATACAGCTATGCACTGCTCAAGCCGCGTGCACTCGGGCCTAAACTGTTGTGCTGCGATATCGAACAAACCATCGAGTTCTTGTCGTTGCTGATAAATAAAATCGTCGGCTTGGGTGTAGAAAAGAGCGCTATTTAGCTCGCCGATTTTGCTTTGCCATTGCCAGCGTATTTCTGCGCTATTTAAGGTTTCTGGTTGAGGTGGCTTTTCTCCAGCTTTTCTTTCAGCTAGCAGTAGCCCTATGTCGTAGCTTCTGGTGGCCAAATGTGGGCCCAAAGAAAGAAGCTCTTGTATCTCTGGTGCTCGTTGTGCTGAATTAACGTTTACAATGACACTTTGCTGGTCTGTTATATCGAACGAGAAGGCAGAAGATAATGTATAGGTTTGGTAGGTTATTGGCTGATGAAAAAATTGCGTGTTGTTGGGTAGCAGCGGCGCCGTCAATTCGCGTTGAGAGATTTGTTGCCATTCGTAACGAGCACCTATTTCTGCACTACCCCGCGACAACGGAAATTGCTCGTACATGAAAAAACCAAAAGTTTGCTGCTCGGTGGCAGGGACATAATCCTCGCCGCCAAAGATACGCTCACTTGTCGCCATAAACTCTCTATCAATCCACTGCATGCCAAAGCGGCCACTGTTTTGTTTATTGGCGAAGCTTAACAAGCTGTGATTGATTTCCGCTTTTGCCTCTAGCACATCGTTATAAAAGCGAGTGCCGCCAACTACTCTGTCCGTTAGCGGGTCGAGCTCGAATTCTCGGTGCGTGTACTCAATTTTACCGACGGTTACCTGATAGGATTCAAGCTGGGGTAAGCCTAGCACTCCACCGAGTTTAAACAGATGCCGATCTTGGTTTAGATCGACACGCACGCGCGCCTGAGCAGCAATGTTGTCACCCACGGGATGGCTGTGGCTGTGACCAGGAGAGTCGGGAGGTTCTGTGTGTGCACCGGGTGGCAGGCCGTATTCGCTGTTAATTTTTGTGGAGGCGCCGCCGATAAAAAAATTGTCATCGACAAAGCTAAGCGCGGCTGATCCGCTATGCGAATTCGCATCGCTGTTCAGTACGGTACCAAAGGTATTGTCAGAGTTGGAAATACCAAAAATTTGTTCTATGGCTGCTTCTTCAATAGCAACACCGGGAATACTCATATCGTTTGAGTGGCGGGTAAACCCATCAAGCTGAAAAACAAATTTGCCTAACTCTGTGTTTACCTTACCAACATAAGATTCTCGCTCATGATCATTCTCTAGCTCCTTACGGGCCTCAAAAACTGATGACACGGACTGGCCAGTTAACGCCTCGGCAATGCGGCCATGGGTGACCTCAACAATGCCACCAATCGCATTGTTGCCGTGAATAACGGTCGCCGCCCCTTTCACTATTTGGATCTTTTTTGCTAACACCGGCTCTATGGCGGTGGCATGATCTGGGCTTATTGATGAAGCATCCCAGGCACCAATGCCGTCTTCGCTTAGGCGCACGCGCACCCCTGATAGACCCCGCAAAACGGGCAGGCCCACCCCAGGCCCATAGGAGGCGTTGTGCACACCCGGTTCATTCGCCAGCGTCTCGCCCAGCGTAGCCCCCAACTTGGTGACGAGTTCGTCTTCTGAAATCTCTATGGTGCTAAGCCCCAGCTCAGCTCTATCTAAGTTTTTTTGAGCTTCTACTACAACCTCTTCAAATGCCGGTATTGCACTGATAGCCTGTGCTGCCGCCACAACAGTTGGTCTGCATAGGTAAAGCACAGCTGCTGCAACAGGCACTAGCTTTTTGGCGACCAATATAAAGGGTTGCCGCGCGTAACGCAGGCCATGCTCGGCCGGTAAAAACGGTGAGGGCATATTAGTTTACCTCCCGAGCAGCACAAGGAAACTCCGGCATATCGACAGGCGCTACGAGGCCATCATTCGCACCTATCGATATGCCAAAGCGTCCAGCCGCAATCGCCGGAGAGTCTATATCAAGCGTATAGTCCCCGTTAAGCGCATCGACGAACTGAGGGTCTTCAATCGTCGCGAGTAAATCTGGGTTGGCGGTAAGTTCCGGATGACTTGAGGCTAACTGCCAATTAGGCAAGTCGGCATAAATTGCTGCAGACGGTCCGCCAATACCTAGGCGCCATCGCAGTGAAACAAATTCATAAAATAAATTGTGATCGCTATACAGAATACTGTTGCTCAAGTCAGCGTTATCAGGGGCATGGGTCAGCAATATTTCACTTTGTGGCATGACAAAAATATTGTTGAACAGCTCTAAATTAGTCAGACCAGCAATATCCAGAGCTGGCCCCACCGTATTGATAAAGGAATTGTTATACACGCAGGCACTGTCTGATTGATCTTGCGCTGTATCGGCACGCAGGTGCAGGGCAGAGCCTACTTGCTCGAAAGTATTGCCAGCAACATCGAAATTGACAAATAAACCTGTGTTGGTTTCATCAGCAGAGACTGCGTCCGATATATGAGTGGTGAAACTTAGGGCATCGGCGACTGTATCAAAAACGTTGTTTTTTATTTGTATTGCCGACACAGGCTCTGGGTTCTCAAGTCCGAAGACGCTATTGCCAATTCCCTGAGCATTAATAGCGATGCCAGTGTCGATAAATTCCAGGCGATTATTTTCTACAATAATATTATGTATGCCTGCACCCTTCGTAATTAGGGGCTTATTTTCGGCGGATTCGTTGCTGAATATATCGTGGATATGGTTATTGCTAATCACCACGTCACTCGCACCCATCATACGGATGCCACCGACGTACTTTTCACCGTAAATGTTGTGAATATGGTTCCCTTCAATAACGATATTACTTGTTTGACAGGCTCCATCGGTAGCCGTGGTAATGCCTGCTTCGTTGGCGCTATGTATCTCTAAATTACGAACCACAATATGGCTAACGCAGTCGAGCAGTAAGCCAACCGTGGCATTGGAGGCTACACTGCCTGACTGCAGTTGATTAATTTCGGGGCGATTTGAGCCACGTCCTTCAATAATAATGGGCGAATTTTGCGTGCCGCTAACAGACACTTTATAGCCGCGTAGGGTCCGCAAGAGGTTATCGTTGCTATCAAGCTCTTGTGCAATAACAGCGGTGCTACTGTAGGGCTGGCCAGTATCTTCAATAACTAAAAGGTCGCCAGGTCGCAGTTGATCTAATGCGTGCTGCAGAGTTTGATAAGGATCATTGATGCCATCGGCTAGGTCTGAGCCAGAAACATTATTCACCCGAAGCGTTGCACCTGTCAGGTCGATAGGCGAGGCAATAATAGTTTGCTCGCCGCCACTGGCACTGCCGCCACAGCCGTGCAATGTTGCAAGCGCAACAGCAAGACAAAGCCATTTGCAGGTTGACTTTACCGGCCACAGCAAGGTGTTATTGATAAAATAAGAAATCAAGATAACTCTTTATCACGTGGATTAAATGAGCGAGAAAATCCAGCAATGATGGCGAGCAAGCCGGCAAAGAAGAACAGCATGATGCCAGGAATTGGAACGTTGACGCCTTGGGGTTGCGTCAACTGGTTAATGGCACTAGCAAATTCGCTGGCCGTAAGTTGATAGTTAAACACGAGCGAAACGGGTTGGGACGTCGAATGCACGATGGGTCCGCCGACGCCATCAGTTAAATATAATTCTAGCTCAATCCTATAAGCGCCAGATGCTATGGCGCCGCTGCCTGCGGCATTGTCGATTGAAAAATCAACGTGCTGATGGACAGAACCATCACCTGCAATCTGGTCGATTGCACCCTCGGGGCTGATTATGCCCGCAGTATTGATACTGGTGATGCTGCTCAGGGCATCTACAATTTGAATGCGCTCCTGATCGGCAACCGTATTACCCCAGGCAGTACCATTCCAAAACTGTAACGCTTCAACGGCACGGAAGTTTAAGATGGCGCCTGCATTAAATGTACCCGGTTCTGACTGAAAACCAGGGTCATCGGTAGCGGTGGGTCCCTGCCCAATATCGTCAAAATCACCTGTGAACAGTAAGTTACCGGAAGCCCAATCTACTTTTGCCGGAGATAGCGTTTCGAGGTCGATGGGCGACACAGCGGTCTGATTGCCGTCAAGCACAAGCCAGATATCTGAGTGCTGAGCATTTACCAGTGGTGAAACGAAGCCAGTTAAAAGTATTGTTATGGTCAACAAGTGGTGTGCGGTGTGGCCTGAAAGTGAGAGCATTGCGATCAACTAATGAATTACCTAAAACAGTAAAGCCCAAGATAAAAATCTCGGGCTTTACGATGGATGCACCTCAATGACTTGGGTGCCTTGTATGCACGCTAAGCTTTAACGCGACGACCCAGCAAAAGCATACCAATGCCTGAGGTCAGGAAAAGCCATGCACCCGGTACTGGAACTTCTGAAACGCCCAGCGCATCAATACCTGTTTCAAACAGCGCGTCATCCATGCCGTAATTGAAAGCGATATAGAATGAATCTGAAGCAGGAACGATTTCGTTGGTAAGTGCTGAATCAGAAAACCCAAGCAGTACCAATTCAAGCAGATAAGCGCCAGGACTTGCAGCTAAATCAATCTCGAAATCAAGGTGTGCATGAACGCCGCCTTCGGCATCAGCCTGGTCAATGAGCCCGATAGGGTTGGTGATTGTGCTATCAGACACGGTGGTTGTTGCAGTGCCGGATACATCGGTTATGAACAGTGACTCAGAGCCTACTGTGGAGGCTGACCAGTTGCTGCCATCCCAGTAGCTCAGCGTATTAACTGCCTCAAAAGCCAAATAATCCCCTGCATTAAAGCTACCATCATCGATGGCAAACCCAGGGTCTTCGGTTTCGTTAGCGGCATCACCAAACTCTGCCCCAAATTCGGCTTCATATAGTGCAGAGCCAATGTTAGTGCTCAGGTAGCCAGAGCCGTTGACGAGGATGCTAGCCCCTTCGAAGAGAAATTGGCTGTTCTCGATGTACGCATCGACATCGCTGTGTGCATGCTGTGCGCTTGCGGTTGAAGCGAGTACTGCGAAGAGCCCGCCAAAAACTATTTTCTTAATCATGTTGCTACTCCTAGGTTAGTTTATGGTACGTTGTAACGTATCATATAGCAAATGATACAACATATCATTTATAGAGCGCAACAGGAGATTTGAATATTTTTTAGTCAGCGTAAAATTCGCTCACTGGGTAATCACTGAGCATTATGAAGGGGATTATGAGCTGATTATGAGGGGGTTATGGATGGCATCGCGAACGCCAAGGGGGCGTTCGTTAAGGCGGGTAGACCTGGCAGTGGGGGGTAGTTAACTTTTTTATTCGGTGTCGTTTGAGCAGCTATTGCATAGCCCATGTAGCTCAAGCTGTTGCTCATTGAGCTTAAATCCGCTTTCAGCAATACCATTTTTTAAACTTTTGAGTGTTTGTGCGCTAATCCCAACTTCTGTCACCGTTTCACAGTTGTCGCAAATAAGAAATTGGGGCACCTTATGCGAGTGAGCACAATTAATATGCTCACAGGCCGCATATTTGTTCACAGAGTGCAGTTTGTGCGCCAACGTTTCTGCTACTAAAAAATTGAGCATGCGGTAGGCCGACATGGCCGTTAGCGACTCGTCATACACATTTTTGTATTCGTCTTTAAGCTCATAGGCCGACATGGGCGCCGGTGCATCAAGCAGTATGGTCAAAGCGCGTCTGCGCTTTTCGGTTAACCGTACACCTGACTCTTGGCACAGGGCGTCAGCGTTTTTAAGGGTTCTTTTTGTTGCTAGTTTGGTCATTAGTGATCCAATAAAAAGAAATTCGCCTCAAGTCTAACAAATGCAGCGCCATAAGAGAGTGCCTTTCAATATAAGTGGCGAAAATACACAAATAGGCAGCCTTGTTTCACTGTAGGTGGGGTGGTGACTATCAATTTAGCAGGCGCAGCGAGCCTCGGCGAGTGAGCAGCTAATGTTTCTTTAATAAAAGATGTGCAAAAAAGTGGCCCCAAAGAGCCGCTTGCGTTACTGAACCAACGGTCATCTTTGTGTGCGCCTAGCCATTAATAAACCTGCCAAAGCTGAACCGAATAGCCAAGCTGGTGCTGGCAGCGGAATTGTTGACATGCTGGTTATGTAGTTAACTGGGGGCGCTGAGGTAAACACGTTAGAAATAAAAAACTTTTCGGGTCCATTACTACCGTTCGAGATATTGAAGGAATACGACATCTTTTTAGACGTGGTATTACTCCACTCCTGCATCATATCGAAACCAAGGTCAATTTGTAGCTGAGCTTCCGCATGACTATTGCCGGAGTGAAAGTCACTTATATTTATTTGATTGTCGCCTAACGAAAAACTCACTAGCGAGCCGTCCTCTTTCTCAAAGCCAAGATTTATACTGGTAATTGTAAGTTCTGGCGAATTATTTCTTTCGTTGGCAGAAAAGCCAAATACCAGCCCCGGACTTGCCGAGACATTATTGCCCTCTAGAAAGGAAATAATGGAGCTAATTGAGAAGTCTCCGCTGATTGAGCTGCGATTCGACGACCATACTTGCTCGATAGCGCCTTGAGATGAGGAGCTACCGGTATAAGAACTCACCGAAAGAAAGTCGCCAACATTAGAGTGACTAGCGCCTGCGGAGTCGACCGAGACTATGGCTGCTGCTGCGTGCCCAGAGCCCGCCGAAAGAGCTGCTCCCAGCAGTAGTTTTAAAATAATAAAGTGGTTTATGGAACGCTTGTTCATAAGTCCCCCTATTTGATTATTATGTAGGCATTATAGAGGATGGTTAATAAAAATACTATGTATAGCTATCGAGTGCGAGCGGTCCTTGCTAAACAAGAATTATTGCGCTAACCAATTGAAATTAATATGTTTTTATACGTTTTCCGCTGCCCGCTAGCTGGCTATTTATTAGCCTTTCAATTCAATGGCGTACTGGTAACAATAATCCTTTTGTCAGACTGGCGAGGGCACCCTAGACTGCGCGCCCGATCGCAGGGCTGCTCATTGGCAGTGCTAAGGTGAATCCGCAACCACGCTCTTAGGAGACATCTATTTACTTTGTGTTGCCGGATTGATGCGTTGTCTTTATGCGTGAGAACGGAGGCCACAGTCGCGTTTCCGTTAGTTTATTTACTTCTTTTTACGCTTTAAATATCCCAAGCCTATCAGCGATGAAAACATCACAAACAAACCTATACCGCCCATCGCAGGAACATTTTTGCCGATGAGGGTTAAGGTGTTGAGTACCTCTCCATAGGTGAGCTTGTTGCATTACCGCCATACCGCCGTTTCATATTCATCAGGCACACCGTCGTAGTCTGCGTCTTGTTGTGCGGTTTCACTTAGTGCAAGAATATTCGCTTGGCTTACTGCTGCATCACCGCTATTGGTTTCATCACCACCAAAATAAAGTTCTATAGCATTGGCTACGCCATCACCGTCCATGTCGGGGTCACACACATCACCCAAGGTATCGCCATCAATGTTCGACTGATTGGTGTTGGCATCGTTAACGCAGTTGTCACTGTTGTCGCCTACGGTATCTGAATCAGTATCACTGGTTTCTGATGGGTCTAAGGGGAAGGCATCGAATTCATTATCGGTTCCATCACCGTCCATGTCGGGGTCACACACATCACCCAAGCTATCACCGTCAAAGTCTGACTGATTGGTGTTAGGTATTAGCGGGCAGTTATCTTGATAGTCGTAGATCGTATCGCTGTCGGTATCAATGCCTATAGCGGTAATGGCTATCACCTGCTCGGTGGTGCCGCCTAAATCATCGGTGACGGTTACAGTAAAAGGGTCGGCACCTGCATAAACTGCCCCGGCTAAATAGGTCCACAAACCTGTTGAGGGATTAATTATTGCTTGACCATAAAGCGGTGCGGCACTGACGCTAAAGTAAGTGCCATCGGTCAGGCCATCTACATCGGTGCTTGCAGCGTACCGAAGGTAAACCCGCCTTTTGTCGTGCTGCCCTCTAAGGAGCCTGTAATAATCGCTGGCGTGTTGGGAAAATCATAAACATAGGCCGAGCCTGAGTTCGAGCCATTATCGTCATCATACGGAGCACCAATCACCGCCGTGTCGCCCGAGATCGAGACGCTACTGCCAAAGTAATCCCCTGCGCACCATCACTGGCGGTGAGTTTTTGCTGCTCACTCCACACGCCATTACTGCGCACATACACATAGGCCGAGCCTGAGGCATCGCCATTATCGTCATCACCGCTAGCACCAATCACCGCCGTGTCGCCCGAGATCGAGACGCTACTGCCAAAGTAATCATGCCTGCGCACCATCACTGGCGGTGAGTTTTTGCTGCTCACTCCACACGCCATTACTGCGTACATACACATAGGCCGAGCCTGAGTTCGAGCCATTATCGTCATCACTACTAGCACCGATCACCGCCGTGTCGCCCGAGATCGAGACGTTCATAGCCAAAGTAATCATCCTCCGCACCATCACTGGCGGTGAGTTTTTGCTGCTCACTCCACACGCCATTACTGCGCACATACACATAGGCCGAGCCTGAGCTCGAGCCATTATCGTCATCAAGATAAGCACCAATCACCGCCGTGTCGCCCGAGATCGAGACGCTACTGCCAAAGTTATCCCGCCCCGCACCATCACTGGCGGTGAGTTTTTGCTGCTCACTCCACACGCCATTACTGCGCACATACACATAGGCCGAGCCTGGTGGGTTCGTGTCATCAGTGTACTCCGTATGAGCACCAATCACCGCCGTGTTGTCCGAGATCGATACGCTCGAGCCGAACCAATCCTCCCCCGCCCCATCACTGGCGGTGAGTTTTTGCTGCTCACTCCACACGCCATTACTGCGCACATACACATAGGCCGAGCCTGTAGTAAAAGTCATCACCATAAGCACCAATCACCGCCGTGTCGCCCGAGATCGAGACGCTAGTGCCAAACTCATCACCCGACGCACCATCACTGGCGGTGAGTTTTTGCTGCTCACTCCACACGCCATTACTGCGCACATACACATAGAGCCGAGCCATTATTGGCATCACCATAAGCACCAATCACCGCCGTGTCGCCCGAGATCGAGACGCTCCTGCCAAAGTAATCCGCCTGCGCACCATCACTGGCGGTGAGTTTTTGCTCAATAGCCAATTGAGTAACAAGATAAATACCAATAACTTGTTCAGTGATGCCGCCCAAGTCATCAGTGACCGTTACCGTAAAGGGGTCTGTACCTAAATAATAGGCATCGGCTGAGTAGGTCCACAAACCCGTTGCTGGGTTAATTTGCGCTTGGCCGTGAGCAGGCGGGGACGTTACGGCGAAGTATGCGCCATCTGTGAGGCCATCGATATCGGTTGCAAACAGCTCACCGGAAGCAGGGCCTCCTCCTGGTATCGTGGTTTTACCTTTTGCGCCAGTAATAACCGCTGGCGTGTCTTGGAAGGGTGATGCGAGGCAGGAGCCGTAGCCCAGCACTGCGCATGGTTCCGTAGAAACGCTCAGCGTTTGTTTATTAAACACTAGTGGGTAGTCCGGATGCAGCTCAAGGTTGTCGAACCATTCCAGCCCCTCATATTGAAGAAAGTTTCCGGGCCAGCTAGATATAAGGTAGCCTCCAACGTAAGCACTAGCGTCAAAGTCACCGGCACTACCCTCGACGTTGAGGCCCAGCTCGGCTCCGCTAAGAAAGTCTTGAACGTTTGAAATGGCGTTCTGAGCCGACAAGTTAGTCGTCGCCTGAACTGAGTCAGCTGTGTAGACTAACCCGCCACCTAACTCAACATAGAGCCCTTCATTATAGTTGTAACAAGGAAAGGAATTTGACCCAGTGGGGGAGCACGCTCCGGCTGATAAAGCTAAGATAGCGAACGAATCAATAGAGCCGCCAAGCGCAGCACTTGCGGCACTTACATCGATAGAAAAGCCGTCAGCTAGGCTTTGAACTGGCGAGCCGTAATTTTGATAGTAAGTTCCAGCACCGACTTTATTGAAGACAAATAATACATTGCTATTCAGCGGAATTTCAGCACTTGAGCTGGCTGCCATCATCAGTGAACCAGCCAGCAATCCTAATTGTTTCTTAATCATCGCAAAGTTCCGTATGCTATTTCTTCATCCATGCAGAGGTTACGAAGGATGGAGTGCCAAAGTCGATTTAACCACGGAAACTATCAAAAGGATAATAAATAGTCAATTCATCAATTGCGACGGATCAATAAAATTCCATTTAAAACAATAAGTTAGCACTGCGACTTTTTTGAGCAAAAATAGTCGGGAAAAGCGCGCCTGCCGCACGGCCTTGTAATCGCTCAGGAGTACCTTTTTTGCGTGCTTGTGGTTTTTGCGGGTACGAAATCTAGGGGGCCTTTGAAAACTTCCACCAAGCACCGCCGGGGAGTTCATAGCCGTGTAACGCTGTTTTATTCTCTCGTAGTGAATGGTGCCCAGGAGAGGGTGAATCAAGCTAGCCTAGGGGCTATCTTGACCACCTGCGGTGGCTTCGCTGCTGTGCCGCTCGTTGCAACTTGCTGTGCAAGTTGGCGAACCTCTTTCGGTTCAAGTCCCGGACCAGCATTTAGTCTGCGATGACAGGCTTTACAGCCGAATCGGTTAGGGAGAACTATTGGTGCCCAGGAGAGGGTGAGGTAAGCGTTGTTGAAGCATCGCTTCAAGCGCAGCCGAACGCGCACAAGCTTTGCTTGTGTGCCGGGAGTCCCGACTGTTTTTTGGGCTGGCATGAACAAAGTGAATGGTGCCCAGGAGAGGACTTGAACCTCCACCTTCTTGCGAAGACTAGCACCTGAAGCTAGCGTGTCTACCAATTTCACCACCTGGGCATAGAACATAGATGGGTTTTTTCGAACTGTTTAGGTGCGGCTGCGAAGTCTGTTTACTGCCTCTTGGCGGTCGCCACATTGGCTGCGCACTGTACTGACATGGCAAATCCTTGTCAAACAAATGTCGGTTGTACTTTGTTGGCTTGAACAGTGGTACTAGGCGGCACACTTTTCAGGCTCAAACGGCTGTATACTGAATGTAATATCCCTGTGGCAGTTTATACCTTACAGTGCTGTGTTTTATTGCTGCCGCTATCGCTACTACGGAATTCTAGTGCCAAAAAAAGTCAAGCAAACAGCGCGCGATGCCGCGTCTGATCCCTTCGCTAAACGCGAAGCCTCTAATTACGAAAACCCCATTCCTAGCCGGGAATACATTCTGGAGCAGCTTGAGGCTTTTGGCCCGCTGGGTTTTCGTGAGCTAATCAAGCATTTAAAAATAAAAGGGCAAGACAGTCGCCACGCTTTGCAAAAACGGCTGGGGGCAATGCAGCGAGCCGGTCAAATCCATTGTAACCGTGCTGACGAGTATGGGTTGGTCGAAAAAATGGATTTATTGGGCGGTAGAGTAGAGGCTCACCGCGATGGCTTTGGCTTTGTTTTGCAAGAGGGTAGCGACGATATTTATTTAAGCGCTAACGAAATGCGCCGCCTGTTTCATGGCGATGAAGTGTTAGTGAGTGTGGTGGGCGAAAACCGCCGAGGTCAGCCCGAGGGTAAGCTGGTTGAGATTATTGCGCGCAATACTACGCGGGTAGTGGGGCGGCTAAAAAGTGAGGCGGGTGTGTTTTTTGTGGTGCCCGATAACCCGCGCATTACCCACGACATTTTGGTTGATAAAAACGATTGCCAGCGCGCCCAGCCGGGTGAATACGTGACGGTACAACTTACCGAATATCCTGACCGACGCACGCGCGCCAAAGGCATGGTGGCTGAAGTGTTGGGTGCACCGATGGCGCCGGGTTTAGAAATTGATATTGCCATTCGCAGTCACGACATTCCTTATTTGTTCTCCGATGAAGTCGTTGCCGAGGCAGCTAAGTTAGCCGATGAGCCAGAAGAGGCAGATAAAAAACACCGGGTGGACTTGCGGCAATTACCGCTAGTGACCATAGACGGTGAAGATGCGCGCGATTTTGACGATGCGGTTTATTGTGAGCGCGGTTGGCGGGGCGGCTATCGCTTGTGGGTGGCCATTGCCGATGTGGCGCATTACGTGCCGGTAAATTCTGCCCTAGACAACGAGGCGTTTGCGCGCGGTAACTCGGTTTATTTTCCGGGTCGCGTAGTGCCGATGCTGCCCGAGGCTATTTCAAACGGTTTGTGTTCGCTCAAGCCGAAGGTCGATCGCTTGTGCATGGTGGCCGAAATGACCTTGAGTGCCACCGGCAAACTCACAGGCTTTGAATTTTACGAAGGGGTGATGCATTCACACGCGCGTCTCACCTACACAGAAGTGGCTGAGGCGTTAGGTTTAATTGAGCGAGAGCCGCGGCCCGGTTTAATGGAGCGTGTTGCACCGGTTTTACCGCATTTAAAAGACCTAAACGAATTGTTTCATCTGCTGCGTAAAAGTCGCAGCAAGCGCGGCGCTATTGATTTTGAAACTGTTGAAACCCAAGTGGTTTTTAACGAAAAACGCAAAATCGATGCGATTGTGCCTGTGGCGCGCAACGATGCACATAAAATTATTGAAGAGTGCATGTTGTGCGCTAATGTGGCTACGGCAGATTTTTTACAAAAGTCTGAGCTAGAGGCTTTGTTTCGTGTGCACGAAGGTCCTAAACCGGCAAAGCTTGAAAATTTGCGCGTGTATTTGAGTGAGATGGGTTTGTGGCTTGACGGTGGCGACAAGCCTTCGCCTAAGCACTTTCAAGCACTGATGCTAAAAATTAAAGATAGACCCGATGCGAGTCTTATTCAGGTCATGCTGTTGCGTTCGCTGAGCCAGGCCGTTTATGACCCTGAGAATAACGGCCATTTTGGTTTGGCTTACGAGGCTTATGCGCACTTCACGTCGCCTATTCGTCGCTACCCCGATTTGTTGGTGCATCGCGCCATTAAGCATATGGTGCGGCGGCGCAACAAGTTTAAGTATGTGCGCAAAGTACGCGGTGCCAGTTTACTCGACCGGCAAGTGATATACCCCTACGGCAAAGCCGAAGTGTTGGCCGCCGGTGCGCACTGCTCTATGACCGAGCGCCGCGCCGATGATGCAACGCGCGATGTCATGGCTTTTTTAAAGTGCGAATATTTGTTGGAGCATGTGGGCAAAGACTTTGCCGGCGTGATTACCGGCGTGACCGGCTTTGGCATGTTTGTCGAGCTGCAAGATTTGTATGTTGAGGGCATGGTGCATATCAGCTCTTTAGGCAAAGACTACTTTCACTTTGACGCCGCTATGCAGCGGCTTGTGGGCGAGCGAACGGGTACGATCTACCGGATGGGCGACCCCATTCAAGTAACCGTTGCAGCGGTTGACATGGAGCAGCGTAAGGTCGATTTGATGCTGGCCGGTGGTGGCGCTGAGCGGAGTGGCGATCGTAGAACAAAAAAATCAGCGAAGGGTAAGTCGCCGCCGCGTAAAAAAGCTACCGGCAAGGCTAAAAAGCCACGGCCTAAATCACGTCCTCGCAAAAAGAGCGCAAGCAAAACCGGTCGCGCTAAGCCTGCCAAGTAACCACAGCAATGTTGGTGAGGTCCGCGTTATGACGAGCTGGGCTTGCGATGCCTGCTTGTTTATTTCTCCTCAAATCGCGCGCAAAAAAAAAACGCCGACAAAACTGCCGGCGTTTGAATATGAGGTTAAAACTTAAAACTTTACAACGTGGTTGGCATCGGAGTTAACGATACGTTCCTACAGGTGCGCTACTTCAGTACAACGTGTCCCTGATCAGCGCAAACCTGCGTGGTTGATCAGATGAGCTTATGAAACCATAGTAGCGGGCAAAAAAAAACGGGACGCCACGTCCCCTTAGTTGCGCCTCTGGCCCTGTGCGCACCACTTTAGATTGATTGTGAGCGCCGCGGCGAGCTAATTAGATGACGGGTAATTTTCTAAAATATATCTAAAAATCAATTACTTAACTAAATTTACTGGTTGCGTTGGCTGGCCTGCAATAACCTTGAGTGAGGCTCATCGCTTACGTTTGTTACTTGCGCGTACACAATGAAGAATATGTAATATTTATTGGAATGTGATTTTTACTGTGTTGAGTGCCATTGGGTGGAGCCCCATTGGCCGTCACCCGATGAAACCGAAATTGTCATACTGTGCACATCATTGTCGGCAAAGAAATTATCGGCGCTGACCAATTGTTGCAAAATATAGTGCGAAAATTCTTCAACCGTTGTGTTGCGTATACTCAGCACTTGGGTATCGCTGGTTAAAAACGACATGCTTTCGCCGTTAAACTGAGCAATGTACATGGAGCCTTCTTGGTGAATATGCATATGCGGCGATTGGCCAGGCAGTAGCACGTATTCATCGAGTGACGAGCACAGTTTGCGCAGTCGCGACTTGATCTCTTGATAGTTAAAGCACATACCGTTTTCATCAACCGGAGCAACCACCGAAGCGCGGACTTTAAAGTTGTGTCCGTGCAGGCGTTCACGCTCGGTAGCGCTAAAAATAGTAAAGTGCGCGCCTGAAAATTTCAGATCTTCTTTGCTGATTTCAATCGTAGTGAGACGTTGAGTCATAATGGCTGGTGGAGCGAAATGGTAGTGGATTAATCATTGCAGCCGGCACGCTCAAGCAACCGTGGTTTTCTTCGCGAGCCCGATGGCCGTACAATGCGTTGCTGGCGTACATGCTAGCTTGTCGGCTTGGCAAATGACAGTAGATTAAAGTGTTAATGTGGGTCTGCTTTAGTTTACGTTTACTGACGTTAAGTCGATTAATGCGCAGTCGATTAAGGCAAAGTCGATTAACGGCGATGACGTTGCCGTTGTTCACTACAGATTAGCGGCAGGTGCAATTCGGCGCTGTTTATACCATTTGACTGAACCAACTAACACCATTCACCATTTATCATCGTCCTAGTTCGATAAAGGCATTCTATTTATGAGTAACAAATTATGAGTAACAAAGCATTAGTCATTACTGGCGCGAGTCGCGGCATTGGTTACGCAACGGCACAGCTTTTTATTGAGGCCGGCTACAAAGTGGTCAACCTGTCGCGCAGTGAGCCGGCCTTGACGGGGATTGTGCACATACCTCTGGATATGAGCAGCTCGGCCACTATTGATGCTTGCGCTGGTGATATTCAAGCACAGTTGACTGGCTGTGATGAGATTGTAATGGTTCACAACGCAGGACTACTGCGCAAAGACTCTACTCGGGAGTTGGCGGCGGATTCTTTGCAGGAGGTGTTGCAAGTGAATGTGGTTGCACCAGCGCAGCTCAATCAAATTGTGCTGCCTTTGATGCAGCCGGGTTCGTCGATTATTTATTTGGGTTCAACCTTGTCGGAAAAAGGCGTGGCCAATACGTGTTCGTATGTCACATCAAAGCATGCGCTACTAGGTTTGATGCGGGCCAGCTGCCAAGACTTAGTGGGCAGCGGTATTCATACAGCCTGCGTATGCCCCGGATTTACGGCCACCGAAATGCTTGAAAACCACGTGGGCGGCAGTACCGAGATTTTAGAATCCATTGCCAGCGGTGTTGCCTTCAACCGTTTAATCGAGCCCATTGAAATCGCTCGCACTATAGCCTTTGCGGCCAATAATCCGGTGTTAAACGGTGCTGTAGTGCATGCCAACTTGGGGCAAATAGAACATTAATAAAACTAATGTTTTTTAAGTGCAGCCAGCACCGCGGTGTCGAGTGTTCTGAGCGTTGCACTGAGTAAGAAAAAAGCACCAATGATCATCGCTAGCAGAGCACTGGCCGCCGTGGTAGTGGCGGCAATACCAATGTGCTGCGCGGCCCAAGCCAGCGGCACTACGCCCAGTGGGGTAAAACCAAACGCCATCATCATGAGCGCCGACACGCGGCCGCGTTGCTGATCATCGACCAACAATTGCACCGTGGTGTTGTTGAGCGTTTGCGCCGCAGAGGCGCACAAATTAGCCAGTAATAACGGCACCAGCGCTAAGTAAAAGTTGCTGGTTAAGCTAAAAATAGCCAAGCATAGGGTGAAGCCCAGTGC
This sequence comes from uncultured Pseudomonadales bacterium, assembly GCA_943788835.1. Lineage (GTDB taxonomy): Bacteria > Pseudomonadota > Gammaproteobacteria > Pseudomonadales > UBA7434 > UBA7434. Next base: position 1,562 of record CALSRU010000015.1, on the reverse strand, counting down.
GTTGGCGACCATTAGCTTTGCACGCTGTGAGTTCTCGCCGCGCATGGCTAGCCACAGTGAACCCAGTACACCGCCTAGGCCCGACACAGCCATTAAAATACCCAGCCCTGCCTCGCCCACACCCCAAACATTGTCGGCGTACAAAATGAGTAAGTTTTGAATGGGCATGGCTAAACACATGGGTAAAAAACCAAACACCAAGCAGGCTAGTACCGGTTTGGACGCGCGCACATAGCGCAACCCTGCAACGACATCCTCTAGCAGATTTAAATGGGCGTTGCCTTGCTGTACTCGATCAATAGGTTTTTTATCGACCTTGAGCATAAAAAAGTAAGCCGCCAGAAACAAAATATTGGCAATGATATAGGCTGCAGTGACTGAGTATTGACTGATCGCTAGGCCCATCAGGGCAGGCCCAATTACGCGGGTGATATTTACCACTGCCATCGAGAGTGCCATGGCATTGCCCAGGCGCGCGGCTCCAACAATATTAAAGATCATTGCAGTGCGTGCGGGCATAATTAATGGAATAACAATGCCACCGATGATGCCAGCGATAATGAGATGCCAAAAAGCCAGTTGCCCTATTACCAGTAAAAGCAGTATGGCCAGTTCGCTCACCAGCAGGATGGCTTGGCCAATTTGAATAAGGCCGCGGCGTTCAAAGCGATCGGTGAGTGCGCCACCAATAATCGAGCAAAGGATCATAGGGATGGCATAGGCTGCGTTGATATAAGCCAGTGACATTTCCTGGCCAGTCATGTTCCACGCCAGATAGCTCCGCGTAAGCATTTGCCCATGCAGTGACAAAAAGAAAGCCGCGTTGCTGGCCAGTAACCATCTAAATTCGATATTTTGAAGCGCTAAAAAGGTTTGTCGCGAGCTTTTTGGGGAAGCATTGGGTGGGACTGGCAAGGTTTAGCTCCGAGCGCAAAGGATTGCTATTGAGAGTTTATACGCTTTAGACGCCGCGTCAGTTTATCATGCGCATGGCTGTCCATATCGTGTAAAAACACAAATAGCCCAAATGTAATGTAGCGTGCTTGGGTATCAGGTGACGGATTGGTTGTCTATTTGTAAATAGCGACTGAGCTTGCCGACTAAGAAATAAAAGGGCAGCGTGTCGGCTAGTGCTACAGTCATTTTAAATAGATAGTTGCTGCCCATAAGTAGTAACAAAGTACTGAGTTGCATGGCGCCGGCCACAAAGAGAGCGCCAAAGGTGATGCTGACTACCATAAACGAATCGACCCCTTGGCTGACCAGTGTGCTGAAATTATTGCGCAGCCATAAATGTTTGCCGTGCGTCAGCTTTTTCCAAAAATGAAATAATTTTATATCGGCGTATTGCGCCGTTACATAAGCCATCATCGAGGCAAATACCGCACCGGCTGTGCATTGATAAAGCAGCTGAAATAACTCAACGCTGCCACTAATGGTTGCGCCGGTGGGGGTGCTAATGGACTCAGCCAGTTGCAAAACCTGCCAGGGCGGCACGGCTGCCCCGGTCACTGAGGGTAAATGGCTGCCCAAAGACATAAACGCAAAAATAAAAACATTTA
>CALSRU010000014.1 GCA_943788835.1 uncultured Pseudomonadales bacterium | reverse complement strand
CGTCACACCGCTCATTTTTTTTGTTAGAATTTGAGACCGCTTTTCCATTTGCAGTGATTGTTACTCAATAGATTATGGTGCGAGTTTGAAACAGTTGGGGGGTATTAACTTTTTTGGTCAATAAAACCCATCTTTTTATTTTAAACATAAATCCGCAGTGAGTAAACTTCCGCGGCAGGCATCAAACGGTGTTTTATTGGCATGTAATCTCCAGATTTATGCCGCTTTCTACCCCTCCTTTTGTTGAATATCTATAAGGTTTTTGCATGGTTTTTTTATTGGTTAATCGACTCTCGTCATTTTTATTCGCAGCGTTATTTGAACGGGTTGCTCGATTTCTGCACAACATCCGCACAATCCTAGTGGTGTTAATAGTCGTTGCAGTGCAGGTGCTGTGCTTGGGTCAGGCTGCTTTTGCCCAAGCCGCTTATTCGCCATTATTAGTTGGTGCAAGCCCTCAACCTATTAATGCTGCGGGCGAAGCCAATACCGCGCTTTTAGCAGAGCAGAGTGATTTAGCTCCTGTGCTGCAACAGGTTATTGTTACTGGTAAGCGGGCGGGGCAGCGCCGCAGTGAGCTGGCGGGCAATAGTGCGTTACTCAGTAGTGAGGAGTTGCAGCTTGTTCGTCACACGCATATTGCGCAGGCGCTGGCGCGAGTTGCTGGCGTAAACTTTGCGAGAGGCAGTGGACAAGAATATTTACCGGCGGTGCGCTCGCCGGTCTTAACGGGTGGCGGTGCTTGTGGCAGCGTGTTGGCCGCAGCCGATGGTGTGCCATTGCGCGCCGCAGGTTTTTGCAATGTGAATGAATTGTTTGACGCGCATACCGAAGCGGCACAGCGTATAGAGATTATTCGTGGGCCGGCGCAGGTCAATTTTGGCTCCAATGCAGTGCATGGTGTGGTGAATATTATTTCGCCCAGCTTAGCTAATGCATCCTCTCCCGCGATCACTCTTGAGGCGGGGCCGGAAGATTTTTATCGAACACACGTTTCAAGTGGTAATGCATTCGATGCCCACAATTTACGGGCCGATATCACACTAGCGCAAGACCGAGGGTTTAGGGCGTCTTCGGGTTACGACCAGCAAAAAATCACTTTGCAGCATGGCTATGAAACCACTTCCAAAAAGTTGGGCGTGCTCAACGGCCGCTCTATTTTCACATACAGTAATTTGCGCCAGCAAACGGCTAGTTATCTTGAGGGGAGCCTCGCTTACAAAGATGATGCGCTGCGCGAAACTAATGACGACCCCAATGCTTATCGTAATGCGCAATCGGCGCGTTTTTTACACGAGCTGCGCTACAGCATCGACGAACAAAACCTGCTTATCGTAACGCCCTATGCGCGCTATGCCGAGATGGACTTTTTAATGCACTTTTTACCGGGTCAGCCGGTAGAATTCAATGGGCAAACCAGTGTAGGCGTGCAAACCAATTATCAGTTCAGTGGTGAGCAAGGATGGATAATCAATACCGGGTTGGATGTTGAATTAACCGATGCCTTTCTTCGCCAAACTCAGTATGGGTCTACCCAGGGCTCTGCTTTTCTAGTGGCAACGATTCCGCAGGGTAAACAATACGACTATCAGGTGTATGCCACACAAGCGAGTTATTTTGTAGATATTGATTGGCCGCTAGCGCAAGATCTGTGGCTGAGCACGGGCTTGCGCTATGAGCATATGGCCTACGACTATAACAATCGTATGCTCGATGGGCGCACCGATGAAAATGGCGCGGCTTGCGGTTTTGGCGGTTGCCGTTATTCACGGCCGGCTGATCGCAACGACCGTTTTAATAATTGGTCGCCGAGTGTGGGCGTGCGCTACGAGTTGGCGGTTAACCATCAGCTTTATCTAAACGCGAGCCATGGCTTTCGTGCTCCGCAGGCCACTGAGCTGTACCGGTTGCAGCGTGATCAAATCGCAGCTGAGCTTGATTCGGAAGAAATATTTGGCTTTGAGTTAGGCGGGCGTGGCCAAACAGCCACCTTAGCGTATGAAGCGAATATATTTGCCTATAAGAAAGATAATGTTATTTTTCGCGATTCAGACTTTTTTAATGTGGCCAATGGGCAAACCACTCATCGTGGTCTTGAGGTGGCTTTAGATTATCAAGTGCGCACCGATCTAGTAGCGGGTGTTCGTGGCACTTATGCTCAGCACAAATATGCGAATAATCGTGAGTCGGGTGGGGTGAAACTATCGGGTAACCAGCTCGATAGTGCGCCGCTGCATTTTGGCACGGCGTTTTTGCGCAGGTCTTTCGATTTAAGAGGGCAGCTCGAGTTAGAGTGGGTGCATCAATCGCGTTACTACACCGACCCCGAAAACGAGCACCGCTATGCAGGGCATGATTACTTGAATTTGCGTGGGCAGTGGAACTTTGCCAATGACTGGCAAGCCGGTTTTCGGCTGCTCAATGTCACGGATGTACAGTATGCCGAGCGAGCCGACTACACCAGTTTTAGTGGCGATCGCTACTTCCCATCGGCGCCGCGCTCATTGTTTGTTGATATTGAATACCGCTGGCCGTAGCGCTAGTTGGGCATAAGCGTTACCAAGGCTAGGCGCTCGTGTTGGCGTTAAACGTCGACCCGCTAAACACCGAGGCTTGCGCAAAGCCGGTTACGTAAGTGGCTTGCGTGATCGATAGTGTAAAGACATGAAAGTCAGCAAGCGGGGTAAGCTGCGCGATAATATCGCCAAAGCGCTGCTGCATAGCCTTTAGTACCCGGCTCGATTCTGCCGATTCACGCTGATGCATGCTCACACCGCACTCCAGCATTAGTCGCTTGCGCGCAAATATCTGCTTGGCTTGAGTCTCGGACTCAATGAAAAGTGCTGAGGCTACAGGCTGGTTACGCAAATTGGCGGTATGCGCGGCTAAATCGCTGATAAAAATACCTAGCTGGCCGTTGTCTAATCGTACAAAGGGTGCGTAGCTCGCCATAGGCTGTCCACTTGAGTTGACGGTGGCCAGTTGCATTGATTCAAATGTGGTTAGAAATTCACGCGCCGCGGTAATAATAGAATTTTGGTCATTAGCAGGTGGTAACATAGGCGCTTGCACAATGTGGGTGTGAGTGAGTAAGTTCAGTGGCATGTTTTAAATGCTGGCTGGTGAGGTAGGTGCCTCGCCACGCCAATGTAAGTTTAAACGAAAGGAAAAACAACAGACGTATGAGTGTTGCGCTAGAAATTAAGGGCCTTAAAAAAACCTACGCCGATGGCTTTCAGGCTTTAAAGGGTATTGATTTACATGTTCGTCAGGGCGATTTTTTTGCGCTGCTGGGGCCCAATGGCGCAGGTAAATCAACCACCTTAGGCATTCTTACCTCGGTGGTTAGCAAAAGCGCGGGCAGCGTTTGTATTATGGGGCACGATATCGACCAGGATTTCCAGCAAGCCAAGCAATGTTTGGGTGTGGTGCCGCAAGAATTTAATTTTAATCAATTTGAAAAAGTGTTCGACATCTTAGTCACTCAGGGTGGCTACTACGGTCTGTCGCGTGCGTTGGCTAAACAGCGCGCCGAAAAATACTTGCGCAAGCTCGACCTGTGGGACAAGCGCGATACTATTTCGCGCACGTTGTCTGGCGGCATGAAGCGCCGCCTGATGATTGCCCGTGCGTTGGTGCACGAGCCCCAGCTCTTGGTGCTTGATGAACCCACCGCAGGGGTCGACATCGAATTACGCCGCAGCATGTGGGAGTTTTTAACCGAGGTGAACGACGAGGGCACTACCATTATTCTCACCACGCATTACCTCGAAGAAGCCGAGAGCCTGTGCCGCAATATTGCCATTATTGATGAAGGTCAAATTATTGAAAACACCAGCATGAAGTCGCTGTTGCGCAAGCTTACTCGTGAAATATTTATTTTTGACACGCGCAATGCACTGCAAGCACCGCTCGAGCTACCTGGCTTTACGGCACGGATTATGGATGACAACATGCTTGAGGTTGAAATTGAAGTTGGCAAGGAGCAATCACTGAATAAGCTGTTTACTTTATTTGATGGGGCTGGAATTGAGGTTACGAGTATGCGTAACAAGTCAAATCGACTAGAAGAGATGTTTGTTAATTTGTTAAAGCCAGGCAACATTGTTGGTTATGACAAGCCTGCGGAAGACCCCATGGTTGTGCCCAACGCTGCTGCCAGTAGTGGAGCCGCATCATGAATATGGCTATTCAGTGGGTTTCGTTTAAAACCATTGTGGTAAAAGAAGTGCGCCGATTTATGCGTATTTGGGTGCAAACACTCGTGCCGCCGGCTATTACTATCGCGCTGTACTTCGTGATATTTGGCAGTCTCATTGGCTCGCGTATTGGCCAAATGGGCGGTTATGATTACATGCAGTTTGTGGTGCCGGGTTTAATCATGATGGCCGTTATTCAAAATTCGTATGGCAATGTGGTGTCGTCTTTTTATGGCACCAAATTTCAGGGCAACATAGAGGAATTGTTAGTTTCACCTACCGCCGAGGTAACTATTTTGCTGGGCTATTTGGCCGGTGGTGTATTGCGCGGTTTAGCCGTGGGTGGCATTGTAACGGTGCTGGCACTTTTTTTTACCGACCTAAGTGTAGAGAGTTGGCCCATAACCATTAGTATGGTGTTAATGACTGCCGTGGTGTTTTCTATTGCCGGTTTTCTTAATGCCATGTACGCCAATAGTTTTGACGATATTTCCATCATTCCAACCTTTGTGCTCACACCTATGATTTATTTGGGTGGCGTATTTTATTCGGTCGACTTGCTGCCTGATTTTTGGGCCAAGGTATCGTTGGCTAACCCAATTTTGTATATGGTAAACGGTTTTCGCTACGGCATTTTGGGTGTGAGTGATGTGTCGCTGGGTGTGTCTTATTTTATGCTCACGCTGTTTATGCTGGGTGGCTTTGGTTTTGCAATGTACCTGTTAACGCGCGGTGAAAAATTGCGTAGCTAAGATCATAGGGCTGACGTTATCGACATCGAGTAACCGTACCTGCGTGCCAGCGTGAGCGGTGCGTCAGTCCAGTTAAATCGAAACACACTATTTATATTGCAACACAGTAAGCTTTGAATATGTCTAACAACGATACCTCATTTACTGCCGGAACTTATGCCAGCACTTCGCCGCTTGGCCATAGCAGCGATTACGTACAGGCTTATACGCCCACATTGCTGCATGCCATAGCGCGCGCTGACTATCGGGCAACGGTGTTGGGCTACAATGCCGCACAGCCCATGTTTGGTGCTGATGTATGGCAGTGTTATGAATTGTCGTGGCTCAACCCGCAGGGCAAGCCAGTGGCTAAGCACGGTAGGTTGCTGGTACCGGTTGAATCACCGATTATTGTCGAATCGAAATCGCTCAAGCTCTATTTAAATAGCCTTAATCAACATACGTTTGCAAGCAACGAGGCGGTTGTGCAAACCGTATCACGTGACCTGAGTGAGTTGCTCGGCGCAAAAGTAACGCTTGAGCTGCTTGACTTACATACACCTTGGGATGTTACTAGCGCAGCACCTATCGGCAGCGTTGCCAGTGGCGAGCAGGGTGACATTGTGCAGCTTGATGAGCTCGATGTGGCTTGCACGCTTTATCAACGCTCGCCCCAGTTGCTAAACGTAACTGACCAGCAAGTGACTAATGAGGTAGTGCAGTCTGATTTGCTGTGCAGTAATTGTCCTGTCACATCGCAACCCGATTGGGCAACAGTTACCATTACTTATTCGGGGCAAAAGCTGGATTACTCAGAGTTACTGCAATACATTGTTAGCTACAGAGAGCACAACGGTTTTCATGAACAAACCGTTGAGCAAATATATACCGACCTTGTGCAGTTACCGCAGCTGCAAGCTGTAACAGTGTTGGCTCGATACACGCGCCGCGGCGGTATAGCCATTAGTGCCTACCGAAGCAATCAGCCGGCATCAGTTGATGTTGTTCGGCTTTTACGTCAATAAAAGAGCAGCTTAGCGCTCAAATAAAATGGATAAAACCAAGAATGATTAATGTCTCTTATCTCATGTTAGGGCTGGCCGGCGGTTTTTGGTTTTTCTTGTTGGTGGGGTGTTTTGTGTTTGGTTTTTTAACACTGCAACAGCGCAGACGCGCAGAGTTTTCTGAGCTAAGTGTGCGCGAGTTGTTGACCGATCTAGCCATTACTCGTGGCGACCTAGAGGCGCTGCGAGCCAATCAGCAAAGCCGTGATGAGGGGCTGTCACGCAGCGATGCTAATTTTGAGGCGCTGCAAGAAAAGTTTGCAGACTTAGAAAAAAACTACAATCAACTGTTGGAAATTAAAGCGCTTACCGAGCAAGATTTGAGTGCAGCGGCTGGGCAAAATGCAGAGAATCAGGGCGCTATTGAAGCGCTGCAGCGCGAGCGCGACATGCTCGAGCGCCAGTTGCAAAATCTGTCGTTAAGCGCAGACGCAGGGACAAAAGAGACTATGCGAGAAATGATTGTTAATTTTACTGAAGAAAGTCGCGAGCTGTTGTTAGCTATTGAAGAAAGCGCCAAAGAGAAAGCCGAGCTACAACAAAAAATTACTGACATGGAAAAGTCAGGTAAAGGCACCGCTGGCGCGGTCGTGGGTTTAAAGCGCAGGCTGGCTGAAGCCGAAGCGGCTTTGCAAGAGTTGGGTGAGATTGCTCGGTAATAGCTGGGCAAGCCACTGGGGCATTCCTTTACAGCGGCGGCACTATGCTTTAAAGTCGCGCGGCTTCAAAGCAATGGTTGGGGCTTAGCGTTTATTTCCAGAAGGCGTGTGTCGTTGCACTCAACCAAAGAGTTATGTTTTTTTGTACGGTGAGATGTCTGAGTGGTCGAAAGAGCACGCCTGGAAAGTGTGTGTACGGCAACGTACCCAGGGTTCGAATCCCTGTCTCACCGCCATAAATATAAAGGGCCCCATTGGGGCCTTTTGTATTTATCGGTCTGGGTCAGTAGGTTGGTTCTAACCGGTGGGTTCGCAAAATTGCACCGCAATTTTCACCGAGCGCAGCGAGCCCGTAGGGCCATAAAAAGCGTAATCTTTTTATGGGTCATTCCCTGTCTCACCGCCATATTTAACATATAAGTCGTTGAATTTTCGTAAAGAATAATAATGCCTGACAGCAGAGACCGTCAGATAGACCGTCAGAAGATTTTACATTTCACGCTAATTCTGTACGCCTGCCTTCTGCTGCGCGCATTCTTAATTGCACGCTTCATTGTTTATTTATTGACCGGCCACAGCTCGGGTTGTTAAGCTAAGGCACTGCCTCCCCTGGCAGTTAGTAGTGGTTCGATGGAACGCGCATAAAAATCAACAAGACCTGGAGTACGCCAAATGATCTCCGCTTTATCGCGCTTAGTTGCGTGTCTGTTTTTTTCTGTGAGTTTAAATTCGTTTGGTGCAATAACGACGATTAGTTGGTCGGGTGCTTTAGAAGAGGTTGTAGTGGACACCGGTGGCGGCCTTTATTCTGGAAACGTTAGAGGCTCGCAGTATTCAGGATTTTTTAGGGTTAGTGATGATGCGCAGCCACTCTCCATCCGAGACGATGGTGGAGTTTGGTATGCATCAAACTATGGACCGAATGGCAGCCCCGGAAATACTTCGTCAATTAGTAATAATGACAATACGGCAATGGAAATGTTTGGGGGCGCCGGGCCCGCTTTACTCATATCTGACGATCGGGACTGCAGCACTTGGGTGCTCTTCGATCCTCTATGGGGTTGTGGAGCTTACAGTAATGTTTTCAATACCTCGGTTGAGCCAGGTTCGCCGATTGACTCTTGGTGGCTAGATAGCTGGCAAGGTCAATGTGAGCAAGACGGTGCCGATCGTATGTGCTCTTTTTTTGCGATTGAATTTAGCTCTGTTGGCGGCGATCTGTTTACGGATACTAGCTACCAAGCTTTACCACCCTTCGAGCTGGATACAACGAATCCAGAATACGCTGCGACATTCTGGATTTATGAGGCAAATATCAGCCCTGACAACGATTGGGAATTCATTCATGGCGCATGGGGATACTTAGATAATATAACAGTCTCACAAGTCCCCATTCCCACCACAGCCTGGCTATTCGGCTCAGCCTTAGCAGCATTGTTAGTGGTTAGAAAAAAGAACAAGAGTAATTGATGTTAATGAAAGATAAATGCCATTGTTGAGAAGGTAGTATGGGGGCTATAAACAACAACGGCCCCCGAAGGAGCCGCCATTGAAGCTCAATGCGCTGTTAAGAGATTTTGCGGCGCATCACTAATAGTCCGGTCAAGGCTGAGCCGAATAGCCATGCAGCTGCTGGAACTGGTATGGCGGAGGGGGATACTGCCGTGACGTACGCATAGGTTTGCTCGATGGAGTAGTTGTAATACTTGACCGCGGTTTGTTGTGTGCCCGAGTCCCAGAAATATCCCATTATCACGTTGTTCGTATGGAATTTTCCCGCAAACAACGGGCCCTCGGGCAAACTAGCCGTTTCAAGGTACGTGTCGCCTAACAAATTCGCCCAAGTATCCGCAACGTGGGGGTTGGTGTTGCTATACCAGGGCTGGCCGCCAGGTCCATAAATACTATTCTGGTCTATTTCAGCCCAACCCATGTGCGCCCATTCGATAGTGTAATCCATCCCTTGGTA
>CALSRU010000013.1 GCA_943788835.1 uncultured Pseudomonadales bacterium | reverse complement strand
ATCAGCAGGCATCAATCCGGCCCGAGCATCAACCAACAATAAGACTTCGTCGGCCTCTTCGATAGCCGCTAACGCCTGCTGCGCCATAACCTCATCAATGCCGTCTTCAAGGCCACTCAAGCCACCTGTATCAACCACGATAAAACGGTGATCGTCCATGCTGGCTTCACCGTACTTGCGATCACGCGTCAATCCTGGGTAGTCAGCCACTAGCGCATCACGACTGCGTGTGAGTCGATTAAAAAGTGTCGATTTGCCGACATTGGGTCGGCCGACTAGAGCAATTACCGGAAGCATAGAAAAGAGATTTAAACCTTGTGAAGACTAGTGAGTCTTATCGAATAAACGTTCGGGCACAGTGCCCAGAAAAAGTGCGAACAACAACGCAAGCTGAATATAAGGGTGCGCAGCTCCTGACAGTGCTAACTAACGGACCTGCAGAGTATAGGCGGCCAACTTACCGTCATTGCTATAGATATAAAGCTGGTCATCGGCGACGCGCATTGGCACTCGCACTCCAGCGCCATCCACCCGTTTACGCCCTACCAGACTACCATCAACTTGAGACAAGGCATACAAGTAGCCCTTGTTATCTGCAACGAGCAGATAACCTGCAAAAACCACCGGCGCACTCAACTCGCGATTCAATAACGCCGACTGTTCCCAGCGCTGCTCGCCATCGCGTGAATTAATAGAATATATACGGCTTTCCTCATCCACTAGATACACATGGCCAAAGCCCTCATCAACCTCGCGATAGGTAGATGTCTCGAAGCGCCATAGTGGCGAGCCATTACGCTTGGCGAAGGCGAATAAATTACCATTAAAACTAGCTGCATAAACTGCATCGCTGGTTAATTTAGGCGAGGCATCGACATCGACTAGACGCTCAATTTCTGCGGTGCCGCTGGCAATCGCTGCCGCTTGATCCCAAATTAATGAGCCAGTGGCGAGGTCTAAAGCAACCACTTTGCCTGAAGCAAAACCCGTATAAACAACACCATCTTCGATAACTGGGGTGGCCGTCCCGCGCAATGTAAGCAGGGGCTCATCGTTTTTGTACTCCCAGACTTTAGAGCCACTGCGACTGTCCAGCCCAACCATTCGCCCTTCAGCCGTTTGCACGACCAGTCGATCCCCCGCCCCTTGCGGAGCTGCCAAGATCTCACTCAATAGCTCACTGCGCCAAAGCTCGGCACCATCGTCGCTATTAAGCCCAATAACGGCACCATCGGTTGTTGCAACGTACACCTGACCCGCTCCTGCTCCGGCGCCAGCAGAGATATCTGCGCCGAGCTTGCGAGACCATATTTTATCGCCCTGGCTGTCATAACATGCCGCGCGACCATTAACGCTGGCCGCACAAATACCCTCAGGCATAGCAGCCAATGTTAACCGACTATAAAGCTTGCCTTGGCCGGCGCCAACATTGCGATCCCACTGCTTGTCAAAGCTTACCCGTTTGGTAAACGAGTCTAAGGGCAAAGGCTTGCCCGCATCCTCGAGTTCTTGTGGCGTTGAACCACAACCAGCTGCCGTGATAAGTAAGCCTATAAAAACAGAATAAAGCGCAGTGCGCATGATATGTGTCATCGGTAACAATTCATTCGGTGAGTGAGCAGTCAAACGATACGATTATATATAGCTTGGCAAGATGCGAAAAAAAAGAACGTGGCTTAGCGACTCAAACTCACGCCAGCGTGCACATTGATCACAAATAACTTTTTGCGTAACCCATTTTGGCTACGAGTAGCGGAGCCATGGCAATACCGGCTTTCTCAGCACTCGATTGCGCTAACAGATACATCTCATGCGCCTGCTGGTGCTCGTCTAACGACATATAAATATCGCCGGCAAGCTCAGCTTTTTGCGGCACGAAAGCCGCCAGAGGATCGCTGTCATTGTCTTCAACAGTAGCTAGGTTTAGCAAGGCTAAGGCAGCCTCTGGATTTTCAGTAGCCACTAAAACACGCGCTAAACGCAGCTGCGCAATGGTAGTTAACTCACCCGACGGAGCATTGTCTATAACCCAGCGCAGCTCTGTTTCTGCAGCACTAAAATCCTCATCGGCAATCGCTTGCTTAGCTTTGAGCAGCGCCGCAAAATAGGCATAGCCACTATTAGAAAAATCGGTTTTTATCGTATCAGCTAAGTAGAGCGCGCTAGCAATTTTAATGTCATCAGGCGCCGCATCAGCCTGAGCAAAGGCCTCTAACATCGATTGATAGGTAACCGCAGCAGCATCAAGCTTTTGCTGCTGCTGATCTTGCCATCCACGCCAACCAAATACAGCAGCCAACGCGACACACAATGTCAATACGGTTGAAACGCCGTTCTCTTTCCACCAGTTTTTAATGGCCTGAATTTGTTCGTCTTCAGTTCTATATGAGTCCAATGCCTGTCTCCAATAGTTTTTCGATTGCAATTAAGCTCTCGTATTTTATTTAAACGCTGAGAGCTATGAACTCCAGCGCTGTAGGCCCGTTGCGGAGCCCAATCACTACTTTAATGCCGCAGCCAACTCAGTGGTATCTTTGCTCACAGAGACAATGCTTTGCTCACCTGTGTGCAAATTTTTAATAGTCACCGTTTGTTCTGCCACCTCATTTTCGGCGATCACTAATGCGAACTTAGCTCCGCTTTTATCAGCTTTTTTAAATTGGCTTTTTATACTACCTGCCGCTAAGTGCTGCATAATAGCAAATTCAGGCAGCGCACTGCGCAAACTTTCAGTCACCTCAAAAGCAAAAGCCTGATAAGCAGGATCGGCGACAATGACATAAGCGCCCGGCGCATCGCTGCCAGGCAAAGCCGCAAAATCATGGGCCTCAAGCAGCAAATAAAGACGCTCTATACCCATAGCAAAGCCTACCGCAGGGGTTGGCTTACCGCCCAACTGCTCAACCAAGCCATCATAACGGCCACCGCCACACACAGTACCCTGAGCACCAAGCTCATCGCTTACCCATTCAAACACAGTGTCATTGTAATAATCTAAACCCCGCACCAATCGAGGGTTGTGCAAGGCTTCGACACCACCGGCGGCAAGCAATTCATTGAGTCGAGCAAAGTGTTCTTTTGACTCCTGACTTACGAATGCCGATAACGCTGGTGCACCTTCTAACAATTGCTGCGTTGCTGCATCTTTACTATCGAGTATGCGCAGCGGATTCGTCTCTAGGCGGCGCTGACTATCGGCATCAAGATCACTGCGGTACTGATTTAAATAATCAACGAGTGCCTGCCGATACGCCGCACGTGCCTCACTAGAACCAATATTATTAATCTGTAATGAAATACTTTTCTCAAGCCCCAAAACGCGCCAAAGTTTGGCATTGAGTAACAATATTTCAGCTTCGACCTCAGCACCGGTATAACCGAATGCTTCGGCACCAATTTGATGAAACTGCCGCTGCCGCCCTTTTTGCGGTCTCTCATAACGAAACATAGGACCGTTGTACCAAAGCTTTTGTGGTGTATCGAGCAAGCTATGCTCAATACATGCTCGCACACAGCCAGCGGTACCCTCAGGTCGCAGTGCAATCGATTCACCATTGCGATCAGCAAAGGTATACATTTCTTTTTCAACGATATCGGTCACTTCGCCAATCGAACGGTGAAACAACCCCGTATTCTCGACAATCGGCATCCGAATTTCACGGTAAGCATAGGTCGCAAAAACGGCTGCAACCGCTTTTTCTAGGCGCGCCCAATGCCCAGACTTGTCGGGCGTAATATCGTGCATGCCGCGAATAGCTTTAATTTTTTTCAAGGGCATAAATGTGAAACCGAGAGTTTTCAACAGAGCTTACGCCCTGCAGTTAGATTAACCGTTGGAAGAATTGATAAAAAATGGCAACAAAACGACCAGCAAATAACGGCTGGGCAATCACGAGGCAGCGATGACAATCCAGCGCGAGCGATTGTATAGTTATTAGTTAGTTACTGGCCAGTGTTAAACGTGCACTATTGTCGGATCGGAACCGTTTAATAGCGATTGGCTCACCATTGAGCTGAAGTTCAAGACCAGGCGCATTGCCCAAATGCAATGAAAATGGCAGTTGCCCACTGACGTCGATCCTACGCCCAGCTCGAGCAAGGTTTCGATATAAACGGATACCCGCCCCATCTCTCACGTCGACCCAGCTATCTTCATACACCTCAATGACCAGCCTATCTTGCATATGGAGCTGCGCAATCATCTCGACAGCGCCTGGGCCTACTGGCTCATGCAGGCCCTGTATATTCGAATTGGGCACCATCAAACGACCCGCGCGCGTCTCGAACGCCAACAATCCGACATTATTCGCAATGGCCGTTGGGGATTGCGAACCCGCTATATGCACAAGCGCTTGCGTGGCAGGCACCAATGGTTGAGGCGATTCTGGTGTTTGCTGCGAGCTGTCAGCCAATACCATACTTGGCGATGCCAGATTACCTGCCGGATTAAAAGCAAGATTAGCAACCGATGACGGCTCAAACCGAGGGAAATCTTGTGGGGCGACATCGCTTGCTGCACTGACATCGCGCACAGCGCCCAAACTTGGCGCCATAACGAGTGACTGGCTAATTGTATAATTGGCGCTTATAGATGCCTGCGTCGAAACCGCCTCGTGCGCTAATACACCAAGTTGATCAGGGGCCTGCCCTAGACCGTGGCTACTGGCTCCAACGCCGCCGGCTTTGGTGAACTCATTGTCAATTGAGTGGTAGGCAAATGCCAACACACACAAACACAACAAAGGCAGAGCGGTGGTAGTAGCCCCGCGCAGCAAACCCAGTGGAGAACCGAGCAACCCGTTCGACCAACTGGAACCTGAGACGAAACCTACTAAATGCCGTCCAAAAAAGCCCTTTTCGGTAGGAGCCGCAACGGCAACTGGCTTTACCGGCTCGTCCATCGAGCTAAGATATTTTGTTAGTAGCTCAGGCTCCATGCCTAAGAATCGTGCGTAGCCTTTAGCATAACCTTTAACAAAAGTTATCGGGAGTGCAACACAATGGTTCGACTCAAGCGCTTCTATATGTGCCTGAGCA
Source organism: uncultured Pseudomonadales bacterium (assembly GCA_943788835.1). Lineage (GTDB taxonomy): Bacteria > Pseudomonadota > Gammaproteobacteria > Pseudomonadales > UBA7434 > UBA7434. The sequence goes on along the minus strand of CALSRU010000013.1, from coordinate 13,183 downwards.
ATATGGGTAGCACAACTAACATCAGCGATGCTCAACGATTTAGCTATGCGGGATGCACGTAGCAATGCGCCAAAACCGCTGATGGCTGCGGTCTGAGCGCCGCTCGTTACTGTAAGATCCGTAAGCTCAGCCGTATCTACATGCTCACTTACCAGCACCTCACCGCCCAATAACTCCTCATAATAGGAAGTTTCGGCAAACAGAGACCCTTGAGCCGCATGCATAGCCGCAGCTTGGGAAGCTTCTTTTTCATCGGCACTCAGATGTAAAGAGGGCTCTGTAATAGTTAAATCATTCATCGCATTTTACTTTTTAAACCGCTCGGCCTTAATTATTAAGTGACCAAGCCGATTTACATTTCTATTCGGCGCTTTGTTTGCGCTCGGTGTCTCGCAAGTAACTCTTATACTCGCGCGACTCAGGATAAATATTTTTTAATGCCAACACAAAACTCGATCTAGCATCTGCATCATTCCGCTGGCCAGCCAACTCAACACCCAGCAAAAGCATCTCGGCGCTAGGTTTTGACGTGTACTTTCGATACTGCTGCAAGTAGTACCACGCCTCTGTGTACTCCCTTGCATCATAACTAAGGATAGCTAGCTCCCGCAAAACTCGCCTATTCGATGGGTTCAAAACGAGAGCCCGTTCAAAAGATTCTTTAGCATTTGCGAGCTGGAGCAACTGCTGCTGTGTACGTCCAAGCAATAAAAGTGCCGACTCTCGCTTTTCGTACAAAGAATCATCAGCGACTACAAGCAGCTGGCGCTCAGCCTGCTCGAATTCGCCCTGCTGAAACAGGTAATTTGCGTAATTCACCCTAAATCGTGACTGCCCGTCACTCAAATGCACGGCTTTACGGTAATGTATTTCAGCCAGATCAAGCTCGCCGCTAGCGTGAAAAGTCAACGCCAGCGCGTCGTGTACGCTAGGGGAATCCGGATCCAGCTCCAAAGCAATTTTTAAATGCCGCTTGGCCGACTCAAAGTCTCGTTTTTGCAAATACTGTTTAGCGGCATTCACTCGAATAGAAACCGCGGCGTCAACGGTCTTCGCTTTTTCAAATCCGCCTTTTTCGGTCGTTACGCATCCGGTGGCCATGATAACCAGCAGCACGGCGACAATAAAGAAAAGTCGTGATTTAATCATGCGGTCTATTTCTGCCCAAATTTTGATCGTTTTATTGCTTATCAATGGCCGCTCATGTTTTGCAAAGATCTTCAGTCAGACCGATACAACCTCAACGGCCTCACTACTAGCCTCTGGCTAGAATGTTATCAGAATCTGCCTCACTTTTTGGCCCATCAACGACTAAAGCCTCAACATCGCTTCCATTTAAAGCGGTGCGACTTTTCAACCGATAACGAGCGCTGCGATTAGTTCGATCAAGTACCGCACCAGCCAACTGACCGCAGGCTGCGTCAATATCGTCACCGCGGGTCGTTCTGATCGGGGCTATAAAGCCTGCTTCATTTAAAACACGCTGAAATGCCTTAACTCGATTATTACTGGGTCGCTTATAGTCAGACAGGTCAAAGGGGTTAAACGGTATTAAATTAATTTTGCAAGGTACATCTCTCAGAAGCTCAACCAACTGCTCTGCCAACTCAAGCGAATCGTTCACTTGATCTATCAATGTGTACTCAATGGTTATCACGCGCTTATTATCGCTCAAGCCATTGATGTATCGCTGCGCGGAATCTAACAGCATAGCTATAGGGTACTTTTTATTAATTGGCACAAGCTCACTGCGTAACTTGTCATTCGGCGCATGCAAGGAAATTGCCAGCGAACAATCACTGACCTCTCCAAGTCGATCGAGCATAGGCACCACACCCGACGTACTTAACGTTACTCTACGCTTTGATAATCCATAAGCTCGATCATCCATCATCAAATTCATGGCGGCCACTACGCTATCAAAATTCAATAACGGCTCACCCATGCCCATCATCACCACATTAGTGATACGACCAATTTCGCCATCAGCATATTTTCGAGCAGGATCAAAGCCGTTAAAAGACCCTACAGCCAGCCAAAGCTGAGCAATAATTTCAGCCGCACTCAAATCACGCATAAAGCCTTGCTTGCCGGTTGCACAAAAACTGCAGTCAAGCGAGCAACCTACCTGCGAACTCACACACAAAGTACCGCGCCCAGGTTCAGGGATGTAAACCGTCTCAATACAACTACCACCGCCAACACGCAACAACCACTTTCGAGTTCCGTCAACAGAATCTAACTGGCTAACGACCTCTGGGGCACTAATTTGCGCCTGTTCAGACAGTGTTTTTCGCAGCCCTTTACTCAAATCAGTCATGCTATTGAAATCACTCACACCCATGTGGTGAATCCACTTCATGATTTGCTTGGCTCTAAAAGGCTTTTCACCTAACGACACCATATAGTCACTCAGGCCGACTTCGGTTAACCCTAACAGGTTGACCTTGGTTTGCATTACCTCTTGCACTGTATCTTGCACTTTGTCCTGCACAGTAATCGCTAGACCCGCTATCAATTAAGTTTAACTACTTGCCACAACAGACATTACTGACTTAGGCGGAGCATACTTCGTCATCGCTGAAAAAATATGCGATTTCACGCGCGGCCGACTCTGAAGCATCTGAACCGTGCACAGCGTTAGCATCGATGGAACTAGCGAAGTCGGCGCGAATAGTCCCTGCCTCGGCTTCCTGAGGATTGGTAGCGCCCATAATTGCACGATTTTTAGAGACAGCCGACTCACCCTCTAGCACCTGAACCATAACCGGACCCGAGGTCATAAACTCAACTAAATCGTTATAAAACGGCCGACCTTCATGCTCAGCATAAAAACCACCCGCTTTAGCATCATCCATATGCAACATTTTGGCCGCAACTATTTTTAATCCAGCTTTTTCAAAGCGGGAATAAATCTCACCAATAACATTTTTCGCTACAGCGTCAGGCTTAATAATAGAAAGCGTGCGTTCAGTACCCATTAAAAATATCTCCACAAGTTATAAAATTTGAAATACCAACAGCAGCAACATGTACTAATAATCAACATGCAACTTATCGACATAGAACCCATTCACGAATGAACTGGCGCATGGAGTCAGCTCTGCTAGCAAGTAAAAAAGGCGCGCGATTATAGTGTTTTAAAGACCAAGCCGCAATTGGAACAACTAGCGTCTTGCACCAAAAAACGTTTAATTTTGAATTACTTGTGACCCAGTGCAGCGCTTGCAGCAAGCCGCGGTGAAGCACTCGGCCAAGACCATAACAGCAAGCCCATAGCATTCAATGGGTTAGCACAATCGGCTCAATACAAACACGCTTCCAGCAGTCCATAAGCCAGCTCACGGCCCATCGCTTTAGCAAAAATCAGCGCGGGTAATTATGCTCGACGTAACGCTCGACCAAATGCTTGAATTCTTGCGCAATATGGTCGCCTTTGAGAGTGACGTTTTTCTCGCCATCAACGTAAACCGGTGCTACCGGCCGCTCACCGGTGCCAGGCAGGCTTATGCCAATATTGGCATGCTTGGACTCTCCCGGCCCATTCACCACACACCCCATCACAGCAACATTCATATTCTCCACACCTGGATGTCGCTCGCGCCACATCGGCATCTGCTCACGCAAATAGGTCTGTATGTCTTCGGCCAATTGCTGAAAATACGTACTCGTGGTACGCCCGCATCCTGGGCACGCAATCACCATAGGGGTAAATGCTCGCAAGCCTAGGGTTTGTAGAATCTCTTGCGCAACCTGAACCTCGGTGCTTCGACTACCGCCCGGCTCTGGCGTCAGTGAAATACGTATGGTGTCACCTATACCCTCTTGCAATAAAACCGATAATGCCGCGGTAGACGCAACAATACCTTTAGAGCCCATACCCGCCTCGGTAAGCCCAAGATGCAACGCATAAGGGCTTAACTGCGCAAGCTCACGGTAAATAGTGATAAGGTCTTGTACCTTGCTCGTCTTACACGACAGAATAATTTGACTGGCATGCAGCCCAACTTGCTCAGCTAGTACAGCACTATCGAGCGCAGAACGTATAACCGCTTGCTGCATGACCGTCTGCAACTCTGCAGGATGCTCGCGCGCAGCATTCTCATCGAGCAACGAGGCAAGTAAGGCTTGATCTAAGCTGCCCCAATTCACCCCAATACGTACCGGCTTTTGGTGTTTGCAAGCAATCTCAACCATCTCACAAAACTGCTTATCTTTTTTAGCTCCACGCCCTACATTGCCAGGGTTAATGCGATATTTGGCGAGCATCTCAGCACACGCCGGATGATCGGCAAGTAACTTATGGCCGTTGTAATGAAAGTCGCCCACCAGTGGCACACTCACATTGTGAATCTCTAAGCGCTCTTTGATATATGGGATGGCCGCAGCGGCCTCGTCATTATTTACCGTAATTCGCACAAGTTCAGAGCCAGCATCAGCCAATTCGATAATTTGGTTAGCCGTGGCTGCGATATTCGCCGTGTCAGTGTTCGTCATCGACTGCACCACGACTGGGGCACCACCGCCAACCTGCACGCCACCCACCATTACAGCTTGGCGCGACAACACCCGCTGAGATAAAGATTTTTGAACTTCGCTATTCATGGAATGATTATCTAGACGCCAAAGGCGACACTGAAGTAAAAAGAGCTGATCAACAATTGATCAGTCGCGTACAAGGCATGACACCCAACTCTTGTCTCGCGAGACATCACAATAAGCTAAAAAGAGCATGGATCCAAGATAAGCATAGTAGCGCAACCTCGCCACTTCGTGTTGCTCGAGCCATGCTAAAAGCACCGGTATTGTAGGATAAATATTTAACAAAGCCGCTGCCGCATAACCCAACCAACCTTTATCCATGGCACTTATCCATGGCACTGGCTTTGCTCAGCACAATATGTCAGCATTTAATTTTGCTAACGTTCAGAGGACCGCTGCCAGGCTCCGGCAGCAGAACTCCCTACTACCTAATCAAGGCGCTGTGTAATGGATAAATACGCTACTATTTTGGCCACCATAGGCAACACACCCGTTGTAAAAATAAACAAGCTTGCACCTAGCCACGTCAACCTGTATGTCAAGATAGAAGCGTTTAACCCTATGGGTTCCGTCAAAGACCGCCTCGCACTTGGCGTGATTGAGGATGCAGAAAAAAATGGCACACTTAAACCGGGGCAGACAGTTGTTGAAGCCACCAGTGGCAATACCGGCATTGGTTTAGCCATGGTCTGCGCACAAAAAGGCTACCCTCTGGTACTGACTATGGCCGAAAGCTTTAGCGTTGAGCGACGCAAGTTAATGCGTTTTTTAGGGGCTAAAGTTGTGCTCACGCCGGCCGCTTTAAAAGGCACCGGCATGGTCAAAAAGGCCAAGGAACTCGCCGACAAAAATGGCTGGTTTTTATGTCGTCAATTCGAAAACCAAGCTAATGCGGCGATGCATGCCAAAACCACTGGGCCTGAAATTATTGCTGCATTTGCTGATGAACCTCTCGATTACTGGGTCACGGGTTACGGCACTGGCGGCACACTCAATGGGGTTGCCAGCGTGCTACGCGAACATTCACCTAACACTAAAATTGTGGTTTGCGAGCCAGCTGATGCCAGTCTGCTGGAAAGTGGCGTAGCGCAAAAACAAAATACCGATGGCTCTGCTGCCGAATCACACCCCAGCTTCAAACCGCACCCCATGCAGGGCTGGACACCGGACTTTATTTCCAAGCTGACCCATGATGCAGTTAAACATCACTGGATTGATACCGTTGTCACCATCGACAATGCAAACTCCATGGAGTGCTCAAGAAATCTTGCCCAAAAAGAAGGCGTATTTGTTGGAATCAGTGGTGGAGCAACTTTTGCCGGTGCATTAGAAATCGCTGAAAAAGCGGCTCCAGGCAGTAACATATTATGCATGCTGCCCGATACCGGCGAGCGCTATTTAAGCACGCCTTTGTTTGACGGCATAGAAATTGAGATGGACGAAGAAGAACAAGCCCTATCGAAACTGACCCCAAGCTGTCAGTTTGATTAGTCGCTAAAGCGTTTTAAAGCTGCTCAAAAATCCCAACTAAATGGACTCTTGAAGCCTGGGTATCCCAAATCTCTACCCTGCATCCATTCGCGGTTTCAGCCTGATAAAAGTGCACTTTACCGGGTAAGAAAATAGGCTGCTTGAATTCGGTCCGCACGCGAACAGGGCCGTCACCCAACTGAGGCTCAATGGCCGCACACAAACGCGCCTTGCTCCACATGCCATGAATAATTTGACGCTTAAAGCCCAGCAGCTTAGCGGTGGACTTCCACAAATGTATTGGGTTTCTATCGCCGGATACCTTCGCGTAGCGGCGCCCTAAATCGGCCCCTAACTTCCACCGCTCCGCCTCGTTGTTTAGCGGGCGACGCTCGACTGATAGCGGCGCAATAGACGGCGTTGCACTGGCATCAAACTCGGGGTTAGCCATGCGACATAAATTAGTTGCACGCCCTTCTAAAACCAATTCACCATCAACATAAGCCTCAAGCAACAAGGTGATCAGCTTTCCCTTGCGATGATTTTCAAGTGGACCAAAGCGGCATTGCAACTCATAGCGATCGCCAGCCGATAAAGGTTTATGGCGCGTTATTTCATTGTCGATATGCACTAACCCCAATAATGGAAAATCACACCCGTCGTCGAGCAACATTTCAATTTGCAATTTAAAAGCCAGCACATGTAAATAGGTTAATGGCAGTTGATCACTACGCTCGAACCCACACACTTTTTGGTAGGCTGCAAGATGCTGGGCATCGATCTCAATATTCTTTAATTGAAAAATATCGGTCGGCAGTGCTTCATCAACGCCTTTTCTAAAAAACGTTTTTATCAAGCGCCACGGCAAGCGCGCCAAAGAAGGCATTTGATCAAAATTGCGTATCTTCTGTGTCATTTTTTCATTCCGCATAGGATTTCTAATAAACAATTAGCCAAGACGCCAACGTTTCAATAAGACCACCAACAGGCGAGCTTATGCACCGGCCCTGCCTTCAAAAACATCTTCGCTAGGCGCCCATCAAGCTCTGCCCGCAAACTCTCACCACATTACCGGTAACTCCTGCCGACGCAGGACTGGCATACCAGCAAATGGCTTCCGCTACATCAACCGGCCGACCGCCTTGTGACAATGAATTACCGCGGCGACCCGCCTCGCGAGGTCCAAAAGGCATAGCCGCAGTCATGGCTGTTTCAATAAAACCAGGCGCCACCGCGTTAATCGTGATGGCTTTTTCGAGCAACAAAGGCGCCATCGAGTTGACCATTCCGATCACACCGGCTTTGGAGCAACCATAGTTGGTTTGACCACGATTACCAGCAACACCAGCAATCGACGACACGCAAATAATATGCGCGCCTGAGTTAAGAACCTGCTTTTCGAGCAGTGCATCGTTAATGCGCTCCTCTGAAGAAAGATTGATGTCTAAGGTCATGTCCCAGAGCTGCGGTTTCATATTGGCTAGCTTTTTGTCACGCGTCACACCTGCATTATGCACAAGGATATCTAAACCAGAATGCTCACTGGTAAAGTAGTCAACGAGTTGCTGCGGTGTAGCCTCAGCGGTGATATCAGCAGTAATGTACGCGCCTCCGATTTGTGCGGCCACTTTTTTCAAATCATCTTCCGCCGGTGGTATATCGAGGCAAACGACCTGCGCGCCGTCTCTTGCTAATACTTCAGCAATGGCCGCACCGATACCTCGCGCCGCGCCTGTGACCAGCGCCACCTTCCCCGACAACGGCAACTCCCAATTTAATGCATCAGGAAGCTCAGCCTTGCTCACGCGCACAACCTGGCCCGAAACGTAAGCCGAACGCGCAGACAAAAAGAACCTCAGCGTAGATTCGAGATTACTTTGGGCGCCTTCGGCAACATAGCAAAGCTGCACAGTCGACCCCTTGCCAATTTCCTTAGCCATGGAGCGCGTAAAGCCCTCGAGTGCACGCTGCGCCGTTTGGTACTTAGGATCACCGCACAACTCCGGAGTGCGGCCAATAACAACTACCCGTCCAGACGCTCTAATTTTTCGCATAATTGGGTGAAAAAAATGATAGAGCTCTTTCAGCTGATCAGAGCTTCGAATACCACTTGCATCAAACACTACAGCCTGCAGCGAATCAGGCATGGTCACATCCACATCGCGCGCACCTAAGCCATCCAGCGCTAAAAGAGCCTTGGTTTGTGGTGAGTCGCATTTGACATAAATATTTGAGCGCGATTTTTTTAGCACCTCGGCAACTGATTCAATAACAGCACTACCGGGTGCAGCACCCATTAAGCAATCGCCATCGATAAAATCAACACCGTGCTCATAACGCCGCAATTTAACCGGCTGGGGAAAACCCAATGAACGGGCGATGCTCTGACCAATGCCCGAATTGACAAAGTCCATATAGCGATCAGACATAAGATTTCCTCGCTTGTTTTAAATCACTAAAAAGTAGAAAGTACACAAAGCATACTAAAAGAGGTATTTTGAGAGCGTCTGTGCAACACATTACAACCCATCAACGTTATGCGCTAAAATCCGAGTCGGCCGCTGGCAACGTATCACTACAGCGAACCGCAGTGACTTCGCCTGTATCTGCGCTTTTACCCAACCGCATTATACGGGGTAATTGTTAAAGGAAGAACAGCGACCATAAACACTTATTGCCGCTAATCGTCCAATCGACATACAATCGTCGGCGCCAAAAGATAGGCGGTGCACAAGACCTCAAAAGAAGTTACGCCAAGCTGACACTGCAATCCAATCCATCAAGCTATCCCGCAGAGTTAGCATGGTCGATATTACCGCCACACAAACCCAACCACTCAGGAGTAACGAGCATGTTAGTAGGTGAAGTCAGACGCGTAGCAATAATAGGCGGCAACCGCATCCCCTTTGCGCGCGCGAGCACGAGCTACCTCAACGTTAGCAATGAAGCGATGCTCACTGGCGCTCTCAACGGACTAGTCTCTCGATTCAATCTTGAAGGCGAACTCGTCGGCGAAGTGGTAGCTGGCGCCGTCATGAAGCACAGCAAAGATTTCAATCTAACCCGTGAGTGCGTCTTAAACAGTAAGCTTGCCCCAGAAACACCCGCTTATGATATCCAGCAAGCCTGCGGCACCGGTTTAGAAGCGGCGATTTTGGCCGCCAATAAGATAGCTCTAGGTCAAATCGACTCGGCAATAGCGGGCGGCGTGGATACGACGTCTGATGCCCCCATAGCCGTGAGCGATGGTTTCCGCCGCGTGCTGATGAACGTCAACGCAGCTAAAACAACTGGCGCTCGCCTCAAAGCTTTTATGGGCTTTCGCCCTGGGCATCTTGCACCTGCGCTGCCTCGCAATGGTGAGCCGCGCACCGGTTTATCGATGGGCCAACATATGCAGATTACCGCCACTCAGTGGGGTATTAGCCAAGCAGCACAAGATGAACTTACCGTCGCCAGCCATCAAAATCTTGCTCGCGCCTATAAAGAAGGTTTTTTCGATGACTTAGTTACGCCATTCAAGAGTCTCGAGCAAGATAATAATATGCGCGCCGACTCCAGCATAGAGAAGCTGGCGCGGCTAAAGCCTGTGTTTGCCAAAGAGAACGGCACCATGACTGCGGGTAACTCGACGCCACTAACTGATGGCGCCTCTGTTTGCCTGTTAGCTAGCGAAGAATGGGCCGCCGCGCACAACCTGCCTGTTTTGGCTTATCTGCGCTTAGGTGAAGTGGCCGCAGTTGACTTTGTTGACAAACAAGAAGGGCTGCTAATGGCGCCCTCCTTCGCGCTGCCACGTTTACTCAATAAAGCGGGCCTTACCTTGCAGGACTTTGACTTTTATGAATTTCACGAGGCATTTGCCTCGCAAGTGTTGTGTACGCTGGCAGCCTTAAATGATGATAATTTTTGCAAAACAAAATTAGGCCTCGATGCCGCGCTGGGCGAAATTGACCGCAGCAAGCTTAATGTCAATGGCAGCTCTCTAGCCACCGGGCATCCGTTTGCGGCCACGGGCGGGCGGATCCTCGCTTCACTGGCAAAAATGATCGATCAAAAAGGCTCAGGGCGAGGCTTAATATCAATCTGCGCAGCAGGCGGCCAAGGTGTCACCGCTATTGTTGAAAAATAGCCGCTTTAACTCAACTTCCCATTAAAAACACCCACAGGCTTTTGTGATGTCAGCAGATTTGCAGCAGTTTTTAACGCCTACGCGCTTTATTGATGCCGATCATGCGGCCATAATGGCCTACGCACACACACACAGTGTTGGGGCAACAACGGATAGCGACAAAGCGATTCGCCTTTATTACCGAGTGCGCGATGATTTTAGGTACAACCCCTACTCGCTCGATTTGTCGATCAAGGGCATGCAAGCAAGCACGGTACTAGCCAACGGTGAAGGCTGGTGCGTCAACAAAGCCGTGCTGCTAACCGCCTGCTGTCGAGCATTGGGGATACCGGCGCGACTCGGCTTTGCTGATGTGGTCAATCACCTCACCAGCGAAAAGCTACTCAAGGTAATGCAATCTAATGTCTTTAAATGGCATGGGTACAGCTCAATTTTCCTCAACAATCAATGGGTCAAGGCCACGCCCGCATTTAATATCGAACTTTGTGAAAAAGCAGGGATTCATCCACTTGAGTTTGATGGCGTGCACGACTCGATTTATCACGAGTTTGATAAAGCGGGCAACAAACACATGGAGTATCAACACTTTCGCGGAGAGCATGCCGATCTTCCTCTGAAAGAAATGACTGAAACTTTTAAGCGCGACTATGCCTTCAATGCCTCTGAGCCGATGCCCACAGAAAACTTCCACGATGCCGTGGCTCGCGAGCATACCCCATCACAACGCACAAAGTTGTGAGCATTTATCGAATGCAGCGCGCTAAACCCGCTGGCGGAAATAATCAAGACGCAGTAACAACACAGCTTCTGCACCATGCAATAATACTGACATGCGATGATCTCGCTGTCGCAACACTTTCATTTTAATTTTATAGCCCTAGCGATTATGACAAGCATGCCTCTTAAAATATCACGCGCCGGCGCCCTCGCCGCAGCTTGGGGTATTGCAGGTTTTTTTATACTCTTGGGCAATGCCATTTTTCATCTTGCAATAATTAGCCTAGAGGCCATGCAATATGAGCTATCACCATTGCAATGGTTAATATTATTTCTCAACGTTATCTTTATGGCCTATTCAGAAGGTTACAAAGGCTTTCAAAAAAACTATGCGCCACGACTCGCCGCTCGAGCAAAGTATCTGGCTCAGCGAGGCTCATTAGTTGAGAGAATTTTTGCGCCGTTATTTTGTATGACTTTCTTCAATGCTACAAAAAAACGCTTAGTGATTTCCTATGTTCTGCTATTAATGATTCTAATATTTATTTTTGTATTTAAGATCATACCTCAACCTTGGCGAGGAATTTTGGATGCCGGTGTTGTGGTTGGATTAGTTTGGGGACTGGGGAGCACCCTGTGGTACTGTTTCATTGCCTTTAGCCGCAGCGACTACGCCATCGATCCCGAAGTTAGTTCGTAAATCAGCACCTCCTATAACGGACATGGCTACTCCTATCTCGAATCATCAATCATCAGCGATGAAGATCCGTCGCATAACTGTGCACTTGCTATTAGCACTCAATTAATTAAAGGGAATCATCATGACCGTATACGTCATTGTGCAAGTCGAAATTACTGATCGTAAAATCTATGATCGTTATCAAGCTAATTTCATGGATGTATTTAATCAATTCGAAGGCACGCTTCTTGTGAACGATGAAGCACCCAAGCTGCTCGAGGGCGATTGGGCTAAAAACAAGGTTGTGGTAATGACATTTCCTGATAGACAGGCATTCACCGCCTGGGCAACATCACCGGCGTATACCGAAATCGCCAAAGACCGCATTGCCGGTGGCAAAGCAACCATACTGCTTGCACAAGGCTTGAGCGATTGAAGATGAAAGAATAGGACTCGACGATTAACGCCAAAAATAACAGCTGATTTCCTGATGCCCAAAAAAGCGCCCGTGCGAACCTCGCACTACCCGTGCTTGATTAAAAACCATCAAAAATCTACCTCTATGCGATCGATTTAAAAAGACTAAACAGGTTAGCCTTTAATAAAACACTATGGATCGTGGCACATGACAGGCTTACGGGTTGTTATTTAAACCCAAGTTCAAATGACTCCCGTCGCCATATTTGGCCACGCAAACACCTGAATAGACTTGCACATCAACACCATTTTTCTTTTTAACTTGATCAGATACATGGCCCATTAATAGGTCTTTAACTCTTAGCGTATCTTCGCGCAAAACGAAGCGAGAGATATGCTCTAAAAAACCGTTGGCTTCGTCAAAAATAGATAATTGGATACAGTCGACATCCAACACCTCGCCACTGTGGTCCAATATGCTCTCTCGCTGCGCATAATACTTCTGCCCCATCCAAAGGCATGGTCGACAATCGTCCACTTGCATACCATGCCTATTGGTCATCATATAGCGCCATAATTTAAAAGAACTCAACTCTACCCAACGCATACTCGCTACATTATTTTTATTGGTCACCGTACAGCGAATTAACTTTCGACTATCATCTTCCACAAACAAAGCCTCTATAAAATTATTCAACTTAAATAAAACATCAGATCATAATGACCATCAGTCTTAATGCAATAATGCGACATTTCATCAAACGATTGCTGCCCAGCACTAGCCCTAATAACCAGAGCACAATATAGCTGAAAAAGGCTATTTAAGAGTGTTTAGAGGACATAAACGCCAATTTTACACTCAATCACTTTGAACATCGCCTCAACAGAACTGCCTATCATTCATCCATCTCATCGATTAGACGATCAGATGGCTGGCCGGCAGCTTGCAAAACCTTGGCCATGCTCTCCACTTGATGCATAACCCGCAACAGATTTTCGCCGGCAATTTTAGCAATGTCGGCATCGGAATAGCCGCGCTCAAGTAACTCAACGAACAATGCAGGATAAGTTGCTACGTCTTCAAGCCCTATGGGCCCAGGCGGCATGCCGTCATAATCTCCGCCAATACCAATATAGTCCACGCCAATAAGATTCTTAACGTGGTCAATATGATCCGCTACTTGTGCAAGGGTGGGTTTAGGCGCCGGATTTTTTCGATGCCAAGC
>CALSRU010000012.1 GCA_943788835.1 uncultured Pseudomonadales bacterium | reverse complement strand
GTTATCGAGTCTACTGGTATTTCAGAGCCCCTTCCGGTGGCCGAAACTTTCACTTTTGCCGACGAAGACGGCATCTCATTATCGGATGTGGCAAGCTTAGACACCATGGTCACCGTGGTGGATGCGGTTAATTTTTTAAAGGATTATGACGAAGCAAAATACTTACAAGACACCGGAGAATCTCTGGGTGAAGAGGATGAGCGTAGCGTTGCAGATTTGCTTGTAGAGCAAGTTGAATTCGCCGATGTCATTCTCATCAGCAAAACCGATTTAGCAAGTACTGCCGATACGCAGCGCTTAACTGCTATTTTGAAAACACTTAACACGCACGCAAAAATAGTGCCTATCGCACAGGGCCAAGTACCTATTGATGAGGTACTTAGTACCGGCTTATTTAACTTTGAGCGCGCCCAACAAGCGCCGGGCTGGCTTAAAGAAATGCGTGGCGAGCATGTACCCGAAACCGAAGAATACGGCATTGGCAGCTTCACTTACGAGGCGCGCCGGCCCTTCCACCCTGAAAAATTTCACCGCTTTTTACACAACACCGATCAGTACGGCAAACTGATACGCTCAAAGGGTTATTTTTGGCTGGCCTCTCGCTCTGAGTTTGCCGGCCAGTGGAGTCAGGCCGGAGGCATAGCCCGCTATGGCTTCGCTGGGATGTTTTGGAAATCCATTCCCAAAGAAAATTGGCCTACCGACGACGACTATTTAGCCTCGATTGAAAAGCAATGGGTTGAACCGTTTGGCGATATGCGCCAAGAGTTAGTTTTTATTGGCCAAGGCTTAGACCAGGCCGGTATGACGCAAGGTTTGGATGAGTGCCTGCTAAGCGAAGATGAAATGCTGCAAGGCAAAGCGTACTGGGAAACATTACAAGACCCCTTTCCCGCCTGGGAGGAAGCATGAGTACTTTAAGTGCCAACCAAGCGGCCCGCTTTACAAGCTTCTCTGACAATAGCCCAAAGACTCGTCGCGCAGCCTATGGTGACGAACCGAGTATTCTGGCTGACATCTACAATGACGAAACCAATATCGCTATTTGGCAGCGTGAATTACCCGCAGCAGTGCAACATTCGGTTAAGAACTTTTTAACATCACAGGCAACCTTTAATTTAACTACTACCGTTGCCTCCAACAGCATTCTTGCCAACGTAAACACATCTTTAGGGCACAAGGCCGAATCCGAGCTTTGCGAAAACATTGCCGAGTTGGTCGACATGTTTTGCTATCTTTTTGAACTCAAGGCAGTCGGCCTGCGCTTGTCGGCGCTTGATAGTGCAATGTGCCCACGCTTTCACGTCGACCGAATACCCTGTCGCCTAGCCACAACCTTTCAAGGCGTTGCTACAGAGTGGTTGCCGCATGAAACGGTAAACCGCGAAAAACTGGGGCGTGGAAGCAATGGCAAACCCGACAGCCAATCGGGTCTGTATCACAACCAACACGACATTCAGCAGCTTAAATGCGGTGACGTAGCGCTATTAAAAGGCGAAATTTGGGAGGGCAATACCAACGCAGGCTTGGTGCATCGCTCGCCTGCCCTAGCGGCCAGTGAACGCCGCCTTTTACTAACACTGGATTTTAGTCAGTAAGCAAAACCATAATGCAACTAAGAATTTTTCTGCCGCTCTCATACATAGCCATCCGCAAAATGCTCTTCACTCGCCGCACGCATGAAAAATACGATATGACTAAAATGAAAATCATCAAGCCCCTTCTATATTGGAGTGTTTTTTCCCGCCTTGCTCTAGCCGTTAGCTTAAGCGCAATCACCTGGCTACTGATACTGGGCATCACTGATTCACCATGACTATTCACGTCACCAACCTTACGCTGACCTATGAGCGACATCCGGCGATTCACCACCTAACCGCCACTATTCCACAAGGCGAATGGCTCGCAATTGTCGGTCCCAATGGTGCAGGAAAATCAACGCTGCTTAACGCGATGGCCGGATTGAGCACGATTGATGAAGGTACCATTAACGGTTTAGATCCACGCACGGTGGCTTACTTACCGCAGCAAGCGCAACTCGATAAAAGCTTTCCTATCACAGTATTACAGCTGGTAATGACGGGTTTATGGGAGGAGCTTGGCTTCTCAAAATCACTCAGCCACGCCGACTGCGAGCGTTGCCAAGAGGCTATTGCAGCAGTTGGTTTGCAGGGCTTTGAACATCGCATGATTGGAACACTCTCGGGTGGTCAGTTGCAACGCAGCCTCTTCGCCCGCGTATTGGTACAAAACCAGCCGGTGATTTTACTCGATGAGCCCTTCAATGCCATTGACACAAAGACCTTATCTGACCTCACCAAAGTTATCGAGCAATGGCATGAAAATAAGCGCACCATCATCATGGTCACCCATGACCTTGAGTATGCTAAGCAATACTGCCCTAGGACCATGTTATTAGCCCGCGAGTGCATTAGTCAGGGCCCAACTAAAAAAGTCCTCACCACAGAAAACTTAGAGCGCGCACGAAAACTCTCTGAAAATTTCGATGAAGATGCTAACGACTGCATGCAAGGGGCCGCCTGACATGGCCTCTGTTTTATTCTATCCCTTTACCGAATATCTATTCATGCAGCGCGCCTTAGTAGGTAGCTTAGCAGTTTGCATCAGTGCTGTGCCCGTCGGAATTTTTATGACCCTACGGCGCATGAGCCTAACAGGCGACGCGATGGCACACGCCATTCTACCCGGTGCTGCCATCGCTTACTTGCTATCAGGCTTATCGTTAATAGGGCTTACTATGGGCGGTTTACTAGCAGGGCTAGTCGTTGCCGCTCTCGCAGGGTGGGTTGCTCGTAGTACGCATTTAAAAGAAGACACTAGCCTCGCAAGCTTTTATTTAATCTCGCTCGCTCTAGGCGTGCTCGTTATCTCGCTCAAGCGTAGTAATGTCGATTTGTTTCACGTGCTCTTTGGCAACATATTAGCCTTGGATAATGCTGCTCTGTGGTTACTGGCGAGCATCAGCACAGTTAGCTTGTTGCTGATGGCCGTCTTATATCGCCCGCTGGTTATTGAGTGCGTAGACCCGTCTTTTTTGCGCCGCACGGGCAAGGCAAGCTCAGCCGCCCATTTTGGCTTTTTATTCCTAATGGTCATCAACTTAGTCGCTGGCTTTCATGCGTTAGGCACATTGATGGCTATTGGCATTATGATATTGCCGGCAGCAGCGGGGCGATTCTGGGCCAAAACACTAGATGGCATTTTACTCTTTTCTCTACCCATTGGTTTTTCTGGTTGCTACACCGGCCTTTCAATCTCCTTCTATTTTGATCTGCCCACAGGGCCAGCTATCGTTCTTTCTTTAGGGGTCGTTTATCTCTTATCCCTATTTTTGGGCGTTAATGGAGGACTCCTAAAAAAATACTACCCCAAGCGCCACTTAGCAGGATAAGGACATGCTGAAAAATCCATCATCGGTTTTAAAAAGCCTCTTTTGGCTGCTGCTATGCATAGCCCACTCCGTGAGTGCCGAAAACTCTGCCATTCGTGTTGTCACTAGTTTTTCTATTTTGAACGATTTAGTCAACGAACTCGGCGGCAACCACGTCAGCGTAGCCAATTTGGTAGGTCGTAACAGTGATGCTCATATGTATCAACCGAAACCATCGGATGCAGTTGCCATTGCCAACGCTGATCTAGTCGTTTTTAACGGCTTAGGCTTCGAAGGATGGATAACACGCTTAATTGAAAATAGCGGCTATCAAAATGCACAGCTAATTGCTAGCGAAGGTGTTAATGCAATTGAAAATAGTGGCGAAGTTGACCCGCATGCATGGCAGAGTTTTAAAAATATTCGTGTGTATCTACACAACATCACCCAAAGCTTGATCACACTGCGGCCCGATCATGCCGACGAGTTTCAAGAACGCCACAATAAATATTTAGCTGCACTACGCGCCCTAGAAGACTCGCTGATAAAGGAAATGGCACGGATTGACGAGAATAAGCGCATCGTCGTAACTAGCCATGATTCTTTTGGCTACCTAGGTCGCGAGCTCAACATCCGCTTTTTAGCGCCTCTAGGGCTCAGCTTAGAAGACGAGGCCTCGGCAGAAGATGTGGCCATAATCATTGATCAAATACGCGAGCAAGATGTGCAAGCCATCTTTGTGGGCAACATCAACAACCCTCGCCTCCTTGAGCTCATTGCGGCTGAGACCCAGGTGGCCATAGGCGGTCGCCTTTATTCTGATGCACTCAGTGAAGTTGACGGCCCGGCAAACACTTACTTAAGAATGATGCAACATAATATTGAATCGTTAATCAAGACATTTACAAAAAATTAAGACGAAAATATTTAACACACTCATCCAACTACAAGGTAAGAGGCATGACTCAAAAAATACCCGTCACCGTCATCACAGGCTTTCTTGGTAGCGGAAAAACCACTCTACTCAATCGAATTTTATCGGAAGATCATGGCCTGCGTATCGCCGTCATCGAAAACGAATTTGGCGAAATTGGTATAGACCAGGACTTAGTCATCAATGCCGATGAAGAAGTTTTTGAAATGAACAATGGTTGCATTTGCTGCACAGTACGCGGCGATTTAATTCGGATTTTAGGTGAACTAGCTGAGCGTAGAGAAAAATTTGACCGCGTTATTTTAGAAACAACCGGCATGGCAGACCCAGGACCCGTTGCACAGACATTTTTTGCAGACCAAAGCGTTAGTGAACAATACGAGCTGGATGGCATTATAACGCTGGTCGACACCAAACATATTGGCGCACATCTTGATGACAATACCGATGAAGTTATGGCGCAGGTTGCTTTCGCCGACCGTATAATACTCAACAAAGCTGATTTGGTTACCGAAGGCGATATTCTCAAGTTAGAAGCCCGCTTGCGCGACATCAATCAAATGGCTGGTGTTTATGCGGCAACAATGGCTAATGCACCGATTGCCGAATTACTCGATATTGGCGGCTTCAACCTAGCACGTGCAGTAGAAATGAAGCCTAATTTTCTGGAGCCTGAATATCCTTTTGAATGGGGCGGGATTTGCAAGCTACCCGCCGGTCACTACCGTTTTAAATTAGCTAACGGCCCGGATCCCGACATGACTTTTTTGCTTTCTGAAATTGATGAGGTGTCTGAATCCGGTGTCATAGCGCTTGCAGAAACGGTGTTTGTTGAGTTTTCCAAGCCACAAGAATCACTGTCTCACTCCCAATCGATCACTGATATGGGCCAGTGCTACCGGTTGCAACTAGAGGGCCAAGATTCCTATGAATTTCACTTCGTCACAGAGACAGCCAAAAAAGTGGCTATTTTTTCTCAGCACACGCCAGAAGAGTTTCAATTAACGCTATTAGATCAAGACGATCGCGAATATAAGCCAGTCGCAGAACACTTTTTTAATCCGGAGCATGAGCACGATGACGCCGTATCTTCAGTGGCGATTGAATTACCTGGATTACTCGATTTAGCCAAGGTCAACGGATGGCTTAGCGCTTTGCTGGAAATACAAGGGCCAGACATCTACCGCATGAAGGGTGTGCTCGGTGTTGAGGGCGAAGATCATCAAGTGGTTTTTCAAGGCGTGCATATGATGGTGGGCAGTCAAAGAGGCAAACCATGGGGCGATGAGCAGCCGTTTAGTCGGATTGTTTTTATTGGTAAAGAACTTGACGATGCTTTTATTCGCCGCTCGTTAGAAACGTGCTTGACCTAAATGAAGGCACAGTACAGCACCGTGCTCGATGAGCGGCTTACGATTGGGAATTTGCTGGTATGAAAGATATAAAAAAAGTATTTCGCAACCTTGAGAAGAAGCTGAAACAGTCGCACTGGTTTGACGATGACTGGGAAATTTATAACCGAGGGGCTTATCTCCAGCTTTATAAGCTCGATTGGCATAATCAGAGTCAGGGAGGGATCCATTTTGAAACATTTATTGAGGCGCCTCAAATTAAACAAAAAGCGTTCCCGATTGGCATGCATGCCGAGGAAGATTGCCCTAGTCAACATGAATTCATTGAAAAGTTTTTAGCCCTAGAAGGAGCACGTATTAAAAGCTGGAAAGGCTACCAGACAATAGGTACAGGCTACCGTATTTTTCAACGGACACTGCCACTGAATTTCAAAAATTTAGAAGACCGACTCTTTGAAGAGTTTAACCGCTTTCGGCAACTTGAGAACGGCATTACACAAACATTACGGTCGCTATGACGGTTATTGTCATTGATCACTAAGCTGAGAAATTAACAGTGCTTGAAATGAAGGTAAACAATGAAGCGACATAAAAGCCCTTGCATCGATACCTGTGACTTTTCCGGCCCTAGTGGCTGGTGTTTAGGCTGCGCTCGCACTCGGCAGGAGTGCCAAAAATGGAGAACCATGAAGCCTTACACCAGAAAAATTCTGCAGCAGCAACTGCAGCAAAGAATGGTGAAAATAACACGAGAGTGCAGTGAATAATTGACCGAACCGGATTGTTGAGCTGCCCGCATATTGACTAAACGCGGTGCGGTTTTTACCATAGCCACTTTTTTCTACAAGGATATTAATGATGGCACGCGGCGATATAAGCTCGTTATTCGATGAATGGAATGACGCTCTGCAAACGGGTAATCCAAAAAATGTGGCGGCTTTGTATGAAGCCAACGCTATCTTACTACCCACTGTATCGAATAAAGTTCGGCACAATCATGAAGAAATCGAAGATTACTTCGTACACTTTCTCGCGAAAGGCCCGCAAGGAAAAATTGACGAAGCGAATGTGCGCGTTTTCAGCGATATAGCGATCAATTCAGGCGTCTACACATTCTCCTTCAAAGACCAGTCTAGCGTTCAAGCCCGATTTACTTTTGTGTATCGTTGGAATGGGCAACGGTGGATGATTGTGGAGCATCATTCTTCAATGCTACCCGAGTAACAAATAGCCGAGCGCGCTGCCTTCTGTGATAAAAACTACAAAGCATTGAAAATATTGGCTTTTTTAACTCGAAGGTAGCAATTTCGAAAGCACGTATGAGCTCAACGGCGGCGGCGAAAGGTTATTATTCGCGGCAAGCAAAAAGCTGCTATACCCGCCGCACGGCAACCAAAACGACGATAACTATTGTGTGTTAACTGAACATAGTGATAAACTCGGGCGCAATAATATAATTGCTCAAAGAGCCCCAGAATAAGGAGTAAAAAGCATGAAGGTAACGATTCCCCAGTCGATCCTTGCAGCTGGCGCCGCAGTTTTAGGCGCAAGCCTATCACTATCGCAAGCCCACGCCGGAGTTATTGTGCAATGCGGCGGAGCACCAATATGCTCAGTTGGTTTTTCAATTGATATGAACGCTAATATTGGCATTGGCAATGGCGAACTGCTTTACAACTCAACCACCGGCGATATTGCATTAAACTTGGAGGCCAGCAGCACCAACGCTACATCAATAAATAGCCAAATGGGCACGTTAATGTGGAATGTAGGTGGCAACACGGTGAGTGTGTCGTCGCTATCGGGTAATGCAGACCCCATATTGGGTTTTGGTGTGGGCGCGTCAACCGGAGCAATGGGAGCCACCTTTGGCTTTAATTTCGATCTGCCTGTAGCCATTGAAGGCCCCATTCTAGCCACGTCAAGCATGAACTATTCGCTCACCGCGACAACCTCTGCCGGAGCGCAAATAACGGCGCCCGTATCAGGCAATGTACTCAGCGCTAATGAGTTCGACTCCAGTGTCGGCGGGTTGGGTTTTCTGAACAAAGGTGTCGATATTGGCGAGACTTATTTTGTAACGGGCATTGGTAGTGGTGGGCAAACCTTCAATGCATCCAACAGCTTTGTGGGCAGCCTAGACTACGATCTAATGTCCCTAGAAATTGATTTTGGACTCAGCCCCAATAGCATTGTGGGTATCACGGGTGTGGTCACACAAACCGTCGTTCCGGTGCCCGCTGCAGCTTGGCTTTTTGCCTCGGCGCTGCTTGGCATGGTTGGCATAAAACGAAAACACTGAGCGACATAAATGTTCCGTGCAAAAGGCTACTTCGGTAGCCTTTTTTATGGCTGTAGCCTTCTTTACTGCTATAGCCTGACAATAAGCGCCTGACGCCAACATCAGCCGGCTAAACCGGCTAATAATTCTGTGATTCTAAGAACAAACAACACAGGCTTCCGTCCTCCAATGATCTAAAATTTTTCCCATACCGTAACTAGGATTTAACGGGAGGGTTAATATGATCGAAAAGAATATAGGCAATATTGAGAGATTGCTCCGCGTCATGCTGGGGCTAGCGCTAGGCAGCTGGTTTGTAATGCAGCCTCATCTCAATGGCATTGAGTGGTTCATTTTTGCGGTGTCCATCATGCTTATCCTTAACGGCGTATTCTCTCGATGCTATTTATGGTTTGTGTTAGACGTGAATACTACTAGGCGGAGCGGCGAGCATAACTCAATAAGATCAGGTTCCAGCGGCTGCTAGCAAGCTTATGCCGCCCATGGCGGCTACGTTTTTATTAATCCTGCGGATTTTTCATGCGTGTATTTCACTGACCGTTCTTAACCGCTCGACGAATATTATCAATACCGCTACTGATTAGCGCAACGGCCAAAACACCAAGACCGATCAGGCTAGTAGCCGGAACCTCCAACGCATTGTCGCCAACAATCCGATCAAACAAGTTCTTCGTTATTTGCTGCACGCGCGGGTCTGGGCCTTGCTGAGCGATGCCGTGTCGAGAAGGATTTAAATGTCCTGGTGGACTAGATAAGCCATTGGCCCACCAAATGGTTGCCGCATTAAAGACGATATTATTATGGGGGCCGTCGTAGATGGTGGCGGTGTAGGTGCCATTCTGCACGCCATTGTCTTTGAACGCGGGGCCCTCTGCGACAATCTGCATACTGGGTAGGTCCAATAAAGGTTCGCCATGAAACTCCCAACCGATGAGGCCCTCGATGGAATCACCCGCTTGCATACCCGTACCATCAAATAGCCAATGCCCTGGCGCCGTACACGTCCAATCACCAGCACCCTGACCCAAACCGGCTTGACCCTGACCGATCGGATGCCGTGCACCCAGCAAGAGCGCACTATCAGGGCCGATACTGGGTTCAAATCCAGCCTCATTGATAAGCTCAGGCGGTACCACTTGGCCATCGGCTAGCGGAAGAAACCAGCCCTCTCGGCGGGTGGCACGATGGGCTTGTCCGTCCGAAGAGGCTAACAGCGGCACCTTACAAATCGCCGAGTTGCCACATAAAAACGCGAGGCTAACGCCTGCATCGCGAGCGTTGAGAACATTATCGAACATGGTCTCAGTCCAATACTCGTCATGACCCACAGAGATAAAGCCTTTAGTGCGTAACAAGCCATTGCGATCGGCATGCGTATCGATATTGGAAATATAGGACACATCATAGCCATACTGTTCCAGCCAATAAGACAAAGGAAATTCCCACGGTAGAAACTCTCCAGCCCCAACTGATTTATCTATGGGATTAACTGGGTGCGTTAGAAGTGCGTACGGGCGGTTAAAGCTGACGGTTCCACTGGGTACTCCGGTATTCGACCAGTTCTGCGTATGACGTGTGTAGATGCTATAGTTGGTCGGCCAGCGATTGTAAGCACTCCAGGTCAACTCGCTGCATTGAAAAAGTAAGTCGCAAGGACGGTCGTCCCTAACGATGAAAATAATATAGCTTTGAATCCCACTGGTTAATGCCGTTAATTTACCGAGATAGACGCCGCTCAGCCAATCCTGGGGGATATCGAACGTGACCGCCGGCGCCCATTGGCATTCGCGCAAAAAATTTTCTCCGACGGGCGGGTCTGGTTGTGGTGTGCCCGACAGTCCCTGATAGCTGCGGACCAACCGTCCCCCCGTTCCGCCATAATAACCCGTGCGATAGATATCAAGATCAAACCCAGAAGCAGGATTCGCACTCACCATAATCTGTAGCGTCTCACCCGCTCGCACGCTGTTAGACGAACAGTAACCTTCAATAGTCGAACTGCGCCCGCTAGTGAGGTTGAGAAAGACAATCTCTGGGTCGGTTAGCGTGTTGGTGAGAAGCCAATCAGTCGTACCCGGTTTGGCGTTTTCGATCTGGATCGGGTTGAGGCCAGAAGCTTTTACTTTTCCGCTTTGAATGCCAGCCTTAAGGCTAAGACCGATCGCAGCGGCGCCTTTCAACACACCCCGCCGAGTTATTCGAGTACGGAAGTCTTCGGACTTTTTCATTCACTCACCTTTATTGGGTGTTGTTTTTAATTTATTTTTTCCTCAACCTAACCGCACCTAAACTTAGCATCAACAGACCCAGCGCCAACAAAAATGTTTGCGGCATCATAGGCGCTTCAGCTGAATTGGCAAAAGGATACGGCGGGTCATTAGCCATGACAGCCAGCAGGAAGTCATCAACAAAATCACTGGCTATGCCATCCTCGTGTGTCGGCACATGACCAAAACCTATGGCTTTACGCACTTGATGAATGCTATCAGGCGATAATTCCACTGTTTGGCGAAAGCCCTCGTGCACCCATTCACAATTATCTAATCCCGCTGCAGCCGCCTCGGCAATGCGAGGCAATCCACCTCCGCAACCAGGATCGAGCGGGCCAAAAATATCTAAGGTAGGCACACTGTAATTATAATTATTGATCTCATCTTCGATCGTTCCAAAGTAATCTTTATTGCCAAAGTAGCCAATTTTTTCTGACGCCTCGGCTATTTGAAAATCCGCTCCAAAAACAAATCCCGGCACTCCTGCTAACGAATCTATTAACGTTTCGGTTCTTTCCGAGATTAGGTGGGAATCCATAATAATGCCATTCAGTGAAATCCCCTCGAAGTTATAACTATAAGCCAAAGCAAAAGCGCCTATTGATCCCGCGCTGGTGCCATGGGCAAATACGTGAGTGGTGGGGTATTTTGACACCGTGTAATCTATAGCCGCCATGTTGGCTTGCAGTCCATTCACCTCACCCCCATTGGGATTGTTTAAGTAAGACGTGCCCATGCCAGCATGCAAATCATGATCACACATAGAAACAATTAATATGCGATAACCTTCCATAATCCTTCGAGTGATAGTACTGTTTTTAACTCCCCCGTTATTATTAGTTGTTCTATAAAAGAGCTGACCATCTCTTAATCCTGCAAGGGTTTTTTCTATATTATGCTGATTAGGGTTTCTAGAAGCACCCGTAACAGGATTTACCCCAATTCTATAGGTTTGTTGCTCATCAAAATAACCAGCCCCTCCGCCATGAAGAAACACCCACAAAGGTGCTTCGGTGCCCGGTTTATCGCGAGGTTCAACAACGAGAAAAGTATAGTTACCTGAAAAACCACAGGCATAAGCGGTGTTCCGATAGAAGTCCAAATCTAAGGTGCTGGGTCCGGCGCTAATGGTTTCTTCTTCTGCTAAAAAAATGCCGTCTAGGGTGCGCTCTACCGGGAGCGTATTGATGATAAGGGGGTCCGCCAGTGCATTATGGGCCGGTTCTATATTCACCGTATCAACATTAGCCGCTTTCAACTCTAAACTATGTGCACTGGCGCAGAATATCGTAACAGAGACTGTTGTAACTAAAAAAAATTCTAGTGTGTCGCTTATTTTAATAATTAGATGCTTCAGCACAATTTTACTACCTTTAAAAAATTTCGCACTCAACTAAACCCATGCCTGAACTGTTAGATTAGCATGTAACGTGAAGCCACTGATGCCGTCATCTATCCACTCTTACTTCTTCCTCAACCTAGCCGCACCGATGCTCAACATCGACAACATCAAAGCGAAGAAGCCCATGCCGCCTAAAGTTGGCACTTGATACGAAGAAAAGCTAAAGCCGCTGGCATTAATTAACGGAATACCGATCGCAGCGGCGCCTTTCAACACACCACGCCGAGTTATTCTAGTACGGAAGTCTTCGGACTTTTTCATTCACTCACCTTTATTGGGTGTTGTTTTTAATTTATTTTTTCCTCAACCTAACCGCACCTAAACTTAGCATCAACAGACCCAGCGCCAACAAAAATGTTTGCGGCATCATAGGCGCTTCAGCTGAATTGGCAAAAGGATACGGCGGGTCATTAGCCATGACAGCCAGCAAGAAGTCATCAACAAAATCACTGGCTATGCCATCCTCGTGTGTCGGCACATGACCAAAACCTATGGCTTTACGCACTTGATGAATGCTATCAGGCGATAATTCCACTGTTTGGCGAAAGCCCTCGTGCACCCATTCACAATTATCTAATCCCGCTGCAGCCGCCTCGGCAATGCGAGGCAATCCACCTCCGCAACCAGGATCGAGCGGGCCAAAAATATCTAAGGTAGGCACACTGTAATTATAATTATTGATCTCATCTTCGATCGTTCCAAAGTAATCTTTATTGCCAAAGTAGCCAATTTTTTCTGACGCCTCGGCTATTTGAAAATCCGCTCCAAAAACAAATCCCGGCACTCCTGCTAACGAATCTATTAACGTTTCGGTTCTTTCCGAGATTAGGTGGGAATCCATAATAATGCCATTCAGTGAAATCCCCTCGAAGTTATAACTATAAGCCAAAGCAAAAGCGCCTATTGATCCCGCGCTGGTGCCATGGGCAAATACGTGAGTGGTGGGGTATTTTGACACCGTGTAATCTATAGCCGCCATGTTGGCTTGCAGTCCATTCACCTCACCCCCATTGGGATTGTTTAAGTAAGACGTGCCCATGCCAGCATGCAAATCATGATCACACATAGAAACAATTAATATGCGATAACCTTCCATAATCCTTCGAGTGATAGTACTGTTTTTAACTCCCCCGTTATTATTAGTTGTTCTATAAAAGAGCTGACCATCTCTTAATCCTGCAAGGGTTTTTTCTATATTATGCTGATTAGGGTTTCTAGAAGCACCCGTAACAGGATTTACCCCAATTCTATAGGTTTGTTGCTCATCAAAATAACCAGCCCCTCCGCCATGAAGAAACACCCACAAAGGTGCTTCGGTGCCCGGTTTATCGCGAGGTTCAACAACGAGAAAAGTATAGTTACCTGAAAAACCACAGGCATAAGCGGTGTTCCGATAGAAGTCCAAATCTAAGGTGCTGGGTCCGGCGCTAATGGTTTCTTCTTCTGCTAAAAAAATGCCGTCTAGGGTGCGCTCTACCGGGAGCGTATTGATGATAAGGGGGTCCGCCAGTGCATTATGGGCCGGTTCTATATTCACCGTATCAACATTAGCCGCTTTCAACTCTAAACTATGTGCACTGGCGCAGAATATCGTAACAGAGACTGTTGTAACTAAAAAAAATTCTAGTGTGTCGCTTATTTTAATAATTAGATGCTTCAGCACAATTTTACTACCTTTAAAAAATTTCGCACTCAACTAAACCCATGCCTGAACTGTTAGATTAGCATGTAACGTGAAGCCACTTATACCGTCATCTATCCACTTTTACTTCTTCCTCAACCTAGCCGCACCGATGCTCAACATCGACAACATCAAAGCGAAGAAGCCCATGCCGCCTAAAGTTGGCACTTGATACGAAGAAAAGCTAAAGCCGCTGGCATTAATTAACGGAATCGCTATCGACGACGGGCGCGCAGTATCAAAAAAAACTCTATTCTCGCTATATTCTACAAACGGCATATATCTAAGCTCATCTAATTCAGGCGTATGGCCGTTAGTAGGGTCAATATCTTGGTCGTCTCGATTGGTAATTTCCAGCCGAATACTATGGCCTGCTGGCACACGCCGCCCTGTAACACTCAAAGGAATCGTTACCTCTACAGGAGAAGCATCGGTAGTTGCCGTACCCACTGCCAATAAAATGGGCTCACCCGCCGGGGAGACATCAAACAGATGCACATTCACCTGATAACGACTCGCGGTACCCTCAACATAAAGCGTAGCGCTGGGCTCGCCCACAATTAAAGCGTCTTCTTGCAAAGCCAGGGTCTCGTAAGTCAGTACGTCTCGATTCATTTGGCTACGAAAAGTGTTCGCATTAAAATTAGGCAAGTTGGCCCATGTCAGTGAGCCGGGGTCATTGATATAGCTATCAAACGCAGAACTCGCCGATAGGGTGAGCGTGTTGAGCCGCCCCCCCTCACCTAGATACAGTGTGCTACTTACCTGGCCCGCAGGCGGCCAGCTGGGGTAGGACACTTTTTCGTTGGTGCCCAGCAGCGATATTTGAATCGCATCGGTCGTATCAATACCATTAGCAACGCCCTTAAGATAGTGATCAAACCAATCGCTGCGCAGCTCGCCCCTATATTCTTCGTCGTTTCTGGCTGTACCGTGGCCGCCGGTGCCTATGTAAATCATGCGCCCCGACGCTGAGGTGAGCTGAAGGTAGTCGGTTAGCGCATGCGTACCCAACCAGAGCGAGTCAAGCATGGCAACGTGATTTTGCACTGGGATAGTGACATTAGGAAAATTGGCGATAATCGGATTGAATACGGCCTCAACGGCAGCATCAACGGCTGCAGCGGGATATTCACCGCCCACCAAAGGAATAACCAATTGACCTTTTGCGCGCGCAATACTGCCTTGGCTCTCTAAGTAATCAACATAATGATGATAAGCAAAATTGTAAGGGACCGCAGCAGCAAAAGCGTTAGACAGCAAAATTCCTGACCAAGTGGTGTAACCCCCCAATGAGTTGCCCGCCATGCCGAACTTATTACTGTCAGTGGGCGCCGTAACACCCAGCTCTGCTTCAAAGTCATTTAACAACCAGTCCTTCAATGCAACAATATCGCTAGCGAAAATTTGAGGACTACGATCCTCTTCTGGGCGATTGGTATAGCTTAAAGTGACATAGCCGTCATCCGCGTACTCTCCGGCCAGCTGTGAGAAAGATGTCTTATCGCCACCCGAACCGTGCGCAAAGAATATCACCGGCCAACCGGTCGCAGGCGGCGTGCCTGTAGCGGGCACGCGCACATCAACATCAATTTGCACACCGGGCTCTACCGTCACCAGCGAGGCGAAAGGGCCGCTGAAGGCCCATGTTGCAGCCGGCAACCCACCCAGTAAAACGCTGATGAAAAAGGCTCTGATAATAGATTGTTTTTTCATGATCGCTCCTCGCATCATGATTTTCCTGCCATCATTATTCTTCTTGCCATCATTATTTTTATTTCATAATGACGACGCAGATCGATTGAAAAACTATTTTTTCAATCGAGCCGCACTCAAACCCACCATCAAAACACCCAGAACTAACAACCCTATACCGCCTATAGCTGGCACCGTATGATGAGAAAGCCCTTTACCAAAATGCTCATCCATAATGGTTTGCGCGATGCCTTTTAAATCGGTGTTGAACCCGGTGTCATAGGAATACGTAGGCAAGTCAACACCGTACAATGCGTTCAACCAGACGAGCGAACCGGTGGTTCTAATGATGTCACCTTGATGCCCTTTGGTGTCAGTAAAAAGCGAGCTTGCTTGAGGGCCCTCAAAGGCCACCTCGTCTAACAACTCATCGTCATCGTACATTTGCCTTAACGTCAGCGTTGCCTGCCCCGTAGGAATCGTAAAGAAAGTGGTGGATGGAAATTCGTCGCGCAATAATTCCAGCAAGGTTTGATGAACCCCTCCATACATATAGGCCTCCCACGCGGCTTGCATGCTATTGAATCCAGCCGCTTCAGCCGTTTGCTGCCAAACACTGGGGAAGTCTGGCCCCGACAGCGATATAAACACCTTAATATTGGGGTTGTTTTGTAATGCGTAGTTAATCCATTCACTGTAACCATCGGTGGGGTTCACTATTCCCGCCGGGTTGGTGGGAACCATACCCAAAATATCTACACCACCGGCATCTAACGTTGCTTTAATCAATCGGTGCTCATCGCCAATCTCACCAGCGCCATCGTCGTTCCAAAAAGAAATAGGCCAACCATTGTCACCTCCTCGAGTCACCACGGTGTCTGTATGGCCGGTATAACCGGCGCCAATGGCGAGATCGCCTATGGCCCGGGCATAGGGACCAAAAAAACTATTCCCCATCAGCAACATGTTATAACCGTTAGTAGGCGGCTCGCCAGTTTCGAGTAATGCAATCATCTCCGGCAAATAGTGTGAGGTGGAATACTCATTGGTCCAGTTACCATTGCCATCTTGAAAGTCACCCCACATGTCTTGATAGAGGGTGTAACGATCCTCAATACCCAACTCCGTATACTTAGCTTCAACCGGCGCGACGTTGTCGGGGGCATGACCATCGGACGAGCCCCACTCCGGCCCATACACCAAATACGTCAGCGGGGCGTCAGCCGTAACCTCAGCGGCGGGGTTCCAAACCTCAAGATCAACCCACACGCCCTGAGGCAGCGCGTTGTACATATAAATGCCTACAATAGCAGGGTGCGCACTTTGTGCCAGCTTCCAGCTCACAACGGAACCACGCGAGCGGCCGCCAATAATAATGTTGTTGGGGTCCATGTTCCACGTCGCAGCATTGGCGCGAACATAATCAAAAACAACCTGCGCATCGGCCCAACCGGTTTCAATTTCAGTTAGGCTGGTCAACTGCCCAACCGAGCCCCAACTCACCACCGCATAACCATTGTCGATCATCGCGTTGGCTTCTTCTGGCGTCAAACTATTGGGGCTCCCGCCATTGGCATGCGCCCAAAAGAAAATACCCGTGGGCTCGGCGGCTACGGGCACGGCAATATTCATCCACTGCCGCGCCTCAGGGCCGTAAGACACATTGGTGTAGTCCCACTGTGCTTGTGCATTGGCGCTTAGCATCATGGCCGTAAAAATAGCCAGCAAGGCGGTGCCAACCCCTGTGCTAAACAGTTGCTTTAAAAATTTCGTTAACATCACACTACTCCTGTGCAAGATGTCCTTGCTGAGTTGGGTATTATCAATTTATTAGTTAATTGTGCTTGGCTCAAAGGAAGTGGTGCCTACAACACCACTTCTACTGTATTAACGTACCAGTTTTATTTTGGTTGACACCCTTAGCCATTAATTAACGCTATTAACTAAAAAGTATAGCGTAATGGATGATCTAGCCTGACGAAGGTAAGGCGAAGCCATGACCTGCTTCACGATACGAAGAACCCCATGGCAGCATCAATGTGCCGCGCGCTGGCCTATCCGACCTAATCAGGCTAGCGCAGCTACTACATAAGCGGCCAAGGCGGCATCAGAGGCGTACAACACACCTTGATGATTGAGGTAAGTTGAATCTTTTCGATTTAAATCCAGCGGTGCGCCAAAAATATTGCTTACCGGCAAACCAAGCTGAGTAAATATAGCGGCACTAGCGGCGTAATCCCAAAGACTGCCGCCCTGCTCTTTAGGTAATTTAATATACACGGCGGGCTTGTCATCAAGCACTCGGCAAGCATTCAACGCAGCCCCCAGCCCCACTAGCGGCACAACCCCAGCAAAGCCATTGGCCAGGGCATACTCATGCAGCTGCTTTAATAAAGCCGGGTAACGATTATCGTGCTGGTAACTGGCATCGAGATAACAACGGATCTGTTGGTCTTGATTTTTTTTGTCATTGTCTGTGCCTGCTGAGGGCTCTTTATACCTTGAAGGCTCTTCACCAAGTAAGCGCAATTCACAACCTTGCGCGGCGGCATATATTTTTTGCTGATGCACATCCAACACCACACCCAATAGCGGCTCACCCGCGCGATTAATTAACGCAATAGAAACTGCATAGCCTTCGCGTTTTTCAATAAACGGCAGGGTGCCATCAATCGGGTCGACCAACCACGCATACTCTGCCAATAAACGTGCACTGTGATCGTCACTTTCTTCGCCAACAAACGCGATACCGAACTGCTCGCAAACGGGCGCAAGCCGGGCAGCAATTAACGTCTGGCATTGTAAATCGACTTCGGTCAATACATCGCCCACTGGGCTGGCGCCTAACCCTTTGTGCATTACGGTCAATACTTTATTGAGGCTACCGGCAATAACCTCACCGGCCGCTTCCGCCGCTTGAATAGCTAAGTGCAACAATGCCGGCAAGTGGGCGCTTAGTGCCTGAGGCTGCTTTTGCAATTGGCTTAGGGTTTGCCGCGCAATCTTTTCACTGTACGTATGCAGTTTCCAATGCGCCGGGCTCCAACCTTTTAAAAAGCGATAAAAATCCGTCCAAGCCAGTGGGTACAGGGCTCTCCACTCTTGTTCTAAATCATCCAACTCATGGGACGATAAACCTTTGTTATATTGCTCTAAAGCTTTACGCAACGCGCAAAAATAATCATCTAATAGCTTGGGCGCCAAACGTTCGCAATCAGCCTCTTCATAGCAGCTGCTAATAAAGTAGGCTAAGTCTTTCATGCCGCACCCCGCGCCAACGTATTGAAAATCGACGGCCGCCACTAATGGTGCCTCATCAACAAGGTCATCAACAGAGCGATTGCCAGCACTATCAAAAAAAGCATCGGCAAAACAAAAGTTGGCCAGTTTGGCATCGCCATGAATCAAGGTTTGCCAACGGCACATCGATAGCTGACTATCAATAGCAGCCGCATAACGTTTTAAATTATCACTGGGCAGTGCCGCAAACTCATCGGGCCGCGTGGCCAAATGCCAATAGCTACCCTCTGCCCATAACCCCTGTGGTTTGACTTGTAAAAAACGCGCATGAAAATGTGCCAGCCAATCAATACACGCACGCACATATAAATGCATGGCCTGCTCGCTAACGTCCGATGCATAATCGAGGCGACCGCTAAAACCGGCTGCATCTAAATCTTCCAACACCATAACGAACTGATCGTTATCTTCTAGCGCACCTAAACAGGCCGGCACGCGACAGCTTGCATCACATTGCGCGGCGAATACCGTATACCATTTACACTCAACCTGATAAGAACCAATCTTACGTTGATGCGATCGATCAGTATTCCAACCGCGCGGATGCTCGGCCGCCTTGGGAAGCGCAACCGTTTTAGCCACAACAGTGTCTATAGCTGCATCGTATAACCGCAACCGCGCAATTTCACCGTAGCCACTCCATAGCGTTTGTATCACCTCGATTTTTTCAAAGCGGCTAGCGCCGGTGAAGTTGAGAATGGCTTTTTGGATGTTTTTGTTCATAGGATTTAAAGATGAGATCTGTGGACGGCTCAAGCTTGTGTCCGTTGACAAAAGAATGCGCCCCATATTCTTTCATAAAAAGTATATGCTTGCGCAACTCGCTGACTCGCTGACTGTCGCCGGACTTCGCTGACTTACGCTGACTTCGCTGACTTCGCTGAGCATTATCTTATAAGGTTATGCCAAAACGATGGTTGACCAGAAATTTTTTTTAATTTAATCTTTTTTAACTGCATCAAGAGTGGATAGCTCGCTATCCCGCCAACCGCCTCTTCCAGGAACGGTGGCCAAAACAATGCGCCAATTCATTGGAACAATAGGAAGCCTGCCATGTATACATTACCTAGCCATTACGCCACCCAATCCGTACGCCCTCCAAGCTCCCCCCATCAGCTTGCCTTGCATTAACGTTACTGTGCAGAGGTTCAGCATGAGCGATATAAGCAATGTTTTTTACTTACACCTAAATCAAGCCACTCCCAAAAGGGCCAACTCGCTCGGTCACGCGCAGACAACGACACCGATAAAAAAGAAGCCGACGTGGTTAACTTTTTTGAGGTGTACTACAACACTCAAAAAATCAGGGCTGCACCGCGAGCAGGTGCTTAAAAATCGCTTGCGCAATGCCATACAAGAACGAGAGCACCTTACCCAATGCATTGCCACGTCCGACCAAACCATGGCTTAAAGCACGGTTTGCAATGGGCGCTTGAAGATTTAGATGGCTTATTGCCAGAACTGAGAGGGCGCTGTTGGTGGAGTTTCTGTAGCATTTGGATTCATCATCTTCAGTTTGAAAAAAAGATTCAGCACAATATAATTACAACTCTATTTCAAGACTGCCGTCTCTTTAAAATCTTTGAAATAACGCCAATAATCATCATCGCAAAAAAATACTGGCTGACAATCGTGCCCACGCTGAATAATGTGAACTGGCACACCCGGTACTACAACCCTCGCCCTTCTTGGCATAACACATCCCTCCTTGGATGATTGTATTAATATTCTACTTTACGACGTTGACTTCAAGACATCTACTTCAAGACCTCCGTCCCCTTGAAACCCTTCTTCTTGAGAACGAGTGTCGATAGCGTAAAGGTTAGCGCGGTTTGGTCACGCTGGTTTATCAGGCTGAACCCTAGGGTCACTACGCCCCGGTCCGGTTTGGAATTGGACTCACGCTTGTCAATGACGTCCGTTATAATTCGCAACTCATCTCCCGCCAGTACTGGACTGAGAAAACGCACATTGTCCCAGCCCAGCCCTGCGACAGCGGCGAATTCCTCATCCAGTGAGTTATGACTGAGCTTTATCGCCGCGGCAATAACATGCGTACTAGAGGCAAACAGTGAACCCAATGGCGACGCTTTTGCCGCTGCCTCGTCGATGTGAAATGGCATCGGATCCCACTTCTTTGCGAAGGAAATAATCTCCTCGGCCGTGAAACAATAGCTTTGATTCGGTGTGCTTCTGCTGCCCACCTCGAAGTCTTCGAAAAAAATAGTGATAGTATGGCTCCGGATAGATTTTCTTGGCGAGGATTTGGGCTGATATCTGATAAACATTTATCCAGCGACGGCCCAAACCCTGTATCAATAAGCTCGCCTAGTATAACTAACCAAAAGGCAAGCGTTATGCATTTATCGTACTTTCAAGACCTCCGTCCTCTTGAAACCAAACGATTCGTTGTGTTCTATATGAAAAAAATCTACCGTACGATTGCTATTTTATTTTTCAGCCCTTTCGTCTTTGGCCTTTTTTTTCTTGGGTACATGTCAATAAAGTACACACCTCAATATGTATATAGAACTATTACTTTGCTTGCAGCGGATGTATACGACTATCAATATTTTGACAATAGAGTCATACAAGCGAAAAAAAATAGAGGTGATCAAGCAGAAAAACAACTTTTTAAATTCCCCAAAAAAGAAGATGCTTCCTACATAGAAGCCCTTTTCGAAGAACGGGTAGCCCAATCAGGATTCAGTTCTTTTGACGAATGGGCAGATAAGTCTGAAACTACAGCCTTGCTCGTAATTCGTAGAGACACTTTGTTGTACGAGAAGTACTTCAACGGTTTTTCAAGAGATTCCTATTTTCACTCACAATCCGTCGCAAAATCCTTTATAGGTTTTTTGATTGGCGCTGCTATTGATGAAGGTCTTATAAAAAATGTAACTGACCCCATAACAGAATACATACCCGAATTGAAAGAACGGGACCCGCGTTTTGAAAAAATCACTCTCAAACATGTACTCGAAATGCGTTCGGGACTTAGCTATGACACGAGCTTTCTAACTTGGCTAAACATGCAAAGCCCTTGGAACGATGAAGTCGTTGGCTATTACCACCCTAACGTACGAAAATTACTACTTGAGGATATAGAAATAGCGAGAGCTCCGGGTGCCTTCGAGTACAACAACTACAATACGAGTTATCTAGGACTTGTGATCGAGCGTGCTACCGGCAAGACTGTTTCTCGCTATTTGGAGGAAAAGTTATGGTCGCAAATCATGGAGTACGATGCCTTGTTTTCCATTGATAGCAAAGCTTCCGGTTTTGAATACATGCCGAGCCGATTAATAGCGCGTGCCATTGACTACGCGCGTTTTGGTCGGCTTTACCTCAACAACGGTGTTTGGGAAGGAAAACGAATAATTTCTGAAAACTGGGTACAGCAATCTACACTCGAAAATAAGCAGAGCTACCACGCAAACGATCCCGATTGGATTGGCAAAGGATGTGCCCATACCTATTACGGTTACCAATGGTGGGGTAGCGTCGATTGTGAGGGAAACTATCAGTACTTCGCCAATGGCAACCTAGGGCAAAATATCTACCTCATCCCTGACAAAGAAATCATCATCGTTCACTGCGGAAATTCACTACAACATTACAGCGATAGTGATTTGATGCGCATCGCTGAAAAATTGCGTTAACTGTTAAAAGACACGGTAAATACGATTAGGGAATATGCCTCAAGACCTCCGTCCCCTTCTTGGAACCCCGAAAAACCTCTAACCCCCAAAAAATTCATAAAGCCCATCAGACAATGGGTTTTCCATTTCAAAATCAACATCTATGGGCGCAGAACCGGTATGCTTTAAATACTTCAGCCTTCCACAAAAAGTAAAGGGGGCACCCTTTCCTTTTACCTTGGGGAACTTTCTAACAAACAAATAGACAGAACCTAGTCGGTCATTAGCCTCAATAATCCCTAGCCCTTTTTCATTATCTGGAGTCGTCCTATTTTGGCTTTGCCAATGAAAATGGTGTTTATCTACAAAATAATCATGATAACGATAATCAGCATCAGCTCGCTGCTTGTTAAGAGTTACAAAAAGAAATTGATCCTGTGTGTCTTTAGGGCAAACATGCCCTGGCATTTTCCATAATCCCTCCTTGTAACCCAACCCAAATAACTCAGCCACTTTATGCTTATAAAATTCTCTGTGTAAAAGGATGTCATTCACATCAATAACCTTTTTCAAACGTGCAAAGGTATTCATATCATCCGTGGTCTTCATGGGGGGATAGTCAGGATTTTTAGCTGTTAGCTGATATTGCCCTTCCCCTTGTTTTGCAAGTGTACGTAATAAGTATTGATCACCGCCTGTTACGGCCTGCTTTTCGATGGCTAAAACGGAATCAATAGTATCCACGTTATAGCCTGCTTGCGTCTCTCCTATAGCGGCATTTACCCCGACTGGTAGCAACTCAAGCAACAGATAGTCGCCATTCCTTATCGGTGAACTGCCCCCATTCATCGAATCACCTGATGCCCTAGCAATGAAGTGCTTAGCAGGGTCTAAGTTGCCATAGCTCTCAGGGAGAGACTGATGCTCAATATTGGCGGTATCATGTGGGCTAAACCTGAAATGTCCGCAGGCTATTCTGAGGTCAGAAAAATAGGGAATCTGTTGCAGATTTTCGTTATAGGCCGTTGGTGCTTGAGCCTCCCCTTTATTAGCCAAGCGTGCTTCATATTGCAAGAAACGATAATTGACTAACTCTTGCACTAATAACGAAAAGGCATCATAAAGTTCAGCTGGCACTGAAGCGTTGAATTCAAATTTATCATCGTTGACGATAAAAAAAGCACTACTACCGCACTTGTTACCACCTACCCATGCATTAATGGGATTCTCAATCCAGTAACTGTGCCAGGTCTTCATGTCCGTGGTAAGCAGTTCGGTGTGTTTAGCGTATTTTTTGGGCAAATCGACCAAGAGCACTCGGCGACGCTGAAGTACTTCAAAACTCTTAACTGCGAGATCAAAAGTGCTGGGTGGCTTTGCAAACCCCTCTAGCTCGACCAAAGCCTCAAGTAACACCAGCTTAAATGATTTATTGAGAGTGGTTGTCTCTAGCTCATGAAAGAAGTCCGAATGCGAGGCTAAACAAGTTTGCTCAAGGGGCGTTAAATCTGATTGACCGTCTGCACTCTGCTCGCTTTTAACAAAGGTCAGCCATTGCCCATGTTCTTGGCGGATAGCGTCAACAGCACCACCGGCCCTGTAGAACTCCGCAAGTACTGGACGACGACTATAGGATTGGTAGAGCGCACGGTATATTTCCTCTTGTTTATCAACCTTTGTTTCGATCAATTTTTCCATAAACTCGATGGATTTCAGATCATAGTTAACAAAACAGCCTGGAGGGATAGAAAGGCTCTCCTCTTTAACATCACCAATAAAGGCCTTGCGTGCCTTATTGGTAATACCGACATTAAACAACGCCTCTGGCTTTCTAAAGAAACTGACGTGGTTACCAATAAAGTCTAAAACCACGAGCTTTTCCTTATTGTCGCTAATACGCAAGCCCCTACCCAACTGCTGTAAAAAGATGATTTTTGATTCAGTCGGGCGTAGCATTAACACCGTATCGATTGATGGTAGATCGACACCCTCATTAAATAGATCAACCGAGAAGATGACATCAAGCCCCCCCGTACGCAGCAGCTCTAAGGCCTCGTTTCGAGGAACTTTAGACTCGCTGTGTACCGAGGCCGCCTTAATACCCTGGAGCTTAAAATATTTAGCCATAAAGTCTGCGTGTTTCTTAGAGATACAAAAGGCTAAAGTGCGCGTTTGATGGTGCTTTTGCCAGTGCCGAAAATTGTGCATAGCCCGTGCATTGGTGGCGAGCTGATTGATCAGTTGATTGGGGTCGAACTTACCTTTGCGCCAGGCAATCTCTTGGTAATCAACAATATCGGCGATGCCTTGGTAATTGA
The DNA here is from genome assembly GCA_943788835.1 of uncultured Pseudomonadales bacterium. GTDB lineage: Bacteria > Pseudomonadota > Gammaproteobacteria > Pseudomonadales > UBA7434 > UBA7434. The sequence goes on along the minus strand of CALSRU010000012.1, from coordinate 138,284 downwards.
ATGGGCACAATAACTTCGCCTCAATACCATCGAAAAGATCCTTATTGAATACCAGATTGTCATCACACAGCGTGAGAATATCGGATTGGTCGGTACGTTCTGGGGTGGCGGTCAGACCCAACAAAAACCGCGGGGTAAAGTGGACCAGTAATTGTTGGTAGGTGAGGGCAGATGCATGATGAAATTCGTCTACGACAACATAATCAAAATGATCACGACCAAAAGTTTGAAGATGACTGGTGCGACCTAGCGTTTGAATGGAGGCAAATAACATATCGACATTCAAATCACGCGCCTTGCCATTATAGCGCCCGACTTTGACATCTGGCCGTATTCGCACAAAGGTTTCTTCAGCTTGATTAAGTATCTCTTCACGGTGGGCTACAAACAAGACCCGCTTAGCATTGACCTGTTGGCTATCAAAGGCCGCCAACCATGTCTTACCCAAACCGGTAGCCATGACCACTAAGCCTCGACGATAGCCCTCCTCACGACTTTCACTTAAAGCAGCGAGGGCTTGGCTTTGTAGCGGACTGGGCATCGGCGGCTTATCAACCTCGTCCTGTCCTGCCGCAGTGGGAGCAACAATGTTGGGCGGAGGTAGGCGTTTAATATAATCATCAATCCATTGGTGTGTCAGCGGCTTGCAGTGGTCATCCCTATATAGCACTTCATATTCAGCCAAGATGGTTTCGAACCGCTGCTCATCTTCATCCCGGCTGACGCGTAAGTTCCACTCCATGCCATCTTTTAATGCAGCTTGACTGATATTGCTAGAGCCTACAAAGGCACAACCCTCATCTACAACACCATCAAGACTGCGGGTAAACAGATAAGCCTTCATATGAAAACTCGTTCTGCCCTGACTCTCAAAAACCCTTACTTCGGCTCCCTGCTCTTGCAAAAGCATAAAGTAACGAAGCGCACTCGGATCGGTAATCCCCAGGTAATCTCCTGTGAGTATCCGGACGCGTGCATTACGATTCAGCGCATCTACCAACGCTCCTTGAATCAAACGCACACCAGTCATACGGATAAAAGCTGTGGTAATGCTTATCTCGGTTGCGTGGTTAATCGCCGCCAATAAACTGGGCAAAAATGGGTCATCACCACCGACAGTTAGATGGCTCGTTGGGAATGGACTCATCGACCAACCTTCCTAACCAAGGCATTCACCCAGCGCTGCTCACCATCACGCAGAGGCTTTCTTTCACTCCAAATCTTAATCACATCAAAATCAGCTATTGGGGCAACTAATGCAGCTAGTGAATCTCTAGTAAAATTACTAAAGTGCCTACCAAGGTCATCTACAGTATCTTCATCCCCCCACTTAAACGACAGAAAAGCCACGCCATCACTCTTCAAAGTCCGAGCAACGCGCGCAAGCACAGCTGACAACTGGGGCCCGGGGCAATGCAACAAACTGGCTGCGGCCCATACGCCATCAAAAGCGTTGTGATAATCGAGTGCCTGAAAGGTGCCAACGACTACAGATCGACCCAAATACTGCTCGGCGCAAGTGGCTACCGCTGCAGTACCATCTAGAGGTGTTACTGTATAACCCTTATTCATAAAAGCCTTACTGTCACGCCCGGAACCACAACCCAGGTCCAATATGTGGGCACCTTCATCGAGGTAAGCGAGGAAAGGCTGGTATAGCTCTCCAACATCAAACGCTAAAGTCTCAGCGCAATAAGCCTGAGCATTGGCCGTGTAATAGGCCTCCGTCCCAGTCATAGCCTTAAACTGCGCCACTAAAGAGATATCCGCCGGCGCCCATTGAACGCTCTCGAGTTCATCCAAACCCAACCAACGTAGCGCATCATGATCGATCAGCTCAAAGTCACCGGCGAGGTGCTCTACTTGGTACGCCATTAAGCGCACGACCTTTGAGCCATAGTCATAAACACTTTCGCCAACAAAAGCACCCACGTGGGTAGTGATCTTCAATTCTTCCTCTAACTCGCGCACCAAACATTCCTCAGCCGACTCACCGGCCTCCAGCTTGCCTCCAGGAAACTCCCAGAACCCCGCCAAATGAACCCCTGGCTTACGGCGAGCCGCAAAGATTTTATTGTCTTTAACGATAATGGCTGCTGCTACGTCAATTTGATTCTTCATGTTTAATTTATTGTCATTATTAGAAATGATTATCAGTCGCCCCAAATTCCTCTAGTTCATTTCTTTTTTCTTCACGGTAGCAGATTAAATTAGGTCGGTTAAATTGGTGCTTTCAAGCAGTGTATCATATCGATACTGACCGGCCGATTGTAGCGAAAAACCTCTAGCGATAAGTTGAATCCTATCCGCGACGCCTCATTGGAGCACCGAACAGCAGCTAGGCAGAGAGATCTACTTAACCTACGAGAGCTACCTTTGCCCTAGCTGCCAAAAACTTACTTTGCACTTTGATTTTGTTGGCGTCTTCGATTAACCATGCAAACGCTACGGCTTGGGCAGGGTCTTTTGATTACCCAGCAAACTGGGAAAGTAGCTCCATAAATACTGCGTCTATTGATTAGCTAACTCACGCATTGACTGCTCGCAGGCTGCGAGTAGGCTGCATAAATTGAAGCCAGCGCTATGATTAAAACTTGCCTTTTTTTCAGCACAATTTTTCTCTTCACACCTTTTCACCCCAATGCTTCCACGCCTCAAAAATAAGTACCATAGCGAAGGTGTCTAATTCGCAATACTGCAACAGGCCTTGTTCTAAATGCTGGCGCTCGTAGTCGGTCATACCTTCAAACTGCAACTTGCCATAGGCTGTTAACGCCGCACCGCCGTTGTTGAGCGTGTTATCGTCGGAACACAACAGCTGCTGGTTTTCGGGCGATACATCATCAAACAGCGTAGGCAGTAATTGGTAGGGGTCTACCACTTGGCCGTTTTCATATTGCACCCAGGTAAAGTTTTTAAAGTTTGCGCTGACTATACACTCACCATGGTTATTGCTGCTATTTATGCCATCGCTACCATCACTTCCATCGCTACCTTCACGGCCATCACTCCCATCACGGCCATAAATAGGCTGCGCATATTTGCTTTGAACATACGCCGATGAATTAAGTACCGCGGGTAACACTACCTTTATAGAATTGCTGCCCTTCATGTTGGGGTGGTAGTAAAAGTCGGTGACCAACTTGAGCATATCAACCATGTCTCTTTTACCGCGCCATTTACGCCTAGCCGAGCTGGCCGAGTGGGTAATGCTTTCGATAAAGCCCAGCAACTCGTCGGCATCGGCGATGTTGTGGCGATCATCTTCTATATTTTTATGAAGATGATTCAGCACAGTGTTTTCGTGCGCGGCGTAACGAAAGATAGTGCCTTCATCGCCTTCCAACGCCACTTTTAAGGCCCGCACAAAATCGATGTTAGGGTACTGCCCCGGCACGGCATTTAAATATTGGTTTTTGTGTTCTATGGTGCCATCTTCACAATACACATGATGCGAGAATTGAAAACCCACGGTTTCGTAGGGCTTGCGCCCCTTGGTAAACGGCAGTGCCACGGTGGTGGTTTCAAAGTCGATGAAATGCAGCGGGTAGGTCCAACCTTGCATGGCTTGGACAAAACCTTGCTGATCGAAGTAGGCTTGAACCTCAGCAGCCGTACCAGCACCCGTAACAGTATCCGCCCCTGTGCCAGTACCGCTATCGCGGCGCATCACCACTTGCAGCCACTGGCGGTCTTTCAGTGAACTTGAGTTCAGCACGGCATCGTCAACGCCTAAATCATCGGGCTCTAGGTCGCGCAATTTAATTTTATTATTAGCCAATAGCTTTTCGGTGCCACGGTGCTTCCATATTTCTAAAATATTGGGCGCTGCAAAGTCCGCTTCGCTCCAGCCAAGACTTTTTTGCCAACACTCTTTAAAGCCGCTTTTTAAATTAGTTGAACCTTCTGAGTTAGCCGCATCTTGGAGGCTCGCGGCGCTTTGATCCGCTTGGGTTTTAAATTCACATTTTTTGCAGGCGTTGCCAATGGGCGCGTCCAAGCGCTGGTCGTTGGCGTACGCGGTAGATAAATAGTCAACGTGTTGAGCAAAGGTTCTATGGTCAATTAACTCGTCGTTGTGAATAAAGGCCACTTCTTCATACACATCAATTAAACACAACATAGAAGGCTTTAAATCAGCCGGCGTTAGGGTGTCACTTACCTGAACACCCTTGCGATTATTATCGCGCACCACTTTAAACTTTTGATTGAGGCCATTGGTGGGCGCCATGGCATTTTTATTGGCTAACATTAAAAAGCTGCTCACTGTGCAATGCGGTAATGCCTGCATCAGCACATGGTGCTGGAAAGCTACGTCTAATAGATAAGGCTTCCATTGGCTATCAAGACTTTTTTTATTTTTATTCCAAAAAATATCGTCGTCGCTTAAATCAATCGATTTAGACTTCACTTCAATTAAATTAATGTGATTGCCTTTTTTCTCTAAAATATCAATACGAATAAATAAATTACCCACGCGAATGGCAGGCTCAAAGATCACTACGTTTTTTTGTAGCAACAGCTGCTGGGTTTGCGCCTGGGCTTGGGCGTAATCGAGCGTGGTAATATCGTGCCCGCCTGGGTAGTAGTGCTTGGCCAGCTCACCCACTTGGTAGCCACCGCTGGCCAAGGCATTTAAAAAAGGGTCGTCGAGCTGGATATTGGCATACTCATTTTTTTTGGCGGTGTAAAATAATTTAGTGGGGCATTCAAGCCCAAGCTTAAAACGCGACTTGGTTAAATAGCGCGGTTGAGTGCTTGAATCTTTCTTATTACTGGATGCTGTATGGGTTGAATCGGGCCGGTGCATTGTTGATTTCCTTTTTATTGACTTCCTATTTATTGACTTCCTATTTTTCACTTACTGTTTAAACTTTTTACTTCGCTACTGCTGATTTACTTATCTACTGTTGGCTGGGTAGAACTTAATCTGGCCACGGCTAATTTTTAAAAAATATACCACGCGCATGAGGCCTTGAATATGGCTTGCTGGCAACTGTCATAAGCTGTCATAAGGACGACATGACATGCCATTATTTGGCCACGCCCACTCCACTTTAGGGCTGTTTAATACTTCTCCGTACCACCCACACTTAACTCAACGGAGAATACTCATGAAACAACTTTTTAAAGTAACGCCACTTGTCATTGCCGTAGCGCTGGCCAACCAACCCGTTCACGCTGGGGCGCAAGACCTCCCAAAGCCAAACGCTTCCCAGCCAATCTTTGCCGAGCCCATTGCCGCCCACCAGGGCGCCCTAAAAGCAAGCGGCCCCAAGCAAGGAGTAGCGATGTTTTCTTCCGCCATCATCGGCGGCTTAATAGCGGGTCCCATTGGAGCTTTCGTAGCCGGCGTTGGCGGCGCCTTGCTCGCCGCGCCCGAATCACCCACGCTGCAGCCGTTAGGGCCAGAGACCTTGCCGGCCAACAACATTGCCACCCTTGAAACGGCATTGAAACCCAATGACACGTTGGCTGCATTGGCACCCAACCCACCCGTATTTACTGATGTTGCTATAAGCTCAAGCGAGCCGACCGACCAAAACACCGTGCGTATGAGCTATAGCTTGGACCCCACCACGGGAACAACGATCATTACATCGCCGCAAGAAGACGGTCACGGTGGGTTGGTGGCAAACCATTTAACCACCGAAACGACGAACCAAAGCAGCACCACTAACAGCACTATCGAAACGCAGGTATTGTTTAACACCAATGCGTTTAGTGTGGATGCACAACGGCAACAGGAATTAGCGGGCGTGTTAGCCACTATGGTAAACAACCCCAACGGCCTGATACTCATTGATGGCTACGCCGACCCGCGAGGAGATGAGGCGTTTAATTTAGCCCTATCGGAAAAGCGCGCCGAGAGTGTCGCAACTTACCTGGCAGAGCAAGGGATTGACCGAGCACGCATGGTAATACGCTCACTGGGGGAGAGTTTAGCCCCATTGGGCATCAACGACATAGCGGCCTATAAGGCGCAACGCAAGGTTACGGTATTTGTTGAACCCACACAAACGGCCAGCGTGGTTAAGCCGGTTGGTGAACAACCCAGCTTGCAACCCGTGAATGCGGGGCAACTGACCTCGGAGCGTGTGCTGTCTGACCATACCGCAGAGCAGGTTAATGGCGAGGAGTTAACTGGCGAACACCAGAGTGTGACATCGCTTACCATTGACGATAGTTTGGCGTTAGTTCATTAACGCTTTTTGTAACCGCTGTTACAACTAGCTGTTAACCGGCAATAAAAAAGCACCTTAGGGTGCTTTTTTATTGCGTTTTATTTTATTTTTTACTTATGGCATTTCAATGTTAACTGTTGGCTAACCCTCTACAGCGGTAAGGTCACAGAAAAGCAGACACCGGTTTTATCGGGCAGGTTGCTGGCCGAAATGCTGCCGTTATGATGCTCGGCGATCAGCCTGGCAATAAATAAACCCAAGCCCAAGTGCGGCTTGTCACTACCCTGCTCTCTATAACTTACTAACTGTTGAAACAGTTGATCGGTGTGGCTCTCGGCTAAAAGCGGGCCGCGGTTAATGACGTTAATCGTGAGTCGCCGGCCAGACTGCAACAATTCGACATGAATAGCCTGTTTTAGCCTCACTAAAATCAACGGCGTTATCGACCAGCTTATCGAGCATTTGCACCAGCAATTCGCTCGCTGCCTGCAACTGAATACTGTGCTGCTGGGTTTTATTGGCAAACACAATAGCGCTGTGCGGATACACATGCTGGTAGGCCTCGCAGGCTTTCGTTAACAGCTCAACAATATCGAGCGTTTCGAACTCGGCATACTCAAACGCTTGCTCTAATTTTTTAGCCTGGCCCATTGAGCTCATAATGTAACTCAAGCGATGCACACCCTCTTGCGCTCGCTCAAGATACACTTGGTTAGCAGTATCAGCGTCGATATTATCGAGCGATGTACTAACAATGGCCAACGGCGTTTTCATTTCGTGCGAGAGCTTTTGCGCCAATGTTTTTAGGTAATCGTTGTGCCCGCGAATTTGTTCGAGCAAACTACCCACATTGCGCGACAGCTGACCTATTTCGTCGGCGCTTTTGCTGGCTTTAAAACCTAACGACACATCACCTAGGTCATCCACCTGCTGCTGCGCCTGCCGATTTAAACGATTGAGCCGCCACGACCAAAAAAATAGATAACTGCTCAGCGCCAACACAATACACAGTGAAATACCCAGCGTGTAGTAAAAATAACTCGCAAAGGTTTTATTAGTAAACATGACATACCGGTCGCGGCTTTGCTCGGCCACTAAAATGTGGCCGGCATAAGGGCCTGCGGTTAACCGCATAGCCGCATACGAAACAAGGTCGTTTGTGTAAGCCGTAGACCACGCTTGAACGCCGCTACTTAACTGACGATCACCCCACTGGGCTTGGCAGTCGAAGGCCTCATTGCGTGCATAAGTTGTTGCTGCTTGGTCAGCCAACACGCGCTCGTACAATGCCTTCATGACCCACGACACTGGCTGTTCACTGCTGGCAATGGCCAGCTGCCCGGCACTAGCCAGCACATTGCACTGCGCATCAACCACATGCAGGCGCAGGCCAGGCGTGGCAAAACCCTCGATAATGCCGGCCAGATCGTGGCGATAAAATTGATACGCCGGCGCATGGCTGGCCTCAATAATTGAGTGGAAATCTTTTTGTCGATAGCGCAGCTTAAGATTAGAAATCACGCCCTGATGATGAGCCAAGTTAACGTTATGTGGCTGGGCACCATTAACCACTAAAAAACCCAACCGGCCGGCAGCACTTGCCTCAGTAACACTCAGTTCGATTTCATAGCCGGTAGCCGAGCGCTGCCACGCAGCATTGATGTCGGATGCATTAAGTAAGTTATCGCCGCGGCCGAGCGTATAGGCGTTGACCCGCCCTGGGTTAAGCAGCCTAAAATAATAGGTTTTTTTGTTGCCCAGGCGAATAGCAAAGTAATCGCCATTGGCCAACAGCGAGCGCTGAAAGCGTTGCGGCGAAGGGGTGCTATCGGCCACAGCTAGGCGCACAAATAATTGATCGGCATAAGTGCCCGACTGTAATGAGAGTGAAAAGTTATTGGCTTGATCGGCTATCACTTTGGCCGGAATGTCGTTCCACTCCTCGTCGTTATAGCCATCTACTTGCGGCGGCCGTGCTAGTGGATAAAAAAACAGCGAGCCGTCTTTTAATGTCGGGGCGTTGGGAGTCAGTGAGGAGCCTTTAGCTTGCACAGGAGAAGAGCCTTTAGCCTGCAAAGGAGAAAAGCCTTTAGCTTGGGACAAAGAAGAGCCATCAGCCGGTGCAGAAGAGCAGCGATCAGCCTGCGCAGAATAAGAGCCTTCAGCTTGCAGCAGAATAAAAGCCACTCGCTTGGAGACGGGAAAAGCGCTTAGGCGAGCTATTAAAACTAAAGTTAATTAAGCGGCCAATATCAATAATGCGGTCTTTTAAATAATCGGTTTCCAGCGCACGGATATTTTTTTCACTCTGGCGTAAATACTGCACCCCCGACCAAGGGTACAGCATGAGTAAGGCCAAAAATAAAACAACGCGTACTTTAATTGACATAGGGGCAGCTAACTCGCACGCCAGCGATAGCCGGCCAGATGCATGGTTTCAATTTGATTGAACTGGGCGTCAATACCGGTAAACTTTTTTCGTATGCGCCGAATATGCGAGGCAATGGTGTTGTCTTGGCAAACAATTTTAGCGGCGTCCATTAACGCCTCTTTGCTTTTAACATGTCCAGGACGCACGGCCAGTGCCTTAACCAACCAAAATTCGGTGACCGATAAATCAACCACTTGACCTTGCCACTGTACCCGCAGACATTCTTCATTAAGGCTGATATCACCGTGCACAATCTCATACTGACTATTATCAAGCTCACGATACGCCTCAACGCGGCGCAATAAAGCACTGACGCGAGTCATGACATTTTCGATAGGAATATCTTTAGATAAGTAATCATCGGCGCCCAATCGAAAACCACTGAGCTCGTCAGCATCACTATCGCGCGCGGTTAAAAAAACAATGGGCAGTGTTTTTGAGCGCGCCCGCAGGTAAGTACAAATTTCAAAGCCCGCATCGTATTCATGACCTAAACCGATATCAATAATAACTAGGTCAGGCAGCTCGCCCACTAAGCCTGCCAGCGCACTGCCTTTATCATTGTACAAGGCAACCTTAAACCCGCGCTTCGTGCAGGCATCGCGATAGTTTTGGGCAATATGCGGTTCGTCTTCAATGATGGCAATCTTTTGTTCCATGGCCTCTTCATCCTGTTAATAAACGTTATAAAAAGCATCAACCTGTGCTGATGCCTAAGTTTAACTGCTTCCTAGCTTGTTTTACCGCCCTGCCATAACTTGTCATAACTCATCACACCCATGGCATTGCCTGAAAGCGAGAAGCCACTTTACTTTGGCTTAATTGCTCTTGCTTGCCACCCACAGGCCAAGCAGCGCACTCAACGATTAATTCACTCAATGAGCATGGCTCAAGCGAGGTTGTTATGAACGTGATTGAAACATTGTACAAGCCCATACTGCCCTACCAAATGCGCCAGCTTTGGGAGTCGCCGCAGGTATTTCATATTGCCGATTTTGTGGGCCAAGAAACCACCTACTTATTTAGCTGCCAAGAGTATACCCAACATTTAGCGACAACTTTTGCTAAAGAACTCAATGCCATTTGTTATGTATTGGCCTTTAAAGTTGACCCCTGCAGCTATCAGCACATTGCCTTTAATCGATCGCTTGATGAAGACGGCTGTGTCTTTAGTATACCGCTAGAAAAGCTTGACCTGTGCTTTCCTAATATTCGCCGGATTACCAAAATCGTGTGTGCCTGCCCCCCGCCTGAGCGCAACGAGGTGAACGAACAATACGATCTCTTTAGCAACCAACCCACGCAATGGGAACCCATGCGAACAGGCTGACCTACAGCTAATGACTCAAGCACCCTACTCAATTACTCAGGATTTTTACCATGAAGAACACGCAAACATTTAACTTTATTACGGTGGCACTCATTCTCGCAGCTGGCATGGCCCTCAGCGGATATTTATTGAGTTTAACAATTTACCACTCACAGGTGGCCAACGATACCGTATCAGTGAAGGGGCTAGCAGAGAAAGAGGTAAAAGCTGACTGGGCGCAGGTGCCGGTTTACTTCACGCGACAAATACTCTTGAGCAAGCAAGCGTTTGACGAAATCGGTTACACGACTATTGTCACACAACTTTATAGTGCGATTAAAAGCGACCGCGCAATCGTTGAAGATAGTCTGCAATCATTGGGCTTTGCCGCCTCAGAAATCAGTGATATTGAGTCTTACATCAGTAGCAAAGAGTTTCGCGGCGAAGACGGCCAACACACCGACACTAAAGTATCGGTGCAAGGAAAACTGACAATAGAAAGTAATAAGGTATTCGCCGTAAAGAAGGTGGATGAAGCCATGACAAACCTAATGTCGAAAGGACTTACCGTAACCACTGGCCAACAAAAATATCATTTCAGTAAATTAAATGATATTAAACCCGAAATGATTCGTGAGGCTATGGCCGAAGCGCGCGTAGCGGCAAAAGAATTGGCGGGCAACACCGGCGTGACGCTGGGGCGAATTAAAAGTGCCAGCCAGGGCAACTTTTCTATTGTCGACAAAGGCGAAGATTATGGCGACACCGACCGCATTGAAAAGAAGGTGAGAGTCGTCACCGGAATAAAATTTTACTTAATGGATTAAGCCATGCAATCTTCTTTTTGATGCAACGTCTACTTGCTCAAAAAACCTCAACCGAAATGCTCTCAACGCAGTCTGCTTCCAGCTCGAGCGTCGCATGGCCATCATATTTAGCGACCTCTTCAGCGGTAGGCACATTGCACCAACGGCCATTGATGCCCTTGTGACTAGTGGTTTGCGCACTAGCGAATTTCACTACCTATGTCGCCCTTCCGATTGCCGACATGTAGAAAATTAACATTGGGTGACTTTCTGATGGCTCACCACAACCGTACCTGCCTCCAACACGACCACCCAGGTTAACCCTTTTTGTCGAGCCAACCATGAGCGTACTGGCTAATTGATAAAGCGGGGTTTTCAATCGGCGGCCCTGCTCCTACGCGGCGAATCATTTTCAGTTTCCTACCGCGCCTCATTAGCACTTGCATGATGACTGTTAACGCTATGAGAACGGCGGCCGGTTTGCCAAATGCAATTGCTCCAATAGGACGCCATACAGGCCGTTTTTGCAGCGAAAGGCAGAGCGAAAGGTAGTCAATCTAATGCCAAAATGTGAACCAATCGACACTCCAGGTGAGGAATACGTGACACAAGCGACGGGTTTAGTGGGACTGCTACACTATTTAAAGAAAGTTGAACTTAATCATTCAAATAGAATTTTGAAAAATTTAGAAACAGACCAGAGTTTTTTAAAGACCTAAGGCTCTTTATCTCAAGTTTTTATCTTGACTATTTTTCTCAAATTGTTAATCAAAAATTACTGACTACATACTTGGCTACAATCAGGCGTCATCATGAAATTAAAACGTAAAGCGATATCGATTTATCCATCAGTTATTTGCTTATTGGCAGCATCATATAGCTCAGCGCAAAGCACTCCGTCTGAATTTGCCGAAATGAGCCTGCAAGAGCTCTTTAACACCAATATTTATGAGCGCAACGGTCTGCAAAATGCATTTTCTGCTTGGACATTAACTTATCAATACAAGACCGCAGAATTTGAAGGATACCTCGATGGCACTAAATCATTAAGCTTTGAAGATGTAAAAGGGCCTCCGTCGGACGGCAGTGGTAAAACCTTTCCTGTGGTGCCTACGCGCATAACGCAAACCGCGCATATTTATGGCGTTGGCTACCAATTCAATGAACGTTGGCAGGGGCACCTCTCTGTTCCTTACATTTTGCAAGAAACCGATCACTTAAGCCTCGTCCCGGGATACGAAACCTTCATCATTAAAACCGATGGTATCGGCGATGCCGTCATATCAGCGAGCTATAACTTTAACTCACCATCATGGCTTCTCTCGATCGGCCTAAGTTTTCCCACGGGTTCAATTGATGAGGTGGGTGATACACCTCGAGAAGCAGGCAACCAGCAAGTTCCTTACACTATGCAACTTGGCTCTGGCACTTACGATTTACCTGTGGAATTAAGCTATCAAAGTAGTGCACGGCCTAATTTCAACCTAAACGTGTCAGCTACCATACGCACAGGTACCAATGATCGAGACTACCGACTGGGCAATCATTATAGTGTTAAAGCGCGGTACAAATTTGACCTATCTGAGCGCTGGAAAAGCTATGCAGGGCTAACATTTCACTACCGCGACTCTATAAATGGGCAAGATGATTCCTTGTTGCTCGGTGAGCCGCCGACTATTTACCCCGCCAGTATTACTAACCCCAATCTTTATGGAGGTGAAAAAATCAGTGGCAGGGTGGGTTTTTTGTGGAAAATCTCAGACGAGTACCGCCTGAACGCGGAATTCGGCAAGCCCATTTATCAAAGTCTCAATGGGCCCCAACCCAAAGAGCAGTGGCGTAGTGCCCTCTCTGTTTCAAAATCATACTAGCAAGCCGTCATGTTCTTCTTTGGTGGACAAAGACGGCCGCGCGCGAAAATGTTGATGCGCTGGCTTGCTAGTCTGACATGCTTATTTCTTTGCAGTGTGGTTGTCGCCAACACTACTTTAAGTAAAGAAGAGAAGCTCAAGGCAGCTTATATTTTAAACTTTACCAAATTCATGGAGTGGCCGGTGCCAGAAGTGGGCGAAGCAGCCTCTGACATTCGAATTTGCACAGATAGCTCTGCTGATTTTATTGTCTTCTTTAATAAAATGGCGGCCAATGTAAAAATTGGAAAGATGAAAAAAAATGCGCTCGCGTTATCGCTCGACGCGGCCAGGAACTGCGAATTGATTTATGTGACAAAAATTAATTCGCCATATCGACAAGTTGGAAAGCATGTTGTCGTGGTAGCTGATCGGAATGAAATATCATATCCAAATATTTCCGTGTTATTTTTTGAAAAAAGAAAAAAGCTCCGCTTTGAAATAAATCAGAAAAGTATTTCGCAAACACGAGTTACTGTGAGCTCCGAATTACTAAAAATAGCTAGGGTTAAATGATCGAAAATCAGAAAAAAGATAGAGTAAGTTTTTTTTATAAGCAATTGATTGCTGTAGTCACAATCAATATTCTGCCGCTGTTTATTATGTCTTGGCTTCTCTACACCAACTTCATGAGCGATTATAAAAGCGGTCTTATGGAGACAATGGACAGCGAGATAAATGTATTGGTAGGCACCAGTAAGTCCGCATTACTCTTTGACGACGTAGAAGCTGCAACAGCTTTATTAGAATCTCTCAAAGCCTATAAGTCCACTCGCTATGCGCAAATTTATGATGCCAATATGGATTTATTTGCAGAGTACAAGCGCTCTGGACAGAGTATCGACATGGACATCAACACTCTAGACGAGGAGACCCTCCTCAAGGGTGGCAGCATTTATTTATCAAAAAAAATCATGATGAACGACGAGTATCTTGGTACGGCTGTAATATCAGCTGACACAAACTCGATAAACTTTCAAAAGCAGCGATACATATCAATTATAGGGCTAGCTTTAGCTGGCAGCCTGTTATTGGCTTATTTACTCAATTGGAAGTTACAAAAGCGTTTCACTAAACCCATTAGTGACTTAATTGGTTTAGTAGGATACGTCGCCGAGAACAAACTATATAACAAACGGCTCGACAATGGACGATATGACGAAATAGGAAATCTTATTGTGGGCGTTAACACAATGTTAGACACAATACAGAATCATGAGCGCGAGCTATACAACCGCGCCCACTTCGATGAGTTAACTCAACTGCCTAATCGCCATTTGCTAATGGAGCGTCTGGATCACGCTATTGATGTTGCCGAAAGAAACAACTCTAAAATAGCTCTACTTTTTTTAGACTTAGATAGGTTTAAGGTTGTCAACGACAGCTTAGGGCATCGCATTGGTGATGAGTTACTTTTAGAGGTAGCGGCTAAACTCGGCAATGTCGTACGTAAATCTGATTCCATCAGTCGCTGGGGTGGCGACGAATTTGTCATACTGCTTGAGAATATCCAAAAAGATCAAGAGATAGACACCGTTGTCAGCAAAATCCTATTCGAGCTAGCCAAACCCACAGTGGTAGGTGGCCACCTCTTACACGTGACAACCAGTATAGGTATTGCTCGCTTCCCTCAAGATGGGGCCGATAGCGTTAGCTTACTCAAACATGCCGATATAAGTATGTATCAAGCTAAGGCCGAAGGGGTAGGACAATTTTCTTACTTCAATCCAAATATGCTGAACAAATCAGTCCGCCGCTTGGAAATGGAAACGAATTTACATCGTGCAATCGAAAACGAAGAGTTTTTTCTGGTCTATCAACCGCAATATACAAGCGACAGCCAACTAATTGTGGGTTTTGAAGCGTTAATACGCTGGGAGCTTGATGGAAAGCTTATACCCCCAAATGAATTCCTTCCGATAATAGAGGAAGTAGGACTCATGCATCGCTTGTCGTTATGGATACTAAAACAAGCGTGTATGCAGAATATGAAGTGGCAAAGAGCAGACCTCCCAAGGGCGAAGATTGCAGTAAACTTGCCGGCCTCATTCATTTTGCAGCCCCAGTGCTTAATGGATATCCAGTCAGCGCTCCAAAATACTGGCTTAGCACCTAAATACTTGGAAATAGAGCTTACGGAGAAGACTTTCTTGGGATCAAGCACAACAGCGAGAAGGACATTACAATCGCTAAACGATCTAGGTGTTTGTGTTGCGATTGATGACTTTGGAACAGGCTATTCTTGCATGAGCTATTTACAGGAGTTACCGGTCAACACACTCAAAATAGACGGTAGCTTTGTAAATAAATTGGGAGGCAGTATGGCCAACCAAGGCATAGTGCAATCAATTATCACACTGGGCAAAAGTTTGAATATGTCTATAGTTGCGGAATGTGTGGAAACTGCAGAACAGCTCGACATCCTCAGAGCAATGGAATGCGACACTATTCAAGGTTATTATTTTAGTAAACCTTTGCATCCGGACGACGCAGAAAAAGCCCTCACACCAAAGGCAAATGTAACAAGGTTCGTCCGCAAATAATTCTCTCAAAGATTACATACTTGGTTAAATCAGAAAATTTTCCCTCCTGTAACACCGCGTTTAAATCCTGATATAACGATAGAGCCTACCTAAAACTTTGTGGGCCGGTGCGCGACTTACCCATTCGATACAGCACGTAACAGATCTGGTAGCCAGTGTGTACATTGCTACCGATAAGAAAAACAAGCTCATCGGCTCTCGAAGGATTTAGAACAGCGCACAACAATCAAGCTTCAACTACCCTCGCTGCCCTCTAGAAAAAAACCATGACACAACTAATGACATAATATAATATTCCGCTTAATTGATTTATTGGGGCGAAATATAACTAGGAATTTGAGATGAATAAGAAACTTGCTGTGGTTATGTTTATCGTGATCGTTGGAATAATCGCTGTCAGCCAACGCAGTAATATCGTCAGTCGCCTGATGGAGAGGGGGCTGGAAGTACGAATCAATGCTGACTATGTAGCTGGTTTAGAAGATGGTTTGCACTTAGCTCTGTGTGGTGCCGGCGGCCCCATGCCTGCACCTAACGCCTCCGGGCCATGCGTAGCTGTGGTAGCGGGCAAGCGACTATTTATAATCGATGCAGGGACTGATGGCGTTCGCAATCTTGGCCGCATGGGCTACCAGCCCGGCACGATTCAAGGGGTGTTTCTGACCCACTTTCACTCCGATCATATTGATGGCCTTGGTGAGATGGCGACGATTCGCTGGGCAGGCGGTGACAATCCTAGCCCTTTGCCGGTGTACGGCCCACAAGGTGTTGAGCGGCTTGTTGATGGGCTCAATAGCGCGTATGCACAAGACTTCACTTATCGTAATGACCATCACGGCGACATGGTAGCACCGTTGTCAGGCGCGGGTATGTTAGCCATGCCTTTTGCGGAACCGGCTATCGGTGAGCTAACGACAGTTTATGACAGCGGCGGCCTAATAGTGGAGGCGCTGGCCGTCAATCATGCACCTGTTGAACCTGCCGTCGGTTATCGCTTCAGCTACAAGGGCCGATCGCTGCTGATTACTGGCGACACAACCAAAATGGAGAACATTCAGCGCTTTGCCACTGGCATCGACTTGTTAGTTCATGAAGCGCTGGCGCCAAATCTTGTGATGATGATGGGGGAAGCGGCAAGCAAAAGTGGCAATAAAATTTTGGCTAAGATATCACATGACATTCTTGACTATCATGCCAGCCCGATTGACGCTGCCGAAACTGCTCGAGACGCCGGCGTAGGACATCTTCTGTACTACCACATTGTGCCTCCGTTAGTCATACCGGGACAAAAGGCACTCTTTTTAAATGGGGCTGAAGATATTTTTCCAGACTACACCATAGGTGAAGACGGCGTAGCTTTCTCTTTACCAGCCGGCACAAATGAAATTATTCGCACTAGCAATGGACTTTAATGCTGCCTGACTACTTTTCATAACCATTGAGCTGCAGATCAAACTAAAAAGCCCCGATTGAAGTCGGGGCTTTTTAGTTTTTACATGCCGCGCCTTAACTTACAAAGATTCTAAGAAGCGCAAGACTAATTGCTGATCGGACGTTGGCAAACCTTGGTAAGCATTATTGGCTGCCTGCCCTTCCCCACCGTGCCACAAAATAGCTTCTTCAATAGAGCGCGCTCTTCCATCGTGTAGATAAGCATGATGAGGCGTGCAGATCTCGCCGCCCTCGGCTCCCGATGGATTAACCACACCACCTGTCACACAGGCCGCTAAACCCAATCCCCACAATGGTGTGGTACGCCATTCAGAACCCGTGGCTGTGCCTTCGCTTAAAGTATCAGCAAGCCCGGGACCCATGTCATGCAATAACATGTCACTATAGGGGTGTATTGTTTGGTCACGCACTTCAGCCAAAGGATGAAATTCACTTGTTTGGAAGGTTTCAGTGTGACAACCAACACAGCCAATATTTCTAAATAACTCTCTCCCTTGCAGTACATCTTGATCTTCTACGCCATCTTTCCAAACACGCTGCGGACGAACACCCAGTGCAGAGAGATACAAAGTAAGCGTATCTAAATTCTCCTCGGGCATGAGTGGAGCACTACCATTACAGTTAGTTTGTGCAGAACCACAATCTAAACTAGGGAACATAGAAGTGCGCACGCCGATGTCTGTATTAAGCGCTGATGCTGCTTGATGTCTTACATTAGGCTGAGCTGCTTTCCAGCCAAATCGACCGATGCGATTTTCACCGGTGAGTGCATCAGTTACCACATTCACGCGACCAGAAATACCGTCGCCGTTAAGATCTGCAGGGTCGGCCAAGGCTTCAATATCAGCTTCAACAATTGCCTCTAACAAACCTAAACCCACCAACCGCGGTGCAATGCGTGCCGAGAAGGTATCAGGCGTAACACCACCAAACTGATAGTTAGGTGACCGCAGCCCATTGCTCTCGGTCCAGGACGCGATTGAAACACTGCCCTCACTGGCACTGCCTTTAGGCTGCAGCACACTACCCAAATCGGGATGTGGGTTGCCGTTGGCATCACCTACCTTAAAGACCCAGCGATCGAGTAACTCGCCATTACCCACCACTGAAGCGCCTCCGTTGCGCTCATGACAATCCGAACATCGCTCGTTAATGTAACGCGGCCCTGTTAAGCCTGCATTTGATGGGAGGACACCATTGTCCGGATCTTCATCATGAGCACCACTAACAAAAGAGGAATGGTGCACACGACGGCCTAACAAGAACGTTTGTCCGTTATCGTAACCCAAATTCGTGGCCATCTGCAGAAAATGGTCGTTAGGCTCATCGGAGTACTGGTAGTGAGTACTGGTCTTGCCACCCAGCCAATACTCTTCAGGAATTTTCTCGCTGGCCTCGTCCCCCGTTTTAGCATACCAAGGCACGATACCTTCACCCACTATATAAAGGAAGACGGTGCCATAATAATTGAGCTGACCGTTTGGAATACCCGGCGCACTGAACTGACTCACTTCAAATTCTAAACGGTCACCCATTTGAATACCGCGGTTGTTCGCATTGCGGTAAAAGTCACCGGTTTTTTGGTAGTGATAGTAAGTAGTGCCATCAATAACCTCACTACCCATGTAATCCATAATGCTATTCCAGTGATAGGTAGCGCTCGGGCCTGCATACCACCAGCGATTTTCCGCTTCAATGGAGTTAAGTGGCCAAATAGTTCGAACGTTCATTTCTATGCTAGTGCCGCCTTTTGCAACATAATCAACAATTTCAATATTGGTCGAGCGGTCTTCAAAATAGAACTTCACATAATGATCGTAAGACTGGAATTGGTCTTCACGCGCATGACGCGTGCGCGGGCGATCGGACCAGCGCGTGACTAGCGCGTCAGCGGTTTCAAACTGAGTATCGGGCTCAAGTACCGAGGTGTTATCAAACAGCGGTGCGTAGAGCTGCGAATAATCCACTTTATGCCACGTGCCCGTTGGGGAATCACCATTCGTATCGCCCACCGCATTATCGTTAATAAAGAAATATAACGGACGCCCCGCATAAGTAACCTGCTCGGTGCCATCACTGCGCGTAATAATTGCCAAGTCGGCCACGCCAGAGGCAACGCCGTCGGTCACTAGCAGCGGCGGCCAGCTTGTTGCGCAACCTCCATTACAGTTGCTAACGCCACCGTTCGTTGGATCATTATCCCAAACATAAAGCGTAAAGCCTGGCTGCGATGAGCCCGAGCCACCGACCAAAATGTCGTTAATAGAAGCTACTTCGTTCACGGGAATCACGATGGTACAACCAAAACCGTTCACGTTAGCGCCTGGCGGCGTATTCGGGCATAAGTCGGGCGTGTTATCGGGCACACCGTCATTGTCACTATCTACAATCACGCAACCCGTTGCATCCACCAGCGTACCAAACGGCGTGCTGGGGCATTGATCAATGCCATCATTCACGCCATCGCCATCCGAATCGGGACAGCCATTAGCCGCTACCGCCGTGCCGGCTGGAGTGCCTGCACATTGATCAACCAAATCATCAACACCGTCGCCATCTTCATCGGCCGCAGGTACGCCCCAGACCTCTATTTCAAAAATAGAATAACCATAAACACTAGAGCGCGTTAGTCCTTGCATGCGCACGTAACGATAGCTACCCGCTAATGCGACTGTGTCGGTTCGATTCCCAAAGGTGCCGCCCGATTCACTGGCCATTGTGGTCCAGCTGCTATTGTCGTTTGAACCCTGCATTTCGTAAGTGGCAGCGTTGGCTGCCTCCCAATGAATAATGACTTCTGACAATGAGTATGCCGTGCCTAAATCAAGCGTGAGCCACTGAGCATCACTGAATTGTGAGCTCCAACGTGTGGCCATGTTGCTGTCCACGGCATAGGAGGCTAATGTAGCAGGCGTTTCATTGGTACTTGACGTGGCCGTAGCCGAAAGCAACTCAGGCTCTGGCGGAGGTGGTGGCGGAGGTGGCGGAATGGGAATAGACGCAACCACTTGGATGCGCGTAGCCGAGCCTGCCAACATGTTGAGCGGCAACAGCATTACAACTGCCAATGCCAATACGCTCATCCTGTGACGTCGTGCAGCCGATGATCCCGCACCTAAAAATAGGGCCGCCAACACAATGGCGCCCATCACACCCAGTAAGGGCACGTTCTCTTCAACCACTAAACCCGGCAGCCACTGCGCATTGTTGGGGTTAGAGCCATAGGAAATTTCGAGCGCGTCACTCACGCCGTCGCCATCGGTATCCACGCCACCCGGATCAGGACTCGGCACCGTAGCACCAAAAAACCCTTGCGCCGAGGCTGCGCTTGAGACCAGAGTTAATGGGATCGTCACCACCACATCAACGGGCAGCCCCCCTGCCAAGCCCGAAGCGGTAATCACTAAGTCATCCTGTGTGCCAACCGGCGCATATTGACTGATGTCGAAATCAATGGCGGCTAGCGCACTTCCACCGATTGCCACGGAGCTGGGCACAATGCTAGCCACTGCCGTGTCAACCATGCCCGTTGCATCACTAGATAAGCTAATGGACTCAAAAGAAGCCGATGGGTTTTCATTCATCAGCAGAATAAAAACCTGATTGCCGATGCTACCCTGTTCAACGTCATAAGCCTGAGCATTCACTGCAAACAAGCCACTAACGGCAAGAATTGCAGCCAGCACACTGAGGCGCGCCCAGCCTGCAAAACGCAAAACAGAGTTGGTGTAGTGAGGATAGCGCGGCGCTGAGTGACTAGATGACATGTCGAGAGAACACCTATCTTATTTGTTATAAGGAACTAGAATGACCATTGGACGACAGGATAGACTAGACCCATCCATGACTGCCGGACAATTATAATGGGGCAAGAAGTCCGTTAAAAGCGATAAAAATATAGGCCGTGACTGCAACGCTGGTGCAGCCGCTTAATCGGCAAGAACCATGCGTCCGACCCTTCCTTACGGACAAGTGTCGAAAAAAATTACAGTTGGCGATCGAAGGAACTGCTCAGCCGCAGCAAAAGCTATTTAAAAACAAGTGTGTATCAATTATGGCATAGTAATTGATTATTATTTCGTCTATAATTTCGCGCAGCCAAAATGGCCTCAAACTTAGACAGCAGAGATCTCACACAGTCATGAGTAAACAGTCAATCGGTCTATTGATCGCCTTACTAGCAATTTCAAGTAACGCTCAAGCCAACCTAATTATTGGGGGTGGCTTCGAGTCTCCCGACATCAGTAATTGCGGCGATGTTACATCGAACAACGGCGGCCGCTCATGCTCGTCGCGCTGGAACTACTTTGCCGCCGAACAAGGTCACAGCTGGGGCGGAGATAATATAGAAATTTGGAGGACAGGCTTTAACGGCGTCGGGTCACACAGCGGCGTTCAGCATGGTGAGCTTAATTCCCATCCTAACCACGGCGGCCCTTTTTCTATCTTCCAAGAGTTTGAGACGGTAGAAAATCAAGAATACACGGTTAGCTTTGCCTATCGCGCACGCAAGAATAATAAAGAAAAATTTCGATTTGAACTCTTTACCGCGGACAGTACGATTTTTAATACGGTACAGAAGGATCACGTAAAAGGTAGCTGGAGTTTATTTTCAAACACTTTCGTCGGTACAGGCGATAAAACCACCTTGCAATTCACTTCAATGAAGCCTAAATCCGGCACGGTAGGCAACTTTATAGACTCAGTAAGCGTAACGGCTAACGTCCCTGAGCCCGGCATACTCAGCCTGATGGCTTGCGGATTAGTGGGATGTATGGTTACTCGAAAAAAAATAGCGGCCTAATCCTAGCACAGCGAAGCGGACACCTATAAGGCAACTACTGCTGGCCGCGACTCGCCATCCAGCACAAACGAATAAAAATAAGACGAACAGCCAATTGACGAAGGATTTAAACTTTACAGAAAAATCGCGGCGCAGGAGTGCCTATCGTTATTCACAACTACACCAGCTGATCAAGGGCGCTTAAGCTCCTCGAGGCTTGACGTAAAGCTGTAGGCATCGCCACCCATACGCCCTACCGAATCAATCAAATTTTGATTAATCAGCCCATCATCATACAGCTCATCTTGAACATAGATCGATTTCACATCTAACAACACAACGGTGCCACCTGCAGGCAATTCACTCAACAGCATTATCTCTCGCAACGTACACTCATAACGAATAGGCGCCTGCCTCACAGAAAAGGGAGCCACTTTGCAACTACTGCTCTGCTCTACTTGGGCAAATTCAAACTCACTTTCATCGAGCTGAAGGGCTGCGCTAGTCATATTCATTTTCTCTAACATATCTGCATTAACAATATTAACCACGCACTCGCCAGTCTCTCTCAAGTTTTGCAAGGTATCTTTATCTATGCCATTTCTTTGCGCTACCTGTGTGTAGAGGAGCACAGGCGGATTACAGCTTGCCACTGTAAAGAAAGAATATGGCGCCAAGTTGGCTACTCCTTTTTTAGAGGTGGTACTGACCCATGCAATAGGCCTTGGCGTGACACCGCCATTGAGCAGACGATATTTTTGTTGTGGTTCTAATTCTGCAACATCAAAATTCATTTCTCATCCTCTAAGGACTTACCAGCAGAAAAAATTGTACTTGACCAATATCATCTCTTAAGTCAACTGTAAGCTGCCTGTTTTAAAAAATCATAAGGCGTTGCCTAACGTTAAAAAATCACGCTGTAGAAAAAGCAAATAAGTAACGCCCTAATCGGTTAGTCATTCGACGACAAACTAAAAATGCTATGGCTGATTACCAGAATCGCCCACTATTAAAAGGCTGGTGCTTTACATTCGACTTTTCTAGCGTACCAGAATAAAAAAGGTCATACGGTAACTGTAGTCACCTCTGCGGAAAACAAGGAAGGGGCTAGTTAATACCAATACTAGACAAGTACAGCGACCAATATGCTCTACTTATGCTGAACCGAGTAAACAAAACGCTCGGTGTTGCAATAAGCATAACTTAACTCTACCACTCGACCATCAATATGCTTGCTTGCTCGCTCTACGGCCAAAACCGGCGCGCCCACGGGCAGCTCCAAAAGTTCGGCAAACTCGGAAGGCAATGTATGCGCACGCAACTCATCGTTTACCGAAACAATACTAATCCCGTATTTTTCTTGGTACAGTGTATAAAGAGAATTAGGCAACTGTGGTTCTTTATCAATGTCGGGGAAAATCGACAACGGCTGAATCACTTTCTCGCAAATAATTGGAGTGTCTTTTAAAAAACGCAGACGTCGTAACTCTACGACCTGCTCATTGGAATCTAAAGAAAAAATCTCACGCTCGTTTTTCTTGGCCGCGCGACGCAAAGAAGAAAGCACTTGAGTTCGAGGGATAAGGCTTTCGCCATGCGGCTCACGCAATCTGAAAAAACGGAACAATGAGCTTTCCTGCGTATGCTCCGCAACAAAAGTGCCTTTGCCCTGCTGGCGCTCGAGCAATTGTTCAGCCACCATTTGGTTGAGTGCCTTGCGCACAGTGCCCTGACTGACGCCCAACTCTTTTGCGAGCGCCATTTCACTTGGAATAGGGGCGGAAGCCTTCCACTGCCCTGACACTAAACGCGCAGTCAGCAACTCATACACTTGCTTATACAGAGGCTGGAAATTTGCCATTGAAGACATAATGCGACCCTAAGAATACCCTTCAAGCTTTTGGTTATATCGACCAAACCATCACAACAAACCACGCTAACTGCTCGGCGTACCTGCACTGACAACATCGATTTTTAAACTAAAAAACCACTTCAATATTTTCCATGTTACGGCTAATCGCCGCTAAAAAGAAGCACCAAAATTCTTTCGTGCAAGAAAAAGGGGCAGAAATTCCGCCCCCTTTTACTCGACTACTTTGCGCCGAATTTGCGCTGAACTATTTAGAAGTTAAAGCGGAAGTTCGCACCAAAATATCGGTCTGCATCACGTGGAATTTGATATCTGAAGCCATCACCGCTGTAAGTAGTGGCATAAGAGTCATCGGTTAAGTTCTTACCGATCAAAGACACCCGATATTGATCATTCGGAGCGTGGTACGTCACGCTGGCATTAACGATTTCATAATCAGGTAGCAATACCTCGGGGTTGGTTTGCCCGTTTTGACCGATATTACCCGACAACTGCTCATCGGTGAAAACGTATGACGCATTCACAACGAACGCCGCACCACTATCTAATGGAATGTCATAAACACCCGCTAACGTGTACTTGGTGTCGGGGGCAAAAGGCAGATCATCGCCCAGCGTAGTCTCAGCGTCAGATACAGCCAAGCCACCCATCAGACTCAGTTGCTCGGTTGCGCGCCACTGAAAGTCCACTTCAACACCTTGTGTCTCAACATCGCCACCGTTAGTGAAGCCGGTCGTCGTGGTGCCATCGGATGCATCGAAATCATTAGCCTGGAAGTCATCAATATCAGTTTGATAAAGCGCTACACTCAAGAATACGCTATCACCCGTGAATTTATAACCCAGCTCAGCTGACTTGGATTCTTCAGCGTCAATTGGATTGATATCATTCGCGCTCATGTTATAAAAAACATTGAATGCAGGGCCTTTATAGCCAGTAGAGTAAGTCGCATAGACCATATTTTGCGGGCTCAGACGCAATTGCGCGCCAATTTTTCCTGATAGATTCGTGTCATCAGTCGAGCCTTCAAAATCAGTATTTAACGCAGCTTCTCTCACGCCTACACCGCGACGGCCAAATTCGTCGTTATTAACACGGTTGTGCTTAAAGCTCACTTCATCGTCGGTGTAACGCAAACCAAACAGTACCGTTAAGGCATCCGTCAAATCCAGGCTACCATCACCAAACACCGCATAGTTACTAAACTCAGTGCTCATGTAAGCCGTGGCAGAGACAATGTCGTTTTGCAAACAGGTTAAGCCTAGATTGGGGTCTGCGGCATTCGCGGCATCAACAATCGCAGTATTGTCGGCTGTTACTTGGCAACTTGCATCACGCGTAAAATTACGAGCCGAGTCGATATCCCAATAGAAGGCACCCACTTGCCAATCAAAAAATTCGTCGCCATTCGAGGCCAAACGAACTTCTTGCGAGAATTGGCGCCACTCTTGAGGACCTACATCGTGCAGCTGAAAGCCTACGGTGCTAAAGTCAACGGGCGATGCTAAGTCACCATTTTCCGAGGTGAAATCACCTTCACGAAACTCAGTATTCTCCCAAGTTCTGCGCGCAGTGATGGATGTTAATGTCATATCGCCAATTTGCTTCGTTAACTGTACCGAGAGCGCAGTCGTTGAATCTAAAGTGCGCGTCGTAAAGTCATTATCCGCTTTGCGCTGGTCTAGATCCAAGCCCGCACCACTGACGAATACCTCGGGGTCTAGTGGTCGTGAGTCATTCGTTGTGCGTGCTACTAAATCGGCACAACAGTCGTTATCGGCACTGTAGTCTTCATAAATCACCAACGCTTGCGTATCGTCGCTCAGCTCAATATCAAACATGGCGCGAACACCCTGCTTATCGTAACCATTGATTTTTTCGTTGTTGTAAACGTTATCGATGTAACCATCAAACTCAGCATCAAGGACTGTTAAGCTGGCGTTAATTCGGTCGGTTAACTTACCTGAAACGCGTGCTTTAGCGCGATATTCATCATCTTGAAAAAACGATAAATCAAGGTAGCCTTCAAATTCTTCTGTTGGCTTTTTGGTAACCATATTAACCACGCCAGCCGAGGCATTTTTACCAAATAGCGTACCTTGAGGACCACGCAACACTTCGACGCGCTCCAAATCATACAAATCGCCGAACGCTTGGCCAGAACGGCCCAGCACGACATTATCAACCACGGTTGAAACGCTAGGCTCGGCAGCCACACTGAAAGAAATGGTGCCAATTCCGCGCACGGTTAAGGCTGAGTTTCGCGTTGTATTACCCGTTCGAAAGCTCACTGAAGGAACATAGGCCTGCAACGACTCGATATTATTGGCAAAAGCCGCATCAATTTGGTCGGCTCCCAGAACCGACACAGCAATTGGCACATCACTGAGTTTTTGCTCGCGCTTTTGCGCTGTCACGACCACCTCTTCAAGGTCGGCAGCCCCTGCAACAGGAACTTGAAACACCAAGCCCGCAGGTATTGCCAGGGCTAAAGCCCGACAAACCATTTTTTTATTGAACATAAGTCAACTCTCCCATTGGTTTTACGTTTTGATTTATATGCTTACTAAATTTTTATCTTGTCACTCGTCTAGGTCTTAGGGCCCAGATCGTTAACTGATGTACTATCAGTCACGCAAAAGCATACATCTGATGTCTTATATAAGATACCGTAATTAATATACGATGGAGGCCAATAACGATTAAATAAAAACCTAAACGGTTGCAATTTAACCAAATCTGCCGCTTTTTTATTTTTTTTTGATTTTATTGGTGCGACGCCGCACCGGATTGGCCCGCGCTAAGCAGTCGCCAACCGAGTCTAGCCAACATTGACTGCAATATAATTCGCATAGCGATGGCGCCAGTACTTTAAGCTGTAAAACCAAGCAAACATGTTAGCTGCAATGATGCAGAACAAAGCAGGCCAAAAAAGAGAACCAAAGCCGCCAACAACGCCTAAAGGCGAAAAAAGAACATATAAAGCTGCAACGCAAGAGAAGAGAGTAATAGAAACCGGTATGGCATAGGCCCACGGAACCATATCGACCTTGTTCTTACGCTCAAACTGCCAAGGCTCATCTAGAGGCTTGAGGTAACCAATCACCAACATAATGGCAATTTCAATAAAGAACAAAATCGCATACAAGTGCAAGAAATGAATATCGACTTGTTCATCAAAAACAAACTTTAATAAACCATAGGCGATAACATGAAAGATAATGGCCACCTTGGCACCCAGCCCAGGGACGCGCTTAGTGAAGAGGCCGATTAAAACGACAGCGACAATAGGGATATTATAAAAACCCGTAAAAATTCGGATAACCTGCCACAGGCCTTCGGGTGCATACTGCAATAGAGGCGCTACAATAAACGAAAAGATTGCAATCACTACACTCGCAATCTTGGCCACCTTGATCATTTCCTTGTCGCTCACTTTGCCCTTTTTTAGAGGCTCATAGACATCTAAGCAAAACAAAGTTGCAGCGCTATTTAATAAGGAATTAAATGAACTAAACACCGCACCCAGCAAAACGGCAAGGAAAAATCCCGACATATAAACCGGAAGAACATCTTTGATCAGTTGTGGAAAAGCCAGGTCAATTGATTGCAACCCACCTCCATAAAGATGGAAAGCGACAATTCCCGGCATCATCATCATGAAAGGAACCATCACTTTAAAAAAGCCAGAAAAAATGACACCCTTCTGACCTTCGGCTAGATTTTTAGCTCCGAGCGTTCGCTGAATGACATATTGATTGGTGCACCAATACGCTAGGTTAGCAAAGATCATTCCTGTAAAAATGGTTCCAAATGGCGTCGGATCAGTGCTGGTGCCAATGGCATTTAACTTTTCAGTATGCGTGGTTGTTACTGCCGTAACGCCATCTAAGAAACTTCCGTTGCCTAAAGCCGCGAACCCAAGTACCGGAACGAGTATACCGATTATCAGCAAACCCAAACCATTAATCGTATCGGAAATGGCCACCGCCTTTAGACCACCAAACACGGCGTAAAGACCGCCTATAATACCCACCGCAAGAATGGTCACCATCAAACCTTGACTGTAACTAACCTCCAGTAGACCTGGCACATCAAAAAGTCGCATCACTGCAATAGAGCCTGAATATAAAACCGAAGGAATAGTGACCAGACTATAGCCCACCATAAACAAAATAACCGTTAGACGTCTTACATCATCATCAAAACGACTACTTAAAAATTCAGGCAAAGTAGTAAAAGCTCCGCTCAAATATCTAGGTAGAAAAATTAGCGCCATGCAGATCGTGCTAAATGCAGCCGTGACCTCCCACGCCATACTGCTCATGTTGTAGCCATAGGCCGAACCATTTAAACCTATAAGTTGCTCAGCCGATAAATTAGTCAGCAACATAGAACCGGCAATAAAAACCCCGGTTAAGCCACGCCCGGCTAAAAAATATCCATCTTTTGTACCTACGTCTCCCTTCGTTTTTTGATACGAGATCAATGCCACGACGGCCATAAAAAAGGCGCATGAACCAAAGGTCAATAACAGGTCGTTCAATGCCATCTTATTATTACTCCCAATACTATTGAGCCTATATTACTTAACGATTTTTATAATTCGGATGTACTTTCAACAACCGGCCCTAGCGGAATCACTGCGCCTTCTGGGAAAAAAACTGCCATCTCATCGAGAGGTAATTGTAACTGATGGCATCGGCCGCCCTCTAACACCTCGTCATGCAACAACCGCTGCCATCGGCCGGCAGGCAGATAAAACTCGGTGCACCCGCCTGCTTGCAGACACGGCGCAACAAGAAGATCGTCACCCAACATAAATTGCTCTTCAAAAGCCCATGCGGCTCGATCGTTAGGAAATGCTAAAGCCATCGCTCTTTGCACGGGCAAGCCAGAATCACTCGCCACCTGCATAGCCTGCTGTATATATGGTAACAAGCGATAACGCAGCTTTAGCGCCTGTGTAGCTGCAGCATTAGCCTCTTCACCTAGAGGCTCTCCCTCGTATGACCACGGTTCACGCTGCCCAATACCATGCAGCCGTATGTGCGCTGAAAAAATCGCAAATTGAATCCAGCGCACATATAATTCGGCATCACGCTGATCACCATAAAAACCGCCCACGTCGGTGGCATAAAAAGGTGCACCTGTCATGCCCCAGCTCAAGCCGCCACGGATACTGCCCGCTAATCCACCCCAGTCGGCTTGCGGATCTCCACCCCACTGGGACGGATAGCGCTGCGACCCGATCCACGATGACCGGCTAAATAGAAAGGCGCCCGACTGACAATACATCTCGGCTGCTTCATAAACACAACGGTTATACAACAAGCTATATACGCTGTGCAGTACATCGCCCGCATCACCATTGTATGCAACCATATTGGATTCAATCTGCTCACCAAAATCAGCTTTGATCATATCGACACCCAGGTCGAATAACGATTTATGTGAGTCGCGCCAGAAATTATAGGCCTCAGGGTGTGTGAAATCGACTATACCTGACTCGGGCAGCTCGGTAAGCACATCACCAAAACAACTGGTATCCCAATTATAACGGTACGCCTCACCCGTTCTGCGATCTTTTAACAACCACCCCTTTTTCTCCATCATAGAAAACAGAGTGTGCTTAACAGAAACCAGCGGATACTCCCACAAGCAAACTTTAAAATTTAAAGTTTTTAATTCATCAATAACAGCGCCAGGATCAGTGTAGCGCTTAGGATCCCAGTCGAAGGTAAAACGCGTTTCTGTGTCCTGCCAAGCTCGACCATCGATGGTAATAACATCACACGGCATTTTACGCGCTCTAACTTCTCGCGCTGTTGCTAATAGCTCATCGGCATCTTGGTAATAGGCTTTAGACAGAATGACCCCTGTACTCCAGCGTGGCGGCACCGGAGCGCGGCCCGTCAATGCTGTGTAATGGCCAATAATATCGCCACCATCCTTGCCGGCTAAAAGGAAAAGATCTAAAGCACTATCCTCAACCAAGATGCCATAAGCGCGCTGAGACCAAGGCGCGTAGCCAACACTATGAAGAACGGGGGCTGCGGTATGCACAAAAGCACCCCACCCACTATTGCTCCATGCAAAAGGCGTGTTTTTATAGGATATTTCAGCATTCACACCAAGCGCATCATGGTTAAATGAGCGAATCAACTGTCCACGCTTATCAAGCTTACCCCATTTCTCTCCTAAGCCATAAACTGATTCGCTGGCACGCAGGTCTAAGGTAACTAGCCAACCTTTATCCATCCGAGCTACAGGCGGCAACCGAAATTGACGCACAAAATGCCCATCAGTGGGCGACTGTTGAATGAGACGCTCGCCCTTCCTTAACTCAAACGAGAGAGGTGAGTGATTGATGGTTAAGATAAACTCTCCTCCACCGATTTTGCTCACCGCCGCTTGACTACTATCCACAATCAAGTCGAATGGCGGAGCGTGCACAAAGGCGTCGTCAAGCAACATGCCATAGGCATTCTCGATGCCACCGCCAAAGCTGCAGACGCCAAAATGCAGGCGTGCGCCGAACTGATGCAGACTAATCTTTAAACTGCCTTGCGTAGTTGGAATAACGACGCATCGCGACGAGGAATGCTCTAGAGGCCCGTTGACTGATAACTGTGGAACTACATTCCAATCAGGTACGCTCAAACTTAAATCGTCGGTCAAAATATTCTCCAATTAAAATCAACACTGAAATAAACGCCCTTCACATATGGACGCTCGCGATCTAATGAGCGCGCGGACTTTGCTCAAATGATTCGAGGTACTCCTGCAACTTTTTCTCGGCTTGGTCGCCAAACAAAATGTCACATGCCTCGACTATCCCCTCTCCATTAATAATATCGCTTCTTCTAACAACTAATTCGATTTTCGACCGCCTTCGCAAAAAATCTTCGAGCTTGGTGACCATTTCACTCTGAGCAGCATGACGTAGCTCGCAGCGCAAATACTCTGCGTTCTCAATAAGAACCTTAGAATTTTCTGGATCATTACGAATATCCTCCAGCATTTGCAGCGCTTCTGCGCCGTAACGACGCCACAACCTCTGCGTCAACGGCTCAGATGATGCCGGATCCGTGAAATTATCGAGATTCATAAGAGCAGCCTGATGAAAAAAATCTTTTTTAATTGCTCTGGACGACTCGCCGAACCAAATCTTATTGGCGAATGGAATATCCACGCCTAGCTGGGCAATAATCTTTGCCACTTCATCGCCAACATTAATGCAGTCGGTAAGCTTACCGCCAAAAATACTGACATGACGATCACGCTCATTGACATCAATGGCATGTTTCCTCGAGAGCTTAATCCAATCAGCAACCCCATCACTCCCCTTTACTGCTAGCGGTCTGACACCGCACCTTTCTGCGATGATATCCTCAACTGTCAGTGGCCTCGACAAATTTAACAGTCTATTGGCATTGTCCAAAATAAACGTTCGATCATCCGGCTCCACAGACACGTTAGGGGTATCAACTTGGGAGTCAGTCGTGCCAATACAAGTCTTTGGGCCCATAGGAATTACAAAAAATAAACGCCCATCACTCGCAAAAAAAGCTAGAACTTTATCGCTAGCAGTAAGCCTGTCAACAATCAGGTGGACACCTTTTGAAAAGAGGTGTCGATGCACTGTTAGCTGACTAGTTAATTCATTGTGTAAGTCAACATGTGGGCCGCAGGCATTAATCAAAACTTTGGACCTAATTCTGAATTGATTACCGGTAATATTATCTCTTGCCTGTGTAACCCAGACATCACCCTCTCGTGCAGCGCCCTGTGATTCGACATAGTTTACTGCTATGCAACCGTAATCCAAAGCACTACGAATAAAGTTAAAAACGAATCGCGCATCGTTGTCATAGAGAAAGCAATCTGAATACTCAAGACCACCTGCAACATCAATAACATTTATACTGGGGTCTTTCTTAATGAGCTGCCGGCAGCTTAGGAATGTTGGCTTTTTAGTAAAGCAACGACCGATAAACCAATATAAGATCGCACCAAGGTAAATTAAAAAAGGTGGGTAACGAAAACCTTTTGCAACGGTTGTCAAAAAACGGACTTCCTTGACGGTCGACGGATAGCTGCGCATCAGACGATTTCTACTTTTGCACAAATTATTGACTAAGAGTAATTCATAACTTTCTAAATATTTGATACCCCCCCACGCCAAATTGGAAGAGTTAGAACTGGTTTCACCCGCAAAGTCGCCTTTTTCGATTAACGCAACCCTAACACCTTTGGCCGCTAAAGAGGCGGCTGCCACCGCGCCATTAATGCCTCCGCCGAGTATCAAGACGTCATAGATCTCGTCTTCACTTAGCTTATTGAGATTGTTTTCTCGTATATTCATAGCTGACTATTTGTTTGCAAAGCGTGCTGCGGATGGCGGTTAATACCCTCATCAATAAAAACAATCGCATCATTGATAGTTGAAAAAATCGACTCTTCGCACATGTAGGCATGCAAAGGAGACTCTTTAATAGCGTCTCTGACTGGGCCGATAGGGTTGGTAATAATGAATTTAATATGCTGCTCGCCCAAATTTTCGATCATGCGCTGCAGCATGATAATAGCAGTGCTATCAATACTATTGACGGCCTCCGCATCGAACACCACATAGCGTAAAACATTCGAATTCCTGTCTTGAATCCAGTGATAAACCTTTTGTACAAAAAAGTCTTTGTTGGCAAAATACAAAGGGGCATCAAAACGGAAGATCAAAATATCGTTGCGAATTACCGCTTGCGAGAATCGGCTGGTGTTTCGATAAATACCGTCGCCAACTGCACCTAATTCAGTCATGTGGGGGTTGGCCGTATTATAAATCAGGATCAAGATGGACAAGGCGACGCCAATGAGGAGCCCCTGCTGAACACCCAGCAGCAATGTCATCCAAAACGTAACCATCAGGAGGATAAACTCAAGCTTATTTTGTTGACATAGTTGTTTCATTAATGCGTACTTAAAAAGGCCTGCTACTGAAACAATGATGATGGCTGACAACAACGCTTTCGGTAATGGGAACTGCTGAAAAAGGGGAGTCAAATAAAGAATGACTATAATGATAAACAACGATGACGTAACCGCAGAAACTTGCGTGAGTGAGCCTGCCGCACGAAAAGCAGCGCTGCGAGAGAAACTAGCGGAAACTGGGAAAGCCTTGAACAGCGCACCAACAAAATTAGCAAGCCCAACGGCCACGAGCTCCTGATTAGGCTGGGGGCTAATTTTATCTGTGAGTTTTTCTTGGGACTTGCAGATCGACATAGTTCCTACATAGCCCATTAATGCTACGGTTAGAGCAACCGGGAATAAACGGCTGTATTCACTCACCGATAATGTGGGCATATTAAGCGACGGCATACCCTGCGGCACATAATCAATGACATCTACACCATAGCTGCGTGCGTCGCCGAATCCCGCTGCCAACATTCCCAACATCATTAGTAGGAGTGCTGCTGGCAATGCAGGGAAGATTTGCTTCGGTAAAATCATGAAAAGAAGCCCAAAAACACCGACACCGACAGTCGCCCAGCTCCAATGCGTGAATTGCTGTAAGAGTTGATAGACCAGCTGAAAGATGTTGCCGCCTTGCACTTTCACTCCGAGCAGATTTTCCAGCTGGCTACCCATAATAATTAACGCAGCGGCTGAGGTATAACCAACAATAACAGGATGCGATAAGAAATTAGCGATAAAACCGAAACGAAGAAATCCCAAACAACTTTGGATCACACCCACTAGGAATGTAAGTGCGATAGCAAGCTCTAAATATTGATCAGAACCGGGCTCTGCCAAGACGCTCAAACCGGTTAAAATCAGAATTGAGTCCAAAGCCACTGGGCCCATAGAAATTTTGTTTGATGTGCCGAGTAAAGAGTAAATGATCGGTGGAACAACGCAGGCGTAAAGGCCGTACTCCGGAGGCAAACCCGCCACTACAGCGTAAGCCATACCCTGAGGAATCAGCATAAAGGCAATCGTAACGCCGGCAACAATATCGCTTTTAAACATATCGCGACGATAGCCTTGCAGCCACAGCAGACCCGGGAGCAACTTATATAACATGGAGGTATTCCGAAGATCAGCCACAAAGGCCTCACATTGTTTATCGCCTTAAAAATGGCTTGGCTCGGGCATTGAGCTCCAAGTCGACGGGCACCGCCGACAACGCAAAAGAATTGCCTAAACTTTTACTGGAACGCACTATTGCCCAATCATAGGGGATTGACAAAACATATGTCTTATATAAGATACATGTTAAACATTATTAGTCAACCTTCTAAGAGGAAAAAATGTCAGGACAAAGACCTGCAGATATAGGCCTAGGTCTATGGAAGATTCCAAAAGACGCGTGTGCTGACGTCGTATATAACGCAATTTCAGTGGGCTATCGCCATTTAGATAGTGCATGCGACTACGGCAACGAGGCAGAAGTTGGCCAGGGTATTACCCGAGCGATCGCTGACGGCGTCTGCTCAAGGAGCGAGCTATTCATCGTATCCAAGCTATGGAACACGTACCATGGTAAAGAACATGTAAAGCCGGCACTTGAGAGAACCCTAAGGGACTTGAATATTGATTACATAGATTCCTATTTAATTCACTTCCCTATCGCGCAACCATTCATTCCTTTTGAAACTCGATACCCCCCCGAGTGGATTTTCGATCCTGACGCAAGCGAACCGAAAATGGAGGTTGCAGCCGTACCTTTACATGAAACTTGGCAAGCGATGGAATCGCTCGTGGAGGCCGGCTTAGCCAAAACTATCGGCGTCTGTAATTACAACACAGGATTGCTCAATGATTTAATGGCCTATGCCAAAATCAAGCCAGCCGATCTACAAATTGAATCGCATCCCTACCTAACGCAACAGCGACTAATACGACTGGCCAAAAACTATGGCATTGCAGTCACCACGTTTTCGCCCCTAGGCGCAATGTCCTATCTCGAATTAGATATGGCTGACGCCAAAGACTCTGTACTGGCTCAATCAAAGATAATTGAAATGGCCGAAAAATATCAAAAAACGCCGGCACAAATAGTCCTGCGATGGGGGATTCAACGCGGCTGCACGCTAATTTGTAAAAGCAATCAGGTAAGCCGCCTAAAAGAAAACCGAGATATATTTGACTTTGAACTAAGTAACACCGAGATGGACAGTATTGCTGCCTTGAATAAAAATCGCCGTTTTAACGACCCCGGCGACTTTTGCGAAGCCGCTTTTCATCGATTCAATCCAATTTATGATTAGGAGCGAGCGTTATTCCCTATATAAGTAGCATGCTTAATGATTTAGAGTTTGACTCTAAGAACTTCCCTACCATTATAGTAAACGATGGCTCAGTCCAAACGTTGACTGATGCTGAGGCGTGGGCTGCTGACAACAAGGCACAAATAAAAAAAGAACTTGCAAACACCGGCGCCGTACTGTTCCGTGGCTTTCCGATTACCGATGCCATGAGTTATGATGATTTTTTCTCAGCTTTTGGCTACGAGAACTTTACTTATAAAGAATCTTTATCTAATGCCGTGCGGATCAACCATACTGAACGCGTCTTTACTGCCAACGAAGCGCCCAAAAATATTGAAATCTATCTGCACAATGAAATGGCACAGACGCCATTTTATCCAAACATTATTTCTTTGTTTTGCGAAAGTGCAGCGGAAAAAGGCGGTGAAACCATACTATGCAGATCCGATCTCATATACGAAAAACTCCATTCGAAAGAACCTGAACTTACCGAAAAGCTAGAGCAGGACAGGGGTGAAATACACTACCCTCATGCCTTTGACTGACGATCCTGAAACAGGGCAAGGCAGAAGCTGGAAAGGTACATTGAGTGTCACTTCAGTTTCTGAAGCTGAAAAAAAATTAAAAACCTTAGGCTATGTGTGGCAATGGATGGACGATGGTTCACTCAAAGCTCAAACTGCTGCACTGCCCGCAATACGGTCACTGGATGACGGCCGAAAAGTATTTTTTAATCAGATCATTGCGGCCTATTCTGGCTGGAAAGGCGTAAAAGAAAATCCTAGCAGCGCGTTATGCTTTGGCGATAATACGGACTTCAGCAAAGATCTTCTCGACACCATAGTCGATATCGCTAAACAGCACTCGTACAATTTACCTTGGCAAGACGGTGATGTTGCAGTGGTCGACAACAACCTAGCCATGCACGGACGATTGCCCTTTTCTGGCGACAGAAAGCGTAAAGTGCTAGTTGTACTGGGCCGCTAATTTTTTGGCTCAAAAGCATATTCTTATAACCACTCTAGACACGAAGATAAAATTCTAACGGTGCAATTAAATAGCCACTCATCGCTATGCCTATGACATGCCATTTACTACATCTGCGCACTACAAAAATATTCATCGTTTAATGTTATAAATTACTTCTTTAGCAAATCGTTCAGTGCGGAATTTATTTCGGCGAAGCTAAAAATAAAATCCTCCTCCAATAATCTTTTAGGAACCACTCGCTGACTATCGAGCAGTAAAGCCGATGACTCGCCTAGCAAAGCCTGTAAAAGCTTTTTAGGTGCAGGCAATATCGCCCATCTTTTTAGCTGTGCTGCTAGTGCTTGCGTAAAATCACGATTTCGTACGGGCTCTGGCGCGACCAAGTTATACGCGCCACAAGCTTGCGACTGCACCAGTAAAAACTCAATTGCCCGCACCATATCATCAATATGAATCCATGACATGAACTGCTCGCCCTTGGCCACAGGCCCACCTAAACCCAACTTAAAGGGCAGCAGCATTTTAGCTAGCGCACCGGCTTGCGCATCTAAAACAATACCTGTTCGCAGACAAACGACACGAGTATAAGAAGCAGCTTCTTGCGCAAGAGCCTCCCAACGTGCACACAACTGCGCAGCAAAATCATCGGGCAGCGAAGAGAAGGTCTCATCAACCATCACATCCCCCTGATCGCCATAAACACCGATCGCTGAACCACTTAAAAATACTGCCGGAGGTTCACTACTCGCTCGAAAGAGATCGACCAACTGCCGAGTAATATCCCAGCGACTATTACTGATCACTGCCTTTTGCTTTTTTGTCCAACGCTTATCAATAATAGGCTCGCCAGCCAAATTAATAACCGCATCGAAAATATCAAGCGTGGTCAACTCAGTTAAGCTACTGATTAGGCGAACCGATACGGGGAGATTTTTCTTTGCCTGCTCGGGCGAACGAGTTAATACCGTGTATTGATGCCCGCCCACCGTATTCATAAAATGGCAGCCGATGAGACCAGTGCCTCCGGTAATGAGTATATTCATAATGCCTATCAACGTTAAAAAATTGTTACGCGCCAGACCGCTATTAAACGGGCGCTCAATGGAAAGTGACTAGCGAATAATTAAATTAAAATTAACGGCTGCCAGCAGATCACTTTCACGCTGTAAATCCGCCTCTAGTAATTGCCGAGCTTCTATCAACTGTTTATCAACCACGATATGCAGCTCATCCGGCTGGACGCTAAGCTCAACATGGGTCAAATCGATAGGCCATCGCGTGATATTGAAAATGATGGCTAAGCGCAATACGATAATAAGCCGCAGCAAAGCTGGACGCTCAATAATACGCAACTTAGGCAAATCATCTAAACGAATTTTTTTCCGGTGCGCGCCTACCAAACTCGCCAATAATAACTGCTGCTCTTCGTTATATCCGGGTAAATCACTGCTTGCTAAAATATAGGCTGAATGTTTTTGCAAACCACCCGCACTGATTTGCAACCCAACTTCATGTAAATGCGCGGCCTCATACAAAATCTCATGCACATCTTCCCTGCTACCCAACCAAGCAGTAGGCAAGCGCTCTAAAATAGCACCCACCGTATCGGTTACGCGCTCAGCATGGGCTGTGTCTGTACAGTAGCGCAACTGCATACTGGTTCGTGTGCGAACCCGAATGTCGGGGTGGCGCATTTGCTCGACCAATTCGTACAGCACCCCTTCACGCAACGCAACGTCTCTATAATAAATACGGTCTATCGTTAGGCACTGCATACAGGCAATCATAATTGCCAACCCACCCGGAACTAACAAGGTGCGGCTATCACTTATACCTAACTCGCCCAACCAGCCAACCCCGTTATGAGCAATAATTTTTTCTCGCAAAGACAATAGCTGCTGCAAGCTTACCGAAGCATCAGTGTCATCATCCTGCCTCGCTGCCTGCGCTAACGCCTTGGCAGACCCTGAAGTGGCATAGACACTGTGCCACTTACGCCGTCCTAACTGAGGCAGGTAAGCTTCTAGTGACTGCAGCGCTGCGCGATTAGCCTGTGCGAAATCTTCACGAGTAAAACCCTTACTGAAAAACTGCTCTCGATAGTTCACACAGCCCATTGCACAACTGGCACGAAATTGCGGATCAAAGCTCACACCCGCCGCCAACTCGGTACTCCCACCACCTATATCAAACACTAGAGATTCGTGCTCTATTTTCTCTGTATGAGCAATCGCTTGAAAGATAAGGCGCGCCTCTTCGCGGCCGGCAATCACTTCAATGGGGTAGCCTAGCAATGTCTCTGCTTGCTCTAAAAAAAGATCTCGATTATGTGCCGCGCGCAATGCATATGTCGCCACCACTCGCACTTGATCAGGCTGAGCATCGCTCAGCAACTTGGACATGCGCTGCAAACACTCCCAGCCTCGCTGCATGGCAGCACCGGTTAACAAAAGCTCTTCGCCTAAACCCAAAGCAAGCTGCGTTCGCTCACGATGGCTGCTGATGATCTGCAAAGAACCCTTCACAACGCGCGCAATAACAATATGGATACTGTTAGATCCAATATCTACCGCGGCCAAAATTTTATTATCGGGCAACATCATAAGTCTCGCTGCTTAGTGAGTGCCACACGCTCACGCTGTTCGATCGTCTTTAAATACTCATAAATTTGCACTTGCGAGCGAATTTTCTTTTTATTGCCACGCAATCTATATTGATTCGCTTGTTCTTGGTCTATGAGTCGAGCCTTAGTGGTATCAGACCACTGCAAGTTAAAAATATCTATTATTTTTCTTTTTAAGCTTTCTTCATAAATAGGGCAGCCCACTTCAACACGCCGATCGAGATTTCGAGACATCCAGTCAGCCGAAGAAATGTATACCCGCGCTTGACCGCCATTACAAAAAATAAACGCTCGAGGGTGCTCAAGAAAACGATCAACCACTGAGATAACCGAGATGTTTTCACTAAATCCATTTAAGCCAGGCACCAATGAGCAGATACCACGCA
Source organism: uncultured Pseudomonadales bacterium (assembly GCA_943788835.1). Lineage (GTDB taxonomy): Bacteria > Pseudomonadota > Gammaproteobacteria > Pseudomonadales > UBA7434 > UBA7434. The sequence goes on along the minus strand of CALSRU010000012.1, from coordinate 99,723 downwards.
CAATAATTTTAATCTTCACACCAGCGTTACTCGCCTCATACAATTTTTTTATAATATTGTAGTCAACAATATTATTTACTTTTATTTGTATGAATGCATCTTCACCCATTGATGCTGATTTTATTTCGTTATCAATTAACATCACAATAGTTTCACGCGCATTTTTTGGTGACACCATTAAATGCTCAAATTGATAATCTTTATAGCCGCGCACCATAAAATCAAAAACCTTCAACACTTCGCCGGCAATTTCTTCTCGGCAAGTAAATAGAGAAAAATCGGTATATATCTTTGCCGTTTTCTCATTGAAGTTGCCCGTGCCAACATGGACATAATGAATAATTCCTCCCTCTTCGCGCCGCTTCACGCTAATTATTTTTGCATGGCCCTTAAGTGATGGTATACCAAACTCAACCTTGACATTAGCATCAGTCAACACCTTAGCCCACTCTATATTTGCCTCCTCATCGAAGCGTGCAGCCAGTTCAATAAAAACAGTGACGCTCTTGCCATTTTCAACAGCATCAATAAGCGATTTTATGACTCGACTATTTTTTGCGAGCCGATAGATCGATATTTTTATTTCTTCTACTAACGGGTCAAGTGCCGCCTGACGCAAAAAGTCCGTAAGGTATTTAAAACGGTAGTAGGGGTAATAAAGTAAAACGTCTTTTTGACGAATCGCTGAAAATATATTTGGCCCAGAATCTAGCGCACTCGAGGTTAAGGCAGGAATTTTCGGATAGACCAGATAGCCACGTCCCACATTCGGAAAGTCAATAAAATCTCTGAAGTTATGATAACGGCCGCCCGGCACGATTGAATCGAGACCAGTAATACCTAAACGGGCCTTTAGCAATCCTACCATGGACTCAGGCATCTCCCGATCATAAACAAATCGAACTGGAGCAGCGGTGAGGCGCTGCTTCAAGCCCTCTGACATCTGCTCAACTCGCGATAAATCAATATCATCAGTGACACCATATTCAGCGTCACACGTTATTTTCATTGAATAAGACTGACAATGATCGTAGTTGAAAAATGGTCGAAAAATCTCATCCGCACAAAATCTAATAATATTATCTAACATTATCAAATTTTTTCGCTGGCTACCCTTTTCCTTTGGCAGTTCGATAAAACGCGGCGTATCGTCAGTGGGCACTTCAATAGCTGCGTAAAGAGTAGAACCTTGACTGACCATTTGGGTGATCAGGTAGGTCAGATCGTCTTTTAAAACTTTAGTTAAATCAGCACCTGGCTTGATGATAATTGGGGCTACATAGCGCAGTAATTTATTTCTAAAATATTGGCGCAACCATTCGCCCTGCTCATCAGTTAGCTGATGCTCGCTAATCAAAAAGATATGGCTCTTGGCCAAGCCTTTAATAACGTCAAGATAAATCTTATCAAACTGCTCTTGAAGCTGTAAGACCTTACCTTGAATTTTAGTGAGTAAATGCTTGGAAGATGCTGCCTGCCCACTTTCAGATTTTATAATCAAACGACGCTTGACATCAGCCACGCGTACGCGAAAAAACTCGTCTAAGTTATTTGAAAAAATACCAAGAAATCTCACCCGCTCGATGATGGGTACCGACTGATCTGCGGCTTCTTGTAGGACGCGCTGATTAAAAGAGAGCCAGCTAAGCTCTTTTTCTATGTAGGGGATTTCTTTGGAGGGCATAGGTATTAGGCATCATTCAATAGGCACAAGGCACAGAAGCAAAAACCCTGAGGGCTGCAGATTTTATTGCTACACCCTTCCATCGCCTGTGAAACCGACAACCCAAGTTAGAATGTAAATTTAATGCCGATAAATGGGTCTTCGTAAATATCTTGCTTACCAATCTGCTTGCTATCGACCTCAAACTGACGATAACCAATATACAACAAACCGTTATCAATAAGCTGATAACACAAACGCAGCTCTGCATCGAGAGTGCTATCGAAATCGCCGCCTGTAATAATTTCAGGTGCGTAAAAGACTTCGCCGGTTATGAAGACCCTGCCCACAAGATTCGTGCTTGCACCAAGACCTAGTGCAGCGCCAAAGCCATCGTCACTATCTACGCCCAAAAGAAAGAGCCGCGTACCCAAGGTTATATCAACCCGGTCAATGGTTCCACGAGTAGCAAAGGTATAACTCACCTGGTCACTTTTTACATTATTATGATCTGCATGCAGCAAAGCGAAGGTGCCACTAAAATCTTGCTCGTAATTGGCCGTAAACCTTAAATCAATAATCTCATCACTTATGGATAATTCAATTTCATTAGCGGCCGCATGCAACGAAAGCCCGCACAATGCTATTAAACCCCAAACCATTTTGTACATCGTTGCCGTCTCCGTTATCGTACCTATCATATATTCCTATTAGAGCATATTTCGGCTAGCCTCTCAGCCTCCAATTTTACCCAATAACTACCATCGCAAAAACTAACCTTGCCTGAGCTGATTATGAATTCGATCGAGTTCGGCTTGGCTTTCGCGCACCTTCAATAATACTTGCCTCAACGGCAGTAGATGCATTGGTACATCTCGATACTCGCGCGCAATACTGGCAAGATAGCGACCATGCTCAAAGAAAATTTTATACGCTTGCCAGACGGACTTGCTTGGATCAAACATATGAGTAGGTAGCGATGAAACGCCGTTGATTTCAATCACTTTGAACTCACCGCGCAACATCGCAGCCTGGGATGCCGCACGCACATCTAAACGACCAAAATTAAAACCCTGCTGAGGTTCACACACTCCAAAAACCGCCTTCTCTAGATTGGCCGTCAACAGGTGACTATCATCGGTGAACATACAGCCCAACGTGTGCGAACCGATAAAAGATAATTGCACCTTCTCGTTATTGCTTGGTATTCGGCTGGTGTCTAAATACTGTAAAAAGCTGCTCCAATGTTCGGTATAACGATAGTGGTTTTGGGCTAACGTTAGCAGTGAATCGCGGCCATTGCCTACAACGAAAGGAAAATGTTTTCGATTAATGCCTGTTATACGCGACTGCCCCTGCTGCCTCACATAAAAAACCCCATACTCTTCGGGCAACGGACAGTATTGCTGCAATAAATAAGCACCCTGAATATCTACAACTCGCAACTGCGCCTCGGCATAGCTATTTATTTTTAAAATGCCTTTACCAACCATACCAAGGTCCGGCTTTAAAATAACTGGGTAAGCAAATTTTTCGGCAAATTCAGCAATATTATGTAACCGTTGGGACGCAGAGCTATCGCTAGACAGTACTATCGTGGGAAGAAAAAGGTCCTGCGAAAACTGCTGCTGGGTGTGGAATTTTGAGCCTATGCCAATCTCACCATGATCAAGCGAAAAATTAGCCTTAGCCAAGTCGCGAACAGCGATGCCGTTGCGCATGCACTGCCAAGCAAGGTAGACATAAAAAGGCGTCTCAAAAAGCCTAGGATTCCAAAATTCATAAGGCTTTAGCCAGCGGTGTTGCACTTGATACGATCCTATGACGGATTAAAATTGACCTAACAAAACGCCATGGCTATTAATGCCAATGACCAGGCGGGCTCATATTATACTGCGTTAGCCCTGCCTAGATGAAACATGGGTGAGGACCAAAAAACTATAGGGCAGTTTGAGGGACCAAAAGAACCACCTCAGTAGAGTCAATCTAAATAGAGCGGATCAAGAGAGGCTGGCGTACCAGCAAGGGTAGGAGGACAGGCAAGGAAATGAGCAAACCAATGAAAACCTAAAACTATGGAAGTATGGGCTTAAAGCTAATGCCGATAGTCTTAAGCTACGCTAGCCATTTGCTCATCTGAAAGTAACTGCATATTAAATAAGTTATTGGCGCCAGGGATGGCGTGCAAAATACTTTCAATCGTATTTTGGTACTGTTCCTCGCCCACTTTACTCAAATATTCGTGGATAGCTCTATTAGACACGTCCTGATCAAGCTCCTCTATCACCCAAAGCTCGGCGAGCACACCCGCAAAGGCAACACCATATTGAAGGTCAGAAAGATCGTGTGCTGGTGGTTCAGCAAATAACGCGTGACTGGCCTGAATAGCCTCCTGCAGAGCTACTGGTAGATTCCAACGCTTTGCTAGCATCGCGCCAATCTCGGCATGATCGATCCCGAACGCACGCAATTCTAACTCTACCAGGTCAAAATGACTGCGTGCCGAGCTAACCAACTGCCCATACTTGGGACCGATGGTCGTGAGCAGCACCAACATACCGATATCTTGTAGCAGCGCAGCAACAAATAAATCTCCGCGCGACCCCACATTAAGATCGCCATACATTTCATTCGCGGCAATCGCACTCAAAACACTTTTTCGCCAAAAAGTATCGTAATCGAACTCATATTTCTCTGTATCGCGCAAAGAATCAACAATCGCAATGCCCGTTGCAAGATCTAGCGTAAGACGAACACCAAGCAGGGTAATCGCCGCGCCTAAATTGGTCACTTCGTTGCGTCGGGCAAACAGCGCCGAATTGCTCACATGTAAAATGCGCGCCGCCAGCACCGGGTCGCCAGAAATCACCGCTTCGAGCTGAGCCGCATACAGGTTTGGGTCATCCGCAAGAGCAATCAACTGCGTTGCACTATGCGGCAATACCGGCAACTTACTAGAAGCGCTAATAGCGTCGATTAAAATTTGTCTGTTCATACAAAGTGACTATGCAGTTGAACTGATCGTGGTTTTAAAAAAATACCCGTTTAAAAATTTGTCACACCTGATCAAGCTTTGCACAATCCTCGCCGAGCTCAAACTTTGATCAGCCACAGAAGATAAAACTGAATATCTCCCATAAAAAAATTAGTTAATGTTTTTATTATTGTTTTAGAGTAAAGACCACGAAAGGGGTTAAGTCAAAGATATTGCGTGTACGTTTTTTGATCTTAAGCAGCCTAAAAAACAACCGCCGCTTAAACATTTAGTTATTTTTATTTTGTAAATAATGTGGGCCTAGATAATTACGACGGCATTATGCATTACTACCTTAGTCTTGAAGAGCCAACGCTAAACTAATCGAGTCGACTGTGGGTTCAATTATTTTTCCCGCTACAAAAAGCCTAGCTTTATTTTTTTCATCAACAACCAGTAATGGAATATTCTGCAAATAAAACGCCTTTTATATTTAACTGCGTTTGGCGGCCAAAAAATTGACTAAAACATTTAGTTAGCTAATGTTAATCGAAAACAATCGATGAATTTATTGCGCATAATAAAAAAGGCCCAACAGGGCCTTTTTTATTCGTCAAGGCGACACTCGCCCAACATTAACAGACCACCTAACTACTCAGCAATTTCCTCAGAATAATCATCGGCATTTAACAGGCTATCTAGCTCACCAACGTCGGCAGGTTTCAACCGATAAAACCACCCACCATCATAAGGCTCGCTATTAACCATTTCAGGCTCATCTTCTAAGCCCTCATTGACAGCAATCACCTCTCCAGACAATGGCGCATAAACATCAGAGGCCGCTTTGACTGACTCTACCACGCCGGCTTCGTCGGCAGCAGCCAACAAAACGCCAATTTCAGGTAACTCAACATAAACCACATCGCCCAACTGGCTCTGCGCATGGTCAGTAATGCCGACAGTGATGGTGCCATCTTCTTCAAGCCTTGCCCATTCATGGCTGGTGGCATAACGAAGTTCTTCTGGTAAGTTGCTCATGTTTTCATTTCTCTATCGTAGTTGTACTAAAAAATATGCATCAAAAAATTTCAGCCGACCTGAAATTTACTTGCCTGCATCAGGAAAAAGTTTCTCGCTATGCGTGATCAGCTCATCTAGGGTCAGATCAAAACTATTTAAGAAGTGCTCGCGAAAGTAAACTACCTCTTTTAAATTCATCGTATCTAAGCGCTGCTCTACATCACTAACGGCTTTGGCGAACTCACGATTGCCAGCATTAATCTCTGCCTTGCACTTAATGAGCGAGGCAATCAAGTCGGCCGCCTTAATTAGAGCAGCAGTAGATTCTGACTGCTGATCGTGCAATAAAAACTCACGGTAAACAGGTTGCAACGCTTTAGGCAGCGTCGACAACATTTCTTGCTCGGCAGCATACTCCACCTCTTTATATGCATCACGAATTTTTCGATTATGGTACTTGATCGGCGACGGCAAATCACCGGTTAGTACCTCGGATGCATCATGGTATAACGCTGCCGCCATAATCTTCTCTGGCTCGATATCGCGTCCATAAATGGATTTTCCAATAATTGCTAAGCAATGTGCAATAGCGGCAACCTCAAACGAATGCTCCATAACGTTTTCTTGAATAGCATTGCGCTTCATGCCCCAGCGATGAATCCAGCGCATTTTACTCAAATAGGCGAAAAAATGGTTATTCATAAGGTCTCAGCTCAAATCCAGTAGCGGCGATATTCATAATGCGGCGGGCAGCAAAGCCTGAACAGAAAACACCGGCACTGATCTAGCCCAACCCCATTGCGTATTTAAGGATTTTATTTTTAAGCCATGGCAGGCTATTCACTTGCTGCATACCCCAGTTGCGCAACCACATGACTGGCAACGGTACCGGCTCATACAAACGCTTAAAGCCCTCAACCACAGCCATCATAGCGAGATTATCAGTTTTGCGCGCGCGCTGATATCGCTGCAGGCGAGCAAGCTCTCCGAGCGGCGCGCCGTCAGCAGTGGCCATGGCAATAGTCTGCGCCAACTCTTGCACATCGCCAATACCCAGGTTAATGCCCTGCCCGGCCAGCGGATGAATCGTATGCGCCGCATCAGCAATCAAGGCAAAGCCTTCATGTACGTAGTCGATGGCATGCTGCTGCTGCAAAGAAAAAGATTGACGCCGAGACACCGCCACAACATCACCTAATCGAAATTCCAGCGCACTCGCCAACTGCTGACAAAACTCAGCTTCGGGCAAAGCCAGCAGCTGCTCTGCTCGCTCGCGCGTCTGCGACCAAACGATAGAGCAATAGTGTGGACCTGCGTGGTCACTTGATTTCGGCTCAGTCATCAACGGCAAATATGCCAATGGCCCTGTGCCAGTAAAAGTTTGCCAAGCGGTATATTGATGGGGCTGACTAACAGCGACCGTACATACAATGGCATCTTGCTGGTAATCCCAGGCACGCACTGGCATTCCGAGCATTTGGCGACAAGGTGAATGCGCCCCGTCGGCCGCCACAACCAAATCCGCTGTCATCCTAGAGCCGTTGTTCAGCGTCACCTGAGCACCACCATCAGCCTGCTGGCGTTCGCCGGCTTTAGGCAACACAATGGACGATACGGCACAGCCATCTAATATTTCAACTCGCTGCTCACGCACAGCACTCATTAAGGCCGCGGTGATCACCCGGTTTTCAACAATATGGCCTAAATAACCTACACCCATGGCCTGCGCATCGAAATTGATTTCGCCCGTACCACGCGCATCCCAAACTTGCATGCCCACAAACGGGCAGCTGCGCAGGGCCGTCATTGCCGACCATACTCCAAGCTTTTCAAAATAGTCGATCGATGCGCGCGTCAACGCACTCACGCGAGCATCGAAGCCTTTAACCTCGCCGCCTTGAGCGGGCAACTTGTCGGAAACTTTATGCGCCTCAACTAAGGCAATACGCAAGCCCTTGGTGCCGGCATAAAAGCCTGAACTCAGGCTGCAAGCAAGAGCGCTGCCAGCAATACCAGCGCCGACAATAATGACGTCAAAGTCATGACGCATTCGACAGAACCTTCAATGATTTGCAGCACATAGGGAGGGACACGCTCAATTTATTTACGCTTTCTCAAACGAGGCTTAGGTGGAGATTTTTTTACCACCGACACCGATTTTTTCTTAGGCAATGTTTTTTTAGTCGGCTTTGTCTTGCTGCTGGATGCAGCCTTGGCTTTTAACTTAGACTTTGACGCCGCTTTAGATTTTAACGACGCATGAGATTTCACTTTGGGCTTCGCTTTACTCTCAACCGTGGCTTTAGTCCGAGCGGTGGCTACCGTCTTAGCAGTTGCTTTCTTGCTCGCAGCTTTGATTTTGGCTTTGGCGGAACCTGAAACAGCGGGGATTGCATGCGACTGACGCATATGCGCCTCAATATCGGCCACACTTTTACAAACATCGCGGGTCAAAACGTCATTACCCGACTGCGTCAACGCGATGTCATCTTCAATACGTATTCCAATACCTCGCCACTTGGCTGCTACTTTAGTATTGGCTGCCGCCACATAAATGCCCGGCTCTATGGTCATCACCATACCCGGCTCGAGCACCCGCCATTCATTATGAACTTTATAATCACCTACATCATGCACATCCATACCCAGCCAATGTCCCGCTCGATGCATGTAAAAAGGCTTGTAAGCTTCGGTCTCAACTAACTCGTTGAGCTCACCCGATAACAGCTTTAAATCAATCAAGCCTTGCGTGATGACGCTCACCGTCACATCGTGCGGCTCGTTCCAATGGTTACCCGGCACGGCTGCTTTAATAGCTTCGAGTTGAGCATCCAAAACCACCTCATACAGAGCTTGCTGGGCCTTGCTGAACTTGCCGTTAGCCGGAAAAGTACGCGTAATATCTGATGCATAGCAATTGAGCTCGCAACCGGCATCCACCAATACCAAGTCGCCATCTCGAATCATGCTGTCGTTTTCAACATAGTGCAAAATACAGCCGTTAACACCAGCGCCTACGATTGAATTGTACGCCGGATGCTGAGCACCAGCGGTTCCAAAGGCGTAGAGATATTCCGCCTCCAGCTCATACTCCATCATCCCCGGCCGGCACTTTGCCATGGCGCGCATGTGTGCCTCGGCCGATATACAGGCGGCTGCGCGCATAACGCGCAGTTCGGCAGCGCTTTTGTAAAGCCGCAAGTCGTGTAAGAGGTGATCCAAATCCAAAAACTCACCTGGCGGATGCGCACCAGCTCGCGCATTGGCGCGCAATACGTTAACCCAATCCATTACCTGGCGATCAAAATCCGGCCACTTACCCATTGCGTAATAAACGCGCTCTCGGCTTTCTAGCAAGCCTGGCAAAATATCGTCAATGTCGCTGATAGGGAAGGCATCATCGGCGCCAAAATTTTCAACAACGCCCTCCGGCCCCTGCCGATAGCCATCCCACAGCTCGCGCTCGGGATCACGCTCACGACAAAATAGTAAACACTCACCATGCGCCCGCCCGGGTATTAACACCAACACCGCTTCTGGCTCATTAAAACCGGTCAAATAATGAAAATCGCTGTCTTGGCGAAATTTAAATTCAGCGTCACGGTTGCGAATGACCATTGAGGCTGAAGGCACAATGGCAATACTGTCAACTTCCATCTGCTGCATTAAATTACGACGACGCCTAGCAAATTCTTGGCGAGAAATACTGGGAGTAATCTTTGGCTTGTAGTTATTCGATGTAGGCATGGTATGGGGTCAGTTGAGTATGTCCAAAAAGCTGCGCTCATTAACAGTAAGCATCTATAAGCGTTTACCGGTGCGCTCTAATGTAATGTACGCTCGTTATCCGCAGGCGGTGCTGGCTTCGGTGAAGTTTTGCTCACTGGTGTTGCCTCAACCCAGCCATGTTCGGTAAAGACCGTTAATGCGGCAAGGCGCAAGTACTCAATCACCTCCACATAATCGCGCTCGGCTTCCTCGTCGCCAGTGCTCTCGCGAGGGGCCTCAACCGCAAGCGGATCGAATAGATCATTCTCTTCGTCCCAGTCAGCCGCCTCTTCGGGCTGATGATCGCCATCGTCTTGCGACGCCACAGCGCCCTGAGCACTGGCTTGCGCAATAGCCGCCATATCTTGCAAGGCCTCTACTACCGACGGCGTTAACTCAGGCTTCGACTGATCTTTGGCCGCTTTACCCGTATGCGCTCGAGCCTCGGCAAAACCGCCCAAAAAACCTTTACACCAATGAGCCAAACTCTCAGTACGCTGCTCAATTTCATGGTCATCATCGGGTAGAAACAACTGAAAAGCCATTTCAATATCGGTGAGCTGCTCAAGCTGTGTACTCGCCAGTCCTCCCAGTATGCCTATAGCTTCTTCAAACTGACCCTCATCTAAACGCTGATCGGCGCCAGTGACCGCCAGCCCAAACAGCGCCCATTGACGCGCCGGCAGACGCATCGCACCAGACAACGCTCCCACCAAGGCACCATGTAATTCAGCCGGTGAAAACTGACTGCCAATAGTCACCAGCCAGTCGGCCAGCTCATCAAAATCTTGCGGAGCATTGAGAGTACTTCTTTGTGCGTTATCCAACTTTTCACCTTTACTCGTTTTAGGTTGCCGCCAATTCAATAGCCGCCGGCTGTGCCTTAATTTTGATAGGCCATTTCAACAGAGCGATTATAGGGGACATCCTGACTAATCGACAGGCAGTAATATTGTGTATTCGGAATTGTCGCGCAATGATTGACCATCTTGCTCAGGCGCACTATATTAGCTGTCTAGATTAAACCGTATGGCATTCAATGACGTTATAGCGGAGTAAAAACGAGGCCTTACGCGCACTGTTGCTGAAATACCGGCTCAATAGCTGCCAACTAAGCGCCACAACAAGCACTTATTAACCGCCGCACCACACATGCAGTGCTGCTCTAGGCCATAACGAGCTGTCACACAGTTAACCACACATGCAACGCTGCGCTTGCGCGCAACCGTCAGCGGTTGTCAAACTCGGATAAAAGTTCATGAGAGACTACTTAGAAAACCTTGAAGAAAAGGTTGATGAGCTTGTTGCGCTATGCAGCGCACTGGACAAAGAAAACAAAAGTTTGCGCACGCGTGAAAATGATTGGCTGGGCGAGCGCAGACAGTTGCTCATTAAAAATGAAACCGCTCGCACAAAAGTAGAAGCAATGATTAGTCGACTTAAATCAATGGAGAATGGCGAATGACCAGTTTGTCGCGCGGTACTGTGCCACCCAAACCTACAAAACCCGAAGGCGATGAGCCGACGGTTATCGATGTAAAAATTTTAGGCAAAGATTATCAGGTAACCTGCCCTGCTGACGAGCAAGACGATCTTGTATTGGCCGCCACACAGCTTGATCAGCGCATGCGAGAAATCCGTGAAACCGGTAAAGTAATTGGCCTAGAAAGAATAGCTGTAATGGCGGGGCTCAATATCACGCATGAATTTTTGCAAGCTAAAGATCGCGCAGAGGGCAAAGAAACCACCAACCTTTTGAAAAAGCTCAACCGCAAGCTCGACAACGCCTTACAAAGCGCCAAGCAAATGGAAATATAAGTAAAGGTTGCGCGTCCGAGCAGTCAGCACAAAAAAGCTTGCGCGCTTGTAATACCACAATAGTAATTACTATCAATAAATCTAGTGAGCGATGCAGCGTCGTCAAATTGAAAAACTTTGAAGTGCTAGTCAAAGCCAACAAGAATAAAGTTAAAAAACGTAAAGTTTTTTAACTTTCCCCAAGCAACCGGCCTGCCTCAGCGCATAAATTATGACGGTACTGCGCGCCTATATAACGTTATAAAAATAAATCACTCCACTTTAAACTCAAACGCTCTAACTATTTAGTATCGGTGCGCGAACTTCTAGTTTATACTGCTTCGGCACCCTGAGGTATTTGCCAGTCAGCATGTCCTTGAGCCGATAATACCGCTTTGGGGGTTACTCGCCGCGTTTGTGTGCATGCCTGGTTTACCGGGAAGCCTTTGACGCGAACAGTGCCACCACCTTGAACCTTTCGGTTCGAGGCCGCAACGACAGCGGTACCCTGGGGCGCACCACTTCACATAAGCTAACACTGCATTAATCGGCGTTGCCTTGCTAATTTAAACAAACCTTTTGAAATCAGCTTGTTTAAATCAAGCCAATTTCAACCTAGCTAAACCGATCTAACCTTCACCACGCTTTTCTTTACACATTTCCCGCATCGACCCATAAACATCACCTGCTATCAAAGCCCTGCGTTGCCCTAGGTTGCACTAACGCAGTATCATCCTCATTAAGCGTATAGGCAGGAAGAGCCAGCGCACTTCAATGATCTTGAGTGAACTTTGCATTTGACCCACGCAGCCCGATCCAAACTACGCCAAGAGCATCGACAACAACGTCGTCGGCTCAGACCCAGGCAGCAGCAGCAAGCCGCACTGCGCTTGAGTAAACAATTATGCGCAACGCCCTCTTTTTTACGCGCCAAAGTTATCGCTACTTATATTGCCGACGACGGCGAAATAGCACTGCAAAATATTATTGCCAAGGCCTGGCAGCAAGGTAAAGCCATATACACGCCCGCCTTTAATGCACGCAAGGAAATGTATTTTGTGCGCTATAAAAAAGGCGATCAGCTGATGACAAAGCAGTGGGGAGTCAAGGTGCCCGCAGCGCAAACAACCCCTATTAAGCTACCTGCGTTTGATCTTATATTAACGCCACTGGTGGCATTCGACCTTGAAGGCAATCGGCTGGGACGTGGCGGCGGATACTATGATCGCTTTTTAGCGCAGTATGGCGGAGCAATGCAGACAACTAAAAAATCGCGCCGGCCGGTTATCATGGGCGTTGCCCACAGCTGCCAACAAACAACCCCTATTGCTGCGCAACCATGGGACATCAAGCTAGATGCCATCGCTACTGAAAAAGCGGTAACATATTTTTAATTAAGACCCCTCTCAGTCTAAGCATTACTGTACAAGTTCGCTTATAGTGGGCACCCAATTTATTCACTCTTTGCTATTGGATTTTGCCATGTCACAGACCGCTCAAAACCAACAAAAAATGGATGCAGCCAAAGCTGCTTTAGCGCACATTAAACCGATGCTAGAAAACAATAGCATTGTGGGCGTCGGCACCGGCTCAACGGTGAATTACTTTATTGACGAATTGGCCAGTGTAAAGCATTTATTTAGGGCAGCCGTATCCAGCTCTGATGAAAGCACACAAAGGCTGCAAGATCACGGCATTAGCGTGATGGACCTCAACGAAGTGAATGAGCTTGAATTCTATGTGGATGGTGCCGATGAAAGTAATACTCATCTGCAACTGATTAAAGGTGGCGGCGCCGCTTTAACGCGCGAAAAAATTGTTGCTGCGGTGGCCAGAAAGTTTGTTTGTATTGTGGATGAAAGCAAACTGGTAGGTGTGCTCGGGGCCTTTGCGCTGCCGGTTGAAGTTATTCCTATGGCGCGCAGCTATGTAGCACGCAAACTTGCCGGCCTAGGCGGAATGCCAGAGTACCGCGCAGGGGTGGTCACCGATAATGGCAATCATATTTTGGACGTACACAATTTAAAAATTCTTAACCCTATTGATTTAGAAAAAACTATTAACAATATCGTGGGCGTAGTCTCAAATGGTTTATTTGCATCACGCGCCGCTGATATTTTAATTGTGGGCGGCGCCAATGGCGTTACGGTTAAAGAATCTAGTTAAGAATATGGGGAATTTGCCTAGAAATCGGATTAGATTTCTTCACGCAAGCCTCTACCGTAATGGGCGAAAGCCTTCATCCTCATCCGTTTGTATTGTCCAGCCGTCAAACTGTGTCGCTTCACTATCTAGAGGTGAGCGCACCGCACCCACCACTGTGAGGCTGAAGCCTTCGTAGGTAAGAGCGCCCGATGAACCTGCCGGCCCGCAATAAAACTCGACTGAACTGACGCCTTGCACAAACCCGCATACAAAACTGCCGGTAGGTTGGGGGTCGAGTGGGTTCAAGTAATTGGGCGACTCTGAATCAAAATCAATAAATACTGCGGGCTTGAAGACTCCACCAAACAATGGGTCTAAGTCACTATCAAACAGCGGTGAAAAATTATCATCAATCGTGTCGACCACACCATTGTCATTCGTATCACCTTCGTTATAGCGCCTTAAATCTATGGTTTGATTGGCAAGGCCAGCTATGCTGTCAACAAACCAACTCGAGGTGAAGGTATTGCCATTGCCTGCACTAACGCTTTCGCCAGAAAAATCTATGCTATTAAAACCACTGTAAAAACTGATGCCCTCGCCATCACCTAAACCCTGCAGCTCGGGAGGAATATCGCCGCCACCAAACCTCACTGTTTTGAAGGATCCGCCGGAGCCATCGATAACTTCTGTTTCGTTCACGCAATGCACGCCGTCGACAAAGTTGCTATCGTTAGCGGCTGGAGTCAGTAGCGCCATGCTCGATAAATCAACATTCTCATCAAATTCATTATTCAAACCAATTTCATAACAACCGTTTCTAAAATTGGCAATTGCCATATTGGCTATGCGTGCCGCCTTGAGGCCATCCTCAAACACCAAGCCAAATTCACGACTGAAGTTACCAGGCAATGCTTGCGAAGTGTCACGGCCCACCAATGTGGCATTAACAATCAACGGAGCTTTTGTAGGATTACCGCCAGCTCGAATGCCCGCGCGGCCCCCAACTCCTTGATCGACACCGGGTGGGAAAAGCCCTGGACTATGGATAACTAATAAATCTTTAATCAAGCCACTAAAATTAGTGTAATGCACGCCATCACGATTCGCGCCAGTCACCAACAACCATTCTAGTCGTGCCAGATTAGCGTTGTCGGCAGCGGTAATACTGATACCGTCCCTGCCTGACACATGTGACTGCACATAGCGCAACTTAGACGTATCGTGATCGCCATATAATGAAATGTTAGCCGCGTAGTCATTTCCTGCAACGGTGACCGGCGCGCCCGCCTCGGCAACCACGAAGTATTCGAGCTGAACATTAGTCTGCACCGCTACACTGTCTTCAATAATTAAACCGCCCCACTCACCTAAACCCGATTCAAGGCTGTATCCATCATCGTTAGATGAAAAAATAATCGGCGCATCAGCAGTGCCCACGGCACGCAATGAAGAACCCGGGTAAATGTAGACATACTCAGTTACTGTGCCTGCAATATTTCCTTTGAGCGTCGCGCCCGGCTCAATGACCAAAGAGGCGCTACTGCCCGCCTCATCACCCACGCTAACCGTGCCATTAAGTCGCCAATCTATATCGGCCTTGAGTGTTGCATTGGTGCTCAAGCTGCCGCTTATTTCGCAAAAAGTATCGCCGCCAAACGCTTGAACGAATTCAACCGTCAAATCACCCAAGGCAGGGCATGGGCCATCGTCACCACCTCCGGTGCCGCCACCATTGTTTTCACTGCCATCACAGCTTGCCTTATCGCAAGAACTGCAGGCGCCCAAACTCAAGCACAGCAATGCGCCGAAAGTGAGCTTGCAAAAATGGCTGAGCGACATGCTTTTAAATTTCAACCCATGTCGCCTAGCAGACGCAAAAATTCTTGTCGCGTATTATAAGATTCACGGAATTCACCCAGCATGACTGAAGTGCCCATCGTTGAATGCTGTTTCTCAACACCGCGCATCATCATGCACATATGCTTTGCTTCAACAATGACACCAACCCCGGCTGCTCCGGTTACAGATAAAATGGCATCGGCAATTTCACGAGTTAAACGCTCTTGGATTTGCAAGCGGCGCGAGTACATGTCAACTATGCGCGCAAACTTTGACAGCCCCAGCACCTTACCATTAGGAATATAGCCAATATGGCAGGTGCCGATGAAAGGCAAAACATGGTGCTCACAAACCGAATACATCTCGATACTTTTAACCAAAACCATTTCGTCGCTGCCCGACTCAAATACAGCGCCGTTAACAATATCATCTAACGACTTTTCATAACCGCTAGTGATTGACAAAATAGCCTTCGCTGCCCGAGTTGGCGTATCTAGCAAACCCTCGCGCGAAACATCTTCACCGACACCCTCAATAATACTTTTGTAATGCGTTGCTAAAACATCACTAGTGGCTTGTTTACCCATCTGAAAGAATCCTATAAATTAACTCGTTATGCAGCATGATAGTGCTGCCTGAAATAGTTTGATTGTTTATCGCACCGCTACCAAAAAAATAGCATCTGGCTAGCGCGGCTTAGTTCGTCGCTCGAAATAGATATCGGCCGCCTGCGTCACTCGGGAAAAATACTCATCGCTTTCATGAGCTAGGTGATGACGCGCGTTTTTAATCGGCATAAACCGAGCCTTTGGGAATTTTTCAGCAATTTTCTTTTGATTGTAACGCCAGTCAACTGTACCGTCATCATCACCCTGCACAACCAACAAAGCATTGTCTCCCCAGCTAAGCTCGCGAAAACGTCGCTCCCAAACAACCAATGCAGACAGCCACTTAAGCGGAATAGCTTTTATAGTGAGGGGATCTTGCGTTCTAACAAAGTCTAAAAATTCCTGATCGTGCGAATTAACCGTAAACTTCCGTTTCGTGCTAGGCAACCATGCTCGCAAGAACCTGTTCGCAATTTTAATGGACATCCAACCTTCGGGACGCACCAAAGGGGCCAGCAACAACACTTTTTCAAATGGCCCTGTAGCCTCATCGTACTGCTGGCTTAGAAGGTAGTCCATAACAATAGCTCCTCCCATACTCTGCGCGACCACGTGCCACGGGGTGGATGTCTTCCTGTAAAAAAACTCCAAGCATTGCCGCAATGCCAGCACATAGTCACCAAAACTTTCTACATGCGCACGCTTACCGCTGGAAAGGCCATGACCAGGCAAATCAAACGCCACCACGTTGCAACCACGATGTAACAAATAGTCGATGACTTTATTAAATAAGCCCACATGATCGAGGAAGCCATGCACAATAAAACACGTGCTTTCTGCACCTTCATTTTCAAAATAGTGGCAAGCCAATCGAGAGTCATTACTTTTTACGTAACCAAAATGATGCTTAACACGGTCAAGCTTTTGACTGAAATTGATATCGTAAAAATCGAAATAACCGCGCTCTGCATCAGAGTGCTCGTGCGTGCCCGATAAATCAAGCGGCCTAAGCTGCCTTCTTAGCTCATCGACATTCATAAGCTGCTCATCTGACGCGCCGGAGTTGCTCGAGCGCTGGCTGCCACCGTTGTTGATTGTCATCGTGTTACCTTTATTGCAGGATACTCATCAAAAGACAATAGCCACTACTCTAAACCTTGTGCGCGCGCTTCCAATATAGCTACCGCTGGCAACACCTTACCTTCTACAAATTCTAAAAATGCCCCGCCGCCTGTGGAGATATACGATATTTGATCAGCAACTCCAAACTGATCGATAGCGGCCAGAGTGTCGCCTCCGCCGGCAATAGAAAACGCGTTGCTTGAAGCAATCGCTTTAGCCAGTGCTTGAGTGCCCGCACTAAACTGTTCAAATTCAAATACGCCCACCGGACCATTCCAGATGATAGTTTTTGCCTCTTGTAATATTTTGGCAAACTGAGCGCTTGCCTGCGGACCAATATCAAAAATCATGTCGTCGGCTTGCACCTCATCAACGGGCTTTAAGCACGCCTCGGTACTCGCCGAAAATTCGGCGCCCACAACTACATCGGTAGGTAGCGGAATATCGATTTTGGCCGCCAAATCCCGAGCAGTGCCTAGTAACTCACGCTCACACAACGATTTACCCACATTTTTTCCCGCCGCAGCTAAAAAAGTGTTCGCTATACCGCCGCCTACAACCAGCTGATCGACCACTTTTGCCAGTGACTCCAGCACTGTGAGCTTAGTGGAGACTTTTGACCCCCCCACTATAGCAACGACAGGATGTGCCGGGCTGGCAATGGCCTGAGCAAGCGCCTCAAGCTCGGCAGCCAACAAGGGTCCAGCACAGGCTACCGGGGCATATTTGGCAACACCATGCGTTGACGCTTGGGCACGGTGAGCAGTACCAAAAGCATCCATCACAAAAACGTCACACAAGCCTGCGTATTGCTTAGCTAGGCCATCATCATTACTTTTCTCACCGACATTAAAACGAACGTTTTCGAGCATGCAGATACCCGCGCCGGCCAAAGCCGACTCAACATTTTTAGATTCGTACCATTCAGTGACTAATGGAACGTCGCAACCGAGCAACTCGGCCAAATGGCTTGCCACTGGCGCCAAACTATAAGCCGTGTTGTCAGCGTCCGTACCGCCCTCAACGGGGCGACCCAAATGCGACATCACGATCACTTGCGCGCCTGCGCTTATCGCCTGCACAATACCTGGCACTGCAGCTCGAATACGCGCATCGGATACAACCGCGCCCTCTTTTATTGGCACATTTAAATCTTCGCGAATAAGCACCCGCTTGCCGCTGAGTGCTTGATCTTGCATCAATAGTACAGACATAGAGTTCCTGAAATGCTTACTACATAATTTTTTGGTTTTTAGGCAGCCCAAAAACTGGAGCTGTTAGATCGTATAACAACCGTACCTAGTCTCTTAAGCCAGTTCGAATACCGGCACCCACGTTAATCAGGATAACGCAATAATAAATCGAGCATACGGTTAGCGAATGCCCACTCATTGTCGAACCAAACCAATAGATTAACCGTGTTTTCGCTCACTAAAGTTTGCTGAGCATCAATTATGCCAGAGCGGGCATCATGATTAAAATCGCATGAAGCAAGCCGCTCTTGCGTAAAACCGAGCACACCCTCAAGACTAGTTTTCGCAGCCTGCTGCAAAACGTCGTTCACCGCTGCAACGTCGGTTCGGCAATTTAGATTGAGTGTGATATTCAAAGCAGAAACATTATTGACCGGAACGCGCACAGCATGCGCAGAAAATTTACCCTCCAGCTCAGGTAGCACCCTACCAATGCCCAGCGCAAGCCCTGTATCGACAGGAATAATCGACTGTGAAGCAGCCCGGTTTTTACGTAAATCATCGCTGTGATAGGCATCAATCACAGGCTGGTCATGCATCGACGCATGAATAGTAGTAATGATGCCGTTACTAATTCCAAAGGCCTCATGCAGCACATGTAAAACTGGAATCAACGCATTACTCGTGCAAGAGGCAGCCGATGCAAGTGGAGGCGAGGTATCAAGCAGTGCCGGGTTAACGCCGCAAACAATAACAGGAATACCCGACTCACCCGGGTTAGACAACAGTACGTGATCGGCACCAGCATCCAAATGAGCTTGCGCCTGCAAAGCACTAGTGACTTGCCCGCTGCATTCAAGCACCATATCTATTTGCAACTGCTGCCAAGGTAAGGCGGCGGGATCAGCTCGAGCTAACAACGCCGGTTTAACATGACGATTGCCCGAGCTTAAAGCAAGGTGGCCAGACTCAAGTTCAACCGTGCCCGGAAAGCGGCCGTGCGTACTATCGTAACGGGTAAGGTAGTGTAGTGACTCGGGTGAGGCCAACTCATTGATAGCAACAAACTCCAGTGCCGCGCAGTCGTCTCGCTCTATGGCTGCGCGTAGCACGCAGCGGCCAATGCGGCCATAACCGTTAATTGCTACACGCATAAAACTACCGCCAAGTCACTCATGGCTAAACGCTGCAATGCACCACCCTAATGAGTCATTAAAACCCATACTAAACTGCCTTAAGATTTGGTTAATCACTGGCTCTAATTAATTTGCAATAACCGACTTAGCCGCTTCACTCACTGCTGCCACGGTAATACCAAACAGATCATATAACTGCTCTGCGGGCGCCGACTCACCAAAGCTATGCATGCCTACAACCTTGCCATTCAGACCTACATATTTATACCAAAAGTCTACATGAGCCGCTTCAACCGCCACTCTCGCAGTAACGCTAGATGGCAACACAGATTCCTTATACGCTACATCTTGCGCATCAAAAACCTCAGTACAAGGCATAGAGACCACGCGCGCAGCGATACCGGTTTCACTTAGCTGCGTAGCAGCCTGCATTGCCAACCCCACCTCCGAACCAGTGGCAATCAGAATGACATCAGGCTGGGGCACGTCGTGTAAGACATAGCCACCACGCTCAATGGCCGCCACTTGCTGTGATTCACGAGCCTGATGAGGTAAACCTTGGCGCGTAAAAATCAACGAGGTTGGGCCATCAGCCTTTTCCAACGCAGCTTTCCACGCCACCGCCGACTCTACCGAGTCACAGGGTCGCCAAGTAGACATATTGGGCGTAGTGCGCAAATTAGTAAGCTGCTCAATTGGCTGGTGAGTAGGCCCATCTTCGCCCAAGCCTATCGAATCATGGGTGTAAACAAAAATAACGCGCTGGCGCATTAAGGCCGCCATACGCACTGCATTGCGGGCATACTCCATAAAGACCAAAAAGGTAGCACCATAAGGGATGAACCCTCCGTGCAAGGTCATGCCATTCATCATGGCTGACATGCCAAACTCGCGCACACCGTAATAGAAGTAGTTGCCCGCTGCATCGCCTGCAGTAATAGGCACACTGCCGTTCCAAATAGTATTGTTGGAGCCTGCTAGATCAGCGGAGCCACCGAGTAACTCCGGTAATTTAGGGCCATACGCATCAAGACAATTTTGTGAGGCCTTGCGCGTGGCTGGACTCTCGGCATTTTGCTGGCATTGATCAATATACTGCTGAGCATGCTCGGCAAAATCTGCGGGCAGCGTACCGCTCATGCGACGCTCAAATTCTGCGGCCAATTCAGGATGAGCGGCTTTATATTCATGAAATTGCTGCTGCCAGTCATTTTCGCATGCCGCGCCGCGATCGGTCGCATTCCAGCCTCGCCCAATATCCTCAGGGATTTCAAACGCCGGATGAGACCAACCCAATTGCGCACGCGCCGCTTCGACTTCGTCGGCACCCAACGCAGCACCATGCACACCCGAGGTACCCGCTTTGTTAGGCGAACCAAAGCCGATGACTGTTTTACAACAAATGAGCGTAGGCCGCGTAGTGTCGGCTCTGGCTGCCTCAACAGCCCGCTTAATAGCGTCAGCATCGTGGCCATCAACCGCCGGAATCACCTGCCAACCGTAGGCTTCAAAGCGCTTGGGCGTGTCATCGGTAAACCAACCCTCTACTTCACCATCAATAGAAATACCGTTGTCATCGTAAAAGCCAATTAACTTACCCAGCTGATGAGTGCCGGCAAGTGAACAAGCCTCGTGAGATATGCCTTCCATCAAACAACCATCGCCCAAAAATAAATAGGTAAAGTGATCGACGATGGAATGCCCGTCGCGATTAAATTGCGCAGCCAATGTTTTCTCAGCCAGAGCCATACCTACTGCATTACTAATTCCTTGCCCCAATGGCCCAGTGGTGGTTTCAACACCCGGTGCATAACCATATTCAGGATGACCCGGCGTCTTAGAGTGAAGCTGGCGAAAATTTTTCAATTCTTCTATCGGCAGCGCATAACCACTGAGATGCAACAATGAATATAACAACATTGAGCCATGACCATTCGAGAGTACAAAACGGTCGCGATCAGGCCATTGCGGGTTTTTGGGGTTATGCCGCATAAAGTCATTCCACAGCACTTCAGCAATGTCTGCCATACCCATTGGGGCGCCAGGGTGGCCACTATTAGCTGCTTGGACTGCGTCCATTGAAAGCGCACGAACGGCATTGGCTAAATCACGACGTGTAGGCATGAAGCATGACTCCTGATAATTGGTTTGATGAGCGAAAAATTGCCCCCACGCCAATATTGGCCTAGCGGCGCGAGATCAAGGTCAGAAAATCTAGCCTCGCGCCTTTTCGGGGCGCGACATTGTCGCCCAAGCGGGCCTCGCGAGCAATTTGTTTACCACTTATATGCGTGATTCTTGGTAACTTGAAGTCCCAAGATGCACATATGAACCACAAATTTGAGTATTTCAGGTGTAATTTGTCATTCTTCGAGTCGAGAGGATTGGGTACCTTGTGATAAACTCTTGTTCCGCAAAAACATAGCTTGATAGCTGTGCCAATCACAAACCACCCGCCACTGAAATAGACGTTATCCAGCCTCACAGGAACGCCTCTCATGCCATCATTCGATCAGCAGCTCGCAAAAATCAAACAGCAGCCTGGGTTCATTGCTGCACTTGATCAAAGTGGTGGCAGCACGCCAAAAGCACTGCGCTTATACGATATTAACGAAGGAGACTACGCCAACGATGAAGAAATGTACGCGCTTGTTCATCAAATGCGTGAACGCATTGTCACCAGCGAAGTATTCGATGGCCAACGCATACTAGGTGCTATTTTGTTTGAAAATACCCTCGACCGTGACTTTGCAGGTAAAAATGCCGCGCAATTCTTATGGGAAGACAAACAAATTGTGCCGTTTTTGAAAGTCGATAAAGGTCTAGCTGACGAGTTGCAGGGCGTACAACTCATGAAACCGATCGACAACCTAGCGGCATTGCTAAAAAATGCTAAAGAGCGCGGTGTATTTGGCACCAAAATGCGCTCACTGATCAAACATTATGACGCAGACGGTATCACGAAGGTGGTGGCGCAACAATTTGAGCTGGGCGAAAAAATCTTGGCCGCTGGGCTTGTTCCTATTATTGAACCTGAAGTTGACATCCACTCCCACGAAAAGGCCGCAATCGAAGAGCAACTCAAGGCCGAACTACTCACTCACCTAGATCAGCTCCCGGCTCACCAATGCGTCATGCTCAAATTGACATTGCCCGAGCAAGCTAATTTTTATCGCGAGCTAATGCAACACCCTCAAGTCCTCAAGGTGGTAGCCCTTTCTGGCGGCTATACGCGCGAAGAGGCCGATCAACGCCTAACCGCAAACGAAAAAATGATTGCAAGCTTTTCGCGAGCACTTACCGAAGGATTGAGCGCTCAACAAACTGATGACGAATTTAATTTGGCCCTTAATGCGGCTATAAAATCTATTTATGCGGCATCAATGACTTAATATTGCAGGTTAATAAAGTCCGATGTTGCTTTAAAATAGGTAGCGCGTAAATAATTATTGAAATGAACCCTGTGCAGGGCTGAGCTCACACAGCAACTACTCGTTATCTTCTGTCGCGCCAATGCGCTAAGTTAACAGTGTTTTATTTATATTGTTGTAGGCAGAGATACTTGATGGATTTTGTCGTAGGTCAACGCTGGGTAAGCCAAGCAGAGCCGCAGTTAGGACTTGGTATTGTAGTAGAAACAGATGGCCGGCATATTACAGTGCACTATCCCGCCTGTGAAGAGGAGCGCATGTATGCAGCATATAGTGCGCCACTAGCTCGTATCGCCTTCCAGGCCGGCGATACGCTGCACGATGCAGAACAACAGCTACTCACTGTTAAAGCGGTTGAAGAGCTCAAAGGGCTTAACTACTACCTAGCAGAGGATGCCAGCGGCGAAGAGCAAATTTTGCCCGAGTCCCGACTATCTGGCCTTATTCAACTCAGCTCACCAACGCAACGTCTGTATAGTGGTCAATTTGATAAAAATAAAACATTCCAGTTACGTGTAGCCACTTTGCAGTACCGCGCTCAATTACAGCAATCTGCAGCACGCGGATTACTGGGCCCGCGAACTAATTTGTTGGCGCATCAGATGTATATTGCCAGCGAAGTCGCTTCCCGCTTTGCCCCCCGAGTTTTGCTTGCCGATGAAGTTGGCTTAGGAAAAACAATTGAAGCCGGTATGATTTTGCACTACCAACTGCAAACGGGGCTGACCAAACGCTCGCTTATTGTTGTGCCCGACGCCCTTTTACATCAATGGCTAGTAGAGATGCTGCGTAAATTCAATTTACGCTTTTCGCTGTTTGATAAAGCCCGCTATACCGCACTGCAAGAAGCCGGTGAAATCAATCCTTTTGAATCTGAGCAGCTCGTCCTCTGCAGTCTCGACCTATTATGCAGCGACCCTGCCGTAGCTAGTAACGCCGAAAGGGCTGACTGGGACTTGTTAATTGTTGATGAGGCTCATCACTTATACTGGTCGCCTGATAACATCAGCAGCGCCGATGCCGCACCCGCCTCCACGCCCAGTGACCGCAGCGGCGTGAGCACCGAGTATCACGTTATTGAAGAGCTTTCGAAAAGCTGCGCCGGTTTATTGTTGCTAACGGCGACTCCAGAGCAGGTTGGCATTGCCAGTCACTTTGCGCGCTTGCGACTGCTTGACCCCGCTCGCTTTCACGATCTCAATGAGTTCATTGCACAGCAAGAAAAATTTGTTGGCCTGAACGAAGTACTCACTCAATTACTCAACCAACAGCCATTGAGCGCAACTCAACAAGCCGTACTGGCGCAATATATTCAACCTGATGAGCAGGGAAGCGATACGCAGCAACTGGTGAATCAGCTGCTCGATTGCCACGGCACAGGTCGCGTATTATTTCGTAATACCCGAGCTGCAATAAAGAATTTCCCAGCTCGCATACCGGTTGGCTACTCTTTGGAAAAACCCGATATTTATCGTGAGCGCGGCGGCTTATATCCAGAACATTTAATCAGCGGGCAAAATGGAAAATGGTTACGCGAAGATCCTAGGGTGGCCTGGCTTGAAGGTCTACTCAAAGGATTACGCAATGAAAAAGTTCTATTGATTTGTCACCACGCATCAACTGCAATCGACCTGGAAAAACATTTACACTTTAATGCCGGCATACGCAGCACCGCCTTTTATGAAGACTTATCGATCATAGAGCGCGATCGAGCTGCGGCCTATTTTGCCGACACCGAAGCCGGCGCTCAGGTAATGATTTGTTCGGAGATTGGCAGCGAAGGCCGCAATTTTCAGTTCGCTCACCATTTAGTTTTATTTGATTTGCCTACCAACCCTGACTTACTTGAACAGCGCATTGGTCGTCTTGATCGTATTGGCCAAGCACATGATATTCAAATTCATATCCCTTATCTTCAGGGCGGCGCGTCTGAGTACTTATACCGCTGGTACCATGAAGGACTCAATGCATTCAGGCACAGCTTTTCTGCAGGCCTTGCTGTCTATAATTTTTTCGAAAAAAATCTACAGCCGTGGCTTGCAGAAACCACTCCTACTGATGAGTCAACGTTTGAAGCACTGCTTGAAAAAACTATCACGCATACCGCCGCCTTGCGCAATGAACTGGCCCAAGGACGAGACCAGCTTTTAGAGTTAAATTCTTGCAACGTAGAAATCGCCACCAACATAATAGAAACCGTTGGCGAGGCCGAGCAAAGCGAAGTGCTTAGCAACTATATGTCTTTAGTTTTCGATACCTTTGGCATTGAACAAGACTACCACTCCGAACATTGCCAAGTATTGAGGCCGACCGATCAAATGCTAACTGCACAATTTCCTGGGGTGAAAGAAGAAGGCGTAACTGTTACATACGACCGCAGCAAAGCACAAAGCCGTGAGGACATGGAATTCATGACGTGGGAACACCCCATGGTCGATGAATCCATGGAAATGATAGCTGGTACAGAATTAGGTAACGCAGCTATTGGTGCCATCAAAGTAAAATCACTGCCAGCCGGCAGCGTATTGTTAGAATGTTTTTTCGTCACCGAGTGCAGCGCCCCGCGCGATCTGCAAATACAACGTTACTTACCGGCAACCCCTATGCGCGTGCTCATTGACATGCAGGGCAATGTTTTAACCAAAGCGATCAAATACGCCCAGCTGAATAAAATTCGCAGCCACGTAAAGCGCACATCGCGACCGGCTATTGTAAAACAATTAAAACCAGAACTAGAAAAAATGGTGGCCTGCGCGCAACGCATAGCAGATGCCGAAGCGACACCACTTATAGAAACCGCCGGCGTGCGGCTGAGCGAAAAACTTGATGCTGAACTATTACGATTGCAACAATTAAATAAGCGCAATCAATCTATTCGTCCAGCTGAAATAGATTACTTTGCGAATCAAAAAACAAGCGCCTTAGCGCACTTGAAAAACGCATCGGCCAACCTACAAGCAGTACGTATTATTATTAATACTTAACTCGACAGGCCAGCAAGAAAAATGAGCACGCGCATAACTATTCATTGTGCGCCTACTCATTCTTACACTGAGAATTAGCCTGGTACTTACAGCGCTTCAAGAATAGTTTCGGCACTACTCACGCCAATGTCACCTGCAGGCTCAACATTTAAAGTAGTGATCGTACCGTCCTCGACAATCATTGCGTAACGCTGCGAACGCTTGCCTAAACCGAACCCGCTCCCGTCAAGCTCTAAACCTAACTTACCTGTCAGTTCGCCGTTACCATCGGCAAGCATCAACAACTCTTGAGCATTTTGCGCGTCGCCCCATGCACCCATGACAAAAGCATCATTGACAGATAAGCATACGATTGTGTCGACACCCTTTGCCTTGATGTTATCGGCATTAACAACAAAACCCGGAACATGGGCCTGTGAACAACCTGGCGTAAACGCGCCCGGCACGGCAAATAAAACCACTTTTTTACCGGCAAAAATTGCCTCTGTGGTGATGTCTTCTGGGCCGTTAGCACCCATAACCTTTAAGGTGCATGCAGGTACTTTATCGCCTGTCTGAATGGCCATACTTTTTTCTCCTTTACTTTTGATTGTGATCAATGACTAAAATATTTACTGAATAATATACACAGAGCGCTAGATCGCCATATTCTACTTGAAAATGAATTCAAAAACCTCGCGAAAATGCGCTGCGAAATGGACATTTATATTGGCTTTGAGATAGTCGGGCAGCTCGTCGTAATCGCGACGACAAGCCTCCGGCAGAATAAGCTGATTTATTTTTCGGCGCCTAGCCGCAATGACTTTTTCACGAATGCCGCCTACAGCCAAAATCTGCCCGGTAAGCGTCAGCTCTCCCGTCATGGCCAATGGCTGGCGAATCTTCTGCTTACGGGCTAAAGAGAGTAGCGCCGTGGCCATTGTGATGCCCGCACTAGGCCCATCTTTAGGAGTGGCCCCCTCAGGCACATGCAAATGAACATACGATTCATCAAAAAAATCTTTAGGGCAACCATACTGCGCCAAGTGCGAGACCACATAGCTGTAGGCTATTTCGGCGGATTCTTTCATAACATCCCCCAGCTGGCCTGTGAGCTTAAAGCTTCGGTGCTTAGTATGCACACGCGTCGCCTCGATAGGCAAAGTTGCGCCGCCCATTGACGTCCAGGCTAAGCCAGTGACTACCCCCGCGCCATTAATCATACGCTCATCGCGAAACACAGGCGCGCCTAAATAGTGTTCGAGATCAGTGGTACCTATGCGTACCGGCTCGCTGGGTTTTTCTAACAGCTGAACCACAGCTTTGCGAATAATACGCTGTAATTGCTTATCAAGATTACGCACACCGGCCTCGCGGGCATACTGCTCGATAATTTTGCGTAACGCAGGCCGGGCAATTCGTAGCTGCCTAGCTTTTACTCCAGCTTTTTTTAACGCCTTAGGTAACAGATGGTTTTTAGCAATTAGTAATTTTTCTTCGGTAATGTAGCCGGCCAAACGAATAGTTTCCATACGATCAAGCAATGGCGCCGGAATACTATCGAGCTGGTTTGCCGTGCACACAAACAGGACCTTAGACAAGTCGACCGGCAAATCAAGGTAATGATCGCGAAAACTGCTGTTCTGCTCGGGATCAAGAGCCTCTAATAAAGCCGATGCGGGATCGCCTTGATAAGAAGCGCCAATTTTATCGATTTCATCAAGCATAATCACAGGGTTAGAAACTTCAACCTGCTTAAGCGCCTGAACAAACTTACCCGGCATGGCGCCAATATAAGTACGCCGATGGCCTTTTATTTCTGCCTCGTCACGCATTCCACCCAAACTAAAACGATAAAATTTGCGCCCCAAAGCATCGGCAATCGATTTCCCAATAGATGTTTTACCTACACCGGGCGGCCCCACCAACAAAACGATGGACCCTGACATCTCGCCTTTAAACGACCCTAGCGCTAAAAATTCGATAATTCTTTCTTTTACATCGTCAAGGCCGTCATGATGACTTTCCAATACCTGCCGAGCCATCTTTAGATCGAGGTTGTCCTTAGAGTTAACACCCCATGGGAATGACGTTAGCCAATCTAGATAATTACGTGTAACCGAAAATTCAGGCGATCCCGATTGCAAAAAACCCAACTTTTTGAGCTCCTCGTCAATACGTTTTTGCGCCAATTGAGGTACATCTATACCCTGAAGCCGATCTCGAAACTCATCCGAATCGGCCGTTTTATCGTCTTTTTCTATACCGAGTTCTTGCTGAATGATTTTTAACTGCTCTCTTAAAAAAAACTCTCGCTGACGATCGCTTACCTTCTCATTGACCTGCGCAGTAATTTCGGTTTGCAGCTGGCCTACTTCAATTTCTTTATGCAAGAGAATGAGCACTTTCTTCATGCGCTCCACTAGGGGCAAGGTTTCAAGAACAGCCTGTAAATCAGTTCCTTGCGCCGTAGTAATAGCCGCAGAAAAATCAGCTAGCGGTGACGGATCATTGGGGCTAAAGCGACTTAAATAATCTTTAAGCTCTTCCGAATATAATGGGTTGAGTGGCAATAATTCCTTAATAGCCTTGATCAAGGCCATTGCATGCGCTTTCGTTTGTTCGGCAAGATCAAGCTGCTCATCAATAAACTTCTGCTTGTCAGTTGGATAACTAACATAAGCCATAAAAGGCCGCTCACTAGAGACCCAACTTTCAACACGAAAACGCTTAACACCTTGAGCAACAAGTTGCATATTCTCGCCAACGACTGTGACATTATGCAGCCTCACAACACAGCCGATTGCAGGGCAATCGGCTGTGTTAGCGGCCTCAGGATCGTTGCCATCTACATACACCAGCCCAACATAATTGTGACCCGCCTTAGCTACCTGCTCTAGCGTACCGTGCCAGCGTTTCTTGTTGACCACTACGGGTTGTATTTGGCCAGGAAAAAAAGGCCGGTTACCCACGGGAATGACATACAACTTTTCAGGCAAGATATCGCCCGGCAGAGCAAGATCGCCAACCGACTCTGTGCCAAAGCTATCAAGCGAAGTGTCTAGGCTCGCCTCGTCTTTCATCGCTTTAGTGTAGGGCCCGCTATGGCCATCACCACGTTTTTTTATCATATTTCCACCTATTAATTAGCCTGCATAGGTCAATAACGGCCTACTTTACGCAAGCCTCATAATAGAACTGCGGGCACTGAAGCGATTTTCAAGGGCTCAATAGATTTATTGATCAGCCTGGTGATGACAAAAACCGCCTTGCGAGTAAGCCAGGCTGAAAATTTTCAGATTAAAGGCTAAATCAACAACCAGCTGAGGCACGCAATTATTGATGCCCCAACAATGTTCAGCACTAAGCCCGTGCGCATCATAGCTGCCGCTACAATTTTTCCGCTACTGAACACGACGGCATTAGGGGCCGTGGCCACGGGCAACATGAATGCGCAACTCGCACTTAAAGCAGCAGGCACCATTAGTAACTCAGGCGCAATTGAGGCTCCCATTGCTGCAGCGGCGAGCACCGGCATCAGCAACGTTGTGGTCGCGGTATTGCTGGTTGTTTCGGTCAAGAAGCTCACGCCCAAACAAAGCACCAACAGCATAATGAAGATAGGCCAGCCGGCCAGCACCCCGAACAACTCGCCCAACTCAGCGCTGAGCCCTGAAGTTAAAAAAGCGCGAGCAATACAGATTCCACCAGAAAATAATAACAACATCCCCCAAGGTATTTGATTGGCCTGCTCCCAATTCAGCAAACGGCCACCACGGCCATTAGGCACAACAAAAAGACAAATCGCCCCCAGCAAAGCCACTGCGGCATCGTTAGCTGTTTCAAGCCCAAACCAAGTGCTCCAGCCTCCCCATGGGTCGCTGCGAGTAATCCACAAAAGCGCCGTCATAGAAAAAATAAACAACACCCGCCGTTCTGCAGAAGTCCACGCACCAACCGCCGGTAATTTAACATCATGCCCACCACTTAAGTTTCTTGTTAACCACCAAATGATAATAGGCAACAAACAAATCACTACGGGCAACCCCCAACTCATCCACTGAACAAAACCAATACGTTCGCCCGTGGTTTGAGTGAAAACCTCCATAAACACTAGATTGGGTGGTGTGCCAATTGGCGTGCCCATACCGCCCACATTAGCCGCATAGGCAATGCCTAGCATCAATGCCATGGGCAATACTTTGCTTTGGGTTTTTTCAAGAATAGCCAAAGCAATAGGCAGCAACATTAACGTTGTCGCCGTATTTGATATCCACATACTCAGCGTAGCGGCAGCCAGCATAAAACCTGCTACCAATGAGCGCTCACTACTCCCGCCGGCAATACGCTCACACATATTGACCATCGTCACAGCTAGTCGGCGATGTGTCCCCGTAGATTCCATTCCGCGAGACAAAATAAAACCACCCAACATCAAAATAATTAAGGGACTACCATAAGCCGCAGCCACTTCTTGCCCGTTTAACACGCCGGTTAATGGAAATACCGCCATAGGAATTAACGAAGTCACAGGTATGGGGACCGGCTCGGCAACCCACCAAATAACACACCATACTGTTACCGCGACAGTGATAGCTGCCATACCATCTAGTGAAGCCGCTGCTATAAGGCCTGCCAAAAACGCTATGCAGGGGCCCATCAATAACGCAGAATTTTTCAGCGAAGTTGTTTGCGACAAAAGGCTTTCCTCAACTATTTTTTAATACACGAAGTTCAATATCAACGGTTTGCTTTTTCGAACGATCAAAAACTAATTTACACCGTAACCCATAGGTGCAATAAGTAAGCGGTTACCAGCAAAGGAGCCAATAAAAAGTTGGTTGTTAATGTGAATGGCCGCTGTGCCACCGCCATAATATTCTCCGTCGCTATGAAAGACTTCTTTTTTCTGCAAGGTATCGATATTCACCTCGTATATACTAAACGGAGCTTTACAGCTGGCTTCACCGTGACCAACACACCAAGCCATTTGCAATAAATTAGCCCGATGAGAAGCCACCAGTAAAAAACCATCACGGGTAGAATCCCAGTTAGTGTTATCGGCTTTTTCAATGGCCACTTCGCCTGTTGTTAATTTTTTAATGCGGTCAAATATTTTTATTTTGTTTTCACCATAAGCATTAACATAAAACCGCTTATTCTGATTATCGCTAACCACGCCATTAAAGCCTACCCCTTGTAAATTTGGCACCGTCTGCAAACCTGCCTGCAATGTCCAGCGCCATAACCGACCATTTTGTCGACCTAGGATATAATCCAGCCCACCATTAAAAAAAGAATCAACTTGCACCATTTCGCTAGCAACAAAACCATTATCGGTGGCTGCAACATCATTAAGCACACTATTGCCATCGGCCATCACACAACCCCGCCACTCAAGTGCCCACCCGCTCTGCTGGCTTTTGATCAACTCAAACATTTCAATAGTGTCACGCCCGCCATGATTAACGACCAACAACTGCCATCGCCCACTAGGCCGCTGTGACAAGTCAAGACCATGAGGAGAAAAGACTTCGGGTTCTGCACAATGGTCGTCGCCCCAGAGATTCTGTCCCAAACGTAGATCATTGATACTAGCAAGATCATACAGAATACGCGTGCTCCCAGTGGCTATATCATAGAGCGACAAACGCCCCCCCATAATGCCTTGATGACCATACTCACTAATCAATAGCCCTGATTGATCAGGCAAGGCCGCAAGGTCTTCTGGGGCCTGAATACCACAAACAACTTGCAAATCGCCCTGCGGCTCACAGTCTTGCTCGGTATGAACGGTGGTAAGAACATCGGAGCAAGCACTCAACCCTATCGCTGCCAGCATGCCTAGAAAAATTCGCATTTTTAATCTCCACAGAAGGTGATCGCAACCAAAGCCATTAAAGCGAAGGCAATGGGGGGCATCAAGCGGTTTTTAAACACCGTGCCGATAACACGCTGCACGTGGTAAAATGCTCGCTTAGCTTTTCTTCACAGCAACGGAATAAAGAGTGCCCACAACAGTCATCACAGACCTCCCTGAACCTATGTTAACCGATACATTTGGACGGCATATCAACTACGCGCGCCTATCTGTCACCGACCGCTGTGACTTTCGCTGTGTCTATTGCATGGCAGAAGATATGGAATTTCTTCCGCGCAGTGAAATCCTTTCACTAGAAGAGATTTATGCCATTGCTCAAGGCTTAGTACATGCCGGCATTAACAAGCTGCGCCTAACTGGCGGTGAGCCACTCATACGCAGGAATATACTGTGGCTGATTGAAAAGTTAGGTGCGCTGGAAGGCCTGCAGGAACTGACGCTGACCACCAATGGCTCACAGCTGAGCAAATATGCTTCGGAACTCGCACGGTTGGGCGTGCAAAGAATCAATATCAGCCTCGATTCATTAGATCCTAGCAAATTTAAGCAGATCACCCGCACAGGTAATTTAGAGCAAGTGATTGAAGGCATTGATGCTGCACGCACAGCAGGGTTTAAACAAATAAAACTCAATAGCGTCATCATGAAGCAACGCAACGATGAGGAAATTCTCGACTTAGTCAATTTTTCCATTGCTAGGAATATTGATATTGCCTTTATTGAAGAGATGCCACTAGGCGAAATCAACGAACACGATCGCGCGCAAACCTATTGCTCGAGTGATGACGTACGCCAACGTATTGAACAGCAGCATAAACTACTGCCAAGTAAGAAAACCACCAGCGGCCCCTCACGCTACTTTAGGCTAGACAACAGTAATAGCCATGTAGGGTTTATTTCGCCGCACAGCAACAATTTTTGTAGCGAC
Source organism: uncultured Pseudomonadales bacterium (assembly GCA_943788835.1). GTDB lineage: Bacteria > Pseudomonadota > Gammaproteobacteria > Pseudomonadales > UBA7434 > UBA7434. The sequence continues at coordinate 67,252 of CALSRU010000012.1, read as the reverse complement.
TGTAATCGCGTGCGCGTCACGGTTGAGGGCCGCTTATTGATGTGCCTTGGTAACGAGCACTCTGTTGATTTGCGCACAATACTTCGCAATCAAACAGCCGACAAACAAGCGCTAACTACAGCCATTAAACAAGGTCTATTGCTTAAACCCGAGCGGCACTATTTTGATTTAAATAGCCAGCCTGATATCGTCCGCTTTATGAATATGACCGGCGGCTAATACCTGCACTGAAAGCGCCCTGGCCTATGCGGAATTACCAACCCAATGGGGTTATTAGCCGCTCATTTATTGACGCCAATGCGGTGCTAGCCGATGCAAGCCCTCGCAAAGCAGCGTTTGCCGCTCTGCCAGCGCATTGGGTGTGTAAGCTACAGGCTCAAGCACTCCCCAAACCGGCGCAGGCCAAACAGGGTCATGAGCGAAGCGTGCAATATGATGCACATGCAACTGCGCCACTATATTACCCAGCGCCGCTATATTTAACTTGTCGGCACCCACTTGCTCCAGTAACAACTGCGCAACAACATTAGACTCACGGGTTAGTTGCAGTTGGTCGTGCTCATCAAGATCGACCAGCTCTCGCAAATTGACCCGCCTAGGGACTAAAATCAACCAAGGGTATTGGCTATCGTTCATCAATAGCAGCTCACACAGAGGCAAATTAGCAACGGGGTGCGTGTCTTTTTGTAGGCGCGAATCTAAAACAAACATGGTCAACTCCGAAATCTCTTGAGACAAAAACTTGGCAACTCATCCAACAACTCAAATGCACGCTTCACCGCAACGCTGCCCCTGGTGCGGTAACGACCCACTTTACCAACAATATCATGACCAAGAGTGGGGAGTACCTACCTATGATGATGCAACCTTGTTTGAGTTTTTGTTACTAGAAGGGGCACAGGCTGGTTTGAGCTGGGTCACTATACTAAGGAAACGCGAAAATTATCGCAGCGCTTTTGATGGCTTTGATGCGCGTAAAATAGCGGGCTATTCTGAAAAAAAAATAGTCGCTCTTAAAGGTGACATAGGCATTGTACGCAATGAGCTAAAAATTCGCGCGGCCGTTAACAACGCCCGCTGCTATCTTCAGCTATGCGACGAGGAAGGCTCGCTCAGCCAATTTTTGTGGAGCTTTGTGAGCGGTGTGCCTATTCAAAACCAATGGCAACGCTATGAGCAAATTCCGGCTAGCACTCCCCTCTCCGACATTATTAGTAAGGCTATGCAAAAACGCGGCTTCAAATTTTTTGGCACGACCATTTGTTACGCCTATATGCAGGCGGTTGGCATGGTGAATGATCACCTAGTCGATTGCTATCGTCACAAATCATGCAATTAGCTTGTTCTGCTTAGTTGATGCCGAAAATACAACAAGCCATCTCCAGGATAAATAGCCACAGCATTACCGGTTTTCGCGACAAACACGCAGAATATTGACCTAAAGTACAAATTAATAAAAAATAATAAAAAGACATAACTCATTGTTTTTTAATATGCATTTAGTCGACATTATGGCTCGTCTTGAAAATAAACACCTAGTGCGCTCCTACAGAAGTATCAAAGCACTTGACCTGAGCCCAGAGAAGTATTATTTTGTTCATCAAGTGATCGCTTATCCAGCGATTGGGCAATAAAAAAGCACGATTCAGCTCAAGCTACGGCCAACGTAGTCGAGTAAATTCAAGGATTTGATAAGCCCAAAGTGGAAGCTAAATGCCCCCCCTGGCATTTGGCTCAATGAAAAATAATCTAGCAGTGATTACCATTCTCTTCCAGATTACATGAAACAGACACAATAAATTTGAATAAATATTTTAAGCCTGGAGGCATATTATGAATATCTTATCTCGCATCAGCATCCCGTGCGTGGTGCTAATGTCAGCGTCGTTATCAAACCTGACTCACGCGGCATACTCTCAATTAATTTCTTTTGGTGATAGCCTTTCGGACAGAGGCAATGTATTTTTAGCAACAAGCGGGAGCATCCCCGGCAGCACCTTACGATAATGGACAATTTTCAAACGGTGATGTATGGACTGCACGAGTAGCATCGGCCCTAGGCGTTACTTCAACGGCTTCCCTCTCCGGCGGAACAAACTACGCTTACGGTGGCGCTCGAACCTTCACCGGCGGCGGCGGTCTTGTACCCACCACGCAAGATCAAGTTAACGGCTATTTAGCAAGCACAAGTAATGTAGCCGACCCAAACGCGCTGTATACGATTTGGACTGGTGGTAATGACATCAATGGCGTGCTTGGCGGTGACCCCTTAGCCAACTTCGGCACTGCAGCAACGACGGTTGGAACTATTGCCCAAGCACTTGTTGATGCTGGCGCACAAAACATCCTGATCAATAACCTGCCCAACTTGGGCTTGGTTCCTGGTGTTACAGCTTCAGGCGCAGCGGCAGTGGCGGGCGCTACAAGCTTCACTACTACCTTTAATAGCATTTTAGCGGGCGCCGTGGCAGGAGTAACTGGAACAGCCGACATCACGCTGCTCGATGCCTTCTCATTGACAAACGCCATCGTAGCAAACCCGGCGTCTTACGGGCTCACCAATGTAACAGACCGCTGCTTAGCTGCCGACAACGTGACTGAATGTGCCAACCCGGACGATTACTTATTCTATGATGACCTGCACCCTACTGCAGCTGGCCAGCAGTTGATTGCAGACGCCGTGTTGGCAGTCCCATCTATCGCTGCTAATGCAGTACCGGTTCCTGCAGCACTTCCACTCATGCTTTCAGCATTGATGGGTTTGGGCTTTTTCAAGCGATTTAGAAAAACTCAGCATGCCTAGTTAACTGTATAAACAAAAAACGGCGCCCAATAGGTGCCGTTTTTTTTTCTGTAAATTTACTCTCTTTCCCAATATTCCTGTGCTAATACGCTCAAAATCTCTAGCAACCTATCAGAGATAATAGCGCTAGCTGCTCTAACTCCACAAACAAAACTCAAATCGGTAGTTTTGATATAAGCAGATAGCTTACACTTATAGAGTCAGCTAGCGCAGTGCCTCAACGACCCTCTCCTTCAACTGGTAATTTATATTGAACTACAACAAAGACATAACTCAACTTATAGGCAACACGCCACTGATCAAACTGCAGCAAATTTCAGAATTAACCGGCTGCAACATATACGGCAAAGCAGAATTTCTAAATCCGGGCAGTTCGGTAAAAGACCGGACAGCGCTGGGCATCATTCGTGATGCCGAGCGATCCGGAGCACTGCAACCCGGCGGCACTATTGTTGAAGGCACTGCCGGCAATACGGGTATAGGCCTAACACTACTGGCTAACGCCTTAGGCTATAAAAGCGTTGTAGTTATGCCTGTGACACAAAGTAAAGAGAAAATAGATTCACTTGAGCTGTTTGGCGCCGATTTACATTTGGTACAGGCCACCTCTTATGACGATGCCAAGCACTACACGCATACAGCCGAACGCCTGGCCACTGAGCTCAATAAAAAACTGCCCAACGGCGCGATGTGGGCCAATCAGTTTGGCAACACCGCTAACCGCCAAATTCATTACGAAACCACAGGCGCTGAGATCTGGCAGCAAACGGATGGCAAGGTAGATGGTTTTATTTGCGCCGTTGGCACCGGCGGCACCTTAGGTGGCGTTTCACAGCGACTTAAAGAATATAATTCTAATATCCAGATTGGTTTAGCCGACCCTATGGGTTCGGCGCTATACAATCACTATCAACACGGACAGTTAAAATCTGAAGGCAATTCAATCGCAGAAGGCATTGGTATTAGCCATATCACGCCTAATTTAGCCGATGCTGTAGTAGATTTTTCCTGCCAAATTGACGACCGTGATGCATTACCGCTTATATTCAATTTGTTAGCGCACGAAGGTATTTGTGTTGGCGGCTCAGCAGGTATCAATATGGCTGGGGCCGTAGCGCTTGCCAAAGAACTAGGGCCGGGGCACACCATTGTGACCATCCTGTGTGATTATGGCACGCGCTACCAAAGCAAATTATTCAACCCTGTTTTTCTCGAGAATAAAGGCTTGCCCGTGCCTAAGTGGCTACAAATATAAAGCAGTCGCCCTCCATATTTTAACTACTGCATGCAACATACCTCTCAAAAAAAACGCCGCAATTAAGCGGCGTTTTTTTAGTGCAGCATAACTATTTAGAAGCTATAGCCAATCGTTGCGTAAGTTTCTGTGTCAATGTCATCTTTATCACCGACTGGGTTTTCCGTATGCTTAAGATCAATACCCACTCTTAACGACAAGGTTCCATTGAGCATCGATTTAATGCCCACTCCCAAATTGCTAATTGTGTTGTCTTCGCCCCCTTCAACTGTGAGGTACTGGTTAAGCTCTGCATTGTCACTGAATTGCCAACTGAACTTTTCACCAACGCGCAGGGTTACTTCATTCTCGTTGGAAGCGCCTTCAATGCTATTGATGCGATAGCCAGGGCCCAATTCAACAGACAGTGTTTTATCCTCTTCTGCAATCACTTTATAACCATAACCCACACCGGCTGTAGCCTGATATTCAAAGCCACTAAAGCGATCATCTTCGTAAGTCGTAACACCATATAGATAACTGTGCTCATCGAGAGTGCGATCGGCTTTGTAATTGATAAAATATTTTTCTGCTGTAGTTTCATCTTCGCCAGTTGCTTGATCTTCATTAGAGCTACTCAACGCACCTAAATTGGCCTCGTGCAACCATTCACCAGAGACCTTGGTCAGCTTGAGTTTAGTATTGAGATTTTCGGTTGCTGAGTTACCGGTAGTCACAACTAACCCTAATTCAGCTTCGCCTTTGATCGGTTCGGCACTCACCTGCAAAGCCGCGACTACACAACTTGCAATTAATAATTTCTTATACATTCAGTTTTTCTCCAGTTTACGTTGATTTTCAATAAATCTTCAAATGAAACATGGCTATATATAAAAGCTAGGCGATGACAATAAACGTCACGCATAAGCACAGCCATAGCTCAAGCTATCGAGATCACTTATGCCGTCGAAGTATGAGTATGAACAGCCATTTGCGGAAATGGTATTTCAATACCCACTTCATCAAATCGATTTTTTACACGCTCAGTTAAATCGAACCTTACACCCCAGTAATCAGCCGTATTAACCCAAGTGCGAAACACTAAATTCACTGACGAGTCGGCAAGCTCTACAACGCCAATCGTCACGCCTTTATCATGCAAAATTCGCTGATCGGCATCGGCTATTAGCTGCAGCTCACTTTTAACTTGCTCTAGGCTTGCTCCATAACCAACGCCAACCACTAGATCAATACGTCGCTGCGGCTGAGTAGAGTAATTTACGATGGTATCGCCCATAACCTGCGAATTGGCAATCACAATGGTTTTATTGTCGGGCGTATGCAATGTGGTGGCAAAAATAGCTACTTCAGCCACCGATCCGCCAACTCCTGCAACCTCAATATAATCACCCACTTTAATAGGCCGCAGTAATATCATCATAACGCCCGCGGCAAAATTAGATAAAGTGCCTTGCAGTGCCAAACCCACGGCCAAACCCGCCGCACCCAAAATGGCAATGACCGAAGCCGTTTGCACACCAAGCTGGCCTAACGAGGCAATAACTACAAAAGCAAACATCAAGTAATAAACAATACTCCCCACAAACTTTTCAATAGTTGGATCAACATTGCGTGCACACATAGTGCGTTTAAGCATTGTCGTCAGCATCTTGATAACAGATAAGCCAACGACAAAGATAAGCAAGGCCATTACGATTTTAATACCATACGGAATGGCCAGATCGACATATTTTTGAAAATCCAAGTCATTTACAGTCATTACTTAACACCTTCTTTAAAAAGAAAAAATTAACGGCCGAGCTCACGCGGCCGTTAATATTTCGCTGCTAACACTCCCACCGATACTCATCTAGCAAAAACATCTGCTTACTATTTTTGCGCCCGGGTTTCAACAGCAGCTGAAATAACAGCCATTACTCGTCGGTTGGCTGCACGCCCGGACTCTGCTGTATTATCGGCGATTGGTTTCTCTTCGCCATACCCTACTGAAGACATTCGGTCGGCTGAGATATTGAACTGTGTAATCAGCACCTGCGCAACGTTATTAGCCCGCCGCTCTGAAAGTGACTGATTGTAACTGGCCGCACCACGATCATCGGTATGGCCTTCAATAACAATTTGGCTTTCCGGATATTGCTTGATGAAATCAGCTGCTTGCTGAATTGCCGCATGATAAGCCGGTGTAACTTCAGCAGAATTATTGGCAAAGTTAATTTCTAATTCAATTTCTTCAGTTGCCGTTAACATTTGATAGCAGCCATCGGCTTTCACAAGAGCTCCTGCTTCTGAATCGGGGCAGTTGTCTTGATGATTGGCCACGCCATCACCATCTGAATCAAGCGCGCAACCATAAGTGTCCACCTGAATACCACTCGCAGTATTAGGGCATTGATCCATGCTATCTTTGATACCGTCGCCGTCAGCGTCGCCGTCAACTGGCACCACTGCCGGCTTCTCACCACCAAACAAAAATTGCAAACCCAGTGATGCAGCAACGTCGATATTTTTCTCGTCAAAATCCCTAAAAGCACGTAAGTCTGCCCGCAATGACAGCAAATCGTTCAGTGCGAACTTAACGCCTCCACCTGCATTCAAGTTGGTTTCGTCAACATTTTTTGAATTCGCATCGCTTTCTAGCTCGGCATAGCCCGCACCGAAAGCCAAATAAGGTGTCAGATTGCTGTCATTATCAAAATGATAAAGCCCATCTAAATGGGCGCCTTGGTACTTCACGTCGACCAAGGTGGCTTTCGTTTCTGTCTCCCCGTACTTATAAACTAACTCGACTGCCCAAGGGCTAGCAAAGCGGTACCCAAGCCCGAGTGATCCAAAAAGCTCATCATCTAACTCGCCGGTAATTGCAGGGGCCTCGACGCGATCGTCTTCATAATTAAAAAAGCCAATACTGGGTGTGACCATAAAACCGCTGTTTTCAGCGACACTAATTGATGACTGCGCTAAAGCTAAGACTGTAACAGCCGCTGTGAAATATATTTTGCTCATAGTCGCTCCAAAATAATCCTGATTAGTAAAGAACTAGAGACGCGCTCGATCTATACAACACTGAATTGAGCCTCGCCATAATAACGAACCTTGCAGTGTCATTTTGCATGATTTACTCAGAAAATTGTTTAAAACGCAGCAGTCGAGGTGGTGAATATTTGTAGCAATTAATTCGTTAGCGAATAACGCCAACGACGAGTATTTGCTTTATGCAAATTTGCGTCAAGAACTCGTCGCCTTATGATCAATAAGCAACCATATGCTTGGCAGCTCACCAATACCAAATCCATTACAAGCCTAACGCCCGACCCTTTCAAGGCGCAACACTCTCCATCATTTAAGAAAAGCGAAATTTTTTGTACGTTGAATAACAGAAATGATCGATAGATAGGCAAATGCGTTGCAGCGCACTACAAAAAAGACGTTAGGCATAGTTTTTGCTGAAACACCTCCTGAAGAGCACGTTATTGTAAATTTAGATTTTTATAGCTTGAAAAAAATAGCCTGGAGAAATCGTCTATCTCTCGCAGCTCAATTATACAGGGTTGATACTTATGAATAATGCAGAACATAAATCGAACAGTAATGCACGCGTCTACCCCCGCGTGAACGTGGGTTTGCGCGCAGCACTATGCATGCCCGGACAACCCATTGCGCTGGCGCGCACGTTTAATATTTCTGAGGGAGGGGTATCTATTACCACGCAAGCCAAAGATAGCGTTGAGCTACCCAAAAGCGGGGCGCGAGTTAAGTTACAACTTGACGGCGTAGTGAGCAATTGCTCGGATAAGAGCTTTGATATCTATACAATGAAAGTAGTCTACGCTACGCCCTCCTCCATTGGCCTTGCTTTTGAGCATTAGTCGCTAGCTGAAAAAACTTGCTGCTTATGGCAGTACCCAGCGAGAAATGGCTAAACTTAAAAAACTCAGCAGCGTCACTACACCAACCAGACTAGCCATCATCATCCACGGTCGAAATGGCTTTCGATCTATGCGATGTATCGGCGAGTCAAGATATTGAGCCACGCGCTCGAGATCATCTTCCGATAGCTGCGCTGCGGCTTCTTTATTATTAAGTACCGATGAATTGTCGCGCACGTCATCTTGCGGTGCTAAAAATTTATTACTCGACATAGGGCTAATTCCTAAACATATTATCGGCACGCATTGTGCCCGTTACTAATAAGCACTTTAAAAATACTTCGCCAGCAATGCACGGCCATTAATCAGCTTGTATACGCATTTAAAGCAGATAAGGCTTATGTGGCTCATTGGAGACGGTGCGAAAAAAAAACAAGCCTAAAGCCATCAAACCTGTTGAGGCAATATCATACCAATTCGTTCACCATACTGCCGGGCTCAGAGGAAGGCGCTTGTGCAATATAAGTGAAGGTCGCTAATTTAGACTCGCTATTTGTCGGCGACGCTTCCCGCGAGTTATTTTGCATTTGTAATTCTTGTCTTGCCGATTGCTCTAGCGCGATTGCGGCACTCGCCACAGCACGATCCTGTAACGACGGCTGAGCCGGTGCCAATGCCGCACGTCGCACAATTTGAGCTTTATCTATTGTCGCCTGGGGGTTGCCAGCCACGGGGCTCACATCGATACTGACTTCACCACTAACCGCATAGTTTTTGCCGTCCGGACCTCTCGCAAAATTATAGGAGGGCGCACCTGCATAAATACCACCCACACTCGCATGTGCCGCCTCATGAGCGCGAACTTCACGGTCTCGCGCAGCAAGCTCACTAATCTTTTGTTGCTCTTCGGCCGTGTAGGACTTAGCGGCGGGGTTGCTAGAACGAGCCTCCTCAGCAGCACCCAGCTCGCGGGGCTCCGCACTAGATTCATTGTCCGTGGCATTTTTTTCGATCGGCGCACTCAAGTTAGTGGGCTGACGGAGAGCAGCTTGCGATTGGAGGATTGGACTGGCGGGAATGACAATGGCGTTCATATGATCGAACGAGTCGACGGATAATGCGGGACAGCCTGATTAGGCAATTGTGTCAATGATTGTGCCGAGTACTTCATCGCCTGCACTGATCAATTTGGCAGAAGCCTGCACTTGATTTTTAGCCTCCAACAAATCGACGCTCGATTCGACTAATGAGGCCAAAGACGAGGTTTGATCGCTGGCAGTACCCACGCGAGCTATGTCCTGCGCAGCTCGCTGAGCCTGCTCGAGGCCGCTTTGGATACCTGACGAACCTACTTGAGTTAAGGATATTCCGGCCATAATCTGACTGTGCTCCCGCCTATTGCGATGCTCGTTGGCAGTATAGGTAACCCTCTAAATATTTGTTGGCTTCCTAGGGGTTAACTGGGCTGCAATGAATGCGAGCTAAAAAATCACCTATGCTTATAATTTAAGCAGACATTGTGCATTTAGGCTAGTGATTCCGGCAAAATACCGCTAAAGCCCGTCAACTAAAAAATGAGCCTTATCGCGCATAAAACCCATATTTTACAGGCACATAAGCCTCCTTTTAGGCACTTATCAAACTGGAGAGGTCAAGGCTAGCCCCTATGGCCGTACTATCGGCCTCAGGCATATAAGCCACCTCACCCAATAATGGTGCCGCAAGGTGAGTGCGTAATGCCTCTACATTAGCAGCACTCTCTGGCATAGCGGGGCTTATATGATTCGCTACCCAACCAACCACCTTCAGACCAGAGGCTCTGACTGCCTGCTCACTTAGCAGTGCATGATTGATGCAGCCCAACTTCAAGCCCACCACCAAAATAACCTCAGCGGTGATCGTCATGGCAAAATCAGCAAGTGTTTCCTGCTCATTCAATGGCACTAGCCAGCCACCAGCCCCTTCGACCACCAGATAATCCGCATGCGCCCGCAGGGCAGCCTGCGAGGCCTCTTTGAGCTTCGCTACAGTGAGTACTTGACCCCGATTATCAGCCGCGATGTGCGGAGCCACAGCATCAGGAAATACGTAAGGATTGACCGCTCCATAGGGTAAACTAACACTTGCAAAATGCTGCAAATTCTCAGCGTCAGCGTTTATTAATGTCGCTCCTATCTGCTCAGCTCCAGCCGCAACTGGCTTAAGCGCGGCGGTTGTGTATCCCGCCTGATTGAAGGCACTAAGCAAGCCGCAGGCAACGACGGTTTTCCCAACATCAGTATCAGTTCCTGTAATAAATAACACCTTCGCGGCACACATTCTAACGACCCATCCTAGCTTCTCTGTGCAAAACCGCACTCAAAATTCGATAATTTAACTCAAGTTGACCTGATGCATTCCTTGTTAATTCTAAAGCCTCGCAGAATTTTTTATAGCGATCTCTACCCATCAAACCAGGCGCTCTATCACGCCTATGATTGCCGGCTCCAATACCCTTGACACTGACTAACATGTCTTTAACCGTATCGAACGTTTCAATATGATCTACCACTTCCCATTCGACTAGTCCGAATAGCGATTGCCGGACACAATGAAGCAACTGCTCTTCGCTATAAAAATTATTGACATGCGGCGCATCATCAAGCGCAACACCAGCTCTGCGAAATGCATACAGCGATCCATCTAGCAAGGTTGTGAACGCTAACACGCCATCAACACAAACAAGCGTATACAATGCTCGGATTGCACTCGCAAAATCTGAGCACCACTGCAATGACAAATTAGCAAAAATCCGATCGAATGACTTTGACTTAAAAGGCAGCCGCTCAAAATCAGCTTGCACGAGTGCAGGCTCAATTAATTTAAGCTGGGATGAAACACGCCGACTTTCGTGGAGCATTCCAGCCGACAAATCGAGCTCTATTATAGAGCTCTCATCTCGCTCAGACTTTATTTTCCGAGAAAAATAACCAGTGCCCGATCCAAGATCTAGTATGGAGATATTCCCCGCACTAGACCCGTGCTGACCATTATCAATAAGTTTCAACAAGCCCTCACCCACATCTTTTTGCAAGCAGGCTATTGAATCGTAAGCAGTAGCTGCTCGTGAAAAGGCTCGCGCTACTGAGCGCTTATCGATAATTTCTGCATCGTTAGTCGCATGAGAATCTACCGTCACGGCGGGGAATCTCGATAGACCACCACCATCAGACACCTCTTTAACCAAAGCGTGAAGGTCACTAACAATATACTTGAGCCACAAAGAACGCTCACTAATAAACGGTACATGCCCCGAGTGTGAAAAACACCGAACTTTATGTGTTGAAAAAGACTTTGCCAACTGGCCAGCAAGCGCTGCCGGCACCAGTGCATCATGCATACCTAGGTAATGCATAACAGGAATATTTAGATCACGGTAACAGCTCAAAACATCAAGATCGGCCAACCACTGCAAAGCACTACTCACTCCAGATGGATCAGATAGCGAGACGCCGGACTGACTTTTAATCCAACGCATGTCAGCTCGGGAAGTCGCAGAACCGCGAGTTTGCAACATAACAAATCGCTGTAACGCAGACTGCGCATTGACATGAAAATCTTGTTGAAACTGGCCAAATACAGCAGGAGACATCCCCTGACCGCCCGCTTCTTTTGCTACAAAAACGGGGTTACTAGCTACCGTAATTAATGCTTTAACTCGACTAGTCTGCAGCGCCAATAAGCTTGCCAAAGATCCGCCAAGAGACCAACCAAGAAGAAAATATTCAGAGGGTAAAAGCGGCTCTACATCAAGGTGAAAGCATTCACAAAACTTATCAACTGTCGCGCATTGCATATCAGCATTGACACCATGGCCGGGTAAATCAAGCATGTAAATACTAAAATGTTCGGCAAGGCTTCCAGTAATCCCCGACCAAATTTGACTGCTTGAAGCCCAGCCATGTAATAACAGCAAAGCAGGCTTGCTGTTATTATTGGAATCGTTATAGTTCAAGCGCATCATCGGGGCCTACTGCTTCGCAACGCATAAATTGCTTTTATAAATACGTTGCTTCGGCATCAAAGCAACGCACCTATTTCTTTACAACCACTCTCGAGCACATTAATTAAAGCGGTAACATCATCGGCAGAATGGCCAGCCGAGAAACTGATCCGTAAGCGCGCACTCCCTACCGGTACAGTTGGTGGACGAATGGCTATCGCTAACATATCGTGCCGACCAAGATAATTTGATAACGCCAGAGCACGCTGGTTACTGCCCACGATGATTGGCACAATAGGCGTCAGGGGTGCCTCACCAACTGGCAGCGGAATGCCTCGGCTTTGACAACCACTTTTGAATTGCTTAAGCAAACTTTGCAAATGCTCACGTCGCTGAGGCTCACTGCGACTAATACGCAATGCTGCCAACGTCGCGGCAGCGCATGCAGCGGGGAGCGCAGTAGTGTATGTATAATTACGTGCCGACTGAACCAACGTTTCAATAAGGTCATTACTGCCCGCAATAAATGCGCCAGCAACACCCAAAGCCTTACCCAGCGTGCCCATCAATATGGGAACCTGATGCTGATTGAGATGGGCGTATTGAGCGCTGCCCGCACCGGTCTCACCAAGCACGCCGAATCCATGCGCATCATCGACCATCAATACTGCTTTATAACGGTCGGCCAATGTTGCGAGTTGCGCCAATGGAGCAAGATCACCATCCATGCTAAAGACGCCGTCAGTCACTAGCATAGCGCGACCTTGCCCATGCTTTTGCAACAATGACTCTAAATGCTCAATGTCTTTATGGCGATAGCGCAACTGTTTGGCACCACATGCCAAACCCCCATCGATCAATGATGCATGATTAAGCTTGTCCTGAAACAGGCTATCGCCCTTACCAAGCAATGCCTGCAGCAAGCCTAGATTAGCCATGTAGCCACTAGAAAAAACTAACGCTCGCTGACGCCCGGTGTAATCTGCTAACGCGCACTCTAACTGATGGTGGAGGGCATGATGACCAACAACCAAGTGAGAAGCGCCTGACCCAACGCCATAGCGACCAGCGGCATCAGTAAAGGCTTCAACCACTTGAGGGTGATTGGCCAAGGCCAAATAATCATTGCTAGAAAAATTCAGCATGCGTCGACCGTCCACTGAGACCGAAGGACCTTGCGCTGAATTTATCTCTCGACGGCGCCGATAAGCATCTGTACTTTGTGCTTGCTGCAACTGCGGCGCAAGCTGACCTAGCCAGTTACCCACAGAGAATTAACCGCGAAGAGCAACCACAATTGAAAGGGAAGCGCGACGTACGCATCATATGAAATCGTTTCTCGTACTATTGCTGCGCTTGCGCAGCTGCCGCATCATAAAAAAGTGGCTGTACTGCATGGCCACTTTTAGACATCGCTCCCATTGCATCAGCAGATTTTTCAAGATTTGAGCTGTGACGATCAGCAGCGACACTCGGCACTTCAGGGTGAATACCCAATTTGTCAAACAAGCGCATATCCTCATTGGCCTGAGGGTTAGGAGTGGTAAGTAATTTCTCACCATAAAAAATTGAATTAGCGCCTACAAAAAAGGCTAAAGCCTGCATCTCTTGGTTCATCTCCTCACGGCCTGCCGATAGTCGAACATGTGACTCGGGCATCATTATACGAGCAACCGCCAAAGTTCTTATAAAATCAAAACTATCAAAGTCATCAGAATTAGCCAGCGGTGTACCCTCAACTCTAACGAGCTGATTAATGGGAACACTTTGCGGGTGCTCAGGCAAATTCGCCAGCTGCTGTAAAAAACCGACACGATCGGCAGAAGACTCACCCATCCCAACGATACCCCCAGCACAAACATTAATACCTGCGTCGCGGACTTGCTGCAAAGTATCTAACCTATCTTGATAAGTTCGAGTGGTAATAATATCGCGATAATATTCGGGCGATGTATCCAGGTTATGGTTGTAATAATCGAGACCTGCCTCCCCCAAAGCCTTGGCTTGATCTTGCTTGAGCATGCCTAAGGTCATACAGGTTTCTAGACCTAGATCCTTAACACCTTTAACCATCGCCAGCACCGCAGGCATGTCGCGATCTTTGGGGGAACGCCATGCGGCCCCCATGCAAAATCGAGTTGAGCCCGCCCGCTTAGCCGCCTCAGCCTGACTAATAACTTTTTCTACCTCCATCAACTGCTCAACGCTAAGACCAGTATCGTACCTCGTACTTTGCGGGCAATAAGCGCAGTCTTCCGGGCAAGCACCGGTTTTAATCGAGAGCAGCGTGCTCACCTGCACCGCATTAGGATCGAAGTTTTGTCGATGCACAGTATGCGCTTTGAATATGAGGTCGTTGAATGGCAGGTCAAAAAGTGCCTGTATCTCATCCTTTGCCCAATCATGCCGCAATAATCCGCGCGAAGCGGAAGCCTTCTGAGGAGCAGAAAGCGAGTGCTCAGTCATTGCTGATGTAGCAGCTGTACTGGTCTTATTCATAAAAAAACCTACTCTAAAATGATTGCAGCCACTCAACTCCATGAATATGGATTCACGCGGCATCGCCAGCCAGATATAATAGTGCGCTAAAGATTGCTGTCAACTTTCAAGGATGAAAATGGTTAACAGGAAGTTCAAACATCTTGTTCGCGCTTACGGAGCGACATTTACGCGCCACAGCATTGAGTGGCTGCTTCCTGAACGATGTCACATTTGTGATGCCCTCAGCGAAACGACCCAAGCACTGTGCAAAGAGTGCCGCTTAGCACTGAATAATCAAAGACTTACAGTGCATTCAAGCTGCGCCCGATGCGCCCTACCGCTAACCGCAGGAGCTACAAGTAGGGTTTTTTGCGCGTGGTGTATTAGCCAACGACCTATATTTGAGCGCTGCATAGCAGCCAATGTATACGCATCGCATAGCGCGAGATTAGTAAATAGCCTCAAACACTCCATGCAACTGCCCGCGGCACGCATTATTGCCGATGAGATGGCGCGAACCATTAAAACATTCTATGGCGCCGATCCTTCGAAGCCATCTGGGGCGGCTATCCCCATCAGTCACGTTGACCTAGTCGTGCCGGTTCCACTGCACCGGCGACGGTTACGTCAGCGCGGATTCAATCAGGCAATTGAAATTGGCAAACCACTGTGCCGGCAATTGTCACTGCCACTCGCTGTCAACGCCTGCCAAAGACTCCGCGACGCCCACTCCCAACAAGGCCTTTCTCGACGACAACGAGCCCGCAACTTACGGGGAGCGTTCACCGCCACATGCGAGGTGACCGGGAAGCACGTCGCCTTACTCGATGATGTGGTCACAACAACCAGTACAGCCAATGCAGCGGCCCAAAGCCTTCTGGATGCCGGTGCTATTTCATGTGAAGTTTGGTGCTTTGCCAGAACTCCAGCGCCCGATTAAACCCTGTTAGCTAAAACAAGTGGTGCGGGCTGTACGACTCCAACCACTTTATACGTTAACATTGCCTGCCGGAGCCGATCCAGACAGTCTCTGTGCGAAGCCATTTATCCAGCCGCAACAACTAGGTCGCGAGATTATCTACACAATACTGCTTCACGCCACTTTGATTTTTTTCATCACCACTAGTGTGTTACTGACGCACGCCTCTAGCATCGACGATAGATATTCAGTATCTGGCAATACGGTTGATGCCGACCGTGACAATGCGCTTAGCAATTTAACTAACTCAGATCCGGTAGTCCTGCGTATAGCGGTGGCCGCAAACTTTAAACATACCCTTGAGGAATTACTCACAGCATTTGCACACACATCGCAAGCCCAGTCGCAGCCAGCAATAAAAATTTCGAGTGGCGCAACCGGTCTGCTATTTAGCCAAATAAACAATGGCGCACCGTATGACCTATTTTTTGCAGCCGACCAACTAAGACCAACATTATTATTACAAGAAAACTTGGGCATACCCACTAGCTTACAGACCTACGCCACAGGTAAGATCACATGGGTCACAAAAAACAAACTCTCTCCAGAGTTAGCTGCAGCTTGTCAAGAGAAGATGCCGACCGATCTGCACCGCGCCGCACTCAATCAACTGCTTGCAAATACACAGCGCCTTGTCATAGCGAACCCTCGCACTGCGCCATATGGCCTAGCCAGCCAAGTATTTCTAAATAAATTACAGCCCTCGCTGACTGAAGCC
Source organism: uncultured Pseudomonadales bacterium (assembly GCA_943788835.1). Classification (GTDB taxonomy): domain Bacteria; phylum Pseudomonadota; class Gammaproteobacteria; order Pseudomonadales; family UBA7434; genus UBA7434. Next base: position 51,168 of record CALSRU010000012.1, on the reverse strand, counting down.
GAGCCCACTAAAATCGTCTATGCCAGGAATATTGCGCACGCTCAACAGCTGTTTGAGAAGACTGATGCAGATAGTGTCATACTCAGCATGTCACAGGCATTGCGAATAAAAACATCAGCAATGGCCTATCAATATTGCTTTATCCCTGCCGAATACCATGGTTTACTCGCTCAATCGGTAATACAACTTAAGAGAATTCAACCCGCAGATCACCCTATGCACGCTACCAGCAAAAAAACCTACCAGCACGCACTTGAACTTTTACAATTTATACAATCAGATATCGGCACTGCCATTATCGAGCGCAATGGCTACGAAACAAGCGATGCAGCACTATAAAACCAATATTGATAAATAGTTTTTAGCAATGATTTTTTTCCTTTATGTTTGAAGCCCTCTCTATTAATGACATTGCAGCCGTCTGGCTCACCTTTAAATTAGCAATGGTGAGCACGGGATTTTTGATGCTACTAGGTGTTCCACTCGCATGGTGGCTGGCCCGCAGCCACCATGCTCTTAAGCCTTTCTTTGAAGCATTAATTGCCCTACCACTGATACTGCCGCCCACGGTTATTGGCTTTTATTTGCTTGTCGCCTTTGCGCCAAACACTTGGGCGGCGCAAACATGGCGTTCATTATTTGGTAGCAACTTAGCCTTCTCATTTTCAGGATTGGTAGTCGGCTCTATCATTTACTCCCTACCTTTTGTCGTGCAGCCGCTACAAAGTAGCTATGAAAAAATCCCGAGAATAATTTTGCTTAGTGCGGCGTCGCTAGGCGCCAGCCCGCTTGATCGCTTCTTTAGCGTCGTCTGGCCGCTCAGTCGCCGCGCCACATTAGCAGCCGCAGCATTGGCTTTTTGTCACACAGCAGGTGAGTTTGGCATTGTCTTAATGATTGGTGGGAGCATTCCTGGTGAAACACAGGTATTGAGCATTGTTCTTTTTGATCATGTTGAATCGCTTAATTACAGTAGTGCGCATACGATTGCCGCCCTACTGCTATTATTCTCATTCCTTAGTTTAATCGTTATATACAGCACCGGCTTTCGCAATTATCGGGGCACAGCAAAAACTGAACATAACAAATCCATATATTAGCGACATTCCTACTTAATAGCGTCAGGTGAAAAATCATGAGTCGGCTAGCATCCCATGCATCTAGTAAATTGCCAAAAGCAGACCGGCATTGCGGCCTTACAGTTGAGATACACAGCGCACAAGACCAATTCAAACTTAATGTCAGCGCTCAATTTGACGCACGTCGCATCACTGCCATTTACGGACCAACCGGCAGCGGAAAGAGTACTCTATTAAATATGATTGCCGGCTTTAGAAAACCCAACTGCCCAAGCCAAATCACCTTCAATGGCAACCAATGGCTAAAAAAAAGCGGGGCAGCCGTGGCAGTACACAAACGAAAAATAGCCTATGTGACTCAATCTTCAACCCTACTTCCCCACCTGACGGTAAAAGATAATTTTCTTTATGCGATCAAGCGCGCGCATAAAAACACAGAGATTGCCACAAAAAATAGTAGGCTCCTAACGCCCCAGAACACGCTCGAATCGATTGGAGAACAGTTTAATGTTTCGCACTTATACTCATTATTTCCGGAGCAACTATCTGGCGGAGAGCAGCAACGCGTGGCTATTGGCCGGGCGCTTCTTTCCAAGCCTGATCTGATACTATTTGACGAGCCAGTTAGCGCATTAGATGAAGAGAGCCGAGAAAGCACGCTAACCGCATTGGAAAAACTTCACAAGCTTACGCAAGTACCCTGCTTATATGTCACCCATAATATTGATGAACTCATGCGCGTAGCCGATGACGTTATTCCTATTACCAATGGACAGGCGGGCCAATGTATAGCAGTTGCAAACGCGCTGAGCACTTCAGCATCCTCGCTTGGCGCCAACACTAGCGGAGTCATTTTAGAAGGCCATGTAGCCTCTATTGACGATGTTCACGGACTCATACGCGCCGCCGTGGGCACACAGCCCGACATTTATTGCTCGGCAGGATCATCCAAGATAAGCCGAAAACAGCCTATCCGATTAAGAATTTATGCGAAAGACGTGAGCATTGCACTGAGTAAAGCCAGCGATTCCAGTATACTTAACATCATTCCTGCAACTATTACAAAAATCGCATGCGATGAGAAAAATAAAACATTAATAACAATGCAATGTTTTGAACAAACGCTTCTTGCTGCAATCACACGTAAATCATTGCAGGATTTATCTCTACAGGAAGGTCAGCACGTTTTTGCACAAATAAAAGGTATCGCCGTGCTAAGTGCAAAGGAATGACCGTAGTATGTTCGTTCCTCTCTGCCACGGCCAATGGAGATCTGCTAGTGGCTTTTAAGCAAATGCATTATCAATCTTAACCTGTCTGCCCATGAAAATTATTCTACAAGCGCTTATTTATTTCATCTGCACTCTAGCAGCACTTACACTAACTGCACTGGCTCTTGCCTGGTTTGTAATGAGCTTACTGCTAGCTGAGGCGCCAGCAATCACAGATTTCGAGGCAACGAGCTTAAACGATATAAAAAGAATAAAAAGCTTAGCTCTAGATTTTAGCCGACAATCGGACTTATCTAAAAACCAAACGTTACTTTTGAGCGAGCGCGATATCAATCTGGGTATCGGCCACTTCGCCCCTCTTCAAGTAGATATGCCGCCAAATAGCTTTCTAAAAGTTGAGCTCGCAGAAAGCCGCCAGGCCATCATTTTTGCAACACTACCAGCATCAACCCTATGGGAAGAGGTTCACCGACAGTATCAGAAAGGCATTCCGGCATTACTGTCACCAGTGGTGCGGTGGCTCAGGAGCCATGCAGAAAAAAAATGGATCAATTTGCGCTGGGATTTAATTATAGAGCCTGGCAAGGATCCGGAAAAATGGATTCAAACAAACACCTTGGCGATCGGGGACATTGACCTCAGTAGTACCCTTAGCCGAAAACTAGCTGATGCAATTTATCAAAAAGCTATACAGCGACCTGATACTGCAATGGCAAGAGAGAGCTGGAAAAACCTTCGCAATCTGGAAATATCAAATCACCAACTTATGGTTGAATTCGTCCTGCCCACTCAGGGCGCGTCGGTACTTAATAGCTATCAGTCGCTAATGCTTTCAGCTAACGAACAACAACTCATCGAAATTTACCATCAGAAGATTCAAACGCTGCCTTCACGCGGGCCGCTAGTCAGTATCATGGCCGAACTTTTCAAACTCGCCAAGCGACGCAGTAATGAAACGCTTGATCCAATTGCTGAAAATCGCGGCGCGCTATTGGCTTTATCCAAAAAATATGGTGGCGATCAGCTTATCAACATATTACAATCACGATCAGGCAACGCACTCACTACGGCTCCAAAGCCATATACTATTTTTGCCCGGCAAGATTTAGCACAGCACCTAGTACTTTCGGCAGGCCTTTCTCTGGTGGCCAATCAAAACCTTGCTGAATTAATCGGTATTGATAAAGAACTCAGCGACCTAATGGGAGGGCGAGCCATTAGTGCATGGGACTTGATGGCCGATAAAGCAGGTGTACGACTGGCCGAGAATGCGACCGCATCGGTAAAGTCTGCACAAAAAATACAACGGTGGTTTAGTAAAGCTCGCAGAGACCACCACTTGCTACCCGATCTAGGTCAAGAGTTTACATATTCCGAAGACCGCTTTAACGCAGAAGACCTCGTCGAGCTTGAGCTGATGATAGAGCTGTATATGGAGCAGCATGGCGCATTACAAAAACAGATGTAGGTTGTTTTTTTTCGTTATAAAAAGCGCTATGCTTCCATTGGAACGAAGAGTGTCTAGGCTTCTAAATGAAATACGGTCTGTAAAGCCCTAAACCGTATACCGCACTTCTTAAATACACATAAAGAAACTCAATAAAAATTGAACGGCAGAAATTGAATGGCGTCAGTCAGCGACAAAAAAATACTCGTTATCAATTCGGCGGCTGACGTTCGCGCTCAGATCCATGAAAATTTAGAAATGGAAGGCTTTAACCACATAGACGAATCCGCTGATGCGCTCAGCGCCATCCGTAAACTTGGTCAAGCGTCATATGATTTAATCATCACTGACATCCATTTAACGCAGCTAGATGCATGGCAACTGATACAACTCGTTCGTTCAAACACTTTGAACGCCAACTCGCACACAAAAATTCTAGTTCTATCTTCTACTTATACGCAAAATATTACAGATGCAACGGCCAAGGCGCTAGGCGCAGACGGCAGCGCGCACACAGATCAACTGGAACTACTGGGCGAGATCACAGCTAACTTAGTATCAAGCCAAGAAGACACCATATCAAAACCGAGCATACTCCTCATAACGCCAGACACTATCCAAGCCGAGATAATCACGGGAGTTTTAGAATCTCAGTTTACACTAGCCCATGTGAGGGACGAAAATTCTGCTCTAGGCATATTCTTTCAACGAAACTTTGATCTTGTTTTGCTTGATGAGAGATTGGTCGACGCGCAACCGCAGCTGCTGCTTACGCAACTACTGGCCAAAAAACCGCAGCAATCGATTTTAATAATGGGCGCGAACAACAGCGTGGCAAACGCCAGAGAGGTAATCCTTGCTGGCGCTGTCGACTATCTTAAGGCACCCATCCAGCCTGAACTGCTTATACACCGCTGTAATGTTGCGCTGCGTAGAGAGTACTTTTTTATCAGCCAGGAGCAATTTCAAGAAAAAGAAATCGCGCTCACTGCAGAAAAAAATCGTGCTTTAATTACACTCAATTCAATTACTGACGGCGTAATAACAACTGATAGAAATTGCATCGTCGATTATGTCAACCCTGTAGCACTAAAAATTTTAGAGTGCACGCAAGAAGAGATTCTTGGCAAGCCGCTTAACCAATACTACCGGACGTATCATTCGACTTCTTACATTCCCACCGGTGATCTTACCAAGCAAGCAATCACAACGAATGAAATACAACGTTCAGCGTCCGTAACGAGCTTGAAGAGTCGCGGAAAAATTTCGCATTCCATAGAGCAACAGGCAGCGCCCATAATTGGAGAACATGGCGAAAACATTGGAGCGGTATTGGTTTTCCGTGACTGCACCGAAGTAGAGACCATTGAAAAGCGTCTTTCGTTTAATGCGAGCCATGACTTACAAACAGGCTTGAGTAATCGCGATACTTTTGAGCATGAAGTTCGTCTTGCAATAGATGATTCAACAAGCCAAGGAACAGAGCACTGCCTATGCCACATATCATTATCACAATTCGATATAGTCGCAGAGAGCTATGGCCATAAAATTGGCGACCAACTTTTACGACAAGTCGCTACGATATTGCAGAAAAAAGTACGTGCCCCCAGCGATGTTATCGCCAGAATAGAAGGCTATGAGTTCGGAATCCTGCTGCGTCATTGTACAGTTGAGGCAGCAGAACGAATCTGCGGGCTCATAACAGACAACTTCACTAGCACGGAATTTAAGTACGATGATAAGTCGTTTGAAATTAGCGCCGGCATCGGCATTGTTGCAGTTAACGGCGAAATAGTTGAAATCAGCAGTCTTCTTTCAGCAGCCATAGCGGCCTGCAACACAGCTAAAGAGCGAGGGAAAAACAAAACCGCTGTTTTTAGAGGCGACGATACAGAAATCGTAGAGAAACATTCGGCAATTTTATATGCGAACCAATTAATGGAAGCAATAGAAGCTGATCGGATTATGCTTTATCAACAAAAAATAGCTAGCGGGAATGCCGACCAAAGCGACTCCTATGAAATACTATCGCGCATCATAAAAGAGGATGGCGAGATCGCTTTGCCAACACTCTTCCTCAATGCCGCAGAGCGTTATGCCTTAACGCCAAGACTCGATAAGTGGATAATTCAAAAGACATTAAGCTGGTTAGAAGAAAACCCAGCCTCTATGGAAAAGATTGAGTACATGTCGATTAATATTTCTGGGCTGTCTATTTGCGATGACACATTTACTGACTTTATTGAACAAAGCTTCAAAAATTCTAACATTCCACCGAAGAAGGTTTGCTTTGAAATAACGGAGACAGCCGCTGTAACTAACTTCCTGAGAGCTAGTGACTTCATCACAGCAATTCGCGACTTAGGTTGTAGGTTTGCCCTTGATGACTTTGGGGCTGGCATGTCGTCGTTTGCCTACCTAAAGAAATTACCCATTGATATATTAAAAATTGATGGCTTGTTCATTCGCGACATTTTAAGTGACCCGATCGATTTTGAAATGGTCAAATCAATTAACGATGTAGGCCATGCGATGGGTCTAAAAACAGTAGCGGAATATGTGGAGAATGATGAAATTCTGGCTGCTCTAAAAAGCCTCGGTGTGGACGCTTTTCAGGGTTATGGGATTGCGAGACCGGCGCCCCTTGGCCAACTTGAGATAGGTGCCAATAACGGCTCAGCTAGTAAAGAATAGCACTGTAGTCAGTCAATTATAAATGCCGCTGGTAGATCGTTATATCGGCAGAGCAGTTTTATTGCAGCCAGTAAGCTGACTCACTAAAAAGACACTCAAAATGCTTAAGACACTTTGCGGATGAATAGTAATGCCTACCACCAGACACCTTCTCGGATAATAGTTAGCGCTCAGGAAGGCGTGCACGAGCGGCTAGAGTCTACTGTCATCAAGCATCTCGTAACTAATTTCGGAAAGCCAATTTCGAAATTTAATACAGACAACTATGACAGTGCGATGCAGCAGATCAACCGAGACAAAATTATCTTTGATTCAGGCTGCGGCAATGGAAAAAGCACTTTCCAATTGGCGAAAAAGCATCAGGACGCTTTTGTAATTGGTATCGATAAATCTGCAGCTAGGCTTAACAAAAGTATGAACAGCAAGGGCGAACAGGAACGCCCCGAAATTGACAACTACTGCCTTGTTCGAGCCGATTTAATTGACTTCCTGAGACTTGCGAGTAAGGACGGAATCAAATTACACAAACATTATTTCCTTTACCCTAATCCTTGGCCAAAAAGCCAGCACCTACAGCGACGTTGGCACGGATCGCCGATCTTTAAAGATATTATTCAACTCGGCGGTGTTTTTGAGGTAAGATCAAACTGGAAAATATATGCCGAAGAATTCAAGATGTCATTGGGAATCGCCGGCATTACAAGTAAAGTTAGTATGATGAACCATGATAATCATCACTATATCTCAGACTTTGAGGCTAAGTATCATCGCAGCGGGCAGTCATTATGGCAGCTACTGTCTACCTAACGCTTTATTTTAAAAATCGAAAGGCGCGCAAGTAAATCGCGCACCAAGCGAGGAGCATAACTTCAGCAGACCGCAGATAAATAGCTTACCGGCACAGGTAAAGACCTGCGACGTCGAACCCTTAAGGTTAACTCAGCCGAGAAACTCTGGTACATGACCAATTCAAAGCCCCTTAATAGTAATAAAGTAAACCAAGCGAGCGAGACCATCGTTGCTGAAATATGGACCTGCATCCAGCGTGAAGCACAGCGCGAGGCCGCGAGTGAGCCGATATTAGCGAGCCATTTGCATGCCACCGTGCTTAGCCACGTCAACCTAGCTGACGCGCTTGCCTACCACCTTTCAAATCTCTTAGGCTCGGCAACAGCTTCAGCGCTTTCGCTAATGGATGTGATTAGCGATGCTTACGCCGCGCAACCTGGCCTCGTACTTGACGCTGCGGTCGATGTAGCAGCGATTCGGGATCGAGATTCAGCCTGCTCTGAATGCGGCACACCTTTTTTATATTACAAAGGGTTCCATGCGCTACAAACTCATCGCATCGGCCATTATCTTTGGGTGAGCGGCCGACAAGAGCTTGCATTATTTTTGCAAAGTAGAATGTCATCATGCTTTTCTGTGGATATTCATCCAGCAGCAAAAATTGGCAGAGGCCTGATGCTCGACCATGCAAATGGAATTGTAATTGGTGAGACTTGCGAGATAGGCGATAACGTTTCGATCATGCAATCAGTAACATTAGGCGGCACCGGAAAAATGTCTGGAGACCGCCACCCTAAAGTAGCTTCCGGCGTGTTGATTGGTGCTGGGAGTAAAGTGTTAGGCAATATCAGTATTGGGGAAGGATCACAGATTAGCGCCGGCAGCGTTGTTTTGAAAGATGTACCGGAGCACACAACAGTAGCAGGGGTTCCGGCTCAAGTTGTTGGCAGACCTGATGAAAGCATGCCTTCATTTTCAATGGATCATCGTCTCTAGCGATAAGAATGCTTTAGCTGTGATATGCAGGCGAATGATTCTTTACCGCCTCGACAAATACGGCAACATTTTCTGGGTCAATATCCGGTGTAATGCCGTGACCAAGATTAAACACATGGCCACTGGCCGCAGAGTGCCTCCCAAAGCTCGCCAATACCTTTTGAACTTCGGCTTCTATAGCATCAGGCGTTGATCGCAAGACAGCTGGATCCATATTGCCCTGCAAAGAAACCCCGTCAGTCACTCGTGTGCGCGCGCGGCCTATATCAATGGGCCAATCCAGACCAATTGCATCGCAGCCTGTATCTTGTATATCTTCCAACCAACCGCCACCACCTTTAGTGAATAAAATAATGGGGACTCTTTCCGCTTCAGTCAAATTTGAGTTAATGCCAGTAACGATCGAACGCATATAACGCAACGAAAACTCTCGATAAGCCGAATCGCTCAAAATCCCTCCCCATGTGTCAAAAATTTGCAGCACTTGAGCACCTGCTTTGATTTGCGCCAACAGATAATGGGTCACCGCATCGGCAAGAGTCTGTAAAAGCACATGTAGCAAGGCTGGGTCTTCATAAAGCAGAGCTTTAATTTTTTTAAACTCTCGCGTTGACTGCCCTTCCACCATATAAGTTGCCAAGGTCCAGGGACTGCCTGAAAAACCTATAAGAGGCACTTTACCGTTTAGCTCACGTCGAATAAGCGTTACCGCATTTGGAACATAAGCCAACTCATCTATAACGTTCGAGGATAGATTATGAATTGAGGCAGCCGTTGTCAGCGGGTGTTTAAATTTAGGGCCCTCACCTTCAACAAAATATAACTCAAGACCCATTGCATCAGGTATGGTTAGAATGTCGGAAAATAAAATCGCCGCATCGAAATCGTAACGCGCTAATGGCTGCATCGTGACCTCGCATGCCAGCTCAGGCGTTTGACAGAGCGTCATAAAATCACCGGCTTTAGCACGGGTGGCTCGATACTCAGGTAAGTATCGCCCTGCTTGCCGCATCATCCAGACCGGGGTTCGGTCTACCGGCTCGCGCCATAATGACTTTATTAGGCGATCATTTTTTAACACAGGAAACATAAGGGTCTCTAATTCGATGCATCACCGAGCACAAAAACCATGTGCTCTAAGAAAGCGTGGTTCCAATTGACTGATCTATTGACGACTAACTTCCAAAGACAGGCGCTTCGAATAAACTCCGTGGACACAACAAAGAGTTAGCCACAAGAACATTGCATTGAGAACGCATTTGAGATCAGCAATCACACTATCCCAAGCGAAATCTACAGTTTTAAAAAGTCCAATATACCTTCAGCCGCCTGCCTACCTTCCCAGATTGCAGTAACCACTAAATCGGAGCCGCGAACCATATCACCACCAGCAAATATTTTAGGGTTGTTCGTCTGGAATTTATATTCGGCGTTCTGAGGTACGGAATTTGATGGCGATTCATCAGTTACAACTACTCCACCCCAGTCATTGAGCTTAACATCGTATTCTGCAAACCAATCGGCTGGGCTCGGTCGAAAACCAAAAGCTATTAATATTGCATCACACTCGATGACTTGCTCGCTTCCAGGGATTGTCTCAGGGACACGCCGCCCGCTAGCATCAGGATCCCCAAGTCTCGTTTCAATAACACGAATACCTTCGACCTTGTCGTCACCCACAATTTCTATAGGTTGGCGATTAAATAAAAACTCAACGCCTTCTTCACGTGCGTTAGCCACCTCACGTCTTGAACCGGGCATATTGACTTCATCGCGGCGATAAACACATTTAACCGAGCGTGCCTGCTGGCGAATCGAGCTGCGATTGCAATCCATCGCCGTATCACCGCCACCCAGAACAACCACCCGCTTACCGGCCAAGTTGATATGCTGATCACCCTCTTTTTGCCAATTTTGATTTTTGTTAACATTAGATATTAAAAAGGGCAACGCCTCATAAACACCCGACAAATCTTCTCCAGGAAAGCCACCCTTCATTGAAGTGTACGTTCCCATACCCATAAAAATCGCGTCGAATTCTTGATGTAACGACTGAATGCTAACAAAATTATCCGCCATGCCTGAGGGGGCTTCACCAACTTCGGTATTCAATTTAAACTCAATACCCATACCCGTGAAAATTTCTCGGCGCGTTTTCATGACGTGCTTTTCTAGCTTAAACTCGGGTATACCAAACGTTAATAGGCCACCAATTTCCGGATAAATATCATAAACAACCGCTTTAACTCCCGCTCTAGCAAGAACATCTGCGCACCCCAGCCCTGCCGGTCCTGCACCAATAATGGCTACGCGCTTTCCCGAGTCAACAACATCGGACAAATCGGGCCGCCATCCCATGGCAATTGCAGTGTCGTTAATATATTTTTCTGCAGAGCCAATCGTGACCGCACCAAAGCCATCATTTAATGTGCACGCACCCTCACACAGTCGATCTTGCGGACAGACTCTGCCACAAACCTCAGGAAGCGTGTTTGTTTGGTGGCTCAACTCCGCCGCTTCAAGAATATTACCTTCAGCAATAAGCTTTAACCAATTGGGAATATAGTTGTGCACAGGGCACTTCCATTCGCAATAAGGATTACCGCAAGAAAGACACCGATGCGACTGATCAGCCGCTTCAACTGGCGTGAACGCTTCGTAAATTTCTACATAGTTAGTCTTACGTGTTTCAATAGCTTTTTTAGCCGGGTCAACGCGACCGACTTGCACAAACTGAAAAACATTATTTAAACGATCTGTCATACAATAATTCCAACGAAACTCGAGCGTCCCTACTTAAATCAACTCATATTTAAGCGGCGCGTGAGCGCACGCTTTCAAGCAAGCCTTCTAGATCAGCCGCCTTGGGCTTGACCAACCAAAACATGCGCACATAGTCTTCAAAGTTGCTAAGGATGTGATGGCCCCACTTACTTCCCGTTGCCTCAACAAAATGCTGAATGGTACTGCGCAAGTGACCACGATATGCCTCAACGCTCTCTGCGTTAATGCGGCAAATCTCTACCAACTCGTGATTATAGCGATCAACAAACTTGTTTTCCTCGTCTAACACGTAAGCCAAACCGCCAGTCATTCCGGCACCAAAGTTATTGCCAGTTTTTCCAAGTACAACAACCATGCCGCCGGTCATGTATTCACAGCAATGGTCACCCGCACCTTCAACGACTGCTTGCGCGCCAGAGTTACGAACCGCAAAGCGCTCGCCCGCACGACCGGCAGCAAACAATTTGCCCCCAGTGGCGCCATAGAGACAGGTATTACCCATAATAGGCGCGAAGCGCGCTTCAAACTGGCTGTCTTGCGGCGGCATTAAGATCAACTCACCGCCCGCCATACCCTTACCGACATAGTCATTGGCATCGCCATGCAGCGTCATGTTTAAACCACCAGCGTTCCACACACCAAAACTTTGCCCTATGCTACCGGTCAACTTAAGCTGAATGGGTGTATCAACCATACCGGCGTTACCATATTGCTTGGCAATCTCACCCGACAATCTAGCGCCAATAGATCGGTCACAATTAGTCACATCGAAATCAAAACTACCCCCGCTGCGATTAGCAATAGCACTTGCAGTTGCAACCACCATCCGCTCCGCCAACTTACCTTTATCAAAAGGAGTATTGCTAGGTAACTGGCAGGTACGAGGAGTGCTCTCAAGAATTGCGTCGTTATAAAGCATCCCAGAAAAATCTAGCTTGCCGTGTTTCAAGGTTGTGCCCGGCAAAACTTCAAGCAACTCGGTGCGCCCGACTAAGTCTTTTAAATGCTCCACCCCGATCAACGCCATCCATTCACGCGTTTCCCGCGCCACGAAATGAAAGAAATTCATCGCCATCTCAACTGTGCCAACGTAATGCTCATCGCGCAGACGCTCATTTTGAGTTGCGACACCTGTAGCGCAATTATTAAGATGGCAAATGCGCAAATACTTACAGCCTAACGCCACCATAGGCGCAGTACCAAAACCAAAGCTTTCGGCACCCAAAATAGCTGCTTTAATGACGTCAAGCCCCGTCTTCAGTCCGCCATCAGTTTGAACGCGGACCTTGTCACGTAAACCATTTATACAAAGTGCTTGCTGTGTTTCAGCCAAACCGAGCTCCCACGGCGAGCCTGCATGGCGAATCGAAGTTAACGGACTAGCTGCTGTGCCTCCGTCGTAACCCGAAATCGTAATCAAATCGGCATAGGCTTTGGCAACGCCGGCTGCCACTGTGCCAACGCCGGGCTCTGATACCAATTTTACCGAAACCAAGGCGCTCGGATTCACCTGCTTAAGGTCAAAAATGAGCTGCGCTAAATCTTCAATTGAATAAATGTCGTGATGTGGCGGGGGCGATATAAGTGTCACGCCAGGCACTGAATATCTCAAACGCGCAATCAGCTTATTAACCTTGCCGCCGGGTAATTGGCCGCCCTCGCCAGGCTTGGCGCCTTGCGCAACCTTGATTTGCAGAACCTCCGCATTCACCAGATAAGCGGGAGTTACCCCAAAGCGGCCCGATGCGACCTGCTTTATTTTGGAGCTACGCTCCGTGCCATAGCGAGCGGGATCTTCACCCCCTTCACCAGAGTTAGATCGACCGCCCATTCGGTTCATCGCCGTAGCGAGCGACTCGTGCGCCTCAGGCGACAACGCACCCAATGACATACCTGCCGAATCAAAACATTTGAGAATGCTTGTGACAGACTCAACTCTTTCAATAGCTATAGGTTCCTGCCCGGTTTTAACAGCCAGTAAATCACGCAAAGTCGCCACTGGGCGCTTATTAACGCCGTCGGCATAGCGCTGATATGTTGCATAATCGCCGCTTTGAACTGCTTGCTGTAACACCTGCACAACGTCAGGATTGAAAGCATGGTACTCGCCGCCATGAATAAACTTCAGCAACCCACCTTGCTCAATTGGTTTGCGCTTCTTCCACGCATCTGCGGCAAGCCGCTGCATATCATCTTCAAAATCAGTGAATTCAGCGCCCGTGATACGACAGGCCACGCCAAGAAAACATTTCTCTATCACTTCGGTCGCTACGCCCACCGCCTCAAACAACTGAGCCCCTCGATAAGAGGCAATTGTCGATATACCCATCTTCGAAAGAATTTTCAAAAGACCTTTATTAATGCCTTTGCGATAATTGATGTAAGCCTGCTCAGGATCACCAAGAAGCTCGCCGGTCTCAACTAAATCATCGAGGGTTCGGTATGCTAAGTAAGGAAATACTGCAGTGGCACCAAAACCGATAAGTGCTGCGAAGTGATGCGGATCTCTCGCGGTGCCCGTTTGCACAATAATGTTGGCGTCACAACGCATGCCAGTGGCAACCAATCTGTGATGCACTGCACCCGTGGCCATCAACGCGTGGATCGGAAATTTGTTTGGCCCAACCTGCGAATCATCCAGAATTAAGATAACACCACCATTGCTTACCGCATGCTCGGCCTCATCACACACCCGAGTAATTGCTGTCGATAGGCTTTCCTGCTCAGGCATATAGTTAAGATCAATAACATGTGTCTTAAAATCACTCGCCACGGCTTGGTAAGCATCGAGCGAACTTAAATCACTTATTGTTAAAAATTTTGCCTGCGAAAGCACCGGCGAGGCCAATATAATGCGGCGTGCATGCTCGGCGGTTTCTGTAAACACGCTGCGCTCAGCACCAATACAGGTCTCGAGAGACATCACGATGCTTTCGCGCAAAGGATCTATTGGTGGGTTAGTTACCTGCGCAAATTGTTGGCGAAAATAGTCATAAACAGATCTGACTTTAGTCGACAACACCGCCATTGGCGTGTCGTCCCCCATTGAACCTGTGGCCTCTTGACCTGTTTCAGCCAATGGTCGCAGAATTTGATCGCGCTCTTCAAATGAAATCTGAAAGAGCTTCATCATCGTGGTTAAATCTTCACGAGTAATCGCAGGCATGGCCTTGCGTTTTTTATCGGGTCTTAAGCCACCTTCTATGCGTACTGTCTGCTCTTGCAACCACTGCTTGTAAGGTTTGCTTTCCTTAAGCTGTGAGTCAATATCAGCCGTATGCAACAACTTACCTCGCACCGTATCGATAGCTAGAATCTGGCCAGGGCCAATGCGCCCTTTCTCCACAACATCTGCTGATGCATAATTATAAGTGCCTACTTCAGAGGCAACGGTAATAAAATTATCCTTGGTAATAACATAGCGGGCAGGTCGAAGACCATTTCGATCTAACATACATACCGCGTGGCGGCCATCTGTCATTACCAAACCAGCAGGCCCATCCCAAGGCTCCATGTGCATCGAGTTATATTCATAAAATGCACGTAAATCAGCGTCCATCGTCTCCATATTTTGCCATGCAGGCGGCACCAACATACGAGCCGCGCGATATAAGTCAACACCACCTAGCATTAATAGCTCTAACATATTATCGAGACTAGAGGAGTCCGAGCCACTGCGATTAACTACCGGCCATACATCGGCCAAACGCTCACCAAACAAGCCGGTTTGGAACTTTCTGCGACGCGCTTCCGCCCAGTTTCGATTGCCATGAATGGTATTAATTTCACCGTTGTGCGCAAGCATGCGGAATGGCTGCGCCAAGTGCCACTGAGGAAGTGTGTTAGTTGAAAAGCGCTGGTGAAAAACGCAGATTGAAGCTGCCATCTTAGGATGAGCAAGATCAGGGAAAAAACCAGCCAAATCAACCGGCATCATAAGCCCTTTGTAAGCGATAACTTTGCTCGACAAACTGCATACATAAAACTGATTGGCATCAATCAATGTTTTTTCGATCATCCGCCGCGCAATAAACAAGTCTTGCTCCTGCTGCAGCTCCGCATCATCAGAATTAGGCTGCTCGCCTGCAGGGGCAATAAACAATTGATAGATCGCAGGCATATTATCGGCAGCGATTTCACCTAGTACCGATTGATCGTTGGGGACTTCGCGCCAAGCCAAAACATTGAAGTGCTGACTTTCTACAATTTTGGCGATCTGCAACTGCTGTTCTTCGCGAACGCTATCATCCACTGCCATAAAGAACATTCCCACCGCATAGCGAGCGGGCAATTCAATAGAGAACTGCGCACTAATTTCGGCACGAAAAAACACATCGGGCATGCTCAAAAGCAAGCCACAACCATCACCTGTTTTGCCATCAGCAGCAATGCCGCCTCGATGGGTCATACAAGTCAGCGATTCGATGGCCGTTGCCAACAATCGTTGACTTGCCTCCCCTGTAAGGTGAGCGATAAGACCAAAACCACAGTTATCCCGAAATTCTTCGGGTCGATACAAACCCATTCCCATAGATGATTTCCAGACGAGAAAAATTCGTTAATTTACAGACACTTAACCAGCACAAACCCATCAATTCTGGAGGGCAGCTGAAAAAGCGGAAGCGCATTCTACACGTAACATGAATTGTGAACAAATACACAATGCGAATTGGTTAATAATTAGCCGGCAAGACCTCGACCGACCGCTCCACATCGTAAGGTTTGCGCTCAGTCGATCAAGCCCCCGCAACACAGGCTACCACCCAAAAACTAAAAGGGCCCTATCTTCCAGTGTTCAGCAACTCATCATAACGCGATATATCGCCTTTAATACTGGCGATATTACGCGGCCAAGGCCGCAACCGGCGCAGGCTTTCAGGCAGCGTAGGAATGCTCTCTTGCGCCGTCTGCCTACCGCTGTAAGGGCCGTTTATGACCACGAACCATGGCTTACCGTTGTGGCGCGTTTCGTAAAATAAAAGATCGGCCTCACCAAAGTACTCTTCAACGAGCTTTTTAGCGCGCTGCTCGTTGTGAGTTCCGAAGATCTGAAGCGCATAACCTTCGTTGGACCAAGCTTGCAACCGAAGGTTAACCTGTCGGGCCATCTCACTCCTCTTACTTCTTTTACCACCAAAAGCCGATCTATCGTTGTCAGGCGGTAGGGCTTCGATAGGAGCTTCTTGCACGTCAAGATCCAGCATCGCACCGCCAACAACGGTGGACGGCGACACAATACCTTCACCTTCGCTATCAGTATCACCATCATCACGCAAATTAACCTCAGCGTCGGCCCCTAAAGCCTCTCGAGCTATAGCAATACTTGCAGGGACCCTCTCTACAGAGTCGACAACCTGGGCGGCGCTGATCGATACTGTTGTCACAGAATTATCGAGAGTGCTGCTGGCGGAGCCTGCATCTGTGCCGGTTAACAGTGGCGTTTTGACAACTAGTTTTGCGCCCTGCTCACTGGCCACCGCCAAATCATTGCCGCCAGCAAGTTGCCCAGTAGTAATGCCGTCAACCGCTGGTGCTTTTTCAAGAGCTATGGGCCTGCTTGCCGTCGGCGATGTAACATCCAAGCTGCGCCAGCCAAAGTAAGTAGTCACGGCGGCCACAAGACCTGCGATGATCAGGTTAGAAACGGGAAAACCGCTCCTCCTGCGGGTTGGGTCACCGTCAATACCCGCTATAAGGAAATCGCGAACCATGTCATGCAGTTGCGCAATGCTGCCCCGACTCCGCAAAGCCGCTGCTTGCAGCTGCATCGGGGTCAAAGGACACTCCCCGCGATAGCCAACCGCACCCATGCGGTATTGCACGTAGTCCTTGACCTGTGACTGATTAAACTCGATGAGCTCTAAAGTATTAAACAGCATACCGTGGCGCTCAACCGCGTCTTCGAGCATCATTCGTGAGCCAGGCTCGCCAGAAAAAACCAGCTTAAGAGCCAGTGATGAGTCGCCGGCTAGAGCAAGCAGCTGCAATATGAGGTCACTACCCAAGTGCTGGGCGTCATCAAGACAAAGGACGGCTTGGCGATTACGCCGACACTGCTCAAACAGCCATTCTTTCAATATTTCGAGGTTATTACGGTCCGCGGAAGGATTCAGACCAAAACCTTGCACGATCTTTTCAGTAAGGTGGGCAGAAGTTAGCAACATTTCAATGCCAACTACCGATACGTCGATATCCTGCTCAACTCTCTGAGCAAATTCATGAAGCAATGTTGTTTTGCCAAATCCAGACGGAGCAGACAAAAACATCGGCGCACTGCCATAACGCGAAAAATGCAGCAATGCCTCAACCGTATTTTTTCGATCACCGCCCGCAAAAAACAAGCCACTCATACCTTGATCAGAAAATGGATCCCGCTCAAGCTGGTAATAACTCAGCAACGCATGCGAGCGCTGTGGATCTAAAGTAGATGGGGTCGGCATAATTAGTAACGCATCCACCGAGCAAATACAGCAATAGCCATGCCCCCTATCAATTTAAAAGTCCATGCGCATACTAGTGTCATCACAGATAATCCTAGTGTCATCACAGATAATCTTGAATAGTTTTTTCGAGCAATTCCGCATCAAAGTCTGCCGTAACAAAGGCACCCCCAAGTTCGCGCAACAACACTAGCCGCAATTTCCCTTGCTTCACTTTTTTATCGACCGCCATCAAATCTAAAATTTGCTGCGCACCCTGAATACTATCCGGAGCCTTACTAGGTAGTCCAGCAGCATGGATTACGTCAGCACCCATCTGAAAATCTTGAGCACTTAAAAAACCCGATCTATGGGAGAAATCTAAGGCCACCAACATGCCAAAACCAACAGCCTCCCCATGCAACCACTGCTGGTAATGTGTCGCTGTTTCGACAGCGTGCCCGAAAGTATGACCAAAATTTAAAATAGCACGAACACCCGACTCGGTTTCATCAGCCGCAACCACGCCAGCCTTACAGCCACAGGAGCGATGAATGGCAAACTGCAACGCAGCGGCATCACGCTGCACAAGCTTCGGCATATTGGTAGCCAGCCAGGCCAAAAATTCCTGATCGCAAATCAACCCATACTTGATGACCTCCGCAAGACCCGCACGAAATTCACGCTCTGGCAAGGTCGCCAATGTATCTGTATCAATCAACACCGCACGAGGCTGGTAAAAAGCACCAATCATATTTTTACCGCTGGGATGATTAACCCCAGTTTTTCCACCCACTGACGAGTCCACCTGCGCCAGGAGAGTCGTTGGCACTTGAATAAAACTTACGCCACGTTGATAAGTAGCTGCAGCAAAGCCGGTCATATCGCCAACGACCCCACCACCAAGAGCCACTAACGTGACATCCCTGCTGCACTTTTTTGCTAGCAACTCACTATAAATCTGCTCCATTGATGCCAAATTTTTAAATTGTTCACCATCAGGTAAAATATGGGCAAGCTTACTGACATCACCAATTGACTGCTGCAGCGGCTTTAAATAAAGCGGGGCAACCGTGTCGTTTGTCACCACAAATTTTTGCTCGCCACCTAAATAGCTCTGGACCAGCTGAGCATCATCTAGAAGGCCCGCACCAATAATAATCGGATAGCTGCGATCGCCTAGATCAACCGACAAGCTGAGCCTATCTTTGTGAGTATTTATATTCATGTCGGAACTGCTCCACAAGCAACATCACACAGCCGAATACTGTACCACAATGATAACTGCTTACAGACCAACGAATGGATTCCCATTGAAGATCGGGGGACTATTTATCATTATTTTTATTTTATACACAGAGCAAACTAATTAAATCTCGCAATACCAGCTGAACCGGCATTATTTTAAAGGGTTATCACATTAATACGAAAATTAAACGCCCGATTTACAAGCCCTAAGCTAACCGGCACTTTTATCTAAAGACGCGATTATCTCTTGGGCCGCTACTCTTGGGTTGCGATTATCAGTCAGATAAACTTTGTCAGCAATCTCTCGGTAAAGTGGCTCACGCTGCTTAATAAGAGCTGTCAGTATGGTTGCAGGATCACCCTTGTTTAGTAGGGGTCTATTTTTATCCTTGCCTGTTCTAGCCAGCTGCTGTGACAGCGTTGCATGCAGGTATACAACAGTTCCATGTTGAGCCAACAATACTCTATTCTGCTCACGACCGATTATACCTCCGCCAGTTGCAACGACCGCAGGCGCTCCTGCACAAATATCTTGAAGCACCTTCGATTCACGCTGACGGAAACCTTCCTCACCTTCAACATCGAATATCCAGGGAATATCGGCACCGGTGCGCTGCACAATCTCTTCGTCAGTATCAATAAACGGCTGGCCAAGCAGCCCAGCCAAATGACGACCGATGGTGGATTTACCTGCGCCCATAGGGCCCACTAAGAAAATAAAGTCTGGTCTCATGGTTCAGAACACGCCTAGTGATTGTTAAGCATGATCGGACCACACCGGCCACAGAAGGCAGGAAAATCAGTCAAGGACACGATCCGTGAGGATGCGAGGAGTAATAAAAATAAGCAACTCATTCTTAGACCGGCCTACCTGAGTACGCTTGAAAAGACGTCCAACGAAAGGAATGTCGCCCAACAACGGCACTTTAGTTTCCTGCTCAAGCTCTGATTCGCGAAAAACCCCACCCAGTACAATAGTTTTGCCATTATCGACTAAGGCCTGCGTGCGAATTTCATTTTTCAAAATAATCGGAACCTGAGAATTATTCTCACCGAAAACAAAATCGTCACTACGACTATCTTGCGTAATGATCAAATCAAGAATTAAGCGATTATCAGGAGTAATACTCGGCGTAACTTTCAAACTCAACACCGCTTCGCGAAACTTAACCGTAGATCGGCCGCTTGCTGAGGACTCAACATAAGGAATCTCCTCACCGGTTTTAATTTCAGCCTCTTGCTTGTCTCCTGTAATCAGCTTGGGCTGCGACACGATCTCGCCGCGGCCCTCAGCAGCGATAGCGCTCAATTCAGCGGCTAAAAAGGCATTATCACTTAGAAAGCCGATCGACAAGCTTTGCGGCGTACCTAGAGAATCAGTAATACCCAAATCAACAACATTAGAATCAGGGAACTGCAGTGAACCTGCACCGTTAACGAAGTCAAACACGCTGGTACGCTCATCGTCATCTGCACCGCTGTCATTCAGTAGCGAATTTAACCCGCCTGTCACACCCCAACGATCACCATCACCCTGATCAGCCGTTCCGCCGCCCCACTGTATACCAACTTGCTGATCAAAATTATCATTGGCAATGACGATGCGCGCCTCGACCAAAACTTGCCGCAAAGGCACGTCAATATTAGTGATGAGGCGTCTAAACTCCTCAATCTTTTCGGCGGTATCAGTAATTAGCAGTGCATTAGTACGCTCATCAACCACCACCCGTCCGCGCGGCGACAGTATACTTCCTGTCGAGCCAGCACCGCTTTCATCTTCAAAATTTTCGTTTTCATCAATATCAAAAAGTTTAAACAACTCTCTAGCATTAGCATAGCGAATGCGGATAAATTCAGTTTGCAGCGGAGCAAGCTCGAGTAATTGTTTTTGCGTTTCGATTTGCTGGCGCTCACGCTCAGCAATTTCGGCAGCAGGCGCAACCATCAATACATTGCCGATTTGCCGCTTATCTAATCCCTTAGTTTTTAAGATCAGCTCTAGCGCTTGATCCCATGGCACGTCCTCAAGACGCAAAGTAATACTACCGTTCACTGAATCACTAGTGACTAAGTTCAGCTCTGTAAAATCTGCAATCAATTGCAACACTGAGCGCACTTTAATATCTTGAAAATTTAGTGACAGCTTTTCACCCGTAAAGGCAAAAGCGCGCTTTTTCTCTTCGACCTCCAATTCAGTTAATGGCCTCACGCTCAATACATAAATATTATCCGCTTGATAGGCAAGGTAGTCATACTCGCCCTTGGGCGCAATTTCAAAGGTCGTGCCGCCATCTTGCCGTCGCACTGAAAAATTACGCACTGGCGTTGCAAAGTCGGTAACGTCGTACTCGCGCATCATACTTTCAGCAACTTCTGCATTAGCAAAATCTACAATGATGCTAGTCGATTCCAAACGCACATCAACATCGACGTTATCATCAGATAGCTCAATAACTACATTTCCTTCGCCAGCGTCACCTCGCTGAAAGTCTATGTGAGATATGGCCACTTGCCCTTCAGCGCGCACCACATCTGCTTGTCCAATTGAATTTTCAGGCGCCACGAATGGTGCGGCAACGTCGCTGCCACCAATTTCAATGCGCAAAGTGTTGCCCTCAATAAACGTTTTATAAGGCGACAGTTCAACAAGATTAACCACTACACGTGTTCTATTTGCCGCTTCCAACACGACGATACTTCTGGCATTGCCAAAAGTCAGTGCATATTTTTTCTTCTCTAAACCACTCGCCACACCCGGCAAATCGAGTGCAATGCGTGCTGGCCGTTCAATATTATAAGTACTCGGCTCAGGCGGCACGCCATCAAACTGTAGATTGATTTGCAGTTTGCCATTCGACTCCGATTGAAAATCAACTTTTTGGAGTTCAACCGCAAAGACGCTGCTTGTGGCTAGCAGCAGCATACCAATAATGAAATATGCGAGAACTAAAGGCGCTTGTGTTACGCCCTTAGCCGCATCCATTTGACGGAAGCCTGAAGAATTGCTCATTGCTAGTGCCTTAGTAATAAATAAATTAAATAACATCAGCTATCATCCTTAAGATTCAAAGTTCTGGGACGCTCAATCCAAGAATCCTTGCCGTTTCCAATGATTTCGATAATAGAAATAGAATCGGGATAAATGCTAACTATTCGGCCATGATTTTTACCGAGAAAATTGCCCGCCAAAACTTGATGCACCGCACCACTGCCGTCATCGACCAAAGCCCATAAAGTCCCCGCGCGCTCAATGGTTCCAACCATTGAGATGCCTTCAATATTAAAGGACTCAAGCTGCTCTTTAACGCGCTTTGGATCCGGATTCACATCGCTAGATAGCGAGAGATATGCTATTTCGCGAACATTAACCGGCACCTCAAAAGGCGAGCGCTTTGTGGCAGCGTTGTAACGAAAAGCTTTGTAGGGTTTAAAAATAGGTATCGGCTCGATTACACCGCTAGGCTTGTCTCGATTATCGGCCATGAAATTGTCAATATCTGACGTATCGTTAGAAGAGCAACCAGCAATGAGCACTAAACTTATCACAAGCGCCGCCAGCTTGTTATTGATTAACCGCACGATCAGCCCTCTTCCTTATAGCGATAAGTCTTTGCCACAATACTCATTTGCATAACACCAGGCCGACTTTCAACGGGTAACATCTCAAAATCATGCAGGGTCACAATCCGCGGCAACCCTGATATTCCACTGACAAAAGAACCAAGGTCATGATAGGTACCAGTCACAAGAATATCGATAGGCAGCTCTACATAAAATTCTTGCAAGACTTCTTCTTGCAGCTCAATGCTATTAAATTCCAGCCCGTTGGAAGAGCCAATAGCAGTGATATCTTCAAGCAAACCAGGCACTTCGGTATCACTAGGCAACTGACTAACTAATGCCCCAAACATTTGGTTCATTTCAACCATTTGATCTCTGAGCGCAGCAAGGTTAGCCGCTTCGAAGGCCTTAGCCTGAAATTCTGCGCGCAAAGCGAGCTCCTCGCCTTCAACAGAATTGAGGTCATCTAACTGAGCCTTCACAACAAAAATATAGCCAAGCAAAGCCGTTAGAAGAACAGCTAAAATCATTAGGCCACTTTTGACTAGAGCAGGCCAAGTGCCTGGCTCCTCCCAATCTATTTGATCAAGCTCAATCTCGGAGGCAGCATCACGCCATCCCTGAAGCTTCTCGGCAATTGCCATTATTCTTCGTCCTCACTAACATTGCCCGGTGTCACTAAAGATACCGTCAAGCCAAAATTATTTGCCTGATCGCCAAATGCAGGATTGGCAACTACTGAGGTTAAATTAGGGTTGAAAAACCAATCAGACGCATCTAAACGTCGCATAAGACTTGAAACCCGATTATTCGATTCGGCGGTGCCATCAATCTCCACACTCTCATTAGAGCGTTTTAGGCGCGTGTAATAAACACCGTCAGGAAGCGTCTCGACAAACTGGTCAAAAATTCGAACAATAACGGGGCGATTACCCTGCAAGCCTTGAATAATTGTCATCCTATCGATCAGCTGCTCGCGCGCTGACTTCAAATCTGCAATCTCTTTGACTTCAGTATTAAGGCGATCAATGTGTGTTTGTAAATAACTATTGCGGCTTGTTTGATTATTCAATGACGTATCGAGCATCAAAAAAACCACTACTACACCAAGGCCTGCACATAGTACTGAAAGACCTACATTCCAAAAAAACTCCCTCTTGGAACGCTCGCGCCTGGCATCACGCCATGGGAGTAAATTAATTTTTGCCATCAATCAAAACTCCTCAGCGCCAAGCCACAGGCAATCATCATTGCCGGTGCATCGTTAGTTAGCGCAGCGGCATCAACTTTAGATGCAACCTCCATATTTAAAAACGGGTTAGCTACAGAGGTGGACTTACCAAGCTTATCTTCCACCAACTCTGCCAAGCCATCCATCGCAGCCACACCACCAGCCAACACCACATGATCAACTTCATCAAATTGACTGGAAGAGAAAAAGAACTGCAACGAGCGTGTAACTTGCTGGATCACAGCCTCCTGAAATGGACTAAGCACCTCTAAGGCATAATCATCGGGCAATCCACCGGCTTTTTTTGCAAAACCGGCTTCTTCTTCGGTCATGCCATAGCGACGCTGGATTTCTTCAGTCAACTGCTTTCCGCCAAAGAGTTGCTCACGCGTGTATATGGTTTTGCCCTCGCTCAACACGCTCAAGGTAGTCATGGTTGAGCCAATATCGACAATGGCAACCGTTGCATTGCGATCGAGCCCCGAATTGCGTGCAAATAGGTCAAAAGCCGACTCCACTGCATAGGCTTCTACATCGACAACTGCCGGCGTTAACTCAGCAAATTCTAAAGCATCGACGCGCAAGTCCACATTTTCTTTGCGGCAGGCGGCAAGCAACACATCAATAGAAGTCTCATCATCTTCGCAGATACCTTGGACTTCAAAATCGATGGCCACTTCATCTAGGGGATAGGGAATATATTGGTCGGCTTCTAACAGGATTTGCGCTTCAAGCTGCTCTTCGTTCAAACCCGCTTGCATTATGATCATTTTGGTAATAACTGCCGATCCGGCAACCGCCACGGCACAACTCTTTACCTTCGTCATTGACGTCGCAACGACCTGCCGCAAGCATTCCGCGACACTTTCCGGGTCATTGATATTTTTTTCAATAACCGCATTAGGAGGTAATGGACTTACCGCGTAAGATTCGACCCTTAAACGTTCGCCCTGCTTACTAAGCTCGAGCAATTTAACCGTGGTCGAACTGATGTCGATACCCAACATTCGGTTCTGCTGCTTTCTGGCAAACCCTAGCACGTCAGTAGTGTTCCTATTCGGTTATCTAACATTATTAATCCATTATGGCGCAATGGATATTGCCTATCGAACGCTTTGTGATGCCACCTTAAGATTAGAACAGCGCCACAACTCTTTTTGAGGTATAAACGTCAGCCACTGAATAAGCCGCCAATACAACTACTCATCAAAACTGCTTGAAAACACCTTACATCGCACAAACTTTGCACGAGCTATCAGACTGAATAACCTAACAAATTGCGAGTATAGGCGTAAGCTTAGCCGATAATCATAGGCTTATAGAAAATTACCTATTTTCAAATTCACCTTTTCGCTATGCTTGTGCGACATTCACCCAAATAAACGATGAATTGATCAAAAATGCTTCGAAAACTTACCGCTGTTAAATTTCTGCTGGCACTCATTTTAATGAGCGGCTCAGGCGCCATATTACTGGGCAGCGCAGTCTATCTCTACCTTAATCCAAAGCTACCGTCGGTTAGTGTGCTGCGTGAGGCAAACCTCCAAATACCATTGCGAATCTATTCACAAAACGGAGAACTAATTGGTGTTTTTGGCGAAAAATTTCGAACCCCGGTCAAAATGGAAAGCGTACCCAAGGATTTCGTGCATGCCATTCTCGCCGCCGAAGATGATCGTTTCCTGCAGCATCGCGGCGTAGACATAGCGGGATTACTGCGCGCTGCTGCAGAGCTATTACGAAGTGGAAAAATCAGAACCGGCGGCAGCACAATCACCATGCAGGTGGCACGAAACTTCTTTTTAAGCAGTGAGCAAACCTTTATTCGGAAATTTAATGAGATTTTTCTCGCGTTGAAAATAGAGCGCCTGCTGAGCAAAGATGAAATTCTTGAACTTTATGTTAATAAAATCTATCTCGGTAAACGCGCCTATGGCGTTCAAGCAGCAGCAGCTATTTACTACGGCAAAAGCATCGAAGAATTAAGCCTGGCACAACTTGCCATGATCGCCGGCTTGCCCAAAGCGCCCTCGATCTATAATCCCGTCAACAACCCCGCGCGTGCATTGATAAGACGCAACTGGATTCTCGGTCGGATGCTCAAGCTCAAATCTATCGATGAGGCTACCTGGCTAGAGGCAACTCAGGAGCCTGTCAGTGCGAGCTATTATGGCCCGAAATTAGAGCTCGATGCCGGCTATGCTGCGGAAATGGCCCGGGCCGTTACAATAGAAAAATTTGGCCTAGCAGCCTACTCTGAAGGCCTTAAAATTATCACGTCAATTGACAGCGCCCAACAAAGAGGCGCCGAGCAAGCCGTAGTCCGCGGCCTTAATGAATACACGCATAGGCATGGCTATCGCGGCCCCGAAAAGCGCCTCGGCAGTGTTCCAACCGAGCAGGGCATAAATGAACTGCAACAGCTATCTGAAATAAGAGGTACGGAGCCGGTCATTATTCAAAACATTGGACCCATAGTAAGCACCCCCGACGGTGACGAACAGGCCCTGCAGCTCCTGTCGAGCGATGGTAATGTAAACGAAATGAAATGGCGCCCGACGACCAACCCAATAAGAGAATATGTTGATGAAAACCGACGCGCCGCAGCGATCACCGACCTAAGCCAGCTACTAAAAGCCGGTGACATTATTCGAATTCAGACTCCCGGCAGCGTTGATTTTAGAGCGACCAATGAGCCCGCGGACGTGTTCATCACGCAACTGCCTACCGCATCGGCCAGCTTAGTAGCATTGCGCCCCTACGACGGTGCTATTACTTCTATTGTTGGCGGCTATGATTTCCAACAGAGTAAATTTAATCGGGCCACCCAAGCCTATCGCCAACCTGGCTCTAATTTTAAACCCTTTATTTATGCCGCCGCTTTCGACACAGGCTACACCGCAGCCAGTGTCATTAATGATGCACCCATTGTTTTTAGCGACGACAAACTAGAAACTGCGTGGCGCCCTGAAAACGCCAGCGGTAAATTCTACGGGCCCACAACATTACGCCGCGCGCTGTACCTATCTCGTAACCTTGTTTCAGTAAGGTTACTGCGCGAGATGGGCATTGATCGCGCCATTAGCTACCTACAACGGTTCGAATTTAGTGCAGGGGCGCTACCGCGCGACCTCTCACTCGCACTAGGGAGCTACAGCATGACACCGCTTGAAGTCGCCAGACTCTATGCCACTATCGCCAACGGAGGTTACTATGTTGAACCTTATATCGTGCATGAAATTCGCAATCGCAACGACGACGTTCTGTTTCGGGCCAACCCTGCATTAGCCTGCGACGAATGCCTCAGCGGACTGCAGGCGGCCGACAACACCCAAAATACGCTCAGTCACACCACAGCTAACAAAGCAGAGGAACATTCAAGCGAACAGATAATAGATGAGGAAGCTGAATCGCTTGAGCAGCTAATCGGCGACGCAGCAACCTTAGAAAAGCTTACTACCGGGGCCACACCTGAGCACGCCAAAAGCTCTGAGCCGCAGCCAAGTGACGATTATCCAATTCAAACAGCGCGCTACGCCAACAGAGTTATGGACGAGCGCGTCGCGTTCATTCTGGATAGCATTTTACAAGACGTGGTTCGACGAGGCACTGGCACGCGAGCCAAAGCACTAAAGCGCAACGACATTGCAGGAAAAACCGGAACGACCAACGGCCCAACAGATGCCTGGTTTTCTGGCTATCACCCAGAATTGGTAGCCACCGCATGGCTAGGTTTTGACGGCAATCAATTACTGGGCAGGCGTGAGTTTGGCGGCTCCGCAGCACTGCCTATATGGATGACCTTTATGGAAAGCGCCTTGGAAGATGTTCCCATGGCAACACGCAAACAGCCAACCGGCCTAAAAGCAATAAAAATTGATCGAATGACCGGTATGGCCCCGACAACAACCACGACGCAAACACTATTCGAGAAATTTCGGGAGGAATACGCGCCTGAAATATCAACTAGCTCAGAGTCACTGAAAACAACGAGGCAAATCGAGCTGCATGAAGAACTGTTTTAAGGGGTCCGGGGCGGCACACTGAAAGCGGCTGGCCAGCCTCATTCGGGGCATAGCGCCCCATAACAGCTGGCTCGACGCGGCGTGCTGAGCATAGCCGCAGAGGGCAACCAACGCGAGCGTTAGGCTCACTTAGGCGCGGTAACAGGGCGTTAACGCGCTTAAAGCGTTATTTTTTGGTAGAGCGATTGCCAAAACGCTTATTGAACTTATCGACTCGACCACCAGCATCAAGAGTCTTTTGCTTACCCGTGTAAAACGGATGGCAATGTGCACAAACATCCAAATGGATATCTTTACACAACGTTGAGCGCGTTACGTGCACAGCACCGCAGCTACAAGTAGCAGTAACGGCATCATATTTAGGGTGAATGTCTGCTTTCATCGTTCTTCCAACTCGCTAATCATGCAACTAAATTTATATACAATTAAACCCATCGAGCGCTTCAAGCCTCCACACAGCTCATTTTTGGCCCAAATAACACCGACGATAACACCAACAAATAGGGCTAGGGTGCCACAAGCACCAATCAGCTTTGCAAGCCACCGACGCAAATGGGGCGGCGATTCTACCAGATAACGGCTATCAAGCAAGGCCATAACAACGAAAGATCGACCCAATTGGGCACATACCGCCAAGCTGAGATGCCTAATCGGGCATCACAATCAATCGACGTGTACTATGCACAGCCAATGTGGTGATTGTGAGCCACGAAATCCCTATAAAATTGTCGCGCCGAAAAGCTATCATCGTTATCGCCGCGCACACTGTAACTAGCCCTGTAGCATTAATGAGTCATCCATCCACGAGCAACCCAGCTATCGTTCAGGTAGCCATCGCATCGCCTTTATATCGGTTATTCGACTACCTGCCTGCCGCTGGTGGCTCAATCCAATGCCACCCACTTGGCAGCAGAGTACTAGTGCCTTTTGGAAAACGCGAGGTCGTTGGCATTGTTGCAGGACACCAACCTCAATCAGAATTGGCTATCGCGCAATTAAAGTGCGTGACCAAACCACTGGGTAGCCGAGCCGCACTAGAGCCTCTACAGTTACAGCTAGCTCATTGGCTGGCTGATTATTACCATCACCCGTTAGGCGACGTGCTGTTTAATATGCTACCCAATGCGCTAAGGAAACCTGTGATTGGCGGTGCCTATACTGAGCGCTGCTGGCAAATAAGCACGCATGGCCTAGGTCTCCCGGCCACGGCCTTAGCTCGCGCACCTAAGCAACAAGCCTTACTCAATATGCTTCGCAGCGAGCCTGAGCGCTGGACAAGTGATCGCGAGTTAATTCAAAGCGGTCATGCTCAGCAAGCCGCTTTACAATTGTATAAAAAGGAGCTGCTGCATCAAACCTACAAAGAATACCTGCCACACGACTGCCCTAGCGTCTTGCAAGGCAACAAGGTCCGCGACCCTCTGACATTAAACGAGGAGCAAGCTACGGTACTCGCGCAAATCAGGGCATCGCAAGATCAAGGCGCGGTCTCACTTATCGAAGGCGTTACAGGCAGTGGTAAAACCGAAGTCTACCTGCAAGCCATAAGCGACACCTTGGTGCAAAGTAAGCAAGCGGTAGTGCTAGTTCCCGAAATCGGCCTAACGCCGCAAACCATTAGCCGGTTCGTCGAGCGATTCGATTGTAAAATCGCTGTATTTCACTCGGGTCTCAGCGACAAAGAGCGGCTCGCAGCGTGGCAAGCCTCGCGTGATGGGGAGGTGGGCATTATTATTGGCACTCGGTCGGCTGTGTTCACGCCCTGCCCCCGCCTAGGTTTGTTTATTGTTGATGAAGAACATGACAACTCCTACAAACAGCAAGATGGTCTGCACTACTCGGCTCGTGACGTTGCCGTTATGCGCGGTCATTTTGAGCAAGTCCCCGTCATACTAGGCTCGGCTACGCCGTCACTTGAAACATTACATAACGCACGACAAAAGAAGTATCAATATTGCGTGCTAACGCAGCGCGCCGGTGCCGCCGTAATGCCCAGCGTAACCTTCATTGATATCCGCAAACTGTCACTGCATGACGGCTTGAGTGACACCGCAATTCAAGCTATTGCCGATACACTGCAGGCTGGACGGCAAGCGATGGTATTTATCAATCGCCGCGGCTTTGCCCCATTACTCATCTGCCATGATTGCGGCTGGCACGCGAACTGCGACCACTGCGATGCGCGCTTAACTTTGCACCAGCGCGCACGGCGTTTGCGCTGCCATCATTGCGATTTCAGCACAGCTATACCGAGCCATTGCCCGCGCTGCCAATCCGCTCAGCTGTTGAATATAGGACATGGCACCGAGCGCAGTACCGAAACCCTCGCTAGACTTTTTCCGAGTACCGAAATCTTACGTATTGACCGTGATACAACTCGCAGCAAAAGCTCGCTAGATAACAGTATTCAGCGCATCAATGAGCAGCGTCCGTTGATTATGGTGGGAACACAGATGCTAGCCAAAGGCCACCATTTTACGGCGTTAGATACCGTCATCATGCTTGATGTAGACCAAGGCCTTTATAACCCTGACTTCCGCGGCGCTGAAAAAACCCTGCAATTAATGGAGCAAGTAGCTGGTCGTGCAGGTCGCAGCACACAGCCAGGTAAAGTATTCATTCAAACGCACTTGCCCGACCATCCTTTGGTGCGAACATGGGCCGAGCATGGCTTTAAACGTGCAAGTGAAGATATGCTCCAAGAACGCCATACACTGGGCCTGCCTCCATACACTTATATGGCGCTTTTGCGCGCCGACAGCCGCACTCCAGAGCATGCAACGAGCTTTTTACATGCTATTCAACGCTCACTCAGCACACAGATAGCCGGCACCCATGTGCAGGCCATTGGCCCCATGCCAGCACTAATGGAGCGGCGCGCTGGGCGCCATCGCGCACAGCTACTCTTTAAATCGACACATCGCAAGCCGCTGCATAGCATGTTAGAAGCCACGCTAAGATCCATTGCGGGCGGCAAAACGCCTTCCGGCCTGCGCTGGAGCATTGATGTCGACCCCCAAGAATCTGTTTAAACCGCTAAAGGTCATCATTCATTATTTTGCTAAGCTTGTTGCCCACAAACAGATCCGGCAGCACTGAGAAAATTGTGGTTGTCATCTCCTAGCCAGCCTGGCCTGCTAAGATCGTATTAATTTGTACTATGGCCCAAAGAGGTCGCTTGTCATGGCCGCAACACAACAGCGATAATGCAACCGCTTAAGAGTGAGCGTAGAACTTCGCATACATGTTAGGCGCGCACTTTGGCAGTATGAGCACAACAGCCCGGAGCCGTCCCGTTTCGGGGCGCGCCGATGAAAATAGTACAAACCACTGATAGCCTGATTATTCCATCACATGAAAGAAGCCATCCAACAGCTTGTGAGAGCAGCGCTGCAAACACTTGTCGATAGCGGCGAATTTGCCGAGCTAACGATTCCAGAAATCAAACTTGATAGAACGCGCGACACCACACATGGTGATTACGCCAGTAATATCGCCTTAGCCCTGGCCAAACAAGTTGGCGTAAAGCCTCGCGAACTCGCCGAAAACATTATCGCCGCGCTGCCAAAAAACAATTGCATAAAAGACATTGAGATTGCAGGCCCAGGCTTCATCAATTTTTTCCTTGCACAAGCCACTCAAATGGAAATTGTTGAAACAGTACTGAGCCAAGCCAGCACCTATGGTCACAATAGCGCTGGGCAAGATTCAAAGGGCAACGCACAGGCGGTTCAAGTTGAATTCGTCTCAGCCAATCCGACAGGCCCGCTGCATGTGGGCCATGGCCGAGGGGCAGCCGTTGGCGATAGCATCTGTCGTCTATTTGAGGCCACAGGCTGGGCAGTCACGCGCGAGTTTTATTACAACGACGCCGGGCAGCAAATTAATAATTTAGCCACTTCGGTTAGCCTGCGCTGCCAAGGTATAGGGCCAGACGATGAGCGCTGGCCAACCGATGGCTACCGCGGTGGTTACATTGTCGAGTTAGCACAAGCTTATATGAACGGCGAATCTATTGGCGATGTAAAAGGCGCAGCCGATCCGAGTAATGAAGAAGCCATTAGACATTTTGCCGTCGCGTACTTACGCCAAGAACAAGACAGTGACCTGCGAGCTTTTGATGTTAGCTTCGATGTATTTTCATTAGAGTCCGCACTCTATGCTGAGGGCAAGGTCGGGCAAATCGTTGAGCAGCTCACTGACAATGGCTTCACCTATGAAAAAGACGATGCCTTGTGGCTAAAAACCACCGATTTTGGTGATGACAAAGATCGCGTCATGCGCAAATCAGACGGCAGCTACACCTACTTTGTACCCGACGTAGCCTACCATCGTGACAAGTGGCAGCGTGGCTTTAAAAAAGTAGTCAATGAACAAGGTGCCGATCATCACAGTACGATCACGCGTGTTCGCGCCGGCTTGCAAGGGCTCGATATTGGCATCCCCAAAAATTGGCCCGACTACGTATTGCACCAAATGGTCACCGTGATGAAAAATGGGGAAGAGGTTAAAATATCCAAGCGCGCGGGTAGCTATGTCACATTACGAGACCTTATTGATCAGACCGGAACCGACGCCACACGCTTTTTTTTAGTGGCCCGCCGAGCAGACTCGCAACTGACGTTTGACATTGATTTAGCGTTGCAAAAGTCTAACGAAAATCCTGTGTATTACATACAATATGCGCATGCGCGAATTTGCAGCGCTATGGCCAACGCCACGCAAAAACATGAGCCATGGGATAAAAAAGCCGGGCTTGCGCACCTTGAACTATTAAACGCAGAGCATGAAATTGAACTGGCACGATTACTTGCTAGCTTCCCTGAAAAATTGGCTAGCGCCGCTTCAGAACTAGCACCGCACGTCATTGCAAACTATCTGCGCGAATTAGCTGCCGCACTCCACAGCTGGTATGCCAGCGGCAATCAAGATAAAAATCTGCAGCTCATCGTTGCCGATCACACTCTACGCAATGCGCGCCTATGTCTTGCCGAGGCAACACGGCAAGTACTCGCCAATGGCTTGCAGCTACTCGGTGTAAGTGCGCCACAAAAAATGTAACAACATGAGCCTATATAAATTCAGACTTGATCTTTTTGCCCGCGCCCACCCCATCATAAGTGGTGGCACTCGGCGCACCAACACGCGCAAAAAAACCAGCCGTGCGGCAACAACCAAACCTCGAGTTAAAAAAGGGGCTAGTCAACGCCAAAAGAAGACAAAAGGGACGATAGATCAATCGATCGGTAAATACCGCATATTGGCTACGTGTCTTGTTGCCGTTTTATTTATCGGTGCTATTTACTCACTAGCACAACTCGAAATGCCCACCAATATACCTGAGCATACCGTCAATACTCCGACCCCATCCGAGCAGCCCAAACCTAGTCATGAACCGGAATTCAGCTTTTATGCCATGCTTAAAGATTTTCAGGTAGAAGTGGCGCCCAACTACTCAGAGGACGACAATACCGGCAATCAAAAAAGTGCGAACAAAAGTAATTTGAACTACTTTATTCAAGCCGGCTCATTTAAGACAGCCGCACAAGCTGAACAGCGACTTGTTGAGCTCACCCTACTGGGACTAAATCCTAGTGTTGGCACAGTCACCAATTCCGACGGAAAAAAATGGCATCGTGTATTGCTAGGCCCTTTTACATCACGCAGCCAAATGTCTAGCGCTCGCAGCGTCATCATCAACAACGATATTGAAGCGATGGTAATGCGTCGCACCCAATGACCTGAAGAAAAAATATTAACTAGGCATCATGATCGAGCACTCAGCGAAAAACTTCAAGATCAAAGTAACACTTGCTACGTGAGGCGCACGGTATACAGTAGCAACACAGCAAAAATTCCAAAGGCAAACAGCAGGTTTAAACAAAAAACCCAACAACGTTAGCGCGTTCGGAGTCATTTATGAAGCAATATAGAGGTACAACTATTCTATCTGTGCGCCGTAACGGCCAAGTAGCGATTGGCGGAGACGGGCAGGTATCAATGGGCAACACCGTTATGAAAGGCAATGCACGTAAAGTACGCCGCCTTTATAATGAAAAAGTAATAGCCGGCTTTGCTGGTGGCACTGCCGATGCTTTCGCACTATTTGAACGATTTGAAGCACAACTTGAAAAATACCAAGGAAATCTAACTCGCGCTGCGGTGGAGCTGGCCAAAGAATGGCGTACTGATCGAGCATTGCGCAGGCTCGAAGCCTTGCTGGCAGTGGCCGATGAAAATAACTCATTGGTTATTACAGGCAATGGCGATGTCATTGAGCCTGAGGATAGCCTTATTGCAATTGGTTCGGGCGGCCCTTATGCCCAGAGCGCCGCGCGAGCATTGCTCGACAACACCGACTTGAGCGCCACCGAGATAGTTAAAAAAGGCTTGTCAATTGCCGGCGATATCTGTGTTTTCACCAACCACAATCATACAATTGAAGTATTGGGGTAACGTCTGCAAGTAACCGAGGCCATTGCACTAAAGATGCTTAGAAAAAACCATCCACTCACTACTAAAAATTTGACCTGCCTATGTCCATGACACCAAGAGAAATTGTTCACGAGCTTGATAAGCATATTATTGGACAGGGCGATGCTAAGCGCGCCGTTGCCATCGCACTGCGTAATCGCTGGCGTCGCATGCAACTCGACGAAGAATTACGCACTGAAATCACGCCAAAAAACATTTTGATGATTGGTCCTACCGGAGTAGGAAAAACTGAAATCGCTCGGCGCCTAGCTAAACTGGCTGGAGCCCCTTTTATTAAGGTTGAAGCCACCAAATTTACTGAGGTGGGCTATGTGGGTCGCGATGTGGAATCAATAATACGCGACCTAGTTGACGTCGCAATAAAAAATTCTCGCGAAATCGCCATGAAAAAAGTGGAAGTCCGCGCTATGGAAGCAACTGAGGAGCGAATTCTCGACGCCCTGCTGCCACCAGCACGCGATGCCGAACCTGATGAAAAACAGACTTCTACGCGACAATTATTTCGCAAGAAGTTGCGTGAAGGTGATCTCGCTGATCGCGAGATAGAAATCGAAGTCAGCGCCCAACCGGTTGGAGTTGAAATCATGGCGCCGCCGGGCATGGAAGAAATGACAAGTCAGTTGCAAGGCATGTTTTCGAACCTGTCTAAAAACAAGAAAAAGCGTACGAAACTTTCGGTAAAAGAAGCCCAGCGCTTGTTATGTGACGAAGAAGCCGCCAAGCTAGTTAATGAGGACGAATTAAAAACCAATGCCTTACGCGACGTAGAAGAAACAGGTATTGTTTTTATTGATGAAATTGACAAGGTCGCCAAACGTCAACAAACCGGCGGCGGTGATGTGTCACGTGAGGGCGTGCAACGCGATTTACTACCCTTGATTGAAGGCAGCACGGTGAGCACCAAACACGGCATGATTAAAACTGATCATATTTTATTTATTGCCTCAGGCGCATTTCATTTAGCCAAGCCCTCAGATTTAATTCCTGAGCTGCAGGGGCGCCTACCTATTCGCGTTGAGTTACAAGCTTTGTCGCCAGACGATTTTGAGCGCATTCTTACCGAACCCAACGCATCACTGACCGAACAGTACCAGGCACTGCTGGCAACCGAAGGGCTTGGCTTATCGTTTACGAACAACGGTATTAGAAAGCTAGCTGAACTAGCCTGGCAGGTTAATGAGCGTACCGAAAATATTGGTGCGCGCCGGCTACACACTTTACTTGAGCGACTGCTAGAAACGGCTTCGTTTGAAGCTTGCGATAAAAGTGGACAAGCCATTGAAGTAGATGAAGAGTACGTCGACAAGTATCTTAACGAACTTGCCGCTAACGAAGACTTAAGTCGCTTTATTCTATGATAATTCTGTCGCTTATTGTTTGCGCGACGACAGCGGAAATAGGAATTAAAAATCGAAAAACCACTCAACGACAATGCGCGGCTTAGCGCGCGAAATATTTAGCCTATGAGCCACCCAATAATATGACGCCCACTGCGATTGAACTGCATAAGACGTCGCGCCAACTCGAACTGCGCTACGCTAACGGCAAACAGATTTGGCTTGATGCCGAATATCTGCGTGTCTACTCGCCCTCAGCTGAGGTGCGTGGCCACCACCCGTCACAAGCCGTACTTCAATCTGGCAAAAGAAATACAGCGATCCAGTCTATTAGTATGGTTGGCAACTATGCCCTGCAGATCAACTTTGATGATGGCCACAATAGCGGCATTTACTCGTGGGAATACTTAGAGAAGCTGGGTGACGAACACACCGTCTTTTGGCAAGACTACCTCGACCGCATACATGCTGCGGGCAAAACGCGCGATCCGCTCACGCAGGTTATTCGCCTAGACTAGCCCATAATTACGAAGGCCATTAAGAGGACCATCAAGAGCACCAACGCGGACAGCAGCACAAAATAAGCCCCTGACTAGTATTCAGGTAACAATATTCGATTAAAATCTGCTGTTACGCGCCCTCCTCGACAAGTACAATAATATGCAACGCTTCCAGTTCGTAGCCTACCGGTGAAAGAGTGCTGAGCAACTATGGGCGGCTCACAATACAGCCGCCTCAACCCCATCGCTAACCATTATTTACAAGCCCGCCATGCCTGAGACACAGAACAAACCCGCCAACGCCCCATCCAGCGAAGAAAGTACGCATTTTGGCTACCAGCAAGTACCCGTGGCTGAAAAATCTGCGCGCGTGGCTGACGTATTTCACTCAGTAGCCAATAGTTACGATGTCATGAACGACCTAATGTCACTGGGCATTCACCGTTTGTGGAAACGCTACACCATAGAGATGTCGGCAGTGCGGCCGGGTCAGCGCGTGCTTGATTTGGCCGGCGGCACAGGCGACTTAGCTGCCAAATTTAGCCGGCTAGTAGGTAATAACGGCGAAGTCGTGTTAGCCGATATCAACGAGTCTATGTTAGCGCTAGGGCGTGATCGCCTAACCGATCTAGGCTGCACAGATAATACCGCCTATGCCATAACCGATGCTCAGCATTTACCTTTCGCAGATGATTATTTTGACTGCATCACTATCGGCTTTGGTCTGCGCAACGTCACCGATAAAGACCTAGCTTTGCGCGCAATGTTTCGTGTACTTAAGCCTGGTGGCAAATTGCTTGTGCTCGAGTTCTCCAAACCTAGCAATCCATTGCTTAGTAGTGCCTACGACCTTTATTCGTTCAAACTACTTCCTGCCATAGGAAAAGTAGTCGCCAACGACGGCGAAAGCTATCGATATCTAGCCGAATCAATTCGTATGCATCCCGACCAGCAGACACTCAAAAAAATGATTATCGATGCAGGCTTTGCAACTTGCGAATACCACAACATTACCGGTGGCATTGTGGCGCTGCATTGCGCAAATAAAGGCTAAAATCAATTAGAAAGACGACAGAAATATTAATCAACTGCGCTATTACGGCGAGCGCACTTACTCATTAAAGCGAAAAATATGCGCGACCCAACACTTACCCTAGCTGCGTACGCGGGCCTTGAGCGAGCGCTCAATGCCGCACTCAAATTCGACGCAACAATTCCTAAAAAGCTTATGCCTTTTGAAGGCAAAGTTATTCGCCTTGAATGCACAGCACCGAGCATAGTGTCCTATGTATGCATAGGACAAGAGTGTAGCGTACTACACACTTATGACGATGCTGCTGATGTAGCTCTCGCAGGTGACTTACAAAGTTGGATAGAGCTTGCCACGGTGGAAGATAAAGCCGCGGCACTGATTAATAGTTCGATGGTCATCACCGGTGACAGCCGCATTCTCATGGAACTGGGCGACATAAGCGGACAGTTAGATATTGACTGGGAAGCAAGGCTAGCTGAATTTGTAGGGGATGTGCCAGCCCACCTAGCCAATAGAGTTGCCAAAAAATCGATGCAGCTAGGCAAAGAGTTTTCGATCAATTTACAACAACAGCTGCATAGTTTTATTTTCGACGACGCCCAATTGGTGCCAAAAAAATCAGAGACAGACGCATTTTATAAACGACTACGTCAACTCGAAATGCGCATTGAGCGGCTTCAAGCCAATAGCGCGTCACTCGCTAAAACAGCACCTTCATCGCATACGCACAAGGATCAACCGTAATGGCTGGATTATTACGTCTGCTGACTATCTTACGCACTGTTGCGCGGTATCGGCTAACTGATTTATTGCCGTCACACTTACTCAGCAAACCTGCACGACTAGGCTTATGGCTATGCGGCCTTGGTTCGCGCCAAAAGGAGCTGCAGGCCTTGCCTGCCGCCACGCGCCTGCGTTTAGCATTGCAAGACCTTGGCCCAATCTATATAAAGTTTGGCCAACTGCTTTCAACTCGTCGCGATATGTTACCTGAAGATATTGCTGATGAACTAGCCTTACTACAAGACCGGGTAAAACCTTTCGACGGTCCCCTCGCTCAAAAAATAATTGAAGAGCAACTAGGCCAACCCGTTGATGCAATTTTTAGCAACTTTGACGTTGAGCCACTTGCCTCAGCTTCCGTAGCTCAGGTACATACGGCACAATTAATCATTGATGGTAGCGATGTCGTCATTAAAGTGATCCGGCCCGACATCCTGCCCATCATTGAACGCGATATCACACTGTTGTTTTTTCTCGCGCGCACGCTCGAACGCTATAGTAGTGAAGCTAGACGCTTACATTTAGTTGATATTATTAACGACTATCAAACAGTCATACTCGGCGAGCTAGATCTCAAGCAAGAAGCCGCCAACGCCTCTCAACTCAGGCACAACTTTGAGTCTGATGCCGATCTCAATAAATTGTTACGTGTGCCCAAAGTCTATTGGGACCACATCACCGAAACAATACTCGTCATGGAGCGGATGTACGGTATTCCCGTATCAGAGATTGAGCAGCTCAAATCGCATAACACTAACTTTCAAGTATTAGCCGAACGCGGCGTAGAGATATTTTTTACTCAAGTGTTTGAACATAACTTTTTTCATGCTGACATGCACCCAGGTAATATTTTGGTTGATGTGAGCGACCCCGAACAACCCAAATATATCGCTCTCGATTGCGCGATTATGGGGTCAATGTCTGACCTAGACCGGTACTACGTTGCGCGGATTTTATTGGGCGCACTCGATCGTGACTACCGGCTAGTAACCCAACTCTATAGAGAATCAGGCTGGCTAAATGCCGATGTAAAACCAGCTGCTTTTGAGAGTTTAATACGCGGTGTATGTGAACCCATTTTTTCCAAGCCCTTAGCGGAACTATCATTCGGCACCTTATTGATTTATTTATTTCAAGCAGCACGCCGGTTTGGTATGGAAATACAGCCGGAGCAAGTGTTACTCCAAAAAACTCTAGTGAATATAGAAGGCTTAGGCCAACAACTCTATCCAGAGCTGGATTTGTGGCAAACAGCCAAGCCTTTTCTCGATCGCTGGACTGCACAGCGCTATTCACCGACTCGAGTTTTTGAAGGCATGCAAGAGCGTCTACCCACCCTTCTAGAGACATTGCCTTCACTGCAAGACAGCCTAATGAGAAAGCTCCACCAAATAGGCCAAGGGAAATCTGCCGATAGTGAAAGACAGCAGCGCTTAACTCAGCTTGAACAGTCGCTACATCAACAAAAACGGTACAATATAATTTTATTGGTGGTTGCCGTTATGGCCCTGGGCACTTTCTTGTCTAGCTAGGCCGTTACTTACACTAACCCGTTTAATGAGTTGAGTGAAACGTATCTATGCCTGATTACACGCAGATATTGCAAGCCGTAAGCTGGAATGAGCAAGGGCTAGTACCTGCCATTGCTCAAGATTTTTCCTCTGGCACCGTCCTTATGATGGCCTGGATGAATAGCGATGCACTGCAAGCGACTATTGAGAGCAATGAGGCCGTGTACTGGTCTCGCTCCCGGCAGCGCCTGTGGCATAAGGGTGAATCGTCTGGGCACATCCAAAAGGTGCATGAAATTCGCCTAGACTGTGACGGCGACACGATTTTATTAAAAGTAGAGCAAGCTGGCGGCATTGCATGCCATACTGGCCGCGCGAGCTGTATGTTTCGGCGCTATACTCGGCATTCAGAAGGCGAAGAATGTAATTGGAAGATTACCGACGCACCATTACTAGACCCCAATGATATCTATAGCAAGAAGTGATAATCTACAAGACAGCGTCAACACACACCTAAGCATCTCGCTAATTTCATTGACTAACCAAATGTCTCAGCAATAGAATTTAACAATGACCGATATTCTCGATAATCTATCTAACCTGCTGGCAGAGCGGAAACATGCTGACCCCGACAGTTCTTACGCGGCCAAGCTTTATGCCAACGGGCTCAACAAAATTTTAGAAAAAGTAGGCGAAGAGAGTATTGAGACGATTCTTGCCGCGCGTGATTACGAGGCACATGACAGTGACGAAAACAAGCAGGCTGTCGTCAGCGAACTAGCCGACCTGATTTTTCATTTAATGGTCATGCTAGGTAAGCTTGATATCGATCACCAAAATATTTTTGACGAACTTGAGCGGCGCTTCGGCACTTCTGGGCTCGATGAGAAAGCCGCACGTAAATGAGATGACTGTAATTATCGAGTGCATTTACAGCCCGACGAACTAAAACCAACCAATTTTTGGGAGAACAATTATGGGTCTTGGCGGAATTAGCATGTGGCAACTACTGATCATCCTCTTAATTGTGGTGATGATTTTCGGCACAAAGCGATTAAAAAACATCGGCTCCGACTTAGGCGGAGCAATTAAAGGCTTCAAAAAGTCCATGGATGAGGACTCTTCAGACAATGCAGACGGTACGCAAAAAAAAGAAATAAAGAGCGAATCAGATGGCACGCCAACGGCGGCTAAGAGCGCAGAAAAAGAAAAGAGCGATAACTAACAGCCAACCATTGATATTGATACTGCCATGAACATAGGCATGCAGGAAATCTTCTTACTCAGCGTAATTGCTCTGGTCGTGCTAGGCCCCGAACGCCTCCCCACAGCAATACGAACGCTAGCTCTTTGGATCAACCGTTTTCGCCGCAGCTTTAATGAAATGAAATCAGCGGTAGAGCGGGAAATTGGTGCCGATGATATTCGAGCGCAAATTCATAACGATAACGTCATGCATGAGCTAGGTGAAACACGCGACATGATCAGCCAATTTGATCAAGATATGTCAGCCACTCTCGATAAAGAAAAATTCAATGAACAAACATTGGAAAAAGCGCCAAAGGATACGTCTGAAAATACAAACAAAAGCAGCTAGGCGCTCTATCAAGCAACGCGCACAGGTGATTAATGCGGCGCTCTAACCGCATCAATAGGTAGCGCCATCACCAAATAGATTTATGGTAGCCAAAGAAAGTGACTGAAAAAAATCCCGCCGATAACGAACAAACACTTGTTGAGCACCTACTAGAATTACGCAGCCGGCTTTTAAAAAGCCTCTTAGTCGTACTTCTCATTTTTATGGTATTGGTTTTTTTCGCCAATGACCTCTACACTTTTTTCGCTCTCCCCATTCAAAGCCTATTACCCGACGGCTCCACAATGATTGCCACTGAGGTTACCTCACCGTTTTTTGCGCCTTTTAAGCTGACGCTCATTTTATCGGCTTTTGCTGCGGCTCCTTACCTTTTGTATCAGCTGTGGTCGTTTGTAGCACCGGCCTTATATAGCAATGAAAAACGCTTAGCTGTGCCATTATTTGCTTCAAGTATTGCTTTATTTTATCTAGGCATTGCGTTTGCCTACTATGTAGTTTTTCCGTTGGTATTTGGATTTTTTACGAGCATAGCCCCCGAGGGCATTGCCGTAACTCCTGATATCAACAGCTATTTAAGCTTTATATTAAAACTATTTTTTGCATTTGGTATCGCTTTCGAAATCCCTATTGCTACGGTTTTAGTGATTAAGGCGGGCATGACCACACGCGAGTCTCTCGCAAAAAAAAGGCCTTATATTATAGTGATGTGTTTTATCTTTGGCATGCTACTGACGCCGCCGGATATGATTTCTCAATCGCTTCTAGCCATTCCCACCTGGCTGCTCTTTGAAATGGGATTATTTATGAGTGGTTTTATAAAATCTGAAGAGACAGCCAGCTAGACACCACGGACTAAGGGCGCACGAAAATTTGCAAGTTGCGCCACAGAAAGAACATTATCATTAAGCCTAACCCGAAGATGCCCGCGCTACCACCGCCGCCTGAAGAGGCCTTGATCGGCTGCGGGTCACCGCCAGCTGGATCTTCAACCGGTGCTGAAAACGATGTGTAACTAATACTGAGGCTATTGTCTGCAGGAAGCATTTCTATCGCTCCATCAGTCTCACTACTTGCAGCAATGGTCATAGTAAACTCGCTGCTGTTCTCATAGACAGTAGTACCGATTTGAATAGCAGTGCTTATATTTGGGTTGGCTATTTCGCAGCTGAAAACCTCATCATTTACCCAACAGTTTCCATTTCGCACGCTCGCTGACGAGAAATAACCTTGCGTAGAATCGGGAAGCTCTCCCTCAACACGCAAATAGTCGACAGGTAAATAACCATCGTCACGAACAACATTCACTGTAGTGTTAAAAGGCGTAGCAATGGGCGGCTGATCGGGGTTATCCAAAGCCTCAGAAAGCTTCACATCTACGGGAAAATCAAAACAACGATTAGATAAATTAGCAGCCACTTCCGCCTCAATATCGCTCACCGAGCAAGCCGAATATTGAGTGACCCTGCCACTGTTACCACCGACACTACTTTGCATAACATATCGATAATCCTCACAACCGTTCGTTGCCGGATCATCATGTTTTGCCCCCAGGTTATGGCCTATCTCATGCGCCATAACTAAACTAACAGCCCCAGTGCCGCCGGCGTCAGTCAATCCACTGTTCTGGCCATTGTCGCTGCACACCGTTCCAACATAGGCTAAGCCAACAATATAATCGCCGTCGGGCGTCGGAGGAAAATTACGACCTGTTACAAAATGGAAGATAGAGGCAGGCTTTTTTAAAAAATTTAATTGCCCACCAACCCGCAGCGTCGCTAAGCGTTTCAGTAATCCATTAGCGCTATTAACCTCACCAACCAACGCATCTTGTTCACTGCTTAACATGGTTAATGATATCTGACTTAACCGATAATTGAAGCTGCGCTCTAGAAACATTTCCAGCTCGTTAATTTCACTGAGTGCTCGCTGCATTGGGGTGCCTGCACCTGATGCAAGACTTTGATAACTTAGATCGTAGGCAAACTCAATTTCGGGTAGCAAGCAGATACCATCGATGGGGTTGACGCATAAATTATTAAGGGTCGCAGGTAGCGAGATAAAACTGCCGACGCGCTCGGCAGTTTTATCCATTTCACCTAGCAAAAGTGGCGACGTGGCGTCCAGAGTGCTATCAGAATCTAACGTGCCACAAAGATGACTGTCCTCACTATCGTCATCTGCTCGCTCCGTACTGAGCACTATTGTAGACAACTGATTAAATTGGTTTTCAGATTCAGCAGGCTGGCCTATTACCCGGTATATAACGTCGTGAAGCACTGCAACGCCCTGCCATTTATCGTTAACTCTCGACAAGCGTATTTGGCTATCGGGGTAACCAGGGAAACGACCTTTGTAAAACAGAGCGCGCCCCGCATCTACCGGCTGTGCTAGCTTTTCTAATAACCGATTATTACTTTCTAACTCAGCGTGATGAACAACCCCGTTAATATTGAAAAATAGACTTTGAACGTGCGGCTCAATAGGCCCACTCATTGCCTGGGGCGCGATGCCTAAGATAATTAAAAGCAGTAATAAAATATTTTTCATCGTATGAATACTGTGTATGTAGGCGAGCATGACAAGAAAAGGTAGCGCAGTGAGGTTAGAGCAAAGGCAGATTTTAAGACTCGAATCAAAGCAGTTTAGCCTTTCATTAAATGTATGCCATAAATACTTCCTTGTAGCCTCAAAATAAACGCAGAGAGATATAAGAAAAATAATAGATAGCTGATAAAAACCAACCCCTTGTTAGTCAAATTCATTGTTCTTTTACTCCCAACCTCTGGCCATGATATTTAGATGCCTGTATGGGCTGCCACCAATCTGGGTTTTGCAAATACCACTGTACTGTTTTTCGAATACCTGCCGCAAAGTTCTCGCTCGGCTGCCACCCCAGCCGCTGCTTTATTTTTGTCGCATCAATCGCATAGCGCTTATCATGCCCGGCGCGATCTCCCACAAATTCAATCAGTTGCTTGTAAGTAGCACCGTTACCTCGCGGACGCACCTCATCGAGTACGGTACAAATGGCCTCAACCACCTGTAAATTTGTATACTCGTTATTGCCGCCTATATTATAAGTCTGACCAATAATGCCTTTTTCAACGGCAAGCACTAAAGCTTCGGCGTGATCATCAACATACAGCCAGTCCCGCACATTGTCTCCCTTGCCAAAAATAGGCAACGGCTTTTCATCGAGCGCCTTGAGTATAACCAGTGGAATCAATTTCTCTGGAAATTGATATGGCCCATAATTATTGGAGCAATGGGTAACAACTACTGGCAGGCCATAAGTATAAAACCAAGCTTTCACCAAATGATCGCTAGCTGCTTTAGAACTTGAATAGGGAGAGCGAGGATCATACGCTGTTGTTTCGGTAAATAGGCCTGACTTTCCGAGGCTACCGTATACCTCATCGGTAGAGATATGATGAAAGCGAAAAGTGCTTTGGCGTTCGCTAATCAGCGTTTTCCAATACTTACGCGCTGCCTGTAGCAATGAGTAGGTGCCCACAATATTCGTTTCAATAAAGTCGGCCGGCGCATCAATCGAACGATCAACATGTGACTCTGCCGCCAGGTTCATCACTGCATCTGGCTGAAATGCAGCGAAGGCTTGGTCTAAAGCAGCGGTATCACAAATATCTGCATGCATAAACGTGTAGCGCTCACTTTGGCTTGCCTCAGCGAGACTGCTTAGATTTCCAGCGTACGTCAACTTATCGATATTCAATACGCTTGCTCCGGTGTTCGCGATCAAATACCGAATAACAGCCGACCCAATAAAGCCTGCCCCGCCAGTGACGATAAATTTTTTCATCGAGATGCAACCTTATACCCGTTATCTTAAGCGATCTCAGGATGCTAATCGGTATTTGTGAAAAGCCAGTATCTATCACACTTCTTAGTTATTTCTGGGCATCGGCGTGGATAATTGGATTTTAAAAGTCTAGCCCTCGATAAATAATAGAGCCTAGCACCACGGCAAAGCCCGATAGGACACCCCCTGGCGTCGACTATAAACTATGGTTCGAACGGACGTTCATTTAATCATTCTGAAAAATTCCGCTGAATCATTTTTGCGTATCTACCATTTGCCTGCAGTAAC
This sequence comes from uncultured Pseudomonadales bacterium, assembly GCA_943788835.1. GTDB lineage: Bacteria > Pseudomonadota > Gammaproteobacteria > Pseudomonadales > UBA7434 > UBA7434. The sequence continues at coordinate 6,299 of CALSRU010000012.1, read as the reverse complement.
TGCGCATGGTCTCCACGCTCAACGATTTCACCTTCCTCTAACACCAGAATATTATCCGCATGCTCGATGGTAGACAGCCTATGCGCAATAACAATAGTCGTCCGGTTTTTCATCACTCGATCAAGTGCGGCCTGCACCTTTACTTCCGACTCGTTATCTAGTGCCGATGTCGCCTCATCAAGAATAAGTATGGGCGAATTGCGCAACACGGCGCGCGCAATAGCTAGCCGCTGCCGCTGGCCACCAGAAAGTAACACGCCATTCTCTCCTACGAGGGTATTATAACCCTCGGGCATTGCCTCAATAAATTCATGCGCGTTGGCAGCTTTTGCTGCTGCTTTAATTTCATGCGTTGAAATATCTTTAAGTCCGAAGGCGATATTATCGGCCACACTGCTATTAAACAGATTTACATTTTGTGAAACGATAGCAATATTTTTTCGCAAAAAATCAAGTTTATATTCTTCCAACAGATGACCATCGATTTTAATCGTGCCGCTACTCATGGCATAAAAACGTGGTATTAAATTCACTAGGGTTGACTTTCCGCCGCCACTGCGGCCGACCAAAGCGACTGTTTGACCTGGTGCTACGGAAAAATTTAGATCCTTCAAAATTTTCTCTTCGCACTCTGCGTAACTGAAACTCACATCCGCAAAATCGATCGCACCGCTAACAGAATCTGGCACATAACTTCCTTTATCAATCTCTTTTTCATAATCAATATGCTTAAAAACCTCACTCGCTGCAACCACGCCTTGCAACAGTTGCGGATGAACGCCGCTTAAACTACGAATAGGCTTAGGTAACAATGCCGCCGCTGTCACATACGCAATTAAAGCGGCAGAATCCATAGAGTCACGAGAGAGTAAAACTATATACATCACAAGAGCCATGCCAACTATCACCAACACCTGCATTAATGGTGTATAAATCGAATTAACCTTTGCCATTTTTAAACCAAGTTTTTTAGTCTTTTCACTCACATCGAAAAAACGCTGGCTGGAGTCGTCTTCTGCCACTACTGATTTCACTAAGCGAATACCACTAAAGACCTCGGCAGCAACGTGATTAAGCTCGCCAACTGTTGCTTGAATACCATGACCCAATCGCTTTACTTTCTTACCAACCCAACTAATCACCAAAGCCAATGGCGGCCCTAGTAAAAGAAAGATTAGTGTTAGCTGGAAATTTTGATATAACAAATAAGCAAACAGTGCAATAACCGTAAGTCCTTCCCGAATTATCGTGGTCACTGCTTTTGAGGTTGTGGCCGCCATTAGACCAATATTATAGGTAAACAAAGATATCAAACGGCCGGACTTGCTGGCATCAAAATAAGCAATGGGCAACGCGAGTATATTTTTGAAGAGATCGCAGCGAATAGCATGAATGACATTCTCACTCACTTTAGCCATATAGTAGCTACCCAAATAACTCCCCAACCCGCGCATGAATGCGATGGCGATACAAGCAGCCGGAATGAGATAGAGCCCATCGACGATTTTGCCATCCAATGCGTTGACGAAGGCCTCCATTAAGATGGCAAAGGCTGGCTGGGAGAGAGCAAAAAGAGCAAAGCCAAAAATAGCGAACACAAAAAAACGGACAAATGGCCTTAAATAGACCAATATGCGCCGATAAGTCATCGTAAAATCGATATCAGATGCCATCGTTTTATTCTCCGCCCGTACGAGACTAATTAATTGACCAATTTGAGTGCCTGAGCCAACAGGTGGCCCGCTCCACCTAAGAGCGCGCCAAAGATTAGCCTCTTTGGCCGACAGTCGCGCATTCACCTTGGAACATGTTCATCTAATGAAACTTTGACACTGGTAACATTCTAAATCTTTGCGCAGCACAATTCATATACTCAATAGTGCAGTTAATTTGCCACTCTGAGTTTAAACGTAATTCTTACGAGTACTCCCACAAAAAGTTTACCCCATCCTTTATACTTTTATTTAGGCTGGACACGTCAGGCGTGAGGCTTCTTTGAGAAACTCGCGCTCAATCGTTTAGAAGCTGTCTCCGAAAATGACTGACTGAGCATACCCATCTACGTTCGTATTTTTCAATTTGAGATATTTAAGGATAAAATGATGCCGAAACCCGCCTGGACCATCAAATCATTATGGATTGGCGATTCGCTCAGCCCTATCGAGCAGCTTGCACTGAGTTCCTTCATCCATCATGGACACAGCGTTGAATTATTTACATACGGCAAGGTCCGTAATATACCTTCCGGTGTGACCCTCCGAAACGGCGAAGAAATACTCGCCAAAAAAAAGATATTTATGTACAACAAGCGACCGAGCTACGCCGCCTTTGCCAACTGGTTTCGCTATGTAATGCTGTATAAAGAAGGCGGCGTTTGGATAGACACCGATGTCGTCTGTTTACAGCCATTTAATTTCCAACAGGCGATATTTTTTGGCAATGAGCAACATGACAAAATTAATAATGCTGTGATTGGCGCTCTTCCAAATATGGAGATATTCGATTTTCTAGCGAATCAGGCTGCAAATCCAAATCAATTCCTTCCCTTTGACACCATCCGAGACAAGCGCCGCAAACTTGTACGAAAATTTCTAAGAGGCAATAAAAGAGGTGATTTAAAATGGGGCGAAACAGGCCCCATCGGCTTGACCCGCGCCATAAATCACTACAACCTCATGGAAAATGTTTTACCTATAACCGCTTTTTATCCGATACATTCGAGCTGCTGGACAACCATATTTGATGAGACCTACTCGGATCCATCTCGCTACTTCCCTGATAGCTATGCGATTCATCTTTGGAACGAAATGATGCGCAGAAAGCCGGGGTTCAATAAAGGAAAAACCTATGCTTACAATTCACTCATTGAGGGACTGAAGCGGCAGTACCTCAATTAGTTTCTCTCGATTTCTGACGAACAGAGCAAAGTCACTATAATCCAATTTAAGCGAGCCACAATGCGCATTAAGAACTTCTTTCGCCCATTTAAAGTCAAGCTTGGAAGTGATCGGCGCTATATAAGAAAGCGATACAAAAAAATATTTGGCTTCGAACCAAACCTAGATAATCCGACTCGTTTCAGCGAGGTTATTAATTGGATAAAAATAAATAACCGAAATAATATACACTCGACCTGCAGCGATAAACTAGCTGTTCGTGACTTCGTAAAAAAAGCGGCCAATGCCGACATCTTAATCCCGCTTTTGGCCCATGGATCGCGCTGGGTTGACTTAAATTATTGCAGCCTGAAAGAACCTTTCATCATAAAAACCAATCATGGGAGCGGGCAAGTCCGAATCATTTACGACAAAAGACAAGAAAGCGAGACAGATATTCGCAAAGATTTTGAATCGCAGCTTAAAGAAAATTATTACTATGGCCTTAGAGAGTGGCAATATAAAAACATAAAACCAAAAATTTTGGTGGAAAAATTACTTCAAGCTGAAAACGGTCTCATACCAGACGACTATAAGTTTCACTGCTTTAATAATAATGGCGCGATAGAGCTCGTCTTGGAACTAATCTCTGGCAGGCTTTCAAATACCAGAGGTGATTTTTACACCGAGTCATGGGATCGATTACCTTTCGAGCTTTCCTATCCGAAAAGCGAAGTCGCGCCAGAAAAACCGGCGAACTTTCCAGAACTATGCGCGGTAGCGAGGCAGCTCTCTAAACATTTTCAATATGTCCGAGTGGACCTATACACAATCGGTAATAAAATATATTTTGGAGAGCTTACTTTCACACCGACGTCGGGAGTAACACGTTTCCAACCTGACGATTGGGACTTCATTTTTGGAAAAAAGATACTAGACACTGGAATAATAAAAAATTGAAGGTAAAAGTTAGTGCCTGATAATTTGAGGTCCTCTATTTAATAAAAATTTTTTCCCTAAAAAGTAATCTATAAAAAAAACGCCGTAAACGCTCAGTGCGGCGAAAAAGCTCCTGACGCAACTTCCAATACGGGCTAATTCTCTTTTTCTCTAACCGCGCCATATCACTCGGAAGTGGAGGGATCGTCACAGGGAAAGGCATCAAACTATAACAATCAACACCGTGGATCCAATACCTGTCGATGTAATCGTCTACCGCTAAGAACCAAGTGCTACTATGTTTAAGAAGTTTCTTTGCCGCCTCGGGATGTATGATATAACACTGAGTCCCGGAGGGTCCGCGCACATGATCGGCCACGCCGAAAGGGCCAATGGAGCCGACCATCCTGTAAGGTCGCCTATCGAGGCTAAGGCCCGCAAATCTTAGGTATTTAAAATGCCGCAACTGTTTAGACGCAATACTGAGTGCGTCAGTAAAGCTATCGTCAATCGTTACATCGTCCTCCATCACGACAATAGGGCAATCTCTATCTACGCAAAGCTGCCACAATAAATAATGCGATGCCCAGCAGCCTAGCTCGCCTCCAGATAATGCTTTGCGCCTCGCGCTTAAACAACGGCGTCCATCATAACGCTGGAACAGTGGATGCGGACTAGTTCTTCCGTCTATAGCTTCAAAAATTTCAAAGTCGCAACCAAGCTCACGCATCCGCGATACCATAGCCTCTCGGCGGGTCGTCGAGTTTGAGAGATTAATAATAAAAATTTTCAATGGAAGCAAACTTCTCTCCTAATATTGCCGCGTAAGTAAGAATACTATAACGCGATGAAATTAAGGTAGCGCCGGAAGGGACTTGAGCTGCATGTGATACTAGAAAAATAGCTTTACGACTTGACGAAAAATATAGCTCATCAAAGATCAGGGAAGAAAAGCTAATTAAATATCAGAACGCCTAATCAAAAATTTTTTCTCAGCTCTGGTCAGAGTCCAAAGACCAGCATACTTATTAAAGTTATTTTGCGCATAATTAATAGCAACCAAATAGCCGACCGGCCCATCAAGAATACCACCTCTAAAAATATAGATGTGTACAAAAGTCCAGAGCGAGCGCAATGTTGCCAATGTTAAGCTATTACAGCGCTTGCCCTGCCTGAAGTACTTTTGCGAACCCAGCCACGCATAGTCAATATTTTTTTGTAATGCATGACCATAATCGCGATTGCTGTAGTGTAATAATCGCCCCTTAGCTATTACTGTTGTACCCACCGCAGGAATAAGTTCTTCATGCACTTCAGCACTGGTGAACTCAGCCCCTTCACGCCGTGCCATCCGCAATGGCGCCCTTGCACTTCTGCCGTAATCAAGTCGTTTACCATAAGCCATCACGCCCCATGGCATTTTTACAGCTGTCACTTTGCTTTGTTCTGTTATTAAAAATGTTTTTAGCCACTGCTGCATATCCTCATCTAATGCCTCATCGGCATCAATAGCTAACACCCAATCGCAACTCGCTTTTTCCAGCGCGCGCTGCTTTTGCACACCAAAGCCTGGCCAGTTAGTGCTATAAATATGATCGGTGTACTCTGCAACTATTTCTAAAGTCCGGTCGGTACTGCCGCTATCCAACACAATAATTTCGTCAGCCAAAGCCTTAACGGATTCAAGACAACAACGAATTCGGTCTTCTTCGTTTTTGGTAATGATAGTTACCGACAGAGTCATTTTATTTGACATAAGTAATCCAAAAAATAAGCAATATTATATAAATGTGAAGTACTTTAATTGGCGGCGCATTTTCCAATTGCGCCAAAAGTTGGCAGGCTTATTATCTTGCCAATCGGACTCAAGCATCTCTAACGCAGCTTGATAAACGCGGCCGAGCCGAATGACCATCAAGAAACGGCGTGACGGATGCGGCATAGGCTTCAATAGCTCGCTCCAGGTCGGCAGCGGACATCTGAAGCGCGCTTCTCGATGGCAGGCTGCAGCAGCGCTCAGGATCGTCAATGTCTAACAGGCCATGCGTGTGGCGCCCGATTTCTAAAGGTGACGACCGGCTTATTAAGCAGCAAGAACTCCTGCAAGATCGATGAATTATCACAAACCATCACATCGGCTCGGTGGAGTGCGTCGACAACTTGATCCGTGCTACAAAACTCTAGGTTAGGGCCTGCTAGTGATCGATATTTAGCAACTGTGGCCGCAGCCATTTTGGGATGTAGCGTAACGAGCCATTTCCATTGCCCAAGCCCACTTAGGTGCTTGATTTGAGAATATAGCGCTTCGGCAGCAGAGAGTCTCGGTGTAAAGGTTGAGGCAAAAAGAATCGTGGGGCAATCGGCTTTGGCATTAACTTCACGACTAGAGACAGGCTCATAAGAAAATAAACTATCGAGTTTCAACCATCCTGTTTCACATACCCGAAAATATGCTCGCCTCTCGGCCAATGGCTGTAACATCGC
>CALSRU010000011.1 GCA_943788835.1 uncultured Pseudomonadales bacterium | reverse complement strand
CATCTAACTTGTGTACCGAAATCACGCTCAACACCAGTAAAGAAGAAATTGCCGTGTGTAACTTGGGTTCAATTAACCTGCCCCAGCATTTAAATGATGATGGTCTCGACCTCGATAAGCTGCAAAAAACCGTTAACACTGCGGTGCGGATGCTCGATAACGTCATCGACATCAACTACTACTCGGTGCCTCAAGCACGCACCTCTAATCTGCGCCACCGCCCAGTCGGCCTGGGTGTAATGGGCTTTCAAGATGCTTTGTACAAGCAGCAATTAGGTTACGGCTCTAATGCGGCGGTTGAGTTTGCCGATCGCTCAATGGAAGCCATCAGCTATTACGCCATTCAGGCCTCGTCACAGCTAGCGCAAGAGCGCGGCAGCTATGCTACTTTTGAAGGCTCACTGTGGAGCAACGGCATTCTGCCCATCGACTCACTCAAAAATCTTGAGCAGCAGCGCGGCGCTGAGTTTATTGAAGTAGACCACAGCCAAACACTTGATTGGGATACGCTGCGCCATGAGGTAAAAACCAATGGCATGCGCAACTCTAACGTTATGGCGATAGCGCCCACAGCAACCATTGCTAACATTACGGGCATTTCGCAATCGATTGAACCGACTTATCAAAACCTCTACGTTAAGTCGAATTTGTCGGGCGAGTTCACGGTAATCAACCCTTATTTAGTGCGCGACCTCAAAGCCCGCAACTTGTGGGATCAGGTTATGGTTAACGACCTTAAACATTTTGATGGCAGCGTTCAGCAAATCGACCGCATTCCGGCCGACCTAAAGGAGTTGTACGCCACGGCCTTTGAAGTAGAGCCACGCTGGATTGTTGATGCCGCTAGCCGCCGTCAAAAATGGATCGATCAGGCTCAGTCGCTCAACTTATACATCAACAATGCCAGCGGTAAAAAACTTGATGTGACTTATCGGATGGCTTGGTTCCGCGGACTTAAAACGACTTACTACCTCCGTTCACTCGCAGCAACCGGCACCGAAAAATCGACCATCGATAGCGGTGCTCTGAATGCGGTAGATAGCAATGGTAAAGCCTCTGGAGCAATGGCAGCACCAGCGCCCGTACCACAAGCTTGTTCAATTGATGACCCTGATTGCGAAGCGTGCCAATAGTGCATTGTCACCAAGGGTCAGCGAAGTAAACGAAGCGATAAAAAATACTACCAAAAAGAGATCCAAATAGACCTATGCAGAAGTATACGAACTAGCAAGGTATAAACAGACAAGATTCACCGAAAAAACCGGAGCATAAATAATGATTAGTTGGGATGAATACAACGAAGAAGCCGCCAACGGCGCGAGCGCTACCGCCACTCAAGCTGCACCTGAAGTGGTTAGTGCCGCAGCTGCTGCGCTGCAAACTCCAGCACCCGAAACGCAAACGGCTGCCGACATCGTGCAGGCCCGCGCCAATGTGAAAGCAACCGTAGCGCCTCTTGCAGCCGCCGCAGCTGCTGTCGAGCCCGAAGTAGAAGCCAGCACCAGCCAAGAAGTGCCTGCAGCAGAGCCCACCGTTGAGCCCGACACGGCCGCTCTTATTTCCGCCGCGCACGAAGCCGTAGCCACCATGGACGTTGCCGCCGGTATCGAAGAACTAGAGATGGGTGCACAGCGCATTGAAGTCGACCAAAAACGTATGATCAACTGCCGCGCCGACCTCAACCAGCTAGTGCCATTTAAATATGACTGGGCTTGGCAAAAATATCTTGACGGCTGCGCCAACCATTGGATGCCGCAAGAGGTCAACATGAATGCGGACATCTCACTGTGGAAAACTGAAGGCGGTCTGAGCGACGATGAACGTCGCATTGTTATGCGCTCGCTGGGCTATTTTTCTACCGCCGACTCACTAGTCGCCAACAACCTAGTGCTGGCACTCTATCGCCTGATCACTAACCCTGAGTGTCGTCAATACATTCTGCGTCAGGCCTTTGAAGAAGCCATCCACACACACGCCTACCAGTACTGCATTGAGTCGCTAGGCATGGATGAAGGCGAAGTGTTCAACATGTACCGCGAAGTCCCTTCAGTGGCTAAGAAAGCCGCCTGGAGCCTTAGCCACACGCATTCACTGAGTGATCCTACCTTTAACACCGGCACGCACGAAACCGACCAAGAATTGCTGCGCAACTTAATTGGTTTTTATGCGGTTACCGAGGGTATTTTCTTTTACTGCGGCTTTACCCAAATTCTTTCAATGGGCCGTCGCAACAAAATGACGGGCGTGGCTGAGCAGTTTCAGTACATTTTGCGCGATGAGTCAATGCACTTAAACTTTGGTATTGATGTCATTAACCAAATTAAGCTAGAAAACCCAACTCTGTGGAGCGAAGAATTCCAGCAAGAAGTCATTCAAATGATTTTGGAAGGCACCGAAATCGAAATCGAATACGCTCGCGACACCATGCCGCGCGGTGTACTAGGTATGAATGCGCAAATGATGGAAGAATATTTGCACTTTATTGCCAACCGTCGTTTAGCGCAGTTAGGCCTACCCGAGCAGTACACGGTGGCAGCTAACCCGTTCCCATGGATGAGCGAGATCATGGACTTGCGCAAAGAGAAAAATTTCTTTGAGACGCGGGTTATTGAGTATCAAACGGGCGGCGCGTTGAGCTGGGAATGATTCTATTTACCGGCTGATATCACCCAATAAAAAGGCAGCCAATTGGCTGCCTTTTTATCAAATTGCCTTTAGATAAATTTTAGTTTGCGCAATATCATCACCCATATAATATATTGATCCACATTTTAACAAAGACTTCCACAGACCATAGTTAAGGCCTACCCTCTTTATATTCTTCAACCCTAGACTTAAAAAGGGAACTTAGCTCATCAAGCTTGAGAGCATATTCACTGGAGAGATCGTGAGTTTCTTGCGGGTCACTCAAGATATTATAAAGTTCTGGCTCTGATGCTGGCCGCATTAATATTTTGTAGTCTCCACTCCACAAAGCCCCTCGATCCTCGGCAATTAATAATGCAATAGGGTCTGACGCATCGGCCTCCGACGTCAACCGACCCCACATTACCCTCCCATCAAATAACGGTGCTGGCTGCAAATCAATATTGGCGGCTTGCATTAGCGTCGGGAACAAGTCCAACACAGTAATCATACGCTGACTTTTTTCACCACTAACAAAAGATTCAGGCCACTTAATTATCGCCGGCACCCTAACCCCTCCTTCATAGTAACCACCTTTCTGACCTTTTAAAGGTGCATTGCTTGCACCTCCAGAATGAGTACCTCCATTATCGGACATAAATAAAACCAAGGTGTTCTCTGTTAACCCCTCGCTTTCGAGTAATGCGATAACCCGACCTACGGACATATCCATGAAATCAACCATCGCGGCATATCGCCTTCTTAAATCTGATTTGATGTGAGCATATTTTTCAACATATTCAGGCGGCGCCTGAATTGGCTCATGTGGCGCGCTATAGGACAAATATAAGAAAAAAGGGTTATGCTGATCGCGCTGCTTGATTTTTCTAATGGCTTCATCCGTTAAAAGGCTAGTCGTATAACCATTAACTTTGGCTCGACGACCACCTACAAACCAATCATGCTTTTTATTTTTCCAATGTGTGTGTTCATAATGATCGACACCGCCCCCTATATGCCCATAAAAGCTATCGAACCCACGCTCATTGGGTCTGTAGCGAATGCTTCGCTCTCCGCCAAGATGCCATTTACCGATCATCCACGTTTGATAGCCCTCCTTACTAAAAACTTCCGATATGAACATCTCATCTAATGGCGGCTTAGGTTTGCCGGCACTAATTGGCCCTCTCACATTCATCCTTAGCGGCTGCCTACCAGTCATAAAAGCAGCACGCGTTAAACTACAAAAAGGAAAAGTATAGAAGCGATCCAGTTGCAAACCTTCATTGGCAAGGGCATCGAGATTAGGCGTGTTAATTTCGCTTTCGTTGTAGCCAACGTCACCCCAGCCCAGATCATCAGCAACAATAATTAAAATATTAGGGCGAACTGAATTGACAGAAATTTCTGCTGCCGGCAGCGATTCGTCTAAGGCCGCGGCTACTCTTTCGTTGACCAGCACAGCATCCGACTGAATCAAATTCGTTTCAGCGGTTGCTGCCGGTGTTTCCGAGCCCGCATCCCTTTCACAGCCACTAATAACCGATATGCCCACAAACAGCAACGAAGCCAAAGCGAAGCGTGTGAGCCATAAATCGGGGCGATTTGTGTGTATAACAGGCATTAACAATGCTTCCTTTTAAATCTTTTACCTTCTAGTCTTGTGATATTCAATAACGCTGCCTACTGCAGGGAACCCCTATCAAACCAACCAATGACCGTTAATTTAGAATAAAAACTTTTTACTGCAATCGAAAGCGTTTCACTTTAACGCTTTTTAATCCCGATTGTTTTAATGGCTCGCCGCAACAACATCAGCCTTACAGACGCATCTTTTCAGTATTTTTCACCCGGCGCGTCAAAGCACTTGAACTTTGGCGTGAATACCACAACCCAAATCAAATAGGTGGAACCCTATATCTGAGCAATATGTTTCGCTGATCTATCCTTTCCCACTACATGATTTTTCGTCTTAATCATTAACCCCCTAAATAGAAAATATAACACACGCCAAGTGATACTGAGGCGGCAAGGTAAAAATCTGACAGAATTGCCGCCGAATTATCTTCCTGAGTATTTTGCAGTATACTTTCAATAACTTGTTTAACTAACACTAAGTACCTCCCAAAGCATGCAAACTGCCAAACCGATAACACACAGTGATTTCATTTTCATACATATCAATAAAACTGGCGGCACCAGTATTGAAAAGGCACTTGGCCTTGAGAAAGATCACCTCACTGCCTCCGAAAAAAAAACCGCTATTGGAAAGCAGAAATGGAAAAAAATCTATTCGTTTGCATTTGTCAGAAACCCTTGGGACAAAGTAGTTTCGCATTACCATCATCGTGTAAAGATGAATATAACTGATTTAAGAAACGGGAAAGTAGAATTTAAGGACTGGGTTCGATTGACCTATAATGACAAAGACCCATATTACTATGACAACCCTAGAATGTTTATGCCCCAAGTTAAATGGATTTCAGACGATCAAGGCAGGATAATCGTAAAGCAGGTTTTTCGGTTTGAGCGGCTAAGGGGAACCTTCTTCAATTTCAATTCTACTTAAAGGAATACTTCAGCTCTAGACCACCTCATTTAAGTCCGCTGTCATGTGCTTAAGCTTCATTGGATTCGAAACCGGATTATAATGATAAAAAATAAAGTGGTTTGTTGATCTTAATTTTCTCGCATCCGGTTTTTGCAGCGGGTATTCAAACCACTCATTGGGAAATGGTTGGCAAGGATAGCCGCCCTTAACCAGCAACTCGTTAAACGCATGCTGATCATTCTGAGAGGCCGTTTTATCAAGCACTTTTGCCCATTTTTTTAGTAATTTCAAAAGATATTTTGACGAAATTCCGAAACACCCGAGCAAATTCCGGTTGGCGATATTTTAACTACCGGTGCCTGCCTATACTTAGCGATATAATCATTGGCGCCAAACGCATCCCAGTTATCCCAGGGCATTTTAGGCGCGTAACAATAAAAAACGCGATCTTTTTGGATTTTTTTAAATACGGCATCGAGCTTTTTCATCACCAGTATGTCGAAGTCCATATAGACAATGCGCTCATGCTGGCTAAAGTCGTAATACTTATGCATATAAATGCGGAAGTTTCTTGGGTCGTCTATTGAGTCTGGCGACACAACCAAACGATTAACCTTTAGTGACGACAATTCGGGGATATCTTTATCGAAATCGGTAAAGAGCAGTATATCGCCGTCGTACTTTGATACCTGCCGAATAGAACGCAGCGATAATAACGTTAAATCGACATTAAAATTTTTGTCACCCAGACAAATAAGTACTACTAAATTTTCGTGCGCCACACCCATACCTCAATTCATCTGATAGCCAAACTGGCCTGCGACCTTATTGCAAACTTCTGCAATAGCACCTCTTTGCGCGTCACTAAACTCCTCCCTGCGCCTCACGGGCTTGGAAGCACTTAGCGACTGCTCTACATTCATTTTTAAGCCCAAATACTGGCTAATTCGCTCGTACTCTCGTTCCGGTTTTTTCACCATATCTTCGTAGCGCACTACATGTATCTTGCTCTTGGCAACTAATAGCGTCTTGGCAAGTAGTAGCCACAATTTAGCGGATCTTACATAAAGGTCTTGCTCATTTAATAACTCGGGCAAACGATCGGAAAAATTGCCCGTAGCGTAGTTGAGTAAAAAATCCGGTTTCGCCTGCTGCAAGTGCGGAAAAGCAACGCTATGCCAAGAAGCAATACAGTCATAAGGATGGCGAATACTGGCTACAACTTTAGGGAGCCCTTTGGCGCGTGTTATTTCAGACAGCATGGCCATAAAAACCAAGGTGTTTTTTATTCCTAGCGTAAACTGACTGTCATCAATGGGGTGCACATACAAACTGCGGCTATCCTCAAGACGGGTATCCTCTATAAATTTGCCATCTTTAATTTTATTAGCGACCGGCTTACCTTGCTCAATATCATCACGATACTGACTAAATATGCTCAAGAGCCCCTCAACACTTCCGCCTCTAAGCGCCCCAAAAACCTCAGCAGGCTCGTTTAAAACTACTGCATTTTTAAAGTCATTGACCCTAGCGCACAGTAAACTGGTGCCGCTGCGTGGTAAGCCCGTGATTACAAGGTTTAATTTGCCTTTCAATGTGAAATCTCTAATCTCTGCACCTACGGGCGCTGCACCAAGGAGCGCTCGCGCGCCTCGGCCTTATTGGCATGCGGGAATGGAGCATCTGGCTGCGGAAAATCTAAGAACGAACATAACTTATCCCAACCATGACCTTTTTCTAAATTCATGATCAGCAATGGCTTATTAAGTTTTTTAAAATGCTCAACCACGTCGCGGTTATGCTGCTGGTATCGTTTGAGGTAAACCGACTCATTACCCTCTGGGCAGCCTTTGCCGTAGATCCAGCGCCTCATGGGTGTCTCGTTTTTACCAAAGTGCCTAACCTGGCTATGGATCCACTTTTTTGGATCCCGATAAGTCAAAATAAACTTTCCATCGGGAACCTCTTGGACAAGCTCTTTATAAAAGATAGGCCAGGGATTATCTTGAAATGCATCGTATTGAGTGACTAAGCGTTGTATCAAATACCGAGCGTTATCAGCAATATTAGGATCATTTATCCCATTGGGCCCCGTTACCGAAAACCCAAGCATCTTAAGCGCCTGAGCCAAGCTCGTCGTCCCGGTTTTATGAAAGCCTATGCCAAAAATTTTCATTATTTAGCCTGAAAACTACTTAGCATTCTCGGCACCATCAGACAAGGTCTCCTCAGCCTGACAATAATATGCCCCCTCATGGGTTATCTTATCTATGAGTTCACCAGAGTAACCATAAAATCCCAAAGCTTGAAGATGCTCATCGTAAATACGCGTTACTATATAGCCATCTGCTCTGCGCTCGAGTAATACATGCATGGGGTTACTTTTATTGGTAGCGCTCGCTGGAATAAGCCAGATACTTCTTACAAATTTGCCTTCATCGTCGGTTGCTACCTTTCTCCAATGGCCAGCCTCAACAGCGCTCACAAATCGTTGACCAGGATCCTGCCGAAGGTCACCGGCTATCCGCTTTTTAATCCACAGGAACAGCTCTGTAAGCTTGTTGAACTCTAATCTCGGCGCATCAGGCAGATACTGCTCAAGATAAAAATCACAATCATAGGTCACACGCTCGGGTAACTTTGGCACCACCACTGCATCATTTGGCTCGGCTATTGATTGCAACGATAGCAATAACGTCCCTACTGACAATAAACACGCTAAACGTAAATTAGAAAAAAGTCGTCTCATATCAAATACCCTCATTCACTGCACCAAATTTTTCATATAAAGGCTAAAGTTTACAAATATGGGTCGTGCCATCAATATCAATTATTCGCTCTCCTGGCACATAATAATCAGCAATAAGGTGTACACGCTTTTCAGAGCCGTTGTTTTTTACCGCATGCTTACGGCGATTATTAATTTCAACTAGCCCACCCACTCCTAGTTTTCGAACCGATTCGCCCACGTAAAATTCGCAATCGCTATTGGTTATTAGCGGGCAATGTACTCTATGCACATACATTAAACTCGGGCCTGTATCGTTGTGAGGCGGAATTTCGCCACCATCATTGAGCCGCGCTAAAATAACTCGCACAAATCGACTCTTTCCGTGTGCTTTTTCAAGTTTTTTTACATTTACCCGCTGATCAATATTGCGCTTAATGGCCCCCAATACTGGCGAAACGTGCTGTTTAAATTCAGCATAGAGTGGATGAACTTTGGCTTTTACCGTGCCGGGCTCTATATCATCTACCAGCCGTATTGCTTGAGTTGCTTTATGAATCGAAAATGTTTCCTGACGCTCGGCATCGGCATACCATTCATCGTCACTTAGCTGGCTCACTTGCTTGGCAAGCTCTGAAACATTTAACTGACAAATATCTCTGAAATCGGTTTTAATATACATATGTTATCTCTAACGCCACGTTTACTCTTCTTACTAACTATTTATTAAACAGATAACTTTCTTAAGCTTAGCGCAGTCAGTATAACCGCAGCCTTTTAACTTCTTAGTCAAGTGTATCTTAGTCAAGTGTATCCTAATCTAATAATCTGATTACCGAATTGCAACTATGAAAATCAACGCCAGCCTCGACAAGCAGCTATTCACAAAACCCATTTTTATCGTCTCGGCGCCCCGCTCAGGCAGCACGCTATTATTCGAAACGTTAATTAATAGCTCTCACCTGTGGTCGATTCAAAACGAGAGCCACGCAATTTACGCTAAATTTCCCGAGCTTACCTTTGAAAATGAAGCGCAAGACTCAGCCTGTTTAAACGCAAACCATTATAACTCAGAGCTAGCAAGCCTGTTTAAGCACGAGTACTTTCAACAACTTAAAAATAATAAGGGGCTGCTTTTCACCGAACTTACTAAAAAATCTAGGCCTGCCCGCGCTCAGTTTATTGAAAAAACACCCAGAAACTCTTTAAATATACCCTTCTTGCTTAACATATTCCCCGATGCTCGCTTCATCTACCTTTACCGAAAACCTGAAGAAAATATTAACAGCATTATTGATGGCTGGGAGCGTAAAGGAAGTTTCGTGCGCTTTACCAACTTGCCCGACTGGCCACTAGGTTATTGGTGCTTCCTGCTTCCTAGTAACTGGCGTAGCTTGAAATCTAAGTCCATTCCCGATATTGCCGCTTTTCAGTGGAAGGCGTGCAATGAAAAAATTATGCAGGACCTCGCCCCACTCGCCAAAGACAGAGTTGTGAGCCTTAGTTACCAGCAGCTCGTGAATAAAACACCGTTGGCTATTAAAAAAATCTGCACCGCCTTCAATATCCCTATCGATAAAAGCCTATACGATGTAGTCACTGCCAATGAACTGCCCTTGAGCGCCACAACCGTATCTAAACCAGCCACCGACAAATGGCGCGCCCGCGAAAATCAAATACTGCCCGTGCTGCCAACAGTAGAAGACAGCTGGAGCACTATAAAAACGTTTAACTCCAATCATTAAGCCCGATTAAACCGAATAGATTGAATCATCCTTGCCGACTTTATGTCTTCGCCAAAGAACGGCCTTTTAATGCCATGAAAAATATTAGAGTGGTACGTCACCATTCGATTAAATTTCATATTGGCGCAGTAATATTCTTTCCAGTCGTTAATCGCCCTAAAGTCAACGGCAACTTGCCGAGGATAGTGAGCCTTGCTTTTAGTAGGCCGGTGCTCAAAAAAAGCCGTGCCGCCTAAGCAATCTTGCGGCCTACTAAGATAAATTACAGCAGTGAATTCAGATGTACCCGCATCGGAGTGGCATATGATTCCTCTGCGCTCACTAATCTCGGCCGCCGAGCTAAGCGTGTAACGGATTTCCGCACGTACTGGCTGTATTTTAAAGCCCCATACAGACTCCAACTTTTCAGCAATCTCTGAAGTAATCGGAACATCACATCGCCAGGCAAGCCCCCCCATACCCTGCGGATTAGGTGCTTTAAAATCTAAATTCAGTGCTGCGCGTCGTATTTTTTTAGGCTCTGCAAAAAAATTATCACAAACATGCCCAGGAAAACCCTTCATTGAAATACCCGATTAATTAAACCCTTTTTCTGCATTATCCGTCACAGCAATACATCAAGAGCCAAGACCATACTGGCTTCACTATCATCTATGGCAACCTCATACGCGATATCCTGGTTTTTCATATCAAGCAAGACCACCCCTGCCGGTTGAGTGCCTGCCAGCAGCGTGCCTTTTTGATAACCGCAAAGCCCTGTCGAAAAGCTGCTGGCAACGACCAATGAATTGCTCTTGATTGCCCGATAATCGTAATCCGCCATATAGCTAACCTGTTTCAGATTAGCATTCAGATAAGCAATACCTTTTGCAAAGCTAACCATATCGGATGTTTCGCGAGGAATTTGCTCGCCCGAATCTACGCGCCCATTTTTCATTTTAATTACATTAGTCAATTGGTCGCCCGATACAATAAAGTCGCCGTTATTTACGACTAAGCTATTAAGCCCAAATAAATTCGAGGACTCTATAAGCGTGTCTTTTTCAGGTGATACTTTCTTCACGGCAATTTTATTTGAGCCATCAACATAAAACCGCCATGCAGTGTCAAACAGTTTTTTCTTTATATTAAAGCGCACCACCGAGTCCGTGCCTTGCGAAACTACATAAATGTATTTGCCGTCATACACACATTGGCGTGCATTCTTAATAAAAGGCGTGTGATAAGAGGTCTTGTACTTGAAGCTCTTATCAAAGCAATGCAGGTCACCACTTGCCGCAACGACGACTTCTTTGTCTGTCACAACCACGCCGTATGGCGCGTTGCTCAAGTTCAACGAAGAGCCTCCAGCCTCTAAAACAGCCGTCCAATCACTTTGCTACTTGCTTTATTATTAAAATCGATAAGATATACCGCGTAAGAATAACCCGCCTGACTATCGCCATGAGCCACAGTTGCCACAACCTTTGGCAACTCAACTTTAACATCTGAAGGTTTAGACTGCCGGCCTGCCCTATGCTCTCGAATATAAAATTTAAAATTTTCATCGGCCGAAGCTGGGATATTGTACTCAGGCGGCAGATAATCCAAAATTAAATGGACCCGATTAATCGAATCCCTCGGGTTTTCGACCCAATGATTTAATTGATTGTTTAGCTCGTAAATATGCCCCGCTTCCAATGTAACCCGCTCGCCATCTACAAAAAACTTTAGCTTAGGGGTGGTGATTATGGGTATATGTAGCCGATGCGTATTCTCTAAAATAAGCAGGTTGTCTTTATGCTCTTTGATCTTACCACCGGGCGGCATACGAGCAATTTGCGCACGCAAGAATACCCCTCCGGCGGGGTAATGACTTTGAATAGCCTCAAACAAATAGGCGAACTCATCAAACAGCTGATCGTAAGCGCCTAATTGCTTGACGTCACTTTGCTGTATCGGGCCTTTAGCAAGTGCAGCTGCATATTCCTCTTTGGACATAGAATAAAAGAATAGTAATTGTGCAGGCCTATCGCCTGCCAATTTCTTTCTTGAGTGCTTCGTCGGCAAGCCAATCAGACTCGTCCAATTTTTCTAACGCGCGAATTGCTGGTTCAACATCTACCGACGCTATGTTTCGTATTCGTTCAGGAAACCACATGTTAAATTTGCCTGTCTCTGCTACATTTTAGGCGAACGCCCCTGAGAACCTAGATACTGTTCAGCCGGTTGAATCAGCCTCTGATATTTACGCCACTTACCAACAGACTTTGAATTAATACTTGACCTGACCTGCGTGACGCTAGGGGTACGTACCGAGTTTTCACGCTTATAAAAATGGGCGATCGCTTCCTCCCAGCCCAACCCTAAAAATTCAAGCAGTATTTTAACATTAGTTTCAAAATCTGAGACAAGCGACTCATACTCAATTATCGAAACAGCTTTAGGGTACAACTGCTTCCAATATAAAGCTTTTTGGTAGTAAACCTCATACTCCTGCGCAATCTTAAGGCTGGAGCCTGAAAAATAGGCCTGCGAAAAGTCCTGCTGCATAATACTGGCACACACATCCAATGGATGACGCTGCACATAAATAAATTTAGCATTGGGATATAGCTTTAAAATAATACCGACTCTATCTATATTCGACAATTCTTTATCGGTAATCACGGGTTTATCAGACAACAGCGCTTGGTACTGATCGTAATCACTGATAATTGCTTTGCTGTCTTCATAGTCTAGCGTTTTATAGCGCAAAAATGGCAGTGAACTGCCGGCATCCTCAGGCAACAAAGGTTTATCTAGCAACCGCCTTTGAAAAGCAATGCCCATGGCTCTGGACTCTCCAGAATTCCCTATAGCAGAGTGCGCACCCAGTATCTGCTCTACCAGTGTTGTGCCGCTACGCGGCATTCCCAATATAAATACAGGAGCCCTACCCGATTGAAAATACGTTGGCAGCCAGGCAGGGGTGGGCTGATCAAAGAGCGCTTTAATAGCCTCCAACCGATGGCGCGAAGCAGCGATTGTCTGTGCGCCAACCTGAGACTCGTTCACACGGTCTGCCAGTCGATTAGCTTTTTCAAGGCAGTCTATCTCGTTGTTGACATCACCCACTTTGGCATAACATTTGGCAAGACCAAACAAAAGCCTCACCTCTAACTCACCGCCCGTATACTTCGAGCACAAGGCGGCTACCTGATCAATCTCTACTTCCGTAAGCGAACGAAGCCCCGCTAAGCGATTCAACACCCGCGCCCCCACCGCATCTACTTTCTTGCGCGCCAGCATATTTTTTAAAATTTTGTTATATATCGACAGTGCTTTTTCACGCTTGCCTTGCTGTTCAAACAAAATAGCAAGCTCTGAGGCGAGCAAAAAACTGCGCTTGTCTAGCGTCATCGCTTGGCGCATAAAATACTCGGCCTCTTCAACATCCCCCGTTAACACATGAAAAAGCGCCACCTCTAGATATTCTTCAGCAATTAGACCCTGACTACCACTCAGCTCAGCGACTGCGTCAGCCGCCTCTACTAGCCACTGTAAGCGATTAAACACTTTAAGACGTAAATAATTAATTGTTTTAGCGGGGCCAGCGGGTCTAGGCTCACTTGATGCCAACAACGTTAACTTATGTGCCGCACCATGAAAATCACCGACGGCAATTGTATCGTTAATATCACTGATTTTTTTTTGAAAAATCGAAGGCATTCTACTCGCGCTCATACTATTTTATTGATCGTGCATTCAAGATTTTTTTCGTCCGACACCCTTTTTACAAAAAAGCCACACCCTCTAGGGGTATATTATTTTTCTCCAGTACTTCGCGCGCTGGCTCTAATACTTCGCTGTAGGCTCGCCAACCCTCAATAGACGAGGTATATATTTTCTTACGCACCTGATCCACACTCAATGTACGCACAATATTTTTTCGCTGGTGGAAATCAAGCATAGCAGGCTCAAACTCTATACCAACAAAGTCAGCCGCTTGGCGAGCAAACTTTTCTGGCTCATGAACGAGCGACTGATAATTGATAATCAAAAGTCTGTCTTGAAAAATCGAACGCCAATGACCCACGAGTTGCTTCATATAACAATAATATTCGGCAATCGCTTTTAAATTAGCCGTTTCAGGGACGCCAGCAATACTATTGCGAAAACAACTTAAAAATATATCCATGGGCGCTCGGTCCATGTGAATAAACTTCGCCTTAGGAAATAACAGCGCCATTAAGCCAACATACTGGAAATTTGAAAGCTCCTTGTCAATATAAATTATCTTTTCAGTTAACAAAGACTGATGTAACTCGCAATTGTTGACTATGCCTTGCAGTGCTTCTGGCGATAACCTCTCTACATCATTCGGATAATCTGCATAATTCCATAGCGGGTTTATTTTACGACAAGCGCGCCTTAGCGCCGATAAAAATGCCTTGGATTCGCCCACTTGCCCGACACTTGAGTGTCCGCCCAACATCTGCTCGAGCAAAGTAGTGCCGCTTCGCGGTAAGCCCAGTACAAAAACAGGCGCGTGATTGGCTGTTATTGTGTCTGGAAACCACGCAGGCTTGATGAATCAAAGCAACGCGTTAGCAAAGCATATTTATTTTCATAGAAGTTCTTAAGCAGGCTATTTTCCAGCCCCAACATCTTGCACTCGGCCGCATTTGCGACAAGCAGATATTCAATTTCAGCCGTTTGATCTTTGCGTTTGGCTGCCTGCGAAGCTAAAGCATATGCCGTTTGGGTTTTTAATAGCTGATCATCGCTGCCTACATAAATATCTTCAAGCTCTGCCAATCGCTCATTGGTGAGCAATGTATGGTTTGCAAGACGAAAAAGCGCCGCGCTGAACTGTTGAAAGCGCTCATCATTGTTTTTGTGCTTTGGCCCCGCAATTTGTAAACAACGTTCGAGAATTTTAAACGACTTATCGGTTGAGCCACTGTAGCGGTAGCATAGCTCCATATGCAGTAATGACTCCACATTGCGCGAATCGTTTGCTGCTGCTTTTTTTGCCAACATGAGTGATTTACTGGCCTGGCCCAGTAAATAATAGTACCGCGCCGCCACCATCAGCACGCCGCGGTTACTAGGCGCCGCCGCAACCAGCGGGTCGATCAATTCTTTAAGCTCACCCAAAGCCTCAAAATCCAGCAATGCTCGTGCCTTGAGTAAATAAATATCGACAATGTCATCAACTTTGGCAAGCAACGCCTCTGCGACGACCAGCGCCTCATCCGGTTTCGACAGTGCGAGCAGCCGAAAACCTAGCGGCAAGGCTTCGGCACACGTCACTTCACCGCTCATCTCGCCAGGTATGTTAATAACCACACACGTACCTTGAAGGCGTTTGCGTACCTTCTCGGTATTCTTTTTAGATTGGGTGGCAATTAATTTCTTCATCATTTTTTAAACACAACTTCTACCGCGTCTCTATGAGTATTTATACAGAATCTACTCGCCTCGTCTCCTATCACCAATCGATTCTCTAGCATGTTTTTTAATAGTTCGGTTAACCAATATCAGAATAACTCGACAAGCAGGCCCTGTAACTGTTAATTTATCAAATTAATCAAACTACATGACGGTCTCTTTACCATGACTACAAACTGGCTCTATCTCCGCTCACTTACCCTTGTTAAAGCTATCTGCCTGGCCTTAGTCCTTAGCGCTTGCGCTAGCCAATTGCCTAAATACAGTATGGACAATGCTACTAGTGCTCACCCCGCGACGCAGCGGTTCATTGCCTTTTCTGACCAAGCTAAAACTGCTGAGGCCTATGATGATATGTTCGCAACATTCTATACGCCCACCACCCAACAGCACATTGCTAAGCAATTGGGCTGGCGTAAATTCCTTTATTCATCAGCCTATAGGGCGCTCAAAAATGGTAACTGCGAAAGTATTGAGCTTAAACCCTTAGGGAACCGCGTACAGATCGACTGCGTTGGGAGCATGGTTGTATCATCGATGTTTGTTGCTGATCAGCAACAAAGCCTGCATCTGCGGGTGTATATGGTCCAGCAAAACGGGCAATGGTTTATGGATAAGGCTGGCTATGCGGTTGCTAACTTAGCGACCTTGCCGGTCACCTACAATAGAGCGGGCATGAAGTTCAAATCGGAGTTTGAGTGACCAATTTCGTAGCTTACCCTAACCGCCCTCAATTATACCTTTAAGATTTAGGCGGCCCCATCGCATGGTTGCGTCAGGCCAGCCGACATTAGCCTAACGTTTTTTTGAATTCATTTAAAATTTGACGCTGATGGCGCAGCATCTTTACCAGTAGTCGAGTTGCCAGCGCCGTATTATCCAACTGAGACTCCTTAGCTATCTGCGCCAACGACGCATAGGCCGCTTCGTTAGCTTTAAGCGCAGCCATTTTTACTTCATGCACTACGTCGGCATTAACCAAAGCTCCGCAGGCTATACCTGTGTGTCGCTCAATTTCTAGTAACTGCGCTGCCAAGGCCTCATCGAATGCAGGCAAGTGATGAACAGGCGGAATCAATAAATAAGGCATAAAAACGCGGGCAGAATGAAACTGTAGCCTGGCCCTATACATCAAACTGTTACTAAAACTTGGCGGGGGCTCCCAATCCGTAATATGTTGCTGATTGCTCGAGGCCGACTGATAGCCAACCTCCAAACACACGCCCTCATCTAGCTGCAACGAAAACGGTTGTGATTGAACAAAAAAAGTTTTTTCGTCTACAAAACCATATTTCACAAACGCATGCAGATTGTCCATAATCTCGTAACGCGCGAATAACGCCTTGGTATCTCCTGCAGGTTGATAGGTTTTGTGGAGGGCACGCTGACCGTCTTGCAGGTTATCCCAAAAAAAGTTGTCCACATAAATGCTGTGATCAAAAAACTCCATCACAGGAATAAGATGTAGCTGCCCAGTCAGGTAATCACTAAAAATACGGCCATGCCAGAAGGCGTGAATGACAAGCTGATCTATGCCCTCATTGAGCTTTGCCTGAAAAGGTTGCTCGTGAGCCAAAGTCAGCAAACATTCTACTAACGGTCTATGGTTGGCAAATTGAACAACTGGCGAATTGCCAGCATCATTTGCTAGCTTGTCAAAGTGATTGTAGAGCTCAACCAGCAAGCCTACTATTTGCTTATGCAGCTCGTAACCCTTTGCCAACGGTGAATCCACAGGCTTCCAGCAAAGCTTCTTCTCAGTCATCCAAGGACCACGCAAAATCATCTAATATAGGCATGCAGCTCAAAGGCAACGTTATGAGCTCTTCATCAGCTTTGAGCTTTTTACGGCTAGAAAAATTAAATTCTGCGCCCCTGATTTCTAACTGCAAAGCCGGATGAAAAAAAGCACCGGCTTGATTAAGCACCGTGACAGCGCACTCACTAACGCCTGCGCTTGTTTATCACCACTGCGAATTTTGAGCATGTCTTTAACCAATAGTCATAAGCGATTCGGCAATCGCCAAACTCGCATAATTTTAAAATATCGTTAATATCAATAAAAACTGAGCCTTTAAGCTATGCAAAGGGAAGTATAGCCAATACGAATTGAGGTCACGATCATTGTGTTAATTTTTGCAGCACGGCTGTTTGATTGAATCAGTTAACTAACCTAACAATCCTATCGCCTGCACAAAAATACTTATGCCCTGCACCTTATTTATGTGCCTCAAAAAAAAACCCACATCAGAAGATGTGGGTTTTTTTAGCGGTTAACACTACAACACAATGCGTTAACGCTACCAGTAGTATCAGTTTGGACTATACATCCAACTTAGATTGAACCACCGTTAGCATCGCCAATGGCTGTACCAGTGCTTAGTGGAGCACAGGCAGAAACGTTGTGAGCTGCAACGCCAGCACCGGCCGCAACAATACCCATTGTGGTGCCATTGACTGAAACATCAGCAACGCTACCGCCGTCAAGGTTTGAAACCAAGGCGTAGTTAGACGAAGCTAGAGAAAGCGCATTAGGTGCAACACCATCAAGCTTAATAAAGCCCAGTGAGCCGTCAAGCTCAGTGGCATGAACAAAACCAAACGAAGCCCCAGCTGCCGCACCGGCTAAAGAAGCCGCGTCATTCGCCGTAGCATTCGAGATTATCAGTGGTGCACCCTGGCCACAAGCAAAACCCGCGATGGCACCACTACCTAAAAACGCAGTTAAAGCGTCGGTTACGCCGCTGGCAGCGTACTCTTTAATGCCACCAGATTTACCGGCCAAGCCTGAAGCCGTGCCTAAGTTCGTTCCGCCGCCATTAACGCCGGATGTGTTGGTAACGCCGTTAGTCAGTATAGCTCGAAGCTCTGAGCTAGAAAGTGACGGCGCACAGAGGAGTGAAGTGTTGCCAGTACAAGCGGCATCAAAGCCTTGCATGCTGCGCAAGCCATCAACCAGTGTGGTATTAGCTACAATAGCAACCGCAGACACTGCCGCAGGCGTGCCAGTATCAGTGTTAACGCCGTTTAACCCGCCGCCTGAAATCGTTGCTGCTTGAGCAGTAGCTACTGCAGTTGTTGCTGCTATGGCAGCTGTAATTTTTAAAATTCTCATAGTCATAACCTCGTTATATATTTAGTTGTTTGTAACCTCAAAAACTGTTCTATATCTTTATTTTTGCCTGGTTCCTAATGGTCACAGGTAATCATTCTTACTGTACAATTTTTAGTCTAGCAAGGCGCCGCCCAAATACAAGGCGGCGACTTACTAAACAGGCTAATAACTTGCCTTATTTCTTACGACGTACCACACCCAAACCTAGCAGTGCAGAGCCAAACAACCACGCTGCTGCAGGAACTGGCACGGCAGAGTGCTACTAAATTATAGCCATCGATTCCAACGCCGATCACTGAGCCAGGATTAGTCAAAGTGATCAGCTGAGCATTAGTAGCAGCCTAGTAGTGGTTTGCTCATTGAAAATCACGCTAGTTACGCCTGAATTTAAGTAACCTGCAACTTGCGCATTAGAATCGAAATCACCCAGCGTGCCTTCGCCGTTAAAACCTAAATTAGCGTTGTAAGGAAGGCTTGGAGTCCGAGAATGGCTGTTCCGGCCACTGCGTTTGTAGTACTGTGGCTGTATCACCCGCATAAACCAAACCACCACCTTCACTTACGTATAGAAATTCAGTGTAGTTGTAGCCAGGTGCTGTCCTGCTGTAGTGGCAACTCACTTGAATTAATAGCAAACAGTGCGAAAGAATCGATAGTACCGCCAAGCGCCGAAGCTGCTGCTGAAATATCAACGCTGAAGCCTGTACCCTAGCCAGTAAGTCGCCCGTAGAACCAGCAACTAATTGGTAGTAAGAACCAGCACCCGCAGTGTTAAAAACGGCTAGCGAATTACCGTCAAGCGTAATTGCTGCGTTTGAAGTAGCTGCAACCATCACAGAACCAGCCAATAATCCTAATTGTTTCTTAATCATAATATTAACTCCGATTTTTTACTCAAAAAGATAAACATTTTGCTTGTTTACCAGGTTTATAGCCAAGACAAACTAATGTTTATCAAGCTTGTTTATTTAAATTTATAAGTAAACCTTTCGTTTTACCTAACATTTTAAAATTATAAAGCCGCTCACTCGGTAAAGAAGTTCGCGATCAGGACGAATACTACACAACCCCATAGACCCTCGCAAGACATTTTGCACTTTTTTTACGCAGAAAATGCTAATAAGTTCACATTCTTTTACGTATGCCCTGTTCCTGATACAACCCTATAAAACCCAGCAAACCTCTTATCTAGCTAACACTAGAGGCCCACCTCCTTGCAAAAATCGCTATAAATCAACCACTTTTGCTCACTTTTTAGACAGCTCTAGCCACTACTGCCTAGGTGCAACACCCTACTTTGCTGCCACCCTTCAAGCCCCACTTAGCCCAACATCACAATAAGCCAAGTGGGTTAAAATTTATTGTACCTGCCGATCATTACAGCGCGATGACGAGTCATCGCAGATTCACGACCCTTTGCCCTACACAGATCAATCAGCCCAAGCTTACCACCATCTTTTAGCTGAGGCTTCATAGCAAAAAACCACCTTGGCGCAGCGAGCGCTTTTGGCGACCTTTAAACTCAGTCGCACATTTGAGCTTGTATTGTGTGCTTATGCTTCCTTATATAAGTCCTACTCAATTAACACTTGATTACTGACCAAACCTAGGCCAGCTATGGCTTAGTAGGCTATAGCACTGCTGAAGAGTGGCTATCAAAACATAAACGCCAATGCTCTTCATTTGACCCATTGTTTACAACAATAACTTGAATAAACGCGCACCGAGCCTTAATGGCGGCTTGACGGCAAAATGTGGATGCGCGTGGCGAATACAACGCACTGGGAAATATTTGTACCATGAACGAAGCGCTCACTGTGGCTCCTTGTGCACAACCCCTGCTTTTTACTGGCGTAGCCACGAGGCGACTACCGACAATAAATACTGCTGCTGACGACCCGCGAGGCCAATCTCCGCTAATGGTCTGGATACCGGAGTTTTGATATCAAATCAAAAGCGCCTGGTATGAGACCGACCCGCTAGGTCGTCAGCATCAGTAACAGCAAAATGGTACATGCTTAAAAAACATTAATTTGCGTGGACTGATGTTTCCCACTTTTGCGTACAGCACATCGCAGCCTTTACTTACTGCTAACTTGCCCTGCACAACCCGCCGGTCCTTGGTGGATTATTTACTAACGCCCGCTGAGCCTCACTGCCCCTTGGCCCCTGGAGAAGCCCAGTAAGGCTCAGCCAGCATTAGTACTTCTTAAACCTTTGTTTATCACTATCGCCTGTTAGGCTCTGTTGCCCCTTGGCCCCTGGAGAAGCCCAACTCGGCCTAACCGGCGTTAGTAAACTCTAAACTCTGCACACAAAACCCTGTGCTGCCCTACCTTGTTCTACTTTTTAACGTACTGCCTTCTTGGGGTAACTAATCACTAACGCCCGCTGAGCCTCACTGCCCCTTGGCCCCTGGAGAAGCCCAGTAAGACTCAGCCAGCATTAGTACTTCTTAAACCTTTGTTTATCACTATCGCCCGTTAGGCTCTGTTGCCCCTTGGCCCCTGGAGAAGCCCAACTCGGCCTAACCGGCGTTAGTAAACTTAAAACTCTGCACTCAAAACCCTGTGCCGCCCTACCTTTTTCTAATTCTTTCTACTTTTTAACGTACTGCCTTCTTGAGGTGCCCAATCACTAACGCCCGCCGAGCCTCACTGCCCCTTGGCCCCTGGAGAAGCCCAGTAAGACTCAGCCAGCATTAGTACTTCTTAACTCGTGTCTGCTTAATAACTTTTAACTTGTGTACTCTCGGGGCTTACGCGCTATTACTAAAAAGCCTGCTAATGCGGTGCCAGATAACCAAGCTCCCGCAGGCACCGGGGTGGCCATTGAGCGATTCATATCACTCGCCGCCAGATGTTCTATCGCTGCGCCAGGATGGTTTATCGATAAGCCACCTAATGTGCTGCTATCCACTGATAAACTCCTATCCATTGACACATTCATATTCAACGCTTCAGGTCCTACAAATGCCGCTTCAGAGGCCGAGGAGAGTAAAATCGCCCCCAATAAAAATCCTAATTGCTTCTTAAACATACCTTCACCCTTTTAATGGCTTGCCATCTTATTTATGGATTATTACAAGCCCGTCAAATCTAAAAGTGCTACAAAAAATACCGGCTATACAAGACTGCATAAGTTATTCCACTACCGCCCGCCAGGCTCTGCTGCCCCTTGGCCCCTGGAGAAGCCCAACTCGGCCTGACCAGCGTTAGTAAACTGAAACTTTGCAAATACCTTGCTTTTGCCGCTAAAATTTAAAACCGTTTTTAAATCAATTATCTTTGGCTAAACGATTTAATTTTTGCGCCCACTCTTTTGTTTATATCTCTTTCTAAACCACTGCTTTTTAATTTTCTTTTGATCTACTTTTCTTTAAATCTGCTATTTCTTTAAGTTTATTTTTTCCCTACCTTTACTTTTTTCAACACCTCTAACATTTACTTTTAGCCTCACTCAATACAGTGCTGTTCTGCCTCGAGCTCGAGCCTAATTTAATGTCTAATTTTGCTACATGCTGCCTATTCTTTGCTAACAATAAGCACGACTCCCTCTTCTTGTAACACCCTTTCGAGCGATTACTTTTTTATCCCTTTCGCTCAAGCCGCTTTCACACTGCCCAAACCGGTCGGTTGCTGTAGTCCGCCGTATTCACCTAATTTTTACATTAGGCCTCTCAAGCCTGCTCGATGGTTTGAGCAGGCTACGCGCTTTACACACCACGCTATTAAGTCTGTTGAGAGTCATCTACTTAACAACAACCCAAGCAATGAATCTATTTTGAAAAACCACGATCTGGTTGTTCGTTCATACCCGCTTAGGAAAGCTGTAACAGGAAGGAGGAGTTAGTAACAAACCTGGTCCAGCCATTTTTTTGACTGGTGGTTCGCAACAAGACACTGCCGACCCAAATGACTACTGCTTGGGACGGAATAATAGACACTTTTAAACTTGTGTCAACACTTTTTTATAAAAAATCCAGATTTATATTTTATCATGGTTTTTTACAGATGTAAACAATCCCGAGCAACATTTCTGAAGATTGTCTCGTATTGTCATACTTCTAATGGAAAAGTATGCGACATCTGGGTCACTGGACTCCGGTTTTGCTAGGCCAACCAGGCTGGAACTAACCGCTTTAATGGCATCTGCAATATTAAAATAATAAATAAAACTTTTAAAATTTTAACATGGTGTGTCAAGCATTTACAGGAACATAACAGCGCATTCGAATCGACCAGTTCATCGAAAGTATTGCTTTACGCTGATCACGCAACCGTGCTTTTAGTGAGCTTATGTAATATGTGAGTTAATGCTGTTCGATAAACGCCCTCCGATGAAACGTGCTTATTGGATATTCACAAAGCCAAGACCTAGGTTTATGCCCACAACCAAGACTTTATTTTTTTATTGCAATTCAACCCTAACCGTCAGACCTAGCCACTAGCGCGGCCCCTTAGCCCCAGTAATTTATCGCCTGGCAACATTTGCCGTAATGCCGAGCAATATTCACTAGCGCCCACCCAAGGCTTTTTAGCCAAGAATATGACGACGCAGGTAAGCGCCCCGCAGAATGCGCGCAGATTAAGCGATTGATTTTTCTGGAATTTTAGACAAGCAAAGGACACGAGCGGCAAGCATTGCTTGCCGCGCATGAGAAGAAAGCCGGTCGACCAGGACAACCTTTCAAAACTGTGCGCCGTTTATTACGGGCGATAGGTACCCACTACTTTACTAGCGGTTTTTATTTAGGTATTTGCTGAATAGTGTATGAACCCCTTATTGGTTAAGCCTATGGTGGCTGTTTGTATTGTTATGGTGTTACCGCTCACGCCCGCAGCCAGAGACTGACCGCAAAGGCACGTAATTAGCGTAAACGCCTGCACAAAAAGGGTTTTAGGGTAAATTTTGACGGAACAAACACACACGAGCGAAGCCGCGTTAAGCGAGAGATACCGCAAGGCTTACCAGAAAAACCCTACTGCAACAGTTGTTTGATATAGAACTTTCGCGCACGAGTCCAAAAATAAATTACACTCATGCAATAAACCTCTATTTCTTGTGCATTTATCGCACAGAAGGCCGTGATAATCAAGATTATTTACGCTTTGCCTATGGCAATATTTGAAATATAGGCTACGCCCCAGGTTGCCAAAGCTAATATAACTGATTTTTATTACACTTTTGTTGGCCTTTCATAAACTCAGCCTGCGTGGATTGACCACAACAACGGTAACCTCACCTTTTAATCCAGCTTGAGGGTTCGTACTGCTTGGAGAGCACAAACCCTGAGCGACTCAAGAAGCACCGCCAGAACCTACTTAAAACAAGGCAGATACTGAAGATGTTGCGCACTCGATAACGTCTAACTAGGCATCACTGCGTACTAGGTAGCACCAGTTTAAACGGCGGTAGCGCACGGATAAGCTGCTTACCGTAGTATTTGCTGACGATGCGCTTATCGAGCAGAGTCACTCGGCCGGTATCGGTTTCTTTGCGCAGCAAACGGCCGCAAGCCTGCATCAAACGCATAGAAGTCTCGGGCAAGCTAATATCGGCGAAGGCGTTGCCACCGTTGGCCTCGACCCACTCCCCCATGGCCACATCGACGGGATCCGTAGGCACCGAAAACGGCAGTTTGGCAATAACCACTTGAGTACAGTAATCCCCGGGTAAATCCAGCCCTTCGGCAAAACTGGCTAAACCAAAAATAACACTGGCTGAGCCGCCATCCACAGTTGCCTTGTGCTGCTGAATAAGCGCCTGTTTAGAACTGCGCCCCTGCACCAATAATTGCTGTGTAAGCTGACCTTTTAGGCCCTGCTGTACCGCCTCCATCTGCTGGCGCGATGAAAACAATACCAGCGCTCCCTGCGCATCGGCTAACAGCTTAGGGAGCAGCCGAATGACTTCTTCAGTGTGAGCTGCAGCAGAGCCAGGATCGCTGTGCATAACAGGCACATAAAACTCCGCGTCTTGAAAATTGAGCTGGCCGTTAATTCGATGAGCGCTGCCTGCTTGCTGATGACCAATGCGGCGCATAAAGTGATTAAAATCGCCCAGCGGCGCCAACGTGGCCGAGGTCAATATGGCCGCAAAACACTTACTCCACAATATATCGGCCAAAATAGTAGCGGTAGATAGCGGCACCATATTAATGGTTATGTCGATTCCCTCTACCCGCTCTTGGGCTTGCAGCCAGCGCGCGCTAGGGCTTTTACTCGAGCCGGTGCCAGCATAACTCAAACACACTTTAAGTGCGTTATCGGTGTTCTGCTCGAGCTGCCCTACCGCGCCAAAATGAACCTCCCAGCTGCTACTAGCCTCATCGCCCGCGCCAAGCTTGCCGTTACAAATATCGGCCAGGCGCTGCAGCTGCCCTTGTTTGTGACGGTAGCAATCGGCAAGATCTTGAAAGGCCTCGTGCAGCTCAGACGGCACCTCGCCATTGGCAAAGCGCAAACTGCCTTGATCGGCAAGCTGCTCATCATTGTTGAGCAGCTCTTGCAGGGTATAACCAATATTTTCTAGTGATGACTGCAAGCCACTATCAATTGTCTGCAAGTTTTTTTGCAACCCCTTGAGCTCGCTAGGCGCACCTTTAGTAGCCGCAATACGTGCCAATACCTTTTTAGTTTGCAATACGTGGCTGCGCTCGCTAGCCAACGACATATGTGCACTGAGATGGTTGCGCGACTTGCTCGGCAGATGATGGGCCTCGTCAAAAACAAATATAGATTGCTCAGGCGGCGGGAGAATATTGGCGCCCCCCATTGCCAAGTCAGCCAACACGAGATCGTGGTTAGCTACAACAACGTCTGCGGTACGCAAATCATCGCGCGCCTTGAATAAAGCACAGTTAGAATAATGCACGCACTTTTTACCGCTGCAGCTAGCACGATCGGCAGCCACCAGCCGCCAATCTTCATAGCTAATTTCATGCTCTAGACTATCTTGGTCGCCGTCCCAGCGACCACCCAAGTAGTGCTGATCGAGCGCTTCTAACTGTACTACTGTAGCATCGGCCAGCGAGCTCTCTTCATCGGGAAAAAGCGTAAGATCACCGGCGGCCCGCGATACATCCTGCAAGCGCAGCTTAAGTTTGTTTAGGCATAAATAACGCTGCCGCCCTTTAGCCAAGGCGTATTTAAAATCGAGCGAGGTGTTAGCTTGCAAATTAGGTAAGTCGACATTGACTAACTGCTCTTGCAGGTTAATTGTGGCTGTTGAAATCACGAGTTTTTTATCTAGCTCAAGCGCCATAGCAATAGCGGGCAGCGCATAGGCAATAGTTTTACCCGTGCCCGTTCCGGCTTCGATCAAGCTGACATGTTGCATTGATTCGTCTGCGCGCAAACCCTCTGCGTCAACAGTAATACCGGCCAACATGCGGGCAATAATAGCGATCATTTCACGCTGACTGCGACGCGCCTGATAGCCATTACTTTCTAGCCACTGACTGTAATTAGCCTGAATAAGCTGTTTTTGATGGTCGCTGATTATTTGCATGCTGGCCTGAGTCAATCCGTTACCGGGTATGGCTATTGTGAGGTTTACATAGATGAGCGCTAGTACTGCTGACTACCGAGCCCTAACGTGGACATCAACAACTTAAGCATCGACTGCCTGTGTATCAACAGCATCCTGCATTACCTCATAAGCATTGGGCAGCGGATACTCCGAGGCATCGAGAAAATATAACTTGTGCAAGACGGGATTGGCATACATGTGTAAAGCCATGTCGCGATCAACTGGATCAATAGACCCCATGCGCGCAGTAAAATTGGCTTGAGTGGCCGCATCAACGCTAGGAATGGAATGATGGCGCTCACTTGCTGTAAGTACCGCTTGAGCCTTAGCCCAGGCATGCTCACCATAAAGATTAAGGTAGGCGATAACATTGGTGGGGTGCAGCTGGTAGTTACGCACAATCTGTTCATCAAGCTGACGAGCAATCTCTTCGGCGTTGTTAGTTTTAACGACCAGCGGCTTGCCAAAAACAAGATTAACGTGACCATTAAAGCCCTGAATACCTAAGCCAATACTAGCGAGGTCTTCATGCTCCGACTTTTCATAAGCCTGCTTCTCACTGAGCATACGAATTTCTTTGGCCTTGATTGCGTCGCAAGGATCAAATTCATAAGAAATGCTAACCGGAACAATACTTAGATCATTAATGTAATCACTGAGGCTAACGGCTTTGGGCTTTGCAATAGCCAACATTTTAATAATGGCCGGCTCTGTGCGATCCATACCGTCCTTAGCACGACCTTCTCGGTGAGCTAGCCAAATATTCTCTTTATCAGCATGAAGTGAGTGCCAAATATAACCCGATAGCTTTTTCAGTGCGCGCAGTAGCTCGCGCGGCTTACTAATAGACCGCTGCACAACAAAGCTCTTATTCAGCCGCATTAAATCAGCAGCGTACGGCTTGCTCAGCAGGTTATCGCCTATGGCAATGCGCAATGTAGCGCCGCCTTCATGGTAAAGCGCATAATTAGTAAAGGCAGGATCTAAGGTGATGTCGCGATGATTACTCATAAATATATGGGGTTGCGACAAATCCACGTTGTCGAGCCCGCTTACGGAAAAACCACTGGTAGTTTGTTCGATCATACGAGCCATGTACTGCTCGACAATACCCTGTAGATCCTGAATCGAATGGATGCGCGCACTGCGGTGTTGAAAATAACGGCGAACTACTGGCCGCATCATCCAGCGAAATTTTGAATACCACCCTGAAAAACGCAGCTGCCCGGCTAAATCAATAAACTCATCATCTGCAATAACACGCTGCAGTACTTGCCGAACCTCATCATCGTGATAAGGACGGATATCGTCGTAATCGGACATACAATAAAATGTTCCTGAATTAAACACAGCTTAGGTAAGGCGCAATAGGCCTGATTCCTATGGCAAACTGACGCCCCAAACCCGCATTTGCCCAAACTACCGAGGGCTAAAATGCCGAGCGGGGATTCTATCGAATTTATAGGCGGAACTACTAAGCCTTTTTTAATGTGGAGATGTTTGGCAAAATCTTTCCCAAATACGCTTTCCACTCTCTAGGAAGAAAACATGGCTAATTGTCACTGCGGCGCCGATATAAATTATGAACAATGCTGCGAACCCATTATTGCAGGTAAGCAAGCCGCGGAAACCGCCGAGCAGCTAATGCGGGCACGATACAGTGCGTATGCCAGTGCTGAAATTGATTTTTTACACGACTCGCTGCACCCCGATGGCCGTGCCGAATTCGACTTTGAGTCAACAAAAAGCTGGGCCGAGGGTTCGACATGGCAAGGACTTCGTATTTTGAGTAGCAAAGCCGGAACAATTGATGACAAAGTGGGCAGTGTGGAATTTACCGCCCAATATGTTGATGGCGATGGTAAAACCCATAACCACAGCGAACGCTCTCAATTCAAAAAAGTAGACGACCAGTGGTACTTTTGCGATGGCCAAAGTATCAACCTCAATAAAGTGGGCCGCAATGACCCATGCAGCTGCGGAAGCGGTAAAAAGTACAAGAAGTGCTGCAGCGCTTGACGAGTGCGGCCGTTCTCCTTACTATGCGCGCCCTGACCGGCAATCCAGAGCCGATAAAGCGCTTGCGAAAGCCAGTGCAAAACAGTATTGATGCGGGGTGGAGCAGTCTGGTAGCTCGTCGGGCTCATAACCCGAAGGTCGTTGGTTCGAATCCAGCCCCCGCTACCAAATTGAAAAAGGCTCACCATTAGGTGGGCCTTTTTTATTTTCGCATTAGTGGCTTGATGAGAAACAACCGGGCCGACATCACGGTGGTAACAGCCCAAAGCTGCCCCCACTCAACCAGCGCTCAAAACTGTAAAATAAAGGACGACACCCCTCAGCCCACTTGTTCCGTCCTATCCTGTCTAACGTCATGCACAGCACGCCTTACTAGTCCGCTGCTGATAATAGAGCGAAGCGCGGCACTTGCTCGCCCTCCACATCAACCGTTTCACAAAACATCTCGAGCGGCCTAACCCATAAGCCTCGCTCACCATAAAGCGCTCGGTACAATACTAAATCCTCTTCGGTTTCAGTATGCCTCGCCTCACCTATCACCTCATAGCGACCACCTTTATAATGCTGGTATAACCCTGGCGTTACGCGCATAAACTTGTTTCCTATATTTTTGTAGCTGGCCTGATTTAATGAATCTTTTCTATGTGCCGTACAATAAATTGAACGGTTTCTCGGCCGCGGTAGGCATTTACATCGAGTAAGTAGCCTATCTTAATACTTTTTATCGCTGAGTCAGGCCACTCAGCAGGGTCAATGTTAAAGGCTATAGCATCAAAGTTTTCTGCCGTGGTTTTATTATTGCCTTCCACATTCTCTTCGGGTAACAACTGACTGAGGACCATCTTTAAATGGCGCTCACCCACAATACGTTGACTGACCACAAAAAACTCGCCGTCAAATAAAGGCTCGGGTAACTTTTGACCCCACGGTAATGCCGAACGAAGCAAATGTGCGTTAGGCAGTGTTATTTCGCTCGCTTGCAACA
Organism: uncultured Pseudomonadales bacterium; assembly: GCA_943788835.1. Lineage (GTDB taxonomy): Bacteria > Pseudomonadota > Gammaproteobacteria > Pseudomonadales > UBA7434 > UBA7434. The sequence continues at coordinate 62,624 of CALSRU010000011.1, read as the reverse complement.
TACCATCTGTAAGCAGCACCGCTTGCAAATCCTGCTCTTCTAAACCCCCGCATGCCTGACGATTAAACTCAGCGGCAAATGCTTCGAAATTAGAGCGCTCCAAACTCAACCCTGCCGCCATGGCATGACCACCAAATTTTTCAATCAAACCGGGGTTAGCCGTAGCAATGGCATCTAACGCATCGCGAATATGAAAGCCGGGAATAGAACGCGCCGACCCCTTGAGCATGCCACAGTCAGGATCATCATTGGCTAATGCAAAGCACACTACGGGCCGATGATATTGCTCTTTAATGCGCGAGGCCAAAATACCCACCACGCCTTGATGCCACTCATCATCCTGCAAACAAATACCTACAGGTAAATCGTTGTCGGCACTATTTTTGTCCTGCTGTGCATCAAAATCTAGCTGAATGCGCGCGAGCTGCTGGGTTGCGAGTACCTGCATCGACTTTTCAATTTGTTGGCGATCTCGATTCAAACCATCAAGTTCGCTGGCCATTTCGCGCGCCAAATTAGCATCATCGGTGAGTAAACAGCCAATGCCAATAGAAATATCATCGAGTCGGCCCGCAGCATTAAGCCGCGGCCCAACCGCAAAACCCAAATCAGACGCCGTCAAACCGGCACGACTTCGTCCTGCACATTCGATAATGGCCAAAATGCCCGCGCAAGCTTGACCGCGGCGAATTCGGCGCAGGCCCTGCTCTACCAAAATACGATTATTGCGATCCAAGGGTACGACATCGGCCACGGTTCCCAGCGCGACCAAATCAAGAAATTCTGCCATGTTGGGTTTTGGCCGAGCGTCACTAAACCAACCCAACTCATCAAGACGCGCGCGCAAGGCCAGCATCACATAAAAAATCACGCCCACCCCTGCCAGCATTTTGCTGGGGAATTTACAGCCATGCTGGTTAGGATTGACGATTGCATTAGCCGCCGGCAATTCGCGCCCTGGCAAGTGGTGATCGGTAATGAGCACATCGATACCTAAATCGCGCGCGGCTTGCACACCCTCGATACTGGAAATACCGTTATCGACCGTCACAATAAGCGCGGGCTTTTGATGCTTAGCCAGTTCGACAATTTCGGGTGATAGTCCGTAGCCGTATTCAAAGCGATTAGGCACCAAAAAACTAACATCACTGTGGCCAAATCGCGCCATCGCACGCAGGGCCAACGCACTGCTAGTAGCGCCGTCGGCATCATAATCGCCGACCACCAATATACGGGCTTGCTGCTGGATAGCCCCCACTAACAACTCGGTAGCAGCCTCCATGCCCGCTAGTTGCGCCGGAGGCAGCAGTCCAGACATCGATAAATCGACATCGGCCGATGAATGCAAACCGCGCGCGTGAAAAATACGTCGCAGCAAATCAGGCATATCGCTGGGTAATTCATCAACATTCACTGCGGACGCTGAGTTGGGTAATATTCTGCGCTTGATTACCGCGGCCAAATGAATCGAACTCCTGCGCTAATTATAAGGCTGTCATTGACCAAGCTAAGTGCGTTGTGCAGCTAGCTGCTCTACCATGAATTGATTGACGGTAGATTTATTATTATCGAGCACCGTAAAGCGCTCTTCACTGGTAAAAATATGTTCCATGTGCGGCGGCACAGAGGGCGATACACCCACATCTGCCTCGGCAATGGCATCGGGAAATTTCGCAGGGTGCGCTGTGGCCAAAGTCACAATAGTTTGTTCAGCGCTGGTGCGACATTGCACACTAGCGCCGACGCCAGTGGCTGAGTGCGGATCGAGTAGATAGCCCGTGCGCGCAAAGGTATTGGCAATGACCTCGCAGGTAGTCGCATCATCAACTGCTGCACTACTAAACAGGCTGCGGGCAGACTCCATCGCCTCACTGCTTATTGTGATTGGCTGGTCTTCAAACTGCGCCATTAATGCAGCAATTTTGCTCCCATCGCGCTGATACATATCAAACATAAGGCGCTCAAAATTACTGGAGATACTAATATCCATACTCGGCGAGAGCGTGTGATGTAAATTGGTTCGATCATAAATACCGCTAGACATAATACGATGCAGCACATCATTTTTATTGGTGGCAATAATTAATTGCTCAACCGGTAAGCCCATTTTAACTGCAAGATAACCGGCAAAAATATCACCGAAGTTACCCGTGGGCACCGAATAAGTAATGGGCTTTTGCGGCCCACCAATTGCCAGTGCCGAATAAAAGTAATAGACAATCTGCGCCATAATTCTAGCCCAGTTGATCGAGTTCACCGCCACTAGCTTGCGCCCATCGGGCAAGAAAGATTGATCGCGAAAACTAGCCTTAACAATATTTTGACAATCATCAAAATTGCCTTCTATAGCAATATTCCAAACATTATCTTCTAACACTGTTGTCATTTGGCGACGCTGAACATCAGATACGCGCTGATGCGGGTGCAAAATGAAAATATCAACAAACTTACAATGCCGGCAACCTTCTATAGCAGCTGAGCCGGTGTCGCCAGAAGTGGCGCCCATGATCACAACACGCTCGTTGCGTCGCTCTAAAATGTAATCGAGCACGCGCCCAAGCATCTGCAGGGCAAAATCTTTAAAGGCTAGTGTTGGGCCATGAAACAACTCTAATATCCATTCGTTTTTATCGATTTGCACCAATGGTGCTATGGCAGGATGGCGAAACGTCGCATACGTTTCGCCTAGTATCTTACGCAAATCCTTCATCAGGAATAGCACCTGCAACGAAGGGCGAAATAATTTTGAATGCCAGCTCATCGTAACGCAAGCCCGCCCACTGCTGAATTTCTTCCTGCGAAAATTCGGGCAACTTTTCAGGAACATACAAGCCACCATCACTAGCCAATCCCGCTAGCACTACTTCTTCAAAGTTTAATGCCGGAGCCTGACCCCGGGTGCTGATATATTTCAAAGCTTATCTCTTCTCTCTAACGGTTTATTTTTTGGGCTAATCAACCGACTCAATACGTATAATCGACACAGGCTGTAATACCGTATCGAGCATTTCTATTTGCGCAACCGCTGCTCGAAAATTCGACTCTAGCGTGACGTTCGTGGTCAAAACAATTGGCACCGGCTCATTAGTGTGAGTATGCGCGCCCACCGTGTGCTCATGCTGACGAACCCCTTCGACACTAATATCTGCATCGCTGAGCACCTGGGTAATTTGCGACAGCACGCCTGGACGATTGGCCGCAGCAATACGCAAATAATATGCACAATGGATATCGGTGATAGGAACAACTCGGTGCAAGGCGGCCTGTACACTTGCTTGCGGTTCTGAGGGAGCCGCGCTGACGTCAGAGCTTACCTTAGAACCACAGGCCATTTTACGACTAATATCGACAATATCGGCAATCACGGCCGAAGCTGTCGGCTCTGCTCCAGCACCAGCACCACAAAACAATGTGGGACCAACCGCATCGCCATGAATAGCCACTGCATTTAAAACGCCATTGACGTTAGCGATCAAGCGGCTTTTAGGTATAAGCGCCGGATGCACACGCATCTCAAGACCTTGCTTGGTGGCACGCGCTATTCCAAGATGTTTAATGCAATAGCCTAACTCATTGGCATAAGTCATATCTGCAACTGACACCGCTGAAATGCCTTCGGTGTAACAGCGGCTCGCGTCTAACGGCGTACCATAGGCTAGCGCTGCCAAAATAGTCAGTTTTTGTGCCGCATCTATGCCTTCAACGTCATAAGTAGGATCTGCCTCTGCATAGCCCAGGCGCTGCGCGTCGGCTAATGCGTCTTCAAAAGATCGATTCTTCTCGCGCATTTCGGTGAGAATATAATTGCCAGTTCCATTAATAATACCAACGATCGATTCAATAGCGTTGCCGCTCAATCCTTCTGTTAGCGCTTTAATAACGGGAATCCCGCCGGCCACAGCCGCCTCGAAACGAACTTCAACATCGGCCAATGCTGCAGCAGCCAGAATCTCATCACCATGCTCGGCAATTAACGCTTTGTTAGCGGTTACAACATGTTTACCCGCCGCAATGGCCTCCATCACCAATTGGCGTGCAGGCTCTATACCACCAATAAGCTCGACCACCACATCGACTGATGGATCGTTAACCACAGCAAAAATATCACGACTGACCGTATAAGCATGGGTATCACATGCAGGATTATCTCGCCGCGCACCAATATGCGTAATAACGCTATTTTGCCCAGCACGGCTGGTGAGTAACGATTGATTACGCTGCCATACGTTGATCACGCCACAGGCGACAGTGCCTAAACCACAAATACCAATATTCATTCTTTGCACTAAAACTTCTCACTTTGATTAAACAACAACACCATCACGCAGTCAGTATTGCCAATTCGCGCCCCTGACACTTGGCCAGACAACAAAAACGTTAAGTAATACAACAACGCACAAGCGCAGCATTGTGCTGCGCTTGTTAGAGCTTGGTGCGCCCAAGACCATAACGCTCAAGCTGAAAAATATAGCTTAGCCAAACCCTACAAGCCTAAACGCTTAGCTAACTTATCCGCAGGCAAGTAACCCGGTATCAATTCACCCTCGGCCGTAATTAACGCCGGAGTCCCGGTCACACCTAAGCGACCACCTAACTTATATTGATCAGTGATCGGATTACCATCACAAACATTATCTGGAATGTCTTTACCCAGCTTCAAGCGTGTTAACGCATCCTGAGCATCATCCGCACACCAGGCCGAGGCCATTTTGCGAAAGGCCGGTGAACCAACACCTGCTCGCGGATAGGCCAAATAGCGCACCTCAACGCCTAGGTCTTTTAGCGCAGGCACCTCTTTATGCAGTTTTTGACAGTAATAGCAATCAACGTCGGTAAAGACGTAAACATAGGCCTTAGTTTCGCTTGGACTAAAGACAATCATATCGTCAGTTTTGAGCGCTTCAATGGCCGCTTTACGATCGCCTTCTAACTCTTGCTCCGCTATATTAGTAATGCCGTTTTCGCCCACAGCAAAAACATCACCGGTAAAAAAATGCTTGCCATCTTCGCTAATATAAATCGTTGGACCACCCACAACCGTCGTACGGTACATACCGTTTACAGGCGTTTTTTGCAGCGATTCAAAGCGAAAATCAGGCCGCGCCTGCTTCAACGGCTCGAGGATTTTGTCGCTAACCTCTTCAGCTTGAACAGCGATGGCTCCAAACAAATAAGTGGTGACTAAGGCGATAACTGAAAGATGTATACAACGGGTTAGTTTCATAAAAACCTCAATAATAATTCTAAAATAGCCGCCAAAGAATCAGCCTACATTGGCATTTGAACAGGGCTCAATTTTGAATAAACCTCTTCAGAGCTTAGCCGTTTTTAGCTGCCAGCAAAACATAGGTACCACAGCGACTAGCCTGGATCAGAAGCACCAATACCCAACACCCTAACCTGGCCGATGCGAAGTGTATCGCACTCTACACAGACACCCAAATTAAGAGCATGGTTATTGTGCTTAGTTCCAGCAGGAATGTAGGTTCTTAAAATGGCTACCGCGACGTTCTCAGCAAAAATCACGAACGAGGATGGTGTTTGGCATGCAATTCTTGGAGCCGCTGACTCGCCACATGCGTGTAAATCTGCGTGGTAGACAAGTCACTGTGCCCTAGCAGAAGCTGAACAACACGTAAATTGGCGCCATGATTGAGTAGATGCGTAGCAAACGCATGGCGCAAAACGTGGGGGGAAATAGCACTCTGTACGCCGGCTCGATTGGCATAGAATTTAACGCGGTACCAAAAAGCCTGACGACTCAGGGCCTTGCCTGCGCGACCAGGAAACAGCACATTGCTTTGTGTTGCTGTAGCCACGCTATCGCCCAGCAGAGCCTGCCGAGCCTGGCTCAAATACATTTGCAAGTAGTGCAACGCTTCTTCGCCCACAGGCACCACGCGCTCCTTACTGCCCTTACCCATAACCCGCACTGCCCCTTGCCGTAAATTGAGCTGAGGCATGCTCAAATTGACTAACTCTGATACGCGCAAGCCCGAGGCATACATTAATTCAAGCATTGCTTTGTCGCGCAATTCCAAGGGGCTTGTGCCAGGCTCTGCCAATAGTTGTTCGACTTGTGCCTCGCTGAGTACTTTTGGCAGCACGCGGCCTAAGGTTGGCGGTGAAAGTTGCGCCGATGGATCGACCACTAGAAGATTTTCACGAACACAATAGCGATAAAAACCTTTGATGCTGGAAACCAAGCGTGCCTGCGAGCGAGGACTCACACGAGCCAGTGCCAAAGCGCCCAAACGATCAACCAAATCAGCATAGCTGGCAGTTAACAGCCCACTATTGTGCGCTGTGAGATAGACCGCTAAAGCCCTGAGGTCGCGCCGATAGGCTTCAAGAGTATTGTTACTCAAACCTCGCTCAAGCCAAAGTGTATCGATATAACTATCAATACGCTTTTCAGCACCTGGGTCTATCGGTTGTTTATTCGTCGTATTGCTCATCTGACAGCGTCATTCCGTGCAGTATGCTCGGGCAATGCTCCAACTCACTTTAGCTAAAGCTCCATTCAAGCCAAGCAAGCATAGCAAAATATTTCAGACAAAAAAAAAGCGAACGCCAAAGCGTCGCTTTTTTTACCATGGCCGGACCAGCTTGCCACAAAACCTATGCAATTACCGGCTCACGAACTACAAGCTGAATAATTTTATGCGCCATAGGGCTGACCTACGCGCAAAAAATGTACTAGCCCAACTTTTCTTTGATACGCGCTGCGCGACCTGATAGCTCGCGAAGATAATAAAGCTTAGCTCGACGCACATCGCCGCGGCGCTTCACTGTGATCTCAGCTATCAACGAGCTAAACGTTTGAAAAGTTCGCTCTACGCCCACGCCATGCGAGATTTTTCGCACAGTAAACGCCGAATTAATTGCACGATTACGCTTAGCAATCACAACGCCTTCAAAGGCCTGCAACCGCTCACGCTCGCCATCTTTTACGCGCACTTGCACAACTACGGTATCGCCAGGCGAAAAATCAGGAATCGTTTTTGATTCCATCTGCTCACTTTCAATTTGCTGGATAATTTTATTGCTGCTCATTGCCTAGCTCCGGTTAAATCCTAATTGCTACAGCCCTCAACACTAGGTGGTGTTAAAACACTGCGAATAACTTTACGGTTCAAAATACAGCACACCACATATGGCGCACATCTCTAAATTATGGGTCTTGCTCTTTTGCCTATGCAGGCTCTCTATCGACTTCTCGCTAATTTCCGCAGCTGCGCCAAATAATTCAGTCGTTTAAATCAGCTTGCAATCTCGCAACTATCTCAACTTCTTGCTTGCTAAGCTCAACGCCACTATTTTTTAACACTTGCGGCTCAAGCAAATCAGGCCGCTTCAATAAGGTCTTTTTTAGTGCCTGCTCAAGTCGCCAACTAGCTATCGCTGCATGATTGCCACTTAACAATACCGCGGGAACATCTTGCCCGTCTATCGTTTCTGGTCGAGTAAAGTGCGGGTAGTCAAGCCAGCCACGCCCAGAAAAAGAATCTTGTCCTGCCGAGTCTTCATCACCCAGCGCACCCGGTTGCAACCGGATAATGCCATCAAGCAGCACCATTGCCGCAAGCTCACCACCACTAATAACGTAATCACCTAACGACACTTCTAAATCGACATCAGACTCAACTACTCTCTCATCGATTCCTTCGTAACGCCCACAGAGTAATACTAAAGACTCTTCCCTGGCCAAACTTTCAACCAACGGCTGCTTTAGCGGCTGGCCTTGAGGCGTCAAATAAACCACCTTTGGCTTTTTACCTTTTACCTTGTCTGAGCCCGCTGCCGCTGCACCAGCCACTTGCAGAGCACTGCGCAATGGCGCCACGGACATTACCATGCCGGGACCACCCCCATACGGCTTATCATCAACACTGCCGTGTTTATTCCCTGCGTAATCGCGGGGGTTAACCAGCGCCAAACTCAGCAGATGTCTCTCAACTGCCCGGCGCGTAATCCCACTGTCGGTTAATGCTGTAAACATCTCGGGGAAAAGTGTTACTACCGACACGCGCATCGCTGCTTCAGCCTTAATCGTAATACCAGTCAACAATGATCTGACCAGAGGCAATATCCACCGTCTTCACCACTTCATCCGGACGATACGGAATTAATATCTCGCGAATCTCCGTATCTTCAGCGCTCAACTCGGTATCAGCGGCTCTCACCACCAATACATCATTAGCACCCGTCTCTAACATGTGGTCAACGCAACCTAGCAGATAGGCCTCTTGGCCATCTCTGGCCGCCTGATAAACCTGCAACCCCTCAAGCTGATGCCAATAATAATCACCTTCGGGCGGCGGTGGTATATCGCTGCGCGGCACTCGAATAAAGTGTCTGCTTAATTGTTGAGCCTCGTCGCGATCACACAGTCCCTTTAAATGAACCAAAATATCTTTATCGCGAATCTTCACATCATCAAAGCTAACCGGTTGACCAACGCTACTACTTATCGCGCTGGCCGACCGCTCTTCGGCCAGCAAATGCCAGCCACTATAAGTCAAAATATTTTCGGGCGGCTGGGTAAAGGACTCAACTTTGAGCCAACCGTGCACGCCATGAACTGTCTTGATTCGCCCGACCGTTATCCAGTCAGCGCTATTGTCCGCCTGCTCGTGCACCACCGGGCTCGAATCAGGCAGCTGCACCACCTGCTACTGCTGCTTTACTCGCTTGCTTAACTAACGCTTGTACTCGCTCAGATACTTGCGCACCTAGGCCAGTCCAATGCTCAACACGATCCAGCTGAATACGTAAGCCTTCCTCTTGACCGCGGGCGATAGGGTTGAAAAATCCGATTTGTTCGATAAATCGGCCATCTCTGCGCATGCGGCTATCGGCAACAACGACACGATAGAACGGCCGCTTCTTAGAACCGCCTCTAGATAAACGAATTGTGACCATGTAAACACCTTGCCAAAGTTAACTTTCAATGAATTCCGCCCCCAGCTTGAGTAATTAGCCACTAAGACTAAAGCTTAGCCAAGGGGTTGGTCGGCAAAAATGGCGTCTAAACCCTTTACCAGACCCGAAAAAAGGCGCGCATTGTACGTTATTGAAGGACGAATGAAAACAACGCAAACACGTTAATACCTAGCAAAATACGGAAGATTTGAGGTATTTCGACCAGAACGGGGTAATCCGGTAAGTTTTAGGCTCAAATGACCGGACCGCCACCATTTTCTTGGCGCTCTGCCACCTCATTGTAAGGCCTCAAGGTTGCCGCAACCAAGTGACGCCGCAATGCAGGCGAGCGGTTCGAGGCGGCTACTTGAATCCTGGGGGAAGCCCCCCCATACCCGCAGGGCCACCCTGCCCCGACATACCGCCGAGGCCGCGCATCATATTGGCCATGCCACCTTTTTTCATTTTTTTCATCATTTTTTGCATTTGCTTATGCTGCTTCATAAGGCGATTGAGGTCTTGCAACTGAGTGCCGGAGCCTGCAGTGATACGTCGTTTTCGCGAGCCGTTGAGCGACTCGGGGTGCTTACGCTCTTGGGGAGTCATTGAATTGATAATCGCCTCCATCTGCCCAAATTGCTTTTGCGCAACTTGCTGCTCCGCCATTTCAGCCATACCGGACATGCCTGGCATTTTCTCCAGCATGCTCCCCAAACCACCCATGTTTTTCATCTGCTGTAACTGATCGCGAAAGTCTTCTAAGTCAAAGCTTTTGCCACGCTTCATTTTGCGCGCGAGCCGCTCGGCTTTACGCTTATCAATGTTTTGCTCGGCTTCTTCAATCAGCGACATCATGTCGCCCATACCTAAAATTCGCGACGCAATACGATCAGGATGAAAGGGCTCTAATGCAGCAACTTTTTCTCCAACTCCCATGAATTTAATCGGCTTACCCGTCACCTGCCGCACAGAGAGCGCTGCACCACCACGAGTATCGGCATCAATTTTAGTTAGCACTACTCCGGTTAATGGCAAGACCTCGCCAAACGCTTTAGCTGTGTTAGCCGCGTCTTGCCCAGTCATGGCATCAACCACAAACAATGTTTCCGCAGGGTCTAACGCTTTGTGTAAGTCACCAATCTCCCCCATCATTGCGTCATCGATGGCTAGGCGCCCAGCAGTATCTACAATTAAGACATCATGCATGCTTGCAGCAGCGGTTTTAAGTGCGGCCTGAACAATAGCCAATGGTTTTTGGCTGATATCGCTAGGCTGAAAACTCACATCCACTTCAGCGGCTAGCGTTTCAAGCTGCTTGATCGCCGCAGGTCGATAGATATCAGCACTTACAACAAGAACTGATTTTTTTTCACGCTCTTTGAGGTACTTGGCTAACTTAGCCACGGTGGTCGTCTTACCCGCACCTTGCAAGCCCGCCATCAAAATAATGGCAGGCGGCTTAACAGCTAGATTCAGCGCAGAATTTTGATCGCCTAAAGCTCCCTGAAGTTCAGCCTGGACCACTTTAAGAAACGCTTGACCTGGAGACAGTGCCGCCGAGACCTCTTGCCCCATAGCACGCTGCCTAACCGCATCGGTAAACTCCTTAACTACAGACAGAGCAACATCTGCCTCGAGCAGTGCCATGCGCACGTCGCGCAACGCCGCCTTAATATTATCTTCACTTAAATGCGCCTTACCGCCCACTTGTCGCAACGTTTGGGAAAGACGATCACTGAGGTTTTCAAACATAAAGAGATACCATGATTAAATATTGGGATTAGTATATCGCAGGCGTTTTACCTCACTCCACTATTTAAACGGTAACTTTGGTTAAACTATGCCGCTATTTGCCCGCTCTCGTTTAAACTAAGCGCCAACAGACCTGCACAAAGCCGATTTATGTACCAAAGAGGACTTCACCCGCACCGGCGCTTGTGACACACTCTGCAGCTGACTAGCCAACAATCGCTCGTCGGTTCCAATGAGCGCCGAACAGCGGCCAAAGGATTTAAGACACTCAATCAAATGCCACAATTTACTACCACCATAATTATTTTCGCCTTGGCTGCAGCCGCAACCTACAGCCTAGCCGCGCTTTGGCTGATCAACAGCCTCGCTAAGCAAGCACCACCGAGCAACGCGCCCATCACCATCGGCTTTGCGGCGATACTGCTGCATTCTGGTGCGCTTCTTATCACGGGACTCGACTCAGGCGGGCTCAGCAGCAGTTTTTTTGATGCCGTATCGCTAACGGCACTTATTGTGGTTGCTGCGACCGTTGCTTCGCAGGCATCGCAGCGATGGCTGACGCTGCTTATTCCAGTCTATATATTTGCAGGCCTGTGCGTAATCTTCGCCGCTCTCTTTGGGCACCACTCTCCCATCAATGCCAGCTCGGCAGGCTTGCTTTTGCACATAATCAGCTCGATCGTAGCCTACAGCATCTTGTGCTTAGCCGCTCTGTATGCCTTGGTGTTATTTGCCGCCGATAAAAGTCTGCGCTCTGGCACATCAGGCATCTGGCTCCAGGCGCTGCCTCCGCTCGAGTCTTTAGAAAATCACCTCTTCCACCTGATTACCCTTTCGTGGGCGATCATGAGCCTAGCAATTATTTCTGGCGGCTTATCAATCGACAACGTATTTGAACAGCATCTCGTGCACAAAACCGTGTTCACACTTATATCGTGGGGCTTATTATCGGCGCTCCTATTGGGTCGGCGCTTGCATGGCTGGCGTGGCCGCACGGCTGCCCGCTGGACTGTTGGAGCGTTTGCCGCACTGGCGCTCGCTTATTTTGGCTCTAAATTCATGCTTGATATTGTATTGCAGCGACTCTAACCCAACATACTTTGGCGACTAATTGGTACTTGCCAAATCGCTTGGCGTGGCTCAATATTCACTTTTAAATCCCACACTAAAGGTTCGACCTCTCCTTGGATGACATACCGTTAAGCTGGCTGTTCACAGTTCTTGCTCTTCTGATACTGTGTTCAGCATTTTTCTCCAGCTCAGAAACCAGCATGATGGCGCTCAATCGCTATCGTTTAAAACACCTCAAGGCTATTGGGCATCGCGGCGCTCGCAAGGCCTCAAGAATGCTGAGCCGCACCGATCGCTTAATTGGTTTAATTCTAATCGGTAATAATTTGGTCAACATTGCGGCTGCATCGCTGGCCACTGCCATATGCGTCCGACTCTATGGCGATGCCGGCTATTTCATTGCCACTGGCGCATTAACTATTATTATTCTAGTGTTTGCTGAAGTTACGCCCAAAACATATGCAGCGTTGCATCCTGAAAAAATAGCCTTCCCGGCCTCTTATGTATTGCAGCCATTGGGAGTTCTGTTTTTTCCGCTAGTGTGGATCACTAACCACATCTCTAACGGAATTATAAAGTGGCTAGGCGGCAACCCTCACGCACAGTTAGAAAAGCCGCTATCGTTCGATGAATTAAAACTATTGGTGCAAGAATCTGGCAGTATTTTTCAAACCAAGCGCCGCACCATGCTCATGAACATTCTTGATCTAGAGAATGTTGAAGTGGATGACATTATGATTCCACGTAATGAAATTTACGCAATTGACATCAATGCTAGCCAGCAAACGATCTATGAGCAATTACGCGCCAGCGAATATACTCGCGTACTGCTATATCGTGATGAGCTTGACGACATGGTCGGCCTGCTGCATTTGCGCAACACCTCTCGCTTTATCACTCAACGTGCGGATGACTCTCAAGGCAACACGCCACACATTGATAAACGGGCAATGATTGAGGCCACTTCGGAACCTTACTTCGTGCCCGAAGGCACGCCGCTACACACACAGCTGTTTAACTTTCAACATGAAAAGCGTCGCATAGGTTTAGTGGTCGACGAGTATGGCGTGGTGCTTGGCTTAATTACTATTGATGATATTCTCGAAGAAATTGTAGGGAACTACACCACCAATTTCGCCGAGCAATTCGCCGATGTCACCGACGCGGGTGACGGCACCTTTGTAATTAACGGTTCGGCAACCGTACGGGACATTAATCGACAACTCGGCTGGACACTGCCGACCGAAGGCCCGAAAACGCTCAATGGGCTTCTGCTAGAAGAGCTCGAGTCATTCCCAGACGCTAGTGGCGTAAGCTTATCGGTGGCCAACTACCATTTTGAAGTGCTCAACTTAAGTGACAATCGCATTAGCATGGTGAAGGCATTTCCCGCCAATATCAAAACTAGCGTAGTAACCAAGAGCCGCCCACTCGATACCTAAAAAAATAGAGCCCTTGATGAAACGCGCTAAAGTACTTTACCGCTGGCGCGCGCTCGCTGCCAGCTCAATGCTACGACCTCAACTTGCTGCTGATGCGTCAGACTAACCCAAGCCGTAATTTCATCAGCCGTGCGATAGCAGCCCTCACAAACATTTTGTATGTTCAAGGCGCAAACACCAATACACGGCGATTTGATTGGCCCCATAGCCCCCTGCTGACCCGGGCCCTTATTGTTAGCAAAGTTAAAATCGTCTGGCATTGTGGTTAACCTGAAATCGGAAAAAACGACCAACCCTTTTTAAAAGCGCCGCATCGAGTTCATTGCTCGACCGGTTCAAGACCGAGCAAATAACGCTGCGCATTTTCAACATAATGTTCGGCGCCGAGCGCTAAGGACTGCTGATATTCTTCAGATAGATGCTTAACCACCTTACCTGGACAGCCCATAACGACCGAACCATCGGGTATTTCTGTATTTTCAGTCACTAGAGCGCCTGCACCGATGAGGCAGTTTTTGCCCACTTTAGCGCCATTGAGCACAACCGCGTTAATGCCAATCAAACTACCATCGCCAATATTGCAGCCATGCAGCATTACCTTGTGCCCTACAGTGACTGCCGCGCCAATCTGCAGCGGTAGCCCTGGGTCGGCATGTAAAACAGAGCCATCTTGTATATTGCTACGCGCGCCGATCTCAATGCGTTCAGCATCACCACGAATAACTACGCCGAACCAAACGCTGGCATGAGTTTGCAAGGTGACATCGCCAATAACACTCGCATTAGGGGCGATAAAATGACCCTCACCAATAAGTTTTGGCGCAGTGCCATCGAGTGCATACAACATAAGTTAAATTCTTCTGGGTGGTGAGTGATTGAAAAAGCGCTGCGCCCTCAAGCGCGACCGAATAATACAGCATTCTCTAATGTCGGAGCAGTAATCACACAGCAGATAAGAGCGATTAATGCGACGCCGCACACCAGATAATACCCCACAAAATACAGGCTCTCTGCACTCGTAGTCATAATAGGAAACTAAGCCACCGGAAAAAAATCATTAAAAATACATAAGTCACTGATTTAAATATAAAAAAAGCGACCAAAACCCAACCAGAAGCTGGTGGTTATTTAATGCACAACCAAAGCATATTTGCTAACATAGCAGTCGCTTGTGCGTTCACAAGACTCCTAAAATAAATAATGGGTCGGAAAAAATCAGCAACAACGACACATCGCCCCGGCGAGCCGCAAAAAACAAGGTGTTTTTACATCCGGTCACTACACTAGCCCTCTCGATATGCGCTTGCCGGCAAGGTTTTTAATATTGCGAACACACGTTGTTGATCAACCTCGATTAAGCAGGAAGAAAACTCATGCCAAACGACAACTTCAATGAACAAAGCCGAATGATTAATAAAGCCCCGCTGAAAAGCATGGAGGGAAAAGTCCAGCTACCTGATTTTGACACCTTACGCAGAATGTCTATGCACGACCCTGCTAGCCTTGAGCATTTGCGCCAAACTCTATGCCAACAGGTTATTGACAGCGCGCCGCAAAGGACTCAACGGAGGTTGAGAGGCTTGATGTTTCAGATTGAGATGAGGCGAAGCCTCGCAAAAGACAACCTTCAGGCTTGCGAGAGTATCTCTCACATGATGCATGAATCACTTTCACGTATGCAGTTGTTATTTAAAGATTTGCGTACGATGCAATCTAATTGCATCGCATTATCGGAAACTTCATTGCCTTCCCACCCCAATGCGGCCACTCACGGAACTCGTAAAACATCGGCAAAAATTATTCCTTTTACGTGCAGCATTTAGGCGCTAAGCCAGCGACAGGTTAGGCCAGCGGTGGATTCACCAACCAGTATTGATAAGCGGGCTCTTCGTAAGGATGCGCGTTGATTAAAGCAGAAATAACCTCAGTAATAACCGCGTCGCCACAAACCATTTCAACTTTATATTCAGGCACATGCGCCAATACATTCTGCTCGCCTAACACGGGGTTACTTTGCCCCAACGGCCTAAACTGGCCGTCTCCTGCTACCTGCCAAGCACAACTGTCGTAATTGCCAAACTCGCCTGCTCCTGCTGCAAACATGGCTTGCTTAACTCGCTCTAGCGATGATTCCGGAATGTATACGCAAACCTTGTACATCAATTCAAGTCTCTTGCCGCCGATTATATTGGCGGGGTAGCTGACTATTAGCAGAACGAGGTGACACACTAAACATTAATTCATCTCAATATGGGCGCTACTATGAGTTACTCACTCTCGGCTACCGGGCGCGCTCGCAAACGATAAAACTCATCAACAAACGATGTCAACGAGCCTTTTTCAATTGCCGCCCGCAAACCTGCCATCAAATTCTGATAGTAACGTAGGTTATGAATCGTATTTAATTGTGCGCCAAGCATTTCGCGGCACTTATCGAGATGATGTAAGTAGGCTCGACTGAAGTTAGTACAGGTATAACAATCACAGCTTTCATCCAGTGGTTGCTCGGCATGCCGATGCACTGCATTGCGAATCTTAATGACTCCACGCGAAGTAAACAGATGGCCATTGCGCGCGTTGCGAGTAGGCATGACACAATCAAACATATCAATGCCCCGCAGGACCGCTTCAACTAAATCTTCTGGCGTACCCACGCCCATTAAATAACGCGGAGCTTGCGCGGGCATAGCTTCAGCTAATGTATCGAGAACCGTCAGCATTTCCTGCTTACTCTCACCAACCGATAAACCACCCAAGGCATACCCATCAAAGCCTATTTCTTGTAAACCTTGCAACGACTCCATACGCAAATCGTTGTACATACCTCCCTGTACAATACCAAATAATGCTGCACTGTTATCGGCATGCGCTTGCTTACTGCGCGCAGCCCAGCGCAGTGAGAGCTGCATAGATACATCGGCTTGTTCACGAGTAGCTGGGTAAGGAGTGCACTCATCAAAGCACATGACAATATCGGCACCGAGTGCGCGCTGAACTAACATACTCTTTTCAGGGTCGAGATACACTTCGCTGCCATCGACGGGCGAGCGGAAACTCACCCCATCCTCAGTTATTTTGCGAAGCTTGCCTAAACTCCAAACCTGAAAACCACCAGAGTCAGTCAGGATGGGTTTATCCCAACCAATGAACTTGTGCAGACCACCGTGCTCACCGACTACTTCAACACCAGGCCGAAGCATTAAGTGAAATGTATTGCCTAAAATAATTTCGGCACCGATTTCAACGATGTCGCGGGGCAACATCCCTTTGACCGTTCCATAGGTTCCCACTGGCATAAAGGCTGGCGTTTGCACGGTGCCACGATCAAATACCAGCTCACCGCGACGCGCGGCACCATCGGATGAATGAACAGAAAACTTCAAACCGGAATCCTCAACATTGGGTAGTTAGCTGATTGGGCGCTTAACTAAAAAAGTGCCTAGCTGATGAACGTTGCATCGCCATACGAGTAAAATCGATATTGCTCGGCAATAGCGGCGCTGTATGCTGCTTTAGTATTATCAACGCCTGCAAACGCACTCACCAACATCAATAAGGTTGACTCAGGCAAATGAAAATTGGTGAGCATCGCATCAACATTTTTAAAGCGATACCCCGGCGTTATAAATAACTCAGTGTCGCCGTAGTAAGGTTCTATCCAGCCTGGCGCAGGGCTCGCCGTTTCAAGACAACGAACAGCGGTAGTGCCAATCGCGATAACACGCCCGCCGCGCGCTTTTGTCTCACGAACTTGATTGCATACCTGCGAGCTTACCTCGGCATACTCTGAATGCATGACATGCTCGGCTAAATCATCAACGCGCACAGGCTGAAAAGTACCCGCCCCCACGTGCAATGTCACAAAAGCAAATTGTGCGCCCTTACTCGCCAACTTCTCGAGTAAAACCTCATCGAAGTGTAAGCCTGCAGTTGGCGCTGCTACAGCCCCTTCGCGCTTTGAATAAACCGTTTGGTAGCGCTCGCGATCTTCTTGTTCGTCGCCGCGGTCGATATACGGAGGCAGCGGTATATGGCCAACAGCCTGCAGAATCATGGGTAATGACATCTCACCCACGCTTTCGATCAAATACATATCGTCAATACGATCAACCACCTTTAACGCCAAGCCCTCAGGCAAACGAATTTCAGCGCCTGCTTTTGGCGATTTACTGGCACGGATTTGCGCCATACCGCGAGTGCCTCCAGTGAGGCGCTCGATTAGTACTTCGACCTTGCCGCCTGTGTCTTTTTCGCCGAACAGCCGCGCCGGAATAACTCTCGTATCATTAAAAACCAGTAAATCGTTGCTCTCAACAAGCTCGAGTAGATCGGTAAATTGCCGATGTGATATTTCCCCACTCACTCGGCCAAGCTGCAGTAGCCTAGACGAGCTACGCTGCTGCGCCGGATGCTGCGCAATTAATTCAGCGGGAAGCTGGTAATCAAAGTCCTGACGGTTCATTGTAGATTCTACGAAAAAGAAAATTCAGATGGCCGCAACTCAACGTAAATATTAAGTGCGGAACAAGCAGCTATGAAGCAATGCGGTGAAAATTATCGCGATAGTCGCCAAAAATCGGATTCCTGACAGTATTCATGGCCTAATCAATGTCTCGACTGCTTCTAACTGTCGACATTATATAACTAAAGCAAATCTAAAGGGCTCTCAAAAAAAAATATATCGATGACTAACAACGATTAGGTAAGCAAAAAATTTTCTGGATCAATAACCAACTTATGCTTGCGCAAGCGGTTCGCATTGTTATAATCGCGCCCGCCCAACACTTGTAGCACATGTTGAGCAGCCAACCTATGCCGGGATGGCGAAATTGGTAGACGCGCCGGATTCAAAATCCGGTTCTGGCAACAGAGTGGGGGTTCAAGTCCCCCTCCCGGCACCATCTTTAAATATATTGCGGTTGACGGCTTATGCGCAAGCGATAACTCCAAATATAAACCCGCGCTCTGCAAGGGATGATGCCAATCTATCAGCCTATCGGCCCGCCTTATGCTTCACGCGCTTATCGTCGCAATTTCGCCAGTTCCCTCATCTACCCGCACCTCCAGACAATCAATACAGCTAGCAGTAGTCATTCGCACTTTGATCGGGCCTGTGCCCCGCCCTCTAGCAGAAATATCTTTCTTCACTCCAGCATCACTCTTACCATCCGCATCTCAGCGAATTACTGAAGGATGACTCTTTGGCAACTTACTGGGAACAACTCATACTGAGGTTATAGCAGGAGCAAAATAGTTGCTATGAACACCGTTAAAAAAGATTAAATACACAACGTCATCGCCTTCATTCTCGGCAATAATCTTTTTGCAATTCTCAGCAGTACTCGACCCATCATAAGCAATAAACGCTTGACTAATAGAAGCAAGATCGGCACTAAAGATGCGCATCATGGCAATGACGCTGCCGCTAGCCATGCCACCGATAGCGGTCATCCTTTCACACCACAGGAGGATAGTCACCGCACCGGCATAACAAAATACCAAAGCAATGAAATACCCAACATTCGTACTAAACTATAGGCTCAATGAGCTCCGACAGCTGCGCGCTTGGATTTGCCAAGCGCAAACTTATCGAATGCCTTTTTTACATTGCTCGATGCAACTCGGCACAGGCATGTCGTCAATAGCTGGCCTTATAAAAAGCCACTGTTAACCTATTAATCAATTCGCAGGCTTATTATGTTTCGATCCTTTTTTCTCAACCGACAATGGTTTGCATGGTCGGTCCTCGGCTCGCTCATTATCCTATTAGCCACTTGGTACAAAGTGCACTTAGATGTGCAAATCAACGAATGGTTTGGCGACTTTTATAATACAGTGCAAGAAGCTCTGGCCACACCCAACTCGGTAGAGCTTGATTCCTTTCTTGCCAAATGTATGACCTTTGCCAAAATTGCTGGCATTTACATTTTAGTGGCAGTCATCCTCGAATTTTTTGTTAGGCACTATATCTTTCGCTGGCGCACAGCCATGAATGACTTTTACACGGCACACTGGCCTAAGCTGCGCCACATAGAAGGTGCCGCTCAGCGCGTGCAAGAAGATACCATGCGCTTTGCACGCATCGTCGAAGCCCTTGGTGTCGCTTTTTTGCGCTCGATTATGACCCTCATCGCCTTTCTACCCATCCTCTGGACCTTAAGTGAGCAAGTCACCGAACTACCTTGGATCGGCCCAGTAGATCATGCACTGGTATACATGGCTATTATCTCTGCCACATTCGGCACCGCCCTACTTGCTATTGTTGGCATTAAGCTGCCGGGCTTAGAGTTTAAAAATCAACGTGTGGAAGCAGCTTACCGCAAAGAGTTAGTATTTGGTGAAGACCAAGCCGAACGCGCCGAGCCGCCAACACTGAGAGAACTCTTCGTCAACATACGCAAAAATTATTTTAATTTGTATAAACACTACCTTTACTTTGATATTGCTAAGTGGTCTTACTTGCAGTTCACGGTGATCATTCCCTACATCATGCTAGGCCCCACCATAGTGGCAGGCGCCATTACATTGGGCGTACTTCAGCAGATTTTGAGAGCCTTTGGGAAAGTTGAAGAGTCATTCCAGTTTTTGGTCAACTCATGGGGCACCATAGTTGAACTGCTATCGATTTATAAACGACTCAAAGCATTCGAGCTAACCATAAAAGGTGAGCCCATTGTCGAACACTATCCCGCGGATGCATAGTGGCAATAGCAAGCTTTAAACAATCAGGCTCGCTCACCTAGAAACCGATAGAAATAAAAAAACCCGTTAAACACGTTAACGGGTTTTTTTATCGCTGAAAAAGAGTTACGCGGTATATTTTTATTTGTCTGCCGCTGAGTCCCGTCTCACTCGAGTACCTTGTGCAATACTCATGGCCATCTCTGAAGCTGATAGACCATCATCAAAATAGCACCCCGATATTTTAGCGTCAGCAAAACTACTGCCCTCAAGTTTTGCCTTTCTGAAATCAATGCCTCTCAAATCAGCATTACGAAAATAGCTATCGCTAAAATCTAGCCCATCGGCGTTGAGATTACGCAAATCAATGCCTCGGTAATCTTTAGCCGCCAAGCCTCCAAGGTCTAAAGTATCTTTTTGCTCATTAAATAAGTCGACTCTCTCTTGACGCAGTAATTGGTAAGCTGGGTCATCATCTACAATGGGCGCGGTCATCGGCTCTTCCTGATAGTGGCTTATAAGAAACATCACTTAGACTAAGTATAGCTTTGTAAAAAAATACTGCTAATTGAGCGCTATTTGATCGCTAGAGCGCCAGCATTGCTGAGCAATATTTAGCCGCCATCAGATGTCACTGCGCACTTAGGGCTGCCCAAAGAATGGTCTCATCAAAATCCTTTGCCATAATCCACTTGCCAAATTTAGCTACCCTACCGTTGTTGAACGTAATCTAAGCAGCAAAGTAGCGCAACACAACCAAACACCCAGCGCCATAAAAAACAGTGCTTTTTCGGTTGGGCAGCCCACCTGTGTGCAAGCCAAATCGGTATAGGGAAACAAACCCAATGGCGTAAATAAATGAAAGAAAATGGCACCTGAAATAACGCCTAGGCCTAGCAGCGCCCCAAACCAACGGGTAGGTGAATACAAAATCATCGCGCCGGCTAAAAGCTCGACAAGCCCAATGACTATCCCACCATATTGACTAAACAATACCCCTACTTGACCCAGCCCTATATCGGTCATCCAACGACCTATAGTTTGAAAAATATAAACCGTAATATCAGCTGGGCTACCCAATAACTCGGCAAATTTAAAAAATAGCGATTGAAAAAAAACAAACGCTACGAAAAGAGCTAACAGTGTGTTGATATGTCTGGACATGCTTAAAGGTCTCATAGGATTAGTGTAATAGCGTTATTTTAATCAAGATCGCTCGGTAATACCCAGGTATTTATTGGCGAGTGCATCTAAGCATTTCAGGCAGTCATTTTAGCCGACTGCAACACAAATCCAACCGCGCTCATTTAAACCACGACTTGCGCCTATATCGAATCATTCCTAGGGCTAGTAGTATTAATGTGTAGATCAACGCTTCGGTATAGTCTCCGCGAGTTTGCCACCATACATGCGTCAATGCCAGTGCTGCAGCCAAATACACGAGGCGATGTAATTTCGGCCACTGTCGGCCTAACTTTTTTTGCCATTTTTTGGTGGAAGTGATTGCCAGCGGTACCAACAAAAGTAATGCAACCATGCCGGCAGCTATATACGGGCGCTGCGCAAACTCATAAAAGAAATCTGCCCATTGCAGGCGCAATATAAATACCCAGTAAACCCCAAGATGCAAGCAAGCATAAAAGAATGCCAACAGTCCCAACATCCGTCGATAGCGCAGCCACTCTACTTTGCCGGTGAGAATGCGCAACGGTGTGATAGCCAAGCAAGCGCAGAGCAGGCGCAAGGCCCACTCACCGGTTTGATCAGCCAGCGCTTCAGCTGGATCGGGGCCGAGCGCTTGACCAATGGCGGCATCAATCATCAACGCAAGAGGAGTCAGTGCCAATAACAACAGGGCTATTTTAGTTAGCTTGCGTTGCCTGTTTAACACTATAAAAACTCTCGCTATTATTTTAAATATTGCTACCCAACGTACCCACTAAAAATATCGTTTTAAATCCATTCCTGTATACAAATTCGCTACCTGCTCGGCATAACCGTTAAACGGCAGTGTCGCAATACGCTTTGAATCAAATAAGCTAGTCGGCAAGCGTCGCTCACTTGCCTGACTCCAGCGCGGGTGATCGACCGTGGGGTTAACATTGGCGAAAAATCCGTATTCTCGCGGTGCGCTGACATTCCACGATGTGCTGGGGCGAGACTTTACGAACTTTATTTTGACTATCGACTTAATGCTCTTAAAGCCATATTTCCACGGCACGACTAAACGCAGCGGCGCGCCATTTTGCACCGGCAGTGATTTACCGTACAGCCCTGTCGCAATCATGGTTAGCGGATGCATCGCCTCTGCCATCGTCAACCCTTCAACATACGGCCAATCAAGCGTATTAAAACGACTCCTCTGGCCTCGCATTTGCTCAGGCCTATACAGTGTTTCGAAAACAACATATCGGGCACTGGAGTTAGGTTGCGCTCGTTTTATGAGACTAGATAGTGAAAAGCCCACCCACGGAATCACCATCGACCAGGCTTCGACACAGCGCAGACGATAAATGCGCTCTTCCAATGGCTGATTCTTCAACAAGTCTTCTAAAAAGAATGTCCCCGTATTATCGGCTTCGCCCTCAATAGCAACGCTCCAAGGATCAGTTTGTAATTCTCCTGCGTAACGTTTGGGATCTCTTTTATCAGTACCAAATTCATAAAAATTATTGTGTGAGGTCACCGCCTCGTAGGGAGTTAATTTTTCACTCGTTGAAAAACCATTGTCACTACTGGCTGGCTGCGCTGCTACAAAATCGAGTGACCGACCAGGTAATGCTGCGGCTTGTCTAGGCAATGGTGGAGACTGTGCATCGGCACATGAAGACAGCACGGAGCCTCCCGCCGCAACAGCCGCAGCACCGGCAAAAGCCTGCATAAATTTGCGCCGACTCAAGTAATGGGATTCAGAAGTGATTTCGGAGCTACGTATATCGGAGGGGCGTTTAATTAACATAACAATCCAGCATCGAGGAGTCGAAAAGGGTGCATTGAAATATAGCGGCGCTTAGTTACAGACCCTAACTCAGCGCGATAATTCCGCGCGCTCGTTTGATGCATCGGTTTTATAAATACAATGCTTACAAAAACATATACTCATCTCATCGCATCGCCGCGCGCAGCGATTTAAAGCCGGCAATTAATGGCCCCGATAGCGCATAGGTCACAGCGATAAGAAACAACGTAATTGGCGGATAAGCTGCAATCAATACCAGCAATAATAGGAAGAACAGCAGTGCAATAACCGGTACTCGAGAAGTTAAGTCAATGCCCTTGAAACTGCTATAGCGGACATTGATCACCATCAAAAACCCTACTAATGCCGTTTGTATAGCCATAAGTGTCACCAACCAAGCCGGCAGCGTAGCCGCGGTATAGCCGTACTCATAGCCAAGCCATACCGTACTGGCTATCAGCGTGGCTGCTGGAGGACTAGCCAAGCCAATAAAATAACGGCTATCGGCAGTATCAGCTTGAGCATTAAAGCGCGCCAGCCGTACAGCCGCGCTTGCCACATAAATGAATGCTACTGCCCAGCCCAATTTACCCATGTCGGATAGACACCACATGAACATAATGATCGCTGGCGCCAAGCCAAACGTCACCATATCCGAAAGCGAGTCAAATTCTTGGCCAAACTTACTCTGCGTGTTAGTAAGCCGGGCTACTCGACCATCGACTCCGTCGAGCAACTGACCAAAGAATATCGCGAACCCTGCCGCTGCAAAATCGCCACGAATTGCCGCAATGATGGCGTAAAAACCGGCAAACAAGGCAGCCGATGTAAACAGATTGGGCAACAAGAAAATACCTTTATGGCGCTCTTTTTTGCCACCCACCGAGATTTCTTCGACATGCTCGTCAATCGGTAAATAATCTTCCAGAGCCGAGACCGACTTTTCTTGTGCGGCCGCTTCTTCAGCCGGCGAAGAGCCAGTCTTTTTCGTATCTAACGGTGTCACTTTGTCATTCTTTTTCATGAGATTTCTCGGCGTTTACGCTAGGTTTACAGCCACTATGCTGTTTAATTAGTTATTCAAAATAGCTATGCTCTACCACCAAACCATGTAAAAGCCTTCATAGCTTACAAAACAATAGCTATGGCTGTTGATGTTAAGTTACGTCTTGCCCAGGCTGGAGCGGGAAAGCACTGAAAGAGTGACCCGCAAATTCTTGCCAGCAACCTACTAAGCATCCAACTAAACATCCAACTAAGCGTCCAACTGAACATCATTCCAAACTGCCTGCATCAGCGGTTCACTGAGCCTTTGTTGCAGAGCACACAGCCCTATTTCAAATTCAGCATAGGCACTGAAGGAATCCGTAAAGCTGCTGCGAATGATCTGTATGCTATCAAAAACGGGGCTGCTTGTAAGAACCAACTCCGGCACTAAACCCACACCAAACCCCAATGCCACCATACTCACGATGGCTTCGTGTCCCGAAACCTGAGCATAAATTGACGGTTTAATTTTTTGCTCGCGAAACCAGCGATCCAAACGCTGCCTACTTTCACCTCTATCAGCCACTATCCAGGGTAACGCGGCCCAATCAAAGGCACTGTCCTGCCAACGCGATAACGTCTCGCTAACCGCACAGGGACGCCGCGGAGCGATGAAAAGCAAGCGAGAGGTCGTCAGTGAGCGAAATGCAATCTGTCGATCGAGTACGTCTGGCTTGACCCCGATAGCAAAATCATCGCCGCCCTCTTTCACACGGTTTATCGACAAGGCTTGGTCACCCGTATGTAACTTAATCTCTATACTTGGCTGCCGTTCACGCAAATCCGCCAAAATCCCACTCAGCAAGCTGTGACTGGCAGTAACCGAACAATATAAGCTGACGAGACCTTGTAACTTGTCACTGCCAATACCCATGTCATCTTGGAAGGCCTGCCATGCACTTAGGCTCTGGCGCGCATATTGTCGATAGCGCTCGCCGGCCTTGGTTAAGCTGACACTTCGATTATTGCGCTGCAAAAGTGATACGCCTGCCTGTAGCTCGAGGCGCTGGACCACCCGTGAAAGCGTCGATGGGCTCATGTAGTGCTTTTCGGCCGTACGGCCAAAATGCAAGCTATTTGCTAGATCAATAAAGACACTCAAGTCTCTGATATTCATATTAAATTCTACTTCTATTGACGTCTTTTCTAGGGCGGAAGGGGCAGCTTAACCAACGAAAATATTAGAGCTGCTGCCCAGACAGGCAGTTACTCGATTTCACTATATGAAATACATTATTTCATATATATCATTTTACGCAACATAAAGTAGAGCGTACACTCGCAGCCTTTGTAAACTCGAACTCATAGGAATCACCATGGCCAACTATTTCAATACTCTCCCTCTTCGCCTGCAACTTAAACAGCTGGGTAAATGCCGCTTCATGGGACGCGATGAATTTGCACATGGCTGTGAGCTCCTCAAGGGTAAGAAGGTCGTTATTGTGGGCTGTGGCGCGCAAGGCTTAAACCAAGGTTTAAATATGCGCGACAGCGGCTTGAATATCGCTTACGCATTACGTGATTCGGCCATCGCCGAAAAACGCGCCTCTTGGAAAAATGCGACCGATAATGGCTTCACTGTAGGCAGCTATTCCGAGTTAATCCCAGAGGCCGACTTGGTGTGTAACCTAACCCCCGATAAGCAGCATACCGATGTGGTTGGAAGCATCATGCCACTAATGAAAAAAGGCGCCACGCTTTCGTACTCACACGGTTTTAACATTGTTGAAGAAGGCATGCAGGTTCGTGATGATTTAACGGTTGTAATGGTTGCACCTAAATGTCCCGGAACCGAAGTGCGCGAGGAATACAAACGCGGGTTTGGCGTGCCTACATTGATTGCGGTACATACTGAAAATGACCCACAAGGTAACGGGCTTGATATTGCAAAGGCTTACGCCTCAGCGACTGGCGGTGATCGAGCTGGCTGCCTTGAATCATCATTTATTGCTGAAGTGAAATCGGATTTAATGGGCGAGCAAACTATTCTTTGCGGCATGCTGCAAACTGGTTCTATTTTGTGCTTTGATAAAATGATCGAAAAAGGACTGGATGCCGGCTATGCGTCAAAATTAATTCAGTACGGCTGGGAAGTAGTAACCGAAGGGCTAAAATTGGGCGGCATCACTAACATGATGGATCGCTTGTCTAACCCAGCAAAAATCGAGGCCTTTGAATTAGCGCAAGAACTCAAAGACATTATGCGCTCACTGTATGAAAAGCATCAAGACGACATCATGACCGGTCACTTTTCTAAAACCATGATGGAAGACTGGAATAATGATGATGCTAACCTGCTCAAATGGCGCGCGGCCACTGGCGAAACTGCTTTCGAAACATCGGCCAACGGCTCAATGGATATTAGCGAGCAAGAATTTTACGATCATGGCATCTTGATGGTAGCTATGGTGAAAGCTGGCGTGGAGCTGGCCTTCGAAACCATGGTGGCTGCAGGCATCATTGACGAATCAGCTTACTATGAGTCGCTACATGAAACGCCACTCATCGCCAACACGATTGCACGCAAAAAACTGTATGAAATGAACTGTGTCATTTCGGACACTGCCGAATATGGCTGCTACTTATTCGATCACGCCTGCAAGCCGTTACTGGCTGACTTTATGAAAAAAATCGACACGGATGTGATTGGCAAAGGCCTGAACCTTGCTGATTACGGCGTAGATAACCAACAGCTAGTGTCCGTTAATGAACAGATCCGTAACCATCCGGTAGAAGTTGTGGGACATCGTTTACGCTCTTATATGACGGATATGAAAAAGATCGTCTGATCTGCATCTTTCAATTGTTCAAATATAAAAAAACCGGCATTAGCCGGTTTTTTTATATTCATTAGCATTCTACAAAGACAAGATTTTTTCACCGCGCGCAATACCAGAAACACCACTGCGAACCACTTCTAAAATGTTCGCGTCTTTAACTGCCTCAATAAAAGCATCAAGCTTTTGCTGAGTACCTATTAATTGAATAGTGTAAAGCGTGCTGTTCACATCAACAATCTGCCCACGAAAAATATCGGTCGTACGCTTAATCTCTTCACGCATAGCACCCGTGGCACGCACTTTGATCAACATCGACTCCCGCTCAATGTGCGAACCCTCGGTCAAATCAACCAACTTAATAACATCAATAAGCTTATTAAGCTGTTTAGTGATTTGTTCGATTTTACGCTCATCACCAATGGTCGTAAGGGTTAAACGCGACAACGACTTATCATTGGTCGGTGCTACGTTCAACGTTTCGATATTATAGCCACGCTGCGAAAAAAGACCTACTACACGGGATAACGCGCCCGCTTCGTTTTCCATTAAAAGCGATAAAATTCTACGACTACTTTCCATTTTCAGTGCGCTCCCCTTTGCTCAACCACATATCATTCATCGCACCGTTGGGGGCAATGTGCATCGGGTAAACATGTTCGTGTGGATCAACATAAACATCCATAAATACCAGCTGAGTTTTACTTTGCTCTAAGGCTTCCTGCATTTTTTCTCGAAGCGTAGACTTGTCGGTAACTTTCATGCCGACATGACCATATGCTTCAGCCAGCTTAATAAAATCGGGCAACGAATCTTGGTAGGTCGATTGCGCATAGCGGCCTTCGTACTGCATGTCTTGCCACTGCTTAACCATTCCCAAATAACCATTATTCAGATTGAGAATGAGCACCGGGATTTTGTATTGCGTACAGGTAGAGAGCTCTTGGATGCACATTTGAATACTGCCTTCACCGGTCACACACACCACTGCGCTATCAGGGTGCGCTAATTTCACACCCATCGCTGAGGGCAGACCAAAGCCCATGGTGCCAAGCCCGCCTGAATTAATCCACTGATGAGGCTCATCAAATACATAATACTGCGCTGCAAACATCTGATGCTGACCCACATCGGAGGTCACAAACGCCTTACCCTCAGTCAGCTCATGAAGTAACTGTATGACCTCTTGTGGCTTGATGGCATCGGTCGTGTCGTCAAAGCGATTACTCGCATAGATACCTTGCTCTGCACGCCAAGCATCAATTTGTTTCCACCACAGTGCCAGTGCTGCTTGATCAACCTTGTTGGCAATGCCATCACGGGCCTCAATCGCCTGAATCTGCTCCAACATTTCTTCAAGCGTCTCCCGCGCCGGCCCAACAATCGGCAAATGCGCAGACACTGTTTTTGAAATACTGGTTGGATCAACATCGATATGAATAATCGTCGCATCAGGGCAAAACTTAGCCACGGTGTTAGTAACCCTATCGTCAAAACGCGCACCCACTGCCAAGATGAGGTCACTGCCATGCATCGTGTTGTTAGCTTCGTAGGTGCCGTGCATACCCAGCATACCCAAGAACTGTCGATCACTGCCAGGGTAAGCACCCAGCCCCATCAAAGTACTTGTGACTGGAAAATTCAAATGCTTAGCCAGCGCACGCAAAGCTTCGCTGGCCTTACCCTGGATAACGCCACCGCCGCTATAAATAATGGGCCGCTTGGCGCGCAACAATTCCTCCACAGCACGCTTAATTTGGCCGCTATGCCCTTTAGTGCTCGGTGTATAAGAGCGCATCTTGACTGTTTTAGGGTAATGGAAGGGCCGCTTTTCCCACGGCGCTGAAATATCTTTAGGGATATCGACAACGACCGGCCCAGGCCTGCCACTGTTAGCCAGGTAAAAGGCCTTTTTTAAAATTCCCGGAATATCCTCAGTGCGCTGCACCAAATAACTGTGCTTCACTACTGGACGCGAAATGCCAATCATGTCGGTTTCTTGAAAAGCATCTTCGCCAATGAGGTGGCTTTGCACTTGCCCCGATATTACTACCATGGGTATTGAATCCATATAAGCCGTGGCAATGCCCGTTATAGCATTCGTCGCGCCTGGTCCGGACGTCACTAAAGCTACACCCGTTTTGCCAGTAGAGCGGCTATAACCATCTGCAGCGTGGGTGGCGGCCTGCTCATGTCGTACCAAAATATGCGGTATCTTGCTGTGCTTATGCAGCGCGTCATAGATGTGCAGCACGGCACCGCCGGGATAACCAAAAATAAATTCGACACCCTCTTCCTCCAGCGCGCGCACTAACATTTCGCCACCTGAGAGCATTTCAGCATCGGGGCTCACCTCAGCAAGACCCTTGCTTGGGGCAGGCTGGTCTGGTTTTTCGCTATCTTTGTCTAGCATGACTACTTTCTCTGCTTTTTTACGGGTTTAAGGGCGAACTGAGCGCACTAAATATTGACCGCGCTTTCATGAATCGTTCATTTGTTGGGTGCTGTGCACCGCCGCCACGCTCAGTAAGCCGGTAATTATTGCTACCGACCTCACGCATCGACTGAATAAAAAGACGCAAGCCCTCAATTCTTCGTTTTCAGCTCGCCGGTGTCAATAGTATGACTGCCAATGTGACATAATCTTTTAACTTTAGGCTCAAATATCGCTTAATATGAGTTTTAATGACGAAAAATCTCCTTATTGGGTCGTGAAACTTGCCCCTCTGGGGATAAAAGCGATCGCCAACACTAGAGGTATCTGGAACTATGCTGAAACTGTTGAGTACCCTATCAAAGCGCAGCGGAGCCACGTCAATAGCTAATTACCTCGCATGTGGCACTCTACCATTACTGTTGCTCGTACTGCTGCTCGTCAGCGCTATTAGCCATGCCGAGACATATTATAAATGGCAAAATGAACGCGGTACTTGGGAGTATGGTACGCATCCACCTGTCAACACACCGGCCATTAAAATTAAAACCAGCGCTAATAAAGAACGCCCGAAGAGCTCAACCGCTGCACCATCTCCTGATCAAGCACCGTTCCAGGCACCGGGCTCGCTAGAAGCAGAATTTGAGCAAAAACAAAAATTGTCGAAGCAGCGAAGTCATGACTACTGCACGACTGCAAAGGCGAACCTAGAGTCGCTCAACAGCAAAGCACTCATTCGGCGCCGCGATGCCAACAATGAGGTGACTATTCTATCGGAAGAAGAGCGCCAAGCTGAGATAAACAAGGCAGAAGTTGCTATCGGGCGGTACTGCCGCTAATTAACGAACGGTCAGTGTTAATCAGAGCCCATTAAACTGGCTCTAGTAAGGCACTTTTCAGCAAGCCACCGTGCTCGTTACAGACCTACGCCAAACGATGTCCTGCGAGGCTTTTACGCTGCTGACTGACAGCCAGCTCAGCGGCCCACGGTGAGTTCGCGCAGACGTTGGATAGCTTCGTCACGCTGCTCAAGCTCACCTTCTAATTTGCGATTTTCCACCATCACCTTATCTTTGTCAGCATCGGCCTCTATCATTATCTTGACTGCAAACCAAAGTAAGCGAGCCTCTGCAGCGGCCTCACTATTAATAGCGTCTCCTGCTCTTTGATCGAGCACATAGGCCACTGTTTGCGCAGCGTCACGACTGTAATCGGGATTGTCACGATCCAAACGCAAAGCCACCATGCCCCATAGTGCGTAGGCATCGGTCAACAAACTAGCATGCTCGGCAAGCACCGCTTCGTAGGCATCAAAGGCTGCTTGATAGCGACCTTCACCATGCCATTCATTGCCTAAAGAAAGCTTGCGTACGGCCGCCTCCGAAGCTAAATCAATTTCAGGCTCACAAGCTAGAGCCGCTTCTTGCACCGCTGCGACAAGCGGAACCTGAGCCTCACATTGCTGCTGTGCTGATGGGCTAGTTGACGCGCAGGCTCCCACCTGTAGGAGCGCTACGCATAATAAGAGGTGCGAGAACCGAGTGGAGCGCCATAGTCGCAGAGCTTTACGTTTAAAAAATGAAGACTGCTGGCGCATTTCTTTTGTTTCTATGGGCGGACGCCGCACGTGCACCCAGTTCTGCTCAGTACAGTCAATAACAGTTGAGGTGTGGGCCACAATCTTGATGGTTTTGAACTTCCTATTAAAATTATGCAAGCGTTAATACCGACTCGCTTGCGTATCAGGCTTGCTGCTTACCTTTGCGCGACAGTCACAGCAATAGCGCAATGATACAATCTTTTTTTTCGCCTGCCAACGTACACGGCAAAAGATCAAGCACTTTACGAACTTTTAAAAAGCAGCCGGCGCAAATCATCCGCCACATAAATCCAACAAGCTAGCTGCCACTAAACTGATACTTATAAACTGCTACTTAATTACTGCGAATAGGCCGCATCGCTGGAAATAAAAGCACATCGCGAATAGAAGGAGAATCAGTCAACAGCATTACTAAGCGATCGATACCAATACCCTCGCCTGCCGTTGGTGGCATACCATATTCCAGCGCTTCAATATAATCCGCATCAAAATGCATCGCTTCAAGATCCCCAGCATCTTTATCGGCGACTTGCTGCTTAAAACGCTCTGCTTGGTCTTCTGCATCATTTAATTCTGAAAACCCGTTAGCAATTTCGCGCCCTGCAACAAAAAACTCAAAGCGATCAGTTACAAACGGATTACTGTCACTGCGCCTCGCTAATGGCGAAACCTCGGTCGGATATTCGGTGATGAATGTCGGCGCAAAAAGGCGATCTTCGACCGTCTTTTCAAAAATCTCGATTTGAATCTTGCCCAAGCCATAGCTATCTTTTATCGGGATACCTAAACGCTGCGCCACTTCAGCTGCCGCCTCACGCGTATCTATATCTGTCGCGGTAAGATCGGGGTTGTGTGAAAGTATCGACTCAAATACGGTAAGGCGCTCAAATGGCGCTGTGAAATCTATGGTTGCCCCTTGGTAATCAACGCTCGAGCTACCGTGCACATCGGCCACAACTTCACTGAGCATAGCTTCGGTCAAATCCATTAGATCACGATAATCAGCGTAGGCCTGATAAAACTCTAACATTGTAAATTCAGGATTATGCCGAGTGGACAAGCCTTCATTGCGAAAATTGCGGTTAATTTCAAACACACGCTCGAATCCACCCACGACCAATCTCTTTAAATACAGCTCGGGGGCAATGCGCAAAAACATTTCGATATCGAGTGCATTGTGATGCGTGACAAATGGGCGCGCAGTGGCGCCACCTGGAATCGCTTGCAGCATCGGCGTTTCCACTTCGATAAAAGAGCGCTCCACCAAAAACTGTCGGATTTTTTCTACAATACGCGAACGCAGCAAAAAAACATCGCGTACGTCGGCATTCATGATGAGGTCTATATAACGCTGCCGGTAACGTAATTCCGTATCGGCTAGACCATGAAATTTGTCTGGCAGTGGGCGCAGAGACTTTGTCAGTAACACGGCTTCCTTAATATAAACATATAAATCGCCTTTACCCGATTTATGTACAGGCCCATGGACACCGACAATATCGCCAATATCCCACGATTTAATCGCGCTAGCATGCTCTTCAGATAACGACTTTTTATCCACGTACAACTGTATGCGAGCCGACATGTCTTGCAATACTAAAAATGGCCCGCGCTTAGCCATCACTCGACCTGCTACTGAAGCATGACGGTCAAGCACTTCCAGAGCTTGTTTATCATGATCACCCAGCTCTCTTTGCAACTCGGCCGCTAGTGCATCACGACGAAAGTCATTCGGAAAAGCCATCTTTAGCTCTCGCAACTCATCGAGCTTAGCGCGCCTTTCAGCCACCAACTTGTGATCAACCTGTATATCTTCGGCCGGCTCATTTGAATCTGTGGGTGTTTGCTTGCTCATCGTTAGCGATCTCTGAATCAAAATAAAATCTAAAATTTAGTAGCTTACAGTTACTACACACGACTAATACTGCATGCAATGGTCGCACTACGCCAATACTTCTACAACAACTCTTTACAGCCGCGTCCTGTAGCCAAACACAGCTACTAACTAGAGCCCCCTACTCACATTACAAACAAGGCTTACAAACCTTGTTTCAGCGAGGCTTCAATGAACTTGTCGATACCACCATCAAGCACACTTTGACAGTTACTCGTTTGCTCACCGGTGCGCAAATCTTTAATGCGCTGATCGTCAAGCACATAGGAGCGAATTTGACTGCCCCAACCAATATCAGACTTGTTATCTTCCACTGACTGCTTTGCCTCATTGAGCTTTTGCATTTCAAGCTCATACAATCGAGCCTTAAGAATTTTCCAAGCTTTATCACGATTTTGATGCTGCGAACGCTCGCTCTGGCATTGCGCCACGACCCCCGTAGGCTCATGAGTGAGTCGCACGGCCGAATCGGTTTTATTAACATGCTGGCCACCCGCCCCCGACGCTCGATAGGTATCGGTGCGCACGTCAGAAGGATTGATTTCAACCTCAATATTGTCGTCTACTTCAGGCGACACAAAAACCGAGGCAAAAGATGTATGACGCCGACTGCCAGAATCAAATGGCGATTTTCGCACGAGCCGGTGCACGCCTGTTTCGGTACGCAGCCAGCCAAAAGCATATTCACCCCTGAAATGTATCGTAGCGCTTTTTATTCCAGCCACATCACCCGCCGACACCTCGATTAAATCGGTCGCAAAGCCTCGAGCCTCACCCCAGCGCAAATACATGCGCAGTAGCATTTCCGCCCAATCTTGAGCCTCAGTGCCACCTGAGCCGGCTTGAATATCAAGAAAGGCATGATTCGGGTCCATGGGGCCGGCGAACATTCGCCTAAATTCAAGCTGCGCTAAAACCTCGGACAGGCTAGCTATTTCACTTTCGACTTCTTGCAAAGTGTCAGCATCATTTTCCTCAACAACCATCTCTAGCAGCTCAAGGGTGTCAGTAATTCCTCGCTCAAGATCATCAATACACAACACGACGCCTTCTAAGCTTGCCCGCTGACGGCCTAACTGCTGTGCGATTTCAGGCTTATCCCATACCGAGGGCTCTGCCAACTCGAGTTCGACCTCAGCTAATTGCTCTTTTTTAAGATCGTAGTCAAAGATACCCCCGGAGCACATCCACACGGCTGCGTAAATCTTTGAGGGAGGTGAGCTGCTGGTTTGTTTCAAGCATTGCCGAATTCACTGTTACAATTTTTGGCTAGAGAGACTGCACAGCATTCGTCGTTTGGCGATCATGGTGCCGCGATAAATACTGGTCTGGCTCAAGGCGCGGCAGTATAACCAAAACCACACGTAATAACCAAAATCACACATAGCTACGAGCAAAGCCAGCCGCACGCCGCACTAGTGCGGCACAAATTACTTGACACTGAGCACTCGATATCCAGAATAGATACGCGTTTCAAGAACTTTTCAACGCGCTTCCTAGCTGCAAAAAATAACCTGCCGCAAGTTATAAAGTGCAGAGTGCAGCGGCCAACTTGCCGCCCGACCTGCTAAAGTTAGGAGATGGGGCAGCATTGCGAGAGCCACCACAGTCTTGCGAAAAAAGTGCTTCCCGTTGAAGACGATCAGCCACGAACCCTGACCATTAGAATTACTCTGACACGCACCACTTATCTTATTAAAGGAATGTATCAACATGCGCGCTTTTTTAAAAAATCCGGGCTCTATCACCGAGTTTTCTGCCGACTTGTTAATCGTACCGATTTTTGCTGACAAGAAGCTCAGCAAAGCCTCGCGGGACACCGATCGAGCCCTCAAGAAACAAATCAGCCGCTTGCTTGATGCCGGCGATTTCAATGGTAAAAAAGGCGAAACGCTGCTTTTACCGGGCGTGCAGAACTTAAGTGCCAAGCATGTAATGCTATGGGGTTGCGGCGACAAAGCCTATCTTCAACGCCAGCATTGGGTTAGCGCGTGCCACCTATTGAGTCGTGCACTGAACACCACCAAAGCAAAACATATCGCCATCGCTGCCGATTTTAAAATGCCTAAAACAATGCCCAACAGCTGGGCGTTACAGCAAATTTCTACGCAGCTCACACGCGGCAACTACCGCTACACAACAACGAAAAAATCGGCCGCAAAAGGCCTCTGCCCTATTGAAAAAATTAGCTTTTTGGGCGCTAGCGACGCTGCTAATAGCAAGCATGCCATCGCACAAGGTATCGCCATTGGCGACGGCATTAATATTGCCCGCGACCTCGGCGACTTGCCTGGCAATATCTGCACACCAAAGTATTTATCCAGTGAAGCGCGCAAGCTAGGACGTAAATTTGAGCGCATCAGCACGAAGGTGCTGGGCGAAAAGCAAATGGGGGAACTGGGCATGGGCTCATTGTTGTCGGTAGGTCACGGCAGCAAAGAAGAGTCTCAATTTATTATCATGGAATATAAAGGTGGTAAAAAATCTGCTCAGCCGCACGTATTAGTGGGAAAAGGCATTACCTTCGATACTGGCGGCATCAGCCTGAAACCTGGCGCAAAAATGGATGAAATGAAGTTTGATATGTGTGGTGCAGCCAGCGTGCTGGGCACGATGCATGCGCTGGCAACCATGAACTTACCCATCAACGTAATCGGTGTAATCGCCGCCGCAGAAAACATGCCGGCAGGCAATGCCACCAAACCCGGTGATGTGGTCACGAGCATGGCCGGTAAAACTATTGAAGTACTCAATACAGATGCCGAAGGCCGGCTTGTGTTATGCGACGCCCTCCATTATGTAAAACGCTTTAAGCCTGCTAGCGTGGTCGATATGGCAACCTTAACCGGCGCCTGCATCGTCGCATTAGGGCATCACGCTAGCGGCCTATTGAGCAATGATGATTCACTGGCTGAAGAATTACTAGCGGCCGGTATCGCCAGCGGCGATCGTGCTTGGCGCCTGCCCATCTGGGACGAATATCAAGAACAGCTCAAAACACCCTATGCCGACCTCGCTAACATTGGCGCAGGTGGCGCAGGAACCATTACCGCTGCCTGCTTTTTATCGCAGTTCGCTGAAGACTACCGCTGGGCACATCTCGACATTGCCGGCACCGCATGGAACCAACCGGGCCCCAAAGGCGCCAGCGGACGACCGGTTGCTCTGCTTTGCCAATATTTGCAAACCATTGGCAGCTAGCCGCACATCGGCTAACAGGATAGAATTGTTAGCCTGAATGGCCAATAGATCCCATCGGCCAGAGAAATTCATTTACAGACTCCGATTGCACAAGCACCATGACTAAAGTGGATTTTTATATCGCTCCTGGCAGCGAATTTTCCGAGTGTTTAACTATCGCTTGCCGCTTAGTCGAAAAGGCGTGGCGCAAAAAGCACCATGTTTATGTGCACACCGCCGACCCACAAGCCATGCATATGCTCGATGAGCTCCTGTGGTCATTTAGGCCCAACAGCTTCATTCCACATAGGCATGAAAACAGTGATCATAGCGCGCCGGATAACACCCCCGATGTTATGGTCGCCTGCAGCGGCGAACCCGGCGAGCACCATGATGTTTTAATCAATCTCACTGAAAATACACCCGAATTCTTTGGCCGCTTTGCCCGAATTGCCGAAGTAGTGCGCGGAGATGAGCCCTCTAAAGCCCGTTCAAGAGAACGCTATAAATACTATCGAAAAAGAGGCTATCCATTGAATGTGCACTCGCTTTAACCGCAGCATTAGTTACCATAAAATTCCACGAAGCAGCACAACATTTTTAGTAGGTTAGAAATATGCAAAACGATGTTCAAAAACAATTGATCGATGATCTAGCGCATCTTTGTGATGAACTGGCCCCAATTCCAAGCTGCCCTCAAAAGCCCCAGTCGGACTCGGTGGCAAGAAGCCATCATGCTGCGTGCGCAAAAGCATCGAACACTACCCAGCCTGCTACCATGGCCACTCCACATCTTACTGAGTCTGACCAATGTGTACTGCCACTCACTTAATGAGTCAATCTTACGCGTACCAATCGCCTTAACTCAATGGCAAGTCATCAATTCAGCGACTCATCTCAACACCTTTTTCAATCACGCATAGAACGATAATGACCATGGAAAAAACCTTTCAACCGCAAGCGGTCGAGCAACGCTGGTACCAAACCTGGGAAACTCGGGGTTATTTCAAACCCACGGCAGAATCCAGTCCTGCCGAAGGCGCCTATAGCATTATGATTCCGCCGCCCAATGTCACCGGCAGTCTACATATGGGCCATGCGTTTCAGCACACTATTATGGATGCTCTGATTCGCTACGAGCGCATGCGCGGCAAAAATACGCTGTGGCAAATTGGCACCGACCATGCGGGTATCGCTACGCAAATGGTGGTAGAAAGAAAACTAGCGGCCGAAGACTTACCCGACCGCCATGCCCTAGGGCGCGAAGCATTTATTGAAAAGATATGGGATTGGAAGCACGAATCGGGCGGCACTATTACTTCACAAATGCGCCGATTAGGTAATTCCGTCGACTGGGATAGCGAACGCTTCACGATGGACGAAGGCTTTAATGCAGCTGTTCAGGAAGTCTTCGTGCGCCTGCATGAGCAAGGGCTTATTTATCGCGGCAAACGCTTGGTTAACTGGGACCCAAAACTACAAACTGCCATTTCGGACTTAGAAGTTGAAAATCGCGAGAGCAAAGGCCACATGTGGCATCTTCGCTACCCTCTAGCCGATGGCGTGACCACACGCGATGGCAAGCCGTATTTAGTGGTTGCTACCACGCGCCCGGAAACCATGCTGGGCGATACGGGTATTGCTGTTAATGCGCGCGACGAGCGCTTTAACAACTTAATAGGCAAGATGATCGAGCTTCCGCTGACTCATCGACGCATTCCCATTGTTGGTGATGACCATGCGGATATAGACAAAGGCTCGGGCTGCGTGAAGATCACGCCGGCCCACGACTTCAACGACTATGCCGTTGGCAAACGCAACGCGCTAGCCATGATCAACATTTTCAACAGCAGTGGTTTTATTCGCGGCACAGCCGAAGTGTTTGATGCCGATGGCAAGCCGTCCACTGCCTACGAGCCCGAAATGCCTAGCGAATTTGCTGGCCTCGATCGTTTTGCCGCGCGCAGAGCCATTGTCGCTGCGCTCGATGAGCAAGGGTTACTAGAACGCGTTGAAGATCACACATTAGCCGTGCCTTACGGCGATCGTGGCGGTGTAGTTATTGAGCCCAT
This sequence comes from uncultured Pseudomonadales bacterium, assembly GCA_943788835.1. Taxonomy (GTDB): domain Bacteria; phylum Pseudomonadota; class Gammaproteobacteria; order Pseudomonadales; family UBA7434; genus UBA7434. Next base: position 24,790 of record CALSRU010000011.1, on the reverse strand, counting down.
GCTCACCGATCAGTGGTATGTGGACGCCAAAACGTTAGCTAAGCCTGCCATCGAAGCTGTTGAAAACGGCGATGTTAACTTTGTTCCTAAACAATATGAAAATATGTACTTTGCCTGGATGCGCGATGTACAAGACTGGTGTATTTCACGCCAACTATGGTGGGGACATCGTATTCCTGCATGGTATGACAGTGATGGGCAAGTCTATGTAGGTCTAAATGAAGCGGCCGTGCGCGAACAGCATCAACTCGGCGCAGACATTATCTTAACGCAAGACGAAGATGTCCTCGATACTTGGTTTAGTTCAGCGCTATGGACCTTCGCCACTCAAGGCTGGCCCGAAAAAACCGAACGACTCAACACTTTCCACCCTAGTAGCGTACTAGTTACCGGCTTTGACATTATCTTCTTTTGGGTTGCCAGAATGATGATGATGACCCTGCACTTAATAAAAGATGATGACGGCAAACCGCAAGTGCCGTTCAACACAGTCTATGTAACGGGGCTCATTCGTGATGAGCACGGACACAAAATGTCTAAGTCTAAAGGCAATGTACTCGATCCATTGGATATGATCGACGGCATTTCTCTCGAAGACCTTTTGGCTAAACGCACCGGCAATATGATGCAGCCACAACTCCGAGAAAAAATTGCAAAACAAACGAAAAAAGAATTCCCCGACGGTATTAATGCTCATGGCACTGATGCACTGCGCTTCACGCTGGCGGCATTAGCCTCAACCGGACGAGATATCAACTGGGACATGCATCGCCTTGAGGGCTATCGCAACTTTTGCAATAAACTCTGGAACGCGGCTCGCTATGTGTTGATGAATATTGAAGGTGAGGATTGCGGACAAAAGGATGATGAAGTGCAGCTATCCATTGCCGACAAATGGATAATTAGCCGACTTCAGCAACTCGAGGCTGATCTGGAAAAGCATTTTGAGAACTATCGATTTGATTTGGCCAGCCAAGCTTTGTATGAATTCATCTGGAACGAATATTGCGATTGGTATTTAGAGCTGTCTAAACCCGCCCTGGCCGATGCCGACGCATCGTTAGAGGCCAAGCGCGGCACGCGCCAAACTTTAGTTAGAGTGTTAGAGGCTACGCTACGACTCGCGCACCCAATCATGCCCTATATCACTGAAGAAATATGGCAATCAGTCAAGGATCTAGCGGGGCTACCGGCGAGTGCCAACACGATCATGCTACAAGCTTACCCTCAAGCTAACGTGGATTTGATTGATCAAGAGGCCCTAGATGCTATCGATTGGCTCAAAGCTGTGGTCGTTGCTCTGCGCACTATTCGCGGCGAAATGAATATAGCGCCAGGCAAACCATTACCCATTATTTTCAAGAACGCCTCAAAACGCGATCGAAACCTGTTCGACACCAACCAAGTGTTGATTGAAGCCCTTGCTAAAATTCAGAGTGTGACATGGTTAGACGCCGCACAAGAGGCCCCACCGGCTGCCACGCAGCTTCTGGGGGAGATGGAAATCATGGTGCCTTTAGCAGGATTGATTGATAAAAATGCTGAGATCGCGCGACTAGAAAAAGAACTGGCTAAACTGCAAAAAGAAACCGGCCGCCTACAGGGCAAGCTAAGTAACGAAAAGTTTATGGGCAATGCACCGCCGGAGGTGGTAGAAAAAGAACGCCAAAAACTGGCTCAGTATCAACAAGCTAGTAAAAAGCTAGAGGCGCAGCGCGCCCAACTAGCCGTTTTATAACAACCAACCGCTGAGACAAAGCATCTCACTTAACACGGGCGAGTTTTAGCGGCGGACTATAGGCGAGTGCTCTGGCTAAGGCTCTGCAGTGCCTGTAACAGTTGTTCGCGCTGTTGCGGCGTTTCACGCGTTTTTTTACTCAAGTGGCTAGGATGTTGCTCCCGATCCAACCAAAACTTGCCCGATACTTTAGCCGCCTCGGTAGCCGTTGCCAACCACGTAATTGTGTCGGCACCTTGCTCAGGCGTGCGCAAAACAGAGCGTGTAACGCGATAAAATTCTGGCAATGCGCTGACCACGCCCGGCGTATTCACCCAGCCCGGATGCATGGCATTGACGATGATTCCCGCATCACTCCAGCCCCGCGCCCACTCCTGGGTTAGTATCATCAAGCCACGTTTAGCTCGCGCATAGGCCACAGAACCTGAGTAGACTCCCCGACTGGTTTGCAAATCGTTAACCTTAATTTTTTGCGTATACATGCCGCCAGAAAGCACATTAACCACTCGCGCTAGACTAGATTTTGCCAACAGTGGCTGCACGCCCTCGGTGAGAATATAGGGCCCTAACAGCAGCAGTGCAAAGCTCTTCTCCAAGCCCTCGGACGTTTCCTCTCGAGGATTAAACAAAGCTCCGGCGTTGTTAATGAGGATATCAATGGGCTCTCCCGCCTCAACAAAGCGCGCAACCAAGGCATGTACATCAGCCATGATGCTCATGTCTGCGGTGACTACGTTAATAGAGGCGTTACCAGTTTCTTCACTCAGCATCTGGGCCACTTGTTCGGCTTTTTCAGTGTTGCGCGCAACAAGAGTCAGGTGTGCTCCCCTGCCAGCCAGTTGCTTAGCCGCAGCCAGGCCGATACCCGATGTTGCTCCGGTAATCACTGCATGACGTCCGGCTAAGTAGGCCGATTGCGGCTGCCATCGCTTGCGCGCGGCACCGTACCCAAGCCGCGTAAAGCGCCAAACACCTGGCAACACTAACTGGTCCGCTAAGGCCAAGTACTTAGATACCTGCGGCGTCGCTACATTATCCTCTAACGCGCGCTGTAACCCTCGCATAGAGGCTTTGCCCATCCGCTGCAATACCGCCGGAAACAATCGATTAAATACTGCCAGAGGCACTGCAAATTTAAAGGTCGCGATGTAGCGTAATGTTGTGCCTGCAGAACTTTCAGCAAACTGAATTTCTTCCACTGCGCTAAACATACGCGCGTCAACACTCATCAGTAGTCGCTTGTTCAACTCAAATTCAGTCACGGTGTAATGGAGAGATGTCCCTCCTTTCATATCAACCTGATATTCACTGCCTCGCGACGGAGCCCCCAACGTTAATTTGCGCGCTGTCTTGACGGCTGGGTCCCACTCTTCAATACGAGAAAACTCAGCCACATAATCGAAAACCTCTTGCAAGGGCCGATCTATTTGAATAGTTTCATCAAGCGTAATACTTTGGCTCACCGGCTAGCTCCCTCAATAATAATTCGTGTAGTTACGGCCACACAGCAGTTATAGCTCACTCACCTTTATACCTCACTCACCTTGGACCGGGGCGATCGGAGCTACATGCGGTAGTCGCCAAGCCTCGGGCTGGGCTTTGAGTTGCTGACTGTGATTGGTATTAAACGTGTTGATGAGCGTTTGTATCACTTCACGCAAATCAGCTTCCAGCCAATAACCGCCGTCGAGCTGCGCCTGCAGATAGCCCTCTAAACGAAATCTGTGAGCAGGAGCAACGCCTCCATTAGAGCCCAAATCATCAAAATAAAGCGCTAGCCGCTGCCGACTGGTTAGATGCTTTTTGTTACGTGATTGCGACATAATTTAAATCGGCCTATGTGACGTTAGAATTATTACGAGTACTCACCACTCCAAGCATGCGCTTATTTGGCGTTGAGCCACAACTGACGAAGGCGAATCACGATAAAACGTTCGCCTGAACAATTGTAGCGACCAGCTGCCGCACGAACATGCGGATAGTTCAAAAAATGGCGTATAATGGAAACATATTCGATGTAGCAACAATCGCGCTTTTTTTGAACAATCACCTCCTCCATATTATCAACGCCTGCAGGATCCCCAATGTCTGAAACTGAAAAAACCATCTATTACACACTGACCGATGAAGCACCTTTTTTGGCCACTTGCTCGCTGCTGCCGGTAATCCGAACATTTGCCTCGGCTGCTGATATCGATGTGAAAGTCACTGATATTTCACTGGCTAGTCGCGTGCTCTCGCAGTTCCCAGAATACCTCAAAGACGACCAGCAGGTTGAAGATGGATTGGCTTTTTTGGGTCAACTGACTCAAGACCCCAACGCTAACTTTATCAAACTGCCTAATATCAGCGCATCAATCCCTCAACTCAAAATGTGTATAAAAGAGTTACAGACGCAGGGCTATGCGGTACCTGAACTCCCCGAAAATCCGCAAAGCGATGAAGATCAAGCTATTAGTGCACGTTACGGCAAAACCTTAGGGAGCGCAGTCAACCCTGTCTTACGCGAAGGCAACTCTGATCGCCGAGCCCCTAAAGCCGTGAAAAACTTTGTCCGCAAATTCCCGCACTCTATGGGAGCTTGGAGCAAAGCATCACGCACCCATGCCGACTATATGCACGGCGGAGACTTTTTCTGCAGCGAAAAATCATTTACAGCCCAGAAAGCTATGACCGTGCGCCTGGAATTTGTCAATAAAAAAGGCCAGGCGGAAATCAAAAAAGAATTACCTCTTGAAGCCGGCGAAGTGCTTGACGGCATGTTCATGAGCTGCGAGCGACTACGTGATTTTTTTGAAAAATCGCTCGAAGATGCAAAAAATACTGGGGTTATGTGGTCACTCCATGTGAAAGCCACCATGATGAAGGTCTCTCACCCCATTGTATTTGGTCACGCTGTTACTGTTTTCTACAAAGATCTCTGGGACAAGCACGGTACATTATTTGAAGAGCTTGGCGTAGAACCGAACAATGGCTTGGGCAGTGTCTATGAAAAAATAGCCAACCTTCCTCGTTCCTTGCACGACGAAATTATTGAAGATATTCAGGCTTGTTATGCCACGCGCCCCGAATTGGCAATGGTGGATTCAGTTAAAGGCATTTCTAACTTGCACGTACCCAGTGACATTATTGTCGATGCATCAATGCCAGCCATGATCCGCAACTCAGGAAAGATGTGGGGCCCTGATGGACGCGCGAAAGATACCAAAGCAGTCATGCCCGAGAGCACTTACGCACGCATCTATCAAGAAGTTATTAATTTTTGCAAGACTAACGGCGCATTCGATCCCACGACTATGGGCTCGGTATCTAACGTAGGATTGATGGCGCGCAAAGCTGAAGAATATGGCTCGCACGACAAAACTTTTGAAATCACTGAACCGGGCACGATGCGGGTGCTAGACGAAGCAGGTAATGTGCTCATCGAACATGAAGTCGACTGCGGCGATATCTGGCGCGCATGCCAGACAAAAGATAATGCCGTGCGAGACTGGGTCAAGCTAGCTGTAAATCGAGCGCGCAGTTCCGATACGCCTGCAATATTTTGGCTGGACGAGGAGCGCGAGCACGATATGAATCTCGCCAAAAAAGTTCGCCACTACCTGAAAGAGCATGACACTGAGGGGCTTGATATTCGCGTTATGAACTATTTAAAAGCCATCCGCGAATCAATGGAACGCCAGACCCGTGGGCTAGATACAATTTCGGTAACGGGCAATGTATTGCGCGACTACCTCACCGATTTATTCCCTATTATGGAACTGGGCACGTCGGCCAAAATGCTTTCTATTGTGCCAATGCTCAATGGCGGCGGCATGTACGAAACAGGAGCCGGTGGCTCAGCACCCAAGCATGTGCAACAAATCATTGAAGAAAATCATTTGCGCTGGGATTCGCTCGGTGAATTTTTGGCCCTAGCGGTGTCGCTGGAAGACTATGGCAATAAACAAAACAACGGACGCGCTAAAATATTGGCGCAAACGCTCGATGATGCCACAGAAGAAATGCTGGGAAATAACAAATCACCATCACGCAAAACAGGTGAGCTCGATAACCGCGGCAGCCATTTTTATCTCAGTATGTACTGGGCAAGAAAATTAGCCGAGCAAACAAGCGACACTGAATTAGCCGCACAGTTTGCGCCACTGGCTAAAGCATTAGCGGAGAAAGAGGCGCAAATTATTGATGAGTTCAAAAAGGTACAGGGGCAACCAACCGATATTGGTGGTTACTATCACCCCGATCTTGAAAAACTTGCCAAAATTATGTGCCCGAGCGAAACGTTCAACCAACTGCTAGGCTCAGCTAATGCTTAACTTCAGCAGGCAACACCGCCACTAGCTGACTACTGCACCATACGGGTTTCATCCATCCCGTAGATGCGCTGTAAAACACCTGTAAACGGGGAGCACATGCTCCCCGTTTATCCTTCCGCTAGCTTATGCTTTGTCACTCGCTCAGTTAGCGATTAAGGTTACTGCAGATAGCCCCGCCTCCGGCTATGCTCTGCGTATCAAGCTCACCCCAATCAGCGTAGGTACGTGCGACGGGCTAGCAGCAAAAATTATTGATGGCTTAACCGAAAATGAAAAGACGGCTATCCATCCTGACACCAAGCTCATTAACACAGCGCCTCTCGACAACATGCGCGCTCAGACACGCTTAGTCCCCCTTTTACTATTTAATAATCAAAATCTTCTCGGGCAATTAAATGATTGGCAGGGTCGATTTTTTTAGAATTTTTAACCAAGCTTGGGCCGGCAAAAATTTGCACTACATTAGGTATAGGCGGCTCGCGAGCAATTAACGGATGCGAGTCCGGCAACGCATCACCACGCAAAAGCGTGCGGTAAGCGCAACTGTCGGGTAGCCAATCAAACTCCTCCACCAGGGCCGGTGTGAGCTGAACGCAACCCTCTTTTATGCTTGTTCGTGTATTAAATTTTGAGCACTGAGCCTTGCTGCAATCGTAGTGTTTGCAAATGACGTTGGTATCATAGATTTCGTCGGTATCGTCATCTTGTATGCGGACTAGGCAGCACAGTCCGCACCCGTCGCATAGCTGCTCCCACTCCTCAGAGTTCATTTGAGTCAGGGTTTTACGCTGCCAAAAAGGCCGCTCGCTATCATTCATGATTGCGGCAAAGGATCAATGACCGTAACGGGCGCGAACTGATCAGCATCCACGTGCGGCGTATCAATATTAAGCGCGTCAATTTTACCCAGTGAGCGATCGATTTGCAGATTGCGAAAATCGAACAAATCGCCATCGGCCAGTTGAGATGGCGCTACATTACTAATGGCGGCAAATATATTTTCCACTCTACCCGGAAACCGCTTACCCCAATCGCTGAGCATGCCTTTAATAGCCTGACGCTGAAGGTTTTCTTGTGCACCGCAAAGATTACAGGGAATGATTGGAAATGCTTTGTAATCTGCATAGGCTTGCAAGTCTCGCTCTTTACAATAGGCTAAAGGGCGAATGACCACATTGCGCTTGTCGTCGCTGAGTAGCTTTGGCGGCATGGCTTTGAGCTTGCCGCCATAAAACATATTCAAAAATAGCGTTTCAATAATATCTTCGCGATGATGACCAAGTGCGATTTTAGTGGCGCCAATTTCTTCGGCAAAGCCATATAAACTACCGCGACGCAATCGAGAGCACAAACCACAAGTGGTTTTCCCCTCGGGAATCACTGACTTCACAATGGCGTAGGTGTCTTTTTCTAAAATATGAAACGCCACCCCCTGCTGTTCTAAATACTCTGGCAATATATGCTCGGGAAAATCCGGCTGCTTTTGATCAAGGTTGACTGCAATGAGCTCAAAATTAACCGGCGCGCTTTTTTGCAGGTTGCATAAAACATCAAGCATGGCATAGGAGTCTTTGCCGCCAGACAAGCACACCATAATTTTATCGCCCTCTTCAATCATCGCGTAATCTTCAATGGCACTACCCACATTGCGGCGCAATCTTTTTTGCAACTTATTAAACTCCGTGCGCTGCCTCTTCGACAGGCCAGCTAGGCGCTCTGACCCAGCATATTTTGAGGGAGTAAGCACTCCAGCAGCCTGACTAACCCATTCATTGGCAGCTGTGGCGTCCGTTTTGTGGTTGTACTTGAATGACATAGTGCGGTGAATACCTTTTTTTAGTAACTGTATGGCATGCCTGTAATTGCTGCTTAGCCTGCCTATGGGCTTATCTTGATTACACTACATAATCATAAAAGCGAGTGGGCTAGTTTAAGGTAGATCAGGCCAACAAATAAGCCGGTTTTTCACCAGAACCGGTGTTTTTCTGGTTTTTATTGGCTCGCGCACTTACAATACAGCGCGAAATTTTGACCCTAGCGCATTAATTTATGCGTTTTTAACCCTTTGCAGGGCCACCATCAGGACACACTTATGAAACCAGCTGTGAGAGTCACCGTTACCGGCGCCGCCGGCCAAATCAGTTACGGCTTGTTGTTCCGCATCGCCTCTGGCGCTATGCTAGGCGAGGATCAGCCCGTGATTTTACAAATGCTTGAAATAACGCCAGCACTAGATGCCCTACACGGTGTCGCTATGGAGCTTGACGATTGTGCATTTCCATTATTGAACGATGTCATTTGCACCGACGATGCCGCCGTAGCGTTTAAAGACGCTGACTATGCACTTTTAGTGGGAGCAAGGCCACGCGGTCCTGGCATGGAGCGTAAAGACTTACTCGAAGCTAACGCCGCAATATTTTCAGCGCAGGGCAAAGCCATCGATAGTGTCGCCAGCCGCGATATTAAAGTGCTCGTTGTCGGCAACCCCGCCAACACTAATGCACTCATTGCCCAGCGCAATGCGCCGTCGATCGATCCGCGCAACTTTACTGCCATGACACGCCTAGACCACAATCGCTCATTGACTCAGTTGGCGAAAAAAACCGGCGTCACTATTACAGATGTCACCCATATGACCATTTGGGGCAATCATTCAGCCACGCAATACCCCGACTTATACAACGCCAAAGTGGGCGACAAGCCGGCAATGGAGCTCGTTGAACAAAGCTGGCTTGAAGATGAATTCATTCCTACGGTGCAGCAGCGCGGTGCAGCCATCATTAAGGCGCGTGGTGCTTCTTCGGCAGCCTCGGCTGCCAATGCCGCCATCGACCATATGCGCACTTGGGCACTCGGCTCAGCACAGGGTGACTGGGTAAGCATGGGCGTATACAGTGATGGCAGTTATGGCATCGAGGAAGGTTTAATTTATTCCTTTCCGGTGACTTGCAGTGATGGTGATTGGAGTATTGTGCAAAATGTGGATGTTAACGACTTCAGCCGAGCAAAAATGAGCGCAACGGAAACTGAACTTTGTGAAGAGCGCGACGCAGTAGCTCATTTACTGCCTTAAATACTGGCTCAGTAAAACTTTGAAAAAGGCGCCCTCAGGCGCCTTTTTCATTAAAATATTAATACCGCAGAGAAACATCAAATATACGAACAGCAATAATCCATATACTCATCAACTTTCAATTCGAAGGTCGAGTTAGCCGGCACATCAAAGCTACTGCCGGTAGCATAGGTCTGCCAATCGTCTTGACCGGCAAGCAACACCCTAGCACTACCGCCTAAAACCTCCATAATTTCAGCCTGCTCGGTACCAAACTGATACTCGCCCGCCTGCATAAAGCCCAGAGTTTTTCGACTACCATCTTCAAAATTAACGGTGCGGCTAATGACATTGCCATCAAAATAAATATTAGCTGCCTTCACTATCGATACTTGATTAAATTCGCTCATTGGTCCATCTCACTGTTGATCATTGCTCTTTCAGCACATTACACGCTGATGTCTTGGGTCTTCGGTCTCGCAGAAGCATGTTTTTACGCGCGCCGCCAACAATCATTTACTCCATTGACCGCCGCGGGCTTTATTGTGTCGCTTGCTCGCTTTACGATTGCGAACATTACTACCACCCTCTCGCTTCTTTGAATGAGAGCTTCGTGCAGAGTGCCCCTCTTCAGGCACCAACTGATGATCGCCCGAACCGATTAAATCACGACGATTCATACGCAGTAGAGATTCTCGCAAATAAGCCCAATTTTTTTCATCGTGATAGCGCAAAAAAGATTTTTGCAAACGGCGCTGATCCATTTTTTTCGCCGAAAACACTTTCTCTCCGCGCTTATAATTCAACTTTTTAAGCGGGTTGCGGCCCGAGTGATACATCGCTGTCGCCAAGGCCATGGGCGAGGGGTAAAACGTTTGCACTTGGTCAATACGAAAGTCATTTTTCTTCAGCCACAACGATAAATTCATCATGTCTTCATCGGTACAACCCGGATGCGCTGCTATAAAATAAGGGATTAAATACTGCTTCTTTCCAGCCTGCTTAGAATATTTTTCAAACATTTTCTTAAATGCTTGATAACTACCCATGCCCGGCTTCATCATTTTACTCAGCGTTGAGTCTTCACTGTGCTCGGGCGCTATCTTTAAATAGCCACCCACGTGATGGGTCACTAGTTCTTTAACGTACTCTTCATCGAGTATCGCCAAGTCGTAACGTAGGCCAGAGGCAATTAAAATACGTTTAATGCCAGGGATTGCTCGCGCCTTGCGATAAAGTTGCGTTGTAGGACTATGATCGGTTTCAAGATTTTTGCAGATAGTTGGATACACGCATGACAGACGACGGCAATTGGCCTGAATCACATCATCATTACAGTTAAGCTGGTACATATTAGCCGTAGGGCCACCTAAATCTGATATTGAGCCGGTGAAACCTGGCACCTGATCGCGAATTTTTTCAACCTCTCGCAATATGGAATCTTCCGATCGGCTTTGTATAACTCTGCCTTCATGCTCGGTTATAGAACAAAACGTACAACCGCCAAAACAGCCGCGCATAATGTTTACTGAGGTTTTAATCATCTCGTAGGCAGGAATGTTGGCATCGCCATAAACAGGATGCGGGCGACGCTGGTAGGGCAAATCAAAAACAGCATCGAGCTCTTGGGTACTCAATGGAATAGGTGGACGTGTAACCCACACTTCACGATGACCATGCTTTTGCACCAAAACACGGGCGTTGTGCGGGTTACTCTCTTGATGCAAAACTCTAGATGCATGTGCATAGAGCACGGGATCTTTGCTCACCTTTTCAAAAGATGGCAACCGAATATAAACCTTCTCTTTATCAACACCCTCTTTGGCCAGCTCTCGCGTAGCCAGAGGCATCGGTATAATTTTAATGGGCTCAACCTGACTGGCGGCCGTCGCAGCCCCCCCCACGGCATCATCGCCTGACTGATCGCAGCTACTTTGCTCGTTCACATACTCATAGGGATTGGGCAGCTTATCTATTTTGTTAGGCCAATCAATGCGGCCCGAATCAACCTCAAGCCATCCTTCGGGTACTTGCGACCTGATGTAAGTGGCGCCTCGAATATCATACATATCGGCTGGACCACGCCCCTGCGCATAGGCATGAGCTACTTCAACAATAGCGCGCTCGGCATTACCATAAAGCAACACATCAGCCGTGGCGTCGATTAGTACTGAACGACGCACCTGATCGCTCCAGTAATCGTATTGCGCAATACGCCGCAAGCTAGCTTCAATGCCGCCAATCACCACTGGCACATCAGGGTAAGCTTCTTTGCAACGCTGGCTGTATACGATGACGCAACGATCTGGGCGTTTACCCCCTTCACCTCCAGCGGTATAAGCGTCATCGCTGCGCGTACGCAGATCGGCCGTATAGCGGTTTATCATGGAATCCATGTTGCCGCCGGTTACGCCATAAAACAGGTTGGGCTTACCTAAGGATTTGAAAGGGTCGGCGCTTTTCCAGTCGGGCTGACTAATCATGCCAACACGGAATCCTTGCGCTTCGAGCATGCGGCCGATAACCGCCATACCAAAACTGGGGTGATCCACATACGCATCACCCGACACAATAATAATGTCGCAGCTATCCCAGCCCAAGACATCCATCTCTGCACGAGACATCGGCAAGTAAGGCGCAGTGCCATAGCACTCAGCCCAATAAGGCGTGTGACCGAATAACGGAGAAGCGGTGGCTGGTTGAACGATATGTGACTTCATTACAGAGATAATTTCATAAGAGGACAAACAGTAGCCACAACAATATTGCTACTCAGCATTGTTAATGGTTCGACTAGTAGTAGGCGTTACTGCGATCGGTATGGTCGGTGACATCACGCACACCAGCCAGATCGGGCAAGTGCTCTTTGAGAGTTTTTTCTACGCCATCTTTTAAGGTCGCATCCACCGCACTGCAGCCTTGGCAACCCCCGCCAAACTGCAAAACCGCATAGTTTTCGTCATCGATCGTCATCAACGAAACTTCACCACCGTGCGCCGCAAGCGAAGGGTTGATTTCAGTATAGAGCAGATACTTGATACGATCGGCCAGCGGGCTATCGCTCCTGACCTGTGGCATTTTCGAATTGGGCGCTTTAATAGTTAACTGCCCGCCCATGCGATCGCTGGCATAATCAATTTTTGCGCCGTCGAGATAGCTCCAACTATTAGAATCAAAGTAGGCCTTGAAGCCTGTATATTGCCGAATCAGTGCATTGTCGCTGGTATCCTCCTCGCGGCAATAAGCAATGCACGTTTCAGCTTTGGGTGTGCCGGGGTCATTAATGAAAACGCGAATACCGATAACGTCCTCGTCTTGCGACTCTAACAGGCCACACAGATATTCCTGCGCTGAGTCAGTCAACACAATTTCAGTAAAATTTTCGCTGCTGGGGTCATGGTCACCGGAGCTAAAAGTTGATTCAGTCATAGTCTTACTCTTGCTAAATTGCGTATGTTCAATTGGACGGCCGCGCTGGCGCGCCAATCTGCCCCGCCCTTGCGCTTGTACTGACGCAACACCCTCGGGACTTATTTTAAAGGATAAAGCATCAAACCTCGACCTATTCAGACCTTGTTGAGACTTAATAGTTACGAAACACTAATGAATACGCAGCAGCGACCCAAGAGTTTGATAAAATAGCGAGATAAGTCGGGCAGTGGACGAATAAGCGTTCGGGCCACGTCATGTCTAGACCCAACCACCGAAACCAATACTTAATGACCGCAAAAATACACGACCACGCCAATAATTCGCCCTGCAAGCTTCGCAGCGCTCTTGAGCAGCGAATTCTTGTCATTGATGGCGCGATGGGCTCGATGATCCAAACCTATGATTTACAAGAGGCGGATTATCGAGGCAAGCGCTTTGCCGACTATCATCGTGATCTAAAGGGCAATAACGACCTACTCAACATCACTAACCCTACGGTCATCGATCAGATTCATCGGGCCTACCTCGACGCTGGCACCGATATTCTAGAAACCAACACATTTAATGGCACTCGCGTGGCTCAGGGCGACTACGGGCTTGAGGATACTGCCCGCGAGATTAACGTAGCCGGAGCCAAGCTCGCTCGCCTGGCAGCCGATGAATACACACTTAAAGACCCAACCAAGCCTCGCTTTGTAGCCGGAGTTTTGGGTCCAACACCACGAACCGCATCAATCTCCCCCAACGTGAACGATCCTGCTGAGCGAAATATCTATTTCGACGACCTTGTATCGGACTATACCGAAGCAGTCGATGCACTCGTAGAAGGCGGCGTTGACTTGCTGCTCATCGAAACTATCTTTGACACGCTCAACGCCAAAGCGGCAATTTTTGCTATCCAGGCCTATTTTGCCGAACATCCATCATCAGCCCTCCCAATCATGATCTCGGTGACTTTCCCTGACATGAGTGGCCGTCTCCTGTCAGGCCAAACGCCCTCCGCCTTTTGGAACTCTATTGCCCACGCCAAGCCCTTAATTGTTGGCGTAAATTGTGGCCGTCGTTTCTCTGAGGTCAGGCCCTTTGTTGAAGAGCTAGCCAATGCTGCCAACTGCTTCTTTAGCGGCCATTTCAATGCGGGCCTGCCCAATGCTTTTGGCGAATATGATGAAACGCCGGCCATCATGCAGCAAGAATTGCAAGAATTTGCCGAGCGCGGGTTTCTTAATGCTGTTGGCGGCTGTTGCGGCACCACTCCGGCACATATTGAAGCCATCGCTCATGCCGCCGCGCAGAGCACACCACGAACGTTACCTGCTCCAAGCCACGATTTACAACTCAGTGGCTTAGAGCCTTTTCACATTGACGATTCATCTTTATTTATTAACGTTGGCGAACGGTGCAATGTTACGGGCTCGGCACGTTTTAAAAAATTGATTCTTGAAGACGATTACGCCACTGCATTAGATGTCGCGCGCGACCAAGTCGAAAATGGTGCGCAAATCATTGATATCAATATGGACGAAGGCATGCTTGATGCACATGCCGCTATAAGAACGTTTATGAATCTGATTGCCTCAGAACCGGAAATATCGCGCGTACCCATTATGGTTGATTCATCCAAATGGGATGTGATCGAAGTGGGCCTGAAGTGCATTCAAGGTAAAGCCATCGTTAACTCTATTAGCTTAAAGGAAGGTGAAGAGAAATTTTTGCAACAGGCACGACTATGCCAGCAATATGGCGCGGCAGTTGTCGTGATGGCCTTTGATGAGCAAGGTCAGGCCGACACGGTCAAGCGTAAAATAGAAATATGCGAACGCTCATACCGTACATTGGTTGATAAAATAGATTTTGCACCGCAAGATATTATCTTCGACCCCAATATTTTTGCCGTTGCCACTGGCATAGAAGAACACAATAATTATGCTGTCGACTTTATAGAAGCCACGCAGTGGATTAAAGCCAACCTACCCCATGCCAAAATATCTGGCGGCGTAAGCAACGTATCGTTTTCATTTCGAGGCAACAACCCTGTACGCGAAGCCATCCATTCGGTCTTTCTATACCACGCCATTAAAGCCGGTATGGACATGGGTATTGTCAATGCAAGTCAACTCGCTATCTACGATGATCTTCCCGAAGAGCTCCGCGAGCGAGTTGAGGATGTTATCCTCAACCGCAGAGCCGATAGCACCGAACGCCTTCTAGAAATTGCCGATAAATACAAGGGCGATGGCAGTCAGCAAACTAAAGCGGTAGACCCTGCATGGCGAGACGAGGCCGTTGGCAAACGCCTTGAATACTCCTTGGTGAAAGGCATCAACACGTTTATTGAAACCGATGCCGAAGAAGCGCGACAGCAGTTTGATCGACCTATTCAGGTGATTGAAGGCCCTCTCATGGATGGCATGAATGTGGTGGGTGACTTATTCGGCGAGGGTAAGATGTTTTTGCCTCAAGTGGTCAAGAGTGCGCGCGTTATGAAACAGGCGGTCGCTTACTTGCAACCGTATATAGAAGCCGAAAAACAAGAGGGACAAAAAGCCAACGGCAAAATACTCATGGCAACGGTTAAAGGAGATGTACACGATATTGGGAAAAATATAGTCGGGGTTGTCTTGCAGTGCAACAACTTTGAAGTGATCGACATGGGTGTCATGGTAGCCTGCTCCGATATTCTTGCCCGTGCCAAAGAAGAAGCTGTCGACATGATTGGCCTCAGCGGCTTAATCACGCCATCTTTGGACGAAATGATTCATGTTGCCAGTGAAATGCAACGTCTAAATTTTAACATACCGCTATTAATCGGCGGCGCCACCACATCCAAGGCCCATACAGCAGTAAAAATTGAGCCTCAGTATCAAAATGATCAGGCTGTCTACGTGCCTGATGCATCGCGCAGTGTTGCCGTTGCCACTAAACTCATTAGCGATGAATTAAAAGCCGACTTTGTTAACGAAACAAATACAGATTATGAAAAAGTGCGGGAACGTCACGCCAAACGTAAACCGAAGGCAGCACTACTGAGCTACCAACAAGCGGTAGCCAACAAACACCGCATAGCCTGGGAAAGTTACATCCCGCCCATTCCTCGAACGCTAGGCTCGCATTTATTACTTGACTACCCACTGCAAAACTTATTGCCCAGCATCGATTGGACGCCTTTTTTTATCACTTGGGACCTTGCTGGTAAATACCCGCGCATACTTGACGATGAAGTTGTTGGCGAAGCCGCCACACAGCTATTTGCAGATGCCCAACTTATGCTTGAGAAAATCGTCAACGAAAAACTACTCGAAGCCCGTGCTGTTTTTGGCTTTTGGCCCGCCAATCAGATCAATGACGACGATATCGTTGTGTTTGCTGATGAAAAACGAAATAAAACGCTCAAAGAGTTACACCACCTACGCCAGCAAACAGACAAACCGTCGGGCAAAGCTAACCTTTCACTCGCTGACTTTGTGGCACCACTGAGCAGTGAGAAGGCTGATTATATTGGAGGTTTTGTTGTTACCGTCGGCATCAATGCTGATCAAATAGCCGACGATTATGAGCAAGCAGGGGATGACTACAACAGCATTATGGTCAAAGCACTAGCCGATAGACTAGCTGAGGCTTTTGCAGAGCATCTGCATCAGCGCGTGCGCACCGAATACTGGGGCTATGACGAAACCGAAGAACTCAGCCCCGAGGAAATCATCAAAGAAAAATATCGCGGTATTCGCCCCGCCCCTGGCTACCCTGCTTGTCCAGACCATACTGAAAAAAACACGCTCTTTGAGTTGCTGGACGCCACCAATAAGATAGGGGTAGAGTTAACCGAAAGCTTTGCTATGTTTCCTGCAGCCTCTGTAAGCGGGTTTTATTTCTCCCATCCTGAAAGCCAATATTTTGGTACGGGCAAGATTGGTTCAGATCAATTAGATAGCATTGCTCAACGCAAAGGTTTCACCAAAGAAGAGATGGCTCGCTGGCTTCGACCGGTTCTTGAGTAAGCCATCGAAACAAAAACATCCAGCGAATTAGCTACTGAATGGAGAGTCCCCTTGCCAGGCAGAAGAAAACAAGATGATCCTGAGTTTGACAAGTAGAGCTAGAGCCGTCGCCGAGCCACTGGTGATAAAAAACTATCCGTTCTACATATTATTACTAGTGTACTTGGCGGCCGCCATAGGCGTACAAAGCAAGCTGAACCAAGAAAAAGATTTTAATGCGCCAAAAATAGCATCTATATTTACCTCTTCTCTGGTGTCTTGTTCACCATACTCTTTGTGCTAACCGTCGTTTTTATTGTCAAAACAGTTCTAGCCAGTGCTATTTAAAAAACCGCTTGCAATCCCATGCCCACCACCGGAAAACAACTAAGGTAAGAAGCATATAAACATGAACAAAAAAGCTCACAGGCACCCCTGAATCAAGCGCATTACGAAGCCTAAGTTCCATGCTGCTTTTGATAGAGGCTACCTTTTCGCTACAAAACTGTCAACACGATCATCACTTACCCGGTTATTAAACCCCTGCTTCTTTATCAGCCCTTTATTCACAGTTGTTTTTTCCACTGGATGCGCAACTTTCAAAAGCCTTGAATTAAAACCAATTGAATTTGTTTTTGCCACATCTTGGTTTATTGAAAACTTCAATTTAGTTCCAACTCTCACCAAATATAAAACAGCATCGCTCTTATCTGCTGCAAAGCCCTCATCAGCAATGGTAAGTGCCCCCTTGGGAATTACTTCAACCATCTTATTAAAAATATCTTCACTACCCTTGAAGAAAAAGTAAACATCAAAACCGCCATTCGATGCTCCAAGACTATTCAAATATTTAACTTTGAGCTTTTTACCGTCAACAATGCTGCCTGCTATTGATTCAAAGTCCGAATTCTGACCGCCAACCACTGCAATGTTTAGATCTTCCTTATCATCAGGCCACCAAATATATTGGCAAAATTGATAAACATAAGCCGCCTTCAGAGCAGAGTTCTTCGCCAATGTCGGTTGCATGAAGCACAGCATGGTGGAAAGCACGGCTAACGAGAATATTTTTTGAAAAATAAAGTCCCTCTTCATAAAGTTAGCTCCAGGATGAGCTCTATCACTGACTTCTTACGCAACTGCAGGCCGCTCAGATCTTGCCAAACAGGCAAACTCGCAGACATGCCGACACGGTAAGTTCCATCTATCAAGTAAGACACGCTTGCACCCATCTCAGCCCACTGACCTCCATAATTATCCCTATCGGCCGTCGGCACTAGGTTGGGGTTAAGACGATCATCCCGCCCGCTTATATCGCCCCTCCATGTCAAACTTCCGGAGAGCCCTGCACTAAAGTTGTTACTCAGACTTCTCTGGTACCATGCATCTAAGCTTGCCTCGGGGGCAATGCGATAGCCTGCATCATTTTTGTCAAGGGCGCCTTTTGCCATCAGAAATGCACCAAAACTATCCTTAGCGGTTAACTTATCAACTCCCAAACCGAAACGAGCCTGATAACTGCCTGAACCCAATTGCATACCATAAGGCAATTGAACCTGGCCACCTCCTGACATAGGCGTAGTATCTTTAGCGTCAATGTCGCCCGTTGGAAGCAGCAAACTGGCATGCACAAATTGTCGTACATTACCTTCGTGGTCACTCCATTCATTAACTTGATGATTCATTGAAATGGCAATGTCACCGAACCCATTACTTTGAGTAGTGAATTCACCGCCCATTCGAGTTTCATGCTCCATCTCCATAGCCATGTGATGTAATCGCAGCATATAAGTCGTTTGATCACTAACCGCATACATAAAATGGAGCATGTGCATGTCCATATTCATAGCCGTGGGTGTAACCATATAGGTGTAATCATTAAACACATCATGGGTACTGAGCGCAGTTTCAGCGCTCCCCATTCCATCCGTGCGGGTATGTGAATAGTGATACGCAACCATCAACTCACCTGCCCAATGGATATGAGACTGCAGCACAGGGGGCGAATAAATGTCGTAGTCGACAAGCTGCTCCAATGAAAAATCCAAGTAATTTCTTTCGGCAGCGAACGAATAATGCGAGATAATCGCTAGAAAAAAAGGCAAGAACCACTTCAATTTTATTTCCTCTCTAACAATGTGAAAGAAATCTTCTCACTGGATAAATCTTTTTCGACCCACCCGGTAAGGAAAGCCTCGAATTCGATCAGGGGCAAAGGCTTAGAGCACCAATAGCCTTGCCCATATTCACAACCTGCACGCTGCAAAAACCGCAATTCATCTTCTGTCTCAATACCTTCTGCAACCACTTGCATATTTAGGCTGTGCGCAATACCAATCATGGCCTCCACGACTTGATCCTCTTGTGCAGCGCTTCCAATACCTGAAACAAAATCACGGTCTATTTTTAAAATGTCTAAAGGGAGCTCTGCCAAATACTTAAATGAAGAATAGCCCGTACCAAAATCATCTATCGACAAACTACAGCCAATACTCTTTATTTTCTTGCAAAATTTGTCAGCGATATCCCGCGAGCTCGCAAGCAACGACTCAGTTATTTCAACGTCAAGCTGCGAAGAATCTATATCATGCTCCGCAACCAACTCGGAAATATGATCAATAAAATCGATATCAGAAAACTGCTTAGCGGAGACATTGACGGCCAAAGCAAGGTTTGAAAAATTGGTACTCTTCCATCGGCAAAGCACTTCTATAGCTCTATCGACAACCCACATACCGATTTCCGATATTCGCCCAGATTCTTCAGCGATGGGAATAAAGTCAGCAGGTGACACGAATCCAAGTATTGGATGCTTCCAGCGCAGCAATACTTCAGCTGACGATATCTCAAACGTTTTCAAATTGAATTTAGGCTGCAAATGAATAGATAACTCATCTCTCTCAATTGCAAAAGCCAAATCACTTTTTAATCGACTGTAGTGTTGGATCTCAACTGCCATTTTCTTATCAAAAAATAAATACTGGCTACGGCCTGCAACCTTTGCTCGATACATAGCAATATCAGCATGCCGCATTAGATCTTCTGAGTTATCACCGTCATTGGGAAATACTGCTATGCCAATACTCGCACTAGAACGAATTTCAGACCCATTGATTGAAAACGGTCGATCCAACAAACTAATTATTCTGTCGGCAGTCTTTGAAATACCGTTTGAATGGCGAAATTCATCCAACAAGATAACAAACTCATCACCGCCCAAGCGCGCTACAACATCAGAATTTTGCGTGTTCGACTGCAAACGATCAGCAACTATTTTTAATAACTCATCGCCCATCGCATGACCATACTGATCATTGACCATCTTGAAGTCATTAATATCAACGAAAAACAGGCCAAGAGATGCCGAATTCTCTTTCGCCAAACCTAAAGCTTCCGTTAGCTTTTCATTAAAAAATCGTCGATTTGGCAGGTTAGTTAGCGAATCATAATTCGCAAAATAGCGTAGCTTATCCTCCATTCTTTCGCGCTCATCAAGACGCATTAGCGTACCTAAATAGCGACTTGTAGGCTGATTTTGATCGCCTGATTTGATGGCGCTAAAAGAAAGCCAAACTGTTTGTGTCTCGTACCGGTTGAGCTTAAGCTCAACCTGCCCCTCCCAAGACCCAAGCTGTTCTAAATCACTAATTATTTGAGTCGTAAAATTTTCTGTGTATTTGTCCGACATTAGATCCGACAAATAGTCATAGGCTCTAGCCAAACGATATGAATTAACAAAGGCCTCATTTTTTATCTGTATCTTCAGTGTCTCATCTACAACCAATACCGGCTCTTGCGTATTTCTAAATACTGCGGCCAATAACTGGCTTTCTTCGTTTGATTTTCGCTGAGCGTCATTATCTATTAGCGTACCACTTGCACGCGCCATTCCACCAAGGGCATCGACGTAAAATTTACCGTGAACAATTATCCAATGGTCATGACCGTCCCCGCGCCGAACAAGGCACTCTATTTCAAACTGATTTTTGCCCTTCTGATAAAAATCTCTTAGCGCGCCAGTAATATTTTTTCGAGCAACACTGCCACCAAAGCGCAATAGCTGTGTAAATGTCATTTGTTCTTGGCAACCAATAATCTCGCAACTACGTCCATCCAGCTCAAAAATGTTCTGCGCCGGATCGAAAGACCAAATACCTTCTCCACTGCCATCTAAGGCTAGGGCAAGATTATATCGATGCGACTCGATCTGTACTTCTCTCTGCCGAACTTTGTCAATAAGAATGTTAAAGCTGCTGACTAATCCATCTAGCTCAATAATCTGTGTGTCAGGCGCACGCTGACTGTAATCATTGCTTTTTGATATGTCAGAAAAGGTATTTTCAAGATTTTGGAAAGATTTGATCATTGTGCGGGGTAAACGATTACCCATAGCAACTCCAGCTATTGAGCAAAAGATGCCTACACCCACAATTGAAAAAATAATACTTAATATTCGCTGGTTGTGCTCGGCCCGGTTTAACCAAAGGTTTAACTCGCCAATTTTCTCGCCGTTGGCCGTAATAACATCTCGCTCAAGCAGTCGCGTGTCGCCCCCAATCGAGAGTTTAAATCGCTCTACTGCTCCACCGAAAAACGTTTCATTTTTATTTTCTGGTGAGAATTCTTGGTGCCGGACATACTCGACGTAGATACTGTTATTATTATTTAACAACTGTGCTTTTATTATTCGCGAATCGCCACTGAGCGTTGCCAATGTGGCGCTCGCTTCGCGCCTGTCGTTGAATAGCATAGCCGGTACCACGCTTCGGCTCACTACTGACATAAGGTTATCAATCTCGCGTTTTAAATCTTTTCGGGCTGTGACATTTTCTATGACTAAAACCAATATCAATGCGAGCAATAACGTTGCTAGCACAGCCTGCATAACAAAAAGGGTTATGCGTTTTTTTAACGACCCTCGCTTCATATGCTAACTTCTTGATGAACTCAATAATCGATACCCGAGACTCAATAATAGACCGAAATCTAAGTGCATGCCGACCTAGCTGACTAATTAATAGACAATTTATGGGATAACGAGGCGGGCACCCAACCATCAACTATCGACTTGTTAAAAAATGATGTGTCGATAATGATTCGTTGTAAATAACCCAAAAAAACAAGGAGCTACTTCCAATGTACTCTAAACCAGCGGATTTCAGATCGACGGCAGAGTTCGTCGATAAGGGAGTGGAGTCGGGTTCCATTTTCAGGTCATGCCAGCAAGTCGCATTTGCCCCTTATGCAGCTAGTGGGCTAACCTCTGATGGGACGACATAGCGCCTTGCGAAGGGCCCTCTGGGCGTTCATCTACAGCTATTTAATCCACTTCCGGCCTCTCAGATGGGGGTTGATGATTCAATAATGCCCTTCCGTGCGGCGGTATTCACCCACGCAGTAGCGGGAAGATTTTATAAGGAGCAATAAAAAAGGCCGCCTAAGCGACCCTCTTAGGCTGAACAGACGATACTTACTGCCCGCTCACCCAATACATGGCAATTCCCCACGCCAATAAAACTAACGCGACCGAACACCACATATCCACACGACTGTCCGCATCGCGCTCCTCGGGTGACAACTCAGCTTGTGTTTCGCTTTGATTACTCATTAAAAACTCCTGACAATGATTCTAACGACGGCCCAAAAGACGCTTCGAAGCGAAATAACCGCGCACTTGCCTACGGGCATCGCTTTCAAGGCTAGTAACAGACCATGACCGCTCAAGGCAAAAAAACAGCTTGGCGGCAGATAACGCACTATAACTGCATGGATTATAGCAATCTGCCGAGCCTCTGCAGGCCACCCACTCAGGCAATATGACACTCATCTCGGCGTGATTATTCATGCCTTTTATGGTTGCTAAGTCGATTTTTTACTGCCGCCTAGCGCCGTTTTTTGCTAAAGTGTTCAGCTGTTTTGGTCGTCACCACTATTAAACACGGTACTGCCTAGATTTCGATTCCCATGCCGCACTGGTTGCGACGTAGAGGCATTACAACTAGCTAGTAAACTTACGGAAACTCGTTTTACATGTATCAATATGATTCGATTGACAAGCAACTATTGAGTGAACGCGTGGCTCAATTTCGTGATCAAACTCAGCGGTATTTAGCGGGCGAACTCAGCGACAGTGAATTTCTCCCTCTGCGCTTACAAAACGGCTTATACATCCAACGCCTAGCTCCTATGTTACGTGTAGCAGTACCCTATGGTTTGTACGACAGCGCCCAAATGCGCCAACTTGCTTATATAGCCCGCCACTATGATAAAGGCTATACGCATGTATCCACTCGACAAAACTTCCAATTCAATTGGCCACGCCTTGAAGATGTGCCCGACATTCTTGCTGACTTAGCTGATGTTGACATGCATGCAATACAAACCAGTGGTAACTGCATACGCAACATAACCACCGACCAATATGCGGGCGTCGCGGCTGATGAAGTAGAAGACCCTCGCCCCTGGTGCGAACTCTTGCGCCAGTGGTCAACATTCCATCCCGAATTTGCGCTACTACCACGCAAGTTCAAAATCGCCATGTGTGCAACGGTCGATGACCGAGCCGCGTTTCAGTTTCATGATATCGGCGTTGAACTGACGCATGATGATAAAGGCCAAACTCAATTTAAAGTATATGTTGGCGGGGGCTTGGGCCGCACACCCGTTATAGCGCAGCTCATTCATTCTGAGCTGCCTTGGCAGCATTTATTAACCTACCTTGAAGCCATTTTGCGCGTTTACAATATGCATGGTCGCCGAGATAACAAATACAAAGCGCGCATAAAAATATTGGTCAAAGCAATGGGGGTAGACGCCTTTCGCGAAAAAGTTGAGCAAGAGTGGGCCCATATACGAGGCGGCAGTAATACTTTATCCAGCGCAGCCGTTGAAAAAGTGAAAAACCACTTCCAGCCGATTGATTATCCTCAGCATGATGACTCATCAATGAATCGTGAGCTCGCCTCTCAGCGGCTAGAGTCACCCGAGTTTGCACGGTGGCTAGACAAAAACACGCTTGCCCATAAGCAAGCTGGCTATGCCATTGTCAATTTAGCCCTCAAACCAACCGGCATTGCACCTGGAGACATTACCGATGTGCAAATGGATGCCATCGCCGACCTAGCTGACCAATACTCCAATGGGCAGCTGCGTAACACGCATCATCAAAATATTGTATTGGCTGACGTGTGTAAAACTGACCTATGGTCTTTATGGCGTGCCATTGATGCTCTGGGCTTAGCCACACCAAACCTTGGCTATTTATCAGACCCTATCTGCTGCCCCGGCGGTGACTATTGCGCGCTGGCCAACGCCAAATCAATTCCAGTGGCCGAAGCCATACAACGCAAGTTTGATGACATGGATTACCTTTACGATTTAGGCCCCATCGACTTAAATATTTCAGGGTGTATGAATGCCTGTGGGCATCACCATGTTGGGCACATCGGCATACTAGGCGTTGATAAAAAAGGCCGTGAGTTTTATCAAATATCTCTGGGCGGAAATATGGGGCGTGCAGCAGCCATAGGAAAAATCCTCGGCCCCTCGTTTTCACAAGAAGAAATCCCCGATGTCATCGAAAACATTCTTGATACCTACATAGAAGTTCGCCAACCCGAGGAAATGTTTGTTGACACCTACCAGCGCGTCGGCCTTGGACCTTTTAAGGAGAGAGTATATGTCAAAGCTGATTAAGGGCTGCGAAATAATCGACAGCAATTGGACGTTAATAGAACAAGGTTCTGAACTACCCTTGCAAGCCATTGCGGCCGGCGATTTAGTTATTTTACCCGCTCACTTGTGGCTCACAAATCAAGATATATTGCGCGACAAGGCCAATGTGGGACTCTGGCTCGATAGCCACGAAGAACCCGCGACAGCGTTTGCTTCAGCAACAGTTAACTCCTCTAATCAGGATGAAGGCGAACAAGCATCAGGGCCAGACAGTGCACTGCTTGACTGCAACACTCTGCCCCTTATCGCAATTAACTTTCCAGTTTTTTCTGATGGCCGAGGCTATTCTTATGCGCGCCAACTGCGCGAGTACTATGGCTACACTGGCGAACTGCGAGCAATTGGTGACGTTTTGCAAGACCAACTATTTTTTTATCAGCGCTGCGGCTTTAATAGCTTTGCCATTCGCAGCGATCGAAATGTTGATGAGGCGCTGAACGGGTTAAATGACTTTTCAATCACCTATCAATCTGCTATCGACGTCAAACGGCCTGAATCACGCAGCAGCTAACCGATCAAACTATTAGAAGGTTATCAATAC
>CALSRU010000010.1 GCA_943788835.1 uncultured Pseudomonadales bacterium | reverse complement strand
TTTTGGTGTGCTGTTGTTGTCCTTAGGCGGTTGTGAAACGCTATTTGGTGATGATGGTTTTTTCCCTGACGCGTCCAATGATTATCTAGATGCGACCATCGACCCTGCATTGCAGTTGCCTGATGGGGAAGTTGCTGTTCCGTCAGATGACGATTATCCCATTCCTGAATTGAAGTATGCCAAGGTGTTGCCAGACACGTATGAGGTTCCAAGAGTGACGCGGCTCGATGAGGTTGAGGGTAGGGGTAGTGTGCGTATCCAGCGCTTCCAAGATGATGAGTGGATTCTAACAAAGCGCTCTCCTAGTCAAACATGGCCTTTATTGATTAGCTTTTTGCAGTCTAACCAAATACCACTGCTGCGTACTGATGCTCAAGCCGGTGTGATAAAAACTGATTTGTTAGTTGTTAATCGTGATAAAACGGCTGTAGTTTCTTCGCTCGATAAGGTTAACGCTAAAGAGGCAGCTACGGCACGCAGTAGGGAAGCATCCATCAGTGATTTACCTAAAGAAAGCTATGAGTTTGTTCTCAAGGCGGGGGTGCAAAAAAATTCCACCGAAATTTGGGTGACTCATGAGGCAGCGACGGCTAATGAAGTGGCGGCGGACTTGCAAAATATGACTGAAATAAGTGCAGAGCGCCGCGCAAATATGGTGGCGCTGCTGGCTAAGCATTTGGCCGGTTCGCCCGAGCAAAGCTCTCATTCGCTGCTAGCACAAGGGCTGGGTTCTGCAAGTAAAGTCAGGTTGCAATACGGCGACAGTGGCGAGCCTGAGTTGTGGCTGGTTTTACCGTTCGACCGCGGTTGGGCCTCGCTAAGCCTAGCTCTCAAAAAAGCCTCGTTTGTTGTGGCAGATATAGACAGAAGCAAGGGTGTGTACTTTGCAGAGTATGTCGATCCTTCTAGCAAGGATGAAAAGCCAGGTTTTTTTGCTGGGCTATTAGGTGGAAAAAATAATAAACAGGCAGTGAGTTCTGAGCAGGCCTCTTTATTGATTACAGTAATCGAGGGTGAGGATGCGCTGCGAATTAAAGTGCAAAGTCGTCGGCCTCCTTTACTCGAGGCTAATGAGCAGGCTTTTTTATTGCGCAAAATTTTAAATAAGTTGAGCTGACAACGATTAATGAAATTTGCTTCGCTAGGTAGTGGTAGTAAAGGTAATGCGCTTATTGTGTCTAGTGGGGATACCCATGTGTTGCTCGATTGCGGGCTGCCACTCAAGCAACTCGAGCCTGCCTTGGTGCGCTTGGGTTTGTCTGTTGAGAGTCTGGCTGCTGTCTTTATTACACACGAGCATGGTGATCATATTCGAGGTTTGCGCGGTTTAATACGTCGTCAAAAGATGCCCATTTATATGACAAGGGGCACAGCGTTAGGCGCCGACTGCATGCACTTGCCCGATCTGAATTTCATTCAGGATCAGCAGCAGGTAGCAATTAATGCTCTGTGTATTAACGTTGTGATTGTTCCGCATGATGCGCGTGAGCCCTGCCAGTATGTTGTGAGCATGGTCGCTGATGACGGGGCGCTAAATGGCCTTAACAGTGCAAAAAACTCAAAAAGATTGGGCTTGTTGACTGATTTAGGTTGCCAGTCGCAGCATGTTATTGATGCCTATACTGACTGTGATGGTTTGGTTCTTGAGTGTAATCACGATGTTGCTATGCTGCAAGAGGGGCCTTATCCTGCGTCGGTCAAGCGTCGTGTATTAGGTGACTGGGGGCATTTAAGTAACGTTCAGGCGCGAGATTTATTGGTGCAGCTGAGACCTGAAAAATTACAGTGGTTAGTGTTGGCGCATATCAGTCAGCAGAATAATTCGGTGCCATTGGCAGTGCAAGAAATTCAAAGCGTTTTCCCTGACCATGAGCGACTGGTGGTGGCCGATCAGGATAATGGTTTTGATTGGTTGGAGCTTGTCTAGTGGAGCTTGTACTCAAGTAAAATCAACGCTGTGGCAATAGAATCTTGTGCGGTGTTGGTCAAAAATAATAGTTATGAGTGGGCGTTCAGGCTAAAAAATTACCGATTTTCCTTCCCCTATTACAGTGACTTATTAAGGCGCAATGAGTAATGCAGATAAGTTTTATGGCTGACTATGAATTATTCTGAGCAGCGAAATTCTGCACGCATTCCCACCGAAGCGCGACTTGAAATTCATCACGCGGCATTGGGTGTCTTGAAACTCAAGGCGACTAACGCATCATCGGGAGGTTTTTTTGCGATAAGAGGTGCTAGCGACTTGCCCCCAGCGGGAACTATAGTTGATGTTTATATCAAGCGCTACGCTGGTGCATTGCATCGGCAACCCGCGCCTATGCGAGTTGTTTATGTTAATAATAAAGGAATGGGTTTGGAATTCGTCTAGCTAATTCATTAGCCAGACTGGGCGCCTTATTCGGTAAGCGCTCGGGGTATTAATTAACTTACCGAATTTAACGTTTTAATACACAAGGTCAAACACTGTGTCGCGCAAATGCTATGTCGATATTACTCAGGCTGAGTTAGGACCACGTAATGCATTGCTGGCCTTGGCAGAGTGTGTTGCTTGCGATAGCTTCAGTAGCGAAAGCCTTAGCGAGGAACTGCGGTTGGCCTTTGATTCTGCGGGCTGGAACCTGTATTTTCCAAATAAAACAGGGAAGTCGGCTGGCCAATCAAAAGTAGCAGTTGATTATGCGCAGCCGAGCTTTGCTCGCCGTTTAGAGGCAGACAACTTGAGCCGAGAGTTTGCCGTCAGAGCAGTTCGTGGCCGCAAAAAATCCGATTATCAACCATTGGTTTTGGATGCGACGGCGGGTTTCGGCCGAGACTCTTTTTTGCTGGCGGCCAGTGGCTGTCATGTTGTGCAGGCAGAGAGGATCCCAGTGTTAGCGTACTTGCTCGAGCAGGCCCTAAAAACTGCAGTGCAGAACCCTTGCAAGAGGCAAGCGCTCGCCGCCCAGCGCTGTCGCGTTGTGTGTGGCGAAAGCACCACGTTGATGGCCGATTGGCACGGGCCTGCTCCCGATGTTGTTTATTTGGACCCTATGTATCTCGATCCTAACAAGCCGGCAGACCAAGGGCTTAAGGCGTCAGCGGGGGTGAAGAAAAATATGCGCGCGCTGCAATTGTTGACCGAGATATACGAAGCGAATTATCCTGCCGCGGCCAAGGCTGCCAGTAATCAGGCGCTGTTTGCAGCAGCGACGTCACTAGCGGTATCGAAGGTCGTCGTCAAAAGAGCGCCGTCTGCACCCGTGCTGGCTGGTATGCAGCCCAGCTCTTGCTTGACGGGTAAGTCTGCGCGTTTTGATGTTTACGCACTGTGAATGGGCGAAAGATTAAAGAAAGACGTATTCGGGCTGGAGGCGGCTTAAAAGCTAGCTTATAATCCGCCGCTTTTCGCAGTGAGCAGGAGAACATACACCATGGGTTCAGCGCATAAAGTACTAGCTGCCAGCAACGACTTGCCAATTCGAACGAATTTACCGGTGCACAGCGGCAAGGTGCGCTCAGTCTACTGGTTATCCGACGAAGATAGTCGCCGTTTGATTGCGGAGAAGGGTTATGCAGTAGCCGATGATGCGCAGTTGGCCATTATGGCAATCAGCGACCGACTCTCCGCTTTTGAATGTATTTGGCATGCGCAGGGCGGCATGGCCGGCGTGCCCGGTAAGGGTGCGGCACTCAATGCAATCTCTAGTTATTGGTTTGCCCAGTTCCGTGAGCAAGGCCTAGCTAATAGCCATATTCTCGACATACCACATCCGTTAGTATGGATTGTTCAACGCGCCAGGCCCGTTATGATTGAGGCGATTGCTCGGCAGTATATTACCGGATCGATGTGGCGTTCCTATTCCAAAGGCGAGCGCGAATTTTGTGGCATCAAAATACCCGATGGTTTGCAACGCGACCAAAAATTACCTGAGCTTCTCATAACACCTTCTACCAAAGGTATCCTTACGGGTATTCCCGGCGTGCCAGAGTCGGATGATGTGAATGTCACTCGCGCAGATATTGAAAACAACTATGCCGCGTTTAAATTTAATAGTACCGATGATATTGCGCGCTATGAAACACTTTTGCAGCAAGGTTTTGGTTTAATTAGTGATAGATTGGCGCAATTAGACCAAGTTTTTGTTGATACTAAATTTGAGTTTGGCTACGTCACAGATGCTGATGGTGATGAGCAGTTAATTTATATGGATGAAGTTGGTACGCCCGATTCATCAAGAATTTGGGATGGTGAGCAATTACGTGAAGGTAATGTTGTCGAAAAGTCTAAAGAAGGTTTTCGTCAGGCTTTACTCAATTATTTTCCAGATCCAGATATTTTATTGAATAAGTCCAGAATGCCAGAGCGCTTAGCGCTTGCAAAAGATAATGCGCTACCCGTGGAAATGATGCTTGATGTTTCGGCAACCTACACCTCCATTGCTGAGAAAATAACGGGTGAAAAGCTGCAAATATCCGAAGACCCAAAAGCGGAGATTATGGATATTCTCAGTGCGGGCTACCAGCTGATTGTTTGATGCAGGCTGCATTGCGATCATTTAAAGATTGCGTGTCTATTGTAACCTGGTTGAGCCTTATATCTGCTTGTAGTCTAGGGTGGGGTGGCTCTGCATAGACGAATAATAGCGAGATAGCATGGCAGGAAAATTACAGCGCATCACTAACTACGACAGCGCTGTGTTGCCCGATGCTGATGTAGATTTTTTTGAGCAATTTTATTCTCCTGCTCGTGCGCAAGAACTGTTTCATTTGCTATTGACTGAGCTGCAGTGGCAGCAAGAGAGTCTGCAAATATACGGTAAGTGGCATCGGGTGCCTCGTTTATCCGCGCTCTATGGGGCGAGCAATGTGCAGTATACCTATTCGGGTATTGCGCATACTGCTTTGCCTTGGACATCAGCCTTGCTTGAAATAAAAAACGACCTCGAACAGGCGACACAAGCTAAATTTAATAGTGTTTTGGCTAATTTGTATCGCAACGGCCGGGATAGCAATGGCTGGCATGCCGACAACGAGCCAGAGCTTGGGAGCCAGCCGATCATCGCTTCGGTGAGCCTTGGAGCAGCACGCGATTTTCATTTCAAGCATCGGCAGTTGGCCCAGCATAACTATACCCAAGAGCTAACGTCGGGCAGTCTAATGGTTATGGGCGGTGCCATGCAGGCGCATTGGTTGCATCAGTTGCCAAAGCGCCTTCGTGTCCAAGATTCGCGTATTAATTTAACTTTTCGCTATATTCATAAAACCTAAAGAACGTTTTATTTTTTTGCCCAGGGG
Source organism: uncultured Pseudomonadales bacterium (assembly GCA_943788835.1). Taxonomy (GTDB): domain Bacteria; phylum Pseudomonadota; class Gammaproteobacteria; order Pseudomonadales; family UBA7434; genus UBA7434. Next base: position 214,148 of record CALSRU010000010.1, on the reverse strand, counting down.
CTTTTTTTTGTGAAGGTTGCAATATGCAGCGTTTCAACCTTAGTTCTTGCCCAGGCAGTTTTGCGTAAAAACTTCAAGCTGGATTTTATTGAGGGGTCTTTTTTGAAGCAGTTGATATCAATTTTTTCGGCCAGTTTTTCCCATCCATAATGCTCGGCAAGCTGTGTAACAACCTGTTCGAGCGTGATGCCATGCAGAGGGTTGTTTTTTTGCGGCTGATTCATCGAGGAATATTCCCACTGTATTGTGCTTACTAGAGTCGAATGTATGGCATTAGGTTTTTGTTTGTGCCGGTTGGAATTCTGCTAGGGCGTAAGTGGTTTCTAGCATGTGCATCGTACGAGTCAAGGCAGGGCGGCAAAATATCTGCATGGCTTGATGTTTTGCTTTAGTTTGCTCGGCTTCAGTGATGTTGCACTAACCTGCATTTCGGGCCGGCTTTTTACCAATAGTAACCAAGACACTTTGTGTGGCGCCATTGCGAAAAACGCTAATATTGACCGTTGCCCCGGGGTTTGTTTGACCGATTTTGTGCATGCTGGCATTGCCGCTGCCCATTTTTTCTCCGTCAATGTGGGTGATGATATCGCCGTTTAATAAACCGGCTGCATCGGCGGGCCCGTTTTTTACTAGGCCGGTGATCATCAGCCCGCGCTGGATATTTAAACCAAAATACTCAGCTTGCGAGGGGGTTATCTCTTCACCGGAAATACCTAACCACCCGCGAATCACCTCACCGTTATTAATGATTTGTTGCAGAGCATGCTGTGTAATATCGTTAGGAATTGCAAAGCCGATGCCGCTGGATTCGCCCGATTGCGAAAAAAGTGCACTGTTGATGCCTATCAATAGCCCGGCCGTGTTTATTAAAGCCCCGCCAGAGTTGCCTTTGTTAATAGCGGCATCCGTTTGAATGTAGCTTTCGTAGGTATTTAGGTTTAACCCATAACGACCGATGGCCGATACAATTCCCTGGGTAACTGTTTGACCAATGCCATATGGATTGCCAATGGCAAGCACTACATCGCCGATACGCACAGAGTTAGGATCGGCAATTGCAGCGGGCTGAAGATCGTCGAGTTCAATTTTTAGTACCGCTATATCGGTCGCCAAATCACTGCCAACAAGAATTGCATCTCGCTCGCGACCGTCATTGAGCATGACTCTAATGCGGTCAGCCTCGTTAATCACATGATGGTTGGTGAGAATGTGGCCATCACCATCAACAATAACGCCAGAGCCTAGTCCGCGAGCTATTTTATTCTTTGGCGTGATGGCGCGCTTACCTAGAAACTGGCGGAATACTGGGTCGTTAAGCAAAGGATGCTGCTGGGTGGCTATAACACGGGTGGTGTAGATGTTGACAACCGAAGGGATGGCTCTTGCAACGGCATCGGCGAAGCTGGCGCGCTCGGGCATGGTGGGGGCATGAGCGCCGTCGAAATCAGGTGATGTGACTAGAGATCGATGCTGTCGCAGTAGCTGTGCCTGCAGAATCACGACGGCGAGCATGATGCCGAATAGCACTGGCCAAATGAACGTTTTGATTGAAAATTTTTGCATAAAGCTAGGTGTAACCCGCGCTGCGATTTAGGGAAGGTTTGTGAGTATAATCATACGCTTGATGCATTATGCCTGCGCACTCTAATTAGTCAAAAACAATGCGTCACGACACAATAGTTTAAATCTAACATGCTCGTATCAGCATGCTGAATCTTGCGGAGCCCGCCCTGATGCTTGAACTTACTCATCTAGTTAGTTATTTAAATACGCTGTTGCAGGCGAGCAAAATACAAGATTATTGCCCTAATGGGCTGCAGGTCCAGGGCACTGCAACAGTGCAGCGGCTGGTTGCAGGTGTTACCGCAAGCCAGCAACTGCTCGATGCAGCTATCGAGAGCGATGCCGATGCGATTCTGGTTCATCATGGCTACTTCTGGAAAAACGAGCCACTGTGCATCACAGGTATTCGGCAGCAGCGGTTAAAGAAACTGTTGGTCAATGACATCAGCTTACTGGCGTATCATCTGCCCCTAGATTTGCATCCTGAGTATGGCAATAATGTGCAGCTTGCTAGGCAGCTTGCTTGGCCGGTAGAAGCTGCTGCACTGGTGCGAGGACAACCGCCGTTGGTTCGCAGTGCTGAGCTTGGGCATGCGTGGACTGGCGACCAAATGCAGCAGCATTTGCAAGTCCGACTCGACCGAGAGGCGATGCATATACCTGCCGACCGCCCTATAAAGCGAATTGCTTGGTGCACGGGGGCGGCGCAATCATCCATTGGGGAAGCTATAGCGTTGCAGGCTGATGCTTATCTAACCGGAGAGGTTTCTGAAGCAACTGTGCATGAGGCGCGTGAAAACAATATTCATTTTTTTGCAGCAGGACACCATGCTACCGAGCGCTATGGTGTTAAAGCATTGAGCGAGCATTTGGCTCAAAAGTTTGATCTTGATTGCCAGTTTATCGACTGCGATAACCCAGCGTGACTTGGAGTTGGATGGCTGTTTAGGCTGTTGAGAGGTTGGGAGGGCCCTTGGGTTGTGCTGATTGATCGTTGGCGGGAGTGCCGTTCGGTGCGAATTGGCCGATGCTTGAGTCGCTTTCATCTGCAGACCTTTGCTCGTGCAGTTTGACCTTCTCTAAGCCGTATTCTTCTGACAAGGTTCCTGACTTGCTGGCCTGAGCTTTGGGCGCGTAATCTAGCGGCGGTTGGATGTGGGGCTGGCCTGCTGCTGGAGTGTGCTGGTCGGCCTGGCGCTCTTCTAGGGTAAGTTCAATAGCGGACCCCGCCAGTAAGGACTGTCCGCTTGGGTCGCGACATAGCTGCTCAGCGCCATCAGCAAGATGGTCGTGGATATTTTTATATTGCCTTGTAAGGCCGTTTAGGAGGCTGGCAGTTTCTGAAAAGTGCTCGGCAACATGCCGTTGATAGTCGGCATTTTTCTTTTCGGCTTCGTCAAGGGCTTTTTTGAGTGAGCGCACTTTAGTAGCTGAGCTACCTACCCTGCGATGAAGCCCGGCGCCAAATAAAAGACCGGCAATGGCGGCAGTCATACCGACGAATATGACAAAAGTTGTTTCGTACATAATAGAAGAACCTCACGTGGACTATAAAAGTATACGCGATTTTAGGTTGTCTACACTACAGAATTGACTGGAGTTTCATGCTCAATAGTTATTTTATTGCTGTCAGAGCTCGCGAATTCCTCATCATGGAAGTGATAAGGTTGTTTTGCTGGAATTATTGCTCGGCATTGGGCTGGGCTTTATTGCTAATGTGGCGGTATTTTTCATTTCAGATTAACAGAGTAAGTTTTTACGCATGAGTGCAAATATCCCAATGGGTCCTCTGGCGCGCTATCGCTTAGATTTACAGCAAGCCGATTTTAGTTTTGATGCTGAGCAGCAAAGCGCGGTTGAACGGCTGGAGTGTCTTTACCAGCGTTTATTGCTCAGTCATGGGTCAGAGCAATCTGTGTTTGTCCGGTTGCGTCGCCGATTGCAATCAAGTCTTGGCTTTTATCCAGCAGCAATAAAGCCTGAGCGTGGGTTGTATCTCTGGGGTAGTGTGGGGCGTGGTAAAACCTATTTAATGGACATGTTTTATGAGGCATTGCCTCATGAGCGAAAGCGACGGGTGCACTTTCATCGTTTTATGCGCGAAGTTCATCGCGATCTAGCCGCGCTGCAGGGCGTCAAGAATCCGCTTGAGCACGTTGCTAAAAAAATCGCGCAGCGTGCGAATGTACTCTGCTTTGACGAATTCTTCGTTTCTGATATTACCGATGCCATGCTGTTGGCGGGTTTGCTCGATTCATTGTTTGCTCGTGGCGTGTGCTTGGTGGCAACATCGAATATTGATCCAGATAATCTTTACCGAGACGGTTTACAGCGGCAGCGCTTTTTACCGGCTATTAGTTTGCTGAAGCAGCATACCGAGATTTTGAATATTGACGGTGGTATTGACTATCGCTTGCGAGCATTGGAGCAGGCGCAGCTTTATTATGCACCTATTGATTCCTCTACAGAGGAGCAGATGCTGCGCTGCTTTCAGCAGTTGGCGCCTGTTGGCGGCAGGCAATTTATATGTATTGAATCGAATGTGCCCTTAGATATTGAGGGCAGGCTAATCATGGCCAAGTACCTTACTGACGATGTGGTGTGGTTTGAGTTCAAGGAGTTGTGCGATGGCCCGCGGTCGCAAAATGACTACATTGAATTGGCGCGTGAGTTTCATGCGGTGCTGGTGAGTAACGTGCCGCAAATGAATAGCGACTCGAGCGACTTGGCGCGGCGTTTTATTTTGCTGGTCGATGAATTTTATGACCATGGCATCAAGCTGGTTATCTCGAGTGACGTTGATATTTTGTCGCTTTATGTTGGCGGTCCCTTAGCCTTTGAGTTTGCCCGCACATCGAGCCGCTTGCAGGAAATGCAGTCCCACGACTATCTGGCGCTTGCGCATCGGGCTGAGTAGCCCCCTCGTAACACGTTTAATGGGCTTGAAAGTGTTGCTGAGCAAGGTGATTTAGCCTCGATGACACTGGTGCAATGTTGGCTTTGTACGTGTATATGAAAAATAACTCATCGCCTATTGCGTAAGGCGGTTCTAGGCTGTAGTATTCGCCATCCTTTTTTACCGCCAAGCTTGGCCCCAAGGCAAGTCTGGTGGGAACCCGTTTCGAGGCTTTACAGACCGATGAAAACCTATAGCGCCAAGCCTGCTGATGTACAACATGATTGGTATGTTGTTGATGCAACTAACAAAACTCTAGGCCGTATGGCGAGCGAAATTGCTCACCGCCTGCGTGGTAAGCACAAGGCTGAATACACGCCGCATGTTGATACCGGCGACTACATTGTCGTTATCAATGCCGAAAAAGTTGTTGTGACTGGAAATAAAACCAGTGACAAAATGTACCATTCGCACACTGGGTACCCCGGTGGCTTGAAATCGATCTCTTTTGAGAAGCTGATTGAAAAGGCGCCAGAACGTACCATTCAAGGTGCAGTGAAGGGCATGTTGCCAAGAAATCCCTTGGGCCGAGCCATGTTCAGTAAGCTTAAAGTCTATGCTGGTGCCGAGCATCCGCATACCGCCCAACAGCCTCAGATTCTTGAACTGTAATAGTTCCCGAACTGCTAATTACGAGTCTTTAGATTATGCCAGCAACTCAATACTACGGAACCGGACGTCGCAAAACTGCAGCGGCACGCGTTTATCTCACCGCCGGTAGCGGTGCCATCACCATTAACAAGCGCCCTATCGATGAATTTTTTGGTCGTCAGGTAGCGCGTATGATTGTGCGCCAGCCACTGCAGCTGGTTGATGTTGAGTCTAAGTTCGATGTCAATGTCAGCGTTGAAGGCGGCGGTAGTTTTGGTCAGGCAGGCGCAATCCGTCACGGGATTACTCGTGCGCTGCTAGCTTACGACGAAGCGTTGCGACCTGAGCTGCGTAAGGCTGGATTTGTTACCCGCGATGCACGTGAAGTCGAGCGTAAAAAAGTAGGGCTGCGCAAAGCGCGTAAACGCCCACAGTTTTCGAAGCGTTAAACTGCTTGCAGTGCTGTTTTGGATATGCAAAAAAGCCCGCCATTTGTGCGGGCTTTTTTGATTTGAGTATCGGCTGTATGCCGGCTTTGCGTTGATGCTGGCAGCGACGGGCTTTATGGGTGGCAAAAACGCGCTATACCTGCGGAATTACTTGCAAAAGTGCACAATTCTCTGACAAGGCCGGCGGATTAAATTAAAATTCGCGCCTGATCTAGGTGACGTCTCTCCGGCTTTCCGGTAATTCTTTTCTCACTGCAGCTGAGTGCTTCATATTTTTTTGCGCTGACACGCCAAAGAGCCGGTTTTTAATGCGCGTAAATCCTCTGCAATGCAAGGTTATATTGAGCCAAGATAGGCCGTCGGCTGTATAGATATTGCGGTAGCGATATTGCGATGTCCAACAAGAGTGCACTGTTCGAAGAAATCAGTGAGCGGCATAGTTTTCGGTCACTCAGGGTTACTGATCAGTAGTCAGGTAAAGTCAAAATATTTTGGGAGATACATCATGAGTAGCGATGTGAAGAACACGGGCCGCCGTAGATTCCTCACCACGGCAACCTCTGTAGTTGGCGTGGCGGGAGTGGTCGGAATTGCTGTGCCTTTTGTAGGCTCATGGAATCCGAGCGCCAAAGCTAAAGCTGCAGGCGCTCCGGTTAGATTCGACTTTAGCAAAGTCGAGCCGGGTCAGTTGGTGCGTGTTGAGTGGCGAGGCCAGCCTGTATTTGTCGTGCGTCGCACACAAGATCAGCTCGACGGTCTAGCGGCGATCAACCCCGAACTCAAAGATGCTGACTCGGCTAATGTCGATCAGCAGCCAACGTACGTCAGCAAAGAAGATCGCGCTATTAACAGCGAATACTTGGTTTTGGTGGGTCTTTGCACGCACCTAGGGTGCTCGCCTAAATATATCACCAAGCTTGATGCCGCAGCACCAGGACCTGATTGGCAGGGCGGCTTTTTTTGTGCCTGTCATGGTTCGCGTTTTGATATGGCTGGGCGAGTTTATAAGGGTTCGCCTGCTTCCGATAATCTTAAAGTACCGCCGTATTCGTTTGAATCTAAAAGCGTCATGGTAATTGGTATTGATGGAGAGATAGCGTAATGGGTAATTGGTTACTAAATTTACGGGGCTGGATTGACGAGCGTCTGCCTATCATGCGTGCGTGGAATACGCACATGGGTGCCTACTATGCGCCAAAAAACTTTAATTTCTGGTATTTCTTTGGCGTACTGTCTTTGGTGGTTTTGGTCAACCAACTGATTACCGGCATATGGCTCACCATGAACTACGTGCCAAGCCAGGAAGAGGCCTTTGCCTCAGTTGAGTACATTATGCGGGATGTCGACTACGGTTGGATTCTTCGCTACATGCACTCTACCGGCGCCTCAGCATTTTTCATCGTGGTCTATCTGCATATGTATCGAGCCTTGATATACGGTTCATATAAAAAGCCACGTGAGTTGATTTGGATCTTCGGCATGATGATCTTTATCGTCTTGATGGCCGAGGCTTTCATGGGCTACGTGCTGCCCTGGGGTCAAATGTCTTATTGGGGTGCGCAGGTTATTATTTCTTTGTTTGGTGCGATCCCGGTAATCGGCGACGCGCTAGTGGAGTGGTTTCGCGGTGATTACCTTATTTCTGGAATCACACTTAATCGCTTTTTTGCGCTTCACGTTGTGGCGCTGCCCATTGTTTTGCTAGGGCTGGTGGTCATGCATCTGCTGGCACTCCACGAGGTGGGTTCAAATAACCCTGATGGCGTTGACATCAAGAAGCATAAAGATGAAAACGGTGTGCCGTTGGATGGCATTGCGTTTCACCCTTACTACACAGTGCACGATCTGCAAGCGATTGCTGTGTTCTTGTTTGCCTTTTGTTTTGTGATGTTCTTTATGCCGGAGGTGGGTGGCTTGTTTTTAGAAGCCCCCAACTTTGAAATTGCCAATCCGTTAAAGACGCCTGAGCATATCGCACCGGTCTGGTACTTTACTCCCTACTACTCGGTATTGCGGGCTATTCCGGATAAGTTTTGGGGTTTCGTATTTTTTGCCGCTTCAGTAGCCATCCCGTTTTTGCTGCCATGGTTAGATCGCAGCCCGGTTAAGTCCATCCGTTACCGTGGTCGTGCGAGTAAGGTGGCGCTGGTTGCCTTTATTTCCTCGTTCATTATCTTGGGTGTTCTAGGCGTTTGGGCTCCTACGCCAGGCAGAACGCTATTGGCGCAGATCTGTACAGTGATCTATTTCGGTTTCTTCTTGGCGATGCCGTTTTACACATCGATGGAAAAAACCAAACCGGTGCCCGAGCGAGTAACCACCAGTGGCGGCATGGGTTTCTTTGGTTCGATGGCCGTGCTGGCTTTGATTTTGGCACTTTCCGTTATTCCGCTCAAAGTGGTTGCGGCGGAGTCGGCTTTTGATTGCGGTGCCATTCCCTGTGCGGATATCGACATTGACTTACAAGACAATGACGCAATGCAGCGCGGTGCGGCTACGTTTGTCAACTATTGCATGGGCTGCCATTCGGCTCAATACATGCGGTGGGGAAGGTTAGCTGCGGATCTCGGTATACCCGAGGCGCTGGCAAGCGAGCATCTGGTTTTGGGTCGCGACACCAAAATTGGGGAGCTGATGAAGATCTCGATGCCTGAAAGTTACTCCAAAAAGGCATTTGGGGCAGCGCCCCCTGACTTAACGCTAGCTGCGCGTTCGCGTTCGCCCGAGTGGCTCTACACTTATCTCACCTCTTTTTACATCGATGAATCAAGGCCTTACGGCGTCAACAACTTGGTCTTTAAAGATGTTGGTATGCCTCACGTGCTGTTGGGTTTGCAGGGCGAGCAGCGCTGTAGACCGCCGATAGCGCTTGCGGCAAATGGTGGCGTAAAACGTGATGGTGCTGGAAACCCATTAGAGGATGCCAGTCATGGTGATTGTGGTCGAGTAGTGCCTGGCTCGGTAGTTGGCAGCTTGTCTGCCGAAGAATACAATAAAGAGATTCAAAACTTGGTCACCTTTATGACCTACATGGCTGAGCCAGCAGCGGTTAAGCGAGAGCGCATCGGCGTTTACGTATTGCTGTTTATCGCAGTCTTTTTCTTTTTAGCTTACTTGCTCAATAGAGAATATTGGAAGGATGTCGATCATTAATACTACTACTCAAGAAAATGACCCTCTAGATGCGATGGCTCGTCGTTCAACGATGACGCTGATGTCCGATCCTGTCAGTCACTACAGCCATAGAGTGCGTATTGTTCTGGCTGAGAAAGGTGTGACTTGTAATATTGTCGACACTGACAGTAAAGCACTGCCCAAAGACTTGGTTGAGGTTAACCCCTACGGCACGCTGCCGACGCTGCTCGATCGCGATCTGGTTCTTTATGAATCGAAAGTTATTATGGAGTATCTTGATGAGCGTTTCCCGCATCCGCCTTTACTCCCTGTCTATCCTGTGGCGCGTGGCGAAAGCCGCCTTTATATTTATCGAATAGAGCGCGACTGGTGCTCTATTGTCGATAGCATTGAAAGTGGTCGCGTCAAAAATCTTGATAAATATACGAAGGAGTTGGCCGACGGTTTTACTGGCATTGCGCCAATCTTCTCTGAAAAGCCTTTTTTTATGAGCGACGAGTTCACCTTGGTTGACTGTTGTTTGGGCCCGATTTTATGGCGTCTAGACCATTTGGGTGTAAAGTTGCCAGCTACCAAGCAGGTCAAACCCCTGTTAGAGTACATGAAGCGCATATTTGACATGCCTTCATTTCAGGAAAGCCTGACTGATCAAGAATTAGAAATGCGCGTTCACAAATAGTACGTGCCGGGCTTAATACCTAAGCGGTAGAGCGTTTAAGCCCGAATGCAGTCATGCAAAAAAGCAGGTTGGTCATATGAGCGATATCAAAAAGCCGGCCATGTCGTCGAGCAAGCCTTATCTAATTAACGCCTTATACCAGTGGATTGTCGATAATAAATGTACACCCTATGTGCTGGTTGATGCCTATCGGCCCGGTGTTGAGGTCCCGCAGGACTTTGTTAAGGAAGGACAGATCGTACTTAATGTCGCGCCGCAAGCAGTTATGCAGCTGAGTATCGACAACCAAGGCATCCACTTTAACGCTCGCTTTTCAGGTATCCCGATGGATGTGTATGCCCCCTTGAGCGCGATCTTAGGGATCTATGCCAAGGAAAATGGCCAGGGCATGATGTTCGACGCGGGTCAAGACCCGTCGCCAAGTGATGAGCCGCCTCGTGGGCCTAAACTGGTATCGAGTCATCAAAAAGAAGGTGTTAGCGAGCAAAAGCCAAGTCTACATATCGTTAAGTGATAGAGCGCTAGCCTCTGAGAAAAACGCTTAATCGATATATTCAAACACCCGCACTATTTTTTGTAGGCCATAAGTGTTTTTCGCGGCATCGACAATAGCATCGGCCTCTTCATGGTTGACCAAACCTAAAAGATAGATCACTCCATCATTTGCAACCACTTTGATGCGACTGCTTTCGATATTTTTGTCAAACAAAAATCGTGTGCGAAGCTTTGTGGCGAGCCAAGAGTCGTTCATTTTGGCACCTACCGAGCGCGGTGGTGAAACATTGAGTTCATTGTGTACCCGTCTCACTTTACGAATTTTTTGAACGGTGGCAGTAGCACTTTCGCGCAACTCGCCAACCGGAACATTACCCGATAATAAAACCACACCGTTGTAGCTGGTGATATTAACTTGTGATTGTTTGAAGCGGGCATCCAGCTTTTTTAAGTTCACGCTCGATTTTGTCTCAATAAAGCTGTCGTCTACTAGGGCGCCCGGCGTGCGTTTACCATAGTCTTCGCTAATTGGGCTTTGCCGCGTGGCAGAGATCATCGTGCTACAACTGGACAGTAGCAGCATCGTGGTGAGTAAAAAGGGCAATGTTTTAGCGGATGTTGACACTGTGCGGCTGTATGAGCGGAACGCTGAAAGCATGTTGAGGATGTTTATGTTTAGCATCGCAGTTACCTGGGTGGTTGGTAATGGCATGATTGAGATGTAGTGGCGTTCATTCGGGGGGGTGATAACCACCAAATACGCTGGATTCAATCATATCGCCAAGTGTATTTAAAATAAATAAGGTAGTCTCATGTATGCCGGCTATAGTATCGCATTCTAACGATAATTGTATTGTGTGACTGTTGGAGCGGTTGGCTAATCCGGTGCCATCGGGTGCAATCATTACGCTGCTTACACCGCGGCCGACATACAACTGTTCGAGCGCGCCCAAAATGCCAGGAAGGCGTTGGTCTGCCAGCACAATCAATGCATCGCCACTGTTGGCTATGGCCTCAACCGCACGAAAAAAGGTGCGGAAGTTGGCTTTCTGACTATTCGAATCAGGATCCTGATCGGTGGTCGATTCGTCATAGGCAATGATGCCGCTCAGGGCGATTGCAGGTAGAGCTGGACGCTGATCCGGGTAGCGATGTAACAGGTTGTAACAGAGTAAATCGCCCAATGGCGCGATTCCTGGGGTGCCTAGTACCAGTAATTTGTGCCCAGCTACCAGCTGTTCACTAATATGTGCAGCGGCATCTTCCATTTTTTCTAGTATTTCGTCCGATAAGCCGCCCAAATGCTGCATGGCTTCGGCAATGTGTTGAGCAATGTACGGGTGCTGTTGGTTAATGCTCATAGGGACAGGGCGTCGGGTAAAAGGTTATTCAGGCGGTAAAAAGGCATCGCGTATCCAGTTGATTTGATAGCTGTGGTGGATGTTAAAGGCATTTCTATTCGCATTGCGTGTGAGCTCATGGCTAGAAACATCAACCACATCGAAGCGACAGGCTGACTGAACATTGTTGCGTTGAACATAAAGGCTAGCCGTTTGTGCCAGTTTACGTTGTTTGGCTAAGGTTACACTAGCGGCGCCGCCACCAAAAGTGTCTTGTTTGCGAAACCGCACTTCCACAAAAACTAACGTTTTATCCTCAAGCATAATGAGGTCTATTTCACCGAGTTTGCAGCGGTAATTGGCAGTGACTTTTTTTAACCCTTCCTTGATAAGAAAATTCAGCACAACTTTTTCAATTTTTGCGCCTGTGTCGGTGGTTGTTTTGACGTTGGCTTCGTGCCGCATATAACATCCTTGTTTTGTTTATGATTTTTCTCGAACAAGCGTCAATTCACAAGACTATTGACACTCAGTGGTACGGCTTTGCCATTTTGAAATTTAGCCAGTGGCAGTTGTCTGACGATGCGATGATCGACAATCGATAGCTTGCCGGTATTCGCTGGTATTTGGTGGCTAGGATTACTGGACAGTTGATTTAAGCGCCCATGCAAGTAGTAAGCATCAACGCCCATGGCGAATAAGCGGTTAAGACTCTTATTTTCGCGATAGATTGTAGGTAGCGGCTGATAGTTTTCACTGCTATTGAGTACCCACGGTATCTCACTAAAAATCAAGCCATTGAGATCGCGATTACTGCTCCCGACAACACCACCGTCAAATACTTGTGAGCTGCTTAAGACCGGCAATTTACCGGCATAATGATATGCCAGCAGGGGTTTAATCGCTTTGGCTTGCTGGCTGTTGGCGAACAGCACAATGCAGTCGATGTCTTGCCTTCGACGCGGCATGAATTCGAGCCGCTGTCCCAGCACATTCTGGAGGCGGCTATGCCTAGCTTCGCTCTGGTTTAAGGCTAGACTATTGGCGATTTCACGAGAGTAACTTCCATCGCTTGAGAGGGCTTGCCGACTTAAGCTGCCGCCGCCTTGTGCGCGCCATTGCTGAGTAAATTCTTGTGCGGCGCGTTCGGCCCAGCCATTATCAACATGCAAAAGCAAGATGTTTTGGTAGCGCTGTTGGTGGGCAAACGTGGCTAGCTGATGCGCTTCATCGTCGGCAGACAAGCCGAATTGCACAATGTTGAGCGGCGGCGGAAGGTCGTCTGCAATGACATTGAGTGTGAGGATGGGTATATCTGAAGGCATGGTAAACAGCGCTTTGACATTGTCTTTGTGCAGCGGCCCAATAATTAAGTCGATGTCATCCTGCTGTGCGCGCGTGTAAAGCTCATCAATTGACTGGCTCGACGTGTCGTAGAATGTGAGCATGGGCGTATTTTCGTTGCGCGCTATAGCGGCAAAGTGTGCGGCGGCAACACCATCTCGAATGGATTGGCTGGCTTTTGACAGCGGACCACTCAAGGGTAAGAAAACACCCACAGAGGTCGGTTGGGTTTTTGCGACGGCTTCAAATGTGCGTACTGATGGTGGCAACTGTTGGGCTGCTGCATGATTAGGCCAGCGAAGTTGCCACTGCTTAATTTGGGCGGCTTGTGTAGCAACATCGATTTCGATATTTTGCTGCACGATGGCTAGCTCGAGCCAGGCCTTATAAGAATTGTTTTTTGCGAGCTGGTACTGTTGCCGCAATTTTTCTGGATCTAGCTGCAGAAGAGCCAACCATATTTTATCGGCATTACTTTGTTGCAGTACGGGGTCGTCTATGAGGGCTTCTAAAAAAATACGTTCCATAGCACTGGCCGCATAGTAGGCAAGTCCATAGAGCGTTTCAGACCGCGCCAAACTCAAATTAATTTGGTCTTCGGCCGACATCATGGGCAGCTGGCTTTGAAAAATACTACTGTGCAGCCATCGGTAAGCGGACTCAAATTGGCTGGTGTTATTCCAGTACTGGGTGGCGGCGAGCGAGAAACGTGCGTATTCATCAATCGACATGGTGCTAGTGTCAGTTGTGTTCAGTATGCCCTGAGCGATTTCATCGCGTTGCTCGCGGCTTGCAGCATCAATCAGTTGTGTAGCCAATGAAGCTGAAACCATGCCGTTGAGGTCATGCTCAAGGCTCGCTTGCAGCAGGAGGTCATCTAGAGCCTGTAGCTCTTTTGGTGTATGGCCCAGCGTACCATCACTATCAATAACTTCAGGGAATGAGTCTTGTCCGTCCGGGTAGGGCAAGTTGCTGCTGCAGCTTGCTAACCAAAAAGTCAAAAAGCTGAATGTAAGCAACCGCCAATAGCTCACTGTACCTGTGTGGATAGCAGGCCTAGCCGCATCAGGTACAATGGCGAGTAACTGCTTGCGCGGAGCGGCGTTTTGATCTGGCTGATCTGATGGATCTGAACAAGGCAATTTGTGGCCCTTCAATAGTGGGAAGAACTGGTGCATTAACCGGTTTGTGCTGTGCGCTGCTAAACGAGGCCTGCCATTGCTATGGCCCCATATCCACTCACAGGTTGAAAAACATTGAGCAAAGTGACTATGGCTAACCGAACACTCGAAGCAGCATTATATGTTGTATCGACGCCAATCGGTAATCTGGCTGACATGACGCATAGGGCGGTGCAGGTTTTACAGGGGGCTGACTTGATTGCGGCTGAAGATACTCGCCACAGCGGCCAGTTATTACAGCACTTCGATATTGACACGCCTATGGCGGCTTACCATGATCATAGCGATGCTATGGTGGCTGAACGGTTACTTGAAAAAATAGAAGCGGGCCAAGCGGTGGCGTTGATCAGCGATGCGGGGACACCGCTTATTGCTGACCCTGGCTATAAATTGGTCAGTCAGGCTCGGGCGCGTAATATTCGTGTGGTGCCAGTGCCTGGAGCGAGTGCTTTGATCACTGCGCTGTCGGTGGCGGGTTTACCTACCGATCGATTTATATTTGAAGGGTTCTTGCCAGCCAAAGCCGAGGGCCGGCGCAAGCAATTGACTGGTTTGGCGCTGGAGCCTCGCACCTTGGTTTTTTATGAATCGCCGCATCGGGTGCAAGACTCGTTAAAGGCGATGGTTGAGGTGTTTGGTATTGAGCGTAAGGCCGTTTTGGCACGGGAACTAACTAAGCGATTTGAAACCTTAATAGCCGATAGTTTGGGTAATTTACTTGAGCGAGTCGCAGCGGATCAAAATCAGCAGCGCGGTGAGATCGTGCTCGCAGTTGAGGGTCTGTCGCGCGAGCAACAGCAAGCAGATGAGCTACCTGAATTAGAGAAGATGCTGATAGTATTGCTGGCAGAATTATCGGTAAAGCAGTCGGTGGCCTTGGCGGTCCGGCTGACTGGTGTCAATAAAAATACAGTGTACGAAATGGCGTTGCGGTTAAGCAAAGCGGTGCCATAAGAGTGAGCGTTGAGAGGCAGAGTTAAGCAGTTACCATTGCACGAGGATTTTAATATGAGCGGTATTAAGCGCAGAGTTCAATCAATACGGATGCAAGCATCGTTGCTTTTTAGTACTTCCGTGAAAAGATTTATTGGCATTGCCGTGGTCTTTTTTGTCGCCGGCTGTGCAAGCAGCGGCCAAATCAGTGGCGCTATAGCGGCCTATCAAGCTCAGGCTCCACGCATCGAGCTGGGCCAGAGTATGGAGCAGGTGTTGGATATTTTACTGCCTACTCAGTCATCTGTTGCTACGCAATTTAGCAAGGCGCCTGAGGAGTACATCGACAATGGCAAGACCAAAAAGATTTATTTTTTTCGCTCAAGGTCTTTCCCCGATGGTTTGGTGACGGATGATGAGTTTACCCCGTATGTCTTTGAAGACGGTGTGCTGGTAGCGATCGGGTGGACTGCGATTGGCGGGCCTAAAACACAGGCGCAAAGCCGCGATAACGATTACGACTACCATTATCGCGGACGTGTTTACTATCACTGAATGGGCAGTGATGGCATGCACGTTTATTTGCACAAATGCGTCCTGCGGCACTAGCTATCTGGCTGGGGGAGGGTAAACTGTCTACCAGAGTCGGCCAAGCAATCGCGGGCAAGAACTTCGGTTCATTGTTCGAGGAAAGTCCGGGCTCCATAGGGCAGGGTGCCAGGTAACGCCTGGGAGGTGCGAGCCTACGGCAAGTGCAGCAGAGAGTAGACCGCCTAAGTTTATTTATCCTCATCGATAGATAAACCGGTAAGGGTGAAAGGGTGCGGTAAGAGCGCACCGCGCTACTGGTAACAGTTAGTGGCAAGGTAAACCCCACCCGGAGCAAGGCCAAATAGGAATCCATTGGTGCGGCCCGCACTGGATTCGGGTAGGCCGCTTGAGGGCTGTGGCGACGCAGACCCCAGATGAATGATTGCTCACGACAGAACCCGGCTTACAGGCCGACTCTTGTTTAATCTAAAATAGGAGATAACCCAGCGTTATCTCCTATTTTTTTGCCTAAGATCGGCTTTGCAGGCGCATTATGTTTATGTAATCTGCGAGTGATACGCCAGCGGCCTCGGACTATCTTCAGGTAAACTAGGCTGTATTATCAGGCACCGGCGAATGGTTTATATGTATGTCTCAGCTGAATATCACAGAAAATAATATCCCGCTCAGAGCTCAAGACGGTTCACAAGCGCCCGATGCGCCGGCTTGGACAGCCGATATAGACAACCCCTACCTACACGGCATTTACGCTCCCACCACGCTCGAGACGCAGGTCGATCAGCTGGAGGTGATAAGTGGTGCAATTCCCGATGATTTGTACGGCGCCTACGTGCGCAATGGCCCCAACCCAGTGTTTAAGCCGCGCTTCAATCATCATCCTTTTGATGGCGACGGTATGCTTTACGCCGTTTATTTTAAAGATGGCGTGGCCGGCTATCGCAACCGCTGGATTCAGACTGATGCGCATTGCGCCGAGGCCGCTAAGGGTGAGTCGATTTGGCCGGGCGTGATGGGGCCGTTTGATTTTAGTTTGCCTGGGTTTCCTATCAAGGACACGTCTAATACCGACGTTTTGTTTTTTAATAGGCATATTCTTTCGCTGTGGTATAACGCGGGTATACCGTATCAGCTTGATGCACAAACGTTAGAGACTAAAGGCCGCGAAAATTTTGACGGGCAGTTAACGCGAGCGCTATCGGCGCACTCTAAGGTCGATTCGGAAAAAAATGAGCTGGTTTTTTTCGACTATTTCGATGAGTTTCCTTATTTGCGTTACGGTATTGTCGATCACAAAGGCAGTGTTATTCATGATGAGCCCATCGAATTACCGGGCCCGCGGTTGCCGCACGATATTGGTTTGACGCCCAATTTTGTTATTTTGCACGACTGCCCGTTCTATCACGATGTGGCGCTGCTTGAAAAAACCAAAAAGCGTGTCATGACATTTCATCGCGATGAGCCCACGCGATTTGGTGTGCAGCCTCGCTATGGAAAAGGCAGCGAAGTAATATGGTTTGAGTGCGAGCCCTGTTATATTTTGCATGTCATCAATTGTTGGGAAGAAGGCGATTGGGTTGTACAGGTGGGCTGTCGCTCAACCAACCCCATGCCTAAAGCCGACCCCGCCGAAGGCGAACTGTCACATATGCTGGCTTATATGCGGCTCGAAGCTAATTTATACGTGTGGAAGTTTAATTTAAAAACGGGTGAAGTGATTGAGCAGGATCTAGATACGCTGAATACTGAATTTCCTCGCGCTAATCCTTTGTACATGGGTCATAAAAGTCGTTACAGCTACAACCAATACATTATGAATAAAGAGCATGACGGTATTGGTACTTTGGCTTTTGGTGCGCTGGTTAAATACGATATTCAAACAGGCGAATATCAGCGTTACGATTACGGCAATGGCGTGTTTGGCAGTGAAACGCCTTTTTGTCCGAGGCGAGGTGCGACGCGAGACACGGCCGAAGATGACGGTTATTTAGTAACGATAGTTACCGATAGCAATGACTGGACCTCTTATACGCTAATTTTCGATGCGAGAAATATTACTCAAGGTCCAATTTGCAAGCTGAGGTTGCCGCATCGCGCGCCGTTTGCCTTTCATACCAATTGGCTCAAAGGTGAAGATATTTATATCAATGCCTAAAGCAAGGTAGCTTTTCATAAACAAACGATCCCTTTTTTTGGCAGCAGGATAATCTATGACACATTCACCCGTTTATATTCTTGGCGGCAGTCAAACTGATTTTTCACGCAACTGGAATCGCGAAGGCAGCGATATTTATGGTTTGTTTGAAGCTAGTTTAAATGATGCCTTGGCCAGCACTCAGATCGATGCTGACGATATTGAAGTGGCGCATGTGGGTAACTTTGTTTCGTCCTTATTTACGGGGCAGGCATTGCTCAACGGTTTTTTTGGCCATGTTCATCCGACCTTACATAATATTCCAACTTCACGACACGAAGCGGCATGTGCCTCGGGCTCAATGGCATTGCTGGCGGCCATGCGTGATATAGAAGCGGGCCATTATGGTCTTGCCTGTGTATTGGGTATTGAGCTGATGCGAAATGTCGACGGTAAAACAGGTGCTGATCATTTGGGTGCCGCTGCGTGGCGCGGCATAGAAACACAAGGCTGTACTTATCCTTGGCCACACATGTTTGCCAGCATTTATGATATTTATCAGCAGCGCTACGGCACCGATATCGATTATTTGCGCGCCATTGCAAAAAATAATTTTGCCAATGCTAAAAATAACCCCAATGCACAAACGCGTAACTGGCAATTAAATGAAAGCAGTTTTTCCAGTGACGACAAGGCCAACCCTGTTATTGAAGGGCAATTGCGCAAGCAAGATTGTGGTCAGGTGACCGACGGTGCTGCGGTGGTGTTTCTTGCCAGTGAAGATTATGCGCGGCGCTATGCTAAACAGCACAATGTGTCACTCGATAGTTTACCGCGCATTAAGGGCTGGGGCCATCGCAGTGCAGCCATGCTGATGCAACGCAAGCTCGAATTGTCAGAAGGGCAGCCACTGGTATTCCCACATGTTAAAGACACCTTCGATGATGCTTTGCGACGAGCAGGGATGCCTGAGGTTCGTAGCCTTGATGGGCTCGAAGTGCACGACTGCTTTTCGATAACCGAGTATATGATCATTGATCACATGGGTTTAACAGCGCCGGGCGAGTCGTATCGCGCGATTGATGACGGCACCATCACTATGCAGGGCGCCTTGCCGATTAATCCTAGCGGCGGTCTGATTGGCTTAGGCCATCCGGTCGGGGCTACGGGTGTGCGGATGTTACTCGATGCGTATAAGCAGGTAACGGGTAAAGCCGGTAGCTATCAAGTAGAGGGCGCCAAAAACTTCGGTGCCTTTAATTTAGGTGGCAGTACCACCACTTGCGCGGCCTTTGTGGTGGGCACTTAGTTGGGATTGGCGCAACTCGCTTCGAGTGAACAATAAAAGCAAGAGTTTAAAAAAATCCATGACGCAAACATCGGCTTATATTTACGATGCCATTCGCACCCCGCGCGGTAAGGCTCGCCCCGATGGCGGCCTACACGCACTGACGCCATTTTATTTATTAAGTGCTCTTTATCAAGCCCTGGAGCAGCGCACGGGTCTTGATCCGTCGCGTATCGATGATGTTATCTTGGGTTGCGCGACGCAGGTGGGTGAGCAGGCTGCTAACATTGCGAAAACCTCGGCGCTCTACCATGGTTGGCCCTCGCAGGTGCCTGGCATTACACTCAATCGCTACTGTTCATCGGGTGTTGATGCGATTAATTTCGCTGCGATGAAAGTCATGACGGGTATGAGTCATTGGGTCGTTGCTGGCGGCGTTGAGATGATGTCGCGAGTGGGTATGCTATCTGATCAGCCGGTAGCTTTTACTGATAAAGACTTGGCTAAAACGTTAGGTATGTACATGATGGGCAATGGTGCCGACTTTGTGGCCACCTGCCAAAACGTTTCCCGTCAGCAAGCTGATGCGGTAGCGCTAATGAGCCAGCAGCGGGCGGCCCATGCGCGCAAGCATGGTTTTTTTAAATCAATTATTGCCATCGATAATCCTGTTACGGGCCAGCGAGTCGAACACGACGAAATCATCCGTGACAATACCACCTCAGAATCACTGGCGGCGATGTTACCAAGCTTTACTCAAGCACCCTGGGCGGATGAAGCACAATTAGCTGAGTTAAATGGTTATGATGCTATTACACACATTCATACGGCCGGCAATTCACCGGCTATGGCCGACGGTGCGTCGGCGTTGTTAATTGGCTCGCTCGAAGCGGGTGATCTGCTAAATATAAAACCGCGCGCACGCATTCGCGCAATGATCAATGTGAATGATGATAATCGTGCAGTGGTAGCCGGCTGCGTGGCCGCCACAAAGGCACTGCTAAGGCAAGAAGATTTGAATGTTGAGCAAGTGGATTTGTTTGAAATACATGAGGCGTTTGCCGCGGTTATGGTGCAATGCCAGCGTGATTTAAATATTCCTCATACAAAGCTGAATGTGAACGGAGGGTGCATTGCGTTGGGCCACCCGCTGGGAGCAACCGGTGGCATCATGACGGGCACATTGCTGGATGAGCTGGAACGACGCCAACTTAAAACAGGTATAGTCGCCACCAGTGGTGCCGCAGGTGCAGGCACAGCGCTGCTTATTGAGCGCTTGTCATAACAAGCTGGCGTCAGCTTCGCTACCTAGCCTCATCAACGCTTCATTAAGCTCAAACTATTGCGGTTAACTCATTATGAAAATAGCTATTGTTATTGGTGCAACCGGTTTGACCGGGAAATTCTTGACGCGGTTTCTTCTGGCTAGTGATACCTATGAAAAAGTGGTGGTGTTTACGCGCCGAGCCTTTCCAGAGAGTCACCCTAAATTGATTAACCATGTGGTTGATTTTGATTCCATTGCTGAATGGTCTCATCTCATTCAGGGTGATGATTTATTTTCTTGCATGGGTACAACGATTAAACAAGCCGGCAGTAGAGCGGCATTTTATCAAGTGGATTATACCTATCAGGCAAACGTTATAGAGGCCGCGGCCGCTAATGGTGTGACTCGACTGTTTTTAGTTTCTTCACCAAGTGCGAGCGCTAAGTCACCTATTTTTTACAATAGAGTTAAAGGGCAGTTAGATCAATTTGCGCAGCAGCAAAGCTTTGCCACATTGGTGCTTTTTAAGCCATCTATTATTTTTGGTGAGCGTGAGGCGCATCGGACCGCTGAGGCAGTGGGTAAAAAGGTCTTGCAGGCGGCGACGCAATGGATTCCCGGTGCAAAAAGATTTAGGCCTATCTCAGGAAAAACGTTAGCTCAGGCGATTGTGGCGTGCGCAGAGCTTGAGCAGGGTTAATAGCGTCTATAGCCACGAGCTCGACGAAATATTCGCTTTACTAGACTTATAACGCTAAGTGAAACGGCGAAGTGCGCAGCCCATTGTCTGATTCGGCACGTCTTGTTACAACTTGTTTTAATTGTGGCATATTGCTACAATTGGGGCAATATGCAGCAGTAGTGTTAGTAGAGGGCAATAACATGGCAACAACAAGCGTACGATTAGACCAAGACCTTATTGATAAAGCTACAATTATGGCAAAAGCCTTAAACCGTACACCACCCAAGCAAATTGAGCATTGGGCTAAAATTGGTGAAATCATGGAGGACAACCCTGACTTACCGTACGAATTTGTGAAACAAGCGATAATTGCCGAAGCCGAGAGAGAGGCGGGAAAACTGGAGAGCTACGACTTTGGCTAAGGCAAAGAGCGTTTTACAGACGCCTACTTTTAAAAAGGCGGTTAAGAAACTTAAGCCGAACCAGAAAAAAGAACTGGATGCTGCCGTTAAAGCATTAATGGCAAAACCAGCTCTTGGCGAACAGAAGAAAGGTGATCTGGCATTTTTGCGTGTATACAAATTTAACATGAACAAGCAGTTGACACTATTGGGATATAGTTTTGATGATGGAACTCTAATTCTTGAGTTAATGGCTCTTGGCTCCCACGAAAATTTTTATCGCGATATCAAGCAGCGCACATAGCGTTGTAACGCCCGCATCATAGGCCGCAGCGCAGCTGCGGTCCTATGCATGCGCTTGTTACGTGTTTTTTATAAGTCACCGTATACAATGTTTAATATCTGCTCCGCCAATGATCTGGTGTTTTCAAGCGGGTCGCCACCTATTTCGTGCATAGGTGTATTAAGGGAGTTTATGATTGAGCTTACCCTTGCCTCAACATCTGGAGATATATCGCCATTATTTTTTAATGCTTCTATGCAGGGGGACAAATCACTTAATGGTGTTTTCCCAAGTTCAACCAATTGTTTTTTTAAACGAGAACGAATCTCGGTCTCTAAAAATGGCCTCAAAGTTGTTCTAATATCAAGATGCGTTTCACGATCTACAAATGCTTTAATGTTATCGAACGCGATATCATGATCGGAAGCGATCATATCTGCGATATCGACCTCATTTATTGAGCATGTGTCGCCGCCGTGAACTAAATTCAGTGCTTTTGCACAATGCCTGAATTTTTTTGCCGTTTTAGTGGCCATTCCTTTATAGTGTGTCGTAACTACCAACTGTTTTACAGACCGCTGCAATTCATCAAGCTTGATAAGAATAAGTTCGATCCGTTCGTTATCAAAGCTTGTTACCGGATCATCCAGGATTAAAATAGCCTTAGCCCTCTCCTCTGCCGAAAGAGTCATCACTTTTGCTAAAAATATACAAAGTGCTAATGCCCTGCGGTCTGATTCACTAAAGACTGTATTGATTCTGTCAGCAGGAATATCTTCGCCTTTGAACTTAACACGAAGATCATAGATAACCTGTTTTCCACGATTGTTAGGTACTTTAATAATTTCAAAGTTACTTGAACCAAGTTGACGGAAGAGCTCATTAATCAAATTAAAGTAAGTCTCTAAGTATGCAGTTTGCGACTCTTCAAGCTGCTGCTTTTGTTCTCTGTAGCTTGTATCCAACCCGTTAACTGCAGTTAGTTTCTCTCTATATTGCGCACAAAGCGGCTCTAATCCGATTCTCTTTAGTTTCAAACTAGCTTGATTTTGCTCGTGTCTTATGGCAGTTAGTTGAGTATTTAACTGAGCTTCATTAAGCGAGTCTTTATATGCAGTGAATATAGCGTTGATCTGTTCTGCCACTATCCAATAATCATAAATTGCTTGGCTGTACGTTGTAGCCGCCGTATTTAAAATGTCAAAGCTAACTAGTTCAGCTGATTCATATGGTGTAGCAAACTTTTGTTCTAGCCTAGGAATCCAGAATTCCGTAGCGCTCTGGCTATTAGCGACAACAGCATCGAAAGAAGCAAGAATAGCCTCGTGCTTTTGCGTTAGAGTAGCTTTTAATGGTGCTAGTGTTTGATTACTTAGAATCTCAGGCTCAATATACAATTCAAACACTTGCATATTCGCGTGGTGCTGCTGAATAAGGTGATCACGAGTATTAGGAATGTTAAATGGCTGTCGAAGACTGTTTAAGGTTTGTCTCGTCGTATCGTTAAACCTATCAAACTCCTCATTGAAGGCCTGTTGGTATGCAGCAATTAGACCTTGGGCATCAGCATCTAAAGTTTGCCCACAAAAGGGGCAGTCATCTTTAATCTGTGATATACCTTGACTAGCCCAGCCTTTAAATGTGACCGAGTTCGTCACATGATTTGTCATGTGCTGTTGCAGTGATAGTAAGGATTCGTGATGAACATTTTGAAGGCTAGATCTCAGTACGGAATTAATCGAATCACTTACCTCGGCGAAGTTAACTTGAGTGCCAACCGAATTTAGAAGGCTACGTCGCTTGATCTTGTCAATGTTCTGAATTGTAGTTGTAATATGTTGCTTCGACACTTCATGTGCTGCCACGTTTGTTTCTAGCTGTTCTTTTGTCTCTGCTGGCAAAGCGGAGCTAACATATGCTGGAATATCACCTACTGCATGAGGAGCAAATTCACCCTGTATGTTAGAGAGAAGCCTACGCTCTTCTCGTAATCTATCGTTCAAGCCTGCTAGGGCTGTAAACAAGGCGGTATTGGTTTCACCAAGAATGAAGCTTGTCATGCTTTCGGAGTTTGGTCGCTCTTGTTTTTGGCCAGTAATTACATTTCGATGGATAAAACTCTGGTCAAAAACGTATAGCTTAGAGCAAGCCGGTGTTTTCACCTGCCATTGGGCGTTTTCAAATTTAGATGTAACATTTCCAGCGGCAGTACCGAACATAAACTCAACTTTTGGCGGTTTAGTCAGATCGTTCGGTATGCTTTGTCGATTCAATATGAAAGAAGGGTTATCCTCAGCTAACGAGTGCATAACATCGCACAAAGTACTTTTACCGTACCTGTTTTCACCATACACCACAGTCACGTCTGACAATTCAATACCACTTGCCCGCGTTTGCGTGTAATTGCCTACTCCTTGAATAAGCTTAATTCTCTTTAACATCTAGCTTTAAACCTTGTTCATCTACGCCAACAAAATACAGGAAGTTGGATTTATCTTTAACTGATCAAACAGTGCAGTGTAATTCTTAAACCCTGTCCGTTGATTACTGAGACACGTAACGCCGCCAGCAGAGGCGCAGCTCCGCTGCGTCCTACTGACTGGCCTTGTTATACCTATTTATGAGATACCACTATCGCGCCAAGGCCAGAAAGACCTTCTATCGACTCTCTTGGGAGTTCAGGCAAGTTCATTTTCGACAGTTTAGTTTTATCAAAGCTCTTAACCTCTTTGGAAAAATATAGCCCTGGCTTAAGTAATTTCCCATCTACATTTAGCTCACTAGTTTTTATTAGAACTCCATCTTCAGCATAAACTGAACCGCCATTAGCAATGGCAATTGGAGTTTGATCAGGAATAGCCCCTTCCACCATTGCTCTTACCTGCCCATTATCTTTGGCTACTACTGGGCCTTTGAAAGTATTGGCGGAATTGAGTTCGAATGTAAGGTGACCAAAAACCTGAAGGCTGGCTCTTTCTGGATCTTTATAGTTACCAATTACACTGTCCATATGAATTGTGGTGGCTCGAGCTCCTGATGGAATAGGCTTTCCCAAAGCTAAATCTCTATGGGTTTGCCCAAAGTAGCAGCTATGAAAAAAATGCGGCCCTAACTTCGCAAATCTAATATCACCTAAATTGTCACGATCAATGAAAATTGGAGAAAATTGATTTGAAGTCTCCAAGTAAAAGTCAGCTGTTGTGCCAACTTCTGGCTTTGACTCAAAGGTAAGAGAGTGTTTTTCACTTATCCAAAATTTACCTAAATGGATATCCTTTCGGAGAAGGATTGTTGTATCACTAGAGATAGAGTTGGAAAATATCACAATAGCATCTTTCTGGTCAGGGTATTTTCCTTCTTCCCAGTTGCTTGGGTCGTCCCAATACAAATTTTCTGCATCACTTCCTTTCCAATTAAAAGTTTGAGGGGGCAAAGACATATTACTCTCCTTATTTTATGAAGTACTATTTGAGGTATAACGCCGAGTGAAGGGGCGGTGAAACCGTCCCGCCACGAAGTGGCCTTGCTTGCACGTTTTGTTAGCATTACGCACCTTGAAGAACCTGCTGGATAAAAGGCCACTTTTTCTCTGTGTATGCTTCGCGATCTTCTTTATAAGAAACTGCGAGCTCCCGTTTTAAATTTGCATACTGAGTAGCAACATTCTTATCTGAGCGCAGAAGGTCACGAAATTTAATGCGCTCTCGCCATAGTGGGCTTTCAAAAGGTATAAGGTGGAGATGGTGCGTCCGGAAAGCGTCTGATGGCTTACAAAACCAATGCATTACTTCTGTTTTGTAAGGCCAGTATTCGTAACCATTCTCTACAAGAACATCAATTGCTGGCTTGGACTCTACGAGGGATTTAACACCAAACATTACATCAATGACAGGCTTTGCGACCATGCCCGGAATAGCTGTGCTACCAACATGCTCAATACTACCGTAGTGCCATGCTCCCGCTATGCTCATCAATAGATCCTTTTCCTCCTCAAATTTTGAAGGCCATGAAGAATCATATTCTTCAAGAATTACTGATGCTCGATTCATAAAACGAAATTCCTTGGTGATGCTAACGCCGCAATAACGGGACGGAAAACTGCGCAGCAGTTTGGAGTTCCGAGCCCGAAGGGCGGCAGTTGATTGCTTTGTTAAAACTACTTTTTATCCGGTGCTGGAGTTGGCTTAGGCTGTTGTTTTGGAATATTTGCTGACCTCTTGTTCCATTGCTGGAACTGTTGCAGAATCTTGGACGAAAACTTTGTTATCTTTGTTTTTAGTCATGGATATTTCTTCCTTGGGGTTGATGTTTAAAGTGATGAAAGCTGCAATTGAAACAACAGCAAACATAAAGGTTATTGAAGATAGCAGGTTAACCTTGTCGTTTATTTTGGATGACAGTGGGATTACATTCTCGTAGTTATCATCGTCTTCAATATAATATTTATAAGAAATATCAATGGAGTCATTTATAGCTTTTTGCCCGACAAGATATGAGAAAATCGTGCTGACTACGGCAAGTGCAAAAAAAGACCAGGATGCGAAAAGTAACCATGAGTAGACTGCACCATCAAGCTCAACCACGAACCTTATAAATGATACTGAAAGCACAAGGCCACTGCTTGATAAGGTAAGAATAGATCTGTCTTGGCCTTCCGAATTAGACAGTTGCCTATCAATCAGCTCCTTCCTTCTTTCGGAGAACATTTTCTGATTCTCAGACTTGCTCATTACGTTCCCTGTAGTTTTAACGCCGCCAACAACGGCAGATTTGTTGATGATTGGTTTGTGCAATAATGGCGAAGCCATGCGCAAACCGAGCAGCGACAAAGCTGTCCAAGCCACGAAGTGGCTGATGTTGCTTGGCCTTGTTAACTGTTTTTATGGCAAGTGCCATTTATGCTTTCCGTATTAGCTTGGACGTGAACCTGACTCCAAGTATTTTCAATTCCGTAGTTAATAACCGCACCGTTTTCATAAACATTAATAGTGATTTTGTTGCCTCGGTAAAAGTAACCAGGAGCAACTGTCGCTGGATAATTGCGCCAGCCTGATTTATTCAATGCTAGCCAGAGCATAAGAGTGTCATACTCCCTCGTTCCTTGCTCAATCTCACCTTCGCATGTATTTAATGTGGCGGGCAAAAGTCTGGTGAAATCTATCTCCTGAGAACGATCAAGCCATAGAAGTAAAACTATGGTGAAAGCCCCAATCAATAGAATAGTTACTCCAATAATTTTGAGGAACTTTGCCATAGTTGAACCGAAAGTTAACGCCGCCAACAGCTGCGGCTTTGTAGTTGGTTGGTGTTGCGCTAGCGTAGCGTCAAGCGCATAAGCCAAGCAACGGAAAAGCCGTCAGATGCTTGGCTTTGTTAAGTGCCGAGCCACAAGTAACAGAATTAAAAATAAAAGCGCCTGATAGATAGAAACACAAGTAATGTAGACCAAAGAACCAGGGCCGTAAGGGCTAAATACAACCAAACCCCAATATGCTACAGCATATGCAATGGCAACTATATATATGTTTAATTCGTAATGCAGTCGTTGCGATAACCCCACAGCTAAAGCTGAAATGAAAAATGCCAAAACTACGAGAGGGGACTCCATAACCCATAGCGATACATAAGCAACCCCACTACAAGCATTACCATCAATTATATTTCGGCAGTAGTTGAGAACCGGCCTTACATCAAATGAAAAATATAAACTATCAAATAAGTATTTGAACACAAGGTAGTAAACCCCTAGTGTCAAAATTCCCGCAATGATGGATAGCACATTTTTCATTCTGTGTTCACTTAACAGTTTATTCAACGACAGCTGCCGCTTTTTAAATCTCGGCTTTTGCGACGTTAATTCATTAATTAAAAAATAAAGTTACACGCTTTTCAATGGCTTATCAAATCATGTCGCATTTTGCCTTAAAAGATAATACGGCGCGTGTCGTTGTTTTTTTATTACTGTCGCAAAAGTCGTTAAGTCAATTCAATTGCTTAATAGGGCTGTCGTTGAAAAACGGCACATGCAGGTCAGTTAATCCTAATGACTAGGCCGTGCTCAGCATCGTGAATTGAAATGTAGTACGCGATTACTACATGGTTGTTAAGGGTAGGGAGCAAACTGGTTGTTTACATCAATGAGCGGCCTCAGCCGTTGCGAAGTTTGTTATGCGGTCGCATATTACCCACTCAGCTATCAAGGAATGATGCTATGAGTCAGCGCAATCATGTAAAAGTAAGGGCTTTAATCTCAAAAATTTAAGATTAGTGATGCGGCTCAATGTCTAACTGCTTGCCTGAAGCCGGCCTGCCGTGTTTTGCTTTGGGGCAGTGTTCATCGCGAAATGCGCGCAATAACGCATAGGCATTACTGGATTCATTTTTAAGCGTAGAGCTATTAAAGCCAGGCTCTAAAAAGCGCGAGATGCCTGCTAGGTTTTGCGCTCCTTCGTTTAAATCACCAAAGGCCATGCGCCAGTCGGGAAAATGACGGCTGGGGGTTTCTTGCATTCTCAAGGTTACTATATCGGTGTGGCGAGGGTCCTGCTTGATTCGTTCATAGACATTTTTTACCTCTGCCTCCTTGCCTTCTAAGAGCTGCATAAAGCAGCCGTTGGCGTACAGCAGTAGCCCTGTGAGTAGCCTTTGGGTATTTTGTTGCCGGGCTTGGCTGAGTAGCTCGGCCAATTCAGCTTGTGAAAATGGTTGAGTTGCTTTGCTAATGTATATGACATGGAACATCGGCGACCCCTCTTGCAAAGCGCCAAGTGCGACGCTTGGAAAGAATTTACTCAGACTGGTAATGATGATTCAGTCTGTGGGCAAATTATGCGCTTAATAACGGCATGTATCCAGATTTTTATGATGACTCGTTAAGCAGGATTGATTCAAAAATCCGTGTGGATTTTTTCACCCCGGTGGGGCGTGCTATGCACGTCTAAAATGCTAGGCAGGATTGATTCAAAAATCCGTGTGAATTTTTTCACCCCGGTGGGGCGTGCTATGCACGTCTAAAATGCTAGCGCATTTTGTCGAACCGCAGTTTGGTCAAAAACTGACGAGCGAAAGATATTGACCAGAACTCACTTGCTGTGAGCTCTAGTCAATATGGCCCGCCCGACAGGATTCGAACCTGTGACCTGCCCCTTAGGAGGGGGCCGCGCTATCCAGCTGTGCCACGGGCGGAACATGCAAGCATTCTAATGGATTATGGACTGATTCCAAGTGCAGTTGTTTACTCGATGACGCGTTCGCGGCTACCTTCAAATACTATATAAGGTAGAATATTTACTCCTTAATTGATGGCCAAAATCGCTGGATCAGCCCCGCTATGCAAGACACCCGCCCATTATTGCTTCTTGATACTGATTTCCCGCCCATTACACGGCGAGGTATTCATACCTTGCAGGTCAATTTGGGCTATTTATGTAATATGACCTGTGTGCACTGCCATGTGAACGCGGGGCCTACGCGTAAAGAGGAAATGGACAGTGAAACGGCCGATAGGGTGATTGAGGTTTTACAGCACCGCAACATACAAACACTGGATTTGACCGGTGGGGCGCCGGAGATGAACGCGCATTTTAAACGCATCGTTATTGCCGCAAGGGCATTAGGTATTGAGGTGATCGACCGGTGTAATCTAACGATCTTATTAGAGCCTGGTTATGAAGATTTAGCCGAGTTTCTCGCCGAGCATAGCGTAACCGTGACCGCTTCGCTACCGTGCTATGTTGAAGAAAATGTGGAAAAGCAGCGTGGCAAAGGGGTTTACGAGCTCAGTGTTGAGGCATTGCAGCGGTTGAATGCGTTGGGCTATGGGCGGCGCGAGGACTTGGCGCTGCATTTAGTTTACAACCCCATTGGCCCGCAGTTACCGCCGTCGCAACAAAGCTTACAGCAGGATTACAAACAACAATTAGGCGAAAAACATGGGGTGGTGTTTAACGAGTTGCTGACTATCACCAACATGCCTATTAGCCGTTTCGGCGCTACCTTACTCGCACACAATCAGTACGATGATTATTTAGCACTGTTAAAAAACAATTACGCACAAGAAAACTTAGCGACCGTCATGTGCCGCGATTTAGTGAGTGTCGATTGGCAAGGTTATCTTTACGATTGCGACTTTAATCAAATGTTAGAAATGCCATTGCTTTCAAAAATAAAAGGTAATGATGAGCGACAAAAATCGCATTTGCGCGATCTTTTACGCACCGATTACGCCGGCGAAGATATTCGTATTGCTGATCATTGTTATGGTTGCACGGCTGGGCAAGGTAGCAGTTGCAGCGGGGCCCTAGTGGCCGATTAGCCCATGCTGAGTGTTAGTCAGTTATTTTTTTTCATTGAGTGGGTCTAATTTTTGTCGCAGCCTGTCGCCTCTATAATCATCCCAATATACAACGAAGCGGCCAGCTTGCCGGCTACGTTGGCTGCGCTGCAAAGCTATCGGCAGCGTGGTTGTGAAGTGATTGTCGTCGATGGGGGCAGTCGTGATAACAGCTGCGCAATAGCAGCCGGCCAGGTTGACTGCGTATTGCATTCGAACAAAGGCCGAGCCGCCCAGATGAATACAGGGGCGCAAAAGGCCACTGGAAACTTATTGGTTTTTTTACATGCCGACACTTTACTGCCTCAAGCTGAGGTTGTGATCACGCAGTGGCTGCAAGCTGATGTTCACTGGGGTTTTTTTACGTTGGTGTTGTCGGGTCGCTCGCTTGCTTTTCGTATTGTTGAGCGCAGCATTAATTGGCGTTCAGCCGCCACCCATGTGGCCACGGGCGATCAAGCATTATTTTTTAATCGAGCCTTTTTTTTTGAGCGAGGCGGCTTTGCCGCGATGCCGCTCATGGAGGATGTAGAGTTAACAGGCCATAGCCGCCGTTTTGCCAAGCCACTGGTTATCAGCGACGTGTCGGTGGTCACTTCGAGTCGTCGCTGGGAGCAGCGCGGCACATTGGCCACTATATTGCTCATGTGGCGTTTACGTGCGCTTTATTGGCTAGGCGTCGATGCGAGAGCGTTAGTGAGGCGGTATGAGTAGGTTGGCGTTTTGCGTCTTTATAAACGACCCCATTAATTTTTTAAGCCAAAAGCATTAGGTGCCGTGAAATCATTTGAATACCCCAATGCGCTGATTGTGCAATTTGCCAAAGCGCCTGTGCCCGGTAAGGTCAAAACGCGTCTCATTCCTTGGTTGGGCGTTAATGGTGCCTGTGAATTACATCAAAAAATGACATCGCATGTATTCACTAGCTTACTGGCGGGGCATTTAGCGCCAGTTGAATTACATACCAACATGCCTGAACATCCATTTATGCAGCAATTGGGCGTCAGTGGACGCGTTGAGGTCTGTGAGCAAATAGAGGGCGATTTGGGTATAAAAATGGCAGCGGTTTTTGACGAGGCTTTGCAGAGGCCCAGTACGCAGGCAGTAGTTTTAGTAGGCTCAGATTGCCCGAGTATTGATGCTGCGTATTTGCGCGATGCATTTAAAGCGTTAGAGCAGGGCAATGACTTGGTGATAGGGCCGGCGAGTGATGGCGGCTATGTACTTATTGGTATGAGCAAGTGTACTAAGCTTATTTTTGATGATGTGGCTTGGGGTGGTAGCGGCGTACTGAAAACCACATTAAAAAAAGCGCAGCACGCCGGCTTAAAAACGGTATTGCTGAGCGAGCGGCACGATATCGATCGGGCCGAAGACTTACCCTTGCTCGCTTCTTGCGGTATTGCCGAGCCCCATCGGCACTGAAGTGGTCAGGCGCTAGTAATGGTCGGGTTGTCAGCAAAAACTTCGGCTTTTCCTGTTGCGCCATAGGTCTGCCCAGAGCCAGTTTGTCCCCGCAGTAAATTTAAGAACTGATTGACCCCTTGGCGCATGTTGCCAATAATTTTTTCATTAATTTGTAGTAGCTCGCTGCACTCGCGCAGCTGCTGCTCCACTTTATCCCATGTGCCGATCATGGCTAGCCCTGAATTTTGCTCAAGGTGTTGCATGGCCTCGCGCCAGCTTTTGGCATCGGTGGGCGATGCGGCAATAGGGGTTGGAATTAATCGAGCTAGGCTTGCGAGGCGCTTGCTATTGCGTTGTTCTAACTGTGCGGCAAGCGCTGATTTGTTATGGGTAATTTCTTCCAGCTGACTGTGATCGCGCTGTTCCAGTACTTGCCGTTCATTTTCTAGGAGCGTGCGCATGGCGGTTAAATCAGTAGCGTCTTCGTTGAGGGAGCGCAGTACATCGTGGGCAATGCGCGCCGAGTTGGCTTTCACTTGTGCGGGGTTTTGCTGCTGTGGGGGTGTTTGATTTTGCATTGGGTAACTCCAGTGATCAATCTGTGCTGATTAGCTCTTCACAAAGCCATACCGATAATATTATGCCGTTATGGCGGTTATAAATAGGCCACATAGCGTTACCGTGGTGCTAACCAAGGGGCTAACCAAGAGTCGTCCGCTCGATAATAAAGCCGATGCCTCAGTAGCTAAACAGGTAAGGGAAAGTGTTACACAGGGAGTCTTACACGCAGTTGATTACTGCAGCTTCGTTAGTTAGAAGCTTTGATCGTCACGCAGAATAGCCGCAGCAATTTGTTCAGCATCAACTTGGTAACTTCCATCGGCAATTTGTTGGCGAATCTGCTCAACACGTGCCTCGTCAACTTCAGGTAAATTGCCTAGCGTTTCTTGCAAGCTACTTAGGCTTTGCGCCTGTGAGCTTAGCTTGACAGTGTCGGTGGTAGTGGGCGACGCAGTTTTAGCCTGCTCAGGGTTATTGTTGCCGGCAGCTTTTTGATCGAGCGCAGTCGAGTCGGCGCCGCCATTGCGCTTGCCCGGTTGTGCTGGATTGATGCTGTTAGTGTCAATAACCATGATGTCGTTGCTACTACCTAATACCTGTAATGGAATAAACCTATAATGCCTTACTTTAAGTCGACCTAGAGATAGACTTTGTATCTTGCTGGCGACCTCGCTGCGATTACTTAAAAGCGATCAATGAATACTCTCTGTAAACTGCTTGCCACTCGTTAACGGTTGCGCTGTCTGTTGCCTTGCCGGTGTCCTTACACCATCGCCACCTAATAACCTCGTGGCTAACCGATAACCGTGCAGTTCGCGTGATCAATATTCTCGCTTCTTGCCAATGTTATCGGCCATTATTCCCTAAACTTTAATGCGTTGCATAACCTATTGCCTCGTTTTTGTATGAATCCTTTTAAGCTATTGAAAATAATGAAGTAAATTTTTTGCTCGGGTTGACCTACACGACCTACACGACCTACATGACCGCTTGGACCGTGCCGGGCGCCACGACCCTAACCTTGATTAAGCGCTTGGAGCTTTTGTTTTTTACCGTAATCTGCTCATCACGGCGCCCATCAGCCATGGCTGTGCCGGCCATGCGCACGCTTATGCCACCTGTGGTAGCGACAATAACGACTTGGTCACCCCGTTTGATCAGCTTGGGTGCCACTAACTGGCTCGATTGCAGTGGGCTTCCCGATTCAATGCTCCGCGTCAAAACCATGCCTACGGCTAGGTCTGGCGATTGTATATAGCGTCCGGTCAGCAGTTCGGCTGCAACTTCGCGTAGGCTTATGTCATCGGCTCGCACAGTGCTGTTGCGATTTAAGGGGCGAAGCGCTACTACTACTGTCTTCCATATTTTGGCTTCCAATGGCACAAACATGGCCCAGGGCTTGCTGCCGGCGCAGCGTGCCTTGACCAGTAACCGATTGGAGCGCGCACTATTATTTTGCATTTGAAATGATAGGGGCTGGTCACAGCGCACAAGCTTCAAGCGGGGGTCCATCTTGCCGGTGCTCAGTTCAAACCTATCACCTTCTTGTATATTGATTTCTAAATGCTCTTGTGCAAAAGCCAGTGCTTGTTTCTGTAGCTCTGCGTTGGGCATTATCTCTGGTGCTGTTGCCACATGACTGACTTGAGCCCAGCTTAGCTGAGCGTTGATCAGTAAAGTTGTGGTTAGGCATGCACTCATTATCCTAGTGCGGAGCCCCCGACGCTCAGGGCGCGGCATAAGTGCTGTCAAAAATTGGCTGTTTTTTCCCATACTTTGCGTCGAGCAATATTCATGCCTGCTCCTTGATTCGCTGCAAGCTTGCGATACCCTCGCTTGGCTCGCTAGTTCGCTATGGTATTCGCCAGCTTTCGGTCAGCTTCTTTGGTCGCGAGCTTAATTTCGGGTGCCGTTGTTTGCCGCCAGTGGGCATAGCCTTGCCGCTCGTGGTTTAAAAATCGACCGAAAGCTGCGAGTAAAAACAGTAACCTTATGTTTTATATATAAAAAAACTACTTGGCATAAGCGTTGCTCTAGAGCTAGTGCGCGGGCAAAAAACGGGAGTAAATACTCCTTTTTACATTTTTTAAAGATACTCCGCGCCCAACGACCCATGCCGGAACAATGATCTCATGACAGCCATCAGTTTTGCCAACGCACTCGGAGTGCATGAACAAGCGCTTAACCTTGGTGTTCGCCGCGCAGAAATTATTGCCAATAATCTGGCGAATGCGGATACCCCCGGGTTTAAAGCCAGAGATGTCGATTTTAGACAGGTGCTAGCGGGAGTTAGTGGGAGTGGCTTGCAGATGCAGACCACTCACGGACGCCATTTAAATCAGGATTTTCAGGCATCAGGGTTGGCCGGCGATTTGAAATATCGCACCCCCGACCAAGTAGGGATTGATGGCAATACGGTCGACCCGCAGCGTGAAAGTGCTGAATTTGCCAAAAATGCAATGGATTTCGCAGCGAGTTTTCGCCTGCTTAATGGGCGTTTTGCATCGCTAAGCAAGGCGATCAAAGGCGAGTAACTTTTCAACCTAATTTTTAATAAGTGATGAGCGCAGATTATGAGTATTGCTAACGTTTTTGATATTGCAGGCATGGGTATGTCGGCGCAAACGATCCGCATGAATACCGTTGCCAGCAACATCGCAAATTCCGAGACTGTTGCAGGCAGTGAGGAAGACGCATACCGGGCACGTCATCCCGTGTTTGTGGCACAAAACGCCATGGAAAATCCTTTTGGTAACGAAGGTAAGACCGGATCTGGGTCGGCTTTTGGCGTGCTAGTTAGCGAGATTATGGAGAGCGAAGCGCCGGTGGAACAGCGCTATCGACCTGATCATCCGCTGGCTAATGAGCAAGGCTATGTATTTATGTCCAACGTTAATCCGGTAGAAGAAATGGCCGATATGATTTCAGCTTCGCGGTCTTTTCAGATGAATGCAGAGATGGCTAACACCGCAAAATCAATGATGCAGCGCTTGTTGAGCTTGGGTCAATAGGCCGCGTTGCAAAATAGTTAAATGAGGTAGCGGCGCACAGGCTTAAAGCGTCGAGTAAACAACTGACATAGAACTGGTTAATCCTATGAGTAATTTAGATATTCAATCGAACCCACTGTTACAAAGCTTGGCAGTTGAAAGCACAAAGCCGTTGCAGGGCAATGACGAGCTGGGGCAAGACGCATTTTTGCAGTTAATGATTGCGCAGCTTAAGAATCAAGATCCGTTAAGCCCGCAAGAAAACGGCGAATTTATTGCCCAGCTAGCACAGTTCAGTTCGGTAGAAGGTATTACCAATCTGAATAGTTCAATGGGTGATTTGGTTAACGAATTTCGCTCTAGTCGCGCTTTGGAGGCATCGGCGTTAGTGGGTCAGCTAGTTGAGATTAGTTCCAATACCGCACGCTTGCCGGAAGATGGTGAGCTCAGTGGTACAGTCGAGTTGCCGGCGAGCACTGAGCGATTGCAAATAACGGTCGAGTCAATGTTGGGCGAAGTATTGCGCGTTGAAGAGCTTGAAGCGCAGGCAGCAGGTGATGTGCAGTTTCGCTGGGATGGATTGGACTCTAACAACGTTGCGCAAGCGCCCGGTACTTATCGTGTACGCGCCAATGCCATTATTGGGGGTGAGAGTGTAGAGGTACCGGTAAGGCTTGCTGCCAATGTGAACAGTGTGTCAATTGGTGCGGACAACAGCATGACTCTTAATGTAGATGGTGTTGGGCAAGTGCCTATCGACGATGTTCGACGTTTCCTCTAACTTTTTTATTTTAAATCAATACTATTTAATCCTACGGGAGCTATACCATGAGTTTTAATACTGCCTTAACCGGATTGCGAACAGCCAATAAAGAATTGGAAGTGGCGGGTAACAATATTTCCAATGCAAGTACTGTGGGTTTTAAAGAGTCAAGAGCCGAATTCTCTGACGTTTATGCCAGTGGTATTGTTGGTAGTGGGGCCGATGCCGTTGGTAGCGGTGTGCGCGTTTCCGATATTGCCCAGCAGTTCTCGCAGGGCAATATAGGTTTTTCCGAAAACGCTTTAGACCTTGCGATTAACGGCGGCGGTTTTTTCGTCTTAAGTGACCAGGGTGTACAGACTTTTTCACGCGCAGGTCAGTTTGGTGTTGACGATACAGGTTTCATTACCAATAACGCTGGTGGCAGGTTGCAAGGTTTCTCTGCCAATGACGCGGGCGATGTGTCTGGAGTGACCAGTGATTTGCGTTTAAATACTGTGAACATCGACCCACGTCAAACTTCAGAAGTGAATATCGGATTTAACCTTAATGCCGACTCATTGGTGTTGGCAGATCGCGGCAATAGTGTATCTTCGGACGGCACGGAAATTGGTGTGTTGCAGGTAGGCAATCAAAATGGATACGGCGCAGGCACCATCGACATCGATGGCGTTACCGTCGCTATTCCCGCGGTACCTAATCAGTCGGCCCAGCTCATAGCGGCTTCGTTGTCTGGTGTTGAAGGTGTTTCGGCCGTTGCGACCAACACAGCTAGCTTTACTTATGCTCCTGGCGGCGGTGGTTCAACGATTTCACCCGGTGAATTTCGTCTTAACGGCAGAGATATTTCTGGTACTAGCGTGATTGAAGTTGCCCAGAGTATTAATTCACAGCTAGGTTTGTCCGCTAGTGTGGTTGGCTCAGACATTACCGTCACGGCTACTGATGGTGCAGATTTAGTTTTTGATGTTTCTAGCGGTGGCTCAGGCCTTGCGGTCACGATCTCAGGGCAGACTGTAACTCAGGGCGTTGGTGCCGCAGCAGATCAGATTTTAACGCAGGGGGGTGTTATTTCTGTCAATTTAGATGAGGGTGTCACTTTCGCTAATGGGTCAGGCAATATTTTCTCATCGGCTCCTGCCCTGTTTCCATTTGAAGAAAATACTTTCGACCCGGCCAATCAGGCAACGTATAACGACGCTACTTCAGTGACAGTATACGATTCTTTAGGATCAGCCCACGTTTTAGAAATGTTCTTTGTTAAAGAGTCTACTAGCATCAATGCTGCTAACACTTGGAGTATGTATGTGCAAATTGATGGGCAAAATGTTGGCGACCCCGATCCTTTGGCGGTTGATCCTACCGCTGCTACGTTGGCGCAGTTTGGGGTTCGTTTCAACGCGGATGGCTCGTTAGATACAGTTAATACTGATCCAATTCTCATCTCAAACTGGTCACCAATAGACGCATCGGGTGCACCTAACGGCTCGTTAGGGCCGCTTCCAGTGGCTAGCGGCGGTGCGGTGCCGGTAGAGGTGCCTGCCACCAGTTCAAATATTGAAATTGATATCGGCGATGCCAGTCAATTCAGTGGCGTTTTCTCAGTCAACTCGTTAGACCAAACCGGCTTTTCTACTGGTCAGTTGTCGAGCCTTGATATTGATGAAACCGGAATCATTTTTGCGCGTTACAGCAATGGTGAAGCATTGATACTGGGTCAGGTGGCGCTAGCAGACTTTGCTAACCAGCAGGGTTTAACACCTGTCGGTGATACCGCATGGGCGGAGTCTTTTCTGTCGGGTCAGCCGGTTGTTGGAGCGCCACGTTCAGCGGCATTAGGTGCCATTCAGTCGGGGGCATTAGAAGAGTCCAACGTTGAGTTGGCCGAAGAATTGGTGGCGCTGATTATCGCGCAGCGAAACTTCCAGGCTAATGCCAGAACCATTGAAACGGCTAATGAAGTGACGCAAACAATTATCAACCTTCGTTAATAGTTAAGTTACTGAGCGATAGCTTAAGGCTAATTACAATGGATCGAGCACTCTACGTATCAATGACTGGGGCTAAGCACAATATGCTTGCCCAGGCAGCACACTCGCATAATCTGGCGAATGCTGCAACGACAGGGTTTAAGTCCGATTTTGTTGATGCGCTGTCAATGCAGGTAGCCGGCGGTGATGGCTTGCGTACTAGAACATACGCAGTTGCTCAAACGCCGGCCACCAACTTTGCACCGGGTTCACTGCAAGAAACAGGTCGTGATTTAGATGTGTCGGTACAAGGCGGCGGTTGGTTGGCGGTAATGGGTGAGGACGGTCGCGAGGCTTACACGCGAGCAGGTAAATTGTCGACTGATGCATTTGGCGTATTGCGCAATGAGCGCGGTGATCAGGTGCTTGGTAATCAGGGCCCCATTGTTATTCCTGAGGCTGAGAAAATAGAAATTGGTACCGACGGCACAATATCTGTTCGCGCACTGGGTCAGGGCCCTGAAACATTGGTTGAAGTCGACCGCCTGAAATTAGTCCTGCCAGAGCCTGGCGAGCTTGTTAAAGATACAAGCGGCCTGTTTTTTTCCAAAAATGGCCCGTTAGAACCTAACGCTACCCTCAGCGTGCGCAAAGGTTTTGTAGAAAATAGTAACGTTAATCCAGTTGAAGAGCTTACTAGCGTCGTGGCGCTTGCCAGGCAGTTTGAAATGCAAGTTAAATTGATGCAAACAGTCAGTGAAATGGCTGAGTCGTCTACTCGTTTGTTACAGGTTCAGGTTTAACTGAATTTTTGTATATCAGTGATTGATCGTAAAAATAGAAGGCGCTAGCGAATACTAAGACGCTGCAACTAATAAGATGTTGTAACTAGAGAGAGAAGAATTATGCATGCTGCACTTTGGGTAAGTAAAACGGGCTTAACCGCCCAAGACAAACAGCTGACAACCATTTCGAACAACCTTGCGAACGCATCAACCGCAGGTTTTAAACGCGATCGTGTTGTGTTTGAAGACTTGTTGTATCAAGTGCAGCGTCAGCCCGGTGGGCAGTCGTCGCAAAACACCCAGCTCCCTACAGGTTTGCAGCTTGGTACTGGTGTTAGAGTGGTGAGTACCCAGAAAGAATTTAGTACTGGTACGCTGCAGGTTACCGATCAGCCGCTCGATATGGCTATCGATGGTCGCGGTTTTTATGAAATTTTGATGCCCGATGGCGCTACCGCTTATACGCGTAACGGCGAGTTTTCATTGAGCGCTGATGGCGAAATTGTTAACAGCGATGGCTTTCAACTTCAGCCAGCGATTGCCATACCTAATAGCACCCTGTCGGTTACGGTGGCTCGTGATGGTACGGTTTCTGCATTGGTGGCAGGTAACTCTGCTCCAACGCAAGTGGGTTCGATTCAGTTAAGCGACTTTTTAAATCCCAGCGGCTTACAAGCAGTAGGTTCAAACTTATATCTCGAGACCGCATCTAGTGGTGCTGCACAGCAGGGTACGCCTGCTACCAACGGGTTCGGATCCATTGAGCAAGGTATGGTAGAAAACTCTAACGTCAATATCGTCGAAGAGTTGGTCAATATGATAACTACTCAGCGAACGTATGAAATGAACTCAAAAGTGATTCAGACTGCCGATCAAATGCTGCAGTTTGTTTCGCAAAATATATAAGTTACAAAATATATAAGTTACATAGTTGCGGGAAATTTTTAACGAGTAGGTGATGAGTGTGAGCAAGCCGATCAGTAATAGACAAAACGCACAATTAGTTAGGGCGCCAAAATCTTTGTTGGCGCTCTTGTTAATTGCCCTGGGGCTGCAGGGCTGCGCTAGTTATCCGTTAGCCAATGTTGAGCCAGATGATCCGGAGTATGCGCCAGTATTAGTACCCAGTGAATTGCCGCGCACAATTAGTGCGGGCAGTTTGTATCAATCGGTTGCCGGCATGTCGCTTTATGAAGATCGGCGTGCTTACCGATCTGGTGACATTATTACGGTGATGCTTAATGAGCGCACTGTATCGAGTAAATCAACTGAAACATCTGTTGGTAAAAGTGCTGACCTATCGATGACTGAAGGGACGATTCTTGGCCGAGTCGTAGATCTCAAAGGCAATTCATTACTTGCTGACGTCGCGCAAGATCGTACGTTTGATGGTAATGGCGAGACTGATCAGGAAAATAGTTTGAGCGGCAGCATTGCAGCAACGGTTGCCGATGTATTGCCTAACGGTTTATTGGTGATACGTGGCGAAAAATGGATGACGCTAACTACAGGCGAAGAGTTTATTCGCTTGCGCGGACTCATTCGGCCCGAGGATATTTCATCGAACAATACTATTTCTTCTACCAAAATAGCGGATGCGCGTATTTCTTATAGTGGCACTGGCGAGTTGGCTGATGCTAGCCGTCAAGGTTGGGGTTCACGCTTCTTTAATTCTCGATACTGGCCTTTTTAAATTATCACTCAAGCGAATCATTATGATGAACTCCTTGCTTAAAAAAATAGTCTTGCTGGCGGTGTTGTTACAGTCGGGTAACGCTGCGGCAGATCGTTTGAAAGACATTGCCTCGCTAGCTGGTGTGCGCAGCAATGCCTTACTCGGTTATGGTTTGGTGGTAGGGCTTGATGGCTCCGGTGACCAGACCTCGCAGACGCCGTTCACCACGCAGTCGTTTAGCAATATGCTGAAGCAATTTGGGGTAACCTTGCCCGATGGCTTGCGTTATCAGCTAAAAAATGTAGCGGCCGTGGCAGTGCATGCCGATTTACCTGCTTTTGCGAAGCCAGGGCAAAGCATTGATGTAACGGTTTCATCAATTGGTAATGCTAAAAGTTTGCGCGGTGGCAGCCTACTGTTGACGTCGTTAAAAGGTGCCGATGGAAAAGTTTATGCCTTGTCGCAAGGTAATTTGGTTGTGGGTGGCTTTGGGGCAGAGGGTTCGGACGGCTCCAGTATCACGGTAAACGTTCCCAGCGTAGGCCGTATTCCCAACGGTGCTACGGTGGAGCGGTTGGTAGAAACAGGTTTTGATACTTCTGCCAATATCATTTTCAACTTACACCGCTCCGACTTTACAACAGCCAAGCGCGTTGCCGATAGCATTAATACAACCTTTGGCCCTGACGTTGCGCAAGCACTCGATGCCGCCTCAATTATTGTTACTGCGCCTAAAACGGCCAGTGACCGGGTCACTTACGTTTCGGTTTTAGAAAACCTTGAGATCGAGCAGGGCCGTGAGTCGGCCAAAGTGATTATCAATTCTCGTACAGGCACCATTGTGGTCGGCCAGAGTGTCAAAGTGTCTCCGGTAGCGGTTACGCATGGCAGCTTAACCGTCACGGTGACAGAAGATCCGCGTGTTGTGCAGCCCGGTGCTTTCGCAGGCGGCGAAACAGCTATTGTTCCTGACGCGCAAATACAAATTGATGAGGGCGACGGGCGGATGTTTTTGTTTGACGCTGGCACGCAGCTCGATACGATCGTGCGTGCAGTGAATCAAGTAGGCGCGGCACCCGGCGATTTGATGGCCATTTTAGAAGCTATGAAACAAGCTGGTGCATTGCGGGCAGAGTTGGTGGTGATCTAGTGCAAGCTGCCGGATTGAATTC
Organism: uncultured Pseudomonadales bacterium; assembly: GCA_943788835.1. Classification (GTDB taxonomy): domain Bacteria; phylum Pseudomonadota; class Gammaproteobacteria; order Pseudomonadales; family UBA7434; genus UBA7434. The sequence goes on along the minus strand of CALSRU010000010.1, from coordinate 173,223 downwards.
GTTGAGCGATTCGCTCGCCACCACTGGCATTAGTGCCGGACGCTCTGGAGGCTTGAGTCAAGACTCGACGGCTTATAACGATCTTAGTTCACTACAAAACTTGAAGTTAATTGACGGTGAAAATCCTCGTCAGGCGCTGAATGAAATTGGTCGTCAATTTGAATCTTTGTTAGTGCATCAAATGTTGAAGTCGATGCGCAATGCTTCAAAGGTTTGGTCTGAGGGTGGTTTGCTTAATTCTGACCGAGTGGGTTTTTATCAAGAGATGATGGATGACCAGCTAAGCTTGGAGATGACCAAGGGAGATGGCATTGGCTTGGCCAAACAGTTTACCAATGATCTGGCAAAGCGCTTTACTAACACACGTAGCAACGAGCAAGAGCAAGCTTCTGTATCTGGCATGATCGATATTGCGCGCATGCGGCCGGTACAAAGAGCCAGTATTAAAGTCGATGCAGGCGCAGATGTTGCTGATGTAGCGGCGATTCCTTCACCATCAGGTTCGGCAGCTGCGCAGATTAGCACTTTGCCCCAATCTATTGGCTCTCCTGAAGACTTTATTGCGCAGTTACAGCCACTGGCTAATGTAGCTGCAGAAAAGTTGGGTGTGCCCCCCGAGGCGATACTAGCGCAGGCAGCTTTGGAAAGTGGCTGGGGTCAGAAAGTGAGTCAGCATAGCGATGGCCGCAGTAGTCATAATTTGTTTGGTATCAAGGCCGATAAGCGCTGGCAGGGAGAGGCGGTCACGGTCAACACATTGGAATATTTTACCGAGCGGCCAGTGCGCGTAAGTGCGCAGTTTAGAAGCTACGATTCGTATGCTGAAAGCTTTAATGATTATGTTGAGTTTATTAACACCAACCAGCGCTATCAGCATGTCACGCAAGACCCGCAGCAATATCCCCGTGCATTGCAACGAGCAGGTTACGCAACAGATCCAGCATATGCCGAGAAAATTGAAAATATCATGCAGCGCTTTGAGCAGAAAAATGGTACTGGGTTGCCTTTAGTTAACAGTCAACGTGCGGCTAATGAGTCAGTAGTGCCATTAACACCAGTGGCGGGCTAACGGAAAAATAATGACGCGATTACTTGACATCGGTGTAAGCGGTTTAACAGCGCACCAACGGGCACTTGCCACTACCGGGCAGAATATTTCTAATGCAGGTGTTGAAGGTTATAGCCGGCAAGAGGTGGAATTTGAAACGCGCGGCACTAAGTTTGCTGGCGATGGCTTAGTTGGCCGTGGTGTGGATGTGGGCACTATTCGCAGGATCACCGATGAATACTTGGTGAGACAGTCGTTTACTGACATTGCCAGAGTTGGTGAGTTGGGCGTGTTCCGCGATGGTATTGATCAGCTCGATAATTTACTGTCTAGTGAAGAGACCGGCTTGTCGGGTTCACTTGACCAGTTGTTTGCGAGCTTGCAAGCGGCTGCAGAATCGCCTACCTCGCTCCCACTTAGGCAGCAGGTGCTTAATAATGCAGACAGTTTGATTAGTCGTTATCAGGGTATTGCTGGGCAGATCGATACCATCGTCGATCAAAGTGACGATGCGATGGTGGCCCTGGCTCGGCAAATTAATAGTATTGCTGATGGCCTTGCCCAAGTTAACGCCGAGGTGCAGGCAGCAGGAGGCAATTTAACTAAATCTAACGACTTGCTCGACCGCCGAGACCAGTTGTTGCGTGAGTTGTCTGAAAATATTGGGTTTACGACCTCGACCCAAGACAACGGCATGATCAATATTTTTGTCGGTGGGGGGCAGGCGTTGGTGCAAGGTAGCAGTGCTAATCAGTTAACTACATTGAATGGCACGACCGAAAACGCAGGCTTAGAATTGGCCCTTGTTTCTAACGGTGTGCCTAAGGTAATTACCGAGCGTGTTGTTGGCGGTTCGTTGGGCGGCATACTGCAGTTTCGTAGTCAGGGTTTGGGCGAAGCAGCCAATCAGTTAGGCTTAGTGCAAACGCTAGTTAGCCATAGTTTCAATAGCTTGCATGGCGAAGGGGTCGATTTAAACGGCTTGTCTGGAGGCGATTTTTTCACTTCAATTAATGATCGCGACTCGCAGCTATTTCGTGCGAAGCCGGCGATAGCCAACAGTGGTAGTTCGGTTGTGTCGGTGAGCATTGATGATCCGTCATCGTTGGTGGCCAGCGATTATGCGCTTGACCTGTCGCAAGCTGGTAACTTACTGGCCTTTAGCATAACGCGGCAATCCGATGGCGCTGTAATTAACAGTGGCGCTATTCCGAATAGTTTTCCGCAATCTTTAAGTGCGGCTGATGGCTTTACGATCAATCTTGAATCGGGTGACTTTCAAGCGGGCGATAAGTTTATTTTGAGCCCAGCGAGGCTTAGCCCACTGAGTGTGGAGCGGCTAGTGCCAGACTCCGCCTCGTTGGCGCTGGGTCTTCCTGTGAGTACAGGCGAGGGTGTGGGTAATTTAGGCTCAGGTGCCATCAGTCAGGTTGAATCTTTAGCCAGCGGTTTGAATAGTTTGGCCGACAAGCAATTCGCGCAGGAAAAACGCAGTGTATCACCGCCGTTAGTGGTGAAGTTTACTAGTGAAACAACCTACGATATTTTAGATAATTCCAACCCGGCTCAGCCAACCCAGTTGTCGCCTCCTTTGCGCGGTTTATCATTTCTGCCTGGGCGTAATAATACGGTGTTAGATTTTGATCTGAGATCGTCGATGCTCACTACCAGTGGAGCGTTTGCGTTTACGGCTTCGGCAGGCTCATTGGGTGCCACGACTAATGGCAACCCGGGCGAAAATATTGTTTTAACTCAAACTGATTCAACTACGGGTCTTGGTAGTAGCCAGAACTTGGTCTTGTTGCCGGGCGAGTCTGCCGCAACTGCAGCAGCAAGGTTAAGTGACGTAAGTGGCGTAAATGCCACGGCTAATACACAGCTGCAATTGCAAGTTAGTGACGATGCACTGGCGCCGCCCATGCAAGTGCGGCTCAACGGCGTTGACCTAACTGACGCTGCCAGTGGGCCTGTTCCTAGCCCTCTTAATGCTACATTTTTGTCACGGCGCATTAATCAATTATTTGCTGGCAGTGGCATTAGCGCATCGGCCAATGGTGGAAGTATGAGCATTCGCTCGGTCAATGGCGAAGATCTTACGCTGGAGAACTTGGGTGCCGGCACTGATAGTATTACGCTTACGTCTATTAACGGGGTTGCAGCATCGGTTACCGCAGGTGCTGGCCAAGAGTTAGTAGTGGCGGGCACAGTAGAGGTGGTGCTTGATAAAAATCTGGCGTTAAGTTCTTCTGGTGGCTTTTTGGGCGCCTCGACAGCCTCAGAGCTGCCAGCTTACATAGGCTATGCGGCAACAATTTCTGGCAAGCCTCAAGTTGGCGACGAGTTTTTGATTAACACCGGCAGCACGGGTAAAGGTGACAATCGCAATGCGCTGGCTTTAGCTGCGTTGCAAACAGCCGATACAGGAAGAGGCGGTAGCTCGATCAATGAGGTGTATGCACAGTTGGTAGGCTCGGTGGGTAATAAAGCGTCGTCGGCACGTATCGATAGTGAAGCTGCGCAATCGCTATTGACTCAAACCAGCGAGCGATTGTCATCGGTTAGCGGTGTCAACCTCGATGAAGAGGCGGCCCGGCTGCTGGAGTATGAGCAGGCTTACAACGCATCGGCACAGGTTATTTCTATTGCTCGGTCCATCTTTGATTCATTGTTGGCGGCGTTTCGCTAACCGTTTATATTTGTAACAAGGTCGTTGTCTATGCGTTTATCGACGCAAACATTTTTTCAAAATAGCTCCACCGCGATTATTGATATCAATAGTCAGGTGCAGCGTTTGCAACAACAGATCTCGAGCGGTGAGAGGCTTTTAACGGCTGCCGATGACCCGGTAGCGGCTGCTCGCATTTTGCAGCTCGAATCAGAGCTCGGTAAATCAGACCAGTACAAGCGTAATATTGACTTAGCCGAGGGGCGCTTAGAGCTTATTGAGGGTTCGGTTGCCGGCGTAGAAGATATTATACAGCGGGTAAGAGAGTTGGTTATTCAATCTGGCAATGGCGCATTAACCAACAATGAGCGCACGCAAATTGCCACCGAAATAGATGAGCGCACAAAGCAGTTGGTAGATCTGACTAATACACAAGATTCCGCTGGCGATTATATTTTTGGTGGTTTTAATGTCGATGCGCCAGCGTTTGCTGAAAATGCCTCGGGTTTTAATTATCAGGGCGATGACGGCGTTCGGTTAGTGCAAATTGCTAACAGCTCTTATGTGGCGATTTCTGAATCGGGTGAGAAGCTGTTTGGCGATATTCCTGTAGCTAGGAATGAGGTGGCCACCACTGCAGTGAGTGCGAATTTAGGCGGCGTGCAAATCACCAGCGCAGAAGTTACTGATCAAGCAGCTTTTGATGCGGCATTCCCTGAAGACTTTGTGGTGACTTTTAATGACTTGAATAATATCGCGCCGGCAGCCCCTAACTACACTATCACGCGTCGCTCCGATGGCGCGGCCGTGGCCACCGATGTTGTCTATGATGCCGCCAGTGGGATTACGTTTAGTGGTTTTACGCTTGAGCTAGATGGTGTGCCGCAGCAGGGCGATCAGTTTGTTGTGCAGTCGACCAACACTAGCGATATGTTAACCACCGTGCAGCGTATTGCTCGCGATATGGCCACCTTTAATGACTCGACCGAGCGCGATGAATTTATCGCCGATGCATTGAATGACCTTGATAGCGTCTTTGATACCCTGTCGCAGGGTCGTTCGCGCATAGGGGCGCGACTCAATACGATTGAAAGTACGCGCAACACGTTGGAAATTGCCGATGTCAACAATCAAGCAACTCTCAGCAGTATTCGTGACCTTGATTACAATGCGGCAATTAGTCAGCTTTCGTTTCAGAGCTTTGTACTCGAAGCGGCCCAACAGAGCTTTGTGCGTGTATCGAACTTGTCGCTTTTTAATTTTCTTCGCTAGTATCGTAAGCTGGCGGCGAGCCCTTGCGGCTGTTTATGTGCCGTTTAATAGTCATTCAAGTATTCAGTCAGTCTCGCCCCGACTGCATCTTCTCTTGTTCGATTTTGATCTAAGTCTTTGTTTTCTTTGTTATTGGCTGTACAAAAAACCGGCGCTCCGTGGGTTTTTGTGAACTAGATCACACTTTTGTCCCCTCAAGTACTAAAGATTTCTAATTGTTGGCCGTTATAAATGGTAACCGCGCTTTTTAATGCCGGTCTCTAATCGGGCTCTTGCCATACAAGAAACCGGACAGTAACGCATTTAGCAGCAGTACTTACAATTACGAAGGGGCACACTCTCATGGGTTTATCAGTCAACAGTAACATCGCATCGCTTACCGCTCAGCGAAACCTTAACGAATCGCAAGGCAGCTTGAACACTTCATTGCAGCGCCTGTCTTCTGGTCTGAGAATTAACAGCGCGCGTGACGATGCAGCGGGCTTAGCAATTAGCAACAGCTTCACCTCGCAGGTTCGAGGGCTTGATCAAGCCATTCGAAACGCCAATGACGGTATTTCATTGGCGCAGGTGGCAGAGGGTGCATTGCAAGAAAGCACTAACATTCTGCAGCGAATCCGTGAATTGTCTATTCAGTCGGCTAACGGCTCAAACGGTGGTAGTGAACGAGCAGCGCTCCAACAAGAAGTGGGCCAGTTGCAAGAAGAGCTGAATCGAATCTCTAGCACAACTTCATTTGGTGATCGTGTTTTACTTGATGGCTCTTTCGGAACAGAATCATTTCAGGTAGGTGCCCAGGCTAACCAAACGATCGGTGTAACCCTAACAGCATCATCATCTAACGATATTGGCTCTAACCGTATTGATTTTGATGGTACGGCCATTGGCGCAGCAGGCACTGCGGCTGGTGCAGTTCCTGCAAGTACGGTAGCTGGTACGACCTTTACCGTAAATGGTAACTTGGGCTCGGCAGCGGTTACCTACCAGGCGGCTGACTCTGCGCGCTCTATAGCGGGTGCGATTAATGCTGAGCAAGGTAATACAGGTGTCTCTGCGGATGCGCGTACCGTGGCAACATTTAGCGCTTTAAATGAGACGGGCGTCCTGAGTCTCGATCTCCAAGGCACAGGAACGGCAATTGCCAGTATTTCTGTTAACGTTACGTCTGTCTCTGACCTGTCAGATTTGGCTACAGCAATCAATCAGCAGTCTGCCGCTACTGGGGTAACGGCCACTGCAGACGGCGGCACAGTCACTCTAGTGAATGAAGCTGGCGACGATATCCAGATTGACAACTTCGATATTGCTGGCTCTACAACAGAAACGGCCACTGTAACCGCGCGTAATTATGATGATACGGCTACAACGAGTGCTGCAGCCTCCACGTCTAGTCTCACCGCTACGAATCTGGCCACTAGGGTTCAGGGTCAGTTGCGAGTAGACTCAAGTGCTGGGTTCAATATTAGCGGTGCGGATGCGACGGTAGCCACGACCGTTGCGTCGTCGCTGCAGACAGTAGCTTCGGTCAATATCTCTACTCAAGCCGGCGCCCAATCAGCTATTGCGGTCATTGATGCGGCTATCCAGGGCATTGACTCACAGCGAGCGGGTATTGGTGCGGTTCAGAATCGGCTGTCTTCAACGATCTCTAACCTGAGCAGCGTTTCAGAAAACGTTTCTGCCGCTAGAAGCCAAATTCAAGACGCTGATTTTGCAAAAGAAACAGCTAACTTGACTCGTACGCAGATCTTGCAACAGGCGGGTATTTCGGTACTTGCTCAGGCAAATGCTTTGCCGCAGCAGGTACTTGGCTTACTTCAGTAAGGTTTTAGCGCGGTTGAATAAGCGCCATCGGCGATGGCGCTTATTCGATTAAGCTGAGGTTAAAACATGACAAACATAGATAGTGCTAATAACGTAAGGGGTTCAGCGCAAGCGCCGAGAGACTCAGTGAGCCCTCAGCAAGCGCTGAGCAATAGTGCCCAAGACTCAATAGCAAGGGCGGCCGTTGACGGCAAGACTTTGCCGCAATCCGGCAAGGCCACTAAGGCAGAAGCGGCTGATCAGCAGCCAACTGCACAGGATTTTGAAGCAGTTGTTGCTAAGTTGTCCGATTTTGTTCAAGCTGTTGAGCGTGATCTGTCCTTTACGGTGGACGACAATACCGGCGACACAATTATTGTGGTCAAAGATCGCCAGACCGATGAAGTGGTTCGGCAAATACCCAGCGAAGAAGTTGTTCAGCTGGCACAGAAACTGCTTGAGTTACAAGAAGAGCTGGAAGGCTCAAAAGGTAATTTACTCGAAGTGCGCGTCTAATTTCATTAGCATGCGCGGGATGTGTTTCGCATGGCTAGTATTTCTTCTCTTGGTGTAGGCTCGGGGCTTGACCTTCAGGCTCTTGTTGATGGGCTTATTGCCGGCGAGCAGCAACGTAAATTTACGGGACTCAACCGTCGCGAAGCCATCGCTAACGAGCGTATCTCTGCATTTGGGCTACTCAAAAGCTCTGTATCCCTTTTCAACGATTCTCTTCTCTCTCTTGGCAATGTTTCAACGTTCCAGGGTCGCAATGCGGCTTCATCCGATGCCGATTCTTTTTCAGTCAGTGCTGCAGGTAATGCGGCTACCGGTAGTTATAGTGTTGAGGTTGTTGCCACGGGTCAGGCGCAGCGCCTAACCGGCGGTAGCTTTGTTGACGTGACTAACACCGCTATTGCTAGCGCCGACACTGCCATTGGTGGTGGCACGTTAACCATTCAGCAAGGTGGGCAGCCTAGCTTTGCCGTCACGATTAATTCTGCAACGAGCTCTTTGAACGAAATTGTAGCGGCGATTAATAGCGCCGAGGGTAACACTGGGGTTGAAGCCTCCATTATCAATGCCGACAGTGGCCCTGTGCTAGTGATCAACGCCAATGATGTGGGCACTGATAATCAAGTGACCATTTCGGTTGATGATGTTGACACCAATAACACCGATGCGCAGGGTCTCTCCCAGCTTAGCTTTGATCCGAGTGATATTCCTGGATCAAATTTAACTCAGGCTAATGCGGCATTAGATGCGCAAATTACGGTGAACGGTCAAACGGTGACGTCTAATTCGGGCAACGTTTTTAGCGATGTGATTAGCAACGTATCCATTACTGCTTTGGCCGAGACCACCTCTGCCGGCACCGTGACCATTACCAAAGATATTGACCAAGCCACTTCGGCGGTAAGTGACTTTGTGGATAGTTTCAACGCCTTAACCACCAGCGTCAAAGACCTAGGCCGAGCCGGTAACGAAGATGGAGCCACTGGCGGAATATTAGTAGGAAACTCAGTATTGCGGTCGCTCAGCGGCCAGTTGCGTAGCGTTATTTTTAATGTGATTGACGAAACACAGCCTGAGGGTTTGCGAACCCTTAGTGATATTGGCATTAACATCGATCGAGAAGGTCGGTTAGCGTTAGATAGCAGTAAATTGGCATCGCTACTTGAAACAAATTTTGATGATGTAGCGCGGCTGTTAGCGGCGGACGGCAATGCCATCGCGCAAAATCAGCAGTTGCAATCGCTTACCTACGGCACAGTAAATTCGGAGGTGGGTCAGGGTGACTTGACCATTTCGGTAGGCGATACAAGCTTTACGGTTGCTATCTCGGCTGGTCAAGCGAACAATACTTTGCAGGGCGTGCGTGATTCTATAAACGCGGCAGGCGATAACGCCGGTGTGACCGCCTCCATTATATTAGTTGACGATGGCTTGGGTGGCACTAACGCGCAGTTGATTTTAACTGCTGACGAGGTGGGTGATGAGTCGGCTATTGCTATTACGGTTGTAGATTCCGATGGCGACAATGAAGATCTTTTTGGCCTGTCGCGGTTGGCCAGTGTCAATTTAACTGAGAATGTTGCAAGTACGCTGGATGCGCCGTCGGGCATCGTGCTTAGATTGCAGGATGTTGTGGCAGGTTTTTTGGGTGGCGGTGGTGAGGTCGGTATTATAGATTCGCGCACTCAGGGTTTAACGCGAGACATCGATCGGATTGATGACGAGCGCCTAGTAGAGCAGAATCGTTTAAATGCATTTCAAGACCGTTTAACCCGGCAGTTCGCCGGCTTAGATTTGTTGGTGGCAAACTTAACCGCCAGCGGTGATTTTTTGTTGAGTCAGTTAAGCAGCATCTCGCAAATTTCTAATAGCCGTAATAGCGGCAACAGGAATTAAATTGGGTATCTACAAGCGCCAGTTTATTAGATGGTGGCTTTAAAAATAATTTTGTTAAAGAGGAAGGCATGAATAAATCTTCAGCGGGCCAGCAGTACAAGCAAATTAATGCGCAAACAGGTGTGGTCGATGCCGATCCGCATCGTTTGATTCAAATGTTATTTGCAGGTGCCTTAGAGCAAATTGCAATAGCCAAGGGCTGTATACAGCGTGATGAAGTTGCAGGTAAAGGTAAGGCCATTGGCAAAGTATTAGGTATATTGGGCGCTTTAAGAGATAGCGTCAATGCCGAAGCCGGTGCTCCTGAATTGACGGATAATCTCACTGCTTTGTACGAGTTTGCCACGCGGCGTGTCAGTGAGGCCAATCTTGCTAATGATGAGGCGGGTTTAGATGATGCGATGGGCGTTCTCAAGGAGCTGCAAGCGGGTTGGAATGATATTCGTCCTGAATTTTTGGCTAAGGGTGAGTTGACTTCTGCCTAGTTGACTTCTGTCTAGCTGACTTCGCCCTAGCTGATGCGACCTTCTTGGTTTTTTTTGGCGGTGCTTTAGCAAGAACGAATAAAAATTTTAGCGTTTGTAGAGCTTAGTTAGGAAGTATGCCAATACGATGAAAGACGAATCTCAGGTAGCAGACGATCCGACACGGCGCAGCCTTGCAAAAATAGATGTCTTGATAAAAGGCTATAAAAAAGCGTTAGACGATGGCGATTGGCAGCAGTTGTCCCAGCTCGATGCCGATACTCGGGCAGTCGTTGAATCGACGGTGCAGCATGTGCAGTCAACATCTGCCTCAAGCGATACAGTGGCCTCGGTGCAAAGCAAGCTGCAAGAGCTTTTTGAGCACAATCAGCGCGCAGTTGCATTCGCCACTAGCGAGCGAGGCAAAATGGGTGAGCAGCTGCGGGGTTTGGGTAACGCTAAAGTGGGCATTGATGAGTACACCTCGAATGCCAAGCTGTAGGTTTTCGCTGTAAAGTTGGTTTTTTCGCAAACTCCCGTTATCAAAGCAGTCTTCCATTTTAAAGTAAATTCCCGTTATTAAAGCAATCTCCTTTCTTCGCTGGGCGGGTAGGCGCTTGTTGTGTGCAGCGCTGATGCATGCGCCATGCATCATAATTTTGCGCATTATTACGTCACTATTTTGACCCTTCATGTTAATCATTTGTTTTTGGTATAGAATTAGTCAAGCTTTTGACCATGGCCGTTGTGGTGGCTAGGTTTTATCAGCAGTACAAAAAATAACTAACGCCAAAGATAATCGAGTCTTCAATTATTATTTACCGAGACCAACACGATGTCACTAGAAGGGACTAACGACAACAGCGCCGCTGACCTGACCCCGTGGGAGGCCACGCGCGTCATTATTATCGATGACGACCATCGCCGCGCCCAAGATACGCAGTTGTTGTTGCAGTTTGTGGGCGAGCCGGCGCGTGTAATTGCTTATGCCGATTGGTCTCAGGCTATGCAAGATGTAGATGCCGGCAACGAGCCGCTGTTGAGGTCGACTACCGAGCACCTAACGCTAGTGTTGCTGGGTACGTGTGCCGTGCGACCGCTGGCCGAGCGTTTGCAAACCGTGGCCGATTGGTGCGCTACCTTGCCAGTTATTTTGATGGGTGAAAGCGTCAGCCAAAGCGCGCATAAAGATTTGCCAGCCGATTTAGCACGCATGGTCATTTCATATCTTGATTTACCCTTGGAGTACGGCAAGCTCATTGACGACCTGCACCGTGCGCAGGTATTTCGCGAACAATTTAATGCCTCGCATCGCCAGCATGGCCAGCGAGATCCGTTGTTATTTCGCAGCTTGGTCGGCACTAGCCGTAAAGTCCAGCAAGTACGCGAGCTTATGGGTCAGGTGGCCGACAAAGATGTGACCGTATTAATTACCGGTGAGTCGGGCACAGGTAAAGAGGTGGTTGCGCGCAACTTGCACTACCATTCACCGCGTCGTCAGCGACCCTTTGTGCCGGTTAATTGTGGCGCTATACCGCCTGAGCTGCTTGAAAGCGAATTGTTTGGCCACGAGAAAGGCTCTTTCACCGGTGCCATTAGTTCACGGGCAGGGCGCTTTGAGCTGGCCGAAGGCGGTACGTTATTCCTCGATGAAATCGGCGATATGCCGTTAAATATGCAGGTCAAAATTTTGCGCGTATTGCAAGAGCGAACCTTTGAGCGCGTAGGGGGCAACAAAACTTACAGCGCCGATATTCGAATTATTGCCGCGACCCACAAAAACCTTGAAGAAATGATTGTTAGCGGTGATTTTCGTGAGGACCTTTATTATCGCATTAATGTATTTCCTATTGAAATGCCGGCTATGCGCGATCGTATAGAAGATTTGCCGTTACTGCTCAACGAGCTGATTTCGCGTTTAGAGAATGAGCAGCGCGGTTCGGTGCGTTTTAATTCGGCGGCTATTTTGTCGCTGTGTCAGCACAACTGGGCGGGCAACGTTCGTGAGTTGGCCAACTTAGTTGAGCGTATGGCCATCATGTATCCGTATGGGGTGGTGGGTGTTAAAGATTTGCCAGCCAAGTTTCGCTACGTAGAAGACGATACCGATATAGAAGCGCTGCAACAGGCTACTGGCGTTAACATTCCTAGTACGGCTAGTCTCGAAGACCGGCCTTTATTGCCCAGCGACGGTATTGATTTAAAAGAGTACATTGCCTCGCTTGAGCAGCATCTTATTCAGCAAGCCTTAGATGACTGTGGCGGTGTGGTGGCACGCGCTGCCGATAAGCTAAACGTGCGGCGTACTACCCTGGTTGAAAAAATGCGCAAGTACGAATTGAATCGGGTCTCTTAGTTGTTTTAATGATTGGGTGCGATATAGCAATCAGGTACCGTTAAGCTCGGCGGGATAATAATGCTTTTTAAAGCCTTCGTGTTGGGCTTCTATACCAGCCCAGTTAAAACTCCAGTGATCAACGCTACCCTTTTATACCCTTAACTCGCCCGCCCGAGCAACCTACCGGAGAGCTGGGATGTGTTTTGCTCGTACTTTTTTGGCGGTGCTCAGGCATTCTATTTCTTCTGGCTGCTGCTTGGCATTAGCGGTGTTCGGCAATCCCTTGCCGCCCGCCAAAACATTGACAGCTACTGGCCTGTGGCCGCTCAGTATTCGAGCAAAAAAATCGCAAGGCTCTAATATAGTTGGACTTTTCGCCTTGGGCATAGCCCTTGCAACAGGGCGCGTATAGATTTCCCATTAGCTGTAGTTAGCAGCATTGGGTTGCGTACGTAAACTGCAGAGCTGCGAGTGATCTAACCATGCCTCCTCCACCCTCACTGAATCCTTCTGCGCCGCATGACGTTGCGCAGGCTCAAGCTCAAGCAGACGCGCGCGCCCAAACTGAGGGCTTGCAGGCGACGTTTGAGCTGTTCAACCGCATGTCGGATAATTTGGCCGATTCTTATCGCACGTTGGAAGCGCAAGTGGCTGCACTCACCGACGAGCTTGACCGCGTCAACCGCCAGCGGGCTATCGAAGTGAAAACCCGCGAGCAAGTTACCTCCCGCCTGAGTAACTTGCTCGATTTATTACCCGGTGGCGTTATCGTGCTCGACCGCTGGGGAGCGGTGGCACAAGCGAATCCCGCTGCGGAAGAACTGTTGGAGCGAGAAGTGGTGGGTCGAAAGTGGGTTGAGGTCATTGCGGAATGTTTTTCCCCGCGCAAAGACGACTGGCATGAAATTTCGTTAAAAAATGGTAAGCGTGTGAGTTTAGCTACGCGCTCGCTTGAAGCTGAAACCGGCCAAATTATTTTACTCACCGACCAAACCGAAACCCGTCGCTTGCAGCAGCAGGTAAGCCGCAACGAGCGTCTTTCGGCACTGGGTAAGATGGTGTCGGCATTAGCCCATCAAATTCGCACACCTTTATCGGCGGCACTGCTTTATGCGGGGCATTTGTCTGAGCGTGAATTAAGTGTTGAGCAGACTCAGCGTTTTTCTGAAAAAATTGTATCGCGGCTGAATAACTTAGAGCAGCAGGTCAGCGACATGCTCATATTTGCAAGCGGTGATGTACGGTTGTCCGATTCGGTCGCCGTAACTGATTTGTTGCAAGAAGTTCAGCATGCGGCCGATATTGAGCTATCAGCCAATCAAATCACGCTGGAAATTGAACCGAGTCATACCTCTAGCAAAATCATTTGTAACCGCCAAACTATGATTGGCGCGCTGGGCAACTTAATTCATAACTCTGCACAGGCTTCAGATGTAGGCTCTAGCATTACGCTCACCACGCAGGCTAGCGAGCGTGAATTGACCTTGATTATTCGCGACACCGGCAGTGGTATAGCCGACGACATCATGGCCCGCCTGCAGGCTGAAGAAGCGTTTGTCACCACAAAAGCGCAAGGCACTGGGCTAGGTTTGGCCGTTGTGCGCGCAGTGGTGAAGGCGCATCAAGGCACGTTTGCATTGCAATCAAAAGAAGGCGAGGGAACTACGGTAACTATTGTGTTGCCTTGTTTTTCCTGATTAATTTTAGTACTTAACCGGATTGAAAATTTATGCCTCACTCGGCAGCGACAGTCGTTGATTCACACTCGGTAACCATGCCGCATGGCCTCACTAGCCAGCAAGCTGCGTTGTTAGAGGCGCGAGTGTTGGTGGTTGAAGATGACGCAGCTTTGCAAGAAGCCATTGTCGATACACTTGACTTGGCTGGCTGCGCTGTGGTGGCCGCTAGTTCGGCCGAGAGAGCTTTAGAACTGCTAGAACAAACCGTTGTGGATATTGTAATTACCGATGTCAATATGGACGGCATGGATGGCCATCAGTTGCTTGAGGCCATTAAACAAATTAAGCCCTATTTACCGGTGGTGTTAATTACCGCTTATGGCAGTATTCAGCGTTCGGTAAGCGCCTTGCAAAATGGCGCAGTAGATTATTTAGTTAAACCCTTTGAGCCAAAGGTTTTAATTGAGTTGGTGGTGCGTTATGCGCTGGGGCATATTGCCGGCGCCGATCAGCCCTTGGCTGTGGCTGAATCTAGCCGCGCTTTATTGCAGTTGGCTGAGCGAGTAGCGTCAACCGATTCCACCGTATTAATTGCAGGCGAGTCGGGCACCGGTAAAGAAGTGCTGGCTCGTTATATTCATGCCAGCTCGCCTCGCAGTGAGCAACCCTTTGTTGCCATTAACTGCGCAGCGATACCTGAAAGCATGCTTGAGGCTACTTTGTTTGGGCATGAAAAAGGTGCCTACACTGGCGCGCATCAATCGGCGCCGGGTAAGTTTGAGCAGGCTAACGGCGGTACCCTATTGTTAGATGAAATTTCTGAAATGGATTTAGCGCTGCAAGCCAAGCTATTGCGCGTAATACAAGAACGTGAAGTTGAGCGTGTGGGCGGGCGCAAAACGATTGCGCTGGATGTTCGCATTATTGCCACTACCAACCGCGAGTTACGTCGGCATGTTGAGCAGGGTAATTTTCGTGAAGATTTATTTTATCGCCTGAGCGTTTTTCCATTAAATATACTGCCACTGCAGCAGCGTCGTGAAGATATTGTGCCATTAGCGCGGCATTTACTGGCTGAGCACGTTAAAAAAATGCAGCGCGGTCATGTGGTCTTTAGTGCCGCTGCCGAGCAAGCCTTACGTGCCTACCATTGGCCGGGCAATGTGCGCGAGCTCGATAACGTAGTGCAGCGCGCCTTAATTTTACAGTCGGGTTTGCAGGTCGAAGTTAGCGACTTGATGTTTGATAGTGGCAATACTTTGGGTGCTGCTTCGCCATCGTGTGATGCTTCATTAATCAATGATCAGGATGAGCCTGTCAGTGATGCATCAGCCAGCTTACTAGAAAACGGGCTTAAACAAACCGAGTATCAAATTATTCTTGATGCTTTACATGATGCTAACGGTTCGCGCAAAGATGCCGCCGATAAATTAGGCGTGAGCCCGCGTACGTTACGTTACAAAATGGCTAAGATGCGCGAGTTGGGTTTGCTGGATTAAGTGGGTGCGTTTTAATGAGTGGTAGTAATTTCGCACGGCCTGCTAACGATATGCCTCATGCTGGTGCGAAGTGCACGACATTAGTGCACAACCTGTTTTTCATTCCTCTCATCAATCGTTATTTTCTTTTTTAAGGGGTTCAAAACCCCTATTTTTATGGTGTTTTACGAGTTTTTTTGTGCGCTCGTATTGTTCTATTATTTTTTTATAAAGTTGGATTCATTTTTGCTACTACTCTTGTCACGCCTCAGTGTTGTACTGATTGATGCATAGTTTCGTTATTTATTGGCGTTTGTGAATTTTCGACAGGAAAAAAACGGCGAGCGCTAATAGAGTTACACCATGAAGCTTCACCAGTGCGATTGAGGTGGTTGCCCGCAGTAGTTCTTGTTAGGTGTAGAGAGCGGGTAAATTGAAGTCGTCGAAGTTCTATTAAAAGATGCATATCTTTTTTTTAATAAGCAGTAACTAATTATTAACTTTTGGAGTTTGATTTATGAAATCTCTTACTAAAGCAATTGCCGTAGCATCATTGGCGTCAGTGTCTACAGCGGCCATGGCTGTTGAAGGTTTGTCTACTACTATCGGTTTGGTTTCTGATTACAACTACCGTGGTGTTAGCTTAGGCGATGCCGCTGCGAATGTAAGCGTTGACTATTCTGTTGGCGGTTTTTATGCCGGTGTTTGGGCAATTGATGATAGCAGCGGTGCTGCCAATGCTGTTAGCGGTGAAGACGGCCTTGAGTATGACACTTACCTGGGTTGGGGTGGTGAAGTTGGTGGTGTTGAAGTAGGTATTGGTTACACACGTTACGACTACACTTACACTTCTGACTACGAAAGTGAAATCAACTTAAGCGCTGGTATTGCTGGTTTTGGTCTAGCTGTAGCGTTGGGTAATGATGATGACGCTAAGGCCTCGGATGCTGTCGAGTGATGATGATTACACCGTGATTGACTTGAGCTACGCAAGCGGCGCATTTGGTGTTTTACTAGGCCAAGTTGACTATGACGATTCAGATGTTGAATGGAAGCGTGTTGAGCTTTCTTACTCAGCTGAAATTGGCGGCGCAGACGCAACTGCAACTTACGGCCGTACTTTTGATGCGGAAGTCGGTGGCGCAGATCAAACGTCATTTGCCTCTGACTACTTAGTATTGTCTTTGAGCAAAAGCTTCGATCTGTAAGTTAGGTCTTAGTACAAAAAAGGGCTTCGTAAGAAGCCCTTTTTTTATGCCGGTAGGTTTTGTCGTTTCATGGCTCGATGGATGAGAGTCGTCTTGAGTGGGGCTGTGTTTTTGTGGTTATACGGTCATTTCATCAGTGATCAGGGTTTTGTGCCGCACCAGGCCAATAGCCCAGTTTGCGCATTAGCGTGCTTCGGCCGTTCTTGGGTTGCTCTTGTATTTTTTCTAGTCTGTTGCTGGTCTATTGCTAGGCGCAGTATTCTTAACTGTATGTTCGGCTCGTGCTCGGTGTTTGGGCCGTGCACTGTTCTTGGGCCGGTGCACTGTTCTTGGGTGGCTAGCGTCTATTTTTGCATTCTAGTGCCTGCCTCGTTATTCACTCTTTGTGGCATTAGCCATTTTTAGAAGGGCGGTTGGTTAGCATTAATAGTCAGATGGGTTGGATTTCACTGGGTTCTGCTTGACTGTGCTTGGCCCTGCATGACGCTGCTTGACATTGTTTCCGGTTAAAGTAGCGTGGCATAAGCAAGTTAACGTGCTACTCAAACGACCTCGTGAGCATGATGACCAGTCTCTGTCCCACAAGCCTTTGCAAGGCTTGTGGGACGTATCATTCTTCCTGCAGTTCCCAAGCCTTACTGGCTAAAAATGCCCACCCACAAAAAAGCCCACCGAAGTGGGCTTTAATGTACCGGCTTTTAATGAAGCCAGCCGATCGTTACCGTTTGTGGTTGCTTAGAAGTCTAAGCGTGCGCCCAAGGCGATTTGGTCAAACTCAGCGGTAGTGCCTGCACCGAAATCCCATTCTTCATCAGTGTAAGACAAGTACACTTTCGTGTTAGGGCCGCAATAGGCGTTCAATACAATACCCATAGCGTCGGCATCGTAATCAGAGCCGAGAGCAAAAGTGCTGCCTTCTACCGATGCGCTGTTGTAGTTAAAGCCAATTTCATAAGCCATGTCGCCGCTAGCTACGCTTGGGCCTTGCAATACGCCGTAGTTATCAAAAGAGCGTGAAGCGCCACCTAGGTTGAATGCGCCGGCAACACCAATGCTATCGTAGTCAACGTCGGCTGCGCCGTTCGTTTCTTGCGTGCGATCGGCGTAAGTTAAAGAGGCTACAACGGGGCCCATGGCGCCATTGACAATAAGGCTATAACCATCAGCTTCTTGTCCAGTGTCGCCGCCATCTTCTTTAAACAAGGCTACGGTAGCGCCAAAGCTTAGATCGTCTGATCCGCCCTGCCAACCTAAGCTACCTGCATAGCTTAACTGTCGATCTGAATCGCCACCAGAAGTGTCGTTGCCACCTTTATAAATGCTTACTGTGCCGTTCAGGCCCGAAGCATTAGCAGATGTTACTTCAACACCATCAATCCGGCGCTCAAGGTTGGCTACGTCTGCGCTTAAACCGTTGCCCAGAGCACCTAGAAGAGCGGGGCCACTGACCGAGCTGGTGAAAAGTGCATCGCTTTGCTCAACCGCTGCATTGCGGTCAGCGGTTTGCTTGAAGCGACCTACAGTAACGGTCGTGTTATCGCTAACTGATTTAGCGACGAAAAGATCGCGGATTTCTGTCGCAGTGTTGCCATTCTCGTCAAGCATCCACTCAACTTCAATGCCCAGTTCGGTGCTGTCGTTAACGCTAGTGCTGTAGCCTAAACGCAAAATGTCTAAGTCGATGTCTGAAGAGTCAGCGCCGCCGTCAATGCCGTCTTGTCGGTACGCACCATAAACTTCACCACTCACGGTGCCGTTAGCCAGTGCGCTGCTGACTGCGTTGCTATGGCCTCCTGCCATGGCTGCACTGCTTGCCATTACCGATGCTATTGCTGCTGTTAGAATCTTAGTTTTCATGTTGTGCTCCTAAAGTAACCTAGTAAGTAAAGTTTTTGAGAGATCGCCAAACTTCAGAGAATTTTTATGACGAGGTGCTAGCTGTAAAGTGAGCAACCAGCGCGTTCTCATAAAGCTAAGCTCACTTTACAGGGAGAGTGCCCGAAATAGACCTGTATTGATGCACAATAAAAGTGCGTAAAATTACGCATTCGACAAGGCCAAAGTATGCTGCTATAAGATTAACAAAAGGTTAAAAAAGACTTTATTTTAAGTACTTTTTTAATGTCGTGAAATTTTATTTGATGTGCTGATTAGGGCGATCAATAAATTTAGAGCTTTAGTGGTGCGGTATGCCAATATCGACTGCACAATTATTGTGCGAAAATTATGGCCGCTGTGCAGGGTGATAGCTTGCACTTGGGCCTAGGCGCGGGGCTGCGAAACGGCAGTGGGCGTATAAAAAACAACCGGTCTGCAGTCAGTTTGCAGTGACTCGCGGCCAGGCTATTTTGGGGCGGGCAAGGCGTTCTTTCCAAGTCATTAACCGCAGCCACAAAAAAGCCCACGTGGATGTGGGCTTTTTTGTATGATTTAGGCGCTGCATTCACCCAGAAATTGGCTGTTTTTTACGCATTAAAAGTCCAGTCGAGCGCCGATAGCCAGTTGATCAACCACATAGTTTTTGCCGCCATCAAATTCCCATTCTTCTTCCGACCATGTGATATACAGTTTTGTGTAGGCGCCGTAGTAAGCATTAAACGCTACGCCAATGGTATTCACGTCAATAGTATTAGTGCCGTCGTCGATGCTGGTAGTGCTGACATTAAAGCCTGCTTCGCAGCTGAGCTCGTCTTCAAGGGCTGTTGGGCGCTGCAAAATGCCGTACTGGTCGAATGAGCGCTGCGCGTCATAGAGGTTGATAACGCCGGCAATGGCAATGCCATCAACATCGTTAGTGGTAGTCACACCTAGCTGCTCAACGTCGACTTCGCTGCCTGAATATGTAATGGAGCCAGCAAAGAATTCGGTGGCTAAGTTAGCCGTGAAACTGTAGCCGTGGCTGTCTGCTGAGTTGCTGGCGTCACTTTGGTCGCCATCTTGTAAAAACCACGCTGCGGTGAAGCCGTATTGGCGCTCATCACCAATAGCTTGCCAGCCAGTGCTGCCGGCTAAGCCGAAATTACGCTTAAAATCGCCATCGGTTGAATCGTTGCCGCCTTTGTAGAGGCTGAACGTTCCATTTAGCCCCGACTCGCTCGCGGTTTTTAACTCAACCCCGTCAACGCGGCGCGCAAAGCCCGCTGTAAGAAGTGCTAAATCATCCAGGGCGTATCCGTTAACCGTGGTGTCGTTGGCTTCTGCGGCAATGTCTAGCAGGCTCACAGAGGTGGTTAGCGGGTTGTCGCTGCGCTCAATCGCGGCATCGCGGCTGGCTATTTGCTTAAAGCGACCGGCGGTGATGGTGGTGGTGTCGTTGATCGATTTAGCAACAAAAAGGTCATAAATGACGTCGTCTGACTCCAGCTCTATTTCAATACCCAGTTCAGTGCTGTCACTGATGCGGGTGTTAAAGCCTAAGCGTAGTTCATCTAACTCGATATCTGACACGCTATACCCATTGGCTGCGCTGCTGTTGTCTAGGTCGTAGCCTTTATCGAAAAAACCAACATACACTTCGCCATTGATTGTACCGTTGGCCAGTGCGCTGGTTACTATGTTGTTTGACACGTTGTTTGACACGTTGTTTGACACGTTGCTTGCTGCGTTGGCGTTTTCATCAGCCCAAGTTAAGCCTGAGGTGAGGGCCGATGAGGCGGTGATAGCCGCTAAAAGGATTCTTTTTGTCATAGTATGCTCCTAAGCATAGGCAGTAAATAAAGGGTTAGAGGCAGCGGTTGCTTGCTTATAGTGTTTGGTGAGTCAGCCTTTTTGCTTTGCTTGGCCGGATCTTTACCATTTACCCATGATTTTTAATTGCGCGAAACTGGATGGCATTGTCGTAAATTGCGTGGCCGTGATACAGATGTAAAAAGAGTAAAATTGCGCTTTAGAGCCACTTTGCACCCAGCAAATCCATAGGTCGCCGTATAAAAAGTTCACCTTAAACGATAAACCCTCCTCATGATAAGTCAGAGTAGGCCGGATGATAGGTGTGCGCGGTGGGGCGGACATCAATGCATTGAGGTGGGGTTGGCGCTTCTTACCCGCCGGCAATTTTCACCGTATGACCAGCGGCAATTAAATGAGCTTTAATTTTTTCGCGATGGTCGCCTTGAATCTCAATAGTGCCATCTTTAATAGCTCCGCCACATGAGCACAGCTGTTTAAGCTTTTTGGCAATAGCCTTGAGTTCAGCTTGCTCAACTATTAATCCCCGTACAACGGTCACGCCGGCACCTTTTCTGCCTTTGGTTTCGCGCATAATGCGCACAACGCCATCACCGGTGCTATTGGCCAATGCTCCAGCAGTTCGCTGCGCACACTGGCAATTTGCGAGGGGGCTGTCGCAGGCGGGGCAAATTTTGCCTGTTTCGGTACTGTAAACTCGGTTTTTATTTTGCATCTTAAACCAGCACGCTATTCAACATTTAAGTGGGCTTTAGCCGAATGGCTCGTCTAAAGCCGCATGATTAGCACGAGTGCTAATCAATTACTTCAACGTCGTCGGCTTCTTGGCCTTTAGCGCCGGCCACAATCATAAACTCAACGCGCTTACCTGGAGATAGGCGCGGGCTGTCTTTGCGCACAGACCGAAAGTGCACAAAAATTTCATCACCGTTATCGCAATTAATAAAACCGAAGCCTTTGCCGCCGTTAAACCATTTTACTTCGCCCTGTTGACGGCCGCCTTTCACGGCTTTTTTCTTGACTTGTTTGGCGGGTTTGGCTGACTTGCTGCCGCCGGTATTCATTTTAATGCCGGTAAGGAAAACACAGGCTATAGCCACGATTAAAAAGCTCAGCGCAGCAGTGGTGTCAAACTGAAAAAATGTTGATGGTTCTGATGTATAGCCAAAATAAATAGCCGAGGCAGGTATAGCAACCACGCAACAAATAAGCAGTCGATTAAATATGCTCATTGGATTCATTCTCAATAGTTAACATTAAAACAGCCGAAGCTAAAGCTTCGGCTACTTATAAGGGCTTTGCTTAGCTTTCTTCGCTAGCATCGGCTGCTGGCGTTTCTTCGGCTGGCGCTTCTTCAGCAGCTGCTTCAGGTTCTGGAGCTTTGGTTGCCGGCGCTTTTACTAAGTCTTCAGCCAATAAAATGGCAACTTTGGCTTCGCCATTGATCCATTTACGGGCGGCGCTTTTTACACCGTAACGGTTGTTACGCTTTTGATAAATGCTGTACTCGGCAGTAGATTTTACAAGTTTCATAGTGCTACCTTTCTGAGGTTGATGGTAAGAAAAAACTAACGTTATTAGTGAGGTTTTATGTCACCCATGTGGTGATTAACAACTTTGAGTAAAACTTTAAATAATTTTGGATTACCACAGACAATGTTGCCTGTGTGTAAACTGGTGTTGCCGCCTTGAAAATCTGCCACTAAGCCACCGGCTTCTTGCACCAGCAATATACCTGCTGCAACGTCCCATTCTTTGAGGCCATATTCCCAAAACGCGTCCATTCGGCCGGCCGCAACATAGGCTAGGTCGAGCGCTGCTGAGCCTGCTCGACGAATGCCTGCGCTGTTGTTGGCAAAATGCTCAACGCATTGCATATAACCGTGAATAAATGGCTGTTGGCTAGCGCGATAGGGAATGCCGGTGCCCAATAGTGCACCGTCAAAATTGTGTTTGTCGCTAACGCGCAGACGCTTGCCATTCAGTGAGGCGCCGCGACCGCGACTGGCCGTAAATTCTTCGCGGCGTATCGGATCATAAATGACGGCATGTTCGTGGCGCCCATTTTTCACACAGCCAATTGAAACAGCATAGTGCGGTATACCCCGCAAAAAATTAGTGGTGCCGTCTAGCGGATCGACATACCAAGTGGTATCGGAATGACCCGATGCACCGGTGATGAGCCCGCCTTCTTCACAAAAAATATTGTCGTCGGGCCATGCTTTGCGCAGTTGAGACACAATTTCAGCTTCGGCGGCTTTATCGACATTAGAGACAAAATCATTTCGCTCTTTTTCTTCGATTTTGACCAAGTCCATACGTTCGCTGGCCTTGGCTATAAGGTCGCCTGCAGCTCGAGCGGCGCGGAGCGCGATATTAATGGCTGGTTCCAATGGAAGCCTCGAAAAGTGGGGTCAGTACAAAGTGTCGAGTGATCGGGGAGCGCAATGCCCTCGAAAATTGACGCGGGAGTATACCAGAGAGCAAGCCCGAAAAAATGTTGATAGTGAATAAGAGTGGGGGGTAATTGAGCTGGGACGGGAGTTGTGCAAGACAAAGTGGCTATGGCTTGCTTTGGCTCTGTTTCGGGCGTAATTATCAGCCAGAAATTGCTCCAGTGCTTTATGCCTTGCCGAGGTTTGGGTAGACTGCGCGCAACTTTTCTTATTTGGACAACTATTAAATGGCTGCGCAGCGCGATATTCGGATTGTTCTCGTCAACCCCACTCACCCGGGCAATGTGGGCGCGGCAGCAAGGGCCATGAAAAACATGGGTTTGAGCCAGCTCGTGCTTGTTGACCCGCAAGAATTTCCTGACCCGCGTGCTATTTGGCGTGCGGCCGGAGCTAAAGATCTTGTAACGAATGCGCGGGTGGTTGCTACGCTGGATGAGGCTATTGGCGATTGCCAGCTTGTGGTGGGTACTTCGGCTCGCGAGCGGCGTATTCCTTGGCCTATGGTTGAGCCTCGTGCCTGCGCCGATACCTTATACAGTCAGCCAGAAGATGCGCGCATGGCTATTTTGTTTGGCCGAGAAGACCGCGGCCTAACCAATGATGAGCTTCAGTGCTGTAACTTACATGTCAATGTGCCCACCTGCGAAGCCTACCGCTCGTTAAATTTAGGCATGGCTGTACAGATCCTTTGTTACGAGCTGCGCATGCGCTCGTTGCAAGATGAAGAGCGAGCGCTCGACCCTATGGACGAGTGGGACGAGCCCATAGCGAGCTCTGACGATGTCGAGCGTTTTTATGAGCATTTGCATACTACCTTAGAACAGCTCGACTTCTACAATCGAGATAACCCCGGTCAGATGCTCACGCGTATGCGCCGCCTATTTAACCGTGCGCGGTTAGATAGAATGGAATTGAATATTTTGCGCGGTGTTTTGAGTGAAGTGCAGAAAAAAATAAAATAAAAGGCGGTTACTTTTTCTGTTGAGTGGGTCGGTTTTTATTTATGCTAGCGACGATTTGAAATGTTTAAGCGCGCGATACATCTTCGTACAATAAACGCATAGGAGAATAAAAAAATGGCTATTTTTGCGCCGAAATGTGATCGATGTGGGCAGCGTACCCGCCATGAAGAAAAAGGCAGACCGCTGTGCGAAGGCTGTATGCAAAAAATGCAGCTGATGCTAGATGCGGCGAATGAGAATGTTCATTTGTGTCCTGTTGATGGAGTCGCGATGCAAAAAGAAATTGCGCACATGATTGTTATTGATAAATGCCCCCAGTGTAGCGGCGTATGGTTGGATGGGGGTGAGTTAAGTAAGTTGACTCACGACGTACAGGCTGATGCTATTATGGCGGTCACACGAGGTTACACCATAGGAATGCCCTGATTGCCTGGTCTTATAATAATCACATCGTGTTGATATTCGTGTCGTTTAAATGATTTGGGCGCTACCAATTTTAATTAGAAAGTCTCATTAAATAAAATCAAAAGGGTCTTATTATGAAAAAAATGTGGAGAAGTTTATTCGTTTTTATTTGCAGCAGCTATGCGTCTCTGACTTTAGCCCAGAGTTACGTGGGATTGAAATTAGGGCATGCTGAGATAATGTCTGACCTTGAATCTTCCAGTAGTTTGGGTTGGTATCTCGGGCATGCCGTGGGCGAAAATTTCGCTGTTGAAGTTAATTACGATAGTTTTGGTGATGCCGATATCGAGGGCGTAGATGTCGAATTGAGCGCTGATGCACTATCTGTTTATGGCGTATTTTCAGTTGATATTAAAACGGGTGTGACGCCCTACGCAAAAATGGGCTTGGTGCGGCTGCGCGTAAAACAGGAGGCAAATTGCTGTGGTATTGATGACGAATCTAATTACGAAACGCAGTTTGCGTATGGCGTTGGCTTGATGGGCGGCTCGAAAAATTT
Source organism: uncultured Pseudomonadales bacterium (assembly GCA_943788835.1). GTDB lineage: Bacteria > Pseudomonadota > Gammaproteobacteria > Pseudomonadales > UBA7434 > UBA7434. The sequence goes on along the minus strand of CALSRU010000010.1, from coordinate 148,790 downwards.
AAATGTTAGACTTGAGTACTCGGCGATTAATGCCGACGAAGAAAAGTTGGCTAATTTTTCTTTGGGAGTTCAGATTGGTATATAGGTTCTTCTATAGGCGTTGATGCTTTACGTTTTTTTGATCGCCTTTATTCTATCGATTCACACGTCTACATCTTTAGTTTGGAGCTGTATGGGGTCGTAGGATGGGGCTGGGGAGTAGGCAGGCCGGCACGACTTAGGAATACACTATATACACTAGCAAAGCTAAATACTTCAACCGGTGTTGGTGTATACGGTGAAAAATGGAAAAGCCGCGCCTTTAAAAGCCGCGGCTTTTTTTTATGTGTGCATTAAGAAACACGCTATCAAACTCATGAGGCTTTTTATACCGTTTAACTTTTTCAAAAAAAGGTTCGGCTTCGGAGTAATGCATTTTTAAATAAAACAGCCACTGCTTTACGCGGTTACCTAAAAACCGCAGGGGGTAGGCGTCTTTGGTATCTAAGTAAAACGTTCGCAGTAAACCAATAATGTCATGCCAATTTAGCGGTTGATAATCGCGCCCTTCGTTAAAGGCTCTAATTTGCAAGGCTAAGTCGGGGCATGCCACTAATCCTCGCCCCAGCATGAAGTCTTTACACCCGCTGTCTTGCTGGCACTGCTGCCAATCACGTATGTTCCAAATTTCACCATTGGCGATAACGGGTATCGCAATGGTTTCTACTACGTGGGCAATATAGGTCCAGTAGGCAGGTGGATTGTAGCCATCGGCGCGTGAGCGAGCATGTATACATAACTCGTCGGCGCCCGCTTCGGCGATGGCGATGGCATTGTCTAAATATAAACTTCTATCTTCAAACCCCAACCTAATTTTTGCCGTAACAGGCGTGCTGTTAGGCACCGCCGAGCGCACTGCGCGCACAATATCTCCCACCAAAGCCGGGTTTTTTAGTAGTACTGATCCGCCGTGGCTGTTGTTAACTTGTTTGGCGGGGCAGCCAAAGTTGAGATCAATGGCTGAGGCGCCTAACAGTGCAGCTGTATGGGCACTTTGTGCGAGTGTTGCGGGGTTGCTGCCTAGCAGTTGAATGCGCACCGGCGTGCCGTTAGAGGTACTGCTTTTGGTTTTTCCGCTGGCTTTGGCTTGAGCAGGTTGTGCTTGTCTTAGCTCGGGGCAGTCGCGTAAAAACGTTTTATCGGTGAGCGGAATGTCGTTAACGCGCATAAACTCGGTAACAAAAATATCGATACCGCCAATGGTGCTATAGATGCTGCGAAAGTGATGATCGATCACCCCTTCCATGGGGGCGAGGAAAAGTCGCATGGTTATATACGGTTATAAAAAGCGCAGACTATTGACACTGGGTGCACCAAAGTCTGCTTGTGTAAGTCTGTAACCGATGGCGTTGACACGGGCTAACCCAAATAGCTGAGCATTACTCCGGCAGCCACGGCCGAACCCACCACGCCGGCCACATTGGGTCCCATGGCATGCATTAATAAAAAGTTTTGCGGGTTGTATTCAAGACCAACCCTATTAGACACGCGCGCAGCCATGGGTACCGCAGAAACACCCGCCGAACCAATAAGCGGGTTGATCTTTGTTTTTAAAAATAAGTTCATGGTTTTTGCCATGATCACGCCGCAGGCTGTACCAATGCTAAACGCTACTAGCCCTAGCGCTAAAATGCCCAGTGTTTTGGCATTTAAGAATGCATCGGCACTTAATTTTGCACCAACGCCTAAGCCTAATAAGATGGTCACCGTATTGATGAGTGCGTTTTGTGATGTGTCGCTCAGGCGATCTACCACACCTGATTCGCGCATAAGGTTACCAAAACAAAACATACCCAGTAATGGTGCTGCAGACGGCAGGAATAACGCGACTAACAGCAGTAGCATCAATGGAAAAATAATTTTTTCAACTTGATGAACGGGTCGTAGCTGTTCCATTTTTATTTTGCGCTCGGCATCATTGGTTAGCGCACGCATAATGGGCGGTTGGATCATTGGTACCAAAGCCATGTACGAGTAGGCGGCTACGGCAATGGCACCTAGCAGATCAGGTGCTAAGCGCGAAGCGACAAAAATTGAGGTAGGGCCGTCGGCGCCTCCAATAATACCGATGGCGGCGGCTTCGTTGATGGTGAAAGGCAGGATGCCAAAATGGTTAAGTAGCACGGCGCCAATCAGTGTGGCGAAAATACCAAACTGCGCAGCGGCGCCCAGCAGCAGTGTTTTAGGGTTGGAGAGCAGGGGGCCAAAGTCAGTCATGGCACCCACACCCATAAAGATGAGTAGGGGGAATACGCCGGTTTCTATGCCGATATGGTAGATGTAATAAAGCAGGCCTGCGGGTGTGACTAGGTGCCCCATGGCATCGTAAACCGGTGCGTCATAAAACCCAGCACCGGGGATGTTGACAAAAATTGCGCCGATGCCAATGGGTACTAGCAGCAGCGGTTCAAAGCCTTTATTAATGGCCATAAAGAGTAGTATGAGCCCCACCAAAATCATGAGCGCTTGTCCGCCGGCCAGCTGAGCAATACCGGAGGCTTGAAATAAGATGTCTAGCTGATTCATTGTTGGCTCTTAGTTGATAGTTAGCAGGGTATCGCCAACAGAAACAGAGTCTCCGGTTTTAACGCTAATCGTATCGATTACACCTGATTTGGCAGCGCGAATTTCGGTTTCCATTTTCATCGCTTCCAGAATAATTAAAATTTCGCCTTTGGTAACGCTTTGTCCTGATTGCACCGCGACTCTCCAGATAGTACCAGCTAATGGCGCTTCAATTGGTTCGCCTTGGTTGCTTGCGGCGGTGGCGGTAGGCGTTGATGCTGCTGACCCGAGACTTAGGGGCGCGCCATTGATAGGCGCCAGGTGAGTGACATCACCACCGGTATCAACCTTAACAACATAGTCGTGGCCTTCAACATTAACAGTAAACGTGTCGGTGTCTTGATTCGGTGCTGCTTCAAAGGCCGCTGCGTTGCCGCGATTGCCCAGAAATTTTGGTGCAACTTGCGGAAACATTGCATAAGTGAGTGCGTCATCAATTTTTTCTTGCGCTAACTTAAGGCCTTGCTCAGTGGCAAGCGCATCCAAGTCGGCAACGATCTGATCCATTTCATTGTCAATCAAGTCAGCAGGGCGACAGGTGATTGCGTCGGCACCGGCTAGCACACTTTTCTGCAATGCTTCGTTGTAAGGCGCCGGCGCAGCGCCGTATTCGCCCTTTAAAATGCCTTGGGTCTCTTTTGAAATTGACTTATAGCGCTCTCCCGTTAATACATTAAGCACTGCTTGTGTGCCTACAATTTGCGAGGTGGGTGTGACGAGTGGAATGTGGCCTAAGTCTTGGCGCACACGAGGGATTTCTTGTAATACCTCATCAAACTTGTCCTCAGCGCCTTGTTCGCGCAGCTGATTTTCCATGTTAGTTAGCATACCGCCCGGTACCTGCGCGATTAAAATGCGTGAGTCAGTACCGCGCATGGCGCCCTCAAACTTCGCATATTTTTTGCGTATTTCACGAAAGTAAGCTGCGATTTCTTCGAGCAGGTTGAGGTCTAGGCCGGTATCTCGTCGAGTGCCTTGTAGCGCAGCTACCACGGTTTCGGTAGCGCTATGGCCATAGGTCATCGACATGGATGAAATAGCGGTGTCGACTCGATCAACGCCGGCTTCAATGGCTTTTAAAATGGCCATATCGGACATGCCTGCTGTGGCATGGCAATGCAGTTGTATCTCTAAATCGGTTTCTTGCTTGAGTCGAGTAATTAAACTGAAGGCATCATAAGGGTTTATGATTCCAGCCATGTCCTTAATGGCTAAAGAATCTACGCCTAAATCTTCAATTTGTTTTGCCAAGCCAAGCCAGGTATCTTGATTGTGCACGGGTGACGTAGTGTACGAAAGAGTGCCTTGCGCATGTTTGCCCTGACGTTTAACGGCATCTATAGCGGTTTTAAAATTGCGCGGATCGTTCATCGCATCAAAGATGCGGAATACATCGACGCCATTGGTTGCCGCTCGTTCGATAAACTTTTCGACTACATCATCGGCGTAGTGACGGTAGCCCAACAAGTTTTGCCCACGCAATAACATTTGTTGGGGTGTGTTGGGCATCGCCTTTTTAAACTCGCGAATTCGATCCCAGGGATCTTCGCCTAAAAAGCGGATGCAGGCATCGAATGTGGCCCCGCCCCATGTTTCTAACGACCAAAATCCTACTTGGTCGAGTTTTTCAGTAATTGGCAGCATATCGTCGATACGCATACGCGTAGCAAATAACGATTGGTGGGCATCGCGCAAGACCACGTCGGTAATGCCTAAGGGATGTGCGGGGGTATTTGTCGTCATGTTTTGGGTGCTGTGTGGTTAAAAATAGTGCTACGGTGCCTTACGCTCTTTTATTGCCGCCGTTAGAACCTTTAGGAGCGTTGAATCTATTGCCGGCGCGTCTGGTTCTTGATTGGCAAGTTTAGGTACAGGTTTCGGAATCAGGCGCTCAACGGCGGCTGACATGAAAAAGGTGGCAATTATCAGTATGTTCAAAAATACGAACACCGTGCCCATGCCAAACGCCATCAAATTTAAACCTTCAGACAGTATTGGAGACATAGCTTAGGGTCCTTAAGATTTTGAGCAATTAGTAATCAGTTGATGTGCTGCGCGCAGCGATAGCGGCTGGGGCATCAAGCCTGAGTTTACTGAGTGTAGTTTGTTGCTATTGGTTGGCTTGTATTATGTTGATGCAATGCAGAAATCGGGCCACAACTTACTTGATCTGATGCATTTAGGCAATGGTCGCTGGGACGCTTACCCTGATAATTTGAGATTAGACGCGGCAAATAGAAGGTTTTGGATGCGTTGGCTTGCAAAATGGCGGGTGCGGCGTGGCTGCTGGGTTTGTGCCTTCAATGGGGTCTGATGTGGCTGGCTTTTTTTTGTACAGATGAGGTGTATTTTTAGTCCTTCGTGCCACTGCCAATGATCCCGTGCCCATCAAGAGTGTAAAAAATCTTTACACTCTTGATGATGAAGTGTACGCTTTTCGGTCGGTAGCTAGGCTCCGCTTTTCTTTAAAAAGCAGCTAACGAAATGGAAGTCTCGCCCAAAAAAAACACTTTTAAAATTCGGCGGTGTTACACAATGAAAATACTTATCAAAATCTTAGCTGCAATAGTCATGTCGTTTACGGTGAGCGCTCAGGCCGGTCTGCAAACGTGCACTGCAGGGTCTGGTGGTTCTAGCGCTACATTTGAGCTTGATGCTGCCACCTCTGCAGAGTGTTTTGATGGCAACGACACTAACAGCATTAACGCAACTTTTGAGCTTTTTGGAAAGACAGGGTGGATTCTTTCAGACAAGAGCGACGGCCCGGATGGGGATGGAACCATCGTGTTTGCCGCTTCGCCCACAAACGGCGCCAAATCGGGTGGGTGGGAAATCGATACTCTCGCAGGTTTGAACGAGATCTTTATTACGTTAAAGGCAGGAAATGGCTTTGGTGCTTTTCTTCTCGATTTGACCGGTTCTGATCCACTGAGTGGTACATGGTCTTCATCTAAAGGACTCTCGCACGCATCTATTTACTACCGCGGTGAGTCGACTGAGGTGCCGGAACCGGGCATCATAGCTTTGCTGGCCTTAGGATTTCTGGGCATTGGTATAGTTGGGCGCAGAGTTCGAAAATAGCGAGACACTTTAAAAGCTACCTGAAAAACCATCTCATTTGAGATGGTTTTTTTATGGGCGTAAAGATTGTTTAAGCAAGTCTTTTTAGCCAGCTTGCCTGCTATCTTTTGGCGAGGCTTGGAACGTTACAGAGGCTAGTGTGGGTATTTTTGCCGCAGGCAATGCAGGAGAAAAATAATAACCTTGGGCAGCTTCGCATTTTCTTTCCTTAAGCCAAACTAGCTGCTCTTCGGTTTCTACGCCCTCTGCTACAACAGTGGCGCCGAGCGCATGGCTCAGCTTAATGATGGCATCGGCTATCGTGGCGCTCTCTGGGTTATCAGTGACTTGCCCGATGAATGAGCGATCGATCTTGATGACTTGGATAGGCAGTTGGTGTAAGTAGCTTAAGCTGGAGTAGCCCGTGCCGAAATCGTCGATACTCACTTCTATGCCTAGCGCTCGCAGCAGAGACAGCTGATGGGTGGTTCGGTAAAGATCATCAATGACGCAGTTTTCAGTAATTTCAACGCCAATCATTGTGCCCGGTAGGTTATTTCGACGCAACGCATCATAAAAAATATTGGGCAGGTTTTGTTCGGCAAATTGCAAAGGAGAAAGGTTGATTGCGACAGGTATCTCTAACCCTTGTCGAAACCATCGTGCAGCCTGCTTGCAGCCTTCGTTAATTATCCATTCCGAAAGTTCATTGATCAAGCCGCCTTCCTCGGCGTGCGGAATAAACTCATCGGGCGGTGTGTACGAGCCGTCGGCTCTGGGCCAGCGTATTAACGCCTCCACACCTAGTATACGATTGCTCTCAACATTATATTTTGGTTGGTAGTGCAAAATAAATTCTTGTTTTTTCATGCCCTCTTTAATGGCCAGTCTCATTGCGCGGGCTTGTTGAATATCGGCGACTAGTTCGTGAGAGAAAATATGAAATGCTGATTGGCTGTTTTTATTTTTCTTCGCATGATACATGGCAAGGTCTGCGTTTCTAATGAGTTCAGAAGTAGTTGCTCCATCATTTGGATAGGTGGCAACCCCCATAGAAATACATATGCCAACTTGGGCTTCGTTGCAAGTGATTTTTTTTCCACATCGGTAAATTATTTTTTGGCACACGGCTGTAACGTAGTCAACAGTTTTAATGTCTCTTAAAATAATTGCAAATTCATCACCACCTAGCCGGGCAACTGTATCGGTATTTTGAACCACCGAGAGTACGTTGTTTGCCACATGGCGCAGCAGTTGGTCTCCAGCCTGGTGACCGTGCTCATCGTTGACTTCTTTAAATGCATTTAAATCTAAAATGATAATAGAGAAAATTTCGTTACTGCGTATAGATGCTTCATGGGCCTCCGCCATCCGCTTATTAAATAGAGCACGGTTGGCTATGTTGGTTAGGTTATCATGAGTTGCCATATGCTGAGCTGACAAAGCAATCTCTATGCGCTCGTTAATGTCAACAAAGGCGCCTGCAAGCCATAGAGCTTTGCCGTTGGTATCAAAGTGAGTTCTGGCGTTCAGCTTGAACCACCTAGCTGGGCCATTACCTACGGCGATTTCACATTCAAGGTCGACGGTTGTTTCCGAAGCCATCGCTTTGTTAAGGCGCGCTTTAACCTCGCGGCCATTTTCTCCAGCGAATATAGATAAATCGGCTAATTTTTCGGTTGCTTCTGTTAAGGATAGGTGAAACATGTTGGCTAGGCGTTCTGAGCAGCGAACTTCTCGGGTTTCGCAGTTTATTTCCCAAAGGCCTGCTTTACTGGCTTCTAACACAAGCTCGAAGCGCTTGTTAGATTTTTCTAAATCTTGTGCATTTTTTTCCGAAAGGTTCTTGGCATCCCTTAATTCTTGCGTTCTTTCATCGACGCGTCTGTCCAGTTGTGCTATCGATTCTTGAAGACTTTGATTGGTCTGGTAGAGCTCGTAGCTCTTTTCTTCCAAAATAGACTCCGCCTGCTTGCGTGCTTTTTTCTGTCGCTGCAGTTGGCGTTTGAGAATTAAATTCTCTTCATCAGATTTTAACTGCTGGGGTGTAAGCTTTTTCATTTCATGCAGGTAGTCGTGTTCGCAGGAGTTGAAAGCTAATTTCGTGGTCAGATGCCTGTTCACTATCAACAACACTCAGCGTAAATGCGTTATTGAAATAATCGGCGCATCCCAATAGCAAGCCTTCTGCAACTTTGGCAAATGGTCGGCACGAACTGTAATGTAGCAATAGTTTGTCATGACCGACTTCGTCGCAGCGTAAACGTGGTAGCTCAGCGTCGGGATAGAGTTTTTCAACTTCTACATGGATGTAGCTATCAATTGCCTTTATGAATTGAAAGCAGTCCTGGTTTTTCGGGATGATTTGTGGCAGCGTTTCCATTAACTTGCCAAATAAGTTTTGTCCGTAAGTTTGGAGTAGGTCGGGCAGAGGTATTTCAGTAATTTGGGAAAGACGTATCACCATGGCAATGAGCTCTTGGTGGTCGTAGGTGCCTACCGCAGTATAAATTCCTCCGCTGGGTAGCTCTGTAGTTTCCAGCATTTCATCAACTACAACAATCCCAAAGGCTTCTTCGGCCATCTCTAAAAACTCACAAAAAATCATACCTTTCATGCTTGTTGCCACCCCAGTTCACACGTTCAACAGCCTTCAAAATACTTAGCCTAGCAATCTGGTTTTCGATGCATGCAAAAGCTTTTCCATTGCTGAAACCTTATTATGGTCTGCTGAAAAGCTTAGCACAAAAATAGTGTAGTCACTGTGGATTGAGAGGGAGCGCGACGCCTTTTGGCCTTTGAGAGCGCTAACAACATGAGTGGGTAATAAAGGTGCCGCGATTTGTTCGATGCAGTGCTTCTATTGAGAGGCTTTCAAGGCCTGTTCGATGTCGAAAGTTAGCCCGGCACGGGCCTCCAGTCTGGCGATTATTTTTTCACCAAAAAGACTGGCGGGAGTCCAAAAGCCGCCAGGCTTTTCATTCATATCTTGCGCTAAGCATAACGCGGCTTGCCCAAGCATTTTGGCGGTGGAGCCATAGCCGGGATCTCTATCACCGGTGACCTTGCAGCTTATAGTTTGGCCATCTGGGGTAGTCCCAATGAAGCGCAAATCGTAATAGCCTTCCAGTTGTGCCTGCGGGCTCGGCCCCTCGCCGGGTTTGGGTAAGATGGTTTTCTCCATCAACCATCGGGTAGGCGGAAGGAGGGCGGCGAGCATAAATCCGCCTAGCCCTGCGGTTAGGGCTGCGGCGCCCATACCGCCCTTTGCTTTAGGGCCAGTAATCATTGCTTCGTCATACAGGAAGTTCTCGCCGTATTGCTTATGCAATAGGGCATTACTGCGATGCACTACCCGAACGTTAATGGCTGCCATGACAAAAGGAGCGATCCATGCCTGCACATCTTTGTCGTATTGCGCAGATTTGAGATTAATTTGCTTGACCTTGAAGCCATGTCCGGCGGGGCACAATGCGTAGGGGCTGGCAATTTTTTTACGTATATTTTTGTCTTGCATAGCCTCTTTTATCGCGTTCAGCATGCTGGCGATGGTGCCGCCAGAGGCGCCGCCTTTCATGGCTTTTACTCTCATCTTGACGATGTTGCAGTGTTGCTTGAGTGTTTGTTTCGATCTTTGTTGCAAAAAATATACGCCTAGATCGGAGGGTATAGAATCGAAACCGCAGCAGTTAACAATGCGGGCGCCAGACTTGTTTGCCGCAGCTTCATGCCGCCCCAGCATTTTATGAATCCATTGGGGTTCACCGGTTAAGTCGCAGTAATCGGTGCCCAAAGCGGCGCAGGACTGAATCACCGGCTCGCCATACAGTGCATAGGGTCCCACAGTCGAGGCTATGACCTTGGTTGAGCCGCACATGGCGTCAATACTTGCTTGGTTGTCAGTGTCAGCCACAACGATCGGAAGGGCTTCTGCAGCATCGCCGAGTGACAACTTTAGCTGATTAAGTTTGGTGGGCGATCGCCCAGCGATCGCCCACTTCATCTCTCCATTTAATGGCTGCTGAGCGAGCATATATCTCGTTAAAATCTCACCCACGAAACTTGTTGCGCCAAATAAAATAATATCGAATTGCCGCATGGATTAATCCTCATTGTGTAGAGCTAAAAAATGAAAGGCTGTAGCGTTTGAAGCAGTTTTAGTTGGAGCCTTTGTCTGAACTCCGCTGAAGTTATGGCGCTAGTTACGCCGCATTACTATGTCACACAGTGCCCTCGGCTGAAACGGTTAAGCCGGCTATTTTTGCCGATAATATACTGCGGTGTTTGCAGCGCTGCGGTCGGATTCGCCGGACGGCGTATCTATCATGATTGAGGTGTGTGAGGATGATCTGGTTTTGTGACCATGGCGTATAGTATTCGCCATTCACCGATAAACTAGAGTGGTCTTACGAAATGCATTTATCAAGCTTTTTTCAGCGATATGGCCAGGTGCTGGTTTTTCTATTAACTTCGCATTTAGCGGGCCATTCCATGGCGCTTGAAAAACCCGGATATAAAGTGCTTTATCAAGAAGGCAAGTTGGAATACCGGCTTTATCAGCCCTATATTGTGGCCGAGACCGAGGTGGTTGGGGAGGAGAGCTACAAGGCCGCATCGAATGAGGGCTTTATGCGCTTGTTCAGGTACATATCCGGCGGCAATATCGATCAAGCCAGCATTGCCATGACGGCTCCGGTGCAGCGCCATCGAGTCAGTGAGGATATAGCGATGACCGCGCCCGTGCAGCGCTTGCCGACGACTCAGGGTTGGAAGGTGGCATTTATGTTACCAAGCCAATATGCAATAGATGACGCGCCGGTGCCTGTTGATCCCCGCGTTGTGATCAGACCAATGCCGGAGCGTTTAATGGCTGTGTTGCGATACTCAGGCAGATGGACCGAGAGAAATTTAGTGAAGTATGAGCAGCGGTTGCGTGAGCGCCTGCAAGAGCATGGCATAGAGGTAATGGGGGTGACTGAGTCGGCTGCCTACAACCCCCCATTTACGCCACCATTCATGCGCCGCAACGAGATCATGGTGAAAGTTGAAGGCTACCCAACTAAATGATGGGCCGCATTTAAGAAGGGCGTCAGAATGTCAAATAAATCATAGGCTTGTGATTTTGTGTGTGGTTTCGCCTGATTTAAAACCCACTAATTAACTCAATTATATACTTGACCAAATCACTCAGGTTTAAGATAATTGCCGACGAAGCGTCCACCTCATTGCGTGGGCTTGCTGAGCGAAGTTTATCTCTAGCGCGCCCTGCGCAACCAATTGATTTTAAAGAGAAAGTACGATGCGCTTAACCACTAAAGGCCGGTACGCAGTAACCGCGCTGCTCGATCTCGCGCTGCACAGCGAGTCGGGGCCGGTGAGCTTGGCTGAAATTGCTAAGCGACAGGAGCTGTCACTGTCTTATCTCGAACAGCTTTTTGTAAAGCTGCGCCGTAATAAATTGGTGGCTAGTTCACGTGGCCCTGGGGGCGGGTATTCGTTTGACCGAGACTTAGCTACTGTATCCGTGGCAGCTATCATCGAGGCGGTTGATGAAGTCGTGGATGCTACGAACTGCTCAGGTAAAAGTGATTGTCATGAGGGGCAAACATGTCTAACGCATCATTTGTGGGATGACTTAACGCGGCAAATACATAACTTCTTGGATGGGATTTCTTTGGCAGACTTGGTTCAGCGCAAAGAAATTCAAGCAGTCTCGGCGCGGCAAAGGCATGCATTTTCTGAGGCCAACCTTGAGCAGGTAGTGCGAATCGCAGTGCGTGATTAGCAGACTTGTGTTGTTTTTATATTTTATTTTTTTACACATTTGGAGTACACAATGAAATTGCCGATTTATCTTGACTACTCAGCCACCACGCCAGTCGATGCGGGTGTGGCTGCAAAGATGTCGGAATGCTTAACGAACGAAGGCATTTTTGGTAACCCCGCATCTCGTTCGCATCAGTTTGGTTGGCAAGCCGAAGAGGCAGCTGAAACCGCTCGGTCGCAAGTAGCTGAACTTATTAATGCTGACCCCCGTGAGATCGTTTGGACTTCAGGTGCAACCGAGTCAGATAATCTGGCGATTAAGGGTGCTGCGCACTTTTATCAGGGCAAGGGTAAGCATATTATTACATCTTCTATCGAGCACAAAGCGGTGCTCGACACTTGCCGGCAGCTAGAGCGAGAGGGTTTTGAAGTGACTTATTTGAAACCCGATAGCGAGGGTTTAACTCAGGCTGCTGCAGTAGAAGCTGCGATTCGCGACGATACAATTTTAGTTTCAATCATGCATGCTAATAATGAAATTGGTGTGCTAAATGATATTGCTGCTATTGGCGAAATTACCCGCGCGCGAAAAATTATTTTGCATGTGGATGGGGCGCAGTCGGTGGGAAAAATACCCGTTGACATGGAAGCCTTGAAAATTGATTTGATGTCGATGTCAGCACATAAAATGTATGGCCCCAAAGGTATTGGCGCTTTGTATGTGCGACGTAAGCCGCGGGTGCGAATCGAATCTCAGATGCACGGCGGTGGACATGAGCGAGGTATGCGATCGGGCACGCTGCCCACGCACCAACTAGTAGGTTTTGGTGAGGCAGCGCGTATTGCTCATGAAACAATGGCCGCTGACAATGAGCGCATAGCAGCTTTGCGTGAGCGATTGTGGCAGGGTGTGTGTGATATGGAAGAAGTTTATTTGAATGGCCATGGTGAGCATCATTTGCCAGGCATGCTCAATGTCAGCTTTAACTTTGTTGAGGGCGAGTCGCTAATTATGGCACTCAAAGATTTGGCTATATCATCAGGCTCAGCGTGCACTTCAGCCAGCCTTGAGCCGTCTTATGTGTTGCGAGCGCTGGGTCGTAGCGATGAGTTGGCGCACAGCTCTTTGCGATTTAGCGTTGGGCGTTACACCACCGAAGCTGAGATTGACTTCACTATTAAAAAGGTGCGCGCGGCGGTCGAGAAATTACGCGATCTATCCCCGTTGTGGGATATGTTTAAAGATGGTGTCGATTTAGATTCGGTGAAGTGGGCAGCCCACTGAAAAGCGAGTCTGCCGGCACAATGGTATAACTAATCGGTTAAAGCTGACTCTAATACAGGGAAGGCTTTAGAAAGCGTTAAAACAGAGGTAAGAACGAATGGCATACGGTAAAAAAGTGCTCGATCATTACGAGAATCCACGCAATGTTGGTAAGTTAGACACGAGTGATGCATCGGTTGGTACTGGTATGGTGGGTGCGCCTGCTTGTGGCGATGTGATGCGCCTGCAAATCAAAGTCAGCGATGATGGTGTTATTGAAGATGCTAAGTTTAAGACTTATGGCTGTGGATCGGCTATTGCGTCTAGTTCATTGCTAACGGAATGGGTCAAGGGTAAAACCTTAGACGAGGCTCTGGAAATAAAAAATACTGATATCGTTGAAGAGCTGGCTTTACCGCCCGTTAAAATCCACTGCTCGGTGCTAGCCGAAGACGCTATCAAAGCAGCTATTTCAGACTTAAAAGAAAAGTCTGCTGCCACGCAGGAAGCCGTATAGAACGATGGCTATTACCATGACAGATACAGCTATTCAGCATGTTCGCCAACAGCTCGAGCAGCGTGGTGAAGGTGTCGGTATTCGTGTGGGCGTCAAGACTACCGGCTGTTCTGGTATGGCTTACGTACTCGAGTTTGTTGATGATGTTGAAGTCAGTGACGAGGTGTTTGAATTTCAAGGCGTAAAGCTGGTGGTTGACCCGAAAAGTCTTGTCTACATAGACGGAACTCAAATGGACTTTGTAAAAGAGGGTTTAAACGAAGGCTTTGAATTCAAAAACCCCAATGCAGCAGGCGAATGTGGCTGCGGTGAAAGTTTTACTGTGTGAGCGCGCCATAAGCTGTGAATATCGAGAGTAATTATTTTACGCTGATGGCTTTGCCGCAGCGCTTTGAAGTTGATCTTAAGGTTCTGAGAAAAAATTCGCGTGAATTACAGCGGAAATACCACCCTGACCGTTTTTGTAACGCAACTCCGCAAGAGCAACGATTAGCGGCGCAGTTTTCTGCGCAAATAAATACTGCTGCGAGCGTGCTAGGTAATCCTGTACAGCGAGCGATGCATTTGCTCGAGCTTCAAGGCTTAGTGTTAGATGCTCAAAGTTATACGGAAAAAGATAGTGCATTTTTATTTGAGCAAATGGAGTTACGTGAATCCCTTGAAGAAAGTCGTGATGAGCGCGACGCTAAGGCCCTTGAGGTGCTCTTAAGTGAGGTTACTCATTCTTTTCGTGTGGCGCAGCAGGATTTTTCGGCTACCGAAGTTGGTCAGGGTCAAGTGCTTGATCTGCCATTACTGGATGGCCAAGCCCTCGCTGCATTGGTAAGCAAGATGCGTTTTTTTGAAAAGCTCAACGAAGAAGTAAGCGTGGCGCTCAAGGCATTATAAAACCCAATGGTTCTGCAGCCGTGTTATTAAAACTTATTAGTTTGTCATCGATCATCAACAGAACGAGTTAAGCGTGGCGTTATTAAAAATCTCAGAACCTGGCAAGTCGCCAATGCCTCATCAGTTCAAGCGGGCAGTGGGTATTGACCTTGGCACAACCAATTCGTTAGTGGCTACAGTGCCGCCTGGCAAGGCGCCCCATGTGATTGTCGATGCCCAGGGAGAAGCTTTGCTGCCCTCTGTTGTTCATTATGCCGAAGATCAAGTTAATTTGGTTGGGCAGCCTGCGCTCGATATGTCCATTGCTGATCCACACAATACATTAGCCTCTTTTAAGCGCTGGATGGGGCGTTCTACAGATGATATTCAAAGCAATGACTCCTATGATTACGTAAGGCCGGACGCTAGTGCTGGATCGACTGATGCGAGCAACAGTTCATCGTTAGTTGCTGTGCGTACGCGGGCTGGGGTAGTTACTGCAGTTGAGGCCTCTGCAGAGGTTCTTAAAAATCTGGCTGCCCGTGCAGAAAGTGCATTGGGTGGGCAGCTACAGGGTGCTGTTATTACTGTGCCAGCATATTTTGATGATGCCCAGCGCCAAGCGACTAAAGACGCCGCTACGCTAGCCGGCGTGAATGTATTGCGACTGATTAACGAGCCTACGGCTGCGGCTGTGGCTTATGGTTTAGATAAAGCCGATGATCGCTATATAGCGGTTTTTGATTTGGGTGGCGGTACCTTTGATGTTTCTATTTTGCAGCTCAGCGAAGGCGTTTTTGAAGTGCTGGCTACCGGCGGTAATGCGGCGCTAGGGGGCGATGACTTTGATCGCGCGATTGCCGACTGGGTGTTGGCGCAGGCAGCAGTGTCGGCCGCCGATTTAGGTCCCTCAGCGTACCGCCAGTTGTTGCAAGAAGCTCGTGCAGCCAAGCAAGCGTTGTCAGAGCACAGTGCAGTGGGTCTTGCAGTAGCCGGCAATGGTGTTGATTGGGCTGGTGAGTTGAGTCGACATCAGTTTGAAGAATTGATTGATGGGTTAGTTGAGCAAACGTTAGCTGGATGCAAAGCCAGCTTAGATGATGCCGATTTAGTCCCGAGTGATATTGGCGATGTGGTAATGGTAGGCGGTTCAACTCGGGTGCCAAGAGTACGCGAGAAAGTGGCGCTGTTATTTGGCCAAGAGCCAAAGATCGACGTTGATCCCGATCAAGTTGTGGCTATGGGCGCTGCGATTCAGGCCGATATGTTGGTCGGCAATAATCAAGAGCGCGAATTATTATTATTGGATGTGTTGCCGCTTTCATTAGGGATTGAAACTATGGGTGGTTTAGTTGAGAAAATCATTCATCGCAACACATCTATTCCCTGTACTCGCGGCCAGGAATTTACTACGTACAAAGATGGCCAAACAGCGCTCGCCCTGCACGTGCTTCAAGGCGAGCGAGAGCAGGTGGTGGATTGTCGATCGTTAGCCCGGTTTGAGCTGCGTGGTATACCGGCGATGGTGGCTGGCGCGGCGCATATCCAGGTAACCTTTGCTGTTGATGCCAACGGTATGTTGGAGGTGAGTGCATGCGAGACCAATACCGGTGTGGCTGCCAGTATTAAAGTTCAGCCTTCGTATGGGCTAGAGGAAGCTCAGATAACGGCTATGTTGCAGGCATCGCATCAGTTTGCGCGCGATGATCTTGAGGTGCGCGCTCTGGTTGAGCAGCGCATCGAAGCGGAGTCATTGCTCGATGCAGTGCAGGCCGCGCTCCAAGCCGATCGGCATTTACTTGATGAGAGCGAAGTGCAGAGCATTGAAGCGGCTGTTACCCAACTCGCTGCTGCAGCAAAGCAGGACGAGGTTATTTTAATTAAAGATGCTATTGCGCGACTAGGTCATCAGACGGAAGCATTTGCTGCGCGGCGTATGAATCAAAGTATTAAGCAGGCATTGCAGGGGCGTCATATTGATGCGATTGCTGAGTCTGTGCAAAATGACTAATCGAATTATTTAACCTTCAGATAAAGGTAGTTTACTGTGCCACAGATTATTGTATTGCCCCATGCCGACCTAGCACCTGAGGGCGCTGCGTTTGACGCGTCGCCTGGCACGACCATTTGCGATGCATTGTTGGCTCATCATGTCGATATTGAGCATGCCTGTGAAAAGTCATGCGCCTGCACAACCTGCCATGTCATTGTTCGTGAGGGCTTTGATTCACTTGAAGAGGCCGATGATTTAGAAGAGGATTATCTAGACAAGGCTTGGGGCGTGGCTCCGGAAAGTCGCTTGAGTTGTCAGGCGCTGGTAGCCGATCAAGATCTGGTGGTTGAAATTCCTAAATACACAATCAACCATGCTAGAGAATAGAATACAGAACATGCCGCAGTACAAACGACGTTGTTTCTTCATTTTTAAAGCTAAATTGTAAGAGGGCTGCTCACTATGCGCTGGACTGATATAAATGACATTGCTATCGAGCTGTGCGATGCCCATCCCGATGTGAATCCATTGTCCATCAACTTTGTTGACCTTCGCAATTGGGTTATTTCGCTAGATGATTTTGATGACGATCCAGACCGTTGCGGCGAAAAGATTCTTGAAGGGATTCAAATGGCCTGGATTGAAGAGGCTGGCTAGTCACCTTGGTTTGCTAATCCTTGCAACAGGGATTACGTGGGCATTGACTGCGGCGTGGGCAAATTAGTCTCGCTTCCTTTTCTATCCCCCTCTCTAACCATCCAATATTAAGTATTTTTGCCACAGCTGTGAGTGCTTGTTTGGGTGCCTTGGGTAGCACATTGCTGCCGTCATTTTTAAGGCACGCTTGTTTCATTTCTTCAGCAATTTCGGTCGCGGGCAGGCCTTGTGCTTTCAATGCGGGAACCACATCGATGCCAGCGCACAGCACATGCGGCTTGTCCGCAAGATCTTTGACTTTAATTGATTCACAAGCATAGATTCGCGCACCGTTAGCGGTTTCTAGAATGGATATTTGTGCTGAAGATTCTTTAGATTGCGTGTCCAACATTCTAAACACAGCCCAGTGCTGACAGGGGTCTTGCACCATGCGCATATTGCCCCAAGGCAGCGGAATCCCATTACCGCGGTATACCGCATTAAGTTTGCCAGGTGGGTAGGCGTCAAAGTAATGCCAGTGCGGATAGTTCGACACTGCGGTCATCCGGCGCAATGCAACGGCTGCGGTGACGTTTAACGTTTTGGCCACGCTAATTTCGTGTGCTTGTTGTTCGAGTAGTCTGCGAAATGGCACGCGTGGGCAAAGCAGGGCGCCGGCAAAATAACTTACTTCAAAGTCGCGCCATGCCTGTAAGATTTCTTGGGCGTTGACACTCTCCGTGCTATGTATCTGCGAAAAATGTGAATTATCGTCAACGCTACTTCCCTCTCGGCTAGCAAACAGCATGCTGGTCGCTTCGTCGGTTGCATGTAGCACCATATGGCCGATGTGTGCGGCTAAATCATATTTCAAGCGTGTAGGCTGCTTTTTTAATGAGTGATGAATATTAATCGTGTTGGGGGGTTCGAAGAAAGATCGAATAAATGTGTTGGGAGGGTAGCCCGATCGTTTTATTAAATGCTCGGGTAGCTGTTTAAACCAATTGATGGATAAGTTCATATGCTTGCAAATAGTAAGCAAAGCATCAACATCCATCGGCATCTGTTTTTTACCAGTCTCTTCGGCCGCTCGCTCTAGTTCGGGAAAGCGGTTTTGGTTTTTTTCTTGATGGGCTCGAATGAGTAGGTGCGCAAATTCTCTGCCAGTGACGCCCGATTGCGAAAGTAATTCGGGGATGGCTATCTGCAGATTTTCTTCAGAGAATAAAAAACCTGGTTCGAGTGCAATTCCCTGAATGCCGCCTTGACCACCCTTGTCGGGCACGATAGAAGTGCTCTCTGCGGTATTGTCGAGAAACCAGTTCTGATCTTTTTGGAAAACTTTGGCGATAACGCCTAACATTGAGGCACTAGGCACGCGTTTTCCGCGCTCGATCATAGACAAATAAGAAACAGATGGAGCTGACTCTGGGTCGATTTTGACGCAGCGAGCCGAGAGGTCTTCCATGGTCAGGTTGTTGTTTTTACGAAGGTTTCTTATTTTTGTGCCTAAGAAGTGTGCGTTTCGTATGACGGTTTTGGATGGTTTCATTTTGTGAAGTTTACATTGTGAAATTTCTATTGTGTAATTTTAATCTATTAATTTGTACAATACAACCAATTCGCAGAGTCCATGTCAGCTGGGTCGATGGTTTAGCCCGTTGTGAGCGCAGGCCTTTGTACGTGCTAAATGTATTCCACCATTAATTTATTGTTAGAGGAAGTCCAAAAAATCATGAGCAATTATCAAGATGCGGTCAAAAATGCCGAGCTAAGTGTTGCCAAATATGGCGAGCACTTTAAAGCTGTTAACCCTGAGTCAGTTGCGCGTATGCGGCTGCAAAATCGTTTTCATTCAGGGCTTGATATAGCACGTTATACGGCAACTATTATGCGCGAAGATATGGCTGCCTATGACGTGGATTCTTCGAAGTACACGCAATCTTTAGGATGCTGGCATGGGTTTATTGGCCAGCAAAAAATGATTTCAATTAAAAAACATTTTGGCGACACCCGGCAGCGTTACTTGTACCTTTCGGGTTGGATGGTGGCTGCTTTACGTTCAGAGTTTGGTCCCTTGCCCGATCAGTCGATGCATGAAAAAACCAGTGTCTCTTCCTTAATCGCAGAGCTATATGACTTCCTTAAACAGGCAGATGCCCGCGAATTGCGGCATTTATTTAAAGATCTCGATGCGGCCCGTGCTGCTGGCGATGAGGTTGCTGAGAAAGACACGAAAAATAAAATAGATAATTTTCAAACGCATGTTGTACCTATTGTTGCCGATATTGACGCCGGATTTGGCAATGAAGAAGCCACTTATTTATTGGCTAAAAAAATGATTGAAGCAGGTGCTTGCTGTATTCAAATTGAAAACCAAGTTTCCGATGCTAAGCAGTGTGGGCATCAAGATGGCAAAGTGACCGTACCGCACGAAGACTTCTTGGCAAAAATCAATGCAGTGCGTTATGCATTTCTTGAGTTGGGCGTAGATGACGGTGTCATCGTTGCGCGCACCGATTCACTGGGTGCTGGGTTGACCCAGAAAATCCCAGTGTCGCAAGAACCCGGTGACCTCGCTTCACAATATAACGCTTATATTGAGGGTGAGGAGGTCAGCTCCACCGACGATTTGCGTGAAGGCGATATGGTCATTCGCCGCGATGGTAAAACTATCCGTCCTGAGCGGTTGCCTAATGGTTTGGTGCGCTTTAAAGCAGGCACAGGCGAAGACCGCTGTGTACTTGACTGTATAACATCGCTACAGAATGGCGCAGATCTGCTCTGGATTGAGACTGAAAAGCCGCACATTGGCCAAATAGCGGGCATGGTAAATAGGATTCGTGAAGTGGTGCCAAACGCAAAGTTGGTCTACAACAACAGCCCGTCCTTCAATTGGACTTTGAGCTTCCGTCAGCAAGTCTTCGATACTTGGCAGAGTGAAGGAAAAGATGTGTCAGGCTATGTGCGTGATGATCTAATGAGTGTTGACTATGATGAAACCGCGTTATCTGTAGAGGCCGACGCGCAGATTCGTTCTTTCCAAAAAAATGCGGCTGCACAGGCGGGCATTTTCCACCATTTAATTACGCTCCCTACTTATCATACGGCAGCACTATCGACTGACAATTTGGCTAAAGATTACTTTGGCGAAGAAGGGATGCTTGCCTATGTTGCCGGCGTGCAGCGACGTGAAATTCGACAAGGCTTAGCTACTGTTAAGCACCAAGATATGGCCGGGAGCAATATTGGCGATGACCACAAAGAGTATTTCTCGGGTGGTAATGCATTAAAAGCCTCCGGTAAAGACAACACAATGAATCAATTCGGCTAATACCATGTGGATCTGATTTTCCTTTTGAGGCTGCGCTGATGTATTTTGGCGCAGCTTTTTTTTTGGCTAGCTGATTCTATTTTTTAGATCGAAGATTTAGGTGTAATGCCACTATGAAAACCACAGACATTATCGACAAGTACGAAGATGCTTTGAGTATTGTTAATATCGCGGCCTATCAACATTATGGAACTAAGCGTGATTTTCATGGAAAAATCATTACCGTCCAATGCTTCGAAGACAACACAAAAGCTAAGGCATTACTGGAAACTCAGGGTGATGGCAAAGTATTAGTGATTGATGGCAGGGCCTCCTATGGAAGAGCGTTGATGGGTGATAACGTAGCAGCTATTGCCATCAAGAACGGTTGGGAGGGCGTCATTGTCAACGGCTACATTCGCGATGTTGCCGATATCAACGACATGCCAATTGGCGTGGTCGCGCTAGGCTCAACGCCAAGAAGACCCAAAAAAAATAATGATGGAGAAAGTAATATCACGCTTTCTTTTGCTGATGCGCAATTTGTGCCAGGCACCTATGTTTATGTCGACGACGACGGCATGCTCTTGTCAGCGACCGAGCTTTTTTTATAGTAAGCGTAATTTATTGAAGCGCTGTAGAGGGGTATTTATATAGCCTCTTTTAACGCTGAGAGGCACAGCTCAACATTTTCGTCGCGTGCCGAATAACCCATTAAGCCGATACGCCAAACCTTGCCGGCAAAATCGCCAAGTCCTGCACCTATCTCCAAATTATGTTGCTCGAGCAGCTGTTTGCGTATCGCCGCATCATCTGACGCCTTCTGGAATCCATATGGAATTTAACTGCGGTAATCGATAGGGCGCATCTACCACAAAGCTAATGCCCATCTCTTCAAGACCATCGCGCAGCTTATTATGCATTGCCGTATGTCGAGCGAAGCTGGCTTCAAGTCCTTCTTGTTTCAGCATGAGCAGTGATTCGTGAAGGCCGTATAGTGCGTTAATAGGGGCAGTATGATGATAGGCTCGCTTTGCTCCTTCGCCCCAATAACCCATGAGCAGGTTGAGGTCGAGAAACCAGCTTTGCACCGGTGTTTTTCTTTCTCTAATCGTTTTTGCGGCGAGTTCACTAAACGATACCGGCGATAAGCCTGGTGAGCATGAAAGACATTTTTGACTGCCAGAGTAAGCAGCATCAGCCTGCCACGCGTCGAGCTCAATGGCAATGCCGCCCAGAGAGGTCACGCAGTCAACAATACTCAGGCAATCGTATTGCTTGGCAAGTTGGCATAGTGTTTTAGCGTCGGATTGGACGCCCGTTGAAGTTTCAGCATGGACGAAAGCCACTAACTTAGCATCCGGGTTGGCTTTGAGCGCGGCTTCGAGTTTATCTGGCGAAACCGGAGTGCCCCACGCATCATCAACGCGAACGGCTTCGGCGCCGCAGCGTATAACGTTTTCGATCATGCGCGTACCAAATACACCGTTCACACAGATGATCGCCTTGTCGCCCGGTTCGAGCAAATTAACAAAGCAGCTTTCCATGCCGGCTGAGCCAGGCGCCGATACACAAAAGGTCAGTTCATTCTCAGTTTGAAATGCATATTGAATGAGTGCCTTCATTTCATCCATCATGCGAATAAATTCTGGGTCAAGATGGCCAATTGTGGGTCTACCCATGGCGGCGAGAATATTTGGGTGAACATCAGACGGCCCCGGGCCCATTAACGTTCTCAACGGTGGGTTGAAGCTATTTATCATGGCGATTTCACTTGGTGTTAAAGGTTTTTGTTTACGCTGCTTGCTCGAAGAGAAGCCTGCGACGTTTCTATCGTGTGAGGCTTGAATTCGCGAGTGGTAAGTAATTTTTACTTTGTTTATCTTAACAGAATAGAGCCACTTATTAAAATAATTTGCCGGTTTTATGGTGCGTTATGCAAGGCCAATTTTAGCCATTTTCGATGTTGCATCTTAACGTTCTGGCGGTTGCATAAGCACGGAGTAAGCAAGCATAAATGCTCAGGCTGCTGTAGAATATACATCTTGGCTGTGGACTAATTTTCGGCCAGGCACGCGTGCTACATTTATTAGAGGTTAGGCGGCAGTCGCATCACATTTTTTAAACTCTATTGGGGATTTTATAATGTACAACATAAAAACTTTTCGCTTGGGTTTTTACTGCTTAGGGCTCATAGCCTGGTTGTTTTCTGCTGCGATATTTGCCCAAGATGAGGCTGCGGCCTCCGACTCGGCCCATTTATATATTGCTAGCCCAGTTGACAATGAAGTGGTTCCGCAAACGTTTAAAGTGGTTTTTGGATTGTCGGGGATGGGCGTCGCCCCCGCGGGTGTACAGCGTGAAAAGACAGGGCACCACCATTTACTCATTGATTTAGATGTACTGCCCGATATGAGTCAGTCACTGCCGAGCTCTGAGAATATTGTTCATTTTGGTGGTGGCCAGACCGAGACGCGACTGACTCTTGCACCAGGGGAGCATACGTTGCAGCTCTTGCTGGGTGATTATTTGCATCGACCTCACAGCTCTCCGTTACTTTCAAAAAAAATCACCATCACCGTAAAATGATTTTATTTTTTACTGGCCAGTAGGCTGAGGGCTTTAGTGATACGCCTGCTCATGGTGCCGACATGCGCGGCGACATTTTTGTTGTCGCTTGTCATCGCGCTGAGCGTCTTGCCTGCAATTGGATGGGCGCAAATTTACAAATATCAAGATGCTACTGGTAAGTGGCAGTTTACCGATAAGCCGCCTCAGGCTGGTCAAGAGGTAAAAATATATAGCGAAAAATCCAATAAAAAGCGGCTAGAAAAAAATGTCAAAAAGACGCTAGAAAGAAAATTTAAACCATTGTCAGCGATTGAAAAGGCGACCACGGCTGTAGTCAAAGTTCAAACTACGCTAGGTTCGGGGTCCGGATTTTTTGTATCGCAGGATGGTTTTTTAGTTACAAATAGGCATGTGATCCGACCGGCGAAGTTAGCCACTGCGGACATTGAAAAAACGTTTTTCCAAGCGGAAGGCAATTTAATAAAGTCTCGCAAATTATTGGCTACTAAGCGGGCGCAGCTTGCTAAAAATCAACGGCGTCTAACTGATTATGTCCGCTATTTCGAGGGGTTGAGTGATTCGGAGCAAGCCCAGGAGCGCAGAGCATATAACAAAAAAATTAAATCTCACGCTAGTAATAGGCAGGCCATTGAGCGTTTTTCGGCAAGGTTGAAAAGTGAGGCCAGTGAATTGGGCGCGGCGCGCAGTCGTTATAATCTGCGGCACTCTAACACCATGCTTGCGCAGCAGTTTACAATAATATTAAAAGACGATACGCCACTCAATGCACGGCTTGTTGCGCTAAGCGATCGCTATGATCTGGCCTTGTTAAAAGTAGACGGCCATACAACCCCTTTTATTCCAATAGCTAAAAATAATATCTACCGTCAGGGCCATGAGGTTTTTGCCATTGGTAGCCCTCTGGGCAATACTGATTATATGACCTCGGGTATTATTACGAGCTTAAAGCGAGATCAAATTGTCATTGACGCACAGATTTTGCCGGGGAATAGTGGTGGGCCCTTAATTAATTCACAAGGTTTGGTGATTGGCATCAATATTTGGAAACTAGTGGCTAACGATTCTAAAGGCTTGGATGGTTTTGGCGTGGCTATTGCGGCGGATCGATTGCTGAGTGAGTTTGGCCAGCTGCGAGCTGCCATTGCAACGTTGCGCCAGCGGTCGGAGAGTCTGTTAGAGGAACAGGTATGATGAAAAAAAATAAAATGGCTGTGCCAAGCGCGCGACCTAAAACAGACACATTGCGTGAAGAAATATTGCGAGACTATAAGCTGGGTAACGATGGGTAGAGGCGTAAATTCTACGGCCAATTGCGCTACATTCGTTGCTAGTTGATTTTTAAAACCTAAAAAAGCAGAGGGTGACTATGAAATATATCGAGGTGGTTGCTCCGCAAGGCAGCGCTGACACTATTAGAGCGATAGCAGAAAGCGTTAAGGCCTATGATATTCGCCTTGGTGAGGTGGGTGATGATGGCCTACAGCAGATGCGTTTATTAGTGGGTGATAGCGCATTACAAAAGACGCTCGACAATCTACAGTCGGTTCTTGGTGGCACAGCCGAAGCTAGAATAGTGGTACTTGAGATTGAAACGTCATTGCCGCGCTCACGTGATGATGATCGGCATGACGCCCCGAGTGCCGTCATTCGTGAATCGCTCTACGACGATGTTGCCAGAAGCTCCCGATTCGACCGAAATTACTTATTGTTGGTTGTGTTGTCTACCGTAGTAGCAGCTATTGGCTTAATTGAAAATAACGTTACTGTGGTTGTAGGGGCAATGGTGATTGCGCCTTTGTTGGGCCCCAACTTAGCCTTGAGCTTGGGCGCTGCCTTGGGCGATATCGCTTTGGTCAAGGAGGCTGTGAAATCCCTCGTCGTGGGGGTTTTATTGGCCGTTGCTATCGCGTTTTTGGCCGGTTTTTTTTGGCCAGGATCGGCCTCACCTAATACTGAGTTGATGAGTAGAACTTTAGTCGGCATAGATGCAGTTGTTTTGGCTTTGGCCTCGGGAGCTGCTGCGGCACTGTCGTTAACAACAGGCTTATCGAGCGTCTTGGTGGGTGTTATGGTGGCAGCTGCACTTTTGCCTCCGGCTGCCACTATTGGGATTATGCTAAGTCAGGGTAGCTGGCATTTTGCATTAAGTGCAGCGGTATTGTTAGCAGTGAATATTGCTGCCCTAAATTTGGCCAGCAAAGTGGTTTTTTTGGCTAAAGGAATAGGACCGCGCACCTGGGTTGAAAAGGAAAAAGTAAAGCACTCGATGGCTGTTTACCTGCTCAGCTGGGTTTTATTACTGCTTATGGTTGTTGTTTTTATGATTTTACCCCAATCGCTAACACATTAGCTAAGTATGATTAAGCTAATGTGTTTTTCGGTATTGAGTGCGTTGTTACTCTGTATGAATTGTTTTTTCTTCGGCTTTTAATTCGGCCAGTAAACCCTTGTAGTCGGTCGGAAGGTCGGCAGAAAAGCTCGATTCTTCACCTGTGTAAGGGTGAATAAAGCTTAGCGCAGTAGCATGAAGTGCCTGACGCGGAAAGCGCCTTAATGATTCATCGAGTGAATCGCTTATTCGGGCGGAGCGTTTATAGCGCGAGTTGTATACAGGGTCGCCGACCAGTGGGTGACGAATATGTGCCATATGGACGCGGATCTGGTGCGTGCGACCAGTTTCAAGGTTAATACGCAACTCAGTGTGCTGAGCAAACCTTTGTTCAATACGGAAGTGGGTAATGGCCGGCTTAGCCGTGCTGGAGGTCACTGGCGTTTTGTAAACAGCCATTTTTATACGAGCGCTAGCATGCCTGCCTACTGGCTGGTCTATAGTTCCACCAGAAATGAGTTTGCCACAAACGATGGCTCGATAGACGCGACTCACGGTGCGCTCCTGCAGCTGCCCAACTAGACTGGCATGTGCACTCAACGATTTTGCAACCACCAGAAGACCGGTGGTGTCTTTATCGAGTCGGTGCACAATGCCGCAACGTGGTAGCTCGGCATTGCCTGGGCAATGGGCGAGCACGGCGTTGGCGAGGGTGCCAGAATTGAGCCCCGGTGCAGGATGAACCGTGCATGCTGCGGGCTTGTCGAGCACCAGTAAATGTTCATCTTCGAATACAATGTTGAGCGGGATATTTTCAGGCTGCCACGGCGTTTCAATTTCAAATTCGGCGTCAAGCACCAGCTGGGTACCGCTTTGCAGCTTTTGTTTGGTTTTGCCGGGTCGGCCATCTACGGTAAGATCTCCGGACTTGATCCATTGTTGGAGTCTGCCACGGGAGAATTCTGGGAACAATTGCGCCGCGGCTTGATCGAAGCGTAAGCCATGGAACTGGGCAGATACCTCGGCCATGCGTTTAATGGGTTCGCGTGCAGGTGCTATCCCAGCTTGTGAATCTTTAGTAGTTTTGTTACTTGGCGCATCGTTCATAAACGGGGATCATGGTCCTTGCTAAACTCGACACCGGCATGCTCAGCCGGGTGATGTAATTCAATTCATTGTACCTGAATAGCGGTGAAATAATTTGCCCCATACAGGTACGCACTGGGTTTTTATTGATGATGATATTTGCATTTAATGCTCGCTGCCAGCGCGGTTTGCTACTGTTGCTACTGCTAGTGAATTTCACCGGTTGCTCGATCTTTGGTGGCAAAGCAGAAGACACCGAGCGAGAAAAGACCCGCGCATTGACCGAAACGCAGCTCTATAACAGAGTGCAGGAGCTGCTCGATGATAAAAGTTACGACTTGGCGGTGCGCAACTTGCAGTTGCTTGAATCACGCTTTCCTTTTGGCTCCTACGCTGAACAAGCCCAGTTAGAAATTATTTATGCGTATCATAAAAGCGGCGACGACGATGCGGCTATAGCGGCTGCTGAGCGGTTTTTGCGGCTTCATCCAGGTCACCCTGATGCTGATTATGCTTGGTATATGAAGGGCTTGGCTAACTACACGCTTAAGCCTGGATTGCTGGCGCGCTTTTATAAGCCTGACTACTCTTCGCGTGATGTAGAGCCTGCGCGCCGATCGTTTCGTGAGTTTCAACAGTTTATCAGCCGGTACCCAGACAGCCCCTATGCTGCAGACGCTCGAGTCAGGATGATTCATGTCAAACAGGTGTTGGCGCGTCATGAAGTCACGGTGGCCAACTATTATATAAAACGGCATGCTTACATAGCCGCTATTAATCGCGCTACGGCAGTTATCGAACAGTACCCGCAAACTGAAGCCACGGGCGATGCACTGGCGGTGTTGGCCTATGCCTACAGTCGCGTGGGGCTGGATGACTTAGCCGAAAAAAATGTCGCCTTACTGCAACAGAATTTTCCACAGCATGCGGCCTTAGACGAACAAAGTGGTTTTCGCTATGGCAGTAGTTTCGATCCTGAGCGGCGGTCTACCATCAATCGCATGAGTTTTGGCTTTTTTGACGCTCCGCGAGCACCTAGGTTTGATTCGCGAGGAGCTTGACGCATGATTAATCGCCGCGTTGCCGCGCCGGCAATGTTCAGCTTGTGGCACTGTTAGCCGCTGCTAATAACCGCTCTATTTAACTGCCTCGTTTGCACAGCATCAACTAACAGGCTGTGAACTAAAAACTTCTGAGTACTTGAAAAGTCGAGATTCGCCCCGAAATACACTATTAGTGCTATTTATTGCGAGGCAATCAATCATGCGTATCGACCGTTTCACCAACAGTTTGCAAATGGCCCTGGCTGATGCTCAGTCGATGGCCGTGGGTAAAAATCATGCCGCGATTGAGCCTGCACATTTAGTGCTAGCTACGCTCGATCAGGATTCATCGTCTATACGACCTATTCTTGAACAAACCAATGGTGACCTCGCCAAATTGCGCGCATCTCTCCAAGACAAAGTTGATCATTGCGCTGTCTTGCAGCAGGCAACTGGCGAATTGGCCATGTCGCCGGCGCTGGCCAAGCTCCTTAATCTCGCCGATAAATATGCGCAAGATAGTGGTGATCAATATATTGCTACTGAGGCTGTCCTCGGCGCAGCCATGCTCAGCGGCTCGGAGCTTCAACCTTTGTTTGAGGCTGCCGGCTTTGAAGCTGACAAGATTCAACAGGCCATTACCAATGTTAGAGGGGGCGAGACAGTGTCATCTGCAGAAGCTGAAGGAAATCGGCAGTCGCTAGACAAGTACACCATCGATCTGACCGAGCGTGCTGAACAGGGCAAGTTAGATCCGGTGATTGGCCGCGACGATGAAATTCGACGCACGATTCAAGTGTTACAGCGACGCACCAAAAATAATCCTGTATTAATTGGAGAGCCCGGTGTCGGTAAGACCGCTATTGTGGAGGGCTTGGCGCAAAGAATTGTGAATGGCGAAGTGCCAGAAGGTCTTAAAAACAAGCGCCTGTTATCACTCGACCTTGGTGCCCTACTAGCAGGCGCTAAATTTCGTGGAGATTTCGAAGAGCGCCTAAAGGCTGTATTGAAAGAGCTTTCGCAAGAAGAGGGGCAGGTCATATTGTTTATCGATGAGCTGCATACCATGGTAGGTGCGGGTAAAGCCGAGGGTGCTATGGATGCAGGTAACATGCTGAAGCCAGCTTTGGCTCGTGGCGAGTTGCATTGCGTGGGCGCAACGACACTCAACGAGTATCGGCAATTTATCGAAAAAGACGCCGCTCTTGAGCGCCGCTTCCAAAAAGTGTTAGTTGATGAGCCGTCTGAAGAAGATACCATTGCAATTTTACGTGGATTGAAAGAGCGCTATGAGGTGCATCATGGTGTGGATATTACCGATGCTGCAATTATTTCGGCGGCTAAATTGTCGCAACGCTACATCACTGATCGACAGTTGCCTGATAAAGCCATTGACTTAATTGATGAGGCCGGTAGTCGAATTCGCATGGAAATTGATTCCAAGCCGGAAATCATGGACAAGCTCGAGCGACGTTTAATCCAGCTTAAAATTCAGCGCGAGGCGGTCAAGAAAGATAAAGATCAAGCGGCTAAGGCGCAGTTGACAATTTTGCAAGACGATATTTTAGCGGTAGAAAAAGAGTTTGCTGATCTTGAAGAGGTCTGGATGGCTGAAAAAGCCACCGTGCAAGGTGACCAGCAATTAAAATCGGAACTTGAGCAGGCGCGGATTGCATTGGACGCTGCCGGTCGTGCTGGTGATTTGCAAAAAATGTCGGAACTACAGTACGGCACAATACCCGAGCTAGAGAAACGTTTGCAGAGCATCATAGAAGTCGATAAGACGTCGATGACATTATTGCGTAATAGCGTTGGTGAAGAAGAAATAGCTGAGGTTGTCTCGCGCTGGACCGGAATTCCTGTTGCTAAAATGCTCGAAGGTGAAAAAGAAAAATTATTACAGATGGAGAACGAGTTGCATGCAAGTGTGATCGGACAGGATGAGGCTGTAAAAGCTGTATCTGATGCTGTGCGTCGCTCGCGCGCCGGCCTGTCAGATCCTAATCGTCCGAACGGGTCGTTCTTATTTTTAGGGCCTACCGGTGTGGGTAAGACTGAGCTGTGTAAGGCGCTGGCGAATTTTTTGTTTGATAGTGAAGCGGCAATGGTTCGTTTAGATATGTCAGAGTTTATGGAGAAGCACTCCGTTGCTCGACTGATTGGCGCGCCGCCGGGTTATGTTGGATATGACGAGGGTGGCTATCTGACCGAAGCCATTCGTCGCAGACCCTATTCATTGTTATTGCTTGATGAAATAGAAAAGGCACACCCAGATGTTTTTAATATTTTATTGCAAGTACTCGAAGACGGTCGCTTGACTGACAGTCAGGGCCGCACCGTCGATTTTAAAAATACCGTCATTGTCATGACCTCAAATTTAGGTTCTGATGTTATTCAGGAATTGGCCCAAGATAAATCATTTGATGCAATTTCTTTTGCTGGTAGCGAGCAGTCTATGGAGGCTGAGCAAGACTCAGCGCTGACCGTCGGCCGATACCATGCAATGAAATCTGCGGTGATGGATGTGGTTGCGAAACACTTTCGTCCTGAGTTTATTAATCGTGTTGATGAAAGTGTCGTGTTTCATCCTCTGGGCAAGCAACATATTCGAGGCATTGCAGACATTCAGCTTGAGTTTCTCAGGCAGCGTTTAAGAGAGCGTGAACTAACGTTAGATATAAGTGATGAGGTTATGGAGCAGTTGGTTGAGACAGGCTTTGACCCAGTATACGGAGCACGCCCGTTGAAGCGAGTGATTCAACAGTACCTTGAGAACCCGTTAGCACAAAAACTGCTTGCTGGAACTTTTGTGGCGGGCGATACAATCAGCGTTGAGCCCTCCGAAAACTGCAGCGGCGCGTTTATTTTTGCTAAAAAACGTTTCCATTAAGCCACCGTTGCTCATGTCGGCTGTCATCGTGCCGCTAGAGACGGGAAACGGGTTTCCGTTCGGTAGCACTGTGCCAGTTTAGGCATGCTTTGCGATAGTATCTAAATAAGGTTGGCTGTAACGATGGGCCTTGAGTACGTCAGTGATAGTTTGGCCGGCCGCATTGTGCGCCTTGACATCGCCGCCCGCGCTAGTAAAAAAACCTACGAAATCATCGAAGTCCTCAGCGCGCATTGATTGATAAGCTTTGAGCAGTTTGTGAAAGTCTGCATTTTCACCCGCGGGTGGTAAAAGATGGAGAAATTCACGGATGCGAGATTCACTCCATACCGGGTCAATTACTTTTTCTTTGTCTTTCTTCAATGCCATCCTAATGCCTATCTGGTTCGCGATCTAATGATCAGAATATTGATCTTCTCTAGAGCTAATAGCCTAACAATCCTGTGCCCTAAAGAACGCTTTTGTTTATCAAGGGTGCTTATCAGCCAAGCAGCCGTCGCGGTGGTGGCATGTCAAGCGCCGGCATTATACGCATACACTCAATGCTGCGCAGCCTGAAGGTTAACGTCTTATTGCTACTGGAGGGCTTCGGCGCGCGCGATAGCTAGTTTTTTCGCGGGCCAGAGCTGGTTGGGAAGTGTCGATAAAATAGTCATTTAGCGGTTCTTAGCTGGCTTTGTGCCTCCGCGTATGAAAATAACCCCAATTAAATCAGACACGTGAGAATCTTGGCTCGCTTACTGCTTATTTAATGATCAGAGGCTTATGCTGGCTCACCGGTAGCAATAGTATTTCATGTGGAGCGGGGAAGGCGCCAATAATAATAATAATTTTAGGTGAGCCCTGGCATGACTTTTCCGAGTTTATGTCAGGGCTTATTTTTGCCTGTAAGGTTTATACCACTGATTCTTTGCGCTTAAACTAGTTCTGCGCGTTGAGTTTTTGCGCAAGTATACGGTTCACTTCTCCTGGATTAGCCTGGCCTTGAGACATTTTCATCACTTGACCGACAAAATAACCTACCAATTTTTTGCGTTTATCGGGTTCAGCGGCGCGATATTGCTCTACCTGCGGGGCGCTGTTGGCAATGACTTGATCGATTAGCGCTTCAATAGCTCCGCTGTCACTCAACTGCTTGAGGCCTTGCGCTTCAATAATTTCATCAGCAGTGCCCCCACTGCCACACATGACCTCGAATACTTGCTTAGCAATTTTTCCCGAGATCGTTTGGTCGATAATTCTCGCGATTAAATGCCCAAGTGCAGAGGCATCAACGGGCGACTGACTCATACTAAGATCAGCTTTATTTAAGTAGGCTAGCAGGTCGCCCATGACCCAGTTCGCCGCCAATTTTGGATCCTGACACTGCTGCGTTACAGCTTCAAAGAATTCTGCTACAGCACGATCTTCAACGAGTAGTCCTGCATCGTAGGCAGATAGTCCATAGTCGTTTTGAAAGCGCAGCATTTTTTGATCGGGCAGTTCGGGCATGCTGTTTTGCAATGCAGTGATGGTTTCCTCTGCAATCACTACGGGCAGCAAGTCGGGGCAGGGGAAGTAACGATAATCATTGGCTTCTTCTTTGCTGCGCATACTGCGAGTTTCGTTTTTCTCGCTATCATAGAGTCGTGTCTCTTGAGTAATGGCCTTCCCATCCTCAAGTAAATCGATTTGTCGTGCAACTTCTACATTGATGGCTTTTTCAATAAATTTGAATGAGTTGAGGTTTTTAGTTTCTGTGCGTGTGCCAAGCGTATCGCTACCGACAGGCCTGATCGATACATTAGCATCGCATCGCAGTGAGCCCTGCGACATATCGCCGTCCGATATACCTAAATACGTCACAATGGCGTGGATTTTCTTAAAGCAGGCCACTGCTTCAGCTGCAGAGCGCATATCGGGCTCAGTAACGATTTCAATAAGAGGCGTGCCAGCTCTATTAAGATCAATGCCGGTCATGCCATGAAAATCTTCGTGTAATGATTTACCGGCATCTTCCTCAAGGTGGGCGTGATGGATGCGAACATTGCGAATGTTATTGTCGCCATCAATTAGTTCAATAGTCCCTGCACCTACAATAGGCTTTTCTAGCTGAGTGGTTTGATAGCCTTTGGGAAGATCAGGGTAGAAGTAGTTTTTTCGTTCAAACACAGATGTGCGCGTGATGTCGGCGTTGATTGCCAGTCCGAACAATATAGCGCTGTGAAAAGCTTGCTCGTTGGCAACGGGTAGGGTGCCTGGCATAGCCATATCAACTGCATTGGCCTGTGTATTGGGTGCCGCGCCAAACGCTGTCGACGAGCCGCTAAATATTTTAGATTGAGTGGCAAGCTGCACATGCACTTCCAATCCGATAACTGTTTCCCATTGCATAACTAAACCTTAATAACTGCGTGTGTGCGCATGGCTAAAATGCATGCGTGGTTGATGGTTGTATTAATCGATTGGTGAGCGCTGGTGCCAATCGGTGACTTGCTGGTACTGATGCGCGGTATTCAAAAGCGTGGACTCGTCAAAATAGTTGCCAACAAGCTGCAAGCCGACCGGCATTTTATTAATGAAACCAGCCGGAATTGACATGCCTGGGAGCCCTGCCAGATTGACCGCGATGGTATAGATATCTTCCAAATACATTTCAACCGGATCACTTTGCTTGGCGCCCAGTGCAAAGGCAGGAGATGGAGAAGTTGGCCCTGCGATGACATCGACCTTTTCAAAAGCTTTGACAAAGTCTTCTTTAATGAGGCGCCGTATTTGTTGTGCCTTGCGATAGTAGGCATCGTAGTAACCCGCCGATAATGCGTAGGCGCCCACTAAAATGCGTCGCTTGACCTCGTCACCAAAGCCCTCGCTCCGAGTACGCGTATACATATCTTCAAGGTCGGTTGGATTTTCGCAGCGATAACCATAGCGAACACCGTCAAAGCGCGAGAGATTGGACGAGGCTTCGGCGGGTGCAATAACATAATAGGCTGGCACCGAGAGTGCTGAGTTGGGCAGCTCTATATCCACGAGTTCGGCGCCCAGCGCGGTTAGGTGTTGCAGCGCCTCATGAACTTTATCGGCCATTGCTGTGTTGAGGCGTTGGTCAAAGTATTCCTTGGGTAGGCCAATGCGTAAGCCTTTAATCGATTTTGGTAGCTGCTTTGTAAAGTCGGGGCATACAGCATGAGCGCTAGTAGAATCCAGCGGATCGTGGCCGACCATGGTGTTGAGTAGCACCGCAGCATCAGCTGCGCTGCGTGTCATCGGTCCGCCTTGATCTAAACTCGATGCGAAGGCAATCATGCCGTAGCGACTAACGCGCCCATAAGTCGGCTTCAAGCCGGTGATGCCGCACAGTGCAGCAGGCTGTCTAATGGAGCCGCCGGTATCGGTGCCAGTGGCAGCGGGCGCAAGCCTAGCGGCCACAGCTGCGGCCGAGCCGCCTGAAGATCCGCCGGGTACCGTGTTGGTGTCCCAAGGATTTTTTACAGGGCCATAATAGCTGGTCTCGTTAGATGAGCCCATCGCGAACTCGTCCATATTGGTCTTGCCCAACATCACCGCGCCGGCTTGTTGCATGCGGGCTATCACTGTTGCATCGTAAGGTGGTACAAAGTTATCGAGCATTTTAGAGCCGCAGCTTGTGCGCATGCCGCGAGTACAAAAAATATCTTTTTGTGCAATCGGAATACCCAACAAATCTGCCGTATCGCCGTTGGCTAAGCGTTGGTCCGCTTCATCAGCAAGCAGCAGTGCTCGCTCAGCGTCGACGCTAATAAAACAGTTGAGCTCGGTATCGAGCTGTGTAATGCGCTGTAAAAAATGCTCGGTCAGCTCATGAGAACTAAATTGCTTTTGTTGCAGGCCCCTGTGTAGCTCGGCAATCGTCAGATTGTGTAGGTCAGTATTAGGCTTAGTCATTGATATAGGCTTTGCGGTTAGTTATGAGTGATAGTAATGGCCGGCAAGTTTCTATTCGGCGCGTGCATTATTAATTGAGCCACAGCGTAGTTCTTAGATAGTAGAGCAGGTTCAGTGAAGAAGTCCCCTGCGCGTTGCTATCTCGAACTTATCAACAGGCTGCTTGTTGGTTGTTGCTTGGTGATTGTTGATTGATACATGAGAAACAAGGAGCATTCTGGTGGAATATTTAATCGATGACTCGCGGGACAAGGAAAAGTCCGTCCTCGCAAGCTGGCGCCCCTTCAAGCAGTTCGTTGCGGCGCGCAATCTTGTCCGCAGGCTCATCGACTAGATCGACACGCAAGGTTTGAACAGCATCAAGCGAGTTAGCCATCGGCTCAACCGCCGATGTGTCGACCGCCTGCATTTGGTCAACCAGTTCTAAAATAGAGCTGAGGCGCTGAGTAATATCATCCATTTCATTGTCGTTCAATTTTACCCGTGCAAGCTTGGCTGTTTGAATGATTTGTTCTTTAGATATTGTCATGGTTTGCTGGGTCACTATTTTGATTTACTTGATTTACCGATTTAAAAGATTTTCATACGTCGGCTGAAAAACGGCCAGTATTTTTTGCCCAAGGCCCTAAACCGCTCAGTCATTTTACATTTGTCACAGGCACTGCGAATTGCTCAGCGCTTGAATAAGTACGCAATAGTTCCAAAATGGTGAAAAATGGAGCTTGAGCCCCAGGTTTAACTATTTCGGCAACGTAATTGGTAACATAAGCCTGCGACCGAGGCCGATGAAAATTAGCGCTGGCTACTCTACTACCAGGCCATGCACGCATCTAATACCGTAAAGTCGCTAAGTTATCACATTTCAGTCTTGCTCTAAAACCCAGCCGTTGATAGAGTTCATCGCTTGAGCCGTAACGAGGCGATTCACGAAAATGATTGGTTGTTTATGGTGCCGTTTCATCAGCTAATAATACGGCAAATAATAGTTGGGTATGCGTCGTCCCATTGGTTTTGCTTCAATTGCTGTGATCATCGCTAGCGGGGCTTCATCTACAGTTTGACCCTTGGGGTCGATCTAAACTTTCAAACGCAGGTTAGTGCGCTAATGCAATGGTTTAAAAATATTCGCGGTCTGTTTTCTAATGATTTGTCGATTGATCTGGGAACAGCCAATACGCTCATTTATGTGCGAGATCAGGGCATTGTGCTGGATGAGCCCTCGGTGGTGGCGATTCGTGTGCAAAATGGGCAAAAAACCATTGCTGCTGTAGGCACCGACGCTAAGCGCATGCTGGGTCGAACGCCAGGCAATATCGTCGCTATTCGGCCGCTCAAAGATGGCGTTATTGCCGATTTCCAAGTGACTGAGAAAATGCTGCAACATTTTATTTCTCGAGTGCATAAAAATAGCTTTATTCGCCCCAGTCCGCGAGTGTTGATTTGCGTACCATGCAATTCAACTCAAGTTGAGCGAAAAGCCATTCGCGAATCAGCGCTCAGTGCCGGCGCGCGCGAAGTGCGCTTGATCGAAGAGCCTATGGCTGCAGCCATCGGTGCAGGTTTACCCGTAGAGGAGGCCACCGGATCAATGGTAGTTGATGTTGGCGGCGGTACCACTGAAATTGCCATTCTGTCGCTCAATGGCGTCGTATATTCCGATTCGGTGCGCACGGGTGGGGACCGTTTTGATGAGGCGATTGTCAGCTTCGTGCGTCGCAATTATGGCAGTTTGATCGGCGACTCTACTGCTGAACGCATAAAAGAAGAAATTGGTACGGCTGTTAAGGGCGGCGAGTTACGCGAAATTGACGTGCGCGGGCGCAATCTTGCCGAAGGCGTGCCACGTTCGTTCACCATGACAAGTGATGAAGTGGTCGATGCCTTGCAGGATTCGCTAGGCGCGATCATTCAGGGCGTCAAGGGCGCGCTTGAGCAGGCACCACCAGAATTGGCTTCAGATATAGCAGAATCTGGGATAGTGCTTACCGGAGGCGGTGCACTGTTAAGGGGTTTAGATCGACTACTGGCCGACGAAACCGGCTTACCGGTCATTGTTGCCGAAGACCCGCTGACTTGCGTAGCTCGTGGCGGCGGCAAGGCTTTAGAGTTGATGGACCAATACAATATAGATTTTCTTGCCGCTGAATAATTTTTTTGCGGCGCCTAAATACGACGTTATTGACCGCTATTCGTCTATACATGTAGGCCGTTTTTTCTCAGATAAACACCGCAGTCAGCGCGCGTAGCGTTGCTGAAGTTTACGCACAGGGTAGCCTTATCAAACCTATTTTCGGTAAAGCGCCGTCAGTTGGCGCTCGCGTATTATTGATTGGGGGTTTTTCGCTCGCGGTTCTCATCGCCGATTTTAAATTTTCTGCTTTTAGTGGTCTGCGTGATGCTGGCGCCACGGTTGCAGCCCCTTTTTACTGGGTCAGCCAGCAACCGCGTAACCTGTGGCAGGGCATTGATACTTATTTCTCTTCGCGCGAGCACTTGTTGGAAGAAAACGAGCGTCTGCATGGCGAAGCTCGCGTACTTCGCGGCAAATTACAAAAGCTTGTGTCTTTAACCGCGCAAAATGTGCGGCTTAAGGAGTTGTTGAGCTCTTCAACGGTCGTTGAAGATAGCGTGCTGGTAGCGGAAACTATCAGCGTATCGCCTAGCCCATTCCAGCATCAAATTACTATTGATAAAGGCACGCAAGACGGCCTCTATATTGGTCAGGCCGTGATTGATGCCTACGGTCTTGTAGGGCAGGTTATAGAAGTTAATAGTGGCTCTGCTCGTGTTATTTTAATTAGTGATTCGCGCCATGCGATACCGGTGCAGGTCAACAGAAATGGTGTGCGCGCTATTGCCGAAGGAACTGGGCGTGCAGACACTTTGTTGCTGCCCAACATGGTCGAGACTACCGATATTAAAGCGGGTGATCTGCTAGTCAGTTCAGGGCTTGGGCAGCGCTTCCCCGTCGGTTATCCGGTGGGTGTCGTTGAATCAGTTGAGTCCGATCCGGGGCAGGCTTTCTTGAGCATTGTCGTTCGCCCAAGCGCCAAGCTCGATCGGGGCCGCTACGTTTTGCTGGTATTTGCAGGCGAGCGAGAAGGTCGTTAGATGCAAATGAATAGCTCGCAAAATTATGTGCAAGCGGGTGATGGGCCAGATTATTTCTCATGGTCTTTGCTTCTCTTCACATCGCTCGCGGGTCTTCTGGCATCAATTTGGCCGATGCCTATTTGGGCTGTTTGGATTAGGCCAGAGTTTGCTGCCATGCTGGTTATTTACTGGGTTTTGTTCGCTCCTTTTCGCGTAGGTATGCTTTACGGTTGGTCAATGGGCTTTATGCTCGACTTATTGATGGGTGCAGTACTGTGTCAACATGCTCTGGGACTCACCATAGTGGCCTATGTGGTTTATCTTGTTCATCAGCGTTTAAGAATGTTTGCAATGCTCCAGCAAGCCATTGCAGTGTTTGTCATAGTGAGTCTCTACCAATTAGTTAAATATTGGATGCTGGGGTTTTCCGGCGGTGGTTATGCTAGCTTCGCATTGATACTCCCAGCTTTAGCTAGTGCGATATGTTGGCCTTTTACGCGGCTGTTACTCGATCGCTTGCGGATGTAAATACAGTTTTTTTGCCCTAATGCATTACAGAGTTTGTCACTAATAAAAAATCGTAGCCTTGGCGGCTAGCATATCCAGCGCTCCGTTACCTCAAAACGGAGGTTTTGCAGTCGTCATTTCCTTCGCTTTATAAACCATTGAGCCTATGCCTAAATTTTTTCTTGCGTCACAATCACCACGTCGTGCAGCTCTGCTTGAGCAAATAGGTGTTCCATTTACACAATTGCTTCCTTGTATTGATGAGGCGCGCGCCGCTAATGAGTCACCGGTAAATTATGTACGTCGCATGGCTCTTGAAAAAGCAACTGCAGGCGTTGCGCTCATTGAGCCCATTAGCGATCGTGGTCTTTCTGCTGTGCTGGGCGCCGATACCGTGGTGGTTAAAGCTAATCGCGTGTTGGGTAAACCGGCCGATAAAAACGATTATTGCAGCATGCTCAATGAGTTGTCCGGTACTGTACATGAGGTGCTCACGGCAGTCACCGTTGTACTGGCCAGCCGCGTCGATAAGCCTAATGGGGGGCTTTTGATCACTCGTGAGTGTTCGGTGTTAAGTAATACCAAGGTTACATTTAAACCACTGTCGATGGGTGAAGTCGAAGCTTACTGGCAAACTGGGGAGCCGCTAGATAAAGCCGGAGGCTATGCCATTCAGGGTGTGGGCGCTTTGTTTGTTGAGTCTTTGGTGGGTAGTTATTCTGGCGTCGTGGGTTTGCCATTGTTTGAAATAGGTCAGCTTCTTGAGCGTTTGGATATTTCAACAAAGTTGCATCAGTGCACAGATACCTAAGTGGGCATATTGATATAATTTGACTGGCGCAGCACCAAGCTATTGTTCGCTGCCCATACCGTTTTATTGGGCTTGATGATTTTTTCGAAGTCCGTTCTCTATTCTAACGATTGAAGTAAGTGCCATGAGTGAAGAGATCTTAATGAACGTTACGCCGATAGAGGCGCGCGTGGCATTGGTTGAAAATGGAGTTCTGCAAGAGGTCTTCATTGAGCGTGAGCGTAGTCGGGGTATCGTCGGTAATATTTATCTTGGTAAGGTCGTTAGAGTTTTGCCAGGAATGCAGGCTGCTTTTGTCGATATAGGTATAGATAAAGCGAGTTACTTACATGTTGATGATATCGTCTCAAGGGGTGGTAATGATGTGAATGCCCCGCCGACTATCCAACAAAAAATACGTGAAGGCGATGAGGTTTTAGTACAAGTACTTAAAGATCCTATAGGTACTAAGGGGGCTCGCGTTAGCGGATTTTTATCCGTTTCTTCTCGTAATCTCGTGTTTATGGCACACTCCGAGCACATTGGCGTTTCAAATAAAATTGCAAGTCAGAGTCTGCGCGATGAGCTAAAAAAAACCTTGGTGGACGTTCTAAAGAGCGAGTCAAGCATGGGTTCGAAGCCAATGACGGGCGGATACATTATTCGAACGGCTGCAGAGGTTTTTGTTGAGCAGGATTTTGTCTCAGATATTCGTTATCTGAAGCGATTGTGGGCCGCATTAGAGAAAAAAATTAAGGCGCAAAGTGCGCCTAGCTTGATTTATGAAGAACTGCATATTAGCGAGAGGGTGATGCGTGATAACGTCTATCCCGAGCTGGAAAGAATTCGCGTTGATGACCGAGAGGTGTATGACCGCTTGTGCCAATTTTCTGAGAAGTTTGTGCCTGAGTACAGAGAGAAAATAGAGTTTTATCGCGCGGAGCGTCCTATTTTTGATTTATTTGGTGTCGAAGATGAAGTCGATAAGGCGCTGGGGCGCAAGGTTGACTTAAAGTCGGGTGGTTATTTGATTTTTGATCAAACCGAGGCTTTGACCACCATAGATATCAACACTGGGGGCTTTGTTGGGAAGCGTACTCTGGCGGAGACAATCTTTAAAACGAATTTGGAGGCGGCCAATACGCTAGCGCGGCAGCTTCGGTTACGTAATTTAGGTGGCATTATCATAATCGACTTTATTGACATGCTTAGCGAGGAGCATCAGCGCCAGGTAATGCGCACTTTAGAAAAAGCACTAGGTAAGGACCGTTCGAGGACCAGTGTGAGTGCTTTTTCGAAGTTAGGTTTAATTGAGATGACTCGACAGCGCACTCGTGAAAGTTTGGAGCATACCCTCTGTGAGGGCTGTCCTGTATGTCACGAGCGAGGCATGGTGCGTTCACCCGAGACGGTGTGTTGCGAAATATTTCGAGAAATTTTAGGTGCAGCACGTACCTATGACCACGATAAATTATTAGTATTGGCTTCGCAGACTGTGGTCGATCGCCTTATCGATGAAGACGCTTCGGCGGTTGCCGATTTGCAAGAATCTTTAGGTAAGATTATCGAATTTCAGGTTGAGCCTGTTTACACACAAGAGCAATACGATGTTGTATTTTTATAAGGTGATTCGCCTTATCGCCACTGGTGGCGTCGTTGATTGATACGCCCGCTAAGTCATGGGCCGGCATTGCTCTGTTCAG
The DNA here is from genome assembly GCA_943788835.1 of uncultured Pseudomonadales bacterium. GTDB lineage: Bacteria > Pseudomonadota > Gammaproteobacteria > Pseudomonadales > UBA7434 > UBA7434. Next base: position 108,831 of record CALSRU010000010.1, on the reverse strand, counting down.
TCTTTTGCTTGTCTTGATTGGCATGCATTTACTGGTTGCACTTTGGTCTGTGGTGGGTCGTAGCTATGCGGGTGACTTGAGCCGCTATGAAGAGCGGCTGGCCGGTAATCTCGCCAAGCTAACCAAGCTCGAATGGCAGGTGAGTGGGTTGCGTTTAGATTGGCATGGCGCTAATCCGTTAATTACTATAGATAAACTCACCGTAGACTTCCCTGCGGGCAAGGCAATGCATCCGACTGCCAAGTTGTTGCGCGACTACAAGGTTGATAAATTAATGGTGGTTGACAAGGCGCATGTGTATGTTGACATCGTCTCATCATTGATTGCTCGCGAGCTGCGACTATATGGATTGCGCGCTAGCCAAGTTGGCTTAACTTTAGAAAAAAATAAACATAACGAGATAAGTTTAACTGGCTTTGCTCGCAGTGGTGGGATGCAATTCGATGCGATTGGATTTCTAAATAATTTGCAGTACGCGAGTGTAGGTGCACTTGATGTTCGCTTGGTAGATAAGAGCTTAACTGAAGCGACGCTGGTTCAGCCACCCAGCCTCACCCTTGCACTGAATCACAGAAAGCAAAAACGGCAGCTTCACATAGAAACGGCGAAGCAACAATTTAATGGTTTAGTGGAAAGTAAATCCGTTGGTAGCGGTGGTCTTGAGGCCGAAGATCAAGTTGCAAGTGAAGCGCATTCTGCGGCGGCGGCGATTAAAATAGGCGATCGTTTTGAGTACATAGTCAGTTCACAGGGCGCCCTGTTAAAGCAGGGAACTAATTTTGAGTCTTATTTTATTGCGCAGGGAAAAAGTCCGGCTACCTGGTTTGGGTTTTTAGGCGGAGCATGGCAGCTACAAAACGTTGACATAGAAGCTTGGAGTTCAAAAAGCAGTGCAGGCCCAGTGCGCGCAGCCATCAAGATTAATGACGCGGATATTGTTTTTGCCAGCGATGCTAGGCTGAGCGATTCAGTTACAGCTGGCCACTCCAATGCCCTCAATTCGATTCGTTTGCAAAGCGTGCGTAGCTTGCTGTCTATGCGGTGGCATACCTCTTCCGAATTTGAGTTGAGTTGGAACGACCTCCGGTTTCATGCCAGTACGCCAGACCAAGCCAGAGAGTTGGCGCTACCCAATGGAGCGCTCAGTGCGATTCGGGGTTGGCCGCGCAAGGATCGGTTTGCGCTAGCAGTGCCGCAGTGGGATGTAAGCCCTTTGATGGCTAATATTTTAGCGCTCAACGTGCTGCCGAGTCGCGCGCAGGATATATTGCAAACGCTCAATCCATCAGGGGCACTAAAAAATATCGAGTTCATGTGGTCGGGCAGTAGGTTGGCCGACGTGCGTGTGCAAGCCGATGTTGAAAGCGTGTCAGTGCAGCCATGGCTAGGATCGCCCGGCATAGACGGGCTTAGTGGCAGTGTGGTATTTCAGCGTGATAAAGGCGCGTTTTTACTCGACAGTCCTTCGCAATTGACATTGTTTTTTCCAAAAATTTATACCCAAAAGCACGTCTTTCGCCAAGCGTCTGGTGAGCTTGATTGGTCGGTCGTACGAGACAGGCTACTAATTAATGGCGTCAATTTGTCACTGCAATCGAAAGATGGCAAGGTCAACTATGGAGCGGGGTTTAATCTTGATGCCAAAATTAAAACAGATGCGGCGCCAAGTAACCTGCGTTTAGAGGCAGGATTTACTCAGGCTAAATTGCAGGAGTTGACGGACTTCGTCCCACTAACGCTAGCCAGTAGTTTGCTGGCTTGGATCGATCAAAGTGGCGCTGCAGGTACGGTCAACGAGGGCGCTTTTATTTACAACGGTTCACTGGCTAAAGGCGATAGCGAGAATCGTAACGTACAACTCTACCTTGATTTAGACAATGCTTCGGCTCGCTATGCGTCCGACTGGCCGCCGGTGGAAAGGTTAACCGGACTGTTGACCATTAACCCTAGCCAGAGCGTGCTGACACTTAGTTCAGCTGCGGTACAAGGTGTAGATTTGTTCGATGCGCAGATTGATATACATACTAGCGAAAATAAGAGCTTTATCGATATTCACTCAAAGTTGTTCAGTAATTTTTCTGATGCGCTGAGTTTTTTACAGCAAACGCCAGCCGGCCTCACTGTCAATGATGTCTTGGGTGACTGGACCGGCAGTGGGATGTTACAAGAGGCTGCTTTGAGTTTGCGCATGCCACTAGGTACTAATGAGCGAGCGCTGGATGATCTTAAATTTACTGCGGTACTTGATGACGTAGCATTGCAAATGAATAATTTGGCGCTTGAGTTAGAGCAGGTGCGTGGCCCGATTGCTTACAGCTTGGCGAACGGGTTGGAGTCTAAAGGTTTACAGGCAACATTATGGGAGCGGCCTTGGCTGATTAAACTGGGCGATCCTGGTGCATCTGGCTTACTTCAAGCTGCGGACAATGTATTTATTGATGCGCAAGGAGCTGCCGAGATTGACTCTATTGGGCAATGGCTGCAGCAGCCGGTGTTTGGTTTTGCTAGGGGCGTAGCGAATGTTGATTTGAGGCTCGAACATGCCAGTCTTAATAGTGAGCTTATGATCATTAGTGATTTAAAGAATGTTTTTATCGAGGCACCGCCTCCTTTTTACAAGACGGCGTCGCAAGCACTGCCGATTGCCATAAAATGGAGTCTCAGCCAGAAGAATCAGCCTTTGTCATTACAGTTGCTTGATGTATTACAAGGGAGCTTCGAATTTGATAACTTTGCACTGGATGGCGGTGTGATAACACTTACTGCTCCAGATGAAATCTTGAACGATAAATTTAGTTTCTCTCCTGACTCGGGCACAAGCACCTTCGTGGGGAGCTCTGTTGATGAGAATGGTTACGAGCTCGGCGCGCTGGTATTCAATGGCAGGCTCGAGGAATTTAATTTGACGGCTTGGCAAAATGCGCTAGATCGTTATCAAGGCTATGAGAAATTGCTCCAGTCGACTATTTCCAGCAGGCAAAGTGTTGCCACTGATGGCGTGCCACTAAGCTTAAAAGGAAAGAATTTGCGTATCGATCATGCGTTAGCGTTTGATCAGGATTTCAATGATGCTGTTGTTAGCTTTGCTGAAACTGAAGATGAAAGTGCTTGGCAGTTTGATATTGAAAGTGACGTTGTTAAAGGCCTGATCACTTTGCCCTCATTTTATTCGAATGCCGAGGATCCACTAACTACGGTTGTGGCCAACGCGACAGTGGAGGCGCCGGGTGAATTCGCAGCTGCAGCTGCCAACAAAGCATTGGTGGACCTTGATCATTTGCCCAATCTTCCCGAATTAAGTGAGGTTGGTCGTCGAATAGTATTGGATCTTGATTATTTGCGCTTTTCCCGCCGCCTACCCGCCATTCAAAGCGAGGCCTCGTCGCCTGAGCCCGTCGCATTGTTAGAGCCGGCTCAGTTGCAACCTTTGGATGTGAGTATTGATAATCTCTATGTGGGCGAGCAGAGTTTTGGCGCTTGGGATTTCCTACTTACCAGCAGCAGTAATGCGGTGTTAGCACATGATATCCGTGCTCAATTGGTTACTTTAGCGTTTCGTTCTGATGAAGATGATGGGCTGCTTTGGGCCTATGACGAGCAAGGAGCCATGGTGTCGGCACTTAACCTGCGCGCGAGCAGTGATGACTTTAGTCAGTTTTTAGATCGCGTGGTTAGGAATGAGGGGCAGCTGCCTATGCACGCCAAGCGCTTAGAGGCCGATTTGTCTTTGTCCTGGTCCGGCGCGCCTGAGCAAGTATCTTTGCAGGGCCTCAATGGCGACTTGACGTTTTCTTTTAAAGAGGGAAGGTTTTTCCAGGCTTCGGAGTCGACTACAGGGTTTCTGAAGCTGCTCGGTTTATTAAACTTCGATTCTTTGGTGCGGAGAATTCAGCTTGATTTTACTGATGTCTATAAGCAAGGTTTAAGCTTCGACGAAATGAAGGGTGAGTTATTGTTCTCAAATAATCTCCTGTCGTTTGCTGACGTGCCCGTTCAGGTTACATCCCCCTCTAGTAATTTCAGCATGGCGGGTGCGATTGATATGCGTCAATCAACCATTGAAGCTGAGCTGATTGCGACGATGCCCGTGGCCAATAATTTACCTTGGATCGCGGCATTGGCAGGAGGCCCAGCGGCGGCGGCGGGGGCCTTTATCGTCACTCGCGTATTGGGCGATCAATTTGATCAGTTGTCTAGCGCGGTTTACAGTGTACAGGGTCGCCTTGATGATCCTCAGGTTAAGTTTGAACGCTTATTTGATAATGAAAAATCCAAGTCTAAAGCAACAGCGGTTATGCCCTAATTAATTGGTAGACGGTGATTTCTTGCCTAGCTAATAGTTGTGCCGATGGAATTCTACTTCCGCCTTATTATAAGCGTTAGAAGAAAAGCTAGTGCGAAAAATCCGATGAGCGGCAGTATGGGCACAGCCTCACTACCGGCATTTGGGTCTAGTGGGGCATAGTCAGCGCCGTCAAGTACGCCATCGTTATCGGTGTCACTGTCGTTTGGATTGGTGTCGATGCCTGGCGTGTAGTTGGAAGGATCCCCGTCACGGTTAACTTCAATGAAGTCAGACATGAAGTCGTTGTCGGAGTCGGCGTTTTCTGGATCCAGCCCAAGACTAATTTCAACAGCATTAACTAATCCATCTCCATCCGCATCACCGGTCAGGTCGACCACTGCAGTTATCGTGTCCGAGCCAGTCTGGCCGCTATTGTCAGCAACACTCGCCGTTATTGAATGAACCCCATCGCTGAGTGAGGGGGTGATGGCCGCTCCACTTCCTATCGGTCCATCGATGGATGAACTCCAGTTAACGCTGCTGCTTAAATCGCCCTGCTCAAAATCGCTTGCAGTAGCAGTCAGAGATTGTGGTGCGCTATAAAAAATGGCGTTTTCAGTGGGAGAAGAAATCGTTGTTTCTGGGGGTAAATCATCGGTCACCTCAAGGGTGAAATCGATAGCGCTGGTTGGTGTGCTGCCATCATCAGCCGTTAAAGTAATGATGGTCGACCCGGTTGAGTTGAGATTGGGTGTTATGTCGAGAGTGCGGAGTCTGCCCGAGCCGCTGAGGACGATATTATTATTGCTAACAACGGTCGCGTTGGATGAGCTACCTACTATGCTCAAGCTGCTCGGGTCAGTGTCGTTATCGATCACTGTGAAATCCACCGTAAGAGTTTGGATGTCGCGCAGGAGTTGATTGTCTATCGTTGAGATGACGGTTTTTTGGTTGGCTTGTATGTTCCACCCCATGTCGGCTAACACATAGGTTGCTAAGCCAATATTGCTAGCGGTGCCAGTTTGTTGGTGTTCCATCAACTGAAAGGGATCAAAGGCATTACTAAAGTGCGAGACAGAGCTGAACGTTGATAGGGTCGATGGTGCATAGAGTCGGGCATGCCCTTGATTAATGCCATTGGTTAAACCACCTAAATTGCTTTGTACATGGTTACCGATAAAATGAAGGTCGGGGTCATCCATGGCCGAAGCTGCGCGTTGAGAGTCCGTCATATTAGGCCATATTTTTCCAAGGCTATGATCTTCGATGTTTAACATGTAAGCATCGTCGCTCCCACTTTGCTTAGCGCCGCTAGTTAAGTTGACTCGCGTTAGAAAACCGACGCCATGCATTATCTCATGTAATACTGTGGTTAAAAAATCAATATCGTTATTGGGCGGATTGCCGTCTAAACCATAGTACCAATCGCGATTGTCAAGACAGCCGCTATTGTTATCGACGCTGCTATTGAATGTCATTCCCATATCGTCGGTCGACGGATTTAGATCTGCGCCAAACAAGCTGTTGGCTTGGGCCTGTGAATAAAAAGTATTACTAAGCGGTCTGCCCAAAAAGTTTTGATGAAATCCATTGGGCCCTGCAAGGCCGAGTATGCCTGATGTGGCATCGCAAGTAAGTGGATCAAATTTAGCTTCAATGCGAATGGGTACCGTGCTATTGATTACACTGGCGACAAGTGCAGCAGCATACTCAAAGACTATAACTCTTTGCTGTCCCACCGTGTTGCCAATATTCCCGCCAACGGGTAGCGAGGGAGTTGGATCGTTTAAACCCTCGTTTGCATCGTCACTATTGTTAAGCGTAATCGTTGTTGCCATCACCGAATTTGACATGCCCAAAAGAGTAAGGAGCAGGACAAATAGCCATAATCGATCGTTTTTTTTGTTTGCAATAGTTTCCATGAGTGCTCGGATTTTGGGTTTATTGCGGGATAATTGTTTCCGGCAGTGGTTGCATAATATCGGCGACCACAGTGTTGTTGTCGTCATCTATGATGGCGATCATCACTGACGAAGAGCGATCTGATAAATCTATAAAGCTACCATGCACTGCTGCTTTTTCTTGCGGTGGTCGATTGCGTGGGCGCAGATAATTATTGATCTCGTCGCGCACGCTCGGAAGTAGTCGGCGGTCGATTAGCTCTGCGAGCTCCTGTTCGCTCAGCGGACGGATTTTTGTCTTCAATAATGCAGATTGATTTTTATCGTCTGGCGCGATTTTTTTCGTCGTCGTGTTGGGTTGCGCTGCCACCGCGCCGGCATGAATATTATTGGTATGGGTTTTAGGCGGCTGTTCGACCGTTACTTTAGGCTTGAGCATAAAGTGCCAGCCGCTAACGATTGATACTGCCAGTAATAAGCCAAAAGCCAATGATTGCACTAACCTTGATTTTTTCATGTTTAGGTTGACTGACTATCTTTTTGTTATTTAGGAAAAGCTAAGTTAGCAGTCTAGGGGGTGCTGCGCAACAGGGATAGTTGAGCTGAGCGTTGGCTTTCTGTGAGACCAGTGACTTCCGTGTCCTAGTATATTGCCTGGCAAGCGCCGATGATCGCTTATCAACGCTAATCAGCGGCTTCGTTGCTGGCTTGTATGGTGTCGCGCACGTAGGTATAAAGTTTGCGCGCTGACGCAGGGGCTCGGGCCGAGGCAGGTTCTTGTTGCTTTAGTTCATGAGCGTACTGTCGGCGAATTTGGCGTAGCCATTGTCTGTCAGCTGTTGGGTAATGCAGAATAAACGCTTCGATGGAATTTGAATCCTCACCGAGTATCCGATCACGCCATTGCTCACATTGATGCAGCTCATCGATCTGCTGAGCGCTTTGGTTATTTAAATCGTTAAGTAACTGTTCGCAGCGCTCAATGAAAAGTGCATCTTCCTTGCGCATTAGTTTGCCGATGTATTGCATTTGACGGCGCAAAGCCTCATTTTTTTTTGTTATGCGGGCAAGCGCAATAGCATCTACTAGGGAGGTCGAGGGGTTTAGCTTTTCGACGAGGTCGGGTTTTAAATCAACGAGTGCGGTGCCTAGTTGTTGCAAGCGATGCATCTGACGTTTGCGCTCGCTTTTACTAATAGCGTCGGGGCCTTCATTACCACTAGCATCCGTGGGTAATGATTTGTCAGAATTAGATAGTTTGGTCTTGCTCAATTAATATGCACTCTTTAGCTGGTAGCTGGTAGCTGGTAGCTGGTAAGGTAAGTAAATTACTACGCGTAGAACAGGGTTGCTAAGCCAAGAAATGACATAAACCCCACCACATCTGTCACGGTTGTGAGCGCGACACCGCCCGCTATTGCGGGATCAATATTTAACTTACGTAAAATTAATGGGAGGATTGCTCCTGCTAATGCCGCGGTAATAAGAGTAATAATCATTGCCGCGGCAATGATCAAGCCAATCGTTGTGTCGTCGAACCATAGGGCTGCAGCAACGGCCACAACGCCACCCCACAAAACTGCATTGATTACGCCAACAATCAATTCTCGGTTAACAATCCAAAGGGAGTTGTGTTGTTCAATGTGGCCAACTGCGAGACCGCGAATAACAATTGCTAGTGTTTGCGTACCGGCAACACCCCCCATACTAGCTACGATAGGCATGAGGATGGCTAGTGCAACTACTTTGTCTATCGCATCATGGAAGAGATTAATAACTGAGGCGGCTAAAAATGCCGTTATTAGGTTGATGCCGAGCCAAATAGCGCGCCGCGGCGTTGTTTTAGCGACGGGTGAAAAAGTATCTTCCTCTTCATCTAAACCGGCCATGCCCATGAAGGAGTGATCAGCGCCTTCTCGAATGACATCAACAATATCATCGATAGTAATGCGACCGAGTAACTTACCTTGTTCGTTGACTACCGGAGCCGATACCCAGTCATTGCGCTCGAAGCGCATCGCTATATCACCTTCTTCCATCAATACCGGAATTGCTTCAGTTTCTGTGAGCATAATTTCGCGCACAGTATTTTGCGGATCCGAAACGAGTATTTTGGTCAGCGGCAAGATACCGATAAATTCATCTTTACGATTAACTACATAAAGATTATCGGTCATATCGGGGATTTCATTGTGGCGGCGTAGGTATCTCAGCACCACGTCTAATGTGTGCATTGGCCGAACCGTAATGGTGTCGGTGTTCATTAAGCCGCCGGCTGTGTTCTCCGGATAATGAATGGCTTGAGCAATGCGTTGACGATCTTGCACGCTCATCGACTGCAGGATTTCTTGAGTTACTTTGTCGGGCAGGTGCTGAAGAATATCGACCAGATCATCGGTTTCGATGTCGGCTGATAATGCCGCAAGCTCTTTCAAGTCCATAGTTGCTGCGAATTGCCCCTGCAATTCATCGCTGAGGCAGGCGAGTACTTCGCTGCGATTATCTTCGTCTAGCAGCGACCAGAGGATGGCTCGCGAGTCAGGCGGTGAAGATTCGATAAGGTGAGCAGTGTCTGCGGCTGGCAGACGATTGAGCATATATCGCGCTTGCTGAAAAGTGCCCGAGTCAAGTAAGTCAGAGACTTCTTGGCTTAGCGAGGTCGTTGTTTTCTCGGCGATTCCTGAGGGCATAATTGTTGCCATTCATATTGGTGCTTGTTCGGATTGCCATAGAGCAGCCGAAATGACTCAGGGCTTTGTTAGTAGTTGCATTGCAGCGAGCCTACACGGGGTTGCAATCCGCTAGCGTTATTTTCAACAAGCCAGCGAAACAAGTATGGTTCAAAGATAAAATGCCAACAAGGTTTGATGCAGTCAACATTACCAAATGTAGCGGCGAATCACAGGCGCCTAAATCTCGACAGGGGGCGGTGTAAAGCAAGATGTTGCGTTAGCGGGTTATTCTGCTAAATAGAAAGACTAGGCCGGCTACTTCTATTTATCTTCGCCAAACCTTTCGGCAATCACTTGTTCAATAGCAACTGCGGCTGCTTCCTCATCTGGCCCGTCAATTGAAAAGCTAAGCTCACTGCCAAAGGGCGCTGCTAGCAACATGACTGACATAATGCTTTTGCCGTTGGCCTTGGTGCCTGCATGCGTGATGGTGACTTCGCTGGCAAACTGGTTGATAACATCGAGTAGCCGGTTGGCAGCTCGAGCATGCAATCCCAACTTATTGATAAGTGTCAGCTGCAGAGTGATCAACGTTTTTTCTCGATTCTTTCGAGCTCTCGATGTCTAACTTGAACTTCAGCGAGGTGTTCTTGAAAGTATTTGAAGAGCTGTTCGGCAATATAAACCGAACGATGACGCCCTCCGGTACAGCCAATTGAAACGGTTAAGTAGCTGCGGTTGCCTGCGCGAAAGCGAGGAAGCCACGTATCCAAGTAATTTTGAATATCATCCACCATGCTACGAACATCTTCATGTCCATGTAAGAATTGTTGTATCGCTGTATCTTTTCCAGTGAGCTCTCGCAGCTCCATTTGCCAGTATGGATTGGGAAGACACCGCACATCAAAGACCAAATCGGAGTCAATGGGTATGTTGCTTTTAAATCCAAATGACTGAAACATCACGGACAAGCCTTTACCGCTAGTTTCTCCTATACGCTGCTCTATCAATTCCCGCAATTGGTGCAGGTTCATTGTAGTTGTATCAATGCTCAAGTCAGCCATCGAGGCTATGCTGTCTAGACGTTGTGATTCTACGGCCAAGGCTTCAGGTAGAGACACGTTCTCGTTACTTAGCGGATGTTTACGACGAGTTTCTGAGAAGCGCTTGATCAGCGTGTCGTTTTTTGCATCGAGAAAAACTACGTTAATGTCAAAGTCGCCCGGGATCTTTTCTAGCAGGGCGGGAAATTGCGAGAGGTCAGAACCGATGTTGCGCGCATCAATGCCAATAGCAAGTTTCATGTTCTGCGTATTGGGCGAATGCTGATGACGGGCTTGCGCATGGGAGGCGAGGGCGGGCATCAGGCCTACCGGTAGGTTGTCTACACAATAATAGCCCATGTCCTCAAGCGTATTGAGTGCTGTGCTTTTCCCTGAGCCAGAGCGACCGCTAATGATGATGAGCTTCATGCTGTCATTATGACCTGTGAGGCGCCTCTGTGGCGATAGCTAATATGATTTTTATCAGCTGCATTGCGAGACGCCATTGCGAAAGCTAGTCGCTGCGGCTGAAAATCTTTAGTCTGGCTTGTTGCAGTTGCTGTCATCGCCTCGCAGACTCAATTTTTATCGATGTATTTTGATTCGGTGATTTTTAAATAGAGCTCGTTATTATTGTGCGCGCCTCGAATACTTTGCCGTATGTCGGGCGCGCTGAGCAATTCTGCCAGGGCAGCGAGTATTTCCAAATGTTCATCTAGAGCATCTTCGGGCACAATTAATGCGCATAGCATGTTCGAAAGATGTTGGTCTCGGGCGTCGAAGTCGATGTCTTCAGACAGTGTGATGAGTGCGCATAGTGGCCTGGTACAGCCACTAATGCGGCAGTGGGGGAGCGCTATGCCATGCTCAAGGGCGGTGCTGCCTAGCTTTTCACGCGCGCTCAGGGCCTCGAGAATGACATCTTGGTTGAGTTCGGCATCGGACTCGGCAAACACCCCCGCACATAGTTCGAGCGCTTTTTTTTTGCTGCTTGCTTGTTGGTTGAGGCGAATTCTTTGCGGTGACAAAACTTCGCGGATCAGCGTGCTTCTATTTTTCAAGGCAATAGTTTCAACAAGGTGGCTATAGGTTTATCGGCAATGCAGCGCAGGTTGATGAGGAGTATTACTCTTCATCAGGAATCTGCTTCACACTATTTCGTTTGTTTTTTCCTTGAATTTTTTCTTTGTGCTTAATGACTTGTCTATCCAGTTTGTCTGCTAGGCCATCAATAGCGGCGTACATGTTCTCATCATGATCGTTAGCAAACAAGTCGGCGCCTGATACGTGCACAGATGCCTCTGCTTTTTGCACAAGTTTTTCGACAATGAGCGTTACATCGATGTGGGTGATGTTATCAAAGTGACGCTCCAGGCGCCCTAATTTATTTGTGACGTATTCTCTTAATGAATCGGTTACTTCAACATGGTGACCACTGACGTTGATGCGCATGAGCAACTCCTTAAATTGATGAGAAAGGTTGTTTGGGTGCAGAGGGTAAGGCTGGATGTGTTGGCTGCTGCAGCTGAAGTAGCAACAATAATATTGCGGAGGTTTTTTTAGTTAATCGGGTTCTAATTAGCAGGTTAAAGGCAGAGAGGCTATGGCTGTAGCAGCTTAGTCGAGACAGGATGCTCAAGGTTTTTATAACGTAACACTCCTATAAGCCACTAATATAATTAACCATACATCTGCAAAAAAACTAGCAGCGTACTCAATTAAAATCTTTTTTAAGTTGGCATCAGAAACTGCTGAATCAGTTTAGAAGCAACCGCATTCAATGATTAAAATCGTACCGTAAAAGCCTAGTTAAGCCAACCGATATTTCGTTTTTTTAAATATAAATTATTTTTTAGCACTATTGGTAGGCACAATTTTGATATTGGTCTATAACAGCCGCTTTCGTTCGTTGGAGGGCGCTATTGACATAGACTCGCGGTATTTTGCTATGGTCCGCCGGGCTACTTTAATACCTTTCTCATCTAATAATTTGGCAATCTTGTTATCACTCAGAGGCTTTCGCGTATCTTCTGCGGCCACTAACTTTTTAATGATTGCGCGGATTGCTGTTGAGGAAAATTCTCCGCCTTCTGCCGTTGCCACATGGCTTGAGAAAAAATATTTAAGTTCGAATATTCCGCGCGGCGTGTGCATATATTTTCTAGTAGTTACCCGAGAAACGGTCGATTCATGCATGTCTACATCTCGAGCTATATCCGCTAATATCAGCGGCTTCATCATTTCTTCGCCCTGCTCAATAAATTCTTTTTGGTGGGCAACAATTTTTGATGCAACTTTGAGTAAGGTTTCGTTGCGGCTGTGTAGGCTTTTAAGGAACCACTTTGCTTCTTGCAAATTGTCCTTTAAAAAGTTGTTGTCAGCACCATTATCCGCACGCTTAATTAAGCCTGCATATTGACTATTGATTTTGATTTTTGGCGCAATGCTCGGATTGAGTTCTACGACCCATTTTTTTTCATCTTTTTTGACATAGACATCAGGCACGATGTACTCGGCGGTATTTTCCTCGTAGAAATCACCTGGCTTTGGATTAAGGCTGCGAATGAGCTCGATAACTTCACCCAGCTCTTTTTCTTTTAGGCGTGTGCGTCGCATCAGCTGGGTGAAATCGCGGGCAGCTAGCAGTGGCAAGTGCCGATGAATAATCATTGCAGCTTGTTCCCGCCAGGGGGTGTCGGCAGGATACTGTGCCAGCTGCACCATCAGGCAGTCTTGAAGACTGACACTGGCCACGCCTAAAGGGTCAAACTGTTGAATTCTGTGTCGCACTGCTTCTATTTCATCAAGCTCAATCTCAAACTCGGGATTAAAGCTGGCCAGCAGATCCTCGCAGGTAGTGGACAAAAGACCGCTAGGCAGCAGCGCATCAATAATCGTTTCCGCAATTAGTCGATCAGTATCGCTCATGGGGGTCAGATTGAGCTGCCATTCAAGATGCTCACTTAATGATTCGCTGTGCGCCTCTCTATTTTCGAGGTCGGGCATTTCATTGAAGGGTTGGTTGGTGTTTTGGCCGGGGCTGGAAGGTAGTGCTGAGGTATAGATATCGTCCCATTTGGTGTCGATAGGCAAATCTTCGGGGATGTTCTCTTGCCAGTCAGAATTTTCATCAGCGCTCTCGCCTGAGCTATCTGCAGCAAGAGTCAGTGTGCTTTCGTCGGCGCTGTTAGCGGCGGTATCGCCGGTAGTATTTTGCTGTTGCTCTTGCTCGGCCTCGCCGGACCCGCTCACGCCTTCTGAATCCTCAGAGACCTCTAGCATAGGGTTGCTTTCAAGGATGGACTGAATTTCTTGCTCTAAATCGAGTGTTGATAGCTGAAGCAGCTTAATCGCCTGTTGCAGCTGCGGGGTCATCGTCAAGCTTTGACCCAATTTTAGCTGTAGCGATTGCTTCATATTGTACTTCGGCTCATTGTGTGGCTAGTGTTTTGTCTATGATAATCAGTAGATTGCGGATGCTGGTATTGCCACGAGAGTCATCCTCAGGGCAGTCACAATTATCTAAAGTGTAGCTATGAGATCTGCGTTAGGCAAGAGTGATGCCAATATTTAAAAAGCTTGACTTTTTAACGGTTTGTGAGCAAGGATTTGCTCGGAGGCCAAGCGGAAAGGGGGCAAGCACAAAGGCGCTAAGCAGGAATCGGGGGGCTTAGGCTTGGAGCATGGGGTTACAGGTTGAACTCATGGCCTAAATAGATATCGCGCACTTTTTGGTTTGCCAATATGTTCTCGGTTTTGCCTTCGGCGATAACTTCTCCCTCCCCAACAATATAAGCCCATTCGCACAAATCGAGCGTTTCGCGAACATTGTGGTCGGTGATGAGTACGCCGATACCCCGGTCGCGCAATTGATAGACAATATTTTTAATGTCATTGACCGAAATGGGATCTACACCGGCAAAGGGCTCATCCAGCAACAAAAACTGCGGATCGCTTGCAAGCGCGCGAGCAATCTCAACACGGCGACGCTCGCCGCCCGACAGTGACATGCCCATACTGTTGCGAATGGCCTCAAGCTTAAATTCACTGATTAACTCATTGGTCCGTGCGATGCGCTGCGTGCGGGTAAGGGTGGGGCGTGTTTCGAGAATAGCCAGTATATTTTCATAGACGGTGAGCTTGCGAAATACTGAGGCCTCTTGCGGCAAATAGCCAAGACCTAGCTGTGCACGTTTATGCATGGGCCTATTGGTCAGGTCCTGAATATCATCATTGTCTTCAATGGTGATGCGGCCGCTATCAGCCGCGACGATGCCGGCAATCATGTAAAAGCAGGTGGTTTTGCCTGCGCCGTTCGGGCCTAGCAGACCAACAATTTGACCGCTGTGTAACTCTAGCGAAACATCCGTAATGACGCTGCGCTTGCGATAGGACTTGGCGAGGTTGGCTGCTTTAAGAATGCTCAATTTTTTTCCGTAGTAGTCTGTCAATCTGCTCGATCTAATGTCGAAAAACGCGCGGTGAGGTGGGTCCGCATCAGTCTTCTACATAATTAGAAGTTTTTTTGGCCAAGATGATTTTTTAAGGATCGGCCTGCTTTTTTAGTCGCCAGTATTAAAGAGAATGCCTGCGCCGGGGGTGATCACCGTGCGAACTCGATCACTCTTGCCTGATGTTTTTTCTCCACCGGCTTGTGCTTTGACGCGTTTTTCAGCGATAAAGTATTCTATCAACTCACCGCTAACGCTGGATCCCTGCTGCACCAGCGAAGCGCTATTCCTTAGTATGACGATGCCAGGTTTTAATTGGTAGTCAATTTTCTGAGCTTGGGCAATAATGCTATCGGCTGGTGAGCTTGCCTGATGAGTAAAGATAGCAGGGTTGCCACTGGCCGATATTTTCTCTACAGATCGCTTATCTGAACTACCCATACTAATAATATGAACTCGATCAGCATTGATGGAAAGGGGCCCCTGGACAATCGCCACGTTGCCCTTGTAGGTGGTTATGCCAAGTTTTTCGTCTTGCTCCGCGCTATCAGCTTCAATTGAGATGGGCGCTTGGGGTTTGGCTTGTGTTTCTTCTGATGAGCTTGCTATGGTTTGTGCGCCACTTTTAGCAGCAGAAAATATCATGACCACCATCAGTAAAGCGAGCAGTGTTGTGTATGTTCGTGGTCTTTGTTCAGGGCATGCAATTGTAAACGAAGGCTTTTCTTCTCGTTTACTTATAGGCGTCTGTGAGTGGGTTGTTTTTTTATAGTGCATGATTTTTTCAATTAAATTATTAGGGTTGGATGACGCTTTTGACTTTAGACATGAGCTTCCATCGCTGGTCGGTTAGGTTACCTTGTAGTCCATGCGAAGTGGTTGATGATTTTAGTCCCACGAGTTCAACGTCTTCGCGCGTTAAGATTTGCTTAGATTCGGTAAGCAGCAACAGCTTTTCCGTGAGCAAAAGAGCATCATTGTCGATGTCTCTGAGCCTCACATTGCCAATAAGTTCTGTGTGTTGATTGGCCGCATCGGTCACCGCAGAATTGGCATTAAGTTGTGCTATGACTCGCCCCTCACTAAATACCTTTATGCTGGGCTTGTTGGCTTTGACAATAACTTTATATTTGTTGTCGTTTTCACTAAACAAAGGAGACGAATCGTCAAAACTATCATCCTCGTTTACTGCGCCGATGGGTTTTAACTGCGTAAAGTATTCTGCGCGTCCGCTAGTAAATTGATGACTGATATTGCCGTCACTGTCAAAATGTTTTATCCGCAGGTCTGTTCCAACCCGATCGGCCGTATCAATGCCATCATTGTTGAAAGCCGAGTCATTGGCGTTGGGTTGAAATATTTGTGGTGGCGCTATGCCTAAGTTGATCATATACGCAATAACAACCAGCAGGCTTATGCCGCCTGTTATGGCACTAATGTTCTTTGGTAGGCGTCTGCGTTCTTTGTTCATCATTTGTGGTTTGTTAAAGGCCGCGGATTATAAGTGGCGGGCAATGACATCGTCATAGTGCCCGTTGGCAGTTAATAAAATATCGGCCGCTTCTCTTACTGCGCCACTACCGCCGCTATTACTGCAGACCCAGTCTGCGTGTTGTTTGACCGCGGGGTAGGCGTTGGCGACGGTGATGCCAAACCGGCAAAATCTTATTGCCGCGAGGTCCGGCAAGTCGTCCCCCATATAGGCGGCATGTTCTTGTGAGAGGTTGAGTTGGGCCAGTAGTTCCATAAGCGCGGTGAGTTTATCTTCACGACCCTGCACAACATGTTTGATGCTTAGTTCGGTTGCGCGCTTCTCAACAATCTCCGAGCTTCTGCCCGTGATGATGGCGCATTCGATCCCGCAATCGCGCAGTAGCTTGATGCCTAGTCCATCGAGTATGGAAAAACTCTTGAGAGATTCACCCTGGTGCCCAAAGTACAATTTCCCATCAGTCATAACACCATCGACATCTAGCGCTAGCAGCTTAATGCCGCGTGCTTTAGCTAGTGTGTTTGCATCGGCCTCTTTTTGCTTCATGTCCTATTCGCTCAAGTGGTTATGGTGTCAATTGAGAAGATCGAGTTGCGCAGAGTTTCATTTATTGATTAAGCGATGCCCGCACGTATTAATGCATGCAGATGCACGACCGCGCAAGGGTGGTCGTTTTCATCAACGACCACCAAGCAGCTGATTCGATTGTCTTGCATAATTTTTAAAGCCTCGGCGGCCAGCTTGTTGGGAGTGACCGTTTTGCTGCCGATGGTCATCACGCCTTTGATTTGAGTGGCATGGATGTCGTGGCGTTGATCAATGGTTCGGCGCAAGTCGCCATCAGTGAACAGTCCGCAAAGTTTGCCATTGTCTACCACGGTGGTCATACCTACGCCTTTATTGGATATTTCATAAAGCGCATCGCACAGCAGCGTATTGGGCCCAACCTGCGGAAAGTCTGTTTGCATCACATCGGCGACTTTTAGCAGCAGCCGCTTGCCCAGCGCTCCGCCAGGATGAGAAAAAGCAAAGTCTTCAGCGGTAAAGCCCCGTGCTTCCAGAAGCGCGACCGCCAGAGCGTCGCCCATAACTAAGGTTGCCGTGGTGCTAGACGTGGGTGCAAGGCCTAGCGGGCAAGCTTCCTGGGCAACACTCACATCTAGGTTGGCTTCCGCGGCTTTGGCTAATCGTGACAATGGATTGCCTGTAATCGCTATCAGCGGCGCCCCCATGCGCTTGATCAGCGGTAGCAGCGAAATGATTTCTTCGGTTGAGCCTGAGCCCGAGATGGCAATGACTGCATCGTTGTTTGTGAGCATACCTAAGTCGCCATGACTGGCTTCGCCTGCGTGCATGAAAAACGCTGGACTACCGGTACTGGCTAAGGTAGCGGCAATTTTGTTGGCAATGTGGCCTGATTTGCCCAAGCCAGTGACTACGATTCGGCCGCGGCTTTGTAGCAGGACTTCGCAAGCACGCGAAAATGTCCCGTCGATGCGTTTTTCAAGTGCGGTTATTGACTCAGATTCGATACTGATAGTTCTGAGTGCCGATTCAATAAAACTACTCATGTTGCATCTATTAATTAGTGGATGAGGACCGAAGTTAACTGTGTCATTGGTGCCGCGCCAGTTAAGAGCGTTATTGACGCTTGCGGTGGGCCCAGCACGGTGACAAGAGATCAGGCTAACGTTGCTAGCAGCCAATCAGCTCATATTGTAATTGCAAGGACGCTAATGCGCTCGTGATTAGTTGGCAGTGCGGCTTTGCTTGGCATGAATGGTTGGTGCTAAATAGTAGGCAGCGCGGCGAATTAGGCTGGAGGCTGTTGCGTTTAAGCGCTTTTGCCGCCAAACCCTGGGCGTGGCTCGTTGTTCTTAGTCGCTGCGGCGGCTAGTGATTTTGCGCTACGATCACGGCATAGTAGCCAATATAAATGAGCAAGAAGGCGATGCCCGACGGCTTGCCAATAAAGCCTGAGTAGCCGCGACTTTCGCGGGTTTTAAATAGAACGATGCCTATTAGAAGGGCCGTCATCGCCACCATCGTTACCGTGTCACGGCCAAATACCTGTAGGTCAAGCGATGTAGGCATCAGAATCCCAGGGAGGGCCATTACGACGAGAATGTTGAGGATGTTTGAGCCTATGATGTTGCCAATGGCCATTTCGTGATGGCCTTTGATAGCACTGGTAATCGATGCTGCCAGCTCCGGTAGGCTTGTGCCGAGTGCCACGACGGTCAGGCCAATAATCAACGGGCTAACTTTAAAGAATTCCGCTAGTGAGGTGGCGGCTTGAACAAGAAAGTCGGCACTTATCAATAGGACTACGAGGCCGCCTAGCAGCCAGATGAACGATTTCTTTAGCGATAGGTCGGGAATTTCCTCATCGTCAGCGGGGTAATCTTCATCGGCTCGCGCTTGTTTGTGTAATTTTAAGTCGATGAATAATATCACCGGTAGTGCAAAGGCGCAGCCAATCAAAACAATGCCTTCATAACGTTCAAGTTGGTGGTCAAATAGGAATAGTGCTGCCAGTACCGTTGCTATAGCTAGCAGTGGTACTTCGAGTCGATTGAGCCAGCGCGATACGGGCAGCTTGGCGAAGAGGGCCGTAACCCCGAGTACTAGGCCAATGTTGGCAATGTTGGAGCCGATGGCATTGCCCACGCCTAGTGCAGGTACACCTTCAAATGCCGCTCCAGCAGAGACAACGATTTCCGGTGCTGAGGTGCCAAATGCCACGACGGTAAGGCCAATCAAGCCGGGCGTCATGCCTAAATGTTTGGCCAAGGAGGCGCTGCCGCCCACAAAATAGTGTGAGCTCCAAATTAGCCCGGTAAGAGCAAGCAAAAAAACGAGTGATGCAATAAAAGGTGTCATAGTCGATGGGGTAGGTAAACTTTAATAGTTAAGCTCATAGCTGTAAGTGGACAGTAGTTGGCTGCGCTTTGTTCAGTCCGGTGGGTTTTGCATAGCCGCCCGCTCCATTCTAATGGCACGAGCGCGTCTTACATTTATGAAAATGGTACTTATTTTCACGCTTTTTGGTAATTGCTACAAAGCCATCTTAGAAACAACGTGCGAAAATGACTGAGTTGGAATTGCCCGCGAAAAAATTTTGATCGGTTTAGAGGCGGCCGCTCAGCCGTCGCGAACATTGGCTGTTAAGTGCTGTCGATATTTGAGGCTTTGTTTGATCGGTTGCTTATTGCCCTGTTACCCAGCTTATGCTCGAGGCAGTAATGCTTGAAGGCTCGGGGAATGATTCGCAGCTGATGATAACTGATCTACGAGACTCAATGGCACGCTTTGCTTTCTGTACTCAAGTGCGCAGGACTATACCGCAGTCAGGTAACAGACTCAAACGGAACAACGGCAAACTGTTTTAATTGGCTTTTATGCGTGTGTGCCGCCAGGCTAGCTTGCGCAACGCAGCAAACGTCAAAGCGTTAATAAGCGTTTTTATGCGGGAAAATTGTAAGGCGATATTTATGAAAGTATTTGAAAAAAGTAAATGGCTGGGCATGATCGCCCTGATAGGGCTGCTGGCGGGTGCTGGAAGTGCAGTTGCCTTGGCGCAAGCGCAGCAAGAGCCACCGGTCAGCGGCATTGAAACTTCGGCGGATGTAGGACTTTCTCAAAACCTGATGGCTGCCCATCGTTTAGTTGAAAGCACTACCAATGACTTGATTGAATTGATTGAACAGGCGCGAGCCTATGTCGATGATGATCAGCCACGGTTTTATCAGGCCCTCGGTGAATTGCTGAAACAATATGTTGATTTCGAATCTTTTTCGCGTGCAGTGATGGGCAAGTATGCCAGTACTAAGCGGTTTGCGAGTTTGTCACCAGAGGAGAAACGTCAGCTTGAGATGCAAGTTGATCGATTTAATGAGGTGTTCACCGGGGCACTGATCAACACTTATGGTAAAGGCCTTTTAGTTTTTGAAGGTGAGCGCATAGAGGTTCTGTTGCCTGCCGCAGATGATGAACCGTATGCATCAAGGGGGAAGGCAAGGATTAAGCAATTGATCTATGGTGATCGGGTTGACCCCTATGTTATTTACTATTCTTTGCGGAAAAATTCAGATGACGCATGGCGTATTCGAAACATGATTATTGAGTCGTCGAACCTCGGTAAAATATATCGCAATCAGTTCGATAATGCCTACAAGGTGTATGATGGAGATATAGACCGCGTTATTGAGAATTGGGTCGTGGGCGCCGAGGCCGAATAGTTTTTTGCGGCTATAAATAGCGCGCGTGACGGGCTAGATAACGCATCGGATAATGCACTACAGCTGCTCAAATAAGGCACTGCAATTTTTATAAACACTAACGTCAGATAGAGATCATGGAAAGTAAAATAGAAAATTTAATCAAAGAGCACCTGCAAAGTGATGTTCTTGAAGTGCAAATGTCGGGTAACCATTGCTCGATCACAGTAGTAAGTGGCGAGTTCGAAGGGTTAATGCCTGTAAAACGCCAGCAAAAAGTTTATCAGTGCCTTAATGAATTGATTACTTCGGGAGAAATTCATGCCGTCAATATCAAAGCACTGACGCCACAGCAGTGGCAGGCTACTCTCTCGAGCTAGCTTGCTCATTATTATGAGTAGCGCTTTAAAGATGACGCTTATATCGGTTTAACAGAAGCACTTGGCAATTCGGCCGTCTTGATCGTTCGCTACGATTATCATTCTCAAGCGAAGTTAATTTCCATGGAAAAATTATTGATTAGCGGCCCTTCACGGCTAGAAGGTGAAGTGCGTATTTCGGGGTCAAAAAACTCTGCGTTACCCATTCTTGCGGCTAGCTTGCTCAGTGAGGGCACCGTTCGTATCAGCAATCTGCCGCATTTAAATGATGTGACAACTATGATCGATTTGTTGAATTGTCTGGGCGTTGAGTTGTTAATAGACGAAAAGCTCGGCATTGAGATTCATGCGGGAAAAATTGAGGAGTTTACTGCGCCTTACGAATTGGTCAAAACTATGCGCGCCTCGATCTTGGTGCTCGGTCCATTGTTGGCTCATTTTGGCCAAGCTAAGGTTTCTTTTCCCGGCGGTTGCGCAATTGGTAGCCGTCCGGTCGATTTGCATTTGCGCGGCCTTGAGGCACTTGGTGCGACGATTAAAATTGATGGCGGTTACATCGAAGCAAGTTGCGAGAACCGACTGCGTGGCGCACACATTTTTCTGGATAAAGTGACCGTGGGCGGTACCGAGAATATTTTGATGGCTGCAACCCTCGCCGAGGGTCGTACCATCATAGAAAATGCAGCGCGCGAACCAGAGGTTGTTGATCTGGCTCATTTTCTTGTGGCAATGGGCGCTAAAATCGAGGGCATTGGTAGTGCTACTCTGATTATTGATGGGGTAGAAAAGCTCGGTGATTGTGACTATAAAGTGATGCCTGACCGTATTGAAGCAGGAACATTTTTAGTGGCCGCAGCGGCATCGCGCGGTCGGGTTAAGGTCAAAGATGTCGATCCATCGTCACTTGAGTCAGTGTTGTCTAAACTCGAGGAGGCGGGCGCTACGCTGGAGGTTGGCTCAGACTGGATATCGCTCGATATGGATGGCCGCAAACCTAAAGCTGTGGATATTCATACCGCGCCTTACCCTGCTTTCCCCACTGATATGCAGGCACAGTTTACCGCTATGAATAGCGTCGCCGAGGGCGTAAGTACCGTAGTTGAAACAATTTTCGAAAACCGATTGATTCAAGTGCACGAAATGAATCGTATGGGTGCTGAAATAAAAATTGAAGGCAATACAGCTGTTATTGTGGGCACGGCAATGCTTACTGGAGCACCCGTTATGGCTACTGACTTGCGTGCCTCGGCAAGTTTAGTCATTGCAGGTTTATGTGCGCAGGGAGATACACTGGTGGACCGTATCTATCATATTGACCGCGGCTATGAGTGCATTGAAGAAAAAATGCAGCTCTTGGGTGCTCGTATTCGTCGTGTGCCAGATTGACCGGCTAGCGCTGCTGTTTAACGATATTTTTTGGCTTGAGTGAGAGGAGAGTTTTTTGATTACCATTGCATTGACCAAGGGTCGAATTATGCAAGAAACATTGCCGCTGTTGCAGGCGGCTGGTATTACGCCGGCTGAAGATATCGCCAGCAGTAGAAAGCTACGCTTTGCCACCAACCAAAAAGATGTGCGCCTACTTGTTTTGCGCGGCGCCGACGTGATCACCTATATTCGGCGTGGTATTGCTGATATTGGTGTGGTTGGCAAAGATATGCTGCTAGAAGATGGCGGCGATGGTTTGTACGAACTGGTCGATTTGAACATTGCCTGTTGTAAATTAATGACAGCCGGTATCGCAGGAACATCGTCAGCTGTTTCACCCGCGCGGCTGCGCGTGGCAACCAAATATACGAATTTGGCGCGAGTTTGGTATGCTAAAAAGGGTATTCAAATAGATGTCATTAAATTATATGGCGGTATGGAGTTGGCTCCACTGATGGGGTTGGCTGACGAAATTGTCGACATTGTCGATTCAGGCAAGACGCTGCTGGCCAACGGGCTAGAGTCTCGCGAATTTATTGCAGACATCAGCTCTCGACTAGTAAGTAACAAGGCGTCGATGAAGGTTAAGCATGCACAACTGATGCCTATCGTTGACGCATTATCGGGTGCTGTTAAGTAGTTTGGCGTAATGCGTAGCATGTGTGTCAGACTTAATTGGTTTTTTATGCCGAGCTTGAGTGCGCTGTGTATTCTCGCAATGCGTATGATGCTAGACACAGAGATTCAAACGCTCAAACGGAAAATAAATCAGTATTATGAGTAACAATTTCAATCCAAACGGCGGGCCAGCGATTAATATATTGCGCTTGGATGCCGCTGCCGATGGTTTTTACGACCAGTTAGCCAGCCTGGTTGCGTGGTCAGCCGTGTCTGATGGCGAGCTTGAGTCATCGGTCAAGGCCATTATGCTAGAAGTCCGGACGCGCGGTGACGATGCCCTGCTCGATTATTCTCGGCAATTTGATGGCTTTAGCTGCACTACCATCGCAGAGCTGCGTATTAGTCAGTCTGCCATGCATGATGCACTCAACAGTATCGATAAGAACCTGCGCTTGGCACTTGAGTTATCGATGCAGCGAATAGAAGACTTTCACAAGCGACAGCTACAGCAATCGTGGCGGTACACCGATGCCACCGGCACTATTCTTGGCCAGCAAGTTACAGCGTTAGAGCGGGTTGGTATTTATGTCCCTGGAGGTAAAGCTGCTTACCCATCGAGTGTCTTAATGAATGCAGTGCCAGCCAATGTGGCCGGCGTTGAAGAAGTCATTATGGTGTCGCCAGCTCCGGCCGGTGAGTTAAATCAAACTGTTTTGGCTGCAGCCGCTCTGGCTGGGGTGGATCACTTTTTTGCGGTAGGCGGTGCTCAGGCTATTGCCGCTCTGGCTTATGGCACGCAGAGCGTTCCTCGCGTTGATAAAATTGTAGGCCCTGGTAATCGCTATGTGGCAGCCGCTAAAAAAATGGTTTTTGGTGAGGTTGGTCTTGACATGGTTGCCGGTCCCTCCGAAATACTCATTGTATGCGATGGTAAAACCAATCCTGATTGGATTGCGATGGATCTGTTTTCGCAAGCGGAGCACGATGAACATGCTCAAGCGATTCTTATATCAACCGAAGCGGATTTTTTTGATGAAGTAAACGCCAGCATTGAAAAACTTTTGTGTGGCATGGAGCGCAGTGAGATTATTGCTGCTTCATTGAATAACCGTGCAGCGTTTATTGAGGTTGCCAATTTGAACGAAGCGTTCGAGGTGGTTAATCGCATCGCTCCTGAGCATCTTGAATTATCGATCGACGAGCCAGAGCAGTGGCTAAGCTCGGTTCGCCACGCCGGCGCGATATTTTTAGGCCGTCATACGCCCGAGGCATTTGGTGATTACTGCGCAGGACCAAATCATGTGTTGCCGACGTCCACTACGGCACGCTTTGCTTCGCCGCTGGGGGTTTATGATTTTCAGAAGCGCAGCTCTATTATTCAATGTGATCCAAAATCAGCGTCACAGTTGGGCCCCATCGCATCCACGCTAGCGCGCAGCGAATCATTAACCGCACACGCGCGCTCCGCTGAAATGCGCAGCGGTGAAGATGGTTAGTTGAGCCGATATTGATTTAGCAGTGAAAGTTTAATCATTTTTCATGTGACTAAGCTTTAGTCTAGTGGGTTTATTTTTTGAGAGAATTTATCAATGAGCAGCTTGTGGAGTCCATTTGTCAATTCGCTGAAGCCTTATGTGCCAGGCCAGCAGAGCGCTACAAGCGGCATTGTTAAACTCAATACCAATGAAAATCCTTACCCACCATCGCCGCGCGTTCAGGACACCTTGCGCCGGCTAGACGCCGATTTTTTACGTTTGTATCCTGACCCTGAGTCTACGGATTTGAGTGCTTGTATTGCCAGTTATCACAATGTCGATGCGGGGCAGGTGTTTGTTGGTAATGGCTCGGATGAGGTTTTAGCGCATGCGTTCAATGCTTTTTTTAGGCAAGACAAGCCGCTATTTTTCCCTGACATCACCTACAGCTTCTACCCGGTTTATTGTCGCCTATACAATATTGAATTTAAAACAATACCGCTTGACGATGATTTTTCTATCGACTGGACGAACTATCCAAAGGGTGTAGGCGGTATTATATTTGCCAACCCTAACGCGCCTACCGGTATTTTTCAGTCTGCTGACGATATTGAAAGAGTACTGCGAGCGTACCCCAATACCGTGGTCGTCGTCGATGAGGCTTACATCGATTTTGTAAAGCCCGATGCTAGCGGCGGCGATCTTTCGGCGATACCGTTATTGGCACGTTATCCTAATTTAGTGGTGACGCGGACGGTGTCTAAATCGCGCAGCCTGGCAGGCTTGCGAATTGGTTATGCGTTAGCGTCAGTTGAACTTATCGATGGGTTAAAGCGCGTTAAGAATAGTTTTAACTCCTATCCGATCGATGCAGTGGCAAGCGCAGTGACGCAAGCAAGTTTTGCTGACGAAGACTACTTTCGGTCTACGTGTCAACGCGTGGTCGACAATCGTGAGCAGTTGGTCGCAGCGCTTGTGAGTCTTGGATTCGAGTCGCTCGATTCGTCAGCCAACTTTATTATGGCGCGTCACGCCACACAGTCATCCGCAGAAATATACACAGCGCTGAAAGCAAGCAATGTGTGGGTGCGTTATTTCAATGCACCTAGATTAAAGGACTATATTCGGATTTCGGTTGGCTCGGCCGATGAGAACGCTGAGTTATTGAGCTCACTTAAACGTATCTTGGCGGGCGAGAATTGAGAGTCAACATCTAGTGGAGTTACCATCGTGGTTGCTCCATTGTCTTGTGCCTAGCTGGCGTCATACATCAAGCGAGCACTGAGCAGTTGCGGCCAGTAGTTTTTGCGCGGTACAGCGCTTGGTCAGCACGTAAAATGAGCGCGCTTGGCGTTTCCTCTTTATTAAGCACAGCACTGCCAAGGCTTATAGTAAAGCTGCGTGACTCCTGTTGGCCAAACGTCAATGACTCGACGCATTTGCGCAGTCGTTCAGCCACCGCTGCGGCACCCTTGCTGTCAGTATTACCCAGCAAAATTAAAAACTCATCTCCACCAAATCGAAAAGCAATATCTGAATCACGCGCAATCGCTCGAATCGCGTCTGCCAAGGCAATAATGACTTGATCGCCCGAGTTGTGCCCATATTGGTCGTTTATATCTTTAAACTGATCGATATCTATCATCAAGACTGAGAGAGGTTGTTGGTAGCGTCGCGCACTCGCGACCATATTGGGCAGCGTTTTATCTAATGCATCGCGGTTACCTAAATTAGTGAGGTAGTCGGCCTCAGCAGAGGCTAGCGTCTGCTGAAAGAGCACAGCGTTATGCAGAGGATAAATAAGCGTGCTGATGGCCGCCTCGAGTACCTCAATATTTAATCCATCAATGCGATTGCGCGAATAGCACGTCAGTGTTCCAACCCCATGGTCTTTTGTGTTTAGCTGATAGCAAAATGTGTGAATGGCATGTGCACCGATGCAGGTGGGTTCACTAGCTATGGGTATTTGTATCACCGTATCGGTGACTGAAGACGTTGGGCGCGCTTTTTCTACGGCAAATTCGACGCCCGCAATTCCAATGAGATGCTCAAGTCGGCTAAAAAATATTTGCAGCAGGTCATCAACTTTAAGGCTCGTTTGGAGCTCGGTACACAAATAGAGGCGCAGCTCGTTAATGAATTGAGTTTGTTCAGTAGGGAGTTTGCTGCGTGCATGGTTGGCAGTCACTACGCCACGATTGGGCTGCTCGGTTTTTGTAAGGTCGCGCTTGCTGTGTATTAGTCTGCTTGAAGGCGCAGTGGCTTCTTGCTTAATTTCGCTTGATTTTTCCATGCTGCGCCCGATTCGTTGTGGTGTTTTGGTGGCTGGGTCTTTCTCGTAATCAGGGTTCTTGTTTTTAGGGTGTTGGATCACCGATAACCGCTATTGCGAGCAAGAGAAAAGTTCAGACCGGGGATTCGGTTGCGGTAATACGTTGATAAACCGTACCCGGAGGGATAATCGCCCGATCTTAATGAGGGCTAAGAGCGAAAATTGTGCCAGTTTATTGAATTGGTCTTTATGGTATTGATATATATCAATTTTTATTTTTATTTCTGTTGGTTTGTGCCGTGCTTTGCGGTTTTTTTAAAGCTCGACGGTGCTTGAGTCAAAAATATGACACGTGCGTGGCATTGACATCACCGAATTGAATGGCGCTGGGGATCGTGGTTAGGCTTCTTTGTGGCGCGGCTGCTTGCTGGTTTTTTCAACAGTTTCTTTGGCGGTTTCTTTAGCGGATTCTTGCGTCGAGTTGCTGTCCATTAATGTGGATGCTGTCATCACCCATCAAAAAGAGGTAGGCACCCATTATTGCGGCAGGTTGTGGCGTGCTGCTAGGGTTTTCGGCGGGGTAGGCTTGTCGGCGCATGGCTGTACTGGTGCCGCAGGGGTTGAGAGAATTGACCCGAATGGAAGACGTGCTCTCCAGTTCAGCGGCCCAGATTTGCATGAGCCCTTCAATGCCAAATTTTGCTACGGCATAGGCACCCCAGTAGGCGCGACCTTGGCGTCCTACGCTGCTCGAGGTGAAGATGACCGATGCATTTTCGGCGGCTTTGAGTGAGGGCATTAATGCTTTTGTGAGCAGAAAGTTACTCAATAAATTGACGTTGAGCACGTCAGCAAAAGCTTTGCCGTCGTACTGCTCCAGGGGCTTTAGTTCGCCTAGAATTCCAGCATTGTGTAGTACGCCGTCTAGGCCGCCCAAGTTGTTTTGAAGTTGCAGTGCAATGTCTTCATAGGCCGACTCGTCAATGGTGGCTAGATCAAACGGGACGATGGCCGGTTGCGGATCACCATTGGCCTCAATGGCATCGTAAACTTCACTAAGGTGGCTTTCAGTTTTGCCCAGTAGGATAACGGTAGCGCCATGCTGCGCAAAGCTCAGTGCAGCGGCTCTGCCGATGCCCGCGCCTGCGCCAGTCACTAAAATATTTTTTCCTTTAAGGAGGTCTGGGGCTGCTTGGTATGTAGAAAGATCGTCGAGTTGCGGCATGTAAGTGGCTCAAGGAAATTGGGTTAGGCAAGAGTAGGGTTCAAAGTTTGAAAGGATAAACAATTCAACTAGTGTTTACCATTCTTGTAGCGAGGCTGGACTTATTTGATGAGGTGCAAAATTCTTTCACACAATTCACCCGGAGTTTGTGCGACGTGATCGGCAAGCCATAAGTTGGCGTCATCATCGGGCGCGAGATAGCCATAGCTCACTGCTATTGTGCTCATGCTCGCAGCGTTGCCGGCTTCTATATCACGCACATGGTCACCAACATAGATGCAGCGTGATGCCTCAACGCCGAGCTCTTTGGCGGCCAGTAAGAGCCCCTCTGGGGCGGGCTTGGGTTGCGTGACATGGTCGGGGCAAATTAGCGTGGCGCAGCGTTCTCTTATGCCTAACGTCTCCATCAAGCTGTGTGCAAAAAACACCGGTTTGTTGGTGACCACGCCCCATGCAATACCGCGTTCTTCGAGCGTCTGTAACAGGTTTAATAGTCCGTCGTACGGTGCGGATGCGGCGCCCAGGTGTTTCTGATAGCTATCAAGCAATGCCTGTCGATAGTCTTCAAAGTCGGCGTGGTACTCGTCGGCGTCAAATGCAAGCTTGGCTACGGCTATGGCGCCATTGGTGACTTGCGCGGCAATGACGGCTGGGGGTAGGGCCGCCTTGCCGAGCTTTTGGCGTAGCTTATTGGCGGCCAGCACAAAGTCTGGCGCAGTGTCGACTAGGGTTCCATCGAGATCAAAAAGGACAGCTTGCATAAAAGCCTTGGTTCTCATGTGTGGTTGTTGAGTGGCGCGCGTGCGCTTGTGTTCGCAGCGAATACTGGTGGCGTTTAATCGTTGGTTTTCACGGCATGCAGTAAGTAATTTACGCTCAGATCGTGAGGATCCAGGCGATATCGTTTGGTGAGTGGATTGTAAGTCATACCGGTGCTATTGCTAAGGTCGAGGTTGCATTGTCTCATCCAGCGATGCAGTTCCGAGGGTTTTAAAAATTTAGCATACTCATGGGTGCCTTTTGGCAGCAGCTGTAATGCGTATTCGGCGCCGATGATGGCAAACAAATAGGCTTTTGGGTTTCGGTTGATGGTGGCAAAGTAGAGGTGCCCGCCAGGTTTGCAAAGTTTTGCGCAGGCTGCAATGACACTGCCAGGCTCGGGAACGTGCTCGAGCATCTCGAGACAGGTAACAATGTCGTATTGGCCGGGGCGAGCTTCGGCAATGGCCTCGGCAGTATCTTGTCTATATTCCACAGTGACGCCATTATCTGAGGCATGTTGCCGCGCGATATTGAGCGGTAGTTCACCCATGTCAATGCCTGTGACCGCAGCACCCATTGAGGCCAAGGCTTCGCTCAAAATGCCGCCGCCACAACCAATATCTATGATCGATTGGCCGGCGACTGGCGAGTGCTGGTTGATGAAGTTGACCCGTAACGGGTTGATTTCATGAAGCGGCTTGAATTCACTTTCGGTGTCCCACCAGCGCGCAGCTAGGGCTTCAAATTTGGCTATTTCATCGAGGTCTACGTTGGCGGTTTGCGCTTGGGTATCGGGCTCAGTTGTTTTTTGTTCGCTAGTATTCTTTGTCATGGTTGATACGTTAACTCAGGTAATGGTTTTGGGAGTTAAATAGCGGCTTGTGATAGGGGTTGGTTAGCGTTTAACTAGTTTATCGCGCCATGTTTTTGTGTTCGCAAGTAGCTCGGCGAGATCTATGTTCAATAGTTCTCTGGATCGAACGACGACCTGACCGTCAATCCATACATGATTCACGGCTCTGCCAGCTTGCGTATATATCAGTTGAGATATCGGGTTGTGCACAGGCTGCAGGGCAGGCTGGCTTGTATCAATGGCTATGATATCGGCCTGCTTGCCTATGCTGAGGCTGCCAATTTGGTCACCTAGGCCGAGTGCATCGGCGCCGCCTTGAGTGGCTAAATGCAGGCTTTGCGTGGCATTCAGTGCGGTGGCATCGCTGCTATGCAGCTTGGCTTGCAGTGCCGCTAGTCTCGCGCTGTCAAACAAATCGAGTGTGTTGTTACTGGCCGCGCCATCGGTCCCTAGGCCGACATGCAGCCCAGCAGCTAATAAGTGTGTTATCGCGCTGTAGCCGCTAGCAAGTTTGGCGTTGGAAGCGGGGCAGTGGATCGCGCTTGTATTTGATTGCGCCAGCAGTTCGATATCGCGCTTATTGAATTGTGTTAGATGTACGGCTTGCGTGCGTGGGCCCAGAACGCCGAGTCGATGGAGGCGCTCGATGGGGCTGACGCCATAGTCGCGGACCGAGTCGGCCACCTCGGCAGCGCTTTCTTGCAGGTGAACCTGGATGTGAGTCTCGATTTCTTCGGCCAGCACGGCTACGCGTTCAAAGCTTGCGTCACTGACGGTGTAGGGTGCATGCGGTCCGAAACCTACGTTGACCAATGTGCTATGCCGGTAATTGTCAAACAGATCGAGGCCTTTGGAAAAATATTCTTCTGTGTCGCTGGCCCAGTTGGAGGGGAATTCAATAATTGGAAAGTTGATTTGTGCGCGCATGCCAAGCGATTCGGCAACTTCGGCGCTGGCCTCGGGAAAAAAATACATATCTGAGAACGTTGTGGTGCCTGCAAGCAGCATTTCTGCAACCGCCAGGGTCGTGCCGTCGCGCACAAATGACTCACTTAGCCATTGGTTCTCGGCAGGCCAAATGTGCTGCTCAAGCCATGGCATTAAGGCGTAGTCATCGGCAAACCCGCGCAGTAGACTCATCGCGGCATGGCCGTGGCAGTTGACCAGACCCGGTAACATGATGTGGTCGGTAAAAAACTCGACCTCGATATCCGGGTGTGCTTGCTTGGTTTGAGTAACCAGCTCGGTGTAGGGGGCCATCTGGGCAATCTTCCCATCGATGATGAGCATGCCATGGTCGCGATGAACCGCTGTTGTTCCGCCGCCTAGTGGCGAACCGTGAGTATCACCCTCCATGGGTATTACCCAGCTAGCGCCAATGATGCGATTGTTTTTTGCTTGGATGGATGCTGTCAAAGTTATTCTGCCTGAGTGGGCGTGCAATATTGGGCCGCCGCTGCGTCGTTGGCCGTTTCGGGCGAAGATTATACGCCATGCTGCCGCTGAGATGCTCGCCCTAGCACCGAGCAAAGTGGGTGAGTAAAAGTGGGCGAGTAAAAGTTGGTGTTGTTTAGGTTATTTTGCCTGCGCGTCTGCGTTTTCACCCGAACAAGTATTCCATACGTGGGGTGCGGCAGTTAGGCTCTTGGGCTGTGTGTTGAATCAGTCGCTTGGGGCGCCGCAATGCGGGGCTTAAATGGTTCTTAAATGGGGCCGAAATTTAGTGCCAAAGTACCCTGTTTGGCATTTCCATAGCGGCCTTTTTATGGGGTCTTTATGGTATCATTCAGGCCGCTGCAAAGGCCGGTTTTTGAAGCTTCGCGCTGGGTTCAATGTGTCATATATCTAGATGACTTTCACTGTCACTTATCTATCTGGTGATCTGCAAAGTCAAGTTCGCTCTGATCGATTTTTGAACGGCTGGGGGTTCGGTTAGATCAGTTGGCAGCGGGATTGAATTCAAGGTTTAGTGGGTGGCCACGAGTCAGGCTGCCGGTCAATTATCGGTAAGCTCGTTAT
Source organism: uncultured Pseudomonadales bacterium (assembly GCA_943788835.1). GTDB lineage: Bacteria > Pseudomonadota > Gammaproteobacteria > Pseudomonadales > UBA7434 > UBA7434. The sequence goes on along the minus strand of CALSRU010000010.1, from coordinate 77,732 downwards.
TAGTATTCGAGTTGCTTGAATAACAAAACGAAGTGCCGTGCTGTTAAGCGGTTCTGTGTATTTTACGACCGAGGATAAAACATGGCTGAGATAGCCAAAGAGATTTTACCAATAAATATTGAGGAAGAGCTTAAAAAGTCTTACCTCGATTACGCTATGAGCGTAATAGTTGGGCGGGCACTGCCCGACGTCCGCGACGGTTTGAAGCCGGTGCATCGACGTGTTTTGCATGCGATGAACGAGCTGGGTAATGACTGGAACAAAGCTTACAAGAAATCTGCGCGCGTTGTGGGGGATGTGATTGGTAAGTATCACCCGCATGGTGACTCGGCAGTTTATGACACCATTGTTCGTATGGCGCAGCCTTTCTCGCTCCGTTATATGCTGGTTGATGGTCAGGGAAACTTCGGTTCAATTGACGGTGACTCGCCGGCAGCTATGCGTTATACAGAAATTCGCATGGCAAAGATCGCGCATGAATTGTTATCTGATCTGGATAAAGAGACCGTTGATTACGTGCCCAATTATGATGGCACTGAGTTTATTCCCGAAGTTATGCCTACACGAGTGCCCAACTTGTTAGTTAATGGTTCTTCGGGCATCGCAGTGGGTATGGCAACTAATATGCCTCCTCATAATCTCAATGAGACCGTTAGGGCAACTCTCGCTCTAATCGAAAATCCTGAGCTGACGGTTGATGAGTTGATGGAGTTTTTGCCGGGGCCTGACTTTCCTACCGGGGCTATCATTAATGGTCGTGCAGGTATAGTGCAAGCCTACCGGACTGGCCGTGGCAGAATTTATGTCCGCGCGCGAGCGGTGGTTGAAATTGATGAGAAAACCAAGCGTGAGACGATTATTGTTAGTGAGTTGCCTTATCAGGTCAATAAGGCCCGCTTGATAGAAAAAATTGCCGAGCTAGTCAAAGAGAAAAAAATTGAAGGTATATCTGAGCTGCGCGATGAGTCAGATAAAGATGGCTTGCGCGTTGTCATTGAAATGCGCCGTGGAGAATTGGGTGAGGTGGTGCTAAATAACCTCTATGCTCAAACTCAGCTTGAAACGGTTTTCGGTATCAATATGGTGGCGTTGGTCGACGGCCAGCCAAAACTGCTTAATTTAAAAAAATTAATAGAGTGCTTTATCCAGCATCGCCGCGAAGTCGTTACGCGACGCACAGTGTATTTGCTTCGCAAGGCTCGTGAGCGCGGGCATATTTTGGAAGGCTGGGCCATTGCATTGGCAAACATCGATCCCGTTATCGCACTTATCAAGGCATCGCCAACTTCGGCAGAAGCGCGTGAAAAATTGATCAATGCCTCGTGGGAATTGGGCAGCGTAGCTGAGATGTTAGAAAGGGCCGGTGCCACTGCAAGTCGCCCTGACGAGCTTTCTGATCAATACGGCGTGGTTGATGGCAAGTATCAATTGTCGCCCACGCAAGCGCAGGCGATCTTAGAATTGCGTCTGCATCGCCTCACGGGCATGGAGCACGGTAAGTTGCTCGAAGAATACCGTGAGCGGTTAGAGCAGATTGGAGAGTATCTTGAAATTCTGGGTGACTCTGCTCGCCTAATGCAAATTATTCGCGAAGAATTGCATGATCTAGTCACTAATTTTGGGGATGAGCGCCGCACCGAGATAACTGCGAGTAAACGCGACCTGACGGTTGAAGACCTGATTCCTGAAGAAGATCGAGTAGTGACTATATCCCATGGTGGTTATGCTAAATCACAGCCGCTCGATGACTATCGTGCGCAGCGTCGCGGTGGTACGGGCCGCTCTGCAACGGCCGTAAAAGACGAAGATTTTGTTGAACATTTGTTAATTGCCAATACGCACGACACTATCTTGTTGTTTTCTAATGTAGGTAAAGTTTATTGGATGAAGGTTTTCCATATTCCTATTGCAGGTCGCGGTTCGCGTGGTCGCCCAGTGGTCAATATGCTGCCACTCGATCAAGGAGAGCGCATTACGTCGATTTTGCCGGTGGCTGAATACCTCGAAGATCATTATATTTTTATGGCAACAGCGAGTGGTATTGTTAAAAAGACGGCGTTGACTGACTTTTCTCGTCAGCGCAGCGTAGGTTTGCGTGCAATTGAGTTAGACGAAGACGATGTGTTGATTGGTACGGCAATCACTGATGGCGCCTCTGACGTGTTGTTGGTTAGCAGTGAGGGAAAGACTGTCCGATTTAAGGAAACAGCAGTTCGCGCCATGGGTCGAACTGCGCGCGGTGTGCGTGGCATCAAGATGGGCGAGAATCAGCAGCTAATAGCCTTGATGATTCCCCGTGCAGATGGGCGAGTGCTAACCGTCAGTGAAAATGGCTATGGTAAGCGTACCCATGTTGATGAATTTCCGGTTAAGGGTCGCGGTACACAAGGTGTTATTGGTATGCAAACCTCGGAGCGTAATGGCACGTTGGTCGGTGCTATACAGGTTGATGCGGGCAATGAAATGATGCTCATTAGTGATCAGGGTACTTTGGTTCGCTGCCGTACCGATGAAGTTTCAGAGTTAGGCCGCAATACGCAAGGGGTGCGAGTTATCCGTCTCAAAGAGGGTGAGTCACTTGTGAGCGTGGCGCGTATAGAAGATACCGACAGTGAAGACGCCGATGAGTCGACTGCCGAGGAGGGTGGCTCGGAATCGTAGGTCGAATTGTAGGGCTTTTAGAGTTTTCGGCCGATTAGTTGGCCAAAATATTATTCCATTTTTAAGAGTTGATGTTGTATGAATCGCAAATTTAATTTTTGTGCAGGTCCTGCTGCACTCCCTGAAGCTGTTCTGGTTCGAGCTCAAAGTGAAATGTTAGATTGGCACGGTGAGGGTTTATCGGTGATGGAAATGAGCCATCGCAGCGATGAGTTTGTGTCGATTGCTGAAGAGGCAGAGAAAAACTTTCGTGAGTTGATGGGTATTTCTGATGATTATGCCGTTTTGTTTTTGCAAGGCGGCGCTACACAACAGTTTTCTGCGGTGCCGCTTAATTTGTTAGCGGATAAAAACACGGCTAACTACGTCAATACCGGGCAGTGGTCAAAAAAAGCTATTCAAGAGGCCGGGAAATATTGCAATGTGAATGTGGTGGCGAGCAGCGAAGAGCAGAATTTTTCATGTATTCCGGCTTTTGACAGTTGGATGATCGATGAGCAAGCTGCCTATTTGCATTACACGCCTAACGAGACGATTGGCGGAGTAGAATTTTTTTGGGAGCCTGAGGTTAGCATGCCTGTGGTGGCAGATATGTCGTCAACTATTCTGTCGCGTCCAATCGATATTGAGAAATTCGACTTAATCTATGCGGGCGCGCAAAAAAATATTGGGCCGTCGGGCCTTACGCTAGTCATTGTGCGCAAATCATTGCTAGGTCAGGCTAGCAAAATGACGCCGTCGATGCTTGATTACCAGGTTCAGGCAAAAGCTGGTTCTATGTCTAACACGCCGCCGGCTTATGCGTGGTATATGGCCGGTTTAGTATTTGAGTGGATTAAAGAGCAGGGTGGTTTGTCGGCTATGGAAGCGCTGAACAAGCGCAAGGCTGAAAAGCTCTATAGCTTTGTCGATGGCCATGCCTTTTATGCTAACCCCGTTGAGGTAGCGAGTCGCTCGCGCATGAATGTGCCGTTTACACTGGCCGACAGCAGCCTTGATAAGGCGTTTTTGCAAGGGGCCGATGGTATTGGCTTGCTCAACCTGAAAGGTCATCGTTCGGTGGGTGGTATGCGGGCTTCTATTTACAATGCCGTGCCTGAAGCAGCAGTTGATGCATTGATTGCCTATATGGACCAGTTCGCCGCAGAGCATGCTTGATTAGGTTGGTACTTTTATTCACGCCCTGCATTTTGAAGCAGGCACAGCATATTGATTTAAGGCTATGAGTGACGACGATTTAGCTAAATTACGTGATGAAATTGATCGTATCGACAGCGAGATGCAGCGCTTGCTTAATCGTCGTGCGAGCTGTGCTCAAGAGGTTGCTCAGGTTAAAATGCGCGCGGCCGTGCTTGGTGCTGAGGAACCGGTCTTTTATCGTCCTGAGCGTGAGGCTCAGGTACTGCGCAAAGTGATGGAGCGCAACGAGGGGCCGCTTGATGCCAAAGCAGTGGCGCATATTTTTCGCGAGATCATGTCTGCTTGCTTGGCGCTTGAAAAACCCCTCGAGGTGGCCTACTTAGGCCCGCAAGGTACCTTTACTGAGGCAGCTGCACTCAAACATTTTGGTCATTCGGCGCATACGCGGCCGATGAACAACATCAGCGAAATTTTCTCTGCAGTGCAGCGAAAAGTCTGCCGTTATGGTGTGCTGCCTATCGAAAATTCCACTGAGGGTATGGTGACTCATACGCTCGATAATTTTATCAACTCGTCATTAAAAATTTGTGGTGAGTTGGAATTGCCGATTGCCTTGCACCTGTTAGTCAACAGCGGCGCTGACTCGGCTAAGCTAAAAAAGATTTGTGCCCACCAGCAAGCCTTGGCTCAATCGCGTGATTGGCTACAGCAGAACTTCCCTCAAGTAGAAATTTCAGCCGTTAGTTCCAATGGTGAAGCAGCGCGCATGGCGGCAGATGACTCAAGCGTTGCTGCCGTGGCCGGTGAGCTGGCTGCTGAGCGTTATGGGCTCGTGCATTTGGCATCGAATATTCAAGATTATGCCGACAATACCACTCGATTTTTAGTTATTGCTCACGAAGAAGTTCCCGCTAGTGGGCATGATAAAACGTCTTTGGTAGTCTCTACCCGCAACGAGCCCGGTGCGCTGTTTAAGTTATTGGAGCCGCTAGATAAAGAAGGCATTAGCTTAACGCGCATTGAGACGCGCCCTTCGCGCACTGAAAATTGGGCTTATGTTTTTTTTATGGAATTTCACGGGCATCATCAAGATCCCAGCGTGCAGCGCATAATAGAGCAATTTAAGCAGCAGGCCTTAATGGTTAAGGTGCTTGGCTCGTATCCCGTTGCAGTTATTTGAATAAACCTTGCAGCAATACGCTGGCTTTTGTCGCGCATTAAAGTGGTCGTATCTAACGATTACCTTTTGGTGATAAGGAATTTTTTATGGTGACCGATTGGATAAAAGTAGCCCGCCGCACGGTGCAAGCCATGCAGCCATATCAGGCGGGCAAGCCGCTCGAAGAAGCGCAGCGTGAGTTGGGTCTTAATTCTTTAGTTAAGTTGGCCAGTAACGAAAACCCGCACGGACCTTCTTTGCGGGTGCTCAATGCAATGACTGAGTCTTTGCGCGATTGCAATCGCTATCCTGATGCTAATGGGTTTTACCTAAAGTCTGCGTTAGCTTCAAAGTTTGCTGTTGAAATTGAAGGGATTACGCTGGGCAATGGCTCGAATGACATTCTCGAATTAGTAGCCAGTGCTTTTCTTGATCATAATGCTAGCGCCATTTATTCCCAGTATGCCTTTGTTGTTTATGCATTGGCGGTCGCTCGCAGTGGAGCGGAGGCGTTAGTAGCGCCAGCGACTAATTACGGACATGATCTTGATGCGATGCTAGCCCTGGTACAGCCCAATACGAAGGTTGTGTATTTGGCCAATCCGAATAATCCAACCGGTACTTATTTTTCGCATGATTCGTTAGCGGTCTTTTTGCAGGCGCTAAGCTCGGATATTATCGTGGTGCTTGATGAGGCTTATTACGAATATGCGCAGGCGGCTGATTACCCAGATGGCCAACTCTTGCAGCGCAGCCATCCCAACCTCATACTGACCCGCACGTTTTCTAAAGCTTACGGTTTGAGTGGTTTGCGTGTTGGGTACTCGCTATCTCACCCAATGATTGCGGATGTGCTGAATCGAGTTCGCCAACCATTTAATGTCACATCTGCTTCCCTGCTAGGTGCGCAAGTGGCACTTGATGATGATCAGCACTTACAGCAGGGGCTGGATACCAATCGGTCTGGTATGGAGCAAATAACCGCTGGCCTAGATAGCTTGGGCTTAGAATATATTCCCTCGGCTGCTAATTTCGTGACCTTTGCTCCGGGTGTTGATGCGGCTCCTGTCAATCAAGCGCTACTAGAGCGTGGTGTGATTCTGCGTCCACTTGCGAATTATCAATTGCCAAAGCATTTGCGCGTGAGCATCGGGCTTGAGCATGAAAATCAGAAATTTTTAAAAGAGTTACCCGCTGTCTTGAGCGCTCTAAAATAATAAGGGTGTGAAGATGGATCGGTTTATTAAAATACATAAGAGCATTCTGTGAGCAAAGTGATATTTGAAAAATTGCTAATTTTGGGGGTCGGTCTGATTGGCGGATCATTAGCAATGGCCGCGAAGCAAGCTGGCGCGGTTAACGAAGTACGTGGCTGGGGGCGGCGGCAAAGTAGTCTTGACCAAGCGCTGGCGCTGGGCGTTATTGAGCAAGCAGAAACGGATTTAGACAAAGCCTTAGATGGCGTTGATTGTGTGGTCGTCGCAACACCAACGCAGTTTGCCGCACAGCTGATGGTCGATGTAGTGCGGCGGGTTCCCGCTTCAGTAGTGGTTACCGACGTGGCAAGCGTCAAAGGTAATATCGCCGCAGCGTTGATCAAGCAATTTGGCGAGGTACCGGCTAACGTAGTGCTAGGGCACCCTATTGCGGGCTCAGAACAAAGCGGTGTTGCTGCGGCTAGTGCAGATTTGTTTGTTGGGCAGCGCGTGATTTTGGCAGGACGAGAGCAAACTGCCACCGCTGCTCTGCAGGCGATCGAGTCATTATGGCGCGCCACAGGAGCTGAGTTGCATGCGATGAGTGCCGAGTTTCATGATCAGGTACTGGGTATGACAAGCCACTTGCCGCATTTACTGGCCTATGCATTGGTTGGCTATTTAAGTGAGCAGCCTAGTTCGAGCGATATTTTTGCCTTGACTGGTGGAGGCTTTCGAGATTTCACTCGTATAGCCGGCTCCGATCCTCGTATGTGGCGAGAAATATCGGTGGCTAACGATAAAGCTGTGCTGGAGGCGATAAGCGGCTTTGAAAAGCAGTTAGCAGAGCTTAAGAAAAATATTACCGATAGTAATGGCCCGGCTCTTGAGGCTTTATTTGCTCAGGCGAAAGCCGCGCGAGATCAGCACATGGGTTAGTGGATACAGCAATACAATTACTAAAGACAAGTGCAAATACCAAATATGAGGAAGTTACAGGTCCTCTGATCTACCAAAACGGAGCCGTTGGATTTACTGTGAGATTACTAGCAATTGCAAGGCAGCGTGATGCTGCAAGACAAGAAACACCGATTGATTCAGTGGCGGGGTTGGCGGGTAGTGTTCGCGTGCCTGGCGATAAATCGATTTCTCACCGGTCTATTATGTTGGGTGCCATTGCTGAGGGCGATACGCATATTTCTGGCTTTTTGGAAGGAGCCGATGCGCTGGCTACCCTCGCTGCATTTGAAGCGATGGGGGTACCTATCGATCAGCTAGGCGGCGGTAAGCTGATTGTCAAAGGCCGAGGTTTGCATGGTTTGCAGGCTCCCGCCGAGTCGTTATATGTTGGCAATTCAGGGACTTCAATGCGGCTGTTGGCGGGCTTATTAGCGGGCCAGACTTTTAGTTCTACCCTCACAGGCGATGTGTCATTAACTGGCCGGCCGATGAACCGCGTAGCCGTGCCGCTGCGTGAAATGGGTGCGGAAATTATTACCGCCGAAGAGGGCCGTCCACCGCTAGAAATTGCCGGCAAGGCTGCGTTGCACGGTATTGATTATGTGCTGCCAATCGCTAGCGCTCAGGTTAAGTCGTGCCTTTTACTGGCTGGTTTATATGCTTCTGGGCGTACCACCGTTACTGAACCTGCGCCGACTCGTGATCACACCGAACGGATGTTGCAAGGTTTTGGTTATGTTGTTGAGCGCAGTGGGCCAACGGCAAGCCTGCTAGGCGGGGGTAAACTTACGGCAACAGTTATCGATATTCCGGCTGATATTTCCTCAGCAGCGTTCTTTTTAGTGGCGGGATCGATTACCCCGAATTCTGAAATAACCCTGCAGCATGTTGGCATTAACCCAACGCGCACTGGCGTAATCGATATTCTTAAATTGATGGGCGCTGATATTACCTTGACCAACCTTCGTGATGTAGGCGGAGAGCCGGTCGCCGATCTTGTTGTGCGCAGCGCCCAGTTGCATGGCATCGATATTCCGCCGGCATTGGTGCCGCTGGCTATTGATGAGTTTCCGGTCATATTCATCGCCGCTGCTTGTGCCGCGGGTCGAACCGTGTTGACCGGCGCGGAAGAATTGCGTGTTAAAGAAAGTGATCGGATACAGGCGATGGTCGATGGGCTTTTGGCGCTCGGGGTCAATGTGCGTGGCACTGAAGATGGTGCGATTATTGAGGGCGGTCCAATAGGAGCAGGGCTCGATAGCGTCTCAATTAACTGCCATCATGATCACCGTATTGCCATGGCTTTTGCCGTTGCAAGTGCGCAAGCGCAGTGTGATATAGAGGTTCAGGACTGCGATAATATCGTCACGTCTTTTCCCAATTTTGTGGAGCTAGGCTGCCAGCTTGGCTTGTCGCTGGAACTGGCATAACGCTGGAACTGGCATGATCGCAAAGTATTTAAAACCCACATCATGCAGCCTAATCATGGTCTGTAAGCATTCAAGCTGACTACTTTATATAGAAGGAACCGAAGCATTTGATTCCCATTATTACAATCGACGGGCCCGGTGGAGCCGGTAAGGGCACTGTGGCTAAGCGGATCGCTTCGCAACTAGGTTGGCACTTGCTCGATAGTGGCATGCTTTATCGATTACTGGCACTTGCAGCTTTGCATCATCATGTGGCTGTGGACGATGAGCCCAGTCTGCGGGTGATGGCCGGAGCGCTCGATGTTCATTTTGTTGCAGATGACAAGGGTGAGGGTGTGCAAGCCTTCTTAGAAGGGGAGGATGTGACCAACTTGGTTCGTTCAGAGGATGTCGGTTTGGTAGCCTCTAAAATTGCCGCGCTGACATCCGTGCGCAAGGCTTTATTGGGTCGCCAGAGAGCCTTTGCCGAGGCACCCGGATTAGTCGCAGATGGGCGTGATATGGGCACAATTGTATTCGTTGATGCCCCTCTGAAGGTCTATTTAACTGCCAGTGTTGAAATTCGAGCTAAACGTCGCCAGAAGCAGTTGCTCGGCAAGCAACAAAGTGGTAACCTCGCGCGCCTCGCCGAGGCCATTGCCGCTCGCGATAAGAGTGATATGGAGCGTCCGGTAGCGCCGCTAAAGCCTGCTCCCGATGCCTTGTATATCGATAGCACCGAACTGAGTATTGAACAGGTCTGTGCTGAAATTCTTGCCGAAGTAGAGCAGCGTGGTTTGGTAGCGGTCTAACGCTCAGGGTTGGGCATGAGTACGCCGCTTTTTTGACTGGGTCAGATGACATGACTCGGCCAGTGAGAACTTTCCGTTTTAGGATGGAGTGTTGTTGAATTAAGTGTTTTGAGGCGTTCGCGCTTTTAGCCTGTTCAGTAATGACACCACCCGGCAGATGGATTATTGGTTGACGTTGCAATGAATAACCAGTGTTTGCGCCGTCAATATTTATTAACTACTCCGCGTGTGCTGGTGCGTGGACTTACAGTAAGTTTGTTGCCTGTGCTGCGATCTCTCGCATTACCGAAAACACTTGTGTTTACGGTAATAAAATCTCTGAAACTGTTGGGCCAACCATTTTATGATTGTGGCCGCTGTGCTGTGGCGCCGCTGACGTTTATTGTCAGTTGTGATGAGTCAGCGTTGTTATAAAACAATACCGAGCTTTACTTAAGGTTTACTTTGAGTACAGGCGATCAAGAGTGGCGTTTTAAAACTTGCAATAGTTAAAGATAGTTTGAGCACATCTACAAGCTTGCGTTACAACAAAAGGTAACCGTTATGGTTGAATCATTTTCCGATTTATTTGAAGAAAGTTTAAAAACGATTGAAATGCACCCCGGAGCTATTATTACCGGTGTAGTGCTAGACATTGATAATGATTGGGTTACGGTGCATGCCGGCCTTAAGTCAGAAGGTGTTATCCCGCGAATTGAATTTATCGATGAGCAAGGCGAATTTACCGTTGCCATCGGTGACATGGTACAAGTTGCACTTGAGGCGGTAGAAGACGGCTTTGGTGAAACTAAGTTGTCCCGTGAAAAAGCTCGCCGTATGGAAGCTTGGACTGCGCTAGAAGCAGCGTTCGAGGCTGAAGAAGTTATTACCGGTGTCATCAATGGCAAGGTTAAAGGCGGCTTTACAGTTGACATCAATACTATACGAGCCTTTCTACCTGGTTCACTGGTTGATGTGCGCCCGCTGCGTGACACTTCGCACCTTGAAGGTAAACCACTCGAATTTAAAGTAATTAAGCTCGATGCCAAGCGTAACAACATTGTGTTGTCGCGCCGTGCTGTGATGGAGTTGGCCAATAGTGCTGACCGTGAAGAACTGCTTAAAAATCTTGAAGAAGGCCAAGAAGTTAAAGGCATCGTTAAAAACCTTACCGATTACGGTGCATTTGTTGATCTTGGTGGTGTGGATGGTCTGTTGCATATCACTGACATGGCGTGGAAGCGTATCAAGCACCCAAGCGAGATTGTCGCCGTAGGTGATGAAATTGACGTTAAGGTCCTCAAATTTGATCGCGAGAAAAATCGTGTATCTCTGGGCTTGAAGCAACTGGGTGCGGATCCATGGGCCGATATTAAAGGTCGCTACCCTGAAAAGACCATTATTAAGGGTGTTATTACTAATCTTACTGATTATGGTTGTTTTGCAGAGCTTGAAAGCGGCGTTGAAGGTTTGGTTCACGTATCTGAAATGGATTGGACTAACAAAAATGTTCATCCATCAAAAATTGTTAACCTTGGCGATGAAGTCGATGTAATGGTTCTTGATATCGATGAAGAGCGTCGTCGTATTTCATTAGGCATCAAGCAATGCACTCAAAACCCATGGGATGCATTTGGTTCTGAACATGCTAAGGGTGAGAAAATCAAAGGTACCATTAAATCTATTACCGATTTTGGCATCTTTATCGGTTTGAATGGCAATATCGATGGCCTAGTGCATCTCTCCGATATTTCTTGGAGCGAGCCTGGCGAAGAGGCAGTACGTGCTTACAACAAAGGCGACGAGATCGAAACCGTTATCTTATCGATTGACTCGGACCGTGAGCGTATTTCACTGGGTATTAAGCAGCTTGAAGAAGATCCGTTCTCAGATTTCGTTGCTGAAAATGATAAAGGCAAGATCGTCAATGGTACGGTCAAGTCTATGGATGCGAAAGCGGCAATTATTGACCTTGGTAACGATATTGAAGGAACGTTGAAAGCCTCGGAAATTTCGCGTGAAAAAGTTGAAGACGTGCGAAATGTGCTTAAAGAAGGTGAAGAGGTTGAAGTTAAGGTGATTAGCGTCGATAGAAAAAATCGCGTAATTGCTTTGTCGATCAAGGCTAAAGACGTACAAGATGAGAAAGATGCGGTGCGCCAGCACCGAGAGCAAGAGACCGCAACTGAAGCGGTTACCACCATCGGTGGGCTCATCAAAGCCAAGCTAGACGACAAGTAGTCGTCAGGCTGAACCAGCTGCGGGCGCCATTCAGGCAGCTCGCAGCTGGTTTTTTTTTAGTCATTTTTGATCTTCCTTTGCAAATCAGTCGTTTATATGGCTTTTTTGCCTCTCTAATAGCCAACTTCTGCCATCTCATTACTGGAACACTGGTTCAGCTTGTCTATAATAAACAGACAGTTACAAAATCAGTCTCGGATTGGTTTGTAAGGGCAATGAGAGCGTAGGCGGTGGCTTGCGTTCGAGGTGATGTGATGACGAAATCGGAATTAATTGAACGTATAGCAATGCGGCAGGTACAGCTATCGACTAAAGATGTTGAGCTGGCTGTGAAGTGCGTCATCGACCAAATGGTGGATGGCTTGGCGGCCGGAGAGCGTATCGAAATTCGCGGCTTTGGCAGCTTTAGTTTGCACTACCGGGCACCCCGGGTAGGGCGAAATCCAAAAACGGGTGAAAAAGTTAATTTAGCAGGCAAGCATGTTCCACATTTTAAGCCGGGTAAAGAGATGCGGGATCGCGTCAATGATAGCCTGACACGCTTCCAATCCAGCTATTTTTAAATCTACGGCGCTTCAAGCGCCGTTTTTTTTTCCTGTGTAAAAACTTTCAGTTCACAAACAATGCCTTTCGGTTTCCGCTCGACTGCCTGCTTCCTAGGCAGTATAGGAAGTACTGCTCTTAAAAGCTGCTTTACCGGCTACAGCGCTTAAGAACCATCGCGTATAATGGGCTTTCTATGGCTTGGAGGTTATGACGATGCGATATGTAAAGATGTTGATGCTATTGGTCGCTGTGCTGATTTTTGCGTTTTTTAGCTTGGCCTTCATTACGCATAATAACAGCCTTGCAACAGTCGATCTTTTATTCGTTGAGCCCATTGCACTCCGGCTCTCCAGTTGGCTCATTGGTTTTTTTGTTGTAGGTGCTGGCTTGGGACTGCTGACATCCACCTTGCTGGTGCTTCGTGAAAAGGCATTGCGCCGACGCGTAGAGCGCCGCATGCAGCATACTTCAAAAATTATCTCGGGCTATCATTCCTAACTAATGAACGATTTTGCGCTACTTGGCCTTTTGATTATTGCCATTGCCATTGGGTTTTATCTTGGTCGGCATGCTGCCAAGAAGAATGTGGCGGGCGTAGCTTTTGCTCCCGGTAAGAGTTACTTTCAGGGCCTTAACTACTTGCTTAATGAGCAGCCTGACAAAGCGGTGGAAGAATTTGTTTCGGCTCTCGATGTGAATACAGATACGCTTGAAACTCACCTCGCATTAGGTAAATTGATGCGTAAACAGGGGCAGGTAGATAGGGCCATCCGTATTCATCAAAACTTGCTGGCTCGGCCCGTGCTTGAACTCAAAGATCAGCATCAGGTTCACCTCGAATTGGCACGCGACTTTATGACCGCAGGCCTGCTTGATCGTGCAGAAGTACTATTGCAGGAAGTGATCGGTGAGTCTACGGTTCTTCGTAGTATCGCTCAGCGTTCCTTGCTTGATATTTATCAAGATGAAAGTGAGTGGCAAGACGCAATAAATGTAGCGCAAGCGTTATTGCAAAGTCGTTTCATGAAAGCAAATGTAGAGCACAAGCGTAATCTGCAGCGAATGGTTGCGCATTTTTATTGTGAGCTTGCAGAAGATTGTATGCGTGGTGAAAACTTGATTGGAGCTAGGCAGTATCTCGATCGTGCTGTAGCGGCTGACAAAACCGTTTACCGTGTGGCTTTGCTCAGTGCAGCGAATGATAATGCTCAAGGGCGACACAAACAGGTGATTAAGGTTTTATCGCGACTTGAGTTACAAGACCCGGCATGGTTCTGGATGTGTTTGCCAGCGTTGCAAGAAGCGTATGAAAGGCAGGATGTGGAGCGTGGCTTTGAGATTTTTTCACGACATTTGCGCTCACATATTGAAAATCATGACGCGCCGCGAGTGGCAATGTATTTGGTCGATCAGTTTATTGCCCGCAGTGAAGATGAGCCTATTCGGGTGCAGCAGGCCAGTGAAATACTATCTGTTTTTGTCGCACAGTATGAGTCGCTGCTCGCCTCAAATAAGTTAGTCGAGCTGCAAATAAATGATGCGAGTAAGCATGTGGAGAGCGATGTGTGTAGGCTTCATTCGCAGGTCAGTGAGCTGTTAAATCAACGTAACCGCTATCGGTGTGGCGACTGTGGTTTTTCCGGGCGGCAGTTGCATTGGCGTTGTCCAAGCTGTAAAACATGGGAATCCATGCGGTCTATCGAAAATCAGTCGACAGCCTAGCGTTGATACATTGTTGAGACTGGAGCTGGCAATTCGGTATTTCTTCTCGCTCACTTATGGTTTGCAAAAAGCCATGTGAACTCTCTAGCTCATCACATTTGAATTTTTTGCCAAGCATTGATCTGTTTTTGCAAGCCGGCAAACGCGCAGAGCTGTGCGTTTGCCGGTTGCTCAATCCCCCGATTCGCTTTGGCTTAGGTTTGCCTTGCTCGCGAACGATGTCGTTGTGAAGCCACCGCCAGACCCGTTAGTGAGCTGGCAAAAAATATTATGCTTGCCGGTAGCGGTATACTACTGACATGGGGCATAAGGTTTTGACCCGCATTGAGCCCACCAAAGGTAGCATTGGCCGCCGTCCAGCTAAAGTCTTCTCGCTCAGATCCTGTGCCGGTCCGTTGTAATGAAATGCCAAGTGCAGCGTTTATGCTTTCTGAAATCCCTATATCCGTGCTAGTAAGTCCCAGCGCAGCGCCGTCTGTTGCAGTGACATCACCTTCATAGCTTAAAAACTCTATAACCTGGCCCAAAGAGTTGATGAGTGCGACTCCGTCCGAGGGACCATTTTGCAAGCCACCGGTAACTACATGCATAAAACCGTAACCGTTACTTTGATCTGAAAACGAGCCGGTTAATGCATTGGTTTTGTAAACACTGCCATTGTTGCCGTTATAAAAGAGCAGTTGCCAATCCTCTAGGCTGGTGCCCGCTTGGGCCACAATTTCAATACCCTCGTCGACATCTATGCCGTCATTGTCATAGTGTATTTCATTAATAAAAACGGTTGAGGCTTGAGATTGAAGGCCTGTTAGGGCCAGTGCGAGTACACTGCCACTGCACAAAAAACGCCTGCATAAGCAGCGCAAATTTTTTGAGATGCCCTGACTTAAATGGGCTGATTGCTGGATGTCGGTGCAGCGAATTTGTGCGCGCCTGATGTTTTTGGTGGGGGGGGATTTGCCGCTGGATTGGGTGTTGAACTGCTTGCTTTGGCACGCTGCGGTGCCAAGATTATCGGCGCTACCCTTGCTGGTGCATGCGCTTGCGGCTTGCTGGGATAAAAATAAAGTTAAGTGGTTTGACATACTATCCTCCTTGATAGATCGAGCGTCTAAACGTTTATGTTTTCATTTTTGGGTTGCTGTCATCATGACTGCAGCGCCACTATACGATTGGAATAAAAAATATACAAGTATTTATTTGTATGCTAGGGTTTGATCCGTGTTTTGGTTTTTTTAATTTTCTATGCAGTATTTGGATGAAATTTTCCGGCAGAAAAAAGGAGCGTTTCATGCATTTTTTAGAGTCTAACTAAAACACAAAGCAGCGCTATTTTTGCTTAAATAGCAGTGTTTTTTCGCAAAAAAAGCACACATTCCGGCAGGATGGCCGGTTTAATTAATGACAAGGAGTAAGTTATGAAATTATCCATTCCAACCCTCATTTTGGCTTTAAGTCTATCGTCATTAGCACAGGCGTCAGACGGCGGAGCCACCGATTTAATCGATATTAACAAGGCCTCTGCGGAGCAATTAGCGCAAGCGCTCGATGGCATTGGTTTGAGCAAGGCTCGAGCTATTGTTGAGTATCGGCGTGTAAATGGGGCTTTCGGTTCTCTTGAATCGCTTGAGGCGATTAAAGGTATTGGTGAAAGCACTATCGCCAATAACAAAAATCGCATTCGTATTAGCAAGTAAAAAACGGTAACAGCGCGGCTGCTTTGCCCAAGCTTTGCTCGGCTGTCGAGCGGGCGGAGCAGTTGCATATTGCCGTTTTCCTTTTGTTCAATCACTGTTAATCTGCTGTCTTGGTGCAGCGGGCTAGTGCAGTTTTCTCGAACATTGTTGTTTATGCATCAAGTAGTTGGATGCACATCGATCAAAGGATTTTTTATGGCGGTTTATGACGTTTTTAATGGTGATGCTGATGGTATTTGTGCGCTGACTCAGTTGCGCAACGCCGAGCCTCTTGATTCGGAGCTTGTTACCGGTGTTAAACGCGATATTAAGTTACTCGACAACTTTGTCGATAATTTGTCTGGCAAAGTGGCACTGGACGGTGACGATCAAGTCAATGTTCTAGATGTGTCAATGGATAAAAATAAGTCGGCGCTGCTGCGTATTCTGGATAGTGGCGCTCGGGTTTTTTATTGCGATCATCATGTAGCAGGCGATATTCCGAATGTCAGCTCACTCGATGCGCTAATTAATACGTCGCCAGATATTTGCACTAGTTTGCTAATTAATGGACGACTGCAGGGCGCTTATGCAGGCTGGGCTGTAGTGGGTGCATTTGGTGACAACCTGCATCGCAGCGCGCGTGCACTCGCCGGCTCACTCAACTTATCTGAGGTTGAGCTCAAGCAGCTCCAAAATCTAGGTATTTATATCAATTACAACGGGTATGGCGCGAGTCTCGACGACCTACACTTTAAGCCGGCTGAGCTATACACGCGCGTGAGTCAGTATGACGACCCACTTCGCTTCCTTAACGATGACCGGCAAACTTTTCAAAGTCTTGAGCATGGCTATGAAGAAGATATGTTGCGTGCAGCCAAAGCCGAACAATTGCGTGATACATCTCATTCGGCCGCATTTTTACTACCCGATGAAAAATGGGCCCGCCGAGTGAGTGGGGTTTATGGGAATGACCTTGCCAATCAGTCGCCGCACCGAGCTCATGCTGTACTTACTGAGCGTCCCGACGGCACTTATCTGGTGAGTGTACGCGCACCACTCAACAATAAAACCGCAGCTGACGAGCTGTGTATGGAATTTCCTACAGGGGGAGGGCGCAAGGCCGCAGCGGGTATTAATGCCTTGCCAGCCAATTTATTAGGCCAGTTTTTAGATCGGCTTGATGAAATTTATACCTAGCCTGAAGTGCTGTAGTATTGGCGTTGTACTAGAGCTGCTTTAAACATCAATGATTGGTTTGCCAAAATGGAAATAACTGCCTTACTGTCGATCGCTGTAGTGCTACTGTGTTTTGCTGGGTTGATGTTTACTCGAGTCGCGCCCGATGTGTTGCTCATGGGCGGCGTGGCGATATTATTGGTATCGGGGATCTTGCAGCCAGGAGATGCATTCTCTGGATTTGCGAATGAAGGCACTATCACGGTGGCACTTCTATTCGTTGTGGCGCGAGGCCTGACTAAAACGGGGGCGGCATCGTGGCTCGCTGGTAGTTTGTTAGGTAAGCCAAGCACCCTGCCACGTGCCCAATTGCGCTTGATGGCACCGGTTGCCGCGCTCAGCTCGGTGGTCAACAACACGCCAGTAGTAGCGATGATGATTCCTGCTGTAATGGAGTGGGCTAAGCGCACTCGTTTTCCGATCTCGCACCTACTCATGCCCTTGAGTTATGCGGCCATCATGGGTGGCGCTTGTACGTTAATTGGCACTAGCACCAACCTTATCATCGATGGCATGTTGAAAGCCTATTACCGTGGGCAGCCGGTACCCACCGAGCATGGCCTAGCTATTTTTGAGTTGGCTTGGGTGGGCGTGCCCTGCGTGCTGGTGACCTTTGTTTATGTGCTGTTGTTTAGTCGACTATTATTGGTCAATAGAGGGGCATCGCAGGAACCGCAGTTTGGTGATACCCGCCAGTACACTGTGGAAATGCTGGTTGAGCCGGATAGTCCATTAGTGGGTAAAACCGTAGAGTCGGCTGACCTGCGTAATTTACCGGGTGTATACCTAATAGAGATACAGCGTAGCGGCCATCTAATTACCGCAGTAGGGCCTTTGCAACAGCTGCAGGCAAATGATCGGCTGGTATTTGCCGGTAATGTGGAGTCGGTGGTAGATCTGCAAAAAATGCGCGGTTTACGGCCTGCTGATGATCAAATATTTAAATTAGATTCAGAACGCTCGCAGCGTCATTTGGTGGAGGTTGTTATTTCTAACAATTTCCCTCAGCTGGGAAAAACAATTAAGCAAGGCCGTTTTCGTTCGACTTATGGAGCGGCTATTATCGCCGTGGCGCGAGAGGGGCAGCGCTTAAAAGGGCGGATTGGTGATGTAGTGCTTAAGCCAGGTGATACCCTGCTAATTGAAGCGGGGCGCTCTTTTGAACGGCAGCAGCGCTATGTTCGAGACTTTTTAATGGTGCGTAAAATAGACGACTATACGCCTGTGTCTCATGAACATATGGGTACGGCTTTATTTATTTTTGCCGCTATGATCATTACAGCGGCTACCGGTCTGTTATCGATGCTTGAAGCAGCGATGCTAGCGGCGGGCGGGATGATATTAACGCGCTGCCTTCGCACCGATGAAGCTCGACGCAGTGTTGATTGGCAGGTGATTATTGTTATTGCTGCAGCCATTGCCCTGGGTGCTGGTCTGCAAACTACCGGCGCGGCCTTGACAATCGCTCAGGGTTTCATCGGTCTGGTAGGTGAATCCCCCTACAGTCTCATTGCAGGTCTATTTATTCTTACGGCCGGCTTTTCTGCAATGATTTCTAATGTGGCAGCAGCGGTGTTGATCTTTCCTATTGCCGCGGAGTTAAGTCGTCAGTTGGGACTCGACCTTACGCCATTTGCGGTCACGCTAATGATTGCAGCCTCGGCTAGTTTTGCTACCCCCATTGGCTATCAAACCAACCTTATGGTTTACGGTCCGGGTAAGTATCGCTTTGTGGATTTTGTTAAAATGGGGGGGCCATTAACGGTGTTGGTGGGCATGACCACAGTTATAATTGTGCCGATTGTTTGGCCATTTTAGCTGTTTAAAAATAATAAACTGGGACTATTCGATGCGGTTAAATATCCAAAATATGCCATTTCCTGAGTTGCGCGAGTGGTTTGAAAAAGGTGTTATGCAGTCGCTTTTAGGTCACGATATTTTTTATATCGATGAGGGCGACCGTAATAAACCTACGCTACTACTTATTCACGGCTTTCCAACGTCTAGTTGGGACTGGAAAAAAATGTGGCTGGCGCTGCGAAAAGAATACCGGGTTGTGTGCTTAGATATGTTGGGGTTTGGTTTCTCTGCCAAGCCCAACAATTTTAAATACAGTATCCATAGCCAAGCCGACATTGTTGAAGCGTTAGTGGGGCACCTGCAACTCACAAATTTTCATGTATTAGCTCACGACTACGGTGATACGGTCGCGCAAGAACTGTTGGCTCGGCAAAATGCGGGAATTGGTGGGGGCCATTGGCTTTCGGCCTGCTTTCTCAATGGGGGGCTGTTTCCTGAAACGCATCATGCGCTCTTAACGCAAAAACTATTATTAAGCCCTTTAGGGCCGCTCATTAATCGCTTGGCCGGTAAAGCCAGTTTTGATCGATCGTTTAGCAGGGTTTTCGGCGTGCACACAAAACCTAGCGAAACAGAGTTGGCGCAGTTTTGGTGTTTGATTAATCTCAGGCAGGGTAAACATATCTTCCATAATTTAATCACCTATATGAGTGATCGCATTGAGCATCGGCAGCGTTGGGTCGATGCTCTAATTGAAGCAAAAATACCTTTAGCACTCATCAATGGCTCTACCGATCCAGTGTCGGGTGAGCATATGGTGGCCCGTTATAAGGTGTTGGGTTGTCGGTTGGACTTTTTAGCCGAGCTGGCCGATATTGGGCATTACCCGCAGGTAGAGGCTCCAGCGTTAGTCGCTCAGCACTACCTAGAGTTTGTTCAGGAGTAGGGCTAATACACGGTTTGGCCGTTATTCTCAGGTATATGATGTGACTGCCGCAGCCATAGTCGAAATCATCAACAGTAATGATGTTGGTGTCTACGATTGTCCGCGCATTGTCCCCTTTGGCTTTTTTTTTTGGTTACTAGCCTTAGGTGGCATGATGGTTGATTGGTTCTACCGCGTTGAAATAAAAACGTTTAGGCTTTACATTGAGCTTTGAAAATATCGCTACACCGGTGGC
Source organism: uncultured Pseudomonadales bacterium (assembly GCA_943788835.1). GTDB lineage: Bacteria > Pseudomonadota > Gammaproteobacteria > Pseudomonadales > UBA7434 > UBA7434. Next base: position 58,014 of record CALSRU010000010.1, on the reverse strand, counting down.
GTTGAATATTTAAATAAATGATTGAAAATAAAAATAGGCCGGTCCTTATGAATAAAACACTTCTCGAATATCTTGATCACTGGAAAACTGAATATCCTAACGAAGTCTGGATGCGATATCCGCAGGGCGATAATGTTCAGGAATGGAGTTGGCTAAAAGCCAGTGAGCAAATTCATGCGATAGCGGCCTGGCAACAAACGGTACTGGGTGAGGCGGGAGTCAATGTGGGGCTGCTTTCGCGCAATCGACCCCATTGGTTCATGGCTGACCTTGGCACCATTGCGGCAGGCAATGTAACAGTGCCCATGTTTACAACATTGCCCAAAGATACCGCGGCTTATGTGATGGAATTTACCGACATGCAGCTGTTGTTTGTTGGTGAGAATGAAAATTGGGATAAAATTTCTACGGTCCTCCCCAAGGGGCTAACGTTAGTGGCATTGCCGGGCGTTGAGCTTGATTGTGAGCACCTTCGTTGGGACGATATTATTAACGATTACCGAGGGCAGCGGGCAACGTATCAGGCGCAGCCTACTGATTTAGTTTCGATAGTGTTCACCTCTGGCACCACCGGCATGCCCAAAGGTGTGATGCAAACACATGAGTCGAACGTTATACCGATTGACCGCTTTAAGCAGGCTTTCGCCACACCGCCTAAAGGCCGCTTTTTCTCTTACTTACCGCTGTCTCATATTGCAGAGCGGCAAGTGGTGGAATACGGTTCTTTAATTAACGGCGGCTCGGTTTATTTTAATGAGAATTTGACCACCTTGTTGCGTGACTTGCCCGCCTGTCGGCCGCATATGATGTTTGGGCCGCCGCGTGTGTGGGAGCAGTTGCAGCAGGGCATTATTAATCAGTTTGGCTCGCAAGCGGCCCTCAGTGCAGCTTTGGCTGAAAATAAAGCCGGCGTAGGCGAGCTGGTGCGTGCTGGGCTGGGCTTTGATGCCGCTATGTATTTGCTCACTGCTGCAGCGCCAACGCCACCTGCATTAATAGAGTGGTATGGAGAATTGGGCATTGAACTGATGGAGGGCTTTGGACAAACCGAGGCGATGGGTGTGGCGGCTAATACCGCCGAGCATCGAAAGATTGGCTCGATCGGGCGTGTGGTGGGTGATGTAAAGGTGCGTTTGAGTGATGAGGGCGAGTTGCTAGTTAATGCCACGGGCCTTGCTACAGGTTATTACAAAATGCCGGACAAGACGGCCGAAACCTTTGTGGAGGGTTGGCTGCATACAGGCGATAAAGCCCGCATAGATGAAGAGGGTTTCATTTTTATTACGGGTCGAGTCAAAGATTATTTTAAAACGATTCAAGGCAAATTTGTTGCTCCTACGGCTATCGAGAATTCATTTTCTGAAAGTATGCACAGCGAGCAGTGTTGCTTACTCGGTCGCGGTTACTCTAAAACCGTTATTGTGTGCGTGCTCTCGGCCATGGCACAAAAAGAAGACGCCGATCTAATTAACAACGATCTAATTGCGCATGTTAAACAGCTTAATCAAACGGTTGAAAAGCATGCCCGTGTGGGCGCTATTATTGTTAGTTGTGAGTCTTGGACAATTGATAACGGTATGCTCACACCGACGATGAAGATTCGCCGCGAACAAATTGAAGAGCGCTTTGGCGACTTAGCCAGAGCGTTGGCGCATGATGCTGCAGTTAAAGCGGAAGTGTTGCTAACCAGGCAATAGACCAGCGGGCTGCCTCTTTGGAAGGCATTGTCTAGTCGTTATCTTGCAATGGCTTTAACCAATGAGGCCATTATTTTGTTTGCTTTTTTTGGAAGATCCACATGAAAGCCGCAACAACCAGAGGCATTTTCGCCAATACTTCCCTCATTACTCGAAGTACTCAGCGGCCTACAGTGGGCGTTAATGATGTACTAGTTGAAGTTCATGCATCCTCTGTTAATCCAAAAGATTGGAAGCTCAATACCATTATTTCATCGCTAACTCCCAAGCTAGGTGCGCTTGCTAAAATCAATATTATTGGTGATGACCTGGCCGGCGTGGTCGTTGAAAAAGGTGCACACGTTTCTGACTTTGCTATCGGCGATGAAGTTTACGGTATGGATATGCGCCTGCGAACGGCCGCGTGTGCAGAGTATGCTGTTATCGCTCAAAACAGCATTGCCCACAAGCCTAAAAATATGTCGTTTGCCGAGGCGGCGTCGGTACCACTCGCGGCTCTTACTGCGCTGCAAGCTTTTTACTTAGGTGGCGTGGAACAAGGCAGTAAGGTGTTGGTGATTGGCGCCTCGGGTGGTGTGGGCACCTTTGCAGTGCAAATAGGTAAAGCCATGGGCGCACATATTACCGGCGTGTGCAGCGGTAAAAATAGTGAGCTTGTGGCCGGCCTCGGTGCAGAAAAAGTGATTGATTATAAGCGGAGTGATTTTTTACAAGAAACTAATGATTATGATGTGGTTTTTGATGTCACTGCTTACCAGAGTTTGTCGTCGTGTTCGTCACTGATGGCCGAGCAGGGCGTTTTTATTAGCACCGCTGGACACGGCAAAGCTACTATTTAACAGTTACCGGCCTTATTTTTTTCAGGGAAGAAAGACGGCCAGAGCTATATGGGTTAAGTCCCGCACTGAAGACCTAAACACACTAAAAACGTTTATTGAAAGTGAGTTAGTTAAGCCTGTTATTGACAGTATTTTCACGCTAGAAAATATCGAACAGGCCTACGCAAAAAGTAAGGCAGGTCGGAGTATAGGGAAAGTGGTTGTCCTTCTTAAGCCATAAATTTTGCAGGGCGAGATGCTGGCCTACCTGAGGGCGTTTAGGCCGCTGCTCTTTCCTACAGGCTCGCTGTTATTCATATTCAAGAGAAATGTCTCAATGAGAAATCTGCGGTTGCCAATGCGTGTGCTGGGACTGATTCTGGTCTTATTGCTTGTCGCCTTTACCCTGCTGGTTATGCAATGGCGGCTGGTGCCAAGTGGCTTGCCCGTTGCGCAAGGCGAGACTAGCTGGGGCATATTAACCGATTACAATCTCTCATGCTGATAATACCCGAAGCAGCGGCTGCAAAGTGATTTCACAGCCTTTGTTTGTACTAAGGCAGGAGTTTCAATACAGTGTGAATCCTGCTGGCCACTCGACTACTTCCCCTGTAAGGTAGAGGTACCGAAATTGTCGTGCATTGTAACCAGCAGATTTAGATTCGGAAACAAATGTGTAGTAGCAAATATCTGAGTTGTTGGTAACAGCTATATCAACGTTGGAAGGCAAGTTTTTTATGCCTGGGCCATCACCAATCGGTATTTGAAGCACCCTATCTATTATCATTAGCCCTTGAAAGATTGCAAGACAGTCTTCCGGAGAGGTAACTTGAGCTCCCCCGTCAATTCCTGCCGGATATCCCAGATGATTGAAATCAATTGACCCAATGAAATCTTGGGCGCTTGCTCCCGTTGGAGATCCGGCCGCTAACCATTTCAGATGCGCGGTCGTCACTGCTGCCTTGAATGCACCTTGAGTCGCATGGAATTCAGCGAGATACGCATCGCTCGATAGATTAATAAAACGGGGTAATGCCATTGCTGCCAAAATACCTAAAAGAACGATAACAGCAACTTGCTCAATAAGGGTGAAACCTGATTTGTTCATTTTGTAGACCCTTTCAAGGATTTAGTAAAAACTCTTACTAAGTACTTAATTGCTTATACCAGCTTATTTTTTACCAACAACTTGCAGGGTGCTAGGCACTTTGTTGGTAGGTACGTACTCAATCCTAGTATTGTAATAATTGGACGTCCAGAAGCAACTGTAACGTAGTAATGGATTATTACAACCGCACATTAATTTTTTTACAGTCGAATTTTTCTGCGATTGCTTATTCTAAAAGGAGTTGTTGTAAGTTGCTCGCGCATAGTTTTACGGTATGGTTTCCGAGCGCTTCGTTGATCAAATCAGTGGGCAAAAAAGTTTGGGGGGTAGTTACACTTTAAACCTTAAGCTTTCTGCCTTTATCATGCGCTTATTTTTAGCATGTATTATCGACAATGTTATTAACAGGCACGCTGTCCAAAAATGAACAATGGGCACTGATACACTGATCGGGTTTTCGGATAGCATTTGGTGTTGTTGCATAAAGTGCCATGCCTTTTCTGCTAAATCGATGCCGTCCTCATTTTGATATAAAAAGTGGCCCGCAGCATCACTGCCCGTGACGCTGCATAAGCCAGTGTCAGCACTGTTGGAGCAGGAGTTATAAGTCTCACAAAAAGCGGTGTCGCTTATTGTCTCTATCACATCCGGCGTTGGCGAAGTGCAGCCGTTGTATTGCTTCCAAGCTTCCAATGATTCATGGGCGCTCTTATAAATGATATTGCCATCGTAGGGTACTAAGCTATCGGTCAATCCTTGAAATGTTAATATTGGTATCGGTTGCTGGGCACAATCCATGTTGAGGTTTTGTAATGTAGATGCCGCCAATGGCACAGCGGCAGCGAAAATATCGGGCGCTTCACAAGCTAATCTATGCGACATAAAACCGCCGTTAGAAAGCCCCGTTACATAAACACGTGTCGTATCAATATGGCTCGCTGCGTTTATCGCCTCAACCATTGCTCGAACAAAGCCAATATCATCCGTTCCATTTTCTTCGGCAGCGCCGCAGCAAACGCCACCTGCATTAAACGATGGTCCTTCAAGTGGAAAGCCCGTTACCGGATTTCGCTCTTCTGGAGCATCAGGCAGACCATAAAGGCCCTGCGGGTATGCCACAATAAAATTTTCTAGCTCCGACAGTGGCCGCATGCCTGATGTTAGGCGTTGCGCGGTTTTGTTGCTGCCAAGTCCGTGTATGTCGACAACTAAGGGGTAGGCCAGACTGCCATCATAGCTGTCAGGTACATAAACGTCGTAATAGCGGAGCTGACTATCGTGCGTTAATGTCTCATTGAGTTGGAGACCTGAGGAGTAATTTGCGAGTGCCCCTAGGCTGGTGACGCATAGCCCCAAGGCCATTGCCCCCTGTCGGATTATGCCAAGGCTATTTTTTATGGTGGTTGTATGCAATTTAATTTGACCTGTTTGATCTTACGGTAGATATCTAGTTTGGCGGTCCTAGCCCCCTAGCACCGAGTAGGATGCACCCAGTTGAATGCGCCGAGCCCTAGCCGAGCACTACAGACAGCCAATTTTTGGAATTAGCTAATAATGGTAGTACGAGCACTTGCAGGGTCAAGGTGTAGGAGACAAAGAGTATCAAGCTTCTCTTGATGTAAAAAATATTTGACAGAGATGAGCGGGTATAATATATTTTACTCTCAGTAAACAATATTGGACATAACTATGAGCGTGACATTTAAAGAAAAAAGTCTTTGGATCCAGATCGTAACTCTTTCACTTGTGTTTGGAAGCTACTTTTTGGCCCTTGATTACACCGGTGTTGATAGGTTCCCGCCAAATTTGGTTTCTCATTTCATTGGCTTACTTGTAGTGCTCACAGTATTAACTATTTTAGGCCATATCTTTGCCGCGGCATTTAATGAGCCCGAAAATGAGGATGAGCGTGACTTAATCATTGAATTGAAAGCTACGCGCATCAAAGCATTTCTTCTAGCCTCAAGCATTGTCATTACCATGCTGACGAGCTTAACGCTGCAAAATGAGTTTGTTACCTTTCACCTGTTGCTCTTGTTTTTAGTTGTGTCTGAGGTGGTGGAAAAAGCCGTTCAATTATTTTATTACCGGCAAGGTAGTTAAAAAATGCAAATCTCCAAGTTTATTATTTTAAATCAAATTCGGACCTTAAGATTTCTAAAGGAAGAGATGACCCAGAAAGAATTAGCTGATTTAGTGGGCGTGACAAGGCAAACCATCAATGCCATTGAATTAAACAAATATTCGCCTAGCTTAGAAGTTGCTTTCAAAATTGCTCAGGTGTTTAGCGTGCCCATAACCGATGTATTTAGCTATAGCGATCAAGCAGAAGGAGAGGCTGGCACATGACGCCAGTCTTGGCGTAAGGAGGAGCGAGTCGTGGGTTGTTCGCCTGTTCGAGCGCAGTGGGCTCTTCGTAGAGTATGCCTTTATTGCCGTAAAGCTAGCATGATAAGTAAAAATGATACGCAACAAGCGATTATTGTTCGAATTTTGTTTGATCGATTCCAACGAGGCTCAAATCTTTTGCGAGCCGCACAGAGTTCCGCATCAGACATGGTTTCAACATCATACGTTTGAATTTTATTATTTAGCGGTAAATGAACAACAATTGTAGAGATTTGAACGCCAACTAGGTAGCCGGCTGTAGCAACGAAAAGCAGAACGAAATCGACTCCCTGAAGTTTTGCAAAGCCGCTGATGACGCAAGCGATTATTGCTATGACTGATCCGAGCCAAACGAACAAAAACCCAGGATGGTTATCCTGTATAACACGATCGGTGACCTGAAAAGTTTTAATGAACTGTTTGTCGTTAAAATTTCGTATACCGGGCATCACGACTACTGCAAAAGCGAAAAGAAACCCCGCAACGAGTGTGCATAGAAAGGCGGAAGAAATTAGCGCGGCATCGAAAACGGTCATAAATTTCAACTCGGCAAGTTCAGCCTAACTGGCCTGTTGTAGCCTGAATTTTTTATTGTTGAGGTTACACATTAGCAATGCTTGATATGTCGCGCAGTCTCAATGCCTGAACTGAAGTTCTGCTATTCGAGATTTTTTTACCTCAAGTTTTTCTTTCGGACGATCCTTAAGAGATAAATCGAAAAAGGAAGTAATGTAGTAGCTCATTGGTTCGTGGAATCGTTTGGCCAAAGCTCCGTCGGTCCAAGATGAATGTCGAGCACGCTTGAATATTTGTAAATACTTTGCTGGCTCAGTTCTATCGAAGGTGCCGTTAGGTTTTAGTAAATCTGTTGATATTGGACGGTCTTTCGAACCCCCTTGATAGAGGGTTTTAACATTTTTCATTTTGCCAATGCGATTGTGTACTGCATAGGGTTTGTTCCATGGCGAGAGTAATGCTGTAGCAATGACTTCATCCCGTTTCCATGAATCCCAAGCGCCAGCAAGTCCCATGCAGGTGTAGCCACCCATAGAATGCCCCGCGCAACCTATTTGCTTGAAGGTCTCGACGTACTGAGCATAATGGCTAGAGGGGAGGGCGTCTAGAACCTTATGCATATCGTCTCTTCGATTACTATTACTTTGCTCTGTCCACTGTTCTGGCGCTCGCCAAGGTACATCGGGTTTCGAGCTGCCTGACATGCAGTCCTTCATGTTTGGGTGCAACCACTATATAACCTGCGTTGGCGAGTCGACTTTGAAGGCCTGAGTACTCAGCTGGACAGGCTCCCATTCCATGAGAAAAAATGATTAATGGGTATACTCCATTGGCCGGCCGACGAATTTCAACGTCGATGCCTTCAATGTTTTCGGTCGTTAAAACCTCAGCTGTAGCTGGGGTCATTTGTGACGTTAAAAGAAAGACAATCAAAGCGGCTTTTTTTAATCTTGCTCGCTGTTTTTTGGCCAAGAAAATGTCTTTCATTGCAAAGGCATTCCTTTTGGTGAAATTGACGCCTTCAATCGGCTAGTATGAGATGCGCATAGGCTCATGTTGTGATCTTTAGAGCGATTACTAGGAATAACGCTACCGATTTGATTGAGTATTTTTTTGAATGCCGATAATACACAGCGCAATGCCGGCACCAGAGCAACCAACAGCTACGCCATAAAAGCCTGGGTTGAAGGAAAAACCTAATAAACAAAATATGAAGGCATTGACCAGAAGGACGGTGCCGACAATCAACAGTGGATGCCACGTTTGATTTTCTTTCATTTTTAATCCTTTTCTACTGCTCACTCAGTAGGCGTAAATATAAGCTAAACCAGGCGGGGCTGCCCCACATGATTAAACTGTTAATTTATTAATCCAGCAATCTCAGCCGTTGACTATTTCTAATGGGCCGTGATCATCGCAATGCCCCTCATGAACATGGTGTAAACGACCATTCACTAAGTAATCGATGTGATCACCATGCGGCACAGCCTCATGCCCGCAATCTGGGCCGTGTACATGGCCATTACAATCATGCACAGGGCTACAATTATCAGGGTTTGCTGCGCTCACCTCGATAACATGCTCGTCGTAATGATTGTCGTGAGGGTGGTGTAAATGACCATCATGCAGGTAATCAACATGATCATTGTGGCGGATGGCGGTGTGGCCGCACCCAGGCGCATGTGTGTGATCAGCGTGGGTATGAGTGTTTGTGCATTTCATGTGTTAACTCCTGACTATGGGGGCTTTCAAGCCTAATAGTTGATTCAACTACCGCTATCGTTGTTAAGAGGCGCTTTATATTCTGACGACGCTTCTAATGCATGAAAAGAAAGGTACATACTTTTTCAATATTTATCAAACCATGTCACCTTTTAGTTTTACAAATAATGCGACACGTGATTTTGATGATTTATTTGTGCCTCATAAGGCTCACCATTGTTTCAATAGCTTGCGCGCCGTGTCGTTGGGAAACGGAGCATTGGTAATTTGTTTGGCCCGTCATGCTTGGGTTGGTATAACAAGCGTAAAAGGCAATATGTAGTAACTGCAGTTACTACATACGTTTACTATATGCGGTTACTAAGATGTCGCGCGCGGTGATCGCGAAGGGTGGCAGAGCCTATGTGTGTGATGCAATTGTTAGAGGGCGTCGCTACCCACAAAGCGCCGCTAGGGCTTCAGGACTGTTTTCCTGACCTTGCATTTTTGTAAGCTCCCAAGGGCGCACGCATTGCGCCAGTTTTTCGCACCATTGATAGCCGGCCGAACCAATACACCCATGCACATCTTGATCTGAGCCGACTACCGCCGGCGCATCATTAGCGGCTTTGAGTCTAAAGACGGTTTGGCCATTATTAATGGTTTCTAGTATTTTTATGTCAGCAATAGTTAGTGGATCTACTGTAAGCGGGTTGGCCGATAAGATAACAAAGTCGGCTTGTTTTCCCACTTCAATTGAGCCCTTCTGATTTTCTTCAAAGTGCTGATAAGCAGGCCAAAGTGTAATGGCCTTTAAGCCCTCATAAGGCGTCACTCTTTGGTCGGGCCCAAGCACTTCACCGGTGCGGGTGACTCGCGTGACGGTAGCCGACAAAACACGCATAGAATCGGGTAGTGCAACGGGTGCATCGTGGTGTGAAGTGAAAATTAAGCCGGCGTCCAATACATCACGTGTGGGTGAAATATAGGCGGCTCTGTCAGGGCCTAGCACTGACGTTTTATGCCATTCGCCCCAATAAAAGGTATGCATAGGAAATAACGAAGGAATAATATTTAGCGCTTTTAATTGGGCAATTTGATCCTTACGCAACGTTTGGCCGTGAATCAACACGACTCTGCGATCGCCAGTACCGTATTGTTGACTGGCTTTGGCGATGGCTTTTATATAGAGGTCAATGGCCGCATCACCGTTACAGTGGGCAAGAATCTGGCGGTTGTTTTTAAAGGCATCCATAATTTCGGCGTCTACCTGCTCAACGCTCATTGCTGGATAACCTGCATAGTCGTTTGATTCGCCCTCGGGAGGCACATGATAAGGTTGTGTCAGCCAAGCGGTTTTACCTTGCGGTGAGCCGTCGAGGGTTAATTTAAGCCCCGCTATGCGCAAACCGTTGTTATAGCCAATGCCTTGGTAACTATTGCCCGTGTAGTAGGGCGAATCGGGGAGTTTGTTTTTAGCGGTGTAGTCAACATATAACGCAACGTCTATCGGTAGCGGGCCAAGGCTTGCTCGAGCCGCGGCAACCATTACCGTTGAGTCGAATGCTCTACCTTCTTGCGCGGTTGTGTAACCAAAACGAGCAAAACTTTGCATGCCCTGATTAAAAAGTTCAATGTTGTAGTCATCGTCAATACCCGATTGAAAGGAACCCAGCGCAGCAAAAAATGCATTTTCTTCTAGTACGCCATTAGGCGTCTTTCCATCGGGCTGGCAGCGAATTTTTCCGCCAGGAATTATTTTTTGGCAATCGTCTATGCCTGCGATGGCGAGCGCTTTTCTATTAAATACGCCAAAGTGAGCAGACTGATGAATAATCAGTACGGGCCTCTCGGTGCTCACGCTATCTAATTCATCCGCGGTCGGAAATACCTGCTCGCTTAGTTGCGAATCATCAAAGCCAAAGCCCAATATCCAGCCCGTATTGGCAATGAATGCTTGGCCTGTGTCACTGGTTTGCCAAGCTTTAAGGGTATCGAGCAGTTCAGCAAAGCTATTGACTGGGCCGTCGGGCAGTGGCAATAGGTTGGCGCTGGCTGCCTGTATACCGGCACTAACAACATGGCCATGTGCATCAACAAAACCCGGCACCATGGTGCGATTGTCAAGGTCTACTTGTTCGGTAGTAGGACCTACAAAGCGCTTCGCACCACTGTCATCACCCACGTAAATGATCTTTCCGTTTTTAATGGCCACGGCTTGCGCTGAAGGTTGGTCGTCATTGACGGTGATGATTGTACCGTTTAAGTAAACCATGTCTGCGGTGGCAGCGTTTGCAGACGGCGCTTGGGATACGGGCGGTGACTTACTTTTGTCGGTACAGCCCATGGTTAGCAGTAACGTGCACAGTGTTAAGAGGATGAGTTTCATAAGCTGCCCTTACTTTTATAGGGTTAACGTTTATAGGGTTAACGTATTCAATCGGTAAGCGCCGATCTTTTGCTTGATGACGGTGCTCGTGCTCATGGCAGACACAACTGATTAAAGGTCATTAATGCTCTAGTTTATTTTTCAACTGCTGGGCGTGCACTTTGGTCGTTTCATCATATCTTGCCATCCCTCACACGGCGATCTTGAGCGCGAGGGAGTGGCGTGTGCTGTTTTTAATGAACCACTGTTTTTGAGAAAACATTAATCACCAACACACCGGTTAAAATTAAGCCCATGCCAATGATCGCCGGTAAGTCGGGTATCTGTTGATAAACCACTGCGCTGATGGAGGCAATTAAAACAATGCCCATGCCTGCCCAAATAGCATAAGCGATACCTACGGGAATAGTTTTAAGAACCAAAGACAGAAAATAAAAGGCTGCGGCATAACCCACTACACAAATAACGCTCGATGTCGCATGAGAAAAACCGTCAGAGGCTTTGAGGGCAAGTGTTGCCAACACTTCAGCGCCAATTGCTATTGTTAAGTACCAGTAACCCATATTTACACCTTTGATTAAAAATTATCACGCCGTACTGCGGTGGGCGGTTCTTAGTTGATTCTATCTTATGGCGGAAGGCACGCTCAAGCAATTGGCTCGGACTCCGGGTCTGCTGCCAATGGTTATTGCCTTTTTGCTTATAAAAAATCTAGATAGCGGTACTGCCAAGGGCGGGGTGCTAGGGTGTGGTTTTTTTTGCGCTGCTCTCAAGCTCAGCTATACGCTTATTCATTTGGTAAGGTGTTTTTCAGGCGCCGAGATTGCCACATAAACCATACGCTGAGTAGCATCGTGGTCATAAGCACGAGCGCAACTGTTTCGGGTAGGTAGGCGCTGTTTGCATTGCCGCTAGCGTTTGGCAAAGTTGAGCGGCCGAGCTGGCTCCAAGCTCTTGCGGCGCTATTAAAATTATAGATGGTAACAATAGTGAGCGTTTGTATGACCAAGTAAAGGCTGTTGGCTAATGAAAATTGCGTTTTACTGAGTTGTCCGCCAACCATGTAGGCCGCAACAAGGTAGGCACTGAGAAGCGCTATAAAAATAGAGATATAAGCCGCTGAGGTTGAGTAGCTACTTTGGGCGAGGTCAAGCAGTTCGTAGGGCGTCATTGCTTCTTCCGTATTTCCGACAATAAAAATGATAGGTGTCACAACAATCATTTATTTGAAGTGTCATGTCGGCACTATTTCTATGTGCTGTGTCTATGTGCTGTGTCTATGTGCTGTGCTGGTATGCATTGTGCGACTGGGCAACGGCGGCTGTTACAGAGCGGTTTCTAAAATGACTCGACTGATTGCAGGGGTCACTTCGCGTTGTTCGCCTAGCGCAACCATGCCATGCTGTTGCAGCTTTTCTAAAATCGTTTCGATATGCGATGCGTCTAGATCTATCTCGCTGAGTCGCGTGGGTAAGTTCATTTGTTTAAAAAAACGTTCGGTCAATTCAATGGCCGTATCAATGCGTTGATCTTCTGTGCCATCAACCACATGCCAAACACGCTCGGCATACTGCAATAATTTATCTCGTTTGGCTTCGCGGCGAACTTTCATCACAGCCGGTAGAGTAATCGACAGCGTTCTAGCATGATCAATATTGTATAAACCGGTCAGTTCATGGCCAATCATATGGGCAGTCCAGTCTTGTGGAACGCCTGCTCCGATTAAGCCATTAAGGGCCAAAGTAGCTGACCACATCGCATTCGCTCGCACCTCTAGGTCATCCTTGGTAGGGTTATCCAACGCTTTAGGGCCCTCTTCAATCAGCGTTAATAACAGGCCCTCAGAAAACCTATCTTGTACTTTGCCGTTAACATTGTAGGTGAGGTATTGCTCCATTACGTGGACAAACGCATCAACAATGCCGTTACCAATTTGACGATCCGAAAGGGTCAAGGTGACTTGAGGGTCAAGCACTGCGAATTGGGGGCGCAATAATTTATTGCCGAACGGTAACTTGTTGCCGTGGCGAGTGACTACGCCGTTACTGTTAGACTCAGAGCCCGTGGCAGGTAATGTGAGTACCACACCTAACGGCAGCGCCTTGGTTATTCGGGCTCGCTTGGCAATGATGTCCCACGGTTCGGCGCCGTCAAACTCAGCCGCAGCAGCAATAAATTTAGCGCCATCAACCACCGAGCCGCCACCCACAGCGAGCAAATAATCTACGTTGTTGTCGGCAATTACTGGTAGTGACTTGATGACAGTATCGTAACTTGGGTTGGGCTCTATGCCGGAAAACTCATACCATTGCCGTGTGCCTAAGGCCTCAACGACTTGATCAAAAATGCCGTTTTTTTTAATCGAGCCGCCGCCATAAATGATTAGTACATTGGCATCTTTAGGAATTTCTTTATCTAATTTGGCAATCTGCCCCGTACCAAAATGAATACTGGTTGGGTTGTGAAAACTAAAGTTCAACATAACAAATCCTATTTAACGACGGGTGTTGTGACCACGGCATAAGCATTATGCATGATTAAGGTTAGAACATTAAAATCTAATACTAGAGTGCAACGCCACGTTGTAAGCGTAATTAATGACCTGACCGGCCTAAGCATTTCGTGGCGTTTAAAGTCGACTAGATAACGGTCTATTTCTTGCCAATTATGCCGTATTGGGCTTAGCAAATAAATCTTTTTAAAAAAGACGCTCAATGCAAACAATGGCTCATTAGCTTGCAATGATCGTGGTTATTTTGCCTGCAATGAAAAGCAAAAAAATTCCTACAGCCCAAAAAAGTCCGGTGAGGACTTTAAATGGCGCCAAGCCCGTCGCGTGAGATTTAAAAACCGCTAAGTTCCGGCCTCGCCAGATAAAAATGGCTGAGTGCTGTAATGCACATAGGCCGTTAAGCATACTTAGTAAGCCGGAAAGGGCAGGGATTATTACCACGCCGGTTAGCATCACCCGAGCCGACGGTTCAGGGCTTAGCAAGCCGTACGCTACACAAAATCCGCCGGTGCTAAGGGTGGCAGCAAGCAGCCTTAAAATGAGTTTATGGTATTGCTCTAGGCTCATGCTGTGTTTCGCACTGCAGATGATTTTGTTGCATGCCACCGCATAATATAGCGTTGGTTCAGCAACGTTTGGTATCAAGCCAATGAGCCGTGGCGGCAAAGGCAAAATACATGACAAGCGCTGAAATTGCTAAAGACGCCTCACTCTCGCTGGTGGCTGGACCAAATATATTAACGGCGTTAATTAAAAGTAGAACAATGACAAAAAGGCCCATGCCATATTTACCCGAGGGCGTGTTTGCTGTTGTTGAACGCAGGTAGAGCCACAGGCCGGCGCCCAGTAGGGCTGCTTCTAATGCATACGTCGCCAGTGCATTATTCCACAATCCTAGGCCCAACTTTCTTGACTCGTCGCTCCAGAGCGGTAAATCCGGCGTATGCACAAACCAGTCGAAAAACCAGTGTGACAGCACGGCCAGGCCCATAACCAGCGCAATGGACTGCGTGGTTTTAAACAACACGCGAAACGTTAAATAGATACCCCCGGCGCACAAAAATGCAGCCAGCAGGCTGTGCGTGTACGGCATATATGCCAGTTCAAAATGAGTTGATTGAGTATAGTTCTCAATCATATTGATTCGCTCGATGCCTAGCAGCACCAAAGGAAAAAAAAGAATATCCACGAACTGTGCGCCAAGAAACAACAGCCCCAGCGATGCTTTTTTTTCGACTCTTTTTAAAGCAAGGCTGGCTGCATAGTGACCGACAAACATAACTAGACCTTTTTTAGTGTTGCAGTGCTTGGCCGGAAACAAAGTCGGCCAGCTGTTGTATTGGATGCTTTCATAATTAGATAACACTTCATTTTTTTGTTAGCTTGCTCCAATTCTGCTCATACATCATATATCGATGCGTGTCATTATTTCTACCTTAACGGCAGGGGTCATGTTGGTTACAGGGTGGTTTTATGAAAAAAAATGGCTTCACATTAGTTGAGCTTGTGGCTGTTATCGTCTTGCTAGGTATTCTTTCGGCCATGGCCCTGCCGAGGTTCATTAATCTAAGTGCAGACGCATATACAGCAAGGCTGCAAAGTCATATGGGGACGCTGCGCTCTACCGTAACGATGATGCAATACAGTTGTAAATTAACGCCCGATTGTATCGGCTCCACAGGTTGGACAATTACCTATTTTGCGGCTGCAGGGCAAAACGTAAGGCACTTTAATGGCTATCCTGATGCCTGAGTGTTAAGTCGTGATGATGAAATTGACGATCTCGTTGATGGCTCTGATTGGGACGTGACGGCTCATGGCGGCAACTCAGTGAGGTGGTCTATTCCGGGTAAAACGAATTGTTATGCAGAGTATGTTGAACCTGTCACGTCAGGGGGTTCTATAGCTGCCCCACACACTATCTCAATGGTCAACACAGGCTGCTAGCCGGTTGGTCGGCTGCACCCATTGAACAGCGAAGACGAGTGGGTCAATGGAGCAGGCCCCATCAAGTCGATCATCAAAAATGACCGCTTAATGTATTGCGGTTTGGCACTTGCCCAGTGCCGAGCAATAAGCTCGAACTCAGCCAGTCACATGATGCATGTTTCTATAGCGTCTATAGCGTCTAGAGCGCATTAAATGGCTAAGCTATAGCAAGGTGTGATTGGCAAGGCCTTTCAACATCTTGGGTAATGCAGAATACTTGTCATAAATTTAGCTAAGTTGTTGGCGAAAACTAATGCATTGATGAAATAGTTACTGCCCCATGATTTTTAAGGCGAGGTAGGGCGCCACAAAAAAAACCAGTGATGCAATTTTGTAATTGCCCAAAAAATCAAAATATTTTGAATTCAATTCTTCTTTTTTTACCTTGAAAGCTTTGCTATGAATGGAGGTGATGGCTCCATTCATAAATACGACAACCAGTGTAGCTACCAATAGGTAGGCAATATTAATGACGGCAGCCCAGCCTAGTAGTTGCGTTAATTGCGACAATGTAATCATGACACTCACCTTTATGGCCGACGAATAACGTAGGGTTCAACACCTGCTTAAGCGAGACATTCGCCAAGGGTCATAGCGTAGCGTACGCCTTGGGCGCAGCAATTGATTTAGCGCAATTTTTTCAGAGAAATCCCTGACAAATAAGCCCTAACGAATAAGCCCTCAAGCGAGCAGCTGAAATTATATTTAGTCGCTCTTGGAGGCATCGACTTTGTGGCCTTTAAAAATAAATACGATAGTCGCGATGGTTCCAAGAATCCACACCGAAGTACGCAGTAGGGCTATTGCGCTAAAAAGGTTTGTACTAGCCAAAATAGCATCAAATTGAGCTGAGAGCTGCACAGCTGCTACAAGCATCAAATACAGGAGCACAGACACAGACGTGTAGAGGATGGCGATAACGTATTGAAGTGATTTCGCGAGACGGTGTCCTGCGAGGTATGAAGCGATGATCACGGCGAACGTGATGGTTATCCAAAGCTCAAACTGAGCGTTGACGCTACCGGTTACTACGTCGTACAGCAGGATGAGCTCTTCATTGTTGAGTTGCTCGCGCATCTTGACTCCTAGCGGCTAGTAAAGAGGCTTTGCTAACGCTGCCTCATATTTGGCTGAATGTTACCAGAATGATTTCGCGATGGCGCGCCTTGATAGCTGGCCTCTAAGATTGGCATGGGCGAACGGAGCACTGCGTAGCGAGTTTTACTCAGCTGATTTTAAGCCGAGTGTAATACCCAGCTGGTTACAAATTGCTTTCTGCTTGGCATTGCCAACAAAAGTCGAAACTTCCATCGTTTTTTTCTTTACAGGCAGAGCAAATCCAAGATTCTTTTATTTCTGGGTTCTCGATCTTACGCGCAATAATATCTGAAGCTTTGTCATAGTCGATATCATTGTGTATCCATAGCTCCAAAAACATATTGGCTATGCCAAACTCGCCACCTGATGTATTACTGTGATCGTTTTTGACAAAGCTTTCTATTCCTTCGCGTTGCAGCAAGTTTTTTGCTGACATGATCAAGACTCTGTTCGTATGGGTATATATTTTTTTCATATGAGTTCTAAGATTTGCAACGCCGGCGGCACGCGCGTGTTTCGAGCGCAGCGAAAACTACGTCTTGCTGCCTGCGCTTGTTAGGTAAAAACCCGACTAAGCTCATGAGATGAATGCCATAATCTCTACTTCAAACGCATTGGGATCTTGAATGGACATAGGATGTCCCACGCCAGTCATAACAACTTTTTTGGCATCTGGAATAGTTCGTTCCAACAGCTCTGCTTCAGCAAGGTAATGCTTATCGTTTTCTCCTACCAAAATAAGGGTAGGGCATTGAATTAATGTTAATTCATCGACCAGCGATGGACGGTCAATCGTGACACGAAAGCAACCTTTAAAGCCTTGGGGCGTTGCTTTTTCTCGGAAGAGTGCAATGAGTTCATGAAATTTCCCCTCTTCTAAAAGTCCATCAAATAGCGTTCCCGAAAAGTAGAAATCATAGGTTTCTTCCAGACCCTTATCATCCAACATTTGTTCGACCAAGCGCGCGCGATCAATAATAGGCTGAGGCAAGCGTGATGCCATCGCAGAAGCCAAAACAAGACGTTCTACTCGATCTGGCCACCGTGTAGAAAATGAGAGCGCGGCGACTGCACCCATCGAAAAACCAAGAATAGTAGCTCGGTTAATACCAAGGTGATCCAAGACCGCTTTAAGATCATCGCCGAATTTATCGACGGTATAAAGACTCGTAGGGCCTTCTTCAAAGGGAGGGTGATCCGAGTAGCCAGAGCCACGCTGATCGAATGTGATTAATGTGTGTGATTCAGAAAACAGATCACGATGTTGGTCATACATTCTGTGATCGTTTGCCATCGCATGGCAAAAGACCAATGCCGGCCCTTGGCCAGAAACCTGGTATGCGATGCGAACACCGTCGGGTGCCGTTGCGATGCAATGCTTAATGTCGGTGTTATGCATATACCTCCTTAGCACCTAACGCCTCAAACACCGGCTTGGTAAAGTTGGCGACTTTTTTGGAACAAAAAAGGTGACAGCTTTACCAAGTCTGGGTGCTTTGACTTGTTAAGCATCATCTTCCTCTGGCTCAGCTTCTTTCAGTTTTTCGATTAACTTATTCTTTAATTCTTCTTCTAATATTTCACCGTGATTATCTAGAAGCACTTTATAAAAATCGTAAACATCTTGATCACTCAAAATCCAACCCACTTGATCGTTAGTAAAACATATCTGGGCCAATTCATTCGCTTGTGATTTATTAAACTCAGCATATTTTTCAAGCTTTGAAATAGCACTATGCGTACTCGCGAAATTACCGCTATTTACCAATGCCCGTATAGCTAATTCTTTTTCAAGCTCACTAGCCAGTTTTATATCTGGGTAGTGTTCTTTGAAGAACTGAGAAAGCCGACGATAAAACTGCACCTCTTCGTTTTTTGTTTCTTGCCACTCATCGCTCAGGAAATCTTTAAGCTTGCTATCATCAAGCACGGAGTAATAATCCTTATCATCCGCAACAAGGTACAGTTTCTCATCGTCAGCCACAGACTCAAGTAATGCTTCCCAGTTAATTGCGTCGCCTAAAGACCCATCTTTTCCCGGTGGGTTTCTGACATCCATTCTTAATCGCGCTTTATCAACAAGCTCTTGTGTAGTCTCGATAAGCTTGGCTTTTTGAAACAGTTCATCAATCTTTTGATCTGCCTTAAGAGTTCTGGCGGCCACATCATCATTTACTTTTTTTATAAGGGAGGAAATCTTCTTATCAAAATCCTTCTGCAACTCCCTAATTTGTGGGTACTCTTCGTAATCCTTGCAAATTTGAGGAAATTGCGGCTTTGATTTTTGTTCTTTTAGCTTTTTAACGGCATCAGATATTTTTGATTCTCTATTACGTTTAAACTCATCTTTCACTTGCTCTGTGAGCCACAACGTAACATCGCCTTTATCAATTAGAACCGCCAATTTATGAATCTCTTCTAGATCATCATTTGAAAGATGAAAGAAGGATAAAAAGACGTTTGTATCTATAAATAGGTTCAAATTATCTCCATGTGATACTTAGTACTTAACGCCTAAAGCACGGGCGGCAAAACCAGAGCGAAGCGGCGGTTTTGACGTCCTGTGCCTTTACTTGTTAGCTGCTGCACTTGACGAACACCATGGATTTTGACCATGCCTCAGTAGCACTATAATCCTTGATCAATGGCTCTTTGGAAGAGCCTGTAAATGCCCCCATGCCGTGCGCAATCATGTAGTTGGGAAAATAGGACGGCGTAGGTGCTGAAATAAGGTACGTGCATATTTCGCTTTTCCTTGGCTGATTATTATCTAGTGCGTCGATGCTAGAAAATAGCTCATTTCTCTGAGCCTCAGGTAGAGAGCCGAACTCTTTTGCGAAAAGTGCATTCAGCGCACCATGTGCGGTTTTGTCAGTTACCCTTTGTGTATCAAAGTACGCATAGGCACTTGCTACCATGATGAGTTCTGCTGCTTCATTGTATTTAGACGACTCGGCGCAATCTTTTGCACCAGCTGCAATATCAGCTGCCGTGCTTTCTGGGCCTACAGAGGTAGAACTGACGCACACAAGTGGATTAGTGGCCGCAAGATTACCCTTTACTTTCGTAATTGGTGACTTGGGAGTTATTTGCGCAGCCAACCAGAAACGTAAAGCAAGCGATTGTTAAAATTCTATTCATATGTTCGACATTCCTTTTGCAGCTAACGCCGCAAGCAAAGGCGCGCGTTAGCGCGTCCAGTGGAGCGTAGCGGAACGATTTTGCCTTGCTTTGTTATAACTTTTTTACGGTAATTCAACGGCCTGCCTATGACGATAAATATTGACTAGCTTATTGTCTTGGAAGACTAACCTTATGCTATTGAGCAAACTCTTTGACCCAAAGGTTAATTCCCATTGATTTACTTTTTCTAGTTTATCAAAGGTAATCTCGTGAGCCCTTAATATTTCAATGCCTGGGCTTGTCCTTTCTGGGTAGATTAGCCAGATCGAATGTGCACTAGTCCGAGATATAGCGGAATAAGTTTCTCTTTTGGTTGCACCAATACTGAAGCCGTAAGCACTACCCTCGTAAACTGAGTCATGAATGGTATAAAGTTGCCATGACACTACAACCACAATAGGAATAGCGAAAACAAAAATAACGATTCCTAGCAGAAGCTTCTTAATTGGCAATACCTCCATGAGTTATAACGTTGAGGGAATGGGCGAAGCACGCAGTGCTTTGTCCAGCCCGAAGGGCGATCATTGCCCGTTTTGTTATGCATTTTACGCCCCGATTGCAATTAGTATAAATGCTGACACTAAAAAAACAGCACCTATAGCGATAACTTTGGTTGCACGACGATACCTTTGTAGCCGACTAGCATTCACTTCTGTGTTGGTTTCAGCGCACCAAGTTAAGTAACGCTTAATTGCCCACCCAGGTGCCGAACTTGCAGAGAACCCTAAGCCGCAACCTTGCTTAGATACCCAAATCAATACGGACATAGCTTCATATGCGTAGAAAATTACACACAGAAAGAATGAGCCAAATAATGTTCCGATTAAAATATCCATTTTATTTTTGATGCATAACGCCCGCAACACCGGACAAATTGGAGCGCAGGGGAAATTTGTTCCGTGTGATTGCGCTTGTTAAATTCTATATCGCCGCAAATGGTATTACACACTCTTTGTTAGTAGTCAGTGACACCATTTGATAGAGAAATTGCCTAGGGTGAAAGGCTAACAAACGTCACTAACCAAAGGCCTTAATTCGCCTTCAAGCAATGATTTTACTTCTAGTGGGCGATATCTAGCAGCACTCCCAAGATAAAACATAGCCAGTAAGCTATAAGATAATTGCGGTAAGTCGCCGGGTCGCAAATCGGCATAATATCTATAACCTTGTTTAGTTAGGATTGGGATTATATCTAGCTTCCTGTATTCCGATAAAATATTCTTATATATACGATGAATATTATCTGAAGTGTATGATTTTCTCCTCGTCGCCCGATACACGGTTTTATTATCTCTAGGAAAACCTTCTTTGAAGTATTTCTTCCGCTCACCTTTAAAGAACTTGGCTACATCAACTTTTGCTTCTTGCTCTTTTTGATAAATAACTTCTGTAAAAAGCTTGTCATGAGCTTCATTTACCTGAAATTCAATATCAATAGGCAAAAGCTTTCTTTTGGGTAAATGTCCCAAGCATTGTGTATATGCTATGTACTTCAGGGACATGTGAAATAGCTTGTTCGAATCTTACCTCATGGCTAGCAGTTATTGGTTTTCCGAGTAAGCGGGTAAATTCATAAAAGATATTTACCGCCTCTTTCATCTTGGTTTTAACTTCGACAGTCTGTTCTTTACCAATCGGCAGTACGAGACCGTGATGTTCATGAGTTGTTTCCAATGGAACATCATTGAGGCTTAAATAACATTTAACCAAGTCAAGCATTCCGTAATACAAAAGTGCACCTTTTGCAGGTAGAGGGCTAACTTC
Source organism: uncultured Pseudomonadales bacterium (assembly GCA_943788835.1). GTDB lineage: Bacteria > Pseudomonadota > Gammaproteobacteria > Pseudomonadales > UBA7434 > UBA7434. Next base: position 36,851 of record CALSRU010000010.1, on the reverse strand, counting down.
AGCAGCTCTATAAAAGTCTTCAGCTAATCCGGCATAATATATAGCACGTTCAATCTTAGTTTTATTATTGCCGCGAGTATTGTTTAGGCGAACTTGAAGATGTGAACTTAGAAACGACCAAGGGTCACTGGTAAGAACTTGCTGTTCACCAGCATCTAATTCAACAAAGGAATATCGAACTTTATTGTACTTGTAGAGGGCTAATTCGCCTTTTTCTATCTGTCTTGGCACGATACTTCCTTTTAGCATATAACGCCCAAATAAGGGGCTGATAATAGTTTGCTAAAATGTGTAGCGGAGCGAAACCGAGCAAACTGTTAGCAGTCCCGCTTTAAATTCTTGTTAGCAGTATCTGCCACTTAACTCTTTGGTTCGCCTTGTAATTTATTACTGGCAGCGGCTGTCCAATAAAACTCAGACAACGACAGGAATATTGCATTTTTAAAATTTAAAATATCAACTGACTCTGAGCTAAAGCAGCCACCAACAACAACTAAACTTGCGTCGGGTGAGGTCTCCCAATTTATTTAAAGCTTTCTCAACCAAGGAGCTTTTCACAATATCTTTTCGATTATGTGGGAAAATAATCAACGTGCATAACTCGCCAAGTTGCGACTCACAACTTACAGCTAAATTTTTATATTCTGTTGGAACCCTTTCTTTAACTAGGTGGGACTCCAAACCTTTTAATATGCGATATTTCATAAGTACTGCTAACGCCGGCAGCACGAGCCGGAGGTGATTGGCGACTTTTGTGCAGACACACCGCACAAAAGGTGACCAATTGCCGGAGGTCGCGTGCCTGCCCTGGTTAGTGTGTGGTTGGAACATAAGCCTGATAACTAAGTTTTTTAACCACATTATTATTTATTGTAACCTCAAGTGTATAAGTGCCCGGCGGATCTCCTTTTGTAAAAAGGAAGGGCTCTACACTTGTGCCTTTAACTGATCTAGATTTGAATACCATGACAGTATTTTCAGTGTTTTTTTTAGTTGAAACCAAATCTCCTCCTGTCTCAGTTACACCAAGAGGGATTATCGCTTTAACTTGAACCGTATATTCATAGTTTTCAGGAGCGCGATATTCAATTCCGTAAACGCCACCTTCTTCAAGAGTTAGTAAAGGAGCTCTTTTAGTTTCCTCCATAAACTCGAAACGATAACCATCGGCTCCAATTCTCTCTGAAACTTTAAGCTTTCCAAATCGAACTTCTACTTCCTCAGCGAAAGTAAAGCTAGATACCATAAGGGCTAAAATTACTAAAAATTCTCTCATAACACACTAACGCCAAGGTAATGGACAAAGCACGCAGTGCTTTGTCCAGCCGCAGGCGCCATTGACCGTTTTGTTATGCTTTTGGCAGGTGATTAGTAACATAAAGTAATGGCAGCGCCGTGGCAATAACCACTCCAAAATCATAGACAAATAAACTAGCCGCAGTATGAGCTGCGACTAGCACCATTGTTGATAAGTTGCTGGCTTTAAACAAAAACGCGAAGCAACAATAAAAAGATACGCAGATAGAAATAAGTGTGAACCAGAAAAATAGGTAATTCTCATTTTTCTCAGGAGAAAGCGCATATTCAATTCCATTCGATGCTGCCGATAGTAGCGTTGTATTTTCAGGTATTGCGACAAATAGGTACACGTACCAAATTATTAATAGTGATACTCCGGAAGCCAAGCTTAGTACAGATTCAATTTTATTATTCATAGTGCGATTAAGAAGCATAACAGTTTATTCAACGACAGCTGCCGCTTTTTAAAGCTCGGCTTTTGCGACGTTAATTCATTAATTAAAAAAATAAAGTTACACGCTTTTCAATGGCTTAGCAAATCATGTCGCATTTCGCCGTAAAAAATAATACGGCGCGTGTCGCTGTTTTTTTCTCACTGTCGCAAAAGTCGTTAAGTCAATTCAATTGCTTGCGCGGGCTGTCGTTGAAAAACGGTAAATACAGTTCAGTTGAGACGCAATTATTGCGTCATAGCCCACATCGTTATTTGAAGTGTAGTATCGGGTTACTACATGAGGTGTGAGGGGAGTGGCGCAAACTTGTTGCCTAAGCCAATCAGCGGCATCAGCAGTTGCAGGGCTTTTCATGCAACTGTATATTACCCGCTCAGCCATCAAGGAATGATGCTATGAGTAGCCGTAATAATGTAATGGACGACGTGCCTTCCGCGCTCCCCGCTAAGCCTGTAAAAATTATTGACCAAGTTCGTGTGCTGATTCGCCAGCAAAATAAATCGTTCGCAACCGAGCGCACTTACATTCATTGGATCAAGCGTTTTATTGTTTTTCATAAACGCCACCCTAACGAAATGGGTGAGCGAGAAATTGATGATTTTTTAAATTGGTTGGGCACGCAAACCTACTGCTCACCCAGTACGCAGCGCACAGCGCTTAACGCCTTGGTGTTTTTGTACAAACAGTTCTTTAAGCGAGAAGCGCTAGTACTGGATTATCACTACACTAAAAAGCAGCAGCGCGTACCCGTTACGTTTAATGCTGACGAAGCCCAGCGGGTTATTGCGGCAATGCATGGCGATAGGCGCCTCATGGCGCAGCTGATGTATGGCTGTGGCTTGCGCGTGTCGGAGTGTTTGCGCTTGCGTATTAAAGATATTGATTTTGGTAGCCATCAAATTGTGGTGCGCGAAGGCAAGGGGCGCAAAGATAGGCTGACCATGTTGCCCGAGTCGATTACTGAAGATTTACACCAACAGATACGATCAGCCTGCACGCTGCATGAAAAAGATCTAAACGAAGGCTTTGGCGAGGTGTACTTGCCTTACGCATTGGCCCGTAAATATCCCTCAGCCGCCACCAGCACAACCTGGCAGTTTTTGTTTCCGTCGGCTACACGCGCCAAAGACCCCCGCGATGGCCGTGTAAAGCGGCATCATGTTCATCCGCGCACCATTCAGCGTGCGGTAAAAGCAGCCTTGCAACAAACCGCTATAGCCAAACAGGCTAGCTGCCATACCTTTAGGCACACCTTTGCCACGCAGCTGCTAGTGCGTGGCTACGACATTCGCACGATTCAAGAGTTACTGGGCCATGCGGATGTGGCCACAACCGAAATTTATACGCATGTACTTAACAAGGGTGGCTTAGGCGTGCGTAGCCCTATTGATTTGCATGGCGTTGAGTAGGCTTGAGTGGTCTTTGACACAGCAGTGCGAAGTCGGGCAGGGTGCCGGGTTTAAACACTGGGCTGTAACTTTGAGATGAAACGCTGGCTTGAAGTGTTGCTGGGCGGCGTTGATTGGACGCGTCGAGCTAGGCTGTTTGGCTCAGCTGTTTAGATAGGCTGTAAGACTAAAAAATGGTGCCCAGAGGCGGAATCGAACCACCGACACGAGGATTTTCAATCCTCTGCTCTACCGACTGAGCTATCTGGGCATTTTTTGTCAAACTATCTTTCTCGCTGGGCTGTCTTGTTTGACGGCCTTGATGGACTATCTTGCCGGACCAGCAATGGCCTTGCGAAAAAGAGCGCGTATTAGACCCTCAGCACCGCCTTTAGTCAAGTCAACAGTTGCATAATACTTCGCAAGCGGCACACGATCTATTCATGTTGCGCACGTTCCGCCTTCAACGACCGCAATAGTGAACGTGCTGAGGGTTAATAGTAGACGCTGCGCAGGCTGGCTGCTGACAATATGGGCCCACTGTGGTTAACTGCCGCTCCGTTGCCCCTCCGCACAGCTCACACGGTATGCATTTTGACTGCTCTCTTCTCACACAGCTTTGCGCAACTGCCATTAAAACCGCAGTTGCTCAGTAATCTCGAGACGCTCGATTACCACCACATGACACCTATTCAAAAAGAGAGCTTGCCGCTCATTTTGGAGGGAAGGGATGTGATTGGGCAGGGCAAAACGGGTTCGGGCAAAACCGCCGCTTTTGGTTTGGGCCTGCTAAACAAGCTCGATGTTAAATACTTTCGGGTGCAGTGCCTCATATTGTGCCCCACGCGCGAGCTGGCTGATCAGGTAGCCAAAGAAGTGCGGCGCTTAGCGCGCGCAATACACAATATTAAGGTGCTGACTATTTGCGGTGGCGCACCGTTAGGGCCGCAAATTGGCTCGCTTGAACACGGCGCGCACATTGTGGTGGGTACACCGGGGCGTATAGAAGACCACGTAAATAAGGGCCGGCTGGTGCTTGAAGATGTGCATACGCTGGTGCTCGATGAGGCCGATCGTATGCTGGCCATGGGCTTTCAAGCCTCGCTGGATGCCATTATTCAAACCATTCCTGAAAATCGTCAAAGCCTGTTGTTTAGCGCTACTTATCCGGCGGCTATTGAAAAAATGGCCCAGCGCATTATGCATGAGCCTGTGCTTATTAAGGTTGAGGGTGAGCATGACGACAGCATCATTGCCCAGCATTTTTATCAGGTGGGTAATAACCAGGCGCGAGACCATGCAGTGATGCTGCTGCTGTTGCAACATCAGCCTGAGTCGGCGCTGGTATTTTGTAATACCAAAAGTGATACGCAGCAACTGGCTAACACCCTCAACGATAACGGCTGCTACGCCCTAGCGTTACATGGCGACATGGAGCAAAAAGAGCGTGACCAAACGCTGCTGCGTTTTGCCAATAAAAGCGCCACTGTGTTGGTAGCTACCGACGTGGCGGCACGAGGTTTAGACATAGAAGCCCTAGACCTAGTGATTAATTATCAAATGCCACGCGATCAAGAAGTGTATGTGCATCGTATTGGTCGCACGGGGAGGGCCGGCAGTTCCGGTTGCGCATGCACCTTGTATGGCGACAAAGAACAGCACAAGCTCGGTGCGCTGCAAGGTTACCTTGGTCGTACCGTTGAGGCTGAGGCTTTGCCTAACGAAAATGATGTGGCGGCTTCGTTGCCCAGGCCTTTAATGGCTACACTGCAAATTGATGGCGGTAAAAAACAAAAGCTGCGTGCCGGCGATATTTTAGGGGCACTCACGGGTAAAACAGGCGGCAACGGTATCAACGGCAGCGATGTGGGAAAAATCGTACTGCACGATATACGTGCTTATGTAGCAGTTAAGCAAACGGTACTCAAACAGGCTTTAAAGAAAATACAGCAGGGAAAAATGAAGGGGCGTAGCTTTAAGGTGCGCGAACTGCGCTAGCGGGTCGAACGGCGTGGTAGCGTATTGGCTTTTATAGTATTTAGCCTTGCAGTGCCTCGAACTCTTCTTGCAATGTTAACCACTGTTCCTCGAAGTGATTCTTATCTTTTTGTAGCGCCGCTTGCTGTTGCAGCAGTGTTTGCAATTGGCTTTTATTTGCTGCTTCATACATAGCGCTATCAGTGAGCTGTTCTTCTAATAAAGCCAGCGCAGCTTCTGCGTTGGCCAGCTGTTGTTCGGCTTTTTTTATAGCGTTGTTGAGCGGGTTGAGTTTTTTACGCAACTCAGCGGCTTGCTGGCGTTGTTCTTTTTTAGAGTGGGCTGAATGATCGGCGTCGCTAGGGTTTCGCGCCTCGTTATGCTCGCTATCATCGTCTGTCAGTGCATGGTTGGCTTGACGCTTTTGTTGCATTAGCCACGAGGCATAGTCTTCAAGATCCCCATCAAAAGCCACTACGCTGTGGTTGGCCACTAGGTAAAATTGATCAACACTATTGCGCAGTAAATGCCGGTCGTGCGACACAATAACGACCGCGCCGGCAAAGCTTTGCAAAGCGACAGTGAGCGCATGGCACATTTCTAAGTCGAGGTGGTTGGTTGGCTCATCAAGCAATAATACGTTGGGCTTTTGCCAAACAATCATCGCCAGCGCAAGACGTGCTTTTTCACCGCCCGAAAAAGTATCGATGCAGGCCATCGCCATGTCACCATGAAAATCAAAACCGCCTAAAAAATTGCGAATTTCTTGTTCGCGCGCGGTAGGGCTTAAGCGCTGTATGTGAAGTGCGGGGCTGGCGTTTAAATCCAGTGCTTCGAGCTGGTGTTGACTAAAATAACCCAGTGCACAATTTTCACCTTGTGTGAGTGTGCCCGACAGCGGGGCTACTTCTTTTGCCAGAGTTTTGAGCAAGGTCGATTTGCCGGCGCCATTAGCCCCCAAAAAGCCAATGCGGCTGCCCGGATGAATACTCAAGTTAACGTGCTTAAGAATGATCGTGTCGCTGTAGCCTAAGTTGGCCTGACTGATGTTGAGTAGAGGGTCGGAAATTTTTTCAGCCACGGGAATACTAAAGTCAAACGGCGAGTCGATATGCGCCGGTGCAATATCCTCCATCCGTTCAAGTTCTTTTAGCCGGCTTTGTGCCTGTTTGGCTTTGGTGGCTTTAGCGCGAAAGCGGCTTACAAAGCTGTGAATTTCTTTTTTACGTACTTGCTGTTTTTCATAGCTGGCTTGCTGCTGTGCCAAGCGCTCGGCGCGCTGGCGTTCAAACGCCGAGTAGTTGCCGGAATAGCTGGTCAGTTTTTGGTGTTCTATATGCACGATGCCTGCGCACACACTGTCGATAAAATCGCGATCATGCGAAATTAATAACAGGCTGCCGCGGTAGCGCTGTAGCCATTGTTCAAGCCATAGTTCGGCGTCGAGGTCGAGGTGATTGGTGGGTTCGTCGAGTAGTAACAGATCGGAAGGGCTCATTAAGGCTTGTGCTAAATTGAGCCGAATGCGCCATCCGCCCGAAAAGCTATTGGCAGGCCGCACAGCATCAGTATGTGCAAAGCCCAAGCCCTGCAGCAACTGCTCGGCACGCACAGCAGCGTTGTACCCATCAATATTGTCTAATTGCTCGTGTAATGCAGCGATCTTTAGCGCCCAAGCGTCTTCATCTGCGAGGTTGCTCGCGCCGTCACTTTGCCCAGATTCAGATTCGGCCTCGGCTAGTTGTGCTTGTAACTGACGCAAGCGCTGATCGCCATCCAGTACATAATCAATAGCTCGACGTTCGCTCACAGCAACTTCTTGCGCCATATGAGCAATCCGCCAATCATTGGGGATATGCAGGCTGCCTTGATCGCATTGCAACTGCCCCAGTAGCAATTGAAACAGGCTCGATTTACCGCTGCCATTGGCGCCAATGAGCGCAATTTTTTGCCCAGGATAAAAAGTGGCGCCGGTGCTTTGCAGCAAAAATTTACTGCCGCGTTGCAGGCTAATGTCATCGAGTCGAATCATGCTGGCGCATTATACGGATTCCGCGCAAGAATGCTTTTTTATCGCAGTTATTACGAACGAACAGAGGGCTTTATCAAGTACACTAGCGGCTATTACAAATAATGTTGACGGGCACACTTAATGTGTTTGCCAATACGTTGTTTGCCCACTTCATAACAACGAGCTAACAGTGACCCTATTCACCGAACTGCCGCTACATAAACAGCTTATAAAAGCCCTCGACAAAGCCGGTTTTACCGAGGCTACTAAGGTTCAAGCGCAGGTGATACCTGAGGTGTTGGGTGGCCGTGATGTGATGGTTTCATCGAAAACCGGCTCGGGTAAAACGGCCGCCTTTATGCTGCCTATGCTCGAGCGTTTTTTAGCTGAAGACAAACCCAATACCGGTACGCGAGGCTTAATTTTACTGCCTACTCGCGAGTTGGCTTTGCAAATGCAAAAAACGTTCGCCACTTTGGCCGCGTTTACGCGCATTAAATCGGGTCTGATTATTGGTGGCGAAGCCTACAAGCATCAGGTGGCCATGTTGCGCAAAAACCCTGAGGTGATTATCGCCACTCCCGGCCGGCTCATCGATCACATCGATAAAGGCAATACCGACTTCCAAGATCTTGAGGTGTTGGTATTAGATGAAGCTGACCGAATGCTCGATATGGGTTTTAGTGAAGCGATGAACACCATTGCTCGGGCGAGTAATTCAGCGCGTCAAAACTTATTATTTTCTGCCACGCTCAAGCATCGCGGCATGAGTAAAATTGACCCTTTGCTGGAGGACCCGCGGCGTTTAGTGATTGATGGCGGCTCCGTTGGCCACAGTCAGATTACTCAGCAACGCGTGTTGGCCGACGATGACAAGCACAAGCAAAAATTGCTGCTGGCGCTCATCAACGAGGAGCAGGTCAGTAAAGTGTTGGTGTTTTGTAATACGCGTCAGCAATGTCAGCAGTTGGGTAATGTGTTGCGCTATGAAAAACTGCAGGCCGATTATATTCATGGTGAGCTGTCGCAAAGTGAGCGCAAGCAGGTTTTAAATCGGTTTCGTGACAATAAATTACAGGTGTTGGTCGCCACCGATGTGGCTGCGCGCGGGCTGGATATTAATAATATCGAATTGGTGATTAACTTTTCGGTCGCGCAGTCGGGGGACGATCATGTGCACAGAATTGGTCGCACCGGCAGAGCGGGGGCGCACGGTTGTGCGATTACTTTAGTCAATGCAGAAGAATGGCCGCAGATGTCGAGCATTGAACGTTACTTGAAAGTGCGTTTCGAGCCACGCAAAGTGCCGGGTTTACAGGCGCTTTATAAAGGTCCTAAAAAGGTTAAAAACTCGGGCAAAATTGCCGGGCCTAAAAAGAAAAAGCGTAACAAGATTGGCAAAAGTAATACCAAAAGTAATACAAAAAAATAGATTCGAGCGAGCCTCACCACTTGCGCTTGCCAAAGACGGCTACCGTGCGTGTTCATGGTGCTTGAGCACTGCGCGAAGTGCCCGACCGGTCGCGCGGCAATCGTCGATAATGGTGGTCGTTGCGGCAAAGCGGATTTTATAGCGTGTGAGGCCAATAATTACGCCTATTCGTGCCCGTTACAGGCTATTTATTCAGAGGCCACCGGTGTATAGTCGCGCTCCGCGAATCATACCGCCGCGCCGCAATCCGCTGGGCTCACGTGCGAACCAAAAAAGTCCTACAGGGGCTTTTAGCACCTAACTGCCTCTAACTTTGCTGCTTCGGCCATCAGCCAGAGCAGGCCCAACATGTCAGAAAAATCTTCAGATCAAGCATCTGCACCAGTAAAGAGTGCAGACAAGCCCGTGGTGTTTGCCGATCTAGGGCTGTCTGCGCCCGTACTTAAATCTCTGCAAAGTGTGGGCTACGAGCAACCTACCCCTGTGCAGGCGCAATGTATTCCGCATTTACTCGGTGGTAGCGACGTGCTCGGTACTGCACAAACCGGCACGGGTAAAACAGCCGCGTTTGCACTGCCACTGCTATCTAAAATTGATTTGAGGAAAACGAAGCCGCAAGTATTGGTGTTGGCACCAACCCGCGAGTTGGCCATTCAGGTAGCTGAGGCTTTTCAAACGTATGCCAGTGGGTTAAAAGGCTTTCACGTATTGCCTGTTTATGGTGGCCAAGGCATGGATACGCAACTGCGTCAGCTGCGTCGTGGTGTGCATGTGGTGGTGGGTACGCCGGGTCGCGTAATGGACCATTTGCGTCGTAAAACATTAAAACTCGATGAGTTGCAAACGGTGGTGCTGGATGAGGCCGACGAAATGTTGCGCATGGGTTTTATTGATGACGTTGAATGGATTTTAGAGCACACCCCTAGCGAACGTCAGGTGGCGTTGTTTTCGGCTACGATGCCGGCCGCCATTCGGAAAATTGCCGATACGTATTTGCGTGACCCTCAAGTTATTAAAATTAAAACGAAAACCACTACAGTGGCTGCCATTGAGCAAGTGTATTGGACGGTTAGTGGAACCAATAAGCTCGATGCGCTGACGCGCATGCTCGAGATGGAAGATTTTGATGGCATTGTTATTTTTGTAAGAACCAAGTCCAGTACGATCGATGTTGCTGACAAACTTGAGGCGCGCGGTTACAGCGCTGCGCCGATTAATGGCGACATGAGCCAACAGCTGCGCGAGCGCACCATTACTCAATTAAAAAATGGTGGCATTGATATTCTGGTGGCCACTGACGTTGCAGCGCGAGGTATTGATGTGGTGCGTATCAGTCACGTGGTGAACTTTGATGTGCCGTTCGATGCCGAAGTGTACACGCATCGAATTGGCCGGACTGGGCGTGCAGGGCGCAGCGGTAAAGCTATTTTGTTTGTTGCGCCGCGTGAAAAACGTTTGTTAAAAACCATTGAAAGAACCACTGGCCAGCCGATTACACCGGTCGACCTTCCGAGTCGCGAGCAGGTTAATAAGCGCCGTATTGAAGCGTTTAAAGGCAAGGTGCACAAGGTGATCGCTGAAACCAAGCTGGAGTTTTTTCATCAGTTGGTGCAAGAGGTGTCTGATGAAAGCAATGTTGACGCGCAGCAATTAGCAGCCGCGTTTGCGTACATGGCGCAGCAAGATAAACCCGTTATATTGCCTGAAGAAAAACGCAGTGCAAAGGCATCGGCTAAACGTAATGATGGCCGGGCGAGCGAAGGGCGACGCGGTGAAGGGCGACGCTCCGAAGAAAGTGGCCGGCGGTCTAGGCCTGCCGGCGGACGCTCTGAGCGCGGATCTAACAAGCCAGCTCGCCCCGTGCTCGATGAAGATGGTAAGCAGGTCGATATGGAAACTTATCGTTTGGCCGTTGGGCGTGAGCATCTTGTGCAGCCGGGTGATATTGTTGGCGCCATTGCCAATGAAGCCGGCATTGAAAGTAATTACATTGGCCGTATTCAGTTGTTTGACGGTCACAGTACGGTCGATTTGCCAGCGGGTATGCCCAAGGAAGTGTTTGAGCATTTGAAAAAAGTCCGCATTCGCAATCAGGCCTTGGCTATCGAGCGTGGTGCAAGCACAAAAAAACACAGCGCTGATTCACGCAAGCCGCGCCGATCGGCTGAAAAAAAGAATCCGGCCGATAAAACTAAGCGCCCAGCCAAACGACCGATGAAAAAGCCCGTGGCGTAACTGCTGACGCAGCCCGCAAAAATTGGTCGCGCCAGTACTGAAAAAAGCGTCGTGCAATGAGCCATTGGTACCTTATGTCCCCTGATTACCCTTGCTGGGGAGCGTGCCGTTTCTGGTATCAAATCATCCTGCTTAGGGTTGAGGTTGAGGGCTCGGTTCCCGCTGCAGTGTCATCGCCGTAGCCACAGCCACAGCAGCCTGACTGCGTGAACACAAATTAACAAGTATCGCGCTCTGCTTGCCACTATAATTCGCCCACGACTATTTTAGCGGCGCATTACTATGAAGCAATTCTCCTCCATTTTAGTACCTGTCACATTGTTGGCCAGTTTCCTCGTGTTAGGAGGCTGTAGCGAGCGCGATGCATCATCGTTAACGGATTACGCTGGTAGTGAACCTAAAGCCGGCCAGCCTCAAGCGCTGGCCTCAGATCAGAGCGGTTTTACTGCGCCGTCTACATTTACCACCGCAGCTAACCAAGCGGTGCTGGAGCAGCTGCCCTTTGCTGATCAACAAGATTTTGAAGATGCCCAGCGCGGTTTGATTGCCAGCCCGCAATCGCTGGTGGTGTTGGGCGCTCAGGGCGAATTGCTTTGGAATCAAGATCAGTATGATTTTATTGAGGGTGATGCGCCTGCTAGCGTTAACCCGAGTTTGTGGCGTCAAGCACAACTGAATAATGTTCATGGTTTGTTTGAGGTGACTCGTGGCGTTTATCAATTGCGTGGTTTTGACTTGGCCAATTTGACGGTGATTGAAGGCGACACCGGCTTGATTGTGGTCGACCCGTTAACAACGCGCGAAACAGCAGCTCAAGCTTGGGCTTTTTACCGCGAGCAGCGTGGCGACAAGCCGATTGTTGCGATTATTTTTACCCATAGCCATGTGGATCATTTTGGTGGCGTGTTTGGAGTCATTAGTGCGGCCGATGCCAGTGCGCAGGGGGTGCGCGTTATTGCACCGGCTGGGTTTGTTGAAGAGTCGGTGAGTGAAAACATTATGGTGGGCACCGCCATGCAGCGCCGCGCGACTTTGATGTATGGTCAAAATTTGCCTAAAAGCGTGCGCGGTCATGTCGATACCGGGTTAGGCAAAGAGCCGCCAACGGGTGGCAGTATTGGGATTCTCGAACCGACTGAGCTCATTGATCACACCGGGCAGACGCTCACCATTGATGGCCGTGAATTTATTTTTCAGTATGCGCCAGAGTCTGAAGCACCGGCAGAACTGACCTTTTATTTGCCTGATGTTAAAGCATTTTGTGGTGCGGAGGTGGTCTCGAAAAATTTGCACAATGTTTATACACTAAGAGGTGCTAAGGTACGTAATGCCTTGTCGTGGAGTCATTATATTGAAGAAGCTCGCACATTATTTGGTCAAGCCGACGTCTACTTTGCGAGCCATCATTGGCCCATTTGGGGTAATGAGCGTATCCAGCATTTTTTGAAGCAGCAGCGCGATGTGTATAAATTTATTCACGATCAGACAGTGCGGTTGATCAACCAAGGTTACACACCCAGGGAAATTGCCGAGACTATCAAACTGCCGGATTCGTTAAGCCGAACTTTTTCAATTCGCGATTACTATGGCACGGTAAAACACAACAGCAAGGCGGTTTACCAGTGGTATATGGGCTGGTACGACGCGAATGCTGCAAATTTGAACCCACTGCCGCCAGAGGCGGCTGCGGTAGGTTATGTGAAATTGGCGGGTGGCAGTGAGCAATTGTTGGCTGAGGCCCGCACAGCTTTTGACCAAGGTGAATACCGTTGGGCTGCTGAGTTACTCAATCACCTGGTTTTTGCTCAGCCTGATAATAACGAGGGAAAAAATCTTTTAGCGGCAAGTTATGATCAGTTGGGTTATCAAGCTGAATCCGGCCCATGGCGTGATGTGTATCTTTCTTCAGCCTATGAGTTGCGCCATGGCCCTAGCAATAAAACGGTCAATATCGCCGATGCCATTGATATGTTACGTGAGGTTCCACTAACGCAATTTTTTAGTGCGATGGCAGCGCAGGTAATACCAGAAAAAATTACGGGTAAAAACACGGCAATAAATTTGGTTTTTACTGATATTGGCGAGTCTTATTTATTGTTTTTTGAAAATAGTGTCTTGCATCATCGTAGTTTGGAAGAGGGTGATCATGCCGACGCCACGCTGAACCTTACGCGCGAGATGTTTTTTAAAATGATGACGGGGCAGGCGGGCTTGAAAGATTTGTTTTTCTCTGAACAGCTCAATATTGAGGGTAGCCGTATTAAGTTGGCGGCTTTTTTTGCCTCACTAGACAAGCCCAATGGCTTGTATAACGTTGTTACGCCGTAAACGCATTTTTGACTGAAACATGAATCATTATTTACAGGAAGGTTTTCGTATGACTAATATTGTTGATTATCAATTGGCGGATGGCATTGCCACCATTACATTGCAAAACGGCAAAGTAAATGCCTTGGGTTCGGCGATGTTTGAAGCGCTCAATGGGGCGTTAGATCAGGCCGAGCAAGATCAAGCCGTAGTGATGTTAGTGGGCCTGCCCGGTATTTTTTCAGCGGGCTATGATCTTAAAGAATTGCAGCAAGGTGGCGATGCTATCGTCAATTTGGTGGCTACGGGGTCGCAGTTCACCCGACGCCTGTTAGCTTTTCCTTTGCCGGTAATCGGCGTGTGTACGGGCAACTGCATTGCTAAAGGCGCCTTTATTATGCTCAGCTGTGATTACCGAATTGGTGTTGAGGGGCCATTTATAATTGGCCTTAATGAAACACAAATTGGCATGACCATGCATCATGTGGGTATTGAGCTGCCGCGGCAACGACTTACCCCAGCGGCGTTTAATCGCTGTGTCATCAATGCCGAAATGTTTGATCCCGCCGGCGCTGCAGCTGTTGGTTTTCTCGATAAAGTTGTCAGCGCTGACGAACTATTGCCAGCAGCACGCGCCGAAGCTGCGCGCCTGCAAGGCTTGCATAGTGATAGTTTTACCGCAACCAAATTGAAATCGAGAGCTGCGCTGCTTGAAAAAATAGACTGGGCGATACAGCAAGATAAAAAAGACGCGGGAGCCCACTAGCCCGTGGGTGGCACTCTTGAAAGAGCTGCAAATGGCTCAGTTGTTGAATTATTTAATAACTGAGCTAATAACTGGGTCAATGACTAGGCTATGCCTTGAGGCGGTATTCAATATTGTGCCTGTGTTAGGTTATACAAAGGCCACCGTAATTTTAGCAACCGATTAAAAGGTCTCTGATGGAAATACTCTACCCTATGTTTGCAGTCATTGCGCTTTCAGGGCTGTCGTTTTTATTTTTGGCAGTCACAAGAATCCCGTTGATTATAAAAAACTTTGGCCATTTGCAGCACTCAAAGCACTCAGAAGATCTGCGACCACGTTTGCCCCCCTTTGCTCGAAATGTTACGGATAATTACAACCACTTATTTGAGCAGCCTACTGTTTTTTATGCGCTGGTAACTTATATTTATTTAATGCAGCATGTTGATGCCGTGCATGTGTATCTTGCATGGGCTTATGTGGCCGCACGAGTTATTCACTCGGCGATTCAAATCACATCTAATAACGTTTCGTACAGAGTATTGGCTTTTATAGGGTCAGGTATTTTCTTGATCACGATGATTGTTAAAGAAGTATTATTCTTTTTAAGCTGATTTTAGTGGGTTTAGTCTTAGGCTCTCTTTTCTCACAAGTGGTTGCAAGACTTAGCATGTCTTTTGTAATTGCCACGGCCGCTATGTTTTCAGTGGTACGCTGAATTAGCTGCACGCAAAATTTTAAGAGCGCGTTGTCTGCGTGTAGAGACCAACCTCGATTGTTTCAATGCTCTCTTAAGTCATCTCGTAACTCAATGAGTTGAGATTTGTAGTTGTCTGCATCACCATAAGCGACGAATTTACGGTATCGTTTGTGTGTTCCCACAACCTTTCGGGCATGCTTAATAGGGCACCAATATTGTTCGGTGCGAGCGATAACCTCTCGAGAGTAACTCATAACTCCATTGCTGTACCCACAATAGAGGCAGTTAAATTTTTCGATCGCATTAAGGTAGGACAGATGATGCCGGTCGAGTACTATGTATTTTGATCTTTTCACTCTTGCTATGCGGTATAGCCTAAAACAAATGTGCTGGTAACAGGTGATGGTTATATCCATGCAGAGAATGGGAATAATCATGCCGTAGATAAACGGGATAGAAACAATATGGCGCAGCTTGGAAGATAATAGCCATGGCAGCACCGCTACGCGCAGCAGGCTATGTGCTTTGTGCGAGGCCTCATCAAACTTAACTCTAGTGCCTTCAATTTTGTATTTAAATTCTTTTTGCTGTTGTTCAAGTTCACTGAGTAGTTGATTTTCGAGCTTAGAGATTTTGTCTATTAAGTCGCTGATGGTAGTCGACATGATATTTCTTACCCTATGGTCATGAGTGTAGGGCCAGTTTAGTCACTATCATCGCGCTCGCGCAATAAAAATTGTTAGCGTGCAAAGAAAATCAGAAGGAAGGTTATAACCAAGCGCCTCTATAAAGTCTGCCGTTGCTTATCCAACGGCAGTCCGAGGGTTTATAGGTTTTTTCTACTGAGCTGACTTAGCCTGCCTAGGCTGATAAGGGCGCTTTAATTAATGACCGAGGTGCCGCCATCAACTGGAATAATTTGGCCCGTAATAAAAGCGCCTGCCTTAGAAGCCAGCAAAATGGCAACGCCCGCGATATCGGTGGCTTCACCCCAGCGGCGCATGGGAATGCTCTGTAGCTCTGCATCAAAGGCTGCTTGGTCGTTACTTAAAAATTCAGTCATTTTAGAATAAAAACGACCTGGAGCAATGGCATTGACGCGAATATGGTCGCTGGCCAATTCAGTTGAGAGTACGCGCGTGAGTTGATGGATGGCTGTTTTTGAGATGGCGTAACTAAAGTTATCGAGGGCATTACCTACCATGCCCGCAATAGAGCCAATATTGATGATGCTGGAGGTATTGTCAGCGGTGGCATTTTTTTTGAGTAAAGGCGTCAAGGCTTGAGTTAAAAAGAACGGGCTTTTGGCATTGATGTCCATCGTTTTATCCCAGCCTTTTTCAGGGAACTGGCCAAACGGCGCGCCCCAGCCTGTGCCTGCATTGTTAACCAACACATCGATATGCTGCTCGCGCGACATTAATTCGGTCACCAGCGTTTGAAGCCCCTCAGATGTTGCAATATCGCTTGGAATGGCGATGCATTCGCCGTACTGACTGAGCTCTTTGGCAGCGGTGATGCAGGCTTCGGCTTTGCGAGCTGTTATGTACACACGCTTGGCTCCCGCCTCAAGAAAACCCTGCGCCATAAATGCCCCCAGCCCTCGGCTACCGCCGGTGACCACACAGATTTTATCTTGCATAGAAAATAACGATTCGATCATGGTTTATTCCTTTTTAATTGATACGCCGTGTTTATAAACTTAACAATCTCGGCATGAGCGTGCGCTTTTTACTGCCTGTGTTGCCTGCATTTTTAGCAGTGGGATAGGTGAGGGCCTGTTAGCCATTTAACGGCCACTACATTTTTATCACTAAGCCCAATGACGGCGGCAGCTCGCCTTTGCAGGCCGCCGGATAGAGCTGTGTAAGACCATCTAGGCCTGCCTGCTGGTCGACGTCCATCCAGCCAAAGGTTGCCATTGCTGCGCCAACAACGAACGTGCTTGAGCGTTTATCAAACTCTGAAGGGCCCCACTCTTTCATGCGGTTTAGAATATAGCTGGGGGCAAAAAACATTTCGTGTTTTTCAGAGCTAGCTTTGCCGCTTGCTGCCTCGCCACCAAGATCTTCCCAGTGGGTTATGCCCACACTGATGTAATAATTTAAGTTGTCGGCTAACTTGTTTTGTATTGCAGCTTTTACACCTGCATTACCGGCCATGTCCACGATGACAGTTGGCTTGTTTTCCAGTGTGGATGTGAGCTCCTGGTATGAAATGGTTTGTTGATAGAGTTCTAGTCCGGCTACAAAATCGACGTTGCGACTTGACGTTAGAGCAACCACAGTAGGTGCATTGTCATCGTTTGCAAGGCCGTAGGCTAAACCTAGGCTGGTTTTAGACGATGCACTAACAATCACTATTTGTTCTGCGCCATAGTAGTTGTTGCTTTTAAGTTGGTCCCAAAGACAAAACGAAGTGACGTGCAGTGGTGCCAATAAAATGCGTGCGGTATCAGTGCTGCGGTCGTACTGACTGTCAGCTAACACGCGGTTATAACGGTTATAAAGTGGTGGCAGTGCTTGGCGGTGCGCGCTGTTATCAACTAAGGACTTATTACTAATATGAGACGGTTCTATGATGAGTGAATTGGCGGGTGGAAAGTAACCATATAATCGATCGCCAACAGGAATGTCTTCATGGTTTGACTCGACCACGTCGGCAAAGCCCCACACTGGAATGATGCCCCACGTATTGTCATCGTTTGCTAGTGCAGGAAAAAACTGCCAGTAGCCCAGGCTGTCGCCTGCTGCAGCATAAGTGAGGTTGTTAGCAGTAAACGCGAATTGATCAATGTCAACTCTAATTTCGCCTTTGCCAAGAGCCTTACTTTCTGCTTTGACGATTCTATGTTGATTGGGATTGGCTTTTTTTACTTGAAATTCTTTATACATATTGGGGTCCTTATGGCCTCAGAGCGCCGGTAATGTTGTCTCGAATTCCATGAACTGACCGTCTTGTGCTTGAGCTAGGCGCGACACCAGCGCGTGCCCCAGCCCTGTAGATGGGGTGAGCACGCCGGCCTTGTGCGAAGAGTCGCTATGATCATCCAGCGCCAGGCAGAGGCCGAGTTCGGCGAGCATTTTTGACGTTGCGCCATAACCTGGATCGCCTTGCCCAGCAATACGGGTGAGGGCTGATTGTGCGTCGGCTGTGGCAGTGACTTCCACTTCGAAGCTGCCATCACGCAGTAACCAAGAGGGCGGACCTTCTCCAGAGCCAGGCTTAAATTTAATAGGTTCTCCAAGAAAATAGCCGAACCCGCGACTCGCCCACATGCCGGTAACGCGCATCCACATGCCTGCGGCTGCGCACTCGCTATACGAGGTGGTGTGCTGTTCGTTCCGCAGCGTAAGGCTGCGCCGGACGATTCTGGCATTGATAGGAGCCATAAAAAAAGTGGATACAGCTCCGTAGGTGGAATCGAAAGCCCATTTGAAAGCGGGGGGCATGCCATCGGCGGTACCGGGTGCTGCGGTTTCGATGCCGGTGGTTCCGCGCGTTAGGAGATAGGGATTTGATTCCATTGCATCGGTATAGGTACCCGATTTTTTTGCTCGTGCCGTGGCTCGACCCGAGTTCAAGGTACCGCCCGAGAATGAACCTGTGTAGCGAGTATAGACACCGCGCACTTGAACCTCCTGATCGGCATCAGCTTCAAGTGCCTGGCTGGCGAGGAAGGCACCTAAGTCTGATGGGATGGAATCGACACCGCCGCCTAACACGATCTTTGCGCCCGATTCATTTGCTGCGTTGTGGAAGGCTTCAATCATTTCGGCCTGCCAGAATCCTTCGCCGGCAAGATCAGAGTAGTGAACGCCTGCTCGGGCACACTCACCTAACAGAGCAGCGCCATTATTCACCGAGTAGGGGCCAGCGCAGTTGAGTATGACCGAGGTGCGGGCCACCATTGCAGCCACGGCGTCGGAGTCTTCAAGGTCAACGCAGAGAGTCTCAGGTTGACTGCCAAGCACAGCAGACAGTTCTGCAAGTTTACTTGGCGTGCGGCCTGCGATAGCCCACGGTTTACCGCTAAGTTCAGGATGTGTATCGAGGTAGGTGGCAACCAATTGGCCCGTAAATCCGGTCGCGCCATAGACGATTAATACCAGTGGTTCTGTCGACATAGTGATTCCCTGATGCACTCAGTGCGGTTTTAAAAGTTGGTAGTTTCATTATTGTAAGGCTAGAGCCAACGGCGATTCTATCAGCTAATTCTTGCCATCCAGAGATTTCTTTCGTTATTAAATTTTGTTAAGGCTTTAACAAAAAATTGCTGTGCTAGGGGCCGGAGCTTGTCCAGCGGTTTAGCTAGGATTTTTCGGGTACAGGATCATTTGTGTGCAACGAAACAGCGCAATCGTTTTGCCGTTGTCTTTACTTGCCACAGTCGCATCCCATACTTGTGTAGTGCGTCCCGTGTGCACAGGCGATGCCACACAGGTAATCACTCCATCGGCCACCGTACCCAGGTGATTGGATTTAAGCTCTATGGTGGTAAAGCCTGAAGCGCCTGGAGGAAGATTGGCAATACACCCGTTACCACATGCCGTGTCGGCTAAGGAAACCACACTGCCTGCATGTAAATAACCATTGGGTGCTAGGTGCGATGTTGTAACCTGCATTTCTGCTCGAGCCTCACAGTCACTGACGAACGTCATGTGTATACCGAGAAACCCCGGCAATTTATCTTCACACATTTGGTTGAGGTGCTGAAGGTCAATCATGTTGGCTCCGATTGTTTAGCGATTATTGAGCCAATTAAACAGGCTGGCAGGTTGAGCAAGTATAAATTCTTCGTGAGTTGGCCGTAGAGCGTTGAATTTTTGTTTTGCACAGTCGGCAGGGTTGGCTGGCGCGCCCAAAAACAAAAAAGCGGGCCTTGCCATAGCTGCTTCCTTGCTTCTTTAAGGTCTGGTATTGACGCTCGGGAACAGTTACGCCCTGCAGCGCGTAGCTACGCTGACTAATCTCCAGCGTTGTTCGGGCAAGCTTGCCAATTTGGCCTTTGCTCAGGTCACGCGCTTTGTGTGCAGGGTTGATACCGGCAATAAATAAAATTTCACTGCGCAAGTAATTGCCTAAACCGGCTAGGAACGCCTGATCAAGATAGACAGAGTTAAGTGCTCTGCCGGCAAAGGTTTTACTCTGTAGGCGTTCGGCCACATCTCGCCAGGTTAAGTGGGGGTTGAGAATATCGGGGCCAATACGCTTTAAAAAGTGGTGCTCTTCAATGTGCTCAGTTTTCCAAACGCTAATATCTGAAGCGCTGTAGAGCAGGGCGCTATGTTGGTCGGTGTGTAGGGCTAGCCTAAGCTGACGGTTGGTTTTGGGTAGCTTGTCGCGTTTAACTACCCGCCATACGCCGTAGAGCTGGTTGTGTGAATAAATCGTAAAACCTGAATCAAAATGCGTTAGCAAGGCTTTGCCGCGAGTCTCTAGCGACAGTACATTACTGCCTTTGAGTGGCTTGGCAAATTTCTTGAGTGGCTGCAGTCCAAACTCTACTTTGTCGACGGTTTTGTTTTTTAACACCGCTTCGATTTTATCAGCGGCGCGGCGTATTTCTGGACCCTCGGGCATACCCTAAAACCTTTCTGCGGTTATTGGTGTGTTACATACGGCTAGAGCATGAATTTGGGTCTTTGGGGGCATTTTTGCTGCTGCAATGGATAGCGCGTGCTATCTCGCTCTAGTGGCTGAGTCATATGTAGCCATCATGACGCGCTAGTTTTTCGTTGGCAAGATGTTAATGGCGCCGCCCATGCCGGGATGATATTCACAGTAGTAAAAAAGATTGGGGGTTGTGGGAGTTATTTCGATCGATATGCTAGATGCAGTTGTCGACACATTTTCCTTATATTGAGCGCCACCACCCCACTTACCGTCCTTAGTTAGCGATAGGCCAATGGGATGCCAGGCGGAAAAGCCGGTCAAGAGATAGGTATTACCGATCTGGACATTTAAAGTGGCCTGGCGCTCATCGTTAATGTAGTAGGAGCCACTGAGCGCAGTCACTTCCACCACAACCGTATCGGCTTTGGCGCCGTTGAAGCCATAGAGACTGCCAAAAATAACGAGGTGTAAATAAAAATTCCTCATAGTAAAGGCAATCAAAAGTGACGGGCATATTGCGGTTAGGTTTTTCGCAGCTAACGGCATAAGTGTCTCGTTGCTAAAGGCATAGATTTAAGCGAATTAAAAATTCAATAACTCGGTGTAAGCGCGCAAAGCTGGTCCTGAAAAAAGCATTTATTGCTTGGTAAATTGCAATAGCCAATGGTAGACATCCTTGCCTGCGTATACTCGATTCCACACATCGTGAAACATATCTTGCTCGGTGGTAAATCGCATAGTCGCACCCAGCTCATCCATTTTGTTCATGCCGGCGAAGAAATGTTTGGTTTCTACGGCAGGATCTCGTCCGCCAGAAAAGACCCATACAGGAATACCGGCTTTAGCCACGGCTTCGGCCTGTTGCACTGATGGGTATCCAACAACGGGCAGAAGGGCAGCAAATTTTTGCGGGTATTGACTGGCGTAGTACCAAGTGCCAAAGCCGCCCATACTCGCACCTGTTAGATAAACTCGATTTTTATCGGCCTGGTAGTTCTCTAGTACCGAGTTCAGAATGGTGATGACGTCGGGATCCGTCTTGCGCCAGCCGGTTTCTCTTTGAAATCGATCGGGCGGAGAGATTTTTGCCGGCGTAGCACCGCGCATGGGACCATACATTGCTAAGGCTGGCATATCAGCGTGGTGGGGTGGGGCGCCGTCGTTCAGCCGTTTTGGGATGCCTGCTCGAGTTCGGTTGCGAATGTAGTCGGGTCCAGTAGGGCCATCGCGGCCAAACATATGATTTTGCGGGGCAATAATAATGAACGGCAAATCCTTCTTTTGTATCCAAGCCTCGTAAAGTGGCCCATAGCCTAGAACATAGTCTAGGTCTGCTTTGCCGTTGCCTCGTTCGCCATCACCGTGCAAATAAACTAATACAGGCCATTGTTTAGCTTCGTCCTCCTTATATCCGTTGGGAAGATAGAGAAAATAATCTCGCTCTACGTCGTCAACTATGCTGGTGTAGGGCAGACGTACCAGTTGCGGCTTTTCATTATGATGTTCAGCAAAGGTCGTGCTGTTGATCAAACATCCGAGGAGAATCAGTGCGAGGTAAAGTGCTACTTTCATTTTCGCTCCCAATAATGGTTCGGATGATTTTTTTGAGCGCATATTGTCATCCGCTTTGACACGCTGAAGCGGCGTAAAGGGCAAATAGCTATTAGCCAAGCTCGCGCGCACAGAGCCGCACAGCCGCACAGGCTCAATTAGATCATAGCTTGGTAAGTTAAGTTAGTGGTGATGGCAGAAATTTTTGGCGCGACTTAAAAACTACGCATTTGATCAACGACATACGACTTATTGAGTGCTTAAAAATCAGGAATGTTTTTTAGAGCAGCTTTATCGAAGGGCTCATTGCCGAAAAGATACGGATAATAGAATTCACGTAGCTTAGAGTGGTACGCGCGAACTTTTTTCTCGTAGCGAAGACTTGCGTTCATGTCTGTCTCAGCCAACCATTGCAGTGATCTTTCAAGCAGTGATGGCGGCGCTAAAAATGACGCCCATGCGGTTAGGCGAGCACGTAGTAACCGGCCATTGTTGTAGGCTGCAGTTAAATGCCCAGTCTTCTCATCGCCCACTTGCTGAAAGGCGTAGTACCAAGGCCAATCAAAGGAGTTTTTGAGGGGGGTATAGCTGGCCCACTCAGGATGACCGGTGAAAAAGGTTTGCATGGTAACGTCCTTAGGTAGGTCCCAAGCTGCGTTTACCGTTTCGCGCTGTAACATTAAAATATCAGCACCGGCCGGCACGGGCACCCATCGGTCGATGGCAAGCTTTGCCCCTGCGGGCACTAGCACCGCAGTTCCTATCCATAGTGCGAAGAGCGACATTAAAATCACCGAACCAGACCTCCGCCAAGCTGACGTTAAGAAGCAAAGCATGGTCCAAAAAATAAGGTAAGCGAAAACTAACAAGCTGGCCAAGGCCAGCGTGGCGGGTACTGTTCGGGCAATAATGCCTGCAATGACCAACGGCGCAACAAGACTTAGAAACAGCGCGCCCGCTCGCAAGCTAGCACGCAGCAACCAAAAAAAGAGCGGCTGCCCAACTGTTGCCTCAATTAAGTAGAAGCGCCCCGCAGTTTTTTCACTAGCTTTGAGATCGTGCAAGAGGAGTATTAAAATCAGTGGCATGATAAACGCGGCTAAAAACGCAAAATCAAAGCGGCCAATTAGCGCTACGCTCGGATTACCGACATCACGCTCATATATTTGACCCTCTAGCGCGAGCATTCTCACGCGGTGTTTCCAAGGCTGCGTATCTCGCAGCCCCATTGCGGCATAAGCAAAATTGGAGGGCGCAGCATAGGTTAAGTGAAAACCATAGTAGGCCGCACTGCCCCAGCTTTTTACCGTCTCAAACTCGGTTAAGCGATCCTGTTTGTCGGCATCGATAAGCCTCTGGATAGTCGCGTTTTGATGTTTCACTTCGATGAAGCCGGATCCAACGGCCAGCGTGGAGAGTAACAAAACGACAATCAACCACAGCCATAGTGTGCGGTCTTTCGCGGCGAATTTAACTTCGCGGGTGAACACGTTGAGCACACTCAAGGTTTAATCCTCGCGGCACGCCAAAATAGAGCAGCTAGCGACAGAATCAACCATGCGAGTAGGCTGGCAATGGAAGAAAAGGCATTAGCTAGGCGAGCTGAAAGATCGGCTGTTTGAAATTGAAACTCGTCAAGTACTTGCCAGTTCGAGGCGTCTACCCGAGCGCGCCGGCTGGACGCTTCATTTTTGTTGCGACTGATGTCATCTTCATAGGAGAGCTTGGCGGCGTGCGCACGGTTTAGTTTTTGGACAAATGCAAAGCGTATGGTTTCGGCCTCGGCTTGAAAACGGTGGTAGTGGGCGAGGTCGGTGCCGGCAATGGAGCGCGATGCGAAGGTGATCGCCAGGGTGGGTGTTAGCCAACCATAGCCTCTAATTGTATCCTCTTGTTGTGCTTCAGCGAGGATGCGTGAAGCAGCGTAACGGTTTAAAACGGTAGTGAGCTTTTGCTCAGATTCTAGTGCTACAACACCCCGAAAATTGACCGGCAAATCTTCAACGCGTGTTACGTTATATTTTTTTAACAGGTCGCTTTTTAATTGTTTAAACGCCTCGTCGTTAGCATTGTGCCCGTCTCCTAGCTTGCGTAAGTCGGCGTGTAATATCATGTCGCTCTCTATTTTGCTTGCTATTGGCTTCACATCGGTTGCAATGTTGACAGCTGCGGATGGCAGCACCAATGAGCATCCAAGCCAGAACGCAGTCATAGTAGCAAGCACGTTGGAGCGTTTTTTTATTAAGGTTGACGCAAGTAATGTCAGCAGGGCCCAGATTGTTAGGTAAGTACCGTACACACCTGCCAGCGACAAGATTGCGGGTGTTGTTGCACCAGTGGATAAAGCTACGGCGCAGCTGCCAATTAACGGAATGAGTAGGCACAGCGTAAATGATAGCAATGCTAGGAATTTGCCAGCGACTAGCGTGCGGCCACTAATCCCCATGGCTAATAAGGGCACGATCAAGGCTGCCTCGCGCTCGCGAGCAATTGAGCCATGACCTAATAAGATGATGACTATCGGCGCGAATAGTTGATACACCATGGCAGGATTAAGCCACGACAAGCCGCCCATCTCAGCGCTGGCAGCTGACTCTGCAAACATTACGGTATTTTGCCGATGACCCTCAAGAAAAATTGACTGACCAGTGACAGGGTCAAGGCCGGGGTCGAACGCGGCTAGTGGGGTGGGTGCTCGGAACAGGTAGTGACCGTAATGCACCATTCTGTGCGGGTGACGGTCTGGCTGCGCTAAAAAGGCCTCTTCGGCCTCGTCTTGTTGCTGAGTTCTTAGATGGTTTTCAGCATCCATGCGGAATGTGGTTAGGATACTGGTAATGAGGATTAACGAAAAAAAAATAAACATTGCGCTGAGTGCTACGTGAGATCGCAACCAGTACCGCCATTCATCGACGGCAATCAACAATATATTTTTCATGGCCCCTGCGTCGCCAGGGTTGTTTTTGATGTGTGTGCTGTGGCTGAAAATGCTCTATGCACCGTTTCGGTA
Organism: uncultured Pseudomonadales bacterium; assembly: GCA_943788835.1. Taxonomy (GTDB): domain Bacteria; phylum Pseudomonadota; class Gammaproteobacteria; order Pseudomonadales; family UBA7434; genus UBA7434. The sequence goes on along the minus strand of CALSRU010000010.1, from coordinate 12,128 downwards.
TTGATTCTTTCATTGTCAGTGGCACTGAACTCGCCGACTAATGTTCCCCCATGAAGCAGACCAATTTTGTCGGCTACCTGACAAGCACCGTATACGTCGTGGGTGACCATTAAAATAGCTTTGCCCTTGTTGGCCAGCTCACGAACGGTATGATGGAATTCGTCTATGGCGCTTGGATCTAAGCCTGATGTGGGCTCGTCTAGCAGGAGAATGTCGGTATCACGTAATATCGCAAGGGCGATGGCGACCTTTTGGCGCATGCCCTTAGAGTAAGTTCGTAATTTTTTCAGTCTCACTTCGGGCGCTAAGGACACTTGATCCAGTGCAGCGCTCATAGCCTGCTGGCACGTGGCGTTGCCGGCAAGCTGCAAAAAGTAGTCGAGGTTTTCATTGGCGTTCAGGTGTTCGTATAGCGAGGCTGATTCGGGTAAGTATGAGATAGCTTGGCGAGCGGCTGCGATGTCGCAGCTCACCTCTTTATTACTGATGCGTATGCGTCCGCTAGCAATCGGCAAGAATCCGAGAACGCTTAAAAGGGTGGTTGATTTCCCTGCACCATTGCCCCCTAGTAAGGCGTAAACTTCCCCAGCGTTTACCGAGAATGAAACGCCGCTCAAGACGTCCTTGCCTGAGCGAGCGACGCACAATGATTGTGCTTGTAATTGCATAGTGTTAAAACCGGAATGTAGCTGATACCCGACCATTGAGAGGCGCGCCTGGCTGAACCCATACATTAGCATATGAGTTACTGTAATACTCCTCATCAAATAAGTTGTTGATCTCAGCCCGTAATTCTAACGATTCTGACGCTGCGTAATTTGCTGCGACTCTGACCGTAGTGTAACTGGGTAATCTGAAGTTTTGATCGCTAAAGAAGCCATTTCGAGAATCAACGTAGACTAGGCCGCCGATGAGGCTCAGCCCTTTACCAGCTACTTGCGTTTGTTGTACCAATTGCAAACTTAACTGATTTTTGGGGACGTTCAAAAGGTTTGAGCCGGCAGGAATTTCAGTGCCGAAATCGGGATCGTTAAAGGAGTTTTTGGTTTCCGCATCGACAAATGCATAAGATAGCCAAAGACCTAGTGAGTCGGTGATTTGGCCGTTAAGATCCAGCTCGATGCCTTGGCTTCCGGCTTTGCCTACGGCGGTGTCATTAAAACTCTGGTCTACGGTGGCAATGTTAGATTGGTCCACATCAAAGATAGCAAGTGTTCCTTGCAGTGCACCATTATTAACGACGAAGTTGATGCCGGCCTCTACCGATTTCGATTGATTGGGCTCGAGGCCATTCTCATCGGTTGCACCTGATAATGGGCGGAAGTTCTCGCCGTAGGCCGCGTAGAATGAAAGAGAGTCTGTAGCCTTATACACCACGCCTAGCTGCGGGCTAATGCTCGTTTCGCCATATTTTGAAGTGCTATTTGCAAAACGATTGTTGAGCTTTTGTTGGTAGTCGTCAAAACGTGCGCCGACTCTAATATCAAGTTTTTCCGTAAGGCTCATTTGGTCTTGAATATACAATCCTATGGACTCTTGAGTTTCTACGCGATCAGTGTTCGCCGAGGGAGTTGGCAGCGTGTAGGCACCGTATACAGGGTTGAAAATGTTGATGACTTGGTTGGTGACGCTGAGGCGCGTCAGTTCGTCAGCAAGTGGCGCATTGCTGTCTATTGATGAGCCGCGTGCACGTAATATGATCTGGTCATTTTCAAACTCGTCAGCGTCTGCACCGACGATTAAGCGATGCTGAATGTCACCCATCATGAAAGAGCCGCTGATTTCTGCGCGTAAAACCTGGTAGCTTGCATCGTAGTCGCGGTATCTGCGAAAGCGGGAGAGGTTCTCACCGTCACGCTGGAGAAATTGCCGGCTGCCAATGAAGTCGTTCTCTGTTGCAAAGCCTTCAAGGGATGTATCGCGATAGTTAAAACCAACAAGTGCGCTCCAGACATCGTCGAAATCGTGTTGCAGCTCGATTTGATGGCCCAGTACGTCAGTTTCTATCGGCCCGTCACCTGGTTCACCGAGAAACCGGCTCTCTGGGATGCGGCCAAGCTCGCCATCAATAGCGACTACGCCGCGGTCAAATGGCACTTCTTGATGGCTGTATTCCATCTCGTAAGATAGCCGGCTTTGCTCGCTGATTAAAAAGATCAGTGACGGGGTCAGGCCTTGTCGTTTCGTTTCAACAGTATCTCGAAAGCTGTGAGCATCTTCGTAAAATCCAACGATGCGCACGGCTAGGCTGTCGGAAAGAGGGGATGTCCAGTCTGCATCTGCACGGTACGTGTCGAAACTACCGGCAGAGAGACGTAGTTCGCCGTTTGTTTCGAATGTAGGGCGCTTTGTGATTAGATTGATTGTGCCGCCCGGCTCGCCACGCCCAAATAGCGCGGCGCGAGGGCCTTTTAACACCTCAACTGACTCAATGCCTGAGATATCTCTAGATCCTCCAAACCCTCGCCCGGCGTTGAAGCCGTTCACTAAAAAGTTACTTGGGAGATTTCCATCGCCGACAAATCCGCGCAGGGCAAAGCTGTTCCAGAGTCCCCCAAAATTGTTTTGCCGTGCTACCGAGCTTGAAAGGTCCAGCGCTTCGTCGATAGTAAGAGCTCCGGATTCATCCAGCAGCTGAGAGTTGATCGTCAGTTCGGATTGAGGTGTTTCGAGTGCTGTAAATTGCCCCCGATAAGCTTGCTTTGTACTCTCAACGACAATTTCTTCGATGTTGCCAGCGGACTCAGTTGCCGGACTAGCGATAACGCTGCTAGTTGTTAATATTGAAAAAATTGAGCTGCATAATAAGAGTTTATGTGCGCAGGAGGTTTGCATGCTGAGTTCCTAATTGATCGGCTTATGGGGTGATTGTTTGGGGAGCGACAGTGGATGCCCCGAATCATTTTGTTATGATATAACATATCACAAACGAAGGAGGCGGGTGGGTCAAATTCCGGTAAAAATTACTACCGCGTAGTTTCAGCTGCGCGCTTGTTTTTTATAGTGGCAGTGGGTGAATTCCAATGTCACACATTATACTTGCTGCCTTCGCGACCTTGGCGCGCTAAAGTTGCGGTGAAGGTCAGTGGCGATGTTGGCGGGAGATGGGGTAATTCGAGATTAACCGTCAGTGCCCCGATCATCAAACTTGCTTTTTCTTTAATATTTTGACAATTCGATGGTTAATAATTTGTGACAGATTCCAGTTGTATAGCCTTGCGTCGGTTGTGCTGTAAAACTGAATAAGAATGGCATCAAGGTCTCTGTGGTACTTTGCGAAGCTTTGATATCCGGGCACCCAGCCAGTATGTTCATACTCATAAATAGAGGAATAGATTGCCTGCTCTCCCTCTTCAAAAATTGAGCCATCGTTCAACGCTCTGAGGAAAGTGCCCACGTCTTCGGCGGTAGCTAACATGCCATGTTCGTCTGCTTTTAAATCAAAGGGATGTCCGAGATGGTAGCCGCTCATCACGTTATCCATATCAACCTCTTTAAGCGAGCCGAAAGTATGGTTGAGATTGAGCGGTTTAAGAATCACTTCTTGGATGAAATCAAAGTTACTGTAGCCTAATGTCTTATCCATTATCTTATTAATCAGTAGGTAATTAGTATTGCTGTATTCATAGTCCTGGCCGGGTTTAAAGTTGGCCGGTTTGTCTTGAATCAATGCAAGGCTGGCATCATAGTTCCGTGTCGGGGCAGCCCAGAAATTCGGCGCGTCGGTAAAATTGGGAATGCCACTTCGATGCTGGACCATCAATCTTAAGGTGATTTTCTCGGCATGTTCAATTTTACCTACTAGCTCGGGTAGGTAATCGGCGATAGTTTTGTCCAAAGAAAGGCGACCATTACTGACCAACTTGGTGACAGCCACAATGTCATAGAGCTTGCTGATACTGGCAATCTTAAAAAGAGCCTGAGGGTCGGCAGGAATTAGAGTTTCTCGATTGTGCATGCCTGCCGCAAAAGCCCTAGGCGGCTTGCCTGTTTGGTCTACATAAACAATCACGCCATCAAATCCGTGACCAATAGCCTGACCCAACTGTTCCTGTATCGTATTGGGTAGCGGCATTATCCATGCCTTAACTAAAAGCCAAGGAACAAAGTAGAGCGAGGCTAGGGAGGTGACAATAAGTGCGACTCTAAGCACTCGTTTTGTTTTAACTGGGTTCATAGTTTTTCAGGTCTTTCAGGTTGTTGAATCGAGAGCCGAGAAGCAAGCCTCGAGCCTTATGCAACGCTTACATTGACTGCTTAGCGACGCGCTATTTTATACTGGCGAGCATGAGATATTAAAACCACCTATGATAATGGCAAAATTTCATCTCAAAATTGGGTGCACTGATGGAAAAAAAAGGAGAAGCACTGTTGTAATTGCTCCGCACGCTTTAAACTGCAAAGCTGTTTAATTGATCTCCTACATAAGAGGGTATGTTGTGATTAAAATTTGGATTGCTGCCGCATTGACACCGCTTCTGTTGGCGTGTGCCGACACCACACTCAAGCAACCTCAGTCTGCGGGATGGACGGTAGACTTTTTTGATGATTTTGAAACTTTCAATACGGCTAACTGGCAAGATCAAATCCTCTGGGTCAACGATGAAGACCACTGTTACGTGCGCGATAACGAGCACAACACACGCGAAGTGAGCAATGGCACGCTTAAAATTCGCGTTATCGACTTAGGAGAGAAGCGCCCCTGTGACAATTTGAATAAATTTGGCAAGCAGCATCCCGACACACAATATATTGCCGGTCGCATAGCGTCGAAAAACCGTCAGGAGTTTGTCAAGGGCAGATGGACGGCCCGACTTAAAGTTGAAGCTAGTGGCCAGCCCGGTATGTTTCCCGCTTGGTGGTTATTGGGTGCGTTAAATAATGAACCGCCGGTTGAGGAAGCAGACGAAACCGTTTGCTGGCCGATGACGGGTTCTGGTGAGATTGATATTTTCGAGCATCACAGCGATGGTGGTCCCGATCACTATGCTGCGCGTGCGATTAAAAGCTTGGGGCACTGTGGCGGTGGAGACTGGCAGGAGTTAATGCTAGTACAGGCGGCTAAATTGGCCGACTACCATGAGTACGCGGTAGAGTGGGTTGGCAGCGACCTAGTGTTTCGCCTCGATGGTGTAGAGATCTATCGCAATGCCAGAGAGGGCGACAAGTTTCCTGAGCCTTTATTTGCGGTGCTGAATTTCGCCAAAATTAATGCCTCGCCGATGACCGTTCCCTCTTGGACGATGGAAGTAGACTGGGTTAAGCACGAGTATTGGCAAGACTAGCCACGGCAAAAACCTTGCCGATGGCGCTGATTCTTTCCGCTCGATTAGCCTGCGAGTCCCGATACAGTTTGCCCGCAAGTAACTCTTCCGCTATCGATGACGTGCGCACGCAGACCTGCGCGGTGAACCATTTTAGAGAGAGCCTCGGGTGCTAACAGGTTGGCTAAATGGGCGCAAGGCTCGCAAAGCTCTACGCCGCGCAAGCGGATATCACCCAGCATAAAATCTTCACCTTCAAATTGATTAAGCCGAATGCCTTGAGTGATGATGTTGCGGCGGAAGTCGGCGTAATGGAAGTTAAATCCATGAGTTCGGTTGAAATGGTCAATTTCTTCCGACTCAATCAAGGTGATGGCTTTGCTGACTAATCGACCGTTTTTTTTCGTGTGATAGCCGTGCTCGCTAAAATATCTATCTCCTCGTATACCTTTGCTTGCATGCAAATCAGCGGTTTCAATGCTTTGCATTATTGAGCCGCCACTGTGCGCGATATAGATATTAAGGATCTTTCCCACTGAATTAAAGCCTGTAGTTAATGCACTGCTCTTTTTCTTATGTCTACTGAATATATCTTTCAGACAGTGTTCTTGCCATGCAATGCTCTTACCATGCAATGCTCTTACCATGCAATGCGACTACCGTCCCAATTAAAAAAATCGCCACTTTGTTTTTCGGTTAGGTTTTCCATGACATCGCAAATTCTTTTTGCTGAGCAGTCGGGGGAGTAATATTTTAGTTTGTTTATGTTCTTTTTAAATGGGTCTGATAAGTTGCCAATGGTAGTGCCGGGATGGATTGCTGCAATTACTGCGTTTTTGTTTTTGCGGGCTACTTCAATAGCCGTGGTTTTAATGAGCATGTTGAGCGCAGCTTTCGAGCTTCGGTAGCCATACCAGCCACCTAATTGATTTTCTTCAATGCTGCCGACCATGGCGCTAAGGCAAGCAAATACAGCATTTTTATCAGGCTGTGCTGGGTCAGATTTGGCGAGTAGTGGGATAAAAGACTGTAAGCAGAGCATGGGTAAAATACTGTTGATGCGAAAATAGGCGGCAAGTTTGTCGGCGTCAATTTGCGTGAGACTTTTTTCAGGCCGTAACGCTTCGTTGTGCAATACGCCAATGCAACAGACAATTCGATGAAAGGAGCCGTGTGCAGCGAACTTTGCTTGGTGTTGAGCGAGACTTTCACTGGAGTAGTCGGTATCGGTTTGCGAGAGTGTAAAGACATTGAAATCATCGGCCAGCTCTGTGGTAATCGCCTTGCCAATAGTGCCATTGCTTCCGATAACTAGAGCATTTTTTTTAGCAATGTCGGTCATGATGTTATCGATGCCTTTTACGGGACTGGCGCGGAGTGTTGGCGCACTGAGATAGGCTAGTGTTGCTGGCTAGGAGCAGGTATTGGAGTCGGTTTTTGTTGCCAAAGCTTGCCATCGCAGAGCGCATAGTTGGGGCAGTCGTGCGTACACCCTCTGCAGGGTAGCCGCGTGCTATTGCTTTTATGGAGTGCATCAGGCGATTTTGAGGTGTCGGGTTTCATTTTCATAGCTCTTTGAATATGGCCTTTGGATGGCGCTTAGCCAGTAAATGAGGCCAATTATAAAGGTTGTTACGCTGACAATGCAGGTAATGGATTACCCACTATGGATATTCTCTATCGCGCTAGGCTATTGCTAACCAGGTTGGCTCTCGTTTTTTGGATCCAAGCGCCAAAATCAGTGGCTAGATCTCCGTAATATCACTGGCACTGTGGCGCTCGCGCACTTGCTCATCTTCTGGCCCCCACACTCGATTAACACGCCGCCCGCGCTGAACTGCCGGGCGAGCCTGTATTTCATTGGCCCAGCGTGCCACATGAGTATAGGAGGCAACGTCCAGAAATTCTTGTGCATTGTAGAGGTCATTAATGACGAGCGTACCGTACCAAGCGTAGTTGGCCATGTCGGCAACGGTGTAGTCACTGCCGCATAAAAACTGGCGATTGGCTAAATTATTATTTAATACATCTAGCTGGCGCTTCACTTCCATAGCAAAGCGATCGATGGGGTACTCGAGTTTTTCTGGTGCATAGGCATAAAAGTGGCCAAAGCCCCCGCCTAGAAAAGGCGCGCTACCCATTTGCCAAAATAACCATGACATACATTCGGCGCGGGCAGCTGGTTCAGTGGGCAAAAACGCATCAAATTTTTCAGCCAAATAAACCAAAATGGCGCCCGACTCAAAAACTCGAGTGCCCGGTGAGGTGCTTTGGTCAAGCAGAGCAGGAATTTTTGAATTGGGATTGATATCGACAAAGCCGCTGCCGAATTGGTCTCCAGCGATAATATTAATCAGGTAGGCGTCGTATTCAGCGCCCTTATGGCCGAGCGCTAAGAGCTCTTCGAGCATGACCGTCACTTTGACCCCATTCGGTGTGCCCACCGAATAGAGCTGTAACGGATGCTCGCCTACCGGCAGCGGTTTTTCTTGCACCGCGCCGGCGGTAGGTCGATTGATGTCGGCAAATCGACCACCGTTTTCAGTATTCCAAGTCCAGACTTTGGGTGGTACGTAGGGCTCGTGAGTGCTCATAGCTCAATAATCTCTTAATAGTTGCGCGCTTGTTAGCCGAAAATCGCTTGGTGAAAAATAGCTAGGCGACGAATAGTCGTTTGAAAAATAAATACATAAAACGCAGTGTAAGACTCTAACGATTCCTTCCAAGTGCGTCGTGGCTGGTGACCCAGTCGCCGGCTAAGACGGCGCTCATTAAAGATAGCTCACCGGCCAATACTGTGGCGCCAATAATTTCGGCGAGTTTATTGACCTTGTCTTTACCGTTACAGCCTAATAAGTTTAAACATTCTTGCTGGGTAGGCAAGCCAGTGCCGCCGCCATAAGTAGCTACAATAAGCGAGGGTATCGTGATTGAAAAATAATAGTTGCTGTCGGCATCTATTTCGGCATAAGTGACAGCTGCTGATGATTCGGCAACGTTAGCCACATCTTGCCCGGTTGCAATAAACGTGGCGGTGATGCCATTAGCTGAGTGCGCGCCCGTATTAATAGAGCCGGCCATAAAGCTGCCTACCTGACTGATAGCTCGCGCCTTAAAAAGCGCCTCTGCCGGCAAGCGCATAACTTTCTCAATAAGAGCACTAGGCAGAATCACTTCGGCAATCACGCGCTTACCCCTAGTGTGTAGAGTATTTATCTGCGAGTGCTTTTTGTCAGTGTCCATCGCGCCCGACAGCATGTAGCGTTGAATACCCGGGTAGTGTTGCATAATCCATTCGCACACCACAAAGGTGGCTTTGCCCACCATGTTTTGTCCCGCTGCATCGCCAGTTGTGTAGTTAAAGCGCAAGTAACGCATTTTTGCAGCGGCGAATTGTTGGATGTTGCGTAGCTTGCCCGAGCTGGTGGTGGTTTGAGCAACGGCTTGTAGTTGCTCGAAGTTATCTTCAACCCATTGGCCAAAATCCCTGGCTTGTCGCGCGTCGTCAAAAATAAATACCGGCGCTCGCTGCATAGCATCGTCGACTACAGTGACTTTGGCGCCGCCGGCTTCATGCAGCAGGCGCATGCCACGGTTGTAGCTGGCGACTAACGTGCCCTCGGTGGTCGCCATAGGTACATAAAACTCGCCCTGCGCGTATTCACCATTAACTAACAGGGGCCCTGCAAGTCCAATAGGTACTTGTGCGACACCGGTAAAGTTCTCGATATTGCCCGCCGTTAATGCGGGATCGATGGAGTACTTACCCACGTGTGCGAGCGACGCCCCTGTTTGCTCGGTGGCAAAAGTACGCCGCTGCTGTGCTAGTTGTTCGCTGTAATCGTTGCTTTTATCGCGAGGAATACGTTTTGACATGCGTGGGCGTCCTGATTTGCAATATAATTCATAGGCCGAATATAGCCTGACAAAAATGTTACAGTAAAGTGGGGCTTGCAGCCAACAAGCTGTCGACTATTCAATGAATCATCTTAAAAGATTGCTTTATGGTAATTAAAGACCCTTATGACCCTAGGTCTATAAAAAACACTGAAACTCGCGCGCAGGGTAGGGCCGTGCGGCCTAAAGATGCTGCCACACTTATTCTGGTGAGACATGACGCGTCGCAGCCGCGAATTTTAATGGGCAAGCGTGCAGCTAGCCACAAGTTTATGCCTAACAAATTTGTTTTTCCTGGCGGGCGAGTGGACCCCGGTGATAGTCGTTTGCAGCCGCCTTTAGATTTACATCCAGATGTCCACAAGCGTTTAGCTACTGCCTGTTCGGTAGTGCGTGCGCGGGCGCTAGCAATGGCGGCCATTCGCGAAACTTTTGAAGAAACGGGGTTGCTGCTCGGTGAGCCCGATAGTCCTACTTTGAAAACTCGGTCAACCTCTTGGCGTGAATTTCTTCAATATAATGTCAACCCTCGTTTAGACACCTTGCACTATATTGCCCGAGCAATTACGCCACCCTATCGTGGGCGGCGCTTTGATACCCGTTTTTTTATGTGTGACGCTGGGCTTATACAAGGTGATGTGCAGGGTCAGCTAAAGGGTTCGGGAGAGCTGCTCGAGTTACACTGGGTTTCTATTGATGATGCTCGGATGCTGGAGTTGCCCCAAATCACTCGGCTAGTGCTCGATGAAGTTGAACGCCGGCTGCGAGATGGGCACACACCGGCAGACTATGGTCCTTTCGTGCACTTTAAACATGGCAAAGCTGTACTAGAAACTAATTAGCCTGCCAAAGCAGTGCATTCAGGGGCAGCAGTTCTAATACCAGCTTTTATCCATCGCGTAGCATGTGTCATCAAGGGTTAGCAGTAGCTTTGCCCATGTGTTGATGTCAGGCAATTCATAACGAAAGAAATAGCGCATGGCCTGTAGCTTACCGTTATAAAATTTTTCGTCATCGGTATGTGGGTCTTGTTCGATTGCGCGCGCCGCCACCACTCCTTGCATTAGCCAGATCCAGGCGATAACAACATTGCCAAACAGATCGAGGTACTTCACTGAATTGGCCAAGACCAAATCAATATTTTTTTCGAGCATCGAGCCCAGTAAAAATTCGGTGACCTGTTTTAGCGTGGCAACTGCTGTTTCAAGTTCTTCGGCATACTGGTAGAGCGCGGTTGACTGCTTTGCCTCGGCAATGGTGGATTCGATAGCGGCTAAACAAGCCATATAACCGGCTAATCCGTTGTGCGGAACTTTGCGCGCTAATAAATCTAACGATTGAATGCCAGTGGTGCCTTCGTGAATAGGGTTGAGTCGATTATCACGATACATCATTTCAACTGGGTGCTCATTCACATAGCCTGAGCCACCCAGCACTTGAATAGCCATGTAGTTAGCTTTTGGTCCATATTCTGAAGGCCAGCTTTTGATAATGGGGGTGAGAAAATCCAGCAGAAGATGTGCCTGCTTGCGTTCTTCTTCGGTAGGGGCGGTATGCTCATCATCGTTGAGTTTGGTGCCTAGCAGGCACAGTGCATAGGCGCCTTCAGCATAGGCCTTTTGGGCAAGCAGCATGCGCCGTACATCGGCATGCTCAATAATATTAACGGGGGGCGATAGTGGATCTTTATTGGAGGGCAAGCGGCCTTGTGGGCGCTCTTTGGCATAGTCTAGGGAATACTGATAACCGGCCAATGCCATCAATGCAGCTCCACTGCCTACCATGATGCGCGCTTCGTTCATCATATGAAACATATAACTTAAGCCGCGGTTTTCCTCACCCACTAAATAGCCCACTGAGCCCTCTTGCTCACCGAAATTAAGTGCACATGAGGTTTGACCGCGGCCACCCATTTTGTGGAACAAGCCGGCCAGCGCGACCTCGTTGCTTTCGCCGATGCTGCCGTCCTCATTGACTAAAAACTTGGGCACGATAAACAGCGAAATACCTTTTACTCCTTTCGGAGCACCTTTGATGCGAGCAAGAACCAAATGAACGATATTCTCGTTGAGTTCGTGGTCGCCGCCCGAAATCCATATTTTGTTGCCGCTAACTCGATAGTTTCCATCGTCAGAGGCTACCGCTGTGGTGGTTATATCGGCCAGGCTTGAGCCTGCAGCGGGTTCACTCATGGCCATAGTGCCGGCAAAGCGGCCGCTTCGCATGGGCGCTACCCACTGGCGCTTTTGGTCCTCGGTGCCATGGGCGTCAATTAAATTAGCGTTGGCATTGGTAAGCCCAATGTAACCAATCGTAGTGCTGGCTGCGGCGCTAAGCCAACCGTCGCATACAGCGGCGACGAGAGAGGGTAACTGCATGCCCCCCAATTCGTAGTTTGCCCGAGGTGACCCTAAACCTGCGGCGACAACCGCATCGAGTGCCTGTTTGATTTCGGGAATCATGTGCACATTTTTCCCATCAAAAGTCGGCTGATTCGTATCGACTTTTTGTCGAATGGGTAAAAAATATTTTTCGGCAACGGTGCGACTTGTTTCAATGGCCGCATTAAATGTTTCGCGGCTATGGTCGGCATAGCGTTCACGCTCAATCATCGCTTCCACATTAAATAATTCGTACAGCATGAAATCTAAGTCACGTTGATTAAGTAAAGGTGCCGCCACAATAAGTTACCTCTGAGGAAAGTAGTGAATTAGCTATTAAATTTTTAACAAAATGATAAGCAATCAGTGAGCGAGCATCGCGCCCATTCGCCCGTTCTTCTTTACGCTTAGGGGCTGACTCGCGGTTCAAAATACAGCTCGCATTGTTGATCATGCGAGATGCGAGATTGGCCCATGCTGTCAGAGCTTATGCTGACGATAAATTAGGTAAGACCGATTACACATTTGTTGGTACACACGCTTTTGATTGTATCGTCCTTTACCTGTGCTTTGGGTGCGACTTTGC
>CALSRU010000009.1 GCA_943788835.1 uncultured Pseudomonadales bacterium | reverse complement strand
CGTCAGCAGGCATCAATCCGGCCCGAGCATCAACCAGCAGTAAGACTTCGTCGGCCTCTTCAATAGCCGCTAACGCCTGCTGCGCCATAACTTCATCAATGCCTTCTTCAAGGCCACTCAAGCCACCTGTATCAACCACGATAAAACGGTGGTCGTCCATGCTGGCTTCACCGTACTTACGATCACGTGTCAACCCTGGATAGTCAGCCACTAGCGCATCACGACTACGGGTGAGTCGATTAAAAAGTGTCGATTTGCCGACGTTGGGTCGGCCGACTAGAGCAATTACCGGAAGCATAGAAAAGAGATTTAAACCTTGTGAAGACTAGTGAGTCTTATCGAATAAACGTTCGGGCACAGAGCCCAGGACCAGTGCGAACAATAACGCAAGCCTTATATCGGTGAGCGGCCCCTAACGGTGCTAACTAACGAACCTGCAGGGTATAGGCAGCCAACTTACCGTCATTGCTATAGATATAAAGCTGATCATCAGCGACGCGCATTGGCACTCGCACTCCAGCTCCATCTACCCGTTTACGCCCTACCAGACTACCATCAACTTGAGACAAGGCATACAAGTAGCCCTTGTTATCGGCAACGAGCAAATAACCTGCAAAAACAACCGGCGCACTCAACTCACGATTTAATAACGCCGATTGTTCCCAGCGCTGTTCGCCATCGCGTGAATTAATAGAATATATACGGCTTTCTTCGTCAACCAAGTAAACATGACCAAAGCCCTCATCAACCTCGCGGTAGGTAGACGTTTCGAAGCGCCATAGTGGCGAGCCATTCCGCTTGGAAAAGGCGAATAAATTACCATTAAAACTGGCAGCATAAACTGCATCACTGGTTAATTTAGGTGAGGCATCAACATCAACTAGACGCTCGATTTCTGCGGTGCCGCTGGCAATCGCTACGGCTTGATCCCAAATCAATGAGCCGGTGGTAAGGTCTACAGCAACCACTTTGCCTGAAGCAAAACCCGTATAAACAACACCATCTTCGATAACTGGGGTGGCCGTGCCGCGCAATGTAAGCAAGGGCTCATCGTTCTTGTACTCCCAGACTTTGGAGCCACTGCGGCTGTCCAGCCCAACCATTCGCCCTTCAGCCGTTTGCACGACCAGTCTATCGCCCGCTCCTTGCGGAGCTGCCAAGATCTCACTCAGTAACTCACTGCGCCAGAGTTCGGCACCATCGTCGCTATTGAGCCCAATAACGGCACCATCGGTTGTTGCAACGTACACCTGACCTGTTCCCGCTCCGGCGCCAGCAGAGATGTCTGCGCCGAGCTTGCGAGCCCATATTTTATCGCCTTGGTTGTCATAACACGCTGCGCGACCATTAACGCTAGCCGCACAAATACCCTCAGGCATCGCAGCCAATGTTAACCGACTATAAAGCTTGCCTTGGCCGGCGCCAACATTGCGATCCCACTGCTTGTCAAAGCTTACCCGTTTGGTAAACGAGTCTAAGGGCAAAGGCTTACCCGCATCCTCGAGTTCTTGTGGCGTTGAACTACAACCAACTGCCGTGATAAGTAAGCCTATAAAAACAGAATAAAGCGCAGTGCGCATGATATGTGTCATCGGTAACAATTCATTGGGTGAGTGAGCAGTCAAACGATACGAGTATATATAGCTTGGCAAGATGCGAAAAAAGAACGTGGCTTAGCGACTCAAACTCACGCCAGCGTTCACATTGATCACAAATAACTTTTTGCGTAACCCATTTTGGCCACGAGTAAAGGAGCCATGGCAATACCGGCTTCCTCAGCGCTCGATTGCGCGAGCAAATACATCTCATGCGCCTGCTGGTACTCATCTAACGACATATAAATATCGCCGGCAAGCTCCGCTTTTTGCGGTACAAAAGCCGCCAAAGGATCGCTGCCATTGCCTTCAACAGTCGCTAGGTTTAACAAGCCTAATGCGGCCTCAGAATTTTCAGTAGCCACTAAAACACGCGCTAAACGCAGCTGCGCAATGGTAGTTAACTCACCCGACGGAGCATTGTCTATAACCCAGCGCAGCTCTGTTTCTGCAGTAGTAAAATCTTCATCGGCTATTGCTTGCTTAGCTTTAAGCAGCGCCGCAAAATAGGCATAGCCACTATTAGAAAAATCGGTTTTTATCGTATCAGCTAAGTAGAGCGCGCTAGCAATTTTAATGTCATCAGGCGCCGCATCAGCCTGAGCAAAGGCCTCTAACATCGATTGATAGGTAATCGCAGCCTCGTCAAGCTTTTGCTGCTGCTGATCTTGCCATCCACGCCAACCAAATACAGCAGCCAACGCGACACACAAGGTCAACACGGTTGAAACGCCGTTCTCTTTCCACCAATTTTTGATGGCCTGAATTTGTTCGTCTTCAGTTCTATATGAGTCCAATGCCTGTCTCCAATAGTTTTTCGATTGCAATTAAGCTTTCGTATTTTATTTAAACGCTGAGAGCTATGTACTCACGCGCTATAAGCCCATTACCGAGCCTAATCACTACTTTAATGCTGCAGCCAACTCAGTGGTATCTTTGCTCACCGAGACAGTGCTTTGCTCACCTGTGTGCAAATTTTTAATAGTCACCGCTTGTTCAGCCACTTCATTTTCGGCGATCACTAATGCGAACTTAGCTCCACTTTTGTCAGCTTTTTTAAATTGGCTTTTCATACTACCTGCTGCCAGGTGCTGCATAATAGCAAATTCAGGCAGCGCACTGCGCAAACTTTCAGTCACCTCAAAAGCAAAGGCCTGATAAGCGGGATCGGCGATAATGACGTAAGCGTCCGGCGCATCGCTGCCAGGCAAAGCCGCAAAATCATGGGCCTCAAGCAGTAAATAAAGACGCTCGATACCCATGGCAAAACCTACCGCCGGGGTTGGCTTTCCGCCCAGCTGCTCAACCAAACCGTCATAACGGCCACCGCCGCAAACAGTTCCCTGAGCACCCAACTCATCGCTTACCCACTCAAAAACAGTGTCATTGTAATAATCTAAACCCCGCACCAAGCGCGGATTATGCAAGGCTTCGACGCCGCCGGCCGCAAGCAATTCACTGAGACGAGAAAAATGTTCTTTTGACTCCTGGCTGACGAATGCCGATAACTCCGGTGCACCTTCTAACAATTGCTGCGTTGCTGCATCTTTACTATCGAGTATCCGCAGTGGATTCGTCTCTAGGCGGCGCTGACTATCGGCATCAAGATCACTGCGGTACTGATTCAAATAATCAACGAGTGCCTGGCGATACGCCGCGCGTGCATCACTAGAACCAATATTATTAATCTGTAATGAAATACTTTTCTCAAGTCCCAATGCGCGCCAAAGCTTAGCATTGAGCAACAATATTTCAGCTTCAACCTCAGCCCCGGTATAACCGAATGCTTCGGCACCAATTTGATGAAACTGCCGCTGCCGCCCTTTTTGCGGTCTTTCATAACGAAACATAGGGCCGTTGTACCAGATCTTTTGTGGTGTATCGAGCAAGCTATGCTCAATACATGCTCGCACACAGCCAGCGGTACCCTCAGGTCGCAGTGCAATGGATTCACCATTGCGATCGGCAAAGGTATACATTTCTTTTTCAACGATATCGGTCACTTCACCAATCGAACGGTGAAACAACCCCGTATTTTCAACGATAGGCATGCGCATTTCGCGGTAGGCATAGGTAGCGAAAACGCTTGCAATCGCTTTTTCTAGACGCGCCCAATGCCCAGATTTGTCGGGCGTAATATCGTGCATGCCGCGAATAGCTTTAATTTTTTTCAAGGGCATAAAGGTGAAACCGAGAGTTTTCAGCAGAACTTGCGCACTGCAGTTAGATTAACCGTTGGAAGAATTGATAAAAATGGCAACAAAACGACCAGCAAATAATGGCTGGTCAATCACGAGGTGGTGATTACAATCCAGCGCGAGCGATTGTATAGTTATTAGTTAGTTACTGGCCAGCGTTAAACGTGCACTATTGTCGGATCGGAAACGTTTAATAGCGATTGGCTCACCATTGAGCTGAAGCTCAAGACCAGGCGCATTGCCCAAATGCAATGAAAATGGCAGTTGCCCGCTGACGTCTATTCTGCGCCCTGCCCGAGCAAGGTCTCGATATAAACGGATACCCGCCCCATCTCTGACGTCGACCCAACTATCTTCATACACCTCAATGACCAACCTATCCTGCATATGAAGCTGCGCGATCATTTCAACAGCGCCTGGACCTACTGGCTCATGCAGGCCCTGGATATTCGAATTGGGTACCATCAAACGACCAGCCCGTGTCTCGAATGCCAGCAATCCGGCATTATTCGCAATGGCCGCTGGGGGTTGCGAATCAGCTAGTTGCACAAGCGACTGATTGGTCGGCATAGACGGCTGAGGCGATTCTGGTGTTTGCTGCGAGCTATCCGGCAGCACACCACTTGACAGTGCCAAATTAGATGCCGCACTAACAGCGAGATTAGCAATCGTTGGCGCCTCAAACTGAGGAGAACCTTGCAGTGCGACACCGCTTGCCGCACTGACATCGCGCACAGCGCCCAAACTTGGCGCCCTCACTAGTGACTGGCTAATTGTATAATTAACGCTTGGGGATGCCTGCGTCGAAACTGCCTCGTGTGCTAATACACCGAGCTGATCAGGGGCCTGACCAAGGCTGTGACTACGGGCTGCGACGCCGCCAGCTTTGGTGAACTCATTGTCGATTGAGTGGTAGGCAAATGCCAGCACACACAAACACAACAAAGGCAGAGCTGTGGAAGTAGCCATGCGCAGCAAACCCATCGGCGAACCCAGCAACCCGTTTGACCAGCTGGAACCTGAGACAAAACCCACTAAATGCCTTCCAAAAAAGCCCTTTTCAGCAGGAGCCGCAACCTGCTTCGACGGCTCGTCCATCGCGCTGAGATATTTTGTTAACAGTTCAGGCTCTATGCCTAAGAAGCCTGCGTATCCCTTGGCATAGCCTTTAGCAAAGGTTATCGGGAGTGCAACACAAAGGCTAGACTCAAGCGCCTCTATGTGTGCTTGGGCAATATGAGTAGCGCAACTAACATCCTCGATGCTCAACGATTTAGCTATACGTGCTGCACGAAGTAACTCGCCAAAATCGCTTATGGCTGCAGCCTCAGCCTTGCCCAATGCTGCAAAACCAGCAAGCTCGGCCCCGTCTACATGCTCACTTACTCGCCTCTCATCGGCCAACAACTCCTCATAATATGAAGTTTCAGCAAAGAGAGACCCTTGAGCCGCATGCATAGCCGCAGCTTGGGAAGCTTCTTTTTCATCCGCACTCAGATGTAAAGAGGGCTCTGTAATGGTTAAATCATTCATCGCATTTTACTTTTTAAACCGCTCGGCCTTAATTATTAAGTGACTAAACCGATTTACATTTCTATTCGGCGCTTTGTTTGCGCTCAGTGTCTCGCAAGTAACTCTTATACTCGCGAGACTCAGGATAAATATTTTTTAATGCAAGCACAAAGCTCGCTCTGGCATCTTGATCATTTCGCTCGCCAGCCAGCTCAATACCTAGCAAAAGCATCTCAGCGCTGGGTTTCGACGTGTACTTTCGATACTGCTGCAGGAAGTACCACGCTTCTGTGTACTTCCTTGCATCATAACTAAGGATAGCTAGCTCTCGTAAAACTCGCCTGTTCGATGGGTTCAAAACGAGAGCCCGTTCAAAAGATTCCTTAGCATTTTCGAGCTGAAGCAACTGCTGCTGCGTTAACCCAAGCAATAAAAGTGCCGACTCTCGCTTTTCGTACAAAGAATCGTCAGCGACTATGAGCAGCTGGCGCTCAGCCTGCTCGAATTCGCCCTTCTGAAACAGGTAATTTGCGTAATTAACCCTGAATCTTGACTGCCCGTCACTCAAATGCACGGCTTTACGATAATGTATTTCCGCCAGATCAAGCTCACCACTGGCGTGAAAAGTCAGCGCCAGTGCATCGTGCACGCTGGGAGCATCAGGGTCTAGCTCCAACGCACTTTTTAAATGCCGCTTGGCCGACTCAAAATCTCTTTTTTGCAAATACTGTTTAGCAGCATTCACTCGAATAGAGACTGCGGCATCAACGGTCTTAGCTTTTTCAAATCCGCCTTTTTCGGTCGTTATGCATCCCGAAACCATGATAACCAGCAGCACGGCGCCGATAAAGAAAAGTCGTGATTTAATCATGCGGTCTATATCTGTCCGAATTTTGATCGTTTTATTACTTATCAATGGCCGCTTATATATTGTAACGGTATTCACTCAAACCGATACAAACTCAACGGCCTCACTACTAGCCTCTTGCTAGAATGTTATCAGAATCTGCCTCACTTTTTGGCCCATCAACCACTAAAGCCTCAACATCGTCTCCATTTAAAGCTGTGCGGCTTTGCAAACGATAGCGTGCGCTGCGCTTAGTCTTATCTAGTACGGCGCCAGCCAACTGACCACAGGCTGCGTCAATATCGTCACCACGGGTTGTTCTAATAGGCGCGATAAACCCCGCCTCATTTAAGACTCGCTGAAATGCCTTAACTCGGTTGTTACTGGGTCGCTTATAGTCAGACAGGTCAAAAGGGTTAAACGGGATTAAATTGATTTTGCAAGGCACATCTCTCAAAAGATCAACCAACTGCTCTGCCAACTCGAGCGAATCATTCACTTGATCTATCAATGTGTACTCAATAGTTATCACACGCTTATTATCGCTCAGGCCGTTGATATATCGCTGCGCGGAATCTAACAGAATCGCTATAGGGTATTTTTTATTAATTGGCACAAGCTCACTGCGCAACTTGTCATTTGGTGCATGCAACGAAATTGCCAGCGAACAATCACTAACTTCTCCAAGTCGATCGAGCATCGGCACCACACCGGATGTACTTAACGTCACTCTGCGCTTTGACAAACCATAAGCACGATCATCCATCATCAAGTCCATGGCGGCCACAACATTATCGAAATTCAATAACGGTTCCCCCATCCCCATCATCACCACATTAGTGATGCGACCAATTTCACCATCAGCATATTTTCGAGCGGGATCAAAGCCATCAAAAGATTTTACAGCCAACCAAAGCTGAGCAATGATTTCAGCTGCACTCAAGTCTCGCATAAAGCCTTGCTTGCCGGTTGCACAAAAACTGCAATCAAGCGAGCATCCTACTTGCGAGCTCACACACAAAGTACCGCGCCCAGGCTCAGGGATGTAAACCGTCTCGATACAACTACCACCGCTAACACGCAACAACCACTTCCGCGTTCCATCAACGGAGTCTAACTGACTAACAACTTCTGGAGCACTAATTTGAGCCTGCTCAGACAGTGTTTTACGCAGCCCTTTACTCAAATCAGTCATACTATTGAAATCACTCACACCCATGTGGTGAATCCACTTCATGATTTGCTTGGCCCTAAAAGGCTTTTCGTCCAATGACACCATATAGTCACGTAGGCCGGCTTCGGTCAACCCTAACAGATTGACCTTGTCTTGCATCACATCTTGCACCGTATCTTGCACGTTCTCTTGCACAGTAACCGCCAGACCCGCCATCAATTAAATATAAGCATTTGCCACAATAAACATTACTAACTTAGGCAGAGCATACTTCGTCATCACTGAAAAAATATGCGATTTCACGCGCGGCTGACTCTGGAGCATCTGAACCGTGAACTGCGTTAGCATCGATGGAGCTGGCGAAGTCAGCACGAATGGTACCCGCCTCTGCTTCTTGAGGATTGGTAGCGCCCATAATTGCACGATTTTTAGAGACAGCCGACTCACCCTCTAGCACTTGAACCATAACCGGACCCGAGGTCATAAACTCAACTAAATCGTTATAAAAAGGCCGACCTTCGTGCTCAGCATAAAAACCACCAGCCTTTGCGTCATCCATGTGCAACATTTTGGCAGCAACTATTTTTAATCCGGCTTTTTCAAAACGAGAATAAATCTCACCAATAACATTTTTCGCTACAGCGTCAGGCTTAATAATAGAAAGCGTGCGTTCAGTACCCATTAAAAATATCTCCACAAGTTAAAAAATTTAAAATGCCCACACCAGCAACACGCACTAACAATCAACATGCAACTTATCAACATGAAACCCATTCACGAATGAACTGGTGCATGGCGAACAGATCTGCCGGCAAGCAAAAAAAGGGTCGCGATTATAGTGTTTTAAAGACCAAGCCGCAATTGGAACAACTAGCGCCCTTTACTAAAAAACGTTTAATTTTGAATTACTTGTGAGCCAGTGCAGCGCTTGCAGCCGGGCTCGCTAATGCACTCGGCCAAAACCGTAACAGCAAGCCCATAGCATTCAATCAGTTAGCCCAATCGGCTCGATACAAACACGCTTTCAGCAAACCACAAGCCAATTCATGGCTCATCGCTTTGGCAAACATCAGCTTGGATAATTATGCTCGACGTAACGCTCAACGAGCTGCTTGAACTCTTGCGCAATATGGTCACCTTTAAGAGTGACGTTTTTCTCGCCATCAACGTAAACCGGTGCTACCGGTCGCTCACCCGTGCCAGGCAGGCTTATGCCGATATTGGCATGCTTGGACTCTCCCGGCCCATTCACCACACACCCCATGACTGCAACATTCATGTTCTCCACACCTGGGTGCCGCTCGCGCCAGGTCGGCATCTGCTCACGCAAATAAGTCTGTATATCTTCGGCCAACTGCTGAAAATAAGTACTCGTCGTGCGCCCGCATCCTGGGCATGCAATCACCATAGGCGTAAACGCACGCAATCCTAGGGTTTGGAGAATCTCTTGCGCAACCTGAACCTCGGTACTCCGACTACCACCCGGCTCTGGCGTAAGTGAAATACGTATAGTGTCACCAATACCCTCTTGCAATAACACGGATAATGCCGCTGTAGAAGCAACAATACCCTTAGAGCCCATGCCCGCCTCGGTAAGCCCAAGATGCAGCGCATAATGGCTTAACTGCGCCAACTCACGGTAAATAGTAATGAGATCTTGTACCTTACTGGTTTTACACGACAGAATAATTTGACTGGCATGCAGCCCAACCTGCTCAGCTAGCACGGCGCTATCGAGCGCAGAGCGTATCACCGCTTGCTGCATGACCGTTTGCAACTCCTCAGGATGCTCTCGCGCAGCATTCTCATCAAGCAACGTCGCAAGTAAGGTTTGATCTAAGCTGCCCCAATTCACCCCAATACGTACCGGTTTTTGGTGCTTGCAAGCAATCTCAACCATCTCACAAAACTGCTTATCTTTTTTAGCTCCACGCCCTACGTTGCCGGGATTAATGCGATATTTGTCGAGCATCTCAGCACACGCTGGATGGTCGGCAAGTAACTTATGGCCGTTGTAATGAAAGTCGCCCACCAGCGGCACACTCACATTGTGAATCTCTAAGCGCTCTCTGATATGAGGGATAGCCGCAGCGGCCTCGTCATTATTCACCGTAATTCGCACGAGCTCGGAGCCAGCATCAGCTAATTCGATAATTTGGTTGGCCGTGGCTGCGATATTCGCCGTGTCGGTGTTCGTCATCGACTGCACCACCACTGGCGCACCACCGCCAACCTGCACGCCACCCACCATTACGGCTTGGCGTGACAGCAACGACTGAGATAAAGATTTTTGAACTTCGCTATTCATGGAATGATTATCTAAACGCCAAAGGCGACATTGAAGTAATAAGGTCTGATCAAAAATCAATCAGTCGCGTGCGAGGCATGACACCCAACCCCTATCTTGCATGACAAAAAAATAACGTAAAAAAGAGTCTGGAGCCTCCGCCGTCATAGTAGCGCAACCTCGCCCCTTCGTGTTGCTCCAGCCATGCCAAAAACACCGTTAATGTAGGATAAATATTTAACAAAGCGGACGACCCATAGCTCAACCAAACCTTATCCAGACGGCTGGCTTTGCTCAGCGCAATATGTCAGCATTTCACTTCGCTATATTTTCGGTAGACCGCTGCCAGCATCCGGCAGCAGGCCCCCCGACTACCTCATCAAGGCACAACGTAATGGACAAATACGCTAATATTTTAGCCACCATCGGCAACACACCCATTGTAAAAATAAACAAGCTTGCCCCGAGTCACGTCAACCTGTACGTCAAGATAGAAGCCTTTAACCCTATGGGCTCGGTCAAAGATCGCCTCGCACTTGGAGTGATTGAGGATGCGGAAAAAAACGGCACACTGAAACCAGGGCAGACAGTTGTTGAAGCCACCAGTGGCAATACTGGCATTGGTTTAGCCATGGTCTGCGCACAAAAGGGCTACCCTCTAGTATTAACCATGGCCGAAAGCTTTAGCGTTGAGCGACGTAAGTTAATGCGTTTTTTAGGGGCTAAAGTTGTGCTCACGCCGGCCGCTTTAAAAGGCACCGGCATGGTCAAAAAGGCCAAGGAACTCGCCGACAAAAATGGCTGGTTTTTATGTCGTCAATTCGAAAACCAAGCTAATGCGGCGATGCATGCCAAAACCACTGGGCCTGAAATTATTGCTGCATTTGCTGATGAACCTCTCGATTACTGGGTCACGGGTTACGGCACCGGCGGCACACTCAATGGGGTTGCCAGCGTGCTACGCCAACATTCACCTAACACTAAAATTGTGGTTTGCGAGCCAGCCGATGCCAGCCTACTGGGAAGTGGCGTAGCGCAAAAACAAAATACCGATGGCTCTGCTGCCGAATCACACCCTAGCTTCAGACCGCACCCCATGCAGGGCTGGACACCGGACTTTATTTCCAAACTGACTCATGATGCAGTTGAACATCACTGGATTGATACCGTTGTCACCATCGACAATGCAAACTCCATGGCGTGTTCAAAAAACCTGGCCCAAAAAGAAGGGGTATTTGTTGGAATCAGTGGTGGAGCAACTTTTGCCGGTGCATTGGCAATCGCTGAAAAAGCGGCGCCGGGCAGTAACATATTGTGCATGCTGCCTGACACCGGCGAGCGCTACTTAAGCACCCCTTTGTTTGACGGCATAGAAATTGAGATGGACGAAGAAGAACAAGCCCTCTCGAAACTGACCCCAAGCTGTCAGTTTGATTAGTCGCTAAAGCGTTTTAAAGCTGCTCAAAAATCCCAACTAAATGGACCCTTGAAGCCTGGGTATCCCAAATCTCCACCCTATAACCATTCGCGGTTTCAGCCTGATAAAAGTGCACCTTGCCGGGTAAAAAAATAGGCTGCTTGAATTCGGTTCGCACGCGTACAGGGCCATCACCCAATTGAGGCTCAATGGCCGCACACAAACGCGCCTTGCTCCACATGCCATGAATAATTTGACGTTTAAAGCCCAGCAGCTTAGCGGTGGACTTCCACAGATGTATTGGGTTTCTATCGCCGGATATCTTCGCGTAGCGGCGCCCTAAATCGGCCCCTAACTTCCACCGTTCCGCCTCGTTGTTTAGCGGGCGGCGCTCGACTGATAGCGGCGCAATAAGCGGCGCTGCACTGGCATCAAACTCGGGATTAGCCATGCGACATAAATTGGTGGCACGCCCTTCTAAAACCAACTCACCATCGACATAGGCCTCAAGTAACAAGGTGATCAGCTTTCCTTTGCGATGATTTTCAAGTGGACCAAAACGGCATTGCAACTCATAGCGATCACCGGCCAATAAAGGCTTATGGCGCGTTATTTCATTATCGATATGCACTAACCCCAACAATGGAAAATCACACCCGTCGTCGAGCAACATTTCAATTTGCAATTTGAAAGCCAGCACTGGTAAATAGGTTAATGGCAGTTGATCACTACGCTCGAACCCACACACTTTTTGGTAGGCTGCAAGATGCTGGGCATCGATCTCAATATTCTTCAATTGAAAAATATCGGTCGGCAAGTGCCTCATCAACGCCTTTTCTAAAAAACGTTTTTATCAAGCGCCACGGCAAGCTTGCCAAGGAAGGCATTTGATCAAAATTTCGTATCTTCTGTGTCATTTTTTCATTCCGCATAGGATTTCTAATAAACAATTAGCCAAGACGTCAACGTTTCAACAAGACCGCCAACAGGCGAGCTTATGCACCGGCCCTGCCTTCAAAAATATCTTCGCTAGGCGCCCATCAAGCTCTGCCCGCAAACTCTCACTACATTACCGGTGACTCCTGCCGACGCAGGGCTGGCATACCAGCAAATGGCCTCGGCTACATCAACCGGCCGACCGCCTTGTGACAATGAATTACCGCGGCGACCCGCCTCGCGTGGCCCAAAAGGCATAGCCGCCGTCATGGCTGTTTCAATGAAACCAGGCGCCACGGCATTAATCGTGATGGCCTTGTCTAGCAACAACGGCGCCATCGAATTAACCATTCCTATCACACCGGCTTTGGAGCAACCATAATTGGTTTGACCACGATTACCGGCAACACCCGCAATCGAGGACACGCAAATGATATGCGCGCCTGAATTAAGGACCTGCTTTTCAAGCAATGCATCGTTAATCCGCTCTTCTGAAGAAAGATTAATGTCTAGAGTCATGTCCCAGAGCTGCGGCTTCATATTAGCTAGCTTTTTGTCACGCGTCACACCTGCGTTGTGCACAAGGATATCTAAACCAGAATGTTCACTGGTGAAGTGCTCAACGAGTTGTTGCGGTGTAGCTTCAGCGGTGATGTCCGCCGTAATGTACGAGCCTCCGATTTGAGCGGCCACTTTTTTCAGATCATCTTCCGCCGGTGGTATATCGAGGCAAACGACCTGCGCGCCGTCTCTTGCCAATACTTCCGCAATGGCCGCACCGATACCTCGCGCCGCGCCTGTGACCAACGCCACCTTACCCGACAACGGCAACTCCCAATTCAATGCATCAGGAAGCTCAGCCTTACTTACGCGCACCACCTGACCCGAAACGTAAGCCGAACGCGCAGACAAAAAGAATCTCAGCGTAGATTCGAGATTACTTTGAGCGCCTTCAGCAACATAGCAAAGCTGGACGGTCGAGCCCTTGCCAATCTCCTTAGCCATAGAGCGCGTAAAACCCTCCAGTGCTCGCTGCGCCGTTTGGAACTTAGGATCACCGCACAACTCGGGAGTGCGACCAATAACGACCACCCTTCCAGACGCTCTAATTTTTCGCATAATTGGGTGAAAAAAACGATATAGCTCCTTCAGCTGATCAGAGTTTCGAATACCACTTGCATCAAACACTACGGCCTGCAGCGAATCAGGCATGGTCACATCCACATCGCGCGCGCCGAGACCGTCCAGCGCTAACAGAGCCTTGGTTTGTGGTGAGTCGCATTTGACATAAATCTTTGAGCGCGATTTTTCTAGCACATCGGCAATTGATTCAATAACAGTACTACCCGGTGCGGCACCCATTAAGCAATCGCCATCAATAAAATCGACACCGTGCTCATAACGTCGCAAGTTAACCGGCTGGGGAAAGCCTAGTGAGCGCGCGATGCTCTGACCAATGCCCGAATTGACAAAGTCCATATAGCGATCAGACATAAGATTTCCTCACTTGTTTAAAATCACTGAAAAGTAGAAAGTACACAAAGCGCACTAAAAGCGGTCTTTCAGGTGAGCTTATGAAACACATTACCACCCACCAACGTTATACGATAAAATCCGGATCGGCCGGCGGCAACGTATTAGAAGCGAGTCCCAGTAACTTCTCCCGTATCTGCGCTTTCACCAAAACGTAGTATACGGGGTATTCGTAAAAGGAAGAACCGCGACCATAAACACTTATTGCCGCTAATCGTCCAATCGACATACAATCGTTGGCGCCAAAAGTTAGACGGTGCGCAAGACCTCAAAAGAACACACGCCAGGCTGGCACTGCAACCCAATGCATCAAGCCATCCCGCAGGGGCAGCATGGTCGAGATTACCGCCACACAAACCCAACCACTCAGGAGAAAAGAGCATGTTAGTAGGTGAAGTCAGACGCGTAGCAATAATAGGCGGTAACCGCATCCCTTTTGCGCGCGCGAGCACAAGCTATCTTAACGTTAGCAATGAAGCAATGCTCACTGGCGCTCTGAATGGGCTGGTCTCTCGCTTCAATCTTGAAGGCGAACTCATCGGCGAAGTGGTAGCCGGCGCCGTCATGAAGCACAGCAAAGATTTTAATCTGACACGTGAGTGCGTTTTAAACAGTAAGCTTGCTCCGGAAACCCCAGCTTATGATATCCAGCAAGCCTGCGGCACCGGTTTAGAAGCGGCCATTTTGGCAGCCAATAAGATAGCCCTAGGACAAATCGACTCGGCAATAGCCGGCGGCGTAGATACGACGTCTGATGCCCCTATAGCCGTGAGCGATGGTTTCCGCCGCGTGCTGATGAACGTCAACGCAGCTAAGACAACTGGCGCTCGCCTGAAGGCTTTTATGGGCTTTCGCCCTGGGCATCTTGCACCTGCGCTGCCTCGCAATGGTGAACCGCGCACCGGCTTATCGATGGGGCAACATATGCAAATTACCGCCACTCAGTGGGGTATAAGCCAAGCAGCGCAAGATGAACTTACTGTAGCCAGTCATCAAAATCTTGCTCGGGCCTATAAAGATGGTTTTTTCGATGATTTGGTTACGCCATTCAAGAGTCTCGAACAAGACAATAATATGCGCGCCGACTCTAGCATAGAAAAACTAGCGCGGCTAAAGCCTGTGTTTGCCAAAGAGAACGGCACCATGACTGCAGGGAACTCTACGCCACTAACTGATGGCGCCTCTGTTTGCCTGTTAGCTAGCGAAGAATGGGCCGCCGCGCACAATCTGCCTGTTTTAGCGTATCTGCGCCTAGGTGAAGTGGCTGCAGTTGACTTTGTTGACAAACAAGAAGGGCTGCTAATGGCGCCCTCCTTCGCGCTACCACGCTTGCTCAACAAAGCGGGCCTTACCTTGCAGGACTTTGACTTTTATGAATTTCACGAGGCATTTGCCTCGCAAGTATTGTGTACGCTTGCAGCCTTAAATGATGAAACTTTCTGCAAAACAAAATTGGGCCTCAATGCCGCACTGGGTGAAATTGACCGCAGCAAGCTCAATGTCAATGGAAGCTCTTTAGCCACTGGGCATCCGTTTGCTGCCACGGGCGGGCGGATCCTCGCCTCACTAGCAAAAATGATTGATCAAAAAGGCTCAGGACGCGGCTTAATATCAATCTGTGCAGCAGGCGGCCAAGGGGTCACCGCTATTGTTGAAAAATAACCGCGTTAACTCAACCTCCCATTTAAAATACCAACAGGCTTTTGTGATGTCAGCAGATTTGCAGCAGTTTTTAACGCCGACGCGCTTTATTGATGCAGACCATACGGCCGTAATGGCCTACGCTCACACACACAGTGTTGGGGCAAAAACAGATAGCGACAAAGCGATTCGCCTTTATTACCGTGTGCGCGATGATTTTAGGTACAACCCCTACTCGCTCGATTTGTCGATCAAGGGCATGCAAGCAAGTACGGTACTGGCTAACGGTGAAGGCTGGTGCGTCAACAAAGCTGTACTGCTTACCGCCTGCTGTCGAGCATTGGGGATTCCGGCGCGACTTGGCTTTGCTGATGTGGTTAATCATCTCACCAGCGAAAAGCTACTCAAGGTGATGCAATCGAATGTCTTTAAATGGCATGGCTACAGCTCAATTTTCCTCAACAATCAATGGGTCAAGGCCACGCCCGCATTTAATATCGAACTTTGTGAAAAGGCAGGCATTCATCCACTTGAGTTTGATGGCATGCAGGACTCGATTTATCACGAGTTTGATAAAGCGGGCAACAAACACATGGAATACCAACACTATCGCGGAGAGCATGCCGATCTTCCTTTGCAAGAAATGACTGAAACCTTTGAGCGTGACTATGCCTTCAACGCCTCTGAACCGATGCCCACAGAAAACTTTCACGATGCCGTGGCGCGTGAGCACGCCTCATCACAACGCACAAAGTTGTGAGCATTTGTCGAATGCAGCGCGCTAAACTCACTGACGGAAATAATCAAGACGCAGTAACAACACAGCTTCTGCACTAAGCGATAATACTGACATGCGATAATCTCGCTGTCGCAACACTTTCATCCTAATTCTATAGCCCTAGCCATTATGACAAGCATACCTCTTAAAATATCACGCGCCGGCGCGCTCGCCGCAGCTTGGGGTATTGCAGGTTTTTTTATACTCTTGGGCAATGCCATTTTTCATCTTGCGATAATAAGCCTAGAAGCCATGCAATATGAACTATCACCTCTACAGTGGTTAGTATTATTTCTCAATGTTATCTTTATGGCCTATTCAGAAGGTTACAAAGGCTTTCAAAAGAACTATGCGCCACGACTCGCTGCTCGAGCAAAGTATCTGGCGCAGCGAGGATCATTAGTTGAGAGGATTTTTGCGCCGTTATTCTGTATGACTTTCTTTAATGCTACAAAAAAACGCTTAGTAATTTCCTATGTTCTGCTATTGATGATCCTAATATTTATTTTCGTATTTAAGATCATCCCGCAACCTTGGCGAGGAATTTTGGATGCCGGCGTTGTGGTTGGATTAGTTTGGGGATTGGGAAGCACTCTGTGGTGCTGTTTCATTGCCTTTAGCCGCAGCGACTACGCCATCGATCCAGAAGTTAGCTCTTAAATCACCACCTCGCATAAGGAGCATGGCTGCTCCTATCTCGGGTCATCAATTCCCAGCGATAAAGATCCATCGTATGTATAGTTGTGCACCGGCTATTCGCACTCAATTAATTAAAAGGAATCATCATGACGGTATACGTTATTGTCCAAGTCGAAATTACTGATCGTAAAATCTATGATCGTTATCAGGCTAATTTCATGGATGTATTTAATCAATTCGACGGCACGCTCCTTGTTAACGATGAGGCACCCAAGCTGCTTGAGGGCGATTGGGCTAAAAACAAGGTCGTGGTAATGACGTTCCCTGATAGTAAGGCATTTACTGCCTGGGCAACATCACCGGCGTATACCGAAATCGCCAAAGACCGTATTGCCGGTGGCAAAGCAACAATACTGCTTGCACAGGGCCTGAACGATTAAGAACTCATGAATGGAAAGCGACGGTTAACGCCAAAATAAAAGATGATTTCCTGATGCCTAAAAAGGCTTCCGTGCGACCTCGGCACTGCCCAGGCTTGGTTAAAAACCATCAAACAGGTTAGCCTTTAATAAAACACTATGGATCGTGGCACATGACAGGCTTACGGGTTGTTATTTAAACCCAAGTTCAAATGACTCCCGTCGCCATATTTGGCCACGCAAACACCTGAATAGACTTGCACATCAACACCATTTTTCTTTTTAACTTGATCAGATACATGGCCCATTAATAGATCTTTAACTCTTAGCGTATCTTCCCGCAAAACGAAGCGAGAAATATGCTCTAAAAAACCGTTGGCTTCGTCAAAAATAGATAATTGGATACAGTCGACATCCAACACCTCGCCACTGTGGTCCAATATGCTCTCTCGCTGCGCATAATATTTCTGCCCCATCCAAAGGCATGGTCGACAATCATCCACTTGCATACCATGCCTGTTAGTCATCATATAGCGCCATAATTTAAAGGAGCTCAACTCAACCCAACGCATACTCGCTACATTATTTTTATTGGTGACCGTGCAGCGAATTAACTTCCGACTATCATCTTCCACAAAAAGAGCCTCTATAAAATCATTTAACGCAAATTAAAAATCAGATCATAATGACGATCAGTCTTAATGTAATAATACGACATGTCATCAAACCGTTTCATCAAACAGTTGCTGCCAAGCATTACCCCTAATAGACAGCGCACAATATAGCTGAAAAATGCTACTTAAAAATGCTTAGAGGAAATAAACGCCAATTTTACACTCAATCACTTTAAACATCGCCGCAACAGAACTGCCCATCACTCTTTCATCTCGTCAATTAGATGATCGGATGGCTGACCGGCAGCTTGCAACACCTTAGCCATGCCCTCCACCTGATTCATTACCCGCAATAGGTTTTCGCCAGCAATCTTGGCAATGTCGCCATCAGAGTAGCCGCGCTCAAGTAACTCAACGAACAATGCAGGATACGTTGCGACGTCTTCAAGCCCGACAGGGCCAGGTGGCATGCCGTCATAATCTCCACCGATACCAATATAATCGACACCAATAAGATTCTTAACGTGGTCAATATGATCAGCCACTTGTGCAAGAGTGGACCTAGGCGCAGGATTTTTTCTATGCCAAT
>CALSRU010000008.1 GCA_943788835.1 uncultured Pseudomonadales bacterium | reverse complement strand
CTAACGCTCTGAGCAAGCCGCATGCACGATCACACAAACTCATGAGATGTCTGCTCCTTGCAAGGCACCAACAGCAATAAGCTCACGCTCTAGCTGCTGACGATACTCCTGAGATAGTTCAGTTAAAGGCAAGCGAATACCACTACCAATCAAACCCATCTGCTGCAAGGCCCACTTAACGGGTATGGGGTTAGCCTCAACAAACATTGCCGAGTGCAGCGATGCGAGCGCTTTATCCATGTCGCGAACTTTCTGCTGATCAGCGCTAGAAGCGCCCTGTCCTGCGCGAGCAAGCTTGCACAGCATGGCAATTTTTTCGGGCACAACATTTGCGGTCACCGATATGTTACCCGCGCCACCTTGCAGAATAAGCTCAATAGCCGTTTCATCATCACCAGAATACACAGCAATGTGCTGACCACAGCAGTCCAGCAATTCGATGCCTCGCTGCACATCACCAGTGGCATCTTTAATGCCGACTATATTATCGACTTGTGCAAGCTGCGCTGTGGTGTCAGGCAACATGTCGACCGCTGTGCGCCCTGGTACATTATAAAGAATGTTAGGAATATCCACGGCCTCGGCAATAGCTTTGTGATGCAAATACAAGCCGCGCTGCGTTGGCTTATTGTAATAAGGTGTGACTGACAAACAGGCATCAGCCCCAATGCGCTTCGCCACGCTTGTCAGCTCAATAGCTTCAGAGGTAGAGTTTGCCCCAGTGCCTGCAATAATAGGCACTTGTCCGCCGGCCGCCTTAATAACGCAGGCGATCACTTCACAATGCTCATCAACGTTGAGCGTCGCCGACTCGCCTGTAGTGCCAACAGCAACAATGCCATTAGTGCCCGCGTCAATATGCCACTGCACCAACTGAGTTAACGCAACATAGTCAACCGCCCCCTGTGGAGTCATCGGTGTGACTAGCGCGACAATGCTACCCATTATTTCAGGGATACCTTTCATCGGCACTTGCCTAGCCCGTGTAACGCTCGCTATAGCCATCTGTCTTTGCCTCAAAATTTCCTAAATGCGCTCACTGCTCAGCACCTCATCAGCACCTCGTCAGCTCGCCCAACCTGCTCTACGCCAACATCGGCGGCCAACTAAACAGCCAAAACGAAGCGGAAGCGGCGCTATTGATCTCTATTCTGCTATTGCATGACAGTTTTTGTGGACATACCATCTCAACACACCTAATTTACAGACTTGTTGAGGTAAACCATTATGGTTTACTCGGCAGCGTGCTAACAAACCCCAGTCTATTCAAAGCACCCAATTTTGGCCGGTTATAGTACTTAATGCGCCTCACTCAGCACAAGTTGTAACAGTGCAGAAATGAGGCCACCCTTGGCAACAATCACAAGTGAATTAACGGATGAGCAACTACGACCCTGCGCACAATCGAGTGACCCCTCGCATATTCAAGGTTAGCGGCCATGCGCCTGGCATCACATTCTCACCGCTGCAAATTTTAGCGCTAATCACAGCATTTTGTTTCTCAGCACCGCTAGTCGCAACAGCCGCCGAAGAACAGTATCTTGTTAAGCCTTTTCGCAAGATAGACCGCGACTACATTTCTCAAGGCCTGCAAAGGGTCGATAACCTGCTAAGTCGCCATTTTGGCGTCTATCTTAGCGGCGACACTCAGCTTGACCTGGGCTATCTTCAACGCTTGCTCGATGAGCAACGAGTTGACAGCGACGATCTGCAGACTTTGCAGGGCATGGGGGTCGCGCTCGGTGAAGTCTTACGCAAAGAGCGCTACTTGAAGTGGGTTCGCTATATTGATCCCGAGGGCGCCTCACGTGCATTACAGCTGACACATGAAGATTACTACGTCTTCCCCATTACGCTCATATCCAGGCGGGCATCTGTAGGGGCAAAAGTTGATATTCAAGTCCTTTTTCAACGCGCTGTAGACAATATCGATGCCTATATAGAAAGCCAGCGTTATCAATGAGTGCAGCAGCCATTTTTTGCGACGGCTACCCCAGTTGTTACCCCACCGGTAATAACTGCCAACCAGCAAGGGTTTAAAACACTTTCACTGCGTGTAAAAAATCGCTAAGATGCCTGCTTGATAATGACTGCAGCACTCATCGCAACCTCATTAGTTATTAGCGGAGCACATCCTATGACGCGCACCCGTCATGCAGCTGGACAAGACGACGATTCTGAAATTGATTTAACACCCATGCTCGATGTGGTGTTTATCATGCTCATCTTTTTTATCGTGACTGCATCATTTGTCAAAGAATTTGGACTAGAAATTAACCGACCCGATGCTAATGCGCCCGAAGTTAATATCCCAACTGAAAATCAAAACGTTTTGATTGCCGTCACCGCTGCTAGCGATATTGAAGTGGATGGTCGTCGCGTTGATATTCGCTCAATACGCTCGGTAATTCAGCGGAAACTGGCAGAAAATCCAAAGGGGATGGTCATTATCGACGCCCACCGTGAGGCAAAAGCCAACGTGTATTCGGCAGTGGCCGACGCTGCCGCCCAAGCTAAAGAGGGTATTGGCGTGACTCTGGTGGTAAAAGACTAAGCCGCAAGCATGCCTGGAAACATTGAGAGCCTCGCGCCTGCCAGACTCTTTTTGAGCAGCCATTGAATCGCGAAAACAAACTCAGAAAAATCAAACCAACACTGGCTGAGCTGCGTCGGCTAGCGTGCTTTCGGCAGTATCTTCAGGCAATTCGCCATTTTCTAGGGCTAACAGCCACTCCTTGCGCTCCAAACCTCCATTAAATCCGGTTAGCTTGCCATCACTGCCAATAACGCGATGACAGGGCACAACGATCGGTAGAGGATTTTTACGATTCGCTCCGCCTACTGCCCGCACTGCGCGAGGCTTCTTTAATACCCTGGCAATATCCGCATAACTGGCCGTTTGCCCATAGGGAATGCGCGCCACAATCTGTAATACCTGCCGCTGAAAGTCGGTCCCCACCGGATTCAAGCGCAGCGCAAAGCGCGTTCGCGTGCCGGCGAAGTATTCCTTTAACTGAACAATAGCATTGACGAAATAGGCGGCATCTTTGCGCCATTCGCTTTCTGGGAGCATGGGCTCTGGGCCCTGCTGGAAATTGATGTACTTGAGCCCGGTGGCGTCACCCACCAACATCAGGTCGCCAATGGGAGTACTTGTGTAGCAATAATGGATCTGCATTGTCCGGAGCCTCGCCAATTAGTGCAAAAACTACCCAACTAAAAACCACCTTACTGCTTGAACGATGGCCATACAAAACCGACTGAGCGGCTCAAAGCTTATCGTATCCGCGGATAATGTATTCTACAGTACCCCGCTTCTTCACTATTATGCGGCATGAATAGAACATATCTACACCAACTATCACCACCTCACGCCAACTGAGCACTACTACTTTAGCACTTACTGACTAACTCCGCTCATTTTCTGCTCATACGCTCAAGCCAAGCAAAGTTAGCTAATCGCTGACGTCTTGTCGCCCGACCGCTGCTGACATCTCAATCATTTAAGATAAGCACAGAGCGACCCTAGCTCAGCCCTGTTTTTTTTGCGCCGCAACGAATACACACGTATACCGTGACAAGCTTGCCCGACTTCACATCGAATTGGCTGGTTTTGTCGACGCTCCAGTTGTGGTGTCCATGCTGACACAGCGAGGATCTTTTGGGCGCCTTCGGCTTCTTGCCAAATTGACCGGTTACAACATCACCCATAGATAAGCCTGTATCTTATTGGTTTATTCACTCGCGGAACAACTACTAAGGCACGCGGCTACAACCGCGCCGTCACCACTGCTCGCTGCGGAGCAGGATACCCTTCGATTGTTTTGCGCGCATCATCTGGGTCAAGAAAATCACTTAGCGAATGAAAAGTCATCCAATCGGTTGCTCGCTGCTCGGCGGTCGAGGTCATCGATACATCGACAACCTGAATATCGCGAAATTTCATTTTCCGCAGCCAGCTACACAGCGTCAGTACCGACGGGATAAACCAAACATTACCCATTTTGCTATAACGACCCTCGGGCACGAGTACTTCACCATCGGCACCATCAATCACCAAGGTTTCTAGCACCAACTGACCATCAACAGCCAAGGCGCTACGCAACTCCATCAAGTGATCGAAGGGCGAGCGCCGATGATACAAAACACCCATGGAAAAAACGGTATCAAAGGCCTGCAATTTTTTAGGCAAGTCCTCACAGCGAGCCGGAACCACCCAAACCGATGGATTTTGCAAATATTTTTGCAAGGCCCAGAATTGCATAACAAATAAAGGAGTGGGATCAATACCAACAATCAGAGCCGCCTGCTCGCCAGCCATTCTCCAGCAGTGATAGCCATTGCCACAACCGACGTCAAGAACTCGCCGACCCTCTAACGGATCTATTGTGCCGATAAAGCGCTCCCATTTATAATCAGAGCGCCACTCAGTATCAATGGAGACGCCGGCAATATCGAACGGGCCTTTTCGCCATGGGTGCAAACCATGCAGTGCCCTCTCTAGTTGAATTTTAGCGCTGGCGCTAACATCCAAAGCCAATCCCGCACGCACAAATGCTGCATTTAGATCATTATCGCTTAGAGAAATATCCGGCAAGGCGGCAAGTGCATCTCGCCAGCGGGGGATATCGCCATAACGAGCCTCATCAAGGCCTTGCTCTAATAATTTAGGCAGCGTGTCGGCCAAGGCCGACAGCTCAAAATCTTGCAGCCGAGCGACCAGCGGCTCATAATCAAAAAGATCCATAAGTGCCGCACCTCATAAAAAATGTCATTTATTTTACCGCAATAAATGATGCGAAATTAAAACATTGAAACCAAACTTCTACGCGCTGAAAGCCTGCCTGTAACAATCGGGACTTGTGCTGCTCAATCGACTCAGGCACCAATACATGCTCAATAGCTTCGCGCTTTTGGCTAACTTCAAGCTCGGTATAGCCATTGGCATGTTTAAAACGATGATGTAAATCAATGAATAATTCATCAACCTGTGTTGAGGCAAAGGCGACTTTTTCAGAAAGAACAAATACACCCTCGGGCAGCATGCCCGCATAGATTTTTTCAATCAGTGCATCGCGTTGTGCTAGCTCAACAAACTGCAAGGTGTAATTCATAGCGACGACCGATGCACGCTCAATAGATATATCGGCAAGGTCTTCGCAGACCAACTCAATGGGTGTGTTTGGTTTATGCTGCTGCAAAATCTTCTTCAAGCCTGCCAGCATTTGCGGTGAATTATCCACCGCTAAGAGGTGACAGTTCGCCGCTGCATGCTTAGCCATAGAAAAACTACTTGCCCCTAATGAACAACCCAAATCATAAAGCTGCGAACCCGGCTGTGAGAACTGCTGCGCCAACAGACCGGTTATAGCCACGACCGTGCTGTAACCGGGTACCGAACGCACGATCATATCGGGGAATACTGCCGCCACCGCCTCATCAAAAGTAAAATCAGGGACAACACCTAATGGATGGGCAAATAATTTATCGGTTGATTGCTCGGTCATTGATTTCTTTCATGGCTCTTTGTTAATCGATGTGCTCAAAGCACAGCGCTCAATACTAATACAGCGGCTTATTAGCATACCATTTGATGTAAACTAGCCCTATCGAAATAATGACAAGCAGACTTGAACTAATGCAACAATGAGGTGGTATTGCCAACTGCACATCAAGCGGCATCAGCAATAGACAAGAACAGTGTATGACAACAACTCCTCAAGAATCGTCCCAGAAAATTAGTGACCCTTTTTCTGAGGCGCTCGATCAAGAATCACTTCAACACGGACTGAAGCTTGCGGGAGCACGTGTTTATACTTATGGCGAGACGGCTATCGTACTAGAGCTAGAAAAGGCCAGCGACAGCCTAGCGCCAGCAAAGCAGCAATGCATTTGGGCGCTAGCCCATTTGTTCCAACAACGATGGGCAGAACACCCGGGCATACGTGATATTGTGCCGGCCAATCATAATATGACCATTATTTTTGATCCTCTGAGTGAACGCGTCAGTACTTGGATCAGTAAGCTTAGGCAGTGCTGGCAAGACCTGAATCAACAAAATATCTCGACCACAACACCATTTGCAGGTGCCCGCACACATCAGCTTGCGGTGGCTTATGGCGGTGAGTATGGCCCCGACTTGAAGGCTGTGGCTCAAATACATGGACTGGATGTTGAGGAAGTCATCAAACGTCATTCTACGTCCATGTATACGGTCGCGTTTGTCGGCTTTCAACCAGGCTTTGCCTATTTGGATGGCCTCGACCCCGCATTGCAGACGCCGCGCCTAGCCCAACCCCGAACGCGTATTCCCGCCAATTCAGTGGCCATTGGCGGCAGGCAAACCGGCATTTATCCGGCAGATTCACCCGGCGGCTGGCACATTATCGGTCGTTACATTACAGAGACGCAGACATCGCTATTTGACGTGAATCGAGAGCCGCCAAGCTTGCTGGCTACCGGCGACTTCGTTAATTTTGTGTGGGCAAATGCTTAAAGTTATCCGTGCAGGGCTGTGCAGCTCTATCCAAGATGGCGGGCGACAACATGTTGCCCACTTCGGCGTATGCAGAGCAGGTGCCCTGGATTGTAACGCCGCGGCGCTTGCGAACTGCGCACTGCAAAATGCGGAGACCGAAGCCTGCCTCGAAATTACGCAGGGCGCATTTGAAATTGAATGCCTAACCAACTGCTGGGTTTGTGTGACCGGCCAGCGGCTCACACTAACGCTAAGTCCATGCGATGCCCAGTCAAACAATTACATAAACGAGCCTATTCATGCGGGTTGGCCCATACAACTGCACAAGGGCCAATGCCTGAGCATAATACCTTGCGCCGATACTGGCACAGCCTACCTCGCCGTTGCCGGAGGCTTTGATGTGCCGGTGCTACTGGGTTCTAAATCGACCGACCTGGGCGCGCAATTTGGCGGCTTTCATGGACGCAAGTTACAAAGCGGCGATACCTTGGCGCTGCTTGCACCGAGCCTCCAGCAACAAGCCTTTCTTCAGCAGCGTTGTGGCAACCTGTATGGATTAACGGGTATTCATCAAACACCGCCAAGTGCTGTGCTGCGCGCCTTACCCGGCCCAGAAGAAGATAAGTTTAGCGCGAGCACGTGCGATATGTTTTGGCAACAACCGTGGCAAATATCGCCAGCGAGTAATCGAATGGGCTGCCGCCTTTATCGAAATACGAAAGAACACAACCTTAATAATAATGATAGTGCCCAAGGCATTGACTCCGACAACAACAATGCCATGCTCAATTCACATGCGATAGTACCCGGCACCGTGCAGCTTCCCGGGAGCGGCGAGCCCATTGTGCTGCTGGCCGATGCACAAACCACCGGTGGCTATCCACGCATAGCCTGCGTAATCCAGGCAGACTTATGGCAGCTGGCCCAGTTGCCAAGCCATGCGCGCATTACCTTTGAACGCTGCACTCGCGCCGAGGCGCGGCAAGCTTTAAAGAAACAACGCGTATTGATTTACCGAGCGCAACGCGCGATCTTGCATAACCCTGCAATAAGCACACATAATGCCTGACAACTGGGGCAAAGCAGCGCACCGGCTATACACAGTCATGCGCTGCATACCCACGCGGTCAAATCGGTTAAAGCATGCAAAAAAATAACATGAAGTCACTTTTATTAAACGCGGATCTCGGTGAGGGTTTTGCCTACGACGCGGATATTATGCCGCTAATCGATATTGCCAACATTGCCTGCGGCGAACATGCAGGTAATTTATCTACTGTGCAACGCACCGTCGCCATGGCTGTAAATGAAGGCGTAGCTGTGTGTGCACATCCAAGCTACCCCGACCGAAAAAACTTTGGCCGCTTATCATTCACGATGGATCGCGACGCGCTGTTTGATACCTTAGAGTTGCAGCTGCTGCGCATTCAAAATACGTTACTTACCCACGGCCAGACACTACGTTATATTAAGCCCCACGGCGCGCTATATAACGACTGTGCCAACGATGCCGCTTTGAGCACGCGCTTTGTAGAATTTTGTTTAACGCAAAATAAGCAACTTACCATTATTGGTTTAGCCGGCAGCACCCTGCTCGATATAGCACAAGCGCATGGCATGGCGGTTTATGCAGAAGCTTTTATTGACAGAAGGTATATGGCTTGTGGCAAACTTGCACCAAGACATGAACCCGGCGCGTGCATAGAAGATATTGATCAAGCCTGTGCTCAGGCTACTCAACTGGCCCAGCATGGGCAGGTAATCACCATTGACCAACAACTAATATCGCTTCCGGTTGATACTCTATGCATCCATGGAGATACTGCGTCTGCGCTAGTATTGGCGCAGCACGTGGCAAAAATCCTCGCGCCATTTCGCCCATAAGCACTACTTAATATTTAGCGCGGCTTTTTTTAGCTACGACCGTTTTTATTTTGCACTACCACCTTTTGACATCAATAAATTGTGTATGCAACCCATTGAACTACTTTGTCCAGTTTGGCCAGCCCCTGCTAATGTTGTTGCGGGTATTACGACTCGCGTTGGCGGTATCAGCCAGGCGCCTTATGCTGGGCTCAACTTAGGCCAGCATGTAGGCGACGATCCACTTTGCGTCGCTCGCAATCGTGCACAGCTGGAAGCCTACTGTCGAAGTGACTTATGCAGTAACGACAACACCAACTCAGAGACACCTTCACAGCACTGGCATTGGCTTAATCAGACGCATAGCACTGATGTTGCCACCTGCACAACACTGCCTGTAGCCGATGCAGGCCCACCTGTCGAAGCTGATGCCGCCATAAGCAATGAGCCACACAACGTCTGTGTAGTCCTTACCGCTGATTGCCTGCCTATTTTGTTGTGTGACCGTCAGGGTACACGCGTAGGTATCATTCACGCCGGTTGGCGCGGGCTCGTAGATGGCGTTGTCGACAATACTATTGCTGCACTATGCGCAGCCACCCAGCAACAAAGTTCGCGCCGGCCCAATGAATTATTCGCTTGGCTAGGGCCTGCCATCGGGCCCAAAAAATTCATAGTGGGCGATGATGTTCGCCAGCGCGCAGCAGCTTACTTCAACAAAACCGGAACAACATTTGACCTTGCGCCAAACGCATTAGATACCGCTTTTGCTGCCGCGCCCGATGACTCAACCCAGGACCCACGTAAGACAGTTAACTCAACCGCTGCTAACCCATGCAAATATTTGGCTGACATTTATCAACTAGCGACGCTAGCGCTTTACCGAAATGGCCTGAAGCATATTTATGGCGGCGGGTTTTGCACGACTACGGACCAACAGCGATTTTTTTCGTATCGGCGCGACGGGGTGACCGGCAGAATGGCTAGCTTTATTCTACTGAACGATGCGGTCAGCCAATGTACAACTTAATTCCGGCCCCATCTTGAAAAAAACGGGCTCTTTCGGCAGGGGCAGCGCATCCAGACGAGGTACATTTGCGTATAATCACAGGTGATGTAGCGAGCACACCCCTCGCCTGAGTAACCAATATTTAAATCATTGCATGAATAGGCTCCAGCACGCATGAACCGACAAAACGTTATTGATGAAATGAAAGTCCTTCCTTCTATCGATGTTGCACACGAGGTAAGGCGACGCATTGACTTTATTAAAGCCATGCTCAATAAAACCAACACTCAACGCTTAGTGTTGGGGATTAGTGGTGGTGTTGACTCTTGCGTCTGCGGCAAATTGGCACAGCTTGCGATTGATGAGCTCAATATGCAACGAGGTGACGACGCAGCGACTTGCTACGAATTTATTGCTGTGCGGCTACCCTATGGCACACAGCAAGATGAGCTCGATGCGCAGCTTGCGTTAGACTTTATCGAGCCATCGCAACGCTTAACCGTAGATATAAAACTCGGTGCTGATAGCCATCCATCGAGAAACCTGCAAGGCCTTAGATCAAGCCGGACTACTGCCAGAAAGCGAAGCGCATCTAGACTTCGCCAAGGGCAATGTAAAAGCCAGAACACGCATGATCACGCAATATGAAATTGCGGGTATTCTTGGTGCACTCGTCATTGGTACCGATCACTCAGCTGAAAACATTACCGGCTTTTATACCAAATGGGGCGACGGCGCCTGCGATTTGATCCCTCTTTTTGGGCTTAACAAACGTCAGGTCCGCTCGCTGGGCGAGCACCTCGGCGCCCCAGATATCATCATCACTAAAAAACCTACGGCGGATTTAGAAGACCTTGCACCGCAAAAGACTGACGAGAGCGCACTCGGCATTAGTTACGATGCCATCGATGATTTTCT
This sequence comes from uncultured Pseudomonadales bacterium, assembly GCA_943788835.1. Taxonomy (GTDB): domain Bacteria; phylum Pseudomonadota; class Gammaproteobacteria; order Pseudomonadales; family UBA7434; genus UBA7434. Next base: position 82,783 of record CALSRU010000008.1, on the reverse strand, counting down.
CGAAGGCCTTCCGGTTGATAAAAGCGTCGAACAAAGGCTCCTTGATATCTACGTGCGTACCCAGCACAAACGTCAGGCCATACCCAGTGTCTATGACGCCTGAATGAGCAGCCTGAGTGTTTAATTTTTAAGCACCCTATAGCTGCCCTCACCGATGCCTCAACATCTCGTCACAAATCAATCGAGTAGGCTAAAATTAACTGGGTAACAGCTTCGGTCTATGCGAACCTCAACGTGCCGCTACTCAAACCCGTATGAAAGTCCTGGAATGCAATGATATCTATCGCCCAATCCATCATCGAGCAAGCCTATTGACACCGAACCCTACAAAAAAAACGTGGGGTGCTGAAGCAGGCCTTTCGCACGGCCAGGAGCATGCGGCCGATATCGACCGCCCCCTTCTAATCATTTATTTTTGCTATCGGCTTGGCATCACCGCTCTTCTTTGGTCACTATTCTTCACCGACACGGGCATTGGCATTAATCTCCCGACCCTCTTTATTAGCTCAGCTTTGATCTACCTTGCCGTTAATACACTCACCCTTGCTCTGTTACTGCGGGGCTGGCAGCCCAACTTTAACGCGCTACTCTTTATTGTCGGTAGTGACATCCTTCTAATCCAACTTATTGCTCAGGCCAGCGGCTTAGTAGAATCAGGGCTTGGCACCTTGATGGTAATTTCAGTGGCGGCTGGCTCTATCTTTACGCGCGGCAAGACCGTATGGTTAGTACCCACTTTTGCAACACTTAGTTTGCTCGGCGGAGTCTTTTTCAGAGTATTAAGCGAGACTGCAAGCAAAGCTGAAGTTGCGGCCAGCGGCTGGCTAGGATTTAGTTTTTTTGTAACCAGTCTTGCTATCAGCTATCTAGCTGGGCGTATGCAAAAAAGTGAACATCGAGCACGCCAAGCTGCGCTTAATGCAGAAAAACTGCAGCACTTAAATCAACTGATCATCGCGCGAATGCAAACTGGCATTCTACTAGCCGAGCCTAACGGCCACGTAATTTCTTACAACCAATCAGCCGAAAAACTTTTTGGCCAGACCATCCACAATAAAGATTTCAACCTTAGTGATATCCACCCAAGCCTCGCTCGATTCCATAATCAAGTTCAAGACTATTTTGCAACTGGCGATCCCATCGCAAAACTATCAAGTGATAACTTCGCTAAGGTCCATAGTGTTGAAGGCAACAATTACAAGCTAACATGGGTTAATTTAGAAAAAAATATGGCGGCAGACTGCCTTATCTTCGTTGAAGACCTTTCCAAAATCGCCCAGCAAGCCCAGCAAATGAAACTGTCATCGCTGGGGAAAATAACAGCGAGCATCGCACATGAAATACGCAACCCTTTAGGTGCAGCCAGTCATGCTGCTCAACTACTACAAGAGGGCATAGATAGCGAAGAGGATTCTCGGCTGACTCAAATTATCGTAGAGCAAACTAAGCGATGCTCGAACATTATTGAAACAGTCATGGATGTATCACGCGGCAAAGCAGCCCGTGATCAGTTATTTGATTTGGCACTCTGGATACCTGAGTTTTTAAAAAGGTATAACCTAGATAAAAAAACAGAGATCCAATACCAATGCCCTGCCATCGTCGCCATTCGATTTGATCCGTCGCACCTCGAACAGATCCTCAGCAATCTGCTTGATAATGCGATAAGACACAGCGTCGATGCAAATGGGAGAGAGAAGGCTTACTTAAAGGTAGCATTTGATGAGGATGACTGCCCACGCGTTGATATACTTGATCAAGGCCAAGGCGTTAAACTTGAAAACCGTGATCGACTTTTTGAGCCTTTCTTTACCACCGGAAAACTTGGCAGCGGCCTGGGGTTATATATGTGTAGAGAATTGTGTGAAGCCAACCAAGCTACTATAAGCTACCTTGATTCAGATCAACAAAAAAAGCCCGGTATCAATGGATTTTCTGCGCATTACTTTCGCGTTCAGTTTTCTCATCCAGACCGACAAGCTCTTGGGCTTGTTGACACGACGAAGTAATAGGGTCCTCCAATGACTATTTTCCCAGTTTTAATTGTCGACGACGAACCCGATATTTGCGAACTCATCGCGCTCACACTGGGCCGACTTGGTCATAAAAGTCAAATTGCCCATACCCTGCTAGAGGCCAAAGAAAAACTCACGAAACAGCGCTATGCGCTTTGCCTCACTGACATGCGACTACCCGATGGCGATGGCCTAGAGCTAATAAGTTTTATCAACAATACATGCGCCAGCATGCCAGTAGCCATGATCAGCGCACATGGCAACATGGACACTGCCATTGAAGCGCTCAAACGCGGGGCATTTGATTTTTTAAACAAACCGATTCACTTAGATGAATTGAAAGCACTCATTCAATCGGCGATTACACTACCCGCCTCTGCCAGTGACGAAGACCTCCAACTTATCCAACACCGTTTAGCAGGCAAATCAACGGCTATAAATCAACTTCGCGACACCATCATTAAAGTCGCTAGAAGCCAGGCACCCGTTTTCATACAAGGCGAGTCTGGCTCAGGAAAAGAAGTCTGTGCGCGCACGATCCACGATTTAAGCAGCCGGAAAAAAGCCCCTTTTATTGCAGTAAACTGCGGCGCAATACCAACCGAACTAGTCGAAAGTGAATTTTTCGGCCATAAAAAAGGCAGCTTCACAGGGGCAGACAAGGACAAGATAGGATTGTTCGCCTCAGCACATGGTGGCACGCTATTCTTGGACGAAGTGGCCGATTTGCCACTAGCAATGCAGGTGAAGCTTTTGAGAGCTATCCAAGAAAAATCTATACGGCCTGTAGGCAGTAACGAAGAAACCAGTATCGACGTTAGAATTTTAAGCGCAACCCATAAAAACCTCACCGAAATGGTTAAGCAAGGTCTTTTTCGTAACGATTTATTTTATCGCATTAACGTTATCGAATTATTGGTTCCGCCGCTCAGAGAGCGAAAAGAAGACATTGCCACCATTGCCGCCCATATTTTAAAGAAAATATCAGCCACTCTGCAGCGCGGCGTTTTTGAATTATCTGACGATGCAGTGCTGAAGCTACAAGGGTATTTATTCCCAGGCAACATAAGAGAGCTTGAAAACACGTTAGAACGCACTATTGCACTTTGTGATCAAGAATACATCGAAAGCCAACATTTAATTTTTCAATTAGGGCAGCCGTCGCCACATGAAAATAGCATGGTATCCGATAGCGTAGGTCGCCAAGCGACGACGCATCAGCCCAAGGAGTCAACAACTAATGCCGACACGCCATCAGATCTAGCTATAAGAAATCCACCGCGAGATGGGTCGCTAGACGACTATTTAAATGATATTGAACGACAGGAAATTTTGGCGGCATTAGATCATTGCCGCTGGAACAAAACGGAGACCGCAAAACACCTCGGCATTAGTTTTCGTTCTTTACGCTACCGATTGAAAAAGCTTAGTATTGAAACATAGACATCGCGATTTCTTTAAAACCCTCGCCACACCAAAATAAGATGGGCTTGACAAACATCTGAATTTTGTACGACTATCTAGATACATTATGCCTAAATAATAGTGACACAATAAAAAATAAATTAGGCTCGCCAGGAAGGCAAGGCTTTTAGAAAAAATTAAGCAACACTGCACAAGGAGGTGCCGTAATGAAAAAAGAAGACTGGCTAGACTCTAAACAATCACAATCAATGACGGACTACCAACCTACCGAACCTAGGTTGTTAAGTCGTGATTACTATATCGGAACTACACTGATTGAATTACTCACTGCTCTTGCAGTGATAGCGACGCTTGCTACTTTCTCGTTACCCGCATTAAACCTTCTCATCCAACAAGCTCAAGCCGATAGCGCTCAACAATTGCTTCGCAAAGCGATTTACCGCACACGTAGTGCCGCTATTCATTCAAAAAAAATTGTCTCATTTTGCCCCGACGGCGAGTTTGAGTGCGGCGACCAATGGGAAAACGGGGCCATTATTTTTACCGATGACAACAACAACGGCATTATTGACGAGGACGATGAGCTACTTGAAAAAATTGACTTCAATGCCGCCAACTTTAATATTAGCTGGCGAGCTTCGGCAAGAAAAAACTATTTACGCTACTCACCTACCGGTATGGCTAGAGCTTTTGGTCGATTCACGCTCTGCGAAAAATCCAGAGATCTTCGCCTAGCACGCACCATAGTAATTAATCGGCAAGGACGACTAAGACAATATTATGATCGCAATAGCGATGGAATTGTTGAAGATATCGATGGAAGAAAACCCGATTGCAGATAACCATGCCATTATCAGTAACAGTAGCCACGAGTCGCTTCGGCCGGAGAACCTTTATCAAACACCGAGAGACAGCTAACGCCAGCAATCATCGATTGATCCGTCACCGGCTGTTCTTACGCCGGCTTGATTAATTGATAGGTCTCCACACCCATCACTGGCTTGATCACCCTGCGCAGTGGCCGTGATCGTGTATGTTGTCGCGTCGGATATAACGGCTAATGTGTAATAACTTTGACTGCCTCCGACGGGTGCCTTTGCAGGAATGCTACCGGCCGGCGGATTGGCATAGGAATAGTGCTTGGTATAGTGCCGCTCCATTTTTTGACGTGCGTCCATCAGCACCGAAGCTGCATCAGCTCTGCGGGTATCGCGAACCTGACCTTGATAGGCCGGATAAATAATGGCAGACAAAATACTAATAATGGCAACAACTATCATTAATTCGATCACGGTAAAACCGTGCACATTATTGCCTCGCATACGCATAGAAAACATCAAATTTCTCCTTCTCGCTCAAGCTACGACCACAAAAAATCATGGTGCGCAGCATATAACTAAGATCAACTTTTACTCACAACGTAAAGCGCATGGACAACCTTCCGATCAGCAGCAACTAGCGCACTAACGCCATCACCTTTGCGCAAATTATTGGCGGTTCCGGACGAGCCATCCTGTAGCTTAATGACAATATCAAAAGACATACGGTAGGTAGTTTCAACCAAGCCCAAGCCGCCTAGCGTTACATTATTATCGGCAATGTTGAGAGCGATAATGGTTGCTGGAATCTCATCGACTGATTGCGCATTGGCGAAGTTGGCATAAGATGTTACATACAAAAAAAATAGGGCAATATTAATCCATCTAGCCAAGTAACGATTATTTTGCATTTCTAAATCCTCCAATAAACTTTTCAACTCGCCAACTTTTATCATGCTACTTGATCTGTCGCCAGCGAACGCGACCCTTACGGTCGCTTGACAGTAGTATTTCAGCACCTGTCTCACCAAACAAAACAAACTCATCGCTAGGACCACCCAATAATTTAGTATCCAAAACAATGGCCCCTAACTCTTTGCGCGATTTCACCGTCTCACCTTGACCATAATCGGTACTCGTAATTTCCCCATCATTGTTAAAGTCAATAACTTGCAGCGAGGTGGCACCGCCGGAAAATCGATTAAGTGCATAAAGATAAGAAGTACCGCCCGCTTCGCAAGGATCACCGTTAGGTACCACCGACGTGAACGCGACGACATTTGATACTACCGCGATACCACCAACCACTCGCTCTGCACTCGCACCAACCTCCAGATCAAGCCACCAACCCTTATCACTGGCTGACAGCGAATTACTACTCACAAGACTATTCCCGGTAATCGTTTGCTCGACTAAATCGCTAGAACTTATACAGGCGCTACTCGATGATGTGCAACTGTCACGATCGATAATGCCATAGAATGTCTGAGCCGCAGTACTCGATATATCCACCGGATCAATATATTGACCAGTACCAAAATAGACGAAACGCGTTTGCTCATTGCCTTGCTCGGCGCTTCTGGTGGGAAATGTTCCTACAGCCGGTTTGGCCGTAATGGGCTTACTACTGCCGGCACTATACATAAGAACCGCATCATTCCATTGCGCTGGGTTCGTTGCGCTTATGTCAAACTTCCAGAGGTTGCCATCAAGATCACCGGCATAAACATAGTCGACGGTGAAATTATCTGGGTCGGTGCCGCTAGGCTTTGTGGCAAAATTATTAATATCAAAATCAGATACCGCCACAGGCGATGAAAGGCCACTTGGAGTACTGGTACTGCCGTTACCCACCTCAAATTTTGCCAATAGCTCACCGTCGTCAGCCGCCAGAACGTAAAGCACGGCTTTTCCACTACCCACATTACCGTCGGCTTCAAGGGAGTTATAACCATTGGCAACAATCACTACCCACTCACCATTATTAGCTTTAGCAATAATAGGCGTACCATAGGTGTAGCCCATATCCGGGTCATCGTGATCCGTGAATTCCCATTGGACAATGGGAGCGGGGTCTGCGTTAGACTCACTAGGCGGGTCGGTGACATTCAATGCGAAAAAACCTTGTCCGCCTGAGCGCAAGCCCCCCACTAACAGCGAGCGCCAGCGACCATCGTAGAAGGCATCTTGAAGAGTTAACGGGCCATCGGCAAACGCTCCCGATTTAAAATCCGGATCAGTCAAATCTGGTAAGTTTTTTATAACGGCATTAGGGACATAAGCGAAAACCTCTTGCCCTGCTGAAGCCGAATCACTCGCGTCGTAACCATGCAACATGCCGTCATTGCCGCCAACATAGACAATGGCCGAGCGGCTATTGATGCTATAGGCACTCGCTTCAAGATCATCGGGAAAAGAAAACTGTAAGTTGTCTCCCCCGGGGCCTGCATACACGGGGTTGGAATGCACGATGGCGCCCACACGAGAGGCAGGCGCTGTGCGCCCAGCTATACTGCTACGAGTTCTAAATACGCCACCATTGTCGAGCTCTTGTTCATCTTTACCGCGAAAATAATAAACACGCTCCTGACCCCGACCATCATCGTCATTGAGCAAGGCTTGCTGTTCGGCATTGAGCTGAGTCGTGGCTTGCCATCTAAAATCAATCCCTGATCCTGAAGGCGCGCCAGCACCCTGGACGGACGTATTATCGTAGGTAAATATGTTGCGCCTTGCTGGTTTCATATGAAGATCAAGTTCATCATTTTTGGCCGCAGCGCTCCAATCGGGACTATCTTCATTGCATATAGCCCCCAGCGGCTTAGCGTTACAGCCAGTAGCTGTAGTGCCGCCACCCTTAAAATCTGAACCATCAGAAACCGTATAGGCGCGCAAATCACCACTCCAGCTTTCGGTTGCAAATGAGGCAATGTAAACCTTCGTGCCATCAGTAATACGGCCACTACTTGCACCGATAGTCGGCACATTACCTGAGCGTTCAGCAATCCGATCGGTAATGTTATTCAACGCATCAACCAACTCATTAGGATTGGCTGCATTAAAGAATTCACCGCGCCCGTTGATCGCAGCATGGTACATATCATCAATGGTGGTCGACTGCCCTTCAAACGTTTGCGGCCAGTTTCGCGTACCGGCAAGCAACGCGGCAAAGGTCGCTTCATCCGTACTGACCGTACCCTCCGCACCAAAAGCAATACCAAACGAGTTCATGTGCTGCCAGGTTGCAGGATCATTGCGTGGATGCCAGTAATCGTCGGGATCAGCCCCATCCACCTCGCTTTTAAATGGCGTAATATTATTGGGCTCTGGGCGTAGATCGGTTGCCCAGTAATGAAAGGTTAAGTCCGAAAGTGATCGACTGTCTAAGGGGTTCGAATAAATAGGCGCCGTAGCTGTGACATAATTTTCGCCATCGGGCAGTATTCTGTTGGTTTGATCGAGCTTAAAGTTGTTGGGCGCCAACCAATCACCGTTGTAAAAACCATCGGTGACCAAAATATGCGTATTGATTCGGCAAGCGACAATTGGGCCGCTATTAGAGGATGCATTGGTGCGGTAAGCAGCATCTTGAGTAAAATAATCACCCGCACGTTTAATTGCATTGCGCAAGGGCGTACCGCCATTAGTGGGCACTGATTGAACCCATTCATAAAAACCCGCTCGCTCATCGCGATCGAACTCAGCAATATTCTGATTATCTTGACTCGGCCCGCCAGACCGTATTGATTGATCAGTATTCAATGCCTGACGCCCAACGCGTACAGAGTCGGACACCGCATCGGGCACAAAGGCACGTTGGATAGCAGACTTACTCGCATCAGCACGAATAGCATAAAACTGATACCAATTAGCAAAATTGGCTTCTTCTTCAGCCTGCGTACGCCCATAACTATTGGTGCCGCCTGCATAATTGGCACCTTCAGTTATGACAATTTTATCGTAACAATCTTGATCGACACGCTTATCTGCTGCACTGCCATCACAGCCTGGATTATCGTCACTAAATTCAAAGTAATAAGCTGGCTGCCGTGCACACGTGGGGCAGCCGTTATCCACATAGCGATCTTCTAAAAGCAGTGCATCTTGAAAACTATAGTGATGATAAATAGCACTAAAGCTCGTGCGCAAATTAACAATATCACGGCGATCGTCAGCGTAATAATAACCGCGAATAGCTGCGTCGAAATTAGCATTCGTTGCGCTCGCTCCCGTAGCAAAACTGGGCGGCGTATAGGTCACGCTAGGCGAATAATATATTTTATTGTAATGGCTAGAGCGATAGAAATTTCTTCGCCAATTATTATTGAGGCCATCTGGCATCCATCCCCACGCCATACTGCCTGAGTCATCTAACGATACGATAATATTGGCGGGTATTTCACTTTGGACACTTAGCGGCAAGTCACTCAGATTAAGTACCTGCGCGCCAGCCAAATGCCCTCCCATGGAGACATAAATCGAAGCCACTGTAAGCATCACCCAACGGCAACAGCCATGCGCTTTCTCTTGCGCCAAGAATAAAAATCTCATGAAGCCTTCTCCAACCCAACCGTTTGACTAAACAGGAATGCTATCAACCGCCATACTGCGTAATATCAGCTGCGGTAAAACAGCCACCAGGGCATATAAATACACTTTCAAGCACCGCTTCCGTTGCCGAATCACCGCCTTTTGAATAAGCCGTTACTCGATAAGTGGGTCGGCTTGAGGCTGAATTTGTGGGTGCATAATTAAGCTCGCTGCTGGCCGCACCATCACCAATATACTCAATGACACAGCGCGGCGACTGAACAACCTGACCGACAAATGTAGTTTCCTCGCCTGTGCTAGCCCAGAAATTTTCGTTGTCCCACCAATCGGCAGGGAAAGACCCATAAGCATACACGCTGCCCAGCTGAGCCTGCACATTGGCCTCACAGTTTGACAAGGCCGCCTCGGCACCATGAAAAGCTAAGCTTGCGCTTTGCATATTGCTAATAATACGCTCGTCTAAGGTAACCGATTGCATACCGCTCACACCCAACAAGGTGATGACAAATAACAAAACCAATCCTGTCAGTAAGACGGCACCTTGCTGGCGAGCTCTACTAACCATTGAGGAGTTGAGACTCTCGTTAAGTGAACACTCCTTCACCATTTTTTCCTGTCTGAAATTAACCATTAGATAAATTGCCTCGCAAAGCAATAGTTTGGGTAAACACCTGTCGCGCTTTACCATCGCTGAAAGAGAGCCCCTCTTCATCTAGCAAATCATATTGCTGCGCACTGCGATCAAGGGGCTCATTATCTGACACCGCCAATATAGCAACGCGCACAGTCATTACACGAGTCCAATCGACCACAGCATCGCCCGTGACATACTGAGTAACGACAAACCGACTGCCAGGATCAGTAGCCACCCCATACTGAATTTGCATATTCTCTATGCCCGAAACTAAAGCCACTGGCGACCTATTGGCAGAGCCATCAAAAACACGACAATACAACTGATCATCTTGACTGATAAAAAACGTCATGTTGACGTATAAATTGCTGTCGGTAGTTAAATCTACCCCTTCGCAATCAGCCATTAAACCATCAGGATCACCCTGCAAGCGCACTCGCAACACATCGGTGTCAGCCGCCACATCAATCCCGGCTACCGCTCCGGAAAAATTGTCTTCACCACTAATTAGACCCAAGGCAACAAAGTTGTCCTGAGCTGCCCATATCTCATCAACCCACGGCTTTAAATCTTCACTGTATTCAACCATCTGAAATTTATTGACTAGCTCAGCGGCAAACAAATCGTTATTAGTCATGGCACCGGCGTTGAGATATCCGGCTTGTCTAGTAGCTTTCGCCATGAAATTAAAACCAAACCGGGCAGCCTCCTGCATCGAAGACTGCGCCCTAATCACATCTAACGACTGCCGGCTGCCAACAAATACCTGCAACATGCCAACCACTAAAAAAAGACCAATAACCAACGCAACCAATAGCTCAATGAGAGTCACACCGCGTTGATGAGACTGGCTAGCGCGTCTTTTATTTGCTTTTGCCAATACACTCTTTCTCACTATTTTTATCCCTACTTAAAATTACGTTGCACGGTCAGCCCCTATGAAAAAAACCGTGCTTGATTAGCGTCGCCTCAACACTTGAGAGTGAACCAACTTCAATTTAAATTTGAATCGTCAAGCTTGCGCACGACATGTCCGCCGCATCACTGGGATCGCAACCTTGCCCACTATCACCATCACGGTTTTCGTCCCAAAAAACCTGCACCGTAAAAACTGAGCCCACTATCACTGCGCCAGATGCATCGCTAATATTTTGGACAAATAAAACATTAGACATTCCGGCCGGCAAATTAGATCGCTGTATGGCTTGGCGCCATTGATATAAATCATAAGTAGCCAGCGTCGCCTCGTCACAAATAGTACTTGAACAATCGGTCGCCGCTGCGGTAGCGGGATCTGCAAGATAACCGCTTGCCGCACCCAAACGAGATTCATTACGATTAGCCCGCATCCGGTCTACAATATCACCTACTAACAAATCAGCTTGCGTGCGATGATAAGTGTTACCTGACTCGCGCACACTAACTGCCTGCATCCCAGCCACACCTAAAATGCCTACTGAAAGAATGAAGACAGTAACCATCACCTCTATGAGCGTAAAACCGTGTGATTTGGCTATTTTTGATAAGTTGGGTAGTCGTTGAACAGACATAGTTTATATCGCTGCTATATTGTTAAAAAGACATTAGGTAACTAAGCTTCGGCTTGAACTAACAGCCCGGATCTCCCTCGTAGCGCACGCCACCAACTGAGCTGACGGTGAAGGCATGGCCTGTGACATTGGAATCACTATCCTCATCACAAAAGCCAACCACAGCAGAGCCCGCCGGAATTTTCATACCACTTGGCGAGAAGGTCAGCATACCGCCACTGCCATCATTGCCGACACGCAACGATGTATTGCCGTAGCTGACATCGATGAGCGTGTCGTCGCCAGCATCGAATACACCATCGCCATCGTCATCAGAAAAAATAATCCAGCCGTCTTTCCAGTCAGCAGCAGCCGAGCAAGATGCCTGATCGTTGCTAGCACACAAAGTAGCTGATGTTTTGCGATAGATCGCCTCGCCTCGTGTCATTTTCACCGCCGTGGCTAGCTGATCCCTCTCGGTGATCACAGCACTACTTTTAATCATGTTTTGAAAGCTTGGACCGGCCACAGCTGCCAAAATACCCGCGATAGCCAACACCACCATTAGTTCTAGCAGAGTAAAGCCGCACGACACTTTAAGCGCCAAGCGAGATAAAGGGGGCATTTGCTGTGGGGGGGATTGCTTAGCCATTGGCACCTTGTTCAATAAAGAACCTGCAGCGGAGCAGAAATTAAACCACAGGCAATTCTTTTCGTAGACAAAGCTAAGTGTTGTTGAGAAATGCCTTTAGCGCTAGCTGATACCGCCTGAGCGGTATAAATTGGCTGACCAACGTCAACCAAGCCAAGCTCAAAGCGAGCTTAGTGCGATATTCGAGGCGCAAGTGAGGCTGGAAGACCTTATTGATTTGCAATAAAAGGTTAGATTAAAACTAGAATTCACTGGCCACAAAGCGCATTGCGCAGGCGCTGCTTATTGCTCGACTAGGCGCAATTCCTTAGGCATAGAAAACGTGATGGTTTCTGGGGTACCTGCCTGCTCCAAGGGTGCATCGGCACCTTGTTCACGCAAATAATTGATCACCTGCTGCACTAGCACCTCCGGCGCAGAAGCCCCCGCGGTAATACCTACGCACTGCTTGCCCTCTAACCAAGCGTGTTGAATATCCTGCGCTGAATCGATCAAATGTGCCTCGGTGCCTGAACGTTCCGCTAGCTCCGAAAGTCGATTCGAATTTGAACTGTTTGGCGAACCAACCACCAACAGCAAATCACATGCAGACGCCAACTCACGCACGGCATCTTGGCGATTTTGGGTAGCATAACAAATATCATCTTTTTTAGGTCCCTGAACAGCTGGAAATCGAGCGCGCAGAGCATCAATAACCAGAGAGGTATCATCCATCGATAACGTCGTCTGGGTGACATAGAACAAAGACTCTGGGTTGCGAACTTGCAAGGAATCAACGTCTTGAACTGTCTCAACGAGATAAACATCGCCACCATTACTTTTATCGTACTGGCCCATAGTGCCCTCAACCTCGGGGTGGCCCTGATGGCCTATCAATATGCACTCTTCGCCCTGGCGGCTATGTCGCACGACCTCCATGTGCACCTTAGTGACCAGCGGACAAGTGGCATCAAATATTTTTAAACCCCTCTGCTCAGCCTCTTCGCGCACGGCGCGTGAAACACCATGCGCGCTAAAAATGACAATAACATCGTCGGGAATTTCTACCAACTCATCAACAAAGATTGCACCACGTTCACGTAAACTGTCGACCACGAACTTATTGTGTACGACTTCATGACGCACATAAATGGGCGCGCCAAATACATCAAGAGCGCGATTTACAATGTCGATTGCTCGATCAACACCGGCGCAAAATCCACGCGGATTAGCAAGTTTAAGCTGCATAGAAAAGAATACCGTTAGTCTAAAATTTCATGAATGGTGACATTGAATTCAATATCTTTACCAGCCAGTGGATGATTAAAGTCGACCTCGACATAGGCCTCATCAATAGACGCCACAACACCAGGCAACTCAGCCCCAGCAGCATCGGTAAATGAAACAACCAAACCTTGACGCAGTTCAATACTTTTATCGAAGTGGCTATGTTTAAATTTTTGCAAGTTTTCTTCGCGATGCTCACCAAACGCATCCGAAGCAACAACGACGCAATGCCTTTCTTCGCCAACACTCATACCTAATAGCTGACGCTCGAATCCCTCGAGCATATCACCTGAACCGAACACATATTTCACTGCCGGTTGATCGTAATTCGAGTCGATAATTTCACCACCGGCCAGGCACAATGAGAAATTAATCATCACTGCCCCCTCTTTTTTGACGATATTCACTTTATAGTACTGCCCCAAAATTCATCGTTACGACGCCGTTTTTTCGTGCGCATGATTATCGACATCGCCGCGATTAATAAACATATCAAGCAACATAAAAGCAGCCCCCAAAGAAATAGCCGCGTCTGCAACATTAAAAGCCGGAAAATACCAATCGCGGTAATAGACCAATACAAAGTCGACCACCTTACCCAGCAGCACACGGTCTATTAAATTACCTACGGCGCCCCCAAGAATGAGAGTCAACGCAATAAATAATAAATACTGGTTTGCCTGCAGACGAGCCATCCAAACCACTAATACCACACTCACAACCAAGGAAATCGCGGTAAACAACCAGCGCTGCCACCCGCCGGCATCACTGAGAAAGCTCCAAGCCGCGCCCTCATTATAAACCAGCGTAAAATCAAGAAAAGAAAGTAATGGCAAGCGTTCGTAGAGTTCAAAATTAGACTGAATCCAGTGCTTACTCAACTGATCAAGCGTAATAATGATCAGTGCCAATAGATACCACCAGCGCGCAGTACTCATTTTGAAAACTGGCAGCATCAAGCGAAGCTCCGTGTTTCACCTTCACCATCGACATTATCGACGCAGCGCTGACACAAAGCCGGATGAGCAGCTATCGACCCCACCTCTGGCCGCAAATGCCAACAGCGCGAGCATTTTTTATACTCACTCTTCGCTACCACCAATAGCAGTCCGTCGATCTCGGTAGTCAACGCGCCAGCCGGAGCCTTATCCACACCTTCAACAACACTAGCACCCGAAGTAATGAGCGCAAAGCGCAATTCATCGCCTAAGGTTTGGAGATGCTCGGCAATATCTGCATTAGCATACAAGACCACTTCTGCCTCCAACGAGCCACCCAACTCTCCTTCTCCGCGCTTACTCTCAAGAGCCTTATTCACTGCAACTTTAACCGCACACAAAACGTCCATAAGCTGCGTTTCATTGGTCTGAGGGTCAAGTAGATTAGAGACTCCCGCATAATTTTCTTCAAGAAAAATCGAATCGCTACGCTGCCCCGGAATAAATTCATGTAACTCATCAGCGGTAAAACTCAAAATCGGAGCGATCCAACGCGTGAACGCTTCAATTGTATGGTACAGCGCGGTTTGTGCCGAACGCCGCGCCAAACTATTAGCTTGCGTGGTGTACTGACGATCTTTAATAATATCGAGATAAATTCCCCCCAGATCTACCACGCAAAAATTATGTAATTTTTGATAAATATGGTGTAACTGATAATCATTATACGCCTGCATAATTTCTTCTTGCATTTGCGCCGCTCTCGTAATCGCCCACCGATCTAGTAACAAAAGATTTTCGTTAGGAACTAAATCGGTTGCTGGATCAAAGCCATCAAGGTTCGACAATAAAAATCGCGCAGTGTTACGAATGCGTCGATAAGAATCGGCTACACGCTTTAATATTTCAGTCGAGACGGACATCTCGGAACTAAAATCTGTGGCAGCGACCCATAAGCGCAATACATCTGCACCCAACTCGTTCATGACCGTTTGCGGCGCAACAATATTGCCGGTCGACTTGGACATCTTTTTGCCTTCAGCATCAACTACGAAGCCATGAGTAAGCACTGCCTTATAAGGCGGCGTCCCGTGCATAGCCATAGAGGTTTTTAATGAAGATTGAAACCAGCCTCGATGCTGATCGGAGCCTTCTAAGTAGAGGTCGGCAGGGTAACGTAAACCTTTCGTCTGACGCAGTACGGAATAATGCGTCACACCGGAATCAAACCACACATCGAGCGTGTCGGTAACTTTCGTATACTGGTCAGCGTCAGCACCCAATAATTCGGCGGCTTCGAGCTCAAACCAAGCTTCAATGCCAGTAGCCTCTATGCGCTGGGCAACCTGCTCCACCAGCTCAATAGTCTTGGGGTGTAGCTCTTGTGTGTCCTTATCCACAAATAACGTGATGGGTACTCCCCAGGTACGCTGACGCGAAATACACCAATCGGGACTGCTAGCTAACATACCGTCCATCCGAGCTCGCCCCCAATCAGGAACCCACTGTACTAAATCACACGCGCGCTTAACTTCATCGAGAAGGTTTTTCTGCTGCATACCAATAAACCATTGCGGCGTTGCGCGAAAAATTAGCGGGGTTTTAGTCCTCCAACAATGAGGAAAGCTGTGCGTGATTTTTTCATCTGCACACAAGCAATTTTTCTCGCGCAGTAACTCAACAATAGGCCGATCAACCTTATAAACGTGCTCACCCGCAAACCGCTCGGTTCGCTCACTATATACACCGTTACCGCCAACCAAGTTAAGCGTTTCGATGCCGTAGCGTTGCGCCACCACAAAATCATCAACGCCATGGTCTGGCGCGGTATGCACGCAACCAGTACCAGCATCAGTTGTGACATGATCGCCGAGAATAATAGGAACCTGTTTGTCGTAAAAAGGATGCGCCAACAATTGATGCTCAACGGCTTTGCCTGTAAATCGGCCCACAATACGATATTCATTTAACTGGTAGCGCTTGACTAACGACTCAAGTAAAGCCTCAGCCACTACTAAGCGACGAACATGTCCACCCATAGACTCAGGCGCACACTCTACCGCTACATAATCAAGCTCTGCATTGAGCGATACGGCCTGATTGGCAGGCAAAGTCCATGGCGTTGTAGTCCAGATAACCACGGCAATTTCGCCGCCGCCATCAATACCCCCTGCCAGATCAGAAAATTGTGTTGCATTAGCCACAGTAAAAGCCACATCGATAGCGAAAGAAGTCTTATCTTGATACTCAACTTCAGCTTCAGCTAACGCAGAACCACCCACAACACTCCAATAAACTGGCTTGAATCCTCGGACTAGATGACCACGCTCGACAATCTTGCCTAACGCTCGGACTATGCCAGCCTCGGTGTCATAATTCATTGTAAGGTAGGGATTATCCCAATCACCCAACACGCCCAACCGGATAAAATCCTTGCGCTGGCCATCAACTTGTTTACGAGCGTATTCGCGACATTTACTGCGAAATTGGGCATGATCAATTTTTACGCCCGCCTTACCTACTTTGGTCTCAACTTTGTGCTCTATAGGCAAGCCATGACAATCCCAGCCAGGCACATAGGGCGCATCAAAGCCCTGCAAAGTTTTTGCCTTGACAATAATATCTTTAAGAATTTTATTAACCGCATGACCAATATGAATATCGCCGTTAGCATATGGCGGCCCGTCATGTAATATGAATTGCTCCCTCCCAGAAAACTTTTCACGAATTTTCTGATAGGTATTTTTTGCATACCAATTTTTGAGCCTCGCAGGTTCACGCTGAGCCAAATTCGCCTTCATGGGGAACCCCGTGCTAGGCAAGTTTAAGGTATGCTTGTATTGGTTTTTATCTTCACTCATAACAAATTAAAATCATTAAAAAATTATTTAACCAGCGCTTGTTCATTTGCGCCAAACCAAGATCTTGTATCCGCTACATCGCGTTCGATTTGCGATTGCAACTGTGCAACGTCGCTAAAGCGCTGCTCTTCTCTAATCTTATGTAAAAACCGCACCTCCATTTGTCGGCCATACAAGTCCCCCTGAAAGTCGATTAAGTGAACCTCGAGAATGGCTTTAACATTTGCATCTACCGTTGGCCTAACACCGACATTAGCAACACCGATCATCCAGTCATTTGGCATTTCGAGTACCGACTGAGATGAGTTAACGAGTCGGGCCTCAACTGCATAAACACCCGCCATAGCTGCCTGAATCCGGTGCAAGCTAATATTTGCTGTAGGCGCGCCGAGCTCTCGACCCAGCTGCCGGCCATAGATCACCTTCCCCGAAATGCTGTAAGCCCTGCCAAGCAATTCCTCTGCCTGTGTAAATTCGCCGTGTTCCAATAACTCGCGAATACGTGTACTCGACACTCTGCCACCAGCAAATTCAAAGGTCGGCGTAGGTTCGACACTAAACGCATGCTGGCGACCCAGAGACTCCAACAATTTGTAGTCGCCACTGCCACTGCGACCAAATTGCGAGTCATCACCCATAACCAAGTGCACGGTTGCCAATCCTTGCACAAAGACCCGCTCGATAAAATCGGCAGCCTCCGTATTGCGCACACCATCATCGAACCTAACCACGAGTAAAAAATCGATGCCAAGCGCCGCAAAACCTTCCACTTTCTCACGAAAGCTCATCAACCGCGACGGCGCATCCAGCGGCGCAAAATATTCTCTGGGCAGCGGCTCTAAAATGACTACAACAGAAGGTAGCCGCATGCTCTCGCCAACTTCAACCAAGTGATCAAGAACAGCCCTATGCCCCTTGTGCAGCCCATCAAACGCGCCCATCGTCGCCACACAACCGTTGGGCAGCGCATGTTGGTAGCGCCCAAAAAGGTTGTGTAGCCCCCGAATTATTTGCACGCTATTATTTTCCTGTTCTGTTGGTTTGGCGCCTAACCCTTACCCGACCGAGTTGCTCGCTGGCAATGCCTTCTACATTCATCTTATAAAGGGCAAGTTCATTGCGACCGGCAAGCTACTTAACCGAACATTAGACAAGGTCGTAAATTATATACGCAGTTCATCTGCCGGAGTTTTTAAATCTGCATAAAGTCAGTGATTACATGCCATTATCGAGACTAGGCAGCTCTAAAGTGCGTGACGCGCACGCCAAGTAACAGCAAGACCGTCAGGTAGCTCGCCAGCCCGCCGGCACAAAGGATCACTACCTCGCCCAAGCGCTGCAAAAAAGAAGCGTCGGGCCAAAAAGATAAGTCTGGAGATGCCCAGTACAAAGCCAAACCCATGATCAGCGTGGCTAAAAGTATTCGGCGCAACAACCACCAAAATTGACTGGTCAGCAAATGCTCCCCTGTATCCATAAATCGCTGGAGCGCCTGACTGTTAGATAAGCCACGCAGGAGCAACCCTGCATTCAAAAAAGCTGCCAGCGAAGTCGCTAGCGCCAAGCCAACATGGCCCAAGCGGAAATAAAAATGCAAAATAGCTACCAAGAATAAATTGAGCCCCATATTTGCCACCATCGCAATGATGCCAATACGCACAGGGCTTTTCATATCTTGCTGTGCGAAGTAACCGGTCGCTAGCACTTTAATTGACATAAAGGCCAGCAAACCCAATGCATAGGCCTGCATACTCAGTGCAGACATTTGCACATCGAGGGGGGTCATGGCCTGATACTGAAACAGCAAGTATAAAATGGGCTGCGCCAACAAAACCAACGCACAGCTAGCTGGCAAAGCGACAATCACCACACAGCGCAACCCCCAATCGAGGGTATCGCGAAACTGCGCCACAATAGCGGTATTCGCCCGCTGCTGCTCCAGTGTCCCGATGCCCTCTCCAACTATGCTACCCAGTTGTAAGCGCGACAAACTTGGCAAAATAACGGTGGCAATAGCAATACCAAATACACCCAGTGGCAGCTCGGCCAAACGATCAGAATAGTAAAGCCATGACACACTTCCCGACGGAAGAAACGAGGCGAGGACTGTATCAAGCAATAAATTGATTTGACTGACCGACACACCAAAGATAGCGGGCAGCATTAACTGCATGATTTTACGCACACCAGGGTGACTCGGGTCCCATGTAGGTCGCGGCAACAAATGTAATTTGGCTAAAAATGGGAGCTGAAACATTAGCTGTGCAAAACCTGCCAGTACCACACCCCAAGCCAACGCAAAGACTGGCTCAGCCAAATGCGGAGACAACCACAAGGCGCTTGCTATAAGTGACGCATTCAACAAAACCGGCGTGAATGCCGGCACCACAAACCGATCGTAGCTGTTGAGAATAGCCCCTGCAAAACCAGTAAGTGATATCAACAATAAATAAGGAAACGTAATACGCAACAAGGCCACGGTTAACTCAAACTTTTCAGGCTGATTGATAAAGCCTGGTGCGAAAACCATCGTAACCAAGGGCGCAGACATCACCACCACACTGGTAATTAACACTAACGTCCCACCTAATACACCACACACAGCATTCACTAACAAACGCAGTGCTGCCAAGTCACCCGATTGTTCGCGAGCATTACGATATTCAGCTAACACAGGGATAAAGGCCTGCGCGAAAGCGCCTTCAGCGAACAATCTACGTAAAAACTGTGGGATTCGGAAGGCTACAAAAAAAGCATCGGCATTCTCACCCGCTCCAAAAAATCGAGCGATCACAACATCACGCAAAAGTCCCATCACCCGCGAGAGCATGGTCATGGACCCAACAACCAGGCTTGAACCTAACAAACCGTTCGAGGGGCGAGCTGACTGAGGTGATGAAGCTGGCGCGGTCATAGGTAGTCTATACCTCGCCGTTAGCACAAGCTAACTGTTGATCTACTGCCGCGCAGCTAAGATTTTTGTGCATTACTGGAAGCGGCTACCTGTATACCAACCTACGGATTGCGAACAGTCATCAATGGCATCCACAATATCGAGAGTGAGCGCAAACAGCGCCATACGAATAACAATGCCATTATCGGCTTGACGGAAAATGGCCAAATTTGGATTCTCATTGAGGTCGGTATCCAACTCGTTCGCCTCAGCACGGGAATCACGCGGCAGCGGATGCATAATGACCGTATTAGGCTCGCAATGCTGGGTATAGACGCTCTGATTAAGTCTGAACTTACCTCGGTAAAGATCGGCTTCGGCTCGCGAGCCAAATCGCTCCTCTTGAATGCGTGTTGAGTAAGCAATATCAACATGCGCGATACTGCCCTCAAGCTGCTCAGAAATGTACACAGTATGACCATTAGCGCGAGCCATATCGACTAGATGCTCAGGCATCTGCAAGGCTGCCGGCGCAATCAAATGCAAATGGATATTGTTATAACGACACAACAACTTCACCAGCGAATGAACCGTTCGGCCATATTTAAGATCGCCGATCATTGCAATACGCAAACCATCAAGCTGACGCTGCTTAGCGAGCATTTCTTTTTGAATGGTATATAAATCGAGCAACGCTTGAGTCGGGTGCTCATTAGCGCCATCACCACCATTTAATACCGGCACTCGACTAGCCGAAGCAAACTCGGCCACCGAGCCGGCTTCGGGATGGCGCATAACAATCACATCACTGTAGCCACTCAGTACTCGAGCGGTATCATATAGCGACTCGCCTTTAGCCAAGGCACTGTTTTCAATACCAGTGGTTTCACGAACTTCGCCGCCTAACAAATTGAAAGCGCAGCCAAAGCTAATGCGCGTGCGCGTACTAGCCTCAAAAAACATATTGCCTAATATGGCGCCATCTAGCACTTTGGTTACGCGTTTGCGCTGCGCAAAGGGCTCCATCAAAACCGCCACTGCAAATATACGATCAATATCAGGACGTTCAAACTGATCGATAGACAGAATGTGACTGCCAACAAAATCCATACAAGCCTCGACGCAATAAACAAGCTAGGGAGTACAGAGTCTAAACTGCCACCTGCTCAAGGCCAATAGCCTAAACACCTACGGCACTGTCATTATTTACTTCGCAGCCGATATTGTGCTGATCACCGTATAATGTAGTGGGGATGGCAGAATTACTCACATGCTGGTCGATGCCACCCATCCTAGCAACCGACGATTCGCTCTTACACATAATTTAGCCGCGGGGCATCAGTAGATGAAAGAAGCAGAGCATGCCGCACCAACCCTTATCATTGGCTTGACGGGTGGCATTGGCAGCGGAAAGTCCGCTGCAGCTGAACGCTTTATAGAGCATGGCGTAACCGTGATTAACGCCGACAGCGTGGCTCGAGAAGTCGTCGCACCCGGAAGCCCAGCCCTTGAGGCCATTGCCGAACGCTTCGGCCTTGCGGTCTTGCAAGAAGATGGAAGCCTCAACCGAGCGAAGTTACGCACCATTGTCTTTAGCAACGAAGCAGATCGTCGCTGGCTTGAGCACCTGACCCACCCGCTGGTTGGCGAAATCATCCATCAACGCCTCCATGCACCGCAACATGAACAGGACCCGCCTTACAGGATTCTCGAATCGCCACTACTTCTCGAGTCAGGTCAGCATGAGCGAGTAGACCGCATTTTACTGATTGACGTACCAAAACCGCTACAAATTGAGCGAGTCATCACGCGCGATGCTAATAGCTCAGTGCAAATAAACAAAATCATTGAAAGCCAAATGCATCGGGATGAAAAATTAGCGCAAGCCGATGACATCGTCGATAATAGTGGCTCTTTAGAATCGCTATTTGCAGCAGTGGACAATCTGCATACAACCTATTGCGAAATGGCAGATGTGCACTCAAATTAACCCTGAACCCTGAACCCTGAACCTGTGAACCTTGAACCTTGAACCTTGAACCTTGAAGACGAGCATGCCAAAGGATATTGAAGTCAACTGCCCAACTTGCGCCGAAATAGTGCCCTGGGAGCCTACTAGCATTTATCGCCCCTTCTGCTCAAAGCGCTGCCAAGACGCCGACTTTATCGACTGGGCCAATGAAGAGAAACGAATAGCTGGGACCGGCGACTACGACGATATCTTTAGCGAGTCATTCGAAGATCAATAAAAATAATATTTTTCAATAGCTTATTGAATTTTCTCAATCACAATACCGAACTAAACCGCCGAGGCCGCAGGTGAACGAACGATCCTTTCAATCCTCGCGGCCCGCCACCCAATAACGTAATTGCTCACCCAGAATCACTCAATTGATGTATCATTGTTGGAGTGAATAAGACAAAAGTTGAACGAAGAATGCCAGGTTAAGCACAGCCTTGCAGTGCGTCAACTTCAATAAAAAGTACTTTTCAATAATAGTAATCTTCGCAATGAATTGTAAATCAGCTCTAACCTTGCGTTGGCTTGTGTTGCTGGGAACGGTCGCTCTGTGGCATTCCAGTACTCACGCAACGCTGAAAGATGATATTGGTTTTACCGATTTATCCTCGCTGCTAGGCGCATCGCTGCCGAGTGGCAGCGGCGTGCCTGTTTTTCAAGTTGAAGCTCAAGATTCTTCGGGAAATTGGGCACCCAATGCCAACGACAGCCAATTTATTGGCAAATCGATTGCAGATTTAGCGCTGCCTGCATCAGTGGGAGCATCATCTCACTCTACAAGCGTTGGCCGGTATTTTTATGGCAACACCACATCTACCAGCCCCGGCATTACAGATGTTGGCGTACATAGCGCGTCCACTTGGCTATTCCAACAACTTGTGCCCGCTGGAAAAAATCCTGGTGAGCGCCGAGCCATACCCTTGGAAACGACTCGACGTATCGCCAACCACAGCTGGGTTGGCGGAGGCATCAATGATAGTAGCGGAAATTTTTCAGCCACTGGCACATCAACGTTCCTGCGCTTAGCTGACTGGCTTTCCGATATCGACGAACTTATTCAAATCTATGGCATCCAAAACAACGCTACCGACAACCCATTTTTCGCCACTGCGCTCAACGGCATTGTTTCGGGTGTAACCGATGCAACCCATGCCGATGGTGTTATCGCCCTAGACAGCATTTATGTTTCAGGGCGACCGAGCATACATGTAGTCACACCCATCACTACTACTAGCAGCTCGGCTGGCATCACCTCATCAGCCATCGCTCTATTAATTGAAGCCGCCCAACAAAATCCGTCATGGTCGGACGCATCAACTACCAATCGAAACAACAACCTCATACAAAATGCTGAGCGTACAGAAACCATTAAAGCCGCGCTCATGGCAGGCGCCTCGCGAGTCACCGAGAACACCACTTCAGCAACGCAAGGTGATATCGACGAATACCGCGTGCTGCCCACTAACCAAACCGACAATGGCCTAGATTGGCGTTATGGTGCCGGCCAACTCAACATACACCGCAGCTACCAAATTCTCGCCGCCGGCGAGGCGGCGAGTATTGAAGATGGCGGCTCAGTCAATAGCGGCTATATCGGCTTTGACCATGACAACCAATTTGGAGGCAGCGGCGGCTCTAACATCACAGCGACTTATGATTTAGGCCTAATTGATCATCCAAGTGAACTAGGCGTGGCATTAGTGTGGAATTTAGCGGTGACTGGCACTGCAAATTCATCGCTCTTTTTCGATGAATCCGCAGTGCTTCACAACCTCGACTTGGAACTCATCGATGTCACTAACGGCAATCAGGTGATCGCAGACTCCACCAGCACGATCAATAATACTGAAAATATTTGGTTCCCATTGCAAGCCAACACACACTATCAATTACGCGTAACACGAGCATCAGGGCAAAGCGATTTTGACTGGGACTACAGCCTTGCATGGGCGGAAGTACCGACGGATGTGCCGGTAATCATGGAAACCGACATACCCATCCCACTTTGGGCGCTTGCTATTTTAGGCCTAGGGCTAGGCTATATTCAAAAGCAACAAGCCATTGCTTCGGCACCTAAATATCGCTAAGTAAGCCAGAGGCGCGAGCCGAAAGAATATCTTCGATTATTTTTTCATTGGCTGCAGGAAATTCATAGCCAGTCAATTCATCAATCTCAGCCCACTTAACTTGCTGACCTTCGCAGCCAGAGGGCACTCCATCAAACTGGGTAACCAGCCACACATCAAGCCGCACTGTCTTGTCACCATAATCGTGCTCAATAACCACTAGCGGCTTAAAACATTCGGCAATAATATCCAGCTCTTCTTTGAGCTCTCTGACGAGTGCCTGCTGAACAGTTTCATCCACCTCAACTTTGCCGCCAGGAAATTCCCACAGTCCACCTTGATGAGCTTGCTTTGCACGCAGCGCAATAAGCACTTCATTCTGACTATTTAAAACCACGCCTACAGCAACATGAACTACCGACATACTAACGACTTACTAACGACATAGTGCCCAACGAAGCATCATTTCAGGTTCTATATTCCGCATTAATTCGAACGTAATCATGTGACAAATCGCTGGTCCACAAGCGCTCGCTAAAAGGTCCTCTCTGCAATTTGATAGTTAATACAATTTCCGACTGCGCCATAATTTCGGAGGCTTTTTGCTCATCATAATCAGGCACTCGCCCACCATTACGACATAAACAATAATCATTTAAACTAATTTCAACCGCATCGATATTTAGCTGCGAGAGGCCTGATCGTCCAATCGCGGCAAGAATTCTTCCCCAATTAGCATCACTAGCAAAAAAGGCTGTTTTGACTAAGGGGGATTCAGCAATGGCATACCCCACCTGTAAACATTCATCCACCGAAGCTCCGCCACAAACATCAATGGTAATGAACTTCGTGGCTCCCTCAGCATCGCGAATAATCGCTGTAGCCAACTGAATGAGCAAACCGTCTATCGCTTGCTGCATTTTCGCCCAAGCCTCGTTAGCGGGATTAATTACCACACCCGAACAACCTGTAGCGGCCAAAATACACGCATCATTGGTTGACGTGTCACCGTCCACAGTAATGCGATTAAACGACTGATTAACCGCGCCCTGCAATAAATCGGTCAGCGCGTCTTGTGCGATCAGTGCATCGGTTGCAACGAAAGCTAGCATCGTCGCCATATTCGGCTTGATCATGCCTGCACCTTTGGCAATCCCAGTCAGCACCACCGACTGCCCATCAATCTCAAGCTCACAACTAGCCATTTTTGGCACGGTATCAGTGGTCATGATGGCTCTAGCGGCATCATCCCAGGCAGCCACCGACAGCGAATCGGCTAGTGCTGGCAGCACGCTGGTAATTTTTTGAACCGCAAGCGACTCACCGATCACCCCGGTAGAAAAAGGCAGTACCGAGTGCTGCTCACCCGCAAACTGCTCAGACACACTCTGGCAACTGGTATCGGCAGCCACCAAGCCAGCAGCCCCTGTGCCAGCATTGGCATTCCCCGAATTGATCAAACAAAAAATAGAACCTGAGCCAACCTTTGCATGAAGCGCCGCTAGATGCCGCTTAGCCACAATCACCGGCGCAGCAGCAAAAGCATTCAAAGTAAAGACACCAGCAACGTTGCTACCCGCAGCAATCTCCATTAAGGCAACGTCGGGGGAGTTGCTAGCGGGGACGCTGTTTTTGATCCCCGCAGCAGCAGTCGACCAGCGCACACCGTCGACGGCCAATGGCGTTGATTTAAACTCAATCATAAAAGTTAGCACGCATCTATCGAGTTACCGCTCAAGACAGCTTGCCGTGGCATTGCTTGTATTTTTTTCCTGACCCACAAGGACAAGGCTCATTGCGCCCCACCTTGCGACCACCCCTAACCATCGGTTGCGCTGATGGAGCGCCATCCTCTTCAACGCCCTCTTCAGCGCCGACCGTTTGCGCCTCGGCCTGAGCGTCAGGATGCTGAGCAGTAATCGTTGCACGGGCTTGCTCAGCACGTCTCTGCTTCTCTATAGCATCGGGATCATCCTGCGGCTGAATTTGAACTGCCGATAAAAACCGAATAAATTCAAGTTTCATATTGCGCAACATCGACTGAAACAACTCAAACGCTTCGCGCTTATATTCTTGTTTCGGATTGCGCCCAGCATAGCCACGCAGACCAATACCCTGCCGCAATTGATCCATGGTCGCCAAATGCTCTTTCCAAAGTTGATCAAGCACCTGCAGAAGGATTTGCTTTTCAAAACGACGCGCCGCATCGCCTAACGGCTCAACCTTGGCGAAATATTGCGCCGCAACAGCGTCTACAATACGCTCACGCAGAGTCTCTTCGTAGAGATCATCCTCTTGATCAAGCCATTCGACCACTGGCAAATCAAGTGAGTAATCTTCCTTCAACGCCTGCTCAAGCCCTGGCACATCCCACTGCTCTTCAATACTTTGCGGTGGTATAAAGCCATCAACAAACTCATTAACCACGTCTTTACGAATCACATCGACCATACCGAGAATTTCATCGGCTAGCAGGATATCGTTGCGTTGCTGATATACGATTTGTCTCTGATCATTAGAAACATCATCAAATTCAAGCAGCTGTTTACGAATATCAAAATTACGCCCTTCGACTTTTCTTTGCGCCTTCTCTATGGCGTTAGAAACCATGCGATGCTCAATGGCTTCTCCCTCATCCATACCAAGCCGCTGCATGAAGTTGCGCACGCCATCTGAAGCAAACAAGCGCATCAAGTTGTCTTCCATAGACAAATAAAAGCGAGTCACACCTGGATCACCTTGACGACCTGCACGACCACGTAACTGATTATCAATACGGCGAGACTCATGGCGCTCCGTACCAAAAATATGCAAGCCACCTGCCTCAAGAACCTGTGCATGGCGTTTTTCCCAAGCACCAGTTCGCTCTGCAATCTCCTCCTGCGAGGGTGCATCAAGGGCTGCCAATTCCGCCTCAAGACTTCCACCTAAAACGATATCAGTACCCCGACCGGCCATATTAGTTGCAATTGTCACCACACCAGGACGACCAGCCTCGGCGACTATAGTTGCCTCACTTTTATGGAATTTGGCATTCAGAACCCGATGCTCAACTTTAGCTTTTTTCAAAAACTTCGAGAGTATCTCAGAAGTATCGATAGATGCCGTACCAACCAACACTGGGGCATTGTTATCAATCGCCAGCTTAATATCCTTAACAACCGCCTCAAACTTTTCTTCCACTGAAAGATAAACAAGATCAATAAGATCTTGCCTGATCGTGGGCACATTCGTTGGAATGACAATAACATCCAAATTATAAATTTGATGAAACTCTGGGGCCTCTGTATCAGCCGTACCGGTCATACCCGAAAGCTTCCCATACAATCGGAAAAAATTCTGGAACGTAGTCGCTGCCAATGTTTGGCTCTCGGAATTAATTTTTACATTCTCTTTAGCCTCAAGCGCCTGATGCAATCCGTCAGACAAACGACGCCCTTCCATCGTTCGGCCCGTATGCTCATCAATCAGCACAATACTACCGTTTTGAACGATGTACTCTACATTTTTTGTAAACAAGTAACTCGCGCGCAGTGCCGTATTGACATGATGAAGTAAATTTAAATTAGTCGGAGAATAAAGACTTTCACCCTCTTCCAACAACCTATCTTTGGTGAGTAGCTCCTCGACATACTGGTGGCCGCTTTCGGTAAGCTCAACATGACGCTGTTTTTCATCGACAATGAAGTGCCCATCGGGCTCTTGCTTTTGTTCAAACTTGGTCACTTCGGGGAGCGGAGAGGAGCGTTCAAGCGCAGGAATAACAGCATTAATCCGCTTATACATGGCCGAGCTGTCGTCGGTGGCTCCAGAAATAATGAGCGGCGTTCGCGCTTCATCAATAAGAATAGAATCCACTTCATCAATAATGGCAAAATTCAAATCACGCATCACGCGATCTTCTAGCGTGAAGGCCGTATTATCTCTTAAATAGTCAAAGCCAAACTCATTGTTGGTGCCGTAGGTTATGTCAGCAAGGTACGCTTGTTGTTTTTCAGGCTGAGACTGACCGGAAAAAATAACGCCCACTTGCAAGCCTAAAAACTCATACAGTGGACGCATCCAATTTGCGTCACGCTCCGCAAGGTAATCATTGACCGTAACGATGTGGACGCCTTTACCACTCAGTGCGTTGAGGTAGGCAGGTAAAGTCGCTACCAGAGTTTTACCCTCACCGGTGCGCATTTCGGCAATATGACCTTCGTGCAGCGTCATACCGCCCACCAGCTGCACATCAAAGTGACGCAAACCTAAGCTGCGCTCGCCAGCCTCTCTGACCACTGCAAAAGCATCAGGCAAAAGCTCCTCTAGCGAGCTACCGCCCTCAATAAGGGTTTTAAATTCGTCCGTTTTGTCGCGAAGCTGCTGATCGGTCAGCGAAGAATACTGCTCAGCCAGTGCATTAACCCGCCGAACAACTTTCTGCATACGCTTAAGCTGGCGATCATTTCGGGTTCCAAAAATTGTTTTAAACGCTTTTACTATCATAATAATTCTTTATAGATATAAAAAATGGTGGCTAAAAATGCGGGCGAAGGCCAGTCAAAGCAGCTCAATCTTGCCCAAAGCACCACCAATCGAATGTACTTCGAGCAACCAAAAAAACACTAAACACATCTAGAGCTACTACTGTTACGCAGAGCTTACCGCGCACTCAAATTTATCAATTAAATCAGGCATGAAAGCATAGCATGCTAGCTGCAAAACGACATAAGTCGAAGGCGCGGTATCGAAGCTTTCGGGTAATTATGGTGATAATACTGTGGCTAGAACAGCCATAGCATAGTCGCTGCATTAGCGAAGCGTCTTTAAGAGTCAACAGCATCGCCGAAGCCGCCGACAGACCGTATTGATGAAGTTATAAACTGGCGCGATTAATATAATGCTCTGGATTCATCGCCTTACCGTTGCGCAACACTTCAAAATGGACGTGCGGTCCAGTTGACCGACCAGTACTCCCCATTTTTGCGACCACACCGCCCTTTTCCACGATGTCGCCAATAGCGACTAAATTGCTCGCATTGTGCGCATAGCGCGTAACAAAGCCGTCGCCATGATTAATTTCAACCATCAATCCATAGCCATAGCGCTTTTCGGCCGCAGTAACCACACCGCTCGCTATAGCAATCACATCACTCCCCGACTTCCCAGCAAAGTCGACACCATTGTGCCAAGCTTTTTTTCCTGTAAATGGATCCGTACGATGGCCAAAAGCTGAAGACATCCAGCCTCGTTTGATGGGTCGACCAGCCACAAACGCCTGACTCTTAAAATCGCGAGCCGCTAGCTGGCGATCAAGAATAGCAAGTTGGCCTTCGCGATCTTTAACCAACACATCTAACTGATCAAGCAGCAGCCCTAACTCTCCAGCTAACGCTGGCGTATTCAAGCCTTGCTCCCCGGCGTCTACCTGCAACTCCGGCCCACCGACAGCGGGAGGCTGTGAAAAGTCAAATTCACCATGATCAAGGTCGGCTACTTCAGCCATCTGCTCGCCCAGCGCGTCAAGCCGCATAATACGAGCCTGCAAAGTGGCTACTTTAGCAGTAAGCCCTGCCAACTCCATTTCGACTTGCTCACGCGTGGCTTGGAGATCAGCGGCGTCTTTTTCAATTTGTGAATGCCAGGCCTTCATCAGATCTGCCTGGCTACTGAGCTTAAGACTATCGTTGACCAAGTGAAATAGCAGCGCGCCCATCACTAACAGCGTGCCGACAGCGCAGCCCAACAACGCTCGCGCTCGCCACTCGCGCGTATTTAGCGTCAGTGAAGGTTGGCCAACATCATTCAATACAATTAATTTCATCTACAAAGATCTTCTTTAAAATGAAGTAGAGCCCATGAGCCGCTAACTAACAGCACCCAGCCCGCAATAAGCAGCCTCACTGAAGATAAAGCGCTCACCCTACCGCGCCAATATTAGCGACAACAACTCTTGAATCAAGGGCCACCTATCAACTAAAGCAAACAAACGAAGGCCCAGCGAGGCGCGAGACTACAGCATTGACTACAAATTTCAACAATGTGAGCCCTGTCTCTTCCAAATCATGCCCAAACGACCGCGGAGTGATCGACTGGTGCAAAGGTGCCGGCAAGTCATGTTTGTTTTTCGCCCAGAAGCTGCCGACAGCTGGCCGAGGGTTTCTGCTAAACAGCAACCAGCGGCGTGGCGTAAGAGATCGGCGCCTCTTCGTTATCTTCGAAAGTTACCAGCTCCCAAGCATCAGGCTGCTCTAACAAAGAACGCAACACTTTATTATTTAAGGCATGCCCAGACTTGTAGGCTTTAAACTCACCAATAAGGCTCTTACCCAGCAAATATAAATCGCCGATGGCATCTAGGACCTTGTGCCTCACAAATTCATCTTCGTAACGCAAACCATCTTCATTGAGCACTTTATAATCATCGATCACGATCGCATTATCGAGGCTGCCACCCCGCGCTAAACCACGCGAACGAAGATATTCGAACTCGCGCATAAAGCCAAACGTACGTGCACGACTCACCTCGCGCACGAAAGAAGTCGAACCAAAATCGACCTCAGCAGTATGCGAATGGCCCTTAAAAGCGGGGTGGTCAAAATCAATGGTGAAGCTTACCTTGAAGCCTTCACGAGGAAGCAGTGTGGCAAATTTCTCGCCATCGGTAACAGTCACTTCCCGCTTGACGCGGATGAACTGCTTCGGAGCGTTTTGCTCATCAATACCCGCCGATTGAATCAAAAATACAAAAGGCCCTGCGCTGCCATCCATAATAGGCACCTCAGATGCATTGATGTCGACATAAGCATTGTCGATGCCTAGACCGGCCATCGCAGAAAGCAAATGCTCTACCGTAGACACGCTAACATCACCCACCGACAGCGTAGTAGAAAGCTGGGTATCAGTAACATTCTTCGCTTTGGCCGGTATTTCCACTATCGGGTCAAGGTCGACGCGACGAAAAATGATCCCCGTATTCACGGCCGCAGGACGCAAAGTCAGATACACTTTTTTACCGGTGTGCAAGCCAACGCCGGTGGCGCGAATACTGTTGCGCATTGTTCGCTGTTTAATCATAAATCCCCTTCGTCCCGAGCTTTAAGATATAGGCTCATGGACTTAAATCACTTTCGGTTCTTCTAGCCGAGGGAATATATACGAAGGGCGACTGACTGGCAGGGGGAAATTCTGGGCATTTGACTGATTTACATCAGAAGTTGGCAGTATGTCACAGCGGGAATGCCACTATTTTACAAGTTTAGGGCTATCGGCAAAAACACCGCGCTACGGGAGCAGCAAAGTGCCCTCAAAAGCGAAGGAGAGAAAGGAGATGGAGATTGGGGAATTCGATCTAAAAAGGCACTCAAAAAGTGCACATTTACACCGCATAACGCGGCACAGGCGGATCATTGCCGAAAAAAATTCTATCGCACTTCAAAAACGCAGGCCCGCGTCAATCGCCATGTCTAGAAAAAGACGAACGGACTAATAACTCAGTCGAGCAAACAAACGGCGCACACCAAATAAGCATGGCGTGCGGCCGTTTAACTATCTGTACAGAGCCAGCAATTAAGCGCGCCGGCATCCAAGCTCGACGCTTAATTCACCTGACGGCGTAAAAATGCAGGAATATCAAGCGTATCCATGTCCCTTACTACCGGTTCAACTACTTCGGCCTGATTGATTTCTACCGATTCAACCGCGCGCGCTGCTCGAGGCTCGGCATGACTCGGTGCTCGACGTGAAATTGTTGGCTTCTCATAATCACCGTAATTTGGCTCTCGTGTTGAACTGCCTACATTAGCGCTGGCTGACTGCCGAGTCTGCTGAATCTGCTGAGGAACCTCTTTTACATCTTCAGCTAATCCCGTGGCGACCACGGTGACTTTCAAAACATCAGTCAAATCGGGGTCAATTACCGTGCCCACTACTACCGTGGCATTATCAGAAGCAAACTCCTCGATGGTATCGCCCACTTCAGCAAACTCACCCAACGATAAATCCATGCCTGCAGTGATATTGACTAAGATTCCGCGTGCACCTTTGAGATTGACATCTTCAAGCAGCGGGCTACGAATAGCTGCTTCAGCCGCCTCACGAGCGCGCATATCGCCACGCGATTCACCGGTACCCATCATTGCCATGCCCATTTCAGACATCACCGTGCGCACGTCTGCAAAATCGACGTTGATCATACCAGGGCGAATAATTAGATCTGCAATACCTTGCACCGCACCCAACAATACATCATTGGCCGACTTGAATGCCTCTAGCAGGCTGGTGCTTTTACCCATGACAGACAAAAGTTTTTCATTAGGGATAGTGATCAAGGAATCGACATGCTGCTGCAATTCGATAATACCCTGTTCAGCAAACTGCTTGCGCTTTTTACCTTCGAATCGAAAAGGTCGCGTTACTACTGCTACCGTCAAAATACCCATATCTTTGGCTACTTCAGCAATAATTGGCGCCGCACCTGTACCCGTACCGCCGCCCATGCCGGCAGTAATGAAGACCATATCGGCACCTGCCAATACTTCAGCAATACGATCTCTATCTTCAATTGCGGATTGACGGCCAACATCAGGATTCGCGCCAGCACCCAAGCCTTTTGTAATGTTGCCACCTATTTGTAGAACGGTATTCGACGACAGGTCTGTAAGCGCCTGAGCATCGGTGTTAGCACAAATAAATTCAACACCTTCAATATCATTGGCGATCATATGCTTTACAGCATTGCCGCCGCCACCGCCCACACCGACGACTTTAATGACTGCACTTTGCGGTACATTATCTACTAGTTCAAACATGATTCATTCCCCCTCAGGAAAGTTAAAATAAAAAAATTAAAAAAACAAAAACTTACTGCTAAAAATTACTCTTAAACCAAGACTTAATACGATCTAAAAAACCTTCACCACCGTCAGTTTTGCGCACTAACAAATCCTCTTCTCGCTTAAAACCATAATGTAATAAACCCATCGCCGTCGCATAGATTGGATTTTCAGCCACCTCGCCAAAACCCGAGACATTTTGTGGAAAACCCAAACGGACAGGGACATGAAAAATCTCTTCGGCCAACTCAATGGCACCCTGCATCTTTGCCGTCCCGCCAGTCAGTACAATCCCCGCGGCAATCAAATCTTCATAGCCGCTGCGGCGCAGCTCAGCCTGAACTAGAGTGAAAAGCTCGTCATAACGCGGTTCAACAACTTCAGCCAATGCCTGGCGAGAGAGATCTCTGGGAGGCCGATCACCCACGCTTGACACCTTAATTGTCTCCTCTCCAGAGGCCATTTGAGTCAGTGCATAGGCATAATTAATTTTTAGGTCTTCTGCATATGGCGTTGGTGTCCGTAGTGCCATAGCAATATCGTTAGTCACCTGGTCACCGGCAATAGGAATATTTGCGGTATGCCGAATCGCGCCTTCGGTAAACACAGCGATATCGGTAGTACCGCCGCCTATATCAACTAAACACACACCTAACTCGCGTTCGTCATCGGTTAACGCCGCATAACTTGACGCGAGCTGCTCTAGAATGACTTCCTCAACTTGCAAATCGCAGCGGTTAATACATTTCTCTATATTTTGGGCAGCCGTTACCGCACAGGTTACAAGATGGACCTTCGCCTCGAGCCGCACCCCGGACATACCCAAGGGCTCTTTAACACCCTCTTGCGTATCAACAACATACTCTTGCGGCAGTACATGCAATATTTTCTGATCGGCAGGAATGGCCACCGCGCGAGCAGCGTCAATGACACGCTCTAGATCATTGAGCTCAACCTCTTGATCTCGTATTGCTACAATGCCGTGTGAGTTAAGGCTGCGAATATGGCTTCCGGCAATGCCCGCATACACAGAGTGAATTTGACAGCCAGCCATTAATTCGGCCTCTTCTACGGCCCGCTGAATCGATTGCACCGTAGACTCAATATTAACGACCACGCCTTTCTTCATTCCGGTTGATTTGCACGAACCGGCACCCAGTACTTCAATGGTTCCATCACTATGCAACTCACCTACTACGCACAGAACCTTTGATGTACCTATATCTAAACCAACGAGCATTTTCCCTGCGGTGACCTCAGACATGCTGAACTCCCATAGTTTGCATTGGACGAACCTCAACGTTATTTGCCACGATATCTAAACCGTTTTTATTGACTACAGCCATACCAACTCTCATTTTTTTCTTGCCTTGAACTGCTGAATTATGGAGTGCTTGCGGCTGACTTCCACCTTGAACCCCCTTGACCGAATCTCTCCAGCTAATTGAAACACCATAGGCGTAGCGCAAATCAGCAATTGCAATACTGGACCAGTCATCGATAATTCCACTTTGAACCAAACCAATAAGGCGCGTTAGTCGCTCGAAATGGCTTTTCTCGCCAAGTTCGATACGTGTACCGTCTTGCAATACCAGCCAAATATCACTGCCCAACGAAGAACCCAACTCATGTATTGCTAAATAGTGCGGCGAAAGCATTTTTTGCAATTTATTGTATTCATCTACCATCAACTTTATATCAGTGCGGTTATGGGAAAACATACCTGGCGTAGTAAAACGCGGCAGTTCAGAAAACTCTGCGATCGAACTGACAGGTATAAGCTCTGCACTGCTGGCTAATACATGCGTACCGTTCCATCGTGCAACAGGAAGATGCTCATCAATCTGAACTCGCAACATATTGGGCCATTGCCTAAGCACTGCAGCCCGACGAATCCAGCGATGTGATTCAAGCACGGATTGAAGCGCAACAAGATCAATCTCCCAAAAACCTTGCTCCAAATACTTATCCATCAATAAATAAATTTCTTCTTCGGTAGCACCACGACTACTATTTTCGGTGCCGCTGTAACCGAAAATTTCTACGAACCCCACCGGTGAGCGCTCGACAGCACGCAAACCAGCTACCGCGCCGATAACCAATGCAAGAAAAATCCCAGCACCAATGACACGCTTAAACCAATTCACCATTGAAACGCCTATAAAAGACTGCGCTTTACTAGCACGCTGCAATCGGCTGGCGCCACTTTTGTTATTAAACGCAATCATTTGGCATCACACGCATCAATAATTTCACCAATCAAATCAGCAAATGACAGGCCCGCTGCACTAGCGGCCATGGGAACTAAACTATGATCCGTCAAGCCAGGAACCGTGTTCACTTCCAGTAAATAAAAATCGCCGCTCAAATCATCTTGCATGACATCGACGCGACCCCAACCGACACAACCCAAGGCTTCAAAAGCCGCCAATGCAATAGTTTGCAAGCGACGTTCAGCATCAGCATCTAAGCCGCTAGGAATAAAAAATCGGGTTTCATCTGATTCATACTTCGCCTGAAAATCGTAAAATTCTTGGGTCGCTTGGATACGAATACTCGGAAGGCACCTTTTATTGAGGATTGCCACTGTGTACTCAGGCCCGCTCACCAAGCGCTCAGCCATTACTGGCTGATTGAATAGTGAAGCCTGCTGGAAGGCCTCGTACAACTCGCTGCTACTGCTCGCTATAGCCATGCCAAAGCTCGAACCCTCGGCTATTGGCTTTACAAAAATCTTCCCACCCAATTGTGCTAGCGTCGCCTCCAAGTCTTCGCTGCTCATAGAACCCTGCAACAACGAATAGGCGGGCGTCGGCAGACCAAGCCCCTTCCAGATATGCTTACTACGTAACTTATCCATTGCCAGAGCGGATGCCATCACACCACTACCACTGTAAGGAACACCTAACAGTTCAAGCACAGCTTGCAACTTTCCATCTTCACCACCGGCGCCATGTACGGCAATAAATGCAAATACGGGATTGGTCTTTTCTAAATCTGCAAGTAAATTGCCAGCGGTATCAATACCAACCGCATCTACCCCAGATGCCTGCAGACTATTCAGCACAGCCATACCGCTTTGCAGAGATATTGCACGCTCGGAGGCCGTACCACCCATGAGTACAGCCACACGACCACTCAAATAATTTACAGCAGACATATTGAGACAACCTCAACTTCATATGCTGCTTGAAAAAATATTTCAGTCATTAATCAGCGCCTCCGATGCACTAGAAACCAGCGACTTAGAAATTTTTCCAACATCGCCAGCGCCCTGCATTAACAAAACATCATCGGGCTGAAGCAGACTTTCCAACACCTTTAACAACTCTTTATTGTCTTCTACGTAAATTGGCTCCAACTCACCACGCTGACGGATACTGCGAGACAAACTTCTACTATCGGCGCCGGCAATAAGCTGCTCTCCGGCTGCGTATACGTTTAACAGCACCAGCACATCGACTTTGCCTAGGCTGCTAACAAATGATTCATATAGGTCATTGGTACGTGAATAACGATGCGGCTGAAACACCATAACTAAGCGCTTTTCAGACCAACTATCCCGCGCGGCAGAAATTGTCGCTGCTACTTCTCGGGGATGATGCCCATAATCATCAACCAACGTTACTGTTTGGCCTGCAAGCATGATATTTTCTTGAACATCAAAGCGACGGCCTACTCCTGAAAAATCATTTAAGGCCTTTAAAATAATGCCCGTATCTATGCCTTCTTCTTGCGCCACAATAAAAGCAGCAGCTGCATTCAGGGCGTTATGCCGTCCTGGCATACTCAACGAAACATGCAATGGATTTTTTGATCCGGCAATACGCAAATCAAAATCAGTACGCATTGCCTCGCAACGATAATTTATTAATTGATAATCAGCCGCTTCGCTAAAACCGTAAGTCACAACCGATCGATGAAACCGATCCTGCAAATCAATGATGTTTTCATCATCTATACAAGCGACTAACAGCCCATAAAATGGAAGGTTATGAACAAATTTAATGAACGTATCTTTAAGCCGACTAAAATCACCGCCATAGGTACTCATGTGATCTTCGTCGATATTAGTGATCACTGAAACCATAGGCTGCAAATGCAAAAACGATGCGTCACTTTCATCAGCTTCGGCAATAAAGTACCGCCCTTCCCCCAGCTGAGCATTAGCATTGGCACTATTCAACAATCCACCAATTACAAACGTGGGTGCCACTTTGGCCTCACCAAAAATAGAGGCAATCAAGCTAGTGGTAGTAGTCTTACCATGCGTACCCGCCACGGCTATTCCGTAGCGATAACGCATCAATTCAGAGAGCATTTCAGCCCTAGGCACAACGGGCAAACCTTTATCTTTTGCGGCCGCCACTTCAACATTGCTCGTATTGATAGCGGTAGAAGTAACAACCACATCAGCAGACTCTATTTGACAGGCTTCATGCCCTATAAATATCTGGGCACCCAACTCTGCCAGGCGCTGGGTAGTGTGGCTCTCCGACAAATCCGAACCGCTAACACCGTAACCTTGGTTTATTAGCACCTCAGCGATCCCGCACATGCCAGCGCCACCTATACCAACAAAATGTATATTCCTAATACGCCGCATAGAACCCACTAAAGATTTTTCAACAGGCATGCGCATACTCCCCACATACCGCAGCAATATGTGCAGCTGCTCTCGGCTGAGCTAGATTCCTACTTGAGTTCGCCATAGCAATGAGCTTATTTTGAGAAACTGCCAAAGACTGCAAGACGCTAATCAGCGAATCAGTATTAAAATTTTCTTGGCGAATCAATACAGCGGCATCACCATCAACTAACCACTGCGCATTGACAGCTTGATGGTCATCTATTGCATGCGGGTAAGGCACTAAAATGGCTGCAACGCCAACGGCTGTAAGCTCACTAATGGTAAGCGCGCCTGCTCGAGCGATGACTAAATCTACCTGCTGCAAGGTTCCCGCCATATCTTTAATAAAAGGTAAAACCATGGCATCAATTTTGTCACGACCATAACTGGCTTCAACTTGCGCCTGATCATGAGCGCCCGTCTGATGAAAAACCTGCAAATCAGTAAATTCACAGTTAACATCTGTCCAATTTTTATGCCACTGAAGAAGCGCTGTAGGAACCACCGTATTTAAACTGCTCGCCCCTAAGCTGCCGCCAACGACTAATATTTTTAAACGCTTTGTGCCGGCCACCCCTCGCGCATCGGGTAATGGCATATTTACAAATGACTGACGTAGTGGATTACCACAACAATCGATATTGGAGCGTTGCGAAAAAACGCCCGGGTAAGCGGTAAAAATTGTTTGGGAAAATGGCGCCAGCAACCGGTTAGTTGTACCCGCTACAGCATTTTGCTCTTGTAAAAAAAATGGTGTGCGCAATACGATAGAGGCTATACCGCTCGCGGCTGAAACATATCCTCCAGTACCCAACATGCAAACCACTCTATACTGAAGAGCCAACTTAATTATTTTGAGCGCTGCTACGATTAATAATAATGGCGCTAACAACATAGTCCCCAAACGCTTACCGCGCATGCCCGTAACGCTTACCGTGTACAGGGGGAAATTATTTTCCGGAACCACACGGGACTCGATACCTCGCTGCGTGCCAATCCACACCACCTTAATTTGACTTTCACGCAAGCGCTCGGCTACCGCCAGGGCAGGAAATACATGGCCGCCGGTACCACCTGCAGCAATTAGAACAGCGATCGGCTTAGCCGAATTACGTTTAAGCATAGCGGTCACCATGCCCATGAGAGCCAGGCACTCGATTCATCGCTGAATCAACTAATCTATTGGTGCTTGTAATTGTGCCGCGTCGCTCATCTTCATCCGATGCGGCATAAATCACCTCTTGATCAATTTTCAGCACCATGGCGATAAAGATTCCACTGGCTAGTAAACTACTGCCGCCGTAACTAAGAAACGGGAGAGTCAGCCCTTTAGTGGGCAATAAACCGATATTAACTCCAACATTAATAAACAGCTGAATAGAAAATATTAATGCAACACCATAAGCAACGTAGGCGCCAAATAATCTGTCCATGCGCTCGGCTCGAAAAGCTACGCGCAAAATACGAATAATGAGAAAAGCGTATAAGCACAGGGTCGCGATACAGCCGAACAATCCAAGCTCTTCGGCCAGCACCGCAAAGATAAAATCTGTATGCGCCTCAGGCAAAAAAAACAATTTTTGAATGCTGTTGCCAATGCCTAAACCAAAGAACTCACCGCGCCCAAATGCAATTAACGATTGCACCAGCTGATAACCACCGCCCTGCTGATACGTCCAGGGGTCAAGAAACGCCACCATTCTTGCCATACGGTATTCTTCGCTTAGCACCATAATGGCTAAAATAGACCCGCACAGAACGATCAAAGCACTAAACTGCCAAATTCGCACACCACCTAAAAAGAGTAGCGATAAGGCCGCCACAAGAAAAACCACTGCTGCGCCAAAATCTGGCTGCAACAACAGCAAGAAAATTAATAGCCCCATCACTATCATCGGGTTCCCGAAGCCGAGCCAATGGCTTTTAACTAGCTCGGACTGCCTCACTAAATAACTGGCGAGATAAACCACCACGCCAATTTTGGCGAGCTCCGAAACCTGCAATGTAAACGGCCCTATTGCCAGCCAGCGAGTTGCGTTATTAGCGGTATGGCCCAAACCAGGGATCCAAATAATCACGAGCAGGAAAAAACCGCCCAACAAGACATATACTGCATATTTAGACCACTGACTAACCGGAACTTGAAAAGCTGCGAAGGCAGTAACACCAGCAATTACTAGATATGCACAATGCCGATAAAAATAATATAAAGGCTGCTGAAATTTACGATGCGCATAATCAACCGAGGCCGATGTAATCATAACCAAACCTAGTGCAGCCAGCGCCAGTGCAGCCATTAATAGCCAAGTATCAAAGCCGGCAAATCGATAACCATAAGCATGGCGCGGCTTGACCGATGCATGCATAGACTTGATCTGCGTTCTCATCGCTCAACTCCAATCGATGGCGCCGCATTGATCAAGTCATTCACGGCTTTTCTAAAAACATCGCCTCGCTCTTCGTAATCGCTAAACATATCAAAACTGGCACAAGCCGGTGACAGCAAAACTAAGTCGCCTGATTCCGCCAAAGCGTGAGCTGCATGAACAGCCTCTGACAAACCTTGTGCGTAGTGCACATCGGAACAACTAGCACAGGCAGTGCCTATTTGCTGAGCCCCCTCGCCAAACAACACCAGCTTACATGCCTGTTTTTCAACTACCG
Organism: uncultured Pseudomonadales bacterium; assembly: GCA_943788835.1. Classification (GTDB taxonomy): domain Bacteria; phylum Pseudomonadota; class Gammaproteobacteria; order Pseudomonadales; family UBA7434; genus UBA7434. The sequence continues at coordinate 43,005 of CALSRU010000008.1, read as the reverse complement.
TAGCAAGCGGCTGAAAATCAGCTGACTTGGTTTGCCCTCCGGCAAGTAAAATAATTTTCTGATCCCCTGCTGCAGAAAACCCATTGATTGCTGCAACGCAAGCCCCCACATTTGTGGCTTTAGAATCATTGATATACCGCACGCCAGCAATAGATCCGACCAGTTCACATCGATGCGGCAAGCCTCTAAACTGGGCGGCTTTCTCAGCCAAACCCTGCATACCAAAACCAGCAGCATCTACGATGGCTAACGCCGCCATAACGTTCAAAACATTATGCCGACCCGGCAAAGCAATCGCATCGACCGCCAACACCCGCTCTACACCCTTAACGATATACTCTTGGCCATCAGTTTCTTGCAAACTATAATCGTCCAACCCTTGCGTACATTGACCAAAACTTTTTTGCACTAAACCGGCTCGCTGGAGCGGATAAGTCAACCGATCATCTCGATTGAATAAAGCAATCTTAGCTTCGCTATAGACACGCTGTTTCAATTGATGATAACGGAGCATAGTTTTATGCCGATCCATATGATCAGCAGACACATTCAGCACACAAGCGACAGCGAAGTTGTAATGGTGTGCCCGCTCAAGCTGAAAACTTGAAAGCTCCAATACATAAACATCACAGTTTCTTTCGATTAAATCGAGCATCGGCGTACCTAAATTTCCGCCTACGCCAACATGAAGATTTCTACTAGCCAGCAACTCTCCAACCAATGTAGTCACCGTGCTCTTTGCATTCGAACCAGTGATCGCAATAACGGGCGCATCCACATTTCGCATAAACAAATCAAGATCACCGGAGATTAGCGCACCGCTTGCTGCAGCCTGCTCGAACTCTGGCTTGTCTAGCGCCAAACCTGGACTGACATAAAGTTCGTCTGCATGCTCGAAAACCTCTGCAGGAGCATCCCCCAAATAAATATCTACGCCAACGAATTCTGCACGCAAGCTATCTTTATTGGGCAAGTCCACTCGACTATCCAATGCCGAAAAAGGCAACCCGGCGCGCTGCAAAAAGCGCATCGTCGAAAGACCTGTGGCCCCCAAGCCAACAACCAATCTATTTTTGTCTGTTTGAATCAAATTCATTGATGAAATTGCGCTATTCAATCCTAATTCTTGCTCTGTGTTTATCAACATGGCTACAGTCTGATTTCTTACTAACGCAGCTTTAACGTTGCTAAACCAAATAAAACCAACATAACGGTAATAATCCAAAATCTAACGATTACACGTGGTTCTGGCCAGCCTTTTAATTCGTAATGATGGTGCAAGGGAGCCATTCTAAAAACGCGCTTTCCCGTCAATTTGAATGATGTCACTTGAATAATGACTGATAGGGTTTCTACAACAAAAATTCCTGACATGATAAAAAACACAATTTCGTGCCGCGTAATTAAAGCAATAATGCCTAAGGCCGCGCCCAGTGAAAGCGCACCCACATCCCCCATAAATACTTGCGCTGGGTAGGTGTTAAACCATAAAAATCCGAGGCCGGCACCTGCTAATGCGCCGCAGTAAATGGCTAGCTCTCCGGCGCCCGGCAAATATGGGATGCGCAGGTAGCTGGCAAATTCACTATGTCCCGCAAGATAAGCTATGATCCCCAGTGCCGAACCCACCAGCACCGTGGGCAGTATGGCCAACCCGTCCAAGCCATCAGTTAGATTTACTGCATTACTAGCACCAACCACCACGAAATAACCCAGCACGATATAAAACCAGCCCAAGCTAATAGCCACATCCTTAAAAAATGGCACAATGAGTTGCTGCTCTTGGGGCAAGGTCGATGTCATATATAAAAATATCAACACAATTAAAGCTGCAACTGACTGCCAAAAATATTTCCATCTAGCAATTAAACCGCGCGAATTTTTGTGCACGATTTTCCGATAGTCGTCGACCCACCCGATCGCACCAAAGAAGATAGTTATTGCCAACACTGCCTGAACGTAGCGATTTGAAATGTCTGCCCACAACAATGTTGTAATACAAATACTCAACAAAATAAGCGCCCCACCCATCGTAGGCGTTCCCGCTTTTTCTAAGTGCGATTCAGGCCCATCACTGCGAATGGTTTGCCCTAACTGCTTATCGATAAGGCGCTGAATAACCTGCGGCCCCAACAATAAAGAAATACCCAGTGCTGTTAACACACTCAAAATAGCGCGCATCGACAAATACTGTACAACCGCAAAACCACGCACAAACTGCTGCAAGTATTCGGCAAGCCAAATCAACATGAGACACCAGCCTGATCAAACTGATCTGTTGCCAGTAATTCAACTAAATGCTCCATACCCGCCGATCTAGAACCCTTAATTAGCACCACTGCTCCGCGGCATGACTCACTTAACAAATAATCTGCTAACAATTCTTGACTGGCGAAAACGTCTGCATTTTGCGAAGAATCGCCAACCACTTGCATAAACCCATCAACGTAGCTTGAGGCATACATACCACAAGCCAATAAGCAGTCGATGCTTTGGTCAGCGGCATACTCGCCAACCCCATGATGCAATGCAGCTGCATCAGGGCCTAGCTCAGCCATATCACCGAGCACTAAAAAAACCGGCTTTGGATGAGCGTGCCCGCTGCCTTGCTTATTGCCGACCACTGTATCAATAGCTGCGCGCATGGCTGCCGGATTCGCGTTGTAAGAATCATCAATTAATGTCAGGGCATTGCGTGCGCCGCGCCGTTGCAGCCTGCCAGATTCGGCATTGAGCTTGCCGAGGCCGGTCACTATGGCCTGATCAGAAATCTGTAAGGCCTTGGCCACGGCGATACTGCCCAACGCATTAGCAACGTTATGCTCACCCAAAAGTTGTAGCGAGACTTCAATCGACCAGCCCTGGCTTATCGCATCTCCGGAGGCGGTGAAACGCACACCTGAAAGATCAGCCTCTACATTACTGGCGACAATATCGGCTGCCAAATTGCTCAGCGAAAAGGACAACACAGATGGAGCATCAGCCCGAGCATGCACGCGAGCTTGCCAATCATTAGCAAAAGGCTCATCAAAATTAATCACTGCCACACCTGTAGGAGGCAGAGAATCGTATATCTCTCCCTTTGTTTGCGCGGTAATTTGCAAACTCCCGAATCGACCCAAGTGAGCTTCCGAAATGTTGGTGACCACGCCAATATCAGGGCGGGCAATACGGGTTAGATAAGCAATATCACCTGCCTTAGCTGCGCCCATTTCAATCACCGCATACTGCTGCGTCTCATCAAGCTCCAGCAGTGTGAGAGGCACACCCAGCTCGTTATTCAGATTGCCATGAGTGGCCGACACATTTGACGCTTCTGCCAAAATACTCCTGAGCATATTTTTGCAAGTGGTTTTTCCTGCGCTACCGGTAATTGCAACCACCGCGCCTTTAAACAAATTGCGGTTGTAGCTGGCCATATCACCCAGCGCGACAGCGGCATCAGCAACCACGATTTGCGGTATGTCGATTGCTTGGAGCGTTTCAACAACTGCGCCAACAGCACCCGCTTTTTTTGCCTCACTCAGAAACTCATGTCCATCAACATGCTCGCCACGCAAGGCTACAAACAAACCACCAGGGACAATTGTTCTTGTATCAATACCAACGGAGCTAACGAGCCCATCCGCCCCATGTAAAAATGCATTACTGGCAGCGGCAATATCACGCAAAAAAGTATTCGGCATCATGCAGCACACCTTCGAGACAGCTCGCGTCTAGCCACTTCATAATCGCTGAAATAAATACGCTCACTACCTACCAGTTGATAATCTTCATGCCCCTTACCAGCAATTAGCACAACATCGCCACACTTAGCCTGCTCAATGGCACAAGTGATTGCGCTATTGCGATTAAGCTCAACTTGAATATTCTCCAGCTCTCGTATGCCGGCCTTAATATCAGTGACAATATTCTGAGGCGGCTCATTGCGAGGGTTGTCATTAGTCAGGATCACGCGGTCGGCATACTGCTCGGCAATTTCACCCATCAACGCACGCTTACCATTATCACGCTCGCCTCCAGCACCAAAAATTAACCAAAGATTACCAACAGCATGAGGCCGCAGGGCTTGTAATGCAGCGGACAAGGCATCAGGAGTGTGCGCATAATCAACCACAACAGTAATATCGGCACTATTAGAGGGAGCAGCAGATTGCTGTGCATCTGCATTCAATGCAGGTGCCTTGATAATGGGCTCAACGATTTGCATACGCCCCGGCACAGCATCGAGCTGTTTTATAGCTTCAAGCACAGCGTTAAAATCACAACCCTCAGCGACTATAGCGGACAGCACCAGCAAGAGATTGTTGAGATTGAATTCACCGATCAAGCATGTTTGTATTAACCCACGCCCCCAAGGCGTAAACACGTCGGCCTGAGTTCCAGACATCGAGCAACGAATATTTTTGACATGGACATCAGCCGCATTATTGCGTGTAGAGCAGCTAATAATTTGTAAGTTTTTATTCAGCGACCGAATCATTTCACTACCGGTGGCGTCATCTACATTGATGACTGCGCACACCAAACCTTGGGCATCAAACAAAATACGCTTAGCGGCAGCATATGAATGCATATCACCGTGGAAATCCAGATGATCTCGTGACAAGTTGGTAAAAATAGCTGCTTTGAAATTAACCGCTGCAACACGCGACTGACTCAAAGCATGCGAAGAAACCTCCATTGCCACAGCAGAACAATTGCGCCGCTTTAAGCTGCTTAAACAGCTCTGTACAAATATCGCATCAGGCGTGGTAAAACCTGTTGATTCGAGATCGACTTGCTGAGCCTCTACCACTCCGCAACCCAGAGTACCAATTAAGCCGGCCCGAACATTAAAATGAGCCAACAGACCCGCCAGCAACCACGCGCAAGTGGTTTTTCCATTAGTACCCGTTACACCGATAACACTCAAATCTGCGGATGGGTGATGAAAAAAAGTATCGGCCAAAGCGCTTACTTTGTGGCGCAGATCAGTCATCTCGATAACAGGCACTTGGCCACGCCAATGGGTAAATTGCCAACCTTCCAATGGGACTTCAGATTCCATTGGATTTTGGCATTGCTTGCTTTCAAGTATTACAGCAACCGCCCCGTTGGCAATGGCCTGATCAACAAACTGGCGGCCATCACTAGATCGCCCACTCAATGCCACAAATAAATTACCGGGTTGCACACGACGACTATCGTCACATAAGCCATTGATCTCTAGGTCGGCACCATTCTCAATTTCTAGGCACTGCTGAGGCGCGATATCTACAAGCAACTGCGAGAGTGTCATCACAAATGGCAACTTATACATCGCGGCCAACCTTCAATGAACCACGGTGGGACGGCAGGGGCTTCGAGGAGTTCAAACCGCTCAAAGGAGCAAAGACTGGATTTTCTGCTGCAAACCGCACATCCAACTGCTCCGGCCGATCAGGAGCAATATTTAATAAGCGCACCGCCGATCGCACCACACGAGAAAAAATAGGTGCCGCAACCTCACCACCATAATACTCGCCACGCTTGGGATCATCGATCGTCACAACCACAACCAACTTTGGATCTGAAGCCGGAACCATGCCGGCAAAAGTTGCGCGGTAACTATTTTCTTCATAGCCGGATCTACCCACTAGATGGGCTGTTCCAGTTTTTCCTGCAATGCTGTAACCCGCCAGCTTAGCTTTACGGCCGGTACCGCTATCGACTACGCCGACCATCATGTCCCGCACCTGCTGTGCAATAACCGGAGGCATAACTTGCTCAGCAGTGCTATCGCTTATACGAGCCATGCTGTTAACGTGCTTGAGCAAGCTAACCGGACGTTTTATGCCATCGGCTGCAATCACCGAATAGGCGCGTGCCAACTGCATAGCATTGACCGACATACCATGGCCGAAAGAGAGTGTCGCTCGATCCAGATCCGACCAGTCTTTTTTGTGCGGGAGAAGCCCAACCTGCTCACCAGGAAAACCTGTGGCGCAGTATTCGCCAAACCCAACACGCGAAAACATACCACGCAGCTGCTCTGCCTCCATACCCAGTGAAATTTTTGTAGTACCCACCTGACTAGATTGACTTAACACACTGGCAACATCTAACTTGCCGTAATCCTTGGAATCAAGAATGACTTTACCCGGCAGTCGAATCTTGCCAGGAGAAGTATCGATAATGGTCGAAGCAGTAATACTACCCTCTTCTAAGGCAGCCGCTAAGGTAAAAGGCTTGACCGTCGATCCAGGCTCAAACAAATCAATCAAAGCGCGGTTACGAGTATTGGCTGGAACAAGTTGACTGCGGTCATTAACGTTATACGACGGCTGATTAACTAGCGCCAATACTTCGCCACTGGCCACATCGAGAATCACCATAGAACCTGAGCGCGCTTCATTATCGGCAACGGCAGCTTTAAGTTCGCGGTAGGCCATATACTGCAGATTCGTATCAATCGAAAGCTGCAACTGGCCGCCACTGGTCGCTGCACGTTTCATACTTATATCTTTAATAGGCTCGCCATTACCGTTGCGCATAACCTGCCGCTGCCCTGGCTGGCCACTGAGCAGGTCATCAAAAGCAAGTTCGATTCCTTCCTGCCCCCGATCTTCGACATCGGTAAATCCAACGATGTGCGATGCAAACTCTGCTGCCGGGTAGTAACGCTTATACTCAGTTTCGGCATGTACACCTTTAATTTTTAGTGCAAGTACTCGCTCAGCAAGAGCCGGATCTATTTGCCGACGCAAAAATACATACCGCCCACTAGACTGAAGTCGCGCCTTAATTTTTGACGCCGACATATCAAGAAAATCACTCAAAGCACGAATATCACTAGCTTTATTCTCAAAGACACCAGGATTAATCCAAATTGACTGCACTGGCGTGCTGTAGGCAAGTAATGCGCCATTGCGATCAATGATTTCGCCGCGGCCTGCTGGTATCAGCTCATTACGCAATACGCGCAAGTCGCCCTGCTGCTTCAAAAAAAGATGTCCTTTTTCGTCTTCACTAAACTGTAAAAAAAACAATCTCAAAATTAACGCTAGTAGCGCGACAAATAGCAGCGACCACAATAAAAAAACGCGCCACTGAGATAAAAGTTCTCGACTCACTGAATGCCCCTTTTAGCCTGACGAGTATTCATGCGACTCTTTTGAACAGATCGGTGCGCACCAGCCATGCTTGAGTCAGGACTTACGAAAGGCGCCGGAGAAACGATAACCACCTGAGCAGCATTCGGCACATGCATGCCCAACTGGTTTTCTGCATAGGATTCTATAACTGCAGGGGATGTCCAAGCGCTTTGCTCTAGCAGCAACTTACCCTGTGTAATCTCCAACTCTGTGTGAAGGCTAACGGCTTGCTTCAAAGCGATAAAAGACTGCCTGTTTAGGTGGCTGCTATAGGCAACTGCCAATGCAGACACCACTACAAGCACAATCAAAAATATCATTGTAGGCAACCATCGCTTTGTTGAAGTGCGATTTTTCACTCGACGCTTATCTCTTGAATCATAATATTTTGAAGGACCCCATACTTAAACGACTATCAGCACGCTCGATCGTCAAGCTCCACCCAACCACTTCTCTATAATTATTTTCTTCTAACCACTTCTTAAATTTTTTCAGCTACTCGCAAAATTGCACTGCGCGCCCGGGGATTGATAGCAATTTCATCATCTGATGCCCGTTGCGCCCGCTCAACGATCTTCAATTTTTTATTCAACTCCGTATCACGAATCGGTAGCGACGACGGCAAATCATCACCTCTGGCTAGGTTTCGCATATAGCGCTTTATCAACCGATCCTCAAGCGAGTGAAAACTAATGATTGCCAGTCTTCCGCCACTCTCTAACAAATCAAGACAGTCATCCAAAAACGCTGTTAGCTGCTCAAGCTCAGCATTAACATGAATACGGATCGCCTGAAACGACCGAGTCGCCTTATGCTTACCTTGATGTTTAGCCGGCACGGCACCTTCAATAATGTCAACTAACTGCCTAGTCGTTTCTATAGGCTGCCGCTCTCGCCTCTCCACTATTGCCTGAGCAATACGCCAAGCAAACTTCTCCTCGCCATACTCTCGCAACACCTTTGCAATAGGATCCGCTTCTGCAACAGCCAGCCATTGCGCCGCAGACTGACCTCGGGTCGGATCCATTCTCATATCAAGGGGCCCATCTCCCATGAAACTAAATCCACGCGAGACGTCATCCAATTGCGGTGACGACATCCCCAAATCGAGCAAAATTCCACTCACCTTGCCACATTGACCGTGCTGCGAAACCAAACTGGCTAGATCTGCAAATGCGCCATGTTCGATGTCGACCTGCGGATACTGCTGTTGCAACCTAAGCGCCGCCTCTATTGCCGAAGGATCGCGATCGATGGCTAACAAATGCCCGCCGGCACTCAATTTTTTTAGCAATAGCTCGCTGTGTCCGCCACGACCAAATGTTCCATCAACGTAGTAACCATCACTTCTAGCCAACCACCCGGCCACCGTCTCCTCCGGCATTACCGGCAGATGCTCAGTCTTCATGGCTTCTGCACACGCAAATCAAGCGTGATGGATCTATCTCAGATATAGCCAATGTCGCCCACGATTTTCTCAACCAACGCCGCATCTTCAATTTCATCAAAACTAGCTGCCTGCTCTACCAGCCAGTCGTCTTCACGCCACAGCTCCAGCTTCTTACCCAAGCCAAGCAAAACCGCCTTTTTCTCTAAGTTAATGTGTGTGCGCAATTCTGCAGGAAGCAGTAGCCGCCCATTGGCGTCCATGTCGACATCACTTGCATGACTAAGCAACAGTCGAAGAATCCTTGCCGACTTACCAGCATTCAACAGCTGAGACTGAATTCGCTCTTCGATACCCACCCAAACATTACTTGGGTATAAAACCAGGCACTTAGGCTGATTCAAGTCAATGTTGGCCACCATCCGGCCCGTCGACTGCTCCAACAAAAGCTCGCGATAGCGGGTAGGAATCGCTATTCGAAACTTAGCATCCATATTGATGTGACTGACGCCCCTAAACATCGCTGCGCCCGCGTGCTATAAACAACGGCGCAAGCGCGAGTCGACCTCCACCAAAGACGCGTACAAAAAACGTACTGAGGCGCGTTCGGCAAAGTAACTTCAACGATTTCGGCAATTTATTTAGCACAAAAGATCCAATTAACGGAATTTTTTCCCACTTAGCGTCACATAACTACACTTGGCGCCACTATACGGCCACAGCACTGCGCTTGCAAGCACGCGAGCTCACAATTTTCACAGGAAAATCAGCAACTTAGCTCGTATTTTTCAGAGAAAAAAAGGATTTTTTCGCTAGTTTACATAGAGGTAACGATTCAACTTAAAGTAAACTATCAAGAATGGCGTGGTTTATATTTTTATTTGCTTAAAAATTGGCTTTTTATAGCGTATCGCGGGCTAACTTAACCTGGGCAACCGTATCGTCACGTAAGCACGTCACCACTGAGCCACCAAATAACGACCAAGGGGTACCGATTTTTATGTCTAGCACTCCAGTAAACCAGACCTTACGGCATCCGTATCAAGACTATCTTCAGGGACTGCTCGCACCCGACAACGCTGCACCCCTCTTAATTTTGATACCCCCCGCATCGACCACGCACACCGCCCCCGACGCACTCAAAGATTTACTCAAGCCGATGCTGGCCCACCTGCCGGCAGAAGCCATTGACCACCGACAATTCTCGCGGGAAATAGGCCTTACTAAACTGCGCACCCATTACAAACTGTGCATGGTATTCTGCGACCTAACGGATTTTAATAGTGACGGATCGGTAGAGACGTTAGCTCGAATAAAAAATCAATACTGCAGCCATATAAAAGTGTTCTTATCCTTAACGGAGGATGATAGCGCGGCCCTAGCGATTGCTACAAAAACACTGCATAGCCTAGGCTTTCGCTTCACCAAGCCACTGCAATTCAATCAGAAGTCGTACGATTGCTATAGCTATGAGATCACCAACTATAACAAGAAGCGCGACTGGAACTCGCCTGAATACTGGGCCAACCCGCAAAACTTTGACCGCTTTCGATGGTGACTGCGCCGAATGAAAATACCGAGCTAAACAACCACCGCGAACCTGAAGCTGACGCAGACAATCATCAAGCCAAAACACATCCGCAGAGCAACCCTACACCGCAAGAGAAATTTGGGGCGTTGGCTGTAAGCAACCCTCGCCTAACAACAATATGAGCAAGCGTTGAAGAAGGGCCTAAAAAAAGAAATCGCTAATGAAGAGGCTAATGCGGTTTAGGCCTAAGCGCGCATTTCTGACGGAGGCCATATATCCGAGCGGAAATCACCCGAAAACGCCTCCCAGCGGTCGGCCAACTCTTTGAGCTGAGACAAGTAATCCTTGCGCCGAAGACCGCAATCACGCTCAAGTTCCAATAACGTCAATGTCTCCCAGACGGTATTGTCATCGCCAGCCCAATTGAAAATCCTCACCACTTGCGACAGCGTCTCATGATCAAAGTCATCTGAGCCGTGATACATATACACATACTGCCTAAGATAGGCAGATGGCTCAGCGCAACCACAATAAGCCAGCCCCGAATCCACCTGCAAACAAATATCGGGATTAAGCTGGGGCAGCATCACATCGCTCCACTCACGACTCACATGCTCAACAAGAAACTCAGGGAACAGCTCTCCGTCTAGAGACTGTCGCAGTACTTTGTGATCGCCACTCAAATTATTATGTTGCATGAAGTCAGTAAGAACTTTATTCAAAAGATGGTGCAATGAAAGCCAAGGGCTTTTAGATCCAGATGATCGCAGCATGCTCTCATCTTCGTGCCTGAGTTTACGGGCCAGCTCACTAATGGGCGCTCATCATAACCTGTTGAGATTTATAAAAAAACGTCTTTTTTTGCATTTGCACCCAAGCCGTATCATTTTGACCCAACCGCCAGAGATGATTTGGCTTGGCAAATGCAACAGCAAACTCAGCCCTATTCGAAAAAACTTCATCAGAATAGTGGCCACGACCCTCCCCAAGCGGGAAACACATCTATACTAAATTCTTAACTGGTTTAAAAGCAGCTGACACGAATTTTATGGGCCAAAGATCAAAAACAAAAAATCGTGACATACTAATAGCTTCCCGCGCTATCTTAATTGGCTTTTGCGAAACCTGCGGCAAATCTTTCATCTCTACCGCTTCTGAATATTTGCTTGAAAAATCAGAACGAACCAAAGTTGATTCCGATAGCCAACAATTTTTCGAGGCGCTAAACACGCTCGAGAATCCCAAGGGCCTTCTGCTAAAAAAGCTGGACCATGAAATAAAAGCTCGTTTCATCGCGGCTTTTCCAACCGATCAGAGCAATCCCAAGCACCCTTTCACGAAGAATACAAACGATGACTTGCGTCTAATTGACGAATTTCAAATGGAAATTATGGTGGCCGTTAATAGCATGGCGCATCGCGCATCAAGCGACTGCGCGAGCCAATTATTAGGGCTCTCTGCGCGCATAACCTCTGTGAATCGAGGAATTGATGCCGGTGAAAATTCCCCCTTCGCACCGAGTGTTTTTTGTAGCGGCTTTGTCAAATTCCTTGAAAGTCAGACCTCCGACCAAACAACAAAGCTATTACTACTTAAACTCTTTGAACGTTTTTTTATGGCCAATTTGAGTGATCTATATGATGAGCTTAATCAACTTTTCATCGCCGCCAATGTGCTTCCAAAGCTAAATTATAAAAATGACAGGCCAGCCAAACCTCGACTGACATCATCGGATCTACGCCAAACCGATTTGTATAAATCGATTGAATCGGCCATGGGCAACAACGTTGTACCCATCGACCCAGGCAAGCCCAGCCTGACCGTCAGCCAAGTGCTTGCTGAACTCAATACACTGCAGCAACATCAAGACATAATGAGCGGTGACACCTTAACCATGCCAGTCGTGGCGGCACTACCAACCACCAACAGCCTACCTCTGCAGCAAACCATTGATGCAATCGCAACATTATTCGATATGGTCAATACGGAAGATCGAATCGCCAGCCCAATCAAGACTCTGCTGAGCCATCTGGCAACGCCGTACGCTAAAGTTGCAATTCAAGATTCGAACTTTCTAAAAAGCCCGCATCACGAAGCGCGTCAACTATTCAATTTACTGATTGACGCCAGCGAGCAATGGACCGATAGAAAAACTGATTTTTCAGACGAAATCGTCCGGCGAATAAGTGTCATCGTAAAACGAATCACCAAAGAATGTAATGGGAATCCAGCCAATGACCTGGTCTTGTTTGACGAGCTGCTGCAAGACTTTAGCGCCTATTTAAAAGCCCTTGAACGAAAGGTAAATCTTACCGAGCAACGGAGTGTACAAGCCGCTGAGGGCAGAGAAAAACTCAAAGAAAATCAACTGTTAGTAAAACAGGTGATCGATAGTAAAACTCAATCCGAATCTTTACCCATCCCAATAGCCGAATTGATTCGAGGCGACTGGTCATCCTATATGACCTATATCTTGCTACGTTACGGAGAGCAAAGCGCCGAATGGGGCCGAGCCGATGCCGCTGTTGATACCATCCTTTGGTATATCGAACCAAAAACGGACGAAGCAGAAGCCAAGTTAGTCGGAGAAATACGTACACCTCTACGTAAAATACTCCAGCACGGAATGAGAAGCATTGGTCTCGATGCAGTAGAAATCAAAGGCAAACTTGCCGCACTCGATTTATGTCAAAGTTTAGCAACAGAAAACTCAGCGGCCGGGCAAGAAAAACTGCATACGGATAAAAGCCATAGCCCCAAGAACAAAAAATCAATTGACAATGCAAACGAAGCCGTTGACGAACGCTCAAATTCATTACTCAACAAGCCTGAAGAAAAAATTGATAGCTGCGAAGAAATGCAGTGCGAAACACTGCTAAAAGAGACCTCAGCACAAACTGAGCGATCAACCGAGCATTCGGAAAACCTGATATCAATCAACTCACAAAACGAGTTACAACAAGCGCCGCAAATCGAAATTGACAAAGTTTTGTCGATGCGATTTGGCACTTGGCTCAGTTGGAGCGACGACGAGACAGAGCCACAAGTGCTAAAACTCACCTGGTACAACACTCGCACTCAGAACTGCATGCTTTCAAACCATCATGGTAAAGAAGTTGCAGTAGTGGCAGCTAGTGTTATTGCACGAGGCATGATGAGCGGAGCAATTTACGCAATAGATGAACAGCAAAAGAAACCACTATTCGAGCGAATGCTAGAGAAAATTAGCGGACAACTAAAGCAATCTGAGAGCAAATCAGCCGCAAACCAACACGGCATTCATCATTAGCACCTTGCCAAAGATATTATTGAGAGGAGTATGGCATGAGAAATAAAGCCGCATCAAAAATATTAGTCGAACCTCGATCTATTGAACGACACGAGTTGGGCATGCCCATTTTAATTATCGATACGCTGTCGGGTGAAACTATTGGCTCGCTGGTCAATATAACGGTCAATGGAATACTCGCTATTTGCAGCCAGCCAATGGACGTCAACCGCCTTTATGAAGTCGAGCTGCAACTTCCAAGTAAAGTGGATGGACAAGACTCCATTGCGGTGACAATAGACTGCTTATGGGTCAAGCAAGGAGAGTCACAAGAATTCAATTGGGCCGGATGCGCCATCATAGATGCCGGGCCTTTAGCAACCAAGGGTATCGAAAGCCTCATCAAAGCCTACAGTATCGGCAGCTAAAAGTTACGCGGGCACTGAAACACCACTAACAAAAAACGCCTGAACACCATGAGCATAACAAGGGCTTTTTTAACAATAACTGCATTATTGACCATCTATCTATCAACAAGGCAAATGACGAGCGGTATAATTGGGCTATTGTCGATTATTTTTTCGGCCCAACATCTGCATCAATAGGAGTTCCTCTTGTCGTCTGTCCCATTTAAGCTCGACGCTAACGCATCGTCTGAGTCACTCAACAGTGCCTATGAGCAGCTACATGCTCAGCATCAAAAGTTCATTGCTGACGGCTTGAGCCTCGACCTTACTCGCGGCAAACCCTCTAGCAAACAGCTTGATCTTTCGAACGCGCTTTTAGCCAACTCACCTGAAGACTTCCTCGACGCTGCCATTGATTTACGTAATTACGGTGTGCTTGATGGGTTACCTAAAGCCAAGCAGCTATTTGGCACGCTGCTTGGTGTTGACGAAGAAACAGCTGAACAGCGAGTCTTTATAGGGGGCAATAGCAGTCTCAGTCTGATGCACTACACGCTTTGGTTCGCGCATCACCTCGGTCTGCAGGCAGAGCAGCAAGCATGGCACAAAGAAAGCAACGCATCGGGTGGGAATATCAAAATGCTGTGCCCATGCCCCGGCTATGATCGGCATTTTAGTGTGTGCGAGCAGCTAGGGATCGAAATGATTCCAGTGCCCCTTACAGGCGTAGGCCCCGACATGGATATTGTTGAAGCCCTTATCAAAGCCGACCCCAATATTAAGGGCATTTGGTGTGTTCCAAGATTCTCCAATCCAACTGGTGAAGTTTATAGTGCAGCAACGGTCGCCAGGCTCGCCGAACTGCCTAAGCACACAAGCAAGAATTTTTATGTACTCTGGGATAACGCGTACTCGTTACATGCCTTCACAGACCAAGCGCCATCACTTGCGAGTATCGAACATGCGGCAGAAGCAGCGGGCACGCTGGATCAGATCATACAATTTGGATCGACATCGAAAATGACATTTGCCGGCGCTGGCATTGGCTATATGGCCTCTAGCAAACAAACAATTGCTGCATTCCGCAAGCATTTCGCAATGGCATCAATCGGCTCAGACAAACTCAATCAACAGCGACACATTAATTTCTTAGGTGATTTAGCAAGTACCAAAGACCATATGGCCTTGCATGCTGAAATCATGGCTCCCAAATTTGAGGCCGTAGCAAAAACGCTTCATGATCACTTGGATGGCAGTGATGTGGGTGTCTGGAGCAATCCTCAAGGGGGCTATTTCGTATCGTTTGACACCCGGCCCGGTCTTGCCAAAAAAGTGGTTGCGCTGGCAGCTGAGGCTGGCGTAAAACTCACTCCGGCGGGAGCCACATTTCCCAACGGTTACGACCCAGAAGATAAAAACATTCGGTTAGCGCCCAGTTTTCCTGAAATCGGCGAGGTAAACAAAGCCATGCAAGTGTTTGTCAATTGCGTCAAGTTGGCCAGCGTTGAACAGGCCATGCAAAAGTAGCGGGCGCTATCGGCCTTAGGGGCGACTCCGAATGGAAAGCACGACCAACAAAGGCGGCTCGTTTACAGCGCCGCCTTTGTTACATTAGTTAACCACCAAAGTACCACGCAACGAATTGGGTAGCGCATCTACAATCGTCACGTCGGCAAAACCGCCGATAAAGCTAGTGCCCGCCCTAAAATTGACGACTCGATTGTTTTCAGTGCGCCCTTGTAGCTCTGCTGGATCTTTTTTTGATACACCACCAACCAATACCCGTTGCTGAGTACCCACCATGTCACGGCTAAACTTCTGCGCTTGCTGATTAATACGATTTTGCAGCAACGCCAACCGTTGCTTTTTTACCTCCAGCGGCGTTGTATCTGGCAAATCAGCCGCCGGTGTACCGGGACGCGCACTATAAATAAAGCTAAACGACATGTCGTAGTTAACCGCAGCAATCAAATCCATCGTGGCTGCAAAATCCTCATCCGTCTCACCTGGAAAGCCAACAATAAAGTCTGAAGACAAAGACATTTCAGGGCGAATGGCGCGCAGTCTACGAATTTTTGACTTGTATTCAAGGGCCGTATGATTGCGCTTCATCGCAGCCAAAACTCTGTCCGAGCCACTTTGCACTGGCAAATGCAGATGATCCACTAACTCTGGGATTTCGGCGTAAACATCTATCAACGCATCTGAAAATTCTAACGGATGTGACGTGGTGTAGCGAATACGGTCGACTCCGTCGATCGCTGCGACGTAAATCAACAACTCAGAAAAATCAATTTGCTCGCCCAAATGGTTTAGCCCGCGATAACCGTTGACATTCTGGCCCAGTAGATTGATTTCTCGAACACCCTTCTCAGCAAGCCCAGCTATTTCAGCCAGCACATCATCAAAAGGCCGACTCACTTCTTCACCGCGCGTGTAAGGTACTACACAAAATGTGCAGTACTTACTGCAGCCTTCCATAACAGAAACAAACGCTGACGGGCCGTCGACACTAGGTGCAGGCAGACGGTCAAATTTTTCTATTTCAGGGAAAGACACATCGACAATGACGGGCCCCTGAGGCTTTTTCACATCGATCATCTCCGGCAAACGATGCAGTGTCTGCGGGCCAAAAATAATATCAACAAACGGCGCTCTCTGAGCAATGGCCTCACCCTCTTGACTCGCCACGCACCCCCCCACGCCAATAATTAAGTCGGGATTGCGCTCTTTAAGTAAGCGCCAGCGACCTAACTGGTGAAAGACCTTCTCTTGCGCCTTTTCACGTATCGAGCACGTGTTCAATAGCAATATATCGGCTTCCTCGGCATCATTAGTAGAAACTAAGTCATGGCTTTCGCGCAGTAGATCGGCCATTCGATCCGAATCATATTCGTTCATTTGGCAGCCGTGCGTTTGAATAAACAGCTTTTTGGCAGGATGTTTCGCGGTCATAGGTCTAAACAATCGGTAGGATGAATGAGTGGATCGGTAATACGGTTGCCGTTGCTAACTGCTGGCTAACAAAAACAAGTCAAGTATACCAATATTGGTCATGCGCTGCCGACCTGACCCGAATAAGCATGGTATTATGTGCAACGAATTGGCCTACTGGGCCATATGTAGTGTTGAGCGACTTTTCAGGAGTATCTTCTCGCCCATGTCCGATCCGGTTTATAAGGTTATTTTTCAGAACCAAAGCGAAATATACGAAGTATATGCTCGCCAGGTATACCAAAGTGATATGTATGGATTCATAGAAATCGAAGAATTCGTATTTGGTGAACGCTCACAAATGATTGTTGATCCGAGCGAAGAAAAGCTCAAGACTGAGTTTGCCTCCGTATCACGTAGCTATATACCTCTGCACTCACTCATCCGGATAGACGAGGTCGAAAAGGAAGGTGTTGCTAAAATTTGTGACGGCAAAGGCGAAAATGTTACCCGCCTCAATCTGCCTCGCAGAGCCCGCCCACAGGGCATGGTCGACCCCGACTGAGATATAGCACCGTAAAAATGCCAGCGGCAGAGCAGTGATGGCAAAAGCGGCGGCTCAGAGCTGACCACAGATAATCGCACCAATTTGGTGCGATTATCTGTCCTATGCAGAACCCCTATTTGTTCGTTATGCTTTAAGTGTTTTGAGTAGCCCAATGTTTTTTTATAATGATAGTTTACCAACGCTTTGCGCGGACCATTGATTATGCCTCCAACGATTTTTCTAAGCTTGCCACAGAGCGAGCAGCCGAGTTGTTTAATTAGCAATGGCCACTGCATACATCCGATTCTCCAGGCTGTCGCTGTCTTAAATTGAACACCAGCTTCCCCTCAACCCAGCTCGTCCTCGAACCCAATGACTCGCAAAGGCTTGCCAAGCTATGCGGGAAATTCGATGAGCATCTTCGCCATATTGAAAGTCGGCTTGGGGTCCGCATTAGAAACCGGGGGAATCGCTTCCAATTAAACGGCAGCAACGAAGCCGCATCCACGGCGTCAACACTTATTCTTACGCTTTACAATGAAACCGCAAGTAATGACCTAACGCCAGAATCTATTCATTTGCATCTCCAACAGGCAGGCTTACAACAACTTATGAGCAAAGAAAAACTCGACCTTACCACCGCCGTAGTCACTCAGCCTGAATATAATCATGGCATACAAACCCGCAAAAAATTTATTCGCCCACGTGGCTCAAACCAAATAAATTATATCGATGCCATTCGCGCTAATGACATCAACTTTGGCGTAGGGCCTGCCGGCACGGGAAAAACCTGGCTAGCTGTAGCTGCGGCCGTCGAGGCGCTCGAGGCACACCGCGTAGAGCGCATCTTACTGGTTCGCCCCGCTGTCGAAGCCGGCGAAAAACTAGGTTTTTTGCCTGGCGACTTAACTCAAAAAATAGATCCTTATTTACGGCCGCTATACGATGCCCTCTACGAAATGATGGGCGTAGAGCAAGTCAGCAAAAAAATGGAAAAAAACATTATTGAAGTGGCACCTCTCGCCTTTATGCGCGGGCGTACCCTAAATAACAGCTTTATTATTTTAGATGAAAGTCAAAACACGACTCGCGAGCAGATGAAAATGTTTTTGACCCGCATCGGCTTTGGCTCAACGGCTGTAATAACGGGCGACGACACACAAATTGATCTACCCAGCCGACAACAATCTGGCTTGCTCCATGTTAAAAATGTGTTGCAAAACATATCCGGTATCACCTTCACACAATTTAACTCTAAAGACGTCGTACGCCACCCGTTAGTACAACGTATTGTTGAGGCCTATGCAGAACATGAAGACACTGACAGCACGAACTCCAGCCCTATCAAAAATGCCAGCCGAAATTAAATACACTTACAAAAAGCACCCTTCTCCACACTATGCTTAAAGTTGATATAGACACACAAATGCCTCTGCCCAGCTTGCTTGGTGGCACGCAGCTTGTCGATTGGGCACAGCTGGCGTACGTGAGCAGAGGAAATAAGGCCGGCACTAAGGCTGAGGTCGCCATTGCTGTTGTCGATGAAGAAGCCATGCGCGAGCTCAACAAAACATATCGCAATATTGATAAGTCAACCAATGTACTGGCATTTCCAGCGCAAATGGATCCCGTAGACGGTATCGTCCATCTCGGCGATATTATTATGTGTGCCCCAATCATTGAAGCACAAGCTTTAGAACAAAGTAAAAAATCAGCGGCACATTGGGCCCATATGGTGATCCATGGCATGCTGCACTTACAAGGCTACGACCATGAGCATAGCCTTGATGCCAACAAGATGGAATCGCTTGAAATTGAGCTGCTTGCAAAAATTGCCTTGCCCAACCCCTATGAATAACCACTTGCTAACGGAAATCAACCATCCAAAAACTCTATGAATAATTCCTCACAATCTGCCAAAAATGACGAAGGCGCCTGGAAGCGATTTAAAAACTTGTTTCGCACAGCACCACAAACCACCGAAGACATGGTGGCAATTGTTGGTGCCGCTACAGAAAACGAGGTAATCGACGACGATGCCAAGCGAATTATTGAGGGCGCACTTGAAGTCTCAGAAAAGCAAGCGCGCGATATCATGGTGCCAAGAACGCAGATGGTCGTTTTAAAAGCTGCCGATTCGTTTGCCGACAACCTAGAAAAAATCATTGCCACAGGCCATTCCCGCTATCCGGTTATCGGCGAGACCAAAGACGACGTGCTGGGTCTTCTCCTCACTAAAGATTTACTTGGTCTAATCACCGACACAGGTGCCTCTACCGAAATATCTGCAGAAGCCGCACTCATTTCGCAAGAAGAAAACCATAATGACATCCTCAACTTACTAAGACCGCAGGTATTTGTTCCCGAAAGTAAACGCCTGAATGTTTTGTTGCGACAGTTCCGTGAAGATCGCAATCATATGGCATTAGTGATTGACGAGTACGGTTCGCTAGCAGGCCTAGTAACCATTGAAGACGTGCTGGAAGAAATAGTTGGCGAAATTGAAGATGAACACGATAACGAAGTGAACAAAAATATACGCAAAGTTTCAGGCACGCATTTTATCGTAAGTGCACTCACACCCATCGAAGAATTCAATGCGTTTTTTAAGGCTGCAATTGAAGACGTTGAATTTGATACAATCGGCGGGGTTGTGACGAACAAATTTGGCCACCTTCCCAAACGAAATGAATACATCAGTATTGACTCATTTACTTTCCATGTAATGCAAGCCGACAGCCGCAGGGTAAGGCTGCTGAGAATGACAATAGCCGGTGAAGAAAAAAACAAACACGCGTAATAGTAATAAGCTCACTAGGCCTGCATTGAATTAATTTTCTTAGGATTGAATAAGCCTTTAACCCATCAGCCTTATAGCCTTACTTCCCAACTATGAATCTACGTGACGCAGTACTTGCTATTTTGGGCGGTTTATCTCTGACGCTATCCATGGCGCCATTCAACCTGTGGCCCCTGGCATTAATTGCCGCTGCAATACTTTTTCACTCACTCAATAATAAAAAACCATTAGATGCATTTTATCGCGCATTGTTGTTTAGCTTTAGCTTATTTATTAGCGGCGCCTCATGGGTATTCGTTAGCATTCATGAATTTGGTTATATACCCATCCCCTTGGCGTGTCTTCTAACATTTATTTTTTGCCTGTCATTGGCGCTGATTAATGCAGTATCGTGGTTTATTTTTTCTTTTTTTTGCAATATCCGCACAAGCCACAGTCCTAGCCACACTCAATCTATTCTTATGTTTGCGGCCACCGGTGTGTTTACCGAGTGGTTGCGCACCTGG
Organism: uncultured Pseudomonadales bacterium; assembly: GCA_943788835.1. Classification (GTDB taxonomy): domain Bacteria; phylum Pseudomonadota; class Gammaproteobacteria; order Pseudomonadales; family UBA7434; genus UBA7434. Next base: position 22,510 of record CALSRU010000008.1, on the reverse strand, counting down.
CTATTTTCGGGTTTTCCATGGTTATTTGCCGGCTACAGCCAAACGGAATCGGTACTGGGAAGCTGGGCCCCGGTCATCGGGGTCTATGGCATTAGCTTTATTATTTATGCCAGTGGCGCCGGCGTGTATGTGCTTAGGCGATCCCTTCAGCATGGCTCAAAGAAAGATCGGAGCCTCACAATCAAAACAGTATTATCTGCAACTTTACTGTGTTGGCTACTTGCTCCACTCATCGATACCATAAAGTGGTCGCATAAAACGGGCACGGCGCGCTCGGTCAGTCTGATCCAAGCGAATATTTCTCAACATGATAAATGGCAACCCGAACAGCTCGGGACGAGCTTGCAACTCTATGCTGACATGAGCCAGGCTGAGTGGGAGTCGAGCGAGCTAGTTATTTGGCCTGAGGCTGCAATCGCCAATGACTACACCTCTAGCAAATGGTTTATAAACCGCATGGGCGAAATAGCAACTACTAGCAACAGCGCCCTTCTTACCGGTGTTCCCTATCGATTTTTCGATGACAAAGCCAAACGTTGGCGGGTTCATAATAGTGTGGCGGGCAGCGGGCATGCCGAAGGGCTCTATCACAAACGCCAGCTAGTACCATTTGGCGAGTTCATCCCTTTCGAAAATATCATCGGGCAGTTAATGAAAGTTTTTAACCTACCCATGACAAGCATGCAACCAGGGCCAACTCATCAGCCCGCTATCAAAATACACGACTGGCAAGCTCGACCATTAATCTGCTATGAAATAGTCTACCCGGCACTGACCGCCAAGACAGCTCAACTTAGCGATGTACTAATAACCGTGAGTAATGACGCTTGGTTCGGGGCATCCTTCGGCCCTGTGCAGCATCTGCAGATGGCTCAAATGCGCGCGCGCGAGAACGGACGCTATGTCTTACGCGGCACTGGCAGTGGCATTTCGGCTGTTATCGACACAAAAGGCGTTATTACTGCACGCACTGCTCAGTTTGAGCGAGAAACATTGCGCGGTTCTTTTTACTTATATCAGGGACTGACACCATGGGGACACAGTGGTTATTGGCTAATTCCGACATTAAATATGGGGCTTATTGTTGCTTTGTATGGCTATAGCCGTAGCCGCAAAATGTAAATCGCCTGCCACCCCACAACCGATTATTGAGCCGCTTTCTTCGATGCTTAATGCAGTGTCGAGGCACGCCCTGTTGAAGCACACTCTAGAAAAAACCCCAGAGCACTATCCATAATGGCACTGTGACAAAAGCGCATAGTGTCGCCAAGCCCAGAGCAGTCGCGACAAATCTTGGCGCCAATCCCGCGCCAATTAATAATATGGCCGGGGTCACCATTGGCGGCATAGCGCTTTGTATCAATGTCGCGTTAAATACCTGAGGATTACTATTAAAAAACATGCCCACTACAACGACTATAAGCGGCGCCAACAATAATTTCCCTACTATGACCGTGACAACAGGCAACTGATAGGCAGGCTCAACCCGAACACTAAATTGTAATCCCACCATCAACATGGCCAAAGGTAAAATCGTATCGCCCAACAAAGATAGCAACGGAAGCAAACCTGCCAGAACTTGGGTAGACGGCAGCAATAGGGCGAACAACAGGCTAATAAACGGCGGAAAACAAACCACCTTCCACAGTATGCTCTTCACACCCGGCCGTTTCCCATCGCCTGAATACACAGCGACTGCCGCTGTCGCCACAACCGACAATATAATGAAGCTACCTAATTGATCGTAAATAATCGCCGCTGGCACCGCGCTGGCACCGAGCAATAGCTTGACTAGCGGCACACCAAAAAAAGCCGTGTTACCCAGACCAACCATCAACGTGACGGCAATTTTAATTGCTACAGACCAATGCAAGTGAGATGCCAGCGGGTAGATCACGAGAAATGAAAGTGCAATCAGTAGCCACGGAGTAAACATTGGTAAGAGCAGCTTAGTACTGAATTGCATATCAGGCAGCGTACTAAAAATGACGGCTGGTAGTGCAAGCCAAATAATATAGGTATTGATGGCACTCAGCGGACGATCGGTCGAGGCTAAAAACTTTTTCAGTAAAATGCCTGCAAGCAAACTTCCCAACGCTAAACCGTACGTCATCATCTGCAAAACCTATGGGCTATTTATTGTTCAGGACTATCAGTATGAGGCAGCGTTAAAACGACTAAAAGAGCGCGAGCGCTTTGAAATGCAAGACTGGCCGAGAAAAATCTAGCTTTGATCTTCATTACCCCAAATACCCGGCTCTTCATTAACGTGGAGGTAACCTAGGCGCCGGCTTAGCACTTGAATAAACTGTTCAACTAGTGCAGGTTTACTCGGCACAATAAGAATGTGTTCTCGGATCTGGGTTACTTTCATTTGAGCGTAGCCACAAGGATTGATACCGAAAAAAGGGGCTGGATCAAAGTCATAATTAAGGCATAAACCGTGGTAACTACAGCCGCGGCTAATACGAAGCCCGAGTGCTGCAATCTTTTCTCCCTCAACATAAACACCTGGAGCATTACGATCGCCCACTGCATGGATACCATAATGAGCAAGCGTTTCTATAACACTCTCTTCCAAAATCTCTACCAAACGCCGAACACCGATATCTAAACGGTGCAGATCTGCCAGTAAATAAAACATCAGCTGACCGGGGCCGTGGAACGTCACCTGCCCACCTCGATCAACCTTCACTACGGGTATATTATCGCTATTGAGAATGTGCGCTCGATCAGCTGCCTGACCCAAGGTATATACCGCTGAGTGCTCAAGAATCCACAACTGGTCGGCTGTATCAGTTGTTCTTACCCGAGTGAAGGCTCGCATAGCATCGAGCACCGGCTGATAGTCTAGCGGCGGCTCAGCGAGGAAACTTTTAACTTGCAATGCAGGCAGTTGCGCAGTCACGATTGGTCACACAATTCGTTGATAAAAAAATTAGGGCTGCATTTAATAATTTTTCTAAAGCACCATTTTAACCTGTTCAATCTTCAGCAAAGCCCTGTGCAATGTGTCCAGTTGCTGCTCACCGGTTGCAGTTATGGTAACCGTAATTGAGCGAAAGCTGCCTTTATTGCTGTCGCGACGGCTAATTGTACTGCTATCGAAATTACTCGCATGTTCGGCAACCACCTCAAGCACGCGCACTTCAAAGTCAACTGAAGCGCTACCCAAAATTTTAATAGGGTATTGGCAAGGAAAAATAATTTTGGCTGCGTCTTGATCCGGCGCCAGTGTTTTATCTGAAATCAATTTTGACATAGTGGTCGCCACCTATCATAAGGATGAGCGTAAAAGCTTGATTAGACTGTAAAACCAAGTATTCCGCGTACAAATAAAATGAGCTGATCCCATATTCGCACAAAAAATCCTGCCGGCTCTACCGCAACACCAGCCACAAGGTCACGCTGCGCAAGTAACTCACCGTTTAGCAAAAGATTCAACTGCCCATATACGTTGCCTGCCAGCACAGGGGCAATAATTTCACGATCAATTTCAATATTAGCCTGCAACGAATCTTGTTGATTCCGAGGTATTGTCACGCTTAAATCCTCTGCCAAAACTAAAGCTACCTGCTTTTCCTGCCCCGCCCATACCTTCGCCACGTTTAAAGGTTCATCGGCCTTGTATAAATTTTGGGTTTTGTAATATCGAAAACCATACGCAAGTAGTTTTTTAGTTTCCTGTTCTCTAGCCCGCAAACTCTTAGCGCCCAGGACAACCGAAATAAGTCGCATATCGTTGCGCTTAGAGGATGCCACTAAACAATACCCAGCTTCCTGGGTGTGGCCTGTTTTAATGCCATCTACATTTGGGTCACTCCACAATAAACCGTTTCGATTAGGCTGTGTTATGTTGTTATAGGTAAATTCCTTCTCAGCATAGAGACCATAGTGGCTAGGAAAATCACGCACTAACGCACGCGCTAGAATAGATAGATCTCTTGCGGTAGTGAAATGTCCTTCAGCTGACAAGCCAGTGGCATTTTTAAATTGTGTATAAGACATGCCTAACAATTTCGCCTGCTGCGTCATTAAAGAAGCAAATGCAGCCTCATCTCCAGCAATATATTCAGCCAAAGCAACACTTGCATCATTGCCGGATTGGATAATCACACCGCGCAATAAATCTTCGAGTATGACTTCAGTGCCCTCCCGAATGAACATACGGGAGCCGCCCGTCTTCCAGGCCTTAACGCTCACTGGAACTTTGTCGTCGGCAAGAATACTGCCCTTAGCAAGCTCACTAGAAACAATATAGCTGGTCATGATTTTTGTGAGGCTGGCCGGTGGTAATTGTTGGTCGGCATTATGCTCAACAATAACCTTGCCTGTGTGCGCATCCAATAACAAATAGCTACTTGCAGCTAACTGTGGTGGCGACGGCATAAGCATAACGCTACCCGACCCAGCCACTTGGCCAACCGCTTGCACACAAAATAGAGCGATTACAATGCCAACCAAAGCTCGTGTCGAGAGGCGATTCATTAAACACAAAACAACATCTTTCATTATATTTTTCTACACATCAATTACTAATAAAAAAGACCAAGACAGATTGACTCAACAACTTAGGAAAAGCCACATTACTCCTAACGTACCTAAATAAAAGTAGGTACGCAACAACACAGTTAAAAACTGCTATAAATAAGTATAGCGACAGTGTGCTCGCCAGGAAGTAGCCCACAGCGGCGATCAATGCACCCGCTCATAAAGCGAAAAGAACATCGACCTCTAGCAGCCAAACAATGAAATATTGGGGTTTAGGAGCCTGTACTCAACGGCTATTCGCCAGCTATTCAACCACAGGATACATACTATCAAAAGAATCCAGCAACGGGTGTGCTTTTAATCGTTCGACCTCTGAACGACTCGCAACCGGGCCTATACGTACACGGTACAACGCCTTATTGGCACTAGGGTGAATAACAACATTGTGGGCTTGCGACGGCGTACTGCCATAGCTTATTTTTTCAAGTAGCTTATTCTGCAGACCTTGCGCTGCACTTAAACTCTCGTATGAAGCAATTTGCAAATAGTGATTCTGCGCGCTGACTACCGAGTTAGAAGAAGCCGCTGCTCTGTCACCCTCGATCGGTGCGCTGCTGGCACTCACTGAGGGCGCTGGGGCAGCAAACCCTGACACATCAGCTTGCGCCACTTGTGTATGCTGAGGTGGCTTTGCAGGCCGCTGCCGAGACTTTTTCGCCTTAACCCATTGCTTAGGATCAATCACCTCTATCTCTACTCTGGCAGTGCCCTTCTTGAGCATATCGATTTTAGTTGCCGCGGCATAAGATAAATCAATAATGCGCCCACCGTGAAACGGACCTCGGTCATTAACTCGAACGATGGTGCTTTTGCGATTTTCCAAATTAGTCACTCTGACATACGAAGGCAAGGGCAGATGCTTGTGCGCAGCCGTCATTTGGAACATGTCATAGCGCTCTCCATTGGCGGTATCGCGACCATGAAACTTTTTCCCATACCACGAGGCATCGCCACGCTCTTTAAATCCCTTAGCACTGTCAAGTACGCGATAAGATTTACCAAATACAGTGTAAACGCTGGCATTACCACCGCGACTCTTTGGCTCTACGCGAGGCTCGGCATCTTTAATCTTGCTTGCCTTCATCACCACATTAGGCGCGCTATCTTGCGTGACTGTAGAACTTCTCAAGCCACCAAAAAAGCCACAGGCAGGAAGCACTACAATCATGATGAACACTACTAACTTCGGCAGATAATTTCCCGAATTAACCGCCCCTAGGTAGAAAAGAAAATCCTTCATAATGGTCTATTCAGTCTCACTCAAATAAAAAAACGCGCTTTCAATGAACACTATGACCTGATAATAGTAAATGACTACTCATGACATCACGCCCTAGCGCGAAAGCGTTTCACCGTGTTACAGCGTCCAGCCAGTTGAATTTTTTCCCAGCCAGCACACCTGCCCACCAGTATTAAAAATGTTCATGAACTGGCGTTCTGCGCAGCAGCCGAACGCAGAATCTCCTCACTGAGTAAATACACCGCCAAAGCATATTTTGAGCGCGGATTATAACGGCTGATAACATAAAAATTATTAAAGCCAAGCCAAAACTCGTCGCCATCGGCATCATTAAAACGCACCACACGAGCCATGGTTGCACCCTCCACAGCGCGCTGACTGTGATAACCGCGACTACTCAACTCATCCAGTGAAAAATTAGGTCGCAGCCCTCTACCAATAACAACTGGATCAAAGCCTTCATTGACCGCCGCTCGCGCAGCGACTAATTCTCCTGACTGCCAACCGTGATGCGTTAAATAATTAGCCACGCTATGAATCGCATCGGTAGGATGATGAAGATCTGCAACACCGTTTTCATCCCCGTCAATCGCCAACTTTCGGTAGTTGCTCGGCATAAATTGACTCATACCCATTGCTCCAGCATAAGAACCCAATTGCTGGTCTGCTTGCCAACCCTGCTCTGTGCACAAAACGATATACTCAACTAACTCACTACTAAAAAATTTAGTTCGTCGCGGATGCTCAAACGCCAAAGTAGCCAATGCGTTTAAAACATTTGCCTTACCCGTATAACCGCCATAGTTAGTTTCGACACCTACAATGGCGGCAATGACTTGTCGAGGTACGCCATACTCTTGCTCAACTTGCTGCAATATTTGCGCGTACTCCCGCAAAAAATCAACGCCTCCGTCAATACGCACCGGCGTTAAGAAGCTAGATCGATAGGCTGTCCAGGTTTTCGTTTTTTCAGCTGCGTTTGCCATGCTATCTAAAATACGCTGCTCAGTAGAGGCATTGGCCAAGATTTGCATCACTTCGTCGCGCGACATTCCATGATCTTCAACTAACGTTGCAATGACCGGAGCGGCGGCTGGATGCTGGCTATAATCGGCTAACGCCGACGCAATGCATCCTGTACCCAAAAGACCCAGAAATAGCATGTGTCTCGCCATAACAAAGGCGTGTCTGGTAGCTGTGCACAGCTTGCAACGTAATGAGTGTCTATTGACTACCCGACTGCGGCTTGTTGACGTCATCGTATTTACGCGCTTGCTCAAAAACATTTTCATCGCCTTATTAGCTCGAATCCTATTATTAGTTCGTTCAACATTAATCATACTCAACGCCATCCAAGTTCTGCCTGCCAGCTTAGCTGAATCGAGAACGGATGACGATCAACACCCCTATCAATCAGTTTCACTTTGTATGGACATCAAGATGCCGAAACCTGCCAACAATGTGACCATCGCTGTACCGCCGTAACTGACTAGCGGCAACGGCACACCAACAACAGGCAGCATCCCTGAGACCATTGCTAAGTTCACCATAACATAGACAAAAAATGTGAAGGTAATACTCCCCGCCACCAATTTACCGAACACGTCTTTAGCTGAGATACTGATATACGCGCCACGCATTACCACCAGAATGTAAAGAATCAACAGCGTCAAAACCCCCAATAAACCAAACTCTTCTGCCAATACCGCAATAATGAAATCAGTATGGCTTTCAGGTAAAAATTCTAACTGCGACTGGGTTCCGTTTAACCAACCCTTGCCAGTCCAGCCTCCCGAACCAATAGCTGTTTTAGACTGGATAATGTTCCAGCCCGCTCCCAGCCTATCGCTCTCAGGATTAAATAGCGTCAAAATTCGCTGGCGCTGGTAGCCTTGCAGCGCAAAATGCCACAGCGGCCAAGCAGAGGCAACCACACTAAGCACTGCGCCAAAGACATAACGCCATTGCAGCCCAGCCAGCCATATCACCAATAAACCCGATGTTGCCACCAGCAACGATGTGCCCAAATCAGGCTGTGTGACTATAAGACCACAAGGCAGAAGAATAATTGTAAAACTAGCCAACAAATAGTTAAATTTCGGAGGTAACAAAGTACCAGACAAATAGGCTGCCACCATCAAAGGCACGGCTAACTTCATCAATTCAGATGGCTGAAAGCGAGGCAGCCCTGGCAAATCCAGCCACCTAGTTGCACCGTTTATATCTACACCCCATAGCGGCACAGCAGCCAGTAACAACACGCCCACCAAGTAGGCTAAAGGAGCAAGCGTTTTAATCGTTTTAACGCGGAACTGGGCAGCAATCAACATGCAAACAAAGGCCACCAACAAAGCCATAAACTGCCCGCCTAAACGATCGGCATCTTGCCCACTTGCACTATAAAGCACGACCAAGCCATAACTTGCGATCATTATGAGCAGCAACAATAAAGGCCAATCTATTCGGAATTTCTTCCATGTATTGGGCCGCATACGCAAAGCACCGGACCCACCGGGTAAGCTTCGAAAAAATTCAGAAGGCATTATGCACCCACTTTTCTGAATCATTTAAAGACACAATACCCACGCCCGGCAGCGGGCTGTTTGATGCATACACGGGCAATTCTCGACTTGCCGGCTTCGCTTTATTATCGTTGTTGGTGTCGTTCAGCATAAGCCAATCAAACACTTTTCTGGCGATAGGCGCGGCGGTGGCGCTGCCACTACCACCGTTTTCTATAATAACCGCAACGGCAAATTTGGGTTTCTCAAAGGGCGCGAAGCCGACAAAGAGTGCATGGTCGCGCTGACGCTCAGCGATAGCCTCGGCATCATATTCTTCGCCCTGAGCAATACCAATAACTTGTGCAGTGCCCGTTTTGCCTGCCATTTTATATTTGATATTACGCCCTATAGCCTGAGCCGTACCCTTACGCCCGTGCACAACAGATTTCATGGCATCATGAATTTCATCCCAAAAATAATCGCTCACACCAATATCATCTAACTGATTTTCTGAGCTGCCAGAAGATACGCCCGTCTCAGATGCATTAACTAATGCGTTTGTATTGTCTTTCTGACCAACCTCTTCCTTATTGCTTCTTTGGGGAGTCTTATCCGACAAAATAAAACGCGGCTCAATACGCTTTCCACGGGTAGCCAATGCCGCCGTCGACGCTGCAAGCTGTAATGGCGTCGCCAACATATAGCCCTGACCGATACCTATGTTAAGCGTTTCGCCAGGAAACCAAGGTTTATTCCGACTTGCACGCTTCCATGTGCGAGATGGCAACAAGCCCGAGCGCTCATTAAATGAATCAATACCCGTTTTTTCACCTAGCCCAAACTGCTTAGTAAACGCATGAATACGATCAATGCCAAGTCTATAAGAAATATCATAAAAAAAGGTATCGCAACTCTGCTCAATAGCTTGAAATAAATCCACCTTATCGCCATGACCCTCGCGCTTCCAATCACGATGATATCGCTCATCGTTAGGTAGCTGATACCAACCAGGGTCATTGATAGTCGAAGACGATGTAATCAGTCCATGATACAGCGCAGCCAAACCGATAATGGGCTTAATGGTTGACCCAGGCGGATACTGCCCCTGCAACGAACGATTGAATAGAGGGAGGTCTATAGAGTCGCGTAACTTACCGTAAGACTCGTTGCTAATACCATTAACAAACAAATTAGAATCGAAGCTCGGCGCACTGACCATCGCCAAGACATCGCCTGTATGCACGTCCAAAACCACCACCGACCCACGGCGCCCTTTCAACAGCTCAACAACATTTTTTTGTAATTCTGCATCAACAGATAATTGAAGATCGCCACCGGGCAAAGGATCTACTTGTTGCAAAACTCGCAATATACGTCCATGCGCATTCGATTCAACATACTGCGAACCCACTACACCATGTAAAGTTTCTTCATAATAATTCTCCAGCCCTATTTTTCCAATATGGTCAGTTGCTGCATAGTTAATACGCCGCTGCTCATCCGAAAATATTTTTTCCTGCTCCTTTTTATTAATTCGGCCAACGTAACCAATCACATGAGAAAAATCCTCACCACGCGGATAATGCCGAACCAGCTGCGCTTTTATTTCAACGCCATCTAATCGATAACGATTAACTGCAAAACGACTGATTTCATCGTCATTGAGTCGAAATTTAAGCGGCACGGCCTGATAAGGGGTGCGGCGATTAAGACGTTGCCTGAATTTCTCAACACTGCGCATATCAATATCAAATAGTTGTTGTAAGTCAATCAACAATTCATCTAGGTTAACAACACGCTCAAGCGTGACCGCAAGACTATAGCTGGGCTGATTTTCAGCAAGGAGTACGCCTTTACGATCGTAAATAAGACCTCGCCTAGGCTCAAGCGGCAAAGTATGTATACGATTACGGTCTGACGCAGTGGCAAATTTTTCGTATTGGAAAACCTGGAGATTGACATATCGCCAAGCAAGTATACCGGCAAGAAAAAAGAACACCATTAATGACGCTATCATGCGCTGCTGAAAGACTCGCTGCTCTGATGCGCTATCTCTTAAATGATTTTTTTCAAACACAGGACAAGCCCCCACTGATTTCTAGAGATAGTGGAAACCAGTAACAAATCCCATATGCGCTTTTGAACTTGTAAAAAAACGACACGCTATTCCTTTTATTCATCGTCTAATCACGATGGTAAGGATGGCCAGCTAAAACGCTCCAGGCCCGGTAAATTTGCTCTGCTAAAATAACGCGCACTAATGGATGTGGGAAGGTAAGTAATGATAACGAACAGCGCCAATCTGGCCAATTTTTCAAACCATTACTCTGAACAGAAAAATCTAATCCATCGGGGCCGCCAATCAAAAAACTGATATTCCTAGATTCATCGCGAAGTCTTTCGATGCGCCCAGCAAATTTTCGCGTGCTAATGGCTTGGCCGTCTTCTGTCAGCGCAACAACAAAATCGTTTTCGGGAACTATTTGCAGTAAACGTTGCGTTTCACGCATGCGCGTTTTTTCGGCTGACTGATTCTTACTACGCTTTTCCAACGCAATTTCCTGAACATTAATCTGATAGTCAGCGGGTAAACGCTGAAAATAGTCATCACAACAGTCGTATACCCAAGCGGGCATTTTTTTTCCTACAGCAAGGATCGATATTTTCATAATTATTTTACGAAGTTGATCGATCCTTACTCGGGATTGGAGTCGGGCTTGAGTGTCCACAGACTTTCCAAATCATAAAATTCACGCGTGGTCGGTAGCATAACGTGAACGATTACATCACCAAAATCAACCAAAACCCACTCAGCAATATCATCTCCCTCCATACCAATACTGAGCCAATCATGTTGCTTGGCTTCAAATGCCACATTTTCAGCCAATGCCTTAACATGCCTATTGGATGTGCCAGTAGCGATAATCATAGTATCTGCCACAGTACTAATATCTCCCACCTCCAGCACCATGATATCTTTAGCCTTTAAATCCTCTAAAGCACCTACAACAATTTTACTGTGCTTGTCTGTCGTTTGATTATCCACGTTAATTTACTTGCCTCTATTAATTTCAAAAACCATAATCGCTACCCACAAGACACCCAATTTTTAGCGATATAAATCATGCGTCACAATATATTCCCAAACACCAGCTGGCAAACTTCTCCCGCCATAAATGGCAACCATTTAAAGCCCCTGTGCTGATCGCAACATCATTGCGTTGAACTAACTCTCGCCTCAACTGCGTTGACGATATAGGGTACTCTCCTAAGCGGACACTCGCTAATTGCCCATAAGGCCGATCGATTTTTGCAACGCTTGTGCCTAACAGTGCCATAACTTCAGGGGCGATCGATTCATTAGCGGAAATACCGGCGCGTCTCATCACCACCAAATTCACAACGCCTAGCAATTCCTCCCAGCGCTGCCATAAATGTAAGTTACCCAGCACGTCAGAACCCACTATAAAACAAATGGTAGCCTCATCGCCCAATTCACTGCGTAGTTCACAACAGGTATCAATAGTGTATGAAGCACCCTCACGCCGCAATTCACGGTCATCCACGATGAGCTGAGGGTAGGATCGCACTGCAAGGTCTAACATCGCTTTACGATGCGCCGCCAAGGCCAAGGGCGCTTTCTTTATCGCATGCTGGCCAACCGGCAAGAGCTTTACTTGCTCAAAATCAAAACGCTTTGCAAGTTCCAAAACAGACGCTATATGCCCGCGATGCACAGGATCAAAGCTGCCGCCCAATATGCCGATACGCTTATTCAAGTCAGTACTCTAGGCGCTCAGCCACTGTAAGCACCCCGCTTGCGCCTGATTAACACACACGCCTTTCGCATCGACTCTTATCCCCGCACCTGACCTTCGCCTAAAACAATATACTTTTGCGAAGTAAGACCCTCCAAGCCAACAGGTCCTCTGGCATGGATCTTATCGGTTGAAATACCAATTTCAGCACCTAACCCGTACTCAAATCCATCGGCAAACCGCGTAGAGGTATTGATCATAACTGAGCTAGAATCGACCTCTCGCAAAAAACGCATAGCGTTTGCAGTGGTTGTTCGTGACAATAGCTTCTGTGTGCTGCGAGCTATATTTATTAATATGTGCAATAGCGCCATCGAGACCTTCGATAACTTTTATCGCCAAAATGGGCGCTAAATACTCCTCATACCAATCACTTTCAAGGGCGAGCTTTTTATTGCACGGGCTGCCGGCTCGCTCGAGTATATCGAAGCCTGCCTTGCACAGTCGCAATTCAACACCATGTTCTTCGTACTGTTTGGCCAGCAATGGCAGCAACTCGGCAGCTCGACTGGCCGCAATCAATAACGTTTCGGTTGTGTTGCAGGTGCCATACCGCTGAGTCTTGGCATTAACAGCAATATTAACAGCCATATCGCTTTGGGCATCGTCATCAATATAAACATGACAATTGCCATCAAGATGCTTAATCACGGCAACACGCGATTCTTTAGTGATGCGCTCAATCAAGCCTTTACCGCCGCGCGGCACAATAACATCCACATATTCTGGCATGGTGATTAGTTCGCCAACGGCGGCGCGATCGGTAGTATTCAGCACTTGGATAGCAGTTTCTGGCAGCCCTGCATCGATCAAACCGCCCTGCACGCAAGCCACTATGGCCTGATTAGAATGCGCAGCCTCTGAACCACCACGTAAAATGCAGGCATTACCGGATTTAAGACAAAGGCTCGCAGCATCTACCGTCACGTTAGGCCGCGACTCATAAATAATGCCAACCACACCCAGCGGCACACGCATTTTACCCACCTGAATACCTGATGGCTGCGCATTGAGATCGGTGATGGCGCCCACTGGGTCAGCCAGCGCTGCAACCTGCTGCAGACCTACCAGCATCGCATCAATACCGGCACTATTGAGCTCAAGGCGATCGAGTAAAGCTGCATCGAGGCCTTTGTTGCTGGCCTCATGTAAATCTTTTGCGTTGGCATCGAGCAAACTTTGGCGGGCGCCATCTAAACGTTGCACCATAGCCTGCAAAGCCATATTTTTTTTGTTGGTGCTCGCCGACGCGGTCAGCGCGCTGGCAGCGCGAGCCTGCGACCCAACAGTGAGCATATATTGACGAATATCCACGAGTGCCTACCTACAAAACCAAAGTAGACTTATTCTCGCATAGTCATGATGTTTGGCAAGCAGGGCTTTAGGGAATTGTTCTAACGCAGCATGGTCGGGCCAGATTTGCGAATGAAACAAACGCCAACGAAGCGGCTAAATTGCTTTAATCGCGTCTAAGATACGCCCAGCGGCCTTGCCATCGCCGTAGGGGTTATGGGCTTTCGACATTTGCTCATAGACACCCTGATCCAGCATGACCTGCTCGACATTCGCCACAATTTTGGCAGCATCGGTTCCGACCAAACGGACCGTGCCGGCATCCACGGCTTCAGGTCGCTCGGTTACATCGCGCATCACTAACACAGGCTTGCCCAGAGACGGAGCCTCCTCTTGGATCCCTCCCGAGTCAGTTAATATCAATGAAGATCGATTCATTAGCCAAGCAAACGGCAGATAATCTTGTGGATCAATAAGCGCCACGTTCTCAACATCAGACAAAATTTCATAAACGGGCTTCTGTACGTTAGGGTTGAGATGCACCGGGTAGATAAACTCCCAGCTTGGATGAGCAACTGCGAGCTTTTTGATCGCGCTACATAAATCTATAAAGCCCTGACCAAAATTCTCGCGCCTATGACCAGTAATCAAAATCAGTTGTCGCGACGCATCGGCAAGGCGCTCGTATAGCACTTCGCCAATCGCATCCTGCCAAACCTGCGCCGGATATTCTGGCAGTCGCTCACTAACCCACAACAAAGAATCGATAACCGTATTACCCGTAACCGTAATGGACTCGTCGGCCAAGCCTTCATCAAGTAAATTTTGGCGCGACAAAGTCGTTGGCGCAAAGTGCAGACTCGCCAAGCGACCCACCAAACTTCGGTTCGCCTCCTCAGGAAAAGGAGCCAACATATTACCTGTGCGCAAACCCGCTTCGACATGCCCAACCGGAATCTGCTGATAGAATGCAGCCAAACTAACCGCGAAACACGTTGTGGTATCACCGTGCACAAGAACAAGATCGGGCTTACACTCCGCAAGAACATCACGCATTCCAACCAAAATACGCGCCGTCAGGTCATACAAATCCTGATCGGCACGCATAATATCGAGATCGTAATCCGGTTCAATGGAAAACAAATTGAGTACCTGATCGAGCATTTGGCGGTGCTGCGCCGTGACACACACGCGCGCGTCGATCTGCTCATCTGCAGCAAGCGCTAATACAACAGGCGCCATCTTTATGGCCTCAGGCCGAGTACCAAAAACACTAAGAACCGTACGCATCAAAAATCCCTAAAAGACCCAAAAACTAAGCAAGCACCCACTAACCTCGATCTAACCCCAGCACTCAACCCTGCAACTATCCTGCAACTACAGCTTCTGTAACGTAGCTTGAGCTTCCTCAAGGCCAGGGTAACGAATATCTGGCGTTTGCGTGGCAAGCTCCAAATGCGTTTTAGCCTTCTCTAAATCACCTGACTTGTAGTAGGCCATACCTAAATGGTATTGCAATAACGTCGACGTGCCGACCTTATCGACTGCAGCTAACGAATAGGTAATGGCTTGCTCGTAGTCACCATTCATATACATCACCCAGCCCACCGTGTCGAGGAATGCTGGATTGTCGCTATCTTGCAAATCGGCTGCCAAGGCGCGCGCCTTCGCTAAGTTTTCAGGGGAACTTAAATTTTCAGCATAAATCATGGCTAAATTGTTTTTTGCCGCTAATGCATCTTCATCATCTGCGACGAGTCCCTCGTACATGTCTCGAGCCTGCTCGTATTTTCCTGTACTGTAATAAACGCCGGCCAACTCAAACCTCAAGGGCTTCGAATCGGTGGCTGCGATGCCTCGAGCCAGAGCATCTTCGGTTTTTTCAAGCTGCTGCTGCGAAGCATAAACCTTTGCCAGTTGACGATAAGCCGTTTTGAATTTTTCATCTAACGTTATCGCTCTATTCAACTCGGCCTCAGCGCGCTCAAAATCTTGATTTTGAGCATAAAGCGTACCGGCTATATACCCACAATGTGCCTGCTCAGGGTACTGCTCACAATGACCATCTATATAGGCAATGGCTGCATCAAGGCCTCTTTCTTGAGAAAGAACCTGCACCATTGAGCTCAGTGACTCAACCGCTGCAGGTTGCTGCACCAGTGACTGCTCTAGATTAGCAATAGCTTCGTCAAACTCTTCTAACCGCAAATTGAGACCCGACTGCAAAAAGTAACCCAATGCTTTGGAATCTTCAGAGTCGATCATGCGTTGGGCAAACTTACTTGCAGCATCCCAATCTTCTTTTAACACGAGCAATTTAATCAGGTTGGTTACCAAACCTGTATTTTCACTGTCTATTTCTAAAGCCTGACGAATAAACGTTTCGGCTAATTTATATTGCTCGCTCTTAATCGCAAGCCTTGCTGCACTCGTTAACGTTTCAACTGTAGGTTGCTGCAGAGTTAATAATTTTTTGAGGTTATCTAGCGCAAGGCTCTCATCGCCAGCGGCCTCTTGCGCCTTTGCCAAACTCTGCAGCGCTCCGGCATTATCGGGATTGTTTTTTAACACCACACGCAGATCAGCAATACCCTCTTTTAATTCGCCGTCATTCAAATTCAAGCCAGCTCGCGTCAACAACGCGTCCTCATTTTCTGGTTCTATCGCTAAAACTTCTTCAAATATTTCGCGCGCCGCAACCAAGTCTTCGTCTTGTAAATACAACGCACCCAAAACATTACGCGCCTCTATAGCGCCCACGCTGCGCGGGTCACGATCAACAGCTTGCTGAAGCACTTCAATACCGCGCTCTTTTTCACCAATAAACAAGTACAGCCCTGCCAGCGTTGTGTAAAGCTCACTCTGGTCTGGATCTTCGGTAATGTATGCCTGGCTCTGCTCGAGCGCTGCTTCTTGGCTTCTATGTTGCTGTAAAAAACCGATAACACGGCGCTTAGCACTGATTGAATCGGGGTTATTAGTAGCAAACGCTCTTACCACTTTCTCCGCATCATCAAAGCGAGTCTCGCGAATATAGTAACGAATCAACGTTCCAAAATAGTTTTCTGAATCAGGATGCTTCTCAACCAAGGCGACTAATTCCACCTCAAGCCCAGCGTTGTCGCCCATGTTTTCAAGCACGGCAATCTTCATCATTCGCAGACGATCTTCTTCTGGATTAACTTTTATGCCTTTATTAAGAAGATCTAGGCCTGCCTGCATATCCTCTCGCTGAGCAAACAGCCCAATCATCACACCTAGCGCAGAAGAATTTCCCGCATCGAGACTTAATGTTTCAAGGGCTAAACTTTCAGCAGCCTCGGTTTCACCGGCTCCCGATAAGGCCACTGCTTTATGACCCATAAGGGCAACATTTTTCGGCTCAATTTCTAAGCCCTTGTCGGCATTCTCATTAGCCCGCTCAAAGTCTTTCACAACAATAAAGACTTTAACTATGCCTTCATAAGCACCAACACTGGTCGGATCTTCATCGATAACGCTCTGATACATACCGTAAGCTTTACGGATGTCACCCTCTTGGAATCCGATTTCACCCAAAATAATACGAGCGTCAGAATTTTTGGGGTTAATCTGCAGCACGTTGCGCGCATCAATACGCGCCTTGTCAAAATTCTCATCCGCAAGAAATTGCTGCGCGCGCTCCAGATATTTTTGTTGACGATCTTCACCGTCGCCGCAAGCCACAATTAAAGATAAAACTGATGCAATAAGTACCGCTTTTTTAGTCATTACAAATTTCCTATTTCTCGTTTAAACCTTGCATTAAAAAACAATTCTTCTAAAAATCTATTTATTATCTAGAAAAAAAACCCACTAGATAAATTAAAAATACGCTTAAAGCAAACAGCCCTGAAACTTTCGGTCGATAATGGCGAGTAATTAAATACTCTACTGCATATAAAAACACTGCCAACCTCACGATTGCACCAATAATCGTTTTATGGTCATCACTGGTTGCTGCCAAAAGAGGCGATACCAATAAAATAAGTAGGACAAGAATGTCCTGAGTATCCATGCTGAAATGCTCAGCACGCGTTGTCCTAATAACAACAGCCAGCAACAGCACTAAAAACATTATGGGCAAGTCCAATAAATTCAAGCTTCGCCATGCCGGCACATCAATATGAACATTGTAGACAGCCATATAAACCGCTAAGCAACTCGCGGAGTAGAAAGCAACGCGGGCGATGAGTCTATTTTCGCAGTTATATTTAAAACAATAAATTAATAACATTAATACGCCAAGGCTTGCTACTAAAACCACCTCAGAATCTGCATTGACTCCCGAAAGGGTAAATAGAACCCAAGTCGACCCTAAAGTAATCTGAATCAACATGGCTCCATGCTTATGGAACCAAGAAAGCTGCCTAAAGATAGGATTACGACGACTTTTCAAAGGATCAAACGAATCACTGCTGCGCCTCTGTGCCGTACCTTCACTGTTATAAAAATATAAAGCACCTAGAAACAAAGTACAAAACGCGAGGTAGGCACCCATGACAACCCAATCGCTTTGATATCTGACCACATAAGCAGTGGCTAACAACGTAAAACTCAATAGGTAAATCACACCGACTGCCTGATAGTGCTCAAGGCCCTTATTTAAAAGCTGGTGGTGCAAGTGTTGCCTATCAGGTTTGAATGGAGAGGTTCCAGCATTCAATCGCAGAGCGATGACGAGAAAAGTATCGAGAATAGGCAAGCCAAGAATTAAGATCACTAATACTGGGCTGACTGCTAAAGACGGTGCTTGCGTCAACATTATCGCCAGGCACCCGGTCACATAACCCAAAAACTGACTGCCCGTATCACCCATAAAAATAGTGGCCGGATGCGTGTTAAACCGTAAAAACCCTGTTAGCGCGCCCATTGCTGATACCGCAACAATAGCGACCGCATATTCTGCTGCGCCGTATCCGAGTAGCGCAATAAAGCCCAGACTCAGCAAACTAGACCCGGCAGCAAGGCCATCGAGGCCATCGCTCAAATTAACCGCGTTGATAACACCCAAAATAAAAATACCCATGACGGGGTAGCTAACCCATGGCACAAGATTACCCAGCCCCAAAAAGGGTGTTTTAGTAATTTCAATGTTACTGGCCAGAAAAATAGCCACGCCAAATATCTGACCCAAGAATTTCCACTTATAATTCAGATTATGCCGATCATCTAAAAAACCGAACACCGCAATAATCGCCGCGCCCGAAAAGAAACCTAGCAGAGAAGAAATATCGCTAAGCCAAAATAAAGCAGGCACAAAAAAGGCAATAACTATTGCTATACCGCCGGCCCGAGGAATCGACTGATTATGCACCTTACGCTCATCAGGAGCATCCATGAGACCCAATGCACTAGCATAGCGGCTCGCAAAAGGCACAAGCACAAAGCTTAAAAAAAGCGCCAGAGCGAAACTGATTGCGATAATCATCAGCAATTACTGCCTTTGGTATTTAGCGTCACGTTAATCCGGAATATAGGTTGGAAACATCGAGTAATAGTCAGCTAAAAATCCATCTAAACGCGCTTCAGCATCAGCAATATCAGATCCCTCTGGCACATAGGTGACTAAACGAACCAGCGCTCCATCAGTCCGGTTGCGTGTGATCGAGTCCCAAAAAATATACCACTTGGCCATATATTCATTGGTGATATTACGACCCCGCCCTTGAAACCAGTAATAGACTAATTGCTGGTGCTCGCCCATCTGCATAAGCACACGATTGACGTTAAGTGGGGCGACCGTAGGCATCAATAGACTCAATCGGTACGATAGTGTGCGACTGCATGATCCAGCCGCCACCGGGCAAGCATGACTTAGGTGAATGAATAGAGGCGCCTTTACGCTGCTCTTCATAAAACGCCGTGTAAAAATTTACCGACAGTGGTTGGTCGGCTTGCTTAAAATCGCCAATAAAGTAGTCGGTGAGTTTAAGCGTCGTCGAGGACATCCGCCTCCAATGCCGTCTCACGCCCCAACCAATTACTACTCTGCAGGGGGAATTCAATAAACTCCGTACGAGGCGGTATCTGATCTTGCCGCTCTGCCACATAATAAGAAATCGGCAAAGCAATAATTAACACACCCAGCCCTACTAAAGCGGATTTAGCCATGCCGGTAGTGCCCACTGGTAAGTGCTGAGTATCATCAGCATTATCGTTCGTAGTATTAGCTCCAAAGTCCAGATCAAATAAAGCGCCAAATGATCGTCCTTTTTTAGAAAAAATATACATTAACCAAATTTCGAGAAGCAAAACTCCCAAGCAAGCCATAAATACAAACCAGCCTTCAAAGTCGTGCAAAAAGCCTTCAGCCGCTGCTATACCCCAGTGCTCGACCGTTATCCCAATAACGCCAATCCGAAAGCTGTTCATCAATACAGTAATTGGAATGGTCGACAAGAAAATCACCGCCCTTTGCCAAAAAGGGCCTCGATAGATATAGGCAATTAAAAAACCAAAGCTCATCAAAGGGAATAAATAGCGCAAGCCACTGCAAGCCTCGACTACTTGTAATTGGTACACACCTAAATCGATCACATTGCCTTCAAGAAAAACACTGATATCGAATAAGCGAATGACCGCAACACCCATTGCCGACGAGATCAATTGCAACTCTTGAGAAAGGTTAAAATAAAGAAAGTTGGGCAGAGGGATCATAAAGAAAAGGTAAAACAGTGCCGCCCAAATCACACGCACACCACTGACCCCCACCCAGAGCAGCGCAAGGCCCCATATGCCCAGCCAAAATGCATATTGAATAATGGTGTAGATGGCACTGACTTCCCCCAAGAGCCAAACAAAGAGAGCCCCCAGCACCACCACTATGCCCAACCAAGTGCCAGGCTGAGCTGCCTTGGCTAGCGCATCACGTTTTTGCCAAGCTAAATAAGCCGCCACCAACGGAATCATATAGCCATGGCTATATTCATCGCGCTCCCACCATCCGACCATTAATGCCAAACCGTCGTAACACAGCCAGCCAAGTAAGCCGACAGAAATCACGAAAAGAAAGAAGCCCTTACTCAGAAAAATATTTTTCTCGTCCACTTGTCACCTTTGTATTTTTTTCTAAACAATAATTCAATGAGGTACACTAAAGTCTAGCGCAGTTTGGCAGGCCTACCGAGCCAATTTATCCAATACTTCCAGATAGTTACCCGCCAGCTCGCGCCGATCAAAATTCGCACTAACATACGTACGACCACACCCCTGAAGTGCCATGTATTGTTGACGGTTCGCCGCCAACTTTGCCACTGCCGCAGCCAACTCACTCGCCGACTCAGGCTCAATACAAACGCCCGCACCAGAAGCCTTTATAATATCTTTCACCTCTCCCTCTACGCCCAGCACAATAGGCGTACTCATCGCCATGCTCTCAAAGATCTTAGAGGGTATTACCGTTTTAAATAAATCGAGCTTTTTCAATAAAACAAGGCTGACATCAGTCATGGCCCAAATTGCGGGCATCAGCTCTTTGCCTTGCTGTGGCTGCATGATCACATTGGTCAACCCACGACGCTCTTTTTCACTGTGCAAGCGCTCACGCTCAGCGCCATCACCAACCATTAAAAATACGATATTATCTTGCTCATTGAGTAATTCAGCTGCATCTAACAAAGTGTCAAGACCATGCGCCATTCCATGTGTGCCAACATAAGCTGCGACGAACTTACCCTGCAAACCCCACTTTTCAGCTAGCGCACTGTCAATGTCTGTTGCCTGGAAACGACTTAAATCAACACCATTGCGAATGACCGAAATTTTATCTTCACTGGCTCCGCACTTAGCAATGTGCCTCTTAAACGCCTGCGTCACCGATACAATATGGTCAGCCTTACGATAGACAAAGCGTTCGATCCACTCCAGCGTCGCAATAACTCGGCGATTTTGAATTGCGCCCACGGCAACTATCGACTCTGGCCATAAATCACGAATTTCTAATAACCAAGGCGCGCGCTTAATTCGTGAAACAAAATAACCAGCCAGTCCATTGAAAAATTGTGGTGATGTTGAGATCACTACGTCGGCTTTCCCAATAAACGGAGCTGCGATAACAGCCATCAGCATATAAAACACATAATTAAAGGTGCGCTTAAGAAATCCCTCATTGGCTGTTATATAAGTAAGCAGCCTAATAACCTTAATACCATCTTTTTCTTCTACTGAAAAAAATTTATTCGTGTACCCAGGGTAAGCCCTACCCATTGGGTGGTGTGGAACGCAACTCACCACAGTCACGCTATGCCCCTGCGCAACCCATTCCCGGCAGTGCTCATAGGTTCGGGTGGCTGGCGCATTCACTTCTGGCGGAAAGTAATGTGAAAGAAAAAGTATCCTCATGGATTTATTATGCTTAATTTATATATTTTTATAACGCGCGTTTAAGAGCGCAATAATTGAATGGTGTACGTTAACTGCTGCGGAAGCATCGCTTTGCGCTGCATAACTAGGCAATAATTATTCTTAATCAAGCCAAACTCAGGGCAATAAATAGATGGCTCAATGCGATACGCGACATCTTTTGGCAAATCTATTCGAGCTATCACTGAATTTAATCTAAAAATCTCCACGCTGCGCTCGTTCACAGGCGATAATCTGAGACTGTCGTGAAAGTGCACAAAACTCTCTAAAAGCACCGGAACACGGGTAGATGCGCAGCTTGCGATAGTATCAACGACTTCAATGCTATCGAAAGCTTCTTTAACTAACTTTACACACATTTTCCGTTCGTGCTTAAACCGAGGTTTAGAACGCCACCAACCGGAAAAAAAACCCTCAAATGCGCCTGTAACCACAACATCTGCCCCGACGGATTCCACGCCACCGAGCAACTTTTTTGCGCGCCTAGCAACTCGAAACTCGCCCCAAATCTCTGACTGCTCAAGTTCATCAATGCGCACGGTGTTATGTGCTTTGGTAGAGCGCACAAAGTGCCGGCGCTCTCCTGGCTCGTACTCGCACACACCGGTGTCAACCACTATATGCTCGCCGCCTACCATCAACTCATAGCTCAAAAAGTCACAATGAGTGTGCCCCGGCTGGTAGGCCGGGCCGATCTCTCCGCAATCCAGAACCAACATGTC
>CALSRU010000007.1 GCA_943788835.1 uncultured Pseudomonadales bacterium | reverse complement strand
CTGTTAAGATCTTTGGCTCGCATGTAGTCATTGATATCAGTCACAAGCCAATCGACCCATTGCTTGGCGAGGGTTGGTGAATAAAACTCTACGCCAATTCGTACAAGGCTCGATTTTTTATCTTGCGATACGCTTAACACATCTTCCATAAAAACCTTGTAGGCTTCCATGTCTGAGGGTTTGGCTTGCAGCGGTGGGCTAACATCGCGCACCCATTCTTGAGTGTCGCTGTTGTAAATGTCATCATCAATAGTGAGTGTATTGTCAGACTCATTCCAGCCAGTAGAGGCCATTAATGGCACCAAGAGTTTATGTTTATCAATAAATGTTTTAACAAAGCGGCGCGACTTGAGTGTTTCGATAGCCACCACGGTGGGGTCGGTTGCACCATCCGATAAGTTAATGCCGGCAATGCTTGCCAGGCCGCCAAACTGCCCGGCCAGCGCCGACAGGCCACCGCCTTGGGATTCCTCTGCTGGAGCCAGCAGTGCCTCAGAGCGATAAATATTGGGCAGCATTAAAGCAATAATGACCGAGGCAATAGCAAAAACCGAGGTGATGGCAATAATCGTTACCTTGCCTTGCCAAAGCGCGTTCCATAGCTCGCGCAGGTCAATTTCATCATCTGTTTTTCTATTATTAGCTTGCACTAAGTAAACCGGCTGCATGGGTGTGCCGACGGGGAGCGTGTTCTCTGTTTCACTGGTGCTCAATTGTTTTCTCCGTGGATCTTTAGTTTTTCGCAGGGTTATAGCCCGGATGATTTCAAGCGCTGTTTGAAGATCGAGTAACTGGGTGGCTCAATGAGGTTTAAAAGCGTTTGTTCTTCCCTTAGTTTCTTCACGTTGCGACTTAATGTCTCGCTAGGAGCTTGACGGGTTTTATTATACACCCGCAGCGCCAGTGTAAACCTTTAGGTCTTTGCTGCGTTATTAATGATTATTATGTATTCCAAGAAAGGTGCGGTTAGATCAATCGTCGCTCTTGCAAACTAGTGTAATTTTCACTCGGTATAGGCCTTACATTCAATGACAGAAATGCCTAAGATTGTGATCTGCATCAGTATTTGAATGGAATTCTAATATAAGCTTGTGCGGCAGCTGAGAGCTAAAGCCTAGGCAGGTATTTGTTAAGGTTATGAATAAGGCGATTTTAAATAGCTTGAATATTAGGCTGGCCCTCGTGGCCGGTAAAGTAGTTACTTACAACATGGACGACACTGATCTTGCGCAATAAAAGCCTACTAAAAGAACATTCTTCACTCATTTCAGATGTACAAAAAATTCTAGATCTAGCCTGTATTCTTGGGGCAGGTTTAGCTGCACATCGCTTATTGATCCCCAGTGCGAATATCAGCACTTCTTATCAGTTCACCCTTATTTGTGGCCTCTTGATTGGGGGTATCTTGCTTCGCAAGTTCAATCTGTATAAAAGTTGGCGGGGTATTAACTTCATTACGGAAGTCAGCAGTTTGTTATTAGCTTGGACAGCTACGATCGTTGTCCTTAGCCTTATTGTCTACTCTACCGGTGGGTCTGGTGTTCACACTCGTGAATGGCTGTTGTGTTGGTGGCTACTGGGTGGGGCGCTGACTGTGATAATCCACTACTGCGTCAGGATTATATTGAAGGAGCTGCGAGCTAAGGGGTATAACCAACGCACAGTGGTTATCTTTGGCTCGGATGAACTTGGCGATACGGCACAAACAAGGCTGCAAGCATCCAGTGAAACGGGCTTAAAAGTAGAGGCTTGTTTCACGCTGAAGTCTGATCGGCCCAATGATAGTGAATTAGAGCGAGGGCTGAGTTATGTTGAAGAATTCCGTCCAGACCAAATTTGGATAGCGCTGCCATTTACGAAAAGTGACCAAATTCAAAAAATTCTAACCATAGTCCCACAAAGCTCGTGTGACATACGAATTGTACCGGATATGTTTGCGCTAGGAATGATGAACCAATCCCTGAGTGTGGTAGCCGGCTTGCCCGTTATCAACGTATCGATAACCCCTATGGATGGCCTAAACCGGTTTTTAAAAGCGATTCAAGATCGCTTGTTATCGTGTTTGATTTTGTTACTAATCAGCCCCCTCTTAGTTGCATTAATGGTTGGCGTTAAGATTAGCTCACCAGGCCCCGTGTTTTTTAGGCAGCAGCGTTTAAGTTGGAATGGACGCCCCTTTATGATGTATAAGCTGCGCTCTATGCCTGTCAATTCCGAGGCTTCAACCGGGCCCGTTTGGGCGAAGGCTGGCGAGCAGCGAGCAACTCGCTTTGGGCAATTTTTGCGCCGTACGAGTCTCGATGAGCTTCCACAGTTTTTTAATGTACTCAAAGGCGATATGTCTATTGTGGGGCCTCGGCCTGAGCGCCCAGAATTTGTACAAAAATTCAGAAGCGAAATTCCTGGTTATATGCAAAAGCACATGGTCAAGGCGGGCATTACTGGTTGGGCGCAAGTGAATGGATGGCGGGGTGATACTTGTCTTCACACCCGCATTTCACATGACTTGGACTACATTCGTCGCTGGTCATTATGGTTGGACCTGAAAATAATTTGCATGACCGTTTTTAAAGGTTTCATTAATCGCAATGCGTATTAGTAGCAAGATCAACTAATTAAGTTAGGAAGGGCGGTAGGGTTAAAAAGATTTAAACCCTTCATTCACCGATTTACGGCAAATAACGGCCCCTTTAGGGGCCGTTGTTGTTTATGCTCGGCTTAGCTCGTCTTAGTTTGCCTTAGTTCGCCGTAGCTCGATCTAGCTTGTTATGGCATTGCTCGCGCCCTAAAATAATTTCAACATACCCCAAATCACGGAACCCAAAATGACTAAAACAACCTTGCAAAGCGGGCAGTACGGTTTGATGGGGCGCCCTGAATCGGGCTATTCAATGAAAGTGCTAGCGGCTATGCGTTATAAGAGTGTGCCGCATCAATGGATGGATCGATTCAGTCACAATAAGCTTTTTAAGCAGCACGCTAAGGTGCCGCTCATTCCGATGGTGCTGTTGCCCGATGGCAGCGCAATGCAAGACTCTACGCCTATTATAGAATTGCTAGAAGAGCGGTATCCCGAGCCGTCTATTCACCCGCAGGATCCCGCACTTCGATTTTTATCAGAGTTACTTGAAGAATACGGCGATGAATGGGGTAACAAGCTGATGTTTCATTATCGTTGGAGTTATCCGGCCGACCAGAAATGCCGTTCGGCAACCTTGGCGCAGGGCACTATTGCTGGGTTAACAACGGGCTGGGTAGGGAAATTGTTGGGTCCCTTGTTTGCTCCTCTTATTGTTAAGCGCATGGTTCCGCGCATGGCCTTTGCCGGTTCTAATGAAAACAACAAGCCCTTGCTGGTTGAATCGTTCGCCAATGTAGTCGACATGCTACAAGCGCACCTGCAGTCGCGCTCGTACCTGTTTGGCGAGCGCCCATCATTTGGCGATTTTGGTTTGTGGGGGCAGCTGTATCAGGCCTATACAGACCCAAGCTGCTGCGCGATATTAGAAGCCCGCGGCCCGAAGGTGGTGGACTGGATTCAACGCATGTTAGAGCCAAAAAATGCTGGAGATTTTGAAACTTTGGAGTCGCTAGCACCCACGCTACAGCCCATTTTTAGCCAAGAAGTAGGCCCTCGTTTTTTGGCCTGGAGTAATGCCAACGCACAAGCGTGGCAGGCCGGTGAAAAGCAAACCCAGCTTGCCATGGGCGGCCAGTCATACTTTCAAAAAACGTTTAAATACCCAGCACTGGGCTTCGCAATGATTAAGCAAAAGTTTGCAGCGGCAAACAGTGATCCAGCCTTAGAGGACTTTTTGGCAAAGGCTGATTGCCTTAAATACCTTGTTTAAAACCTTGAGTTGTAGTGTGAGCAAAAGGCTCTGGACTACCGCTTGGTAAAATCTAATAAAGACGTGTAAAGGTTTTGATGCACGGTACCGTCAAGTAGGGCTTCTGTTTGGCGAAAAATTATCTTGTGGCGCGGTAAATACACACCGCTTCAGGTTAAGTGCCGCCGTCGCGATTAGCTGTGATACTCTATCTAGCATGACTGCAAAAACACCGAGAATATTGGTCTGCTCATTAAATATCATGGCCTAGATCGCCAAGCGCCCTGGCACCGTTAGTTAACCCAAATTACAGGAATACACACTCATGAATGAAGCAGACATACAGGTTACGTTATCTGGGGTTGTGTCCTTCTTAATTCTCATCATTGCTATTTCGAGCATTTGGCGGGGCATAAAAGTTGTTCCGCAGTCTGAGGAATACACCATTGAGCGGTTTGGCAAATATACGAAGACGCTGAATGCGGGTTTGAATTTTATTGTGCCTTTTTTAGATCAAATTAGTCGACGCATTTCTATTTTAGAAAGACAGCTGCCTGAATTCACTATTTCGGTTATTACCAAAGACAATGTAGAGGTCAAGTTAAAAGCCACGGTGTTTTATCGTGTGGTAGATGCTGCCAAATCGGTTTACCGCATTCAAGATGTCGATTTAGCCATCGATACAGAAGCCACCTCAATCGTCCGTTCGGCGGCAGGTAGGCTAGACCTCGATGACTTGCAATCTTCACGCGAGTCAATGAATGAGGAGATTGGCGAAAACCTGCAAAAAAAGGCCAGTGAATGGGGCCTTATGATTACCTCTACCGCCATTACCGATGTGCTTATTGATGAGCAAACCAAAGAAGCCCAGCGACAGCAATTAAATGCTGAGCGTGAAAAGCGCGCATCAATAGCAGAGGCTGAGGGCAGTAAGCGATCGGTAGAGTTAGCCGCCGACGCGGTTTTGTATGAAGCGGATAAAAAAGCCGAGGCCATTAGAATTACTGCAGACGCAGAGGCTTATGCCGTTACGGTAAAGGCGGGCGCAGATGCAGAGCAAACACGATTGGTTGCACAGGCAATAGCCGATAATGGACAGCCAGCGGTAGATTATGAAATTATGAAAAGGCAGGTTCAGGCGATGTCGGAAGTAGCCGCAGCAGACAATGCCAAAACGGTTATTTTGCCTACCAACATTACGCAAACACTGGGTGCGTTTACTACGGTATTAGAAACTCTAGGTAAAAAATAGGTGACGACATGGCGGAATTTTTAAATCACTGGCTTTTCTTTTCCGAGGTATGGCTCATAGCGGGCATCATTTTCATTCTTGCGGAAATGTTAATAGGCGCGGCTTATTTTTTACTGGCGCTGGGTATATCGGCCGTCATTATGTCGGTGGTTTTGTACTTACAGGCCATGGGGTTCTATCTGTTTCTTAATGATTGGGCCGACTTATCCATTCTTTACGGCGTGTTGTCGGTAGTCGCCATATTAATCATGAAGCGCTTTTTGCAAGATCGAGTGCAGAAAAGCGACATCAATAAATATTAAGGCGAATTTTTGTCACCGGTTTGATGCTCGCGCAATAAACTCAAAGCATTGTTGAGCTGAACTTTATTTTCTTCGCTGAAGCTTCCACTGTTGTATTTGTGGGCAATGAAATCCTCAACGCGCGCAATGATCGCCTCCATATCTTCTTGCGGCAATGGCCTGCCGGCGCCTTCTGCAGGGCCATACACGCGGTCTGCAGCACCAAACAAGTCAATCCAGCGGTCGCTGCGCCGTCCGGCACGCAGCACATGGTAAAACTGTGTGCCGGGTTTATTATCGCTGCGCCATAGCAAGCTCAGTACGCCGGCGCTAATAGACAGCGGCACCAAAATCAGGTCGCGCATACTGTCTGCAAACAGTTTAATTTGTAGCATGCTGACATCGCGTATCAGGGTGCGGTAGTTGGGTCTGTTGACTGACAAGAGTTGCATAGGTTTTCTCGCAAGTTGTTGATACGCCGGGGCGGGTTACATCTCGTGTTGGGTGAACCATAGTGCAGCGCCTGCTAGCGTGAAGGTAGCGGCGGCTGTAAAACCAAAAACTTCTAACTTCACAATGTGATCAGTCAGCATGGCAGCCAGTGGCGCCAGTGGTGTTATTTGCACAGGTAGCATTGACGCTGCTAATGCAACGCCAATGAGCCCAAACAGTATAATTAAGCCGCTTTTCTGCCACAGAGGTAACTCAGCTTGCTTGGGCAAATGAGCCATTACCGCAGCGGTAAAGCCGTTATCTTCTAGGTAGGGTTCTGACTTGCGTAAGCGCCTAAAAATGTCGTCGCTAACGTCTCGTTGTGGGTGGTTATTCATGCCTGTTTTGCCCCTTTGTCTGAAGCATTAGTCTGCCACGAAGATAATAAAACTCGCAGCGTATTTTTGCCACGCAATAGATGGCTTTTTACTGAGCCCAATGGCGCGCCCATAATGTCGGCCACTTCCTGCTGGGTGAATTCACAATGTAAGTGCAGGTGTAAGCTGGCGGCTTGCTCGTAAGGTAGTTGCGCCAATGCATGGGCAAGATCCCGATGTGTGTTGACGTCAGTCATAGGGTTGGCGTGGTGCGTGTCTGGGAGTATTTCAGGCAAGGGGGCAACCGGCTTTAGTGCGCGTTTATAACTGGCGAATTCGCGGTAGGCAATGCGGTAAAGCCAAGTATAAAATTGTGATTCACCCTTAAACGACGCCAAATTTTTAAATGCCTTTATAAAGGTATCTTGAGCCAGATCGTCGGCCAGTGCTTCATCCCAGCCCGTTAGCTGGCGCAAGCTATAACGAAGCCGAGATTGGTACCGATTGACCAGCTCACTATAAGCCCGCTGGTCATTCTGCTTAAGGATTCTTGCAATAAGGATCCGATCATCAGATGTCATGATTGACTCATTCACTCAGCCTTGGTTTCTAACTTCCCTATCAGTAAATGTGCGATACCCACGAATAAAATAATAATGCCGAGTGCGCCAATGCCCGACGAGTGCATTAACCACCCAGCCAAGCCGACACCGATACCGACTAACCCATACATGACGCCTTTTTGTTGTCCGTTTTTGCTGGTATTGCTTTGCAGGCTGGCCAATAGCTCGGCAGGAACCGGTTGACCACTGTCGATGAATTTGTCCAGTGTGGCGTGTTGTAAGCGTTTTTTGCGATAGCCAATGAGCATAACCGTGGCGACTATCAGCACCGGTGCGCCAAAAACAAAGACGATAGCCACAATGGGTATTAAAGCGTCCAGCCACGAATCCGATTCCTGCTGCCATTTTTCGTATTCGCTCATTCCTCCCGCATTGATGTCTTGGGCACTCACGCTCTGGCCAGTAAGATCTGACAAGCTCCGAAGATCGGCGAGTGTTTCCATATTGTCTAGCCGGTCAATCACGCGCTCTATTTTGGCCCGATCTTGCTCGCTAATGTCTGGGCTTCCCTCTAATTCAGAGCTAAGCTCGGCAATGATGCGCCCAATTATCGTGGCTTTTAGTGCTTCAACGTCGTCTTTAAATTGTTCTTTTTGAACCGCTTCACTATTTTCTACACTAGCGGTTTCTTGCTCCATAGCCACTGCGTTAGGCGTAGTGGGTTGGTCATGACTGCTAGCAAAGGCGGCGGGTAGACATAGCAAATATACCAGGGTTACGGTTGCCAAGATTTTCATGTTGATGCTCCTCTAGTTACGCTGTAACAGCGAAAATTTTTCGGCGGGGCTCATCAATTGATGTCTTTGCACTAGCCCCACGGATTTGTCTATAGGCGGTAAAGTGCGTACTTTACTTATCAATCTGTACCTGCCTAATACATAAGACGTAACGAGCGGCTCATTTGGATGCACGTAGAAAAAATAATTTCAGTTAAATGGTTAGACGTTATGCTGCGTCTGCCCAAAGGGGCAATCAGATTCCCCTGCTGAACAGTGTGTCAGGGTTGGTACCATTTTCAATAGTCACTCTTACTTAGGTATATTTACTGAGCCTGAGGTTTATTGAACACTGTTACCAGGGTGGAGCGTAGCTAATTTTTTGCGGTTAAGCCGAATGGCTTGGGGGTTTCAATTGGCTGTTAGTTCATGTAACTTTAAAAATCTTTTTGGGAGGGTATGTCTCCAATATTTTGAGGAAAACAACGTGTTTAGCAATAAAACGATAACAATGGCTTTGTTCGGGTTTTTTAGTTTGTTCAGTTTGAGCGTTTTTTCTGATTCAATGATTAACAAACCGGTAACGACGATTAATGGCGAAATACCACCGGGCATACTCGCGCCGCTGGGCAATAGCTTTGTGATGCTCGATACAATAACCGCTGACGGTAGTCGCTTGGTCATTCACAATGGAGTGCGATTAGCTGGGACGAGGGTTGGTATTCATATCCATGATTTTGGCGGTTGGACTTGCGTCATCTCCGGCACGATTACCGACTTTGTAGAAGGGCAGGAGCCAACAGAAAATCCGGCCGGTACGTGCTATTACATGCCGCCTCATACGCCCATGACCGCTGCGAATCTAGGTACTGAAGATGCGATCGTGATCGATACCTTTGATCTTCCGGAGGGCCAAAAAATGATTACTATTCTCGAGCCTGGGTACCCGGGTTACGTTGCTGATTGATCGTCAGCTTATACATACCAGCGGCTCCTTCGGGGGCCGTTTTTTGTCTAAAGTAGTCAAACTGTTTTCTTCCGTTAAATACTTGCAATACCCAGTTAAACTAAAGCACAATGAAATATAGACGCTGATAATTCAGGATGAAAAAAACGCAAAATCATGACAGTGCTGTTTGTTTATCTCGCCATCGCCATCGGGGTTTCGTTCATCTGCTCTATTCTTGAGGCGGTGCTACTATCAATGACACCCAGCTTTGCTGAGGCACTGAATACTGATAAACCGCGCGCCGGTGCAGTCGTGGCCAAGGTGCGCAACTCCCTAGATAAATCACTCTCCGCTATCTTAATTCTCAATACCTTCGCTCATACCATTGGTGCCGCTGGTGTTGGTTCGCAGGCATTGCAGGTGTTTGGCCAGCAGTGGGAAAGCCTGATTGCTGTGCTGTTAACGCTAGCCATTTTGTACTTTTCTGAAATTATTCCCAAAACCCTGGGTGCCAGTTATTGGCGTACGCTGGCAGTGCCGGCTGCTTGGGTTATTCTTGCGCTGGTGCGCATTGTTTATCCGCTGGTGTGGCTTGCGACTAAGCTAACGAATTTATTTAGCCGAAAAATTGAGGATGAAGTCACTCGCGATGAAATTATTGCCATGGCAAGTCTGGGGCATAAAGACGGTAATTTATTCGATGAAGAAAGCCAGTATTTATTAAATTTACTTAAATTGCGCGAGGTGGCAACGCAAGCCGTGCTAACACCGCGCTCGGTGGTGCAAATGCTATCGAAAAAAACTACCGTTTCTGAGGCTTTAAGCGATGAAAATAATCGCCGCTTTTCACGGCTGCCTGTGTATGGTGATAGCGTCGACGATATTACTACGCTGGTTATGCTAAAAGATCTGTACGAAGCGTTGCGCCAGGGTGAGGGCGGTACAGCGGTTGAGCAGCTGGCAAAGCCGCTGGATGTAGTCTCCGAAAAGCTGCCCGTGCATCGATTGCTCGATATGTTTATTAAAGGCCGTGCTCATATGTATCTGGTGCAGGATAACTTTGGTCAAACCTCTGGCATTGTGACTTTGGAGGATGCCATTGAAACCCTGCTGGGTCGAGAAATTGTGGATGAGAGTGATTCGGTTGCCGATATGCAGGCGTTAGCCCGCGATCGGTTTCGAGCGCGGCTGCGAGATAAAAAAGCTCAGCCGTGAGCGTTAAGCCCAGGCACGCAATCAAGCTATTTTCCTCCACCCACAAAAAAAGCTGCATTGCTGCAGCTTTTTTTGCTTTATATGGCTCCGCCTGCTGGGCTCGAACCAGCGACCCAATGATTAACAGTCATTTGCTCTACCAACTGAGCTAAGGCGGAATTGTTGGTCTACCTAAACAGCTATATTGGCTGCCAGATCAATGAATTATAGATCACAAACCTCGGTAGGGCGCGAATATTAAGGGCGTGAGCGGTGTTCGTCAAGTGGGGTTTGCGCGGTATGGTAAAAAAAAGGCCAATCATGCGTGTAGGTGGCTTTTATGAGACCAGATAGTGCTTTATAGGCTTGCCAACTGTCGGTATGATCGCGGGTTTTCTCAGCCATTTTTCGCTTGCGGGCGTATAAGCACCCATGTCTAAACCTTTTGAAGTCGTCTCCAATTATCAGCCCGCCGGCGATCAGCCCAAAGCCATTAAGCAGTTGGTCGATGGCCTTAATTCGGGGCTTGCCGGGCAGGTGTTACTGGGTGTGACCGGGTCGGGTAAAACTTACACCATTGCCAACGTGGTGGCTGAAATGCAGCGGCCCACCATTGTTATGGCGCACAACAAGACGCTGGCCGCTCAGCTATACGGTGAATTTAAAGAGTTCTTTCCAAACAACGCGGTTGAGTATTTCGTCAGCTATTACGATTACTACCAGCCGGAGGCCTATGTTGCTGCATCTGACACCTTTATTGAAAAAGACTCGTCGGTCAATGAGCACATAGAGCAAATGCGCTTGTCGGCCACTAAGGCATTGCTAGAGCGTCCTGATGCGCTGGTAGTGGCGACGGTGTCGGCAATCTACGGTTTGGGTGACCCAGCGGCGTACCTGAAAATGGTGCTGCATTTGCGCCGCGGCGACCGCTACAGCCAGCAAGAGATTCTCCAGCGCCTTTCGGAGTTGCAATACACACGCAACGACATTGATTTTTCTCGCGGTACTTTTAGAGTGCGCGGCGATGTCATTGATATTTTTCCGGCGGAGTCCGAACGCGATGCCATCCGAGTCGATCTATTTGATGATGAGCTAGAACAACTCAGCCTGTTTGATCCACTAACGGGCGAAGTTCAGGCTAAATTGCCGCGGTTTACCATCTACCCTAAGTCGCACTATGTGACACCGCGCGACAATATGCTCAAAGCGATAGATGGTATTGAAGAAGAGCTGCGCGAGCGGCTAGTACAGTTGCACGATCAAGACAAATTGGTTGAAGAGCAGCGCTTATCGCAGCGCACCCGTTACGACTTAGAGCTAATTCGTGAGCTAGGTTTTTGTACCGGTATCGAAAATTACTCGCGGTATTTATCAGGGCGCGAGCCGGGCGAGCCACCACCCACGTTGTTTGATTACTTGCCTAAAGACGCCTTAGTGGTGATTGATGAATCGCACGTAACGGTTCCGCAAATTGGCGCTATGTATAAAGGCGATCGCTCACGCAAAGAAACGCTCGTGCAATACGGGTTCCGCTTACCTTCAGCGTTAGATAATAGGCCGCTGCGCTTTGAAGAGTGGGAATCTTTGGTGGGCCAGTGTATTTATGTTACGGCCACCCCGCGGCCCTATGAGCGTGAAAAATCGGCCCAAATTGTCGAGCAGTTGGTGCGTCCTACCGGCTTGATCGACCCAGAAGTGGAAGTGAGACCTGCACTTACGCAGGTAGATGATTTGCTGTCGGAGATAGGGAAGCGAACGGCTATTGAAGAGCGTGTTTTGGTGACCACATTGACTAAGCGCATGTCGGAGGATTTAACGGAGTACTTAGATGAGCACAACGTGCGGGTGCGCTACTTACACTCGGACATTGATACAGTGGAGCGCGTTGAAATTATTCGCGATTTTCGCCTAGGCCATTTTGATGTTTTGGTGGGGATTAACTTGTTGCGCGAGGGTTTAGATATGCCGGAGGTGTCGCTAGTGGCTATTCTCGATGCTGACAAGGAAGGTTTTTTACGCTCAGAAACATCGCTGATTCAAACTATTGGCCGTGCCGCCCGAAACTTAAATGGCAAGGCTATTCTTTATGCTGACAAGATAACCGGTTCAATGCAGCGTGCTTTAGATGAAACTAGCCGCCGCCGAGAGGTGCAATTAACCTACAACCAAGAGCACGGCATTGAGCCGGTAGGCATTAAAAAAAGTGTGGCTGACATTATGGAAGGCGCGCGCATGATACCGGGCCGCGGTGGTAAGAAAGGCCGCGATCGCAAAGTGGCAGAGCCTTCGTTGGCCGATTATGCAGACCCGCTAACAACATTGTCGCCGAAAGAATTATCGAAAAAAATCAAGCAATTAGAGGTCCAAATGCATCAGCACGCCCGTGATCTTGAGTTTGAGGAGGCTGGAGTGTTGCGAGATCAGCTGCAACAGCTCAAACAACAAGTATTTGTAGGCTGATTGCCATTGCGGCCAGCCGCAGGCTACGTATAATAGCCGCCCCGTACAGCGGCTCGTGTTACCTAGCCAATGTACGTACCCAGTTATTGTACGACCGTAGCTCAGTTGGTTAGAGCACCACCTTGACATGGTGGGGGTCGGTGGTTCGAATCCACTCGGTCGTACCAAATATTAAAGCCCGCGTTTGCGGGTTTTTTTATGGGTGCGATTGAGAGGGTGAGAACCACCGCGTTCGATAAAATGCACAGCATTTTAGACAGATCGCTTGCGAGCTGCCTGCGTAGCAGGTCACTACAGCCCTTAGGCTGAAGTGATCAATCCACTCGGTCGTACCAAATATTAAAGCCCGCGTTTGCGGGTTTTTTTATGGGTGCGATTGAGAGGGTGAGAACCACCGCGTTCGATAAAATGCACAGCATTTTAGACAGATCGCTTGCGAGCTGCCTGCGTAGCAGGTCACTACAGCCCTTAGGCTGAAGTGATCAATCCACTCGGTCGTACCAAATATTAAAGCCCGCGTTTGCGGGTTTTTTTATGGGTGCGATTGAGAGGGTGAGAAGCACCGCGTTCGATAAAATGCACAGCATTTTAGACAGATCGCTTGCGAGCTGCCTGCGCAGCAGGTCACTACAGCCCTTAGGCTGAAGTGATCAATCCACTCGGTCGTACCAAATATTAAAGCCGGCTTTTGTAATTTTAGGGCTCTGAGCCCTAAAATTAGACCCCTAAAATTATCGGGCCGTCACAATTGATGAGTTGACTATATATTAGCCGCTTGGTAAATTCGCAGAATAATTCAAATTTGGCAGTCATCTCCCCCGATGGCTACATGGATAACGAAAAAAAACCTGGAGAATTAAAATGAAACCTTTTCTACTGCGCTTAGTGGCGTGTCTGTTTGTTGTTGTTAGCTCATCTTCTCATGCTGCATTGTACGATCGAGGCAATGGCCTTATCTATGATGATGTGCTGGATATTACTTGGATGCAGGATGCGAATTACGCGCAAACCACCGGCTACGATGCGGATGGTCGAATGACTTGGGCCGATGCTAATACCTGGGCTGATCAACTCAGCTACGGCGGTTTTGACGACTGGCGTTTAGCTTCAGCAGGCAATGCCCCGGCTTCCGGTTATAACGTCACCACCGGCGAATTGGGCCATATGTTTTACAACAACCTGGGCTATACGGCAGGAACTTCAATATCAGGCAATGTGAGCTTTACCGATGCGACGCTCGGTGGTGGCACAGAGAGTTTCTTGAACGTGCAGTCTTGGTTTTATTGGTACGGCGAGGAGTATGTGCCTAATACTTTTAACTTTCTCGCCTGGGCCTTCAGTACCGGTGATGGCAGCCAGGACTACCTCACCAAGAATTTTAGTTACTATAGTTGGGCAGTCCGCGCGGGCGATGTCAGTTCGGTACCTGTTCCTGCGGCGGCGTGGTTATTTGGCACGGCGTTGTTAGGATTGGTAGGGGTGAAGCGCAGACATCGCTAATTCGCTGCTTTGCTGATTTGAATGATTTGTTAATTTAAATCACGCAGTGATTTGGGTGTGCGGGGGGTTTCCCCCCGCAGGTTTTTTTTTGTGAGGTGTTGAGCATGGCGCGTTACGAGCATTTACCGATTTATAAGCAAGCCCTCGATGTTGCTGTGCATTTTGAAAATGGAGGCGGTGTGTGTCCCTAGTACGGTCACTACAGCCCTTAGGCTGAAGTGATCAATCCACTAGGTACCAAATATTAAAGCCCGCGTTTGCGGGTTTTTTTATGGGTGCGATTGAGAGGGTGAGAACCACCGCGTTCTATTATTTTATGAACAATCGCACTATGAATTGATAGGGCCTAGAAAATCAATTTTTCCGATGTCTACGCCATTGTGCCGCAAGATGTTGTAAGCGGTAGAGATGTGAAAATAAAGATTGGGTAGCGCCCACTTAATGAGGTAGGTGCTGCCGGTAAATTCCAGCTCATATGGGCCAGCCTGCATTTTAATCTCTTTGTCTTCGGTGTCGTTAATTGTCTTTAGCCGGTAGGGCACTTAAAAAATCAAGGGTGTTGTCGATGCGTGTGTAAAGCTCGGCAAACGTGCTTTCGGTGTCATCGTATTTGGGTGCTTCAATGCCACTAATACGAGCACCCGCTCCCTTTGCTACATCGCAGGCAATTTGTACTTGGCGCGATAAAGGATGCATGTTGGGGTGAAGCCGAGCGTTAATTAATTCAGAGCCATCAAGCCCTTCTTTCTCAAAGTGCGCCTCACCTTTTTTAAGTAGAGCGGCAAGATTGTTTAGGCTATGAATAAAAACGGGCATTGAACACTGGTGCATGGATAAAGACATGGTGAACCTTTAAGGCAATAAAAAAATGTAAACCGATTGTAGTGCATGGCCATACGTAAAGACATAGGCAATGAAACGGGGCAGTGCTAGAGCACGCGTTAGAGAGTCTTAAACAACGTATTATTTAGGTTCGGTTATTGGTAACGGGTTTGCTTGCGAAAAATCAGTCAGCTCGCTAAAGGATTGATGCGAGGTGCTGCGCGTTAAATGGTAAGCTAGCCATCTGACATGGGCCTATGATTAAATCGCCCTAAACAATAATTCGTCACCTTTGGGTACCACCTTATGGAAAAGGCTCCACATTACAGTCGGCTATTTTTTTCGTTTAGCTTAGTTTGCCTCGCAGGCGCTATTGCCTACTTTAGTTATGCGCTTATCCAAGCCGTTGATGAATTACCTGAGATTCTTGATCAGGTGGATGAGGCAGCCGCCTTTATGGGGCCCGTATTGCAGGAGGCTGAAAGTATTACTGCGCTTATTCCCAGTATTGTTGAGGAGGTGGCTCAAGTTCGAGAGCAGATCCCGGCGATTTTGGCAGAGGTAGAGGCATTGCGCCTTGAGCTGCCGGCGGTGCTCACCGAAGTAGGAAAAACACGCGAAAGTATCCCACCAATACTGGCCGAGGTTGAGCAAGTTCGACAGGCCATTCCGCCGGTGATTGCCGAGGTTGCGAATGTTCGCGAACAGCTACCCTCAACCATGGACAGAGCCGAGCGTTTGATCGCAGAGGCGAGTAGGGCTGGCAAGCAAGCTAGCGAGGGGGCAGTAACGGGTTTCTTCACGGGTATTGTTAAAGCGCCGTTTAAGATGGTTTCGGGGGCGTCCAGTTCGGTGTTTAAAACGGCTGGGAGTATGAGCCCGAGTGACATCAAGCTATTAACTGACTCGGCATTGATGAGGTTGAATAATTCGAAAGTCGGATCGGTTGAGCGCTGGGGTAATCCACGGTCGGCTGTGGGCGGCGAAATTACCGTGGTGAAAGAGTATTCAGTGGCAGGCAGACTTTGCCGAGTGTTGTCTTTTACTATTATTAACAAGGGTAAGCTGCAAGAGAGCAACGAATCAGAGGCCTGTTTGGATGAAAATAACGAGTGGGTGGTTTCTAAGGCATGAGGTCCGGCGCCGTCTGGACACTAGCATAGGGTCGCCGAGCATCATCTAAACGATGCTTTTCGAGTGTCTTCAAGTCAGCAAAGAGCTTTTTCGGACTTTGGGTTAAGGCCTTTGAGTTTAAGGCCCTAGCGGTAAGCCCGTTGCAATCCAAATGGCAATGAGCAAGCTCCAGGTGGCGAGCAACGCCAGTGAGTAGGGCAGCATCATGGCGATAATGTTGCCAAGGCCTAGTTGGGCTTGGTAGCGCTGGGCATAGGCCAGCACAATGCCAAAGTAGGGCATAAGCGGTGTGATGATGTTGGTGGTGCTATCGCCAATGCGATAGGCCATTTGTGTTTGTTCTGGCGGAATGTTCAGCAACATAAGCATGGGCACAAACACCGGCGCCAGCAGCGCCCACTTAGCCGAGGCACTGCCGACCAATAAATTGATGGATGCCGATAGCGCAATAATGGCCAATAGCAAAACAATGGGGCTGAGCTGCAACGAGCCCAGCCACTGGGCCCCAGCAATAGCCGTTACCGTACCGATGTTGGTCCAGGCAAAATAATTGACGAACTGCGCGGCAAAAAACATCAGCACGATGTAATAGGCCATGGTGGCAATCGATTTTTCCATGCTGTCTATAGCTTGTGATGCCGAGCGATAAATCCCATTGCTACGACCGAACACATAGCCTGCCATGGCGAAATAAATGGCTAGTAATGGCACCAAATTAGCAAGTAGGGGTGAGCGACTCTCGGCAGTTGCTGCCAATGCACCGAGGCCAGGCCAGCTCAGCAAAATGATACCGGCGAAATAGATAGCGCTAAACCCACCCACCCAAGCGAGACTGATGTGCTGTTCAGTATGTTGTTGAGAATGTTGGTGAGTATGTTGTTGAGTAAGCGTATCTGCATTGGTGTTTGAGTTTGAGCCTGCATCGGGCTGATCTTGTTGCCGGTCTTTTTGCTGAGCAAGGCGCGGCTCCACCACATGATTGCTGACCCATCCTGCTACTAAGGTAATGAGTACCGTTGAAACAATAATAAAATAATAATTGTCGGTGGCAGTGACTTCGGCCGATGCATCAATTAAATGCGCCGCTTCGGTGGAGATGCCGGCGAGCATCACATCCACCGGGCCAATGAGCAGGTTGGCGCTAAAGCCGGCCGATACGCCGGCAAATGCCACGGCAATACCGGCCAGTGCAGGGCGGTCGAACGCTTGATAAAGCAATGCCGCTATGGGTATGAGAACAACATAACCCACGTCGGCGCCAATACTCGACATCACCCCTGCAAATGCAGTGACGTAGGCAAGTAGGGGTTGTGAAGTGCGTTTAACAATGCTGCGCAATACACAGGCAATCAATCCAGAGTGTTCAGCGACGCCAATGCCCATCATGATAACGAGCACCACACCCACCGGTGCAAAGTGGGTAAAGTTGCTGACCGCTTCGCCGAGAATGCGTCGCAGCCCCGCGCCGTTCATCAAGCTGACTACGGTGTACGTTTGTTCGTTGATAGGGTGAACGGCAGCGACATCGAGCGACGACATCACCCATGACAGCACAATCACAGTGGCCGCTAGGCCCATAAAGAGCAGTGCGGGGTGAGGTAGGCGATTGCCTAAGCGCTCTATCGTGTCTAATGCACGATAGGCGAGCTGCGTTAACGACATAAGGCCTCTTAACGAGTTATGGCGGTGCAAACGCACATTAAAACGTGCGTATGACTTAACTGGGCATGACTAAACTGAGTATTGCTTAACTGAGTATTGCTTAACTGAGTACTGTTTAACTGAGTACTGCTTAACTAAGTATAACTAAACCGCAGCGCGGCGATAATTGCGATATTCGGGTTCCCAAAAGTTTCTTTCAATGCGTTGGTCGATACGTTCATCGCTGGTTGGCCATGCGGCTCTGTCAACAATGGCCTGCTTGTAGACCGCTTTCGCAATAAACTGACTAACGGCTCGAATATCGTTGAGGCTGGGTAGCAGCGTCTCGTTGTTTTGGTTGTGCGTGGCGGAGTATTCGGCCAGCGCATAACTGGATGCCATGAGCATACCATTAGTGATGTATCTGGCTTCACAGGCCACCGCACCTAAGCCAATGCCAGGAAAGATATACGCATTGTTACACTGCGCAATAGGATAGTCTTTACCTTGATAATTGACCGGATCAAACGGACTGCCGGTCGCAATAATGGCATTGCCTTCGGTCCACTCAATGATGTCTTTGGGCAGTGCCTCAACTTTTGAAGTGGGGTTTGACAGCGGCAATATAATTGGTCTTGGTGCATTGCGATAAACCTGCTCAACAATTTCTTGCGTAAACAGCCCGGCTACCGTGGAAACGCCAATGAGTACCGTCGTTTTAGAATGTTTAACGGTTTGCTCTAGGCTGGCCGTGTCTTCACTGATGCCCCAGTTCAGCACCACACTGGAGGGCTGGCAAAAACCGAGTTGAAAATCTTTGAGGCCAGCCATGTTATCAACTACGAGGCCGCGGCTATTGATCATGAATATTTGACTGCGTGCCTGTGCTTCGCTAATCCCTTCAGAAACCATTTGCGCAACAATTTGTTCTGCAATGCCGCAGCCCGCCGAGCCTGCGCCGCAAAAAGTGATGACTTGATCTTTTAGTGGCTCATCTTTCGCTTTGCATGCAGCTAACAAAGTACCTACAGTAACTGCAGCGGTGCCCTGTATATCATCGTTGAAGCAGCAGATCCGTTTGCGATAGCGATCAAGTAAGCGGTTTGCATTAACGCCAGAAAAATCTTCGAACTGAATAAGAGCGTTAGGCCAGCGGTTGGTTACGGATTGAATGAAGGACTCGAGAAAATCGTCGTAGTCTTGACCGGTAATACGTGGATGTTTACTGCCCATGTATAAAGGATCGTCAATGAGTTCTTGGTTGTTGGTGCCGATATCAAGCGTAATTGGTAGGGTATAAGCGGGGCTGATGCCGCCGCAGGCTGAGTAGAGTGCGAGCTTGCCAATTGGGATGCCCATGCCGCCAATGCCTTGGTCGCCCAAGCCAAGAATGCGCTCGCCATCGGTGACTACAATGACTTTGACATTTTTTTTGGTCGCATTTTGTAGCATGTCGTCAATAGAGTTTTGGTCGTCATAAGAAATGAACAGGCCGCGATGACGACGATAAATTTTAGAAAACTGCTGGCATGCTTGCCCCACCGTAGGTGTGTAGATAATGGGCATGATCTCTTCGAGATGCTCAATCACCAAGCGGTAATAAAGTGTTTCATTGGTGTCTTGAATATTGCGCAAATAAATATGCTTATCCATATCGGTGTGGAAGGCATGTAATTGCTGGTAGGCGCGATCTTTTTGCTCATCAATCGTATCAATGACTTCGGGCAAGAGACCTAAAATATTTAAATCGCGACGCTCTTCTTTGCTAAAGGCATTACCTTTGTTTAAAAGCGGTGTTTCGAGCAGGGCGGGGCCCGCAAGTGACAAATACAATGGGCGTTTTGACATAGTTTTACCTGTTGCTAGGGGCGAGTTGCTCTACTACCGTCAGCAAGCTGTCGAACTATCGTTGAGTTTTCAAAACGAAGCGGGAGGACAATGCGAGAAGAGACGATAAATCGTAATTTATTGCTGCCACAGTTTACTCAAGTGGCTTGCGCGTATGAAGTGAAAAATCCCACCTGTCGCTGAGATATCGATTGGAACTACGGTGGAGGGCGTTTGGCGATAGCCCTGAGGACGGCGCTACCTTTCTAGCCTTTCAGGACTCGAACTTCGAGGCGGAAAGGCTAGAAAGCTGTGGGTCTGTCGGTGCCTTAGGCTGGTGCTGGCGAAGGGTGAATTTTCAGGAAGGGGTTGATGAGTCGATTGATTGGGCCGGTAAACTTGATGGGCGCATCTACGACCGACAGGCAAATGCATTCCATGTCACCGCTCGCAACGGGTTGGTGGCTGTGTCCTGCCTGCATCACCAGAAAATCTCCTGGCAGATAAATGCCTTTTTGATCGGAAAAGCTGCCGCGCAATACCACGGTTACTTCCTCTCCTTTGTGGTCGTGGTTAGCAACCCCGCGACCTGGCTGAATACGGTGCAGCGCCACTTCTCGCTGTGTATCACCTGAGGCTAAATGAGAGACGCTTAAGTGTCTGCCCAGTTTCTTCCAATTTAGCTGCTCCATGGTGCTGGGAACCAATTTTTTCACACACGCGGGCAACGTAGCAGTGGTTTCGCTCTGCGGCGTGCTTGCGTGGCTGGCTTGCTTCGCAGGGCTCGTTACTTCAGTATCGCTCTGAGCGACTTCTGCTTGCTCGATGGCGGCCCATAGGTTGTTCAGTGCTTCCGACTCGTCTCCGTTTAGCTGTTCACTGGCTCCGGCTTCAACGGCGTGAATAGTGTCTGTTTCGCTGCTCATAAGCGAACCGCCAATAGCGCTGAGTTCACGAACCTTGCTTTGGCATGAGCTGCAGTATTCAGTATGTGCGGCTACGCATAACGCGTGAGATAGCGGAAGGGTGCCTGCCGCGTAATCGATTAGCCAGTGTATATCGGGGTGAAGCCGCGGCATAGTGGGGGACCTTAAAGTATGTTGGTTAGCGGAGTTATTGTTAGCGTCTCGTTCTTTCATTGAATCGCTCATGGCTCAAGCTCCGCACCTGCCGCTTTGTTGCTGCCGGTTGCGTCGGCTGGCTCAGCGTCGGCTTCGTCGGCGAATAGCTCACCCATGCTAATGCGCAGTTTTGCAATGGCTAGTCTCACACGCGACTTGACCGTTCCTAGCGGCAGGCCGAGAGCCGATGCTACTTCAGCATGGGTTTTGCCAGAGATGTAAATTTGTTTAAGCGCCTCGGCTTGCTCTGGCGGCAGCAGCGTTAACGCATGATGAATATTTTTTTCAATGCGGCGCTGTTCAAGCGAGGCAAAAGGTGCTTCCTCTTCGGCCATGGGCCATAGATCATCAGCTACCAACGGCGTCTCGGTGCGCTTGAGTTTGCGCAGGTAATCGGTTCGGCAGTTGCGGGCAATGGTAAAAATCCAGGTACTTACACTCGCCTTGTCGGAATTAAAATATTGTGCTTTGGTCCAAACCTTAATCATGACATCTTGTACGAGTTCGTCTGCCATTTGCGGCGATGTATGCTGCGAACGGAGCATCATGCAAAAACTTTTGATCTTCGGTGAGAAGTGCGCGAACAGCTTTTCGAAGGCCTTCCGATCTTGATCGGCGGCGATCTTGTGCATTACTGCCGCCCACTCATCATGGGCTAGACGCTCTTTTACTCCACTTTGGTACATGCTACTCCTTTTCTTGCAGAGGCTTTCAACCTCTGCACCGTGCATGGACGCGGCGCTTTGACCGCGGGGTGACCTATTCGGGCCGTTCGTGTTGCCCGAACTAACCGTCTGATTTTCAATAGATTTTAGCATAACTGTTCTTCGTGTAGGAGCGCTCTTTGACACCGGGTGGTCGTGGTTGAGCTGCGAGTTACTAATATAGAGGCTTATACGCCTTAATTGTGAGATAAGATCATCGTGCCAAACGGGTGATTTTCCTGGGTGCGTATCTCGTTGATAGTGCAGTTTTTATTGGCTGTAGCACTCTATTATTGGCCGTAGCACTCTATGATTGGCCGTAGCATTGTTCTAGTTCCCCTGTGTAGTATCCCTGTATTGCCCATGCATTACCCACGAGGCACCTATGTATTCCTATATAGAAGCTATGTGGTACCTATGTAGTACCTATGTAAAGCTTGGCTATTGGCCAGTTGGTGACGGCGGGGCGGCGGGGCAATTGGCTAACTTAGATACTCGCGAGTGTAGTGCCAAAATATTTGCTTACAGCTAAAATTCTTCCGATACGCTTTCAACACGTCAACGGAGTCAGCTCATGTCTAGCATTGACTACAGGGTCATGGGGCGGCTGCCAGCAAATGATTGTGAGCCTCAGAATCTGAACCGACGAATGTGAAGCAACGTAGTGTGGCTGTATGAGTAAATCGAAGAGTTTGACCAATGTGGCTATGTTCAATGGTGCATGGCTTTGCTGCGTGTTAGGCGGCAATGAGATTGCCATAGCGACAGCTCTGACGGTAGTTATGTTACATCTTCGTTTTATCGCTGATGATTGGCGCGAGATTTTGCTGGTTGTGCAGGTGGTCGTGTTGGGCTTTTTTGTCGATTCGATGTTAATCCGATCCGGTGTCATCGTGTTGCCCAACGATTTGGTAATACCGCCAGTGTGGTTGATTTGCCTTTGGATTGTGTTTTCTACTTTGCTCAATCATTCGCTGCGCTGGTTGCACAGCCATCTCTACTTAGCCGTGTTATTGGGTGCCCTTGCGGCTCCATTTAGCTATTATGCCGGTATTCGCTTGACGGATGTGAGCTTGGCTGAACCTCGGGCTTGGTCGTTGGGCTTCATCGCTTTTGCTTGGGCAGTGGCTTTTCCCATGTGTTTGTGGCTGGCACAGCGCGCTGCCGAGCGTTTCAACGAATCAATCTAAGCAAGCAAAAGCTAAGCGTGCGCTCATCGCTTGGTGGGCAGTCTCGCAATTCACAGTATTAAAGGTTGGCAAAAAATGGCATCTGCTAAAAATAACGCGACCACCATAGTCTGGTTTCGGCAAGACTTGCGTGTTCATGACAATCCGACTTTACACGCGGCGCAAAGTGA
The DNA here is from genome assembly GCA_943788835.1 of uncultured Pseudomonadales bacterium. Classification (GTDB taxonomy): domain Bacteria; phylum Pseudomonadota; class Gammaproteobacteria; order Pseudomonadales; family UBA7434; genus UBA7434. The sequence goes on along the minus strand of CALSRU010000007.1, from coordinate 38,446 downwards.
CGGGGATATTCTGCCGATTTATATTCTTGACGATGTTAATGCAGGCCCTTGGAAAATGGGGGGTGCGAGTCGAGTTTGGTTGCATCAGTCGTTGCATAATCTCAACCAATCCCTGGGCGGAAAGTTGCGTGTTTTCTGCGGCGATGCCAGCAATATTCTATTGAAGTTGGTAGAAGAAACCAAAGCCCAAAGCGTGCATTGGAGTCGGTGTTATGAACCTTGGCGTATAGCGCGAGATAAAAAAATAAAAAACGCCCTGCAGGAGCTTGGCATATCAGCCAGTAGCCACAACGGTTCGCTATTATGGGAGCCATGGACCATTTTGAAAGGCGATCAAACGCCTTATAAAGTGTACACACCTTATTACAAGAATGGGTGTTTGAATGCTCCAGATCCGCGGCAACCTCTACCCGCGATTAAAGATATTCGCTTTGCTCAAAGCCCAGTAACTAGTAGTGAGTGCAGCCTTGAGGCCCTCAATTTAAAACCGACTATTGCCTGGGACAGTGGCATCAAAAAAATGTGGCAAGTGGGCGAGGATGCAGCCGCTAGCAAGCTGGAAACTTTTATTGAAAACGGTCTACATCAATACAAAGTGGGCCGTGATTTTCCAGCGTCTAATTGCACTTCATTACTGTCTCCGCATCTTCATTTTGGCGAAATATCGCCACATCAAGTGTGGCATCGCATCAAGCAGGAGGAGGCGCAGTTTGGATCTGATGATTTAATTCATTACCTAAGAGAAATTGCATGGCGCGAGTTTTCTTATTATCTCCTTTACCACTGGCCGCATATCCCCGAGGCGCCTTTTAATCCTAAATATGCAGCGTTCCCTTGGCTGCATGATAAGAAGGCTTTGGGTCTATGGCAAAAGGGTCAAACCGGTTTTCCGATTATCGATGCGGGTATGCGTGAATTGTGGCAGACCGGTTACATGCACAACCGTGTGCGCATGATAGTGGCGTCTTTCTTGGTTAAAAATCAGCTCATTAGTTGGCGCGAAGGTGAGGCTTGGTTTTGGGATTGTTTGGTTGATGCTGACCTGGCTAGTAACAGTGCAAGTTGGCAGTGGTCGGCGGGTTGCGGTGCCGACGCCGCACCCTTTTTTCGTATTTTTAACCCTGTTTTACAAAGCGAAAAATTTGACTCGGAAGGCGTTTACATTAAACAGTACTGCCCCGAATTATCCGGATTGAAGGGCAAGTTTTTGCATAAGCCGTGGGAAGCAAAGCCTGAAATGCTAGCAGCCGCGGGTATTGAGCTGGGGGTAGATTACCCCGAGCCAATACTGGATCTTAAGGTGACTCGGCAGCGCGCACTGGCAGCCAACAGTTCTTTAAAGACATAGCGAATTCTCATACCAACAAAAAAGGGCCATTGTCTAAGTCCGTAAATGTTTAGCTATTAAACTGTTTAAAAGTTATTCCATCTCGCTATTGAGATGAATTATTCCGGTGATTACCGTCAAATTAACACGACAAATGCGTTACACTCGCAGCTCTTAGGGAGTGTGCGGTAATGAGCCTACATAAAGATGTAATAGCAGAAATTGAAGCCAGTGAAGAGGGGCCACATATTGGGGCCTTTTTTGATTTTGATGGCACCATAATCTATGGCTATTCTGCTATGACGTTTATTCGCGAGCAGGTTAAGCGCGGCGATGTGTCAGCTAAAGAATTCGCCGAGCTTGCGGCTGCCATGACCAGTTTTGGTTTGGGTAGTATTGGTTTTTCGTCCATGATGGTAGTGACCTCTCAGTTATTGCGCGGTATGACCGAGGCCAGCTACATGGAGTTTGCGCAAGAGCTCCATGAAAAATATATCGCTCGATTAATTTATCCCGAGAGTCGCGCCTTAATTGAAGCGCATAAGCGGAAAGGCCACACGGTGGCCATTATTTCGTCCGCACTGCCTTATCAGGTGCGCCCTGCGGCTGATAATCTGGGTATCGATAATCTCCTGTGTACGCATCTAGAAGTGGTGGACGGTAAATTCACCGGCTCAGTTGTGCGGCCTACCTGCTTTGGTCCAGGCAAAGTGGCCGCCGCTGAGCAGTTGTCGGTTGACTATGGTGTTGATCTCGATCAAACGTTTTTTTACTCGGATAGTCATGACGACCTTGAATTGCTGGAACGCGTTGGCAACCCGCGAGCCTTGAACCCGAATCGTAAACTTACTGGTATTGCTGAACGCAATGGCTGGCCCATCCGCCGTTTTGCTAGTCGGGGGCGTGCTGGCGTTACCGATTGGGTGCGTGCAGTAGCGGCAACGAGCTCTGTCGTAACGTCATTTGTGGCAGGTCTTCCTATTTGGGCGCTAACGGGTTCACGTAGGCGCGCACAGAATTTTTCGGCGGCACTGTTTGCCGAAACGGCAAGTGCGCTTATTGGTTTGAATTTAAAGGTCAATGGTGAGCATAATTTATGGGCACAGCGTCCAGCGGTTTTCATTTTTAATCACCAGAGTAAAGCTGATGTGGTGATTATGGTCAGTCTGTTGAGGCGCGATATTGCTGCTATTGGTAAAAAAGAGATACGTAATATCCCGCTCGTTGGACGTGTTATGGAATTTGCTGGCACGGTTCTTATTGATCGTGCCAATAGTGGCAGTGCCATAGAGGCTATGCAGCCACTCGTTGATATTATTCGCAACGAGGGTAAGTCAGTGGTGGTTGCCCCAGAGGGTACGCGCACAACAACGCCGCAATTAGCACCTTTTAAGAAGGGTGCTTTTCACTTGGCTATTCAGGCCGGTGTGCCGATAGTGCCGGTGGTCATTCACAATGCACTTGATAGTGCACCCAAAGGGGATTTTATCTTCCATCCGGCGACGGTAGAAGTCGATGTGCTGCCACCGGTCGATACCAGTGACTGGCGCGCCGAAACGATAGATCAACATGTCGCGCAGGTACGTGCAATGTTTCAAGAGGTCATGGGGCAGGCCGAGCAAATAGCCCCGATTGATCAGCATGAAAAGGTTGCTGTGGCTGAGCCCAAAGCGAGGAAGCGCACACAGAAAAAGACAAAGAAAGGGTCAAGTGATTCCAAGGGCTCAAGTACCGATGTTAAAGCGCCCAAAGCAGCAAAGGCAGCGGCGAAGGTGAAGAAGACCAAATCAAAGTCTGCTAAGAAGCCGCCGATAAGAAATAAAGCTGAGTTAAAAGGAAAGATAGCAAGCTTAACAGCGCCCACAAAGGCTGTGTAAGTGGTTGTAGAGACACCGGCACCGATAACTTCTATTAGCTGGGTTTGTCTATATTTATTTTTATCAGGAGCGCAATGAGGTGAGTGAAATTATTTGGCCTGCTGGTGAGAATGCCAATATCTTGCTGCTACTTGATGCGGCTCACGAGGTAGAAGAAGAGCTGTTGCAGGAATTTGTGGCGCAGCAATATAAAAAATCGGGCTACCCTGGTGAGTTGCACTGCGTAACTCTGCCGATTTCACGTAATCAAGAAAATATTCCCAGTGAATCTCTAGCCAGTGCTTTACGCATTGGTGACGATACACCTGTGGTGCCTCTGCGCGTGGCTTGGCTGCGCTCACTACATGAAAAAAATAGCACGCCGCGCTTTCGCGATTTGTTATTTGGCAACCCTCGCAGGCCTGGGCCGGTGCGAGCTCGCCGCGCATTAAAAGATCATCATGAGAGGGTGAAAATTTTAGTCGCCGATTCCGCCACGATTGGCGAATTGAGTGAGCGTATTCAGCAGCGCCGAGGTGAGTCTTTCAATTTTGATGATTTTCCAGATTTTGTCGCAGGGCAGGCAGGGCTGGCGCTCGATTTAGCCGAGCGGCGTTTGCGTGGTAATCGGTACAGAGTGCCACGACGAGTGGCGATGCATTTGAGTCATCGCCCGCGTTTTAAAAGCGCCCTGCAACAACTCACGGTTGACACGGGCCGCTCGATAGATTCGTTGCAAAGTGAAGCTAAAGAAATTAAACAAGAGCTTATTGCCATACCTAAATCCTTTTGGATCGACGTCATGGCCAACTTCAATCGCCGGTTGATGTCTTTGGGCTATGAATCAGAGATGGTGGTAGATCAGGCTGGTCTGGAGCGGGTGCGAAAAATAGTGCGCGAATACCCTACAGCACTTCTTTGGACGCATAAAACCCATGTTGATGGGTTTTCAGTGTACTCACTGTTTTATGAAAATGATTTTCCTGCGCCACACATACTCGGTGGAGTGAATATGGCCTTTGCTGGCTTGGGTTTTGCTGCCAAGCGTGCCGGAGCCATATTTATTCGGCGTAGCTTTCAAGATAACCCGTTATACAAAATGATTTTGCGTCAGTACCTGGGCTATTTATTAGAAAAACGTTTTCCGCTGACGTGGGCTTTTGAAGGCACTCGCTCTCGTGTGGGTAAATTAATGCCCCCGCGCTATGGTTTATTTAAGTATGTGATTGAAGCTGCGCATGCCAGTGATACCCGAGATTTACATTTTGTACCAATCAGCATTAATTATGATCTGATTGGCGACGTTGATGACTATACCAGTGAGCAAGCCGGTGGGATAAAACAACCGGAAAGCCTACGTTGGTTTATTAACTACATGCGGGGTTTACGTCAGCCTATGGGTCGCATTTATGTTAATTTTGGTGAACCTGTGGTTATTAAAAATGCGCCATCATCTGACGATACGCTGGCGTTACAGAAGCTTGCCTTTCAAGTGGGCGTTGAGGTTAATAAGGTTACGCCCCTGACCTTGCCCTCGCTAGTAGCAATGATTTTATTAGGTGCGGCACCACGTGCGTTAACGCGAGAGGAGTTGAGTCGCGAATTGCAAGATTTGGCCGATTGGGCAAGAACACGTTCGATTCCTATGTCGTCAACTTTTGATCCGGACAATCATGATGCCTATGAGGGGCTTATTGATGCGCTGGTTAATAAAGGCTTAGTTACTCGCTACGAAGGCGGGCCTGAAGTAGTGTTTACCATTGCAGCGCAGCAACATGCTGCCGCCGGTTATTATCGTAATACGGTTATCCATCATTTCGTTAACAAGGCAATAATCGAATTAGCCATGCTTTGTGTGGCTAACGAGCCGGGTAAAGGGTTGGACGGTTTTTGGCAGGAAGCTGAGCGACTGCGGGATCTATTTAAGTTTGAGTTTTTCTATGCGCCCATTGATGAGTTTAGAAAGCAAGTCGACGAGGAGCTTAGTCGCTATAGCCCTGATTGGATCACTCAACTAGAAGAGAGCGGCTTTGCAGCTCAAAAGCTATTGCTCAAGTGCCGTCCGCTGGTAGCCCATGCTACTTTGTTGCCTTACGTCGAGGCCTATAGGGTGGTTACCGATGTGCTGGCTAGAGTGGGAGACGAACCACTGGCGGATGAAAAAGACTGCGTTAAACAAGCACTGGCTTATGCTCGGCAAGCTTATTTGCAGCAGCGCATTACGAGTGAGGCGTCGATAGGCAAGTTAATGTTTGAAAATGGTTACAAGCTAATGAGCAATTTGAATTTAGCGGGTGGTACTGATGATGGCGTCGCTACCGATTTGCCCGTCGAGAACCAGCAAAATCTAGCGCAGAGACGTATTGAGATGAGTCAGAATTTTCGTGAGCTTTGTCGTCGCATCGATACTATTCGCTCGACCGCGTTGCTGCGCTAACTTTGGAGAAAACTATGAATCTAAAAGTGGCTTTATTGGGGGGTGGCTCATGGGGTACCACGGTAGCTTCGTTGGTTTCAAGAAATGTCGAAGTGATGTTGTGGGCGCGCGATGAAGTAACGGTTACAGAAATTAATGAGCAGCACACTAATGAAAAATATTTGCCAGGGGCCAAGTTGCATGTCCGATTAAAAGCCACGACCGACATTAAAGCCGCCGTTGAAGATGCTGATGTCATCATTATGGGGGTGCCTTCACATGTATTTAGAGAGGTTTTGGAATCGATAAAGCCTTTCCTACCCGCTGCTATTCCATTTGTGAGTTTGACCAAAGGGTTAGAGCACAATACGGGTATGCGCATGACTGAAATCATTAATGAGGTTTTCCCCGGCTATCCTGCAGGCGTATTAACAGGCCCTAATCTTGCTCGCGAAATCATGGCAGGACAGGCGGCGGCCAGTGTTATTGCCATGGACGATGAGGCTATTGCTCATCAGTTACAGGCGGTATTTCGCAGCGGTTTGTTCCGTGTTTACACTAATGATGACGTCATAGGCTGTGAGCTGGGCGGCGTGCTAAAAAATATTATCGCGATTGCTGTGGGCATGGGCGACGGCCAAGGGGCAGGCGACAACACTCGCTCAGCGTTGATTACTCGGGGGCTGGCTGAAGTTACGCGATTAGGCGTGGCGATGGGCGGCCAGGCCGAAACTTTTGCAGGACTTGCGGGTATGGGCGACATGATTGCTACCTGTACGAGTTCGCAAAGCCGTAACCGTCATGTCGGCGTTGAATTGGGTAAAGGCCGAAATATAGAAGAAATTATTGAGCAAATGGTCATGGTCGCTGAGGGAGTGAAAAGTGCTCCGGCAGTCATTGCATTAGCCGATAAATACCAAATTGAAATGCCTATTGCTCGCGATGTTTATCGGGTGGTTTATGAAGGGGGTACAGCGCGGCAAGCGTATCGCGGTTTATTGCGTGTGGCACCGGGTGCAGAGTCGGAGCCAGGTTGATGAAAACAACGCAGGACCACTTTAGGGGAGTTGACGGGGGTAATGTTTTTTTCCAAACATGGCGACCTGATACTGCGCCAAAAGCTATTGTGTTTGTTGCTCATGGGGCCGCTGAGCATAGTGGGCGTTATGTGCATGTTGCTCAATATTTTGTTGAGCGAGATTATATGGTCGTTGCGTTAGACCATATTGGGCATGGTATGTCCGACGGTACGCCTGGTTTTGTTGAAAGCTTTGATCACTATATTCAGAATTTAGAGACATTGCGATTGCAAGTGCATGCTGAGTATCCCCAGCTACCGTGTATTTTATTGGGTCACTCTATGGGTGGTTTGATTGCGGCTAATGCATTGTTGGATTTTCAGGAAAAATATATTGCGTGTGTTCTTTCCGGCCCCGCGATTCAAAGCGATGTGGCACCACCGGCATGGCAAATATTTATTATTCGTTTGCTCTCTCGATGGTGGCCTCGCCTGGGTGTGCTGCAGTTAGATGCCAGCTTGGTTAGTCGTGACCCATTGGTGGTAGAGACCTATCGCAAAGATCCGCTGGTTTATAGCGGTAAGCTATCGGCCAGACAATTAGTTGAGATGTTTTCTGCCATGCAGCGGGCTCAGGATCAAGCGCATGACATAACAATCCCTCTGTTACTTCTCCATGGAAGTGCAGACCAGTTAACAGCGCCGAGCGGTTCGAAATTTTTGTATGATCATGTTGGCTCGACTGAAAAGTTGTTAAAGATTTATCCGGGCCTTTTTCATGAAATTTTTAATGAGCCTGAACAGAATCAAGTGCTAGACGATGTTCTGCGGTGGTGCGATGCACGCCTGTAGCAGTACGTGGGATGCGCGGCCCAATGCATAGTGTTGGGTGCTCTTATTCTTTTGCATCACGTCGTTTTTTTGAGCCGGTTTTACGTTGGCTTTTATTTGCTACCTGCTATTTTTTTGTTGCTTAACTTTTCTTAGCGTTCCTCGTGCTGTGTTTGCGCGGTAGGGAAATGCAATAGTTGTGTGGCCATAATTGAAACAACACAATAAGATAAAAAATAATAAAAGCCGGGATGGATAACGGCCTCTATAAAATCATTGGATTGCGTGGCTAAAAAGGCCATAAAAACGCTAACTACAAATACATCAGCCATCGACCATTTGCTAATAAAGCTAATAAAACGATGCAGGTTGACGGAGATTTTTTGATGGCGCATTAGCATCGCAATGCAAAGTAGTAATGCTTTGAGGACCGGTATTACAATACTAAATATCAAAATTAAAACGGCCACTAGTACGTTATTGTGTTGCCATAAAGCGACAATAGATTGATAGATACTTTGCGTTTCATTATAAAACTGTAGCGAGCCTAGAATCGGCATATTGGCACTAACCGTGATTTGTAAGAGCGGTTGAGTGACACCAGGATAGAGAAGAACGAGTGAAGCGATAATCAGTGTTATGGCAAAGATATTTCGAGGCGACATGTTTATCGGTGTCCAGTGTTGAGGCGATTTGCGTACGAAGGTGTCGATAAAAGAGCTTAAATGAATTGGCGTGATATTTAATGAGTAAATGCCGTGAATAAAATACAGTTGCATGCCTCATGGCGTAACAAGCTTGATGGTGAGTTTGATTGTGAGTACATGCTGGCACTACAAACGTTTTTAACTGAGCAAAAAGCGCAGGGTAAGTTGATGTATCCGCCTGAAAAACAGATTTTTAATGCGCTAAATTCGACCGCTTTTGAAGATGTTAAAGTGATTATTATTGGTCAAGATCCTTACCATGGTGCTGGGCAGGCGCATGGTCTGTGTTTCTCAGTGCCGCAAGGCCTACCTATCCCTCCCTCGTTGGTGAATATTTTCAAAGAGCTTAATAATGATGTCGGCTGCAGTGCGCCCGAGCATGGCTGCCTCCAGGCTTGGGCTGCGCAAGGCGTACTGTTGCTAAATTCGATATTAACTGTGGAGCACGATCTAGCTGCGTCTCATGCGGGCCAGGGGTGGGAGCCATTTACTGACCAGATCATAGAGCGGCTGAGTACTGAGCGTGAAGGGCTGATTTTTGTACTATGGGGTAACTATGCGCAAAAAAAAGGTCAATGTATTGACGAGGAGAAACACCTTGTTATTAGATCGGCACACCCGTCACCATTATCAGCCTATAGGGGTTTTTTTGGCAGCAAGCCGTTTTCTACAATAAATGCGTATTTGAAAGCAAAGGGGCGGGCGACCATTGATTGGCAGATTTAGCGGGTGCTAAATATTTTTAACAGGGATATCGCCAGCCATCGATTGAGGGAGCCCTAAGCCGAGGTTGTTTTTTTCGAGAATTTTATCCGCCCGATAGCTAGACCTTACTAAGGGTCCCGCAGCTACTTCCGTAAAGCCCAGTGTTAGCCCAAGTTCTCTATAGCGACTGAATTCATCCGGGTGCACCCAGCGCTCAACCGGTAGGTGGTTTTTGGTGGGTTGTAAATATTGGCCCAGAGTCAATATATCTACTTGGTGACGGCGCATATCTTCCATGGCTTGTTTTATTTCGTCATCCGTTTCACCTAAACCCACCATTAAGCTGGTTTTGGTTAAAATTTGGGGGCGTTCGTTTTTACCAAAAGCTAACACATCGAGCGTTTGTTGGTAGCCTGCACGAGGATCTCTCACCGGATGGGTTAGGCGTTCAACGGTTTCGAGGTTTTGGGCAAATACCTCAAGACCTGAATTAACTACGGTTGCAACACACTGGAGGTCGCCATTGAAGTCGGGCGTTAAGGCTTCTACCGCAGTAGTGGGGTTGGATCGCTTAATAGCAGCTACGCAGTTGGCGTAGTGCTGTGCGCCGCCATCACTGAGGTCGTCACGGTCGACCGAGGTGATAACCACGTAGCGCAAGTTCATTAATGCAACCGAGCGAGCGCAGTTTTCGGGCTCTTCGATGTCAAGCCAGCCATTAGGGTTGCCCGTGTCTACCGAGCAAAAGCGGCATGCCCTTGTACACACTGAGCCCATCACCATGATCGTTGCGGTGCCATTACTCCAGCACTCATTCATGTTGGGGCAGTGGCTTTCTTCGCAAACAGTCGATAAGCGGTGGCTGTCGACCGTTTTTTTAACGGACTTGAATTCTGGCGTGGTGTGGGTAGAGATACGTAACCACGATGGCTTGCGAGCCTTGCCAGCTGCGGGGCTGGGAGCTTGGCCGCTGTTCGTGCTCGAGCCCGTCTTCACGCCATCTTTGATCGCCGTAAACCCTTGAGGTGTGACGAATTTTACGCCGCTATTGACGCTAGTGCTTGGCGAGGATTTTTGCTCTGATTTGCTGGGCTGTTTGGGCCGCATAAGATATAAGTTTTTCAAATGTTGGAAAGAACAGCACTGTAAGCAATAGGATTGTTTACGTCAAATTTAATGCAGTATTTCCTGTTCACAATTGGCGAATTAACACGATGACTCATGGGCGGTTATTACCTTGAGAACTGCGGGAACTTGAAAATCGGTATTGGTTGGCATTAGTAATGCCGACCAATAGCTACATTGGTTTTATCTTTTTATTGCGGCACTGACTTTGTGAACTGATTGAATCTCTTGGTGGGTTTAAAAATTAAAATACTACCTGTTCTGATGAATAAAGGTGGTGGCAAATGCGCGCGATTTTTTTCCTTTTAATAATGTGTTTAATTCCTTTCAGTAGCTATGCAGAAAAAGGGGGTCGATGGGCCAGTTCGTCGGAGGACAGTAATCCTCGATCAAAAAAGAAGACGAAGCCAGTCAGGGTAGAAGAGGTGGATACAGCAGGGCCGGTTATGACTTTGCCTAGCGATATAGTTGCTAGCGCGACGACAGCCGCAGGAGCCGTTGTGTTTTATACGGCGAACAGCCGTGATGCAATTGATGGTGCGGTTACTACTCAGTGTGATTATCTATCTGGCGGTGTTTTTTCTTTGGGCCAAACGCAAGTCAATTGCTGGGCAGAAGATGCTAGCCAAAATATCACTTCAAATTCTTTCTTAATTAGTGTGATCGATGATGCTGCTCCAATAATAAACTTACCTGTACTGATTGAGCAGGACTCATTTGATGGGTCACCTGTTGCTGTGAACTATAGTGTGCAGGCTTACGATCAGGTTGATAGCAACGTTACTCTGCTTTGCTTACCGTCCAGCGGTAGCAGCTTTCCTGTGGGTACGACGATGGTGGAGTGTGAGGCCAGTGATGAGGCACGCAACACAAGTATCGCAACTTTATCAGTGATGATTACGGATGCAACTCCGCCGGCGCCGCCGCCGCCAGAGGAGCCGCCTGTGAACATGGCTCCAGTTGTTAATTTTCTTATGCCGGCCCTTAATGCTGTTGTTCAAGCTGGAGATGGACTTGAAGTGGAGATTAATGCCAGTGATGCCGACGGATTTATCGAATTCTGCAATCTTTATAAAAATGGAAATTTAATTAGACGCGAGTCGTACGCTCCCTACCAGTGGAATTCGAACATGGATCAGTCACTTGCCGGCTTGGTCGAGGGGAGTTTTAGTCTTGTGGCTGAATGCTTTGATGGCTTGGGTTTGAGTGCCATTGCTGAGCTTGCGATAGTGGTTGAGGCGCCTCCAGTACCTTTAGTTGCGAATGTCTTACTTGACTGGGTGACTCCAACGACCCGTGAAGATGGTACCTACTTGGCCGTGAGTGAAATAGACGGATACGAAATTTACTATTACTTGGCCGATCAAATTGATACTGGCACAAATAGTAGTATTGCTGCCCAAGATGGTCTTGGGGGATTGGTGACTAGCTATGAAGTAGAGGCACTGGCGTCTGGAAACTATTATTTCTCCATTGCGACTGTGGATGTCAATGGCAGTGTTAGCCATTTTTCTGATCCGGTAAATCTTGTTTTACCTTAGGCTTGACCTTAGAGCTCTCGTCAGCATTCAGTGTATTGCATAAATGCTAGATAAGCTTTTGAAAAAGCCTCGTTTGAGAAAGTTTAGTTTGATAAGGCAAGTAAAAAGGCAAGCAATGCTCGGTTTTCTAGGCGGGTTAATTGCAAAGGCTCTACAGCATGTTCTTGTTTGGCTTGGATGATTTTTTTATTATGAATGCCGGTTTTTTCTAGTCGGTGTGCCTCTTCAGAATAGTACTGAAGTACTCCTTCAAGCGTTTCTAAACGCCCGTTGTGAAAATACGGTGCGGTATGCACAAGTCCGCGAAGAGATGGCGTTTTGAAGGCGCCGACCATGAGTGTGTTATCTTTTTCATCGCTTAACTTTGATAAGCGACAGACTTTTTCTTTTTTGTGGTCGGGCAGGTCGCTGTATTTGCCAAGGCAGTTAAATGGATCATGGCGCGCTGCGTCGAGTCCTAAAGCGCGACCATAGTCCACGCTCTTGCCGTCCAGCTTAGCGGTGTTGATATCGTAAAACTTACTGTTGCTAAATGAGCGGCCATTATGACAATTGCGGCAATTGGTTTTCTTGTCATTTAAATAAAGCTTTACGCCGTGTATTTCTGACTCGGTCATTACATGAGAGCTAAATACAACGGGACGCGTTCTCGAAGCTGTTGCAGCTTTTAATAGCTCGGCAGCATAACGATCAAATCGTGTGGGCTGTAGTTGTAAGGTGCGCTCATAAGCGGCGAAAACTTTGCCAATGTTGGCGTAGAAAATATTAATTTGATGCCTGGTTTTTTCAGATAGTTGGTACCAAGCCGTTCGTGTAGTTAGGTCGCCGAGTGGGCCTGCATGTTGAGGTAGCTTAGCAAGCGTGGTTGTGGCAGGCAGGTCGCCAAATAATTGTTGATAGTGTTCCGCGTATTCTGGGTCATCCATGATGGTTCGCAATATAGCCACGCGACTGCCACCCATTTCATCGGCTGACTCTAGCGGAATTAACGCCTGAGCCCATAGCGAATCGCTGCGGCCGTCCCAGTAATGCCATTTGTAATTTGCGCTACCCACAAGTGTAGGCGTGTTGCGCATCGCGCTTCCCATGCCGGCGGCTCGCGATCGTCTGTCGGTAAAGGCATACTCAGGTCGATGACACGTTGCGCAGGAAAAGTCATTGTTGAGGCTTAAGCGAGTATCGAAGAAAAGTTTTTCTCCTAACTGAGCAGCTTGAGGATTGTCGGCTACACGATTACTTGGGCTTGCGGGAGCGGCTAGCGGCTTGCTGATGTACAAGCGTTTGAGCATGCTTAATTCTTTTGATGACCAACTGACTTCGGTGTTGGTTGCGCTCGCAGCATGACAGATAAAAAATAAAGAGATACAGAATATGTTAAAGCAGCTTTGCATGAATCTATGACTTAGTTGGTGTATGGCCCTAGATATTGGCGCAGACGGTTCATTGAGTAAACCAATTATTAATGTTGAAGGCATAAGTCTATTACACGAAATATTGGACGTAGATTACAGTCTTTGCTTATCGGAACGTAGGCGGTATTTATTTTTGATATGTTTAGAACGATAACTATAAATACCAAACATTATTAAGCTTAAAAGCCCAAATGCCCAAATCGGTAATGGAATAAAGGCGTCGAATTGGTTGGGGTTGCGACCCACAGCAATTTCTTCGGCGTCGTTAATGCCGTCGCCGTCAGTATCAATCAATAACGGATCGGTTCCATATTGCTGTTCTTCAATATCGGTTAAATTGTCATTGTCATCATCGGCATCGCAGGCGTTGCCTTCACTATCACCATCGGTGTTGAGTTGATCGGTATTGGGTTCTGTCGGGCAGTTGTCGATCTCACCGCTAACGGTGTCGCCATCAATGTCATTGTCGGGGTCATTAGGGAACGTATCACAGACGTTACCCACATTGTCATTATCATCGTCTAATTGATTGCTGGCATCGTTAGGCCCGTTCGCCACAACAGGGCAGTTGTCGATATGTCCGCTAATCGTGTCGCCATCAAGGTCATTGTCTGGATCGTTGGGGAATAAATCGCAGGCATCGCCCTGAGCATCGCCATCGGTATTAGTTTGATCGGCGTTAGCTTCGGCGGGGCAGTTATCTTGAGTTACGGCAAGCACATTGCTGCTATCGACTAAATCTCCATCGGGATCAACCGCTAGACCGGCATTGAGATCATCGACGTCATTGGCGCTCGGCCCACCGGCACCGTCGCCGTCAAAGCCATCGCCATCGGCGTCGCTATCGCAAGCATCGCCAAAGGCATCGTTGTCGAGGTTGAGTTGATTGCTGGCATCGTTAGGCCCGTTCGCCACAGCAGGGCAGTTGTCGATGTGCCCACTAATGGTGTCGCCATCAAGGTCATTGTCTGGATCGTTGGGGAATAAATCGCAGGCATCGCCCTGAGCATCGCCATCGGTATTAGTTTGATCGGCGTTAGCTTCGGCGGGGCAGTTATCTTGAGTTACGGCAAGCACATTGCTGCTATCGACTAAATCTCCATCGGGATCAACCGCTAGACCGGCATTGAGATCATCGACGTCATTGGCGCTCGGCCCACCGGCACCGTCGCCGTCAAAGCCATCGCCATCGGCGTCGCTATCGCAAGCATCGCCAAAGGCATCGTTGTCGAAGTTGAGTTGGTTGCTGGCATCGTTGGGTCCATTTGCCACAGCAAAGCAGTTGTCGATGTGCCCACTAATGGTGTCACCATCAAGGTCATTGTCTGGATCATTCGGGAATAGATCACACGCATTGCCGAGTCCATCGCCATCCGTATTAACTTGGTCAGCGTTAGCTATACCGAGGCAGTTGTCGGGGCCATTGAGCGTTCCGCCACCTGCATCATCAACACCATCACTATCGGCATCCGTTGCTATCGTATTATCGAGGTCATTAATATCGGTTCCCGGGCCGCCACTGCCGTTGCCGTCGATGCCATCACCATCGGCATCAATGTCGCACGCATCGCCGATGTTATCACCATCGTTGTCGAGTTGATTGCTGCCATCGTTGGGCCCGTTTGCCACAGCAGGGCAGTTGTCGATATGTCCGCTGATTGTGTCCCCGTCGACGTCATTGTCTGGGTCATTAGGGAATGCATCGCAGGCATCGCCGAAGCTGTCATTGTCGGTATTAATCTGGTTGGGATTTGCAATATTGGGGCATTTATCTAACGAATCAACAATGCCGTCGGAGTCGGCATCAAGCTGCGTGGTGAGTATTTTAATGTTGTCGAGGCCAGCTTCAACAATGTTGCTCGTGCCGTCATCTGCAGCTTCTACTATCAGCGCTACATCTTGGCCTTGGTAGGCATTTAAGTTTATGCTGTTTACTGTTGTCCATTGGCCTTCACGCACGTCGCCAGTACCCAGTTCTTCTGCGATAACTAAAAGCGTGGTGTTAAATGTATCGACTAGCTTCAGACGAAAGTAATCAGCACTAGTGGCATTTGCATCATGTGCGAAGAAGAAATCAAAACTCAATGCGATATTGGTCGCTGATGGCAGCGAGATGAGAGGAGATTTTGCAGTGACCGCGCCACCATCAATATCATTTGCACCTACCGAACCGCCGGCAGGGTTAGTAATTAGTGCTTGTGTGCCTTCTGATGAGTTTTCAGGTTGCATAATTCCTTGCGAAATTTGCGTTTGCATGGGATTGCCTGCGCTCCATTGCCCGCTAGTCGCGCTATCTGTTCCAAGTGGGTCCTGGGTCCAGTTGTTTACGCCTTCGAAACCTTCTAACCAAAACTGATCACTGCTGCTTGATGTGGCGCCGGTACAAATTTGCAAGCCCCAGCTGTCGAGAGAGCCGCCATCATCATTAAAAGTATCGGCTATGCTAAGTGTCCAATCGCCGCCTGCTGCTTGCCCAAGAAACGGCGCAAGAGAATTACTGGGTAAATAAGTTCCTCCACCTATAGGCGGGCACGGGTAGCTAGAATTTGCACTATCATCCAGTGCAAGATCAAAATTATCATTGCTACCACATGATGATTCAATAATGGTTACGCTCGTGTTAGAGGGATTTGTCAGGGTGAAAGTCAAGTCACTCATGTAAGTGTGAGAACCTGCCAGGTTAATAATGGCTACGCTGCTCAATGACCCATTAAGTGTAACGGGCAGGCTTGATAGTATCGTGGGTGTGCCCGATGCTGAAATTGCTTGAGGTACGTCAGCACTGGCAAAACTTGCGCATGCGCCGAGAGGGGTTTCATCACAGGCATTACCATAGCCGTCCTCATCGGTGTCGAGCTGATTTATGTTAGGTATGGATGGGCAATTGTCTAACCCGTTTGGAATCCCATCATTATCGGCATCGGTATCTACCGACCAACTTAATTCAATTGTATTACTGGCATTGCCAGAGTCTGTTACGGTTATGCTTACTGGATAAGTACCTTCTGCAGCCGTTACGGCCCCACTAATCAAGCCAGAGTTTGCATCGAGGGAAAGCCCCGCAGGCAAGCCACTTTGTGTATAAGTGAGTATTTGATTGCTAGGGTCAGCAGCAATAATTTGTAAGTTGACGGTCTCACCGAGCAAATTGCTTTGATCGCCAATCTCAATAATAGTGGGCGGAAAATTAACTTGGCTGTTGACTGACTCTGCCGTCCAGTCTCGTGGGATCAGTCTGAAATGATTCCAATGTGCATGCATGCGTGGTTCATCTTCGTCGCGCGGTATATGATGAAATGTAAGACCAAACCAAACGACAAGGTCTTCATTCGCAAGTGACTCGCCGTTGACAAAATCACTGACATGTTCGTTAGCCAGGCAGCCACCGGGGTCCGATGGGTTGCGCGAAGCAAATCGTTCACAAGCACGATGTTGTGTCACATAAATATCATTTTCTGTCCATGGTTCATCGGCTGGGCCTATATCGCGGTGGCCCGTATCCAGCGGTAGAATATCGTAGGAAACTGGTAGACCATCAGCGTTGTTGTCTGTGTTATCTCGCACGCGCCAAAAGCGGCGTGTATCGGCATTGATAGATCGTGCCACTTCGGTAGTGAAGTCGGTGACGGATTTCTCAAAGCTGGTGTTGCTGCCACTTTCGGCAACGAATTCAATTTCTTCAAAGACATCATCGGTGCCACTAGTGCCAAGGTCGAAATCGAGGCGCCAATAATAATTATGTAAATGAGAGATGCCGACGGGGTTGCTACCGGTGCGGACGGTCCAACCCTCAGCGGTATTGCTGCCATAGCGCTGTAGCGTGCCGGTTGCACCCATTACAGGCTCTATAACGCCTGTGTCGTGAAAGCGGTATTCGGGAATGTAATTGTACGCACCGACATGAGAGACGCTGAATACGCTTAAAATTTCGCTGGGTGTCGTAGCGTTGTTGGTAAGTGAGCTAGTTTCATCGGTATAGACAGAACGACAAATGACATTCTTGCCATTTTCCTGCACGCGAGTGCCATCTGGACAATCGGCCTCTTGCAAGTCATTTAAGTATTGAGCTGTCCCTAAGCCGTAGTCACTGACGTCATGATAGCGGGCGCCATCATCATCGTAGGGTACGTGGATCTGTGCGATGGCGACACTATTTAAAATTTGACGTGCTGATCCACCAGGCGCCGTATAGTAAATGTCAGAATAAATAATGCCTTCACGATTCTGTCTCTCCCAGCACATATCCCATTGCGCGCCGTTAGCAAATGTATGACTGATTTGGTAGCTTGCCGAGCAATTGAGCGTCGCTTGTGCATGAGTACTCGCTGAAAACTCCAAACACCAAAAAAAGCAGATGGCGACCATTAATCGGTATTTATTAATAGCTCGGGGTTTGAAAAAACGATCAGTGATAGGCCGCAGCATTAGCCAAGCTCCGGGCAGAAAGGCAGCCGGGCATTAACGCACTTGTTGTTTGACGAATCGGTGTTGCCTGATGAATCGTTGTTGCTTGTGATCGAATAATTTAAATCAGGCTGGCTTAATGCGGCTAGAGGGTTGGTGGCAGTCCAGTCTCTGGGAGCGATAATAAAACCATCCCAATGTATTTGTACAGCCGGTTCATCTTCGCTGCGTGGCAGATGGTGATAATTAACTTTGTACCAAAGTACTACATCCTCATCGTCGATGCTCTCGCCGTTGATGAAGCCAGATACGTTATCCGCGCAGCCTTCGTTGGTAGGGTTATCTACAACGAAGCGCTCGCAGGTATTGAAGCGTGTGAAATAAATGTCATCCTGAGCCCAGCTTTCGGTTGCAGCGCCTGTATAACGATGCGCCGTATGCATCGGTGATAAATGATAGGATATTGAGCGACCGTCAGCATTCGTCACGCCTGTACTAACATCTCTTATGCGCCACGATCGTTTTACATCCGGAGCTACTGAGCGACTCGTTTCACTGCTTAAGGTGGTTACGCTCAAGCTTTTTGTACGACGATCTGCCGATGAAATAACTTCAAACTCTTCGATGCTTTCGTTGCTGCCATCGGCAGCTAAATCAAAGTCTAAACGCCAAAAGTAGCTGGTGTTAAATGCTACACCAACGCGATTGTTTTGATCTAACGGCCAGCCATAGCTGGGATCTGAGCCAATTTTTGGCAGCAGGCCAGTTAGCCCTACGCTGGGTTCAATGCTGCCATCGTCATACAAGCGCCAATGGATGATGTAGCTGCTAAGTCCCACCGTTGCGCGACTCTCCAGCACCAGCATATGGCCCTGTTCAAGCAGAGCATAAGACTTGTAGGCATAGCCGCGAGGCTTGGTTTTTACACAAAGCACAGTGTTGCCCGCACTAGCATGTAAGCTGCCATCAATACAGTCGAGAGGGGAGAGTGAATGGATGTTGAGGCCAAGTCCGCCACCATTGGCAATGTCAGTGACGTGGCGCTGGCTCGGTGTGCCATCGTCGTACGCTACATTGATTTGCGCTAAGGACGCCTCTTTTAAGACGTTGCGAAAAGATCCTTGCGGGGTCTTGTAGGCGGCTTCTTTGATGACCACACCTTCTTCGTCACGCAACTCCCAGCACAGTTCCCACTGCGCACCGCTAGGCAATGTGACATTCACAAGTGCCTCGCCTGTGCACGATGCAGCATGCGCGCTAGAGACTGATGTAGAAAACCATAAAACGCTTATTATGAGTGCGAATGCTTGCGGCGCAGCGGCTGGCATTACTCGATGCACTAATCCCTTAATGCGGAAGCGCATGTTGTTCACTCCCGCCAGTTCGTTCATGCCTGTGCACGGGTTCTTGAGGTGAGTCTGCATTGACGGCTGGTATTGGACGGCCTTCGCTTCGTTCAGTATTGCCCTGAATAACTTGACCTGTAGACAAGTCAATAATGGGTGTGATGTTTAATGCAATATTTTCTTCAGTGTGAATCAATAGTTTTGCGCAGCGCGAGCGACCGCAGCGCTTTGTGGCTGCATTGAGTCGCTTCATGTTGGCGCTGCCATGCAGTATGAAGGCTTTAAAGTGCAGGCTATTAACATCAATTAACGATTGCCCGGTGGCTTCGCGGTAGGCATCGGCTAATTCATTGCGGTGTGAGCTCTGTAAATAAATAGTAAACGCCCGTTCAATTTCTTCTTCGACTAAGGGCAGCTGTAGTTGCACGGTGCGGAGCTCTTCAATAATAACGCCTGTTTCTGGATTCACAATACAGTGAATTGTTTCATTGGTTTTGTAATCGTAATAGTAGGCATCGGCTAGGCGAGGGCTATTTTGCTTTTTATTGCTGGGGCGTTTTTCAAGCAATAAAAGAATAGGCTCTTCAGCGGTAAAGTCGCTTGCAAGGCTCTCTTGCTGTTTGAAATGGGGGTGTTTCTTTTTGATGCTTTGCAAAATGCGATCACGCTCGCTGTGGCGCAGCGCGTCGTGTTTTCGAGGATTATTTTTTTGAACAGCAAAATCAACGGGTTTAGTGTTGTCATTGACGCTTGCTTCAGCGGCGCAGGTTAGGCCGGCTGGGGCTCCTAATACAGCGATACTGCCTAGGTAACACAAACTCAAAAAAATAGAGCGGGTAGGCCGCAGTGGCATGCTCGCTTTTAACGCGACAAGGTTAAAGATGGTTGAGCAAATGCGGGTTGACGCGATGCGCATGCCAAAGGCCTATAAGCAATATCTAAACACTATTGAGAGGAAGATTAGTTGGCTCTCAAATAGCGCTGGATTGTTCAACTGGACACATCGAATTAGCATGAAGAGTCTAGCGGCTATGTCGATTTTTTTCGAGTCTGAGCGTTTAAGTATGATTGTTTTTTGTACGAGTGGCCAGTAGCAATGTGGGTTGCTGCTGTTCTTGGATATATGTGGATTGTTATAAATTCTCTAAATACAAATGATAATGAGTTGCATTTAGATTAAGATTTCCTTAAGCTTACCTTATGGCTGAGCATTTAACGCTGATGCCCGCAACATTGTTCAAATTACGTTTGCTTACGCTGCCCTTAAAATATATTGGATGACCGACATTATGACAATTAGATCATTTTTAGCGACATTAACCGCTTTTTTAGCGACATTTGCTGTTTTTTCTTATGCCGACCATGCTGAGCAAGCTGGGTTCTTTGAAGAAGTGACAATTTTGGGTAATCAGGAGCGATTGGAGGCGGTTACTGGTTCGGCTCATCTTTTGAGTGATGATGATTTAGAGATATTTGAATATGCCGACATTCAACGTATTTTACGAACGGTACCTGGTGTGTCTGTTCAGGTAGAAGACGGTTACGGCTTGCGGCCAAATATCGGTATTCGCGGTGTACCCACCGAGCGAAGTGCTCGCGTGGTATTGTTGGAGGACAACGTTTTAGTAGCTCCAGCCCCGTACTCTGCCTCGTCTGCCTATTACTTTCCTACAATGGGTCGTATGTACAACGTCGAAGTCGTTAAAGGCCCCTCTGCTATTACTCAAGGCCCCAACACAGTTGGGGGGGCGGTAAATTTTGTGTCGACGCCTATTCCAAAAGCAACGGAAGGCAAAGTTAACTTGGAAGTGGGTAGTGACTCGACAACACGTAGCCATGTCGTTTATGGATCGACTCATGAGTCAGGCTTTGGCTTTATGCTTGAGACGCATCAATGGAAGTCAGATGGATACCAAAAAATTGATCGAAGTAATAACGATACTGGACTGGATGTTGAAGACTACATGTTGAAGCTGGCTTATGCGCCGGATGATTCACGCCATGCGGTTGAGTTTAAATATCAATACGCTCAGCAAAACTCTAATCAAAGCTACCTAGGATTAACTGATTCAGATTTTTCTAACGACCCCTATCGACGTTATGGGTTGTCGGATTTAGACAACATTGCAACTGAGCATAACCAATTTATTTTGCGCTATGAATTCTCTATTAGTGAAAAAGCGCGCATTGCTGCAACGGCTTACGAGAATACGCATAAGCGAAGTTGGTTCAAAACTGAGAAGTTTGATATTGATACAGATGTAACAACAGACTTCGACAGTTGGTTTGATATTGTTCAAGGAATTAATCGAGGCCTCACGTTGGGAGGGCTTTCCTCTTCAGATTTACAAGCCATCCTTGATGGGGGAGATACGCCAGACAATACTAGTATTCAACTTCGTGACAATAATCGTGAGTACTATTCACGGGGTGTGCAGGTGAAGCTCGACTGGGACTTAAGCGGGGATTCTGTTCAACATAAATTAGAGATGGGTATCCGCCATCACGAAGATGAAGAAGATCGTTTACAGCAAGATTTTTTCTATGCTCAGCAGAATGGTTCGCTAGTTTTTTTATCGGCTAATGCATTGGGGGATGCGGGTAATCGCGTACAGCAAGCGAAGGCGACTTCACTGTACGTACATGACACGATCACTTTTGGCGATTGGGTGCTTACTCCAGGTTTGCGTTATGAAGATATCGACCTACAGCGAGCCCGTTATAACGACGGTGCTCAAAGAAGCTTTCGTGACTCGCGTAAAAATCATATAGCCGTTTTACTGCCCGGTTTTGGCGCGCTTTATCATATCAACGACCAGCTGACTATTTTAGGCGGTGCACATAAAGGTTTCAGCACACCTTCAAACGAGCCAGACGTGAAGGAAGAGGAGTCGGTCAATTATGAGGTGGGTGCGCGCTACCAAAATGGCACTTTATCGGCAGAACTTGTGGGTTTTTACAACGACTATGAAAATATATTGGGGACTTGCACGGCATCATCAGGCAGTAACTGTGACCCTGGGGATACATCCAATGGCGGTAAAGCGATGGTTCGCGGCGTCGAGTTTACTATGAGTAATGTTTATGAAATTGGTCGCGATATTTCTATGCCGCTATCATTGGTTTATAGCCACACCCACTCTGAATTCGACTCATCCTTTAGTGACACTGAATTTTTTGGCAGCGTGACAAAGGGAGACGTCATTCCGTATATTCCTGAAAATCAGCTCGCACTTTCATTAGGTCTCGAAATGAATCGCTGGGCGATGAATGCGGCGATGAGCTATGTTGATGAAGTGTGCACTAAGCCTTCATGCAATGCTTACGAAAAAACCGAAAGCAGCACAACACTCGATTTAGTTGTAAGTCGGCAGGTTAATGATGATTTGGGAATATATTGTCGTTTAGAGAATGCAACTAGCGAAGAGAATATCGTGGGGCGACAACCGTACGGTGCGCGCCCTAATAAAGCAAGAACAGCAACGGTAGGAATGAGGCTCGCTTTTTAAAACTGCAAGCCAGTCGAGGTTAATGCTACCACTTTATTTTTTATTCAAAGCCTACAGCTAAGTTGTTAATTTCTTCTTGCCGGCTTGGTTGGAAAAGTTGGTTAAGCTGAAGTAAGAAAATCGATGCGCTAAAGAGACAGCAATGTTGACGGTTGCACTGCTGTCAGAATCGACGCTGTTTAAGTAGGGGTATAAGTTGAAGTCAATGACCCCGCTTTTGTATTGATGCTATCAGCAGTGGCCAGTGGGGAGAGAAGCCCTAGTAGCAGGGCGGCTGACTGATAGTGTGCTTTAACTTGCATGAGCGCGAAGAGCCCTGCCCAAAGTTTTTTTGCCTAATGCGTCGGTCACTTGATTGTTGCGCCACACACATTCGCCATTAATAAAAACATTACTAACCACGCCATCGGAACGTGACAGTAGTTGTTTGTGATTGAAAATATCTCGATGTTCATAAATCCTTGTTGCTACGTCATCGTGTTGGCGAAGTGCATTGGGGTTAATCATGGTGATATCTGCTTGTGCACCAATATCGATGGTGCCGGTGTCTAATCCAAAAAACTCGGCCGGCTCGCGAGTGAGCCGTTTTACAATTTTACTAAAAGTCGCAACCGAATCATTTAAGGCGTGTTTAAGCGACATAAGATTGCCATCAAAAAAAGCGAGGTTGGTTAGGTGTGCGCCTGAGTCATTGAAGCCTGGTAGCGTATTCTTGTTCAATAGAAGCGGTAGGATGGCCTCTTCGCGGTCATTGGCGACATCGGCATAAAAGCGAAATTTTGTATCGTAAGTGCTCAGCATATGTAGCATGAAATCGGCATCGTCAAGCAGAGGGTTCGGGAATAGAGCTAAAGCTTCCCGCTCAGCATCACTGCGCGCGGCGCCTTGATTACCTTGTTGAAAATCATTAAGGCGTTCCATAACTTGTAAGAATGTTTCGCCATTCCAATCGGCAATGGGGGCGCCATCAAACGTGAGCAAATGCGGTTCACGTATTACATTTAAGTCTGGAGCACCCATCTTTGCTTTTAATGTGGCCAATGAAAAACCTTTGCGACCAAGATACCAATCATGCCTAAAATCTTTAATAAATTGCGGGTCGTTAAGCATCGCTTGCCTTGCGGCTACATCGTCGTAGTCTGTGGCAATTAGCTTGCAAGTGGCCGGTAGCTCTTCGTATAGTGGTGATACGACGCCGTCTGACCAGATGCGAAATTTAGTGCCGAGCGATTGAAAGTGCATGCGACCTTTAAAGAACTTATTGTTCATTAGCTTGGCAAAGCCGAGAAAAATATGCACGGCACGACGGAATTGTGGAAATTCAACAGCAGTAAGCGCCGACGTTTTTAAGGGTTTGCCATGTAGTAAGCCGCTAGTAAGCGCGAAGTACCTAAACATTTTTAGTTTATTTTCAATGATGGCGGTGGTCTGCCAAACGCGGCCGCGATCGCGTACCACTTGGAGCAACTTTTTGTACTCGCCAAAAGAGCCGTGCTGAGTAGGTATGCGCACATCAGTGTTAGGGCTGTTGGAGAGGTAGTGAAAGGGCAGGCCGTCGGTGCTCAAGCCCATGTAGCCTTCGTCAATGCCGCTCTTAACCAAATCCGACATGGCATCGAGCTCTTTGTCGGTCGGTTCGCGGGTAATACTGTCATGTAAGCCCATCACCTCAATGCGCAACATCGAGTGAGGTATAAACGCTGCTATGTTTGGGCCCAATGCGAGCTGATCAAAATGGTCAAGATAGTCTTTGCTATTATCCCAAGTCGCGGCCTCAACACATTTTGACAGAACGCTTTTAGGCACATTTTCAACGCGAGCAAAGCAATCCACTATGGGGTCGGCGCCATCTTTTTTTTGCGCACCGTAGCATAGACCTAAGCTGCAATTGCCCACGAGCACGGTGGTGGTGCCATGGCGGACGGCTTCGGATAGGCCTGGATCGATTTCGACTTCAAGATCGAGGTGGGTATGAATATCCAGCAGCCCTGGCATGAGCCATTGATCCTTGCCATCAATGATTTCGTTGGCGCATGCAGCGGGCAAGTTTTGACCTTTAGCAACAATCTTTCCCTGCTTAATAGCGATGTCAATTTGCTCTGGGGCGGCTCCCGTTCCATCGAAAACCAGTGCATTGCTGATGATAGTGTCCCAGTGCGGTATTTGAGCATTCATTTGGTGTTCTTCCATATTGGCTTATTCAATTTTGCATTGTATTACAGTCCTTAGCCTTTAATGATGACTATTGGTTTAGAATTTCCCTGTCAGTTGAGTTTCATTAGTGGCTAGCCAGTAACTGATATTTTGAAGCTCAGGGGTAGCACTTGGTATTGCTGTGCTATGAAGCGGTCTATCTGTCGGTTAGCTCTGCTGGCATCCCAGTAAAGCGCATGATTTAATGCCCGCAACAGCAAGCCTAGGCGCTTAATTTTAATTATTTGGCAGGAAAACCCCATGAAAATCATAAATCACAAAGTTGTTGGCATTCATTACACACTCAAAGATGCCAGCGGCGAACAGCTCGACACATCGGATGGTGGTGACCCACTGCGCTATTTACATGGTGCCGGTAATATTGTTGAGGGCTTGGAGAAAGCGCTGACCGATAAAGAGAAAGGCGATCAGGTACAGGTGGTAGTTGAGCCGGCTGAAGGCTATGGCGAATACAATGAAGGGTTAAAGCAGTCGGTGCCTAAGGCCGCTTTTGAGGGCGTTGACAATATTGAGGTTGGTGCGCAATTTGAAGCGCAAAGCGACAATGGCGCTGTCAGTGTCGTAGTGACAGAGGTGAGTGAGGATACCGTTGTTGTTGATGGCAATCATCCTCTAGCCGGTCAAGCGCTGCATTTTGATGTAACCATTACGGATGTTCGCGACGCAAGCGAGGAAGAGATTGCGCACGGACACGTTCATTAAAATTCATAAGAGCCGATCGAAGCTCTTGATCTCTTGGGGCGAGCAATAGCGATGCATTTGTGGGTTGATGCCGATGCCTGTCCTGTTGTGATCAAAGAGATTTTGTTTCGTGCCGCTGAGCGCACCCGACTAAAACTCACGCTAGTGGCCAATGTACCGATGGCCACGCCACCGTCAGCGCTTATCAATAGTGTGGTTGTTTCGGCGGGTTTCGATGTGGCAGATAATTATATTGCCGCTCAGGTGAAGCCCGGTGATGTGGTGGTGACTGCCGATATACCGCTAGCGGCGGAAGTTGTGGATAACGGTGGGGTTGCTATTAACCCGCGGGGTGAATTGTACTCCAAGGAAAATATTCGCCAGCGGCTACAAATGCGCGACATGATGGAAGAGTTGCGTGGGGGTGGCGCCCAACTCGGTGGCCCCGCACCGTTTTCGCAGCGCGATCGGCAGTTATTTGCTAATCAGTTAGATCGTTTATTGGCGCAAAGTGAGTAAGCTTTGAGTGGCAATAGAACATTTTTTTTCGCGCGAAGTTGCCAGAAGAAGTTGCCAGAAGTTGAGGCGTCAACGCCACTTTACCGGCAGCTCCTGCCAGTCTTCCCAATCAGTGGGTGCCCCATGCTCAAAGTTATGCTGTAGCGCTTCAATCGATGCGCTGACGAATGCACTGGTTTCATTAATGCAATGCTCGAGCTGCTCTAACGATTCCATGTCCATATCTTTAAGCAGGTGTGGCTGCATATGTGGCGCTAGCTGCGACAATGCAATATCGTCTAGTCCCATCACTCGACTCCAAATTTGTAAGCGGCGCCAAAAATTGGTTGCCTCACTGATCTTTTCAGAAAAATCAATGAGGCTTTGTTCATGGTGAGGGGAGACTGAAAATATTTGATGACCGAGTTGGCCAGCGTCGCACACCTTTGTAATCATCTCATCGTAAGGTCGGGCAACCAATGCCTCGCCGGGCTCTGCTAACAAGCAGGCACAGGCCGACAGATAATCAAGCTCCATGAGTCCGCCAGAGCGCAATTTAATATTGAGGCCTGGCTTGTTCTTGTCGCCTATGCGCTGTGTTTGAAGGCGCCGCAACATTTTTGCCGCATCAAATTTAAGCTGCTGTTGCTCGCGTGGTTTACCCAACACACTGGCACGTATTGCACTAATTTTTTGCTGTAGCTCAAGAGGTCCGGCCACGGGTCTTCCTGCACTAAGAGCAATGTGCTCCCAGGTTTTAGCGTTATTATTTTGATAGTCGGCAAAGCTGCGTAGCGAGACGGTTACCGGCCCAGAGCGCCCTGATGGGCGTAAACGCATATCCATTTCATAGGCTCGACCTTCTCGGGTGCGTAATTCCATAAGGTGTTGAAGGCGACTCGAATATTGATTGGCATGCTCTAACTCGACCCCATCACGAGCGATAAAAATCAAGTCTAAATCTGACTTAGGCGCCATTGCCCGCATCCCCAGTTTGCCCATACCTATGATGGCAATAGGTACTTCACTAACATTCATTTCTTGGCTGGTGATGGATAAGCCTAACTCAATAGTATGCTCTGCCAATGCAGTTAAGCGTTGCTGGAGTTCTATGGAGGATAATTGGCCGTGCACCAATTGCAAGCAGTGTACGTAAAGCTGCTCGTTCACAAAGCGACGCAGTCGCTCGAGCCGCGTTTCAAAATTAGTGGTTTGCAGTACGAATTCACTATCGAATTCTATTTGTTGTAATGGCGTTTCGTGAGGTTCTAACAGCAGGTCAACAATATGTGGTGATTGCTCTAATAAGCTAGACATATGTGGTGAGTACAGCAGCGGTTGAACAATATCATTCAGTAGCGCTGGATGCTGCGCGAGCAAGCGTAAATACTGTCCGCCCTTGGGAATTGTCCTGAAGAAATCATGGAGTTTGATAATGGCACCGGCACGATCAATGTTAGAGGCATCGAGTAGTTCAGCGAGCTGGACAAACAGTGGCTTGAGCGGGTCACTTTGTGCATGGCTTATTCCATACATGGCAAAACCATTGTTCCAGCTCTCAAAAATATCTTTTTCAGTGGGTGGTAAATCAGTGACCCAGGGAAATGACTCGGCGCGATCAGCCGCTGAGTTATTGTCCGCACTCGTGCCTATGTCCAGTAGTCCGTCAAATATAGTAATGACGTGTTTGCGATGCTGACTTAACTCTGCCCACAGGCCTTTTGTATCGTATTGCTCTAGCAAACCGAGTAACTGCTGCAGTTGTTCGGTCTCACGCGGCAGTTGGTGGGTTTGGCTATTGTCGAGAATTTGCAGGCTATCTTCGAGCAATCGGTAAAAAGCGTAGGCTTCAGACAGTCGCTGTGCGTCATCGTTTTTAAGCAGTCCGCACTGCTGCAGTTGTTGCAACGTGGTTAATGTGCGCGGCGAGCGTAATTGAGGTTTTTTTCCGCCCCATAAAAGTTGCATGGCATTGGCAATAAATTCTATTTCACGGATGCCGCCGCGCCCCAGCTTCAAGTTAAAGCCGTCACCTAGATCTTGGTTGTGGAGAGTTCCCTGGCTGCGGGCATGCTTAAGCTGAGGGTGTTCTTGATTGATTTTTTGCTTGAGCAGGAATATTTCATCTACCATTTGGTAGTCGAGATTTTGCCGCCACAAATACGGTTCCAAGCCAGATAAAAACGCATTACCCGCTGAAAAATCACCAGCAACTACGCGTGATTTGATCATCGCTAGCCTATGCCACGGGTAGGAATGAAAGAAATAAAATTCCTCGGCGGCCGTAGTTGACATCGCTAAGTGCATTGCAGAGGCATTGGGGCGCAGGCGCCAGTCGACACGCCATACAAATTCATTGTCGACTATTTTTGCAAGAAGTTGGGTGAGCTTTTTAATAACACGCGTAGTAATGTCGGTGCGGCCATGCATATTTGCCACGGGTAGAGAGGCTGGGTCGTAAAAAGCGACCAAGTCGATGTCGCTTGAAAAGTTCAGATCAAAGCCGCCCAGTTTTCCCAGGCCTAAAATAAAGAGGCCGGGCACAGAGCCGTTGGGCTGGCGTTTGTTTTGAGCTACAACTCGATCAAATTGTTTGTCGGCCCATGCCGCTCTGAGCGCTGTATCAATCGTTGCTTCGGCGAACGCAGTTTGCAGTTGTCCAAGCATGTCAGCGGCAATGCTTTTTTTCAGGCGCGCTGTTGCCCAGCGGTAAGCAAACTGTGCTTTGAGGCTTCGTAGATCGCTGGCAGGCGCGGCAGCAATATTCAGCGAGTGAGTTTTGTCGATGATGAGCTGTAAGGCCGCTTCATCATCGTTTGGCAAAGCATCGAGAGTGTTGGCATGTTTATTTTTGATGCCTTCTAAATAGCTCGAGCAAGCTTCATCCATCGGGTTATATCTCTTAGCTTATTGAGGGTTTTTTTTTTGCTAGCTAGCTTTTCATATTGAGGGTGCTTAGTGGCGCAAAACCACGACGATTAATATCAAGATAATTGTGGCGGCAATAGTCAGAATATTGAAATAGCGATCTATCCAAAGTTTTACCGCGGGCCCAAGCCACATGACGAGGCCGGCTAAGATACTAAACCGCAGTCCCCGACTAATGATGGCGCCGACCACAAACAATATAAAAGGAACCGCAGCTGCACCTGCTGCAACGGTAAATATTTTAAACGGGATAGGTGTAAAGCCGGCAGTAAAAATAGTTAGAAAAGTATTATCCGCAAATTGCTGAGCCATGAGATCGAATGTTGCGGCGCTAAAGCCTGGAATATAGGTATAAAAGAAGTTATCCATACTGCCCCATAGCCCCCAGCCCATTCCGTAGCCGGCAATACCGCCCAGCACTGATCCTGCTGTTGCTACGAGTGCAAATTGCATAGCGCGAGCGGGAGCGCCCATGGCCATGGCGAGCAATAAAATGTCAGGCGGTATAGGGAAGAATGAGGCTTCGGCAAAGGCAATGATAAACAATGCCCAAGTGGCCTGTGGGTGCTCAGCCCACAGTAATACCCAATCATAGAGTCGCCGAATGGCATGAGGCTTGATTGATGGGGCGGTGGCTGTGCTGGGCGTTGGATTTGAAGCGTTATCGCTGTCTTGAGTCATAGGCCTTTGATTTCGCGTGAGATACTAGAGCTGTCGAGTGATTTTTGCTGCTTGCCCAGCGACCAATGGCACGCCGGATTTTTATTATATCAAAGCAGTTCTCCAAGCCTTTGTTGTTGATGCTTGCATGCTCAGGCATGGTGGTGATTAAATAAACAATCGAGGCGCGTTGGTGGTACTGCTGATGCAGGCTGTCTTTGTTTGAGTAAGCTTATGCATCAGTACGATAACGCGAAATAGTGCACATTTTTTCAACGAAAGTATACAAACCTTGTTTAAAATCATTATATTAGGCTCAAGTCCTAACAATCAACTTAATTAGCCGGGGCTCTTTCTCAATAATCATACACATGAGCATGAGTATACAGGGCAATGTTTAGGCTTAGGTATTCGAAGTGAGCGATCGAAATCGATCGTGGTTTGGCCGCTATATTAAAGCGGTGTTGCATGCGGCAACTATGGTGCTGAGCAGCTCCGTATGTGTGATTGGCTTAACGAGTTGTGCGGGTTCCTCTAGCATCCCAGTCGTTGAGCGACAGCAACCACCCAGTGAAAAAATCAACACACACTGGGTTAGCGAAGGAGAAACACTGTATGCCATTGCTTGGCGCTACAATTTAGATTCGGAAAAGTTAGCTGCTGCCAATGGTTTGAACGATGATTTCTATTTAGCGCGCGGGCAGATATTGAGGCTCGATATTGAGCGTGCATTGCAAGAGCGCCAGCGCTTTCGAAAGAAAGCTGTAGCGAAGAAGAGCAGATCTTCCTCAACCTCGACAGGAAAGCGCTCAGAAACAACGACACATGTGCCGGCCAAAAAAAGAATGCCAGAGCCTGCAGCAGCTGCCAGTTGGCGCTGGCCGACTAGCGGCAAAGTCATTAAGGTTTTCTCGTTGGCGGGTAATGCGGGGCACAAAGGGTTGGATCTTAGCGGTAAAACAGGTCAAGCGGTTTATGCAGCTCAAAACGGTGTGGTTGTTTATGCTGGCGCAGGTTTGCCAGCCTATGGTAACTTGTTGATTGTTAAACACAGTAATGCCTATTTGAGTGCTTATGCTCATAATAGCCGGTTGACAGTGGGTGAGGGTGACAGCGTCAAGGTTGGGCAAAAAATTGCTGAGCTTGGTCGAAGTGGAACGTCGCATGAGCACCTGCATTTTGAAATTCGTAAAAAAGGTGTGCCAGTGAACCCGCTGACGTTGTTACCTAAAAAAAGACCGGTAGTGGCTCAATACTAAGCTCGTAAAGCCATCTGTAACGGTGTAGAAGAAGATGTAACGTTGTAGAACAAGATGCTCAATTCTATAAGTGCCGGAGGGTGATCTGGCTTAGTTCAGATAGCCATTAAAGCGGCAATTAAAACGAGGGGTTTGACTGATGAAAGCGGCCGAAAAAAAGCAAGCAAAAGCTAAGCTGGACGCCAAAAATAGCGACAAGGCCACGGTTGAAGATGTGGTTGTTGAAGAGGTAGAGGACGCATCAGATGGCGAATTTAAAGATATTGCCGGCAAGATGGACGACCGTCGCAGAAAGGTTGAAAAAATCCCTAAGTCGCTTGATGCGACCCAAATGTACCTCAATGAAATTGGTTTTTCACCGCTCTTATCGGCCGATGAAGAGAAGCACTTCGCTCGTTTAGCATTAAAAGGCGATGAGGCCGGACGCAAGCGTATGATTGAATCGAATCTGCGTTTGGTGGTGAAAATTTCTAGACGCTACTTAAACAGAGGCTTGACTCTTCTCGATTTAATTGAAGAGGGTAACCTTGGTCTAATCCGGGCAGTTGAAAAATTTGACCCTGATCGCGGCTTTCGCTTTTCAACGTATGCAACATGGTGGATTCGTCAGACAATAGAGCGAGCCATCATGAATCAGACTCGCACCATTCGCCTACCGATTCACGTTGTTAAAGAGCTCAATGTTTATTTGCGCGCCTCGCGTGAATTGAGTCAAAAGCTTGATCATGAACCTACAGCCGAAGACATCGCCAACTTACTTGAAAGGCCGGTGGCTGATGTTAAGCGTATGTTAAAGCTTAATGAACGCGTTACATCCATTGATGCGCCCATTGGTCATGAGTCCGATCGCACGATAGTTGAGACTATTGCAGATTTGCGGGTTTCGGATCCTTCCGAGATTTTACAGGATAGCAACTTGCGCAATAGCGTTAATCGCTGGCTCGATGATCTTTCTGAAAAACAGCGCGATGTTATTGTTCGTCGCTTCGGTTTACGTGGGCACGAGACGGCAACTTTGGAAAATGTGGGCGCCGAGATTGGTTTGACGCGCGAAAGAGTGAGACAGATCCAGGTTGAAGCACTACGCCGGTTAAAGGATATTATGCGCGCTGAGGGCTTATCGAATCAGGAAGTCTTCACGCACTAAGCGTTTAATCAAGACAAAAAAAAGACCCTAGTTGGGGTCTTTTTTTTGTCTTGATTTTATTGTCTTACTTTTAAGGCCGTGCTTATATCGCCTTACCTTTATACATATACTCTTAGCGACTTACTTAGGCACTCGTACTTAGGTAATTCTTAGCTTATCAGTTAGCGTTCAAGTAATTTGAGCTTGTCGGGCACGCCGTTCCATTCTTCAGCATCGGCAGGGGCCGGCTTCAACTCGGTTATATTCGGCCAAGTTTCGGCAAGCTCAGCATTCAACTCTAAAAAGACCTGTTGATCTTCAGGAAGCTCATCCTCTGAAAAAATAGCATCGGCGGGGCATTCAGGCTCACACAGAGCACAGTCGATACACTCATCGGGATGAATGACCAAAAAATTGGGACCTTCATAAAAGCAGTCGACCGGACAAACCTCTACACAGTCAGTGTGTTTGCATTTAATACAGTTTTCGCCAACAACAAATGTCATGGTACTTAGATACTCCGGACAAGGGCTATGCGGTAGCCTTTAAGATGAATAATTCTCGCACCAGACGCTATCGACCGGTACCTGAAGAAACACTTGGCATGAGCCTTGCTTCGTTCAGTTTCCCCAATCGCCTATAGCTTCCGCTAGATCGGCTTGCTAGGCTTCTAGTCGGCTTGCTAGGCTGCGAGGCGCGGGATTCTATCACGCGGATAAAAGCTCGAAAAGTGCCGTAATAGAGGTTTTTTAAGTTATGACCGCACGCATTATTTATAAAAGGCCACAAATTTTTCTTGAATGCAGGGTGTTCTTATCGCTGATTACTAGGCCCCTTATAAAAGCTTCTTCATTTCATACAGCGCATTGAGTGCCTCTCGGGGGCTCATATCGTCTATTCCTAGCGCCTCTACATATTGCTCGATGGCTGAGCTGTTATGGCTGAACAGATCTTTTTGCGGTGGTGTTGCATTGGTCTTTTTCAACTGCTCTTTCGTTTGGGTTAGAGTGTCAGCGCGCGGTGCAGACGCGTCTACTCCTTGCTCAAGCTGCTGAAGTTTGGCTCGTGCAAAGTCGATAGCAGGTTTAGGTAGCCCGGCCAGTTTGGCCACTTGAATACCATAGCTCTGGCTCGCTGGGCCGTCTTTGACTGTATGCATAAACACAATATCATCGCCAAACTCGGTGGCATCGAGATGAACGTTAGCAATGCGAGAGTGGGTTTCAGGCAGGCATGTGAGTTCAAAATAATGGGTGGCGAACAGTGTGAAAGCACCAATTTGGTCGGCCAGATACTCGGCGCAAGACCAGGCGAGCGATAGGCCATCGAATGTACTGGTGCCGCGCCCAATTTCGTCCATGAGGACTAGTGAGCTGGGTGTGGCATGGTGCAATATATTGGCAGTTTCAGTCATCTCCACCATAAATGTTGAGCGCCCGCTGGCTAAATCATCGGAGGAGCCGATGCGGGTAAATATTTGGTCGACGATCCCCAATGTGGCTGCTTCAGCGGGTACAAAGCTGCCCATGTGTGCCAGCACGGTAAGCAGCGCAATTTGGCGCATGTAGGTCGACTTACCCCCCATGTTAGGTCCTGTAATAACCAACATTCTGCGCTCGTTATCCAGATGTAAATCGTTAGGAATGAAAGGCTCGCTCGACACTTGTTCAACAACTGGGTGACGGCCTTGGCTAATAACAATGCCGGGGCGCGCTTCAAGTATGGGTGCGCGCCATTGCAAGCTATCGGCACGTTCAGCGAGTGTGGCTAATACGTCAATGGTGGCAATTGCTTCAGCGCTTTCACGCAGGTCAGCCAAATGCTCATTCAGCGTGTCGAGCAAGGCTTCGTACAATATTTTCTCACGGGCTAACGCTTTACTCTTGGCGCTTAGCGCTCTGTCTTCAAATGTTTTAAGTTCTGGGGTGATAAAGCGCTCGGCATTTTTTAGCGTTTGGCGGCGCTGGTATTCAATAGGCGCGCGATCGGATTGGCTGCGGCTTATTTCAATGTAATACCCATGTACACGGTTGTACCCCACTTTAAGGCTATTGAGCCCCGTTTTTTCACGTTCAGCTTTTTCTAAAGCGAGCAAGAACTCGCTGGCATCATTGCCCAGGGCGCGCAATTCATCAAGCTCGGCGTCGTGGCCGTTAGCAATAACGCCACCTTCGCGAGTGGTCATGGGCGGGTTGTCGCACAGTGCTGAGGCGAGCAACTGTTCAAGCTCAGGGAACTCAGTGACCCGTTCTAAGGCTTCATTAAGGGTTTGATCATTGGCGCTTTGTAAGCAGGTTTTTACCCCCGGTAGTGCCTGTAATGAATCTCCCAGTCGGCTCAGGTCACGGGGCCTAGCTGAACGCAGGCTAACGCGCGTGAGTATGCGCTGCATGTCGCCAATAGGCGTGAGGTGCTCGCGCAGGCGCTCAAACAAATAGCTGTCGAGTAGTCCGGTAATCGCTCGCTGGCGTTGATTGATGGCTTCGATGTTGGTGAGAGGCTTGATCAACCACTGGCGTAGTAAGCGGCTTCCCATGGCGGTTGCCGCTGTGTCCAGTACGCCTAGCAACGTATTGCGTGTGCCGCCTGAGAGGCTGGTTTCAAGCTCGAGGTTGCGCCGACTAGCGGGGTCAATGAGCAAATGATCGCTGCGATTTTCAAGCGCAATATGCTGAATATGATCAAGCCGGCCGCTTTGTGTTGTTTGGGCATAGTGCAGCAATGCGCCGGCTGCGCAAATGGCTAGGGGATATTGCTCTATGCCGAAAGCTGCTAAATCGTAACTCGCAAAATGGTGCGTCAGCGTTTGTGCGGTGGTGTCGGCATCAAATTCAAATACTTGGCGCTCGCGCACGGCAGTGGGTTTGATCAAATCTAGCGGCAGGGCATTGCGATCGACACACAACAGTTCGGCGATTTCTAGCGGCGCTAAAACAGCAATCAATTCATCCAGGCTATCGGCCTGCGTAATTGAAAAGCTGCCACTGGCCATAGCCAGCCAACTCACGCCATAGCGGTTGTCTTGCTGATGAATGGCAACCAGCAAAGGCTCGGTTTTGGCATCCAGCAGGGCCTCGTCACTGATAGTGCCTGGCGTGACAATGCGCATAACTTTGCGCTCAACGGGTCCTTTACTGGTGGCGGGGTCACCCGTTTGCTCGCAAATAGCGACCGATAAGCCCGCCTTGACGCACTTGGCGAGATAGCCTTCAGCGGCATGAAAGGGGATACCGGCCATAGGAATAGGCTCGCCGGCTGATTTGCCGCGCGAAGTCAGCGTGATGTCGAGTAACTCCGCTGCGCGTTTAGCATCGTCGTAGAACAGCTCATAAAAATCGCCCATGCGGTAGAACACCAGCTCTTGCTGATGCTGCGCCTTGATTTTTAAGTACTGGCGCATCATGGGGGTGTGAGTGGTTTCTGGTGCCCTTGTTTCTATTTTGTTTTTTGTCATTTCGTTTAGTTAAGTGTTTGTTTTATATTGGCTTGTAGTTAATTGCTGGGTCTTGCAAGTTTTAATACACGTCCATAAATAAATGTGGGTTTTAGTCTGAATTTTTGAATGGTATGTGTTTATGAGTGCGATTTTCTTAAAACCTATACCCGAGAATGCGTCTATCAGCTTTGTTGCATTGTTTGATGTGACCCATAACAAGCAGCATAAACTTTTAAAGCGGTGCAGAGTACCAGAGCTATGCCGAAACCACTATCGGCGTGAGCCACAGCAGCCATGATTGAAGCTAGATGATGAGGTACAGGCGGATGTTGGTGAGTATTCATGCCTGAGTATGAGTTGCGGGAAAAATTGGTTCAATTAAAAAAGAGAATCAGTGCAAAAAATTTAACGATTTTTATCTGGAAAGTGGGTAGTTAAATAACGCCTTGTTGCTTCCGGTGTGGTTGGGTAGCAACTGCGTTCAAAGCGCTTGAATAAGATGCTTTCAGCACGTTTGAGTATTTGCGCTTCTGACAGGTTGTTTGTTGATTGGAGTAGGAGGCTGGTTCTAGAGTTGATCTAGCTCATCATCTTCGTGGTCGTAGATGTTTTCAGGAAGGGCGTGTGATGAGTCATAGCGGTGGGCGAATTAGATTTGGTGCTAAAGCGCTGGCCGCAATCGTGGCATTGGTAGTTATCAGAGGATGTTGTCATCGACTTGAGAGCCGATTCGTGCCCCATAGGTTGTTCATGAGCCAATAGACAGCCACTGGTTGCTACCGGCTACAGTGCCGATTGTACCGCCGGTACGTCGGGCTATGTTTCTGAGCTTGATATGGGTTGAATTACATTTGGGGCATGAAATTGTCATGGTTATATCTCCGTCGATTTAGTTACGCACGAGGGCGTGGGCATGACGGTGATATAGGTTTGAAAAGATTTGGAATGGCTGAGATTGAACTGAAAATTGTTAGCTTTTATGTGGGTTGGTTGAGGTATCAGTTTTTCGTCTGCATCAAGTATCTCAAGATACCATGCATTTCTACAAATGAGCGCCTCATTCTCTTTTGCGACCGCTGCCCAAATTAATGCTGAAGAAGGCCGTACAATCGGCCTATGACGCGGTATATGCCACAGCGCAACAATGAGGTGA
Source organism: uncultured Pseudomonadales bacterium (assembly GCA_943788835.1). GTDB lineage: Bacteria > Pseudomonadota > Gammaproteobacteria > Pseudomonadales > UBA7434 > UBA7434. The sequence continues at coordinate 2,294 of CALSRU010000007.1, read as the reverse complement.
TTATGCTAAGGCTGCGTCTAGTTGCTCAAGCGTGGCGACAACCGCTTCTACAGTGTGCCGATCAAACTCCGCGCGATCATTTTCATCATGCACGCCTTTGTTCAAGTATCGCCATTCACGCGAATCACCATTAAACCCTAATAAAACATCCATAGGGGCAGGAAACACTCTCTTTGTTTTGATCGCCAAAATCACCTTTAGCAATCTTACTCCTCAATTGCTCGGTAAGATTTCTTAGATCTATTGACGCTACTGGAGATCGCATCTTTAGACTTAAATTGCCCATCTCCGTGCCGGTGAACATACTTCCAAACTTTTCCTTGTGTTAGGGACTCTAGAGCCTGGCGTGATTTTGCCAGCGCATCTCTAATTTCGTTTCGACCTATATGCCCACGGGCAGCGAGTATGTAGTTACGAGGCGCACAATTAAAATCAACACGTATGTGAGATTCATCTATCCGAGGTAAAAAAGTAAATGACTTAACTTGGTTGGCTAATTCAGCGGGCAATTGATTGTGAATATCCTTAAAGAACTCCTCTCCGTGGCACGTGAGAAGAATTTGTTTATCAGCAAAATACTGGTCTTCAAAGAGTGCCCTTCGAATTGACTCCCGATGGTCATCATCGATTGCATTTACCGGGTCATCGAATATTAGTAACGGACAGTTTTCATTAAGGTTCTTTGCTAACAAAATAGCTAAGCCGACACACCGTATATGCCCCTCGCTAAGCACGTGAAGGGCGTCATAAAATTCTAGCTGGGTTATCCTGGAATGCTATTTCCATTCGCTGATTCTGCGCCAGGGGTAGCTTGATGCTGGCCAGTAGCTCACTTGCGGTGTCATTTCGGTTAAATGCGTTGTATAGAGCGACCGTGATGTCACCAAGATCAGCAACTAGCCGAGCTGGAAGTCTGTTATTGTAATTGTTGAGTCTCGCAACAAAACCCAGCATATGCGGCTGCGATTTCTTCTTGGTTTCTACGAATAGCGGCTGTTTCCGCTTCTACTTCAGCAATAAGCTGCGCATTTTCTATGTCGAAATTATCAATCAACTGCTGGGCAGTAGCGGTTGAGGTTAGTGGCCTGTCTGCCTCCTTGTCTTAAGTCCCTGTGATCTGTCGCGAAAAACTCCCGATAAGCTATTAAGCTTAGCCAGTCTGGGCGCCCCACGTCGTTTCTACGGCTCTGATCTAATTGCTGATATCGGCTTCTTCAAGCTGCCTGACCTGTGCTACTAAGTGCTGCCAAGGAGTGTGGCCATCGGGTGATACTGACAGCAAGGCAGTTCCACCAGGCGGGTATGAGGCTGCGTGTTATCAGCCAATTGATACAGCATGTAGTGGGTTGTTTTGGGGGAGATGCCGCAAGCAAAGCCTTTAAACATGTGCGACAGGTTGACCAGTGATTGCTGTATATTTCTGCTCAGTTTGTTGTGCCGCCTGCTGAAGAACAGCCAAATGCTGTAACTTTTGCAATTCTTCATTTGCGTGGGCATAGGGGTTAACAACAAGCTGATTGAGCGGCGTTTTACAAGCTGGGCAATTCTCTGGACTGGTTTGCTGTACCATAGATACCGCTTCGTATAGCTGCTTATACGATACCTGCTGACTGGCATCCTGCTAGCTCTTGCTGCTTCGTGGTCAAGCCGGCAATATCAGAGGCAATTGAATTACCCAGCGCCTCTAAAGCGGCAGCAGATAAAATGACTCTTTGGTGCTATAGGTTGCTGAAGCTCAGTCTCAAGTTGCTGAATTGCTCCCGGTGTTTGATCATCGCCCTCTAACTCAAATACCATCTGATTAAAGTTGGCACCCTCACGGTACCTGAGTTGCTACCCTCTGCTCTTCAGTGCTTATCGCCTGTAACTCTGTTGTATTAGTGGCTATCTGCTGGCGGGATCCTTCCAAGGCTTGACGTCTTTGAGTCAATATTAATAGACCTAGCTCCTGCAAGGTCGATATACCCTACCATCAATTTCCGTCGTAAAGTTGCTGACGAATTCTGAAAAGGACTCTAAGCCAAACAAAAGTGGATTATGAGCTCTGTCTGTTTCGCTGGCGCCTGGGCGGCAATACGAGAAAAGCTATCTATGCGGTTCTTTTCGACAAAAACAAAAACGGTTAGAGCGATTCATTAGCCTCAAGAGGGCAATGTCGTTTCCCTGCTCATCTTCGGCAATGATGCTGGGCAGACTGAATTGATTTACCAGGGCATTTTTCAGGTACTCACGCTGATCCCGAAAAACGTTTGCTCTCGGCTTCCCGCTACGTTACCCAGTAAGCCATATTCCAG
>CALSRU010000006.1 GCA_943788835.1 uncultured Pseudomonadales bacterium | reverse complement strand
CCGCTTGATCATCGCGCGGGCGATTAATGCTAGACGCTGTTCGGCAAGCCCCAGCGTTTGAAAGCGCCGACTCGCTAAATCACTTATTTCAAACAAGTCGAGCCACTGGCTAGCGGCTTTTTTGTCGGCCGCATTGGGCGCGGCGTACAGGCCTATACTATCGTAGAGGCCTGACATCACTACGCTAAGCGTTTTTCCAGCAAGTTGACCTGAGCCGCGATAAGACCAAAGCATTTCGCTGCTCATGTAACCGATATGTCGCTTAACCTCCCAAATACTCTCTCCACTGCCACGCCGAAAGCCACATACTTCAATAGCATTGTTATAGACCTGCGGATGATCGCCGGTAATTAATTTGAGTAAGGTGGTTTTGCCGCTGCCGTTGGCGCCGCTGATACGCCAGTGTTGGCCGGGCTGTACAGCCCAGTTGAGATCTTTGAATACGGGTTTAGATTCTCCGGCATAACTCACGGTGACGTTACGCATACTCACGAGAGGTTGATCGGCTTTGAGCTGTTTGTGCTGATGAAAAGGGTGATCTTGTGGCAATTCCGGGATGTCAATGGGCGCGCCATGGGTAAGGCGTGAGGCTAGTGCGCTTAACGCCTGAGGTAGAGAATGTGAGGGGCTTAGATTGATCAAGTGCAGGGTTTGCTGATCGATATAAGCTAAATGAGTGGTGTGAGAAGGTAATTGCTCGGCTCGACTCGCTGCAAAAATACTGCATCGAATCGTGGCTGGAGCCCAGCTGTTCAAGTGACTGGCGGTTTTCATGGGCTTGTTTGGGCTTTGTAATGCTTGGTTGATCAGTTCGCCCGCAATAGGCCGAGTGAAGCTGTCTAGTCCCTCCAACGGATCGTGTAGTAATAACAGCTCTGGCGCTCTGATCAACCCAACAATAATAAGCAGTCGGCGCGTTTCTCCTGATGATAGTTCGCGAAAATGTTTGTGCAGGCAGTTGGAGAAGTTGAGCGTATCGATCAGCTGTTCAAGTAGCGGGCTGCTTGTGCTGGTAGGTTGTGCAGAGTTCTTATTCATTGAATCGCTTGATTGAATCGCATCGGTCAGGATTTGATGGACCGGAGTGCCGGCAAAAATTTCGTCAGCGACCCCAGTTTTACTTTTGATAAGCTCACTGCTTATACGTCGCTGTTGCTCTGCTAGTGATATTTCACTCACTCTCATTGGGTTTTTTAACAGCGAATTTTTTTCGTGCAATAAATCAAGCAGTGCAGAGCGCTGCTCTTCTTTGCCGCCAATCACGCCCCAATGCTGGCCGCTGTGAATTGGCCATGTTGGAATATAAAGTAGTGGCTGTAAGTCGCTCTGGGCAATATGCGCGCCGGCATGGCGGTAGCAGGTGAATTGATCAATGTTGAAAAGTAATGACATGAGGGAAAGTAGCTATCGATTGAAGTGAGGGTCAAGATCAAACGGTTTTTTCATATTGACCGAAGAGCCGATTTAGGTCAGCAGCGCACCCTATGATATGCTTGATCGGCTCGGTGATGAAGTAAAAAACGGCGGCGCTGCTGTGCTTTGGCTGTTGCTTCCATCGGTAAGCGGGCTCCGACTTTACCCATGAGCCAATCAGTAATGGCTGTCAAACGATAGCCATTAAATGATATCCAGCAAGTAAGAACCAGCAAGTAAGAGCCATGAAATAAAAGCCTTAATTTTGATAATGATTATTCTACCCTTTTGGAACCCATGCTATGTCTGATGATGTAAAGCGCGATGCAAAACACAAAAAAGCCATGCAGAAGCAAAAAGAGCAGGTTGATGCTGGCATTGCAGCGGCGAGTACTGAGCGAGGTGTTGGCATCTTACTGACCGGCGACGGCAAGGGCAAAACCAGTTCAGCCTTTGGCATGGTCATGCGAGCGCTAGGTTATGGCTATAAAGTCGGTGTCGTACAATTTATCAAAGGCGAACAACTCTCGGGCGAAGAGCTCTATATACGCGATAAGTGCCCTGAGGTGACTTTTTATCAAATGGGTACCGGCTTTACTTGGGATACGCAGGATCGTAGCGCCGATATGGCAGCCGCAAAAGAAACCTGGGCGATTGCTAAGCCAATGCTAGAAGACGATAGCTATCATCTGGTCGTGCTTGACGAGTTAACTTATATGCTGGCTTACGACTATCTGGCTGAAGATGAGGTCATAGCGTCAATAAAAAATAGGCCGGCCAATCAAAGTGTTGTGGTTACAGGTCGAGGGGGCGGTGCGCGCCTCAAAGACGTGGTTGATACGGTATCCGAAGTAAAAGATGTCAAACATGCTTATGCTCAAGGTATTACTGCACGCAAGGGCGTTGATTACTAGTGGCGCTGCACTTCATTGTGAGTGATCTTCTTTGAGATCCCTGGCAGCACATCGAATGAATCCGATTAAGCTCGGTTTTGGCTGCGGATTTTTATTGCTGCTTGCTATTCTGGCGGCCATCGCTATGGGCTCGGTTGCGTTGCCGTTAAGCAGTGTGCATGCGGCCCTATTTGGCTTTGATGATGGCGCTGAAGTGCCTATCCAGGTTTTAAATAATAATGAGATTAGCGAGTTTCAGGTGCAAGTTATTGTGCAGCAGTTGCGTTTGCCTCGTGTATTACTGGCAGCTTGTATTGGCGCCATGCTCGGTATTAGCGGCGCCGTGATGCAGGGTTTGTTTCGTAATCCGCTGGCTGATCCCTCACTGATTGGTGTTACGGCTGGCGCTATTGCAGGAGCCAGTTTGATTATTGTGTTTGGCTCAGCTGATTTTTTTAATGGCTGGCTGCCGTCTGAATTATTTGCCGGCGGGGCAATTGCCGGCATGACCTTAGTCTCGCTAGGTGCTTGCGCTGGAGGTTCGTTGACGGTTTGGCTGGTCTATCGATTGGCCACAACCTCTTCAGGGACATCGGTATCCACCATGTTATTAGCAGGCATCGCGATTACAGCGTTGACGGGCAGCTTGAGCAGTTGGTTGGAATTTACTGCCGACAATACCATGTTGAGGCGAATTAGCATTTGGCGTATGGGCGGTTTGGATGGGGCAAATTATGCGGGTCTCATGCTTGCCACTAGTTGCCTGGCGATCATTGCTATGGTGCTGCCACGTTGCGCTCGCGCACTCAATTTATTGTTACTGGGCGAATCGGAAGCGAGGCATTTAGGTGTCGATGTTGAGCGGCTTAAGCTGGTGCTGATTGTTCTGGTTGCGCTCGCGGTGGGTGTGTCGGTGGCGTTAGCTGGCTCTATTGCATTTATTGGTTTAATCGTGCCGCATATTATGCGCATGCTGGTGGGGCCGGATCATCGCTACTTACTGCCGTTGGCAGCACTGGGCGGCGCGATTTTATTGGTCATTGCTGATTGTTTAGCGCGTGTAGTGATTGCGCCTGCAGAACTGCCGGTGGGTATAATTACTGCGGTATTGGGCGCGCCATTTTTCATATCGTTGTTGCGTTACCGTCACGAATATGGGTTTTAGCTTGATCGATTTTGGGCATAATGTACTAACCCTCAAGCGACTTAATGTCGCTATTGATGGTACCCGGCTATTAAGTGACATTGATTTACAGATAGAGCAGGGCGAAATCGTTAGTATTATTGGCCCTAATGGCGCGGGAAAAACAACTTTGTTGCGAGCCATTGCGGGTGATTTTTTTCATACTGACCATAGGGTGAGCGGTGATGTTCAATTAGCCGGTCGGGCGCTTGACCAATGGCCCATTGCAGATAGGGCTCGTTATGTAAGCTTTTTGCCGCAGTTTAGTAGTCTGAATTTTCCATTTATTGTTTTTGAAGTTATTTTGATGGGGCGGGCTCCGCATAGTACAGGCGACACAGAAGACCGGCGCATTGTTGCTCAAGTTGCGGAGATAATGGATCTAACGCATCTTTTGAACAGAAACTATACGCAGCTTTCTGGCGGTGAGAAGCAGCGTGTACATCTAGCACGTGTGTTTGCTCAGCTTTGGGCAGAGCAGGGGCATGAGCCTCGTATGTTGTTATTAGATGAGCCTACTAGCTCGCTCGATTATAAGCATCAGTATGATGTTATGCAGGCGATTCAGGACTTTGCTAAGCAGGGCGTCGCGGTTATACAAGTGATGCACGACGTGAATCTGGCAGCACAGTATTCACAAAAAATAGTTGGATTAGTCGGCGGGTGTATGAAGTTTGAGGGTGGCGTAGAGGCTATTATGCAGCCGCAGATGATGCATGCACTGTTTGGTATCACTGTAGATGTTGTGCGAAGCCCTTCAAGCGGTCTTCCGGTCATAGTCTAACGGATTTTTATGGTCAGTAAGAAATCGGTAGTGATGTTGATGGCCAGTGATATTGATCGGCAAGCTTTTAAGTGCGCTGCAAAGACTGCTCTTATACCGCCCATGATGCTTTTTATTTTGGCCTGCTTGGCTTGTCTGGCATTAAGCGGCTGTGGTGATACAACCGCTTCACTGAATTCAAATGAGACCTTAGCGCCTACCAATCGTCTGGCGAAATTCGAAACAAGGCCGTCAGCTGAGCGAGTAGCCGCTATTGAAGTGGTTGATTATTTAGATCGCAAGGTGCAATTATTAAAGCCGGCTCAGCGTATTGTCGCTTTGTCGCCGCATATTGTAGAAAATCTTTATAGCGCCGGCTTGGGTCAGCGTATCGTCGCCGCTGTTGATTACGCCGATTATCCGGCTGCAGCCTTAAATATTCCGCGTATTGGTGGGCACAGTAATTTTAGCGTTGAGTCGATTGTTGCCTATCAGCCAGATTTGGTGGTGGGTTGGGCGTCGGGCTATAAAGGCTTTGGTCAATTGGTCGCGCGTTTGGAGCAGTTGGGGATACCCGTGTATGCCGACGATCCCCGTGTGCTTAGCGATATCACTCGTTCAATAAGTGATTTGGCTGTGTTAGGCGATACGGCAAGTACAGTTTCCCCCGTGCTTAGAGGATTTACTGAGCGTTTGGCGCGGTTGCGCGAGCAGTATTCAGCGGATGGACTGCCAGCGGTGTCCTTGTTTTACCAGATATGGCCAGACCCGTTGCAAACACTCAATGGCGACCACTTAGTGAGTGCCGCTATAGAGTTGTGTTCAGGAAAAAACATCTTTGCCGATGCGGTTGCTCTGGCGCCGGTAGTTAACATCGAATCGGTACTCGCATACAACCCCGAGATTATTATTGCTAGCTCCAGTGATCATCAAGAGCCTTTATGGTTGCATGATTGGCAGCAGTGGCCCGCTATTCGCGCGGTAATCAACCGGCAGGTGTATTTTATTCCAGGTGATTGGATGTCGCGACATACTCTGCGGGTTGCACAAGGCGTAGCGTTATTGTGTGAATACATTGATAATGCGCGGCGTATTAGAGGCAGTACGCAAAAAAATACGGCTGCGCACCGTGTATCAAGCTCTGTGGAAAGGGTGTTGGAGCCGTAAATGACAAAAAGCTTAGAACACCCCTACGAGACATTAACCCCCGATGTTGTGATCGATGCTGTTGAAAGCACCGATCGTTTATCGGATGCGCGTATACTTGCGCTGAACAGTTATGAGAATCGTGTTTATCAAGTAGGTATCGAAGATCAGCAGCCCATCATCGCAAAATTTTATCGACCTGCGCGTTGGTCAGATGAGCAGATATTTGAAGAGCATGCCTTCACGCGCTATTTATACGATCTCGATATTCCTGTAGTGCCGCCTCTGCAAGAGGCGTATGGCACGTTGTCCACCTTCGCAGGATTTCGCTTTGCGTTATATCCGCGTCAAGGCGGCCGAGCGCCAGAACTCGATAATCTTGAGCATCTTTATCAGTTAGGTCAGTTTATTGGTCGGCTACACGAAGCGGGCAGAAGCTTTCCGTTTAAACACCGTATAACGCTTGCCGTCCAGAACTTCGGCCATGCCAGCTTAGAATACCTGTTAGAGCATGATTTCCTTCCTAGCGACCTCCGCCATCCGTATGAGGTGATTGCTCGCAATGTGTTAGATGTGCTTGATAATTGGGATCTTAGTGCCTATGAACAAATTAGCTTGCACGGAGATTGCCATCCGGGCAATGTGCTGTGGCGTAATGATAAGCCCCACTTTGTTGATTTTGATGATGCTTTAACGGGGCCGGCTGTTCAGGACTTGTGGATGCTGCTATCGGGCGATCGGCATAGCAAGCAGCGCCAAATGTCAGAAATTATTGAGGGCTATGAAGTGTTTGGGCGTTTTGATCAGCGTGAGTTGGCGCTTATTGAACCTCTACGTGCGCTGCGTGTACTGAATTTTAATGCATGGTTAGCCAAGCGTTGGGATGACCCGGCATTTCCCATTAGTTTTCCTTGGTTTAATACTCCACGCTATTGGTCTGAGCACATTCTTGAGCTCAAAGAGGTTTTGAGCGGTCTACAAGAGCCTGCTTTGGTGCTGCCTCAATACCGTTAGAGGTGGCTGGCAGTTGATGGGCCGTACGTTAATTAGCCATTGCTCAGAATCGCTTCTAAAAGTTTGTAACAGATAAAAGCCTCGAAATAACAAGGAATTAGTGACTCATTCGGTGATTTTAGTCACAAGTTGGCTGGCGCGAAGTTTGACTTTTTTATCTCATCCGTACAATATATGGCCTCTGTCGCGGTGAGGTGAGAAGACCCATTCGAGGTGAATTTTCTCAGCCGTAAGGCTCATTTTTGTGTGATTTTTCGCCAACTATGAGAGATGACTTCCGCAATTTAGTTGGGTTGCATTGACCAACCATGAGCTAAATTTTTACACCTTCTTCTCCTTCAAGATGTGTTGAGCATTTAAAGGTTTGCAGTGGGCGTTACAGAATATTCGTGTCGATTGTTAGGGAATTATAATTCGATGGCCAATAGAAATTACAATGGAAGTGGTACTGCGCGCTCTGTGCAGGGGAAGAGCTATTCTTCTAAAAAGAGCGTATCGAGCAATCAGCAAGGTCGCTGGCGTCGGATTGATGGCGAGAGTCAAGGCCCGATTTTTCAGGATCCGCGTGATAAATCCGACCGTCGATCAAAGAGCAATGAGCTAGCCATACCTTCGTCAGGCTGTCGACGTCGCAATGAACGTCGATCGGATCGGATTAATCTGGGTGTCTGGTGGATGAAGCGAAATTATTGTGTTGATAGAGTGGCAGCGGAGAGTCCGCCGGCTCGTAAGCCGTCTATAAAACCTGCAGCGTCCAAGTCATAGTTGTAAAGCTAATATTTTTCGTAGTCTGTCGCTCTTGCGATGTATGAATTTTTTTGTCGCCTGCCAGCGGCACGTAGATCACCGGTCAATGAAAATCGCGTGAGGGCAATAGTAACCCTTGCAAAGCATTGCTACAGTCGACTAGCTGCCCTGCAATAATATGAATGACGGATGCATTCCTCTCTACCACCCCCTTAATTAATAGCAGCTTACTTTTTAATAACTCCTCACGGTACTGCTCTTGCCGATTTTTCCATACGATGACGTTGATGTTGCCTGTCTCATCTTCTAGCGTTAAAAAAATAACGCCCGACGCAGTGCCAGGTTGCTGGCGGCCGGTTACGATACCTGCGATCACGACAAAGCGTTTATGTTGAAGTAAATTGAGGTCAATACAGCGTTTACATCGATTAAACGGAGGGTGCTCACGCAGTAGAGCCATTGGGTGACGCCTCAGAGTGAGGCCAGTATGTCGATAATCAGCTTGAACATCTTGTATTTCGCTAGGTTCTGGCAGGGTGATGTTATCGTTTAAATCTTGTCTTGCATCATGTGTGTTGGCTAACCCCGATGCTTTACTCCGATTATGATTTTGGTTTTTATCATTATTATTAGCGTTAGTCTGCTCGTGCATTATTGGTTCAGCGTCTGCCGCAAGATTTTGCCAATGGCTTTGATGGCGATGACCCGATAAAGAGGCTGTTGCATCTGCTCTTATTAATGCTAATCGATCACTTTGGTTGAGTTGCGCTCGCTCGATAATATCGGCTAAATGATCAAATGAGTCTATTGCTCTGGCAGCTTCAATACGTTTACCTGTAGCCATCGATAAACCTTTGACTAAACGTAAGCCTAGCCGTATGGCTGGCTTAGCTGGCAGCTTATGGGCTGATGAAAAATGTAAGCTGCAATCCCAATCGCTACGTTGCACATCAATAGGCAAAATGTCGATATGATGCCGCTGTGCATCTTGTATTAGTTGGGAGGGTGAATAAAAACCCATAGGTTGGCTATTGATAAGAGCTGCATAAAACGCAGCAGGGTAGTGGCATTTGAGCCAAGCAGATACATATACCAGTAAGGCAAAGCTAGCCGCATGTGACTCTGGAAAACCATAACTGCCAAAGCCTTTCATTTGTTCGAAGATGCGCTCGGCAAAGTCTTTGCTGTAATTGCGAGACAGCATGCCATCTAGCAGTTTTTCACGAAACTGCCAGAGTGTGCCATTTTTACCCCAGCTGGCCATTGCGCGCCTTAATTGATCGGCTTCCCCTCCACTAAAACCTGCTGCCACCATGGCCAGTTTAATCACTTGTTCTTGAAAAATGGGTACGCCCAGTGTGCGCTCTAATACTGTGCGTATCGCTTCATTCTCATAACTAACAGGTTCCTTTTTTTCTCGACGACGCAAAAAAGGATGCACCATTTCACCTTGAATTGGTCCGGGCCGGACAAGTGCAATCTGGATGACTAAGTCGTAAAAAACTCGTGGCTTTAGCCGTGGCAGCATGGCCATTTGAGCCCGCGATTCAACTTGAAATACACCCATGCTGTCGGCGTTACAAAGCATGTCATAGGTAGCAAGGTCGCCATCTGGAATGCTGGCTAGGGTGATAGGACGAGGTGTTGAGCTGTTATTGGATGTGCTTTTTAGAGGGTAATTATTCGCTAGCGCTAGCATCTTTTGTATGGCGCTGAGCATACCTAACGCAAGAATATCTACCTTTAATAAGCCAAGTGCCTCTATGTCATCTTTGTCCCACTGAATCACTGTGCGCTCAGGCATGCTTGCATTTTCTATAGGTACTAGTCGGCTAAGTGGCCCATTACTAATAATAAAACCGCCAACATGTTGTGAGAGATGGCGTGGGAAGCCCATTATCTCGTGCACAAGCTGCATAAAAAGAGTGGCTATTGAAGCATGATTGTCGTGTGTTTGCCCAGATTGATACGCGTGCTTGAGGTTGGGGTGGTTAATATCGGCATCAAGCCCGCATTTGTATAATTGCTGTTGAAGTTCTTCGGGTTTATCCCACCAGCCAAGCGAGCGAGATAATTTTTCGGTGATTTGGGTGTTTAAACCGAGCGCTTTACCCACATCACGTATGGCACTACGGCTGCGGTAGCTAATGACAGTTGCGGCTAATGCCGCTCGTTCACGTGAATATTTTTTATAGATGTACTGAATGACCTCTTCACGTCTTTCGTGTTCAAAATCGACATCAATGTCGGGTGGCTCATTTCTTTCTTTAGAAATAAACCTCTCGAATAAGACAGCAACTCGTGACGGGTCTACTTCGGTAATAAAAAGACAGTAACAAACGACAGAGTTAGCTGCTGATCCGCGCCCTTGGCATAATATATTTTCTTGGCGTGCAAAGCAGACGATGTCATGCACGGTTAAAAAAAAGTATTCGTAATTAAGTTCTTTTATAAGCGTCAATTCGTGTTTAATTTGGTGCTGTATTTTTTCAGGAACTTGGTTGTTCCAGCGCTTGTTGGCACCTTGAGTCACAAGTTGTAGTAAGTATTGATCGGCTTTAAGGTTGGGCGGCACTAATTCATGTGGATATTCATAGCGCAGCTCTTCAAGTGAAAAATGACAGCGATCAGCGATGTTAAGGGTTTCATTAAGTAGTGCAGGAGGGTAAATTTTCTTTAGCTTATCGAGCGGGCGTAAATAGTTTTCGCTATTACTAAACAACTGATTGCCCAGTAAGCTAAGAGCTGTATTTTCCTTAATGGCAGTTAATGTGTCTTGTAGGGGTTTGCGTCTCTGGCAATGCATGTGCACGTTGCCACAGGCAACCATGGGCTTGTTCATTGTGGTTGCTAACTGATAAGCCTTTTGATAGCGGCTTTCGTCATCATGTTGGTATAGTCGCTGATAGCCGACCCACAGGTTTGGATGATGACTAAGTAAAAGCTGGACTTCTTGTGATGTATTAGGTGATGTGGGAGATTTTTTGTTTATGCCGGGTACATAAATAAGTAAGCAGTGTTCGAGATGTATATTCAGATCATTAAGTAGTAATTGGTACTCGCCTTTAATACTTCGTTTTCTACATAAAGTTATAAATGCTGACAGTTCTTGGTAACGTGATTTATTAGTGGCTAGTGCAATTAATGTTGAGGAATCGGGTAGTTTAAACTCACTGCCAATAATCAACTTTATATGCCGACCTTCTTTTTCTAATTGTTTTGCCTTGGTATGCGCTTTAACAACGCCGGCTAGTGAGCATTCATCAGTGATTGCAATTGCTTGATAGCCTAATTCACAAGCGGTATTAACCAACTCTTCGGGGCGAGATGCTCCACGAAGAAAAGTGAAATTGCTAATACAGTGAAGCTCGGCGTAAGACATATGGCGCGCTATTTTTTTGGATTGCCTTGGTTGAGATTGAGGTTTAGTGAATGCTCTGTATTATGTAATTAAAAATCATGAAAACTCACCTTGTAAGTACCATGTTTTTTTTATTCGGTCGTAATAAATCCAATAAAAAGAGTCCCAGCAGCCTACATGCTCGTGACTATTTATGATTATTCGGTGGTTTAGGTCTTCATTGATGGATGATGTTTTTTTTAGGTGAGCTGACTTATTGGCCAGGCCTGCTATAAAGTAGTCTCGACTGTCTTTATTTGACCACCAGTCGCATTGAATCCTTTCTGGTCCTTTAATCAGGTGCAATCTTTTATTGTTAAATAAAAGGAATTTGTTTTTTTCTTTTAAAGGCTCTGGCGTTTGCAATAGCCATGCTGGACGATAGTCTTTTTCATTGACAGCGTTTATTTCGTTTTTTTTCATCTTATTGAAATATTTTTTTCCGAAATATTCCATGTGGTTAGATTTTTCAGGCAAGTGGCTATCTTTGGTTTTTAATTGCCATAGCGACATATCGCCTAGTTTGCTTTTTATTTTATCGGCCAATAGGTTGAATTCTCCGCATTCTTCATGTGATGAAAATAAATCGGCGTGGTGACTATTTTTTTTAATAAAATGCTTGCTAGATAAAAAAATATTTTCAACAGGGGAGTCCATAGGTAATTGATCGAGATGTATTTTGCTTAGCTCGAGTAGATTTTCATAACTTGATTGAGCCTGTGAAAGATTGATTTCTAAGGTGTTTTTGTTTTTGCTAAAGCGTGTGAATATCCATGTTATATCTGTGCATTTAAGCTGTCGCTGTAGTAGGTAGTCGCATAGCATAGTCAATAATTTTTTTATAGGTTGTTGGAGGTCTGCATGACTACGTAGTCCATCAATAGAAAAAATTTCTCGGTGAAAATACTCTTTTGGTGTAAACCACGTTTGTGGATCTTGAGCCTTTCCTTGTAATTTATCGAGATAGTTGATGAAGTTAAGGTTGAATCTTTTAGTTAATGTACTGGTGGGCAGTGCTAATATTTCGCCAATCTTATTAAATCCCATATCAAGACATTGCCTAATTATCTTTTCCTGGCAGTCTAGTTTCTGCACGGGTGCCTGCATAACATCATGCCAATGATTGTGCTGGACAAAAGAAGGTGTATGTTTTTTTTTATTTCCTGCTCCGTGATAGTTTTCTTCTTGCGTAAGTGAATACCCTTTAGAGCAGCGTGCTAAAAGCTCTGCTGCTTTAATCGTTTGGGCCAGGCCAAAAAAATGTTGGAAGCCGGTTGCGCTAAGTGGATTCTTATATAGCATTGTGCGAAGCTTCTTGAGTAATGAATCGGCCCCATTGAATAATCGCAGGCTACTGCCTATTTCTAGTAATACGCTTTGCTCTTGGTTGTGATTTTTGTAAGCAACCACTTGAGAGCTAAATTGATATATCTGTTCGGCTAAATGTTTGATTAGCCGCTGCTCTTTTTCTGGCTCTCTATTAATGAGTACTATAGTGCTCGATAGCGCTAATGATGTACTGGCTGTTAAGCCAGGCTCTATGCCTTGCTGTGCAGCAATATCATTGCAAAGTAATACCTGTTGATTTTCTATGATGGCAACAGGTTGTTTGCTCGGCTCAAAAACTTCCAGCGGCAGGGCGGGTAGATAAATACATAACCAATACATATCAGTTGCTTATTAATTTCCTATGACCACTTTGCGGTTGAGATAGTTGATGGTGCTAAGTTGTCATTTTTTTCTTGCCTATAGTTATTGAATAAGTCTTGTGTAGGGTTATAAACAGGCCACTGATTGGCTGCGATAGCAGCTGTCTGTAAGCGATTATGCCAAGCAATAGTGGTTTTTTGACCGCCCCAGCTACCGGGTTGCTTAAGGAGGTGTACTTGTAAGCGTGTTTTTTGTTTGTAGGCCGTTGGCTCTAAGCAAATGCGTAGGGGTGCTGGCGAAGATTTTTGCTGATTATTGATATCTCGCAAAGCGACCACCAAACTTTGACTACGCCGTGCGGCTAGTTGTAATTTTCTTAAATGTACACTGCGTAAGTTGTAGTGGTTTTTTTTTTGAGATTCTCCATGTTGCTGATTTTTTAACGGGTTGAGCCAAATCAGTACGGTACTTGCACTATTACTGCGTAGTATTTGTTCGCAAGCCCACAGCAAATGGGTAGTGGTGTCTGGTGACACTACCCATAAAGGAGATGCTTGCGTCGAATCGGTGTTGATATGCCAACCAGGTAAGTACGGTACATAGGGTGGAGCCACTAATATAATTGGGCGCTTGCTTGAAGCTAATTGACGAATAGCGGGTAAAAATAGATGGAGCGCTCCCTGCATTATGCTGCTGTTTTGCATGAGTGAATTATTTTTTACAGAGCTATATTTAAAATGATGGCTCGACGATAGTGGTGCCAGACATTCAATCAGATTGCCAAGAGGCCAGCCATCATTGCATAGCAATTTATCGACTTGGCTAAAGCCGCTTTTGATTACACTATCCGACGTGGCTTGCTGCTCTGAAGTGGGCGGAGCTTGTGATGCTCGCCATAAATAAGGGTGCTGCAATAGGGCTTCAACGTTTTTCTTTTGATTGGCTAGTGATAGCTCCTGTCTTTTTTCAATCGATGTGTTTTTGGTCATTGGTAGAGTTGTGTTTAATGTATGAGCGATCAAGTGACTAAACAGTTATTTGTTAGTTATTCGTGGCGGCACTCGGTTTCTAGGCGTGTTTATTGGGCTGTGAGGGCGACCGTGAGGGTTTTTCAAGCATTCAAATTACTGTATAAATATACAGTATTGATGGGCGGCTTGTACAGCCTTTTTGTCACTAAGTGGCTAACTTATTGATTTGTTTAGCCCCCGGTTTTTATGGGCGTGATTTGGGTAAGATGAATCGATAGGCCTGGGACGCTGACTGATTGCCTGAGCAGGTATATTATTTGGCGATGACTTGCATGGCCTGATTTCACCGTGACTGTTATAGTTTCTGCTTATGTGAGTACCTAGCAGGTAGCTTGTTTCAGTTCTTTGGATATTAATTTATGACGGTTAATAGTAGTAATAAGAGTAGAAAGCGGAAAAGTATGGCCCCTGAAGTTATTCAAGAAATAATTGATGATGGCTTGGCTGTTGATGAGCAAGAATTATTTGAAAAACTGACGCCTCTTTACCAATTCATTAAGTGGATGACTAAGCCGACTATTATTGGTAGAGAAAACCTGCCTGATAAACCCGTGTTGTTTGTTGCTAATCATGCCACGCTTGCGGTTGATGGTTTTTTTGTTGGGCCGGTTTTGTTACACGAATTTGGCCGTTGTGCGCGAGCTATGGCCGATGAGTTTCTTTATGTAAACCCAACGATCAGAAAGTTTGTTGTAGCAGCAGGCGGGATTATGGGCGATCAAAAAATTGGTGATGCCTTTATGGAGGCGGGTAAAGATTTGCTATTGTTTCCTGGCGGCGCCCATGAGGCAAATAAGCGTGTTGAAGAGCGATATACATTGCAGTGGAAGAAACGGACCGGTTTTATTCGGTTGGCTGCACGCCATGGCTATACTATTGTTCCGCTTGGTTTAGTTGGTCCGGATGAATGGTATGGCCGCTATATTGAACGTGATGACTTGGCAAATTCCATGCTTGGCAAGTTATTGATGCGCGCTGGGGTCAGCGATGAGTTACTGCATTCCGATTTAGCGCCACCTATTCCTAAGGGCGTTTTGGGGACACTCTTGCCGAAACCCGAACGTTCTTATATGGGCTTGGGAGAACCCATTGATTTGAGTAAATATAAAGGTCAAGAGCTGAGTGAGTCAGTACAGTTGCGTTTACGGAAAAAAGTATCGGACTCGTTAGAGGGTGTCTTGGCTGAGCTGCTGTTATTACAGAGTCAGCAAAAACCTAATGACGGACTATTGCGAAAGCTACTGACTTTATGAGGCAGTAAAAAAACAGCACGTTGAAGAACAAGTAACGTTAAGACATGCCTTTGATAGTTTTTAGCCGCAAGTTATTAAGCTGCTACAGAAAATGTCTTGTTGCGTCCATCTGATTTAGCAGCATAGAGCGCATCGTCAGCATATGCTATGCACTGGCGGCAATTTTCTTCTATTTCATTGAGATAAAGTTCACGTGAATCGCTAGAGTCAATTTCTTTTTCTGGGCTGAACGAGTAAGCACCAATACTCACTGTAATCTTGCCAAAGGGAGAATACTCATGCGTGATAGCGCTATCACTTACGCATATGTTTAAACGTTGAATAGCTTTTTTGGCTTCTTCGGCATTAGTTTCCGGCATGAGAAGTAAAAACTCTTCACCTCCATAGCGATATAACCGATCGCTACCACGGGTAGCGTTATTGATGACATTACACGTTTCTATTAATGCAGTATCGCCTGATTGATGGCCGTAGTTATCGTTGTATTTCTTGAAATAATCAATATCGATAAGGGCAATACTGTAAGGTCGGCGGTAACGAACGGCTAATTCATAAGTTTGCTTGAGATCAATTTCCATTGAGCGCCGATTGCCTATTCTAAGCATTGGGTCCGTAAGACTTAGCTCAAGTAAACGGGTATTGATTGGACTGTCGTCGTCAATGCAGTTATTGCCACCCAGCTCTGATTGTAATTCGATTTGATTGTAGTAAGCATCGATTAAATCAGAGTAGGTGATGATGCCGGTCAGGCGTTTTTCTGAGTTGAGTACGGCTAACTGTTTTACGCGCTGGCTTCTGAAAAGAACCATCGCTTCAAATAATGAGTGACCTTGATCAATCGATACTAATGTTGATGGCACGATTGCTTTTGCAGTGACATGGTCGAGACCTTGCCCTGCATTATCAGCAATAAAATGTATGATATTGCGCTCAGTGATAATACCTATGGGTATGCCTGAGCTTATAGTTTCTTGTGTTTTCTCAGTTTTGTTATCTACCACCATGACACAAGAGATATTTTTGCTACGCATTTTTTGTGCGATAGCTAATATTTTTTCATCAGCATTTACATGAGCAACATTAGTTGTCATAAATTCTGAAATGGTAAGGTTTTTTGCCATAGCTTTAGAGCTACCTACGTTAGAAGTTGAGAGTTTACTTTTTACTCTCTTGCTGTAATGAAGACTGCTTAATCATGGTGTTTTCAATGCAAATCGTACTTTTTTTGAACTAACAATGCGGTGAAGATACTATTTGAAAACGATCATTGGGTAAGTGTAGTCGATATAAAATAAAGTGTTTGATGGTTACGTCAGGAATATCAATGTTTTTGGAGAGGTTGTTTGAATAGCGAAGTTCTTAAAAGAAAGGTCAGTCAGTTGCAGTCTAACTCTCGAGCAGAGCTTTCCTCTCTGCGCCATTTATGGCTGTATTTATCTGCCTATAAGGTTCGTGGGTTGGCAGCATTACTGGCACTGATATTCACTGCATCAATGACACTCATGTTGGGTCGAGGTATTCAGTTATTAATTGATAGCGGATTTGGGCAAAACTCAATTGAACTACTTAATCAGTCAGTGGTTGTATTATTGGGACTAACAGTTTTATTTGCGTTGGGAACGTTTGTTCGTTTTTATTTGGTGTCGTGGCTAGGTGAGCGAGTGAGTGCCGATATACGCAAAGCAGTGTTTAGTCACATTGTTACTTTGCACCCAGGATTTTTTGAAACCAACCGCAGCGGTGAAATTGTATCGCGTATCACTACCGATACTACTTTGCTGCAAACAATCATTGGTAGTTCTCTGTCCATGGCTTTGCGCAGTAGTTTGACGGCTGTCGGTGGCTTGGTAATGTTATTTGTGACTAATGCAAAGTTGATGTTGATAGTGGTGATTGCAGTTCCCCTAGTGCTATTACCTTTGCTGCTGTTTGGTAAGAAGGTTAAAAAACTTTCCCGTGACAGCCAAGATTCAGTGGCTGATGTAGGTAGCTATGCAGGCGAAATTATTCAGCATATAAAAACTGTGCAGAGTTATACTCAAGAGAAATTCGAGAAAAAGGCGTTTGCTCGTCAGGTCGAAACAGCTTTTTCTGTCGCTAAAAAACGCATGAAAATTCGTGCCCTCATGATGTCGGTGGTTATGCTATTGGTGTTTGGCCTACTATCCATCATGCTGTGGATAGGCGGCCGAGACGTCATAATGGGCCATATGAGTGGCGGCGATCTGGCTGCATTTGTTTTCTATGCGCTACTAGTAGGTATGGGTGTAGCAACCATTTCAGAGGTTTGGGGTGAATTGCAGCGTGCTGCCGGTGCAACTGATCGGCTTGTCGAGCTGCTCGCTGCTAAGCAGGCTATCGTGGGTCCCGCCAATCCACCGATTAATGTTGCTGCAGATCAAACACGGCCCACGGTAAGTTTTAATAAGGTTTGTTTTCGTTATCCATCGCGCCCAAAGGCTGCAGCTTTAAGTGATTTTTCAATAGTGGTTCCCGAAGGTAAGTGCGTGGCGCTCGTCGGTCCTTCGGGGGCGGGTAAGTCCACTATTTTTGAATTATTACAGCGCTTTTATGACCCGCAGTCAGGTGCTATCAAGCTGGGTGATACTGATATACGGCAACTCGATCCGCAGGCTTTGCGTGCTCAGATTGGAGTGGTTCCTCAGCAGCCTGCTTTATTTACTGCCGACGTTGCAACCAATATTCGTTATGGTAATCCTGAGGCAACCGATGCTGAGGTTATCGATGCTGCAGTGGCGGCTCATGCGCATGATTTTATTATTCAACTGCCGCAAGGCTATCAAACCTTCTTGGGTGAGCAGGGGGTACGCTTGTCTGGAGGGCAGCGGCAGCGTATTGCTATTGCGCGGGCGGTTCTTAAAAACCCCAGTATCCTCATGCTAGATGAAGCGACCAGTGCACTGGATTCTGAAAGTGAGTTTCATGTGCAGCAGGCGCTCACCGCCTTGGTTCAAAATCGTACCACGCTTATTATTGCGCATCGCTTATCAACGATCTTACATGCGGATAGTATTTGCGTGCTTGAACAAGGTCGGCTGGTGGCTTCTGGTACACATGATGAGTTGTTACTGCGTTCACCGCTTTATGCAAAATTAGCTAGTTATCAATTTGGTGATCAAACTGTATAAATTTCTAACAGCATTTTTTGAGTGAATTAATAATTTACGGAAAAAGGATCGAATAATGGAAAGTTTTTATTGGCATGATTATGAAACTTGGGGAGTAAATCCATCCGAGGACATGCCATCGCAGTTTGCAGGTGTAAGAACGGACCAAGATTTTAATATACTGGGTGAGCCACTCAATATCTATTGTAAGCCGGCGCTCGATACGCTGCCACGTGTTGCCGCCTGTATGATTACTGGCATTACGCCTTCTCACGCGGAGGCTCAAGGGCTGGCCGAGCGCGATTTTTTTTCGGCTATTCATAGTCAGCTGGCTCAAGCGGGAACTTGTGGGGTTGGATACAACAGCATTCGGTTTGATGACGAGGTGACGCGTTATGGATTATACCGAAATTTTTACGACCCCTATGCGCGCGAATGGCAGCATGGTAATACGCGCTGGGATATTATTGATATGGTTAGGCTTTGCTATGCGGTTCGTCCGGATGATTTTATTTGGCCTACACGCGATGATGGGGTGGTGAGCTTTCGACTTGAAGAATTAACAGCGGCTAATGGCTTATCACACGAGGCTGCACACGATGCGCTATCTGATGTCTATGCCACGATCAATCTTGCTCGCCTTATTAAGCAGCGACAACCTAAGCTTTTTGCTCATGTTTTTGGCTTGCGACACAAACAGGCTGCTCAGCAGGCATTAGAGCTAGGCAGCTGTAAACCTAAATTTCATATCTCATCACGATTTGGATCCGAGAATGCCTGTGGTTCACTGATCCTTCCTGTTGCTGAGAACCCGAGTAATAAAAATGAAGTTATGTGTGTTGACTTGCGTTATTCGCCCCAATCATTACTTGATTGTTCTGCGCAACAGTTAAATGACTTATTGTTTACTAAGCTTTCAGATTTACCGCCGGGCATTGATCGGATCCCATTAAAGTCAGTGCATATCAATCGTAGTCCAGTAGTGTTGAGTCCGGGGTTGATTGATGAAACTGTGGCTTCGCGCCTAAATTTAAATCTCAAGCAGTGTGAGCAGCATCGACAGCAGTTGCTTGCTTACAAGCCGTTAGCACAAAAGTTGCGCTCGATGATGACACTGAAAAAATTCGACGACGCTGATAAAGCAGCTGAAGCAAAATTGTACGGTGGCTTCATACCTAACGAAGACAAAGTGGCTCTGCGTGAGATTGTGCCATTAAACGGCTCAGAACTTGCCGCACAGAGTTTTTCGTTCAAAGATGAAAGGCTGCCTGAAATGCTTTTTCGTTATCGAGCGCGTAATTTCCCAAGTAGTTTGAATCCGACCGAAGAGCAGGAGTGGCTAGAATACTGTCGTGACAAGCTACTCAAGCCAGAAAGTCAGCCTCTGGAAAGCGAGCTTGAAGAGGTTTCGCAATTAATAGCCGGGGCTGAGAGCGGGCACTCGAAAGAACTGTTGGTTTCTTTTCGCGACTATCTACTGGAAAAATACAGATTATTAGGTGCATAAACGCGCTATCTGATTGAGTTAAACTGGTGAGCTAGGGTTTTCGTGTCAATAAGAGCCAGGAATTTCACATAAGATGATCAATTTTTCAGAAAAAATGCCACGTCGAGATAGCATGGCTTTATCTGGGTTAGCTGGATTTTTTCTCAAGTTATCGGGCTGGAAGTTGGTAGGCGATATGCCCAATGAGAGTAAATTAATTATTTGTGTGGCACCGCACACCACCAATTGGGATTTCGTGCACGCGGCATCGTTTATTCTTAGATACGGTATTAAAGTTTGTATCATGATGAAAAAAGAGGCGTTTTTTTGGCCGGTTGACAAACTTTGGCGCTGGTTGGGTTTTGTTCCTACCGATCGTCAAGCGGGGCGCAGTGTGTTGAGCGATGCCATAGACTTGATGCGCGATTCTGATGAATGCTGGTTAGTCGTAACTCCCGAAGGTACCCGCTCAAAAGTGAAACGCTGGAAATCCGGTTTTTTACGAATCTCGCACAGTGCCAATGTGCCTATTGTTACGCTAGCACTTGATTATCCATCAAAGACCATGACCTTTGGACCGCTCATTTATCCCGAAGGTGAAATTGATACTCAGCTGGCTGAAATTGTTGAATACTTTAGCGAATATCGCGGAAAATATGTTTAGGCTGATGCCGTATCGCGGTCATACCGTATGGAAATTCATACAGCTGACATTATGTTTGTGTTTATGCAATGCCGACGTAGCGGCAGAGTTTTCTGCGCTATCAACAAATGACAATGCTCAAGTAAACCTTTCCAGTGTTGAAATACAGCACGAAGACTTCCTATTATGGTCTGTAGCGGCAGAGAACTTTGGTCGGGATGTGGATTTTTTAGTAGTCGACCAAACGAAAGCTATTGATCGCGAATTAGATTGGCTTAAACGCAATCCAAATTATATAGAGAGTGTAACAAGGCGATCTGAGCCCTACGCTTATCATATCGTTCAACAATGCATTGAGCGCGGTTTGCCTGTTGAGCTTGCGTTAGTGCCATTTATTGAAAGTGCCTACGATGCATTCGCATATTCTCCGGGCCGAGCTACCGGTTTATGGCAATTCGTACCAGCTACCGGCAAATATTTTGGTTTAGAGCAAAACTGGTGGTATGACGGGCGTCGCGATGCCTATATGTCAACAGATGCCGCACTTACTTATTTGAGTCGTTTACACCAGCGATTTGACGATTGGTTACTAGCGCTAGCTGCATATAATGCAGGGCCGGCTCGTGTGAGTCGTGCGATTAAAAAGAATCGTAATGCAGGTTTAAAAACAGACTATTGGTCACTCTCGCTGCCTAAAGAAACGCGGCACTATGTGCCGCGTTTACTGGCGATTCGAGATGTACTAGCGAATACTGAGCTGTATGGAATGTCGCCGCATCCCGTACCGAATATGCCGCATTTTCAAAAAGTGGAGCTCGATTCACAAATTGATTTAGCTCAGGCCGCGAAACTGGCTGGCATTGAGATGGATGTGCTTTACCGCCTCAACCCTGGTTTTAGCCGGTGGGCCACACCACCTGAAGGGCCACATACTTTACTCCTCCCTGTTGATGCGGTGGCTTCTTTTACTGAGGCTTTGTCGAAGACTAACAGTGCTGATCGCCTGCGATGGGAGCGTTATAGGGTTCAAAAAGGCGACACGCTTTCAGGAATAGCTCGTGACTTCTCGTCGCGACATGACCTCATTGCACAAGCAAATAATCTCGACTCTAGTCGCATTAAAGTGGGCGAAATTTTGATGGTTCCCATAGCGAGCGAGGCGAGTTCGCACTATGTGTTAAGTGCAGATCAGAGAGAGCTTGCACTAGGTAACAGTAAGCGTGGGAGCGAAAAAAATTATTACACAGTCAAACCCGGTGATAGTTGGTGGAAAATTGGAAGGAAGTTCGACGTTTCGCCTCAAACATTGGCGAAATGGAACGGAAAGGCTGCTGCTGATTTATTGATGCCTGGAAAGCGCTTAGTCGTGTGGACCAAGAATACCAGCAGTCGCGATACCATCTCACGTAGCTTTACTTACACCGTTAAGACTGGTGAGAATTTATCGCTTATTGCATCGCGCTATGACGTGAGTATCGATCAGCTGCGCAATTGGAATGATATTGAAACGCAGAAATATTTGAAGCCGGGGCAGGCGCTGACGGTAAGAGTAGCTGTGGCAGGGAGTGATTAAAAACTTTTTAGCGAATAGAAAAGTCACAAACTAGTGGTAGATGATCAGATAATAATACATGCGGGATCTCAAAATTGCTGACCTCAATGCCATCTTGATACAAAATAAAATCGAGCTCCCGCTTAGGTTGCCAACTAGGAAAAGAGGGCTGATTGTGTTTGTTAGCGCTGCGTAAGCCCGTTGCTTCTTTGAATAAAGTCAGTTCGCGCGCTCCAGCAAAAGTATTCATATCGCCAGCTACAATAACAGGCTTTTCGACCTTTTTTATGATTTCATATAAGCTTTTGAGCTGCATTTGCCGCTGTTTAAATTGTAGAGAGAGGTGCACAAGAAAAATAGCATAATGCTCCATTTCAAGCTCAATGATCAGCCGCTTTACACCGTCATCAAAATAGTGGAAGCGCTCGCCATGTATTGTGTCGGTGGCTAAAAATGCATTGCTTTGATTGCGTAGAATCGGCAGGTATTGATTAATCGATTGTTTTCCATATTTGCATTCATAAGCGGTATAGTGGCCCAGACGATCCGCAATGACCTTAGCCTGATTGATTTTTCGTGCCCGCAGCGAGCCAGTATCAACCTCTACCAGTCCAATAACATCAGCCTTTAAAGCAGCGATAAAGTCAGCAATGTTTAGAACATTTTTTTGATTGCCTAGTAAATAACGTGCGCCATGCAGCGCTAAGTTTTTTCGGTTAGCTACGCCAATGCCATAACAAATATTGTAAAGAACGAGTCGCATCTTATCAGTTCGCTATGTTTAATTTGACGTACGACGGGTTTCGATAGAGTGGTCTTGCCGTTACGCCATTATATACGGTTGCTCATGGGTTTAGTCTTTTTACCGCGTGGATTGCGAACCCGTTGTCCGGTTACTAACAATATGAATGGACAGGATTAGCTCAGCGATATGACGGGCTTGATACTTAGCTTGGACCAATTGCAATTCGATGGGCTTCGGTATTGAGCCATCTTTCGGCCTGTTGCCAGTCGGGGCAAACTTTTTCTACTAGTTGCCAAAAGCTTTTTGAGTGGTTGCGGTGGCGCAAGTGGCAAACTTCATGAGCAATAATATAATCGATAACGAAAAGCGGCGCTAAACTAATCGATGGATTGTATTGAATGTTACCTTCGCTGGTGCAATGGCCCCATTTGGTGCGGGTGTAGCGATAATTAATGGCGCCTAGTTTATCGAATAGGCCCATTGCTCTGGCTAGTTGATGGGTGGCCGTTACCATGTAGGCACTAGCATGCGCCTTTAACCATTGGCAAAATAACTTTCTTGCCTGAGCATGAAATATTTCGGAATTGCTGCTCGCATCAGCCGCAGGTCGTATGAAGAGCTGGTTTTCTCGTAGCAGTATATTCGCTCGTTTGCGGGGAGGTATTCGAATGCTGTGTTCTATGTTTATGTAGCAAGTCTTCCCTAATACCCTAACCTGCGCACCATCAACAATTTCTAAAGTTTGAGTCAGTTGTACGCGCTGTCGAGTAACTTGTTTGTTGATCCAGTTTGATTTTTCTTGAATAAAAGTGGCGATCAAATAGTTGGGCATGCGAAAGGGGGCGCGCACAGTGACTTTTCCGTCAAGAACACTAACAGCAAGAGTTTTACGCTTACTACGAATTAGTTGGTAATCGGTGTAATCAATGTTACTTGGCATTTTATCCGCAGCAGAAGTGGGTGACGGCGAGGTCACTGACGGCGCTATGTTTTTGGTTGGGCTATCGTCATTCAGCAAAGGTAAACTGAGTTGCATGGGGTTGCCTAGGGGAGTGCGTTCATCGGCTAATAAGTTGTTTTCTATCATATGAAAAACCGGATGACTCATGGCTCGGTTGGGTTGAGTGTGGTTGGGTTGAGTAATTGAGCGAACGACCCGTGACGTCGGCTGGATAGATTATTCATCAGGTATACGGTGGGCCTGCAGCTGAATACGCGTAATTCGAGCGCCCTGCATAATGATCTCTCCGGCATAGCGTTCATCGCCCGTTGATGTGAACTCAAATGAGTACTGCCGCACAATAGCTAAGCTGCGACGATGATTGGCATTCGTAGTGACTACGATGCGTACTTTTTCCACACAGACGCTTTGATCTAGAAGCTGAACGCCTGCTTGCTTGCAATGTTGGCGTGCAGCTAACGCGGCAAATTCTTTAATGCGTAGTGAGCTATAAAAATAGAGCGCCGCAAAGCTACCAACACTAATCAGGAGTATCTTCAGCAGCATTTTTTGAGCAGCGTGTAAAGTTGTTTGCTAAGAGGTTGTGCTTGCATAAGCGTTAAGCCAGATTATTAAGATTTTGGTAAATCGTAGCAGCCACATATTAGCTTGCCGCAGAGGCCGAGGCTAGCCTAAATGATGGCGAGGAGCGGCGTCTACTTTTTGCTTGCGTTGGGGTGTTTGTGAGTGTGGCAGATTTTACAGTGGGCGACAGAGGTAGGTGTTTTGATTTCTGCGTTATACTACTGCCTCGTTGGATGCACAGTTCATTGACGCGCTACGATAGGTGTATAGGGCTAATTGGTCGGGCATAGAGTGTAATTAAGCACTGTGGACTCTGTATAGGTATAAGGTTGGGGTTATCCATTGAATAAAACAGCGAGCTTAGTTGATGCACAGCCGCTCGGTTTAGCCGCTCGA
The DNA here is from genome assembly GCA_943788835.1 of uncultured Pseudomonadales bacterium. Lineage (GTDB taxonomy): Bacteria > Pseudomonadota > Gammaproteobacteria > Pseudomonadales > UBA7434 > UBA7434. The sequence continues at coordinate 26,134 of CALSRU010000006.1, read as the reverse complement.
AAAATATTATGTTGTGCCGAGCAGCTGATAGCTGAGCATGGTTTAGAAGGTGTTTCTACACGAATGATATCGCGTGCATCGGGTCAAAAGAATAACTCGGCACTGCAATACCATTTTAACAATCGCGAGGGATTAATTGAGGCGATTCTTGACTACCGAGTGACTCCGGTCAATCAGCAGCGCTTGTTGCGTTTGCAGCATCTTAAGAGTCAATCTAGGCTGCCTAGTACACGTAAGCTGGTAGAAGTTTTTATTGAGCCATTTGCTAGTGAATTACTGAAGCCTATTGAAGACACCTATTATGTTTCACTGTTGGCTCAGCTGTATGCGTATCAAGCAGGGCGAGAGCTGTTTGCAAAAAACAAGGTGAGGGCGCGTGCATTACATGACATTACCTCACTGCTCATAAAAACCTTGGCGCCTTTACCGGTAAGAGTTATTCATTTGCGATTACAGTTGATGGGCCGCCAGACTGTCAGCTCTGTTGCTGAATGGGATGAGGCGCGACGTAAGCATACTATCGAGCTTGATAGCGAAGCGTTGCAATGGCGTACGCGAAATTTGATAGATTTTATGGTGGCAGGTTTACAAGCGCCATCAACCGATAGTGCACGGCAAAGCACTAATGAGCATTAAAGAAAATATAAGTTCGAAGGCATAACTCGTATGCTCCTGTGCCTTCATTAAATGGAGTACTCATGCTCCATGTCAACCTGTTAGTTAATTTTCATTGAGGAATCACTTTGCATATTGCTTTGCTCTTAACCGGTAATGAATTGATGACCGGCGATACCGTTGATACCAATTCAGCGATGATCGCTCAGCGTTTGGCTTGTGATGGCTTTGATGTTGTGCATAAGGTAACAGTGGGCGACAGTCAGAGTTTGCTGATTGAAGAGCTGAAACAATTGGCTAACCGATACTCAGTCATTATTATTAATGGCGGCCTAGGCCCTACAATCGATGATTTAACGTCGTTGGTGGTTGCCTCTCTTTGTGGCTTGCCACTCGTCGAGCATCCGGATGCGCGTAAGCATTTAGACGAATGGTGTATTAAGCGTGGCTATACCTCGAACCAGGCCAATCTTAAGCAAGCGTTGCTGCCAGCTGGTGCGCATGTCCTTGCTAATCCAGTGGGTAGTGCGGTGGGGTTTGAGGTCGATTATGATGGATGCACAATTTTAACCACTCCCGGGGTGCCAAGTGAATTGCGGGCTATGCTTGCCGGCGATGTTATTACGGCTTTGCACAAGAAATTTCCTGATGCTAAGGCGCGTTTGATAAGGCGACTTAAAATATTTGGGCTTGGTGAATCTCAAGTACAACAAAGAGTCGTCGATGACATTCCAAGTTGGCCTGAGCAAGTGCAGATTGGTTTTAGAGCCGGTCTGCCACTGCTTGAACTCAAACTTGAAGTTGATTCTGATGAGACATTACCTTTGCGCGCCCAGTGTGAGCAACAGCTACGGGCGTTGTTTGGCAACTATATCATTGGCGAAAATGATGAGACTTTAGCTGAAATAGTGGTTTCATTGTTAAAAGCCAAGGGTCAAAAATTGACACTGGCAGAGTCATGCACCGGAGGCGCAATCGCTGCTCAAATTACCTCAGTGGCCGGTGCGTCTGATGTTTTTGATGCGGGGATTGTTTCCTATTCGAATGCCATGAAGCATCGCGTATTGGAGGTTCCTACTGAAGTATTGGAGCGCGAAGGGGCGGTTAGTCGTGATGTGGCACTGAGCATGGCTCACGGTGCGCTGCGATTGAGTGCCGCTGACTTTGTTATAGCAGTGACCGGTATTGCTGGCCCTGGAGGTGGCAGTGACGAAAAACCTGTAGGCACTGTCTGGATTGCTTGGGGAAGTAGCGACAATCTTAAGGTCGAGAAATTTTGCTACGGTGTTGCTCGGAGCCGTTTTCAAACTATGATTACGGCCGTTGGGCTAGACTTATTGCGGCGCCAGCTGCAGAGCATTGATGAAGTGCCTAACTATTTTCGCGGTAAGCGCACTTAGTCAAGTGAGGGGCGGTTTGGGCTAGCCCCTTTTTAACGCTCAGCTGTTTAGATCGACAGTGCAATTGGTTCGACAAACTCGCTCACATTGCCTTGTGTATCAACGGTTGCGATAGAAAAAAAGTAGTCGCCTTCGGCTAGGTTGTTCAGCTGAAAGCTCGTTACCAATGTACCAGTATCGCTCGTTGCTGCAACACTCACGCTGGTGCCGTTGGTAGTTCCGTCGTCTGCATAGTAATAGATTTCATAGCTGGCTATTTCGCTGATTTGCAATACAGACCCGTCTTCGCGAGTAGTGGGTACCACCCAGTCGAGCAATACATTGCTGAAAGCTGGCTCAGGTTCGATCACTACAGGCACTTCAGGCTCAGGTTCGATCACTACGGGCACTTCAGGCTCAGGTTCGATCACTACGGGCACTTCAGGCTCAGGTTCGATCACTACGGGCACTTCAGGCTCAGGTTCGATCACTACGGGCACTTCAGGCTCAGGTTCGATCACTACGGGCACTTCAGGCTCAGGTTCGATCACTACGGGCACTTCAGGCTCAGGTTCGATCACTACAGGCACTTCAGGCTCAGGTTCGATCACTACGGGCACTTCAGGCGCAGGTTCGATCACTACAGGCGTTTCAACAACAGGATCCGCGGGTAATACTGTGGGCGGTAATTCGGGCACCTCAAATACTGTCGTTAACAAGGGCTCAGGAGCGATCGTTTGGCTGGGCTCAATAGGTGTATTTAGGTCGAGAAGGCTGGCTTCTGCCATTAAAAATTGTCTTAGGTCTGCTATTGCCGTGCTGGTGCTCGGAATAGTGAGCTGCTCTGGATCCGTTTTTAAAATGCTGGCGATATTGACATCGGCAAACGTCACAATTGGCGCAGCTACGCCATCATCATTTACCCATGCCATGCTGTCAAAAACGCCATCGCTAAAATCTTGAGCTAACGTTTTAACGACAGTTGTGCCGCCGATTGGCAAAGCACTATTACTTACTGCGGTAGCTACTTTGGCAACTAGCGCGGCAAATACTTCGTTGGTAAAGCGTATTGCGAAAGATTCGTCTGAGCTTTGGCTTCCATCAAGCAAAGGCGAGGTAGTGAAAATATCCATTTGCTCAGAGAGCAGACCTAAGCCTAAAGTTGACTTCATTGCGTTGGATGAGGTTTGCACCGCGGCTAAAAATTCTTGAACAGAGACAGTGCCATTATTGTCACCCAGTAAACCGTCTTGAATGGGGTTCGAGGGTAGGTTAGAACGATCTGCAATTTGATAGGCATGATCAATAACAAACGATGTTAGTGGAGTGGCATAAACCGCTGTGCCATTGCTAAGTTGTTCGTCGGTTAGCATGGTCGTTAACACCCCAATTGAAGGTGTCTCGCCGTTCAGTTCGTTGCCACCGGAGTATTCAATTAAAAATGGGCCTTGTCCGGCATACTCAGCGGGAACAGATAAGTCTAGGCGGGCCTGTGCATCAGTAAGCCCTAGCGAAATTCTTTGCCCCTTGAGGTCCATTTGGTTTGGGTCTAGTAAATAAGCGGCGACTTCAGCGTTGGCCAAGGGCCCCTTAATGCCTGCACCATTGACGATGATACTGGGCGCAGTGCTGTCATTGTTCTCCACCGCTAACGACAGTGAGGCCGTATTTGCCAACGTGTCTTCGTTGCTATTTGCCGTACTGGTATTATTTGAGTCCCAGTCGCTGCAGCCTATTAAGAGCACGCTTAAGGCGGATGCGGCTCCCAGTTGGCGGCAAGTACGGTTTAATTTGCAAAAAGTTGGAATCGACTTCATGAACAGTAACCCAATGGAGTAAAAAGCAATCTGCTGAACAGGTAATACTTTGAAGTCTATGAACTTTTTTCGATTGTTATGTGTACATCTACTCAGAGTGTGATCTGGTAGCAACTTTGATTGTCGTAATGCGTTTTACATCACGATTTCAAAGCGAGTCGCGCTTGGATTCTTCGTGAGTTAAGCCGTAATCGCTTAGTGCTGGAATGCTTGGACTGCGATAATGCTGATCAAACAACGATGTTTAGTCGGTTTACGCATTTTCGGGGGTGAACGAAGGGTGCTGAATGTCTAATTATTTTGCGATGCTGAGAAAAGGGATAACTTATTTAGGGGGGGATTGAGGCAAAAAAAAGAGCGCCGCATGGGCGCTCTTAAAATTAAATCAGACCTGGATCCATAGCAACAACGAACTTCCACATCTGCTATGCAAAGAGCTTAGCAGCTGTATCAGGAAAGGCCTCCAAATCGATCGATTATTGAGCACTCTTTGCCTAATTGTAATTTATTGGCTCTTTATTGTTCGTGTTACCGGCTATCCCAGTCACCTATTGAGGGGCAGGGAACTCATTGGCTTGTTTAGACCAGCACCGGCAGGGTGAGTCTTGTAGCCCGTAAAACGCGGTAAAAAGTAAGGTATAACACAGCCTCTCACAGCATTGCTGTGGCGATAAAGGTCACGCTGGTGTAACGTAAGTTTTCGCATGTCGACATGCTTCAGAAGTGGTCTACTTTGCTGTTGTGAACCGACAAAGATGCGAACCCAATTATTTCTTGCTTTCGAGTGTTCATGCTGCTTTTTCGTTATCTTTGCATTAGTGTTTTGCAGGCCACGCTTGGGGTCACCGTGGTGCTATTGCTCATTGTGACCAGCGGTAGGCTCGCCAAGTATCTTACGCAAGCTAGCACCGGCAACCTCGCTCCTGATTTGGTTTTTGAGATAGTCCTGTTTCGCATTCCAGACTTCCTCCCGCTGATTATTCCATTGGGGCTGTTCGTTGGCATATTGCTGGTCTATGGACGCTTGTATGTCGATAGTGAGATGACCGTATTGAGTGCCTGCGGGGTCAGTCGAACCAAAATTCTATTGATCACCCTCGTACCAGCGGCCTTTGTGAGTACTTTAGTTGCTTTTCTTACGCTGTGGGCTGCGCCGGCTAGCTTGGCTAAGGTCGATCAACTTTTCGAACAGTCCCGCAGTTCTCACGGTTTAGCGTTATTTCGCGAGGGGAAATTTCAAACTGACCGCGATGGCAGTAGCGTGGTTTACGTTAAAAGTTTACCCAGCAAGCACTCGTTTGAAGAGGTGTTATTGGTCGAACAGCGCAATGATGGGAGTATTGCTTTAGTGCATGCCGACTCAGGTGAGGTTTTACCAACAGAAGACCCTAGTACGCTCTATATCAAGCTGGTGAACGGCACCATGTACGAAGGCGTAATAGGAAATAAAGATTATCAACTGACGCACTTTGGCTCTTATGCAGAAAGAATGCGTGTTAAACGAGAGGCAGAGCAGGTCAAGTTACGAATCGATGCCTTACCCACGCTGGATGTCTTCGCCTCAGAAAAATTATCTCATCAGGCTGCATTGCATTGGCGCTTTTCGTTACCGGCCACGGTTATTGTTGTGGCTATTCTTGCGGTCCCTTTGAGCAAAACCGATAGGCGTAAAGGGCGTTATACCAAAATGCTACCGGCGATTCTGCTCTACCTTATTTATATTATTGCCTTGTCTGGCGTGCGGAGTTTTATCGAGAGCGACCAGCTAAGTGTGGCGATGCTTTGGTTGATGCATGTAGTGTTTTTAATTTTTGCACTCATACTCAATTATTTCGATAGTTTTAGCCGTTTTATTTCTCGCATTAAAAGCCAAAGCATACAGTTGAACAACCTCAACCGAGACATACCCGGTGAAGAAAATGGCGGATAAGCCAATGATATTGTGGGTCACGGAGGTTCGCTGGTGTGAATAAACTCAGTGGTTACATCGCCGCTACCGTCGGCGGAAGTATTTTATTGGTTTTCTTATTAGTGTTGGGCCTTGACCTTATTGCCGCTATCGTCGATCAGTTAGGCGATCTTCGTGAGGCTTATACCTTTGTTCAGGCCATTTATTATGTTTTGCTAACAGTACCCGGAAGTATCAATGAGTACGTGCCTTTGGCGGCGTTGATCGGTAGTTTGGTCGGTATGGGGCTATTGGCTAGCAGTAGTGAGATTGTGGTCATGCGAGCTAGCGGAATCTCGTTAGTTAAGCTCGCTGAGTATGCTTTTAGGCCGGTTTTTTTAGTCATTGTTTTTTCAATGCTGGTAGGAGAATTTGTGGCTCCAACTACCGATCGCTGGGCTAAAACGCATAAAGATTTAAAGCTCTGGGGCTCAACACATTCAATGGTGTCGGGTAGGACAGGGCTATGGCATCGTGAGGGCGATACCTTTATGCACTTTAGTGTGGTGCAGCCAGGAGGAGTGCTCTATGGCGTAACATTATTTGAATTTTCCGACGGCGAGCTGAGCAGAGCACGCACAGCGACTCGGGCGACTTATCAAAAAGAGCAATGGCTACTTGAAGATGTAAAAGATACTGAATTTAATCAATCAGCGATACGTACCCGTGACCTTACAACACTCATCTGGAACAGCACATTGACGCCAGCATCGTTAGCTTTTTTGGTCAATGAGCCCAGTGAGTTGGCAATGCAAAGCTTGGTTTATTACAGCGATTATTTGCAGGAACAAGGATTAGATGCAGGGCCTTATCAGCTGGCATTTTGGCAAAAATGTTTACAGCCTGCGGCTATTTTTGGCTTGGTATTGATAGCACTGTCGTTTGTCTTTGGACCACTGCGCTCAGCTACGATGGGGTTTAGGGTTTTTGTGGGTATTGTGGTGGGAATCGCATTTCAATTCACGCAAAACTTGTTGGGGCCGGCAAGTTTGATTTATGGTTTTTCGCCATTGTTTGCCGTTTTGCTCCCTATTCTTTTGTGTGTGTTCGCTGGCATTTTTATGCTTAACAAGGCTCGTTAGCACAAGCTCATTATTGAAAGCGTGCGTCTGCCCCGTTAAGAGGCTTTGGAGGCTAAGGATACGATGCGTGTTTTGGACAAGCGATCGTGCCACGTGCCTGCATCTCGATTGATTATTAGCGTTAAATAGCCCAACCCCAGAAAGGCTATCGACAATACTGCAGTTAGCATACGCAAGCATAATTGACTGAGGGAGGGGTGGGGAGCATCTGCGGCAACGAGTTTGATTTTCCATGCCCGCATACCTAAAGTCTGGCCTGATTGGAACCAAAAATAGCAATAGAATCCGCAGTAAACCGACAGCATAAGCGGGTAGAAAAGCCAGCCAGGCTCTACGACTTCCAGTTCATGCACTATATCGCCTGTGCTTGCAGCGCCGATACTTGCGACGGCTGCTGTGTTGCCTTCAATAACGGTTAACACCGTGAAATAGGCGCCCGCCACGCAAAATAGTAGTGCAAGGAGAAGTAAAACATCATAAACCATCGCAAACAGGCGTCTGCCCAGTCCTGCGATAGGCTCGTTGGTCGTGGTATTCATGGTTAACTCGGGTGCGTTTGTGGGTTAAAAAACGTATGGTTGGCAGTAGCTTTTTCTTACGAGGCATAATCAACAAATGAGTGCTGTTTAAACCGGCTTGTCGTGTCAGCTGTGTCTTCGTGATCTATTATCGACTGTTAAATGAACGTCTTGCAATACTAAGATGGGTATAACTGCTTTATCATCTAAATTCGCAGCAGTAATATACAGCCGCTTGTGTGTCTGCCAGGCTTGGAAGCATTGTGCATTAACTTTGCGGTGACAAGTGATGGCGGCCTTGTGTAACTTTGAATAGCGCACCTATTAAGGACTTGATTGAAATGCAAATTTTACTCATTGAAGATGACGCCAGCGTGGCCGATTTTATTTCTCGGGGCTTTGCTGAGCAAGGCGATAGCGTTGTTCATGCGGCTGATGGCGCGCAGGGTCTGCAGCTGGCTGGTACGGGAAGTCATGATGCATTAATTGTGGATAGAATGTTGCCGGAAGTTGATGGCATAACCATTATTAATACGCTGCGCGAAGCTGGTGATATCACACCTATCCTAGTCCTCAGTGCGCTGGGTCATGTTGACGACCGCGTCCAAGGCTTGACGATAGGCGCGGATGATTATTTAACCAAGCCATTCGATTTTGACGAATTGTATATCAGGGTTCAGGCCTTGGTGCGTCGTCGCCAAATGGATAGTCGGGTGACAAGCTTGGTTGTAGCTGACTTGGAAATTGATCTATTGGCACATGAGGCGACGAGAGCTGGCAAGAAACTGCTGTTACAGCCTCGAGAGTTTCGTTTGTTAGAGTTTCTTATGCGTCATGCCGGTCAAGTTGTTTCACGGACCATGCTGCTTGAAAATGTATGGGACTATCATTTTGATCCGCAAACTAACGTAATTGATGTTCACATCAGTCGCTTGCGGCAAAAAATTGATAAAGACTTCGATGTGCCCCTGCTGCGCACTGTGCGCGGTGCAGGTTATGTTCTTGAGGCACATTAAGTTAGAACGAGTGCGGGCTAGATTACTCAACTATAGATAATTGTGATGTGTCGATAGTAGCCTCGATGGTCGGCTTTTTTTCATGCGGTTGAAGAAGGTCTGCCCCTAGGCTGCTGACTGAAAAAGTGCTTGCTGTGAGACCGGTATCTGCGTCGGGCCTTCCCATTAAGCTGATTACCTCATCAGCAGAGCTTTGTATCGGCTCGGCCAGTTCAATGTGACCTGTCTCAATATGCTCGTCTGTGTGTGGAGTGACTGCTTCAAGCAATGTGCCAGGCTCAGCTAGGCCCAAGCTGCTGTTAAGTTGAATGTTGGTGAGTCGAGGATATCTAGATTCGGTGCCAATAGTATTGTTTGCTTGCACCTCGAAGATCGCCGCTCCTGAGCGTGCTTGGTCGACCGTTTGTAAGTGTTGGGTATCAATCGTGCTGACGGTTGAGCTTATGGTGCTCGTCTCTGAGAGTGCCGTGCCCGCTGGCATCACCTCGAATGTAGTGTGGTCTGACTGCCAGCTATTGGCTTCCTCTGCTAGTGCCACTGGGCTTGCTGCTGATGGGCGATGCAGGACTAATTGAATTTTTGCTCCTGCTCGCATGAGTGCTTGCTGAAGTTGAGTGGCCGTTTGGCGGTCTAGATTTTCTTTGATGGCGATGGCTTGCCCCGAAAATAAACGCTCTATTTCAGTTTCAGTAGCGGCAAGTAATTGCTGAAGATTGTGCTTTACTTCGCTGTCGGCAATACCGTCGACGGTGTTGCCGTCGAAGATAATATCAAATCGTCTTACCGTCTTGTTATCAGTCATAAATTAAGATGCTTTGCGTTAAGTTTGGCATTAAATTATGCATTGATTGGATCATGGACGAGCACGGCTCCACCTTACGGCAGATTGGCGAACGTTGCCAAACCTCAATCCTGGCGACGAAAATACAGTCTGCTTTGGTAAATTATAGCGATTACACTAGCTGGGCGTCATTAAAAAGCCTTGTTTGCGCTAAAATATGTGCACTAATCGTGGTCTGTTATTTAGTCCTCTTTAAGCCTTGTGTTTTAGGGGAGTATTGACGCTAGGTTAGGAAAAGTCACAGGGTTAGGAAAGGTTAAAAACTTAGGAAGGGAAGTCAATGGCTTCTTGGTGTTGAGGTTTTTTATAGTCGATTCTTTTAGTGTACGATTAGCTGTCAGAAGGCTTATTCGTAGTGAGGCATGCTCAAACATGTTAGTGCAGCAAAAAATTATTCATAAGTTAACTCAGGCTATGCAACCTGACTTTCTTGATGTGGTTAATGAGAGCGCTATGCATGCAGTTCCAGAAAATTCTGAAACGCATTTTAAAGTGACCATTGTGGCTCAGAGTTTTGTTGGCATTCGTCCAGTTGCAAGGCATCAGCGGATTTATCAAGAGCTAGCAGAAGAATTAGATGGGCCAGTTCATGCCTTAGCATTGCATACCTATTCGCCGGATGAATGGGTCAAGCATTCAGCAAATGTGCCAACGTCACCCGATTGTTTAGGAGGGAGTACGCGCTCTAGTTAGGGGCGTTGTATTTTTTATGTCTGATATTGCATCATTTTCACCCACCACGAATGACGATTCCTGCACGCCTGTGGTCGTGGCGGCATTGTATAAGTTTGTTGAGTTAGATGATTATCACGCGCTGCGTGAGCCGCTACTCGAGGCGTGCATCGCCGCTGAAGTAAAGGGTACGTTATTACTGGCAAGCGAAGGGATTAATGGCACGATAGCCGGCAGTCGTCAGGGGGTTGATTCTGTACTGGCCTACTTGCGTTTAGATACACGCTTTGCTGATATAGATTGTAAAGAATCGTTAGACGGTAAGATTCCTTTTTATCGAATGAAGGTGAAAATAAAAAAAGAAATTGTGACTCTTGGTGTATCAGATATTGATCCTCAATATAAGACCGGGAGCTATGTTGAGGCAGAAGAGTGGAATGCGCTCATTTCTGATCCCGATGTGACTATTATTGATACGCGTAATGACTACGAAGCAGAAATTGGCGCATTTTCTGGTGCAATCAATCCGCAGACTAAAACATTTCGGGATTTTCCTAAATTCGTAGAAGAAAATCTTGATCCGTCTAAAAACAAAAAAGTTGCTATGTATTGCACCGGCGGTATTCGCTGTGAAAAATCGACAGCTTATTTATTGCAGCAAGGTTTTACCGATGTTTATCATCTTAAAGGCGGGATTTTAAAGTACCTAGAGAAAGTCCCAGAGAATGAAAGCTTATGGAGTGGTGAATGTTTCGTCTTTGATAATCGGGTTACTGTGCAGCATGACCTCAAACCGGGCTCATACGACCAATGCCATGGCTGTCGCCGTCCAATTACCGAAGAGCTTAAGCAAGCGCCTGAGTATGTACGCGGAGTGTGTTGTCCGCTGTGTTACAACGAGTCATCTGATGAGCAAAAAGCGCGTTTTGCTGAGCGTCAGAAACAAATTGATCTAGCTAATAAACGCAATCAGCCACATATTGGGGCACCTCCACCGGCTAGGCAAAAGAATAGCTAGCGATTGACCTTGTCACTCTTATTTTTCATTTTTTAGTTTTTAAATGGCATTTTTTTGTCGAGCAAATACCACTGCCTAATAAATTCGTCTTCATTGAGATTACTCAATGCGATGTTACTAGCGCGAAGATGATGCAGCCATTTTAATGTTCGGAAGGCATCAAACCAATAAAACAACTGTTTTGAGAATTCCAACTCCGTTTTTGTCTGCTTAAGGCAGTGCGAAAAACCTTGCGAAAAATCCAAGGCGTTTAGGCTTTCTTCAATAGCGTCTAGTTGAGTAGAATTTTTGTTGGCTAAAAGACCAAATTTACGCAGGTCTAGTTGCCAATAATTAGCCGAAATGGGCTCTTTTTTTGCTGCGCAGGTTGCACTTAAATGCGAGAACCATTGCAAAAGCGTTTTTAAATAACTAAATAATACTGGATGATAAAATACGGCCATTTCATCCTTAGTTTCGCAAAGCATTGTCTTGACTGCCGCACCTGTACCGAATGGTGTTCGTGCGGATTGGCGAGCATCAATAAAAATAACAGGTTGTCTAAGTGAGGTGATCTCGCCAGTTTTGCGTAACTTGTTGAGGAGGTAAAAGTCCTCACCTGCTGAACGACGAGGAAAGCCTCGCACCACGGCGTAGTGCTGAGCTGAAATGCATAAAGTGCTACCCAAGGTATGATAGGCATAAGGCGACCCTGCGTAGGCTAAGCCGGTTGTGTAGCCATTGATACGGCGCTCATAAAGATGCGTGGCCGATGTGATTTTTTGATCGGCGCTCCTAGACTCAGCGACGTGCTGAAAAGGGAACAAATAAGCAGCTATGTTGTTTTTTGAGGCGTTATTTTTATCATTTACTGCTGAAAAATAATTGGCAGGAAGCGTCACATCGGCATCGGTGCAAAAGATCCAAGGCCTGCGAATTCGCTCTAGGTCAATTAAACGAAGCGCGATATCTGCAGCTATTTTTCTTGCTTGACCAACGCCTTGTGAGCTGGGTATTTGATTTCCCGGAGTATATCGATCAACGACCAGCAAGTCGTTGGCGTCGTTGAGCGCATAAAGGTCAAGGTTTTGATGGCTTTGCTGCTTTACAAGTCTTTTCTCGATAGTGGCAGCGAGTGCCAGGTTGGCTTTACTGGCAGCAGTAATACGCGCAGGCTGGTTGATCACCAAGATGAATAGGCATTTGAAATGGTTTTTTGCAAAGAGCGCTAGACGGGTTAGCAGTTCGACATTTTCATCAAAAGCAGGAATACACAGGCAATTGTTATAGTGCGCTGCATTAGGGATGCATGACACGACATAATGTGATTCTGCCTCCGCATATAGATCTAGGTATTTTTCTATGGCAGGAGAGGGCGCGCTCACGTTGCAATCACAAGCTGTGGCGTGTGAGTCGCCTGCCGGCATGCAGCGGCGGTGGATTTTAATGCAGTGCGGCGCATATGGGTAAGCTGGCAATGATCTCTGCTTCGACATCAAGCAATGTGTCTGTTCGTTCGTCGACTTCGGCTGAGTTAAAGTAATGCTTAGCCAGCGTATCAAATAGTGAAAGATGTCGTTGTTCTGAGCGTGCGATGCCGTGGTAGAAGCGCTTTAGCGCGCCGTCCTCAAGTGCATCAGCCACTAAGCCAAATCGTTCACAGCCGCGCGCCTCAATGATGCCGGCAATGATTAAGCGGTCTAAAAAATAGATATCCTTGCCCTGTCTGATATGTTTGCGAAAGCCCACCACATAAGCGTCTTTTTGGTCGGCAGCCAGCCGACTACCCCTTCGATGTATCCAGCGTACGACTTCACGGAAATGGCTCAGCTCTTCTACCGCAAGCTCTGACATTGCCTCAACGAGTTTCGTGCGGTCCGGGTAGTGTGAAATCATCGACATAGCCATGCCCGAGGCCTTCTTTTCGGCGGCGGCATGGTCTTGCATAAACGTATCGAAATCGGCCATAACAGCATCAACCCAACGGGTTTGTGTAGCATAACGAAGGGGTTGAATGGGTTGATCAACGATAATGGGGGAGGCCCGGCCCTTGGGTTCTGACATAAGTTTCCTGAATACGCGGTGCGCAATTTTTGTGGCTGTTATAACTGACGGAGCGCATTATAATGCACCCGTTGAATGGCATCCAATGCTTGTGGCACCTAAAGGGTTTGACCTAGATGATTGCTCGTAGCCTGCATTGAGTCGATTAACCTTGTTTTTTGAGGCGAGCACTCGCATTGGCGGTTTTTTTTAAGAAGGCGTATTGAATTGCGCTCCATTTTATTTCCAAGGATTTTTTGATTATGGTAATTAAGCCTAAGGTTCGCGGCTTCATGTGTGTCACCACTCATCCCGAGGGATGTCGCCAAAACGTGAAGAATCAAATTGATTACGTGAAAGAACGCGGGCCCATTGCGGCAATGCCAAAGCGCGTTTTGATTATCGGATCTTCTACAGGCTATGGTCTTGCCTCGCGGATATCAGCAGCCTTTGCTGGTGGGGCGAGCACGCTAGGTTTGTTTTTTGAAAAGCCGGGCACAGAAAGAAAGCCGGGCACGGCTGGCTGGTATAACTCAGCAGCATTTCACGAGTTTGCCGCGGCCGAAGGGTTGTATGCGCGTAGCATTAATGGCGATGCATTTTCTGATGAAATAAAACAGCAGGCAATTGATGCCATTAAGGAAGATCTAGGTCAGATTGATTTGGTTATTTACAGTCTTGCCTCGCCGCGCCGCCAGCATCCGAAAACTGGTGAGGTGTTTACATCGACGCTAAAGCCTATTGGGAAGGACGTGACTCAGCGAGGCGTCAATACCGATAAGAAAGTGATCCAAGATGTCACGCTGAGCGCTGCTAGTGAAGAAGAAATTGCGAACACTGTAGCGGTGATGGGTGGTGAAGATTGGCAAATGTGGATGGATGCATTGGCAGCGGCTGATGTCTTGGCACCCGGCGCGAAAACAACGGCTTATACTTATCTTGGCGATAAAGTGACTTGGGATATTTATTGGCACGGCACGATTGGTCGTGCTAAGCAAGATTTAGATAATCGAGTATTGGCTATTCGCAAGCAGTTGGAGCCTCTGGGCGGTGATGCGCGCGTAGCTGTGCTTAAAGCGGTAGTAACGCAGGCGAGTTCGGCTATTCCGATCATGCCGCTCTATTTGTCGTTATTATTTAAAATAATGCAACAAGACGGCACTCATGAGGGTTGTATCGAGCAAATTTATACTCTGCTAGCTGATCGCTTGTATGCACAGGATTTGCCACTCGATGAACAGGGTCGTTTGCGTGTCGATGAAAAAGAATTGCAACCTCATGTCCAGCAGGCGGTTGAAGAACTTTGGGGTCAGGTAACCTCTGAAAACTTGCTTGATATTTCGGATTTTTCTGGATACCAAAAAGAGTTTATGAACCTGTTCGGTTTTGAAATTGATGGGGTCGATTATGAAGCCGATGTTGATTCAGTCGTTGCGATCGACAATTGTAACTAGGTGCGCTCTTGCAAGAGTTTGGCGTGTTTTTTTACTCAGAATGGCAAGAGTGACTTGTAGATGAATGATGTGCAGGTGCTCACGCAAAATGTTCGACGTATTACGGCGCCCAATCCGGGACCGATGACCGGTGCTGGAACCAATACTTATATTCTCGGGCGCGATAGATTTGTTGTGGTTGATCCAGGGCCAGCTATCGATTCACACATCGAGGCTATATTAAAGCAGGTCGACGGTCGCCTTGAGGCAATCTTAGTGACTCACACTCACAGCGATCACTCGCCTGCGGCAGCCAAGCTCGCTGCACGTACATCTGCGCCTAGGTATGGTTTAGTATCGAGTAATGTCGCTTTGCAAGATGCCACTTTCGCTCCCGATGTGTTGCTCAAGCATAACGATCTACTTAAATTTGGCGACTGTAATATTCGCGCTATCCATACGCCCGGGCATGTTGATAATCATTTTTGTTTTATGGTTGAAGGTGGCGCGACTGAAGATAATGGCATGCTGCTTGCCGGCGATCACATTATGAATGGCTCTACCGTTGTCATCATGCCGCCGCAAGGTGACATGGCGCAATACATTGAGTCACTGCGTCGCTTAGCGACCTATCCGCTGAGCGTTATAGCTCCGGCTCACGGTGAATTGATGCCTGAACCACTGAAGGTCATTGATTATTTGATCACACATCGATTAGGTCGCGAGCAGAAGGTGCTAGATAGCCTTGCAACCTCTGAGCAATTCAGTGAGCGTATAAATATTAAAGACTTGGTAAAGATTGTTTATAGCGATGTTGATAGCCGGTTGTATCCTATTGCCTGTTACTCATTGCTGGCGCACCTACTTAAATTAGAGTCCGAACAAAAAGTGAAGCGGTTTGAGTTGCCACACAATAGTTCGTCGCGCGACAACCAGAGTATTGCTGAGCAAGATTTTTGGCAGTTGTGCCTGCAGCCGTCGGCGAGCAGTGAATGACGGAGATAAGCGAAGCGCCCACATGGTCTCTATATATTATTGAGTGTGCGGATGGTCGGTTTTATACAGGTATTTCAACTGACCCTGCAAGGCGTCTGTTAGAGCACCGTCAGGGTGGAGCCAAGGCAGCTAAAGCGCTCAGGGGTAAGGGTCCGTTAAAAATGGTTTTTTCCCAACCCATTGGCGATCGATCAGCGGCGCAAAGTGCCGAATACCAGCTCAAGCAGCTAAAGCGTTTAGAAAAAATTAAGGTGATTGATTCTGGGTGCTTTATGGCCACTGACCCGGATCATGCTGATCCCTAGGGTTCGATGGCGCCGACAGCTTTATGTGGTGCTTGCGGCTTAATGGCGACTACAGCTTGATGGCGTGCCTGCAGCTTACTGTTGCCACGGCGGATAGACTTGCTAGCCAAGCTTTATTTCAATAGCAACGCGATCTAAGCAGCGTCCCGACGAAGCGCTTTCATTAACCACAAAGATGCCGGGCACATCGATCAATGCCGGTTCGCGGTCACTTTGCTGATCGCTCTCTTCTAAAAAGGTACGGCTCAGCGTGAGCAGTATTGGAAGTGCTTGTTCATTGCTAACAGACGCGCTGATAAAAATTAAGTCTGGCGCACTTTCAGTAACGCTCTGGGTTGAGCACTGTTCTGCCTCTAAGCTGTCGCAGTACCAAGCCTCTTGGCCAAGTTCTTCTAATAAAGCCGCTCTTACCCACTTATCGCTTGCCTTAGTGGTATCAAAGCCTATTAATAATGCATGGCCTCGGCGAGCGAGCGGATTGGTCTGTCGAACCGGGATGGTAAGCCTTGTACGGTTTTCGGGATTGAAGCCTTGTATCAGTTTGCTGGCAATTTTATAGGGCGGGTGGCTGTGCTGATTTAAAACATCACAGCAAAGCAGCAGTGCAGGGAGGCCAAACTCCTCGATATTCTCCAACATGTTTCGCAAGTTTTTCCAGTCGGTATTAAAAGCTTGCTGGTTGTTTCTGTTTAGATAACCAAACAAAAAATCATACGTTCGTTGAGCGTTTGCAGCTACGAATTCCGTGGCATTTAAAATGTGGAATAGCTTGTAGTTACTCTCGTCAAGATTCTTACTCAACGCCTCGGATTCATGTTGCTCGCTGAGTAGCAAAACATCGACCGATGGTGCCATATGCACAGCGCTTGACTGGCTGGCCGGTAGGGCTGATCCATCAGCGGCTTCACTGGTGCTCGCTGCGATTGCGGCT
The DNA here is from genome assembly GCA_943788835.1 of uncultured Pseudomonadales bacterium. Taxonomy (GTDB): domain Bacteria; phylum Pseudomonadota; class Gammaproteobacteria; order Pseudomonadales; family UBA7434; genus UBA7434. The sequence goes on along the minus strand of CALSRU010000006.1, from coordinate 9,541 downwards.
GATTGTGCATCGGGAGCAATTAAACCTAATTCCTGCTGGTTTTTTGTGGGTATGACATCTGTCTTGCGTTGCGACCTAATATTAATGGGTAAAACAACGGTGAATGTGGTGCCTGCGCCTGGCGCACTGGTTAAATCGAGCGAGCCATGCATCATTTCAACAAATTGTTTGCAGATTGAGAGGCCGAGCCCAGTGCCTCCATACTTCCGTGCTGTGTCAGAATCGGCTTGTACAAAGGCTTCAAAAATATTTTGCATCGCTTCAGGCGACATACCGATACCCGTATCGCTAACATGATAAATTAGCTCATCAGTTTCGGCATTGAAGGTCGCTCGTATGGTGATCTTCCCGTCATGCGTAAATTTACAGGCGTTGCTCACCAAATTGATAAATATCTGTCTGAACTTGACCGCGTCGCTATGCAACATGGGTATTGTGTTAGACGATTCTACAACTAGTTTATTGTTGTTCTTTTTGGCCAGTGGCAGCATCGTTGTGGCTAGGTTTTCAATGATTTTTACACTGTCGAATGTTTCATTGAAAACGGTCATGTTGCCCGATTCAATTTTTGCCAAATCTAAAACATCGTTGATGAGCTGCAGTAAGTGTCTTCCGGAGCTAAGAATATGCTGCAGATCATTGATTACCTGTTGCTCGTCGAGTTGATTATCCTCACCATAAACTTCAATAGTCATCTCGCTATAACCAATAATGGCGTTCAATGGTGTGCGAAGCTCATGACTCATATTGGCCAAAAAATTAGTTTTTGCACGGTTGGCTTCATCGGCATTTTCTTTTGATTGCTGCACTTGAGCCATGGCATTACGCAGCTTGTCAGACATTTCGTTGAAGGCAATAGTCAGGTCGCCAATTTCATCATAACTCGTCACTGGGATATGATAGTCAAGGTCGCCACGGCCTATGCGAATAGTTCCTACGTTGAGATTGTTGAGCGATTTGGTAGTGTAGCGAATCAGTAGGTAGCCAAGCCCTACAGTGAGTGCAATAGTAAATAAATAAATTCCAAGGGTGATCTGATCATTAAATCGCGATACTTTCTGTAGTCGGTCGGTGAGTTGTTCTGCAGATTGAATTTCGATAGACACGAAGTTACTAAGAAGCGTTGTCGATGTGTTATAGACCAGTTCAATGCTTGAAGCTAGCGGTGTTTGATCGCTGTTATAACCGGTATAAAACTGTTGCCAGAGCATGTCGAGCTCAGCATGATTGGTGACGAGCTGCTGAAAGACCTGCAGTGAGTCTCTGTAGGCATAGGTTCCCAGACGATTGATTTCGAGGGCAATCGATTCAAGGCTTTTTATGCCATTATCAATCTCCTCGTCACTCAGCGTTTCCTCGCCGCTCTGCTTGAGTGCGTCGAGTACTAAAATTTCTTTTTGTTGGTTCTGCAAAAGTTGCCGAGTGGTGACTGATGCTAGCTGGCCCTGTACAGCTTTTTGCAGGTTGTCTAGGCGGAGGTTGCGATTTTGACTGCTTATTTGATAGGTGATGTTGGTTAAAGTGAATAGAGCCACTATTGCCGTTATCGAAATGGATAGACGTAATCGCAATGAAAGGCGTGGAAGCTTAAATGGGAGTTTCAGCATTGTTCGTTATTGTCGCAAGAAATGGCTGTCAATTAGCCTGAGTGAGTGTTTCTATTTTTTCGAGCAGTAATGGAAAATCTATGGGCTTCGTTGTGTAGTCATTACATCCGGCATTTAAAGCTTTTTGTTTATCATCAGACATAGCGTGCGCCGTCAATGCGATCACTGGTAGCGCAGCGGTAGACTCGTTTTTGCGTAGCTCGCCGCAGGTGCTCCAGCCATCAAGAACGGGTAGATCCATATCCATAAGAACAATATCTGGGCGACTAGCGGCAATGCTATCGAGCGCTTGCTGTCCGTCGCCTACGCTACTGACTCGGTAGCCTTTGCGCTCGAGTCGACGAGTTAGCATGTCGCGATTGAGCTCATTGTCTTCAACAATTAAAATATCGATCATCGCTTGGCCTCCTTGTTATGCTGAGGTTCATCATCGTTGCGCTCGGTTGCCGTCGGTTCAATGATTTGAATGATTTGACTCACGCGTACTCGCTCCGACACGCCTTTGGGTTGTAAATCTAATTCTCGGCCTAGTTTCAGTCTAAGGCCGGTGTCTTGCAATGTTGATGCAGCAGCCAAAATCTCACCGCGGCCCGTTTGATCTTCTATACGCGAGGTTAAATTAACGGCGTGGCCTACCACGCCGTATTTAGCCCGTGTTGATGAGCCGATGTTGCCAGCAACCACTTCGCCGGTGTTTAAGCCAATCCCCATTTCTATGGCCGGCAGGCCCTCGGCCTCATTACGCAAGTTGACTGTGTGCATGGCTTCTTGCATCGCAAGTGCGCAGCGAATGGCATTTTCTCGGTCTTGCGTGCTGGTAACAGGTGCGCCAAACAGAGCGAGGATTGCATCGCCTATAAATTCGTCGACTATGCCACCATGCGCCATAATAATATCGGCCATGCCGCCTAAATAGTTGTTCAGGAGTTTAACCACACTTTGCGGTGAGAGCTGTTCACTTATGGTGGTGAAACCGCGAATATCGGCCATTAAAATAGTAACGGTTTGCAGGGTGCCGCCCATATCGAGGCCATCGGGCTTGTCGAGCAAGTTACTCACAATTTCTGTGGATAGATAGCGGCCAAAAGTATTTTTTATAAAGCGATGACTTTTTTCTAGCTCGGTGCTGAGGCGTCGCTCTGTATCGACCCAGCGCTTTCTATCAAGCCCTGCTGCCAATCGGGCTTCGAGCAGCACACGATTAAAAGGTTTTTGTAAATAATCGTCGGCGCCGGCTTCAATGCAGCGTATGACTTCGGCTTGGTCGGCTAGGCCAGAAATAACGATAACGGGTATGGCCCTCCAGATCTGGGAGGCTTTTAGTTTCGCCAACACTTCATGGCCGCTCATCTGAGGCATGACCAGGTCGAGCAAAATGAGGTCTATATCGTGTTTGTCTAAGGTCTGAAAAGCTTCTGTGGCGTTTGCGCAGGCAAAAGAGTCGAGGCCCAGTTGTTGGATGTAGCGGCTCAGCAGGTCACGATTAGCCGGCTGGTCATCAAGGATTAATATTTTACCGCTGTAGCTTGATGCTTCCGCTGTCGATGAATGGGTTGAGGTGTTAGCAGTAACCGACTTGCGACGGCGTGAGCTCTCTAGCGATTGGAGGCTTTTGTTCGACCACAAGATCACTTTGTCGAGTAAGTTGCTCAGCGTCGCTGTGGGCGACTCTTCTGTGTCACGAATGAGTTCAGCGTAGCCGCGAGTGATGCCTATGGTGTTACGCAGGTCATGCCTTTGGCCGGCATCTTCAATACCGTCTAGCGCAGCGCCTCGTAACTGTAAATCATCAAACTTGCTGACGTTTTGCTCAAGGGCGGTAAAAAGCTTTTCTAGGTCGCTGCGAAGTGTTTCGGTGAGCTTGCTTTTAACCAGCATCTGTCCCACCTTGATCTGCAGGCTTTGGAGCCTTGCTAGTTCACGCATCGGTAGGGGTTCAGTCATTCAGCGACCTCAAAAGCTAGAAAATTGCGATGCATTGCCAGCCAAGGAGGTGCTAGGCGCTAAGCTGGCTGCGGATATTGGATGCATGGCTTGAGATAAATAGTATAACCTTATCCGCGCGGGCAATAACCCCTGAGCAGCGGGTTTGCTGGCGAATTTTTGGATAAAACCGGCATCCCCGACCGATATTGGCCGTCAGATGAAAATACATGATACTAATTGTACTTATTTGCCACTTTCGTCTTGATATGTAAGGGCGAAATCGTTGAAAATGCGCGCTTGAATCAGCACTTGTTGTTTAGCTGCGCAATTCCCAACTTATGAGCACTTTTGGGGCTTTGTCCTGCGAACCTAACGTACAGTAGAAGAAACGATGGGGCGCGCGCAAGCAGCCACAGGCTAAATCTAATATCGTTACCGAAATAATTATCCGGAGATCACAATAGTGAGCGTGTTAAAAACTGTTGAAATTTTTGCGGGTCTGTCAGATACAGAATTGACGGCTTTGGAAGAATCAAGCATTCGCAGAAGTTACCCAAAAAACACGGTTATCATCAATGAAAATGATGTGGCGGATTCACTGTATGTCATTGAGTCGGGTAAGGTTAAAGTTTATTGCAGCGACAAAAACGGCAAAGAGTTTATTATGAATACGCTGGGTGGTGGTGACTACTTTGGCGAACTGGCGCTGCTTGATGACGATCGCCGTTCAGCCTCGGTGCGTACCATGGAAAAAGCCGATTTTTGTATCATCTACAAGCAGGATTTTAGCCGGGTTTTGGATGAGCATCCTAATATCGCTAAAACTCTAATAAGAAATATCACGCGGCGAGTTCGCGCGCTTACTGAAAAAGTTAAAAGCTTGGCCTTGCAAGATGTCTACGGGCGAGTAACCAAGGTGCTTAATAGCCTCGCTACTGAGCGCAATGAAGAATTTTATGTCGAAGAGAAGCTGACTCAGCAGGATATAGCCGACCGCGTTGGCGCTTCGCGTGAAATGGTCGCGCGAATTCTTAAAGACCTTACCATTGGTGGTTACATTAGCTTTGAAAACCGCCACATTGTTATCCATCGGCGCCTCCCAGCAAATTACTAAGCTTGCTAGGTGCTAGGTGCTAGGTGCTAGGTGTGTGGGGCCTTCGCTGCGCCCCGCTCGTAGACTTCTCTACCCTCTACCCAGCTTTGTCTAGCTGGGTTTGTTAGACCCTTCTAACGTCTTGTTGACTACCTCATTGACCGTACAGGTCAGCGTGCCATCGTAGAGGTGTGCGCTTATTTGACTGCCGCGGAGTATGGGTTTGGTCGACCGGATCACTGCCTCTTTTTCATCTTTCACAATGGCGTACCCTCGTTGCAGCGTTGCCAATGGGCTGACCAAGTGCAGCGCCGAAGCCAGTTGCGAGCTGCGCGCTCGCTGCGTTTCGAGCTGGCGTGACGCTGAACTTAATAGCCGCCTATGGAGTTGGTTGAGTTGTGTTTTAGCGGCTGCTAAGCGATTGTGTGGCGAGTGGTGGAGCAGTTCAAGTTGGCTTCGCGTGAGCGCCGTTTTAGCGAGAGTTAGCCGCTGCTGCATTGCGCTCGACAGTCGCATGTCGAGATGGTCAATACCCTGAGCCTGTTGCTGAACTCGCTCGCCAGGATGCTTGAGCCGGGCAGTTAAGTGATTGAGTCGCATGCCGGCTTGGTGAGTACGAGCGTGGATTTCCCTAGCCAGACGAGCATGTATCGCTTGCAGTTTTTGAGTCATCTCATGACTGTTGGGGCTGAGTAACTCAGCTGCTGCGGTAGGAGTGGCAGCTCGTGCATCGGCTACAAAGTCAGCGATGGTGAAGTCGGTTTCGTGTCCTACAGCGCTTACGATGGGCAATTCGGAGTTAAAAACAGCATACGCCACTTCAGCTTCGTTAAAGCTCCACAGGTCTTCTAGTGAGCCGCCACCTCGCCCAATAATGATGGCTTCGGGGCGGACTGAGTTTTTAGCGGATGCCGGCATCGTGCGCTCACCGTTGGCCAGCTGGTTAGCTAGCTCAATGGCGTTGGCAATTTGATGCGCCGCTCCACTGCCTTGCACGGCTACTGGAATAACAACGAGTTCAATGCCGGCAAAGCGGCGCGCAAAGGTACTTTGTATGTCACGAATGGCCGCACCTTGCGGTGATGTGATTACGGCGACTTGGCGCGGCAAGGTAGGCAGTTCTTTTTTTGTGGTAGTCTCAAATAGACCTTCTAGAGCGAGTCTACTTTTGAGTTCATCAAAGGCCAGTTGGAGCTTGCCTAGTCCCGCTGGAGCCATTTTTTCGGCAATGAATTGGTAGCTGCCGCGCGCTTCATAAATGCTCAACCGCCCAGTGAGCACCACTTGTTGGCCATTTTTTGGATTAAAAGCTACACGCTGATTGCTCGAGCGAAACATCGCTGAGCGCAGTTGGGCGTGATCGTCTTTGAGTGTGAAGTACCAGTGCCCAGAGCGATGCTGGATTAAATCAGATATTTCGCCTTCAACCATCACGCCGGCAAATGTTCGCTCGAGAGCATTTTTGGCGACTTTGTTGAGTTCGGTAACTGAATAAAGGGTTTTGGACATGCTGTTTGTACACATTAGCTGGGTTGATTTTGCTTGGTCATTGGGGCGCTTTAACAAACGTCGGCAGCCAAGCTGGCTGGTGATTGTACGGGTGAAGGCGAAGCCGTACCAGTGTGGTTGGCAAATGTCCCATTTACCCAGCAACACGCGAGACTTATAATGTACTGTTAATTGGCTAGGAAGAGCTCATGCTGAGCGCTTTTATGCTTTACACAGCGCACCCTTGTTCTGTAAAACCTAAGGTCAAAAGGACCATTTTCTATGCCTCGCATCGCCCACGAAGCCCTGACATTCGATGACGTGTTGTTGTTGCCTGATTACTCAGAAATGCTCGCTACCGGCGTTTCTATGCAAACTCGATTAACACGCAAAATATCACTCAATATTCCACTTCTATCTTCGGCTATGGATACCGTTACTGAGTCGCGCCTAGCGATTGCATTAGCGCAAGAGGGTGGTATTGGCATGATCCATAAAAACATGAGTGTGGAGCAGCAAGCCAAGGAAGTTCGAGCGGTTAAAAAGTTCGAAAGCGGCGTGGTTCGCGACCCTATAACAATTGATGCCGATGGCACGATTCGAGAGTTATTAGATATTAAATTACAGCACAATATCTCGGGCGTCCCAGTTATGGAGCAAGGCATGTTGGTTGGTATTGTTACCAGTCGAGATGTGCGCTACGAAACCAATATGAATGCGCATGTCCGAACAATTATGACACCTAAAGAAAAGCTGGTGACGGTGTTGGAAGGCACGGCGCCTGAAGATGTTAAAAATATACTGCATGAAAATCGCATAGAGAAAGTGTTAGTGATAAATGAAAACTTTGATTTGTGCGGTATGATTACGGTGAAAGATTTAGAGCTGGCGCAGCGTTTCCCAAACTCCTGTAAAGATGAGTCTGGACAGCTTCGCGTGGGCGCAGCTGTCGGTGTTGCTGGCGATACCGATGAGCGAATAGCCAGTTTGGTTGATGCAGGCGTGGACGTTTTATGTGTGGATACCGCGCATGGCCACTCAAAAAATGTGTTAGATCGAGTTCGCTGGATAAAGAAAAATTTTCCTGCGGTGCAGGTAATCGGCGGCAATATTGCAACAGCCGAAGCCGCGCTGGCGCTAGAAGAGGCAGGTGCTGATGCCGTGAAGGTGGGCATTGGCCCGGGCTCAATTTGTACTACGCGCATTGTTACGGGTGTTGGTGTGCCACAAATCACGGCCGTTTCACAAGTCACCAAGGCGCTGGCCGGGCGCGTGCCAGTTATTGCCGATGGCGGTATTCGCTTTAGTGGTGATATTGCTAAGGCTATAGTGGCTGGAGCTGATTCGGTGATGGTGGGTAGTTTGTTGGCAGGTACCGAGGAGGCTCCGGGTGAGGTGGAACTTTATCAAGGGCGAACCTACAAGGCTTATCGTGGTATGGGATCACTAGGTGCCATGGCGCAAAAGCAAGGCTCCAGCGATCGTTACTTTCAAGACGCCAGTGCCGGTACGGAAAAGCTAGTGCCTGAAGGTATTGAAGGGCGAGTACCCTATAAAGGTCCAGTCAATCGCATCATTGCTCAACTTGTTGGTGGTGTGCGTTCAGCTATGGGTTATACCGGGTGCGCAGATATTGCTGAAATGCAGGTCAAGCCCAAGTTTGTGAAAGTCACTGCTGCGGGAATGAGTGAGAGTCATGTGCACGATGTGAGTATCACTAAGGAAGCGCCTAACTATCCTGTTCAGTAAGTAATTCTTGGTAGACCCCAGCGGCCTCAGTCCGCTGCCTTCCGATTTTCTCATTACGCTAACGATTTAAGTTTGTTAGCGTAATGAGCTTGTACATTATTTAATTTATCAAAGAAGCCTTTAACTATGCCAGCTAATATTCAGTCACAACGCATTCTCATTGTCGACTTTGGTTCTCAGTACACGCAACTCATTGCGCGGCGAATTCGTGAGTGTGGTGTTTACTCAGAAATTATTCCTTGGGATGTTGATCCCGCTATTTTTAGCGAAGCCAATGTTAAAGGCATTATTTTATCAGGCGGTCCTGAAACGGTAGTGGGTGATGAAGCCCCGTCAGCGCCGCTAGCGATCTTCTCGCTGGGTTTGCCAATATTAGGCATATGTTATGGCATGCAAACGATGGCGGCGCAGCTCGGTGGAGCCGTTGAGCCGTCGGCTAAGCATGAGTTTGGCCATGCTGAAATTGTAATCGCAAATTCTTCTGAATTAACTGATGGCCTAATTGCAGAGGGCGAGTCGCTCAATGTATGGATGAGTCATGGTGACAAAGTCACTCAGTTGCCTGCAGGGTTTGCGCTAATGGCCAGCACGAGCAGTGCACCTATTGCTGCGATGGGCGACGATAGTCGCAAGCTCTACGGCGTGCAGTTTCACCCAGAGGTCACCCATACGGCGAAAGGGCAAGAATTACTGACCCGTTTTGCGATTGATATTTGTGGCTGTGATGGCCTGTGGAGTATCGCCAATATTGCGCAAAAAGAAGTGGACAGCGTGCGCGAGGCCGTTGGCAATGATCAAGTCATACTGGGTTTGTCTGGAGGTGTCGATTCTTCTGTAGTCGCTGCGCTTTTGCACAAAGCCATTGGTCAGCAGCTCACTTGTGTATTTGTTGATAATGGCTTGCTGCGGCACAATGAAGGTGCGCAGGTCATGGAAATGTTTGCTGCCAACATGGGTGTGGTCGTTGTTCGCGTTGATGCGGAAGAGGAGTTCTTAAGCAAGTTGGCCGGTGTGGCCGACCCTGAACAAAAGCGCAAAATTATTGGCAATACGTTCATCGATATTTTTGAGCGCGAAGCAGGTAAGATTGAAAATGCCAACTGGTTAGCGCAGGGAACTATTTATCCAGATGTCATCGAGTCGGCAGCATCCAAGCATGGTAAAGCCCATGTGATTAAATCCCACCACAATGTCGGTGGCTTACCCGAGCATATGAATCTCAAATTAATTGAGCCGCTGCGCGAATTGTTTAAAGATGAAGTACGTCGCTTAGGCGTTGAGTTAGGCTTGCCGCCCGAAATGGTTTATCGGCATCCTTTTCCAGGGCCTGGCCTTGGTGTGCGTATACTGGGCGAGGTTAAAAAAGAGTATGCGGATGTACTGCGTATGGCAGACCATATTTTTATTGAAGAGCTTCACAACTCCGGTTGGTATGCTAAAACCAGTCAAGCTTTTGCCGTTTTCTTACCAATCAAATCGGTGGGGGTAGTGGGTGACGCGCGCCGTTATGAATGGGTTATTGCGTTGCGGGCGGTAGAAACGGTTGATTTCATGACGGCGCGCTGGGCACATTTACCCTACGATCTGCTTGAGCATATTTCGCGGCGAATAATTAATGAAATCGTGCATGTGTCGCGTGTTGTTTACGATGTGTCGAGTAAGCCGCCTGCGACTATTG
>CALSRU010000005.1:367500-411577 GCA_943788835.1 uncultured Pseudomonadales bacterium | reverse complement strand
GATTTTGTTCATCAGTGGCTTGGGCGCTTTACTGCTGAAGCAGCGCGCTCAGCGAAAAACAGTCAAACAATAAGAAACCGGCTATTGATACCTTACTACTTGAACTTTTATGCTATTAAGCATCATCATCCCGTCCCGAAACAGACAGGCGCTACTAGAGCAACTGCTACTAACAATCGATCAACAAGTCACACAAACTCATTGCCTTGATGATGTTGAGATTATTGTTGTCGACGACGGCTCGTCTCCAGAGCTCCAGCTACCCAGCAACACCTTGAAAGCACGCTGCAAAATGCTCACTTTGAGCATGCCTTCAGGCGCACCAAAGGCAAGACAACAGGGCCTTGAAAGCGCATCGGGAGAGTTTATTCACTTTCATGACTCTGACGACAGTATTACTGATGATTGGCTTGAGGGCATTATTAGCCATTTGCGCGAACCAACCTGCTTTGATTTTTTAGTGACTGCGCGAAAGGTAGTCACAAAAACTGGTGCCGCATACAAAAAGCAACACCTATTAAAAAACATGGCCAGCCAGCCTCATCGCATTAAACAGCGCCTTAAGTATGAAAACTGCTTAGGCCCTTTAGGCGGCATTGTTTTTTCGAAAAAAGCCACTGAAAAAATGCAATTTACCAACCTACCCTCATGCCAAGATTGGGATATGTATTTAGATGCGATTGATCATAACAGTATAATTATTTACGATTGGGATATCGCTTTTATCAAAAATGACCTGCACGAAGATCAAATATCTAAAGATACTAAAAAGAAATTTCTTGGCGTTTTTCGGTTAGCGAGAAAGCATAAAATAATCACTTCGAAGAATCCTATGATGCGCTTATTTTTAGTATACAAACTGCAAACGAGCTTGGAGAACCACCACACCCTATTATCTTTCTTCAGCAAACATAAGCTGAAATGCTGGGCGTGCTATAGCGTCATCAATGTGCAGAAAAGAATTTCCTAAGCTAATACTTGCCGCATCATACAAATGAGAGAACACAAATTAAAGCAGACTAATCCGGCTTACCATAAGCTGCTGCTAGTAAAGCAAAGCCTTCTGCATAAACTTCTTGTCGATCGGCAGATTGCTTATACGCTTTACAATAGCTCATATTAAGCCTTACCAATATATGGGAAACCCATTTAGAATAAGCCCCCTAGTGATTAGACGATCGTTGCAGTAGAAACCGTTAACTTTGCGAGAAAACCCCGTGACTGAAAAAAAAGACTTTTTAAAGAGCTATCGGTCTACAATTGAAACCACAACATACTATGAAGTCGGTAAATTAGTAGCCGAAGCAAGGCTATCTGTTAAGGCTGCACTACTCCTACCAAAAAATTTATATGGCATTTTCAAACGGCATCAAACGCTCGCGTCTTCGCCTCCATTAGTATTAAGCAAAAAAGCACCAGCAGACTTTAGCGAAGAACAAAAAATAAGACACATTGCATTGCAGGTGGCAAACGGCGAGCAAACAGCCGCTCAACATTTGATTAGAACCTGCCGCGAATTGAGTGGAAAGGAAACCGACCTGCATTCTTTGCTGCTTGAAGTTGCAAAGATAACAGCTGCATCAGATGCAAACATTGGCGCCGAACTAACTAAAGAGGCTCTTTCAATTAGGGAAGATGCACAAAGCCAGAAACAACTAGGGTTTTTACTCTACCAAGCGGGCAACCTAGAAGAAGCTAGTCGCATACTAAAAATTAATGACGTTGCGGCCACATGTTCGAAACAAGAAAAAATCAAAGCAGCGAGAATTCATTCTGAGGCAGTTATATTCAGTAAAGGAATCGTTATCCCAGTACCTGTGGCGAATCGGCTCAATCTTCCATCGAAAACCATGTATGTTTGCCATACGTCCTTTCCCTTCCATACCAACGGCTATGCCGTACGCACACATCGTATCGCCCTCGCAATAAAAGACCTTGGAGAACACATTGAGTGCGTATCCCGCCCTGGCTACCCATGGGATAGAAAAGACGCGCTAAAAAGCATTGAGCCCGAAACAGAAGAGCTAATCGATGGGATTAAATACTATCGGTACCGCTCCACCAACTTAGCAGAACTACCTCTTAACGAATACATCGCCCAAGCTACTGAAACCCTAATCGGCCATATTCGCGAACAAAACATCACGCATGTTATTGCAGCCTCTAACTACGTCAATGCACTGCCTGCACTAATAGCTAGCCGCGAAACAGGCATACCATTTATTTATGATGTGCGCGGAATATGGGAATACACAATGGCCAGTAAAATTAAGGACTGGGAAAATACAGAACGGTTTCATCTGGCCCGCAGGCTTGAAACACAAATTGCCGATAAAGCTGATCATGTCATCACCTTATCTGGTGAATTGAAGCGTGCCTTAATTTCCAGAGGTGTACCAGCAGAAAAAATACAGCTAGCCTTAAACGCGACAACCGCCCCTATTAAAACTCAAGATCGGAAGCACGAAATCCGACAAGAGCTCAATATACCTTTCAACAGTACCGTAGTAGGGTTTATTGGCTCAATGGAAAAATACGAAGGATTAGATACATTACTAAAGGCTATAAACCGTTTGAAAAAAGAAGGCCAAGAAACCTATGCGATACTCGTAGGGGACGGCGGACACGTACGCCATTTACATGAGCTATGCTGCGAGCTAGGCCTTACCAAATATGTGCGCTTTACTGGCAGACTAAGCTACAGCAAAGCACAGCAATATTACTCGGCTGTTGATATTTGCATCTATCCAAGAAACCCAGACAAAGTTTGTAATATTGTCCCGCCCCTAAAACCACTTGAAGCCATGGCTAACGGCAAGCCAATTATAGTATCCAGACTCAACCCCATAATCGAACTTATTGGGGGGGAAGACAACGCGGTGGTGATAAGACCTAATGACGAAGAGGACTTGCATGCCAAGCTAAGCGACCTTATTAACGACCAGGAAAGAATAACCGAGTTAGCTGCGCGAGGACTGAAATTTGTAAGCCGTCAGCGCACCTGGAGTGAGTCAGGTAAGAGTTATTTACGAGCGATCAGCTTTAGCACGTCGGAGAAGTAGCGCATGAATGGTAACGTCACATTATCTGGGTTAAATTTAAGGCAGGTAAACTCTGGAGTTGACACCCACATATTGGCGAATGGCGAGAGAGTTGACTGCAAGTTTTTTTTAAATGCAGAATCAAAAAACCTGATCGTTTTCCTCCCGTCTGCCCAATCTCCAAACAACATTCACAATCCGGTGTTTCATCGGAGCTCTTGGCACGGTGACTACTCCGATCAAAACGTACTATTTTTTTCTGACCCATCGCTTCACCACGCGAAAATCCCCGGATGCTGGTTTATTTCGAAAAACCACGATTACCCTCACTATCTGTCAGAAATCATCCGGACTTTTTCGTCACTACGTGGCATAGAAAAAATAGTCATCTATGGCTCTTCAATGGGAGGTTTCGGCGCCTTAATGATTGCATCCGAGCTCGAAAATTCAGTAGCCATTGCTGAAATTCCACAAATTGACTTGCGACACTACCACATAGCTTCCGCAATTTCTGAGATAGAAAGCAATATTCTTGCAGGGAAGACCATTGGCGAGTTTTCCAAAAATTATCCTGAGAGAATATCTATCATAGAGCGCTTCAAATACACCGGTTCAATACCAAACTTTAAAATAATCACCAATAAATCTGATCCTGAATATCGCGCACATTGCAATCTGTTGACCTCCGACGAACTCCCCCTCCCACCAAACAAGGTCGGCGAACTCGTCGTAATTCCAGGCGATCTGGGTCATAAGCCAGTAGACCGCAACATTATCTTTTCTGAAATCTCTAAATCCGTGAACTTCCCACCATTCAATTTCACAGCTCGCGGCCAAGAAATTGCTCAAACTGATTTCTCAGTCAATCAAAAGACGAACCCTCTCTCAACTACTATTTCCGTATCATCATTAAAAATTGATGCAAACGAATTTTCTTTTGCTGCTTACCTACATACTCCGGATGGAGTCATCAAATTCCCATATTCAAGAAAAAGTATTGAATTACAACATAATGACCTTCCGGGAGGGGTCACTCTGTCGGTCTTCGTCAAATGCAATTCAAATATATTCGTTTTTTCTGGAATAAAACTTAAAAAACGACCGCCCGCCAATTTCTAATTCACTCGGCAAACGCTTGTACTTTCGAGCACTAACTCAAGTCAACTCTCATGCACTGACTGCAATTATGCCTAAATTCAATCAAACCCCCTAATTGAAAAACCACAGCAGCTAATCATCATTAATCACCTTCAACTCCTTAACTAGAACATCTGACAGAGATCTATTCTCGCGAACATTCTTTTGCGCAGCTCTCGACATATTCAAAAAAAGATTCTCATCGAAATACAGCTCCTCAATAGCAGTAGCAATACCTATGAAATCCTCAGCCGCTGCCAACATACAACTTTCGTCAGTAACAAAGTCAGGGATCGCTCCCACAGAATTTGTTATTGGCACCAACCCCGAAGACATCGCCTCATCTCTTGACACACCTTGGGTATCCATACGACTCGGACAAAGAAAAATTCCATGGGCCTTATGCAACTCTGCTATCTCATCCTGCTGCAAAAAACACTGCTCAATCCTCACATTAGGGAGGTCCCTCAATGGTTCAACTGTTTGATCGAACAAAACTCCGTCACCTACTATGGTAAAACTAAGCTCTTGAAACCATTCATACTGTGAGAGACGCTCAATAGCCTTCACAGCTAAATCATTGGCATAAACCTTCGAAGCAAAAGGCCTGATCATTAATATTTTTTTTCTCAGCTCACCACTCTTAACTGAGTAATCAAATAATGTGGTGTCTATTGGGTTGTGAATAATCTGGAATTTATCTTTATTCAACTTTACATCGAGATCCTCCATAACTTCGCCAGCGAAATGCCTTGAAACAAAAATAAAATTCAAGTTCGGGTAAGAATGACTGAAAATATCAAGCCAAAATTTTGACCTGTAATCACTCAATACCTTAGCTTTTCTCAACACATTTTCATTCTCATATAAAAATGATCGCCGATGATAAGACTGGATTTCGGCGCCATGTAACCACACGGTCACCTTCACTTTATTGATATATTTTTTTAACACAGCCCACATAGCTTCATCTAAAAAATGGACCAAAACGTGATTGTAGCTTCCTTGTGACAGCATATAATCCAGCTGGCATGAGGAACCCGTAGTACATTTTATACTTTCAAATTCATGGAAAGAGGTGTCTAACGCCTGCTTCATTCGAAATACGTCAACATCTAAACCGCTTTTCTTGTAGCCTAAAACCCGACGATGAACAAAAGCATTTTTATAGAGGTCGGCGTAAGAAGGATAGTTGTTTGTCAGAAGTAATATTTGGCTCTGCTTGACTATCGAGATAGGCTCAGACTGCTTATGACCAAAAATGACTTTTCGAATATTCGCTCGACCTGAACCAAAGATTCTCAGACCAAATCTGAGCCACATGGTTTTTTCTGGAAGCCTAATTGAATGATTTTGATTAGCCGGTACAATAACATGACTCAGCCGGTTCATTTTTTCATCAAAAAATAATGTCACCCATCGAATATTTAGACCGACATCAATATCCAAATGCAGCGGTAAGATACCATCAACAATTGAATTTAAATCAGCAACTTTGTGATCAGCTTTTTGATAGAGATAAGTATGCTTGCCGCTCTCTAATTCCGAATTAACTTGCCAACAGTCCTGAAACACACTGAAAGATATGTTTTGCTGATTTACAGTAGAAAAGAGCTTACTAAATAAACTGCCAGTTTGACTGTCTAATTCCTGCTCAACATCTCTAGCCGGCAATACCTTCTCTCCAGCAGATTGAAGCTGCCCGACCGGTGTACCAATATCAAGGCCACTAATATCGTCAACCATAACCCTTACCCGGTTGAATTCTTTATCATCAGCGAGGCCATTTTTACAGTAGTTGAATGGGTCCACACTAAAACCCCCGCTTTCATACACAGGCTCGACCGCCACTGCTTGCAGCCACGTGCTAACGGTCTGGCTCCCACCCAGAAAGCGACCCGCTTTTATCACAGAGCAATATTTATTAAGTTGGTTGGAGAAGGTATAAGGCCGAGCGTTAATTTTTTCAACAACGTTCGACTCAACCAATTCGTAATACGTAGACTTACCAACAATTTCAGTCTCCACGTATCTCGAGGCTAACAGGAGATCTTTTAAGTAATTTTCACCATAATAATCTCGGTGTGCCAACAACCCCACGTAATCAGACCCTTCGACCAAAGCCGATAGCTTTATTCTTTTCGCTTCACTAACATGCAAGTACCTCACGGTATCGTGACCAGAAACTTCTTTTTCACCAGACATCACGATAATCAGCCTACTATTTATATATGTCTGCCTTTTATAGCTATCCAACATATTATTAAGAGCGCCCTTCGATTCTGCGTAGCCAAATAGAATCACCAATGGAGAGAACCCGCTTACAACCTGCCCTCTCATCTTCGAAGCGATGTAAGCCAACCTGTCTTGATAAGTGTGTTCACTCATCACTTTCCTCAACCCTGCCAAACGCACTTTGCTTTTATCTTGTTCGCTCATGACACGAAGGCGCTCAACAATCTGCTTCCCGCAATCACTAGAAAAAATTAAACTACCAAAAATGACATCCAACGATTTAGAATAATTACTTACCGTAATCGTATTTGAGGCAAGAAGCTCGTAAACTCTACGAGCAAACATGGTTTGAGAATTTATGATGGAATTAAGATTAATGGCATAATTATAGCCCTTGTAGGCCTTATCAATTTCGTTGAATGGAAGTGTTCCAACGATATACTTCGCATAGGCCTCAGGAAATTTATAGTCAGTATTTGCTTTTCCGAAATTTCGATCATAAATCTCCAACGGCTTATAATCTGGAAAAATGCGAGTGAAGTTATCAAGAACATTCGTTCGCTCGGGATATCTTGCATAATAAGCACCCGCAAAACAGAAAGCATCTTTCCTTTCATAAATCTCAATCGGATTATGCATCTTTGGCTGACACGCAAAAGGCAAAAAATAAACTCTGTCATGCCCTAAGGCTCTTTTATAGCCACCCAAACAATCGAGATCCGTAGTAAAAACATAATCAAACTGGGCAGCTGTTGTTAGAAAAGTATTAAAGTGCACAGGGTCCTCTTTATTCCAGAACACCGTGGGAATTTTCTTCTTACGGCACCAATCAATGAGCTCTCGTAGTTCGGAACTAGTATGGTTTACCTTTCCCGCCCATTTCTCGTCCACCCCTCGCCAAGCAGACTCTACAAACAACATATCAGCAGATATATTTGAGATGTGCTGCTCCCACGATTCAGGAGCAAGCTGCTCTAAAATGCACTCAGGCGCAAAAGAATGATAGGTAAAATCATCCATCACACACGCGATTTTTAATTCAGCTATAGGCCTATCCACACTAAAAGTGGCTACCTCTATCTCATTCTGTAAAGGTATGCGATTGCTCTCATTCTCATGATGGATCAATTGCGCGCCGCAATGATTAGCCACTAAATTCTGGTAGATACGCTCCTCACTTTCTGAGAACCTTACCTCGCCTCGAACAATATCCAGCACCTCTGTTGCTCTAACCATCAGCCCAGCTTTGTAAAGTTGAAAACCATACCATTTCTGCCTATACGGTTTAGGATCAAGCCTCCAGGCCAAACTAGCTAAAAAGAGCCGCGAGAAATTGTCATCTACATAAGCTGACTTTGCCAAACGGGTGCAGCGGCGAGCCACATATCTTGAAAGGAGAGGTATAGGTCCCACCAAATTCGCCACTGGTTCAAGCCACCGCAACCCGTTTTCACCATAAACGTTTAAAGAATCTCGATGCTTGGCTTTTAGCTCATCAAGGGACCCTGTCACATCGCGATATAAACGATTTGCTTTATTTAACTTGTCTCGCAATTCGTTCTGCTCATCTAGAATGGTTTTATTTTTCCGTCCTTGTTTCTTTATCTCCGACTTAAGCTGACCTAACTTGTTATCTTTTTCCTTACCCGCCAACGTAGCCTCTTCAAGTTCAAGGGTCTGATTGACCAATTCACTTTGCAGACGACCTAGCTCGCGATCTTTTTCATCGCACGCCACGTTAGCCTCTTCAAGTTCAAAGGTCTGATTGACCAATTCACTTTGCAGACGACCTAGCTCGCGATCTTTTTCATCGCACGCCACGTTAGCCTCTTCAAGTTCAAAGGTCTGATTGACCAATTCACTTTGTAGACGATCTAACTCGCGATCTTTTTCATTGCAGGCCGAATTTTTCTGTTCAATCTCAGCCTCTAACTCAACAGCTACCTTTTTATGGCGTAGCTCCGCTTTCTCAAAATTCTTTTTCAAATCTGTATAATTTTCGCAAAGACCTTTGTATTTTTTATTTGCCTCATCGAGTTTAAATCTGCGTTTTTCCGATTCCTCTTGTAATCCCGACTGCTCAGCCGAACGCTTTAATTTCTCTCGAGACAAAGATTCATTTAAACTTGCATTAAGAATACTCACATTCTTATACTTACCCTGCAGGCTCCTAATGTCGTAGCTCTTCGATGCAGACTTGAAGTGGGAAGATTTGAACATATCGCCACTTAAATTCAATTTACTTGCAGGAACAAACACGTGGGTTGGAGTCGCATTAAATGTATCTAAATAGGCATACTCTAAATCAGCAAAAAAACCATGCAGGACTTCAAAATCAGAGAGCTCCAGAGCCTCCACATAAATAATTGGCGCATCACAAGCAATGAGTTTTTTTGCGCCCTTTAATACTTTAAGCTCCATCCCCTCTACATCTATCTTCAACATCTTTACGGGTTCATTAAACGTAAACTCGTCTAGCGTCCGCACTTGCATATCGCCATGACCGCAGACAAGTTTTTGGGAGCCAATATTCTCAGGGATCAGCTTTTCAAATTCGCAAATATTGCTTTCTTCGCCCAAAGCACAGCTTTCTATCACTACACGGTTCGAATTATTATTCAGCTGAACACTTTGCTGCATAGCAGCAACTAAGGACTCATTGGGCTCAAAGGCAACCACCTTACAACCGACAACCTCAGCCAAATAAAAAGTATGGTTACCGATATTAGCGCCAATATCCAAAACCAGATCAGTGGCGGACAAATGTGATTTCATATCCCTGAGCATTTCCAGTTCATAGGGCTCAAGCTCGGTGGCGACTCGGTTCTGAATGTAATCACTAGCCATGTCAGGCATGACTATTTTATAGACTGCACCATCTACGCTTAACTCAATCGTAGTGGCATCTAAATCTTCAGTGTTCATAGACGTTTCATCTTATTTATCAGAAAAGTAATATCAATAAATCCCACTGCGCAAATGCCCTTAGCCAGCGCTATTCGTTACGAAAGCCAGATCACGATCATGATCTAGCTCTTGCTGAAGCTCGGATAAATGACGCCAGAAAAACCTCGACATCAAGAAAAGTATTTAGCGATACATTCACATCCATAAAAAATTCACTAATTTCCAAGATGTTATTCGGATCGAATAATTTTTCAATGCTTTGAATCAGCGTTATCTATATACGTCGCAAAGCAAACTTCTCAAAGACATACAGTCAGTTTCTAAAGCTGCCACAATAAATAATTAATCTTTATGCTCATTGGATGAGGCAATCACCAACCTGCAAATTCCCCACCCCACAAATAAAAACAAAAGCCAAGTCGCAAACCAATACCCTCGCTTAGGCAGCACTGCCTCCTCCGCCAACTGCGGGCTACTCGCTACAATCAAATGCTTTAACTGCTTACCGGCTTGTACCCGCGACATTTCGTAGGCATTGAGTGCACTGGCGTGAAGGGTTTTAGCTAGTTCTAAATCCACCGCTAGCGATTGGAACTGCGCGCTTAATTCATTCAGCTTTTCGCCACTTTCCGCCGCCCCAGTAATGCGTTGCTTTTGTGCCGCTATCTCTTTACTCAGGGCCTGAGCCTTACTCTTCAACACCATAACTTGAGGCGCATCAGCATTTAAGTAGCTCTCGCCCTGGCTAATAGCGGCCTCTGTTTGTGCTAACTCCCCCTCCAATTCAGCCACTATAGTAAACAATGACTCACCCTCTGAATCAGGGCTAACCAAGTTATGGGTGTTTTGGAATGCTAACAACGCCTGCTTTGCCGCCTTTAACATTTTTTGGCTACGCGTGATTTCATCTAAAGCAAACTGCATTTCTCGCCGAGCAATATTTTGACTCGCCTCATTCACAAAAGCCTCGCTGTGGGCTAACAATGCCTCTGCTAGCGCTTTAGAAAACTCCGGCGTGTAAGCTTGCACACTGATCGCTAACAAGCCTGTTTGTGCATCGGGGCCCACCGACACATGCTTGCGGTAGAATGCGATAAAGTCCTCGTATGAATCATTAACAGAAAGCCCGAAGATAAAATCACGTGATTGACTGTAGTGCTCCTTCACTCCCAGTTGCTCATCCAAAATATTGAGTAGATTGGGTGACGTAACATAGGCTTGTAATAATTGATCATCGGTTGATGGACCTGCTGCGGCAAAACCTAGGCCCTCGAGCAGGCCGGCTTGTATTTGCGCCACCCCTGCCTCTTTAACCAGAATACGAGCCTCCGTTACATAACGGCTGGGTGCCAAGACCACCAAATAAAACGCAATCAAGAAAGCTGGGATCACAACAAACCCAGAAAACTGCTTTCCTTTTTCGGAAGTGGCTAACCACTCAGTTAATTTTTTTAATTGGATATTTATCGCAATGTACCCCGAATTAATGGCCGTTACTTTTTGGCCTGAACAATTTCTTTGTAGTAGGCCAAGCCCTGCGCAGTATCGGAAAACAATTGAACATCCCCACGGCCTAGCACTAACAAGCTGTCGCTATCTTTAATTAAATCATTTACGTTATGCGAGACCATAATATAATTAGACTGTTTACGTTTATCTAAAAGTGCCTGCTGGCTTTTTGCTCTAAACCGGGCATCGCCTACTGCTGTAATCTCATCGATTAAATAAATATCAAAATCAAATGCCATACTCATGGCAAACATTAACTTTGAACGCATACCAGAAGAATACGTTTTCACCGGCAAATCAAAGTAATCACCCAGCTCAGAAAAATCAAGAATGAACGCCAACTTCTCTTCAATAGCCTCGGCATTTTGCCCATACACCCGGCAGACAAAACTGGCATTTTCTCGCCCGCTAAGTGAATTTTGTGTGCCGCCCGACAAGCCCAAAGGCCACGATATTGAACCAGTGATATCAATAGCCCCCTCGTTGGGATAATCGATACCGCCGATCATTCTAAGCAGCGTTGTTTTACCCGACCCGTTTAAACCGAGCACTCCAATGTTGGTTTTTTCTGGCAACTCGAACGACAAATTTTGAAAAACGTACTTACGCCCTTTGGCCGTTGCATAATACTTGGTGACATTATCTAAGCGAATCACGACATTAATACTCGAACACGATTGGCTCGAAAATAAACCAAGCCCAACAGCAAAGCCGGTAACGACCACACTGCAAGATACAACAAACTCGTTTGATCAGCGGGGTAACCGGCTATCCAAGCGGATCTAAACTGCTCCAAGCCATGAAGTAGCGGATTCCACAGCAAGTACACATGATATTGCTCAGGCAACGCCGCCAATGGAAAAAATATTCCTGAGATAAAATACAATGGCCGCATCAGCGTGTTGATTAATTTTGCCCACTCATCATAAAGGACCCCAATAATAGCTGTCGCGAATCCGACACCCAAGCCAAAACTAAAAAGAATAGCGAGAACCAATAAAGCCTTTAACGGATCGTGCGGCAGGGTTGGCAAAGCAAAAAACCAAGCGCCCAGCCAAGCGAGGACGACCATAGTAAATATAAGAATGCCAAACTCTATGATGCCCCTCACTACAATGGCATCGAATGGTTTGACCTGACGAAAGCCAAAGAGACCAAGGTTAGCTTTAATACTATTTTGCGAGGTCACTGACTAACTTTTGAAATACAAAAAAAGAGAGAATGCCCGTAGCAAAAAAAACAGGAAAAGGCGCGTTGTAAAAGCCACGATCTTCTCGAATTAACGAAAAAAGGCGCAGACAGCACCAGAATGTGACTGAGTGGCTCAAACACCGCCCAAAAATATCCTAGCCGATAGCCGCCAAACCGAGTTTTCAACTCTCGAATGGCCAACGCGTGAAACACTGCCTTTTGTATCTGCCAACTACTGCGCTTATCCATACCCGCTTATTACCCCGCTCCTCGCGGTTATATCGACAGCACTACGCCGGCACTCAGCGCAAGCTGATACACAATTTGAAAAATATCTTTGGCGTGCTGAAAGGTTTTAGTATCGATATCGGCTAACACTAAAATTTCATCACCGGCTGCTACCGTATAATCTTTAGCACTTAATTTACCGCGCTTGGCATCTATTTCACGTGCCGCGCCATTGGCTTTCTTTAAAATGATACGGCTCTTTTTTTCGTTTTGACTAAAGCCACCGGCTAAACGAATATAGTCTTTGGGCGAATATTTCGGCTCATAAATAACCGCATTAGGAAACAACACCTCGCCATTGACTCGAACCAATCGGCTCACTGCCGGTATAACAATGGTGTCACCGTTTTCTAACACGACATCGCCAAAATCCAAGGAGCTGTCTAGTACCACCTGCCCTAACGGCTGAACTTCTTTGGCGCGATCGATAAATTGCAAAATTAAATTCGCTTCTTGAGTGCGCAAGCTAGCCTCTTCTAAAGTGTCACTGCGAGCTGAGAGCACTTGTGCCTGCAAGGTGTTCAGCGTGGTCATTAGCGCCTCACGCTGCTTGTCGGCCAGCGACACTCGGTATAACTGCATCGCTGAAAGGTTTGATAACTCACTGACTTTAATTTGCGCCAATAAATCAGAGAGCTTAGCGCCATAGGGCAATACATATTGCGCCTGACCCAAATGCTCGCCCTCGATTTGCACACCGATAGAGCCTTGAATCTTGTCGGAAATGACGCGAACGCTATCGCCGGCAAAAAGCATGATGTCATCGGCAATGGCCTGCTTGATGTCTAAGTATTCTACCTGCTTCACTAAACCCTGATTGCGCTGAATAGCGATGTGAGTAGCGCTTGGCAACGGCTGCACTAAGGCCATAGCTTCGGCGATGGTAACCGCCTCGGTAGCAAACTCAATTTGATAGGGGTTTTCTACTAAGCCGTCGAAACCGATGACCGAGTTGCGCGACCCTACAACAATCACGTCACCTTCATACAGCTGCCGCTGCGGCATTTCACCGCGAACTAAAAAGTCATACAAATTAAAGGTTTCAAGCACACGCCTATCGCGCTTTAAGCTAACATCCAAGTAACTTCCACGATGGGGGTCAATGCCGCCGGCACGATCGAGATACGCCAAAATCGATTCAGATGATAAACCGCTGTACAAACCGGGGCTAATCACATTGCCGGTGACAAAAACCTTAACCGGCTGTGAGGCCACTAAACTCGCATACACATGGACATCTTTTTTGTAGATACGCGTTAAGGCCTGAGTAACCGCCGCGTTTAACTCGCTATTGAGCACACCGGCAATGTTGACTGGGCCTACCTGTGGAATAAAAATATTACCCTGCGCATCAACCACTTGATCGCCACGGCTTTCTACAGCACCCCATAATTGCAGCAGTACTTTATCGCCCACGGCGATGCGATAATTGGGATTAAAACCGGTAAATTGCTGGCGACCAAAACTGCCATTAAACAAATTTTGCCCCAACACGGTATAGCTTGCCTGCTCGGTAACAATGGCAGTTTGGGTATCGAGTACTGGAGCTACGGCCGTGCTTTCATCAATGCTCACGGAACTAGGCGCCTGAGCTTCACCCGACAAAAAACTGGGCAATTGTGCGGCGGTAAAACTTGAGACTGCCAAGCCAGCTAAAAGAGCCAGCGCAGGTAATACCAGACCACATGCGTTACGAGGATTCGCCCAAGCAGCCAAAGCCAATAAAGGGTGGGTTGATCTATCGGCTGAAATAGCAGCGCGCCTGAAGTTCACAATGATGTTTCCTTTAACATTAGCGGGTTAACTCGGCCCAGAGTGACGGCGCAGATTTGCTCTAACACTGCGCCTACCGACTGCCGAGCGGCATTATCCGACTGCCATCAAGACGGCGCAAGTGGCTACCCCAAGGTCTTTAAAAAATAGTGCCAAGAACGCCTACTCACGCCATATTAGGTCGTTTTGTGTACAGCCGGTTTTGGGCATACCTCCCACACGAACGCTCTACTTCGCACCTTTTAACCTTCTCGCCCTCTCATCTTCTCATTTTCTCATTTTCTCATCTAGCGAGAGCATCCGATCGCAAACAACTCTCTCCTAAGACAAGTTGAAACTAGTGCGACGGGCGTTATTGACGACAATAAAAAAGCCGCAGTTAAGTGCGGCTTTTTTATTGTTCTGCGTGCCAAAGGCACCTAACTCACAAGCATTTGCTTATGTATTGCCATCAACGTCTGAATCTACCGAATCAGTCGCATCTGCAGCGTCATCAGCGGCCGCAACTGCTACTTCCTCTGGCTGCTCCACCGCGTCCGCAGCTACTTCCTGACTCAGCGCTTCTTGCAACTCAGCTTCAATATCATCGGCACTTTTTACCAAAAAGTCGCCGCTGTCAGCGTCACGTCGCTCACGGCGCTCATTGTGATAAGTCAAACCCGTACCTGCGGGTATGAGTCGACCCACAACAACGTTCTCTTTTAAGCCGCGCAAGTAGTCGCGCTTGCCAGTTACTGCTGCCTCGGTAAGTACCCGCGTAGTTTCCTGGAACGAAGCCGCCGATATGAAGCTCTCGGTGGCCAGCGATGCCTTGGTAATGCCTAGCAATTCGCGCTCATAAGTAGCTGGTTCTTTATCATCGGCCACAACGGTATCGTTTTCTTCAAGTACGCGTGTGAACTCAACTTGGTCGCCACGAATAAAGCCCGTTTCGCCGTTATTAACAATAGTGACCTTACGCAACATTTGTCGCAAGATAACCTCAACGTGCTTATCGTTAATTTTTACGCCCTGTAAGCGATACACTTCCTGTATTTCATTAACGATATATTTAGCAAGCTCGCGGACACCCTTCAAGCGCAAGATGTCGTGTGGTGCCAATGGCCCCTCAGACACAACCTCACCCTTCTCAACAGCTTCACCTTCAAACACACTCAGGTTACGCCATTTAGGAATCAAAGCTTCGTAATGGTCTTTACCGTTGGGCAACAACTTGCCATCTAGCGGCGTAATCACCAAGCGACGCTTGCCTTTGGTTTCTTTACCAAAGCTAACGGTACCGCTAATTTCGGCAAGAATGGCTGGCTCTTTTGGCTTACGCGCTTCAAATAGGTCAGCAACACGTGGCAGACCACCGGTGATATCACCCGTTTTTGAACCCTCTTGAGGAATACGCGCAATAACATCACCTACTTCCACCTTAGCACCGTTGGCCAGGCCAAAAATCGAGCGCGCAGGAAGGAAGTAATGCGCAGGTACGTTAGTACCGGCTAAACGCAACTCTTCGCCTTTGTCATCGACTAGGCCGATGGCAGGACGCAATTCTTTACCGGCTGCTGGACGCTCCGTAGGATCCATTACCGAGTTGCTCGACAGTCCAGTTAACTCATCAGTTTGGCTCTTGATCGTAATGCCGTCTTCCATATGGCTGTACTTAACCGTACCCGCCACCTCAGTAATAATGGGGTGCGTATGCGGATCCCAATTAGCCACTGTTTGACCGGCATCAACAGAGTCGTGATCTTTAACCGTTAAAATAGCACCGTAAGGAAGCTTGTAACGCTCACGCTCACGACCATCTTTACCCGCTATCGAAAGTTCACCCGAGCGAGAAACCACCACTGAGTTGCCATCAATACGCTGAACCAATTTAAGGTTGTGCATTCTAACGACGCCTTCTTGCTTCACCTGAACACTGTCTACCGCAGTAGCACGTGATGCAGCCCCACCAATGTGGAAAGTACGCATAGTCAGCTGTGTGCCCGGCTCACCAATCGATTGCGCCGCGATAACCCCAACAGATTCACCTGTGTTAACAAGATGGCCGCGAGCCAAATCTCGACCATAACACTGGGTACATACACCATGGCGTGTTTCACAGGTAATCGCTGAACGTACCAAAACCTCATCGATACTAGCGCTTTCAAGCTTCTTAACTAGGCCCTCGTCAATCATTGTACCGGCGGCTACTACAACCTCGTCGGTCTCAGCATTAACCACGTCATTCACTGGCACCCGACCTAACACGCGATCGCCCAATGTTTCAATGATGTCTCCACCTTCAATCACTGGAGTCATTAACAGCCCGGACTTCGTGCCACAATCAAAATCGGTAATCACCAAATCCTGCGCCACATCAACTAAGCGACGCGTTAGATAACCGGAGTTAGCTGTTTTCAATGCCGTATCGGCCAAACCTTTACGCGCGCCGTGAGTAGAAATAAAGTACTGCAGGACGTTTAGACCTTCGCGGAAGTTGGCGGTAATTGGCGCTTCGATGATTGAGCCATCAGGCTTAGCCATCAAACCACGCATACCAGCTAGCTGTCTGATTTGCGCCGGAGAACCCCGCGCGCCAGAGTCGGCATACATAAATACCGAGTTAAACGAAGACTGCTGCTCTTCATCACCATCGCGATTAATAACAGGCTCTACAGACAAACCATCCATCATTGCCTTAGACACAAGGTCATTAGCGCGCGACCAAATATCAATAACCTTGTTGTATTTCTCGCCTTGCGTTACCAAGCCCGATGCATACTGCTTTTCAATCTCTTTAACTTCAGCATCAGCTTGCGAAATGATCTGGGCTTTTGCATCAGGTATTTCAAAGTCATTAACACCGATTGAACTACCCGCACGAGTTGAGTATTCAAAGCCTGTGTACATTAACTTATCGGCAAAAATAACGGTTGCCTTCAATCCAACGGTTCGATAACAGGCATTCAAGATACGTGACACTGCTTTTTTGGTCATGTTCTGATTAACTAGGTCAAAACTGAGGCCGTCAGGAACGATTTCCCATAACAAAGCTCTACCCACAGTTGTATCGAGTACTGTAGTGCTTTCATGACTCTCGCCATCATCGCCCGTAAGTACCTGGCGAATACGTACTTTGATGCGCGCCTGCAAATCAACTTTTTTGGCACCGTAAGCGCGCGACACCTCGGTAGTATCGGCAAAAATCATCCCTTCGCCTGGCGCATTAACACGCTCACGCGTCATCCAATACAAACCCAACACCACGTCTTGCGACGGTACGATGATAGGCTCGCCACTGGCAGGCGATAAAATATTGTTGGTTGACATCATCAAAGCACGAGCTTCAAGCTGAGCTTCAATAGTTAGCGGAATATGCACAGCCATTTGGTCGCCGTCAAAGTCGGCGTTGTAAGCGGCACATACTAAGGGGTGCAATTGAATCGCCTTACCTTCAATCAGCAAAGGCTCAAACGCTTGAATGCCCAATCTGTGAAGCGTGGGCGCACGGTTAAGTAAAACCGGGTGCTCGCGAATAACTTCAGCAAGGATATCCCAGACTTCAGCGGGTTCTTTCTCAACCATTTTCTTGGCAGCTTTAATCGTTGTTGCCATGCCTCTGGCTTCGAGCTTACCGAAAATAAAGGGCTTAAATAATTCTAAAGCCATCTTCTTAGGAAGTCCGCACTGATGCAGCTTAAGTGTTGGACCTACCACGATGACCGAACGGCCGGAATAATCAACCCGCTTACCTAGCAAGTTTTGTCTAAAGCGACCTTGCTTACCCTTGATCATGTCGGCAAGTGATTTTAACGGACGCTTATTAGAACCCGTGATGGCGCGACCACGACGACCATTGTCGAGTAATGCGTCTACCGACTCTTGCAGCATACGCTTTTCGTTGCGCACGATGATGTCGGGTGCATTCAGCTCTAACAATCGCTTCAAGCGGTTGTTACGGTTAATAACGCGACGATACAAGTCATTCAAGTCAGACGTAGCAAAACGACCACCATCTAGCGGTACTAAAGGACGCAAATCAGGCGGCAATACCGGTAAGACTTCTAAAATCATCCATTCAGGCTTATTGCCCGACTTTAGAAAAGCTTCCATCAACTTAAGTCGCTTAGAGAGCTTTTTAATTTTTGTTTCAGAATTAGTATTGGGGATCTCTTCACGCAATTCAGACACTAACTCTTCAAGATCGATAGAAGTTAATAAGCCCTGCACAGCCTCGGCGCCCATTTTGGCAGAAAACTCGTCGCCAAATTCTTCCATCGCTTCAAAGTACTGCTCATCATTGAGCAACTGACCACGCTCTAATGTAGTCAGGCCAGGATCAACCACCACATACGATTCAAAATAAAGAATTCGCTCAATTTCACGCAGAGGCATATCTAAAAACAAACCGATACGTGACGGCAACGACTTTAAAAACCAGATATGGGCAACAGGGCTAGCTAACTCGATGTGACCCATACGATCCCGACGAACTTTAGCTAACGCAACTTCAACGCCGCACTTCTCGCAGATGACACCGCGATGCTTGAGGCGCTTATATTTTCCGCAAAGACACTCATAGTCTTTAACAGGACCAAAAATCTTCGCGCAAAACAAACCGTCGCGCTCAGGCTTGAAGGTACGGTAGTTGATCGTTTCGGGCTTTTTAACTTCACCAAACGACCACGAGCGAACCAAGCTAGGCGACGCTAAACCGATACGAATTGCATCGAACTCTTCAACCTGGCCTTGTGACTTTAATAAATTCAGTAGATCTTTCAAGGTCAATCCTCCGCTGGATAATTGACGTATGTCACGCGCGGAAATCGCGCGCCACACTTATAATTTACGAGACAAATTACACGCTGCGCCGATTAGCACGTTGCAGCAGCAATTCAAGTTCATTCACTTTCTAGCTCAATGTCGATCCCTAGTGAGCGGATCTCTTTGACCAGAACGTTGAATGACTCTGGCATACCCGGCTCCATACGATGATCACCGTCCACAATGTTTTTATACATCTTGGTTCGGCCATTAACATCATCGGACTTAAC
Source organism: uncultured Pseudomonadales bacterium (assembly GCA_943788835.1). GTDB lineage: Bacteria > Pseudomonadota > Gammaproteobacteria > Pseudomonadales > UBA7434 > UBA7434. The sequence continues at coordinate 392,463 of CALSRU010000005.1, read as the reverse complement.
GGTCAGCATTTCTTGCAAGGTATAGGCTGCGCCATATGCCTCAAGTGCCCATACTTCCATCTCACCAAAGCGCTGCCCACCAAACTGCGCTTTACCACCAAGCGGCTGTTGGGTAACAAGACTGTATGATCCGGTTGAACGCGCATGCATTTTGTCATCGACCAAGTGGTTCAACTTGAGCATGTACATGTAGCCGACGGTTACTGGACGCTCAAACTGATCGCCTGAACGACCGTCGTACAAGGTCATCTGGCCACTATCTGGCTGGCCAGCAAGGCGCAATAACGACTTGATTTCCGCTTCAGCCGCGCCATCGAACACGCTAGTCGCCATGGGAACCCCATCAACTAGATTGCCTGCTAACTCAATAATGTCAGTATCGGTTAATTCATCGAGATTTTCGACTCGGTGACCGGTACCGGTTTTATTGTAAACTTCGTCGAGGAACTTGCGCAGTTTTGCAACTGACTGCTGCTCTTTGACCATGCCATCTATTTTCTCACCCAAGCCCTTAGCCGCAAGACCAAGATGCATTTCAAGCACCTGCCCTACGTTCATTCGCGAGGGAACACCCAATGGGTTTAAAACAATATCAACTGGCACACCGTCTTCATTGAACGGCATATCTTCTTCGGGCACGATGACCGAGATAACACCCTTGTTACCATGGCGGCCCGCCATTTTGTCACCAGGCTGAATGCGACGCTTCACCGCAAGATAAACCTTCACGATTTTCAGCACGCCCGGCGCAAGATCATCACCGCTTTCAATTTTGCCACGCTTGTCGGCAAGTCGTGCTTCAAGTAGCTCTCGCTGCTCTTCAAGCTGTGTTTTGGCCGCATCAAGAAGTTCATTTAACTCCCCATCAACCATGCGCAATTTAAACCAATCATCTTTTTCAAGACCTTCTAATAGCTCAGCAGTAATAGGCGCATTCTTTTTCGCACCACCCGGGCCACTATTAACTTTCTTATCAAGTAAGGCTTCTTCTAAACGCTGATAGGTCGCCTGCTCAACAATACGGTACTCATCCTGAAAATCTTTTCGGTATTTTTCGATTTCTGATTTTTCAATCGCCAGCGATCGCTCATCTTTCTCGAGACCATCACGAGTAAATACATGCACGTCGATGACGGTACCTTTAACACTGGAAGGTACGCGCAGTGATGTATCTTTTACATCTGACGCTTTCTCACCAAAAATCGCACGCAGTAGCTTTTCTTCTGGCGTAAGTTGAGTCTCACCTTTAGGCGTAACTTTACCGACCAAAATATCGCCCGCTTTAACCTCAGCACCGATATAAACAACGCCCGATTCATCAAGCTTATTTAACGCCGCTTCGCCTACATTGGGAATATCAGAAGTAATGTCTTCCGAACCCAATTTAGTATCACGCGCTATACAGGTAAGCTCTTGGATATGAATCGAGGTGAAACGATCTTCACGCACCACTCGCTCCGAAACCAAGATTGAATCTTCGAAGTTATAACCGTTCCACGGCATAAACGCGACACGCATGTTTTGGCCTAACGCCAAGTCACCCATATCTACCGAGGGGCCATCGGCAAGAATATCGCCGCGCACCACTTGCTCGCCCGCACGCACAACAGGGCGCTGATTAATACAGGTGTTTTGGTTAGAGCGGGTGTACTTAGTCAGGTTGTAGATATCAACACCGGCTTCTCCCGTAGATATTTCATCAGGATTAGCCCGCACAACCACACGGCTCGCATCAACGCTTTCAATTTCGCCGCCGCGCAAGGCCACTTCGCACACACCAGAGTCGCGGGCAACAATTCGCTCAATACCGGTACCAACTAATGGCTTTTGCGCCTTCAGTGTTGGTACAGCCTGACGCTGCATGTTTGACCCCATCAATGCCCTGTTAGCATCATCGTGCTCAAGGAATGGAATCAACGAGGCGGCTACCGAAACCACTTGGCGTGGCGAGACATCCATATATTGCACTTTATCAGGAGACATCACGGTAAATTCATTGAGGTGACGAACTGCAATTAAATCGTCAACAAACCGATTGTTTTTATCGAGATTGGCAGATACTTGAGCAATAACATACTCGGCTTCGTTAATCGCCGATAGGTACTCTATCTCGTCAGTAACCACGCCATCGATAATTTTCCGATACGGGCTTTCAAGAAAACCGTAGTCATTGGTTCTGGCATAAGTCGCCAACGAGTTAATCAAACCGATGTTTGGACCCTCAGGCGTTTCGATAGGACAAACGCGCCCATAATGCGTGGGATGCACATCGCGAACCTCAAAGCCTGCACGCTCACGGGTCAAACCACCTGGCCCTAATGCCGACACGCGACGCTTATGCGTCACCTCAGACAGGGGGTTGTTTTGATCCATAAATTGCGAAAGCTGGCTAGAGCCGAAAAACTCTTTGACCGCTGCTGCTACGGGCTTGGCGTTAATCAAATCTTGCGGCATCAGACCTTCAGACTCGGCAACACTCAAACGCTCTTTAACAGCACGCTCAACACGCACGAGACCTACGCGGAACTGATTTTCCGCCATCTCGCCTACTGAGCGAATACGACGGTTACCCAAATGGTCGATATCATCAACGACACCCTTGCCGTTGCGAATATTGACTAAAGTACGGAGCACATCAACGATGTCTTCGTTAGACAAAATACCGCTGCCTTCAGCTTCGGCTCGACCTAAACGACGATTGAATTTCATTCGACCAACGCCCGACAAGTCGTAGCGCTCAGGCGAGAAAAACAAGTTAGCAAACAAATTCTCAGCCGACTCTTTTGTCGGTGGCTCACCAGGACGCATCATGCGGTAAATCTCTACCAACGCCTCGAGCTGATTTTGCGTAATATCTACCCGTAGCGTCTCAGAAATAAACGCACCATGATCGAGCTCGTTAGTAAAAAGAGTCTCGAAGTTAACGATGCCTAACTCAGCAAAATGCGCAAGAATTTCTTCAGTGATCTCAGTATTACACTTAATTAGCTCTTCACCGGTTTCTTTGTTAATAATATCTTTGGCTAAGGTTGACCCAATAAGATATTCAGCCGGACATACTAAAGTGTCGATATTTGCTTCTTCAAGCTTACGAATATGTCGAACCGTAATACGGCGGCCCTGCTCGACAATCACCTTGCCTTTATTATCTTTTATATCGAATGCAGCCAGCTCGCCACGTAGACGCTCAGGCACCAACTCCATTGAATAATCGTCACCAGAAACAGTGAACTTGTTAGAGTCAAAGAACTGGTCGAGCATTTGCTCTGAAGAAAAACCAAGCGCACGCAAAAGCACGGTGGCCGGCAATTTACGACGACGATCGATGCGTACATAAACCAAGTCTTTAGGGTCGAATTCAAAATCTAACCATGAGCCACGGTAAGGAATAACGCGCGCCGAGTACAACAACTTACCCGATGAATGTGTCTTACCTTTATCGTGATCAAAAAACACACCCGGAGAACGATGCAATTGCGAGACAATGACTCGCTCGGTGCCGTTAATAACAAAGGTACCGTTACCCGTCATCAACGGGATCTCGCCCATGTAAACTTCTTGCTCTTTAATGTCTTTGATCGATTTTGTAGTAGATTCCTTATCATAAACAATCAATCGGACTTTAACGCGCAATGGTGCCGCATAAGTGATGCCACGCGACTGACATTCTTTAACGTCAAAAACCGGCTCACCCAACTTGTACTCTACATACTCAAGCGCGGCATTACCGGAATAACTAATAATTGGGAAAACTGATTTAAACGCCGCATGCAGACCAATCTCAACGCGCTCGGCAGGCGTTAGGTCTTCTTGGGTAAATCGGCGATAAGAATCGAGCTGAATAGCCAGCAGAAATGGTTCGTCCATCACATGCGGCAATTTACTAAAATCCTTACGGATTCTTTTACGCTCGGTATAAGAATAAGGCATTGGTACTCTCCAGCACTATTACTGCTAAACGTGGTTTAGTGGTAAACCGTCAGCCAAAGAAGGGCCAACAGCAGTTTCGTTAACGCGATCAGTAATCTCTATCGGTTAACGTGCAATCCATGCAAAGAAAAATCACAACGTGAGCAATGATTTTGTTAGTGGTTGCCTAGGCACTTGCCAACGGCGCAACAACTAACAAAAGCATTGCGTAATCAGGCTGGGGCAAGACCCCAGCCTGACCACACAAAAACAATTACTTAAGCTCAGCGCTAGCACCGGCTTCAGTCAAAGTTTTAACAGCTTCTTCAGCATCAGCCTTAGAAGCACCTTCTTTAACAGTAGAAGGCGCGCCATCTACCATTGCTTTGGCTTCTTTCAAGCCAAGACCGGTAATAGTACGAACTGCTTTGATAACGTTAACTTTCTTCTCACCAGCGCCGGTAAGCACTACGTCAAATTCGGTTTGCTCTTCTGCAGCAGCAGCGTCGCCGCCAGCAGCAGGGGCCGCTACAGCAACTGCAGCTTGCGCAGATACACCAAATTTCTCTTCCATTGCTGCAACTAACTCAACAACGTCCATAACGCTCATTTCTGCAATCGCGTCTAGTATTTCATCTTTAGATAAAGCCATGACTTAAATATCCTCTATAAAATAGTATGTAAAAGCGTATTACTACTCTCAATTTTTCGAATTAATAAACGAAAAACTATGCAGCCTCTGCCTCTTTTTTGTCTTTAACTGCTGCCACAACACGCGTTACTTTGGTGGGGACTTCGTTAAATGTACGCACCAGTTTGGTAACTGGGGCCAGCATCACTGACGCAAGCAAACCAAGCGCTTGGTCGCGAGTCGGCAGTTTTGCCAATACATCAATTTTGTCCGCACCGAGTAATTCACCACCTACTGCTAAAGCTTTTACTTCAAAGTTTTCGTTCTCTTTGGCAAATTCTTTAAACAGTCGGGCACAAGCGCCGGGATCTTCCATTGAAAAACCAAACAAAGAAGGACCAACTAATTCAGTGCTCACACACTCATAGTCAGTATCCGTCAATGCGAGTTTTGCAAGGGTGTTGCGCACTACACGCAACTCCACGTTCGCTTCTCGTGCTTGCGCGCGGAGATCCGTCATATCGGTTACGGTCACACCACGTGAATCCGCAACAACTAACGACAGGGCACTACCAGCAGTCTCGCTAACTTCAGCAACAATTTGCTTCTTGCCTTCGAGTCCTAATGCCATGAGATAACTCCTATGCCAGGATCAATAAAAAAGTCACTGAACAAACCCCCAAGTATTTAACCTGCCATACTTTAGCGACTGTTCAAGCAACCACCATTGGTGGATGCGAAATTTTGGAGGATTTCGCGCTCACCATCTGCGTAGGCTGACAACACTCATCAATTAAGCCTGACTGTACTTACATCGCAAACCAAACCGCAATGATCACAAGCCAACAACACCTACGGTCTTTGACGGCCAGCAATTAACTTAAAAGTTAATTGCTGCGCTCCTCAAAGCCCTTTAGAAAGACCGCTAGGAAGAGCTGGCCCAAAACAGCGCCAACTTTTCAGCACCTGTGTTATTAAAAATAACCCAAACACCAGTCTTTCAAATTACATAATCTCTACCTACGCTTCCAGGGAAGCCTGATCGATCACTAAACCAGGACCCATCGTGGTAGAGATAGAGATCTTTTTCAGGTAGACACCTTTTGACGACGCAGGCTTGGCTTTTTTCAAATCGGCCAACATCGCTTCTAAATTCTCTTTGATAGCATTCGCCTCAAAGCCAACACGACCAATCGCGCCATGGATAATGCCGTTTTTGTCTGCACGATAACGCACCTGACCTGACTTTGCGTTTTTAACAGCACTGGCCACATCGGGTGTTACAGTGCCCGTTTTGGGGTTTGGCATAAGGCCTCGAGGCCCGAGGATCTGACCCAACTGACCCACCACACGCATAGCATCGGGAGAGGCAATCACAACGTCAAAATTTAGCTCACCGGCCTTAACCTGGGCAGCCAAATCATCCATACCAACAATGTCGGCACCTGCAGCAGTAGCCGCTTCGGCGTTAGCCCCGCTAGTGAAAACCGCAACGCGCACATCTTTACCCGTGCCGTTGGGCAAGGTAGTGGCGCCACGCACAGACTGGTCTGATTTGCGCGGATCAATACCTAAGTTGACCGAAACATCGATCGACTCTTTGAATTTAACCGTAGAAACTTCCGTCAAGATGGCGACAGCTTCTTCAATTGGATAAGCCTTGCCGGCAACAACTTTCTCGGCAATAGCCTTAGCTCTTTTCGTTAATTTAGCCATCTTTTTAACCCTCCACCTCAATACCTGCTGAACGCGCACTGCCTGCGATAATTCGCACTGCAGCATCCATATCGGAAGCATTAAGATCGGCCATCTTAGTGGTCGCGATATCTTCCAATTGCGCACGGGTCACTTTACCAACTTTATTGGTATTAGGCGTGCCGCTGCCTTTTTGAATGCCGGCTGCTTTGCGCAAAAGCACAGAAGCCGGAGGGGTCTTTTTGATGAAGGTAAAACTGCGATCGCTGTAAACGGTAATAACAACCGGTGTTGGCAGACCTGGCTCAAGGCTTTGCGTCTCGGCGTTAAACGCCTTACAAAACTCCATGATATTAACGCCGTGCTGACCTAACGCAGGACCAACAGGTGGACTGGGATTCGCCTGACCTGCAGGCACTTGTAGCTTGATATAAGCTTGGACTTTCTTAGCCATTTGGAACACTCCTAAGTTGGGTTCAAACACGCCCCCTCGCCCATTTCACAATGAACTTCGACGCTCCCCTGAAAGAATCTATACTGTAAACTTTGCGACGTTAAAACTGTTATCGCGACCGCACAAACTCTATCAATTTATATTTGCTCAGGTTTTTTCAACCTGACCAAACTCGAGCTCAACCGGAGTTGAACGCCCGAAGATTAATACCGATACCTGAACACGACTCTTCTCGTAGTTAACCTCTTCAACCACACCACTAAAGTCGTTGAACGGACCATCAGTTACACGAACCATCTCACCGGGCTCGAACAGCGTCTTCGGCTTAGGCGCTTCAGCACCTGTCTGAATTCGCTGCAAAATCTCATCAGCTTCTTTTGTTGTAATAGGCGCAGGCTTGTCAGCCTTACCGCCTATAAACCCCATGACACGCGGAGTCTCTTTGACCAAATGCCAGCTTTCATCATCAAGATCCATCTCTACAAGCACGTAGCCTGGAAAGAACTTGCGCTCACTTTTACGTTTTTGGCCAGCTTTCATCTCCACCACTTCTTCAGTGGGAACAAGAATCTCACCAAACTTTTCTTGCATACCGGCTAACTCAATCCGCTCATGCAACGATGTCTGCACCTTTTTCTCAAAGCCCGAGAATGCATGAACTACGTACCAACGCTTACTCATTCAATTACCTTGTGCGCTACCCGTTGTACTCTGCTAATAAGCACGATGCCTATCAACCAATAAATTGCGAAGCCGACCATCCCAAAAGAGTATCGAGACCCCAAAGAATAAAACCTACCACCACCACCACTGCCAAGACTAGAAGCGAGGTTTGCATCGTCTCTTGACGCGTAGGCCAAACAACCTTTCTAATTTCTGTACGAGCACCTTTCAACAACAACCAAAAAGCCGTGCCTTCAACTGTCTGCAATGCAACCAAGCCCGCCACAATCGCAACGGCCAGCAAGCCCAGCACGCGATACAGCAAAGACTCACCGCCGAAATAAACGTTGCCGTAGATACCACCTGCAACCAACACTAGCGATAAAGCCCAGAGCCCCATATTCATGGTTGAATTTTTAGTTTCAGCTTTACTCATAGTGTTTTTATCAATACTTCCAAATACTGCTGCTTTTACTTTAAAAAACCCTGCCAACCAAAGAGGCCTATAGAGCCCGCCGACAAAGCAGCTTAGTGCGTCGCCGTGCACACGCGCTAGGTTTGCCAGTTAATGGCAGGCCAGGAGGGAATCGAACCCCCAACCTACGGTTTTGGAGACCGTCGCTCTGCCAATTGAGCTACTGGCCTTTAAACCGACAAACTAGTTACAAACTAACATTACTTCTTAAACTAACGCGCCCGCCCATGCGGGAAGCCTACTCTCATCACCGCCCATCAAGGGCGGCCTTTTATCAATGAGCGCAGGGGCTACTAAAGAATCTTCGCTACAACGCCCGCACCGACAGTACGGCCACCTTCACGAATCGCAAAACGCAGGCCTTCGTCCATCGCAATCGGTGCGATCAACTCAACCTTCATCTGTACGTTATCTCCCGGCATTACCATCTCAACGCCTTCAGGCAATTCACAAGCGCCCGTCACATCAGTCGTACGGAAGTAAAACTGTGGACGATAGCCTTTAAAGAATGGCGTGTGACGACCACCTTCGTCTTTGCTCAACACATACACTTCAGCTTCAAACTTAGTGTGTGGATTGATGCTACCCGGCTTAGCCAATACTTGACCACGCTCTACGTCTTCACGCTTAGTACCACGCAACAACGCACCAATGTTCTCTCCAGCTCGACCTTCGTCAAGCAGCTTGCGGAACATCTCAACACCCGTACAGGTGGTAGTTTGTGTTTCTTTAATACCAACAATCTCAACTTCATCGCCCGTGTTAACAATACCGCGCTCAACACGACCGGTAACAACCGTACCGCGACCTGAAATAGAGAATACATCTTCGATAGGCATAATGAATGCACCATCAATCGCACGCTCAGGCTCAGGGATATAACTGTCGAGCGTTTCAAGCAGCGTCTTCACCGCAGTAGTACCTAGCTCGTGATCATCTTTTCCTTCCAATGCCATCAAAGCTGAACCTGGAATAATTGGCGTATCGTCACCTGGGAATTCGTAGGTATCGAGCAGCTCACGCAACTCCATTTCTACCAACTCAAGCATCTCGTTATATTCTTCTGAACCAGCACCGCCGCAATCTTCAGCTAGCAAGTCGGCTTTGTTCAAAAACACAACGATGTAAGGAACACCTACCTGACGCGACAACAAGATGTGCTCGCGTGTTTGTGGCATAGGGCCATCAGTTGCACCACAAACCAAAATCGCACCGTCCATTTGCGCAGCACCCGTAATCATGTTTTTTACATAATCGGCGTGACCTGGGCAATCAACGTGAGCGTAATGACGCTCTGGCGTATCGTATTCAACGTGTGAAGTGGCGATAGTTATACCGCGCGCTTTTTCTTCTGGCGCATTATCGATGCCATCAAACGCAACCGCTTCACCGCCAAAAATTTCTGCCGCAACACGCGTTAACGCTGCTGTGAGCGTCGTTTTACCGTGATCAACGTGACCTATTGTGCCCACATTGACGTGGGGCTTCGTGCGTTCAAACTTTGCTTTTGCCATTGTGACTAACCTCTAGTGACGGTTGGTTAAACGGTTAACACATTGTCGCAGATCGACATGTTCCGATTTTAAAAAATGTTTTTTTCTTTACCCTGCTCTCGCCTGGCTTTTGCCCGACCTTTCGAAACTACCACCCGACTGATAAGCCTGTCGTGTACTCAAGACCCACTCTACGGCAGCGCTACACACCAAGACTGACCAAACTCTTCCACATCCCAGCACACATTCCAAGCAACGCCGGGTAAGAGAAATGGAGCTCATAACCGGATTTGAACCGGTGACCTCTTCCTTACCAAGGAAGTGCTCTACCGACTGAGCTATATGAGCACATTGCCTACATCCACAAGCGCGCACATCAAACTTGGAGCGGGTAGCGGGAATCGAACCCGCATATTCAGCTTGGAAGGCTGATGTTCTACCATTGAACTATACCCGCACCTTAAACCTGAAACTGCGAGCCGGCCTGCCAACCCTTTGCGCAAAACACTTTACTTATCAAACACTTAAAAAACTGGTGGAGGGAGGTGGATTTGAACCACCGAAGCTTACGCGTCAGATTTACAGTCTGATCCCTTTGACCACTCGGGAACCCCTCCAAAATGAGCGCGACATAGTGCTAGTCTAAGCCGTTGATGTCAACAGATATTTGGGGGAATTTAGCGAGATAAGTTGCAGCGAAAATTAGCTGTGAAACGGCCTGATGAGCGCGACCGACCAGCAGTAACAGCAGTGACCGCGCACGCCAAAAAATAAAAGCCTTGGGTCGACCGAGTAAAGCGGCGGGCTAAGCGTCGCAAAAAACGGCGCTTAGCCCGCTTTATAAACCAAAAAAGCTGAGACCTACACTAGGTCAAGCCCTCCGAGAATGACTACTGCATCAATGCAGCAGCTTTCTCGGAAGCAGCCGAGCCCACCTTCTCTGCGGCATCATCAGCCATATCATCTGATGACTTCATCGCATCACCGGCCATGTCACTCGCCGCACCCGCTGCCGCACTCGCGGCCTCGACGGCATCATCCGCAAGCCCAGCAGCCGCATCTGCAGTGCTATCTGCCACATCCATAACAACATCAGCAGCCTCGTCAGCAACGTCCACAACGGCATCTAGCGCATCTTTGCTCATATCACTGGCTGCCTCACCAGCACTCTTTGCAGCGCCTCCTATTTTGTCAATAGCACTTGAACCAGAATCATCTGCGCCGCATGCAACCAGCGCGAACACGACAGCCAACAACAGAATATTACGTTGAATCATCTTCCTTCCCCCGTTTTTGTTTAAGTCAAATCGGGCCGGCAAGAGCTACCAGCACAGTGAGTGTATACCTGAGCGCATAACCAACACAACGACCCCGCCTTGAGCCTCACACGGGGTCAGCACCCCGCTATATTTTGACCCGATAGACTATAGTTTGAATTGACCGCTATCAACAAATGGCTGTCGACAACGCGTAAACCGCCCAGCCAGCAAAAAAACGCTCAAAAGTCATTCAATCGGAGCTTTATAAGTATTAAACTGTGCGATGCACCTGATGCACTTTTCTCATACTCTTTCGGAACCAGCCATGACGCTTCGCACTCTTAAAGCTGCTTTCATGATCAACATATTAACCGCATCGGCGGCTGGCTATGCTGCGCTAGCTCCTGTAGACCTCGATGGTGACCTCAGCAACGGCCACGAAGGAGTTTACGACGACGTTCTCGATATCACCTGGCTTGCAGACGCCAACTTAGCAGATAGCCTTAATTCTTATGTTGCAGGTATTAATGGCGACGGATCGATGAACTGGGATACCGCCGAGGCTTTCGCTGCCGAGCTAGGCGCAAATAGCTACCTCGGTACAACCAACTGGCGACAACCTACCGCATCAAACTGCATAGGAGCTTCCTGCGGCGATGCTCCCGCCGACACGCCGAATGAGCTTGGCTATCATTACTTTCAAAATTTTGGCGCCCTATCGGGCAGCGCCGTCACAGATGGTGCCAACTCAGCCAACCTTGGCCTGTTCAGAAATATTCAAAATACGCTTTACTGGACCGGCTACGAGGGATTGGGAGGCGCCACCTATTTTGACACCAGCTCTGGCACGCAATCAGGCTTTCCAAAGTCAGCTGAATTTGCTGTATGGGTAGTGGCCGACGGTAATGTTGGCGCCCCGATGTCAGCAACGGTACCCGTTTTGCCACTGGCCGCTTTAGGCATTTTATTTTTATTGCTGTGCAGAATAGCGACGACGAGACAAAGAGAGCCAACTCATGGGTCAATCTAAAAAAAGAATAACGCTCGACCTACTGGGCGCCAACAAGGAAGCGACCTATAAACCCAAGTATTGGCGGGCGAATCTTGTTGGGCTAATACTGGCCAACCTGCTTGCCTGTGCCGCAATAGCAGAGCCGCGCGTGCTCCTTGAAACAAGCATGGGTGGTATTGAAATCGACCTGCACCCCGATGTTGCGCCAGGTCATGTGCAAAATTTTTTAAACTATGTAAACGATGGTGACTACAACAACAGCTTTATCCACCGCAGCGTAAGCGGCTTCATCATTCAGGGAGGCGGCTTCAGCTTTAATGAATCACTCTTTAACTATGTACCCACCGACCCTCCCATTGAAAACGAGTTTGCGCTGTCTAATGTTCGCGGCACGGTGGCTATGGCGAAGCTTGGTACCGATCCGGATAGCGCCACAAGCCAATGGTTTATCAACCTAGCCGATAATTCAGCAAACCTTGACCAACAGAATGGCGGCTTCACAGTATTTGCAACCGTCGTTGAAGGCATGGATGTGGTTGATGCCATTGCCTCCCTACCTGTTACCGGTATTATCGGCCTCGAGCCACTAGGATCGGCCGTGCCTCTGCGCAACTGGACACCTCCCGCAGCTATTGTTCCGCAAGATAATCTGGTGATAATCAGCAATGCAGAGCAAAGCACTAGTTTTGATATACCCATGCTACCCCAGCCATTTTTTTGGCTTCTCGCAACCGCGCTTGGTCTTGCCGCATGTAGCATCGGAGTAAAAAAAACAGTCCGTACTCGTGCACAAGACTAAATACCCTCGTACCAGTAAAAGACACTCGACAATAAGCGCATCCGTTTCACGCTCTGGCAAGGCGCCCATATCCAGTACTTCTATATTGACCCAATCAAACCAACCGCTTTTAAAAATCAGAGGGCATGGACCAGAAGACACGAATCTATGCGCCCAAAGCAGTAGCGTCACTGCCAATGATTAATAAAAATTTATGAGCGAGCTAGGGAGATAAAAATCACTTATCATTCGGGCTGTCAAACTGACTAAAGTCGGCATAATTAAACGCGAAATACCTCCCGGCTAAAAATAGCGTAAATCGCATTACACCAATAAACTACCCAACTTCCAGTATTGATTGGCTTGCGACTTTAGGCACTGAGCGCTCAAACTGCCGCAGTTAACATGCCACAAACTTCCAATGAAAAAGAGGAATACCCATGTCAATGATCGTCAACCGCAGAGACCTCGACTTTATGCTTTATGAGGCTTTGGACCTAGATACACTGTTAAAGTCGGAACGCTATGCCGACTATGATCGAGAGTCTTTAGATGCCATGCTGAGCTTATGTCAATCCATTGCCGAAGACGAATTCCTACCGTGCGCAGCAAAATTAGATGCCAATGAACCCCAGTTTATTGATGGCAAAGTCGAGACTATTCCAGAATTAAAGCAAGCCATTGCTGCATTTAAAGAAGCCGGTTTAAGTGCCTCAGGCTACGACGCCGACATTGGCGGCATGCAGCTACCGTGGATGGTCGACCAAGCACTCAATGGGCTTTTTGTCTGTGCCAACAATCCTGTCCACATCTATCTTTTTTTAACCCAGGGCGTTGCCAACATGCTCAATGCCTGCGGCTCTGACGAACTCAAAGACACTTACCTGAGCAGGCTAGTTGCAGGTGATTGGTTTGGCACCATGTGCCTTTCTGAGCCGCAGGCAGGCTCATCACTGGCCGACATACGCACCAAAGCCGAGCCATTGGCCGACGGCAGCTATAAAATTTCTGGCACCAAAATGTGGATCTCAGGTGGCGAGCAGGATTTAACCGATAATATTGTTCACATGGTTCTTGCCAAGGTACCCGGCGGTCCCCCGGGAGTGAAGGGTATATCTTTATTTCTTGTACCCAAAGTACGAGTCAATGATGACGGCAGCTTGGGTGAGATCAATAACGTGGCTCTTGCTGGCCTCAACCATAAAATGGGTTGTCGCGGCGCTACCAACACCCTGCTGAATTTTGGTGAAAGTGGTGACTGTTTCGGCTATTTGGTCGGCCAAGAAAATCAGGGCCTTGCCAATATGTTTCACATGATGAATGAGGCGCGAATATCGGTGGGCATGTCTGCGGTAATGACCGCCTTGGGCGGCTATCTCTACTCATTAGATTATGCACGCAACCGCCCGCAGGGCCGAGCCTTGGATAATAAAAACCCCGAACTTCCGCAAGTTATGATTTCGGAGCACGCTGATATAAAGCGCATGCTGATGACTCAAAAAGCCTTCATTGAAGGCGCACAAATGCTTATGTACTACAGTTCGCAAATCATCGACCAACAAAAAGTATCGGATGATGCGGCGCAAAACGCGCGCATGGGCTTGCTGTTGGAGTTGCTCACACCCATCTGCAAGTCTTGGCCGTCTGAATACTGCCTTGAGGCGAATAAGTTAGCCATACAAGTTCTAGGAGGTTACGGCTACACCAGGGAATATCCCGTCGAACGTCTTTACCGCGACAACCGCCTAAATCATATTCACGAAGGTACTTGGGGAATTCAGGGGCTGGATATTTTGGGCCGCAAAGTGAACATGCACAATGGTGCGGCAGTTGTCATTTTGCGCGAAGAAGTGCAACTGACTATCGATACAGCCATGGCGTACCCGCAGTTAGTTGATTACTGCACTCAACTAACGAATACGCTATGTCAGATTGAGCGCACCATTGAGGCAGTCAATTGCTGTGACGATAAATCATTGGCGCTGGCCAACGCGACTATTTTTCTTGACGCGATGGGGCACGCCGTTATTGCATGGATGTGGTTAAAACAAGCCGTAGCGGCAACAGCTGGATTGGCCGATGGAAAAAGCAGCGATAGCGATTTCTATACGGGAAAATTGGCCGCTACAGCGTTTTTCTTTCGCTATGAGCTACCTAAATCAAAAGCCAGCTTAGAACTGGTGGCCAGCCTAGATAGCACCTGTTACGACCTGACGGCCGAGCAATTTCTTGGTAACTAACTCATTAAAATAGAACGAGCGGGTGGAAATCAATGGCGAACCAACCTTCGCCTCACCCACTAAAACACTATTTTTACTGGCTCTTACCTGCAAGCGCTACTGCTTAAGACTAAGGCATCAGAATCACTGAAACTGCACGCCTTTTTGTAAGTCAAATATTGAAGGGGCAATGGGCAAGGACGCTTTAAATTCTGCCACACGTTGTTTCAGCCGCTCAACATCCTGCGGTTGCGCTGCGGCTAGATCGGTAGTCTCGCCAATATCACTGACCAAATCAATCAGTATGGGTGGCTCATGAACGGTAGTTGGCCCCCCAAACTCATCGTTAGTCACAAAATGTAGCTTTTGATTGCCCAGGCGAAAAGCGCGCAACGTCGAGTTACGATAAAAGGGCACAAACTTTCGCGGGCTTGGCGCATCAGCGGTCAATGTAGCCGAGAGATCATAACTATCTACCGCAGCCGATTTTGGCGGGATATTTGCGAGGTTCAGGACGGTATTAAACAGATCAGTATCCATTCCCATTTCACTAACAAGCCCCGGCTTTATGCCTGGACCTTTAAAAAAGGTCATGACGCGCATGCCACCGTCATAGGTTTGGCCCTTGCCACCGCGCAAAGGGCCAGCCGAACCCGCGTGATCAGGCGCGAAGGTTAGCCAAGGACCATTGTCACTGGTAAAAACCAAATAAGTATTGTTTTCTATTTGCTTATCTTCTAGTGCCTGCATAATTTGACCGACACTCCAATCAATTTCTTCAAGCACATCGCCATAAAGGCCTAGTGCACTCTTACCAACAAACTGAGGGGAGCGAAATAATGGCACATGAACCATGCTATGTGAGAGAAATAAGAAAAACGGTTTATCATCATTGACCGATTGATTGATAAAGCGAACCGACTCATGGGTAAAGCGCTGCGTGTATAGGGCTTGATTGGCAGGGCGTTCAATAATGCTATCGGTATAAGATTGATCAGCATTGACAACACTGCGCATCAGCGGCACGTTCCAATCTTCCACCCTTGGAGCAAGAAGTTGTTTGCGATAAATAGGCCCAGCCTTTTCCCATTTTTTATGCGAGACGGACAAATCAGCATTGACATTGGTGCTAGTGATTTCGCCAACGGTCCAGTCCATATCGTTGGAGTAAGGAATACCGAGCCACTCATCAAAACCATGACGGGTAGGAAGGAAGGCGGGTGCATCACCTAAATGCCATTTACCAAACATGCCCGTGGTGTAGCCATGCTGTTTCAAGGCTTCAGCAAGAGTCTCCTGCTCGGCTGGCATACCCGTTTCGCTACCCGGCCAAAGTACCGCTAGATGATTGCCATAGAGCCCCGTTCGCACCGGCAGGTTACCTGTGAGCAATGCGCCACGACTCGGGCTGCAAACTGAAGCGGAGGTATAAAAATT
Organism: uncultured Pseudomonadales bacterium; assembly: GCA_943788835.1. Lineage (GTDB taxonomy): Bacteria > Pseudomonadota > Gammaproteobacteria > Pseudomonadales > UBA7434 > UBA7434. Next base: position 376,438 of record CALSRU010000005.1, on the reverse strand, counting down.
TGTCCAGCTCTGCCCAGCGTTAACTAATTTATCAATAGAGGGCGTAGCGAGCTTGCCGTTTTGATAAGGGCCTAAATCGGCATAGCCCAGATCATCAATATACATAATAATAAAGTTGGGTGTCTTTACTTCACTTTGCGAAATGACATCTATCGCGGCTGCAATGCCCGAAAAGGAAACTACCCAAAAAAAAGAAAGAATCAATGATGAGCGCAGAAGTCTTTTAATCATTTTTTATAACCCCTTTGAATTTATACTCTTGGCGGTTTTTTTGCTCAGGCTCTAGCTTTGTACTTACTAAAATCGAAGGGCAACGCCGGCCTCGTAGTGAGTATAATCCCAACTATCGTAATCCCTGAATGCCGAGCGTAAGGCTGAAGACATCGGATAGCGCATAATCAATTTTACCCATTAATTGCCAATCATCGAAATCGGTGTCTAAATAGCCCGCTTGAGCCACAGCCTTCCAATTATGGGTGAGATTTTTGACGTAGCCTATATGCACGCCATAACCATCGTAGACTTTCTGTGCTGTATCGATACTCTCAACGGTTATTAATGAATAAAATTTTCCGATCTCATGATCAAACGAAAACCCAACCCCTAGCTCAGCCCAACTTTCAACATCAACGTTGCCGACATAAGGTCCACTGGCTTTAAAGTCAGTTTCATTAAAGTAGCCACTCAAAAACAAGCCATTATCAAAATAAAACTGTCCACTAATAGCGTAACCACCTGTACTTTCGAAAGGTTTGTAATCAGGATTAGCTACGGAATAAACAATCGAAACCTCTGAATCGGCAACGATGTTATTTGAAAGAAGCAGCGTTGGCAGCAAAACCCCTTGCAGCCGCATAAAGAAAGTCATTGGCTTAATCCCCTGTTTAGGATGCTTGTACTCGTTAAAAAAGCAGTTTGATGCTGAGATGCTGGGCCTGATTTTTTTAACAGCGGCGGCATGATAAAGGGTGAACAGTGTACAAACATACTATGCGAGGCTCAATCAACACGTGCCATTCTGACCACTCCAAATGGCCACCCCACCTTCGACCAGCGCAAAGAAGCCAGGCAATAAAAAAGGGCTACCAATGGTAACCCTTTAATATAGAAAAAATGGAGCTGGCGAGAGGAGTCGAACCCCCGACCGGCTGATTACAAGTCAGCTGCTCTACCAACTGAGCTACGCCAGCCCACTTTTGAAACTTTTTTCAGCGCCCAAATGGCAAAGCACTCATAGCCCGCGAAGCATCCATTAACATTAGCAACACTTCTGAGGCGGCGCAGTTTATTCGAGTTAGGCCAGCGGTGCAATGCTATGACCCTATTTCTTTTAAATTTATTGCTCAAGGTAGTAATTGAGCCAGCCCAGACAATACAAGGTGCGGCCGATAGAGCATAGGTAGGCTGCTTAAACCCTGCAATAACTCGGCATCGCCACCGGTTATAAAAACCCGTGGCGGTGAGCCCTGAGCCATTTGAAATTGTGCGACGCTTCGTTCTATATGCGCAACGATTGATGCGGCAATACCCACATGCACGGCGTCGCTGGTATTACTACCTGGCGCAATCAGCTCCACCGATGCCTGCTCACCAGCCATTACTTTTTGGGTGCCTGCCAGCAACGCTTTTAATTGCAAATAGTAGCCGGGAGTAATGTAACCGCCGCAATGCACGCCGGCGGCACTAACAAAATCGAGTGTGACCGCACTACCTGCATCCACTATACAAAAAGGCCGGGGCTCTGCATGGGCTCGCATTAGCCTAGCAGCTGCCGCTATGGCGCTCCAGCGATCAACGCCCATCGTATGCGGCTGCGGGTAGCTATTGATGACACCCCCAGCCTCAGCGGTTGTCTGGGCAAATTCAGCTGCCACAGCAAAAGCCCCGTGCAATGCGCTGGCTAGGGCATCTTTTTCTTGCTGGCTACGCACACAGGCCACCCGTATACGGCTGACTGCCGCTGCATCCATACCATGCTCGGCTAAATTGGCTGCAATCTCAGACGCAACCACAGCAATGGGCTTCGCCGTAACACCAACCACGACATTATTAGACCCAGACGCTATTGACCACTTACTGCGAGTGTTGCCAATGTCAATATCGATATCGACCGTCATACGCGCCTCAAGCTAATTTCGCCGCCACTAAAGCTCTGCATACCCTCGTGAGTCTCAAGCCCAATGGAACCGTCATCATTCACACCGCAATAGGCGCCTGACACATCATGCCCAGGCCCGAGTAGCAGCTGCACGGACTGTCCAGCACAATGATCTCGGCTAGACCACTGCTCTTTGAATGCGGCAAAACCGGCTTGCTGAAACTGCTGTATATCAGGCACTAATTGATTCAGTACGCCAGCCACGATGTAATTTTTATCAGGCACCCTGCTTTTATCAACTTGCGTCAAATCAACCCAAGGTTGATCGATATCTGCCGCGGGCATTGAGGGCATAGCTACATTCACGCCAATGCCAATCACTACATCGCAAGCTCCAGAGACATCACCCGAAACCTCGAGCAGCACACCGGCCAACTTCCGGTTCTGCCACAGCACGTCATTCGGCCACTTCAGCGTCAAGTCACGATAACCTTGATGCTCCAATGCTTTCACCAGCGCTAAACCCACTACTAAGCTCAAGCCCGCCAATGATCCCGCTCCGGCCTCAAAGCGCCATATAAGCGACATATAAACGTTACAACCCAGCGGACTTACCCACGTGCGACCGCGCCTTCCCTGACCCGCCGTTTGTTGCTCGGCCAACATGACATAACCTGTAAGATCAACAGTGGTTGAATCCTCGCGCCGCACCAATAAGTCCAGGCAGGCTTTATTAGTTGAAGCCAACGAAAGCTGCACATCTATCTGACTAACCCTCTGAGCAGTGGCCTCCACTAAGTATGAATACAAGGTAGTGGCAGCAAACCAATCGACACGGTCTAGCAACCGATAACCCTTACCCCGATCAGATTCAATATTAAGCCCTTCAGCGCGCAGCTGAGCAATACGCTTCCAAATAGCCGTGCGGCTCAATTCAAAGTACGCCGCAAGCTGCTCGCCCGAGTGCCACTGTCCATCTGCAAGCATTTTAATAAGCGTGTGTTGTTGAGTCATGCTAAGCCAACCGATAAAAATGGACTCGCATGTTACCAAACAATCAGCATTTATTTTGCGCTGAAAAGTTCTGGCCATAAGTGACAGACGAAAAAAAGCCGCGCTCAAGAGCACGGCTTTTTTCTAACTCTGTTTTATTAAGAGCGCGGACGTGCCACTCTCAATCCGATCAAGCCTAGACCTAGCAACATCAAAACGCCAGGCTCGGGTACTGAGACCGTCTCCACCGTTAAAACGCTATCGCCCAAAGTAAAGTCGCCAAAGCCGAGGAAACCCACATCGATGGCCCCCTCATCATTCAATATAGCAACGACTTCAGGTGCGAGTATCGCCTCTGTACCGCCGCCACCTGAAAATATAGCAACACCAGCATCGCCAAACAATTCGCTACCTTCGAAAGCCCAGGCTAATACGTTGAGACAATCTGGCGAACCTGAAAGAGATCCTAAGAGCGTGTCCCCGCCTAAATCGTCTAGGCAGGCATTGTCCGTGTAATTCATAAACAACGTACCGCCGATTATTTCTTCAGATCCTCCGGGCGTGAAGCTGTTGCCAGCACCATTATCCGTCAGGTCATGCGTGCGAAGAATTAAACCATTTCCCTGCTCGGTCGCATCGAAAATATCTTCCAGAAAATCGGGGCCATATTGAACCAACCCCAAAACCGCATATGCTGCATTGATGTTGTCAATATCGTCGCTGCCCGTTTCGACATCAACGATCATTCCCGCGTTAGCCGCTGACAAACAAAGTGCACTGCTCAAAAATCCCACTACTAATAGTCTTAGTTTCTTATACATAATTTATTCAACTCCCCAAAATGATCCTGATAACTACTTGCCGCTTTAACTTGCATTCGAGTGCCAAGCTGCTTAGCCGCAAATATCCCTTAGCCCTAGCGCTGCAGCAAGACTAGTGCCAAACCTACTTATTTCTTTAATTTCAGTGATTTGCACCGAGAATCCTACAACCCCAAAGCCTTAACTGTAAAATTTTTAGACACCTGCTTTTCGGCCTACACAGCTATGGTTAATCGCCCCAAACCAACCAGCTGCACACTCGCCCTGAAACCTACTCAGAATCGCTGTGAAACGCCGACAAGAGGTGTAACAGCATCGATCAACCTCCCGTCAGCCCACATAGCCGGCAATGATTAGCTCAACCCCTGTAAGCTTTTTCGACACACAGCTAGAGTTACTTACAAAACCTGACCAGAGGCTCTTTTAAATACTGCGCGCAACTCCGGGTACAGCGCGGGTAACCCTTTATATCGGGCCGCCTTCGCCGACAATCCACTCACCGCCGATTCAAGTGCTGCCAGCGAACCAGGCACTGACTCCAAGCGCTCGATCGCGGTGACATAGACGCGAATAGTAAAAACAATCGCGCCACTTTTAGGCAATCGGCGCAGTGTTTGACGCTCAACCCGTAAAAACAGCCCCGCGCCTAAACCATCCCTATGCTGCAACGGCTTGCCTACCGGACCCTCAGGCAACAATGCCAAATGAGAAGATGCCTTAATGCCCCAATTAAACCGCTGAAAAAGTCGAAGCGGCGACAATTTCTGCATCACGTGATTTATTTGGGAGCCGATGACCTGGTTGAGACCAGGGACCGAGCTATGAATATCGAAGAGCGGCTTACCTAGCTTTTCTTGTAAGCACCATGCGCTCGGCGCAGCTAAGCTAGCCGCCGTAAGCCGGTACTGGCCTTCATGCTCTTGAAGTAAACAGACATCGTCTTGGATCCACAAACTGGCATCCCAAAGCCGTCGGCTATTCGAATCGAGGCTCCAGATTAGCCCCGCATCTTTTAACTCCAGTACCGATCCACCCCTCGGCGAAATTTGCATTGCGTAATGTTCGCCATGATCGGTTTGCAAATGTTCCAACAAGCAATCCGCGAACTCCTGTTGCGCGTTGAGCGACTCTGGCAACTCTCCATAAACTCGCTCCGGCTTATGAGCAAAGAGCGCCACTTTGTTGTGGTAGTACTTTAGAAACTCCTTGTCTGGTTCGATCCAATTCCCAGCTGGCAGGCTCTTTAAGCCCATGTGAATCCAATCGGGCTGTTCCACAAAAGGCAAGTAGCTCAGCGCTTTACTTTGTTGCATCACCTAGGGCACTCCCCAATCATGCCGATCCTGTAACTCCAACGGCCTCACTAAATCCAGTCATCTTAATTCACCAGATTGTTAGGGCCTTGCTATCGCCTGCCACTCACAGCAAGCGGGCTAGCCATAATATAAATGATACCAACACGAACAGCCAAAAGGGCTTAGCTGCTTGATCCCTCGACAAAAAAAAAGCCCCATCGCAGTAGCGACGGGGCTTTTTAGAAATAAAGCCTGACAATGACCTACTCTCACATGGGAACTCCCACACTACCATCGGCGAGGCGTCGTTTCACTTCTGAGTTCGAGATGGGATCAGGTGGTTCCAACGCTCTATGATCGTCAGACAAACTGGCTGGCCATGCTGACTAATCAACACCGCCCAATTTGCGACAAAGCGAATTAAGTTTTTAACCAAGATAACCTTGGCGTATGAGTCTGGAAATTTTAATGCATCAGCACTAAGCCTCTCACGAAGCGAATCAAAGCTCGAAAATAAAGCGTTACACAACCTAAACATAAAATCTGCAAGATCAATCCGAAGAACAATCGCTTATCTTATATAGTCAAGCCGCACGGGCAATTAGTACTGGTTAGCTTCACGCCTCACAGCGCTTCCACACCCAGCCTATCAACGTGGTAGTCTTCCACGGCCCTTCAGGAGGGTTAAACCCTCAGGGAGACCTAATCTTGGAGGGGGCTTCCCGCTTAGATGCTTTCAGCGGTTATCCTGTCCGAACGTAGCTACCCGGCAATGCGTCTGGCGACACAACCGGAACACCAGGGGTTCGTCCACTCCGGTCCTCTCGTACTAGGAGCAGCTCTCCTCAAGTCTCCAACGCCCACAGCAGATAGGGACCGAACTGTCTCACGACGTTCTAAACCCAGCTCGCGTACCACTTTAAATGGCGAACAGCCATACCCTTGGGACCGGCTTCAGCCCCAGGATGTGATGAGCCGACATCGAGGTGCCAAACACCGCCGTCGATGTGAACTCTTGGGCGGTATCAGCCTGTTATCCCCGGAGTACCTTTTATCCGTTGAGCGACGACCCTTCCATACAGAATCGCCGGATCACTAAGACCTACTTTCGTACCTGCTCGACTTGTCAGTCTCGCAGTCAAGCACGCTTATGCCTTTGCACTAACCTCATGATTTCCGACCATGATTAGCGTACCTTCGTGCTCCTCCGTTACTCTTTGGGAGGAGACCGCCCCAGTCAAACTACCCACCAGACACTGTCCTTGATCCAGATAATGGACCTAAGTTAGAACCCCAAAATAATCAGGCTGGTATTTCAAGGTTGGCTCCACTGTAACTAGCGTCACAGTTTCAAAGCCTCCCAGCTATCCTACACAAATTATTTCAGAGTCCAGTGCCAAGCTATAGTAAAGGTTCACGGGGTCTTTCCGTCTAGCTGCGGGTACACGGCATCTTGACCGCGATTTCAATTTCACTGAGTCTCGGGTGGAGACAGTGTGGCCATCATTACGCCATTCGTGCAGGTCGGAACTTACCCGACAAGGAATTTCGCTACCTTAGGACCGTTATAGTTACGGCCGCCGTTTACCGGGGCTTCGATCAAGAGCTTCGCCGAAGCTAACCCCATCAATTAACCTTCCGGCACCGGGCAGGCGTCACACCCTATACGTCCACTTACGTGTTTGCAGAGTGCTATGTTTTTAGTAAACAGTTGCAGCCACCTGGTCACTGCGACCGGCCTCAGCTTAGGGAGCAAGTCCCATCACCAAAACCGGCGTACCTTCTCCCGAAGTTACGGTACCATTTTGCCTAGTTCCTTCACCCGAGTTCTCTCAAGCGCCTTGGTATTCTCTACCTGACCACCTGTGTCGGTTTGGGGTACGATTACATTGCAGCTGAAGCTTAGAAGATTTTCTTGGAAGCATGGCATCGACTACTTCGCTCGATCTCTCGAAAGAACTCGTTATCGCTTCTCGGCCTTAGGGAACCGGATTTACCTAATCCCCCAGCCTACCAGCTTGAACGCAGACAACCAACGCTGCGCTAGCCTAGCCTTCTCCGTCTCTCCATCGCACTACAATCTAGTACAGGAATATTAACCTGTTTCCCATCGACTACGGCTTTCGCCCTCGCCTTAGGGGTCGACTCACCCTGCCCTGATTAGCATGGGGCAGGAAACCTTGGTCTTCCGGCGTGGGGGTTTTTCACCCCCATTATCGTTACTCATGTCAGCATTCGCACTTCTGATACCTCCAGCAGACCTCTCGATCTACCTTCAACGGCTTACAGAACGCTCCGCTACCGCTCATACAAAGTATGAACCCAAAGCTTCGGTTACCAATTTAGCCCCGTTAAATCTTCCGCGCGGGCCGACTCGACTAGTGAGCTATTACGCTTTCTTTAAAGGGTGGCTGCTTCTAAGCCAACCTCCTAGCTGTCTGGGCCTTCCCACATCGTTTCCCACTTAATTGGTATTTGGGACCTTAGCTGTTGGTCTGGGTTGTTTCCCTCTCCACGACGGACGTTAGCACCCGCCGTGTGTCTGCCAAGCTGTACTCCTCGGTATTCGGAGTTTGCATCGGGTTGGTAAGCCGGGATGGCCCCCTAGCCGAAACAGTGCTCTACCCCCGAGGGTAATACTTGACGCTCTACCTAAATAGATTTCGCGGAGAACCAGCTATCTCCGGGCTTGATTAGCCTTTCACTCCGATCCACAGCTCATCCCCTCATTTTTCAACATAAGTGGGTTCGGTCCTCCAGTGCCTGTTACGGCACCTTCAACCTGGCCATGGATAGATCGCCCGGTTTCGGGTCTAACGCCTGCAACTAAGTCGCCCTATTAAGACTCGCTTTCGCTACGCCTCCCCTAAACGGTTAAGCTTGCTACAAACGTTAAGTCGCTGACCCATTATACAAAAGGTACGCAGTCACAGAATAAATCTGCTCCCACTGCTTGTACGCATACGGTTTCAGGTTCTATTTCACTCCCCTCTCCGGGGTTCTTTTCGCCTTTCCCTCACGGTACTGGTTCACTATCGGTCAACTAGGAGTATTTAGCCTTGGAGGATGGTCCCCCCACATTCAGACAGGATATCACGTGTCCCGTCCTACTCGATTTCACTGTAAAAAGGCTTTCGTGTACGGGGCTATCACCCTGTATCGCCGGACTTTCCAGACCGTTCCACTAACCTGATTACAGCTTAAGGGCTGTTCCCCGTTCGCTCGCCGCTACTTAGGGAATATCGGTTGATTTCTTTTCCTTCGGGTACTTAGATGTTTCAGTTCCCCGAGTTCGCCTCGTTAACCTATGTATTCAGTTAACGATACCTGGCTTATACCAGGTGGGTTTCCCCATTCGGAAATTTCCGGATCAAAGGCTGGTTACCGCCTCCCCGAAACTTATCGCAGGTTCCTACGTCCTTCATCGCCTCTAGTTGCCAAGGCATTCACCGTATGCGCTTAATCGCTTGACTATATAAGACAAACGATTGTTAATCGCCGGATTAACACTTAACAGATTTGTTATAACACGCGCCATACCTACGAGACATGAACGTAGGCAAAAACAGACTCGCTTATAACTGTCATTTACACTTTTCAATTGAACTCTAATTCTTTTTTAATGCGATGCATTAAAATTTCTCAGACTCAAAACTTAATTACTTTGTTAAAGAACATCTGGTGCAGAGACCAGAAAACAACGCTCTTTGCTTTCTAAAATAAAGAAAAGC
>CALSRU010000005.1:0-365000 GCA_943788835.1 uncultured Pseudomonadales bacterium | reverse complement strand
GTAAATATAGTGCTTTGATGCAATAAGACCGATTGCAAACACAAGCCTAAAGTGAACCCATTGTAAAAACTCAAGCGAGCGATCTTTTTTTAAATACCTTAAAAAAACGGTTAATTGGGATCAAGAAACTAAAAGATATGCGCTGAGAGTATAAAAAATGATTTGTTTAAGGGCATCTGCGTGCAAGAGAGTTGAGTCACCTGAGAGGCCTGAGCGGATGCAAGGCCTGAGATACTGAAATCACAGCTCCGGCCTGAAAACGGCAGTTGAAGTGGATCGGTACAGATTAATGGGCACCGCGGTTTGAGGAAACAAGTCCAAACATCAGCGATTTAGTTGAACCAGAGCTAGGGCTAGGGCTAGGGCTAGGGCTAGGGCTAGAATAATAGTTCGGCGCCTCAACCGTTATATAGGTAGCAACGCAAGCTATATCATCGGCAACACTACGCTACAGGATCGCACGAAGCGGAGCCACGCATAGTGGAGCGGGCAGCAAGCAAAGGTTGAGCAGTAAGCGACCCCGATGAAGGGAGCCAAAAAGACAAGGGCATCGAGTAAAGATCAGTGAAGCGTAGCTCGATTACGGCCATTGCAGTAAATGAAAGAGCTTCTTACCGCGCCTAATAAGGTGGTAACGGCCAAAGTAAGCAGAGGATGGGTCTAGCAAGGCCTGATCGTCACTGATTTTTTGTCCATTAACCGACACGGCATTACTCTGAATAAATTTCCGCGCCTGACCAACAGTCACCTCCCCACGCGGCGTTAAGGCCAAGCCCGTATCAACCAATAATTCAACCAGCGGCTTGCTGCCGGCCTGAATTTGGGTGCATGGCAGTCCATCGAGCGCCAACTGCTCGAGCTCAGCTTGCGAAAGACCAGCCAAATCACCAGCAAATAGCGCTTCTGAGATTCGACTAGCTGCCTCAACGCCCGACTCACCGTGAACCAGCGCGGTAACTTGCTTGGCTAAAATACCCTGGGCAGAACGACGCCCCTGGCTACTGGCATCAGCGCTCTCGATCTCGATAATTTCATCGACACTCAAAAAAGTAAAATATCGCAGGAATCTATACACATCAGCATCGCTGGCATTCATCCAAAACTGGTAGAACGCATAAGGAGACGTTTTGTCTGCATCGAGCCAAACCGTACCGGACTCTGTTTTACCAAATTTAGTGCCGTCAGACTTGGTCACTAAGGGGAGAGTTAGGCCAAATACCTGAGCCTGATGCATTCGCCGAGTCAGATCAATACCGCCCGTGATATTCCCCCACTGATCGCTTCCCCCAATTTGCATCGTGCAACCATACTTTTTATAGAGCTGAGCAAAGTCGTAGCTTTGCAAAACCATATAGCTAAACTCGGTGAATGAAATGCCCTCACCCTCTCGCTCAATACGCTGCTTGACAGACTCTTTTTGGATCATACTATTCACTGCGAAATGCTTGCCAACATCGCGTAAGAAATCCAACACCCCGACGCCTGCAGTCCAATCGAGATTATTAACGACTTCGGCCGCCGAGCCGCCACAATCAAAATCAACGAAACGACTGGTTTGTACCTTTATACGTTCGACCCAAGTTGCCACCAAATCGGCACTATTTAACTGGCGCTCTTCTGACTTAAAACTCGGATCGCCAATCAAACCCGTGGCGCCTCCGACCAGCACCAGCGGCTTGTGTCCAGCCAACTGAAAGCGCCGCAACGAGAGCAGTGGCACCAGACTACCAATATGCAAGCTATCGGCTGTAGGATCAAAACCCGAATAGACCGTGCGGCTACCGCTTTGCAGATGCTCGCGCAGATCCTGCTCAGCCGTCATTTGCGCCACTAATTCGCGCCGCTCAAAATCACTCAAAATGGTGTCGGACATCATATCGGGCATTGCGTGGTAGCTCCGGCTAACAAATTTGTATGGGTGGCCCAAAGTTCGTGCTGGCCAAAAAAATCGACTAGGTCGGCATCACACACAATCCCAACGACGGGTGATGCCTACCGACAGAAATCGCTCAAAACACTGTCGAGCTGCATAAAGATTGGGCACCTTACACAAACCGGACAAATGATTAAATAGCTTGTCGAAAATAACCACAATTTACGAGCGTTAGAAGCGAATATCGTGTAATTTGTTATAATTGTTCAATATTTTACTACCCACTGAACTCAACGCGCGGCGTTAACAACAAACACAATATTTATGTCTAATCAGCGTCATGCCACTCCGAAAAAAAAGCCCCCGCATTCTGGACTGCCTAGCTTCAGATTAAATATTTCGGCTACAACCGTTCGCCTGCTAGGCAAGCTCACTCGCTTACAGATAATTGTGCTGAGCGTAGCCATGTGTTCGATTGTATTCGGCTTAGGCACATCTCTCACCTCAAGCTCTGCACCTACCGCAATCAATAGCGCTCTGCCTGCTGAGCAACGTAGTGACCGCAAAGTTATCGAACTCACTCTGGGCAACGCGACTGCTACCGACACCCCCCCCGAAGCGGTGGCTTATACCTCCAATTTAAGCAGGGCATCCAGCGCTATCGACAATCGCAATGACGACCAGGCGAGCCGAACAGAAACAGAAAGCGAGCAACCTCAAAAAGTACGCAACATTGTGCGGATGATCAAGCCCGGCGATACTTTATCCGAGGTTTTTGACAGCGTGGGGCTGAGCGCTAACGACGTCTTTACAATCACTAATAGTGGCGATGAAGGCAAGGCGCTGGTAAAAATGTTTCCTGGCGAATCTCTAGCATTTGAGTTTGCTCAAGGAGATACGCTGGCCCGTGTAAGTCGCGACAAATCGCCCCTTGAAACCATTCACTTTACCCCATCGCAAAGCGGCTTCGACATTGAGCGTATTACTCGCACGCCCGATATAAAACGCGTTAATCATAGCGGCATTGTGGAACACTCGTTATCTCGCGCTGCTGAAAAAGCAGGTCTACCCGCCTCAACTACGATGAATATGGCGAATATTTTTGGCGGAGTCATGGATTTTGTTCTTGACGTGCGATCTGGAGATCGATTTACCGTCATTTACGAAGAGCATTATTTAAATGACAAAAAATTTAAAGACGGCGCGATTATAGCCGCTCAATATGTTAACAATGGCATGACCTATAACGCATTTCGCTATGTACATGAAAATGGCGATGTAGGTTATTACAACGAAGAAGGCATCAGCATGCGTAAAGCCTTTTTACGAGCACCGCTCGATTTCACCCGAGTGAGCTCAAGCTTCAATTTAAAACGTCTTCACCCGATCACTAAGCAAGTCAAGCCTCATCGCGGCATTGACTATGCAGCTAAGCGCGGCACACCGATATTCTCGGTAGGCGATGGTCGTGTAGTCACTTCTGGCTACTCTAAGGCGAACGGCAACTACATTGTGGTGAAGCATGGCGAAGCCTACACCACTAAATATTTGCACTTACACAAGCGTAATGTGAATCGCGGCCAGCGCGTAAAACAAGGACAAATTATTGGCCAGGTTGGCTGTACCGGCTTGTGTACAGGCCCGCATCTGCACTATGAATTCTTAGTCAATGGAGTGCATCGCAATCCGCGTACCATTATTAAAAAACTGCCTAAAGCGAAGAAGCTTGCCGGCGCCGAAATGCCGTCTTTCACTCAAGCAACGGCAAGCACTAATGAAATATTGCAGCACTTTAGCAACCAGTTCGAGCTCGCTTCTCTCTCTCTTAGCGAATGAGCAAACTTTATATAGGCTTGATGTCTGGCACCAGCGTCGATGGTATCGATGCTGCACTAGTCGATTTGAGTAACGCCAAACCTATATTAATTGACACACACAGTCATGAAATCCCTAGTGCTATAAAACAACGTATCAAAGCGCTATGCACTCCCGGCTTAAATGAAATCGATCACCTGGGTAAGCTCGATATAGAAATGGGGCGCCTTTTTGCTGCAGCAACACAAACGCTGCTCGACAAAAACAATCTTTCTGCCAGGGCTATTACTGCAATTGGCTGCCATGGGCAAACCATTCGACATCGACCACCCAGCAAAGCTGGAGAACATGGTTTTAGCCTCCAAATTGGCGACCCCAATACCATTGCCGAAGCAACTGGCATCACAACAGTGGCAGACTTTAGGCGCCGCGATATGGCCGCTGCTGGGCAAGGCGCACCACTAACGCCCGCTTTTCACCTAGCTATAGCACCACCAGCAGTGAATACCTGCGCTTTTTTAAACTTAGGCGGTATTGCCAACTTAACACTCATACATCAGCAGCAACTGATCAGTGGTTTTGATATTGGCCCGGCAAACAGCTTACTTGACGCCTGGATAGCTCATAAAAAAAACAGGCCTTATGATGCTTGTGGAGCTTGGGCCAAGTCGGGCGTAATACATCAAGGCTTACTAAACCGCCTAACAAGTCACGCTTACTTCAATTTACCTGCGCCTAAAAGCACAGGTCGAGAAATATTTAATCTGGCATGGATAAAACAACAAATAGAGCAAGAATCAGCAAGCTCACGATCAATTCAAGATGCCGATGTACAAGCCACTCTTTTGCAGCTGACTTGCACTACGATAGCTAAAGCGTGCCAGTCATTACCTCACCTGCCCGAAATTATTTACTGTTGCGGAGGCGGCACATCTAACACCTTTTTAATGCAGAAATTGGCCAAAAGCTGCTTACCTAGCGAACTGACCACCACCAGCGTATTAGATATTGCCCCAGACTGGATAGAGGCCTGCGCGTTCGCATGGCTGGCAAGTCAGACATTGATGAGAAAACCTATTGCTGTAAGTGCTGCTACGGGCGGGCAACACAACACGTTATTGGGTGGGGTATATTACGCGGCTAAAAATACGGTAACTGTTTAAGCCACACGAACCACTGTTGCACATGAAGCAAAACCCTCAGCGAGCAGCTCATCAATATAAGATGCCATATGGTGATCAGCCGCCGTGTTCAGCGCGCAGCCTTGACGACCCTGCAAAATCATTGCCGGAGTTTGACTAGATTTAACTTGGAATGGCTTTAGCGTTTTGAGTTGCAAAGCTGGGCCAACGGCTGCCGGAAGCTCCCAGCTACTCACGTTCACCATACAAGAGGTTGCCTCAGCTGAGCCCGATGTCTGGGTCGAGGAGCGTTCCAATACTAAGAACTGCTGCCCCGAGGCATAATGCTGAAATAAAGAAGGGTCGCCACCTAACAAGCGCAACCAACTTTGATGTCTCAGATGCTTGAAGCTACCGTCGTCCTTGCATACGAATACATGTGTTCTCGCCACTGGCCTCACCCCTTCAATCAAAGTGTGGATTACAGTGCTGTCACTGATTAGTAACGCAGGTTTTCTTAGCTATCAAATTAGCGTATCGGCCAAGAATAGCCAGCAAAATGCCTACTATTTACAATTAACAGAGAGATGAGAGAAAGCAGGGGGCCCAGGCTCAGATTGAGCGCACAAGCGAGAGCCTGTGAGCGTTAACTATTATATTACACAGAAAAAGACGAACCGCAGCCACAGGTCGTCTCAGCGTTCGGGTTATCCACGATGAAGCGAGATCCTTCCAAGCCTTCAACATAATCAACCACGCCGTCAACCAAATACTGATAGCTCATAGAATCGACCACTAAACTAACGTCGCCATTTTCAATAATGGCATCATCATCGGCTACCAACTCATCGAAGGTGAATCCGTACTGAAAACCGGCGCACCCGCCTCCGGTCACAAAGACCCGCAACTTGAGTTCGTGATTACCTTCTTCGTCCACTAAATGCTGCACTTTCGCAGCCGCACGATCGGTAAACACAAGGGGGGCATTAATTTCAGACACGTAGCAACTCGCTTCTTAATTTAAATCATTCAACACAGATAATCTAGGACTGCTAATAAGCTAACATTTTTGCTCTGCCCAACTTAGGAGCTGCGCAACGGAAGCTTATTAAGTATAACCATTTATTGGACCATAAACGCTAAGAATGTATCCGCAGCCATCTAAAACAATCGAGCACTGGTGCTCCCTGCCCCATCATCAACTGGTGTGGCAGGCTCGACTGCATTAGCTTCGCTTTTGCCCGCATTCGTATTACCGGCGACGCTGGGCTCAAGTTTTTTATCCACAGGGGCCTTATCTGCTTTTTTTTCCATTTGGACCTTTGTTGCCGGCTCAGCGCTATCCATAGCAGGCACCAATTCTGGTGAATAGAGCAAACTCCCGTTGACCTGAGAGCCCTTGACCATTTCTATCATGCGATAATGAACATCGCCACAAACTTCAGCACCTGCGGCTAATTCAACCCGCTCACTCGAATAGATATTGCCGGCAATTTTGCTGTTAACCACAATGGTTGGAGCAACAATGTCACCCACCACTTCACCGCCGGCTTGAATAATGACTTGCGCGCTAGAGCCCGCATCACTGGCCACCAAATTACCCCTTACAAGACCCTCAATATACAAGCTCCCCGAGAAGTTAATTTCACCGACCACCTCGGTTCCCTTAGCAATCAAGGTGGTTTGCGCACCGCCTGTACTGGCCATTTTTTTATTGCCACCAAACATAACGTTTATCTCCCCGAATCAGTTTGTATCAAATTGCCCCAACGATAAGACGCTCTAAAATATTCGCCGCCGCTGTCCTTCACATTAGCTGATACGCCGATGCTAACAGGCTCAAAATCGGCAGGCAATTTAAATGAGCCCTGGATATTCTGGAAAAATCGAAAACGTAGCTTTTCCGGCATACTACCCAGAAACTCGGGCAGCTCATTGAATAAAAACTCTTTATTCGTGCCGCCAGAGGTCGCCACTAGCTTTAGCATGAGCTCCCCCTTAACAACGTTGCCCTTGCCACCCGCATTAGTAATAACGGCTTTATAGGTATAGCGACCCGATGACTCATCGAGATCAAGATCAAAACTGTGCAACCGCAGCCCGCGCTGAAGCTCATCAGGCGCCATTAAACCCCTAAAAAAATCAACATCACGCTGAAGGTCAGCAGCCTCTTGACGAAGGACTAGCAAATCGCCTCGAACCGCCTCCGCAGCAAGTCGATCAACCTCGGCACCTTTTTTGACACGCACCAATGCAGCCTTGCGCTCCCGCAACTCAATCGTTGTTTGATTGACCAGTCGGGCCAAATCTTTATTGCTCTCACGCAACTGGGCTGCTGCGCCCAATCCACTCAAACGCCCCCCGTAATAGGTAGCGAGCACCAAAACCAGTACGCCAACCAGTAAAAAGATGGGGCGCTGATAAAAGCGTGGTGCTTTATGGGCAGTGAGATTCAACTTGTAATTCATTGATTAACTCAATCACCTAAGCAAAGTATTCATGGCCAGGCTGACTAACACAGGCAAGGCTAAAACAATCGCTGCGCCTCGCTCAGGGATTAAGCGCAATTTGCATCAATCCTAGTGTTTCGTCCCAACCATGCATAATATTCATGGCTTGAACTGCCTGACCAGCCGCCCCCTTAGTCAGATTATCCTCAACCGACAGCACACAAAGCATATTGGAATGAACAATCGGCTGCACACTAATACGGCACATATTAGTGCCCTTAACACTGCGGGTATCTGGATAGACGCCAACTGGCAGCACATCAACAAACGGCTCGCTAGCATAACGCTGCTCATATAAGCTCTGCCAATCCACATCCATCGTGCGCGGCTTGGCATATAAGGTTGCGTGGATACCGCGGATAATAGGCAATAAATGAGGCACAAACGTCAATGTAGCGGGCGTTTTCGAGACAGCATTCAGCCCCTGGACAATTTCAGGCAAGTGACGGTGACCGGACACCCCATAGGCCTTAAAATTATCACTCAGCTCGGAGAATAAGTTGGGTACACTAGCCTGCTTACCCGCACCACTCACACCCGATGCTGCATTGGCAATGAGACTATCTGGCTCGACCAAATCATTTTCAAGCAGCGGCAAGAAACCCAGCTGGATCGCCGTAGGATAACAACCAGGGCAAGCAATTAACGCGGCGTCATGCATTTGCGAGCGCGAGACCTCGGGCAAGCCATAGACGGCCTGCTTCACTAGCTCTGGCGACTGATGCTTTGCCGCATACCAAGACTCCCAGCAATCGATGTCCTGAATGCGAAAATCGGCCGACAAATCAATGACTCGACAGCCTTTTTCTAACAGCTCAGCAGCCATGCTCATTGCAACCGTATGAGGCGTAGCGAAAAATACCAGGTCGCAAGCCTCTGCCAGCGCATCGAGGTCGGGCACCACATAAGACAAATTGCACTCGCCGCGTAAGTTAGGCCAATGCTCATCGAGTCGCACTCCGGCATCAGCGCGAGAGGTCACCATTTTTAATTCAACTTGCGGGTGGCGCAACAACAAACGCAATAGCTCAGCACCCGTATAACCGGTGGCACCGACCACACCCACTCCAACTGGCGGGCTTGTCTTGTTTGAAGCGTTTAATTCCTGCACGATAACTACCTGAAAGAATGAGTTTTAAAATAACGGCCATGCTGTGGGAAAACACACCGCGGCCTTAGCTGGTAAACGGTCGGCGTGGCGCATCATTTAAACAGCCCACGAATGTAGCAAACGATGATAAGATTCAACTCATCAAAAACAAAGTACATTCTTTGCATTGTATGCGTCCTGACAGAGATAATCAGGGCCCACCCACTTAATTGAAGCGTGCGCGAATGCTCTGGCTCAAAGCCTTCCATATCATATTTGTCGTGTGCTGGTTCGCCGGCATCTTTTATCTTCCGCGGCTATTCGTGTATCACGCCATGTCTGAGCACGCCGAAACTCGAGCGCAATTGAGCATAATGGAGCGCAAACTCTTCCGTTTTGTAACGCCATTTGCGGTGCTAGCAGTACTTTTGGGCACGGCCCTCACGCTATCAAATCCTAGCTATTATTGGTCAGCCCCATGGATGTGGCTTAAGCTAATCTTTGTTGTCGGCCTGGTTGCCTACCACATTCAATGTGGTCGCTATATTGAACTGTTGGCCAACAATAGCGAGATTCGCTCTCACATCTTTTTTCGTTGGTTTAATGAAGCGCCTGTCATTGCACTGTTTGCCATTGTCTTGCTCGTCGTGATCAGACCTTTCTAGGTGCTCCATGGGTAACAACTTTCAACTTAACAGCCTTCTATCAACATCCGCATTGGCTAAAAAACTCGACCTCCCCGCGAAAACCATCTTCGAATTACTGGTCGCCAAAGGCTGGATAGAACGCGTCGGCGACCTTTGGAAGCTCACCGGCAAAGGGCAATTTGAAGGGGGTGATTACGTCACCAGTAAAAAGTTTGGTGAATATATAGGCTGGCCCGAATCAGTTATTGAACATGTTATTTTTGATGAATTGTTTAACCGTCCGCTTCGCACTCGCATAATTGGTCAAGAGCTTGGCATTTCAGCTCACCGCTTTAATGCATTACTGGCGGAATTAGGCTGGCAAAAGCGCTTTCATCGCGGCTGGATACTGACAACCGTCGGCAACAAACTGGGTGGCAAAGAACACGAGGATGACGAGTCTGGTGTTCCTTATACGCTTTGGCCACGCACTATTCTCGACAATGAACGCCTCGCCCCAGCACTACTCGCATTGCGCACATCCAGCGAGCCTACCAAGGTAGCCACGCAGGCAAATGCTGCAGCAGACACAATCGACCAACAAATCCTGGACTTTAGTGTGGCGCCGCCAAGCGATGAGTGGCGCGCAATGGATGGGCATAAGCTCGACCATCGGGAAGATCTGTTGTTGGACGATTGGTTTTACTTGATGGGGGTATCTCATGCCTACCAGCGCGAGCTACCCGACCGAGAGCTTGGCACTTGCGACTTTTACCTACCCGCGGCTCATTTATATATTGAATGCTGGCATGCCAAAGACGCAGGCGCTGCACTTAACGCAAAATTCGGACGGCTAGATTATTACAAAGCCAACAACTTATCTTATTTTGAAGTCTCAGCTGATGATCTTAAGAACCTCGATAGCGTTTTACCTAAAACGCTGCTTAAATATGGACTAATCATTTTTTAAAGCTTCGGCATCAGCCCGCTTTTTCTAACGGTCATTATGCACTATACGCTGCCAAATTGACTCGCATGAAACCACATCAATGCGAGACAACCACCACTCGACACGCACGACCACCTGAGCCATACCAAACTATGAATACCAAGAAAAACCCATACACGCCGCTTATTTATTTCACCATTATCTTGTTAGCCAGCTTCATGCAAAGCAACGTAGCCGCCGATGAGTGGCGGCCAGCGGCTACTAAAAACGGTGTGCAAACCTTTTTGCGCAGTGTTGAGAACTCCAAATATAAAGCTGTTCGCGGCGAGGCGATACTACCAGTCAACGTTGCTAAATTAGTTGCGGTGATTAACGATGCTCCAGCCTGCCCCGAGTGGGCTGACCTTTGTGCCGAATCTTATATTCAGCACCAGCCTTCTGATCAAGAGGCTTTCATCTATACCCACAACGACATGCCTTGGCCGGTAAAAGATCGCGAAGTTCTCGCTCACGTAAAGTGGAGCAAAAATGGCGAGGGCCAAGTAACGATGCAAAGTACGGCAGTCGCCGATGAGATTATCCGCATCACAGCCAAGGAAAAAAACATTGTGAGAATTGAGCGGGCCAATGCAAGCTGGCAGTTTACGCCTTTAGAGGATGGTAATACCCATACCATTTTTGAAATACACATGAACCCGAATGGGGCCATACCTGGCTGGCTACTCAACCGACTCATCATTAACTCCCCATTTACTACCTTTGAAAACCTAACTAAGCAAGCCACCAAAGCAAAGTATGTAAACGCTGAACTGCCTTTCTAAAAAATCGCCCGACTCATGAGTTGGGTAGCGCTGATTTTTGTAGCAATAAGCTGCCTTTAATGGGGAAAAAATGCGTTGCCGATTGAATGAGTGATGCAGCGCTTAACTGCTCGACACCATAAACGTCCACCACAAGCCCCTGCTTTTTTTTAAGCCTATCAACAAGCAAAGCAAAATCACCATCGCCAGAAGCTAATACCACGACATCTGCCTGATCTACATAATCAAGTGCATCAATGGTTATACCTACATCCCAGTCGCCCTTGGCCGAACCATCTGAGCGCTGTATGAGTGGCTTGAGTTTAACGTCAAAGCCGATTGCTCTTAATATATTTTGAAATTGCTTTTGTTTTTCGTCATTTCGATCAACCGCATAAGCGAAGGCTCTAACCACCTGCCTATTGGCTGTCGCCTGCGCCCAAAACTGGTTGTAATCAAAGTTGCAGCCCATTACTTCTCTGGTCGTATAGTAGATGTTTTGCACATCAGCCAAGATCACTACCTTCTGCATAAAACAAAAACCTTATTGAAGCCTGCGCCATCAAAGTTCATTTAAGCCCTCGCCGTCCAGAGTGCTCCTCACGTGCTTTTTCTTTTAATTTTTCACTTTTGCGCAGTAATACATAGACTGCCCCCAAGCCGCCATGCCGTTGCTGCGCGGTATGAAAAGCCAGTACTTCAGGCAACTCTTTGAGCCACTTTGCAACATAACTTTTAAGCACTGCCGGGCGCTCCACGTTGCGCTCGCCTTTACCATGAAGAATTAACAACGTTCGCGAGTCATAAGTCATCGCCTCCCGTACAAAACTGAAAACCTCTGCACGTGCTTGCTTAACCGTTTTGCGGTGTAAATCAAGGCGGCCGTCAATTACATACTTGCCCAACCGCAACTTTTTGAATACACCATCTTGCACACCCGGCTTTTTATAATCAAGAAAATCATCGGGCTTGAGCATATCGACATAATCGTCTGATACATAACTCTCTCCGGTAGCGCCCTCGGTAACATAATCCTCATGCAAACCAACTTCAGCGCGCTTTCGCGCCAAAGCCAACTGCTCGGGGCTAGGCGGAGGCTTCCTAATTGATGCTTTATTAGTTTTTTTTAAGGGCTTTATATCCGCTAATTGATCGCGAAAAAAAGCCCCCTCGTCATTTATATCTTCATCATTCACAACAGCAACTCAACCCATGTGTTTAACAATTAGTTATGCCATTTCAAAACTTCAGTTTAACTGGCAAAAACTCATAATTAAACAACGAATCGGGCACACATTAAATCAATGGCTACCTTGACCCACTGATTTGCGAGATAGATTTTACAGCGTAAGCCTCGGCTCAAGCCTATACTTAAGTAATGAAGTTACTTGTTTTACAGCATGTTCCATTTGAGGGGCCAGCCGCTATCAAAAGCTGGGCCGAACAACATGATCACACCGTAATTCATCACTGCTGCACTCAAAACACCGCCTACCCAGACCCGGCCGATATCGATTGCTGTATTATTCTCGGCGGCCCAATGAGTGTTACTGACCAACCATCGTGGATGAAACCCGAAATAGATTTCATCAAGGCCTGCATAGATGCCAATAAATTTATGCTCGGAATCTGCCTGGGTGCTCAATTAATCGCAACCGCCATGCACGCACCAGTTAGCAAAAGCTCCCACCTAGAGATAGGCTGGTTTGCCGTTGAATTAGTTAGCCAAAATATCCAAACTGAGCACTGGCTCGCTGACGTGCTACCCGCAACATTCACCCCACTCCACTGGCATGGCGACACGTTCGCGATTCCTGACGGGGCCATTCATTGGTACCGATCACACGCTTGTAAGAACCAGGCCTTTGTCGCGAATGATCGCATTATCGGCTTACAATTCCATTTAGAATTTGATTCGGCAACCGCCTTGCGCGTAGCCCAAGCAAGCGCCAGCGACCTCGCTGACAGCAGTCCTGCGGTTCAATCACTCAGCCAAATCATGGGTGATGCAGCGCAATTCAGAGAGGCCAATCAGTTAATGCATCGACTACTAGATGCGGTGCATCTCGAATTCCTGCGGACAAAGGTTTAATCGTATGTGATGAACGCCGCTAGAAAATCTCGTCAGGCTGCACATTAAATCGCGGGGTCAGCTTCACGTCCAACTGCCGAAATGGCGGGCCGCTTGCCTGCTGCAACTCTTGCAAACCCTCGGCAACCGCGTCATTTTCATCTTGATTAATCACTATTTCAACACGCCGATTAATTGCGCGATTTTCAAACTCACTATTATCAGCTAACGGTTTGGTATAGCTAAAACCACTTACAGTAAAACGCTGAGGGTTAATGACATCCTCACTTAACAGCTCTTCGGCAACGCTGACTGCGCGGGCAGTAGAGAGTTCCCAGTTAGACCGGTAGCGCGAGGTACTGATAGCGATATTATCGGTATGGCCCTGAACATGAATCTTACCGCCCATACCCGAGAGCACATCACGCACATCTTGCAAGACAAGTTCAAAGCCACTTTGCAAAGTAGCTGAGCCTGAGGCAAAAGACCCCTTTTCTTTAATGCGCACCGTGATTTTTCGGCCTCGCGTCTCGATTTCAACATCGCCAGCACGGATTTGCTCAGCCAAAGCATTGGCCAGCGCAACAGCGTCCTCGCGTGTATCTTTAATTAATTCAGCAAGCTGCTCAACAAACGCGGAATCCTCGTTATTACGTATTTCATTGATGCTTCTTATTGTCGTTAGCTGATCCGGTGTACATTCAACTTGCAAGTTCTCTTGTTGCTCGTCAGTCGTATGCTGCCTAACGCTATTAATAGGCGTCGGCTCAGGGCGACCCGGGCTAAACTCTTGAAAAATAATACTGGTGCCTTTAGGTATGTCGTTCGCTGAAATCTGGCGCTGCACACCAAATGCCATTTTTAGGGATCCGGCTAACCGTTGGAATTTTATAATGTCTAACTCAGCAAAAGATAAAAGCAGCACAAAAAAGCACATGAGCAGCGCCATGAGATCGGAAAACGTTGCCATATAGGCAGGTAATCCCTCAGGCGGGCAATCGCAATCTTGATCTATCTCAGACATGCACGCTCACAACAAAAGCTCATTGAATAGCGCCGAGGCTGAATAAAAACTGACGTCGCCAGCCTACTCATCGTTACCGTCGGCTCGCTGACTCAGTGGCAAGTAATTACGTAAGATGGAATCAATAACGCGAGGGTTTTGGCCGGCCTGAATACCGATAATGGCATCGATAATCATACTTTTGATGCGGCCTTCCTCCTCTTTGCGTAAGGCAACTTTGTCCGATATGGGTATTGCCAGCATGTTGGCAATCATTGACCCGTAGAGTGTGGTTAGCAAAGCGATTGCCATGGATGGGCCGATAGCGGATGGGTCATTCATGTTAGCAAGCATTGCCACCAATCCGATAAGCGTTCCCACCATACCCATTGCGGGCGCCACATCGCCAATCTGCTTCCAAATTTTAGCCCCACTATCATGCCGCTTTACGGTCTCGAGCATGTCTTTGGTTAACAGCTGTCTGACCACCTCAGCGTCGTGCCCATCGACTAGTAATTGAATACCGGATTTTAAAAAATCATCGCTTACTTCTTTATCTTCGAGGGCAAGCAGGCCATTTTTACGTGCGATATCCGCAAGTGCGACTACCTCTTCAATCAAATCTAGCGGCGCTACCAGCTTAAACATAAAAGCCTTACCGGCTACTTTAAAACAGCCCAAAAATTGGCGGACGTTGAACTTCACCAAGACCACAAAAATGGTCCCCGCAAAAACAATGAGTATCGAGGCCACATCAACGTAGATGCCAATGCCGCCACTCATGGTCATAGCACCAGCGACGACGCCAAAAGCCCCAAGAACCCCAAGTAAGGTTGCTAAATCCACTAATTCAACTCCGATTGCTGCGAAATTACAGCGTCATATCGCTAGGTATACGAAATTCACACGCGATGCGCCCAAATGCCAAAGATGGCCTCATGCGAGTACTGATTGACTGTAGCACCTGGCTAGTAACAATTGATCCGAACAATGAGCGAGCAGCTAAACACGTCGCCCCTGCTCTAATAAACGCTTTTGAAACCGACTCTTTAGTGCCGTTTAGCCAATTCATAGACGATTCTGCCAACAAAATGCATTATTCATCAAGTTTAGTTAGGAATCGGCAGAATTCACAAAAACTGAAGCGTTTATTGATCTTTGTGGCATTACTGCAAGAAAAGGAATGTGCGACTCGGTCGGTTCGTTAATCGTGAAAGAAAAGCAGCCAGTATGCACGTAACAACGATGTTGAATTGACATTTTGAGATGCGCCTGAAAAGATACAACGAATTATTGAACGGGCTAATGTCATCTATCCGAGTAAGGCCTGGAGGGGCTAAAATCCCCTACCACAGGCATGCTGCTTGTACTCACTAAATCTACCGGTTGGTCAGCCTACAGCGATGGGATCAAGCGGTTCATCCTCAACATTCTTTGAAGAATTTCTATTATGGCCCGCAGCAAAAAAACACCCGACTTCGAAACCTCTCTCGAACGCCTAGAAGAAATCGTTGAGTGCCTCGAAACAGGGGACCTGAGCCTTGAGCAGTCGCTCAAACAGTTTGAAGAGGGGGTTTCGCTCACTAGAGCCTGCCAAACGGCGCTTACCGACGCCGAGCAAACCATCAAAGTGCTGACCGAGAAGAATGCTGAGCTGCAACTGAATGACCTCGACACAGAAAGCATCGATGACTGACCCACTCGCTGCTTATTTTGAGTGTTATCGTCCCCGCTTCGAAACACACTTGCAACAGATATTCGCTGCCAACCGTCTGCCACTGCAATCCAATCCGCGCTTAGTGACCCTGCTCGACGCGCTAGAGTACAGTTCACTCAATGGGGGCAAGCGAATACGCGCCATGCTCGTATACATGGGCGCACAGTGCTGCGGCCTCGATCTAAGCGAACATGAAGCAACAAATACCGATACAGCAGCAGCAGCGATAGAGCTAATACACTGCTACTCGCTGATTCATGATGACCTGCCCGCAATGGACGATGACACCCTGCGCCGAGGGCAGCCCACCTGTCACATTGAATTCGGTGAAGCCAATGCCATTTTGGCTGGTGATGCACTCCAAGCACTTGCCTTTGAGCTGCTCGCCCGCGCGTCGACTCAAGATACCGGGCAAAGCTTACAACTCATTCAAGCGCTCGCGCGAGCATCAGGCGCTAGCGGCATGGTGGGCGGCCAAGCTATTGATTTAGCTGCTGTGGACTCAAATGTTTCGCTCGAACAACTCAT
Source organism: uncultured Pseudomonadales bacterium (assembly GCA_943788835.1). GTDB lineage: Bacteria > Pseudomonadota > Gammaproteobacteria > Pseudomonadales > UBA7434 > UBA7434. The sequence goes on along the minus strand of CALSRU010000005.1, from coordinate 348,897 downwards.
TGAGATGCATCGCTTAAAAACAGGTGCACTTATTGAGTGCGCTATCGATTTAGGCGCCATTTGTGCCAATGCGAGCAACTTGCAGCGCGAAGCACTCAGCCGCTATGCATGCGCACTAGGGTTGGCATTTCAAATTCAGGATGACATTATCGATATTGAGGGCTCGCCCGATATTACAGGTAAAACACAGGGTGCTGATGTGGCGGCCAACAAGCCTACATTCCCAGCATTGCTCGGCCTTAACGGTGCGCGCGATTATGCGCTGCGGGTCTGTGATGAAGCCCTCACCGCACTTGAGTCGCTCGGCCCTGGTGCCGAACCCCTGCGGCTGCTAGCAACTTATGTAATCTCGCGAAAAGCGTAAAGTAGCGTGGCACAGGCCGCAAATGCCAATATTAAAGGGCTTGTTATGGTGAGGATCTGCAGTACAAAATCGCATTCCCATAGCAATTACATGCGGCAGTCCCTAGCACTGCAGGCATAGGCTGACTTTTTCATGTACCATTTCAGTTGTAACGCCGTGCTGAGTTCATACAAGCTGCTTTGCTATAGCAAGGCTACCGACTGACACCAACGTACCGAATACCATGAGCACTTCTCGCCTTTATCAAAACATACCTCATCAGCAGCCCGCGACGCCATTACTCGACGCTGTGCGTTGGCCAGCAGACTTACGTGCGCTTGATGAGCAGCAATTGCCGCAGCTAGCCGACGAATTACGTGAAGAATTGCTTTATAGCGTTGGCCGTTCCGGCGGACATTTTGGCGCAGGCTTGGGCGTCATCGAGCTTACTATTGCCTTGCATTACTTGCTCGATACCCCCCGCGACGCTTTAGTTTGGGATGTGGGCCACCAAACCTATCCACATAAAATCCTCACCGGCCGACGGCAGCAAATGCATACCATGCGCCAAGCCAATGGCTTGGCAGGCTTCCCAAAGCGTGGTGAAAGTGAGTATGACGCGTTTGGCACGGGCCACTCTAGCACCAGTATTAGCGCCGCTTTAGGTATCGCGCTGGCCAACCGAGCGCAGCATGAAGAGCGTCAAGCGGTGGCCGTCATTGGCGACGGCGCCATGACCGCAGGCATGGCCTTTGAAGCCCTCAATCATGCAGCCGATACCGGTGCCAATTTATTGGTTGTTCTCAACGACAATCAAATGTCCATTTCTAAAAATATTGGTGGCCTAGCTACGTACTTTGCAAAAATTTGGGCCAGCAAACCTTACATTCAGCTTCGCGAACAAGGCAAAAAAGTGCTGGCAAAAATACCTCCAGCTTCGGAGCTAGCTAAACGCACCGAAGAGCACATGAAAGGCATGGTGGCGCCAGCAACACTATTTGAAGAGTTAGGTTTTAATTATATTGGACCCATGGATGGACATGATTTAACGTCGCTGATTCACACGCTGCGCAACATGCTCACCATGAAAGGCCCACGCCTGCTCCATATAAGCACCATTAAGGGCAAGGGCTTCGCCCCAGCCGAGGCCGACCCGGTGGGCTATCATGCCATTAACAAGATAGAGAAACCTGCTAGCGTCAAGGCCATTGAAGATGAAAAATCAGCTACATTAAGCGAACAAACGGCCCAAACAGAGCCTACCCCGAACAAGTTATCAAAACCTAAGTACCAGCAAATTTTTGGCGACTGGCTGTGTGATATGGCCGAGCAAGACGACAAGCTAATTGGCATCACACCAGCCATGTGCGAAGGCTCAGGCATGGTTGAATTTGCCAACCAATTCGCCGAGCGCTACCACGATGTGGCTATCGCTGAGCAGCACGCTGTCACACTTGCCGCCGGCCTGGCAGCGGCCGGAATGAAACCCGTGGTGGCAATTTATTCCACATTTTTACAACGCGGCTATGATCAGCTGATACACGATGTCGCGCTGCAAGATCTCAATGTTACCTTTGCGCTGGATCGTGCTGGACTTGTCGGCGAAGACGGGCCCTCGCATGCAGGCAGCTTCGACTTTTCTTTTTTACGCTGCATACCCAACTTGTTGATCGCGGCGCCATCCGATGAAAATGAAACACGTCAACTACTTTACACCGCCTACCAACACTGCGGCCCAGCTGCCGTGCGCTATCCGCGGGGCTCGGGTCCTGGCGCAACTATCGATACCGATATGCAAGCCCTGCCGATTGGCAAAGGCGTGGTCAGGCATGATGGTCACTCCGCAGCCATTCTGAATTTTGGCACGTTGTTACCTGCCGCATTAACCGCGGCTAAGGCACTTGGCCTTACCGTAGTCGATATGCGCTTTGTTAAACCGCTCGATTCGCAACTGATTGAAAAGCTGGCCGCCAGCCATGAATTATTAATCACCCTCGAAGAAAATAGCATTATGGGGGGTGCCGGCAGCGCAGTTTGCGAACATTTAAATAGTGTGGGAATCAACCTGCCAATTTTGCAGCTGGGTCTGCCCGATCGCTTTGTAGACCAGGGCACGCGCAGCCAACTACTGACTGAGTGCGGGCTCGATGCTGCTAGCATTGAACAGCGTATTGCTGCACGTCTCGCCCAACTGCCACAGGCACAAACCAACGAGCAATTGAGCTCTACTGAAGTCGGCGGCAGCGCGCCGGCGACCAAGCAAGTAATGCAACAAGTGGTTAGCGAAACGCTGTAGGGCAGCAGCGCGGCATAACAGACCAATTAATCGACGAACAAGTGCCCCAGCTTGCCGCGCTTAGTGGCCAAGTATTTTGCGTTGTGCGACGTGTGCCCAGTTTCGATGGGCACCCTCTCAACGATGTCTATTCCCATTGCCTCAAGCGCTGCAATTTTTTTAGGGTTATTCGTCATCAAGCGCAGTGCGCTCACACCCAAATGCTCGAGCATGTCGTCACAAATAGAATAATCTCTGAGATCGGCACTAAAACCTAAATGCTGATTTGCCTCAACCGTGTCGGCGCCGGCATCTTGCAGCTTATAGGCTTTAACTTTGTTAAGCAGCCCTATGCCACGCCCCTCTTGCTTCAAGTAAAGAAGAACACCTCTTCCCTCGCTGGCAATTTTTTCGAGGCTGTAACTCAATTGCGCACCACAATCGCAGCGCATACTGAATAATGCATCACCCGTCAGACATTCAGAATGGATCCGCGCAAGCACTGGCTTGCCATCGTCGATCTTACCCATCGACAACACCACATGTTCTTTATCGTGCTCTGCATCTTCAAATCCGTGCATAACGAATTCGCCCCATTGCGTGGGCAGACGGCAAGATTCAACATAACTTACAGACAAAAAAGGCTCCAGCTAGACACTACGCCTAGAGTACTCATGCACTGAAAATAAGGGCCGGCGATTCTATCACGGCTAAAGGCCCATTGAACACGTACCAGCGAGGACTAAATGGGGGCTGTTTATGCATTTAAACTCAGAGCGGCTGACCCATTTCATATAAAGAGTCCTCGACCAATGAAACAAAGAGCCCTCGCCCACTCAAACAAAGAGTCCTCGCCCCGCAATTAAAAGCGCAACGAATCACGGGGCGCGCTTCTTACTGCTTGTGAAATTCAACCTCTATAACCAGATTGACCTCATCCCCCACCATCGGCACTGCGTAACCTAGATCCCAATCACTGCGCTTAATCAAACCTGTAGCAGAAAAACCGACCACCGGCTGCTTGGTCTTGAAATGCAGCCCGCCTTTGTTAAACAGCGCCTTCAATGTCACGGCCTTGGTGATACCTTTAATAGTTAAGTCGCCATTTATGAGAAAGCCTGCTGGGTTCTTTTGATCGGTCACGATCTCGGTGGCCACAAAAGCAATATCGGGAAATTGATCCACCTGAAAAAAGTTTTTACCGCGTAAATGTTCGTCAAAGAGGTCTACCCCCGAATCAATACTGGCCGCATCAACCGATACTGTCAGCTCGCTGCGGGCCAACGCTTGAGAATCCAGCTGCAAACTTGCTTGAATGTCTCTAAATCGTAGCCAAGGCCGAGAATAACCTTGATGCGAATAACTAAAAGTAATGTATCCATGGCTCGTATCTAACGCATAACTACCTGCCGGAGCTTGACCAATATCAGCATAATCGGCGGCGCCAACGTCTCTTGCATAACCAGCTGAATAAACGCCCACACAAGCAAGCATCAAACAATAGAAGACACTCAACCCATACGCTTTTAATTGCTTCATAAAATACCCCTCATTACATATTGTGACTGTCTGAAATTATTGTGCCGCAAGCCATTTTTAACGTGACTTTTACAATTCGAACTGGCCGATGATATTAACACGGCGCGCAGCATGACGGCAGCGCTTAAAAACCATTGGTACGAGATTCCCGACCGATTAGCGCATAGCAATGACTAGTCAAGCGCGTCATCAGTCGCTATACTCCTCCCACATCCTGAGGGGTGGCTTCGGCCTGAGATGCGCATGATTTAATACGCCTGTCACTATTCGTATTAAGCACCAGCACAAACCCTTTGAACCTGATCCGGTTAATACCGGCGTAGGAATAGGAAGCGTCCCTTCTCGATCTTGGCCATTTTCTTACCGTCGGCCTTTTTATCGCACTGACCTTGCTGCTCTTCGCTTGAATACCGGGTTGTCCTTACTGGGATATCGAGCATGCTTATTCAATCAAAAAACACACCAACCTCATTTTTAACGACTTATATTGCACCACTGTGCCTGCGCGCGGCAGGCCTTTTGGGCGGCCTCGCTCTTGTCGGATCTTCATTTGCAACCGAAGCCAATGAAAGTCAAACAATGCAAGAGGTGATTATATATTCCACTCTAGACCTACGCACGGCAGACCAACTAGCTGCCAGTATTAGCGTATGGACAAACGATCACACACAAGCCCGCAATGCGCAGCATATTGATCAGCTGCTAGGCACCGCGCCCAATGTCAATTTTTCCGGTGGCGCATCGCGCGGACGCTTCGTACAAATCCGCGGCGTTGGCGATATTGAACAGTTTGTTGATCCGAAAGCCTACCCCTCTGTCGGGCTGACGGTAGATGGCATTGAGTTAAATGGGATTTTTGGCGCCGGATTACTGTTTGATGTCGAACAAGTTGAAATTTTACGCGGACCACAAGGCACGCGACTAGGTGCCAGCGCATTGGCCGGGTCAATTAATATTATCTCAACCCAACCTACGGCTAATACCGGTGGCTTTGTTGAAGTGGGCGTAGGTAAATTTGCTAGCCGCCAAAGTGGCGCAGCAATCTCCGGCAAACTGAGTGAGCAGCTATCAGCGCGTCTTGCGGTCAACCAATACACCAGCGATGGTTATATTGAAAATCAATTTTTAAATAGAAAAGACACGGGCAAGTTTGATGAGCAACTCGCCAAGCTTAATCTTCGCTGGGCTCTAGCCAACAATCAGCAACTCGACTTAACCGCGCTGCATATCGACAACAATAATGGCTACGATGCATTCTCTTTGGACAACAGCCGCAATACCACCGTGAGTGATGAGCCGGGACTCGACACTCAGGAGGTATTGGGTTTTGCACTCAAGCACACATTAACGCTATCACCAACAAGTACGCTGCACACAAAAATCACCAGCCTCAATGCCAAATTGAAATATGCTTTTGATGAAGATTGGATCAACAATGATTTTTGTGGCAACGACAATACGTGTAGCCAGAGCCAATTTTCCAGTAATGATAGCTATGTACGCGACCGGGAAGAATATTCATATGACACTCACGTAAAAGGTGAGGATTTTGTTGTGGGTTTGTATCTACAACATAGCAACGTAAAACTTAATAGAGCCTATACTTTCAATCCCTTTCCCGCTGCAGATTTTAGCAGCAACTATGGCACAGAGCGCCAAGCACTGTATGGCCAATGGACACCCGACCTAACGACGAAACTAAGTGCGTCACTGGGCGTTCGCTACGAGTTATTTAGTGATACTTATAGCGACCAAAATGCCATCAGTAGTGCAACCGATGATGAGCTGTGGTCAGTTGATGCAGCGCTCAATTTTACTATCAACTCGCAATTTGGACTGTATGCACTAGTGGCCCGCGGCAACAAAGCCGGTGGCGTCAATACCGATGCCTCATCGAATATTGGCCTCGCCACGCAAACCGCACAAGATGAGTTAATCGACCGACTGCGCTATGCTGACGAGTCACTCACCAACTTCGAAATAGGTAGCCAGGCACAATTATTCAATAATACCTTAACATCAAGGCTATCGCTGTTTTACAACAATCGTAATAGGCCACAATTCGAAACATTTTTACTCGACTTCCCACCACCTGAGGGCTTTCTTTTCATTGGCTATCAGGACAATGCTAAATCAGCCGAGAGTCACGGCGTTGAATGGCAAATTAACTTTGAACCCAACTCTCACATTGCTTTGAGCGCAAACCTGGCTTACATCGACTCCTCGTTTAAACATTTTGGTGTTTATGACTTTGATACTTTTACTTTTATCGACATCGCGGAAAAAGAACAACCGCGCGCACCTACCTATCAATACCACCTACAAACCACTATTCATGTCAGTGACACAATATCGGCCACCTTGGCGCTCGAGGGTCGCGACAGTTATCAGTTCGCCTACTATTTTGATGCGGAATCAGGCAACATCAATCTCGCACATGCCAGCCTGAGCTATCAAAATGAGATTGTTTCGCTAACTTTTTGGCTGCGCAATCTTCTTGATGAGAGCTATCCGGTGCAGGGCTTATACTTTGCTAATGACCCACGTAACAGCTTCTTTGTTAACGATCTGTATACGCAAAGCGGTGAACCACGCAATGGTGGCGTAACATTCCGATACAATTTTTAATTTCACGCGCACTACGAGGTGCTTAGCATGATAATTACCGCTGAACTGAGTTTGTATCCGCTCAATGAATCTTTTGTCACACCGATAAAAAAATATATCGAAACATTAAACAATATACCCAACCTAGAGGTGCATACACATACGCTGAGCACCGAAATTTTCGGTGAATACGACGCCGTTATGAATGCGGTGCAACAAGCTACTAAAACAGTTTTTGAGAGCAGTAACAGTACCGTGCTAGTGGCAAAATATTTAAATAAAGATCGCCGAGCTCCATGAGCATGGCTCATCAAGTGGAGCGCATTGCGTCATGATTGCTGCCATTTGGTCAGAACTTAGCGCCTACTCTATTCCTGAAATAGTGGCCGTAATAGCCTCGCTCATTTATGTTGTACTAGCGTCACGCAATAACCGCTACTGCTGGCCTGCGGCTCTCCTCGGGTCGTCAATTTTTGTTGTTGTGCTATGGCAATACCAGCTATTAATGGACTCTGCGCTAAACGTTTATTATGCAGCTATGGCCATTTATGGCTGGTTTATGTGGAGCCGCCTCAGCATCAAAAATTCTGCCCCCGAAAAATCTGCGACCGGGACATCCGCGAGTAACAAGCTGCAGCAAACGCTTCGATTGCAAACGTGGCCGCTGTCTCTACACATAAAACTGCTGCTGCTAGTAGCCATACTATCAACCCTATCTGGGTATTGGTTAAGCCAGTACTCTAGTGCAGCCTTCCCCTACCTCGACTCTTTTACCACTTGGGCAAGTTTATTAGCCACCTTTATGATTACCCAACGGGTTCTTGAAAATTGGCTTTACTGGATGGTCGTTGATGTCATATCGATTTATTTATATTTCAGTAAAGATTTATTTTTCACCACTGCCTTGTTCATCGCTTACGTTGTGTTGGCAGCTTACGGTTATTTTTATTGGCGCCAGCAGTACAACGCTCAAAAGCTTCTAGCTGCCCATGCCAATTAACTCGCAAAAGCAGCAGGCACTGCAAACGGTTTTATCCGAATGGCCGCTATGGGGTATAAGTGGGACGCGCACACCTGAAATCATCACTCAGTTCAGACAGGGTCGCTCGAATGATAGTTACTTACTTAGGATCGCCACCGAGCATTATGTTTTACGCATGCGGCGTGTTAACCATGGGCAAACTCAAAACACGGGTAGTGAAAACCTGATTCAGCATAGCGTTGCACAGCTAGATCTCGCGCCTCGGGTTGTTTATGAAAGCCCTACCGGGGGCTACCGCTTATGCAGCTATGTGCGCGGGACGACCCTAGGAGACAATGCTTGGCTGAATGCCCAGGACCTGAGCCATCTGTGTCGTAGCATCATGAAATACCAACGGCTTCCTCTCGACTTACCCGATTTGTCTTATACCCAACTTCTAGAACAATACTGGGAGCAAGCTCAGCCGGCAATAAACAACGGGCGGCAAGTTGAATTGACCGCGCGCTATGAAAATCTGCACAAGACGTGTATCGAGTATGAGAAGTGCTCGGGCGGTGTGCGCAGCTTGTGTCATCATGATCTTAATGCACACAACATTGTGCGCTGCGAGCCAGCATCGGCAACTGACCCTGCATTTAAGTTGCTAGATTGGGAGTTTGCTGGCAACGGCATTGCCAGTATGGACTTTGGGGCGCTTAGTGTAGAGCTTCATATTCCTCTCGAAACATTGGCCCCTGTCGTTAATATTTCTAACCATGAGCTCGACACTGCAGCTAACATCTACCGCTTGATATGCGAACTTTATAATATTGCGTCAAGCGTTTAGCATCACTGCCCCACACTCAACAGCCAATCCGCACCATGGTCGGCTCTCATGCCGCCGTTTGAGGTAAACTGCAAGCATGACAACTTTTACCGCTAAAGAATATTTGCGCTATACCCGGCATATCCAATTACCTCATGTAGGGGCGCAAGGCCAAACCACTTTAAAAAACGCACATGCGCTCATCATTGGTTGCGGCGGCCTCGGCGCACCGGTTAGTTTGTATTTGGCTGCAGCAGGGATAGGTACTATCACCGTAGTTGACGGTGACACAGTAGAACTGAGTAATCTCCAGCGCCAGATTACCTTTGTTGAAAACGATGTTGGCTACAATAAAGCGCAGCGCACTCAGCAGCGTCTTCAAGACCTCAACAGTAATATTACGGTGCATGCCATCACCGAGCACCTCGATGAGAACAATGCCCCTGCGCTTATTACCGCTGCCAGTATCATACTTGATTGCACAGATAGCTTTAACGCTCGATGCTTAATTAATGAAACCTGTCGCAAATTCAATAAGGCATGGGTTTATGCAAGCCTTTACCAATTTAGTGGCCAATGCGCTGTCTTTACACCCGCAGGCCCATGCTTTAACTGTTTGTTTAGTGCGCCAGCAAACAACGCTCCGAATTGCAATGTGGCCGGCGTACTGGGCACACTACCTGGCTTGCTAGGCACGCTACAGGCAAATGAAGCGCTAAAATATTTGCTAGGCCTGGACGGCTTACTAGAGAGCAAACTACTACTCATTGAAGCATCTACCATGGATTTTCAGACCCTTGCTATCCATAGCAACCCCGATTGTAGCTCTTGTGGCACTGGAGCTTCGAATCCAAAAAAGGCAAGTGATCATCCGTTGCCAAAAATCAATCCGACGTCACCTTACGGGAGACAACTGTCTTGCGATGAAATCGTTGCCCTTGCAAATAGTAACCACACGCAGTTAATTGATGTTCGCTCCCCACAAGAGCATGCAGCCTTCAATCTCGGTGGGCTAAACATTCCGCTTACACTCCTCGAATCGGGAGAATTTTCACTCAAGCGTGACAAACCCGTTATGCTTTATTGCCAAGCGGGTCCGCGCAGTGAGCACGCCTGTACACTACTTATCGCCCAAGGGTTTGATGCCGTTTATTTAAAAGGTGGCTTGGCACAGACTTTAGCCACGCAAACATAAAGACCTAATATCGAGACCCTAAATTTTTTCTGCGCTGATATTCACTGCGGCAGATATTGGCTAGTAAAGTGATTAGACCCTTGTTATGGTTGGATGATTGCGACTCTTGCATTATTAAAAGTAGTCACAGCATCTATCAGCAACAGTCAGCAAACCCATCATCTGATCAACTTACCTGTTATTTTTCATTTGGAAAAAACCGTTATTATGAAACGCTTTGCCCTTAACGCACTCATAGCATTGATAACCACTTTTTGGTTCAACCAGGTTAGCGCGCAATCCGACTCGGCCAAGCAACCCGTGCCGAAAAATGTCATTTTAATCATCGGTGATGGTATGGATGATCATCAAATTACAATTGCGCGCAACTACTTAAAAGGAGCAACAGGCAGACTCACTCTTGATCATATGGCGCAACGTGGTGTCGCGCAGGTGTTGACGGTTGCTGAAAATGATCCAAAAAAGTTCGTATACGTTGCTGATTCGGCCAACAGTGCCACAGCGATTGCAACTGGACAGTTAACCAGCCGTGGCAGAATTGCCACAACAGCTGGGGATGACAATGACCTAACCTCGATTATTGAGCTTGCCTCGGCAGCCAACATTAAAACCGGACTAGTTAGTAATTCCAGTGTCACTGACGCCACCATGGCTGCTTTTTATGCTCATATTAATATGCGCTTCTGTCAAAGCCCTGCCTCAATCAAAAGAACCTCCGACTTCGGTCAAATGACGATTGACTGCCCTAATGACCTTCAGGCCAATGGGGGGCTAGGATCAATTGCTGAGCAATTGGTGGCATCAAATTTAGATTTAGCGCTGGGCGGTGGCATCAAGTATTTTTATCCCAAAGTAGAAAATCAAAGCATGTCGGTGATAGAACTTGCCAAGCAGCTGGGATTTGAAGTACTCACCTCAATGAAGCAATTACAGTCAGCACCACTTGATAAAAAATGGCTAGGGCTATTCGCCCCCAGTGACATGCCCGCGCGACTCCGAGGGCAAGATGGTCGCTCTGCAGAAGAACCGCAGCCAAACATGACTAATCGCGCTCTTTCAGGTAAAGGCGAAGTCCGCATGCCTGAACCGATGACCTGCGAACCAAACCCAAAATTCAAAGGTTTGCCACACTTAAAGTTAATGACCGATCGAGCATTGGCCCACTTAAGCCAGGATAACCAAAGCGGCTTCTTTTTAATGGTCGAGTCAGCACTCATTGACAAAGAAGCACACGACCGAAGAGCCTGTGGAAGTATTGGTGGCGTAGAGCAACTCGATGAAGCCCTTGACAGCGCACTCGCATTCGCAAAAAAAAACCCCAACACGTTAATTATTGTTACGGCAGATCATAGTCAGTCTGCGCAAATCGTGCCCGAAAATAGCTTATTTAAAGGAGTGGGCGTGCCTGTTTATACGCCGGGCAAGCTAGTTCGCTTACGCACACCTGAAAACTCACTGATGGCCATTAACTATGCCACCAATAACTTTATTAAAGAAGAACATACGGGAGCCAATGTGCCAGTTTTTAGCAACGATGTCGCGCCGCTACCATCGATGCTGACGCAAGCGGATCTTTTTCACATCATTAAGAACTACTTGAACATCTCCAATAATTAAATTCCAACAGATTGAAACTGCTGCAGCTTGGCCTGCATTGACACTCCGAATTGACAGTCTGAATTGACAGTCAAAATTAATAGCCGTGATTGATGGCTACATAAATACTTACAACAGCATATAATCGTTAGGTTACATCAGCAACAACACCAACAGTAAACATTTTTATGACCAAACTAATGAACGATACCCAAATAGATCGCTTGAATGAACGCTTTGGAGTCGCAGGCCGACTGCACTTCTGCCAAGGCCGCGGAGGCCTCATCAAAGCCGAGCTCACTTATCAAACTGCTCTCATCGAGCTGTATCTTCAAGGCGCCCACATCACGCGATTCAGCACAAAAAAAAACAGCCCAACGGGTAAGAACAAAGAGATTTTGTGGATGAGTGAGACGGCCACCTACCAAGCCGAAACAGGTTTGCGTGGCGGCATTCCACTTTGTTGGCCTTGGTTCGGACCAAATTCGAGTGATACTGACAAACCGAAACACGGCTATGCAAGAACCTCTAATTTCCTGGTGACAGAAACCTGCGCCGACAATAATGCCACTTCAATTGTCTTGACCCTTGATGCCGCCACCGCCCCCTATAGCGAGTGGCGCAACAAAGCTTCTTTGGAAATTGAAATTAAGCTCACTGATTCTTTATGGATGGAAATGCGCACCAAAAATATTTCCAACGTTCCACTGAAAATCGGTAATGCTTTGCACAACTACTTCTCTACACCTTGCCATTCCTCCGCTGCACTGCCTGCTGTTACCGGCTTAACCTACTTAGATAACACCCAGCATTATCAACGCTGCACACAAGACAATGCGCTGAACGTCTATGGCGAAATTGATCGGATTTATCTGGACCCACCTAAAAACCTGCGTCTGATAAATTCATCTGACACACTCTCCACCGCCATCACTAGCTGGGGTAATGCCAACGTTGTGGTCTGGAACCCCGGTCAAGTCATTGCCGAAGGTATGCCCGATTTTAATGATCAAGGTTATCGAACCATGCTCTGCATCGAGCCTGCCAATACTCTCGAACACAGTATCAAGCTCAAGCCCGGAGAGCTGCATTGCCTTGGCCAATGTATCTACCCAGCCACGACACCCTCGCTTAACGCTACATCGTTGCTCGAGACTGTTTAAATAAAGCCGAAAAGCATAGCCTTTAGCCCGCCATGCGACTAATTATTGATCGCCAGCTAATATAATATTGATCTATATCAGTTATCTGCAAAAAAATAGACCCCGAGGGACTAAGCAGAGAAGAAGTACGCTAAGCTGAAGTAACGGTAGTAACCCTTTTAACTCAATGAATCAATAACATGTGTAGCTGGTGGACCAATTTAGCCTTTGCTTTGCACTCTTCTAGTAAAAAGAGTCGCAAGACGGCATCGAACAAAGAATCACCAAAACAACGAAAAAAACGTATTGTAAATGAAATTTTGGCATCTACCTGCGCAAGAGATATACCTCTGCTCATGGACAGCACAGAGCTCTCATCTTCGTGGCAGGGTATCTTCAAAAGTTACAATGCCACCTCGATAACGATTGAAATAAAGCTGAATGAAGTTCGCGCGTTACTCGATACCGGTGCGATCTGCTCTGTTTCTTTTAATTATAAGTCACAGCCCCATATCTTTTTAACCACGGTAAAAGCGTCCAAATTAATTGATGACGATATGGTGGAACTAGAACTTTTCATACCCGACGCTATTGAAAGCGCTGGCCGACGAGCGCTATTTCGCGTGCCAGTTTTGCAGGCGCTTGGTGTCGCTGCATCAGTCTCCATCGAAACCGATAGATGCCTAGACGCTGAAATCAAAGACATCAATGCCGACGGTGCTCGCGTCTGTTTGAGCCCCGATGATTTTGCAAAAGTCAAAATAGGCGATGAGGCTGTCATCGCTTTGAGCCTGCATGATGTAACGTTAACGCGCGCCACAAATATACGCCACACTGACACACGCAACCATGCCATTGGACTGCACTTTCTTTTAACTAGTGATGAGCGTGAAGAGGAAGCTCTGCGGACGATTGTTAGAGAAGCCGAGGCATTTTACATGCGCAGAGTTCAGCGCCTAGATTAAAAAATAAAAAGCGTTGCCTACATAAAACCGTAAACAATCATCGTTTAATGAAATTTTTATGCGCTTCGCTGAGTAGCGTACAGTAGCGCCTGCCCTTACACTTTTGCTCTACTTTACTTAAAACGATAAACTTGCCCCATACAAATACACAAAATCCATACTTGAGAAGCCCATGCCTGACCACCCTACTCTCGGCCTATTCAAGGCACTGCAAGAAAAAACACTGGACGCAGAACGTCAAGAAATCGTGGTCAAGCGCCATAGTAAAGGCTACCGCACTGCGCGTGAAAATCTACACGACCTGTGCGACGCAAAGAGCTTTCAGGAATATGGGCAGCTTGCAGTAGCGGCCCAACGCGAACGGCGCGAACTCGAAGACTTACAAAAAAATACGCCAGCCGACGGCGTCATCACTGGTACCGCCACTATCAATCAAACACTGCTGCCTGCGGCCGACTGCCGAGCTGTGGTTATTATTAATGACTACACGGTGCTAGCCGGCTCACAAGGTTTTTTTCATCATCAAAAACTAGATCGTATTTTAGAAGTGGCGCATCAGCAGCAATTACCGGTTGTCATGTATACCGAAGGCGGCGGCGGCCGGCCAGGGGATGTTGATGTTAAAACACAAATCGCCGGCTTGAATGTGAATTCATTTATCCATTGGGGTCGACTACACGGCATAGCCCCGCGCATTGCCATCAACAACGGTTTTTGTTTTGCCGGTAACGCCGCGCTTTTGGGTGGCGCAGATATTGCCATCGCCACACGCAGCAGTTGCATTGGCATGGCTGGGCCAGCCATGATTGAAGGCGGCGGTTTGGGCAGCTTTGCACCCACTGATATCGGCCCCGCTGTGCAGCTTGCCACCAATGGCACGATCGATCTGTTGGCCGACGACGAAGCCCATGCCACCGCCTTAGCAAAACAGGTGCTAAGTTACTTACAAGGCGATGTAGCCCATGCAAGCTGTGCCGATCAAGACCTACTCCGTGAGGCAATGCCTGAAAACCGACGCTTTTCTTACAAAGTGAAGCAGGTGTTACAAACCATTTTTGACACCGACACTGTGCTCGAATTGAAACATGCCTACGGCAAACCCGTGATAACGAGCTTTGCGCGTATTAACGGCCGTGCGGTTGGCGTGATGGCCAGTAATAGCCGGGAACTCGGTGGCGCGATTGATGCCGAGGCCGCAGATAAAATGGCCGACTTCATGGAGCTTTGCGATCGGTTTGGGTTGCCGATTGTCAGCTTGTGCGACACGCCCGGATTCATGGTGGGGCCCGACAGTGAAAATCAAGCGGCCGTGCCACGTATGTCGCGGCTATTTACGGTAGGCGCCAAGCTCAGTACACCGATGGTCGCTATTTTTTTACGCAAGGGTTATGGCCTGGGCGCCATGGCCATGGCCGCAGGCAGCTTTGCCAAGCCGGTGTACAGTGCAAGCTGGCCCACCGGTGAATTTGGAGGCATGGGGCTTGAAGGCGCCGTGCACTTAGGTTTCAAAAAAGAGCTCGCTGCCGCTTCCAGTGCGCAAGAGCGCGATGCCTTGTTCGATAGCCTAGTGGATGCCGCTTATCAGCGTGGCCAAGCCACCGAAGCCGCCGCATTTTTAGAAATTGATGCCGTGATCGATCCCGCCGATACACGAGCGGTCATCATTCGCGCATTGGCCTCTACAACCACCTGAGCGACACTCGGTCGCTCCGCAAACTCAGAGCCTTGAAGCGCTAAAAACTTACAAAGTAAGCTTTAGTTCCAAAGCACCGCCATAAGTTTCGTTCTCGCCTGCGATTGCGGTTAAACCAATATGAAATATATCGAACGGTGATAACCCAAAGCCAACTGTGGCGACGTTCTCGCGCGTGTCTTCCAAATCGACACGTACACCCAATCGAAATTGAGCCCAATCTGCCGCATTCAACTCTACACCGGCACGGAGAAACTGCGAGTCCTCAAATCTTTTAAATGATTTCACGGGCAGTAAATCCACATCGACTGACGTCGACATAAAACTAGTTTCATAACCGACCCCAACAGTGATCGTCGGATCGACTTGATAGACACCCGATTGCCCCGAACTAGGATCAATCACTGTTTGATATTCATCGCTAATCAAGTTTTTAAATGTTGCGCCAACGGTTACTTTTTCGTTTAGAAAAAGCGCCATGCCAATATCAATATTGAAGTTCGAATCATCAAGCGTCGAATCATCCGCATCAAAATCATCAGAATCAAAATTATTGGCGCCCTGCGAGTACAAAATAGTTTCAACCGTTTGGTACTTAGGAGCAACGGCAAAAGAATATTGACGCCCTCCAATCTCGACACTTTTGGCAAAGCTAAACACAAGTTCGGTCACCGAAGCGCCAAGGGCCACTGCCGATGAGCCTAAATCATCATCGATGGTCGAGGTATCGCCAGTCGAAATCGCATTATCTAAAACTGCTTCATCGTTTTCGTCAAAGTCGGCCAGCACCGCCAAATCCAGCGAATTTCGCACGTCGAATGAGTACCCTACATTGTCTCCAGGCACAGCAATCACGATTGCTGCACCCGCATGGATGCGCACAGGCTTTGCATCAATTTCGGCAAGATCACTTAATATACGATCCTTTGCCGACTCCGCCGCAACCGCATCGAATGCCTCAATCGCTGCGTCCAATTCATCGAAAATATCAACGAGGTCGTCTAATTTTTCAATGACATCCTCTTTATCGCTCGCCTCAATTCCAATGGCAGGCAGTATTATCGAAACACTATCGCTTGCATCTTTTCGGGTCAGTAAAGCCGGATTGTATAAGGCAGCAGCATCATACTCACTGGAGGCCACGCCAGCGCCACCCATAGCCGAATTTCTTGCGTTGAAGTTATCGGCATGTGCACACGCCATAACCAATGAGGCTATCGCTGAAAACACAATCTGTGCTGATAGAAGACCCGTCAATTTCATAGGTTTATCCTTTATTTTCAATTAACATAAGAGCGTGAAGTTACAACCCTGCAATTAGACTGTCAACGCTAGCCACCAATTAAATCACCATTGGTACATATGAAGCCTACAACTCTTAGGACCTGAGACAGACGAAGGCCAAAAACTCCGACTATAAAGCACGTAATCGATACCACCAATAGCCCAGTATTTCATGTATTACCATCGAGCTGTTGTGCAGCGCTTTTGTGGTGGGAATCCAGCGCCATGCTTGCGCCGCCGGCGAGCTGGCAAAAGATAATTCCGTAGGTGCAGGAATAACGATGAAACCAGCGGCCTCAAACAGATGTACTGAACGACGCATATGCATTGACTGGGTCACGAGCAAAACTGTGCCCAATTGCTGAGGCAACAGAACAGCCGCTGCATTAATCGCGTTTTCCTCAGTGGTACGGCTACCGGCTTCAATCCAGGTGGGCATCAAACCATAATTACGCTGCAGGTAACGCGCCAGTACCTGCGCATGAACATGCTCACTACCTGCGGGCTGACCGCCGGTCAACATTAAAGGCAAGCCCGTCATGCCGTGCAAATAGGCCGCATAGCTGAGCCTAGCCACGCCATCATGGCTGGGTTGTGCGTCGCCGTACTCAGCCGCGAATTCAAGATGACCCGCACCGAGCACCACAATTGCATCGGCCGATTGCAATCGCTCGTGGTTTGCATCCAATGCATCGGCCACCTCAGTAGACTGCAGTAACAAATTGCTAAATTGTGGGATAGACAGCAGCAGCAGTGACAGCAAGCCTGTTGTGCAACAGGCGATACCTAGTCGCCTATACCGAGCCAACAACAGCAAGCCCAGCATAATCAGCAAAATATTGAGCATTGGCGGCAACAACCAAAATTTTAACAGCGTTCGATAAAGCATTACGGTTCCTGTTATGGCTCCTTGGCAGTTTGTGGCAGATAGTTACAGCCACAGCGCTGGCGAAAGGGACTCAGATCGATGTATTCTAGCGTACTTTTGTAGCAGCCATCACCGCTGCACCAGCACGCTCTTATCAGCGTCCATCAACTTAGTAAAGTGTTGCCAAGTGCCCATGTCGCAAGATTACGATCCCCAGCATATTGAAGCTCAAGCCCAGCAGTATTGGCACGATAACGAATGTTTTGTTACGCGTGAAAACCCTGAGCAAGAAAAATTTTACTGCCTGGCAATGTTCCCCTACCCCAGTGGCAAACTGCACATGGGGCATGTGCGCAACTACACCATCACTGATGTCATTGCGCGCTACCAAACTATGCTGGGTAAAAATGTACTGCACCCCATGGGGTGGGATGCGTTTGGCTTGCCGGCAGAAAATGCCGCTATTCAAAACAAAACGGCACCGGCTAAGTGGACCTATCAAAATATTGATTACATGCGCCAACAGCTCCAATCACTGGGCTTTAGCTTTGACTGGTCACGCGAATTTGCCACCTGCCAACCCGATTACTATAAATGGGAGCAATGGTTCTTTACGCGACTCTATGAAAAAGGCTTGGTCTATAAAAAAATGGCTACCGTCAACTGGGACCCGGTGGACTGCACGGTGCTGGCCAATGAACAAGTCATCGATGGTCGCGGCTGGCGCTCGGGTGTTTTAGTTGAGCGCAAAGAAATTCCCCAATGGTTTATCAAAATCACCGCCTATGCCGAGGAGTTATTGGCCAGCCTTGATGATCTGTCCGAATGGCCAGAGCAAGTAAAAACCATGCAAAAAAACTGGATTGGCAAAAGTGAGGGGGCAGAAATCGACTTTGCGTTAACCGTTGCCACCGCAGGCTTTACGCATTTATCGGTCTACACCACAAGACCCGATACACTAATGGGGGCCACTTATGCCAGCCTTGCCGCTGAGCACCCCATAGCGCTAGCGCTCAGCCAAAACAATCCAGCCATTGCTGAATTCATTCAGGCCTGTAAGGCTCAGTCGGTTGCTGAAGCCGATATGGCCACCATGCAGAAGAAAGGCATCGACACGGGCCTGACCGTTACCCACCCACTTAACGGCCGTGAAATTCCGGTTTGGATAGCCAACTATGTATTAATGGATTACGGCTCGGGTGCCGTTATGGCCGTGCCAGCTCATGACGAGCGTGACTTTGCTTTTGCTACCAGCTACCAGCTACCAATTGAACAAGTGGTGCAATCGAAGCTCGACAACGACACGGCTTTTTCAGCCAAGCAATGGCAAGAGTGGTACGCGCGCAAAACCGATACAGTTGCAGTGAATTCCGGTGAGTTTGATGGTCTCGATGTCAAAGCCTGCAGCACGGCTATAACTGACGCACTCGCCCGGCTCAATTGCGGTAAAGCCACCACCAACTTCCGACTGCGTGATTGGGGCGTGTCTCGGCAACGCTATTGGGGCGCTCCGATCCCCATCTACAATCTACCCGAGGGCGGCGAAATTCCTGTGCCACTCAACAAGCTGCCGGCACTACTGCCCGAAGACGTCATCATGGATGGGGTGCAATCACCAATCAAGGCCGATGAACATTGGCGTAAAGCCGAACACGAGGGTCGTGCGGTCGAGCGTGAAACTGACACCTTTGACACCTTTATGGAGTCGAGCTGGTACTACGCGCGATTCACCTGCCCCGACTACACCGACGGTCTTCTCGACAGCGAGCGTGCCAATTACTGGCTGCCCGTCGATCAGTATGTCGGCGGTATTGAGCACGCCATATTGCACTTATTGTATGCGCGCTTCTATCACAAACTCATGCGCGACGAAGGCCTGATTTCATCTAACGAACCCTTTAAGCGGCTCCTCTGCCAAGGCATGGTATTGGCCGAATCCTTTTATCATCAGCGTGAAGACGGTGGCAAAGACTGGTTCAACCCGGCAGACGTGGACACCGAGCAAGACAGCAAAGGCCGTGTCATTGCCGCGCGTGACAGCAAAACTGGCGCCGACTTAACGGTGGGCGGCATGACAAAAATGTCAAAATCAAAAAATAATGGCGTCGACCCTCAAACGGCTATTGATCAATTCGGTGCCGACACTGTACGTATCTTTACCATGTTTGCTGCTCCTCCAGAGCAAACGCTAGAGTGGAATGACGATGGGGTAGCCGGCGCACAACGATTTTTAAAACGTCTTTGGGTTTTCTGCCAACAACAAGAAGGCACAATACAAACGGGCCGCTCACTGCTCGACGAGCACGGCATATACAGCACCAACAACAACGATGATGGTTGCGAAAACTGCCGCCACAATATCTACAATGTTCTTGAAAAAGCGCTGCTCGATTTCGAAAGAAATCAATTCAACACTGTCATTGCAGCCTGCATGACCATACTCAACACTCTGCACAAAAGCGCGCCCGAAAACCCTCAAGACACAAGCGAACATACGCAAGCAGCGATTGCCGAGGGGGTCAGTATATTACTGCGCCTACTGGCACCTATTGCGCCTCACATCTGCCATACACTCTGGGCACAATTGGGTTTTGGAGACAGTGTATTAGAAGCCAGTTGGCCCTTGCTCGATACGACTGCACTGACGAAAAGCAGCATCGAATTAGTTGTACAGGTCAATGGGAAAGTGCGCGCGAAGCTTCAGGTGCCGGCTGATACTGACAAAGCGACGGTCGAAAAACTAGCCCTGGCTCACGAAAATGTGCAGAAATTTATTGTTGATAAAACGGTGCGTAAAGTCATTGTAGTACCGGCAAAACTCGTTAACATTGTGGCCAACTAACAAGCAAATATCGACACATAGCGCGGCAACATAGCGCAGCAACATAGCCCGGCAATATAGCGCAGCGATAGAGCACAACAACATTGCAACAGCATATCCACCTAGCGGACATCGATATACCGTATGTACAAACAATTATTCATTAACCCGCTCCATGCCATAGTTATTCTGGCAACGCTTATCATCAGCGGCTGCGGCTACCAATTGCAGCAGCCTTTGCTCGCTGAAGCGACCTTACAGCCAATTTATATCGACGCTCAAACTCAATGGAAGGTCAGCCTTACGCGCCAACTTATGGCCAACAATATTACGGTGACAAAAAATCGTAATATAGCTGGCAGTGTCATCACATTACAACAAGTGGACCGTAGCAATCGCAGTTTATCGGTAAGCGCTGAAGGCCGTGATGCTGAACGCCTACGATCAGTCAATGTGCAGCTCGCTTGGATCAGTAAACAGCAAACCCTCATTGCTCCGGTCATACTCAGCGCCGAGCGAGAGCAGCTCACCAACCCCGAGCAGCGCGCCGCGCAACAGCGCGAGAGCGAGTTGGTTGACAATGAACTTACGCAAATGATTACGACAAAAACTCTACAATTGATTCGCTATGCGCAGCACAGCGAATCAAACAAGGCAGCATTATCATCTCAATAAAAACAAGAAAAAACGGGCTAACACCCCCAACACTGTCACAAGCTGAACACAACGACGAAATCAAACGTGCAAATTTATCCTGACAAGCTCGCCGCCCATCTAAAGCAATCATTCGCTAGCGCCTACTTAGTTGCCGGCGATGAAGCGCTGCTACAAAGCGACGCCTGCAAGCTCATTAGAAAAAAAGCTGCAGAAAAAGGCTTCAACGATGTAGAAAGGGCCGAACAAGACAATCATTTTAGCTGGCCCGCATGGCTCGCTAGTTGCAATGAATTATCATTATTCGGTGACCAACGATTGCTCGAACTGCGCTTAAACTCATCAAAAATCGGTGTTGAAGGCAGCAACGCCATTTGCCAATACATGGCTGACCCACCACCCGATACGGTGCTGTTAATCATTGCACCTCGCATCAGCGGCAAACCGAAATGGGTCAACACTATCACCAGCAAGGGCATACAAGTGCCTATTTATCCACTGTCATCTGAACAGCTACCACAATGGCTGATACAGCGAGCCACTGCTCATCGCCTTAAGCTCAGTGGCGATGCTGCTGCGTTACTCGCTGAACGCATAGAAGGCAATTTGATGGCGGCGGTGCAAGAGCTAGAGAAACTGTCGCTAGCAAAAATGCCGGCTAGCCCCGTAACTGAGAAAGCAACCTCGCCCTTAGTTGCAATTGATGTTAAAACGATTGATGAGGCCGTCACCGACAACGCCCGCTTTTCAGCCTTCGATATGCTGGATCATGCACTTAAGGTCAACTCTTTAGCCGCGTGCCGCGCACTTGCTCATATTCGCGAAGAAGGTCAAGACCCTGCTGCTATCTTGGGAGCTATTGCTTTTGAGTTGCGCAGGCTCGCCACGCTACTGGACTACCACCAAAAAAATCAGCTGCAAGCCGGCCTCAAAGCAGAGAGGATTTTTTTAGCCAACAAACAAGCCACTCTGCGTAGTGCAATGGCAAGACTCAAGCCACAGGATATAGAGCGCTGTATAGCACTGGCCTCAAAGGCCGACTTAACCGGTAAACGCGGCAATGCAAACTTGGCTTTCACTTTCATTGAAATGATTTTATTACGCTTAGCCGGCCAACCGCTAGCAACCGAACGCGCAGTACTGGCCGAACTTTAGTCGTGCTTAATGGCACTGTCATTTGCCGTACTTGCACCTTGGAACATAATGATCCCAACCCTGCTTAGCGCGTATAATTTTAGCACCACTTGTAAGCCTTTTTTATTCTAACGACACCGAAAAAACGGGCGCCACGACAACTTTCAACGGCTTTTTGTTCTATGACTGCAACGCATTCTTACACACACTCCGAAAATCTTTATGCTCGCGCACAGCAATCCATTCCCGGCGGTGTTAACTCACCCGTGCGCGCCTTCAAAGCGGTAGGCGGCTGCCCGCCATTCATACAGCGAGCGAGTGGCGCCTATATTTTTGATGCCGATGGCAATGCCTACATCGACTATGTGCAATCGTGGGGACCAATGCTTTTGGGTCATGCCCATCCTGACGTCATCAACACCGTACAAGAAGCCCTGCACAACGGCTTGAGCTTCGGCGCTCCTTGCGAAATTGAAATCGCTGTTGCAGAGAAAATTAAATCGCTATTGCCGTCTATAGAGCTTATACGCATGACCAGCTCAGGCACCGAAGCGACTATGAGTGCCATACGATTAGCGCGGGGCTTTACAGGCCGTGACAAAATAGTGAAGTTTGAAGGCTGCTACCATGGCCACTCCGACTCATTGTTAGTGAAGGCCGGCTCTGGCGCACTCACCTTTGGCGTACCAAGCTCGCCCGGCGTACCCGATAGCCTAGCCGAACATACCATTACGCTGACTTATAACGATAGTGATGAGGTGCGTAAAGTATTCGCTGAAATAGGTGAGCAAGTTGCCTGCATTATCGTAGAACCCGTAGCAGGCAATATGAATTGCATACCACCGGTACCCGGCTTTCTACAGGCCTTGCGTGAGGTTTGCGACGAGAGCGGTACGCTATTGATTTTTGATGAAGTAATGACGGGTTTTCGAGTGGCGCGAGACGGAGCACAGGGACACTACCAAGTTAAGCCTGACCTGACTGCACTAGGCAAGGTAATTGGTGGGGGCATGCCCGTTGGTGCATTTGGGGGACGCCAAGACATCATGGAGCAACTCGCACCGCAAGGCCCCGTCTATCAAGCCGGCACGCTATCGGGCAATCCTGTTGCTATGGCCGCAGGATTAAAAACCCTTGAGTTAATCAGTGCACCTGGCTTTTACGAGCCAGTCATTGAAGCGACCGAGAATCTAGTCAATGGTTTACAAAAGCTGGCCGATGCCGCCGGCATCCCCTTCTCGACTAACCACGCAGGCAGCATGTTTGGGGTGTTTTTCACTGAAGAGCAAAGCGTCACCCGCTATGATCAAGTTATGGCGGGCAACACCGAGCGATTCAATCAGTTTTTTCATGTTTTGCTTGACCACGGCGTATACCTTGCGCCGGCTAGCTATGAGGCAGGGTTTGTTTCGGCTTGCCATACTAGCGACATTATCGATAAAACATTATCGGTTGCCAAAACCGCCTTCAACACTATTAGCTAAATGCGCCTGCCTAGTGAGATAGACCTCAAGCATGGCGCTTTATAAAGCGACCTATTTCCTGCCACGCTTGCTCGGTTGCTTGCAAATCGTCGGCGAACAAATGCCACACATGCATTTGCTCGCGCCATATTTGTAGATCGACCATGGACCCCGCACTGCGGGCCTTGTTGGTATAACGAATCGCATCCGATAACAATATTTCTGTGTCGCTAGCATGTATCAGCGTTGGAGGCAGTCCACGCAAATCACCAAAGATAGGCGAGTAGCGTGGATTCGCTAAATACAATTTAAAGATCACGGTTGATAACAATAGCAATAAACTGCGCGGCACCTTACTCGCAACTTTACCGAATTGACCGAGTACGTGATCAGAACCAGCATTATAGATAATACTCGGAGCCGACATCGTGCTATCAACCGTGGGACAAAGTGCAATCACCGCGGCTGGCTGCAGAAGCGTCTGCGCGCGCAAAATTGCCGCCAAAACCAACACCAAATTACCACCGGCTGAATCGCCGGCCAACAGGGTTTGTTGCGCAATAGCAGGGCCGTCAGGGCCTTGCTCAAGCATCCAATGGTAAGCTGTCTGACTATCATCAACACACTGACTACGATGATGCTCCGGCGCCAAACGGTAATTAATAGCCAGCACGGCCGCATCGCCCAAAGCTGAAAGCCGGGCCGAAACTTTTCGATGCCCGCGAGCACTCCCCAAACAAAAGGCTCCACCGTGAATCATCAACACTCGACGATGCCGATTAGCCCCTGGAGCAATGACCCATTCAGCATCGACACCATCTGCGTTAACTGGAATCACTTCGCCATCGAAAATTAAGTCGGCCGACAAATTATCTAGCTGTTCACGCAGCTTCGTTAATCGCCCGCGCATACCGCGAGCACTTTCAGCTTCACGCCGCCAATCACCAATTGTTTTATTGACCGCTACAAGCCCTTCGGCATCAGTGGATACCGTATCAAAAATGTCTCCGGTGGGCCGATCATAGCTGCGCAAATCGGGCCCGTGCAGATAGCGACGGGCGGACCATAAAAGCACTGCAAGCCCAAGTAAAAGTAAAAGTAAAAGTATCCAAATCATAAGAACCCGACTAAAAAGAGTAAATTAAAATGGGCATGGCCCAAGGCCGCCCAATAAAATATTGTTGCGTATGCTACTTGATTTTGCACGTCAATCGGCAAAAATATAGACGCAAAGGCACCAGTAACACTGGCCAGTTTAGGTGCAGACAACTTCAGCCCTAACTCGCCCTCCCCTTTCCTTAAGTCGGGCATGCACCCAACGCCTTGTGCCGATCGCGAACATACTCACTAGCGCTAACATCTTGAGCACTATAAAATTGCGTCGGGCTCCACTTTAACCCGCAAAAATTTTATTCCACCCACGCAGTACCGTGCAAAGCTTTTAACCCTTACAGGGCTCATCATGCAAAGTAATCAAAATTTTTACTCGGGTATAAACTATTTGTGGCGAGGCTTTGCTACGCTAAAAAATAAGCACATCCTACCCTTCGTCGTCATGCCTATTCTAATTAACATAGCACTTTTTTATTTTGGCTTAAGCTATCTCTATGAATTATTTGACGGCTGGCTAACCAGCTTTATAGCTAGCACTCCAGCTTGGCTGAGCTTTATTGAATGGCTATTCAAAGCCATCTTCTATATTGCCGCCGCACTGCTGGTAGCGTTTGGGTTTACTTTTGCCGCTACGTTAATTGGCTCACCATTCTATGGCTTGATGGCCGAACAAGTGGAGCGCGTTAATAATAGCCAAACAAGCACCGAAGCACTAACGATAACGGCCTCAATAAAAATCCTGCCGCGAACACTCATGCGAGAACTGCAAAAACTTTTATATTATATATTGCGACTACTACCCCTCGCGCTTCTCAGCTTACTTTCACTCGTGATAACACCGCTTGCCACCATCATGCCGTTTATTTGGTTTTGGTTTGGCGCAAAAATGCTGACGATCCAATATGTCGACTACGCTTACGACAACAACGGATTATCATTTAAAGCCATGCGAGAAGATTTAAACATGCGTAAGCGCGCAGGCTTGGGTTTTGGCAGTGCCACTACGGTGGTGTCGATGATCCCGCTGATCAACATTGTGGCTATTCCAGCGGCGGTATGCGGCGGCACATTATTTTATTTGGAACAATCAGAGCGCAAGCAAACCGGTAGCTCGCGCTAGCCTCCAGACAACTGCTCGGGAGGTCGTTCGCAAACCAACTTCTCACCCAACAGGACTTCAATATCCGGCAGCATAAATGCATCGTCTTCGCAGGCCAGACTAATGGAAACTCCCTTGGCACCTGCTCGGCCCGTGCGCCCAATACGATGGACATAATCTTCAGGATCGTCCGGCAAATTGTAATTGACTACATGGCTAATGCCATCGATATGGATACCACGACCCGCCACATCGGTTGCGACCAAGACTTTAATGTCACCGGTTTTAAACTGTTCCAACGTCCGCGTGCGCTTCTGTTGTGCTATTTCGCCCGACAACATACCGCAGCGAACACCTGCCTTGCGTAACTTCTCATAAAGTCTACGAGTTTGATCGCGGCGATTGGCAAAAATAATAACGCTAGTGGCGGTCTCGCTGGCAAGAATATTTTTCAGTACCGTAAATTTTTCTTGGCTACTCACCATATAAACGCGCTGGTCCACGCTATCAGCGGCTATGTTCTCAGGTTCGATTTCGATTCTAACCGGATCAACCATCCAGCTATCGATCATTACTTGCACGTCATAGTTGAAAGTAGCGCTAAATAGCATCGTTTGTCGCTGCTCACGCGGTGGCGTAGCACGAACAATGCGACGTACCTGAGGGATAAAACCCATGTCGAGCATACGGTCGGCCTCATCGAGCACCAACACTTCCACCTGCGCCAGCGATATATCGCCACGGGTAATAAAATCAATCAATCGGCCTGGCGTTGCCGCCACGATATCCACATAACGTTTTTGTATGCGCTGGAGTTGCTTTCCATAATCCATCCCGCCAACCAGCGTGTGCACCTGCAGACCGGTATGCTTGGCAAGATCCACTGCATCGGTACCAATTTGCATAACTAACTCCCGAGTCGGCGCTAGCACAACAACTCTGGGCTCAGCCAAAAAGCGCTCGCCTTCGACCGGGTTAATCAGTAATTCATTCATGGCCGCCAATAAAAACGCAGCAGTTTTTCCAGTACCGGTTTGCGCCTTGCCAACCGCGTCGTAACCATCGAGAGTATGGGGCAACACTTCGGCTTGAATAGATGAGCAATATTCAAAACCCAAGTCCGCTATAGCTCGCATCAGCTCTTGAGGCAGATCGAGGTCATGAAAGCGCACTTTACCTTCTCGCTCAGGCACTACGAACTGATCGACACTCCAAGCCTTAGTGGTGCGCGAACGGCCACTCTTGCGTGACGAGCTCGGCTTATCTAGCTGGCTTTGTGTGGCCACCAAATGGCTTTGAGCCTCGGCCACAGCTTGGGGCTCGCCGGTATCGCTAGGCGTTGGATCGACCGGTGTTTCGGTTGGACTATCGCCGGCATGACCAGGGGTTGAATCTATCGTGCTATCGACTGACGCATCATCTGCAATTTTTTTAGACAAGCTAATTTCACTCACTTTCATTTCTGTCATTTTATGGGGTGGGTATTCTAGGCTATTTGACGTAATTACCCTAACTCTACCCGCATTGATTTATTTACAGGACAACAAAGCTACCAACCGAATCATCAGTGTCTAACCCGAGGTTCAATCGGGCCGCCCAAAAACTGATTGTCAGCACTAAAACGTCGACAGATCAATCGGAAGACTACCTAAGCACTAGCCGATCAAATATCACCCAAACCTCGGAAACCCACGCTGCTCGGCCTGTGGCCATTGCAGCTCTACCCATTTGAAATGATCCTCAAAAATGGTCCGAATGATCGCATTTAACTCATATAGAGCGTAGAATAACCAAGACGCCGATTTTTAAACCATACTGACAAAAAATCAACCAAAATTCGGTCAAAATGCAGCCAAATCAATTAGTTAAAATGTAGGCAATTCGCTTAGAATACGACCGAAGAGCAAGTAAGCGTAAGAGCGGAGCGGCTTTGCCAATAGCCAGATTGGTGCAACGCATAATAATGACATGCCAAGACCCTAATCAAAGCGAGTGAAATTAATGAGCCAGGGCAATCTGACTCTCGATCCAGGCACAAACGTATCTCACCTATCGGCGGCCATATTGTCCGACGACAATAGCCTCTGCATGATGCTCCAGCACATGCTGGAAATGAGCCGCGCACCCACTTTTACACTGCAAATAATCTCGCCCATTAACTGCTCACCGACGACCTTCGCCCAACACGACGTTGTATTCTTTGACCGCAGTTACGGCGCACAACCGTTCATTCAAACCATTACGCAGCTGTATAACTCCAATGCTAAGCAGCGTAAAACCCTAATGATTATGGTGCTGGATGAGCATGAGCTCAATCGAGACCTATCACTATTTTCCACCGCAATAAAAAATGGCATCGACGCGTTAATCTTGCGATCAGAACTTTCACAAAAAACTATTCGTCAGCTTATCGAGGAACATCGTTTAGAAATGCTCGCCAGTGAGCAAAACAATCTGCTCGCGCCAAGGCAGCCGACGAGCCCACCAAGCAGCAACCCGCACTTTAATCGCAGCACGCATGAAACTGCGCCGCATCGCGCCGCTGAACAGGCAGACATGCGGTCGATCCATATCGCCCATGAAAATACCGCCACGCCATCAACTGCGAGCCAGCAATCAACATACGATACCTGTCGCCATACGCTGAGCATAGACTTCGAAAATCAATTCATCCATATCGCAGCTGCGGTCAATTCGCCGATCTTTAACCAGTCAGATACTCAACTGAGCCTCACAGACTGGCAGACCAAGCTGAATACTGAAGGCGCCGCGCAATTTGCCGACTTGCTCCGTGGAATTTCTGAATATAAATCGATACCACGTACAATTAACTGCACCATAGCAGATGAAAATGGCACTCCCCATGCTGCAGAGATCACCGCTATACAGATAGAGAATAATGGACAAGGGCGCGCAACGAGCGCACGTGCTGAACTCACAATAAAATCTAACACGCTTGAAACATTGCCAGAACAAGCGAATACGGTGCGACCAGGATTTGACAATCTAATTGAATCTGTCGACGTAATGGCTCATGAAAAAATCTGGGAACAAGTTGCTCAATCACTGCCTGCGCTGTGCTTTTTATTAGATGAGAGCGGCCGTATCGCTAGGGTCATCAGCAATGACGTGCATTTAACTCAACACTTACCGATGGCAGCCCCTGGGCTTCGACTAGCTGAAATACTGGAGGTGGACGCCCTCGACAATTTAGTTGAAAACATTCAGCGCACACTTAACACTGGCAAAGAGCATCAACAAAGCATCACCTACGCCAGTAACCAAGGCTTGCGCTGGCTCGATACTTACATAACAAAATTAAAGGGTGATGCGGGCTTATCGCGGCAGGTAGTTTGGAGCGCGGTAGATATAACGGCTACTCGGCATGCCTATCAAGAATTACTAAAAAATCACGATGCGACTAGGCAGTCACTGGATGACGCACCTATCATGTTTTTCCAAAAAGACAGCTCTGGTCGATTCTTACAGGCTAACAAGCGGTTTTGCCAATACTTCAACGTACGCGCCGACATTATTTCCGGCCGCGACGATGATGAAGTTTTCCGTGATTCCATGCCTAAATTTAAACAACTGACTAGCCTGATTTTAAAAAGTCCGGGGAATGCAGTTTCCCATCGCTACGACGACGACCACAAACCGCAGAACTCTGAGCCGAAGCACCATGTATCTTGGCAAGGTATTGCATTAACTCAGCCTGATGGTAGCCAAGTCGAATCGATCGTTGGATACGGTTTTATTAGTGATAGCGCCATTGGCAATGACGTTAATACAACCGCAGCAAACAACACCGAGCTGGATTTCGGCGACAACATTACCCAAATTAACACGGATAATGATCTCGACAGCGAAGCGATGGGCATCGCTATGACGGGAGCACTGGGCCGCGACTTTAAAGAAATTTTAAGCGGCATTGTCAACTACACTGAAGTCGCACTGTCTCAGAAAAACCAAGCGCGAGAGCAACGCATAGCCGATCACCTTGAAGAAGTTTTAAAAACAGCGGCGCACGCGTACGAGCTAGTCGCACACAAAAGCAGTGGGCAAGTCGAGAAAAAAGGAACCACCGGCACAGCTCTACAACCACTGGTCACTGAAATTCTCGATATGATGCGGCCCACCATGCCTGCTTCATTAACGTTGAAAACCGAAATTGATGAAACGACTGGCAGTGCTTTAATTGCCGAAACGCCTTTCAAACAAATTGTTATGCAACTCTTAATTAGCGCGCGCAATACAGCGCTAGCGGCGCAACAAGAAAATCAACCCCAGGGTGAAGACCAACAAATTGTACTGTCACTAAGTAATAAAAACCTGCCCGCCACTGAGTGCAGCGCATGCACCGAAGTTCTCGAAGGGGATTACATTGTTTTGTCAGTGCACACAAAGACAGCTGACATCAGTACAGTAGACCTACAAAAGCTACTCAAAGCAGCTAAATCCGCCACCCACCAAAATTCCGCCGACAACGTTGTGGCCATGGCTCACAATAACAACGGCCACGCCGTTATTGAGCAATTAAACGATGGCTTAGCCCTGCAATTGGTGTTCAAAAAAGCTTAAGGCTCTAACGCAGATCAAAAAAACACCGATCACGCCCACCTGCCCGAAGCGCTAAAAATAAATCCAAATAAAGATTTCAATGTCAAGGTTGTGCCGGCAAAAAAATAACTCTAAAATCGCGCCGTTGGGGTCGTCCGACTTGTATCAGAATCGTATCAAAACAGCGACTTGCACTTACCACGCAATTTTAATTACACCACAACCAATACCACAATAAACAAGCTGGCCACGTCGCACTGACAGTGCCAAATATAGAATAAAGGAATCAAGATAAATGCCTAATAAGTCTCGACTTATTGTTGCCGAAACTGAGCCTTACTTGCAGGTTATTCTTGATGCCGCTCTTGGCGACTCCGCCAAAGTTGAGCATATAAGCCGATCAAAAGAATGCCTAGCAGAACTTGAAAATATTGACGCCGTTTTTGTCGACTTAATGCTCGATGACCTTGATGGCCTTTCGCTTATCGAAACGATACGACTGCAAGATCGCGAACTCCCCATCATCGCATTTGTCACCCAAAATGAAATTGTCTCGCTAAATATTCAAGAATCAGCAACTCGGGCAATGGCAGAACACAGCGGCGCTGATGCGGTTTTTTTCGCCCCGTTTAATCTTGGCGAAATTCTTCATGCTACCAATCGACTATTACTACCGGTTGCGGAAATCGCTTAATTTACGAATGACTTTGTGCAATGACATAACGTGGCAACCCAGCCAAGTCCCTACCTAATTCCCTAACCTCAAAACCAGCGCCCTCAACTATTTCAACAACCCCCTGCTGCTGGGCATAGCCATGCTCCAACGCTAAATAACCACCTAGCTTTAAACTTCTGCGAGCCTGCTCGGCAATACACCGAATGTCGCCAAGCCCGTCTGCTCCGCTGGCCAATGCTGAGCGCGGCTCAAAGCGAAGATCGCCCCTATCAAGATACGGATCGGCATCTTCTATATACGGCGGATTAGAAATCACCAAATCAAAACAGGCTTCGGCACAGGCACACAACCACTCGGCCTGCAACAACATGGGCAACTTTGCCGGCGTATTGCCACTTATGGCATCAGCGCCTAGCAAATTATCAATATTTTTTTTAACCACCTGCAACGGTCCAGCCAACCGGTCACTCGCCAGACAAACCCAGGCTGGCCGCTCAACAGCTAACGCCATCACTATGGCGCCACTACCAGAACCCAAGTCAACAACAACAGAATCCTCTGGCAAACTTAACTGCAACACAGCCTCAACCATGCACTCAGTTTCAGGGCGTGGAATCAACACCTGCTCATTAACATATAGGGGCAACGACCAAAAATCACGCTCCTGCACGAGATAGGCAATAGGACGCCCCGCAATGCGCTCATCTATCAATGCTTTCACTTGCTGACCGTGCATTTCAGACACCACCACCTCGGGATACGCATAGAGATAACTTCGTGGCTTTTCCAATGCAAAAGCCATCAACACTTCAGCTTCAAGCCGCGCACCAGCCTGACCTGCTGCGGTGAGTGCAGCAGTGCTTTGAACAAGCAATTGCGCTAATGAAATATCGGGCATGACGTAGATTCGACTAGACTATGGAGTGCCTGGCGCTCAAATTCAAACTATTCGTCACCCAAGTCGGACAACAAGTCGGCCTGGTATTCTTGTAAAAGTGGCTGCACAACTGAGTCAAGCTGCCCCTCCATTACCTCGCTGAGCTTATATAAAGTCAGATTAATACGATGATCGGTAAGGCGCCCCTGTGGAAAATTGTAAGTGCGAATTCGCTCCGAACGATCACCACTACCCACTAAGTTGCGGCGTTCACTCGCCTGCGCAGCATCAGCGGCTAATTGCGCGGCATCGTTTAACCGAGCTTGCAACAATGACATAGCGCGCGCTTTGTTTTTATGTTGCGAGCGCTCATCCTGACACTCAACCACAATACCTGTAGGCAAATGGGTCAAGCGAATAGCTGAATCAGTTTTGTTAACATGCTGACCACCCGCCCCTGACGCCCTGAACGTATCGATACGCAGATCACCTTTGTTCAGCTCTATGGCCTCAAGTTCATCAGCCTCGGGCATAATAGCCACGGTGCAGGCTGAGGTATGAATCCGCCCCTGCGATTCCGTTTCAGGTACACGCTGCACCCTGTGTGCACCCGATTCAAATTTTAAATTGCCATAGACATCACTTCCGGCGATACGTGAAATGATTTCTTTGTACCCACCATGCTCGCCGATGCGCTCATTAAGAATCTCAACGCGCCAACCTCGCGATTCGGCATAGCGGCTGTACATGCGAAATAAATCGCCAGCAAAAATAGCTGCCTCGTCACCGCCGGTACCCGCTCGAACCTCTAAAAACACATTATTTTTATCGTTAGGGTCACGCGGCAATAATAAACTTTGTAGGTCTGCCGACAATATTTCGAGTGAGGCTTTACCGACGGCTAAATCGTCCTCGGCCAATTCACGCATATCAGGATCATCATCTTTAAGTAGACCCTCAGCTTCGGCGATTTGCTCTTGCGCTGCACTGTACTTTTGGTAGCAAAGTACAACGGCCTCTAACTCAGCATACTCTTGAGACAAAGCGCGGAATTTTTTTTGATCGCTAATAACTTCGGCATCACCGAGCAATGCACTAATTTCTTCATAGCGCTCGGCGATCACGTCGAGCTTGGCAAACAAACTTGGTTTCATGCAATAGTTTCCGTGAGCATCTAGCCCATATTAAGTGTTTCTTTTGATGCAATACAAAGAAGGGCCGCAATGCACTAGCCATGAAATTACAACGCCCCTATTGCTCATCCATCGGGCCAGATTCAGGCAGATCGAACAATATACGCGCGGCATTTAGCAGGTTTTTATCTGCAGCAGCGGCCGCATTACGCATTTCAACCGTAGGTGTATGCATCATTTTTCGGGCCAGTGATCGTGCAAAACTTTCCAATACCGCCTCAGGTGATTCGCCACTACTCAATAATTGTCGGGCTTTTTGCAGTTGTTCATCACACATTATTTGCGTCGCATCGCGGTAAGCGACCACTAAATCTGCCGCATCTCTGCTTCGCACCCACGACTGATACTGCTCAACACCGCCTGCAATAATCTCCTGAGCCTTGCCAGCCTCTTCCTGCCTAAGCTTGACGTTTTGGTCAACGATATTTTTTAAATCATCAACAGAATATAAGTAAGCATCAGGGAGTTCAGCCACTTGAGGCTCAATATCGCGTGGCACGGCAATATCGACCATAAACATAGGTTTATGCTTGCGGGCCTTCATTGCCTGCTCAACCATGCCTTTGCCAATAATAGGCAACTGGCTAGCTGTTGAAGTAATCACAATATCAAAATCAGATAAGTTTTCAGGCAACTCAGCCAACAACATTGCCCGACTGCCCAGCGCGCTGGCCAGAATATGGGCTTTTTCGAGCGTCCTGTTGGCCACGGTAATCTGATCAGCACCCGCATCGCGCATATGCTTGGCTACCAACTCAATGGTAGCTCCCGCCCCCACCAAAAGCACTTGTGCCTGAGCGAGCTCGCTAAATAAACGCTGAGCCATAGCGACCGCTGCGTAGGCAACTGACACCGGATTTTCACCAATTGCTGTGCCGCTGCGGACCTTTTTAGCTACCGCAAAGACATGCTCTAGCGCCGGCCCCAGCTCAGCACCCAAAGCATTCACACCTCGCGACACTGCAAAGGCCGATTTCATTTGCCCGAATATTTGCGGCTCGCCAAGCACCATAGAGTCGAGCCCGCTAGCCACTCTTATTAAGTGATTGAGCGCATCACGACCGCGATGAGTATAAACATGCTCGATGAACTCAGAGCGTGCGACACCGCAATAAGTAGCCAGCCATTCCAGCACCACCGATTCCACCTGTAAACCACTCACCACTATTTCGGTGCGGTTACAGGTAGACAAAATAAGCGTCTCGCCTGTGCTGTCGCCATCGGCTGCTATGAGCTGCGCAGACAACTCGACCACCGCAGCAGCTTGTGCCTCGGGGGCAATAGCCAACTTTTCGCGTAACGCCACGCTTGCAGTAGCGTAGTTGATACCGATAGCCATTAACTGCATAAATTAGAAGTTCGCTGAGACAATTGATGTGTAGCGGATAGGCGCCCGCACGGCCGTGAATCTGCTGCTAAGCATGAGTTTAACAATATACCCTTCGAGCGCCTATGGATATCCTGCTAGCAAACTCACGATTAGGCAAGTTTAAACAGCAAACTCGCCCGCCTCACCGTTTAAATCCGCCCCACGCCAAGTAGGATTGTGCGTTATTCTATGCGATTATAGAGTCTAGGCTGTCGGCTTGCTTAAACATCTGCAAATAATTGCCAGCGCCAACTTTTAGAAACAAGCTAGGATTTAACAGGCCTGTTTTACCGCCAACTCAATAATGTTGACAATACTCCCAAGCATTCCGCATACGCAGAAAAATTGCATGATCTCAAACCAGCCAATAGCACCCCCAAGTTATTACTCGGCTAAGCAGCAGTCGCGCAGTCGCACGCTGTGGAAAATGCTTTTAACCACTTTAATAAGCATTTACATCGGTGGCTGCGCCTCACTAGGCAATAACTCGTCAACCCAAGCGATCACCGATCAAACGAATCACTCTGATGCAATGATAAGTGAGACGATGCAGGCCGAGCCACCGCCGCCTAGTAATCGCCCATTCGAGGCCGACACTCTCTTTAATCTACTGGTTGGGGAGCTCTCAGTTTATAACGGGGACATCGAGACCGCCGCTAAAAATTATTATCGCGAGGCACTCAACACACAAGATCCGCAAGTAGTGGCCCGTGCTGCGCGTTTAGCCCGGTACCTGCGCAATGCTAATGCGGCTATTGAAATGGCTGAACTTTGGAATAAGGTCGATCCGTCTAACCCAAAAGCATCAGAAAATCTTGCCGACATGCTGGCCCGAACTAATCAGCCCCTGCGCGCCCTGCAAATTTTAGAGCGCCAACTCGATGCCGGTGAAGCCGCTGAATTCGGCGTCTTGCGCAATAGCACATTACCCACGGGCAGTGCACAGCTTCGTGAAGTATTAATCCAGCTAGAGCGACTCTCGGATCAAGACCGCTCAGAAAACTTTAGCCTTCTATTAACATATACACTGCTCTTACAAAAAAATGGCGAGCATGAAAACGCACTTGCACAAATTCAAAGATTGCGTAATTTCGACGGCGATCCGGTACAGTTGGCCATCATTGAATCGCAACTACAAACAGAGCTTGGCCAGCATCAAGCAGCGGCTAAAGTATTGCGCAAGGCGTTAAAAAAACGCCCTGACGAACGCAGCTTGAAAATAGCTTATGCGCGAAAACTCACCCAAACAAACCTTGTGCTTGCAGAAAAAACATTTGCCGAATTACTTCAAGACACGCCATTTGATACTACATTACTCAAACCTCACAGTCTAATTGCGGCTGAAAATAATAATTTCTTGGCAGCAAAAAAAAGCCTCCAAACACTGCTCGATAATAATCGCGAAACATCTTTTGCTTGGTTTAACTTGGGCTTAATTGCCGCCGCCGAAAAAGATACCGACGCTGCGCTAAATTTTTATGCGCAAGTTCAGCCAGGCGACTACTATCTCCCAGCTGTGCAGAAAACTGTAACGCTACTGGCCGCACAGGAGCAACTGCACGAGGCGCGCAGCTATCTGGCTGCACTGCGTCAAAAGCACCCTCAACAGGCCCCTCTCTTCTGGAATGCCGAGGCCGAACTACTCAGCGACAGCAGTGAACTAGTCGACGCACATAGCGTTCTAAGTGAAGCTATTGAGCAACATCCCAATCAAATCGCCTTGCGGCTCGAGCGTTCTTTCTTATCTGAACAACTCGACGACATCAGCTTAGTCGAAGTCGACTTGCGTCATGTGCTAGCAATAGATCCGCAAAATATTGTAGCGCTTAATGCATTAGGCTACGTACTGGCCGACCGAACAACTCGCTATAATGAAGCGTTAGATCTTATTAAAAAGGCACTTGTCCTCAAACCCGATGACGCCGCAATTATGGACAGTCTTGGCTGGGTTCAATTCCATATGGGTCGCTTAGATGCCGCCGAAAAAAACCTACAAAAAGCGTATAACAAATTGTCCGACGATGAAATTGCCGCTCATTTAATCGAGCTCTACTGGACCTCAGGCCAATCTAAAAAAGCGGCAAAAATTTATAAATCTATTCAAAAAGCAGCGCCCAATCACCCCAAGGTCGACCGCACGCTGCTTCGCCTAAACATCCCTTTTAAATAACCGTCGCTCCGGCAGGTACATCGCTCTTGCTACACCATCGCATCCAACAAGCAGCCACCGTAACAATGTTTTTTTGTGCGCTGATTTCGATAAGCGGATGCACCCAGCTAAGCTCATACAAAACCCATAGCACAGGCGCTAACGCCACAATAAGTAGCTGGCCCTCCAGCTGGCAGACTAAAGGTAAGATTGCCATCCGCGTGCAGGCTCAAACCAGCAATGAGAAAGCATCAACTCATGTGCTGCGCTATGATTGGACACAAAGCGGCGAGAACTACACTATCGGCTTGAGCGGAGCATTTGGCCTGGGTTCAATGATTATCCAGCAAAATAATGAGCGCATCACTCTCTCACGCGGACAACAACTTTTAGCCGAAGCCGGCAATGCCGACCAACTGTTCTACCAATACACAGGCTTAACCCTGCCGGTTTCGCTGCTGCGCCACTGGATTACCGGGGTACCTGGCCCGGATCTTCCAACGGTATCCACCCATAATTTTTCGACGCCCGCTTCCGATGCGACAGCCTTGCCTGAGCTGAATGGCTTTGCCCAAGCAGGCTGGACGGTGCGCTACGCCAAAACTGAACGCAGCGGCAACCTTGCCCTGCCAAAAAGAATAATGGCCCAAGGCCCCAGAGCGAGCCTGAGCGTGGCTGTGGCCAGCTGGCATCTCGGCCCGCGCGAGTGATGAATACTCGATGAACACTACGAATCACAAACCGACCCACTTGGCAGCAGCTTCTAACCCCACTACCTTGGCACCCGATAACATTCTGCATTTGCCGGCGCCGGCTAAACTCAATTTGTTTTTGCATATCACTGGGCGGCGCGCCGATGGCTACCACAATTTACAAACGCTCTTCCAGCTGCTGGATTACGGTGACCTAGTGACGCTCGAGGCGACCACAACGCCTGAGATCACCATGAAAACCAAATTATCTGGTCTGGCCGATGAAGACAATATCGCTTGGCGCGCAGCGAAACTACTGCAAGAGCACGCCCACATAACGCGCGGGGCCATCATTAGTATTGAAAAAAACCTACCGATGGGCGGCGGTCTAGGCGGAGGTAGCTCCAATGCCGCGAGCACCTTACTTGGGCTCAACAAGCTCTGGGGTCTCAATTTACCGCTAAATGAGCTCGCCAGCTTGGGTCTGACACTGGGCGCAGACGTGCCCGTGTTTGTACAGGGCCAAAATAGCCTTGCCGAGGGCGTAGGCGAGCAGTTATATCCCATCGATTTACCCGACTGCTGGTATCTGGTGGTCCAACCACACGTGAATATTTCTACTCAGGCAATATTTAGCCACCCGCAATTGACACGGGACACCCTTCCGATCAGAATAGCCGCCTTTTTTAGGACAGCACAAAGATCGATTTCGCTCAACGAGCTTTTAAGAGCCAACCGGGCTGATGCCGCTGATATGCACAACGATTGTGAAGCATTAATACGATCGAATTACGTGCAGATAGACGAGGCACTCAAGTGGCTTAGCCAATTTGGTAAGCCAGCCTTGACCGGGACCGGAAGTTGTATTTTTGCAAAATTTACCGATGAAGCCGGTGCGCAAGCAGTTTTACGCGACTTACCGGATACGCTGACGGGATTTGTCAGCCGAGCAAGCCAGGTTTCAACAGCGCATAAGGCGCTGCGGCTATAGAGCCACTGCAAACAAAAGTTTTTTTGGGGCGTCGCCAAGCGGCAAGGCACGGGGTTTTGATCTCCGCATTCGAAGGTTCGAATCCTTCCGCCCCAGCCATATTACGATCGGAGCTGCATGATTGAACGCAGCCCGAGCTGGAACTATCCATTCCATCTGCCACAGTCGGCACAGCGGATAGACCTCTTGATCGTGCGACTACCACCGGAGACGCCGCCGTGTCCAAAAATCTGATGCTTTTCACTGGCAACGCCAATCCCTCGCTAGCCGGTAATGTGGCAGGACAACTGGGAGAAAAAATAGGCCAAGCTGAAGTCAAAAAATTCAGTGACGGCGAAGTTAGTGTAGAAATTCAAGAAAACGTGCGCGGCAAAGACGTCTTTGTTATCCAATCTACCTGTGCACCTACTAACGATAACTTCGTAGAACTCCTGGTCCTTGTCGACGCACTGCGCCGAGCCTCAGCTCAGCGAATTACAGCGGTCGTACCCTATTTCGGCTACGCTAGGCAAGATCGACGCGTGCGTTCGGCTCGCGTGCCTATTACGGCGAAGGTCGTGGCCGATTGCATGGTTCGCGTTGGCGTTGATCGCGTGCTTACCGTTGATTTACATGCCGAACAGATTCAGGGCTTTTTTGACTGTCCGGTAGACAATGTTTATGGGTCGCCGGTGTTAATTGGCGATATCGAAAAACAACGCTACCCCGATCTTGTTATTGTCTCGCCCGATATTGGCGGTGTAGTGCGCGCTAGAGCAGTTGCCAAACAACTGGACACTGATCTTGCCATCATCGACAAACGACGCCCACAGGCCAATGTGGCCGAAGTGATGAACCTCATAGGCGATGTTGACGGTAAAACCTGCGTACTGGTCGATGATATTGTCGACACCGCCGGAACCTTGTGCACAGCTGCATCCGCGTTAAAGACAGAGGGGGCCGCTAAAGTGATCTCCTACTGTACGCATCCAGTGCTATCGGGGCCGGCTATCGAACGCCTTAATAATTCCGAGCTTGATGAATTGGTGGTTACCGACACCATTCCGCTCTCGACTGAAGCGAAAGCATGTACCAAGATCAGAACGCTCAGCATGTCGCGAATATTGGCTGAGTCTATTCGCCGCGTGAGTAATGAAGAATCCATCAGCGCGATGTTTCGTTAACGTCTGTTACGACACGTCGCACTGATTCAACCGTTGAACTATTTTAGTTCGACTTTTTAAACCTCGATGAAAATCCGGTCGCAGGAGTCATCGATAACAGACTGAGGTAAATATTATGTCTGATGCATTTGAGCTCGAAGCCACTAGCCGAGCCGACGTAGGGAAAGGTGCGAGCCGCCGCCTACGTCGTCTTGAAAAGAAAATCCCTGCCATTGTTTATGGCGGCGGCAAAGACCCAAGCAGTATCACACTGGGTCACGATGACCTTTGGCATCATCTACAAAATGAAGCCTTCTTCTCGCATATCATTACGCTAAAAATTGATGGTACTGCCGAAGACGTGCTGCTCAAAGATCTGCAGCGTCACCCTGCTAAAGATCTGCTTATGCACGCTGATTTTTTGCGTGTTGATAAGAATCAGCCCATCGTGGTCAACGTTCCTTTGCACTTCACCAACGAAGAAGCCTGCATCGGCGTTAAAGTCCAGGGCGGACGCATTTCTCACTTTGTGAACGACATTGAAATTCGCTGCCTACCCAAAGACCTGCCCGAGTACATTGAAGTCGATATGCTCAAAGTTGAGTCTGGTACGGTGCTACACATTTCCGATGTAGTGCTTCCTACTGGCGTTGAGAGCGTGGCATTAAGCCATGGCTCTGAGCACGATTTGGCTATTGCCAACATCGCTCAACCTAAAGGTATTGTCGATGAAGATGCTGCAGAAGGTGATGCAGCTGACGAGCCTAAAGACGAAGACAGCAGCGAGAGCTAGTGCACACTGGAGATTGCCCACTTACGGGTGAGCAATCTCCGCATAGCTGCAGTTCTAGATGAAACACATCGCTCCCGTACGTCTTATTGTTGGCTTGGGCAACCCAGGCCCTGAATATGCCCTTACTCGACATAATGCTGGCGTCTGGTTCATTGACGCACTGCTGCGGCGCTTCCCCACGACAATGCCGCTACTCGAAGAAACTAAATTTAAAGGTTTGACCGGGCAAATCAATATTGCCGGACACAGCGTGCGCTTATTGGTCCCAACCACTTTCATGAATTTGAGTGGCCAATCGGTTGCAGCCTTAATGAATTTTTACAAGATTGAGCCTGATGCTATTTTGGTAGCACACGATGAATTAGATATTGATCCCGGCCTCGTTCGCCTCAAGCAAGGTGGCGGACACGGCGGCCACAATGGCTTGCGCGATATTATTAGCAGCCTAGGTAATCAAAAGGATTTTGGCCGACTGCGCATAGGCATTGGCCATCCAGGCAATGCCAAGCAGGTGAGTAACTTTGTTTTAAAGAAAGCGCCTAGTGCCGAAACATTGCTTACTGAGGCAGCCATTAATGAGACGGTCAGCCGCATTGAAGGCATTGTAAAAGGCGACTGGCAACTCGTCATGAATGAGCTGCACAGTTTTAATGCTGGCAAGCCAGACACCCAACCACCATCTGTATAGAGACACTCATTCCATGGGCTTTAATTGCGGTATCGTCGGACTCCCTAATGTAGGCAAATCAACGCTGTTTAATGCGTTAACCAAGGCTGGCATCGATGCAGAAAACTTTCCGTTTTGCACCATCGAACCCAACACTGGCATCGTACCTGTGCCCGACTTACGCCTAGATAAACTCAAAGCCATAGTCATACCACAAAAAGTCATACCCACCACCATGGAGTTTGTTGATATCGCTGGGTTGGTAGCCGGCGCCTCAAAAGGCGAAGGGCTGGGCAACCAATTTCTAGGCAATATCCGCGAAACAGATGCCATTGCTCATGTCGTGCGCTGCTTTGATGACGAAAACGTTGTACACGTTGATGGCGCCATTAATCCTGCGGCTGATATCGAGGTCATTAATACAGAATTAGCGCTGGCGGATCTCGATAGCGTAGAGAAAGCACACCAACGCTTTTCTAAAGCAGCTAGAGGTCAAGATAAAGAGGCTGCTGTATTAGTCACGCTGCTAGAAAAAATCTTACCGCATCTCAACGAAGCTAAGCCCCTACGCTCGCTGGGGCTTAGCGAAGATGAACTAAAGCTACTCAAGCCGCTAGGCTTACTTACCGTAAAACCAACAATGTACATTGCTAACGTCGACGAAGAAGGTTTTGAAAACAACTCACACCTCGATGCCGTAAGAGCTTTTGCCGAAGCAGAAGGTGCTGTAGTGGTTGCCATATGCAATAAACTCGAAGCAGAAATTGCTGAGCTAGAGGATGAGGAACGCGACGAGTTCTTAGCAGACCTAGGCATGGCCGAAGCGGGTCTCAACCGAGTCATTCGCGCCGGCTATGAATTGCTAGGCTTACATACCTATTTCACCGCCGGCATCAAAGAAGTGCGCGCATGGACTGTTCCGGTGGGTTCTTCAGCCCCACAGGCTGCCGGTAAAATACACACCGATTTTGAAAAAGGTTTTATTCGCGCTGAAATTATTGGTTACGAAGATTATATCGCTAGCAATGGCGAGCAAGGCGCCAAAGATGCGGGCAAATGGCGGCTAGAAGGCAAAGATTACATCGTACAAGATGGCGATGTTATTCATTTTCGCTTTAATGTGTAGCTTTAACGCTCCGAGCACGGTCAAGACGGCTTGAGCTGCTTGACAACAAACAAGGCAATCGGGAGAATGCGCGTCCGTTCAAAGGTACAAATAAAACATGCCCGTGCGGCAACAATGATTTAGGTTTATGGCAAGGTAGCTCAGTTGGTTAGAGCACATCACTCATAATGATGGGGTCGGCGGTTCGAATCCGCCCCTTGCTACCAAATAAAAGACCCTCCCTTGCGGAGGGTTTTTTATTACGAGGCCAATAGAGTCACCCGCCATGGCCATGAGTCTGGCCTTTAAACACCGCAATGCTGAAGCAGAGGCATTCAGAATTGAACGTCCAAAAAAAGCACTCTCAAAACGGTTTTCTCATCATTTCTCAAAGCGTGTATGGCCGGCAAGCACCGCGCCATATTTAAAAGACCGTCAAAACTTCTCTTGGCCCATTATTTTTTCACGTCGCTTTTAAACATATGATTTTCCATATATAGTGTCGCGCATGACAATATCTCCGCTACAGCTCTACAAATGCCTCTCTGATGCGACGCGACTCAGCTGTGTTTTGCTAATCCATCAAGAAGTTGAACTGTGCGTTTGCGAATTAACCCAAGCACTTGATGTAAGCCAGCCAAAAATATCGCGCCATCTAGCTCAATTGAGACGTTGTGGGTTACTGCAAGACCGCCGCGAAGGGCAATGGATTTTCTACCGCATTGACCCCAGCCTCCCGGCATGGTCTATAGAGATTATCGCTATAACGCTGAAAAACCATGAAGAAATCCTGCGGCCACTGCAACGGAGACTCTCCGACATGGGTAACCGCCCACTAAGACAAGACCAATACTGTTAGATTAGACTATGAAACTATTATTTATTTGTACGCATAATCGCTGTAGAAGCATTCTATCTGAAGCTGTCACCAATTTTTATGGCCACGACGTTCTAACCGCCAGATCTGCTGGCAGCCAACCGGTGGGAGAGGTTCACCCGCTGTCATTAAAATACCTACAGGCGCGGGGGATTCCCACCGAAGGCTTGTGCAGTCAGTCGTGGGATGAGCATGAAAGCTGGCAACCCGATGTAGTCATTACAGTATGCGACTCCGCTGCAAAAGAAACATGCCCCGTGTGGTTTGGTCAATCAATCAACATTCACTGGAGCCTCGTAGACCCCTCGGCGCTAGATGGTGACGATGCCGAGGTCGCTGCCGCTTTTAACGCGACCATCAACATGCTCAAGCATCGTATCGAAAAACTTTTACAATTGAATGCACCAACAACAAGCCATACGGAAGTAGCGAGGCTTTTTAATCAGGTTGCAAAAGTATAATGGGGATATTCGAACGCTATTTAAGCCTTTGGGTGGGGCTGTGCATACTCCTAGGCATGGCACTGGGCAATCTTTTTCCTGCCGCTTTTGCTTTGATTGCCAGCTTAGAATATGCACATGTGAATTTATGCATTGCCTTACTCATCTGGCTAATGATCTACCCTATGATGATTCAAGTAGATTTCTCTTCAATAAAAACCATTCATGAAAAACCTCAAGGCTTACTGCTAACACTTATTGTTAATTGGCTTATCAAGCCTTTCACCATGGCTGCGCTGGGGTGGCTATTCTTTCGGATTATTTTTGCTGATTTAGTTGAGCCAGAAACCGCCACGGAATATATCGCAGGTATGATTTTATTGGGCGTGGCACCTTGCACAGCAATGGTTTTTGTTTGGAGCCAGCTCACCAAAGGCGATCCTAACTATACGCTTGTGCAAGTATCCGTTAACGACATCATTATGATATTCGCCTTTGCGCCTATCGCTGCATTGCTCTTGGGCATATCAAATATCACGGTTCCATGGGAGACATTACTTTTGTCGGTTGCCTTATATGTGGTACTGCCATTAATTGCCGGATTTTTGACGCGAAAATATTTGCATGGCCACGTGCAAGCGGTAGTTAGTCACTTAAAGCCCTTCTCGATTATTGGCCTACTCGCCACGGTAGTTTTATTATTTGGATTTCAAGCCGAGACTATTATCAGCAAACCTCAAAGTATTCTCTTAATAGCCATCCCTTTAATTATTCAAAGTTACGGGATTTTTTTTATTGCCTATTACATGGCAAAGCGCCTCAAACTTACACATGCTATTGCTGCGCCCGCCGCGTTGATAGGTACTAGTAA
Organism: uncultured Pseudomonadales bacterium; assembly: GCA_943788835.1. Lineage (GTDB taxonomy): Bacteria > Pseudomonadota > Gammaproteobacteria > Pseudomonadales > UBA7434 > UBA7434. The sequence goes on along the minus strand of CALSRU010000005.1, from coordinate 304,917 downwards.
TTTTTTTGAGCTGGCCGTTGCTGTGGCAATTTCATTATTTGGCCTGCACTCAGGTGCAGCGCTCGCCACGGTAGTAGGCGTCTTGGTTGAAGTGCCCGTTATGCTGTCATTGGTTAAGTTCGCCAACCACACTCGCGATTCGTTTGCATAAATGGCCAGTTAGCTCTCGTTTTAAAGAGGCGGTAAGCCATTGAAATGTATGATTAAAAATCCTTTATTTTATTTTTTAAATTGCTTACACCGGTAAAACCACCTAGGTATTTACTCGTATTGACCAAAGCCAATACGGTTGCTAGATTAAAAGTGCCTCAATCGACAGCAAATTGAAAAATCCAGGACTACTTTCTCGGCGGCATCTTAGGATGCCGTTTTTTTAATGCGGCTAAAGTGATCTTGAGCCTGTAAAAAAATTTTAATAATTGCCTCACTCTAATTTTTTCGCCACAACAAAACAATATGGGTCTGATCTAAAAAAGCTGACCTGCCAACCAGTCAGAGAAGAAGACGATACTGGTAACCGGCACGGTCGTGCCTATAAGTGTGCCAACAAGATGCTGCCGATCGGTAACTGATGAAAGAGCAAAACCGTAATTAAGACCGGGGGCGGTCGAAAAGAAAAAACGTGAAATGATAATAGTGCGGATGGGGTAGAGCTCAAGGCCGTGTAATAACCGCTTTAAATATTTATTCGTTATATCTGCAGATTCAAAACCTGCCCCATTAAAACGGCGCACAACAGTGAAAGAAAAGATAATGGCTAAGTTTGCGCCTATCCAAGCGACTAAAGTGCCGTAAAAACCGCCCCACGCTAAACCACTCGCAACCATAAAAATGATGCCGGGCACCGAAAGCACCAACCCTGCACAAAACAGCAGCAGATAAATAAGCACCCCTAGCAAGCCCGTCTCGCCCACTACAACCCGTAACGCTTCTGGATCAAAGCGCTCGGAAATACCGAAATACCGACCAAGCAAATATAAAATAAATATCAGCGTAAGTAGCATTAATAGACGCGCACGCCGCTTTGGGGGGATAGGACGCCTAGATAATTGCGGGGGAGATATCATCGCGGCACGCGAAGCGGATCCTGTGAGTTACGACAAGGGCCTAAGGCGCTCAAAAAAACCTGACCCGCTCGACACCAACTCTCGATTGGTGCTGTTCCCAGCATAACCACAAAGGGCTGTTAACGCCTACTTATTTTTCACACGCCAGACGTCCCATCGACCAAGCACAACAACCCTACTCAGCGAAGTCGCGTCATCGTCACAGGCAGCTTATCGCTCGGCAAAGGTATAGGCAGTAAATCAACAGAGAATTTTTTGCCTTTCTTCGCTTCAATCTTATAATTTCGCAGCAAGTGGAATAAAAATATTTTGACCTGCATGTCGGCAAACTTAAAACCAAGGCATTTATGTGCTCCACCGCCAAAAGGAATCCATTGGAAAGGATGCCCCTTATTCTCGGCCCGTTCGGGTAGCCATCGATCTGGATCAAATTGATCCGGCTTGCTCCAATATTTTTCTGAACGATGAATCTGATCGACCCCAACATGGATCAAAGTATTGGCTGGAATCTTATGGCCTTGATACTCAAAAGCGCGAATAGATCGCCTTGGAATCATGAAGACAGCGGGAAAGCAGCGCAACGTCTCACGAAAGACTCGGTCGGTGACAGGCAAAGCGGCTACTTGCTGAAACGACAAACTATCACCCTCCACTGCCAACATTTCCTCACGGACTGCTTCCTGCCACTGAGGATGCTCAGCCATCACCGACATCATAGTACTGAGTGTGCTGGTGGTTGTATCATGCGCGGCAAATAAAATGAGCAGTGTATGCCCAACAACATCCTCGGCTGACATGCCATTCTCCGGATCATCAGCCAAGTGGCACAGAGAAGTGAAAATATCGGTTGCACTACTATTTCTGCGCTCATCAATACGCTCGTGCAACCAATTTTTGAGATATTCAGAGCCACGCATCGCTCGATCAAACTTCGTGCCCGGAATGCGCTTGTGTATAAATATCACTATGCCGCCAATCAAATCGACAAAAGCCTGATTCAATTTCTTTGATTCTTCGCCTAATTCAGCACCCAAAAAAACAGTGGCTGCATTGTCCAGTAATAACGATTTTATGTGGTCTTGAAATAAAAATTGCTTGTCGGTGGGCCACTCCTCAAGACCTTCCTTGATGAGTTTATTCAAGCGATCACCATAAGCTGCCATCACCTGGCTTTTAAACGCCAACTGTAAGGGGCGCCGGTGCTTGCGATGATTAGCAAAATCACGCACCAAAATACCACCTGGCAACAAGTGCTTAAGCATAAACCAGCCTTTACTACTGGAAAAATTTTGCTCCTTGTCCATCAAGGCATATTGCGCCGCATCGGCATCGGCAAAGACAACCACTCGACTAAAAAATGCAGAAGAACGATAAACCGTGCCAAACTTAGCTACCATGCGACGATTGAAAGCTCGCGCATTTTTTAAGATCGAAAAACTATTGCCAAAGACAGGCATGCCGTAATCGCCTGGCAAGTGGTCTAATTCTTTGGTTGGTCGAGTCGATAACTCGGCAATAGAGTCTAGAAGTGGGTCGTTAGCAGTGTCGCTACTAGTCATCGTCATTACAGGTGCTCTTAGATATCTAAAAAAATATAATCAAAAAAATAGAAACTCAGTTTCGCCGATAGTATAAGCACACACCAACGCTAAAAGTGCTTCAGCACATTAAAGTTTGGTTATTTAGGCCATGAAGGATCTATAATCAATCACTCCCAACATATATTTACAGTAGCGGGATGCAATCTACTATGAAAAAACTCAAAAACGAAAAAGAGCTCATCAAAAAGGCTATTGAAGAAGGGGTTAAATACGGTGAACAACGCGGTGTAGTTGAATTTGAGGCGACCGATTCAGCGCACGAAAAAATACTGTATATATATCGTTTATTAGTTCACGATAAAGTTATTCAGCCGATTCCAGAAGATCAAGTGTCACAAAAATCGATGGCACATAAACTGGCTATATGGGCATCAAAAATAAAATAGCTCCTAAGTCATATAACTTTGCCCACAAAAAAGCCCGACTACAAAGCCGGGCTTTTTAAACGCTACCGCAGTTACCAGCCCGTAATTTCAGCCATCGCCGAGCCAATTTCAGCGAGGCTGCGCACTGTTTTCACACCGGCATCTTCCAACGCTTCAAATTTCTCATCGGCCGTGCCGGTGCCGCCAGAAATAATAGCGCCCGCATGCCCCATGCGCTTACCTTTTGGTGCAGTCACACCAGCAATATAAGAGACTACCGGCTTAGTGACATTCGCTTTAATAAACGCTGCAGCCTCTTCTTCAGCCGTGCCACCAATTTCACCAATCATTACAATAGATTCAGTCTTAGGGTCATTTTGAAATAATTCTAAGACATCAATAAAGTTAGTGCCCGGAATGGGATCACCACCAATACCTACGCATGTTGACTGACCAAAGCCTGCATCGGTAGTTTGCTTAACCGCTTCATAAGTTAAGGTGCCAGAGCGTGAAACAATACCCACTTTACCGGGCAGGTGTATTTGCCCCGGCATGATGCCAATTTTGCATTCACCCGGTGTAATTACACCGGGGCAATTTGGACCCACCAAACGCACACCCAATTCATCGCAGCGTATCTTCGCTTCGAGCATATCGAGGGTAGGAATACCTTCGGTAATAGCAACAATTAATTTAACACCGCTATTAGCTGCCTCAAGAATAGAGTCTTTACAAAACGCCGCTGGCACATAAATTACAGAGGCATCAGCACCGGTAACTTCAACAGCTTCGGCCATAGTATTGAATACTGGCAGGTCTAAATGGGTGGTGCCGCCTTTGCCGGGCGTTACTCCACCCACCATTTTTGTACCGTACTCAATGGCTTGAGTCGTGTGGAAAGTACCCTGCCCACCGGTAAGGCCCTGACATAAAACTTTAGTATTTCGATCGATTAATACAGCCATTTTCTAATTCCCCGCCGCTTTAACTGCTTGGACAGCAGCGTCTGTTAAACTTTCGGCCGCAATAATATCCAGCCCAGATTCATCAAGTACTTTTTTGCCTAGCTCTGAATTAGTACCTTCAAGACGCACGACCACGGGTACCTTTACACCCACTTCTTTAACCGCATCAACAATACCGTGAGCAATCATATCGCAACGGACTATGCCGCCAAAAATGTTAACTAACACGGCTTTAACATTTTCATCCGACAAAATCAGCTTAAAGGCATGTGCTACGCGTTCTTTGGTCGCGCCGCCCCCTACGTCAAGGAAGTTGGCTGGAAAGCCACCATGCAGAGCAACAATATCCATAGTACCCATAGCAAGTCCAGCACCATTGACCATGCAACCGATATTGCCATCTAACGCAACGTAGTTAAGGTCCCACTTAGCCGCCTCAGCTTCACGGGCATCTTCTTGGGAGGGATCTTCCATCGCTTGCAAATCTTTGTGCCGATATAACGCATTACCATCAACGCCCAGCTTCGCATCTAGGCAATGTAAATCGCCATCTTCTTTGATAACCAACGGATTGATTTCTATCAATGCCAGATCTTTTTCTGCAAAAAGCTTGGCTAGACCTAAAAATATTTTTGTAAACTGTTTGATCTGCACACCCTGTAAACCCATATTAAAAGCCAGCTCACGAGCCTGATAAGGCTGCGCGCCGACTAACGGATCGATCTCAGCTCGAAGAATTTTCTCCGGCGTTTCATGGGCGACTTTCTCTATTTCAACACCACCTTCAGTTGATGCCATAAAAACAATACGGCGACTAGAGCGATCAACCACAGCGCCTAAATACAACTCATCAGCGATGTCGGTGCAGGATTCCACCAAAATCTTAGTCACTGGCTGACCGTTCGCATCGGTCTGATAAGTCACCAAATTTTTGCCTAGCCATTGTTGCGCAAACGCTTTAGCTTCATCGGCTGACTTAATCAACTTCACGCCACCAGCCTTCCCGCGACCACCCGCATGTACCTGAGCTTTAACTACCCACATATCGCCGCCAATTTTTTCAACTGCCGCAACAGTCTCTTCGGGTGTGTCACAGGCATAACCTGTAGATACGGGCAAACCGTATTCGGCAAACAGTTGTTTGCCTTGATATTCATGCAAGTTCATCGCTTGATTTCCGTGTTGATCATTAATAGATTAGATTTCATCTAAGCGGGTAGCCCTAAGGGCCGGCAGAGCAGATTTAGCGCGAGCGAATTCTCTCAAATACAGCGCGGCAATAGCAAGGCCACCGCACTACCCATATGGACAATTAAGTACACTCCCACCGCACCGGATTAATCAGCCCAAACGGGCGAAACACACTCAATGTATGGCTCCGCCCATGCTGACAATCACTGAGTGAAAAGTCGACTGGTTCGACCCATCCACTTAAGAACGTGCTTTGCGAGGCGGTTTATTAGGAATATGGATCGCATGCCCAGCCACTGCTAAGGCTGCCTCATGGACAGCTTCTGATAGTGTGGGGTGACTAAATACTGTCAGCGCAAGATCCTCAGCCGAAGAACCGAACTCTATAGCAATAACCACCTGCTGCACCAAATCGGCCGCGCTAGGCCCAATAACATGGCAGCCTAAAATGCGGTCCGTCTCGGCATCAGCAATCATCTTGACCATTCCCGTGGTGTCATTCGACGCTAATGCGCGCCCACTGGCTGCAAAAGGAAACACACCCACGTTGTATTTTTGACCGCTGGCTTTAAGTTCTTGCTCGGTTTTACCAACCCATGCAATCTCGGGGTGTGTGTAGATAACCGAGGGAATATTTTCATAGTTAATCTGCGTCTTCTTACCAGCAATACGCTCGGCGACCATCACCGCTTCTTCCATACCTTTATGTGCCAACATTGGCCCGCGGACAATGTCGCCCACAGCATAAATGTCACGAGCGTCTGTTTGGCATTGGTCATTCACAAAAACAAAACCACGCTCATCCAGGTTAACGCCACAATCAGGCGCAAGCAGTTGCTCACTAAGCGGTCGTCGACCCACACAAACAATTAACTTATCAAACTCTTCAGTCTTCGTTCCTTCGGCATCGGTATATTCGACGCTTACCTTACGATTTTTGCCCTTACCCGTTACGGTACTGTCGGTCACCCGCGTGCCTAAACGAATATCAAGCCCTTGCTTGCGAAATACTTTTTTAGTTTCTTTAGCAATGGTTTCATCAACTGCGGGCAAGAAATCGTCAAGTGCTTCAAGCACTACCACTTCTGCCCCTAAACGTGCCCAAACACTACCCAGCTCCAAGCCTATAACACCGGCGCCAATGACACCCAGTTTTTTAGGTACGGCGTCAAATTCGAGCGCGCCAGTGGAATCTACTATCACATCATCAAGCAAAGGTGTGGGCGGAATATCGATAGGCACAGAGCCAGCCGCAATAATAATCTTATCGGCTTGATAAATCGTTTTTGTTCCATCGCTGCCCGTTACTTCAACTTGCTTATTTGCCAACACCTTAGCCGTGCCCACAATTGAATCAACGCTATTAGCTTTAAACAGCCCACCAATACCGCCCGTAAGCTGATTCACTATTTTATTTTTACGCGCCAACATTTTGCTCACGTCCATAGACACCGACGACGCTGAGATGCCATGCACATCAAAGTCGTCGCGAGCCTCCTTAAATTTGTGGCTCGAATCGAGTAACGCCTTAGAAGGAATGCAACCCACATTCAAACAGGTGCCGCCTAACTTAACCGCGCCCTTTTCATCAATCCATTTCTCAACACAAGCCGTTTTCATACCCAACTGAGCACAGCGAATCGCCGCTACATAACCACCTGGACCTGCACCTATTACAATAACTTCAAAATCTTGGTTTACTTGATCTGACATACTTTTTTCCAATAAACAGTAGTGTTGCCTGTGAATGAGTTAAGTTTAAACAACCGGTACTTTTTGCACGTTATATTTCAAGCAATACGCGCGCAGGGTCTTCGATCATGTTTTTGATCGCCACCAAAAATTGCACTGCATCTTTGCCATCAACCAAGCGGTGATCATAAGACAAAGCCAAATACATCATAGGCAGTATTTTAATTTCACCGTCAACTACCATCGCTCGCTCGTTAATAGCGTGCATGCCCAATATGCCGGTTTGCGGCGGGTTAAGAATAGGCGTTGACAGCATCGAACCAAAGACACCACCATTGGTTACCGTGAACGTACCGCCGCTCATATCTTCAATGCTCAGCTTTCCGCTTTGCGCCTTGCCACCGTATTCGCGAATTTTACTTTCAATACTAGCGAGACTCATGCCATCAGCATCACGCAAGACCGGCACGACTAAACCACGCTCACTAGATACTGCTACGCCAACATCGTAGTAGCCGTGGTAGACAATATCTTGGCCGTCAATAGAGGCATTCACCGCAGGAAAGCGCTTTAAAGCCTCGATAGAAGCTTTAATAAAAAATGACATAAATCCTAAGCGTGTGCCGTTATGTGTTTTTTCAAATTGGTCTTTATACTTCTTACGCAGTTCCATAACCGGCTGCATATTGACTTCATTAAACGTGGTAAGCATTGCCGTAGTTTGCGTGGCACTTAACAAGCGCTCGGCGACTCGCGCTCGCAATCGCGTCATTGGCACACGCCGTTCATTGCGCTGCGCGGGATCAACGACTACGTCAGCCTGTGCAGCGGGAGCAGATGCGCCCACGACATGGGCAACCACGGGCGCCTGTTCTGGGCTGCCATCAATAGCACGCTGAACATCTTCTTTAGTCACGCGACCATCTTTACCTGTGCCAATAATCTGGCCGAGGTCAATATTATTCTCTGCCATCATCTTCTTGGCCGCTGGACTGACAATCGCCTCTTCAGCAAGTACCGGCTGATTTTCTACTGCCGGTGATACAGGGGCTGCCGCCTTCGCAGCTGGCGCAGCGTCAACCGCTCCGGCTTCGAAGCGAGCAATCAATTCGTTGCTCAACACCACATCACCCTCTTGCTTGAGAATTTCAAGTAACGTTCCCGCGTTAGGGGCGTTAACTTCGATGACAACCTTATCGGTTTCAATATCGGCAATCAGCTCATCGCGGGCGCAAGTGTCACCCGGGCGCTTATGCCAAGTAGCTACCGTGCCATCAGCCACCGACTCAGGAAAAGAAGGTGCTTTTATTTCTATACTCATAGATGATCCCACTCTTTAATTTTTATGCGCAATCGCGCATGTCGTTCAAACATTTTAAAATCTACGCCGACCCAATTTACACTTCTTCATTGACCCACTTAATCGACTAAAATCTCTCACCAATTAATTTTACAAAGTCTACTCACTCAAACCTAAGGCCTCTGCAATAAGCTCCGATTGCTCCTTTAAATGCAGTGCCATGTAACCGGCCGCGGGCGAAGCCGATGGCTGCCTGCCGGCAAAAGCTATTGGCAAACCATCATCAATTAAATCAATTACTGCGCGAAAATGATGCTGACTATGGTACCAAGCACCCTGATTACGCGGCTCTTCTTGGCACCACACCACTGCATCAAGATGCTGGTAATCTGCAATTGCTTTAAACAGCTCTGCATCGGGAAATGGATAGAGCTGCTCGATGCGTACAATCGCAACATCGGCCAAGTCATGCTCAGCTCTGGCATCACACAAGTCGTAATAAACTTTGCCGCTGCATAACACCAAACGTTTAATTTTTCTTGCATCAACATCATTCGTCTCAGCAATGACATTTTGAAAGTGTCCTTCAGAAAAGTCTTCCAAAGTTGATACCGCATGCTTATGTCGAAGCAAACTTTTAGGCGACATGACAATTAGTGGTCGACGCAGTGGTCTGATGGCTTGCCGGCGCAATAGATGAAAAATCTGTGCCGCAGTCGTCGGCACGCAAACCTGAATATTTTGCTCAGCACACATCTGTAAAAATCGCTCTAGCCGCGCAGAGGAGTGCTCGGGACCCTGCCCTTCATATCCATGCGGTAACAACATCGTTAGACCGCATAATCGCCCCCACTTATGCTCACCGCTAGTAATAAACTGGTCAATAACCACTTGTGCGCCATTGGCGAAGTCGCCAAACTGGGCCTCCCATATGACCAATCCATTTGGGCTCGTGGTTGAATAGCCATATTCAAAACCGAGCACTGCCATTTCTGAAAGTAGCGAATCAAAAATTTCAAATTCGGCCTGCTCATCACTTATATTTTTTAGTGGTACATAAGTTTCAGATGTTTTTTGATCGTGCAGCACAGCATGTCGATGAGAGAACGTACCCCGACCAACATCCTGACCGGTGAGTCGCACAGGATAACCCTCCTCCACTAACGAAGCATAAGCAAGCGTTTCGCCAAAGCCCCAGTTACTGGCCATCGCTCCAACAGCCATCTTTTTTCGGTCTTCAATGATTTTCGCCACCTGTCGCTGCACGACAAAGCCGCTGGGCGCTTCGTTAAAAGAATGCGCCAAAGCCTGTAATTTATCTAACGGGTACGTAGTGTCGCCTCGCACCTGCCAGTCATGCGCTAAATACGGCGTCCAATCAACAAACAGCTCTTCATTGGGCTTCTTAACCAAACTTTTTACAACGTGCTCGCCACGCTCTAGGGCCTCACGATAGTTATTTTCCATCGCTTCCGTTTGCGCGGCGCTCAGCACGCCTTCAGCAACTAACTGATTAGCGTAAATTTCGCGGGCACTCGGATGCTGCTTGATTGCTGCATACATAAGTGGCTGAGTGCCCGAAGGCTCATCGGCTTCGTTGTGACCACGGCGACGATAACAAACAAGATCAATCACTACATCACGGCGAAATTGCTGACGGTAATCAAACGCCATTTGCGTGACGAACAACACTGCCTCAGGATCATCACCGTTAACATGAAAAATGGGAGCCTGGACCATCTTCGCGCAGTCGGTACAATATTCTGTCGAGCGCATATCCTCTGGTTTAGAGGTGGTAAAGCCGACTTGATTGTTGATAACAATATGGACCGAGCCGCCCGTTGTGTAAGCGCGGGTTTGTGACATCTGGAACGTTTCCATAACGACGCCTTGGCCAGCAAAAGCAGCGTCACCGTGCATAATGATAGGAATCACTTGATCACGCTCAGCATTTTTACGACGATCTTGACGAGCGCGAACAGAGCCCTCAACGACCGGTGATGCAATTTCAAGATGTGATGGATTAAAGGCCAGCGCTAGGTGGATTTCGCCACCAGAGGTCATCACATTAGACGAAAAGCCTTGATGATATTTAACGTCACCAGAGGTGTTAAAAGTCGCTTTACCTTCAAACTCATCAAAAAGATCAGCAGGTTGCTTGCCAAAGGTATTCACTAACACATTCAAGCGGCCGCGGTGAGCCATACCAATGACCACTTCTTTAGCCTGATAGGAACCGGCACGCTGAATCAGCTCATCGACCATTGGGATTAAACTTTCACCGCCTTCTAGCCCAAATCGCTTGGTGCCTGGGTAGCGTGAGCCAAGATATTTCTCTAGGCCTTCAGCGGCGGTTAAGCGCTCTAAAAGATGCTCTTTGGTTTCGGCGCTGTACTCCGGTGCCGATCGCACACTGTCCATACGGCTTTGAATCCAAACACGCTGCTCGGTGTCGACGATGTGCATAAACTCTGCGCCGATTGAGCCGCAATAGGTTTGCTTTAATGCATCGATAATTTCACCCAGTGGTGCCATTTCTTTGCCAATGTAAAACACACCCGTTTGAAATTCGGTATCGTAATCAGCAGCGCTCAAATGATGATAAGCCGGATCTAGATCGGGCACCTGCTCTCGCGCCATGAGGCCCAGCGGGTCAATATTGGCGTTTTGATGCCCGCGCTGTCGATAGGCACTAATTAATTGCACCACCCGAATTTGCTTGCGCTCATGCTCGGTTGCCAAACTATCAGAAACGGTAGCCCGCACAGCGCCACGCTGCTGTCGCGCCAACTCTAAAAAATGTGCACGCACGGTAGCGTGAGGGATATCGGGTTGGATATTGCCCTCGACACGCGGCAAACGATCAAAAAAATCGCGCCACTCGGGATCAACATCATTGGGAGCAGCTAAATACTCTTCATAGAGCGCCTCCACATAGTCGGCGTTGCCGCCGGCAATATGAGAAGAGCGCAACCAATCGGCCATTGGTTGCTGATCAGCCAATGTAAAAGGCGTGTTTTGGGACATGAGAGACTCGATACAGGTCGTGGAGCTTTCGGAATACGTACTCAACAAGTGTAGCGATTAGGCGGCGGTGGGCAAAGGGAGAGTGGTCAAATTCACTTATGAAAATATAGATTTAGCGATCTATATCGAAATATTTCAATATAGAAGGCGTTATTAGCTGGGTACTGTTCAAGTGCATGGCATCCAAGCCAAGGCAACCGATAGCGGCGCCTCCCTCCTCAAAAGACGAGTGCCTTGCGCACCAGTCAAGAGTCGGTGGTAAAGCCCTTCAGCCTAGCGTTACTGCCTAAGCGTTGAGCAGCATACCTCGAATATGGCCAATTGCCTTCGTCGGGTTCAAGCCTTTGGGGCAGACTGAAACACAGTTCTGAATACCCTGACAGCGAAAAACGCTAAAAGGATCAGACAAATCTTGTAGCCGCTCAGCCTGTTGCGTATCGCGGCTATCGGCTAAAAATCGATAAGCCTGTAACAAACCGGCTGGGCCAATAAATTTATCGGGATTCCACCAAAATGATGGACAGCTCGTCGAGCAACAAGCGCATAAAATGCACTCATATAAGCCATCTAGTTTTTCACGCTCTTCAGGCGATTGCAGCCGCTCAATACCAGTGGCTGGCGGCTCCGCTTGAAGATAAGGCTTCACTTTTTCATATTGAGCATAAAACTGCTCCATATCAATCACCAGATCGCGAATAACCGGCAGGCCTGGCAGCGGACGCAAGACCAGCTTATTGCGAGGCGCTGCCTCAGACAAAGGCTTGATGCAAGCCAGCCCATTTTTGCCGTTGATATTCATGCCATCAGAACCACAAACACCTTCACGGCACGAACGCCGGTAAGCCAAAGAGGGGTCCTGAGCTTTAAGCATCTCGAGCACGTCAAGCACCATGACGTCTTTACCGCCGGTATCAAGGTTATAGTCCTGCATATAAGGTGCAGCATCTTTAGCCGGATCGTAACGATAAACACTAACTTGTAACATCGAGGTAACTCCCAAAAAATTCGTCAAGCATTTCACAATGGACCGAAATGACTACACCAGTCGGCCTATCTGAGCGCAACAATACTTAGTAAACACGCGCCTTAGGTTCAAAGGTATCGACCGTAACCGGAGCAAAATTGACTCCACGCTTGCCAACACGCTTGTCACTTGGAAAATACATAGAGTGGCACAGCCAATTGGTATCGTCGCGCTCTTGAAAATCATCACGCGCATGCGCGCCGCGACTTTCGGTACGAACATTGGCTGAGATTGCAGTTGCTTCCGCCACCTCTAGCAAGTTGTGCAATTCGAGCGCCTCAATGCGGGCTGTATTGAATGCGGCACTTTTATCTTCCAATGCTGCACCAGCTATGCGCTCGCGTAAATCTGCCAACTGCTTAACACCTTGATCCATATTTTCGCCGGTGCGAAATACACCAAAATACAACTGCATGATTTTTTGCAACTCTTTACGCAACGCCGCCACTTTCTCGCCGTTGCCCTTGCTCTCATTGAGGCGAGTGACGCGATTAAGCGCCGCCTCGATATCGGTCTCGCTCGCATCTCGCTGCTCAATACCCTGTTTGAGCGCGTCTTCGATGTATAAGCCCGAAGCACGCCCAAATACCACTAGGTCGAGCAGCGAATTACCGCCTAGGCGGTTAGCGCCATGCACAGAAACGCAGGCAATTTCGCCGCACGCATAGAGCCCGTCAACAATCGCATCTTGCCCGTCAGCCGTTTGCGTAAGCGCTTGACCATTCACGTTAGTGGGGATACCGCCCATCATATAGTGGCAGGTAGGCACCACTGGAATCGGAGCATAAACTGGGTCAACATGCGCAAAAGTTTCTGACAATTCGCAAATTCCGGGCAAGCGGCTATGTAAAACGTCTTGACCCAAATGATCGAGCTTTAACATGACGTGATCGCCTTCGGGGCCGCAGCCACGGCCCTCTAAAATCTCAAGCACCATAGAGCGGGCAACGACATCACGACCTGCCAAATCTTTAGCATTCGGGGCATAACGCTCCATAAAGCGCTCGCCATCTTTATTGATCAAGTAGCCGCCTTCGCCGCGGCAACCCTCGGTGACCAGCGTACCAGCACCATAAATACCAGTGGGATGGAATTGCCACATCTCCATATCTTGAACCGGCACATCGGCGCGCAAGGCCATACCTACACCATCGCCCGTGTTGATGTGCGCGTTGGTAGTCGATGCATAAATTCGGCCTGCGCCCCCGGTCGCAAAAACAGTGGCTTTAGACTTTACATAGACCACTTCACCTGTCTCAATACAAATGGCAATGACACCCACCACGCTTCCGTCTTGGTTTTTAACCAGATCGGTGGCATACCATTCGTTAAGAAATACCGTATTGTTTTTAAGGTTGGCCTGATACAACGTGTGCAATAACGCATGCCCCGTTCGGTCGGCGGCTGCACAGGTTCGAGCGGCCTGACCACCGGCACCAAATTCTTTTGACTGCCCTCCAAAAGGGCGCTGATAGATACGCCCATTTTCGGTTCGGCTAAATGGCAGCCCCATGTGCTCTAACTCATAAATGGCTTCTGGGCCAACACTGCACATATATTCGATGGCATCTTGATCGCCGATATAATCCGACCCCTTAACCGTGTCGTACATGTGCCAGCGCCAATCATCGTTCGGATCCGAACTGGCGATCGAACAGGTAATCCCCCCCTGCGCTGACACAGTGTGTGAACGAGTAGGAAATACTTTAGATATAACGGCTGTTTTATGGCCAGACTGCGCTAACTGAAGTGCAGCCCGCATGCCTGCTCCACCGCCGCCAACGATCACACCGTCATATTCTAATGTTCTAATATTCGCCATTGAATCGGTCTCTCCAAGTTCCGAGGGCGCTATGCGAGCAGATATTACACACCTGCACGGCGCCTAAAAAAATAATGATCTAATTAAACCCGCCTAATGGCTTGCTTTGCCTGCCTTGGAAGTGCTTGCCTGAAACGTTCGCGCGGCCGGCAAAATTGGCTACCCGTAACTTGCCGGGCACCATAGGCTGCGTTACCACTGAAAAGGAGCTTATTAGGGGCGGGCGGATTATAGGCCAGCGCCCTCCCCTTATTCAAATCTACCGACCTAACAAATGCAACAAAACATTCGCTTTGGGCATACTAGTTTAATATTACGAAGCAAACCGAAAAATGGTTGACTCTCAATCCACCCTGTCACGCCACTGAGGCTGCAGACAAAACACGGCTGAGCATTGACAAAACACGGCTGAGCATTGACAAAACACCCGTTGGCCCTATAGTTGTGCCTTGCACGTCGGTGCTGTTGATAAACATGACCGAAAAAAGCCCCCTTGCTTGGCTTAATAGGTGATTTTCACCACACTACGGTAAATACCGCTAAGATTAACTGAGCGAATAGGCCGGAGCGTGACACAGCCGCAAGCAGGCTTGCATAGCTCTAATGAGTAATGCAAAAACCCAAACATAGCCGTGAACGCCGCGATCCGCAGTCACAACCTAACAATATTAGCCACAAACATAGCGCCTACAATTGTAGCCCTATGGGGCTATCAACGGTTGTCTGCCAAGGCTAAAGCTCAACTTTACAAACTGCTCGGCACTGCCGCGTAAGAGAAATTTCGCCCCACCAAACATCAGTAACAGGAAACTAGGAATGCCCGCAAAATCTGACAAAAAAGCTGTGTTGACGATCGAAAATGGCCCAACCATTGAATTGCCAATCTATGAAGGCACCCTCGGCCAGGACGTCATTGACGTAGGCCAACTAACCGGCAACAATTTTTTTACTTTTGATCCTGGCTTTGTTTCAACGGCAGCTTGTGAATCATCAATTACTTTTATCGATGGCGACAAGGGCGTGCTACTCCATCGAGGCTACCCCATTGAGCAGCTTGCCGAGCATTCTACTTACCTTGAAACCTGCTACCTACTCATCTACGGCGAGCTACCTAGCAAAGCGCAAAAAGAAAAATTTGAATCGACCGTTTACCGTCACACAATGGTTCATGAGCAACTGCGCACTTTCTTTCAAGGGTTTCGTCGCGATGCTCATCCAATGGCTATTCTTTGTGGCGTAGTCGGGGCCTTGTCGGCGTTCTATCACGATTCACTTGAAGTATCGGACGAAGAGCATCGCGAAATAGCTGCATTTAGGCTTATCGCAAAAATGCCAACCCTGGCGGCCATGAGCTATAAATTCAGTATTGGCCAACCGTTTATGTACCCGCGCAACGACCTCAATTATGCAGAAAACTTTTTGTATATGATGTTCGGTAACCCTTGCGAAAAATACGAAGTCAACCCAGTTATTGCCAAGGCGATGGACCGGATATTCATGCTCCATGCCGATCATGAACAAAATGCATCAACCTCGGCAGTACGCCTAACCGGCTCATCGGGCGCCAATCCCTTTGCCTGTATCGCAGCCGGTATTGCTGCACTTTGGGGACCATCGCATGGCGGGGCTAACGAAGCTGTATTGGGAATGCTCGAGGAAATTGGTGACGAGTCGCATATCGATGCGTTTGTAGCGCGTGCCAAAGATAAGAATGACCCTTTCAGGCTGATGGGGTTCGGCCATCGCGTTTACAAAAACTTTGATCCGCGCGCTAAAGTCATGAAAGAAACCGCTGACGAAGTACTGGCAGAGCTAGGCATCACCAACGATCCGCTACTCAATATCGCCAAACGCCTAGAGACCATTGCTTTAGAAGATCCTTATTTTGTCGAGAAGAAACTCTACCCCAACGTAGACTTCTACTCTGGCATTATCCTGAAGGCGATTGGCATTCCCACTAGTATGTTTACGGTTATGTTTGCCGTAGGCCGCACCGTTGGATGGATTGCACACTGGAATGAAATGCATTCGGCGTCGTTTAAAATTGGCCGTCCGCGTCAGTTGTACACAGGCCACACTGCGCGCGACTACCCTGAGTAAACATCAGCAGATCGCCAGCACAGCATTACTTTTAATTACCTTACGGGATTTTTAAATGGCAGCCAAAGATACGCGTCCGGTCAACCTAGACCTGACTAAATTTAGCTTTCCGATAACCGCTATCGCCTCAATCATGCATCGCATTTGTGCGGTCATCTCTTGGGTGGGGCTGGGTTTTGCCTTATACGTGGCGCAGCGGGTTCAAAGCTCGCCCGAAGGGGCCAGCATGGTTCGCACAGCTGATGGCCGATAATTTTCTAGCACAGTTTATCGCCTGGGGATTACTTTCAGCCTTTAGTTACTACTGTGCCGCCACGGTTAAACATATTGTGCAGGAACTGGGTTACTGCGAAGATTTTGCAGGCGGCCAACGTATTTCCTGGGCAGCTTTAGCCTTCGGAGCCACCTTCACCGTGCTAGCAGGAGTTTACTTATGGGCGTAAAGCAATGGATTTTTCAGCGCGCCAGTAATGCGCTGGTGGTTTTATTCGGTTTGTGGCTGCTCGCCACACTCATCAATGGCGTTACATCGAGTACGCTCAATGATGCGCTCACCGGAGACATCAGCCGCGTATTCTTAGTGCTTGTATTGGTTGCGGCAAGCCTAAATTCAATTTTAGCCGGCTGGCAAATTGCCGGAGACTACGCGCACAAGATCGGCATGAGCGAAAAACTCATGACGGCGGTAGGCGCAGCCATCTCACTGGCTTATCTTGCGCTAGGCTTGAAGCTGATTTTCTAACAACGCCTAGCTAGCGGTAGCTTTTGAATCAGTGCTTGATCGAGAAATTCGCAACGCAAAAAACCATCAACCCATAAAAAAAGCAAGACCAATAGGCCTTGCTTTTTTATGGGGCTCTACCGCGAAACCCTTGCTAATTCGCGGTTGCTACCGCTAAGCTCCACACTAAACCTTTTTTGTGCCCATCATCGATCGACACATAACGCCCCACTTTCGTTGAATCACTAGAGATTCATCTTAGAAATCTCAAGCTCTGCTTCACTAACATTGACCAGATCCGCCAGATAAGTTTTCAACTCTGCCTCCGAGCCAAAATGGCGAGCTTGATCATACTGGCCTTTATAGACATTACCGGACGCGTCGGCAATGCGAGCAAGCTGAAATTTCAAGCCATCATCACCACGACCATGAATGGGGTAGTATTCAATTTTCATACAGAATTACCATGTTGAGCTGCTATTACAGGACGTTTCCTTGCACAGCGCCTAGACTATCATTTTAGGCTATCGAATTCACTCAGAGCTGCAAAATTGCATTCAAAAAACCAACCCAACACCGCCGGCCCAACCAACGGCAAAAATCTGGCGTTTAGTAGTCACTACGACGCCATTGTTATTGGCGGCGGTATTCAAGGCGTTGGCTGCGCACAAGCACTCGCGGCCAAAGGGTTTAGCGTCTTGCTGCTCGAGAAAAACTCACTGGGCTCGGGCACGTCTAGCCGCTCGAGCAAACTGATACACGGCGGGCTACGCTATCTAGAAACCGCTCAAATCTCATTGGTGCGCAAATCGCTTAACGAGCGCGCTGTGCTTTGTAAAGTGGCGCCCAATTTAGTGAAACTCAAAAGTTTTTACCTACCTATTTACCGTTCGCAACGGGTCGGCCCAATTAAAATGGCCGCCGGGCTCGCTTTATATGCGCTGCTGGGTAATTTGCGCCGAGATGCCCGCTTCAGCTATGTGCCCAAATCCAAATGGAGCTCGCTGGGAGGCATCAAACAACAAGATCTCATTTGCGTGTACCACTACTTTGATGCACAAACCGATGACCGGCAACTGACTCAATTGGTTGCTCAATCAGCATCAAAACTGGGGGCAACTATTGTAGAAGACGCTACCTTTCACCAAGCCGATCGCAATACCTTAGGCACGATCGACATCGAATTTTCTTGTACTACCCAAGCCACCCACGAAACCAACTTAAACGCATCGACATCGCATAAGGTAACAGCAAGCGTAGTGGTCAATGCAGCTGGCCCCTGGGTAGAACAAGTACAAAGCAAAATCACTTACGCAGGTAGCGGCCCTAACATTGCCCTCGTACAAGGGACGCATATCGAATTGGACGCACCGCTGAATGACGGCATTTTTTATATTGAAAGCCCTATCGACAAACGTGCGGTATTCGTCATGCCTTGGCAAGGGCATACTATGGTTGGCACCACCGAATCACAGCATACCGGTGACCCCGGTAGCCCGCTAGCCAGTGATGTCGAAGTGGATTACCTCCACAAAACGCTCCTGCATTACTTTCCTAATTACACCGGCAAGCTGATAAAGCGCTGGGCTGGGCTGCGCGTGCTACCGCAACCAGAAGAGCATGCCGCCAGTACTAATCGACCGTTTTCACGTCAGGCACGCGATACCATCGTACACACCGACAATGCTCAGCGCCCGCAAGCAATCAGCCTTTACGGTGGCAAACTTACGGCCTATAGAGTCACCGCCAATGACGTCTTAATGGAAGCGTTAAAAACCTTGGGCCCTGGCAGCGCATCGATCGACACGAAAACTCTGCCTTTGTAATTCTATTGCGCGCCCCGCCATTGAAAAGCGTCACCGGCCTACCACCGGCACGATTACCGTGTAGCCTGGCAAAAAAAAAGGTATATTGGCCGCCCTAATAGCAACCCTTTTTGAGTCTTCAAGTGAACACAACCGCACCGATTTCTCCGCGCCGTATTCTTGTTACCAGCGCGCTGCCCTACGCCAATGGCTCCCTCCATCTTGGCCATTTACTAGAGCATATTCAAACCGATATTTGGGTGCGCTACCAACGCATGCGTGGCAACGAGTGTCACTACGTGTGTGCTGATGACACGCATGGCACTGCAATTATGCTCAAGGCCGAAGAGCAAGGCATCAGCCCTGAACAGCTCATCGAGCAAGTTCGCACCGAACACATTGCCGACTTTAATGATTTCCTTATTAGCCATGACAACTATTATTCAACTCATTCTGATGAGAATCGTAATTTCTCAAATTCAATTTATCTCAAGCTAAAAGAACGCGGCTTTATTGCTGAACGCACTATCACCCAAGCTTTTGACCCTGAAAAACAACTTTTCTTAGCCGATCGCTATATCAAAGGTAGCTGCCCCAAATGTAAAGCCGCTGATCAGTACGGCGATAATTGTGAAGCCTGCGGCGCAACTTATTCACCGGTTGACCTAATCGATCCGTTCTCAACGATTTCCGGCGCAACTCCCGTAGAAAAAGATTCGCTGCATTACTTTTTTAAATTGCCAGAATTTGCAGAATTTTTAGATACCTGGCTCAACAACAAAAAACTTCAGCCTGCAGTGAGTAATAAACTGCGCGAATGGTTAGAAGCCGGTTTAATTGAGTGGGACATCAGCCGTGATGCACCCTTACTTTGGCTTTGAAATACCCGAGGCCCCCGACAAGTATTTTTATGTCTGGCTCGACGCGCCCATCGGTTACATGGCAAGCTTTCAAGATTATTGTCAACGCAGCAATATCGACTTCGATGAGTTTTGGGACAAAGACAGTGCGCAGGCTGCGGGGACCGAGCTGTATCATTTCATTGGCAAAGACATTATCAACTTTCACGGGTTGTTTTGGCCAGCGATTATGGATGCTAGTGACTTACGTCTGCCCTCAGCCATTTTTGCCCACGGATTTTTAAGCGTCGATGGCGCAAAAATGTCAAAGTCGCGAGGCACTTTTATTACTGCTCGTAGCTATCTTGAACATTTTAAACCTGAGTACCTGCGTTACTTTTTTGCCGCGCGCCTAGGCAGCAGCGTGGATGACATCGACCTCAACCTTGAAGAGTTTGTACAAAAGTGCAATGCAGACTTAGTGGGCAAGCTTGTCAATATAGCCAGCCGCTGTGCAGGATTCATCGGCAAGCGCTTTAACAACACGCTAGCTATTCAAGCTGAAAACCTCAACCTAATGAATGAACTCGCCGAAGCGGGCGATGACATAGCCAATGCCTACGAACAAAGAGAGTTCAGTAAAGCTATGCGGCAAATCATGGCGCTTGCCGATAAAGCCAATCAATATATCGACGAGCGCAAGCCCTGGGTGATTGCCAAACAAGATGATAGCGAAGCCGAGCTGCAGGCCATTTGCACCACCGGCGTCATGGCTTTCGCACAATTAATCGCCTATCTGAAACCCGTACTGCCGGCGCTAGCCGAAGCGTCGGAAGCCTTTTTGAATATACCGCTAGAATGGCAGGGAAACACATCTAGACTCAGCGGCGCCACTATTAACAAATTCAAACCCCTGCTGCAGCGCCTCGATGTAAAAACCATTACAAGCCTGCTAGATGACAATAAAAAAACAAGCGAGCCTTCTGAAAAAAACAGCAAGAAAAAAGCAAACAAGAAGAAACCAGTTGCAAGTACAGACACACAAGACATAGCTGATGAAATCGGAATTGATGATTTTTTCAAGGTCGACTTGCGCATCGCACTCATAACAAAAGCCGAGCATGTTGAGGGCGCCGAAAAGCTACTCAAGCTCTCGCTTGATCTAGGCATCGAACAGCGTACAGTTTTTTCAGGGATAAAATCGGCTTACGCACCTAGTGACCTTGAAGGAAAACTCACGGTAATGGTTGCCAACCTCAAACCGCGCAAGATGCGCTTTGGCATGTCTGAAGGGATGGTGCTAGCAGCTTCCGATGGTGATGGAATTTTTATTCTTGAGCCCCATGCAGGCGCAGTGCCTGGCATGCGAGTAACCTAATCGCGCGCCGTGTTTCTATGCAACAAAGGCGATGTAAAATCAGCCATCGATTGTGGCATTGCAGCGTTATGCAAGTGAAATACGGTTCGCTTGTGCAGCTGTAAGCGCTCTACAACATCACCATGGTGCTTAACAAATAAGCGCTCGTGCTCACCGTTAGCCATCATTATTTGCAACCCATCAGCAACGCGCCGAGCCAAATCAGGCTTGGCATGGTGAATGTAAAAAACCAATGGGAACGGATAATAGAGCATGAGGGTCGGCTCAATATGAACATCATCTTCAGCAGCCACTCGAGCACCAACAAATTCTTCTATCTCATTAGCGCCTAATGCCGCGTACTCAAAGGCCTTACTTTTTAAGCGGGGCAACAACTCCTCAAAAGCTCCATCCTCAACCACAGCATACTCATTATGTCTGAACAGCTCGGCATCGGACCAAGTTTTTGGGATGCCAATTGAAATTTCTTGAAGCTGCTTAGCTATTTTTATTTGTTTAAAAAAATCGAGTGAATCAGCCCTTACCAATAGCAGGCGAAAGCCTAATAAGCCCTTGGCTAACGGCTGCTCAATCATTATCTTTGGCTTGCTGGAAAATTTCATATTGCCGGCAACCGTTACCAAAATATCAGTGCCTCGCTCAAATACAGCGCTTTCATCTTCTGCCAACGGGTAATCGGTATTATCAACACGCAAATTGCCTGCGCCAAAATCCTTTTTAGTAGCGCTTAAACACGCCTGTAACAACTCAACTTCATAGCACTGCCGTGCAACGGATTTATTGCCATTCCAAAAATTAATCATCTGCATTTTTATCACCGAACATTAAGCAAAAATCACTCGTCAAGAGCAGTACAAGCCAGCAACAACGCCTCCAATTGTGCTCGCCCCATCTGATTCATCAAGGCAATATTTCGAGCCGGAATTTCGCTTGCATCGGGGTAATTGACAATAGCTTGCGAAAGGCTATCTTCACGCAATAAATGCAGTAAGGGGTACGGCGAACGATTGGTAAAGTTCTCAGCATCATCTACATCAGTGCCAGCGAATTGATAATGAGGATGAAAGCTCGCTATTTGATAAATGCCTTCATGCTGTGTCTGCACAAGTAATTCATCAGCCGCGCCTAAAAATTCGTTGTAATCAATAAAGTCGGTCAAGACCCTAGGATGGATCAACACAGTTGTTTCAACCGAACGGTCATGGTCAAGTCGCGCGAGCTCGGCTTGCAAAACATCGAGTAGTCGCTCGGGGGTCTGCGCATCGGTCGTCACAAAACGAATTCGCTGTTGAACCCATTCACGCTTAGCAAACGGGCACAAATTTAACCCGACTACCATCTCACCAACCCACCGCTCGACGACGGCGATGGTGTCTTCATTTTTCAAGAGTTTAGGCACATCAGGATACCCATTGGACTTAGACACAACGCATCAACCACGCATTTTTTGTATTGAACCGATTAACGGTTAACTTTGTGGCACCCAGCACAGCTGCCGGTAACTCTGCCGGCGAGATAATAACGCGGTGGCGACAAGGCCGCTGCATTGCGCGCCTGCCCAACGCCGGCCACGAATTCATCCATAAAATCTTCTAAAAAAGGATGACTCGAACCCGACTCGCCGGCGCTCAAACTCGAACCGACTTTTTCAATTTGGCTCAGTACAGCAAGTACTTGCCGCTGTCGATCGGGCTCGTCACCGGTAGTGTCATATAAAGCTTGGTCTAACAGCTGGATCTGAGCAGCCATTTGGTTCATACGCGAACGCAAATCCTCGCCACTGACATAGTTAAAATCAGGCGGATAGGTGACTTTGCGAACCATAGGCGCAATGTCGCTGCAGCTTGCCAAAAATAAAACACTAAAAAACAACCAAGACACACCCCAAATAAAGCAAGATTGTTTGATTCTCATCGGACAAATCTCCTCGATAACAGTGATCGCACAATACGAAAAAGCCACAGCCTTCCCGACCCTAATGGCGAAAATGGTCAGTGTAAGGATACTCATAACTGACGAGTTTTGCGTGTCTTTTTTCTGCGCTTGCCTGAGTTATCGCGATTGCCATTACGCTACGACCCTCAAGCTCACCCGTTGCCAGAAAAGCAAGCCTAGTGGTGGCCCTGAGTGATGGCTATTTGGCGATACACACCTCATTCATGACCAATACTGCATGCTGCGCTAACTGGCCGCGTATCTATTTCACCCGTATAATGCCAAGCCTTTATGGTAGGTCTTAAAAGGCAATTCCTCTTATGCTCGGCGAATATGCTGCGCTGCTTATTGGCGCAATATTTATCAACAATTTCGTGCTGGTCCAGTTTTTGGGGCTATGTCCGTTCATGGGCGTTTCAAACAAGCTCGAAACTGCTGTGGGTATGTCGGCTGCAACAACCTTTGTATTAACGCTTGCCTCTGTATGTAGCTATCTCACCTATGCCTATATACTGCAGCCGCTAGGGCTAGAATACCTGCGTACCATTGCATTTATTCTGGTTATAGCCGTGGTGGTTCAGTTCACCGAAATGGTCGTGCATAAATCCAGCCCGCTTCTATATAAAGTGCTGGGCATCTTTTTGCCGCTTATTACCACCAATTGCGCGGTGTTGGGAGTAGCCCTACTTAACTTGAATAAACAACACGGTTTTGTCGAGTCAGCCTTGTATGGCTTTGGCGCAGCAGCGGGATTCTCGCTGGTCCTCATCGCATTTTCGGCCATGCGCGAGCGACTCACCGTAGCCAATGTACCTGAGCCTTTTAAGGGCTCTGCCATAGGCATGGTCACTGCAGGCTTAATGTCTCTAGCCTTTATGGGCTTTGCAGGTTTAGTTTAAATGATGCTGATACCCTGCCATGTTTGAACTCATTCTCACTAATCCATTTCTAGCCGCTGTGCTTGCATTACTGGCACTAGGCTTGGTATTTGGCGCAGTACTGGGTTTCGGTGCAATCACATTCAAGGTAGAAGGCGACCCAATTGTCGATCAAATTAATGCCATCCTTCCGCAAACTCAGTGCGGTCAGTGCGGCTACCCGGGCTGCAAGCCATATGCCGAAGCCATTGCTAGTGGCGACCTAATTAACAAGTGCCCGCCCGGTGGCGAAGCCGGTATTCATGCTCTGGCTGATCTTTTAGATGTAGAAGTCATAGCCTTAGATGACGAGCACGGCATGGAAGATATTCGCAAAGTAGCCTTCATACGCGAAGACGAGTGCATTGGCTGCACCAAGTGCATTCAAGCCTGCCCAGTAGACGCCATATTGGGCGCAGCCAAACTCATGCACACCGTTATTGTCAGTGAGTGCACCGGTTGCGATCTATGCGTTGAGCCCTGCCCTGTCGACTGTATCGATATGCTACCTGTAGCCACCGGCAAGAATGCGTGGAGCTGGGATTTACCCAATCCCACCGTGAACCCTAGCCCAATTATTGCCTCTGATCGTGAGCCGGGAAGAAAAGATGCTGCGGCCTAACAATCAAGTGATGTTCACCACTACCCAACCGCAAAGGTCATAGATAAACCATGCGAAAAATCTGGGACATCCACGGCGGCATTCACCCGCCGGAAAATAAAGCTCAATCACTAGATCATTCGATCGAGTTTGCCGGCATTCCTGCCCAGCTGATCTTACCCGTCTCGCAGCATATTGGCGCCGCCGCCTCACCCATCGTGCAGATAGGTGATACGGTTTTGAAAGGTCAATGCATTGCTGAAGCTGTTGGGCCGGTAAGTGTGCCCATACACGCACCCAGCTCTGGCACCATTACTGCCATTGAAGACAGGCCCATTGCGCACCCATCAGGCCTCGATGACTTATGCATTGTGATTGATACCGACGGTAGAGACACATGGCACCAGCCACCTAGCTCCCGTGATTTCACCCAACTCGATAAAGCTACGTTGGTTGAATTAATTCATAATCATGGCATTGCTGGCATGGGCGGCGCAGGCTTCCCCACCAGCATCAAGCTCAATGTGGGCGAACCGAACAACATTAAAACCTTGATTCTCAATGGCACCGAGTGCGAACCCTACATAACGTCTGACCATGTACTCATGCGCGAATATAGCCGCAAGCTGGCTCAAGGCATCGCAATACTCGCAAAACTAGTACAGCCAGAAGAAATTTTACTGGGCGTTGAAGACAACAAAATTGATGTAGTGGCCGGTCTACAAAACGCCCTAAAACAACATGATTTTTCGGCGCTGACTGGCAAGGCTACCTCTGCCGAAGTCATTACCTTCCCCACTAAATACCCGTCAGGCGGCGAGAAGCAGCTGATTGAAATACTCACAGGCAAGCAAGTGCCTACCGGTAGCTTGCCAGCCAGTTTAGGTATTGTCTGCCAAAACTTGGGTACTGCAGTGGCGATTAGCGATGCCGTTATTGATGACCGGCCGCTTATTTCTCGCATTACTACGGTAACCGGGCAAGCTGTAACAAAACCACGCAACTTTGAAGTTCTGTTAGGAACCCCGGTAGAATATCTGTTGGCTCGTAGTGGCTATAATGCCAGCATCAACAATCGACTAGTCATGGGCGGGCCAATGATGGGCTTCACCTTGCTCGATATTACAATGCCGGTAGTAAAAACCACTAACTGCATTCTGGCCCCTACCGAAGCCGAGCTGCCTACCCCGCCTCCGGCACAAGCCTGCATCCGCTGCGGCCTATGTGCCGAAGCCTGCCCCGCCTCACTACTCCCACAACAATTATTTTGGTTTGCACAGGGCAAAGAGCTCGAAAAACTTGAGCAACACAATATTGCCGACTGCATTGAATGTGGCGCGTGCTCTTACGTTTGCCCGAGCAATATCCCATTGGTGCAATACTATCGCGCATCTAAAGCCGAAATTCGCCAGCGCGATGCCGATATGCAGCAAGCTGAGCATGCAAAGCTTCGCTTCGACGCTCGGCAGGAGCGGCTTGATCGCCTCGAAGCAGAAAAAATTGCTGCGCGCCAAGCACGCCAAGCTAAAGCCGCGGCCAATAAGGCAGCGCAAGCCGGGCAAGACCCGAAAGCGGCTACCGTGGCAGCAGCGCTCGCCCGAGTTGGAGCGAAGAAATCGGCGCTTGAGCCCACACACAAGGCTCCAGCATCTGACCCAGCGCCTGACGCCACTCTAGCCACCGACGTCGATGACCCGGTACAAAGAGCCATTGCTAGACGCGCCACTCAACAACAGGCCGACACAGCCAACCCCGCTGCAGCTTTACAGCGCGCGGTTGAATCGGCCGAGGCACGACTGAAAAAGGCTAGGCTTAGGCTAACCAATGCCGAGGCAGAACAAGACAACAACGTTGATGCATTTAAGCTCGCGGTTGACAAATGCCAGAGTAAACTCAATCAAGCCCGCGCTGCACTCGATGCTCATCATGCCGCTAAAAACCTGTAAGGATCAGCTTTAAATTATGCCGTTAGTGCAAATAACTTCGCCGCATGCGCATACAAGCCAATCCACTAGCTCAGTGATGCTACTGGTGGCTCTAGCCACCCTTCCTGGGGTAGCTGCACTAACCATTGGATTTGGCTGGGGCACCATCACCAACATCGTGTTATCGATTATTTTTGCACTCGCACTAGAAGCCGGAGCAGTGAGCCTACGCAAGCAACCTATAGGCTTTTATCTGCGTGACAATAGCGCGCTCGTCACGGCCATTTTACTCGGCATAGCGCTACCACCCTATGCGTCATGGTGGATTATTTTAACGGGCATGTTTTTCGCGATCATCATCGCCAAACACCTCTACGGCGGCCTAGGTTACAACCCGTTTAATCCCGCGATGGTCGGTTATGTAGTACTACTGATTTCCTTCCCGATTGAGATGACGCGCTGGGCTGCGCCGCTAGAATTAGTGAGCGAACTTGACACCTCAGGTGTCAGCAAGCCCACGCTAATCGAAAGTTTTGGTATTGCGCTGCGGCTCATTGAGCTGCCTGCCATCGATGGCTTCACCATGGCGACGCCTCTGGACTTATTGCGCCAAAATGACGCCCTGATGATTAGTGATTTAAAGCAGACCTACCCCCAGTTTGGCGCCCAAGGAGGCCTAGTTTGGGAGTGGGCTAACTTGGGATTTTTGATCGGCGGACTGTTCCTACTCTATAGAAAAATCTACACTTGGCATGGCCCAGTGAGCATGTTGGTCACGCTGAGTTTGCTGGCCGCAATATTTTATGACGGAGGATCGAGTAATAGTGGCGGCTCGCCAATGCTTCATTTATTCAGCGGAGCAACAATGCTCGGCGCATGGTTTATTTTGACCGATCCCGTATCATCGGCTGTTTCAAACAAAGGACGAATTATTTTTGGCGCTGGCATTGGTGCATTAATTTTTATTATTCGTCAGTGGGGCAACTACCCAGACTCTGTAGCTTTTGCCGTCCTGCTAATGAATTTTGCCGCTCCGCTGATCGACCATTACACTCAACCTAAAACCTACGGGCATTCCTAAGCCAATGACCGAAAAGCCTAAGCCCAAAAAAGATGATGCCTCTGCTGACTCAGCATCGATAGAGGTGAGCAGCTACGCCGCAAAACTATGGCTGTCGATTAGCAAAAATGCCTTATTGCTCGGGCTATTCGCTTTGATTTGCACCGGCCTAATTGCCACAACGTTTATTGGCACTGAAGATGAAATTGCCATGCAGCAGCGAGCAGCGCGCCTCAAAGCACTAATTGAAATCATCCCTACTGATCGCCATAACAACGACATGCTGCAAGACAACATCGAAATCTTTGAAAACGCACTGGGGCACCGCGAACCACAACCATTATTTTTAGCACGTGACGACGGCAAGCCTATCGCTCTCATTTATCCGGCCACTGCCCGTGATGGTTACAGTGGAGATATTCGCTACATAGTAGGCATCAACCTAGCCGATAATACGGTTGCCGGGGTGCGCGTACTTAAACACCGCGAAACACCGGGACTTGGCGATGGCATAGAAGTGCGCAAGTCCAATTGGGTTAAAAGCTTCAATGGCAAGAGTCTAGGCCAGCCTTCGATCGACCAATGGTCGGTTAAAAAAGATGGTGGTGTATTCGATGGATTTACTGGAGCAACCATTACGCCCCGCGCACTAGCTAAATCAGTGGCGCAAACTTTACAACACCACCAGCAAAACGGTGCAGGCTATTTAAAACGTCTGATCGAACAAGCACATAATCTGCAATCCAATACGGCAGTAAAAACAGTATCAAATTAGCAAACCACTTAATAGCAAAAATGGCAGCTCGCCTTGCCAACAACACCCGGTATGTATTATGGCTAATTATTCCGAACTTACACTGAATGGCTTATGGAAGAATAATCCTGCCTCTGGTGCAGCTGCTGGGGCTGTGTCCACTGCTGGGCGTAACCAATTCAGTCGTCAATTCGTTAGGTCTGGGGCTAGCCACAATTTTTGTTTTGTTTGCCTCAAATAGCTGCGTGTCGATGATTCGCAACGTAACACCCGCCGAAATACGCCTCCCCGCCTTTGTCATGATTATTGCCGCAGCGGTGACCTGCACTGAATTACTGATGCAGGCCTATGCCTTTGAAATGTACGAAATACTGGGAATTTTCTTACCTCTCATCACAACCAACTGCGTCATCCTAGGTCGTGCCGACGGCTTTGCATGCAAAAATAGCCTACCTGCAGCGGCCTATGATGGCTTGATTATGGGACTGGGATTTGCACTGGTATTGTTTTTATTAGGAGCCGCTCGCGAACTCATTGGCACTGGTGCAATATTTGCCAATATGGATTTAATTTTTGGTACCGGCGCTGCCGAATGGAAGTGGGTATTAAATAAAGACTACCCTCAATTTTTACTCGCAGTGCTGCCACCGGGCGCTTTCATCTTAACGGGCTTGCTAATCGCGCTGAAAAATATCATTGATAATCATATTGCGAAAATACAGCTAGCGCGCAGTGCTCCCGCCGAAAAAATCTCCAAACGTGTGCGTGTTACCGGCACAATTACCTGAGGCGAGCATCGGCGAGAGGCAGCAGCTTAACCGCTTTTTTCAGCAGGGCTACGGGCGGCATCCGCTCGCCTAGGCTGGCTTCGCAAAGGCAACCACAACATACGCCAAAGCGACGTATACTCAGTGCCTAGCACCCCCAGTTGCACCGCGGCAATATCATCTCTAATGCGATAGCTACCAAACAATCTATCCCATACTGATAACAAACTCGAATAATTAGAATTGGTTTCGGCGCGAATATTCGAGTGATGCACCCAATGCATGCTCGGTGTCACAATGACCCAGCGCAGCACTCGATCGAGCGATCTAGGTAGTCGAATATTACTATGGTGAAACAACACCACCGGCAACACCACTAATTCGTACATGAGCAAATGCTCGACTTGCACACCCAATAAAATAAACACAGGCACGCGAATGAGCGTAGACAATGCGGTTTCAACAAAATGAAAACGCAGACCTGTCGTCACATCCATCGTTGTATCAGCATGATGCACCACGTGAAAGCGCCACAAAAAAGGCCAGCGATGATTCATCACATGCCAACCATACTGCCAGATATCAATTAACAATAAGGCAGCCAACCAATTAAACGCCACCGGCAAATCTAACGCCGCCAACAACCCAACACCCTGCTGCTGCGACCATTGCAAAGCGTATAACAGCGTCACTAAAGCCAAGCCCCTACTAACCAGGGTGCTCACTACAGCCATCATGAAATTATTGACTGCGTGGCGCAATCGCAAATTTAAAGCGCGCTCATCACCATGCTGAAGCGGCCGCCATGACTCAAAGCTCCACCCACACAGTAAGCAAGCAACTAAAAGCAGGGTTTTAATTTCAAATAAGGAATCCAATATACAAGCCCATTGTTTTTTTGCTAGCATCAATACGAGGTGCTGTACAATCGTAAACAACAAACATCACCAGATCGATAACCGTTATACCCATTTCTATTTTACTGCTATTCCAACTATCAGTGCAGGCTACAGAGTATGACCTTGTTTAGCGAGCCCAACAACATCGCCATTATCATTCAACTTGCGGTAGCACCGGTGTTCCTATTGGCCGGCATCGCGGGTTTTTTGGCAGTAATGTCGGGCCGACTGGGTCGCATCATCGATCGGGAGCGAGTCATCAGCCGCCGTTTAGCCAAGCTTGCCGATCCAACCACTGCTCTTGAATCCCATCAAGAACACCATGTATTAATGAAGCGCGCGTTTATTACGAACCGAGCTATTGGGCTATGTACTTACTCGGCATTGACCGTGTGCACCTTGATAACCGCCCTATTTATTGATGACATTTTCGATCTAGGGTTAGCAATGCTTGTGGCGCTCTTATTCATTGTAACCATGCTATTTTTGATCATTGCGTTAATATTATTTTTGTTAGAAATTCGGCTCGCCACTCGTACGCTAAACTTGGCGCGCGAAGTCGACGAAGAATACTAGGATTTAGCGCCTTTAATTAAGCCATTGAATAAGCACACTGAATGTAAAGGCTCAAGCGTATTACCACTAACCGTTTAAACAGTCTCTACCGCGCATAATGCCATCAAACTCAAGCAATTTTTCAACCCAACTAGCATTGCGCATCATCTTTATTGTTATAGTATTGCTAGTTCTTTTGGCGCTTTGGCGACACGAAGATGCGCTAAGTACCTTGTCAAGCCATGCAAAAACAAACACCCATTTACTCAACCAAACAAGTGATGCTATGTCTAACGAATCAATAGAAGTCATTTACAACCCAGCCCAACATGCCAACATCGACCATGCCATTATTTGGCTGCATGGCCTTGGTGCTACCGCCAACGACTTTCCGCCGGTAATTCCTGAGCTCAAACTCAATGAGCAGCTGGCTATACGATTTGTATTTCCACAAGCGCCCAACCGCCCTATAACCATAAACGGCGGCATGTCCATGCCCGGCTGGTATGACATTAAAGGGATGAGTATCGATCAAAAAGAAGATCTAGCCGGCATGACCGAATCACGACATATGCTCGAAGCCATCATCGCTCAGCAAATTTCACTCGGTGTGCCCAGTGAAAATATTATTATTGCCGGCTTTTCTCAAGGCGGCGCAGTGGCTTATTACACAGCCATTCGCAGCTCACAAAAGCTGGCTGGGTTGCTAGCACTATCGACCTATATGCCTTTTGCGCAAGCGTCCAAACAAGAGCATAGTGGTGTCAACACCCGTATCGCAGTACTTGCCTCGCACGGTGAGCACGATCAAGTAGTACCATTGGCGCTGGGTCAAGCCAGCGCTGAAGCACTTCGCGAACTAGGCTACAGCGTCACGTGGCAAACATACCCTATGGAACACCAGGTTAATCTTGAGCAGCTGCGCGACATCGGTACCTGGATCAACACCACGCTGACTGCACAGTAAACGCGTTGTTGATGCGATCCGCTATTCAGCCTCTATAGCTGCTTCGCTATTGTCGACCAAGACCAAACTCTCAAGCATTTGATCGATAACGGCGGCATCAATTTGTGCGTTTTCACTATCGCAATTGTACGTTGCATAGAGCATCGTTGAGCCGTCGGTCAGGTACCACTCTCGCCAAGCCTCACCTTCCTGTTCATACTCAAAATAAATACCCGCCAAACCGGCAATGCTAACGTCTGTGCTGGTCAGGCGCCGCTCAATCAAGTCAGCTGCAAATTCAAGCAACTCATCTTTATCAATCAAGCCATCCTGCTTTTTAATGGCGGTAATGCACAGCTCGCCCAAATCATCGGGGTCAATAATGAGGATGACTTCATCTTCATCATCTTCTTCTGCCTGCCACTCATCGGGCATTTCTATACACCACCACGGCGCGTGGACGATCGACATTACGCATACTCCCAATCAATTAATATACAGCCAAAAAACAGCTGCGCTGTATCAGCAAGCTTTGCCGACAGAATCTAACAACAAACTATGGCGAGCAAATCTGGCGAACAAACATACCAAAAAAACCTAGTACAAAATGGTTGCTGCCTTACTCACCCACTTGCCAGTTGAGTAATAGCGCGGCTTCACGCCCCGATGAGCTTTTGGCTGAACGATAATAATTAACTCGCTCTCCCACCTGCATAAAGCCACATTGCTGGTATAACGCGCGCGCCGGCTCATTACTTTGACGAACCTCCAGCATAATAGTTTGCCGACCTACCGCAACCTGCAGTGCTTGCACTAGCTGCCTGGCTAAACCCTGTCGTCGATAACGAGGATCGATAGACAAATAAAGTATCGTCACTTCATCGAGAACACGCTGCGTCAAGATAAAGCCAGCAACGCTCGCCGGATTGCGCTGACTCACCACACCAGACAGCCGCGTAGAATTGGCACACACAACCAGCAAGGAGTCATTATCAGTTTCAATGGCGCGAACAAAATCTTTGGTTTGCCAAGAATTCTCAGCATCAGCACTCAACCAGTGCTCAAAACACGAAACGTCTGCCTGTACTGCTGGCCGAACTGTGGCTGAGCCGATCACAGGCCCGCTCTGCAGCCCAAGCTAATCAGGCATCGGCGTATTCGCGCAGCCGAGCATAGCATTAGCGCGGGCTCTCAATGCTTTGCAGGTGCTGCCAAAACTCGCGCTTGAGAAGTGGCTTACTCCATAAACGATTACTGCCGTGCAGTAACAATGCAGACTGTCCACCAAACTGTCGCAACGTAGCCCATTGCCCTGCCACAATGGAACTCCCCTCAGGCAACAGTAAACGACTAGGCGCAGTACCCATGACTAAGATTTTTTTAGGCTGCAAGACCTTGCCACCCTGCTGAAGTTTGCGCTGCAACCAGGCATGAAGCATTTCGGATGCGGCCTGCTGAGCAGCAGGCCCGCTCACTGGTTGGCCTAGCGCTGTGCTAGGCGGCCAGATAAGTCGATCGTCCTTGCTCACGCCCGCAGCATGCAACTGGCCGTCGTTTATGCCAAGCGCATAAAACATACTGTGCAACCAATCGTTGTAAGCGCTAGGCGTGAACTTTAAACCAGTAGTGTCATCAATCACCAACAATTGGTCGTGCACACGACACATAATTTCAAAATGAAAGCCTGCCGCACGCGCACCAATAGTCGCATTCGGTGCAGCGCCACTCACCACACGTCTATCAGTCGCCAAATCCACCGCTGCACGCTTGACCACTACCGAATCGGCAGAACCTAAAACAGCATCGCCTCCGTCTAGCTCAGCTATTAACGCACGGCTATTGTTGGGTTTTACAACCTGCCCCACAGTGGCATGAATTGATGGGGAGTCTGCAGTCATACCTGCATGCACCGCCGGCCGATAGGTTGCCGAAGCGGCTTCTAAAGCAACTGCCATGTGGCCTTTCGCCGCGCCGGCAAGGGGCCTGCGCGCAACCCAGGCGTCGATTCCGAGCTCATGGCAGTAAGCTTGTCGTTGTACAAAATTCATCGGGCGATTAAAGCACAGCGAAGCGCCACAGGCCAACCAAGATACCTCTTGAAGGGCAACTTAGTGAACTATCACGAATAAATCAGCCTTGAGGAAAATGCCAAAAACCAATCGCAAGCCAAGCGCTATTTATGATGCACCTCCAGCCGCCGAGACCTCACTCCAGCTGGCCACGGGATGATCCCGCAAGTACGTGTTCACCGCCGAGAGTATGGCTTGCAATGTCGCTGCAACGATATCGGTACTCAAGCCTACACCACAAAGACGATGACCCTGAATATTCATTTGCACATAACAAGCCGCATCGGAAGTCGCGCTGTTAGTCACAGCGTGCTCAGAATAATCAACCAATACGATTTCATTATTAATAAGCTGTGATAAAGCTGATACAAATGATTCCACCACACCTGCACCTTCGGCGGTAACGGCCACTTCTTTTCCATCATGCAACAACACGGCATCTAAGTGATCTCGACTGTTCGCATGCCTCATATTGAAGGAATTTAATGCCAGAGGCGTTTTCTGCTCAATATACTCTTGCTTAAATATTTCCCAAATACGCGCAGGCGACACTTCACTTTCAGAATCCTCGGCATGACGCTGCACCATCGTACTAAAGTCAATTTGCAGCCAGCGCGGCAAATGTAAACCGTGCGCCTGCTCTAACACATAAGCTATGCCACCCTTACCCGACTGACTATTGATACGAATCACCTCTTGATAAGATCGACCCAGGTCAGCCGGATCAATGGGCAAATAGGCAACATCCCAAGGCTCATCATTTTTTTGCAAGGCCAGAGATTTTTTAATAGCATCTTGATGGCTTCCTGAAAAAGCAGTGAATACCAGCTCACCAGCATAGGGATGCCGCGGATGCACTGGCAAGTGCGTAACTGCTTTTACCACCTGGATAATTTCATCTATATTTGAAAAATCGAGCTCAGGATCCACACCGCGACTGTAAAGATTCATAGCCATAGTGACTATGTCCATGTTACCGGTGCGCTCACCATTACCTAGCAATGTACCCTCAACACGATCAGCACCACCTTGCACAGCAAGCTCTGCAGCAGCTACAGCACAACCGCGATCATTGTGTGTATGCAAACTCAAAACAATAGCTTCACGGCGCATAACACGGCGACCAAAATATTCAATTTGATCGGCATAAACATTCGGCGTAGTCATCTCAACTGTGGCTGGTAAATTAATGATGACTGGATTATCGCGGGTTGGCTGCCACACCTCGGTCACTGCATCACACACTTCAATAGCATAATCAATTTCAGTTCCTGTAAAGCTTTCTGGTGAATACTGAAATATCCAATCAGTGCCTGGCTGTTGATCGGCATACTGCTGCACCCATTTTGCACCATTGACCGCGATGTCCTTAATGCCTTCCTTGTCTAACTGAAATACTTTTTCGCGCTGCACAACCGATGTTGAATTATAAACGTGCACGATGGCGCGCTGCGCACCAACTAGCGATTCGTATGTACGCACAATTAGATCTTCGCGAGCCTGCACTAGCACCTGAATGGTGACATCCTCAGGAATCAATTCGTCTTCAATCAAAGCACGCACAAAATCGTAATCAGTTTGTGACGCTGCAGGAAAGCCCACTTCAATTTGCTTAAAACCAACGCGAACTAACAAATCGAACAAGCGTAATTTTTGCGGAACGGTCATGGGCTCAATCAACGCCTGATTTCCATCACGCAAATCCACGCTGCACCATAGCGGCGCCTTTTCGATAACCTGATCGGGCCAAGTGCGATCTTTCAAGCTAATCGGCAAGTGTGGTTGATATTTTTTGTGCGTAAAATTGGTCATAAATGTTTGCGCCTGCGGAACAATGTGGTCAATGATCATAAGCCCTACTAGCCGGCTCGCAACGGTCAGCTAAGGCTACACCTTTCTAGCCTTCTTAAAGTTAAGACTAACTCTACTCGTAGTATAGTCTTTCCTAACGAGTGAATTGATGCGAATTAATTAAAAAAATGCGTAATTTTAGTCGATTTGACTACATATAATTTAATTTATAGAGATATACTGCACTCTAGCGGCTGCTATTAATGATAGATGGCCAAAAATGCTAGCAAGCCACCAGAGTAGAGCAATGCCACCAACCAAGATAACCCTTGATCGAACCGATAAACGCATTCTTGAACACCTTCAGCGCAACGCCCGAGCCAGCAATTTAGAACTCGCCGATGCGGTAGGTCTGTCGGCGACGCCCTGTGCGCGGCGAGTCAAACGCTTGGAGGAGAGCGGTGTCATTCAGGGCCATGTCACTCTACTCGATGAGCAGGCTCTTGGGCTTGCCCTCACCGCCATGATCAGTATCAGTATGGACCGCCACACACCCGATCGCTTTGAGGGCTTTGAAAGCGCCGTGAGCAAACTGCCGGAAGTGATTGAGTGCAGCATTGTGACTGGTCAAACGGCTGACTACCTGCTGAAAGCCGTGCTGCCAGACATGGCACACTATGAAGCCTTTTTACTGGGCAAGCTGACCAAAATTAAAGGGGTAACCGGCGTGCATTCTAGCTTTGTGCTGCGCAAAGTGGTGGCCAAAACAGCACTACCGCTCGACCATTTGCGCTAATAACTTACACACAGCGGCGGTTTTTGTTGGGCTGATTGAGTCAATTATGGGAAATTCGCACCCGAAACTATCAGCTGTGATCCAAGGGTTGATGCAAGCATAAAGTGTGCGTAAGTTTGACTCTCTTTGCCTGTCCGCCTAGGATGCGCCGCACAGCATTCAATACCGTATCTAAACTCATAGGCAATCCGGCCCTGGGTGAAAGCTCTCTCGATTCGCCACAATCACCGCCATGTCGCATCGTAAGCGGCAACAATTTTTATTGGATCCAATATCATGCAATCGATTTATGCGCTTGTTGACAAGCAATTTTCAACCGTCAACCAACTCATACTTAACGAACTGCACTCTCATATCCACTTAGTTGAAGATATTAGCCAATACCTCATAACCAGCGGTGGCAAGCGCATTCGTCCGCTCGTCACGCTTTTAGTCGCCGCTGCTCTTGGCGATACCGACAACGCCAAGCAAGCCAAACTAGCAACCGCTATTGAATTTTTGCATACCGCCACTCTGCTTCATGATGATGTGGTTGATATGTCATCACTACGACGCGGCAAACCGACGGCTAATGCCAACTGGGGCAATGCATCAAGCGTGCTGGTTGGTGATTTTGTATACAGTCGCGCATTTCAGTTAATGGTGGCCGTGGGCGACCTCTCAGTTATGGAGGTTCTGAGCGATACGACCGTGAAAATTGCCGAAGGCGAGGTACAGCAACTCAGTGAAATAGGCAATATTGACCTCAATGAGGCCGCCTATTTTGAGGTTATTGAGCGTAAAACAGCGCAGCTATTTGCTGGGGCCTGCGAAGCGGCAGCCATTGTAGCCGGTGCAACGCCTGAAATATCCCGCCACATGCGCGCCTTTGGTAAATCGTTGGGACTAGCCTTCCAACTCATTGACGATTACCTGGATTATGCTGGTGATCCGGCCCAACTGGGTAAAAATGTCGGTGATGATTTGGCGGAAGGCAAACTTACTCTACCCCTTATCCAAGCACTAAAAGTCAGCTATGAACAAGACAGCACCCACCACTCAGAACTAAAAAATATAATTAAAAACAAAGACTTAAATAGAATCTCTTCGGTTATTTCAATTGTTCAAGCCACCGGAGCAATGCAGTACACGCGCGACCGAGCTCTCGAAAACATTGAGCGCGCCAACCAATCACTTAACGAGCTACCCGCTTCACCGTACAAAGCAGCGCTCGCAGAACTGGGCGAACACGTACTCGCCCGTGCATCCTAAAATGTAGGTAGTTAGCGAAATAAAACAGCTAACTAGTTTACAACATCGCACAGCCAAGAACGCTTGCATGCAACACACTCAGCACCCTATAATCGCCCCCCGTCTATGGTCGTTAGGTGCCGTCAAAATAGCTTATTTTGACCTTTTTCCTTCCACCTCGTATTACGCCAAGTCACAATGTAATAACGCATTTTCTGCGCACGACGATCAACACAGACCGAATTGATGAAAGTAAACATACTGCAAGCTCTAAAAAGCATTGTGCTGATTTTAATTGCCACAGGGCTCACTGCCTGTGGTGGTGGCAGTGGCGGAGGCAATGGCCGCCCAAATGACAACATAAATAACAACAACAGCCCAGCCGACGATGCGGCCGCCGCACTCAACAACCAGCAATCTCAGGTCCAAACCCAAGCCAATCAAGTCACACCAACGGCGCCAACGCGCGTGGCAGCTGATGTTCGCTTAGCGTGGGCGCCACCACTAGAGCGAACCGACGGAAGTGAACTACCGTTTTCGGATATTAGTGGCTACCAAATCTCCTACGAAGACTCCAAAGGGCGCTTGCGCATAGCCCCTAAAGACTCACTGCTATTGGAGCCTGCGCAGAGTTCATACATACTTGAAGACCTGCCTGCCGATAACTACCAAATCAACATTTTCACGGTCGACACCAACGGCTTAATTTCACCTGCATCAGCGACCATCACCCTGCAAGCCGATCAATTTCCGACCTCATAGCTCTCTTCACCAGCCTCCACGCTCAAAAATCAGCTTTTACAAACTCGGCGCTTGGACGCACAGAAGTGCGAATATCCATTATAATAATGGCGTCCAAACCTCGGCGACTATTGCTAAACAGCCTCCGCCGACTCGTTAAGCAGCCGTTTGTTTAAGAAAAATCTGTATTGTGTTGACGATAGCTAGCGTCGCAGCGGCAAAGTACATCTAACACCCCTAATCTCATGACAGTTTAAGTGCCAATGAAACCAGCGATTACGCGCCTCGAAGCCCAAGCCAGCACAACACTGCTAAGTCTACTGGATGACATGTTTGCAAGCTGCGATGATCTATTTTTCGACCTCGCATCGCGCGCCCAGAGTAATTTAGAACAAAACCTGTATTTCGAATCGATGCGCGAAGTCCGTATACGCACCGAAGAATGTCGCGCCGATTTTGAAAAAGGCTTGCATGAAAGTTTTGCAAAGCTAGGGCAGCCTGACGGCGAGCAAAAAAAGTTAAACGACATTCCTGTAGAAGATCTTGCGCTGGTTGATGAAGATCAGGCAGAACTGGATGTGGCCGTCAAAAGCATGACCACTCGAGCTCGCGCGGCGTCTAAAAACCCGCTGTATGAATTTCATGCGCGCATAGAATCTTTGGTGCCAAGTACTCATCTTAAGGAAGAAGAAAACCCTCTGGATGCCGGCGCCCTTATCAAACTATTTGTAACCACGTCACACAATGTGCATATCGAAATCAAGCCCAAGATTATTTTGCTCAAGCAATTCGAACGCTTTGTGGTTAATCGCCTTCCTGAAATATATGTGAGCGCCAATACACTACTCGAGGAACTCGGCGTAAAATTTATTGATCAAAAGCGTCAAAAAGTGAGCCGTGGAACTGCAGCAAACAGCAGCCACAGCAACTTTGCCGAGACTGCCGAACAAAGCCTGCTGAATGACGATAGCGAACAACACTATATGTATAGCAGCCCTGCGCTCGCCGACCTTAGTTCGCTACTTGAGCGCTTACGTGACTCAGCGCAGCTAAATCAGGGGCTGCAACTGGGGCGAACGCCACTGTTAGCCGCTAGCAGCGGCACGCCCTTATCGAGTGCAGACTTGTTAAAGATTTTGCAATCGAGCACAAACAACCAAACCACCGAAAAAAATAATTTTGATTTGCGCGATTACATGCGGCAGCTATTGAGCCGTGAACAGGCAGACGATAAAAAGCTGGGCATTGCAAAAATTGATGAGGACATCATCAATCTTGTCGCTATGTTTTTCGACTTTGTGCTCGATGACCACAATATACCCGACAATGTCAAAGCGCTAATTGGCCGCTTACAGATGCCCATTTTAAAAGTCGCTTTAAAAGATAAAAGCTTCTTCACTAATACTGAGCATCCTTGTCGGCACTTTATCAATGAGCTTTCGCGCATCAGTATTGGTTTGGGCCAAAATGACGCCAACGCTCATGAGCTGCTTGAAAGAATGGAGCAGTGGGTACACAACATTCAAAATGAATCTGAAAACATAGAAATCGCTTTTGGCAACGCCGCCGCAGAGCTGAAAACCTATAGCGCAAACCTTGATAAGCGAGCAGAGCTCGTTGAAAAGCGCACTAGTGAAGGCGCCCAAGGGCAGGCGCGCAAGCAAATCGCCAAAATGAAAGCACAAAAAGCCATTCAGGATTCTATGGACGGAAAAGTCGTGGCGAAATCAGTGGCCGACTTTATCGTCAACCTCTGGCAACAAGTGCTGTATCGAGCTCAAATCAAAGAGGGTGACGAAAGCCCTGCTTGGCTTTCTCACTTGCAGACGATGCACGATCTTATTTGGTGCTCGCAACCTCACGATGACGAGAAATCGCGCCAACGGCTGGACCGCATCCGTGAAAACCTCATAACTAAATTACGCGAAGGGCTCAAAGAGACCACGCTCAACAGCACTCAGATCAATTCGCTGGCAGAAAAAATCGATCAAACCATCGACGCAGTCAGCAGCGCAGCTCAAGATCTCACGCAAGTGAGCGAGCTACAGCCATTTCAGGCCGAAAAAGAAGTATCGCTCGAAACCCTATCAGAGCAAAAAAATTGGAAAGAAATGAGTGCTCTCGAGCGGCAACAAAAGCAACACCAAGCACTGACCTATGAGTTTATTGAGCGCGCCGACGCAGTACCCGTGGGGAGCTGGCTCGAATTTAAAGTACCCTCAAGCGGCACCATTATTCGATGCAAACTTGCCGCCAAGCTCGAAGGATCAGACACCTATGTGTTTGTGAACCGCCTGGGGTTCAAGGCCATCGAAAAACCGCGTAAAGAATTTGCCTTTGACCTGCAGCGCAAACGAGCCCGACTACTGAAATCAGGGCCGCTATTTGATCGCTCGCTACACAAAATGGTCAGCGCACTCAAAAGCACTAAGTGAGGCCTAATTCGGAGCTAGTCTCAACCT
Source organism: uncultured Pseudomonadales bacterium (assembly GCA_943788835.1). GTDB lineage: Bacteria > Pseudomonadota > Gammaproteobacteria > Pseudomonadales > UBA7434 > UBA7434. The sequence goes on along the minus strand of CALSRU010000005.1, from coordinate 264,572 downwards.
TTATGTCTTAACCGAAAGTTAAGTATTGATCTATACTTTAATCTTACGTCTGCGCCGCCCTTCTCTGCGCCTTAGATAACCACGTTATGAACGCGCCCATGCCAACCAACCCGTTTTTCGCCATTGATTTTGCCAGTCATCTAGCTGCGAGCATTTTACTTATTGCTAGCATCGCGATTTTGCGCAACAAAAAATCACCCGTACCCACCAATGCAGGGCTGCAGCTGCTGTGTTTTTCAGCCTTGCTCATGCAAATAGCTACCGCTGCTGCAGTATTGAAAGTGATATCTCAATCTTTTTATGGCGTGATGTTCTTTCTCAGCAACTCACTTTGGGTAGCGGCTTTGTTGAAGATCGTTGCGCAAGGTAGACAGCGCCCAGCATCAGGCTGGCTGCGTCTTGGGGCTATAGGTATTTTGGCTGGTGCAGCTTTTGGACTACTGGCCGGCAGCCAAGCCAGCATCACCAACCAATTCAATATCGACCCGCAAGTAGTGCGCTACAGTGCCTACACACCACTCATACTTGTTGCCGCGCTCAATGTTTATGCTTTGCGGTTGCGCCACAAACAATTTCAGCATGAATGTCGATTACTGCTGATTGGCTCTTTGATGTTTCTTGCTGTGCACACCTTGTATCTCCCCAGCATATTAACCATGGTCACTGAGCTGCATCTCTTGACTTACTTTCATAGCTTTATCGATGTAACCATTGCCCTACTTTTTTTAGCAGGCAGTATCAGACACCCTCCGGCTCAAGCCATATTTTTATCACGCAAGGTCGTTATATTTGGTTCAGTTGCACTGCCGATTATTGTTTTAGTCACCTTTTTCATTATTGTTGGACTCTTCATTAACCAGGCTGAGGTACGCTGGGGCACAGCCGCTCAAATTGGACTGATAGGACTAGGACTTGCCACAATTTACTCGCTCATCATGTCCAACCAAGTCCGCGACAACATCCGCGTGTCTGTCAATAAACATTTTTTTCGACATAAGTATGATTATCGCAGTGTCTGGCTTAACTTAATCCAAACATTATCCAGCATATCTAACGACAGTGAATTTTTCCGACTTGGCTTAGAATCGGTCGGTAATGTATTCAATGCACACGGCGGCGCCATGTGGCTCAAAAACTCTCGTGGTGAATATGATTTGGTAAGCAATTGGAATATCGATAGCGTGACGAACAAAAAATTCACAGCTAGCGATGCTTTTATTGAGCCGTTAGAAAAAGAAGATTGGATATATGCACTAACGAGTTCAGGAAAAAAAGATCACGATCGTCATCTTAAAAAAATTCCGGATGACATTAATGCTATACCCCACATCTGGATTATTGCTCCATTGATGATCGGTCAAAAGCTGGTTGGTTTTTTTCTTCTGACCAAAAAAGAACAAAACGAGCCTCTAATTTGGGAAGATATCGACGTTATAAAAAGCGCCGGAAAACAACTGGCCGGTTACATTGTGCGACAGCAATCGGCTGAGCAATTGGCGGAATCAAAACAATTTGATACCTACAATAAACTCACCGCATTTATCATGCACGATTTAAAAAACCTTATTGCACAACAAGCTTTGGTAGTTGAGAACGCAAAAAAACACAAAGAAAACCCCGCGTTTGTTGAAGATGCAATACGTACTATTGAAAACTCGGTCAACCGCATGAGTCAATTATTAAAACGCTTGCAACGCAATACACATCAGCCAGCGCATCGCTCAGTATCCATCAAATCGCTATTGCTTGAAGCTATTCGTAAAAGCTCGGACCGCCAGCCCCTGCCCACTTTGCGCAGCGAGTCTGATGATGGATTTGTAGTGGCCGATCAAGACCAGCTAGTCATGATTTTAATGCATATCATTCGCAATTCTCAGGATGCCACAGCTAATAATGGCTTCATTGATATCAACGTGCGGCATGAAGACAAATTCATAAAAATAGAGGTGGAAGACAACGGTAGCGGGATGGATGAAGAATTTTTAACCAACCGACTGTTTAAGCCCTTCGAATCAACCAAGTCCAGTATGGGCATGGGTATTGGTGCCTACCAAGTTCGAGAATTCATACAGGCCATGGGCGGTGCCATTTTGGTTACCAGCGAGGTTAATATTGGCACCAGTGTCTCTATTAAGCTTCCAATAGCCTATGCTGAATCGTAAACTGGCTAAAGCAGTATCTGGATTATTTGCAGCGCACCATCAACTACTGAAAGCATTAAAAGCACTAAAAGCACTGATCAAAATAATGCTGTGATGATATGACCATAACCTGACACGCCATTAACCCCATTGACACGCAACAACAGGCCAACAGACAGACAACTATGAACGATAAATTTTTAGACCAAGTGGGCGATGAGAAACAAACACTACTGATTGTCGAGGATGATGTTGGCCTGCAAAGCCAGTTGCGCTGGCACTATGAAGAATACAATGTAGTGGTTGCTTCAAATCGAGCCGATGCGCTGGCCGCATTGCGCCGCGAACAACCCGCGGTAGTTTTACAAGATTTAGGCCTACCCCCAGATGAAGAAGGCGTGGAAGAAGGTTTTGCAACATTGCAAGAAAGCCTAGCTATAGACCCAAGCGTTAAAGTAGTTGTAGTAACCGGACATGCGGATTTCGACAATGCCTTACGTGCGGTTAGCATGGGTGCCTACGATTTTTATCAAAAACCTGTTAACACTCAGGTGCTAGACCTCATTGTACAACGCGCATTTCAAATGGCTCGGCTTGAGCACGAACTGCGCAAACAACAAGAAGAAGGCAAATCTCCACTTGAAGGTATCGTTGCCAGTAACCCCATGATGGTCAAGCTGTGCCGCTCGATCGAAAAAATTGCACCCACCAACGTCACCACACTGCTACTGGGTGAAAGTGGCACTGGCAAGGAAGTATTTGCCCGAGCCATTCATAACTTGAGCGAATACAAAGATAATTTATTTGTAGCCATCAACTGCGCAGCAGTACCCGAAACGTTAATTGAAAGCGAGCTTTTTGGCTACGAAAAAGGTGCCTTTACGGGCGCCAACAAACAAACGTTAGGTAAGATTGAAACAGCCGAAGGCGGCACACTATTTCTTGATGAAATTGGCGACATGCCCTTGCCCGCTCAATCGAAACTGCTGCGCTTTTTGCAAGAGCGCGTTATCGAGCGCGTGGGCGGTCGCAAAGAAATACCGGTAGATGTACGAGTGGTGTGCGCCACTAATAAAGATTTGCAAGCCATGGTGAAAGACAACACTTTTAGAGAAGATTTATTTTATCGCATTAGCGAAATCATTGTCGATATCCCGCCACTGCGTGAGCGCCAAGGCGATAAAATATTACTGGCTCGCTTTATGCTCGAAAGATTTTCTCGAGAACATAATAAAAAAATTACTGACTTTACGCCAGCAGCTGCTACCGCCATAGAGTCCTATGAATGGCCAGGGAATATTCGCGAGCTTGAAAACAAAATAAAACGCGCGGTCATTATGGCTGAAGGGAAAAAGATAGATGCGCTGGACTTAGGTTTAGTTGAAGATGATGAATTATCTATTAATTTGCGTACCGTCAGACAAAACGCCGAAAAGGGCGCCATTAAAACTGCACTGGCTATTGCTGACGGAAACATGTCGGCTTGCGCCAAGCTGCTAGGAGTCACTCGCCCAACGCTATACGATTTAATGAATAAGTATGATCTATCTAACGATTAAAAACGGAACCACCAAATAAACCGTGTTAAGTAAACCCTATTTAATCAGACAAATAAGAGATGAACATATGTTCCGCCCTAACGCTCTTGAAAAACCTAATGCAATCTGCGGTCGCCTTATCATACGAGTTTCGGACTTTTTTCTTATCGCTTGGCGCTTCAAGGTAAATAGACCAATTCAGCGTTGGAGCCTGCTTTGTTTAAGTGCAATTTTTTTAGTGGCATGCGAGCCCTCCAATGAACGCCGCGCTGAGCTAGTCGATATTCATGTAAAGCAAGCCAACTCCTATTTAAAATCGGGGCAATATCGCGCCGCAAACATTGAAGCAAGAAATGTCATCCAAAAAGCGCCTGAGCAAGCAAAAGGTTTTATTTTGATGGCCAAAATTCTCGTCGATTTAGGCCAGTACAAAAGCGCTTTGGCGGTGTTAGATCAGGCGCCTGAGCAAACCAATAACGATAAGTATACCGTCATACTTCTGGAGGCACTGTTAGGTCGCGGCAAATTTGCGACGGCTATGACCGAACTGGACACTAATTCTAGCTTTAGTGACGCACAGCCCGTTCAAGCAAAACTATTAAAAGCACGCGCGCACATTGGTTTGAAGGAAGTTGATCAAGCTCGAGAAATTTATCAAATCTTATCGAATCAAGACGCAACCAATCAACAAGCGCTGCTTGGACTGGCCGATACCGCAATTCTTGCCAATGAGCTTGAAACAGCTGAAAGTTTGTTGCTAAAAGCCGATGAACTCGATTCTAATAATATTGATATTGGCCTGCTACAAGCAAAAATCGCAATTGCCCGGCTGGAATTTTCTACAGCAGAAGATCACTTGTCCGATGCGCTCATCAAAGTGACCAACAGTGACACCATCACCCCTGAAAAGGCCACCATCCTCAGCGCACTTGCAGAAGTTTTAGTTAAGCAGGGCCGATCGGCTGAGGCCTTAATTTACACACAGATACTGGCTGAGGCCTTCCCAGGCTTCGAAGTGGCCCAAGAACAATATCGTGAAGCCCTAAAAGCTTATCAGTTGGGTGAATTGGAAGAGGCAAGTGAAGTGTTAAGTCAGCTCTTAGAAGAGTTTCCCAATTTTGAAAATGCTGGGATGCTGCTGGCGATTATCCAATACCAGCAGGGTGATTTTGATACTGCATCAGATTATCTCAATGAAACTATTGACCCTGAACTAGTCCACCCCGAAATCACTCGCCTAGCGGCATTGTCGAACTTGCGCTCAAACCGGCCACAGCAAGTTATGGATATGCTTGAGGACTTTCCTGACACTAACAATGACGCTAAGTTGTTAGCTATTTATGGTCAATCTGCGCTAATGAAGGGTGATACAAGCAAAGGCATTAATGCCTTAGAGCGCGCTATTGAGCTTGAACCTTCCATCATTCCAGCCTACTCAACGCTGGCCAGCTATTACGATGAGAAAAGCCCCCCAGAGCCGATCAAGGCCTTAGCGTATTTGCGTGCAGCGTATGTGCACGATAACAGCGACCCCGCACTTTTAACTCGCCTCGCGGAGCAACTGATACGCGTGGGTGAAATTGCCGAAGCCGAACAACTGATCACCGAACAACTCAGGAAACGCCAGCGAGATGCAGTATCATTGCAACTGGCTGGGGGGTTTTATGCCACACAGCAAGATTACGTGAAAGCCACAGACTTCTATGAAGCTGCGCTTAAGAGCGACCCGCAAAATTATCGGATAGCCTTGCAACTCGCCGCTATTGCGCAGCTCAAACAAGTGGATTATGCCGGCGTACTCAACGCCTATAGTCAGGCTGCGTCAATAGAGCCTCAGCAAACTAGAGCGTATGAAGGTATGTTGCGAGGTGCGCAGAACACTGAACAAGTCGCCGCTGCTGTCAACCGTATTGAAACACTGGCCAATGACGAAAACACGGGGGCCGGCATTGCGGTGCTAGCCGCCTATTTTTCATCCGTAGGTGATATCGATAAAGCAGAAAACTATCTTGACCAATTAAATGACCAAATTATCGATCCAGCCCTACTGGAGCGTACCCAGTTAAATGTGTATTACGCCAGCGCCAATCGTAGCTTTGATAATGCGCAATATGCGCAGGCCAAAGATAAGATATTCGCCGCTCTGCGTCTCAGGCCTAAGGCGCTGCGACTTTTATCAATGCTGACTGAAATTGAAATAATTAATGAGCAGTATTCGGAAGCTGAAAAGCTCGTTGCACAAATCAGCAAGCTGAATGAGCCCCTTAGCCTGCAGCTGGCCGGCGACCTTTTCACCGCCAAAGCAGAAATCGACAACGCCATTGATGCCTACTCACAAGTCTGGGAAATTCGACCCAACGAATTACTCAGTAAGAGGCTTTATGCATTGCTAAACAAAACCAATGCACCCAAAGCCGCAACATTTTTACAGCAGTGGCTAACGGCCAACCCTTCTAGCCGTGCTGCAGCGGCTTTGCGCTCACGTGACCTGTTAGTTGCCGGCGATTTTAACCAAGCCATTCCCTTGCTAGAAAGAATTCGTGAAAATACCCCCGATAACGTGACCAACCTGAACAATCTGGCTTGGGCTTACCAGCAGGTAGGCGATGCGCGTGCGGCATCGATAGCGGCTAAGGCTTACCAGTTGGCGCCTGACACGGCAGCCGTGGCTGATACCTATGGTTGGATTCTTTATCAAAATGGAGAGCGCGAGCAGGCTATTAAAATGCTAGAACGAGCCGTTCAGCTCGATAGCAGCAACGCCGAGATAGCGGCACATTTGAGCGAGGCAAAAAAGGGCGCTTAAAATAGGCTGCCTTCCAAGGCATCGACCTTTTTAGCGTTGCGCGCAATGGAAAGACGCATCGCTACAATGAGCTAATAAATACTGAACCACTGATAACGGACTGCTATGCAAAATGCCATCACCATTGATGTCGAAGACTACTTTCAAGTTGCGGCACTAGCCAATTGGGCGCCCACTAAAAGCTGGGATGATTTTGAGCTGCGCGTTGAACGCAATACCGATAAAATATTGCAGCGCTTTGATGAACATTCAATTAAAGGCACCTTTTTTGTATTGGGTTGGATTGCCGAAAAATGCCCGCAGGTAGTTAACAAAATTGTGGCAGCTGGGCATGAGCTTGCCAGCCACGGCTATAGCCATCAATTAATTTACAACCAAACGCCCGAAGTATTTAGAGAAGAAACGATTCGTAGCAAAAAACTGTTAGAAGATATTAGTGGCGTAGCCGTTAACGGCTATCGAGCGGCCAGTTATTCCATTACCAAAAAATCGCTATGGGCGCTCGATACGATTGCTGAAGCCGGCTTTACGTATGACTCAAGTATTTTTCCGGTGAAGCACGACCGCTACGGCATTCCTGATGCGGTGGAAGTGCCACATACGCTTACCACCCCAGCCGGGCACAAGATCACTGAGTTCCCTATCACCGCATTAAAACTTGCCGGCTACAAACTGCCTATTGCCGGTGGCGGGTATTTTAGGTTGTTTCCTTACTGGTTTAGTCGCTGGGGTTTGCAGCGCGTGAACACAGCACAAAAGCAGCCCTTTGTGTTTTATTTGCATCCATGGGAAATAGACCCCGAGCAACCCAAATTAGCGGCCACTGGGCTATCGAAGTTCCGGCACTACAATAATTTAGAGGTATGTGAGCAGCGCTTAGAACAACTGCTAGCTGATTTTGAATTTACGACCGTTGCCAATGTGTTGCGTGCAAAATCTTTGCTCTAACTAGCTAGTTGTAGGCAAGCAACTCTAGTCAGGCAGTGCTGTTCAAGCAGCTCTGTGCAAAAAGCCCTAGCCAAAAAAACTTAGCCAACAAACGACAAATAGCCCTTTTTAACTCGTTATTTATTGTGGGCTTTTCTGCGCCTCATTGCTCCATTGCCCTCATGCGAATAGGCTAACGCACATCTATTTTGTATGTTCGCAACTATCGACAGACTGATTTGTAAAGGTTCAAATAGGCGGCGCTATTTTTCTCAGCAGCATAACCACCGGCTAAACGCTGCAACGCTTTACTCACATACCGCTGCTGTAAGTCTTTAGATTCAATAACCGTGCAGATTGCTTGCGCATATAACACTGGGGATTGCTCGCCCACCAGATAGCCACAATCGCCAGCATTGAGTAATTCTTTTAACCCTCCCACATTGTGAGCAACAATAGGTAATTCGCAGCGCATAGCCTCCAGCAGCGTCATGGGCGTGCCTTCATGGTCAGAACACATCACAAGTAAATCGAGCGACTGCAAATACGGCATTGCCGATGGCACATGACCTACAAACTCAACATGCTCAGCAATACCTAACGATTGCGCCTTTGCTTCGCTGGCCGCGCGCAATGGACCATCGCCAATAATCCAAAACCGAAAGTTTTTCTCTGGTTTGTCAGACAGCAATGCAGCCGCCGTGTCGAGAAACAGGTCGATACGCTTAACAGGCACCAAACGGCCCACAATGCCAATATGAATGTGCCCAGCTGGCAAACTGATGGGAGCATCGGCAACGGGCTCACTCAAAGCGATGCCATTGCGTATTACCTCAATATGCTTAAGCGGATAATACTGGGCCAGCTTTTGCGCCAAATCATCGCTCACGGCCACCACGCGACGCTGCATGAAACGCCCCACCCATCGATCTAGCAGCGCTACAAAATTACGGGGGGAAAATCGGCCAAAGTTGAATTCAGAGGCACCATGCGCCGTTCGAACCGATGGCGTTTGGGTGCGCAACCCGCACAGTGCCGCCAATACATTTTCTTTTTGTCGGTGAGAATGCAGAATATCGGGCCGCAGTTGTGTGCAATGAGCAACCAGTCGACTATAAATTTGAGCAAAAGATAAACGGCCCTCGTCAAAAACAGTCACCGCCACCTGAATATCGCGCAATCGGCTGGCCAGCTGGCCCTCATTGAGCAATACCACATGTAATTGGACATCTTCACTCAGGTTTAACTGCTGACACAGATTAAACAACTGTACCTCTGCGCCCGCCCACAAATCACCCGATGCAACTTGCAACACGCTCAATGGTGCTTGTGCCGTCGCTCTCCGGGATGGCTGGGGGCTCGATACGTTGGACTGTCCTGCAGGCAAAAGTGATAACCCTATCAGTTAAAAATGGGGAAAATCCCGTAATCATTATAGAGAGGACTCGCATCATCTACACTGATTAATATACTAACCTACACTGCGCTTATGGAGCGAGCCTTGCGCCTAAGCTACTATGCTACTAAGCAGACTAATTTTAGATCGGACTCAAAAAGCACCGACAGGATCTTCATCACCCCATGGAATATTTACTCATTATTTGCATCATCGGTGCAATTTACAGCTACGCTCTTTACCCGCTCATACTCGCTTTTGTACCCAAACGGCATTTGCTAGCCACCACCGCAAGTCACGACTTTGTTCCCACGGTCGATTTGATTATCACGGCGCACAATGAAGCGAGCCGTATCCAAGAAAAAATTGAGAATGCCTTACTGCTGGATTACCCTCGCGACAAACTCACTATTATTGTGGCCTCCGACGGCTCTACCGATGCCACCAATGCCATTGTCGAGAGCTATGCCCATCGCAGCGTGCAGCTGGTAGACGTCACCGAACACGACGGCAAAGAACATGCTCAGCTTTGCGCTATTAAAGCCAGCCATAACGAACTCATCGTTTTTTCTGATGTGGCCACACAAATGGAAACCGACGCACTCCAAAACCTCGTTGCGCTGTTTAGCGACGCACACGTTGGTGCGGTATCTAGCGAAGACCGCTTCATTGCAGACTCAGGCGATATTGCCGGTGAAGGTTTGTATGTTAAGTATGAAATGTGGCTGCGCCAACTTGAGTCAGAGCGGGCCGGGCTAATTGGGCTTAGCGGGTCTTTTTTCGCCGCCCGCCGTGAAATTTGCGACCAGTGGGACACACGCTCACCGAGTGACTTCAACACCGCTTTGCAATGCAACGCACACGGCAAAATCGCTATCAGCAGCGACCGCGTGCTGGGGTTTTATAAAGATTTGAAAGACCCTCAAAAAGAATATAACCGCAAAGTGAGAACGGTGCTGCGCGGTATCACCGCACTTATGCGTCACCTCGACTCACTCAACGTGTTCAAACACGGATTGTTTGCTTTTCAGGTATGGAGCCACAAAGTTATGCGCTGGCTAGTGCCTTGGTTTTTATTAAGTACCGCCCTGCTCTCAATAGCATTGTGCGCACAACATTGGTTTTATGCCTTACTATGCTTGGGGCAATTGGTTTTTTATGGCATTGCCTTTTTTGCATGGAAAATTGACACCCTGCGCAACAACGGGCTGGCCAAAATTATATTTTTCTTTGTGCAGGTGAATATCTCTATTGCCCATGCCACGGTAAAATACATAACCGGCACACGGATGACCGTATGGTCGCCCTCTCAACGTTAACGCAATCACTGTTGGCTACGTAAGGCATGAGAAAAATTTTTGGCCGCATCCCTCCTGTAGGAAACCCAATTACTATTAAAACGAGTAATGAGGTTCCTGTTTTTCCTGGTTCGCTAAAAACTTACTTTTTAAATTCAGGTACAGCAGCACTTGCAGCCGGCCTGCAAATTGCCCAGCAACATTGCAAGGCTAAAAAGCCTGAAGTTATTATTCCTGCCTATTGCTGCCCCGATTTGCTATCAGCCATTCTTTACAACGACATGAAGCCGGTGCTAGTTGATTTTATCCCTGACAAACCCTATATGGATTTGAATGGTATAGAAGAAGCACTCAATGAAAATACCGTTGCAGTTATTGCAGTAAACTTTTTGGGCATTCCCGAGCGTTTTAGAGAAATAAAACAGCTTCTGCAAGACATGCCAACATTATTAATTGAAGACTCTTGTCAGTGGTTTCCAGAGAGTGATGAGGCGTTTGCATCGCATGAGGGCGACTTAGTGGTTTATAGTTTTGGTAAGGGGAAGCCAGTGTGCGTGTTGGGTGGTGGTGCGCTTAGCATTAGAAAATCCGCTTGCGAAAAATATAAAGTGGCGGATATTGTAGGCGAGAAAAATACCAGTCTTAGCAAAAGCACATCTCTTTTCAATCGCACAAAATATTTGCTGTATAACATAGCCATCTCACCTTACGCCTACTGGCTACTCGAACTTACCCCTTTCATAAAGCTTGGTGAGACACGGTTTCATCCGCTAACATCCATTGAAACGATGAATAGCAACCAACTCATTTTTTTAAAAAACAATATAGACGCATACCAGAACCGATCATTACACCTTTGTTCAAACAAAGATCTGACGAAAAATAGTATCGAGCCAACGCATTTCATCATGCTCAACGATGAATGCCCAACCTACGAAAATCAACACTTGTTGCGAATGCCATTGTTATTTAAAAACACTAGCAAAAGAGAGCGATTTATGGCCGCCGCCAACGATAGTGGGCTTGGAGCCTCCGCACTTTACTCTGAAGTTTTATTAGGCATTCAAGACGTGCCCGATGCAGCATTAGCACAGCAGGCTTTCACTTATGCCGAGAAGTTTTCTAAAAGCCTATTAACTATGCCTACCCACTCTTATGTCAACGAAAGCCATCTCGGCAGTGCATTTGCAAAGTTAAACTAAAGATTACCACGCAGCTTTTCCTTGAATAGCTCAACCCACGAACAAAGCTGAATAAAGTCATTCATATCACTTGGAAAACCAAATCGAGGCAAGCAATATCTATCTTCGTCTGACCCATGCTTATGTATATCTACGTAACCGGGCGTCACGGATAAACCGGCACGCATACCCAGCGCTTTAACCGTATCCATTTCTCGCTGACCAAAGTCGATATTTTTTCTGCCCGTGGGGTAGCAAAAAATATTTAACGGAAGGGTCAGCTCTTTCTCAACAGCTGCTTTTGAATCTGCAATCTCCTGAAGGCTTATCTCATTTGACTGCCGCTTTAAAATGGCATGCTGGGTAGAATGCGGACCAAACCGCACATTATCACTTTCGGATGCGCGCGCCTTAGCCCACGTAACTGGAAAATAGCTGGCTGGAATGCTCTCCTCTACTTTAACCTCAGCTAGATGAGCAAGATTTTTGGCATACTCAATTGCTTGATCAGTAGTCAAGCCTTTAAGTAAGTCTTGAACAGCGGTGATAGATTCTTGCCGGCTATTATCGTGCGTGGTTAAAGCGATGGTTATAGTTTCCTCACCCACATTAAAAACTATTTTTTCATGAAGAGTTCTATTAAGTATGTATTCGACTTGGTAATCCCACGGCCACGATTTTTCGGAAGAAAAATCGCTGATCAAAAATATGGATACTGGAAAACCAAACTCCTCGAATACTTTGGCCGCAAGATCAACCTGCTCAATAAAACCATCGTCGACTGTAAATACTACAGCACGCTCAGGCAACTCAGCTACGCCGTCTAGAGCATCAATGAGATGGTCAAGCGATATCACGTTGTAATTATTTTCTTGAATCCACGTGAGTGCATTCCGCAAGAAATCAATAGAATGCCCCTGCACTTCTCTGCCGGCATCATCGAATCGATGCAGCATAAAAATAGGGACATGCCTATTTCTTGAAGCCGCAAAGAATTTGTCTAATATACGACTCTCAGTCAGAGCCACTAAACTTTTCTTAGCTAGGATTTTAATATTCATTGCCTTAATTCACTTGCGCATTTTTGCTTGATAACAATAAATTATAAAGCGAAAAATATTGCTCAACAAAAGTCTCCTTACTGAACTTTTCGGCCGCCACCGCTTGAGAACACCGCCCCATTCTTTCTCTCAAATCGCAGTCGTTTATGAGTATAGCCAACTTTTCGCCAAGCTCGCCATCATTGTCAGCCGGCACTAAAAAGCCGTTAACGTCGTCAACCACAAGTTCAGAATTACCGCCCACATCACTCACCACCGCAGGCAAACCCGCAGCAATTGCCTCTAAAATACTCATCGAGAGACCTTCGGTTTCGGAAAATTGTATAAAAATATCAGCGCTGCACAGGAGCCTGGCTACATCTTCGCGACGGCCTAAAAACGAAATGCGATGCTCTAGATTTTTGGGGACCTGCTGTTTAAGCGGCACTGCCTCCTCGCCCTCACCCACAATGACTAGCTCAATATTAGAATATTCTTTGGCAAGACCACAAAATACACTGATCACTCTATCAACCCGCTTTAATTTGATAAGCCTACCCACTACGAAAAGCTTAATATTTGGCGCGCACTTAACATTCGAGGCGCAGGTATTGAGCTCACAGTAGTTATATATAGTGGCGCACTTTAGCTTAGAGATGCCGTGGTGCTGGGTATAAAAGTCGCGCATATTTTTTGAAACAGCAACAAAGCGAGTACCCAATCGCTCAACCAATTGGAGCAGTCGAATTCGTAGGGGCTTTTCTTCCACCATATAAATATCGTGCAGCGTGCCCAAATGAGGGATCCGAGCCAAAAAAGCGGCCAGGCCTCCGCCAACAATGGGGCCAAAAAGATGGCTATGCAAAAGAGCTATCATTCTCACTACGAAGGACTCTCGCAAATTGAACGGCGAAAATGGGCAGAGTCGCTGTTGATTTAAACGTTCGCTGAATAGATAACTCTACAGATGTCACGCCCCGTTCAATGCATTGATTTTTCAACCACGGATGCGGAAAATGAAATACCACAGGGTCGTAGCCCGCCGCTTTGGCAAGGCAGGCCAAATTAAACAGAATCTCCTCGGCGCCGCCAGCCACACCAGTTTCGATGAAGTAACCAATCTTTTTAGACGAACTCAACATACAAAAAAATTCCTTAAAACGTAGCCTTAAGCCTGTCAGCGACGAGGGCGGATGTGTAACGTTCTATTATTGCCGATACCCCGGTTGAAACATCGACTAGTAATTAAACTTGACCGGCGATTGGATCGAAGAACACTTTTAATTATATGACGCCACCATCTCACAAAGGCTAGGGAGGCATGGCCTAATTTACGGACTCACCAGGTGACAACCCAGCAGCGAACAGCCCCCCCCCGATTGCTGACTTCTGTTAAAAATAAACATTAAACATCCCTAAATTTATAAAGATATCTTTATAGCCAAGCCACCCCCTAAAATGGGGCATTGCCTCACTCAGTTATCTCTTTATTGTCCGTTGACGATGGATTTTGGCCTTAGATACTATCACTAGGTTGAGTAGGTTGGTATTCTATGCCTGAAGAACCTCTTATCTACATAAACAGCTCCTGGTAGACCGAAATTGGCTCACAATCAATATGTTGTACATAACTTCAACACCTCACTAGCCAGAACCTAATTGCGCTCAATGCCGAATTTAGCAAGGCTTAGAGGTTCAGCTGAGAGTAATGATTAAATTTAAAATACGACAACCCATCTGTGTGAACTGGTACCAGCAGCGATGCATTTAACTAGGTTATACTTTGGCTTCATCGAGTGAAAAGCTGTAGGGTGGTTGTTTTATGAGTGTTAAAACTGAAATCAAAAGTAAAGCTCAAGCTGGGCTACTAAAGCTTACTTTTGTTTGCTTATCTTTTACGCCCATTAGTGCAATGGCCACTACATACTGGGTCGCTGCTAATGGCTCGGATAGCCACCCTTGCTCGCAATCACAGCCTTGCGCCAGCGTCCAGTATGGAGTCAACAAGCTATATGCAGGCGACACGTTAAATATCAAATCAGGGACTTACTACGAAACCGATACCGATGGTGCTGGCTTTTTTGCCCTTCCTGTCGCAATAAATCTGCCGCGGAGCGGCACTTCGGCCAGTCCCATTATTATTCAGGCGGCGCCCGGCGATGAAGGTAATGTAACTATTGACTTACAAGCCATTTATGTTGGCTTTCAGCTGGGAGGCCATCAAGACCATATACACATAAAAAATCTAAACATACGCAATGCTCGTGGTGTGGCTATCAACGTCCCGGATGCAGGTAATATCTCATTTAATGAAACCTCCAAGTGGTCTATAGGTCTGGTAATTGAGGGCAATAAAATAACCGATACATACGGCGACGGGGCAGGCAAAAACAACTCTGCTATTAGAATCTATCAAGTTCGAGATGCAATTATTCGTAATAACATGGTGGATCGAGTCGGCACTACTGAACTCGTAGACGAGAAGAGTCACAATAGTTGCATACTTTCCTATGCGCTCTGGAATATAAAAATAGAGCACAACCTGTTTTCTCGATGTGGATCAAGAGCCGTATACTGGAAAACTCAGGCTCTAGATCTGCCGAGCGAAGGGTACCAATCCATTATAAGATACAACAAATTTACCAATAACTACGTAAGCATAGTAGATAGTGGTAAAGCACCTAGGACCAACAGCCCCCATAAAATTCTGATTTCAAATAATATTTTCGAAAATTATTATATGGCAGTTGACATTGCAGACCCGTTTGGCGGCACTGCAATTGTTGCTCATAATTTCTTCAACGGTGAAGGATCTCAAACCCCGGGGTCAAATGCGATAGTGATACGGGAGGTCAATAATCTTCAGGCTTCGATATTTGGCAACATTTACCATAGCAATGAAGACGTTGTTTACGACTTTAGACTGTTGTCTGATAAATTAATTCGAGTTGATCATAATATATTTACTTCTCAACCAAAAAGCTGGCTCTATGGCTACAACCCATATTCATTTAAAACCACCACGCTTAATCAATGGCAAGGATTAGTGAGCGAATCTATTTTGCCTACCCCCCCCGATTTAAATTCAGTATTGAGCCCTATTGCAAGTATGGCCGTCAGTCTATCATCGCAAAATTATAAGCTGCCAGGCGGCTCGTTAGGGTTAAATTTTATGCCAAACGGCGATAATGTTGGACCTTACCAAAGAGGCAGTGAGGTTATTGGATTACTCACCAGCTTTATGTCCACCTCAACGTTAACATCCAATCCTAATCCACCTTCTTCGCTGTCGATTGAAATCACCCCGTAATCTGCAGCACTCATCACAATAGTTGCTCGCCGCTTATGGACTGATTGACAACCCACCTAAACTTGCCTGAGGGATCGCGAGCTAAATGATTAGAATATTCAATAGAAACTTTCATATCCTCACCAACACGAGCCTCGAAAAGCCGCCAGTAACTGGCGCTCATCACTATCGTTGTAACCGTCAGCCTTGACGATTTTAAGCAATATACTATGTGAGCATCAAGCTGCACAATCTGTGACTGATTAATAGACTCAATCAATTTAAAAGGATGCGTAAGAATAGACGGAGAGATCGCTGTGCCATCAACACGGTAAATCATGTCTTCATATTTGCTAACTACCTCTCTCATCCGCGGCATCGCTCGGCCACAGGCGCAAGGCTCGTCTATCAACATTGTTCGATCGCTAACTTGGTAACGAATTAACGGCATGCCGAAATTTTCTAAGCTTGTAGTCACTAACACACCCTCCTGCCCTAATGCATCATTGCCTTCCTCATCTAATAATTCTGATATGCCATACTCGAAATTTAAATGCTGCCCGGCATGCTCTTGGCACTGAGTTGCAAAAATTGTTCGTTCCGCCAAACCATAAAAATCGAACACTTTACACCCAAAAGCTTGCTCAATAGTTTCTCGATAATGCTTATGTAGCGGCTCCGACGAACAGAAAACAGCTTTAACTTGGATTTTTTTCCCTGTACGTAAAAGAAATTTTGCAAATTCAAACAGCGTTGATGGGTAACCCTCTACGGCTGATGGCCGAAATGATAATATCTTTTCAACATACATTGGCATGTAATCAGCGTGCAGATGAAAAGCTGACATCCACAAAAAATTTTGGACATAGATCTTGCTGCCAAAACGGAGGTTTAGTCTTATCTAATTGAACAATAGGCTGCCCAAGTAGCATCACAATAGGCTCGCCTGGTTCAATCCCGGCCCATCGCTTTTGGCGCCAATCAATAGCATTGTTAAAGATTCGCATATGCCTACTCCACCCGACACGAAGAGGCGACCCAGTTGTCCCTGAAGTTCCTCCAAACTTCATACCGCGTGAATTTGCAGTATGAACGCGTGATAACAACAAGCTTGAGTTCGTCTTGATATCAGCCTTAGTAAGAACAGGCAATTTTTTTAAATCATTGACTGTTCTAATATCCGCCGCTCTAAGACCCAAATCGTTGAACATTTGGTGGTAGTACGGTACGTTTTTATAGGCGTGTTGAACCAATTCTCTGAGCTTAGAATCCTGATACTTTTTTATTTCATCGGCTGAGTACCATTGCGTGCTCTCTAATTGTTCGGAAATATTCCGGAAAGATTTTCCGTAACGCTCTAAATAAAGCGCGGCAGAATAAGCATTGAGTAAAACACTTTTCAAACCGTGTGGAGCCAAAGAATAAAGTCGCTTTAAATCCATAAATAGGGCCTATTCAAGATTGAGTTCATAAACTCTTGCTGGCACTCGCAGTCAGCCGCAAATGCCTGATTGTAGGTCAGCACGTAACTGTTAAAGTGTCTATACTTGAGATGATTAATACAAAAGCGGTCATATAACCAAGTCCAGCGTCCCTCCAAGGCCATAACATGCAAAAAAACAATGACATTATTTTTATCTCATGGGAGCACCATCGGCGAACCCGCACACTGGCCAAAAAAATCAACATTCCCTTATTTGAAATCGTCTATGGTGGTAACCCCATTTTTCGCTACAGCTATTGCATTATTAAAACTGTCGAAACTATTCTCAATAACTCACCTAGGGTAATCATAGTACAAACGCCTTCTTACGTCTTAGCCTTCTTCTGCACCCTACTAAAGCAAATATTTGGCTTCAAATTAGTTATGGATGCGCATAATGGGGTAACCTACAGACTAAACAAGCAGCCTAGCCTGACAAGATGGTTTGTCGAAAGGTCAGTAAAAAATGCTGATCTAATCGTTGTCACCAATGATACTGTGTTCCCGATTTTAGATAAATACGCAACTAAAAGAGCACTATTACCGGACTGTATTCCTGACATCCCCAAAAATCCACCCCCTAAACAATATTTACATCACAAACTACCGTCCATAACGGTTATTTCGTCTTTTCAGCATGATGAACCTATTCAGCTCATCCTCGATGCATTTCTTGAATCAAACCAAGCCTCAAAGGCCCACCTTTTCGTTACAGGTCGACTGCCTGAAGAGCACGCCTATGATTATTATTTACAGAAAAATAACATTACATTTACTGGGTACTTGTCGTTTGAAGATTTTGATGGACTAATTTCGAACTCAAACCTCTTAATCGATATTTCTACAGATCCAACAGTACTCGTTTGTGGCGGTTATGAAGCCATGGCCGTTGAAGTGCCCTGCGTTGTTTCAAGTTCACCCTCCTCAAAATCCGTTTTTGAAAGCGGCTTTTTATATTCTAGAATATCAACTGAAGACTGTAGGCGAGCGATAGAAGACTACTTCTTGTCCCCTAAGGTTTATCAACGAGATATTAAGACCTATAAAGCCATATTTAACACTAAGTGGGAAAAACTCCTCCACGACGCTGAATTAAAAATACGCGCCTTGACTGGCGACAGAGCATGAAAAAAATCCTAAGAGCCATACTTAATGACCCACTAAAACCCATATCTAGACTAATTTCCTTTATTTATGGAGTCTTCATTTTCTCTCTATCATCTCGTATCAAGCACGAGGGTAAACTTAAATTTGATGGTGTTCCAATCATCGATATTCAACAAGGCACAGAGCTATTTATCGGCAAAAATGTGTTACTCAACTCACGAAATCGTGGTTACCATGTGAATATGTATTCTCCTGTTAAATTGTTTGCCGACATACCAGGTGCAAGAATAAAAATTGGAGACAACACAAGAATCCACGGTTCGTGTATTCATGCGCACTTAAGCATTGAAATCGGTGCGCGCTGCCTTATAGCTGCAAACTGTCAGATTATTGACGGTAGTGGCCACAACGCCTCATTCGCCCATCCTGAAAATAGAATAAACAGCAAAGGAAGTTATAAGCCTATTTGCATAGAGGATGATGTATGGCTTGGAACTGCGGTTATCGTTTTACCCGGGGTAACTATAGGTAAAGGAAGCATCGTTGGAGCAGGCAGCGTTGTAGACCAAAATATCCCGCCCTTTAGCATCGCAAAGGGAAATCCAGTCTCGATATTACCAGTAAACACAATGAGTTCGAAGCGCCCATTGAGGCCCGCCTCGATGGGCGGGTATTTTATAGCGCTGATCACATCGCAAACTATTTCTATCAAAGCCACGGTAAAAAATGGGGTGAGACATGCTAGGCTCAACTTTAATAAACAGAATAAAGACCGTCCTGAACGACCCGATAGTCGGCTTGTACCATGTATATTTTAAACTTGGCATCATGCCCACAAAAAAAATCAAAAACAAAGCCTTGGCCAGCATACCCGTATATTGCATCAACCTTCCCAGCGCCAGAGAACGACGGGCTTTTATGCTAGAGCAAGTTGATAGAACCGAGTTCTCGAACTTCCAGTTTGTCGAAGGTATAAACGGAGCGGAGCTGGATGTAGAAGGCCTTACTCGCGATGGGCTATACGATGACGCGACCGCCAGAAAATATCATGGCAGGCCTCTTCGATTAGGCGAAATAGCGCTTTCGCTGTCGCACGGAAAAATATACGATCAAATCGTCGCAAATAACCAAAAGATGGCATTGATTTTAGAAGACGACGCCATTTTCGTCACAAGCCGAATAAATTCAATCGATGTTGCTAGCCTCCCTGCCAATTGGGATATTATTTTTCTAAGCTCCGCTCTTTCTCACTATCCGCCGAACGGAAAAATCAAAGGCAACTTATATAATACTGAATCATGGAGGGCCTCCGCTGCTGCTTATTTAGTATCACTTAGTGGGGCGGCTAAACTGGCCTCTACATACAAGCCAACTTGTCATGCTGCGGACGGCTTCATTGGCAGAAACATAGACTATCCAGATAATAAGGCCCATGACTTTAAGCAAGTGGGTGCACGGTGCAAGCTCAATGCAAGCCTTGTTTATCCTGATTGTATGTTAAATGGTTCATGCCTCGGGTTTTCAGCATCAACTATTAGGTAACAGGAGCAGAACTTGCCCAGAAATAAGTGCAAAGGGCCGGGCACACTTAGATATATCTCAGCAAAAAAATGCCCCCGTGCCTCTGCATGGTTGTCATAGTCAAACCATATAGACTCGCGAAAAACAGGATTTAAAACGTATGCTCCTTAGATAAATCCTGACATTCTTGAAAAAAACTCAACTTTCTCATTAGCAATATCTTCATGCATATTGAATCTTTTCAGATCACCTAGACTTTGGCCTTGATAGTTCCATCCCGACCTCAGCACACAACCGCCTAAGTAATATTGCTCAACCATTTCAATGGCCGGTCGAGTCCAATGCCCATTGGGGTAGCAAAATAGATCTACTGTCACCCCAAAACGAGCCTCGAGAGACAACTTCGAACCCAATATTTCGTCTGTAAGTTGAGTATCCGTGCGTAATGTAGTCAGACGTGTGTGGTATTTTGTATGTGACCCTATATCAACCAAGCCCGTCTCAATCATTTCTCGGACTTCTATTGTATTAAGTAGTCTTCTCGGTTGAACATAGTCTTTACGCTCGTTCTCAAACATAATATCTAAAAATTGGTTGATGTCTGAATCAGAATAAATTTTACATCCATCAATCAACTTATCCATATTTGCTTGGCCCAACGGTCGCTGCTTAATTGCCTCATCATCCGATACAACCGCATTTAACCAAGGCCAATCATCTAAACATTCCGGCCAACGCCCCGTCCCAACCGACTGCCTGACGTAACTCGCCAGCCGCCCCGGCCAGAAATCCAAACCACTTTCAATCATCTCCGAAACACAGAACAACGTGATAGGTATATTATGCTTAACCAGAATTGGGAGTGCGTACTGGTAATTGTCTAGCCAGCCATCATCAAATGTTATGCAGCAATAATTTTTATTTTTAAATGTGCTAGTGCTTGTTGAAACCCAATCCTTTAACCTAATGATCTCGAATTTTTCTTTTAACCAGACAATATTTTTTTCGAAAGTTTCTGGTGTGACCCACATTGCAGGCTGCTCCAACTCAACCTGCGGGTCATCTCTAGGCAGCACTCCGGTGATAAGCTAATATTTTTAAGCGGGGCCTAACGGCTGGCCAGTTATGCCTGCCAAATTTAGATGCTAGCAACTTAAGGAAATATTTTAATGCTCAAAGGACTCCGCGCCGCCATTATCGAAAAGCCTTTATATAATTAGTTACTCTCTCTCTATCCTGAATAGAAAAACCGATAAACCAAACCATCACCATAAACCCAAATAATAGTGATGCGTTTAATGCTAACGAAATCATTATTGGTGCCTCAATATAAATAGAAATACCGTATACCAAGTAAGCCGAAACCGATATTAATATTGTTCTTGGCCAATCTAGTGACATATCAAAAAACTTATTCGACCAATAATTTAAAAGTAAAAACCTTAAAAACAGGCTAAAGTAAGTAGCCACTGCGGCTCCCATTGCGCCCCATTTAGGAATAAGACAAAAATAAAAAATCAAAGTGAAAAGTAATGTCAACCAATCTGCATAACTTTTATAAATAGTTTTTTTAGAATATAAAATACCAAACATACAATATTGTGACCAAATATTAAAAACATAAGCAAAGACGATAATCCCTATTAACCTATAAGCCTCTTGAAACTCACTGCCTGCCAAAATACGTAAAATATCTTGCGCAAAAATAGAAAGCCCTGCGGCACAAATTAATACAAAACCCTGAGTCATCCTAAAAGTATACCGAAAAATCTCCTGCGCATTGGCTTGCTTGGCTACAATATAACGCTGAGACTCCCACATTTGGCTAAACGGAGCCCAAGAAACTGCTATAAAAATGAACCCGAATTTATAAGCCAACGAATAGAGCCCAACTGCGGTCAAATCAACATAATGCTTGATAAATAAGCGATCTGCATAGGTCACCAAAAATAAAGCAAACGAAGAGAGCATGAGCGGCCAAGAAAAAGATAAGGCTTTGCGCGCTAAAGACCCAGAAAAAGTTATACCGGTCTTACTAATCATGTAGGTAAATAAAATAGCTCCATGGATCGCGCTGAAGGTGAATACCGCATAAATAACACCCACTACATGCAACTCTTGGTAAACAATAAAATAGATATTGCAGGCCACCGCTAGCACTAACCGTAGCACCGAAAACATTACGAATAAAACGGGCTTTTGCTGCGCCCGTATATAAGCCATAGGGATTGCGGTTAGAACTTGAAATATTAGCGTAGCCCCATAAATTCTTACAAGCGCCACACCATTCGAAATATTAGTCCCTTCAAATAGATAACTCGAAGAATAGACCGCGGTAAAATAAATAAATAAATAGCCCACTAAATTGATTAGTAAGCTTACCAAAAAGACTGTAAACGCTACCCTACGCTTATGTTGCGCGTCGTCTTTTTCGAAATAGAATCTAAAAATAGCTTCGGCACTAATTACCCCAATGATGAGACCGACCACCTCCACACCCAAAGCCAGTAGATCGGCGACTCCATAATCTTGAGGCGTAAGATAGCGTGTATAGATCGGCATCATGACAATTGATGTCGAATATTGGATAAAGATACCCAATGCATAGATTGCGGAATGGTTCAGCATCTTGCCTTTCTTTGCTTTTTGTTCCATATTGCTTATCGATTCGATGAATAATATCGGCTAAAATTTTAGTAGAAAGCGTTTATGCCACAGTTCAGCCAAAAAAACTTTGAAATCTTGCCAGCCGCTTCGCACACTGGCACACTCCGCAGCACCAAAAACATTTCGCCGGCAATCTCGATAAAGTCTTCCATTAAAAATTCCAGAGACCGAAGGCTTAATTCAAAGTAACGCCGTGATTTAGACAATGCTGCAATAGCCATAGCTAAGAATTTGGCCGACTGCTCTGATCAAACTAATTAGCAAAACATTACATAGCAATACTTATAACGTCTTCAGTCGCAAAGAAAAAAACTCTCAACGTCTCTAAATTAACGCTTTACTCGTTTTGAGTTGAATTTAGAAAAAGTGGAGTTGAGCGTCACATGTTTTAGCTGGATTGCGGGCCTTTCTACCAACACCCAAGAGGCGACAGCGGCCAGAAAGGTCAGCATCAATGCAATCACAACATCAAGATAAGATTGCCCATAATTTAAAAACAACATTTGGTTCACAATTGGCATGTGCCAAATATAAATACCGTATGAAATATCGTTACCACGCAGCAAATTGTTTGATTTTTCAGTGCCGAGATAGGCCAACCTAAATATTAAAAAAATCAAAGGAAAAAAGACTATCGGAGAGACGTTATTACCAGTTTCGAAACCGAGATCGATCATAAAGAATGTATAAATACAATACACTGGCAGCAAAATAAGCCAAGAAATACGACTAACAAACGCAGACAAAAATGCAAAGTTGCGCTGAAATAAAATGCCCGTAATAAACATATACAACCACGGCATGAAGCTCACACTATAGAACTTCCAAATCAGTTCATTAGAGGAATCAAACTCGGGCAACACTAAAATCCTGTTAAAAACGATAAACAAAAACAACAAGGCAACCAAAAGATAATTGCCGTGCCTTTTATCTTTTGGAATGACAAGATATAAGAACGGCGTAATCAAATAAAACTGAAGCTCAACGCAAATAGTCCAGAGACTACCATTTAAAACACCATCACCAAAGGCTCGCATGAATTCGGGGTTCCAAAACTGCAGGAAACTCGCCTTGGCTAAAAATAGTAATCCAACATCGGCAACAGAGGCTCCCACCTGAGAAAAATAACCTGTTATCGCCACCATCAAAATGTTAAGACCAACACAAACAATTAATGCTGGATATAGACGCAAGAAACGATTTTTCGCATATTCGATATTATTAGGGGAATTTTCAAAAGCCTTGCTAATCAAATAACCACTAATAAAGAAAAAGATAGGTACTCCAGGAAAATAACCCAATATTCGTAATGCTGCGTTTGAGCCATAGTCAGGCATCATGTAGCCCAGCGTATGCATCACTACTACCTGGAAAGCAGCAAAAAGACGTAGCATATCTAAACTATTTTCTCTAAATACCCAATTACTCATAACCTAAATCCTAAATCGTTTAGCTGACCGGTTTGATTTTAAATTTTTTGGCCAACCTTACCGAGGGCTGCTCTATGAGTACAACCAGCAACCAAGCAGCGAGGATGCTTATTGTAATACCACCAGCGAACACACCCGCAGACTGATACCACGCCATATCTAATCCGTAGTAGGTCTTGCCAATGCTTATAGCCTTCCAACCGATATCTGGATGCAGCAGATACAGACTGTAGGAAATATACCCTAAAAAGAGAAACGGTCGATAAACGAGCCATCTATCTAAAGCGTTAAAGAAAAGACCCAAGTAAACAAAAGCCGCACAAAAAATTAATGCGATAGTATAGGGGCGTAGCGGCTGAGAGATCTGCATTATCACTTCAAATCCAAGCCAAAACAAAAAGATCAAAGTTGCATAGGGGGTTTTTTTAGCTACTTCACTGAGGATAATACCAGTTACAAAGTAATGCCAGTAGGGTAAAAAAAAACCCGATGGCATACTATTTAATAACTTATAGTCTGCCAAAATAGAAGCAACGCCAAAAGCAAGGATTAAAATAAAGTGAAGATTTTTTCCCCAATATTTACTCGGCGCTATCGCAGACATTAAAACGGCGGAAAAAATGAAAAATAAATAAAACTGCACTTCTAGGCACAGAGTCCAGTAAACTTCAGAGATGACTGGTGGAATTTTCAGTAAGTCCTGCAAATAGAAAATGTGTGCAGCGAGAGTAGAAAATGATGGGTACGGCTCCTCGTTCACCTGCATGGCGTTTTTCATAGCCAGCAGCACCATCGCAATAATTATAGATGCCCAGTAGGGTGGGTCTAAACGGATCATACGCCGGAGGGCAAAGTTACCTGCAAATTTTAGATTGACATTTGCATTCGCAATACTTTGAGCAATGACAAACCCACTGATGACGAAGAAGACTGGCACCCCTAAATATCCGTAAGAAAATATGGTCATCACTATCTCAGGCACCCACATTGATAACTCTTGCCTGATGTTACCAGTCAAATGGAAAAAAACGACAGCAATAGCTGCAAAACCTCGCAAGCTATCTATTGTTCGATATCGCGCTTTATCGCCAACCATAAAATTATCGACTCAAACCTGTAAACAAAGTGTCAAGCTCTAGTGCGCGAGATTTACGAGCATATGGCGCGACCTCATGATTTGGTATATCGAACGCATCGTTTAGGACCATGATTAATGCCGCCGTTACAGTTTCCAAAGAATCAACAGCTAACGCATTTGGAATGTCTTTTAGAAGCACAGCCGTCGCTCCACCAGCAGGACAAAAACTGATAATCGGCCGTTTAGACGCTATATATTCATACGCTTTTGCTGGAATGTGTAAGTTGAATTTCTCACCTTGTATTAGCAATAACGCATCGGCTTGGTACATATTTTTTATCGATTCTTCAAAACCAACTGAAGGCAAGACATCAACAAAGCTTTCGAGTGCAAACTTTCCAATTAGCGGTGCCAGCGTGTGTTTAAGGCCATTCCCCTGAAATTGAAGTTTGATGTCGCCAACAGCAATACGACCTTCTTGCTTCAGCAACTCAAGAGCTTCTAGTATTAATGAGGGGTTACGCGCCCCATAAATGCTGCCGCTATACAGGATATGTTTTGTTGGCTTAGCGCTGTACTGGGTTTTTAACTGCGCCCGATCAATATTAGGAAGATCGTAATAACCATTTTGAATGACCGAAAATTTCTTATGATCAGTGTTTGGGTAATAACGCTTATATAAGTCAAGGGCCTCTGTGGTTGTAAATACTACTTTGGATGCATGCTTAATGGTGAAAGCATCAACTTTATCAATACCCCACGCTTGCCCAATCACACCTTTACCATGGTCACCTTTCAAAACAGGATCGCGATAATCAGCAACCCAAGGAATGTTATATCTCTTTGAAAGCAGACCCGCAATGAATTCAGTAGTAAAAGGTGGGCAGGTAGACCAAATACAGTCAAATTTATTAGCCTTAATCAACTGCCGCCCTTTAATCAAAGCAGGGATCAACCAACTTATCCACTCATCGGGTATGGTAAAAAAATCGATGTATTTACCTCGAAACCCAATTTTACGCGTGTTAAAGGCCCATGCGTGTGTCGTCACCTGCTCTAATTCTAAAGAGGTAAAAAGATTTTTATCGATCGACTCATAACACTTTGGCACCACGGTAAGAATTTTTATATCCCAACCGATTTGCATAAGATGATACGCCATAGCAAGACTACGTTGCACCGCCACTCGATTACTCGGTGGGAAATCGTAACTGATTAATAGAGCTCGCTTTTGAGCCATTATAATCTCCTAAAAAACAGCGTAATTACTTCCATTTATATACCAATGTCCATCCGGTTGGGTTGCACGATTCGATGCGTTGCGATTACCCAGCCCACCATCAGCCACAAGCTTGGGAAATAAAAGCTGGTGACAAAAATAGATCCCACCAAATTCCCGACGATACCGCAAGAAGCCGCTACGGAGAAATAGACAAAGAGGTCATTCTGAGGGTCACCAGCCCTATCCGACCACCGTGCTCGCATTGACTTTAATCGTCGATAAATCGACGCCGCCATGATACTGAAAAAAATCAGGCCAACCACTCCTCTCTCGCTTATATAGTCGACATACAACGAATGAGATGTTCGCCCGCTAAGGTCTCTACGTTTTTTTAAACCTTGCTCATCAATTTCAAAATCACCTCGCTCACGCTGATACTTCGACACCTCCCAACCATACTGACCGGTCCCTGCCCCTAAAAACCAATTATCTTTAAAGATCTCAAAGCCAAGCATCCAAGAGTATAACCTCGCATCCGCTGTAGATTCCTGCGTGTCGCTGATAGTACTCATATCGTTTTTATATTGTTGTGGAATAAAAAAAGCGGCCGCCAAACTCACTAACAAACCCGCAGCAAGAACCCATGCAATTTTTTTTCTTGAAAAAAACCAAAGCATTACCAACATACCCACCAAAGCCAAAAAACCACCTCTTGATGTAGCTGCAACTATTGCAACGAAAGATAGAAGAATGCCGGTAACACAAAGCCACTTATAAAAGCCTTTGTAAAAATTAACGCCCAGGAAAAAGAAGGGCAGCATGAGCACGATTACTAATGTAACGTCGTTCTCATCACCCAGACGCTGCGGCCCCACTCCACCGTTTTTTATTACCTGAGCGGATATAAGAACACCGAGAAACAACCAAAGTTTTAAAAACGCTCGCAAATGATATTCAGCACGAAGGGCCAGCATTACTCCTAGCGTTAAACCAAAAATGTTCAGTATTTCTGCCTCAAATAGATGCCTCATTACCCCTGTATTTTTTGCATACGTAAACGACAGCAAAGACTGGCCTATAATCAGGAAGAGCATTAACACTTCCGTTTCCGTAATATCTTTACTCAAAGAACCTGATGACAACATGTTAATAGTCAAGAGACTTACGCAAAGCAGACCTGGTCTTATGGCACCCAGCGTGGGGAAATAATCCGGAAGACCGGAATACACCACCAACATATAAAACATAAACACATAGAAAGCGAATTCGCTAGCGTCCTGCTTGGATTTTATTGGTTGCCGCATAGTCAACTCAATATTACTTTGGCCATTGTTAATTCACCTGCCATTTAAGTGAGTTAATAATTTCAAATACCTGCTGAGCTCTCGCCGATCCCTGCGGGCTATCAACTGTCGAACGGCATGCCTCGCTACAGTCGTAGCTCACCGCAATAAGCTCTGAGCTAGACTTACCTGCTAAGGCAGCAAGCACCTGATAAAACTTTGCCACAATGGGGTTGATGGTATACCGGTCACCAACATGATAAGCCCAATAAATTAGCTGCTTGCCATCTTTTGTATTTATAATTGATCGCCCTAAAGGAATCCCTCCATCACTATAAAAAGCAGTTAATGCGGTTTCTTTATATTCGCCGCCAAGACGATTACTAAAATAAACTAATTCCTTTGTTTGCTGCTGCGTAAGATAGGTTAATACCGTCAAGCGAGGATTGCCCTCCACACGCACTACCCAGTGCTGCGCCCTATCATAACCGCTATACAGCGGCATCCAATCAGTGCTGCTTAGATCATATTGCTGAAAATACTGGGGAACTTTTAGCTCTATAGTCTTAATTTTTTGACTGTCAGAAAGGGTATGAAAGCCCCACACCAAAATCATTAAAACCAGAAAAAAAATAGCCATTGAATACATTTCTGCTCTAGTGGGTATCACTGCACCCAGCGTATGCGGAAGGTTTTTCGGCTCAGGAGGGTTTGGATTATTAGATCTATGGTCAGCACAAAAAAAATTTTGCATGATATAAAAATATAAAAGAAGCATTACGGCAAAAACAACCCATCCATAGAATCCATGATTATAAATCAATGGGTGTGTCATCTCTGAGTAATGGGCAAGCAACATTAATGAAATAACTCGAAGCCAGTTCGCTACTACTGCAAATAGACAGGCAAGAAATACACTCACTATTCTTTTTTTACCGTCAAGAACCCACTCAGAATAACAAAAACCGATAAGCAATGCTGCGGTAAAAAAATTAAGACCTGAGCAACCGCCGGCAACGCGAACAATACCCGACGGAAAATAGAACTGGAAATTGCTAACGTAAAAAGTAATACCCAAAGTACTGAGCACGAAGGCAGTCACATCAGTGGTCACTGCGCGAAGGGGGCCTACCAGGAAGTCCCAAATCGGAAGAGCAAAGCTGAACATAAGCAAAGGGATTAAGCAGACACGACGAAACAAATCTACACCATGGACACCAATAACCCACCCGGAAAACATAACTGGCAATGCTAGCTGTGCAAACAATTGAGTAAAACTAGCCTCTGCGAATATCCAACCCAGTAAACCCAAGACGAAAACGCACATACCAAGAAATTGAGATTTTGGTTTCAAGGCCGTGCTATCTACTGCTGAGGGTGGACAGAGAGTCAAATAACGCCAAAAACAATAGGCACAAAGTGCCACAACTACGTAGCCGTGACCATAGGCTTCGTTTAAGACAGCCCATCTTGAATGTAACGAGAAGACTGTTGGGAAAAACTGCCAAGCCAAGATGCCTACAGCCAGAAAAGCGGATAGTAGTAAACTCGACCGGCGGTCAGAAATAATTGGCTTAGCATGCATCGAAGCGATACCGAAAAATTAGGTTAGGGACATACGTATAGCTGTACTTATGCTTAGCAATAAGTATGGCATAAATATAGAGCAACACTGAATAAACTACTATTTTTAAAGCGTTTTTTTAAAACCATAGTGACACGACGGATTCTGTATAGCCGACCATATGGCTGTACACATAATCGACCCAATAGTTGCCAATTTGCTCAGCATTGTTCAGGCGGTAAGCGCAGCGCCTTATGCTAGAATTACAGTCGATAAACACCATTGCGAAAACCTTAATAGCATGAAACTTCAAGACATCCTCTCTGATATAGAAAAAGCAGTCGTTAGCCGATGGGGCCGTGCGGAAAATTGTGATTCACTGCAGCAAATTAAAGAGCTGTACGAAGATATAAAAATACAAAAAAAATCCTTGAAGACATTGAAATCACAAAAGCAATTACTTTCAAAAAAATTCTCAAAGCCAGGTAGTTCATCAACTGCACAAAATACCGTCAAAGAGCAAGTAGCCCATGCATCTGCAAGGCTAAAAGCTGCCGAAAAGCAGTTAAAACATACGCAAAAGTGCCTACTAGCATTCTTTGACCCCGCCGATGAGCTTCCGGATTTACCTGCTCGCTTCAGCCACGTCACACCGGATGAATCGAGCATCGAAGACTTTGAAATCATGTATATGGAAGATTCTGATGCACCCGATTGGGATGGCTACGTCAAAACACATGCCGCGAGCGCCCATGCGCATCTCTACCAATGGCGAGACCTCTTTAAAAAAATATTTCATTGTGAATCAAAGCTTTATGCAGCCAAGTCGAAGTCCGGGAATTTGGTCGGCATACTCCCTGTTTATTTTCTTAAAAGTAAACTATTTGGCCATTTGGCTGTTTCGGTACCTTACCTGAACTATGGAGGACCGCTAGCTGACAATAGAGACGTTGAAGCAGCCCTATTGGATGCAGCAGCCAAGGACTGCAAGCAGGCTAAAGTTTCACACTTAGAAGTCCGTGCGACGAACTATCTCAATGATTGGCCTTCAAAAAATGAAAAAAATTCGATGGTCTTAGGACTCGCCAAAACAGAACAAGCCTTTGATGAAAAAGTGGGGGCCAAGATTAGAGCACAGATAAATCGTGCGAGACGCTTTGGTTTCCAAGTGAAAACGGGCAAGGCTAATTTAATAGACGACTTTTACACCGTTTTTTCTACCAACATGAGAGACCTAGGCACGCCAGTTTATAGCAAAAGGTTTTTTAGGGAGATGATCAATACTTTCCCCGCATCATCCAAAATTGTCGTTTTATATTTAAAAAATAAGCCTGCGTCTGCGGCTTTCTTGCTAGGGCATGACAACATATTAGAGATACCTTGGGCATCGACTATAAAATATTATAATTCGATGGATGCCAACATGCTGCTCTACAGAGAAGTGCTGGGGTTTGCCATTCGCAACCATTACAACTATTTTGATTTTGGCCGGTCGAGCAAAGACAGCCCAACTTATCGATTTAAAAAGCAATGGGGAGCTAAACCCGTTGAACATCACTGGCATTACTGGCTCGACAATAATGCACCGCTACCCGAACTCAACCCAAATAACCCTAAGTACAAGCTGCTAATAAAAACCTGGCAGAAACTGCCTGTTTTTTTGACCAAATGGATCGGTCCACCAATTATTAGTAAAGTTCCTTGAAAAATCTGGCCGAACTTTCTGATTTGAGTAAATCCGAGCTTAGAATGAGTTCAGTTATTAAAAATCAAGCCCACTAACTTATCGCTAGGCACGCTTTCAATAGCTGTTTTTACTTGTTCGCTAGTCACCATGCCATAAGGCACCACGATAGTCACGAAATCGCATAACTCTGCCAGAATACGGGCATCGGCCGTACTTCCAATTGGAGGCGCATCAATCACGACGTAGCGATCGGCATAACGGCCTTGGAGCTCTTCAACAAACTGCTGCATCCGATAGGAGGTATAGTATTCCGGCCCTAAATCAGTAGCACTGCCTGCCGGCACCAACCGCAACCTTGGAATACCTGTTGCATAGATAATTTCTTCCATAGAAATCGACGGGTCTTGGAGATAATCTGAAAAACCGAGATCGGCACCATCAATAAGCTGATCGTTAGATGGCGCATAGATATTACAATCAACCATCAATGCCGTTTTGCCATGATCCAGCGCAAACGAGGCGGCTAAATTCGTGCTCACGAACGTTGCTCCGCCGCCCTGACTAATAGACGTGACTAGCAAAGTGAAATTCTTGCCACCCACTTTCTGCATCAGCTTGGTACGAATCTCTCGGAATACATTGAGGATTTTTTTATCACGCATTTTAGAATGAATAATTTTCTTTTCATCTAAATCTTCAACGGCAAGATGGTAGATATCGGCCATTTCACGAATCTGCTGGCGTGACAAGCGATCTTCTGCTTCATCTAAGCGAACAATATTTCGCGAGCCCTCTTTTGGATTTTGATCAAAGTCCATAGCACTACATCCAAATAAGATAAAAGGCGGCTGTCGATGCATAGAGCGCCGCACAAACCAATCCCATAAAAACGAATAGCCTTACATCGACCTTGCGCATCCGTTTGATCGGGTTAGAGACCAAATGCGGTATTTCGCCTAGCAATGGCACATCAAATTGCTCTTCGATGGCGTTACTAAAACGAATACGAGGATCCAAAAAGATATAAGCAAGGATTAATCCAATGGGTATTACGACAGCTGCTGCAAGCCCCGCCAGCGCAAAATGAATGAACCGCAAACCACTTGCGAACAAAGGATATTTAGCCGGCTCTTGTATTTTGTAGGTAACACCTTGGCCTTCTATATCGAGCGTCATAGAGAGAGCGCGCCTTTTCTTTACTGTTTAATAAATCTTCATAAAGACCTTTAGTCACTGAGTAATCACGCGTCAGCTCAGCAAGCTCGGCATCTCGCTCGGCTATACGCGATGCCCGCTCACGCTCTTCGCCTAAGCGCGAACGCATGGAGCTTAAACGGCTAGTTAGTGTGTCGCGCTCAACCTTTGCCGAGGCAAGGGCACCACGCAACTCATCAAAAACAGGATTCTCAACACCACGAACAGTCGAATCACCTGACGCTGCCCCTGACACTGGCGCCGAAGCTGCGCCTCTCAAAGCTTTAATATGCTCTTCCAATGCAATGACATCGGGGTGTCTGCTGGTATACGACAGCTTTAAGTTATCTAGCTGTGTAACCGCCTCTGCAATTCGCTCGCGGAATTCTTCAGACCTCGCTTTGCGTGACAAGTATCGGTCTTCTTGTGTAACTTGGGATTCAAATGATTTAACTCTCTCACTTGCCTGCCCTAAATCTAGTTCTAGGTCAGCAATATTCTGACGTAGAACTTCTATATTGCCTTGCACTCTGCCCTCACTGCCATCGAGGTTAGAGGCATTAAATTCTTTTAGGCGATCTTCGGCTTGGCGCAACTGTTCTTTATAAGAAGCCACCTGTTTTTCAATAAACAAGAAAGCTTGCTTACTTTGGCCGCGCTTATTGGCTGAGCTTTCTTTTATAAAGAGGTCAACCAGTTGCGTAACTAGGTTGTAAGCTCGATCTGGGCTGACATCAGCAAAAGACACGCCAATATAGTTCTTACCTAGTGACTACCTCTACTCGTTCACGCAAGCCGTTAATAATCGACGACTGCTGGGCAGGGTCCTCTAAACCATTTAAATAATCTCGCCCTTAACAATTTGCTCCAATATTCGATTAGAGAGCATCAAATCTCTGACAACCTGCAATTGATCTTCTACCTTCGTGACCTGCGCCTGGCCTTGCAACAGCGGTGCAATAATATTTTGCTGATCGGCATATAGCGATGTAGACACTGTGTATTTTTCTTGCCAAAGCATGCCGTAGATAAGAATACCGACAGCAATTGTAAAACCGCCAAACAGCGCCGCGTAGCGATGTAACCAAAGCTCACGGAAACCTGCCCTTGCGAGCTGCAATATAAATAGAAAATCCAAAGCGACTACTCTGTGAAATTAAATTGAATTAAAAAACCAACGCAAAAATCTAATGAGCACCATAAATTAAGACTTTTAAAAACTACGCTCAGGTACACTAATCACATCCGACGGAGCTAGTGGGTAGTTAGTTTCTAATTTGCCTTTAGTTAGGATATCCTGCAGCCGGACTCGGTAAGCACCCATTTCACCGTCAGCCGTTTTACGGTGCAACAAGGCTTTGTTACCGGACGCAAATGGCGACAAACCTCCTGCCTGCAACACCAAATCAAGCACCGTCATACCCTCTTCAAAGGCAATAGACAAAGGACTATTTACTGCACCTGTCACTCTAACGCGAAGTTGAAATGCCGCACTACTTGGTGTTTCTATTATTACAGCGACTTGCGGCGTGCGAACAAAGTCCTTTAACTTTTCCTCAAGGTCTGTAGCCAACTCGTCGGTGGTTTTTTGGCTAGCGAGTACGTCACCAATCAGTGGCATCGAAATTTTCCCGTCAGGGCGTACCAAGACAATGGAGGATAAGTCAGGGTTTTTCCAAACATCGACCTTAATTCTATCGCCTGAACCAATGCGGTATTCGGGCAATTCCAAAACACCCTGCGTAGGTAATTCAGATATGCCTTGCTGCGAAGAGCAGCCGGTTACAAAAAATAGTGTTACCAAAAAAATACGCGCTGCACTGCATCGCAATGCTGTGAGATAAGTATTCATACTATCGGACTCCCATTCCTAATAAAATAACCTGCACGGTTTGAACCATAATAATCAAATCGAGCATCAAACTTTTATTTTTTACATAGTAAAGATCGTATCGCAGCTTTTGCGCAGCGTCTTCAACCGACGCTCCATAAGGATAGTTGAGTTGTGCCCATCCCATCAGACCGGGCTTAACATGATGGCGTTCATTGTAATAGGGTAGCTCATTAGCCAGACCCTGAATAAACTCAGGGCGCTCTGGGCGTGGGCCAACAATACTCATATCACCGCGCAATACGTTCCATAATTGCGGCAACTCATCGATACGCGTATTCCTTAAAAATGCACCCACTCGCGTAATACGGCTGTCATTTTTTTGAGCCCATACAGCGGCCCCATCTTTTTCAGCATTAGTGACCATGCTGCGAAACTTCAATATCTCGAAGGGCTTGCCTTCCAAGCCGGTACGCTGCTGCCGATACAAAATAGGTCGGCCCGATTCACAAAAAATAAGCACTATAGCCAGCGCCATCAGCGGCCAAGTTAGCAGCAGTAATACGAGCGACACCATAATATCGCAAGCTCGCTTAACCATTAGCCCAAATTCACCACTGGTAAACCCTGAGCTAAACACTAACCAGCTAGGGCTGATTTCTGCCAGCGAAACAACACCCAGCTCTCGCTCACACAAGCCAATAGCATCGGACACACGAATGCCATGCAACTTGCACTCGAATAATTCATTGAGCGGAAAAGCACTGCCCTGCCCCGCGCGACGATCATCAAGCGCAACAACAATCTCACTAATATCTAACTTCTGCGCCATCTCTAACAAAGTGCCTGTGCGAGAGCGCAAATCGCGTGTCACAAAAACCGGCTCAGATTCAGAGCTCTGCACAAACGCCACCACCTTTGCCACGCCAGCATGTCCCGCACCCAACTCTTCTGCTAGCCGGCGGGCATTTTCGCCAGCGCCAAATATAAGCACCCTAGAACGCAGTGATTCGGCGTCAACCAAGCGCAGAAAGAGCCAGCGCACGGGAACCACTAAGCAAAGCGCGGTAATGATTGCGTAAAATAAGACCCCACGCCCCATGTATAGGGATGGGAACAGATAATAAATCACCGTTAGAGAAGACGTGCCGAGCAGGCAATAAGCTACTACCGTGCGAATGGCCATGGGGCCATTACCCCCGCGCAACCCTGCACTATAAACTCCTAGAGCCATTGTACACAGCAGCATCAATAGCATGTAAACTGCCGCACTCGGCACCAACATTGGGTTTAGCAATAGTGGTGCTTCCCATGGGACATCACCAAACAGGCGAAAGCGCAGCGTGTGACCGATAACTAAGGACGCATAGAGCAAAGCCGCCTCTATCACAGTCAATGCCACAATGGGGTAAGGCAAGTAGTGCTTAAATAAACGAACGTGGGCCAAGAAGTTGCTCTGGTATGTAATTTTAGAAGAACCTAGAGTTTAGCATGCCTGCCAGTATCTGAGAGAAAAACACATTATTAAACAATGCTTTGTAAGGAAAAGATGAACAATCCTCATCCACACTCAAAAAAAGACGCAGTGCCCTCCGCGCTAGACGCTTGCTTAAATCGCTTAGAAGTCAATTCTACAAGCTCTTTGGCCGATTTATTCGCCCAAGAGCCCAACCGCGCTACCCAATGGACATTCAAAGCAGCCGGTATTACCCTAGACCTTTGCCGGACCCCAATACACGATAACTCTTTGAAAAGCATAGTGAAATATGCTCAATCGCAAGAGCTGGGAAGCAAGATTCGACAGCTATTAAGTGGTGGTGAGCTCAACACCACCGAGCGACGTGCTGCACACCACACCGCTCTGCGCGATATTTTCGACTCACCTGCCTCCGGTCATCAGCAAATGGCTCGGCACACCTTCGAGCGCGTTTGCGAGCTAGCCGATCAATTAGGCAGCGGCCAATGGCTGGGTGCGAATGGGGACCCTATCACCGACGTCATTAATATTGGTATTGGCGGCTCCGACCTCGGCCCGCGTTTGGTCTGCGCAGCACTTGACCATGGACAACTTGCCAACAGCGAACGACCTGCTGTGCACTTTGTGGCCAATGTGGATCCTGTAGAGCTCGATCAAGTCTTGGCAACATGCCAGCCCTCATCCACATTGATTGTTGTTGCTTCGAAAACTTTTAGCACCGTAGAGACTCTCGAAAACGCTCGAGCGGCTAGACAGTGGCTATTACGCGAAATACTTGATGCTGATCTGGGTAAGCACTTAATAGGCATTACCGCCAATATCGAAAAAGCCGTGGAATTTGGCATTGATGCTGAAAATTTATTACCACTATGGGACTGGGTGGGCGGACGCTATTCACTGTGGTCAGCGATTGGGCTGCCCATAGCCATTGCTCATGGCAGGCAATACTTTGAACAGTTATTGCGTGGCGCCAACGCTATGGATAAACACTTCTGTGATAGTGAGCTCAATCAAAACTTGCCCTTTTTATTAGCGGCGCTCGACTTAATCAACGTTAACGTTTGCGGCGCACAAAGTGCTGCGGTACTTCCCTACAGCCATCAACTAGCATTGCTGCCCGCCTATTTGCAGCAGCTATGCATGGAAAGTAACGGCAAGAGCGTTCGTTTAAATGGTGAGCATGTGAGCTATGCAACCAGCCCAGTCGTGTGGGGTAGCGCAGGCACAGTGGGGCAGCATTCGTTTCACCAACTGCTGCACCAGGGCACTGGCAACATCCCTATCGATTTTATTCTGCCTCTGCGACCCAACAAGGCCAGCACGTTTGATGATGATGCCAGACACCGGCAGTTAGTGGCTAACTGCTTAGCGCAAAGTAAAGCACTGACCGAAGGCAAAAGCGCAGCGCAAGCTCTGCAGGAGTTATTAGCTGCCGGTGCTGGTCAAGAAGAAGCCGAACGGCTGGCTCCACACAAGGCAAGCCCCGGTAATCGCTGTAACACTATTATTGCCATGGACGAACTCACACCGGCCACGCTCGGAGCACTGATTGCTCTTTACGAACACAAAATATTTGTCCAAAGCGTGTTTTGGGATATCAACGCCTTTGATCAATGGGGCGTTGAGCTAGGCAAACAGTTGGGAGGCCCCATAGATACTGCCATGAGCCTAGGCAAGAACAGCTCAAGCGAGACCGACGCGGCAACCCAACAATGGATTAATAATTACTTTAGCGCCAACTCTAGATAACAGAGAACAGCACAGCATGTAACCTAGGCCATCTTTTCGAGTAACTCCTGAGTTTTTTCTTTCATAAGACCAATATCACCCACAGACTCAACATTCAACCGCACCACCGGCTCAGTGTTAGACATACGCAAATTAAATCGCCAGCTGGAGAACTCAACACTCAGCCCATCGGTGTAATCGACATTAAGCCCCAATGGAGCATACTCTGCCTCGATGCGCGCAATAAGCTCTTTAGGATTATCAACACGTCGATTAATTTCGCCACTGACTGGGTAGCGAGCAATCATGTCGCTGACCATGGTCGACAACGGCACGCCTTTTTTAGCGATCAACTCCGCAACTAGCAGCCAAGGAATCATGCCGCTATCACAGTAGGCAAAATCTCGAAAGTAATGATGCGCACTCATCTCGCCACCATAAATTGCATTTTCTGCTCGCATGCGCTCCTTGATAAAAGCATGACCCGTTTTACTCATGATAGGCTCACCGCCTAAACCCTGTACAACGGCCCGCGTATTCCATGTCAATCGCGGATCATGAACCACTTTTTCATCGGGCGTTTTTTGCAAAAATGCCTCAGCTAGCAGCCCGACTATGTAATAGCCTTCAATAAAAGCGCCTGTTTCATCGAACAAAAAGCAGCGATCAAAATCACCATCCCAAGCCACGCCAAAATCCGCACCCGAAGCACGCACTGCATCGATGGTTGCTTGCCGATTATCCACCAGCAAAGGATTAGGAATACCGTGCGGGAAATTACCATCTGGCTCATGATTAATTTTTACAAACTCAACCGGCAGCGAACTTTCAAGCGCATCGACAACTAGCCCTGCGCCACCATTACCGGCATTAACCACCACCTTAAGACCACTTAATGCCGACGGCTCAAAATAACCTAGCAAGTGTTTGATATAGGCCTGGCGACTTTCAAATGAGCTGATGATCCCTGGCTTTGATACTTCGGAAAACAAGCCTGACTCAGCCAACGCTTTAATTTCTAGCAAGCCGGTATCGCCGCTTATAGGCACGCTGCCGCGCTTCACAAGCTTCATACCGTTGTAATCCATTGGATTATGACTGGCCGTAACTACGATACCGCCATCAACATCATTGTCAAAAGAGGCGAAGTATATTTCTTCAGTGCCAACCATGCCGATATCTAACACGTCTGCGCCAGCATCCGTTAAACCTCTTGCTACAGCTGCCGAAATAGCCGGACTCGTAAGACGAATATCATGACCCAGGCAAACTTTTTTTGCTGCTAGATGCTGCGCAAAAGCACGGCCAATACGATAAGCAACCTCTTCATTCAACTCGTCAGGAACCCTGCCACGAATATCATAAGCCTTGAAACAGCTGTAGTTATTAGCTTTATCGGGCATTCTCATCACCCTTGATAGATATTTTCATAACAATAATTGGTTGCATCAATGAAGCCTTGAATACTGCCGCAGTCATAACGCCGCCCTTTAAATTTGTAAGCCATAACCGCGCCGCGCTTAGCTTGCGTTAAAAGCGCATCTGTTATTTGCACCTCTCCGTTTTTACCTGCAGGGGTATCTCGAATAATATCGAATATATCGGGCGTTAAAATATAGCGGCCAATAATGGCCAAATTACTTGGCGCATCTGCAGCTTTTGGCTTTTCCACCATGTCGGTAACGCGAAACACATCTTCTCTAATTTGCTCGCCAGCTATCACACCAAATTTCTCAATTTGATCGCTGGGCACCTCTTGAATAGCAACAATCGTGCAGCGAAACTGTTTGTAAAGCTCCACCATCTGAGACAACACACCCGGACCCTCACCAAAACACAAATCATCGGCCAAGACCACACCAAAAGGCTCATCACCTATTAACGTTTGGCCTGTTAGTATTGCATTGCCCAGCCCCGCCATTTCACGCTGGCGCGTGGTAGAAAACGTTCCGCGATTAATAACATCACGAATACCGGTTAGTAACTCCTCCTTACCTGAACCGGCAATTTCTTTTTCTAACTCATAATTTGTATCAAAGTGATCGTTGATTGCCCGCTTGCCTCGACCAGTAACAAAACCAATCTCATACAGACCAGCATCTAAGGCTTCCTCTACACCGTACTGCACCAATGGTTTATTCACAATTGGCAGCATCTCTTTAGGCATAGATTTAGTGGCCGGTAAAAATCGCGTACCATAACCTGCAACGGGAAAAAGGCATTTCTTGATCAAAACATTCTCCTGACTTCTATTTTAAATCTATGTGATTTTTCGCCACCCGATTAGCGACTGCTTTTTAATTGAGCGGCGGCCAGAGCAGTTAAAAATTATCTAGGTGTCGCGCCCATAGACATCATCGTAGCGCACGATATCGTCTTCACCTAGATAGCTTCCGGTTTGCACTTCAATCAGTTCGAGCGGGATTTTACCCTTATTTTCAAGTCTATGCTTGTGCCCCAGCGGGATATAAGTAGATTGATCCTCACTCAACGTAAACACTTCATCTTCACAGGTAACTTGCGCTGTGCCCGCCACCACAATCCAATGTTCTGCACGATGATGGTGCTTTTGCAGCGATAACTTATGCCCAGGGGTGACAATAATTTTCTTCACCTGAAAACGTTCACTAAGGCAAATGGTTTCATACGAACCCCAAGGCCGATAGACAATTTTATGCGTAGTGCCTTCATCGCGACCACTCAACTTAAGTTGACTGACCACCGCTTTGACATCTTGAACTCGATCTCGATCGGCAACTAACACTGCATCAGCAGTTTCAATAATGACTGCGTTATTAATGCCTAAGGTGGCAACTAATCTGTGCTCGCTATGCACGTAGGAGTCGGCCGTGTCTAGCGCAACTACATCGCCAATACTGACGTTACCTGCCGAATCTTTTTGCTTCACATCCCATAAACTCGACCAACTGCCTA
This sequence comes from uncultured Pseudomonadales bacterium, assembly GCA_943788835.1. Lineage (GTDB taxonomy): Bacteria > Pseudomonadota > Gammaproteobacteria > Pseudomonadales > UBA7434 > UBA7434. Next base: position 224,750 of record CALSRU010000005.1, on the reverse strand, counting down.
CATCACTCCAGCCCGCGTCCAAATCGACCACTGCGCGGGCAGAAGCCTTTTCCATAACGGCATAATCAATAGAGTCTTCTGGACACGCATTAAAACTGACATCATCGAGACAAGTGAAATCGAGGTCACGCCGCGCATGATCGACCGCAAGCTTACAGGCATCGAGTATTGTCGGCGCCTGCTCACCAATCTCTTCGAGATAGCGCGCCGCCTTAAACATAAACATGCCACTATTCCAAAGATAATTGCCTCCAGCCAGATATTGTTGCGCGGTTGCCAAATCGGGCTTCTCAACAAACTCCTCGATACCACTAGCCAACAGACCCTCCAAAGGCTCGGTTTTGCGAATATAACCGTAGCCAGTTTCTGCGTGCGTTGGCACGACACCGAAGGTAACCAAATGACTTTGCTCGGCAGCAGCTGATGCCGCCAGCAAAGATTCATGCAGCGCTGCCTCGTTTGTAATCAGGTGATCTGCAGGAAGAACCAGCATGGTTGCATCAGGATTTGAAGCAGCAATATGCAGCGCAGCGCAGGTAACAGCAGGAGCCGTATTTTTAGCACAGGGCTCGAGTATTACTGCATCGAGATCTGCACCAATATCTTGCATTTGCTGAGCAACCAAAAATCGATTTTCTGCATTGCACATAATTACGGCCGCACCCAAATCAGGAACACCCTGCAAACGCAGCCAAGTTTCTTGCAACATTGATCGCCCAGAGCCAGTCAAATCAATAAATTGCTTCGGGTATGCTTTTCGCGATAGCGGCCATAGACGCGTGCCCGAGCCTCCGCACAAGATTACTGGAATGATCATTATTACTCCTTAAAAAAACCTGACCGATACTCCAAAATCAAAACCATTTGCATCGGCTTGAATCCCAATAGCTTCTTTGGGGCTCTTAAACACTTAAGATAGGTGACATCACGAAATGAGTATGAAAAATACAGCCCGCCCATACTTCTGAAACTTTAGCACGTAGAGAGCCCGTGGAAAGCAATTCACTGACCACGAGCGGTGCCTGTTGTATAAACGATGCTGCCATTTTCGCAGAGGCAAGCTCCGCATCGATCTGCAATATAATTGAACCTAAATTTTCAAAGCACATTGGACACTGAATGGATTGAAGTTACAATGCGCTGCGGAATAATAGCGCAGCCTTATCAACGGCGCAAAATGTACATCGAAGCATCGGACAGTCAAACAGCGAGCTCTACATTACCGGCCTAGCGCCAACCTTTAAGGAATCATACCCACACCATGACTCAAGCTATTCATCAAGCAGGCCCTCAAACGGCTGCATCAAAAGGCAACTCATTCAGCAAAGAAGAATTAGTGGCCTGTGGCGAGGGCAAATTGTTCGGCTCCGGCAATGCGCAACTGCCTGTTGGCAACATGCTGATGCTCGATCGCATCACCAATATCCAAAACGATTTGGGTAGCTACAACAAAGGCTTTTTACACGCTGAACTGGATATCAACCCAGATTTATGGTTTTTCCAATGCCACTTTATCGGCGACCCTGTGATGCCAGGCTGTCTGGGCCTCGATGCCATGTGGCAGCTGGTAGGATTTTATCTAGGCTGGCGCGGCAATCCTGGACGCGGACGCGCACTAGGCGCTGGCGAAATAAAATTTAGCGGGCAGGTTCAACCCACTACGCAGCTAGTGAGTTACGAAATTGATTTCAAACGCATTATCGAGCGCAAGCTCGTTATGGGCATTGCCGATGGCCGAATGCTGGCCGACGGCAAAGAAATCTATCACGCAAAAGATTTGCGCGTGGGGCTATTTCAAGGTGAGAGTAGTGAGTAATTTAATCTCTACCCAACGAACCATCGTCGATCGCTTCGTTGCTCGCTTTGATAGTAAAACATTATTGGCAGAGCCACGCTTAAGCCAGTAAAATTCGGCACCCAACACTGCTACTCCATCCGATAAATTCATAGCCGCGCCCCGCGGCAAAGCAAACGGTTCAGAAGGCTTAGGAAAAAGAATGAAAAGAGTTGTTATCACAGGTCTAGGCATCACATCGTGTTTAGGCACAACTGCCGCAAGCGTGAGTGATGCATTGAAAAATGGCACTTCCGGAATTGTGCATCGACCCGAGTATGAAGAATTAGGCATGCGCAGCCATATTGCCGGAGTGGTCGATCTCGACCTCAGCCAACATATCGATCGCAAATCTTTGCGATTTATGGGGCCGGCAGCAGGCTACGCTCATATCTCAATGACCGCTGCCATTGCTGATGCCGGACTAGCTGAAGCTGATGTTTCCAACCCACGCACAGGCATCATTGCAGGCTCGGGCGGAGCATCATCATCAAACCAAGTTGAAGCGGCGGATATTTTGCGCAAAAGAGGCCTTAGGCGCGTTGGCCCCTATCGCGTAACGCAAACAATGGGCAGCACCGTCTCTGCGTGCCTTGCAACCGCCTTCAAAATCAAGGGGGTTAACTATTCAATTTCTTCGGCGTGCTCAACCAGCGCTCACTGTATTGGCAATGCGGCCGAGCAAATTCAGCTGGGCAAGCAGGACATCGTATTTGCCGGCGGTGGCGAAGAAGAGCACTGGACCTTAAGTAGCTTGTTTGACGCAATGGGCGCACTATCAACCCGATACAATGACACCCCCACCCAAGCATCTCGAGCTTACGATGCCGACCGTGATGGATTCGTTATTGCCGGCGGTGGCGGCATGCTGGTGCTCGAAGAGCTTGAGCATGCGCAGGCACGAGGCGCTAAAATTTATGCCGAGGTAGTAGGCTATGGCGCCACCTCTGACGGCGCCGAAATGGTTGCCCCTTCGGGTGAGGGCGCAGTGCGCTGCATGCAACAGGCACTCGCCAGCGTAGACGGCGACATTGATTACATTAACGCCCATGGCACAAGCACCCCTGCGGGCGATATCGTGGAGCTTGATGCAATGCGCTCAGTGTTCGGGGAGCAGGGCCCACGAGTCAGCTCAACCAAGTCACTCAGCGGCCATTCGCTTGGCGCAGCGGGCGTGCAAGAAGCCATCTATTGCCTGCTGATGCAGCAGCATGGCTTTGTTGCCGGCTCAGCCAACATTGCCACGCTCGATCCTGCCGCCCAAGGCATGCCCATCGTGCAAAAAACCGAGAGCGTCGACTTACAGCGAGTAATGAGCAATAGCTTTGGCTTTGGTGGCACCAATGCCAGCCTCGTCTTGCAAAAATGGGGCTAGCCCTCTCAGAGTTGGTCGCCATTGATGCAAAAGCAATCTATTCCTAGCCTGCGATAACCGCGCATAAACGCCGTTTAAAGGCGATGAGCACCCCCTATCCGGCGCAGCCGCAGGCCCTTGGCAGGCCGATGGTAATTGTACCGCCCGCGATTTCAATTAATTCAAAAATAGCTATGCTTAAGAATATGTTAGTTACCAACTAGTTGCGCACAGCTATACGCAATGCTTAGGCAAAGTCAAAGAAAAAAATTCGACGCAGCAAACTGCCGAAAGCATTATTCGTTAAACCGGATGACGCGCGCGATTGAAAATCGGATAGGAAGAGACCCATGAAAAATTTATTCAGCCGCTCAATCATTACTGCCACTTTTAGCCTGTGCTTGACTGCGATTGCGCCGCCAATATCTGCCATGGACTACAGCATCGCCTTATCTGCTGATAATCAATACGACACCGATGGAGCCTTGAATGGCCGGGAGCAAGAAGAACTGGAGTCGAGCATCGGACTGGGTTTCAATATAAGCCAAGACAATCAACGCCTCGATTTCACGGGCAATTATAGGTACAACTACCTCAATTTTGACAACAACACCAGCAGCGACCGATCTCAAATTACAGGGAATAGCGACTTCGTATTTAGCGTTATTGAGCAACGTTTTGACTGGCTCGCCGCGCATAACATCACGGAAACATCACCCAGCCGACGCGAGGCCAACAATACCGCCGATGATCAAGAAAGGCGCCAACAATTTACTACTGGACCATTTGTCACACTACCCATCACCGGCGTCGATCAATTAATATTAAGCGCAGAATACAGCGAAATTTTCTTTTCTGAGCCCAAAAATACCAGCTTACAAACGGCAGAGAACGACGATACGCAAAGCCTTTTAGGAAACATTAACTGGGAGCATGCCTTATCGGAAATAACGAATATTACTGCCGGCTACCAATATCAAGAGTCTGAGCGCGATAATAGAAACCAAAATCTAGAATTTCACCGATACTTTCTCGGCTTCTCCCGCTCACTTCGCGATTTAAACTACAGCTTGTCAGTGGGTAGCAACACGTCTGAGCAAGAAGGGCAAAGCAGTAATAGCGGATTATTTTACCAGGCCGATATTAGCAAGCAGTCGGGCGCGAATACATTTTCCGCATCAGCTTCGCGCCAGCTAACCGAGTCAAGCTTGGGCCTTAATTCGTTGCGCTTTGACAGCGAGCTAAGAACCCCTGATACCAGCCAGCTTGGCACGGGACAAACACTCGACAACAGCACAATTGATGGCGCGGTTGAAATTACTTTTTTAAGCATGGATTACACGAGCACTGCTCTGTGCAAACTATGCAGCTATGGCGCCGAGCTTAGCTATATCGATAGCGACTATGAAAATGAAGCGTCAGAGGATGATGTAGTCAATGCCGCACGCTTGTTTTTCAACTACCGCTTGTCGACTCGCCTCACTGCAGAATTTCAAACCGGCATCGAGAGCACGGAATTTCTCACGACCGATCAAACTGATGATCGCTCGGACACCTCACTCTATTTTAGCTGGAATGCGAGCCCCCGACTCAACATCCGCGCGGGCGGCGGATACGCTCAGGAAGACAGCGAAACTAACCCAAGTAATGGTAGCTACGACAATTACTATGCGTCGGTGTCATTCAACTACCAGTTAGTCACGTCGCGGCTTGGTAAGAATTAGTCGTAATTGAGTCGCGCCAAAACTTTACCGGCTTTGCAGTAAGCTTACATCTCGCCAGTTGTAGGCCATCGCTCACCTGCAAATAATAAGGCTTGGTCGGTCAATGCAATAACCCTATGCAAAGCCCCATTGTTAATTTTTGAATGTGGCGCCAAGGGAATTAAAACATTCGACACTGCCAAAGAAGACATCACACCAGAGCTTTGATTATCAAATAGTGATACCTGCAAAGTGCCTGCAGCGGTACTTGCTAGCGTCCCTCTTAAAAAGTCCAAACGCATACCTGTGTTAGTCTTGTTAAAATTCGCCGCTGCATTCACGCATCGGTGTAAATAATCTGTAGCACCCATTTTTTTTAATAACCAGGGCCTCACCAACAACTGAAATGTAACAAACGAAGAAACCGGATTACCTGGCAGGCCAAAAAAAGCTGTCGACCCAATTTTACCGCAGGCAAATGGCTTACCCGGCTTAATGGCGATTTTCCAAAAATCGATCTCACCCAACTGCCTAGCCTGGGCCAACACATGATCCTCTTCACCAACCGACATGCCGCCGGTGGTAATGACACCATCGGCCACACTCGAAGCCTGCAAAAGCATGGCACGCGTTGCCGCAGGATCATCGGGGCAAAAACCTAAATCGATCGGAATCACATTGAGATCTAACAGCAGTTGTCGCAACGCATAGCGGTTGGAATTATAAATTTGGCCCGCAACCAATGGCTCGCCTGGATCGCAAAGTTCATCGCCGGTAGAAAAATAAGCAATGCGAAGCGCTTCAAAACAACGCACCTTTGAAATGCCAGCTGAAGCAAGCAGCGCCAGCGAAGCCGCACTCAGTCGATCGCCGGCACTAACAAGCAAACCACCGCGAGCAATGTCTTGACCCGCTGGGCGCACATTTTGCCCAACGACAATCGGCTCGGTAAAATACACGTGCTGGCCATCATCACGAGCGTTCTCTTGCAAAATAATGGTGTCGGCGCCCTCAGGCAGCATAGCTCCGGTAAAAATTCTCGCTACCGTACCGTGCGCTAACGCATTTGGTTGATCACCTGCGGCTATTCGCTGCGACACGGAATAAGGCGTATCAACAATGACATCCACAGCGCGGACTGCATAGCCGTCCATAGCGCTGTTAGCAAACCCCGGTACGTTAATCGACGACACTTGATCCTCAGCCAACAATCTATCGCCAGCATCAGCCAGATTCACATACTCAACATGGCTAGTAACTTCAGCAGTCGCAACAACTCGTGAAAATGCACTGGCAAAATCGAGCATTTAAGGGCGGCTCGTGCTAGCGCGCAAAACGCCGTAAAAATTGCAGGGCCGATGCCGACTGTCTAACTGCTCAACCAAAATCTTATCCCAGGCCAATCGGCAGGCGCCAGTCGAGCCCGGCATAGCAAACATAACGGTATGATTTGCAAAGCCTGCCAGCGCGCGTGACTGAATCGTCGATGTGCCAATGTCGGTGAGCGACAGCGAACGAAATATTTCACCAAACCCTTCAATAACTTTATCAAAGAGCGGCGCAATTGCCTCAGGCGTCGAATCTCGCCCACTGAATCCGGTGCCACCTGTAATCAACACAGCTTGGATAACAGAATCCGCGATCCACTGGGAAATCTGTGCACGTATTTGATAAATATCATCTTTCACAAGCATGCGCTGGCCTAAGATATGCCCCGCCTGCGTTAGCGCGTCACACAGGTAGTCTCCCGATGTGTCGTTGGCGGCACTGCGGCTATCAGACACCGTCAACACGGCGATGGATAATGGCTGAAACTGAGGTTCGGCAGACATAGAAGGCTCTTTCCTGTGGCTAGATTGACTGATTATACGCAGCCAGACCAGCTTTGTGCCGGTCGCTATTGACAAATGGCTAGCGAATCTGAATAATCGCGCGCCTGAAATTTTATGCGTGAGTGCTGGCCAACTTATTATACCGACGGCTAACACGGCACTCAACGAAGCAAAAGTTTATCGCGGTAAGGCTACTGTGGTAACCCAACCAACGCTATCAGCGCAAGCGCAAGTCGGCACCCATAGGATGTCAACTTCAGTGAATTCAGACCACTGTGCATACTCATTTATTTATATAGAGGAATTAAACTTGGCCAATTCAGCCCAATCGAAGAAACGCGCCCGACAGGCAACTAAGCGCCGCAATCATAATGCTAGCTTGCGATCTATGGTTCGCACCTACATCAAAAAAGTAGTTGCCGCTATCGATAGTGGCAATAAAGAAAGCGCCTCAGCGGCCTATGCTGAAGCCGTGCCTGTTATTGACCGCATGGCCGACAAAGGCATCATCCACAAGAACAAGGCTGCTAGACATAAAGCTCGCCTCAATACGCAAATCAAAGGGCTAGCCTAAACGCCAGCGTTAGTTGGCCGCATGTATTGCACACGCGGCCAACGAGAGAATGACCAATAGTGACCTGAGCCAAGGCCCAAACCACAGTCTCGCGTTAAGCCGGTTTCATAGAGGTTTTACGCAGTATTTGTTGACAAGTCTTGGTTCCAGAGTTATAAAGTAAGCATTGCAAAGGTGACACCCCCTAGTCATCAGAGTCTCCCCCGGCTCATGTTGTTTGTAATCAATAAGTTACATTTGATTCTAAGTTTATTCGTCGCCCCCCTTGGCGTGTGGATTCTGGTTCGAGCGTAGGTTTCTGTTTGCGAGCACGGCATTGGAGTTAGCTCTGATGCAAAAGTTTATCCCTGGAGAATTTTTTTAATTTCAAATTCTTTTGGGGGCTATCTAAACGTGAAAAAAATACTCATACCAACATTCAGCGCCTTTCTGGCTCTATCCCTAGCTGCGCCTAGCTCAGCTACGTTTTATGACGACTATGGTGACAATAACAGCAGCTCAGCTAGTGCGCTTGATAAGGACAATAATGAAAAATTCGATATTGATTTGAAGGATGATTCCAAAGACGAGTGGAGCACCTCCGACTCAAAAGGTGGGGAAACTGATAACAAGGGTTCTGGATGGGGCAAGACTGGCAAGCCAGTTTATAACCCTGAGCATTGGCCTCAATATGACTTGGGTAAAATTATGAGCGCGTGGCTTACCCCTCACTTCAATGAAGACAAAAAAATCGTTAACCACAAGTGGAAGCCGCTGGGCATAGGACTGGGGAATCTGTTTGCCTCGATCTTTCATAAATGGCAACAATACAAGCCCTCTCCTCCATCCGAGGTCCCGCTGCCCCCGTCACTCCTATTATTTGGTTCAGCGCTTCTAGGTTTAAGCCTTATTAGCCGTAGACGGCAACCTAATAGCGGTGCCAACCATGTGCCTGAGCAAAACCTGCACCTTACTGCAGCCTAGTCCGCGCTATACTGAGCCACCTGCAGTCGCATGACAGCAGGTGGCTTCAACACGGCCGCCGAGCTATGCAAAGTCAGTCAAGCAGCACTTACCACCGACAAAAACCGTGTTAACGTCAAGCCCGTCTCAAAAAGGGCATGTTTACGCTTGCTTGGTTATGCTAAATCCTTTATAGTTCGCGCCCTTTTTTAGCACCGTTGCCTCATCCAGCGACAAATAAAATCCCTCACTGATGTGTTCGGTTTTTACGCAAATTTAGAGCAAACCTCTCATTTGCATCGAACACCACAGCGAGATCAAAGCGACAAGATAAAAGCTGGGCAGGCCCAACACGGAGATTGAATAGTTATGTATGCAGTAGTCGAAAGCGGCGGAAAACAACACCGCGTAATAGAGGGCGAAACCCTCAAGGTTGAAAAACTCGATATCGCGACAGGCGAAACGATAAATTTCGATCAAGTCTTGATGGTAGGCGAAGGTGACAGTGTCAAAATTGGCGCACCTTACGTCGACGGCAGCCGCGTAACCGCCGAAGTTATCGACCACGGCAGGCACCCGAAAATTACTATCGTGAAATTCCATCGACGTAAGCACCATCGCAAGCAGATGGGACACCGCCAATGGTTCACTGAGATTAAAATCACCTCAATCGCAGGGTCCGGCGCAAGCGCAAGCCCTAAGGCGGCTGCAAAGGTTAGCGCCAAAGCCGCGCCAAGCGCAGCCCCATCAGGAGACGACCTTACGCGCATCTCTGGCGTGGGCCCAGTAATGGTTAAGAAATTAGCCGACGCCGGCATCACTTCATTTGCACAGATCGCCGCATTTACTGCTGACGAAATTGCAGACATTGATGAGAAACTGAATTTTAAAGGCCGCATCGATCGCGACAACTGGGTCGAGCAAGCTCAATCTTTTTTAAGCGAATAAACCATAAACAATCCCGGCCAGGCTGGGAAACGAGGACTCACTCTCATGGCACATAAGAAAGCTGGCGGTAGTACCCGTAACGGACGCGATTCACAGTCTAAACGACTCGGCGTAAAGAAATTTGGTGGCGAAGTAGTTAAAGCCGGTAACATCATCGTGCGACAGCGCGGCACCAAAGTTCATCCCGGATTAAATGTAGGCATAGGTAAAGATCACACCCTATTTGCGACAGCCGAAGGTCACGTATTATTTGAGACCAAAGGTAATAAAAACCGCAAATTCGTTAGCATCGTAGATTAAGCTCGTCTTTAAAGCGCATCACTGGTAAAAACGGTGACTCGTGTTAAAAACGAATAATAGCGAAAAATGATTATCGCTAGCCTTGGGCAGGGTCTTTTATAGGGCCAGCTCAGAGCTAAAAAAAGCCCCGCAATTCGACGGGGTTTTTTTGTGGAGCAGCATTCTCAATCATTGAACTTGCGCTAGCAAGTAACCGTCGCCGGCTTAATTCGATTTTTCGGCCTAGTGTGCTTACAGTGATCAATGACTCCTCGCCGCTGCGCATTAAACGAGACCACTGAGCGATAGAGTTTGAGCTGAACATGCGCGCCACGACCCCAATCACTGGCAAATTACCCCTACAGCAACCTGAAAAACACCTCGTCGCTGCATATACTGATTACTCTAGGATCAGCAGCATCTAACATTCACCAGACTCACGCGCCACAAGTAGCCGATCATGAAATTTGTTGACGAAGCCACAATCACAGCCACTGCCGGCAACGGCGGCAGTGGCTGTATGAGTTTTAGGCGTGAGAAATATATCCCGCGCGGCGGCCCTGATGGCGGCGATGGCGGTGATGGCGGCAGCGTTTACCTGCAAGCTGACCCTGATCTTAATACATTGATCGATTTTCGCTATCAACCACGCTACAAAGCACAAACAGGCAGTGGTGGTCAGGGAAAAAATTGCACCGGTGCTGCAGGCGAAGACAAAGTATTGATGGTACCAGTCGGCACAACAGTGATTGATGCTGATACTCTTGAAGTGCTCGGCGATATGCTCAATGCTGGTGATCGATTGCTCGTAGCGCAGGGAGGATTTCACGGCTTAGGCAACACCCGGTTCAAATCCAGCACCAATCGTGCACCAAGACAAACAACCAAAGGCAGTGAAGGCGATTCTCGCAAGCTAAAGCTTGAGCTCAAAGTTCTTGCCGATGTCGGCTTGCTCGGCCTACCCAATGCAGGCAAATCAAGCCTAATCACTTCAGTTTCTGCCGCTCGCCCTAAAATTGCTGACTATCCATTCACAACGTTAGTACCCAACTTAGGTGTGGTGAGTGCGGCTGCTCATCGAAGTTTTGTGATGGCCGATATTCCAGGCCTCATAGAAGGCGCCGCCGAAGGAGCCGGGCTTGGCATTCGCTTTTTAAAACACTTAACGCGCACGCGCCTCCTTTTGCATGTTGTAGACATTGGTTCGCAGATCGGCGATTCACCGTGCGCTGAAATTCAACAACTGGAAAATGAATTACATTTGTTTAGTGAGACACTTGCTCAACGTCCGCGTTGGCTGGTACTCAATAAAATAGACTTACTTAGCGCCGAAGCTCTGGCTGAAATTGAACAAGAAGTCGCACAAAAGTTCCCCCATATCGAAAAAGTATATTCTGTATCGGCGCTGGCAAAACGCGGGCTACAACCGCTTGTCTACGACATAATGGAAGCACTAGAGAAAATATGGAAATACGAAGCGGAAGATGACGAGCGGCGCGAGCAAGAGCTTGAGGCACAGAAAAAAATGCAGCGCGAGGGTCGATTGCGCATTACCGAACTGCAAGAACGTCGCGCGGCCGAGCGTGCTGCAATTAGATCAACGAGCCCTCATGAAGATGATGATGACCTCGAAATAGATATAGAGTATACCCGTGAATAGCCCACCTAAAAATGACCAGAAGAGCGACAGCAATGTTAGTGAAACCGCTCGTATTGAAAGATGGGTCATAAAAATTGGTAGTGCCCTCATCACCAACAATGGTAACGCGCTCGCACATACCTCACTCGACAAATGGATACCCCAAATAGCTACACTAATTAAACAGGGCCATGAAATCGTCGTAGTATCCTCAGGAGCCGTTGCCGAAGGTATGCGTCGCCTTGGCTGGGACGAAAGACCCGCCTCGCTGCATGGCCTTCAGAGCGCTGCAGCAGTTGGCCAAGCCGGTCTAATGCAAAGCTACCAAACACGCTTCGCCCAGCATGACATCCAAACTGGACAAATACTGCTAGTCCATGATGACCTGTCTTCGCGCACCCGGTATTTAAATGCTAGGCAAACCATCAATAGCCTTTTGGCCTTGGGCGCTGTGCCCATTGTTAATGAGAATGACACGGTTGCTACCGATGAAATTCGCTTTGGCGACAACGACACCCTTGCCGGCTTGGTGGCTAACTTAGTCGATGCCGACAAACTATTAATCCTCACTGACCAGGAGGGTGTTTTTGACGATGATCCTCGCACCAACCCTCAAGCCCAACTCATTGGCCGCTGCGCGGTTACCGATAAAAAGCTCGATCAAGCCGCTAAAGGCAGCGGCGGTCTATTGGGTCGCGGCGGCATGACCACAAAAATCTCAGCGGCACGATTGGCGGCCCGCTCTGGCACCACGACTATTATTGCAAACGGCAATCAAACCAACATTATTGCAAGGCTCGCAGCAGGCGAGTCTTGTGGCACGCAGCTAACCAACACAAGCAAGCCCATTACTGCTCGCAAGCAATGGCTTGCTGGCGGCTTACAGGTTAAGGGGCAACTCTGCCTAGATGCTGGAGCGGCAAGCGCCATTAAGAATACTGGCGTGAGTCTTTTACCTGTTGGCTTAACAGCGAGTACCGGAAAATTCGTACGCGGTGATTTAGTGAGCTGTGTTGACCATCAAGGCAATGAAATTGCACGCGGCCTCGTAAACTACAACGCTGAGGAAACCCAGCGCATCATGGGGAAAAGCAGCAGTGAATTGTCGGATATATTGGGCTATGCCAACGATGTCGAGCTGATACATCGCAACGACTTAGTCGTATTGTAAAACGACTGGCGTTTTTAAATGCGTCAGCCATTGATACGGTGGCAGAGTTACAAAGCCTCTCAACCACCCACAGCGAAAAGCAAGAGCGATTGACTTTCAGTACTGCAATACACATAACTCATTGAGAAGCTCACTGCACAAACCCACACATGCAGCAACCAAAAAAGAAAGCCACCAACCATGACAGAACATAGCCCAACGCTTCAACTAGCCTGCCAACTTATCAATTGCCAGTCAGTCACCCCCAATGATGCCGGATGTCAGGCAATTATGATTGAGCGACTGCAAGCACTTGGTTTTACGGTCACACACCTACGCTATGGTGAGGTAGACAATTTTTGGGCCGTGCATGGCACTGAAGGCCCTACCTTGGCATTTGCAGGTCATACCGATGTAGTGCCCACCGGTGATGAAGCGCAATGGGAGCATCATCCGTTTGAAGCCAAAATTATCGACGGAATTCTCCATGGGCGAGGCGCTGCTGATATGAAAGGCAGCTTGGCCGCCATGCTGGTTGCGGCAGAAAACTATATCGCTGAGCAACCACAGCATCCGGGCAGATTGGCTTTTCTAATTACTAGCGACGAGGAAGGCGTTGCCGTTGATGGCACGGTTAAAGTCATGCAACACCTGCATGATAATAATGAGTCTATTGATTGGTGTGTAGTGGGTGAGCCATCGAGCTCGGAGGTCACAGGTGACGTGATCAAAAATGGGCGCCGAGGCTCACTGGGGTTTTCGCTGCAAATTAATGGTGTACAAGGGCATGTTGCCTACCCTCAACTGGCATTAAATCCCATTCACTGTGTTGCGCCAGCCCTAACCGAGCTTAGCCAAACCGTTTGGGACGAAGGCAATAATTCTTTCCCGCCTACCACCTTTCAAATATCCAATATCTCATCAGGTACTGGCGCAACAAATGTTGTGCCTGGCACGCTTGAATTACTGGCCAATTTCCGCTTTTCTACTGAGCTAACCGTAGAGCAGTTACAGCAAAAGGTGATTGGGCTACTCGACCGGCATGAGCTAGATTACAAAATAAAGTGGCAAGTGAACGGCTTGCCATTTCTCACCGCCGAAGGTGAATTAGTTGAGGCCGCCACTCAATCGATTGCTACTGTGACAGGACTAACCACCTCGCTTAGCACGGCTGGCGGGACATCGGACGCGCGATTCATCGCACCGTATGGTGTGCAAGTTGTGGAGCTAGGTCCGGTCAACGCCACCATACATCAGGTAGATGAACGTGTTAATGCAGCGGAGTTAGACCAGCTTACCTTGATTTATCATGGCATCATGTCGCGACTGCTGCGTTGTTAAGTTGCGTTCAGTCGCCGCGTTAAAAATCATGGGCATTCTCAAAAGAGTACTGAATTATTTGCATGAACTGATGCTTGATGACAAGCGACGGCTCATTCAGTTCTCTATTAGTGCAGTCATTTTTTTTATTTGCTATGCAATGATTCACTGGGCCGACAAAAACCTGCCTCCATCACTGGATCAAGAAATCGCGGCACTTATTTTTATTACAGTGGGGCTAAGCGCTTTTTTTTGGGCCATACTACTGCAAGTACTTTATATTTTAGCAAGGCTATTTAAGTAGCTAGCGGCGCGCCGGCGAGCTTTCCATACCAACTAGGCGACTCAAGCTCTCTACCTGTTCGGGCTCAAGCTCCATGTACTTACCCGACTTGAGATGTGAAGGAATAAAAACATTGCCGTAGCGAACACGCTTCAAACGACTTACCTGAACATCTTGCGATTCCCACAGCCGGCGCACCTCTCGATTTTTGCCTTCCATCAGCACAACGTAATACCATCGGTTGGCACCGGTAGCATCGCGTCCAGGCTGGATATCGGTAAACCGCGCCAAGCCATCGTCTAACAACACACCATCGCGTAATCTTTGCAAAGTAGCATCATCGACATCACCCTTGACTCTGACTGCATACTCGCGATCAACCTCATGCGATGGGTGCATCAGTGTATTGGCAAGCTCACCATCATTAGTAAACAGCATCAGCCCTGTCGTATTAATATCCAACCGCCCTACCGCAATCCAACGTTCACGCGATTTAACCGGCAGCTTGTCAAAAATAGTTTTGCGCCCTTCAGGATCTGAGCGTGTGGACACCTCACCCTCAGGTTTGTTATAGATGATCACCCGTCGCGGAGATTGCTTAGTGGGCAGGTTTAATTTTTTACCATCGAGCTCAATGGTATCGCCCACACTCACCTTCGTACCCAACTCAGCGGGTTGGCGATTGACGCGCAAACGGCCTGCCGCTATCCAGCGTTCAATTTCGCGGCGCGAACCATAGCCTGCGGCCGCCAAAAATTTTTGCAAGCGATCGCTCATGCTTGATAGTTCCTAAGAATAAATGGGGTGGTCAATAGTTTATCGACAGTCTTTCGCAGGTTTACAGTAAGTCCAATTATCTATTAAACCGCAAGAGACTAGGTTGATTGAGTCAAAGTAGCAATAGCCGCAGCACACTACACATTGTCAATGCGGCAAGACGGCGCTTCCATTAATTTATACGCTTAACTTTTGTTCGTTACTACCTGCGGCCATATGAGCTTCAACTTCACTCTCATACTCTGCATCTTCTCTAGCAGCTTCATGCAGATCAGCCCGGCTTTCAGAGTGTACCCGATTACTCGCATCGGCTTGAGCAGCTTCTTCATCCCAGTCGTCTAGCTCAGCAAGCTCTTGCGCTCGCAAGGTTTCCTCGTTTTGCTCTGGGCTCTGACCTTCGCCGCATGCATCACTCTGTGCGGCGCCAGTCTCATGCGACAACGTAATGCCTAACTCTTCGAGTACCTGACTAGGCTCACCATCCACAGCCGGTTCATCGCCCTGAGCCGACGCATCTAGCTCATCATCGTTGGCCGACTCAACGAGTTCCGGTGGCAGCTCGATATTTAATTCTCGACTGATTGTGCCCAGCTCTCTAATTTCAGCTAGTGGCGGTAACTGATCAAGACTTTTCAGATTAAAGTAATCGAGAAATTGTTTAGTCGTGGCATAAACCGCTGGCCGCCCGGGCACATCTCGATGACCAACTATTTTGACCCACTCACGCTCTAACAACGTTCTAATAATTTGAGTGCTCACGGCCACACCGCGGATATCTTCAATTTCACCGCGGGTAATAGGCTGCCGGTAAGCCACCAACGACATAGTTTCAAGCAGCGCGCGCGAGTAACGCGGCGTGCGATCTTTCCAAAGTTTACTGACCCATCGAGATAAATCTTGCTTTACCTGAAACCGGTAGCCACTAGCCACTTGTGCCAACTCATAACCACGGGATTCACAATCGACTTGAAGCTGCTCAATCGCTTGCTGAATTAATTCATCATCAGGAACTTCTAATTCATCGAACACTTCTTTTATCGCTCTTTTGGAGAGCGGTTTATCGGCGGCCATAATAACGCCTTCGACAATGCGTTTGACTAAATCAAGATCATCAATTTTCATAGTTGATAATTGCCCTGTCGTGAAATCCTAAAGTAAAAACTCATCGCTGATGACTCAAGCCGCCCGCGCGCGAATGTGTATTGGTGCAAATGCTTCAGCTTGAACTATTTCAATTAACGATTCTTTAATCAATTCCATAATCGCTAAAAATGTTACTACAACACCAGCGCGGCCTTCCTCTGCATTAAAAAACGCCGCAAACGATATGAAATCTTCAGTGCCTTGCAACATATCTAACACATTACCCATGCGTTCGCGCGTTGACAGCGGCTCTAAAGAAATGTGGTGACTCTCGAACATATCGGCCCGATGCAGTACATCGCCCAGCGCCAGTAATAATTCTTTTAAATTAATATCGGGCTGCTGCACAGGGCGATCGTCAGCCGGCGGCTCGATTTCGGCTACAAATATCTCACGCTCTAAGCGCGGCAGCCCTTCGATATCTTCAGCTGCTTGTTTAAAACGCTCGTACTCTTGCAAACGTTTAATCAACTGGACACGAGGATCTTCGTCATCATCAGCAAGCTCTTGCGAGCGCGGCAACAGCATCCTCGATTTTATTTCGGTCAGCGTCGCAGCCATAACCAAATATTCAGCGGCCAGTTCAAACTGCATGGAATTCATCAACCGCACATACTGCATGTACTGCTCAGTAAGTTTGGCAACGTCTATTTCTAAAATATCCAAGTTGTGGCGCTTGATCAGATATAACAATAAATCAAGCGGCCCCTCAAAGGCTTCAAGAAAAACCTCTAGCGCCAACGGCGGTATGTAAAGATCGGTTGGCAACTCGGTAAGGTGCTCGCCTTGTACAATCGCGAAGGGAAGCTGCTGCTGCTGTGGTTGCTGCCTCAATTCAACGAGTCGTGGCATAGCGATACGATCACCGTCTCGGCCAGCTGCCAGCACATCATCAAAGGTCTCGCCCGGCTCCGCGGATTCGCGAGCTGTATCTAAGTCGACGACATTGTTTGTAACTGACTGTTTATTCGAAGTTTCGGTCATAACATGCTTCTTATTTTGGCTCGCCGTGGGCCGCTTCAGTCCGCTATCGCGGTGGGATACAAGAGCAGGCCAAGCGCTAAATTACAGACGTTTTGTGCATTATACCGCCAAATCAGCCGACATTATAACTCTCGATGGCTGTGATTATTGGCATTTGAGGTGAGCAGCCTAGCTCAACAGACATTACTGGAATTCATCCACACAGCCGGCCCCTTCTCGGAGAACTTCGACTACTTCAGTAGATAAGTCCACCACGCTGGTCGGATCCATGCCGCAAAACCCACCATCAATAACCAGTTCAAGCTGATGCCCAAGCAGATCGCGAATTTCGTAGGGGTCAAGTAATGGCAGGGATTCGCCAGGCATGATGAGTGTCACGCTCATCAACGGCTCATCCAAAGCGGTCAGCAAGCCCTGTGCAATGAGATTGTCAGGCACGCGGATACCAATGGTTTTTCGTTTGGGGTGCTTAAGCCGCCGCGGAACCTCACTGCTCGCCTGCAGCACAAAGGTATAGGGGCCTGGCGTGTGGCTGCGCAAGATCCGGTAGGCGACGTTATCGACTTTTGCGTAAACAGCCAACTCCGACAAGTCGCGGCAAACCAGCGTGAAATTATGCTTGGCATCGAGTTTACGAATCGAGCGAATTCGCTCCAGCGCATTTTTATCGCCAATATGACAGCCCAATGCGTAACCTGAGTCGGTGGGGTAAGCAATGATGCCACCACTGCGGACAATTTCGGCGGCTTGATTCAAAAAGCGCGACTGGGGATTCTCGGGGTGGATGGTCAAAAAATCATTCATGCCGCAGCCTGGCGCAGCGTCCATATGGGCTCTGCGGCTTCTGGCATCGCCGGTTGTTGGCCTAAATCGCACCACGTCTGTGCCGGCGAGTGAAAATCACTGCCCGTCGAGAACGCCACGGGGTACCGCTCGCATAATTTCAAGAGGTCATTGGTCACATTGGACTGCTGCGCGCCACTAACCAATTCAATTGCATCACCCTTGGCCTCGCTGAACGAACCTACAAGACAATCTAGCTTTGTTCGAGTCAAACCATATTTCGTAGGGTGAGCCAAAACAGCCACGCCGCCTGCACTTTGAACGGTAGCAACCACCTCTTCAAGCTCGGGCCAAATACAGGCCACGTCACCTACTTTGCTCTTGCCAAGCCAACGTCGAAACGCTTGCTGTTCATTCGTACAATATTGCCGCTCAACCAAATAACGAGCAAAATGCGGCCGACTAATAACGGCATCTCCAGCATGACGCCTCGCCCCTTCAAGCACACCTTGCATCCCTTCTCGCTCCAATTTAAATGCAATACGCTCAGCTCGCTCAACCCGCACTTGGCGCTGCCCATTGAGCAGGCGTTGCAGCCCTAAGTGAGCACTGTCGAGCCACAAGCCAACAACATGCACGCAAGCCCCATTGACCATCGTAGTGATTTCTACGCCTGGAACCAGCTCTACGGTGGTTTGCAGCTCGCCCGAAGCAAGACTCGCCTGCAACGCCTGCACACCAGACATGGTGTCATGGTCGGTTAATGCCAGCAGATTGACGCCGTTGTTCTCGGCACGAGCAAGCAGCTCAGCCGGTGCCAAAACGCCGTCTGATGCAAGACTATGAGTGTGTAAATCAGCCAGCATAAAATATGGCATCCTATTTTTAAAGGAATGCCAGTGTACAACTTTTGTGCGAACAGTGCTCAGCCATTTCGCCCTATACCTATCTTGAAACGGTGCGACTGCGATCGGTTAAAAAAACTATCACAACTCACCGAATTGGTTAAAATTGCGATTCAATGCCTGCAACCCAGAACGCCAGTCGAGGGTGATCTATGCTTTAATAGCTTACAGTATGATCAGTGCCGTATTCACTAGTATGCGGTGATAAACAAGCACAACTATGCACTACCGCCTCGACCACACCAACTCTACAGCGATCTTAATTTAGTATGCGCCCAATCCTTGAACTATTCCCTATCGCCCTGTTTTTTATTGCTTACAAATATGACGGCGAGACGCTATCTTTGCTGGGTTACAGCCATCAATTGGATGGTATTTTTTCTGCCACGGCAGTGTTGATGATTGCCACCGTTATGCAAGTACTGCTGACTTGGCTATTCACTCGTGAAGTAGAGAAAAAACTGTGGTGGCTCCTAAGCGCTGTTTTAATACTCGGATCGGCTACGCTCATTCTTCGCAACGAATTGTTCATCCAATGGAAGCCCACCATCTTTAACTGGGTATTGGGCTGCGTATTTTTAGGCATGCTGTTTTTTAGCGAAAAAAGCCTGCTCGAACGCATGCTCGGCAGTCAATTAAAATTACCGGCCAAAGCTTGGTTTAATTTAAACCGACTATGGATCGCGAACTTTTTCATTGTCGGTGCACTCAACCTCTATGTCGCCTACAGCTTCGCCGAAGCCACTTGGGTCAGTTATAAACTTTACAGCTCTATTGGCTTCACACTTATTTTGATGGTGCTAACTATGCTCATCGTCTTCCCTCATATTAAAGACCAAGACGATAACTCTGAAAGCGCCTAATCAGCCTTAAATTTAAGCGAATTAAACAACCATTACTTACGAGTTTATTTCCATGTTGACTAAACATAGCGTCACTCGAATTCTTTTTTTTGTTTTAATAAGCGGCGGCTTTTTCTCCACCTCGCTGCAAGCCGAAAGCCAAGGCTATGTTGCTGATATTTTTTATGTGCCGCTGCATAGTGGCACCTCGACGAAACATCGTATTGTGCATCGCGGCCTCAAAACAGGCACACCACTCACTATTCTCCAAACAGATGACAAAGCAGGCTTTACCCAGGTTCGCACCCAAAGCGGCATTGAAGGTTGGATTCAAAATCAGTTTATATCTAACACGCCTATTGCTAGGAGCCTACTCAAACAAGCACAGCAGCAGCGCAGCAAACTACAAAGCCAATTGTCTTCCATAAGCGCCACTAATGAGTCGGTCAGTACAGCACATGACGAAGCGCAAAAACGGCTAAAATCTTTATCCAGACAAAATCAGTCACTCACCGGCGAACTCGCTAGTATTAAAAAAATATCGTCCAACGCAATAAACCTCGATATAAATAACCGCGACTTGTTACAAAAAAGTGAAATGCTAAAAGTAGAAATTGCAGAACTACAGGCCGAAAATGCTCGCCTGTCAGACAAAAGCAATAAAGACTGGTTTGTACGTGGCGCACTCGCAGTTGCCATTGGTGCATTACTGGCCGTAATTCTACCGCGCTTCAAACCAAAGGTTAGAAGCAGCGAATGGGGCTAAGATAAGCTGCCTTCATCACGCGAAAGAGTCGCAAAAATATTTTCACGCCGATCAAATCGAATTGTTTATAGGAAATAATTATGCCTTTATTAAGCCAAAAAACCGTCACCCACAAACGCTCAAATTTATTTACAGATGCTTTCTTACCGAGCATTTTTTGCATAATACTTTTCCTAAGCAGCATTCAGTCGAGCGCAATGGAGCCAGTCTCAAAACCACTTAGTTCCGACAGCGACGAGCAATCGGCCGTAACTACGGTAGTGTTAGAAACATCACTTGGCAACATACAACTCGATCTTTTTGCCGATAAAGCGCCGGCTAGCGTCGCCAACTTTTTACAGTATGTTAACGACGGCTACTATGACGGCACTCAATTTCACCGAGTGATTGACGGCTTCATGATTCAAGGCGGCGGCTTCACAGCCGATCTTGTCAAAAAAGATACTCGCGGTGCAATACAAAATGAAGCCGATAATGGGCTACTCAACATGACTGGATCCATCGCTATGGCAAGAACTAATGCGCCTCACTCAGCAACATCACAATTTTTCATCAACGTCGCCGACAACAATTTTCTGAACCATAGCGGTAAAACACCGCGACAATGGGGCTACGCTGTTTTTGGTAATGTCACGCAAGGCATGGATGTTGTTACGGCCATTAAAGCCGTGCCCACAAATACTCAAGCGGGCTTCGCGAATGTACCTGTTGAGCCAGTACTCATCATACAAGCCTACGTGACTCAGTAAATATATGTAGCTCAGAAAATATCGGCCAGTATTAATTAGCAACAACGATTAATTAGAAGTGCGGCAATCGATTACGCCGCCTAATTAGTTTTTAATTTTCGACGGCGTCAGGCAGCACATGAGTAATGAAAAGCGTATTGATCTCAGCATCAATCTCAACAAAATCGCACTGATCAGAAATTCGCGAGAAGGTAATAACCCAGACCTCATTGCTCATGCGCGCCAATGCCTTGAATTTGGCGTAAATGGCATCACAGTGCACCCACGTCCGGACCAGCGCCACATTCGGCCTGAAGATTGCCTGCACTTGCATCAACTGCATACACAGCAGGCTACTCCTTACTGGGAATTCAACATCGAAGGGAATCCGTTTGCTCAAGCGACTGCTGCATCACGTAGCGACTTTAAGGCTTACCCAGGCTTCTTAGCCATCATCGAGCAATGCCGCCCCAATCAAGCCACGCTCGTGCCCGATAGCGATAGCCAGCTCACCTCGGACCATGGTTTTGACCTAATTAATGGCGATAACCAAGCCCTGAAAGGATTAATTGAAAAAATACATGCCGCTGGAGTTCGAGTCAGTTTATTTATGGACCCTGATCAGGAACAAATTGCCAGAGCACGCGACCTCGGCGCAGATCGTATTGAGCTTTATACTGGCCCATTTGCCGATGCCTTTGAGCAAGGGCAGGAGCACATAGCAAAAGAGATTTTTGAGCGGCACTGTTCCGCGGCCACATTTGCACACCAATGCGGCTTAGGTATCAATGCAGGCCATGACCTTAACTTACACAACTTAGTCATGTACCGAAGCCTGCCTCACTTACAAGAAGTATCGATTGGTCACGCGCTTACCATCGATGCGCTTGAGTTTGGCCTACAAACGGCAACCGAAAAATATTTGCACGTACTGAAAAATTAGCTGCTTAAGACTCACTATATCCATAGCTAACCTCTTCGGCCGCCCTTAATTCTTTCCATCAACCTTTTCTTAATTCGACTAACACCTGGCTTATGCTGCTCAATCTCTGCCGCACTCAAGCCCGCCAACTCGTGCGGAAAGACCAGCCAATCATCGGTTTCATGCAAATAAAAATCCGGCTTACGCAGCACCAAAGATTGACTCGGTTTGTAATAAACGGTTGCCAATCTAACCTCAGCCGGCATATTGCCAACGCAGCGAAGTTGAATTTGACTCATGAGTTCAGTCACACTTAAGCCGCTGTCGTGCACATCATCAACAATCAAGACACGATCTTCAGGAGTTAAAGTATTGACTAAATAACCCAGCCCGTGAATCGACACTCGCTGACTGCGCTGGTTAATGCCAGTATAAGAGGAGCTTCGCACAGCAATATGATTGGTCGCCAATCCGCACTCCTCTAGAAGCTCCTGCACTGCAATACCAATAGGCGTGCCACCGCGCCAAACACCAACCAAAAACGTCGGCACAAAACCGCTTTCAAGTATTTGCATACCCAATTCAAATGAATCTTCCAACAACTGGTCGGCTGTTATAAAAACCTTATCAGTCATTATTCTGCCGGACCATCTTGCTGCGCGTCTATGGACGCTAGAATACTCACCTGCACTGATTTAAAGGCGGGGGTTTTACTGCGCGGATCATGCTCCCTGCCCACTAACACATTGGCTTCCGGGTAATAGGCCATCATGTCACCGCTAGGCAAATCAAATGGATAAACCTTAACATTTCTCATACACCCGTGGCGCGAGCTAACATCGACGACGCTCCCCCTAACCAAACCAAGCTTACTCATATCGTCACGATTAAGCATCACCGCCCAACGCTCAGGCACGCCACGATAACTATCATTTTGCTCATAGATAATTGAGTTAAACTGCCCTTCGCTGCGAACAGTCATCAACCGCATGGGATAACCAGCGTCCACCACAGCCTTAATTAAAGGCTGTACAATGAAGCGCGCCCGCCCATCTGCATTTGAAAATTCTGGATAATGTTTAATTCTATTCCGAATATGAAATTCTTTTTTGGCCACATCAATATCAGCCAGGTCCTGCATACCTGGAATAATAGCTGCGATGCTTTGCCGAATACTACGCCGCGAGCTAAATGCTGAAAAATCAACGGTGTTAATTTCGGTCTGGTTGATATCGCTATTCTCACTTCGCTTGGCAAAGATACGCTTGGCCAGATCTACTAACACATCGACTTCAGAGCGCGCCTCAGCAATTCGTTTAATACCGCCATCGCTATAACGCACAAAATTAAACATCGACTCCTGCGTGGTGGGTTGTGGCTCCTCATCACGCGCAGCAACAGGCAAGATCAAAGCCTCACTATTCGTCAGGCCGTGCACATGGCTTTTATTCAAGGTAGTGGTTAAATAAATTTTGCAATCGATAGCGTCGAGGGCGCGCTCAGCCCAAGCAGACTCTGGGGTTGCCTCATATAAATTGCCACCCATCATCATTGCCACATCAATTTCGCCACGCGCAGACGCCTCTAAGCAAGCTAGGGTATCCATACCACCCGCATTGCCAGCCGGCATAGAAACACCCAACTCCGTTTCTATACGCTGAAAAACATCATCCGATAAAACCGGCTTAACACCGATAGTACCAATACCTTGGACATTGCTATGCCCGCGCAGCGGCAGTAAGCCGCTGCATGGCCGACCGATCATGCCCCGCAATAAAGCTAAATTGCTAATGTATTCAACATTGCCAACGCCATTGGCATGGTGCGTGATGCCCATGCCCCAAGCAAAAACCGCCTGCTTGGCGTTGGCATATACAGCTGCAACCGTGGCTAATTGATGCTGCGAAAGCCCACAACTACTTTCAATATCGAGCCAACTAGTCGCATTTATGTCCTGCTCAAATGCCTCAAAGTCTGCACAGTAATGATCAATAAAATCTCGATCTTCAGCGCCATGCTCCAGTATCCACTTGGCCAAACCTTTGAGTACAGCAATGTCACTACCGATTCGTGGTTGTAAATAATGTGAGGCAATGTCGCTGCCACCTGCAATCAACGAACGCGCACTCTTGGGCAGCGCAAATTTCACCAACCCCGGTTCGCGAGCAGGATTAATGACCACTACATGACCGCCCCGATCGCGACAAGCTTTAAGCTTGTGAATAAAGCGCGGGTGGTTGGAAGCCGGATTAGCGCCAATCACAAAGATTAAATCGCAACCATCCAGGTCAGCCAACTCTACCGTTGATGTTCCTGTACCAATCGTATTCGCCAACCCAACGCCGGTAGCCTGATGACAATAAAAAGAACAGTTGTTGACGTTATTGGTGCCATAAACACGGGCGAGCAGCTGCAAGACAAAACCAGCCTCGTTGGAGGAACGCCCCGATGTATAAAAAAAGCTGCGCTCCGGCGCCGTCTGGGCGAATTTGTTTGCCGCTTGGGTCAGCGCCCAATCCCAATTCACCACCGTAAAATGTGATTGATCTTTCGCTTTATACAGTGGTTGACCCAAACGACCTAAATGTTCAAGCTCATGCGCGCTCAATTTTTGAAAGTCGTCTAAGCCGTGAGTAAATATTGCTTCTGGAATAGGTGGCTGTATATCTGTGGATTGTGCCTGCACGCTTTTATTGCAGACAGAGGGGAAATCACCCTGCTCATTGGTCATGCCGCCTAACTGTCCGCCCATGCCTAAGCCACAGGCCTTGCAGGTATTTTTGGCACGCAATGCTTTCGCCGAGTCGGCTAAGCCGATCCGCTTAACCGTTTGCAGTGTGTAAAGGATTTTTTTTGCGCCGCCACCAACAGGCAGCTTACTTTCACTCATGGTAGAACGCTCAAAGAACTTCCCCCAACAACCAAGCCATCAACTATCTGCCTTCCATGCAGTGCTCACCATTGAAGCTGACATTACAACTCATCAACTGGGCTGTAATCGCTACAGCACCGACCGCGCTCAATCATAGCCTGTGCTCAATCATAGCCCGTGCTGCAATTTCGCCGCCGCTACCGTGTTATACATCAAGCAAGCAATTGTCATAGGCCCAACACCACCAGGCACGGGCGTAATGGCAGCCGCCTTAGCCGCCACTGCTTCAAAATCGACATCACCCACCAAGCGACTCTTACCCTCCTCTTGAATACGGTTGATGCCCACATCAATAACGACTGCGCCGGACTTAACCCAGTCGGCCTTGATGAATTTGGGAATACCTACGGCTGCCACTAAGATGTCAGCACGACGACAATGGGCTTCGATGTCTATGGTTCGCGAGTGCACGACCGTGACCGTGCAGTGGTGCTGCAACAACAACAATGCCATGGGTTTGCCCACAATATTCGAGCGACCCACAATCACGGCATGCTTGCCTGACAAATCATCGAGCGTATCTTGCAGCAACATCAGCGAGCCTAGAGGGGTACAAGGCACCATGGTAGGCTCACCCACGGCCAGCGCACCGACATTTTGAATATGAAAACCATCAACATCTTTAGTGGGGCTGATCGCGGCCAATACGGCCTTGTCGTCAATTTGTTTCGGCACAGGGAGCTGCACCAAAATGCCATGCACACTGTCATCCTGATTGAGTGTTTCAATCAACGCTAACAACTCAGCCTGTTCGGTTTCCATTGGCAAACGGTGTTCGACCGACTTAATACCCAACTGAGTACAACGCAACACCTTATTCTTAACATACACATGACTCGCTGGATCATCGCCAACTAAAACCACTGCAATGCAGGGCAACAAATTTTCATTCGCGATAAGCTGCGACACTTCAACTTTCAGTTCGGCACATAGATTGTCGGCAAATTTTTTGCCATCGATCACTTCAGACACTGATTCATCCTCGTTACTCGTGCATGCAATGCTTATCGAGCCTAGGGTCACCAGGCCATTTTTCATCAGATAAACACATTGATCGCACCGCTTTGCATGATGCGCTTGAGCCCGCATTCTAGCGCGAAACCACGACGCCCACATCTAAAGCCAGCAATATTTGTTAAGATCCAACGTCCTAACCTCAATTCACGCAATCAACACCTCTATAGACCACTACGATGATGCAATTATCGGTACTCGACCAATCACCAGTGCGCGAAGATGGCGATGCCTCGCAGGCGCTTGCAGAAACGCTAGAGCTTGCACGCCATGCCGAGTCGCTGGGTTATGCGCGCTTTTGGGTGTCGGAACACCATAGTTTTAACGCGCTGGCTGGCAGTGCACCGGAGGTGATACTAGGCGCACTAGGGCAAACGACCAGCACCATTCGCATTGGCTCCGGCGGCATCATGCTTCCGCACTACAGCGCGTTCAAAATTGCTGAAGTAGCTTCACTCTTAGCCTGCTTATTTCCTGGCCGAGTGGACTTAGGCTTGGGACGAGCTCCCGGCACCGATATGATCTCGGCTCGCGCCTTAGCCATAGACGGTCAACCACGCTTTGAGCAATTTCCCCAACAAATACACGCCTTGCAAGAAATGCTACACAACAAAAATTTCCAACCGCCTGTGCGACCACAACCCAGCGAACCAGCAGCGCTATGGATGCTAGGCTCCAGCGGCGAAAGCGCAGCCCTCGCAGCTCAGCGTGGCATACCCTACAACTTTGCACTCTTCATCAATGGCGATATCGACCGGCACATACTGGATGACTACCGCAGACACTTTGTACCCTCGATACACTGCGAGAAGCCAGCGACATGCCTCAGTGTGAATGTTGTGTGTGCCGACAGTGAAGAACAGGCGTTCTATTTGGCCCGCAGTCGCGAGGTCACTATGTTGCAATTTTTCCAGGGTAAACCCAGCAAGGGCATCATGTCTCCAGAGCGTGCCGCGAGCATAGAACTCAGCCCCCAGGAAGAAGCCTTTATCGCGGCGCGCCAACAATTTGCGGCTATTGGCACGCCAGAACAAGTCCGTGAGAAATTACTACTACTGGCTCAAGCTTTTAATGCCGATGAACTGATGGCTGTCACCATCACTCATAACTTTGCGGCCAGAAAACGGTCGTATCAATTGCTGGCGGAAACCTTCGATCTAAGGGCTTCAAATCACAAACAAAATTTTCGATCGCCTTTGAAGTAATCGAGCAAATATTGGTTAGCAATATGTTGTTCTTTTTCATTAAGCGGCTTATAGCTGCGATCAAAACTCCAACCATAGGCCCACTGGTAGTCAGCAAAGAAGTATTTACTACTGCCATCGCGTACGCCCTTATAAATACTATCAGCAAGCACTTCGTTGCGACTGGTTCGCTGGACACAGTCCCGCAAACGTTCATCAGCTTGTTCACGCTGCATAGAACTACCACCGCGCCAATAAGCTATATCGTGCTCAACGCAGCAACCACACCACTCATCCGAGGCAAGCTCACTAGGATTGAGAGCACTCGAACAGCCTAAGTTAGCAAAACTCATGAGTTGAATGTCCGACTGACAGCCTAGCAATATACAAGCGATCAGCAACAACTTACCGACAGCTAAGATTATTTTTTTGAGCACAGCTTCGCTCCTTTCTTTTTATATTTTTAAATCGAAGAGATTT
The DNA here is from genome assembly GCA_943788835.1 of uncultured Pseudomonadales bacterium. Classification (GTDB taxonomy): domain Bacteria; phylum Pseudomonadota; class Gammaproteobacteria; order Pseudomonadales; family UBA7434; genus UBA7434. The sequence continues at coordinate 197,432 of CALSRU010000005.1, read as the reverse complement.
AGGCCGCTAAGTTTGCGTTACACACGGAAAAAAGGCAACGTTTAGACGCCCCTATCGCCTCGTCGGCATGCAGGATGACGTAGCGATATAGGCTTAAAAGTCTTTTACTTGACGGTTAATTGCGGCACTAACACCGGAGTGCTAGCCTTATATTGTTGGTATTCCGCGTTGTCGCCCCAACGCTTATCAGCCGCTTGCTCAAGCAAGGGTATACCGCTCACACGCGTTAGCAATAAATAAACAAAGCACGGGGAGAGTAAGGTTATATACTGCCAACCCGATAAGACTGGCAATGCGATTAACGCAATACCACACCACAACAAAATCTCGCCGAAGTAATTGGGATGCCGCGAGTGAGCCCATAACCCCGTTGTAATGAATTCTGGAGACTGATTCCCTTGTTGTTTCTGATTGGTTTTAAACACACGCTTTTGATGATCGGCCACTACTTCGATTGCAAAGCCCGCCAACCACAGCAATACTCCAATCGTACCCAGCCAGCCAAAAGCCACGACCTTTACCGAGCTCATGGCGACTAAAGCGGCGGCGGCGGTGAACGACACCCACAAACCCTGGATAGTCCAGACGCTAAAAAACCGCAAACCATTCTTCTTGATTGCATCGAAACGAGAATCTTTACGATCTTGCATAACGCGCAAGAACAAGAAACTGCCTAGCCTGACCGCCCAGATAGCTATTAATAAGGCTAGCAGCAGGCTCCTAAAAGTGATCACTTCAACAGCCCAAAGCGCCGCGCCCAGCGTCGTCAAGTAAGTCAGGCTTCCCGTCAAGTCGTAAAATCGCTCAGTCTGCCATAAAAAGGCAGGAATGAAAGCCAACCACTGAATAATAAATGCGAGCGCCACACACAGTGAAAAAATAGGCACAATGCCTAACGTGGCGGCCTCCTGACTGCCAGCCAAGATGAGCAACGAGGCCAAAAACAACACTATAAATATTGAGATAATACTTCGTAGAGATGACTGCTGCATGGCTGGCCTCAAAAATGGGATGGTACTCTATGCTAAAAATTTCGAGTCAATTACTGAGCAGCACACAACCTATCGGCTGAGTCATAAAAATAGATAACGGTGGCTGCGTGTTTATCTAACGTATCTTCATTCTCGAAAGAGCCGGCATGGTCAAACTGCCGAAATATAAATCATCATCAAATTGATTCACACTCGTAATAGAATAAATAGAACCGGCGCTGGTCTGCAAGCTCTCTACGACATTACCTTCTAGATCGAGCGCAATCGCAAAACCAAATGTCGAATGAGTCATCGAATCGAATGCCGATACGGGTAGGCCGGCTAATAGATTGCGCAACCAAATTTTATTTGCCCAACTCTCAAATTGCGCATCCCGCAAAGAAACGAGCGCCACCCAGAATTTATCGCTCTCATTAAAAGAGAGATTGTCCGGCAGGGCTGGTAACTGATCAATAAATATATCTCGTTCACCACGTTTCTCGCCTTTTAGCCACAGCCTGTGAATACGAGCCATACCGGTTTCATTAATCAATACATACTGATCTTGTGGACCTAGTGCCACACCGTTAGCAAAAAAGAGATCATCCATATGGACTTTGGTTTGGCCAGTAAGCGGCGAATAACTTAATAAGCGGCCGGTAAACCGAGCCTCTAAAAAATTATAGATGTTGCTGTAGTAATCAAAACGCCGTGAAGCGTCGCTAAACCAGATTGTCCCATCGTCGGCAATATCCAAATCGTCAACGAACAGCAATGGCACGCCGTCTAACTGATCGACTAAGATCGTAATTTGCCCTGAGGGTGACACCGAGAGCAACCCTTTTTTAGCGTCGGCAACAATGAGGTTTTTAAATCGATCAAACTGCAAACCTAATGGCCTGCCTTCTGTGTTAACAAATAACTCCACCGACTGTTTTGGCTGTCGCGGATCAAAACGCACCACGCGGCCATCTTCATAACCGGTATAAATCCAGCCATCGGGTCCTTTAGTAACATCTTCAGGGCCATATCCATAGTCTTGCAACACCAAGTCAGCTTCACTCAGTGCCATGTTTGGCGCATACACCCCAGTTAATCCTGGGTTCAAATCAGGCTGCCAAAAAACCGCATCAATAGACGATCTTATGGCAAGCGCGGTGTAAGCAATCGCAAAAAAGGAGACCATTAAACAGGCTATTGTTTTGACTAACTTCATTTAATTTGTCACTTCTTGCGGCTGGGCATCGTGCCCATCAGTTTACAAATAATACCCAGCATCACCTCATCGGCGCCGCCCCCAATCGAGCCCAAGCGAGTATCGCGATAAGCTCGCGAAATAGGATTATCCCACATGTAACCCATCCCCCCCCAATACTGCAAACAAGCATCAGTGACTTCTCGAGACAATCGCCCTGCCTTTAATTTTGCCATCGAGGCTTTCATCGTAACGTTTTCGCCTTCTATATAACCCTCTACTGCTGCGTAGACCAATGCTCGCAAGCATTCTATTTCTGTTTGCAGCTCGGCCAAACGAAAATGAACAACCTGATTATCCAGTATCGCTTTCTTAAAAACCTTGCGATCTCTCGTGTACTCGATGGTTTGGTTGATGCAAGCCTCTAAACCCTTTAAGTTTCCCGCGGCTGCATATAAGCGCTCTTCCTGAAATTGTTCCATTTGATAAATGAAACCTGCACCCTCTTCACCGATGAGGTTTTTTTGTGGGACCCGCACATCATCAAAAAATATTTGCGCAGTATCAGATGAGCGCATACCAAGCTTATTGAGCTTTTTCGAAAAAGAAATACCTTCACTGTTAGTAGGCACAACAATCAACGACTTACTCATATGCACATTGTCACCGCCAGTGTCGGCCAGCAAACACAAATAATCAGCCTGTGTAGCATTGGTGATCCACATCTTAGTACCATTAATGATGTAATCATCACCATCTTTCACGGCCGCAGTTTTGATGGCTGCCACATCGGATCCAGCATGTGGCTCGCTAACAGCAATTGAAAAAACCGCTTCACCCGAAATCGCCTTGGTGAGAAACTCCTCAAGCACATAATCACTGCCGTGGTTAGCTAACGCAGGAGTGGCCATATCCGTTTGGACACCAATCGCCATCGACACACCACCACTCGCTATGCGGCCCAACTCTTCAGAAAAAACTATTTGATAGCTATAGTCCAAGCCCATGCCGCCGTAAGCTTCTGGCTTACAAATACCCAAAAGGCCTTCATCACCCATTTTTTTAAACAGTTCGTGAGCGGGAAAAATACCCGCCGCTTCCCATTCATCACAGTAAGGATTAATTTCTTTATCAATAAATTTCGCTATCGTCTCACGAATAGCTTGATGTTCTTTAGTGAGCTTCATGAAGAGTACCTAGTAGTCGTCGATAAAAGAGTGGGCGTTATTATTTACGCATCGTCCAAAGTTCGGGATGAACAAAGGGACTCAGCTCTTCCCCTATAGCCGCAGATTTCTTAAACGCCTCGCGATCCATTAAGCGAGCCAAATAATCGTTAATGCTTTCGGAATAACCTGACTCAAGTCTATTGGTCACGCCAAGATACAACGCATAGCCTACGGCAATATCAGCCATAGTAAAGCGATTACCACACAAATAGGTGTGTGTGGCAAGGTGTTGGTCTAATCGCTTGAGGCGCGCCCAAAACCAATTCTTGTAGTCTTCGGCCACTTGTGGCGATTGACGCTCGGCCGGCTCGAAAAGTGAATAACGCAAAACTAATGTCTGCGGAAATAAGAGCGTTGCATCACTCATGTACAACCAGTTGAGATAATCTGCATATTCAGCATCATTAATGTCTATTTTAAGCGCAGCATGATTATAGCGCTCTACTAAGTAGTGACAAATACCGGTTGATTCTGACATGCGCTGTTGGCCGTCAATAAAGTACGGAACAGTGCCTAGAACATTCATCTCTTTATAGTTGGGCTCATTAATTCGCGGTGGAAACTGCATGGACACAACGTCGTAATCAATGTCCATCTCTTCTAATGCCCATAGCGGGCGCAATGAACGCGAACCGTGGCAATGCCACAGGGTGGGCTTGGTGGTAATAATTTTTCCTTCACTATCTTTTTCAAACACTAAATCAGTTGGCATTAATTAATCACCTCATAATCCATATTGACGCGATGCAAGATCGCGCATAATTTCTTCGGAGCCACCACCAATAGCGTTAACACGAACCTCTCGGTAAATTCGCTCCACTCTACCACCGCGCATATAACCCATGCCACCGAGTATTTGCATCGCCTCACGCGCGCAAAACTCCATGGTCTGACTACTTTGCACTTTAAGCAGCGCCAGATCGCCCGCGTCAGGCGTACCCGTGACCATTTGCACACAGCAGACTTGCAAGTAGGCCTGCGTTGCATTGATGCGCTGCTTCATCTCAGCAATTTTATGGCGAATCACCTGATGATCGGCCAAACGCTGCCCAAATGTTTTACGCTCGCGCGCCCAGTTAACAGCCTCTTCAAGGCACACACGCGAATAGGCTTCCATAGCCGCCGCCATAGAAAGACGCTCACTATTGAAGTTTTTTAAAATCACTTTAAAGCCGCGATTTTCTTCACCAATAATGTTCTCAGCGGGTACGCGCACGTCGTCGAAGTAAATTGTTGCAGTATCACCACACCACCAGCCCTGCTTGCGGTCGAGCGAGGCGCGAGAGACGCCTTTACTATCGGCAGGAATTAATAGGACCGACAACCCACCACCGGCGCCGTCACCGGTGCGCACTGCCGCGGTAAACCAATTAGCCTTCATACCCCCAGTAATATAAGTTTTTGAACCGTTCACTATATAATCACCGCCGTCACGCACAGCCGTGGTACTCACTTGCGCCACATCCGAACCGGCACCGGGCTCAGTAATCGCTAATGAAATTCGCGCGCGACCGCTGAGCACCTCAGGCACAACCATTTGCTTCATGGCTTCCGAACCAAAATTCAAAACGGGCGGTAAGCCAATAGAATGGACAAGCAGCGTTGATGACAGACCACCGACAGCGACTCGCGACAACTCTTCATTCAATATATTTAAATGCCAAATATCAATCCCTTCGGAAATGCCACCGTAGGCTTCAGGATACCCCGCCTGCAAAATACCTGCCTCGGCAGACTTCTCCCACAGTTCATCAGGCAGTGCGCCAGCCTCATCCCAGCCTTCAGCAAAAGGGGTAATCTCCTTATCAATAAAGCGGCGTAATTGCGTGCGCCACTCTTCATGTTCAGACGTTAAATAAGGATTAGCTAATCGAGCACTATCAAAGTCAAGCGACACTCTACTCTCCCGTTAGACCATAAAATAAAAAATGGAGTAATAAAAATATTACTCTACAGATAAAAAAACGACTTTTGCAGCTCATATTGACGCGCGGCAAGATCTCTCATGGCCTCTTCCGACCCGCCACCAAACGCATTAACTCTCAACTCAAAATAGCTACGCTTGACTTTATGACAGCCCATTTAAGCCACCGCCCAAAATTTGCATAGCTTCGCGGGCACCATATTCCATGGTTTGACGACTCTGAACTATTTCCAGTGCGCTTTCAGCTAGGCTGGGCACGCCCATCTCCATGCAATAGCAGTAAGAGTGAACAAAGGCCTGTGTGACATTGATTCGCTATTTCATAATAATCAGAACACCGCTATACAAACATTAATTAATCGCAAGGTAGCTGCAAAACGTAAGCGAAACTGCGACGATTGTAAACACATTCGCTAGGCCTTCCGCATCTAAAATCTGATCCCTACTTTTCACCGAGTAGCTGGCAGCCATCCAAGTGAGGCGCCTAAGGCCCAATATTTTGTTAAGCTTCAGGTTTTTGCGAATCGTTTTTAGCGGACGAAAAAAGCACAATAACTCTATCTTTTAATTGCACACAATGCCCTGCAATACTCGCTCATCGTAAAGAATATCATTCGATTAATTTTGCTCAATCATAATGGGCGCAAGCAATGGGTTAAACTCATGCAATTCAGCATAAAATTGGGTTACGGGGTCGGTCAATTATCGGATGGAATCAAGCAATCCTCCTTCAGCACTTTCTTATTTTTTTATTATAATCAGGTACTCGGCCTGAGCGGCAGTCTTGCCGGCGGTGCCGCACTTATCGCACTGATGGTGGACGCGTTTACAGACCCCATGGTAGGGCGCTGGTCAGATGATTTTCGATCGCGCTGGGGTCGCCGCCACCCTTTTATGCTCGCCGGCGCCCTATCTTTTGGTTTTGCCATCATTGCCTTGTTCACTCCTCCAGCTGGGCTTGAGAGCCATGCACTATTTGCGTGGATGCTAACGTTCGCAATAGCTGTGCGTATAATGCTGACCTTATTTTTTGTGCCGCACCTATCACTGGGCGCGGAGATGGTAACCAACTATCATGAAAAAACCTCACTAATCGGGTTTCGCGTTTTCTTCACCTATGCCGGAGTTTTATTGACCTCGGTGATTGGCTTTGCTGTGTTTTTTCCAGCCACCAAACTGCATAGCAATGGCATGCTTAATGCTGCCAGCTATCCTTACTTTGCTGGATTTTGTGCAGCCATGGCCACCGCAGCCATGCTCTACTCTACTTATGCCACCCGCAGTCAAATACCTCTGCTGCATACACCTAAGCTGCGGCATAAGGAACACCCCATGCTCGGCTTCATAGCGGTTTTTAAATTATTAAAAGAACAATCATTTCGCATCATTTTTTCAACCAGCCTTGCCTTTAATACGCTAGCTGGACTTGTGCAAACCTTGCTTATTTATTTGGCTACCTACGTGTTCGGCTTTGAGCCCGCAAATCTTGCTATGGTGTCTCTCTCGCTTATTATTGGCATTAGCCTGGCGTCGATAACAGCACAAAAATTATCACGACGATTCGACAAAAAAAATGCCTTGGCTCTATGTGTTGGGGTGGGGGCAACTATTGCAGTCAGCCCGTCAATTTTATACCTTTTAGGCCTATTGTCTGAAATGAGTTTAAATGAACGATTGATATTTATTTTTATAACGAACGGTATTTCGCAAGCCTTCTTTATTGCCTATATCATTTTGCTCGACTCAATGCTGTCAGATGTAGTAGACGAACATTACCTTATCACTGGGCACAAAGATGAAGGCTTGTTTTTTTCCGCTCGCTCTCTGGCCACTAAAGCGAGCTATGGGCTAGGAAGTTTTTTTGCTGGCATCGCATTAGACATCATTGAATTCCCCCAAACGGCCTCACCAGAAAATGTACCTCAGCAGGCAATAAATAGCTTGGCCATAGTAGCGGGGCCTATCAGCCTGATTCTTTTTCTTTCAACAATAATAATTTCTCAACGCTATTTACTCACTTCAAAACGCCATGGAGATATTTCGAAGGCCATTAAAAAGCGAGAGTTAAAAGAAGCCAGCGACGCGCAAAATACTAACCATTAGACAATGGTTAAACGCTGAATCTGAGGCCCTTGATTAAACTCGCTATGAAAGTTGGCGTTCTTTTTATTGCCTTAGCATTGGCAGCCAACAACCTAACTAATTTACACCACATACGGTGAAAAAGCGCTAGGCTTGGTAAGATTGATAGAACCCAACGCTGCTCTTGGCCATCTGTAGGGATTTATAGGATGCGATTGATATGACACATACCATCACACTGCCGCGCTGCATTGAAACCGGCGCCGGCGCCATAGCACGGCTGGCCGATGTACTGGAACAGTTTGAGTGTGTGACGCCCTGCATTATTAGTGACTCGATGATGATGCAGCTGGGTTATGTTGAGCAACTGCAAGCTATTCTTGCCAAACGACAGATTCGCTGTGGTGTGTTCACCGACACCGAAGCAGAACCCACCGAAGCATCTATTTTACCGGCCGTCACTCAGGTTCAGACAGGGGGCTACGATTGCCTTATTGCCTTGGGCGGTGGTAGCGCCATTGATAGCGCTAAAGCTATAGCAATATTAGCTCGCTACGGCGGGATAATGCGTGATTATTGTGTGCCGCGTATCGTTGATGAACCCGGCTTACCCGTCATTGCCATACCCACTACCGCCGGCACAGGCTCCGAAGCCACTCGCTTCACTGTCATTACCGATGCAAGCTGCGAGCAGAGCAGTGATGAAAAGTTATTATGCATGGGACTAGGTTTTATGCCCGTCGCCGCTATTCTCGATTACGAACTGACGCTCTCAGCACCGCCTCGCGTCACTGCCGATACTGGCATTGACGCACTGACTCACGCCATCGAAGCTTACGTCAGTAAAAAAGCCAATTCTTACAGCGACAGCCAAGCGCTTGCGGCCATTCGGCTTATCGCGCCGAATCTTCGACAAGCCTTCAATTGCCCTAACGACCGTGAAGCTCGCGCAGCCATGCTGCTCGGCGCGCATTTGGGCGGCATAGCTTTCTCTAATGCATCGGTTGCATTAGTGCACGGCATGAGTCGGCCCATTGGCGCACACTTTCATGTTCCGCATGGTTTAAGCAACGCTATGCTGCTGCCGCTAGTAACCGAATTTTCGCTGCCTGGGGCACCGTCACGCTTTGCCCAGTGTGCAAGAGCAATGGGCGTGGCCAACGAGGAGCACAACGACGCCATGGCCAACCAGCGTCTACTGACCGAACTCAAATCGTTAAATAGAGATTTAAAGGTTCCTTCGCCGAGAGCATTTGGCATTGATTTACAAAGTTTTTTAGCATTACGCCACACAATGGCTGAGCAAGCTCTCGCATCAGGCTCGCCCGCCAATAACCCTCGTATACCCAGCGCAACGGAAATTGCTGAGCTGTACGAAAAGCTGTGCCTTGCTGATTAAGTCTCTTGGGTAGAAGCCAGCGTCATACTTGCAGCGGGGCTGAATGCAACCCACTGACAAGGCCAAATCTGGATCAAATCGACCGTTTCTAGGCGATCGGTCCAACCGCAAATTAAGGCTGCCTATCCTTGCTGCCTTACTTATACGGCAAAAAAAGCGGCGCACTCTATGATGTTCATTAGTTGCGTCTGTCATCCATCGTGATAGGCCGCCAAAGCATCATAACTTTGATTTTTTTTTGGTAGCTAAGCAGTCTTAATCAGTCAAATCTAGCATCATCGAGCCCTTCTTCAATACGACTTAGCCAGATAGATAGTAACAATCATCGATTACGCATAAAGAAAAAAATCAATGATGCTAATATAGAGGTATGCTCAATATTGACAAGAAAGCTCAAGAATTCTGGCACAACGGCTATCTCTCGATAGATGACTTTTTTGATGCTCAGCTGATGGATAAATATCAGCAACGTATCTTAATGCACTTTGGCGACGACCCGGATTTCTCTCACAACAAAGAATTTCTTCAAAAATCAAACACCGATGTCATACCTTGGTTTCCGCAGTTAGACGGCTTACAAGAGTTTGACATTGCTGAGCAAGATCAGCGTTTAATTGAGCTCACCGAAGCGATTTTAGGCCATGGCTGGAGCAGCCTCTACAGCATGGTCATGTTTAGCAAGAAAGGCTCCAACGGGCAGGCCTGGCATCAAGACTGCCCACCAGAAGATAAATCTCAATTCAATTTAAATCGCTTGGTTTACACCATGGATATTGATCACAACACCGGAGGACAAATCCTAGTCATGCCCGGCACACACCTAGGTGGCGCAATTAGTATTGGCGACATCAATGAAGATTTTGCCGAGCAGGTTGTATTGACTCCAAAAAAAGGTGCTCTTGTTCTGATTCATGGGCATCTGTGGCATCGTGTTTTACCGGTCAATCATCTGCATCGGGTTTCAACAAACTATCGCTGCCGCCCTGCCAACACGCCTGACGATATCACTGACACTTGTGTGTATAGAAATATGCGGTACGCCTTTTCCTCGAATCAAGTCATTGAAGATCGCACGGTATGAATGAGCCACTCAGCCCTATTATTCGATGGGGGATTGTTGGTGCAGGGCGTATCGCCAAAACATTTGCCACCGATATTAAACAGGCAAAAAGCGCCCAGCTTTATGCAGTGGCATCACGCCAACTTGAATCAGCACAGTCTTTTTCTGAGTTGTTTTCAATTAACAAGGCCTATGGCGATTACGCTGAGCTGTTTGCGGATCCCAATGTTGACGCCGTTTACATTGCCACGCCACACAGCCATCACAAGGAACAAGCCATTGCGGCCCTTCGTGCGGGCAAACATGTGCTTTGTGAAAAACCTGCCACGGTAACGCCAGACGAATTAGAAGAGGTACTTGCTGTTGCTCAGCAAGAGTCGCGCTACTTTATGGAAGGCATGTGGACTTACTTTTTACCGATAATAAAGAGAGCTCAAGAATGGGTAAATGCAGGACGGATCGGTAAGCTTTGCCATGTCAAAGCCGATTTTGGCTTTGCCCTCCCCTACAGCCCTGACTTGCGCGAATACGACAATCGCCTGGCTGGAGGCTGCCTACTAGAAATGGGGATTTACCCTATAGCCATGGCATGGCTTTTTTTGCAGCAAGATCCCAATACACAAACCGTCTGGCACCATCAAGCTGACAATGCTGTAGAAGATGACGTAGTGATTTTGAATACCTATGGTGAAGATAATAATGCAACTGCGCAAATGGCCACATCATTTCGCTGCAAGCTCAACAACTACCTCACATTAATCGGCGACCGGGCCACGCTAACCATTGCTGATTACTGGGCTGCTCGAGAAGTCCAGCTTTATGAGGGTAACGAGCGTATCGATTGCTTTAGAGAAGTGCGAGAACATCAGGGTTTTAACTATCAAATTGAGCAAGTCAGCCGCGAGTTACTGGCCGGACAATTACAGCCCAGCGTTGTTAGCTGGGAAGACAGCCGCGCTTTTGCGCGACATTTAGCTTCAATAAAAAAACGTTTCTTAATAAGTACTTAAGCAACTTATAAAACAATACATTGAGCCGCAATGCGCATATCCAGAAAAAAGGGCTTTAACAATTTCCGAATTTGTAACCAACCTAACACTGCCAATCAGCTAATGGTTAGAAAACTGCTGCATGATATTGATATAGCTATCCACCCAATAATCATTACGGTGCTGATCTAAAAAACTTAATAGTTCTTTGTGAGCCTCGTTAGAAATTGTTAAATAATCGCCGCCCACACCATGAAAAATAATATTGACCAACCTTCTTTGTTGATCTTTTGCCGCAAGCAAATACGCAATCAGCTCAGCGCCGGATCGTTCAGCCGGCACATGAATTATTGAATTAAGTGAAACTGCTTCGAAGCCTTTGATAGCAACAAACTGCTCTTTTACTTGCGGCAAATAATCACCGTCTTTTGCCTGTGACTCACCGCAGGGCAACGTCATTGTGCGGCTTTTTTTTCCATCAATAGCATAAAGATAATCATTGGCCAATTTCACCTCATCAACCATTTGCGCAACACTGCGTTTAGCTAAATCATTTTGCGATGCAACCCAGTCACGATCGGGCATATCCGCACGGCAAGCATGACTAATTGTGTGGTTGCCTAATTCGTGCCCCTGTTCAGCAGCGGCCCGCCATTCACTAAGTCGCTGAGGAACTACAGGCGAAGATAAAGTTAGGTAAAATGAACCCTTGAATTGGTATTCATTGAGTTGTGGCACAGCATTGTCCAGCTGTGAATTTAACGCATCATCATAAGAAAGACTGACGGCAACTTGACCGTTCTTGGGCCAGTTATCTTGAGCAGCACTTGAAAAAGATAAAGATACCAAAACAAAAATCCTTACGATAGCTTTCATATATTTTAAAAGAATCTTATTCTTGAAGTAGATGATTATAGAGTGGCCGGTTATAAAAACCGCCTATAATTAAAAAAAGTCGCCAACATCCAGCATACAGAAATACTATTTAATTTTTTTAAACAGCTTGTGCAATCGAAATATGCGCGCATAGGCTGCCGGAAAAATTCGTACAATTTTATCGATCAACCAAGCATCGAGCCCAATTAAAACTCTTCGCTGACGTCGCTCAACACCTCGAATAATGAGTTTGGCAGCGCGTTCCGATGTAGTCTTTGCAGCATCATCAAAACCCAATGAGACTTTTTCTCTAGCATGTCTTAATTCCTTATGCGACACACGAGCATTGCGTGCAATATTCGTTTTAATACCACCGGGATGCACACAGCTAACACTCACATTAGTTCCGGTCATTTCAATGGCAAGGGCCTCGGTGTAGCCCCGCACGGCAAATTTTGAGGCGTTATAAGCGCTGTGCAAGGGCACCGCCATCATACCAAAGATGCTAGAAATATTAACAATATGAGCTTCCTCAGCTTTTTTTAAATAAGGTAAAAACGCTTTCGTACCATACACCACAGCCCAGAAATTAATATTCATCAGCCACGCCAAATCTTCGTGACTTTGTTCCTCAATAGAATCGAGCAAAGTTACGCCAGCATTATTAATTAAGAGATGAATCGCGTGATGCTTGCGAACAACTGCATCTGCAAATGCTTGAAATGCCGCCGCATCGGACACGTCCAACTCATATAAGCTGGCGACCCCTCCGACAGCTTCTACCTGCCGCAAGGTTTCACTTAAACCCCGATAATCTTTATCTGCTAGGGCTAACACGGCACCTCGCTGGGCAAGCTGCAGCGCCAACTGCTGACCGATACCCGAAGCCGCCCCCGTAATAACGGCAACCCGCTCAGAAAAATCTTTCATTCATTATCTCCCTACTCGATGAATTATCGACATGACACCACCCTAAACATCGCATACGAGATATAAAATTTAGTATCCAAAAAAAAGGGGCACCTGAGTGACATAAACAAGCGCGCTAGTGGCAGAATTGCCATGCTAGATCCCATTAAGGCCCACACATTTCGCAAACGGCATCGCCAAACACAGCGGACTGATTTTCAAATTCGCGCTAAAGCTAAAGATGCGCCGACTAGCGAGCCGCCTCTTACGCTTACACTTTTAATTTTTGTAGTGCACCACGAATACGATCAGGTATAGGCCTGGGGCGCTGCGTTTCACGCTCTACGAAGACATGCGTAAAGCTTCCGGCCGCCACAGCGCTTGATTCACCACGCTTAAAAATAGCCAGCTCATAGGTTACCGAACTATTGCCAAGCTTACCGACTCGCAAGCCACCCTCTAACTCATCGGGATACGCAATTGAGCTAAAAAAATCGCAGTGCGAACTTACCACTACGCCAATAACATCGCTCATATGAATATCTAAACCGCCCTCATGAATCAAAAAGCTGTTGGCCGTGGTATCAAAATAACTGTAATAGACAACGTTATTAACATGGCCATAAATGTCGTTATCGTGCCAGCGCGTGGTGAGCGGCACAAAATAACCGTAATCGTTGCGCTGCGAACCACGCTCAAGCATCGAAGATTTACTCATGAAGTTATTACCATCCAATACATCGAAAAACCTTTTACTGCATACGCAAGATGACCTTGCCGCGTGCACGACGCTCGGTCAAACAGGAAAAAGCGTTAGCGTAATCCTCAAAATCATAAACCTCAGTAGTAATCGGCACTAAACTTCCAGCCTCGACCAATTGCAACAATTCAACAAAATTCTGCTGTGATCCCGCAGGATCGCGCGCAGCCCAGCCTCCCCAAAAAACACCGAGAATATCGCCGCCTTTTAGCAGCGGCAAGTTCAAAGGAATTTTGGGTATGGGGCCGGCCGCAAAACCAATCACCAAATAACGACCGTACCATGCAATAGAACGATAAGCCTGTTCACTGTAGTCGCCACCTACGGGATCATAAATGACATCAGCGCCTTTACCACCGGTTAATTCTTTAATTTTGTCTTTGAGATTTTCAGTGCTGTAGTTAATGCGCATATCCGCGCCCGCGGCACAGGCAAAATCGAGTTTCTCCTCAGTGCTAGCCGCAGCAATCACCGTTGCTCCCATATGTTTAGCAATTTGAATAGCAGTAATACCCACGCCGCCTGCTGCACCCAACACTAAAACCGTTTCGCCAACCTTTAATTGAGCCCGCTGTTTAAAGGCATAATAAGAAGTAGCGTAGGTAATACAAAATCCCGCCGCCTGCTCGAAAGTCATATTAGACGCCATAGGCATCACCACGCCTTCAGGGGCGATACAGGCCGTGGCGAATGCCCCAATCGCAATCGTAGAGATCACACGATCACCTACCTTAAACCGGGTAACACCCTCGCCTACTGCAGCCACGATGCCAGCCGATTCAACGCCTGGCACAAACGGTAAGTCAGGCGTAATTTGGTATTTACCCTGCACAGTTAACACATCGGGAAAGTTTAACCCCGCCGCTTTAATATCAATCAGCAGCTCGCCTTTTCCCGGCGTAGGTGTCTCTCGCTCTTCAATAACTAAGCGGTCCGCAGGTCCAAATTCATTACAAACTAAAGCCTTCATAACAACCTCTAACTATTCTATCCATTGACCAAAAAAGGGTTACTGCGTACGCATGAAACATGCCTTACAGCAATATATTTGAGCATTTAATTTACCATTTGCATGCCAATCCAAACCGCTTTTAACGCAGGCTTTTCTTCACCTTCAATGTCCACCGTAACCTCAGTCTTACTCATGAACTGACCCGGTCGCTTTTCAACAATTTCGAGCGACTTTGCGTGTGCACGAATTCTCTTACCTACTTTTACCGGCGCAATAAAACGCACAGAATCAAAGCCATAGTTCACGCCCATATAAGTACCTTCAATAACCAACGCAAATTGCTCAGAAAAATGAGAAAGCATTGATAACGTTAAAAATCCGTGAGCGATCGTGCCACCAAACGGCGTTTGACTAGCCTTCTCCGGATCAATATGAATAAATTGATGATCGAGAGTACAGTCGGCAAATTGATTAATTTGCTCTTGAGTCACGGTGTGCCACTCGCTGCTTTCTAATTCAACATTCTGGTATTGCGCGATATCTTCCCGCTTAATCACTTTCATTATGTAATCTCCTAAAATTAAATGAACCGTTAACTCAATATTTATCGACTAAAGCAATCTAAAGGTATTGCCGATATTTTTTCTGTATGTGATAAGTTTAAGAATGCATCGAGCTTAATCGGCAGCTGATCTACGCCTCCCAATAAACTCCTTTATCGGACGCATACCATTCACCTAAGCGAGGCTCGTAAGTCGACTCTACAACCGAGCGTTTTATTTTCATCGTAGGAGTGAGATATCCGTTTTCTATATTCCACTCATCTTTAACAATAATAAGTGCATGCAATTTCTCATGGGCCGCTATTTGTGCATTCACATCGACTAACAGAGCTGCGAACTGCTGAGAAATCCCAGCGCGCTGCTCGGGATTCGCTGCCGCTACCCGAGCATCAGGGGATAACATAAGCAGCGCTATAGGCTGTGGCTCTCCAGAGCCCATCACGCAACAGGCTTCCAGCAGGAGGCTACTCAAAATCTTATCTTCAATAGGTGCCGGTGCAACATACTTGCCTTTGCTGGTTTTAAATAACTCTTTAATACGGCCAGTAATACGTAGGCGCCCTTGCTCGTCAAATTCCCCTTTATCGCCAGTGCAAACAAAGCCATCATCTGTGAGTGCTTCGCGAGTTTTATCAGGATCTTTATAATAACCAGTCATATTTGTACGTGCTCGCACTAACACTTCACCTTGCTCACTCAGTTTTGCTTCCACGCCTGGCCTAACCGTACCTACATAACCTAAACGCTCTTGCCCCGCTATGGTTGCAAAAGAGTAACCAAAGTTTTCGGTCATCCCATAACCTTCTAAAATATTCATCCCGAGGCGCTGATACCAACTGAGAAGGTCTTGCGACATTGGCGCACTGCCGCAAAAAGCATAACGCACTTGATCTAAACCTAAAGGTTCAAGCACCGCTTTTTGCGTCTGCTCGCGGGTAGCAGGATCATCTAAAAGTTTATCGAGTTGCACGGCAGGTATGTTTTGTAAGATCCCAAATTTAAATTTCATCCATAAGCGCGGCACACTAAAAAAAATGGTAGGACGAGCACGACGTAAATCTTGAGTGAAAGTCTCAAGCCCTTCGCTAAAATAAATGCAGGTGCCACAACTAATTGACCCCATTTCAACAGTGAGACGCTCTGCAACGTGCGCTAACGGAAGATAAGAGATAGCACGATCATCTTGCGAAATATGCAAATAAACCGGATCCAACACAGTAGCCGCCGCTAACGCTGAAAAGTTAAGCATTGCCCCTTTAGGCATGCCGGTGCTGCCCGAGGTATAAACGATCGTTGCCAATTCATCGGCAGCGCGCTGGGTATTTTCGATCAGCGGTGGATTTTGCTCAATCACTGCCTGCCACGAAGTAAAACGTGGATCCTCAGGCCCGCCAGGCAAAGCAATACCGCGCTCAACTTTGTGCAACCCGGCCTGCATTTCTGCCCAGTTATCCATACCGCTAAGAAAAATAAATTCTGCATCACTGTGATCAATGACATGTTCGACATGATCAATTGGCATAGCCGGATAGAGCGGCACCGTCACATGGCCCGCCATCCAGATAGCCAAATCGGCCATAACCCAATGCGCTGAATTCTTTGCCAATAGCGCAATTTTGCTTCCTGCAGGCATATTAAGGCTAAGCAAATAACTCGCTACACGTCGCGACTGATCACCCACCTCGCGCCAACTATAATGTGTCGCTTCGCCATTATACGGCTGAACTAAGAAGTCATTATCGGCTATCTCCACCTCATACCGATAAAAATATTCCAGGGGCAATGGTGGAGGTTGAGCGGGCCAGTATTTATGCGTGTATACAGTGGCGTTTGAATTACTCATCATGTCTTCCAATATTATTTCGTTTCTTGACTTTAAAAAACCCAGTTAGACACAGCCACAGATCAAAAACTATAACATCACTATGGATTAGCTTTCTCTATATAAAAAAATATACGAAAAGGGAGCTACGTACCGATCGGGTTATTTTTCAACGTGGCGACTGGCAAGAGTGGGTAAAGCTGCAAACTGCCCTGCGCGATTCTCGGCATTGGCACCTATGGCCTCCATGACCTCTTCAGTCTGCAGCATGCTTGCATTCCAAATACCAATATAATCGAGGGTATCGGCGGTGCTATGATCGCGTGCGTAATTAATGATGCGCTTACAACCGGCGACAGCCAGTGGCGCCTTGCGCGCAATTTCAGCTGCTATAGCCATTACCTGGGTGAGCATCGTTTCGGCATCGGCAAACGTCTCATTAAGTAAACCGTTTGCTTTGGCCTCAGCTGCCTCAAAACGCCTACCGGTATAAGCAATTTCACGGGCAACTCCCTCAGGTATCAGCTTGAGTAGGCGCGGAAAAGTGCCCACGTCTGCGGTCATAGCCAGATTGGTTTCTTGTAAAATAAAAAAAGCATCGTCTGTTGCATAGCGCATATCACAAGCAGTCACCATATCGATACCACCACCAATACAACCGCCTTGTATAGCCGCCAATACCGGCGAACGACAATTCTCTAAACTAGAGAATGCTGCCTGTAAAACTTTCACATGCTCGTAAAATTTAGCCCCACTTGCCAAGTGATGCTTAGGATCGGGGTTATCTGTTTCAGTGGGTAAAAACGCTTTTAAGTCTAATCCTGCGGTAAAATGCGGACCCGTTGAAGAGATAACGATGACGCGAGCATGAGCATTAGCATCAATCTCAGCAACGATAGCAGGCAATTCAGCCCAAAATTCTGGAATCATGCTGTTGCGCTTTTCAGGGCGAATCAGCTTAATATGCGCAACGTGATCGTTTATTTGAACATCAAAGCAAGTGTATTGAGTCATAACTGTACCGTGTTTTTAAAAATTAAAATGGGGCTTCGCAGTTTACTACCTACAGCCTCTCTTCACAAAAAGACTGAAAAATTGAACGCGTCTATGATCTGAAAGCTATAAGCTTGCCTAACGCCTATGAGCCTGCCTAAAACCTAATTGCGCTAAATTTCTGCCGCTAAATGGCTCGCTTGTTTAATGGCGAGCTTAGCATCAATTTCCGCCGCTTCAGCTGCGCCGCCAATCAAATGCACCGGCAAAGAACTATCGCGCAATTCGTCATACCAGCTACGCAACGGCGTTTGGCCTGCGCATACAATTATCGTATCAGCCTCGAGCGTTTGTGGCTGCCTATTCACACCAATATGCAAACCTGCGTCATCAACTTTCAAATATTACAAAGCCTTAAGAATTTCAACATCACAGTGCGCAAGCGAAATCCGATGTGTCCAGCCAGTAGTTTTACATAAGCCACGGCCAATGAAGCCTGCCACGGGGCAGACAAACAACCCCAGCCTACCAAAACAACCCTCACAAACCAGCCACCGCTTAGCGTGTCGAGCAGTCGCGATACAAGACCTATCTGGTCGTGGCAGGCCAAAGCACTCTGCAACGTCTTTAAAACATTGATTCATATCATGAATATAATCTAGCGTCACTATAAGTGGGCAATCAAACCGAAAGACAGCCCATCGAATTTAAAGGTAGGCGATTGAACCCACAGCTAAAAAAACGACACCTACACACCTCTCAAAAAATGCAGGCTATGATTTAGCACATATATTTTGCGTCAAAGTCGAAATGGCACTAGCCAACTTGTGGCGCTGCCTCAAGGAGAATTAATTTACATTAGCGTAGCATTCTTTACCATGTACGCCGAATGCAGCATTGCCCAATAACGCACAGTTAAAAATTGATGAGGAATATAATGAAATTAAATCGACGAGATTTCAGCCTAGGCTTAATGGGAGCCATGGCCAGCGTAGCTGCTCCGCCAAGCTTCGCCGATACACGAAAGATCAATCGCCGTATTGTTTTAGCTTCGCGCCCTGTCGGTAAGCCTAGCGTAGAAAACTTTCGACTTGAAAATGCCAAAATCCCAGCGATTGGTGAAAAAGAAATGCTCTTACAAACCAGCTATCTATCGCTCGACCCCTACATGCGCGGCCGCATGAATGCGGGTAAAAGTTACGCGGCAGGTGTGGAGCTTGGCGCGGTCATGGTGGGCGGCACGGTCTCGCGGGTAGCCATGTCGCGCCACCCCGACTTCCAGACTGGTGATTTAGTTACCGCCTATTCTGGCTGGCAAAAGTACGATGTAAGCAATGGTCAGGGCGTGAGAAAGCTCGACTCTCGCATCACGAATCCGTCCTATGCGCTGGGAGTATTGGGTATGCCGGGGCTAACGGCCTATGTTGGCCTGTTAGATATTGGCCAACCCAAGCCAGGTGACACAGTAGTACTGGCTGCATCGACTGGGGCAGTGGGTTCTATAGTCGGGCAGATAGCCAAGCTAAAAGGCTGTCGCGTAGTGGGCATCGCCGGCGCCGCTGAAAAATGCAAATATGCAGTGGATGTATTGGGTTACGATGCCTGTGTCAGCCACTACGATAAAGACATGGCACAACAGTTAGCCGCGCATTGCCCTAAGGGTATTGATGTTTATTTCGAAAATGTCGGCGGCAGTTCTTGGGAAGCTGTAATGCCTCTGCTGAATGATTTTGCGCGCATACCTGTGTGCGGGCTTATTGCTCATTACAATCAAACTTCACTTCCAGCCGGACCCGACCGTATGAGTTTGCTGCAGGGTATGATTCTGCGCAAACGCATCAAAATGCAGGGCTTTATTGTTGGCGATCATATAAACCGCGCACCAGCTTTTGTTAGGGATGTCAGTGGCTGGCTCAGAGAAGGAAAAATTCATTACCGTGAAGACATGGTGGATGGTTTAGAAAATGCGCCAGCTGCATTTTTAGGCCTATTTCGGGGCGCCAATTTTGGCAAGCTCGTGGTGAAAGTCAGCGCCTAATTTTTGCGGTAATCCTGCGGAGCCAGAGAAGTCCAGCGCCTAAACGCCCGACTAAATGCGCTAAGCTCGGAATACCCTAATAACAAGGAAATTTGAGTAAGCTGCATATTGCTGTGCTTAAGCATGCGACGCGCCATATCTTCACGTACCTGATCGAGCAGACGGGTATAACTACTGCCCTCTTTTTTTAGAAGGCGATGCATTGTGCGTCGATGAATTCCTAAAAAAGATGCTATGGAGTCGGCAGTGCAATTACCGGTAGTGAGTGCGCTATAAATAAGATGCTCAACTTGCGCCACCAAGTCATCTGTATATTTTTCTTCTAGATCGGCAAGGCTTCGCTCTAAAACTTGCTTAAGTTGTGGGTTAGAGGTGGCTATTGGCGTAGCCAAATCTTGCGGGTCAAAATAAAGAGCATTGTGCTCCTGATTAAAACTGATAGGCGCCGAATAATGCCGCTGCAGATATTTAGCGTTAGAAGGCGGCGCATGCATGAAGTGAATAGCTTCTGGCTTCCAGCTAGGGCCGCATAACGAAGCAAATATAGCGTTAGCCGCGGCTAAAGAAAACTCAGTGCTATAGCGAGTGCTTTTCAAGCGAGTAGCATCTTTGATCACTAACTCAAGCACCGCCGAAGAGCCATACTCATAAATTAATAGCTCTCCCCCCTGCACCTGAAACGAGATGTAATGCTCTAGCACATGCAAGGCTTCGCCAATAGTTCGCCCTTGTTGCATATAAAAACCTAGCACACCCAGCAGCGCGGATAACTCCTGACGGCGACCATGCATTGCAGCTAAATCGCAACGCCCAGTTTGCTGCTCAGCAAGTCCGTAGAGCTTTTCAAAGCCCGCCAGTGGATAGTACATATCGGCATTTTTTGGATCCAACACATCTAACGGCAGCCCGGCCGCGTGTAAAAGCGCAGGAATGTCCAGCCGCATTTCCTGTGCGATATCAGTAAAGCCATTGAATGTAGCTGCGCGCAAAAGGTGCATCAATAGTCCTGCTTTGGGAAGGTCAACAAAGCCGATGTGACTAACCGGCCTGTCACCAAATGATAAGAGGAAGTCCCCAAATGTCAAGCGGACGTCGAAGCAGCGCCCTAAACTTTAGGTTAACCCATTGAAAAGAGCCGATTATGAAAACCGTCACGTTTGACTCTCCCGCGCAGGGCACCATCAGTTATGTCGATAAGAAGCGAGGCCTTTGGTGGATGTCGGCACTTTATCCGCTGTTTCCCATTACTGGATTAGTCTTACATGGCCTGACCGGTATTGAATTGATGTTGCTCGTGCCAATGGCTGCCGCCTATATTTTCGTCCCCCTTTTTGATTATTTGCTAGGCGAGGATCTGAGTAACCCGCCGGAAGAGGTCGTAGCCCAACTGGAACAAGACCGCTATTACAGCAGGCTGCTGTACTTAGCCGTGCCGTTGCACTTCATCACTTTTTTTGCCGCTGTCTATTGGATCGTAACGCAGGATCTGAGTATGGCGGGCTATTTAATATTGGCCGTCGGCACAGGTATGACTTCTGGACTTGGTATCAACACTGGGCATGAATTAGGTCACAAAACCGATCCGCTGAGCCGGTTGATGGCAAAAATAGTACTCGCTGTGCCAGGCTATGGACACTTTTGCTTAGAGCACAATGCAGGGCACCACCGCCATGTTGCTACCCCCGAAGATAGCGCCTCTTCGAAAATGGGCGAGAATATTTATGCTTTTGCCTTGCGTGAGATACCGGGCGGCTTCAAGCGGGCTTGGCAACTAGAAAAGGTTCGCTTGCAGCGCAAAGGCAAATCAATGTGGAGCCCAAGTAATGAATTGCTCCAGTCCTATGCGATTACAGCCATCATTCAAATTAGCTTGCTAATTGCGTCTGGCTGGATGTTACTGCCCTTTTTAATCATCCACAATTTTTTAGCGTGGTGGCAATTAACCAGTGCTAATTATATCGAGCACTACGGGTTGCTGCGCGAGAAAAAAGCCAACGGCAGCTATGAGCGTTGCCAGCCACACCACTCGTGGAACAGTAATCATGTGTTTTCTAATTTACTACTCTACCATCTAGAGCGTCATTCAGATCACCATGCCCACCCCACGCGTCACTATCAATCATTGCGCAACTTCGATGATGTACCTGCACTACCCAATGGCTATTTTGGGGCCTATTTAATGGCTTACTGCCCGCCCATATGGTTTGCTGTGATGAATCCACGCCTGCTTAAGTTACAACATATTCAAGGCGATCTCAGCAAAGTGAATATACTGCCGGGCAAGCGCGAGGCAATGGAGCAGAAATACGCATCGCTTGTCGTAGCATAAATAACGTGACCTCAATAAACGAACAATATAGGCCGACTCAACTCTTTTACGGTGAGGGATAGATATCACGATGGCAAAATATCAGTGCCCTGATTGTGGCTACATTTACGACGAAGCCACTGGTAATGAACACGAAGGCTATGAACCAGGCACTCGTTTTGAAGATCTATCCGACGATTTTGCCTGCCCTGCGTGCTTCGTGCGCGACAAAGAAGACTTTGCTCTGCTAGAGAAAAGTTCGCTTAAAAAATAAGACTAGATTTTTATTGGACGTGCCCAGCACCATTACACTGCGAGGGCTTTCGCTGCCACCAGAAGGCACACCACTCACTAGCTGGAACTTTTGGTCTGTAGAATAAAATTGGTGGAGCCTAGCGGGATCGAACCGCTGACCTCAACACTGCCAGTGTTGCGCTCTCCCAGCTGAGCTAAGGCCCCATAACTTTAATGACACCACCAGAGCGGTGGATATCGAAAACGGACGGCTATTTTAGCGATGGCGCTGCATCAGTCAAGCACTTCTAGGTCCGTTTCTGCTTTAATATCACGCAATTCATAGCTAGCCAGACTAATTGCCGCTATTTATAGCCCGATACGCTTTTTCCATACTCTTCATTTGCTTCTTAGACACTCCACCAAGAACATCTATTCCATTACGTAATCGTGCACGCGTCATATCCGAGCCCAATAAATCCATTGCATCCATAACCGAAAATGAAGAGGTGCTACCCGATACCGCAATAAATAGCGGCGCTAAGAAGTCTTTTACTTTTATCTCTAACGCCTCAGCCAGAAATTTCAACTCAGTAAATAAATTATCGCGCTGCCAATGACTTAATGTTTCTAAACGCCATAGCGAGAATTGTAATATTTTTAATTGGTCAGCTGTTTCTAACTTCAATTCAGAAAAACTTTGGCTGGTAATGCCCAAGACACCCGACCCTAAGAAAGCTGTTTTAGGAATGAACTCGCTCAACGTATCCATGCGCTGCTGTACATGGGGCAATATACTTAACAAGTTTTCTCGATTGAGCCCCCACTCAATCAGTTTATCGGCTAACTGCTCAACACTTAAGGATTCACGAATCCACAAACCGTTTAACCATTTGAGCTTTTCTAAATCGAAAATGGGCCCACCCAAAGAAACGCGCTGAATATCAAAGGCTTCTAACATATCAGGCAAGCTAAATTTTTCTCGCTCATCAGGCATAGACCAACCCATACGACCCAAATAATTCAGCAGCGCCTCAGGCAGGTATCCCATGCGCTGATAGTACAAAATGCTGGTGGGATTTTTACGCTTACTCAACTTGCTCTTATCCGGGTTGCGCAGCAACGGCAAATGACACAGCACGGGCATATCCCAACCAAAATATTCGTATAGCAGCTTGTGCTTGGGTGCCGAGTTGATCCATTCCTCACCTCTTAAGACATGCGTTATTTCCATCAAATGATCATCCACCACATTGGCCAAGTGATAGGTAGGCATGCCGTCGGACTTCAATAAGATCTGAGCGTCGACGTTATCCCAATGAAGCTCAATTTCACCACGTAACAAATCATGAACAACCACACTGCCCGAGGCAGGTACTTGCATGCGCACAACATAGGCATCACCTTGCATTTGTCGACGCTGCTGCTCTGCCTCATCTAAAATGAGATCGCTCGGTTTCAACGCTCTATTTTCACCACTGGCTTTTATGGCCTCGCGCAATTCAGCAAGCTCCGCTGTCGTGCGATAGCACTTAAAAGCATGACCACCATCAAGTAACTGCTGCACATGTTTAGCGTAAATGTCACCGCGCTCACTTTGCCGATAGGGTCCGTAATTTCCGCCAACGTCGGGGCCTTCATCCCAATCTAAGCCCAACCAACGCAACGAATCATAAATCACTTGTTCAGAATGCTCTGTGCTGCGGGCTCGATCAGTATCTTCAATACGAAGTACAAACTTGCCCTCGTGCTGCCGAGCAAAACACAAATTAAACAAGGCAATATAAGCCGTGCCCACATGTGGGTCACCCGTGGGTGACGGAGCAATGCGTGTTCTTACGTTCATAGGTAAACGAATCCAAAGGCCTGCGCAGAACAAGCCGCGCTAAAGAATACAAAGATTATTTGCTAGCCAAGATTATATAGGAAGAGTTCGCATGCCACGATGTATAAATTAAATGATTGGCAAAAAAGGAGGGCAAGTAGGCCCGGCCTCAAGCAGAAGGAAGAATTGATTTATCGAGCTTCTAGACAAGAAACCGTTGATTAGTACAGCAGGAATTTTAAGCTCAGAATCTCTTATGCGTGATAGGGCGCGCTAGCAGGTAAGAGGCATCCTCACGACAAAAAACTATCAAACAAACACCATTCACTGAAGCCATGGCCATCAGCCAAGCTCCGGATAAAAGTCGCGGCCCGCGATAAGACCCAGGCTTAGTCGATATCGAGGTGATTTAGACCGAGCTCATCGCGCAAAAGCCGAACTTCTAACAACTCCTCAATGCGCCGCCGGACATCGGCTGACTTGGCAAACAAAACTTTTTTAGTTTGAGTGCCCTGCTCCTGCTCATCTCTTGAATCATCAAAACCATCAAGCTCATCAACTAGTTCAGAAAATTTCTCGTTAGGGCTTGCACCAACCTCTTGAACTTCTTGCTTATTTAATTCTGCCATTTTGCTACCACCTCAATAATACTGCCAGAGAAAACAAAATTTCCAGATACTTCTTATGTGTCTGTCGTTCATCACTTGCGAATAGCCGAAAAAAATCTGTCAGCCAATAACTAAAGCGTAGACGCAAGCATTATTGAACGAAGCGTTTAATTGAGTAAAGAGAGGCCTTAGACAAAAATATTGCTAAACCCGATGCGCCAATAACTGAACGTTATGGCAAAATTATGAGAGGTAGTCGGTCTACAGGCGGCCTGCTAAATTGAAGCGGCTTATACGTTAAGTAACAAATCGCTTTACTATCAGCTGCTTGAATCTTACTTCGCTGCGCCACAGAGGATGCCAACGTGCGTTCGAGCGAACTAACGCCAGTGCCGAACTACGAATGATAGTGGCAGGAAGGTTTATAAGAGCAGGCCTCCCTACAAAACTAATTGGCGCACATCATCTAATAGCGTGACTAAATAAGTCAAAAACCGCCCTGCATCACCGCCATTAACTGCACGGTGATCATAGGATAAAGACAGTGGTAGCATCTTCCGCGGCATTAACACATCACCTTTATAAACGGGCTTAGTAGTGAGCTTAGAAACCCCAAGAATACCCACTTCTGGCGTATTAATGATGGGGGTAAAGCCCTGACCACCAATGCCACCCAAACTTGAGATTGTGAAGCACCCACCTTGCATATCAGATGCTTGTAACTTGCGCGTCCGAGCTTTTTCCGCCATCGCCATAATTTCTTCTGACAGCTCCCAAATACCTTTTTTATCTACATCTTTAATAACCGGTACCATCAGCCCTGCAGGTGTATCCACCGCCATACCAATGTGAATATATTTTTTCTGGATAATCGATTCGCCATCGTTTGATAACGATACATTAAATGCAGGATTTTCTTGTAAGGCCGCAGCAACCGCTTTCAAAAGGAAAGGCAGCGGCGAAACTTTTATATTGCGCTTTTCCATCTGAGGTTTGAGACTTTTACGAAATGCCTCCAGCTCGGTAATATCAGCATCGTCATACTGTGTAACATGAGGAACATTGAGCCAGCTGCGATGCATATTGGCCGCAGTGAGCTTGTGCAGGCGCGACATCGGTACCACATCGATCTCGCCAAACTGCGAAAAATCAACCTCAGGAAGCGCAGGAATAGCGGCGGCGCCAGCCGAACCACTGTTTGCCGCACTGGTTTTCACAACTTCTTTTAAATAATTATGCAGGTCTTGCTTGGCAATGCGCGACTTAGGACCGCTGCCCTTAACCCGCGCTAAATCAACACCAAGCTCACGCGCTAATTTTCTTACCGCCGGACCAGCATAGACGGTTTTTGCATCAACCGCACTTGGACTTATCGGACGCTGCGCAGACACCGTTGGTGGCGCAGTTTCGTCAGCTGGCGCTGCCGCAGATTCAATAGGCGCCGCGACTGGCGCAGTGACTGCAGCTGCAGCTGATCCTGGAGCTGTAGCAGCTTTGGTCGATTCAGGCACCGCGGCTGAAGCAGTGACTTGAATCTCTGCTACTAAATCGCCTTCAGACAGGCTTGTACCGCTTTGAATATGCAAAACTTCAATAACGCCAGCTACGGGACTAGGCATTTCCATTGATGCCTTGTCTGACTCCATCACAATAAGGCCATCGCCCTCGGCCACAGCATCGCCGGGCGATACCATTATCTCAATCACCTCAACTTGATCAGCGCCACCCAAATCGGGAACAACTATTTTTTCTATAGCTTGTGCAACCGGCACTACTACTGCGTCAGCGGCCGGCGAATTGTCACTAACCGCTGAACTACTATCCTCAGAGGCGGGTTCTTCTTCACTTGCGGAGGCAGGCGGTGCGTCAGGCACTGCAGGAACTGAATTGCCCTCTAGATACAATATAATATCGCCCTCGGAAACAGTATTACCTTCAGAAATTTCAATTGAAACAATCTTGCCGGCTGCAGGGCTTGGTACTTCCATTGAAGCTTTGTCCGACTCAACGACAATTAGAGACTGGCCCTCAGACACGGTATCACCGTTAGTGACACACAGCTCGATCACCTCAACATCTGAAGCGCCGCCTAAATCGGGAATTGTAACTGTTTGCTTACTCACGCCTGTCATTCCTAATAGTTGATTACGCTGCGCAAATCTCGCTAGCGCTTTTCGATTGGTAATTTATAAATTAATTAGTGACCGATAACATTAGCCAATGTTATTTATATAGTCACTGGATCAGGCTTATCGCCAGATATTCCGTACTTGACTAAAGCTTCGCCTACGACTTCGGCTTTAACAGCACCTTCTTCGACCAACGCAGTCAGCGCTGCTACAGTGACAAAGTAACGGTTAACTTCGAAAAAATATCGCAGCTTAGCGCGCGTATCACTGCGCCCAAAACCATCGGTACCCAACACTTTATAAGTGCCTGGAACATAAGGCCGCAACTGATCGGCATAGACTTTCATGTAATCAGTAGCTGCAATAAATGGACCGCCCCTTTTTTGTAAAACCTGCGTTAGATAAGGCACGCGGGGCTTTTCACCGGGATTAAGCATATTCCATCGCTCACAAGCCAAGCCATCGCGGCGCAACTCATTGGAACTTGTCATGCTCCATACATCGGCAGCAACACCCCAATCGTCTAACAACAAATCAGCGGCCGCTCGAACCTCTTGCAATATCGCCCCGCAGCCCATGAGCTGCACACGCTTTTTCGCTTTAGATTTACTCTGAGACAGCTGATACAGGCCTTTAAGAATCCCCTCTTCTGCACCTAAGGGCATTTCCGGATGCGCATAATTTTCATTCATCGTGGTAATGTAATAAAAACGATTTTCTTCCAACTCATACATTCGCTTCATGCCATCTTGCACAATCACCGCCAACTCGTAACCGTAGGTTGGATCATATGACACGCAGTTAGGTATAGTCGACGCTACTAAATGGCTGTGGCCATCTTGATGCTGCAATCCTTCGCCATTAAGTGTGGTGCGACCAGAAGTCGCACCAATTAAAAACCCACGCGCCTGACTATCTCCTGCAGCCCAAGCTAAATCACCAATACGCTGAAAACCAAACATAGAATAAAAAATATAGAATGGGATTAGTGGCGCGTTATGGGCACTATAAGAAGTCGCAGATGCCAGCCAAGCCGACATAGCACCACTCTCGTTAATGCCCTCTTCAAGAATCTGCCCCTTTGCATCCTCCTTGTAATACATAATGCCGCCAGCATCATGCGGCGTGTAAAGCTGACCTTGCGAAGAATAAATACCCAGCTGGCGAAACATTCCTTCCATACCAAAGGTTCTGGCTTCATCAGGAACGATAGGAACGACCCGCTCGCCTAACACTTTGTCTTTGGTTAAAGTCGAAAGAACCCGTACAAAAGCCATAGTGCTGGAAATCTCGCGCTCACCCGAGCCTTTCAACTGACCAGAAAAAGCCTTGAGCTCAGGCGCAACAATAGGCTCAAACGTTGAGCGCCGCCGCGGTATGCTGCCGCCCAATGCTTGACGCCGCGCGTGCATATATTTCAGCTCTGGGCTGCCAGGGGCCGGTCGATAATAAGGTACGCTTTCAAGTTCTTTGTCGGTTAAAGGGATATTAAAACGATCACGGAACTGTTTGAGGCTTTGCAAATCAAGCTTTTTCAATGAATGCGTTTCATTATTCGCTTCGCCCGCTACCCCTGTGCCATAGCCCTTAACTGTACCGGCCAAAATTACCGTAGGCTGACCCTTGTGCTCAACAGCCTGCGCATAGGCCGCGTAAACTTTAAAAGGATCGTGCCCACCGCGATTGAGCTTCATTATATCGTCGTCGGTTAAATCACTCACCAATTCCAATAGCTCAGGATACTTACCGAAAAAATGTTTGCGCGTGTAAGCACCGCCATTATATTTATAGTTTTGCATCTCACCGTCACACACTTCATCCATACGCTGTTGTAACAAACCTGTTTGATCTTTTTCTAACAGCGGATCCCAGTGACGACCCCAAAGAACCTTCAGAACATTCCAGCCTGCACCTCGGAATATGCCCTCAAGCTCTTGGACAATTTTTCCGTTACCCCGCACGGGCCCGTCAAGACGCTGCAGGTTACAGTTAATGACGAAAATAAGATTATCGAGGTTCTCACGACCGGCCATTGCAATTGAGCCGAGAGACTCAGGCTCATCGCACTCACCATCACCCAAAAAACACCACACTTTACGGTCGCCTCGAGTGGCCAACTCACGTTGGTCGAGGTACTTCATAATATTAGCTTGATAGATAGCCTGTATTGGACCAAGCCCCATCGACACTGTAGGGAACTGCCAGTAATCTGGCATCAACCAAGGATGCGGATACGAAGACAGACCGTTGCCGTCTACCTCACGCCGAAAATTATCGAGCTGCTCTTCAGTCAAACGACCTTCAAGATACGAGCGCGCATAAATACCCGGCGATATGTGGCCTTGGTAATACACCAAGTCTCCTTCTTGCTGGTCATCAGTACCGCGAAAAAAGTGGTTATAGCCCACATCGTAAAGAGTGGCCGCGGATGAGAAGCTAGAGATATGTCCGCCAAGCCCCTCGTCATTGTCGTTGGCACGCATCACCATGGCCAAAGCGTTCCAGCGCGTGAGCGAACGAATACGACGCTCCATGAACAAATCACCGGGCATAATCTTTTCGTGAACCGGCGAAATCGTATTGCGATAGGGCGTTGTGATGGCAGGCGGCAAACTAACGCGCAAATCAACAGCCCTCTCGGCAAGCCGCGAAATCAGCTCAGCCGCACGCCCTCGGCCACTGTGATTGATCACCGCATTTAACGAGTCGAGCCACTCCTGCGTCTCTTGCGCATCAGAATCATGATCTTGCATGTTTTATATACCTGAAAAAATTACTGGGTGACGCCGTGGTAAGGGCGACATGATTTTCGATTGGGCTTGCCTTGGCCATACGATTAAGCGCCTAACGCAAATAAGTGACATCAATGGGGGGTTTCACGCCACCATCGGGCCGCAGTCGCTGAATTCTAGTGCATTGACCCGCTATACCCAAATCCAATTAAGACAACTGACTTAATAAGATTAAATATAGCAGCTTGTAGGCAGCAATTATCATGACATGGCGTTAAAAAAACTAAATCGCATGAGAATCAGGCACCCACAATCCAGATCCCGCCCTTTCACACCCAATCAGAATCAACAAGCTTCATCATTTGACAAAGCCCCACCCACCGAATCTGGTATATTCCTCGATCTGAACCAACACTCCAACGGGCAACGTCCATGAAAGTAACCATTATTGCCGGCAGCCACCGAGCCAATTCACAAAGTAGCAAAATCGCACAAGTCATGAGCGCGTCACTAGAACAAACACCCGAGCATTGCGAAACGACACTGATCGATCTAGCCGACAATCCACTGCCACTGTGGGATGCCTCTATTTGGAGTGGCGATGAGGCCTGGCAGGCGCGACTCACCCCGATCTCAGCGCAGTTAGCCAGTAGCGATGCATTCATTATCATTGCGCCAGAATGGCACGGCATGGCTCCGGCGGGGCTAAAGAATTTCTTCTTGCTATGGGGCAACGGTGAACTAGCCCACAAGCCTGCTCTATTAGTGGGCATTTCAGCCGGCACCGGTGGTGCCTACCCTATTGCCGAGTTACGCATGAGCAGTTACAAAAACAATCGTATTTGTTATCTACCAGAGCAACTGATTATCCGTCAGGTGGAAACGGTTTTTAATGCGGACCCTGCTAACAATGACCGGTCGGCACAAAGCTATCTGGAGGGGCGCTTAGATTACTGCCTGAAACAACTAATTACCTATGCGCAGGCCTTTCAAACAATACGCGCCAGCGAAACCACAAAACTGGACACTTATGGAAGTGGTATGTAACTGCGGTCGACGGGGCTGCGCTTCCTTGCGCTAAACCCTGTTGATCCATTTTCTAATCGCAATGAAAACGAAGATAAAAACAGAATAGGCAACAAAAAAAGCCAGAATATACTCGGCCCAGCCAATGCAAAGCATTACAGCAATAATCAGGAGTTGGAAGCCTAAACCGTAGCAAGAAACCGCCGTCATTAACCACTTAGGATAGTGGCCGGCCTGCTCAGCGCCCGCATCTAATAAATGGATGGCCTTATCGAAGGCGCCATAGCAAAGGTTGTACATCCAAAAAAGAATATCAACATTACGCTGCTGCTCTCCTGGCATGGCCCGTGGAGCGCCTACCTCACGTACCCGGCTCGTTTTATCGCCATCAAATTTATTGCGTAGAATAACGTAGTAATAGTTATACAGCGTTCCTTGCAGCTGCATACCCAAAAACGCCAACAATGCCAACATCAACGAACCATCAGTGTTGATGCAGATGGTCAATAAAAATAACCCATTGAGTATGAAATCTGACACCGAATCTAAATAGCGGCCTGTATAAGAGGGCGTTTGTTTTACTCTCGCCAACTCACCATCGGCGGCGTCAAGAATAGATTTTAAGATTAAAAAGAACGCAGCCCATGCATACTGCTCATTTACCATGCAAAAAATGGCAAGCAGCCCTGCGATAATAAACATTACCGTAACATCAACGGGTGTAACTCGCGTATTTTTGAATCCATTGGCTATCCATAGCGCAAACGGTCTTCCATAGTCCGATAAATCAATGAATCTGTAATCAGGAGGGAGCTTTGACATAACGAGCAGTACGCTTATTAGGTGGGTTTAAATCAAGGGATTGGCGACAAACCATCGATGTATTGACAGCTGCAGCGCCACGCGCAAAACCAACAGCCTAAACATTCAATACGCTTGGAACATGCAGCTTATTATTAAAAGCCCCGATATGCCACAGATCTAATATTTTACGGCTGCACGACACCACAAATGATAAAAAATAACAGCTAAAACGCCCCTTGAATTGTCGTTTTAACCAGCGAAAATAGTCTAAAGTTGTGGCCATCAGCAATAGTATTGTGAAATAGGAAGCCCCAATCCATGTATGGATCGAGCGAAACCCGCACACCGTCTATCTGCATATCGCCAAACCCACCGCCACACCATTTTCTTGATAGTGTATTCTTCTTCGCGCCCGCGCACTACATACCTGAATAAACAGCGAAGCCTCAACCTATGCTAATTAAAGAAAATCCAAAGCTGTCTATTATTTTGGTTTGTATCATAGGGTTTGCCCTTGCATCCAGCGGCGCCTACCTTATCTACCATGACAATGAAGACCTCAAGGAAATTAAGCACCAACAATCACTTCTGGAATTCAGAAATACAATCGACAACCGAGCGGCGATGTTAAACCGAGATTTAGACGTCAACTTCGAGGCGCTCAGATCAATTGCAATTTTATTCAGGGACAGTAAAAAACCCAGTTCAGATCAATTCGATAGATTATCTGAATCGATAATGCTGCGTCGCACCACCATTCAAGCACTCTCTTGGATACCTCGTGTGCAACACAGCAATAGGGCTGCTTTCGAGAAGAACACCCGCACCACACACCCCCATTTTAATATTTCACAACGCGATAAAGGTGCACTCACAACAGCATCAAACCGCTCAGAATATTTTCCGGTGCGCCACATTTACCCGTTGGCGGGAAATGAGCGCGCCCTTGGCTTCGATCTTGCCTCAAATGCCATACGTCTTGATGCACTAGAAAAATCACGGGATTCAGGCAAGTTAAGAGCTACAGCAAGCATTACGCTAGTACAAGAAAAAAAGCAACAAAAAGGCTTTCTTGTATTTCTACCTTTGTATACAGGAACTCCAACAACATTAGAAGATCGCCGAGAAAATCTAACAGGATTCCTTACCAGCGTTTATAGAATTGGGGAAATTTTTAATCGCTCGGCACTGTCGGAACTTGAAACTCCAGACATCGCCTTTAAATTAGTTGAAAACACATCATCAAACGAGACAAAGACAATTTTTATTACTAAAAACTTTCAAGCTATTTTTAATAACAACGGCAATCAACCTAACGAAAGAAATGGATCTTTTTATTTTTACGAAAAAGAATTAGCCGACATACTCGGAAGAAAATGGACTCTTTTTTCACTGAAAAAAAATACAAGCACTTATCGCAGCACGGTGATTGGACCCGTTTTATTTTTTATAACCGGCGGAATCTTCTCGCTCTTTGTGGCTATGTACATACGAAAGATCGCAAATTATTCAGAAGAGCTAAGTGACGTTAACCAAAAACTAGACGCCATGTCTCACACAGATGGCCTCACAAAAATACCTAATAGAAGAACATTTGATGAGTTTATTGAAAAAGAATGGCACCGGGCAGCAAGGAACAAAGATTTTATCTCGGTTTTAATTATTGACGTCGACTACTTTAAACCATACAACGACCACTATGGTCACGCCAAAGGAGACGAAACCCTGAAAAAAGTAGCCTCTGCTTTGAAAACGATTATTAAAAGGCCCGGCGATTTATTAGCCCGCTACGGAGGCGAAGAATTCATCATCGTGCTTCCAGACACTGAAGATGCCACATCAGTAGCCTACCTTTGCACCCAAGTCGTCAGAGATCTAAAAATCCCTCACGAATTTTCGGCGGCGGCAGCTATTATCACTGTTAGCGTTGGCCTTGAAACCTGCATACCCGACTCGAGTGCAGACCTAGGCATGATTATTAAAAATGCCGATAAAGCATTGTATGAAGCAAAGGAGAACGGCAGGAATCGTGTGGAGAGTTTTGTTGCTTAAAGCTAAGCGCTCCCATCAAATCAGCTTTGAACACTGCAAAGGTATTGACCCAGAAAACCTTACCCTCGCCACAGCTCAGAAAATCTTCGGCAACAATCGGCGTCAATGTTATTCAAATGAAGTAACAAAACGTAACCAAAATTTATAATAATCCAAAAATTAAAAAATCACTTAATTAAAACAGCAACTTAGCGTTTTGTGATCCAATTCAAATATTCTCACACTCGTCACAAAACACCCCGCAAAGGTCGAAAACAAATCTGCGTCATGCTAATCTCAATAGAGGTCAGGCAGATAAAATCTAATTTAAATAAAGGATCAAACGGTCTCCATGGGTAAACGCTCTCAAACTGCGCCAAGCGCAGTAATAGTTAAGTCGCTCCTTATCGCATTGCCGATTGTGGCAGGCGCCTTACTGTGGTTGTTTCTTACACCTACAGAAACATTCGATTCGGCGAGCCAAACGGGCAATAAGCACCCAACAGAACTGGTGTCCGATAAAAGAGCTGAAGCGCCTGATTCAACAACGACAAAAATTCAAGCATTAAAAAAGCAAATGGCCGACTACAAAGCCAGCAACCAAAAAAACCTGAGCAATATTTCGACAGCAACTAAAAAAGAAAAATCTATAGCAAAGGAATACTCAGCGCTTGATATTGAAAAATTAATGAATGAACAAATAAGCAATGAGATGCGTAATACCATTAACAATATGCTCAAACCAAAGAATCAAGTTTATCAAGAGCGCGTGGTCGGAGATGCCGTAGCCATTGATGTTAGCGGTCGCGCCTTTGCTGTGCCAATAGGGCTGATAGATGAGGATGGCAATGCGATCATGGTGGACATCACAGAACCGCTCCCCATTAAAGCGTCATGAGGAAGTTAACCATTAGCGATTAATGCCCAATAGCTGACAAATCAAATGATTAATAATAATAAATTGAAAGCACTTATTATCTTTGCCGTATGCGCAGCGTGCAGTTTTTTATTTACGTCAACTGCTCAGGCCACTGCTATCAATATTGTGAACATTGATGCTCCAGGCAGCGGGCTTAACGATACGTCGCCAGCAGTTCCTATTGGAGGTAACTCTGGTACCACTTTGGGCGAGCAACGATTAATCGTCATGCAGTACGCAGCCGATATACTCGCGCAAGTGATCGACTCCTCCGTAAGCATCGAAGTTGACGGCAGTTTTGTAGACAAAGATTGCCCCATTCTTGGCAGCGCGGGCCCCACCACTTTCTATGCTCTTGGAGGTCTGCCAGCGGCCGTTAGCCAAAACTGGCACCCCATTGCACTCTTCAACGCCTACAACAGTTCAGACGCTGACACCAACCTAAGCGACATAACCATGAGCTTCCAATCTGATGCAGCATGCGCTACATCAAATTTTTATTTGGGGTTGGATAACTCACCTGCTGGCGGGCAATTCGATTTGCTAGGCATTGTGTTGCATGAGATTTTGCACGGGCTTGGTTTTTTGTCGCTAGTCGATTCCTCCACCGGAGAGGTATTGCAGAATAGAAATGATATTTTTATGACCTTTCTAGAAGACCATACTACCGGGTTAACTTGGGGAAACATGACCGATAACCAGCGAGCCAACTCAGCAACAGATGGACCCAATCTCCACTGGGTTGGGCCACAAGTACGCGCCCAAAGTGGCATACTAAGCCAAGGCAGACTCGGTGATCACGTACAGCATTATGCACCCAGCGTTGTTAACGCTGGGTCATCAGTATCACACTTTAACAATACCGTTTCACCTAACGAATTAATGGAGCCTTTTTATACGAGCGACGGCGCACCCGACATAAGCTTAGCCAAGCAGCTACTTGAAGATATCGGCTGGCAAACATTTCCTAATGGCGATACTCCCGTAGTGAGCCCTTTTAAAACATCATCGGCACTAGCAAGTCAAACAAGCCAAATAGAATTTGTAGTAAAAGATAATGACAACGAACTCAATACTGGAGCCTCAACCAACCTTGAACTAACAATAGTTGCCACATCATCTAATCAATCTATTTTGCCTAACAATGCTCTTTCAATTTCGGGAACCACTGCCGGCGGACTGAGCGTCAGCAATGCTCGACTGCGAACATTATTTCTTACACCTCTAGCGGGCACGGGTGGCAATGTAACCATTACTGTAAATGCCACTGACAGCAACGGCAACGTCGGCAGCGAACAATTTGACTTAAACGTAACGCCAAATAATCTCCCCTCGATTACCATCACACAGCCTAGCGACGGCAACATTTTTTATGTCAGCCAACAAAGTTTTACTGCCAGTGCTAACGACATTGAAGATGGTGTAATTGCTGCTCTCGACTGGTCTTATCGTATTATTGGTGACCCAACATTTACTTTTGTAAATAACGTAACTGGCGACTGGCAGCCCACACTGCCCGATGGGGATTATGATATTGGCGCTTGCGTCACCGATACCGACAACAACACTGAGTGCGATCTAATAACAATAACTGTTGCAGCTCAAGCTGATGCCGATAACGACGGACTCAGTAATGAAACAGAGATTATATTGGGCACCGACATTAACGATGCCGACTCTGATGATGATGGGCTTTCTGACTTTGACGAGGTCAATGCAGATGGCAACCCGACTGACTACACTCCCGGAGTTGATAGCGACCCTAATGACGCCGACACTGATGACGATGGCCTTAATGACGGCGCCGACCCTGACCCAATTAACGCCACGCCACTCAATTCAATAGTTAGACTTACGGTTACAGGAACCATAGCCACGTTAATTGAGCGAACCAGTGATCCAGTTGCCAGTAATAGCTGGCGCGACAGTAACGTTAGCGCGTCTCCCTGGGCAGGAAACACTCTTACCGTAGGCGATGCGGTGTCAGCTGTGGTTTTATATAACCCGTCGCTGGCTGCCAGTATAAGTGATTCCTCCGGCTCGCAATATGAGGCGCTGAGCTCAACTTACAACTTTGGCAGCATCACCATCAACCCTGGCCAGTGGCTGCAGGTTAAAAACAACCCGGCCAGCAGCCCCGGCGGCTGCACGTTGGCAAGCAGAGACAGGTTTAACATTCGTAACGATATTTTTATTGATGATGGGTGCGGGGGAGCACTGAATAGCGAAGCACTGCCCGTTATGTATAACCCCATTAGTAGTGCAGAGTTTAACTACAGCTTCTTCACTAATATATCTGGCGGCGCCAATGATGATGTGTTGCGTATTAACGCAGCTATCAATCAAGTGACAATTGAAGTTCTAGCTCCGGTCAACGATCAAGATACAGATAACATAGATGACCAATACGATAACTGCCCCAGCATTAA
This sequence comes from uncultured Pseudomonadales bacterium, assembly GCA_943788835.1. Classification (GTDB taxonomy): domain Bacteria; phylum Pseudomonadota; class Gammaproteobacteria; order Pseudomonadales; family UBA7434; genus UBA7434. The sequence goes on along the minus strand of CALSRU010000005.1, from coordinate 160,625 downwards.
CAACGATCAAATAGATACAGATGGGGACGGCACTGGAGATGCGTGCGATGCCTATCCAAGCAACCCTGCTGAGCAATTAGATTCTGATGGCGATAGCGTTGGTGACAATACTGACAACTGTCCCAATGACACCAACCTCGACCAACAAGATACCGACAGCGATAACCTCGGCGATGCCTGTGATAGCTTCCCTAACGATGCCAACAATGACAGCGACAGCGATACCGTTAGCGGCGACATTGACAACTGCCCCAATAATGCCAACCTCGACCAACAAGATGTTGACGGCGATGGTATTGGCGATATCTGCGATAACTTCCCTAACGATGTTAACAATGACAGCGACGGCGATAGCGTCAGCGGCGACATTGACAACTGCCCCAACAATGCCAACCTCGACCAACAAGATACCGATGCTGACGGCCTCGGCAACGCTTGCGACAGTTTTCCTAACGATATCAACAACGACAGCGACGGCGACAGCGTCAGCGGCGACGTTGACAACTGCCCTAATAATGCCAACCTCGACCAACAAGATACCGATGCTGACGGCCTCGGCAACGCTTGCGACAGTTTTCCCAACGATATCAACAACGACAGCGATGGTGACACAATAAGTGGCGACATTGATAACTGCCCCAACACCATAAACGCAAGTCAGCAAGACACTGATGGCGATGCCATAGGTGATGTCTGTGACAGCTTTCCTAACGATGCCAACAACGACAGCGATGGTGACACGATAAGTGGCGAGATTGACAACTGTCCAGCAACAGCAAACCAAGACCAGTCAAATAGCGCCACGCCCAACTTTGCAGTGGGTGACGCGTGCGACCCCGATGATGATGGCATTGGCTCATTGCCAGAGGTGGGCGCCGACAATTGCCCCCTCAATGCCAACCCCAATCAAGAAGACTTAGACGTTGATGGCGAAGGCGACGCATGCGACCTCGATATTGATGGCGACACCGTCGCCAACAATGATGATAACTGCCCGATCAATGCCAATCCCAATCAAGAGGATTTGGATGCTGATATAGCAGGTAATGCCTGCGACACGGACATTGATGGCGATACCATTGATAACAGCCTAGATAATTGCCTGCTTGTGGCTAACACCGCGCAAGAGAATATTGATGGTGATTTAACGGGGGATGCATGCGACATTGATATTGATGGCGACACTTTCACCAATGGTGAAGATAACTGCCCATTAATTAGTAATGATCAGACCAACACCGATGGCGACTCGGCCGGCGACGCCTGCGATAGCTTTGTGGAGGACGCTACAGAAACCACCGACACCGATGAGGATGGCACTGGCGATAATGCCGATGCTTTCCCCACCGATCCTGGCGAGCAATTAGACACCGATGGCGACAATATTGGCGACAACGCAGATAACTGCCCGTTAGTGATTAATGACCAAACCGACACCGATGGTGACTTGATTGGGGATGCCTGTGATAGCACCCCAAGTGGCGATGATGATGATAGCGATGGCGTTTTTAATGGCGCAGACAACTGCATTAACGTGGCTAACTCAAGCCAGGCTAACTTAGATGGCGATGCACTGGGTGATGCCTGCGACAATGATCAGGATGGCGATGGCGTGCGCGACGATTTTGAACTGATATTAGGTGGTGACCCTACAGACCCTGCCGATCAGGAAACCACGGCAGCCATTATTTTAGGTTTAGGTAAAAACGTACCGGCATTGGGCGCCTTAGGCTTGCTGTTTTTGGGCTCAGCCATGCTAATCCTGGGCGCGTCAAAAAAACGTAAATCTAAATAAAAACACCGGGAAATCAATCCGGATAAACAGCAGCATGGATATTAATTACGCGTATATGTCTTAATAAGCGCTTGATGCTGGGGGAACTGCTCTGATAACTGCGCCCGCTTCGCCAGCCTCATATCGTTGTAATCAAACCCCGGCGCCACCGCCTCACTAATTAGGCCGTAGCCACCTGCCGGCAGGTGAGATGCCTTCCAAACCCCGCCCTTAACTGTTAACTGCAATTGCTGGCCTTTAGCTAAATCTGGCCCAAGCGTTACTGTTTGCAAACTGCCATCAGGATGCAACATAAAGTAGCTAATCGGTGCGCCCATATGAAAATAATGAATAATGTCGGAGCGATTGCAGTGCCAGTGACCAATGTTAGCTTCGGCCGTGAGCATGTAAAAGATAGAGGTTAAACAAAAACGCTCGCCTATGGGTAAATCGATCTTATCGCGATGATCAGCCTGAAAAGTACGGCGAAAGTAGCCGCCCTCTAGGTGCGGCTCTAACTTCAACATTTCTATAACCGTTTGCTTATCGGGGCAGGGTAAGTAATTCAAGGGTATCTCCAACGCTAGTGTTGATTAAATTTCAAAATAAACGGCCTGACGGTACATTTTATATGCAAACCTGGGTTGGCCGCACAATGCCCCAACCTGTTGAAATAGCGAGCTACAGTAACGCGTGAAGCCGCACAATAAGCCCCAACCTAACATGGGCCAGTGGCATAAAAACAGCTCGGCGCAACCTGCCTCTTAGCTTTCCCATCAACAACTTATTCGAGCAATAATCATCCACCACTAGCCTTCAAATAACTAAGCTATTTAGGTGATATTTAAAAATGGTAATTTGATGTTTTTTGCAATAAATACATACAGATACACGGCAAAAACAGGGAAGCGATTCTATACTCATAGCAGCAGTTAATTTAAAGCAACGGAGAACAAGAAAATGTTAAACAAAAAACTCATAAGTACCCTTGCTGCCTCGGCCATGTGCCTAGCCATTGCCGGGGTATCCCACGCGCAAAATCGAACTATTGAAGAAGTCACCGTTACCGCAGCTAAAAAAGAACAAACGCTGCAAGAAATACCGGTAGCCGTATCGGTCATATCAGGCGATGCTATCGAAAAGGCGCAAATTTTAGATCTTAGTGATCTGCAAAGCGTTGTGCCTTCGCTGCGTATCAATACCCTGCAAAACTCTGCCAATACCAACTTTATTATTCGCGGTTTTGGTAATGGCGCTAATAATCCAGGTATTGAGCCTTCGGTGGGTGTTTTTATTGATGGCGTTTATCGGTCACGCTCAGCCGCACAAATTGGCGATTTACCCAACCTAGAGCGTGTAGAAGTATTGCGTGGCCCGCAAAGCACCTTGTTTGGCAAGAATGCGTCAGCCGGTGTTATTAGTGTGGTAACTCGTGCACCCGATGGCGAGTCACGCGGTAAAGTTTCGGCCACCGTAGGCAACTACGATCAAACCGTTTTTAAAGCGCAGGTTGAAGGTGGGCTAACCGACAGCATCGCATTTGACTTATCGGGCAGCTTTAACAACCGCAACGGCTACATTAAAAACGAAGCCACAGGGTCGGATCTGAATGATCGCGATCGTATGGCACTTCGCGGCCAGCTAGTATTTAACCTCAGCGATGATACGCGTATTCGCGTCATTGCAGATTACGACACGATTGATGAAGTGTGTTGTGGCGTCAATAATATTTTTCAATCGGAAGCAGAATCATTGCTCTACGAGAATCCTTTTGGTGCCCTTGATGGATTGAGTGCCGCTTACGGTGGTTTTGATCCTATGCCTGCCGGGACAGGTGCGCAGGTTAATGCCAACCAACCTTTGGCATTAAGTGTTCAACAAAATTCTGATCCAACGAATGAAATCACGAACAAAGGTGTGTCGGTGCAGCTTGACCAAAATTTTGATAGTTTCGCACTCACATCGATTACTTCGTTTCGCAAGGTCGATTCAAATTCGTCTATCGATGCTGACTTCACAACGGCCAATGTGATTATCAACCCCATTACAACCAACATTGAAACCTTCACCCAAGAAGTGCGCCTAAATTCAACCGGTGATAACGCAGTTGATTGGATGATTGGCGGCTTTTACTTCGATGAGAAAATCGACTATGAAAATCGATTGGACTATGGTGACGATTTCCGAGCATTCATTGATAATTTGGCGTGGGCAGCAGGCTACAGTGCAGTTCTAGATGCCCTGAATGCCGGTCTAATTCCTGGTGACGCTACTACCGGAATACCTGGAACACCCCTGCCAAATGACTTCTATGCAGCAATCGTAAACCAAAGAGGTGACTTATCAGGCGGGCTTAACCCAATAGCCGCGATAGCGACTTTGGAAAGCCTTGTTCCAGGAGCAGTTTTTTTTCCTGCCGGTGGCCTTGTGAATGAAGTAAGCACGCTAGATAACCAAGCCTATTCATTTTTTGGGCAAGCTGATTGGAATATTAGTGATCGTTTAACCGCTTCACTGGGCCTCAACTACACCGACGACGAAAAAGAAGCCACATTAGTGCAAGCGAATACCGATGTGTTTTCATCTTTATGCTTAGAAGCTGCTGTGGGCTGTCCAGCAAATCCTGCCAACGATTTCACTGGCGGTCTCTTTTCCGACTTCTCAGATTTGCAATTTTTAAACCCACTGCAAAACTACCCGAATGCACAAGAAGATGGCAAAAGTCACGATGACAAACTCACCTATGCGTTTCGATTAGCCACTGAAGTAAACGATACCGTTAACGTATACGCCAGCGTATCAACGGGCTTTAAAGCAACGTCTTGGAACTTGAGCCGCGATTCTCGCCCTTCGGCAGCAACAATCGCTGCATTGGGTACTGATGCGGTAAATAATGTTACTCCGGGCACGCGATTCGCGGGACCAGAAGATGCCAAGGCTTATGAATTAGGCTTGAAGGCTAATTTTGACCGAGGCTCGCTCAACGTGGCAATTTTCGATCAAAGCATTAAAGGCTTCCAATCAAACGTCTTTCTTGGCACAGGCTTCAATCTAGTCAATGCGGGTGAGCAATCCTCTCGAGGTATTGAATTTGATTTGGCTTACTACCCGGTAGATGCATTGCGCTTAACCTTAGCGGGTACTCTTTTAGACCCCGAGTATGATGAATTTGAAGGCGCAGCTGTGCCACCTGGCAGCGCTCTTGATGCCAACGATGGCATCCCAGATAACAGCGTAGGCTCGCTCACCGGCGAAACACCTGCCGGCATTCATGAAGTCAGCCTGTCTGCATCGGCTACCTATAGCTTTACTTTGTCTAACGGCTTAGACGGCTATGTGCGCGGCGACTACCAATACGAAGACGAAGTACAAACTAATGATAACGTACCTAAATCTGTGGCAACTGAAGACCTTAAAAACCTTAACTTGAGTGCGGGCATCAGCACCGAAGCAGGCCTGGCCTTTTCAGTGTGGGGCCGCAACGTCACCGACCACGAAAGCGTCACTACCGCCTTCCCAGCTGTGGGTAACACGGGCGGTTACTTTGGTTACCGTAACCAACCTAGAACCTATGGTGTGACTGTATCGTACGACATCATGAACTAAGGCTCTTTGATGACTGCGGTTACAAGTGTAATAAAACGATCGTAGCCTACGAAAACGAGTTAAAAAAAACCGGCCTCGCTTGATCGCTTGGCCGGTTTTTTTATAACTCATGTTTTTTGTAGCTCGGTTAAATTTTTGAGTTCCAGTTAACCCAGCATTAGCCTTGAGTGATCCGTAGCTTCTTTTTTCGGGTTAGCAGTAACATGACTAAACCAAAACCCACCAAAAAAACACTGGAGGGTTCTGGCACGCTAACCACTATTTCATCGTCCAATATTGGAATTGGTAGTAGCCCATCGTTCACTGGGTCGCCATCGCCATCGCCATCCGTTACTAGAATCTTCTAATGATGTGCTTGAGGGCGCACTCGCTATTTGCCGCTGTGCCGCGCTACCTGTACTACAGTAAAAGCCACCGCATTGTGGACTGCCGGTTATCGACTCTACCGAATCAGCTAAAACCTCTTCGGCAAAAGTGCTAACACCAACTTTACTATATCCAGCACTACCGCCAGCCAAACTGGCCAACATAAAGCCGCCATCAGCATGCATGGGATTCTCGTCGACGAAGCCGCCTCTTGATTGGCCGTTCTGGCTCAAGTGGCTGGCCGATTGCTCGTCGTCAAATAAGAAAAAACTCTCTTGGTTTCGTCGGCTGCCTTGCTGTATATCCTGATGAGAATAGACGCCCACGACTGCATTATTATTGTTGATTGATGCTCTGCACCTGCGCCCAAATTCACATCGTGCCCTTGTGGTACAAGCCGCCCTTCACCATTCTGGGCGAGCTCATGGTCATCCAATAAAACCGTCAACAACAGGGATAGCGAATACAAGCAAGCACAGCATCAAAAGAGCCAGCCCCCGTCGTAGTCGCTTTGTTGTCAATGAGTAGTTCATATTGCTTCTCAAATTTACCGGCGCTACCCGCAGCAGACCTATGCATCGAATCCTAGGGATTCATTTAGCCTTTCGCGAGCGATCAATAAGTAAACAGTGCAAGAATTGAACCAATGGAATAACATGCTGTTTTTATTTACTTTTATTATTTTCAACCTGGAAAAAACACCTGGCTGTACAAATTTTCGACAGTAAATGGAGGTTTTTGGCCGCAAAGAGAACAACCAACTTCAGCTCGCTACGAGCTTATGAAGAGGGCCGTGTGCCGCATAATCGGGTAATAGGACACTGCCAGCGTCCCACTTACAAACTCACTTGAGCTTGGCGCATAAGCCAAAAAATTGGCGAGGCAGCGGACTAACGCTGCTGGGTAGTGACCCGCAGGGAGTGACGCCCCTCACCCGCCAGCGTAGCCAAATAGGCTTGCCAAGTGGGCAAGTCAATTTGAGACAGAATACTGGCGAGCTGTTGGCGATAATCAAACTGTTCATGATTGCGCATCAATACACTCCAGTAACGCCCGGTGCGAGCGCTTAAATTGCGATCGTCTTGCACCAACTGATCAAGCAGCGCTTTACGATGACGCTCAAACTCGTCAATAGATACCGATTGCGGAATAAACTCTGTAAAAAATTGTTCGATGGCAGCAGCTAACTCGGCCTCGGTAAATTGCGGTGACTGTACTGTGACACTTATACCCGGCCATGTATGCAGTGGGTAGTAACTTGTATCGACAATGTAGCCCAGCTGTTGTTCAGTGCGCAGCTCGTTAAACAATGTGGGCTTAACAATGGCAGCACTCAACATGGCCAGCGCCGTAGACTGCAAAGAATCATCGGGCGACTGGAAATACCAAATGATGGCCTTGTCGCTATGCGGCAAAGTTATAGAGGCACTTGCCGCACCAGCAGCCAAATGCTTTATTTGCACTTGCTGCGCCATAGCTGGCTCGCAGCGACAACGCGGCAAGCCGCCGTTAGATAGTAATTGCAGCACCTCGCCTGTTTGCTTCGCATCGGTATTGCCATGCAGTAAAGCTTGCACATATGTTGTAGGCCAAAACTCATCAACATACGTTTGTAATTCGTCGTAACTCAGTGCCCCTACTGCTTGAATCAACGCGGGGTAATCACTACTTTGTGGGTACAACTGCGTGCCTAAGTAAGCACCCAAACGATGATAAGGCGTAACCTGCATAGCGAGCTGCCATTTGCGCTTAAGCTCAGCACGCAGTTCATCAAAACGCGACTCACTAATTGTCAACGCCTCCAGCGATTGCAACATGCTCCCCAGCAACGGAGACACGCTGTCGTTATAGCCACTCACGCTCAGTGAAAACCCGCGTAATGTTGGATAAAACGAAGCCTGCATACCCGCTAAATAAGCGGGATAAATAAATTCTTTGAGCTGCTCGCCTACTACCGAGGCATAAAGGCTGGCCATTGCTTGGCGACGGGGCGATCCGGCTGCATAGTCTGATAAATAAGCCACACGCAAATCCAGACGCGGCAATTCAAACTTATCGTCTGTTTTACTCCACAGCTCAAATCCTGAAACCCGGGTTATCAGCGCGGGCGGATCATCAACTGTAGATTGACTGTTATATAGCGTAAAGTCATCAGCAATAAATTGATTGGGCGTCGGCATCAATATCGGCTGCATGCCATCTAACGGCTCGCCACCTGCCGCACGCCGCCAACTAGCTTGCCACTGAGGCGTTACAGCCTGCACGCTATAGTCAACCTCATACCAGCGGGTTTTTTTCACAGGCGGCATAGCCTCAGGAATTTGGTCAGAAGCTATAGTGAGTAAAATATTGTCGGGGTTAAGCAGTTGCAACAACGCATCAATTAACTCTGCATCAAACCGCGAAAAATTATAAGGCGCAAACAATACATCCTTGGGACGGTAGTACTGCAAATTAGAACTCGCCGAAATGACTGCACTGGTTGCAGCGCGGTGTTCATAAAATCGAAAGCCAATCTCAGCTAATTGCTTTTGCTCGGAAAAGCGTTCTTGCGCTGCGCTTAAATTGTTAACTAACTCATTGCGGATGGCTGCAATCGTTTGGAATAAAGCAGCAGCTACTTGATCAATATTACTCATGCCTTTATCACTCAACACAAGGTTAACCTGATATAGCGCGCCACCACTATATTCAATACCTACCCCCGTGCTTAACGATTCCGCAAGCCCTGCTTTTTTTAGCGCAGACAATAAGCTGTTTTGACCTTCATGACCAAGAATATTGCCGATGTAATGTAATGGCTTAGCAGCTTCATACGGTTTGATATCTGGTAAAGGGAATGACATGTGTAGCTGCCGCAATGGCTTTTTAGTTTTTACCGCCAATACTGCAGGAAGCTCGATCGCTGACGCTTCACTAAAAAATGGCTGACTGATAGAGTAAGTCTGAGAGCCATTATTCTTTATGGCGGCAAAACGTCCGCGCACCATTTGTTCAAGCGCGTCGAGTGAATAGGCGCCAGTAACTGCCAAACTCATACGACTTGCTGAATAATAGGTGTCATAAAAATCTAGTAACGCTTGACGGATATCAGGACGTGATAGCGTTTGTAAATTTCCCCCGCTAAATTTTGCATAGGGATGCGCTGGGTTTATGATTTGTCGGGTGGCATCCAATATGCGGCGTTTTTCATTATCTAAACTAGCCGAATACTCAGAGTCAACTGCTTTCGTTTCACGCTCGATATAAGCTGCATCGAAGGTAGGTGCAATAAAAAAATCCGCAAAACGATCAAGTGCCGCTTCAAAAGCTGCATTGTTCACTTCAAAAAAATAATTGGTGTGTTCAAAGCTGGTGTAGGCATTGCGACTGCCACCATGCTGACTAATAAATTGCTGATATTCATCTGGGCTGGGATATCGAGCCGTACCTAAAAACAGCATATGCTCTAAAAAATGCGCCAACCCTTCGTAACCTGCGGGTTCGTCACGACTTCCCACATGAACATCAAGTGACGCTGCGGCACGCTCAGCTTCAGCATCACTAATTAACAACACTTTGAGTTGATTGGATAACGTGATGTATCGAAACGAACGATCATCACTAATGCTTTGCTTTATTGTTACACCAGCATCACTTGGCAAATGGTCTAATAGGACTGTACAACCCGCTACGCCTTGCAACAAAACTAATAAAACCAATGCACGAACAAAACCTTGATTCAACATTACGCCCTACTATTAGATAAGCTAAGAAAGAATTAATTTAAAAAAAGAAAAGTAAGCGCGGCTGCCGCCTAAAACAGCAACATAAATTAACTATTACTTAAGAACGGCAACAAGAAAAATGCTGGTCGCTTAGGCTTGATGTTCATCGGGCAAATTGGTATCGACACGCAAGGTGGGCCATACGGTAAGTACCGCATTAATAAGTGTCGCTAATGGAATCGCGAAAAAAACCCCCCACAAACCCCAAATTCCACCGAAGAACATAATGGCCAATAAAATGGCCACCGGATGAAGATTAACGGCTTCAGAAAAAAGCCAGGGCACTAGCACGTTACCATCGAGCACCTGAACCACTAAGTAGGCGATCATCAACTGAATAAATCCCGGCCCCCAACCCCATTGCAAATAAGCCACTAAAGCCACAGGGATTGTCACCAAAAACGCACCTACGTATGGCACAATAACGGATAGGCCGACCAAAATGGCCAACAGCGCCGAATAGCGCAACTCAAACCAAGCAAATACAGCATAAGAAATAACGCCCACGACAAAAATCTCGATAAATTTTCCGCGCACATAGTTGGCCATTTGGTCGTTCATATCGCTCCATACTTGCTGAAGCAACGGACGCTCATTAGGTAACAAACGGCCAAACCAACCAAGTATTTTTTCCTTGTCTTTTAAGAAGAAAAAAACCAGTACGGGCACCAGCACTAGGTACACCAAAAAGTTAATCAAATTAGGGATTTTTGACTGCGAAAACGTGACAACCCACTGGCCGAAGCCAGCAATTTCTTTATTGAGCGTGGCAAGCCACTCATCGACTTGGGATTGAGAAACCAGTGCAGGATATTTTTCTGGCAATGTAAATAGGAGCTCTTGTAGCAAAGCTAGAAACTTTGGCAGTTCTTCGGTGAAGTTGTCGAGCTGTACAAAAACCAAGGTTGAAAGCACACCGACAGATGTCACCTCAAGAACTAACAGCAATATAAAGGCGATTAAAACAGAGAAAATATGCGGTATCTTTCTCGCCACCAGTTGACTCACCATACCTTGCAGCAAAAAAGCCAAGACCAATGCAGCAATAACGGGTGTAAAAATTTCGCCCACAAATAATATTAGTGCCACACCAATACTAATAATAATCAGCAATAAAATGGCTTCTTCATCATGAAAACGGCGCTCGTACCACTTTCTGAAAACGCTGGACATAAGACTCACTCTCAACTAATAATTACTGCGATTGGCGGACGCCTTGAACGCTGCCCTAAGCTTTGATCAACTACTTCTTAGTCATCACTAGGGCTAACGTCAACCTTTACGTCAACCTTTACGTCAACATTGCCGACACGCGTCTTTAGCTTAGCACGTGAGCGCTGGTGCAATACCTTAAGTATAGAGGGCTGCACCTATCCGAAAAATGGAGTTGACGCCCTAAAAGTGTAACAATTGACGGAACTTGATGGCACCGCAAACGATCAAAAAAAATGCCAAGAGCAATTATACCGGTCTAAGCGTGGTCTTCGCCGAGTCCAATCATTACCTTAGCTTATAACGCTGATATCCACGGAGGCCAATAACCAGTCAATTCTGGGATGATTTTTCGCCACCCGCACCAAGCTACAGGAAAATTTACGCGGTGTAACTCGAAAGAATTTCTTATTCATACAGCCGTGACACAACACGATCAGTCGCCACAATACAATGGAAAGCGCCCACAAAAACGTAAGAACGTAAAATCCAAGAATCTGAAAATCAAGAACCTGAAAATCAAGAACCTGAAGATTGAAGAACTAAGCTCTGAGAGGCTAGCGGCCCGCGCCAACTTCACAGCGCTCATATAATATACCCCGTCTACTACTCACTGCGTGGTTTCATCTCTGGAAAATGAATGACTAAGACGCCCAAGGCAAGCAACGACCCGCACCTCAGGGCTAGGCTCAGTAAAATCCGCTATATCCTGTGGCTACGAGGCGCAAGCCACATGCTTTATGGTGTTATTCTAGCAACCATACTGAATTGCTCACTGGCATTGGCAGTTGAAGACATTGCGCTGCCCGTGCTAGGCGACAGTGGCGCAGGGCTAATGTCCTCGGCCGAGGAACACGCACTTGGGCAAGCATGGCTGCGCTCGTTTCGTGCAGGCGTGCCACTCAATAGCGATCCGTTGATATTTGAATATCTTGAGCATTTACTCTTCCAACTCGCAAGCCAAAGTGAAATAGATAACCCTAGGCTTGATCTAGTATTGGTTGATAACCCTACTATTAACGCATTCGCCGTACCCGGCGGAGTAGTGGGAGTCCACACAGGGCTGATCACGAGCGCCCAAACAGAAGCGCAGCTTGCCTCAGTACTTGCTCATGAGCTTGCGCATTTATCTCAGCGGCATTTCGCACGCAGTGTGGAGGCAGCTAAACGAGCTAATGTTGCTAGCATTGCCGGCATGCTAGCCGGCATTATATTGGCCGCCACTGCAGGCGGTGATGCCGCCACTGCAGCCATAGCCACCTCTCAAGCTGTGGCCATTGATTCACGCCTGCGCTACAGCCGCATCCATGAGCGCGAAGCTGATCGGATTGGCATGCAAACCCTCGTCAACAGTGGCTACCCCGCTAACGCGGCTGCTAATATGTTTAGGCAAATGCAAGATGCGTCGAGGCTGTATGGCGAAGGCATACCTGAATTTTTACGCACGCACCCGGTGACCGAATCGCGTATTGCCGATGCTGAAAATCGTGCCCGTACCGTTGAGACAATCAACCCTATCAGTGATATTGATTATCAAATAATACGCGCACGCGTAGCGGTTTTAAACGGCAAGGAGCCCAAGCAACTCGTCAAAAAATTTAAATTTGCACTAGAACAGTCGGGAATACATCAGTCAAATACAGGCATAAATAAAACCACTAACAATACCAAGCCCTTCGCTGACTCTCACAAAAATAGAGCAACCGTGGAAGCGCGCCTGAATGCCGACCGCTATGGGCTGGCTATGGCTTACAACAAAAATGGCCAATGGAAAAAAGCCCGCGCCACCCTTCAGCCCATGTTGCAACAATTACCTGGACGGATAGCCTACTCGCTGCTGGATATTGAGATAGACTTAACCGCAGGCAAACTAGAATTAGCCGAAAAACGTCTGCGTGACCTGTATGCAATAACACCCAACAATTACGCCATCAGCATGCTGCTAGCCGACACGCTATTAAAAAATAAGAATTATGCGACTGCCCAGCAAGTACTTGAAAAACTCAGTAAAGTGAGGCCAAAGCAGGCCGATGTTTGGTATTTACTAGCGGAAACTCAGGGCCTGGCTGGTGATATTCTCAATTTGCATTTATCACGAGCTGAATTTTTTTTACTGCGAGGGAATTTTTTGCAGGCACGTAAACAACTCAATTTTGCATTAAAAATTGCCGGTAACGATTTTCAAATTTCCGCTCGAATCAAACAGCGCCTACTTGATACAGAGCGTATCCGACAAATCACTGAACAGCTTTGAGGTATTAGGCGCCCGCTGAATTTTTAAAGTCGAGCATACGCTGCAAAGGAAGTAATGCGCGATTAGCCAAAGTCGGATCGACCATCACTTCGTTACTACCTTGCTCAAGTGCGTCGGCTAAGTTATCTAGAGCGTTCATAGCCATCCAAGGGCAGTTTGCACAACTGCGGCACGTTGCTCCGGAGCCGCCAGTCGGCGCTATAAAAATTTCTTTGTCAGGAACCGCTTGGCAGAGCTTATAAAAGATACCCTGATCGGTAGCAACAATGAAGCGCTGCTGCGGCAATTCGCGTGCAGCCTGTATGATTTGCGAGGTTGAACCCACATGGTCGGCCAGCGCTAATACCGATGCAGGAGACTCCGGGTGGGCCAGCACGGCTGCATCTGGATAAACCGATTTCATCTCCAGAATACCTTTGGCCTTAAACTCATCATGTACGATACAAGCACCATCCCACAATAACATGTCGGCGCCGGTCTGCTTCTGAATATAACTACCTAAATGTTTATCTGGCGCCCATAAAATCTTCTTGCCCTGCGCATCGAGATGGTCAACTACATCCAGCGCAATGCTAGAAGTCACCACCCAATCGGCTCGCGCTTTCACTGCCGCCGAGGTGTTAGCGTAAACCACTACCGTGCGATCGGGGTGAGCATCACAGAATGCTGAAAACTCATCAATGGGGCAGCCCAGATCGAGTGAGCAGGTAGCTTCGAGAGTCGGCATTAACACGCGTTTTTCTGGGCTGAGGATTTTCGCTGTCTCGCCCATAAACTTCACTCCAGCCACCACTAGCGTTTGTGCATCGTTATGAGAACCGTAGCGCGCCATTTCCAGTGAGTCTGAAACAATTCCGCCGGTAGCTTCAGCTAAGTGTTGAATGGCCGGATCGGTATAATAATGCGCCACAATAATCGCATTGTGCCGCTCAAGCAGCGGTTGAATTTTTTTTAGGGCCGCATCATATTCAGCCTGATTGAAGGCCGTAACAGGCGGTTCATATAAATGACGCTTTACAATATCTGCAGGCGAACCAGTGTACCCTTCAGGCAACTGAGTGGTACTGTTAATGGCATCAAAACTACAGCTGTTATTGCTAGGGCTTTGATTTTTTTCAACAATTGGATGGCTAGGTTCGGTCATGGCGTCATCAAAAAAATTATCGGTCAAGGCTTATGGTTTCGCTCATCAGCGAAATTCGCGATCAAAAAAGCCCCTGAAGGTCTACAAACGTGCGTTATTTTAGCATAGCGGCATACACAATTAGCACCCAACCATAAAAGAAGCGCGATAGTAATGGGGATGATAGTCAATAAAATAAAGCCTGCGTGGCGCAACGACTACCAAATAGGGGCTCTATAGCTTGTCAAAAAAATTCGGCACTACTTGAGTCGCTAAACCGTAATAGGCTTTATCAAATTTCGACTCGTGACTGCTGGGCTCAAGATTAAGCTCAACTGTTGTAGCGCCGTTATAACGCGCCACCTGCGCAAAGCCCGCCGCAGGATAGACAACACTCGATGTACCAATTGACACAAACAAGTCGCAACGCTCCAAAACCTCTTCGATTGCCGACATATATAACGGCATTTCGCCAAACCAAACAATGTGCGGGCGCAAACTCCCCCGACTGCCACAGTAACCACAAGTACTCACGGCAAGAATATCTTCAGACCACCCACACACAGAGTCACAACTAACACAACGCGCTTTAAGTAACTCGCCGTGCATAGGAAAAACATGTTTGCTGCCTGCTCGCTGATGCAAATTATCTACGTTTTGAGTGACGAGCGTAAACTCACCTAAAAAGGATTGTTCAAACGCTGCCAATGCATGGTGCGCTGCATTACTAGTAACGGACGGTAGTAATAGTTGCTGACGACGCAGATTATAAAATTCTTGCACGAACGCTGGATTAGCTGCAAATGCTTCTGGCGTTGCAACATCCTCAACCCGTTGACCCTCCCATAACCCACCGCTATCGCGAAACGTTTGCAGACCAGACTCCGCCGAAATACCTGCACCCGTTAAAACAACAATATTTTTATAGTCAGTCATGCAGAATTATTTTATATCCAGGCGCTAATAGCTAAGAGACTCAGCCCAGCCAATAAGCCTGCCAACACATCGTCAATCATAATGCCAAAGCCGCCATGCACTTTTTGATCGAGAAGCTTAATCGGCCACGGCTTCACAATATCAAACAAACGAAACAGCCCAAAGCCCAGTAGTAGCCAGATTAAGCCGGCTGGTGCAAACAGCATCGTCAACCAAAAACCGACAAACTCATCCCAAACAATACCTCCATGATCGTGCACCCCCAAACTATTGCTGGTTTTTTCACACAACCCAATACCGATGATAAAAGCAGCAAAAACAATCAATACTTTAGCGAAAAAGGGTAGTGGAGCCATCAACAGCCAAAATGGAATGGCCGCCAGCGTACCGAATGTGCCTGGTGCGCGTGCAGCCAAACCGCTGCCTAAACCAAGTGCAAAAAAATGCGCCGGATGCTGCAGCATAAAGTTAATATCGGGAGATTTACTCATGAAACCAGCTACCTATTGATTGCAAAGTGTCTACTAAAAATGCTTAAACCCTTTCTCGTTTGGTTTTGTCCAGCCATCGCCATTCAAGATAACTCTCTCGCCATATTGTGCATCATACTCAGCAGGGTCGAAAACCTTACCAATTAAGGTACACGTTACCCCAACTGTCTTAGCTAACATAACCACTTTGTTATGGTCTTTTTCTGGTACGGTGAAAAATAATTCGTAATCATCACCGCCAGATAACATCCATTCTCTAGCCAACACAGTATCAGACAACGAAGCCAGCGCCGGATGCATTGGCAGTGCATCGCCATTAAGCTCAAGCATGACCTTACTTTGGGATGCTATGTGCTCGGCATCAGCCAAGAGGCCGTCAGACACGTCAATAGCGGCACTAGCCACACCAACTAATGCGCTGCCCAACCGTAGTTGTGGAACCGGCGCATAAAATGCAGCATGCAGATTTTCACGCTGGCGGTCGGTTATTGGCCAGGAGGCCCGTGCTGTATGATTTTGCGTGATCATCTGCAACGCTGCTGCGCCCTTGCCAAGCGAGCCGCTGACCCAGACTTCATCGCCCGCTTGGGCACCGCTGCGGCGCAAACAATTCGCACTATTTAAGGAAGGCACAGTAAAAGACGGATCATCATTGACTGCTGAAGTGCGCGCAGTGATGGGAACACCCATCACCGTAAACGTCACAGTAAGTGGTCCTCGCGTGGTGTCGCCGCCAACTAAGGACACGCCATACTTGGCGCATCCACGCGCTAGGCTGGCCGAAAATTTACTGAGCCATTGCTCGTTATTATCGGGCAGAGTCAAGGCCAACGTAAGCCACTGAGGCACTGCCCCCATAGCAGCAAAATCGCTTAGGTTCACGTTAAGCGCGCGGCTAGCAATATCAACAGGTTCAGCATCAGCCGGAAAATGTACACCACTAACCAGCGTATCGGTGGCAACCAGCAAATGCTCACTACCTACCTTCAAACACGCAGCATCGTCACCAACTCCCACGACTGTTGAACTGGCAGACGCTGAGCCAAGCGCATTACTATTAGAAAAAGAAAAATACTGCTCGATAATTTCGAACTCAGAAGCCATGGAATTGATTCCAGATTAGCGCTTAATATCAGCGCTAAAAATCATGTCGATGCCGAATCAGATCGCTGAGCCTGAACCTCAACCGCGCGTAAACTTTTTGCTGCTCGATCAAGCAAGCCATTAACGAATTTATGTGCATCCTCAGGGCCAAATTTCTTAGCCAGACTTACCGCTTCATTGATTGCCACTTTATAAGGCACATCAATACGGTTTTTTAATTCATAAATACCTATACGCAGCAGTGCCTTGGTAACAGGGTCGCACTCGCTAAGCTCTCTCGCATCAGCAATGGGTACGAGGAGCTCGTCGAGCTCTTCGACCTCACGCTGAACACCTGCAAGTAACTCGCGAAAGTATTCGAAATCAGTACCCTTCATATTAAAATCAACGCGAAACTGCGCTTCAATATCGCTTGCCGTGGTCGCATTGAGCTGCCATTGATACAAACCCTGCATAGCAAAATGCCGCGCTTTGTGCCTTTCGCTAGCAAGCTTACGCTTGTTGTGCAGCTCATCGCTCACTTTTTTACTACCCATTAGTTACCGCTCTTTCGTTAGATTGGCGTGAAGGCTATTATACTAGTCAAAGGTTTTCAGTAAGCTGGCCACTTCAAGTGCAGCTAGCATTGCCTCACGCCCTTTGTTTGCCTCACCATCGGCTGCTCTAGCCATGGCCTGCTCAACATTGTTAACCGTTAACACGCCAAACCCAATAGGCAGATCAAAACCGCGCGAGACATCGGACAAGCCACGTGCGCACTCACCTGCAACAAAATCGAAGTGCGGTGTATCGCCCTTAATAATTACACCCAGCGTCACTAGCGCGCCATAAGCATTGCGCTGAGCAAGTGCCTTAGCCACTAACGGCATTTCATAGGCGCCAGGTGCCTGAATGACATCAATATCGGCATCAGCAATACCGCTATTGTTAGCCGTATCTAAGGCACCCTGCAACAAGCGATCAACAATATAACTATGCCAACGGCCCACAATAATCGCTATTTTAACGCCGCCCAACTCACTGCCGGCCGCATTCCCTTCAACCGTTGTCATGCTATCAAGCCGCCGCTGCAACTCGGATGGGCGTAGGTAATTTGCATACCGTGGATCAATACTTTCTGTGCTCATTAACTTTATACCTTACTAATGATGCTCACGGACGACTAACCCATTCAACCACTTCCAAGTCGAATCCCGAAATGGCATTGTAATGTTTTTCAGGGCCCAATAATCGCATTTTAGATACACCAAGCTGGCGTAATATTTGTGAACCTACACCTACATTCAATGAACTTGTACCCTTACTCACTGCCGACGAAGGTTTTGACTTTTTGCCGAGCGCAATTTGCGCATCCTGCAACCATCCCTCGGACAATTGAAAGCCAGCCAAAAGGACCAACACACCGCGGCCCTCCTCTGCAATGCGCTCCAAGCAACGCTGCATGTTCCAATCAGGCGTATCGCCAATTTGCGCGCCAAACAAATCGCGTACGGCAGAGCCCGTGTGCACTCGAACTAACACCGGATCATTGTTTGCCACCTCACCTTTGACTAAAGCCAAATGCGTATCGCCAGTAATCATATCGCCGAACGCATGTATCTCAAATTCACCATGATCAGTGTTGATCATGCCTCGATCGAGAAGCTCTATGGTCTTGTCGTGTAGCAATCGATAGTGAATCAAATCGGCAATGGTACCGATTTTCAAATTATGCTTTTGTGCAAACCTATCAAGATCATCTCGCCGCGCCATCTGCCCGTCATCATTAATAATCTCGACAATCACTGCCGACTCGTCAAAGCCTGCCAGGCGAGCTAAATCAACACTAGCCTCGGTATGACCTGCTCTTACAAGTACGCCACCAGGCTGCGCCATTAATGGGAAAATATGACCAGGCTGAACAATGTCAGACGATTTTGCATTTTTTTTAGCTGCTGACAAAACGGTCTGGGCGCGATCGGCGGCCGATATCCCGGTGGTCACGCCAGTAGCAGCCTCGATAGAAAGCGTGAAATTCGTGCCGTGCGACGCTCTATTATTATCAACCATTAAAGGTAAGTCTAGCTGTGCACAACGAGCCCTACTCATAGGCATGCATATTAATCCGCGGCCTTCACGCGCCATAAAGTTAATAATCTCTGGCGTTATGCTTTCAGCAGCAACGACCAAGTCGCCTTCATTTTCACGATCCTCATCGTCCATGAGAATGACCATTTTACCTTGACGAATATCACTGATTAGCTCTTCTGTAGTACTCAACGCACCCATAGTCCACCTAAATCATTTACTGTGTATGTTCGCTCGAGTGCCTTGCAACATTTGCCACCATGCTCGCACTCAAACCTTATTTATAAAACGGTGTAGCTAATCGAGTGATACACCTTACGAGCAATAGCATTTCCTTCAACATTGCTTACGCTATCTGCGTGCAAAGAATATCTTCGACATCTAACGCGGCTGATAGGCGGTCATTCGCTCTACATAGCGAGCAATAACATCCACTTCTAGATTGACCGACCCACCTTCATGGTAATCGCTAAACAGCGTGTTAGTGTAAGTGTGAGGGATAATATTGATAGTGAATGAATTGTCTTGCACATCGTTTACAGTAAGGCTAGTGCCGTCGATGCAGATAGAGCCTTTGATAGCGATGAATTTAGCCAAATCATGCGGCGCTGCAATAGTGAACCGAACGGAGCGCGCATCTTGTTTAATAGATGTGATACTACCTACGCCGTCAACATGCCCGCTCACCAGATGACCGCCTAGCGCTGTTTGAGGGGTTAAAGACTTCTCTAAATTCACCCTGCTATTTAAGCGCAACTCTCCCAATGTGGTGCAACTCAAAGTTTCAGTCGACACATCTGCCCAGAAGCCTTGGCCAGTGAGCTCAACAGCGGTCAAACAAACACCGTTGACAGCAATACTATCGCCGACCCCTACACCCGTAAAATCTAGCCCGGGAGCCTCAATTAAAAACTTCTGGTCACCGCCAACACTTTGTATATCGGAAACGCCCCCAATAGTTTGGATGATACCTGTAAACATGATCACACCCTTATCACTTATTTAATAAATATTTTAGCTAGGCTGCTCCATCTAGATCTAGAGTCTAGCTATGCCACCCAACCCTGCAATTGAGATTTTTAATTACTGGCACTTCCGTAACGCTAGTGAGTAAGATTTTGTGGCACAAGCTTACAACGAAATAACCAATCATCGCCTACCGATTCAACTTCAATAACATCCAACGCCTGCGCATCGCTCATAGCATCAAGATGTAAGTGCGCCAAGGGTTTTGCTGAAGCGCCAAGTAATTTTGGCGCAACAAACAATGAAAGTTCATCAACCAACTGCTGCTGAATAAAACCACCAAGCAACTCCGCACCAGCCTCAAGCATGAGCTCGTTATATTCACGCTGACCAAGAAAATCTAATAAATCGGATAGATCAATACGTTCAGGGCTTGCAACGATTCCACTAAATTCCCTTACTTCGACACCCAATTCAACTAACGAATTTTTTCGCTCTATATCACAATTTTTCGCACAAGCGACTAACAGAGCTCGCCCGTTTAAAATGCTTTCAGAAATAACTTTCGAACCTAACGGAATACTTAAGCGTGAGTCAATAACCACCAGCGCCGGCTGCCGACCAATATCCACACCCAACTCTTCTGACCGCACAGTGAGGGAGGGATCATCGCGCAACACTGTGCCTATTCCTGTGACCATAACACAGCTTTGCGCGCGCATTTCCTGCACGCGACTTCTCGCTGGGCTGCCGGTAATCCACTGACTTTCACCTGAAGCCATAGCTGTGCGCCCATCTAAGCTCATAGCCATCTTGGCATGCACAAAAGGGCGCTGCGTATGCATTCTAGAAAAAAAACCACGATTAAGTTCCTGCGCCTCGAAGGCAAGAAGGCCAAAATCAACCACTATACCTGCCGCAAGAAGTGCTTTGCGTCCTTGGCCAGACACTTTGGGATTAGCGTCATCCAAGGCATAAATTACGCGAGATACGCCAGCCGCAATCAATCTCTGCGTACATGGCCCGGTTCGACCGTGAAAATCACAAGGCTCTAAGGTGACGTAAACGGTAGCATTATGAGAGGCGGCGCCGGCTTCCTGTAACGCAAGCACTTCAGCATGAGGCTGCCCCGCATGCAAGTGCGCACCACGACCAACAATGTCATCACCCTTAACAATCACACAACCAACCCGCGGATTGGGCATGCAGGTATAACGCCCTCGCTCAGCTAGCGCTAAAGCTGCCATCATCATTTGCCGATCATACTCGGAAAATTCCACGTTAGTCGTCATCTGCACCGGCTGACACTTCATTGAGTGTATCGGCGAGCCTTTCATCTGACCTGTTGATCAACGTCGAAGACTCAGCCGACAACCTATCAATTTCTTGGCGAAATTCTTCGATGTCTTGAAAGCTCCTGTAGACTGAAGCAAAGCGAACATAAGCAACATGATCAAGCTCACGCAACTCCTGCATAACCGCCTCACCAATTTTGAGTGAACTGACTTCGCGCTCACCCGTTGCCATCAGGCTGTGCTTAATATGATGGACCGACGCCTCAATTTGCTCAACACTAACAGGCCGGCGCTCTAGGGCTCGTAAAATACCTGCGCGCATTTTCCCTTCATCAAATGGTTCGCGCACATCATTTTGTTTTATGACTTTCGGCAATAAAAGCTCAGCTGTTTCGTAGGTGGTAAAACGCTCTGAACAAGCCTGACACTCACGCCGACGACGCACTTGATCCCCCTCGGCAACCAGGCGCGAGTCAATAACTTTGGTATCTTCGATGGCACAAAACGGACAACGCATATCGTCTGGCTCTTGGGGTTAGCTAGTTTGCTTGCGAACAGACCTCTGAAAAATCGGCCCAAATGACTACTGCCTTAACCATAAACTGGGAAGCGAGCGCAGAGCTCTGCGACTTGACCACGTACACGATCGATAACCTGCTGATTGTTAACATCCTCAAGGATGTCACACATCCAGCCAGTAAGCTCGATCACCTCGGCTTCCTTAAATCCACGCGTGGTTATGGCCGGCGTTCCCACTCGTAAACCGCTAGTGATAAATGGTGAGCGAGGATCATTGGGCACTGCATTTTTGTTCACGGTAATATGCGCCGCACCCAATGCCGCATCGGCGTCTTTACCGGTGTAATCTTTACCAACAAGGTCAACCAGCATTAGATGATTTTCTGTGCCACCAGACACAATATTTATGCCCCGCTGGATAAACGTGTTAGCCATGGCCTTCGCATTGACAACAACTTGTTTTTGGTACTCTTTAAAATCATCGCCCATTGCTTCTTTAAAGCTGACTGCCTTAGCGGCAATAACATGCATTAAAGGGCCTCCCTGACCACCAGGAAAAACTGCTGAGTTGAATTTTTTTTCTAGCTCTGGGTTGGCTTTGGCCAAAATAATGCCGCCGCGAGGACCGCGCAATGTTTTGTGCGTAGTCGATGTAACCACATCAGCATAGGGCACCGGGCTAGGATATGCACCGCCCGCAACGAGCCCTGCAACGTGGGCCATATCAACCAACAAATAAGCGCCCACTTTATCGGCTATCTCTCTAAAGCGCGCCCAATCAACTATGCCCGAATAGGCAGAAAAACCAGCAATGATCATTTTGGGCTTATGCTCAAGCGCTAGCGCTTCAACCTCTTCATAGTCAATTTCACCGGTTGCAACATTCAAACCGTACTGCACGGCATGGTATGTTTTGCCTGAAAAATTTGGCTTGGCCCCATGTGTAAGGTGCCCGCCAGCATCAAGGCTCATACCCAGTACCGTATCTCCGGCGTTAAGCAGAGCCATATAAACAGCCGAATTCGCCTGTGAGCCTGAGTGAGGCTGTACGTTGGCGTAGTCTGCACCAAAAAGCCTCTTAGCGCGCTCGCAAGCGAGATCCTCGGCTTTGTCTACGTGCTCACAACCACCGTAATACCGCTTACCCGAATAACCCTCGGCATATTTATTGGTAAGAGCCGTACCTTGGGCTTCCATAACGCGCGGGCTGCAATAATTCTCTGATGCGATCAGCTCAATATGGTCTTCCTGCCGCTGCTCTTCAGCGGCTATAGCATCAGCCAACTCGGGGTCAAAACCGGCGACACTCATACTTTTGTCGAACATTTACTTACTCCGTATAGTCTGCTGTGCAGGTTGGCGCAGCAATGAGAAGATTAACGTGATCAAACGCGCCCCCGTGAGCCAAGAACAGGCACGGTGGACCAAAAAAGAGCGCGCATTTTACCCAAAGCGCACACGGAAAACTATCCTAATACTGGGCAGAATTATTACGTTTGGCACCTCCGAAAAGACTACAAGGCGGCGGCAATAAAGTTTTTTGCGCCGCATTAACCTCCAAAACTGCCTGGGGACAGCTAAAACACAAAGACTAGCCCCGCCATCACCTGATATTGCCACCAGATATCACTATCCACCTTGGCCACACACCCATCTGCACAAAAAATGCTCGCTTGAGGGCTTAAAAAAGTCGCTAGTGCTCGTGCATCTAGACGCAACCCCATACTCGAGGTAATCGGCCAGCGAAAACCACCTGCAATAGCCATTGAAAACTTATTCAGGGCATCAAACCCGTCCGGATCAAATCGAGCCAAGCCAAGAGTGGCGCCCACATAGGGGGCCAAAGTCGTGCCAGCCTGTGCTAGCTCGTAGGTGCCGCCCACATGTAAATAATATATGGGCATATTAACCACAGTGCGTCCGCCATCTGCCCGCATATGGATATCGAGCTGCGAGTGTGTTTTAGCCGCATAATATTCATAATGCAGCCGATCATCACGCCGATACTCCTGAAGGTAATTGACGGCAAGTGCAAAACTCTTATCACTGCTGATGGCGAGGTCGAATTCATCCGCCTCAGCGCTGCTGATGTCGCTGCTATTTGCTGCCACTCCGGCCAGCAAAGAGGCCTCCCAGATAGCGGATTCGCCCCGATCAGCATGAGCCAAGGCGCCAAGCTGCAGACCAACCAAACCCAGTAAGAGAGGCACGCGAGCCCAGCATGCCTGACTCAAGCCCATTGAAAATATTCGATCATGCATAGTATTGAAATCACTTATTGCTCAATATAAATAAATTTCGCTTTGGCGGGGCATCGTCAACTATGTTGCTCCAATGATCAGACGCAACTTCTTGCTTTTTAATCCACTGCAACGCTGGAGGCTTAGTAAGACACTGCAAGCGGTGATAGTATTCACATGACATCATACCCTTCAATAACAGCACTGATAAAACTATGGCTCAATACGTATACACAATGAACCGCGTTGGCAAGATCGTGCCGCCTAAGCGTGAAATACTTAAAGATATTTCCCTATCTTTTTTCCCTGGCGCGAAAATCGGCGTTCTGGGCCTCAATGGCTCAGGCAAATCTAGCTTGCTTCGCATTATGGCCGGCATTGATACTGACCACCTTGGTGAAGCACGGCCTCAGCCCGACTTGAATATTGGCTACCTAGCGCAAGAACCGGAGTTGGATCCCAACAAGGATGTGCGCGGCAATGTGGAAGACGGCTTGGGCGAAATAGCCGAAGCCCAGCAGAAGCTTGATGCCATTTACTCAGCCTATGCTGAGCCAGATGCTGATTTTGATGCACTTGCAAAAGAACAGCAGCGGCTAGAAAATATTTTGCAGGCCAACGACGCACACAACCTCGAACACAAACTTGAAGTGGCAGCCGATGCACTTCGCTTACCCGCGTGGGATGCCGACATTAGCAATCTCTCAGGAGGCGAGCGACGCCGCGTGGCTTTGTGCCGCCTACTAATGTCAAACCCAGACATGCTATTGCTCGACGAGCCCACCAACCATCTCGATGCTGAAAGTGTGCACTGGCTAGAGCACTTTTTGGAGGACTATCCTGGAACTGTTGTCGCGATAACGCACGACCGTTACTTTCTCGACAACGCGGCAGGCTGGATTCTAGAGCTTGACCGAGGCCGCGGAATCCCATACGAAGGAAATTATTCCGCATGGCTCGAACAAAAAGAACAGCGCCTAGCCATGGAAGAAAAACAAGAAGCATCACGACAAAAGAGCATCAAAGCCGAGCTCGAGTGGGTTCGCGCAAACCCTAAAGGGCGGCATGCAAAAAACAAAGCTCGCCTGCAACGCTTTGACGAAATGAATTCACAAGAATTTCAACGTCGCAGCGAAACCAATGAAATCTATATCCCACCGGGCGACAGGCTCGGAGACAGCGTCATTGAGCTTGTCGACGTTGCCAAGGCCTATGCAGGAAAAGAATTATTCGAACGGCTCTCTTTCAACGTACCTAAAGGCGCTATCGTCGGAATTATTGGTGGCAATGGTGCGGGCAAATCAACTTTATTCAGAATGATAACTGGCCAAGAAAAACCCGATAGCGGCGAAATAAAAATCGGTGCGTCGGTCAAGATCGCCCACGTTGAGCAAATGCGCGATGATCTGCAAAACGATAAAACCGTCTGGGAAGCTGTTTCTAGCGGCCATGAAAATATACAAATTGGCGGCTACGAAGTTTCCTCGCGCGCCTATGTGGGTCGCTTTAACTTCAAAGGTAGCGACCAACAAAAACGAGTGGGCGATTTATCTGGAGGTGAGCGCGGACGACTGCAGCTGGCCTGCACGCTGAAACAAGGGGGCAATGTTTTGCTGCTTGATGAGCCCTCGAACGACCTCGATGTTGAAACGCTCAGGGCACTTGAAGAGGCGCTACTCACCTTTCCTGGCAGCGCACTCATCATCTCTCACGATCGTTGGTTTCTCGATCGAGTGTGCACCCATATTTTGGCTTACGAAGGAAATTCCGAAACTATCTTTTTTGAAGGAAACTACACCGATTACCATGAGAATTTTGTTGCTCGAAAAGGCGCAGATGTGCAACCTACGCGAGTCCGATATAAAAAACTTGCCTGATGAATCGCCTATTAAAAGACAAATAAAAATTTAATTGAACAAACTCTTACGAAAACATACCGCGCGGTCTTGTGACGCGCGTCACACTTTGCACGTCTTCAAATATGCCTGCTAAATACCGGCATCGAAAAACGCATTATTTAGAAAAACCAACCGCCATTAGTTTGCTTTTTTGACCCATGTGCACAATTCCCCCGCGCTACCGACACTCAACATAACCGGCCTTAAAACTCGCAAATAAGTCACAAAGAGCTACCCTTATTAGAGCAGCGTTAAAACAAGGATTAAAAGAGCGCTGCGCCGACATGCCGGTAAAAAAACTTTGGCTTAGAGATACTAAAAATGCCGCACAACTATCGGAGCGACAAGCTCAACACGCCTATACAGATGAACGACGCCCAACTCGCAAAGATGATGCGCACTGCTGTTGACGCAGTAATAACAGTAAATCGATCGCTTGAGCTAATAGCCCAAGTAAACATTGAATTGCTGCAATCCGAAGATGTCGACATCACACCACCTGCTAAAGTAATTTTTCGTCAATTTCTGCAAAAATTGAGTAAACAATCGCTCAATGAGTTGCAATACCTAGCCAGAAAAACTCGACTCAGCGGCAAGCCAGAAAACCTTCAAGTCCAATGTGAGCAAGGCTATCAGCATCCGCAATATGAAATTTATATTCAGCCGCTTGACGAAAACCAAGTCGCTACTGACGAATGCGTACTTCATATTCGTCAGTCTGCCACCCCTGCAAAAGTCAGCGCACTCAAAGATTATGAATACATTTCTAACGCGCAATTGATGTACGACATGATTGAAATATCCAGCGATGCCATAGTGGTCTTTGATGGGAAGCAGAAAGTAAAGCTTACCAATCCCGCTTTTCAAAAGCTCATCGCTAAAGATATCGAAGAATTACATTGCGCCAGTGATATTAATTTTTTTGATACGCATGAGAAGAGCCTAGACAATCAAATATGGCAGACCCTCTTTTATGAAGGTCATTGGAGCGGTGAGGTTTATACTCTTAAAAAAGGCAGATCAAGAATTCCTTTTTGGCTGACGGTTGACTCACTTAATCATGGCGACAACACGGCCACGCATTATCTTTTCTCTTTACGCGACATCTCCGAGCTCAAAGACACACAGGCCGCACTAGAGCATCACGCAGCACACGACCAACTCACTGGCCTACCTAACCGTGGAGTTTTTCTCAACCATCTGGAAAAATCTTCCGAACGAGCCAATCGACAAAAAACATCGGGCGCATTGCTTTTCATTGACCTCGATAATTTCAAAATGATCAACGACATGCACGGACACTTGGTTGGTGATGTAGTGCTATTAATGGTTGCCACACGATTGAAAAAAATATTTCGAAATGGCGAATTAATTTCGCGAGTGGGCGGCGATGAATTCACTCTCATCGCAGAAGATGTACAAAGCCAAAGTAATGCGGCACTCATTGCTCAGCGTATTCTGCAAGAACTATCGACACCTTTTCAAATAGAAGATAACGAAATCGAAGTGCAATGTAGTATCGGTATTTGCCTGTTCCCCCATCAGAATGCGAACACCACTCAGCTTATCAAACAAGCCGATACTGCAATGTATGCTGCTAAGGCAGGTGGTAAAAACAACTTCCAACTTTTTGACTCCGACTTCACAAAAGAGACCACCCGACTTTTTGTGATTGAAAAACATTTGCGCAGCGCAATTAGAAATAAAGAATTATCACTGAACTATCAACCACAGTATGACATGCAAACAGGCTCAGTTATTGGAGCCGAAGTGCTTTTGCGCTGGAACAGCAAAGAGCTTGGACCTATTTCTCCTGCTGTTTTTATCCCTATATGCGAGACGATGGGCCTGATTGAACAAGTCGGTTACTGGGTGCTTGACAATGTATGCCAACAAATAAGCGTGTGGAAAAAATTCTCGAGCACCCCGTGCATTATGTCCGTGAATGCCTCTCGATTGCAGTTGGAAAAACCGGATTTTGTTAAAAACGTAGTGGCATGTCTTGATAAACACAAAATCGCCGGATCACAAATCGAGATTGAAGTCACTGAAAATGCGTTTACCAGCTCAGAAAGAGTCATGATAAAAAACTTAGATGCGCTACGAAAAATAGGTTGTAAAATCGCAATCGACGATTTTGGAACCGGCTACTCATCACTTTCTAACTTGCAAACATTACCGCTTGACCGTCTTAAAATAGACCGCTCTTTTGTTGAGAAGATTGAGTATGACCAAAATGCCGTTACGATAGCATCAGCGGTGGTATCCTTAGGCAAGAGTCTAGGCCTAGAAATTATTGCAGAAGGCGTTGAAACTAAAGAGCAAGCTCGCGAGCTTATGAAAATGGGTTGCATTCAGGCACAAGGATACTATTACGGGCGACCTGTTGAAGCCGCGCTTTTCAATAGCCAGCACTTGAAAAAACAGGCGGCCAAGCGAGCCTAGCCGCCCGCAACTGGCTGCGCTCTAAATCAATTCAAGCGCCTCGCTCAACCAATTCACACCATGAACCTGCATACCCTCGATAGCCTGTTTCGGCTTATTTGCCATAGGTACGATCGCACGATCGAACCCATGCTTGGCTGCCTCAAAAATTCGTTCCTGCCCACTCGTCACTGGGCGTATTTCGCCGGACAAACCCACCTCGCCAAAAACCACCAAACTTTTAGGAAAGCTTTGATCACGAAAGCTAGACACTACAGCCAGTAACAATGCCAAATCAGCACCAGTTTCTAACACCTTTACACCACCCACGGCATTGACAAACACGTCGGAAGAACCTACTGCCAAGCCTCCATGCCTATGCAAAACAGCGAGCAACATAGCCAGCCTATTTTGATCGAGGCCAACCGCCACGCGGCGAGGATTTCCGGCCTGCGTATCATCGACCAAAGCCTGAATCTCAACCAGCAGCGGTCGAGTGCCCTCCCACAGAACAACTACCACACTACCGGGCGAGTCAGCTTGGGCACGGCTGAGAAAAATAGCGGAAGGGTTTTTAACTTCACGCATACCTTCTTCGGTCATCGCAAAAACACCCAATTCGTTAGCCGCCCCAAAGCGATTTTTTTGACCGCGCAACATGCGGTAGCGGCTATCCGCCGAACCCTCTAACAGTACCGAGCAATCAATCATATGCTCTAAAACTTTAGGCCCCGCAAGACTGCCATCTTTTGTGACATGGCCAACTAAAAATACAATCGTATTTGATTGCTTGGCAAAGCGCGTAATGGCGGCGGCGCATTCTCTTACCTGAGAAACGCTACCTGGAGCTGCCGGCAGCTCATCGCTATGCATGACTTGAATGGAGTCAATGACCATGACCCGAGGCTTTTGCAAGCTGGCCGTAGCTAAAATAGTTTCAATGCTGGTCTCAGTCATCAACTGTAAATTATCAGCAACCAAGCCTAGGCGGCGGGCACGCAGAGCCACCTGCTGCAAAGACTCTTCTCCGGTGACATACAAGGCTGCATAATTCCGCGCCAATACACTCATAACCTGCAACAGCAAAGTACTTTTACCCGCACCTGGACTTCCGCCGATCAAAATAGCAGAGCCGGCCACGAGACCACCGCCCAACACACGATCAAATTCTCCCAAGCCACTCGTTATACGGGGCACTTCAGCTAAATCGATATTATTCAACGTTTGAATCTGCGCAGCGGCTCCCGCAAAACCTACCGCGCGATGCTGCCCTGCAGAGGCGCCCCCTAAATTCACTTGCGAGAGCGTATTCCATGCACCACAGTCGTCACATTGGCCTTGCCACTTGTGGTAATCGGAGCCGCAGTCTCCGCATACAAATGCAGTTTTTGTTTTTGCCATTGACTACCTCTTAACAATACGCTGCAGACCGGCTAGTCACTTCTACCAGAGTTTTGTCGTGTACTTTCAAGCACATAACGAACCCCCCTCATAGAAATTTAGCGATCAATATGGCTTTTGACCAGCCGCCCAGTTTTGCACGCTATTGTACGCGGCAATGGAGCAGTTGTGGATGCAACCTGTAGCTTAACCTCTGGCGGCTCAGCGCAATAAAGCGAATTGTTTTTGTGGCTTTGGTAGAGTTTCGCACCGCCGTGCTTTAAACTAAGTCGAGATACGCTGCCGTACTCACCGTGCAAGAACTCTTTATCCTATGCAAATATCCATTGATCTGACTGCGCCTACAACAACAGCCGTATTCCCTATAAAACCCTCCCAGAGCCTATGTTTCTGGATGCAACTATCAGTAAGCAGCGACGGCCTAGCAAAATCATGAGCCACTCGCTGATTCCTGAAAGGCCCGTACTAGTATCGCCCTCATTAGCGGCGTCTATTGGTCTTGAAGAAGCCATTTTACTTCAGCATTTAGAGGCTTGCTGCCAGTTCAGCAATGGCAATCCTAATAGCACTTCGGCAATAGCGAAAGGCAGCAACCCATCGGCGTATGGGAAAAGTCATTTACCTCAGGGTTATCAATGGGCGCACCTTTCTCTGGCCGCACTTGCCGAGCAGTTGCCTTTTTGGACTCCCGCATCGGTGCGCCGTATTCTGCAAAGCCTGATCAATTTAGGCATGCTCATTATCGATACACTGCCATCAAGCGAAAGTCATTCATTTGCCTTTGCCATCAACCAGCAATTAGCGGCAGAGCCCATAGCGGCGCCAAGGCGCTCAGCTCTCCAACCCGGTTTGGGCGGACACAAAATTGACGCTCAGTGGCAACCTGATGCAGCCGTGATTACTCAGCTACAACAACAAGGCGTAGCGCCCTCCTTTATATTAAGTGCTGTTGACGAATTCGTTTTGTACTGGCGCGAACGCAATGAGATCTCACACAGCTGGTCGAGTAAATTTTTACAGCATGTAAACCGGCGCTGGCAACAAGATAAACAACAGCAGCATGAGCGGACTGCGCGACTAGCACAACGATCTGCCGGCAACTCTCAAGGCATGCAGCCTAGCTGGCAACCTAGCATCGATGCAGTTGAAATTTTATTGCGGATGGGTATCCATCAAAACTTTGTTGATGACGCCATAGCCGAATTCGTGCTGTACTGGCAAGAACGCGGCGATGCCCAAGCCACCTGGAACTCAAAGTTTGTTACCCATGTAAAAAGACAGTGGGCACGCTATACGCACACGCTCAAGCACGATACTGAACCGGTTCCTATGTATGAAAATTGGCAACCAGATCATGAGGTATTTGACGTATTAGCCATTGCCAATATTGAAGAACAGTTTGCTAAAGAACTTGTGCCGGAATTCATGATGTACTGGCGCGACAAAAACGAATTACATCACTCGTGGAATACTAAATTTCTACAGTATGTAAAACACCAATGGTCAAGAACCCATCAAGCTAAAGAGCACAATGCTAATGGAAAACATGGACACACTGACGAAAAACGCCGCACGCGAGATCGCTCACTCCTCGAAGATCTCACCGACCGAAGCTGGGCCAACTAACACCCAGAAAAAAGCGGACGCATTACAAGTTGATGCTATCAATCAAGTCTTTTCGCTTTTTAGAATCAACTACCACAATCAATTTTATGCGGCCTATTCCGATAGCGACACGCTCAACCAAGCCAAGCGATTATGGCTACAATCACTCGCGCCCTTCGATGCAAAAACCATTTTAAAGGCAGCTAAAACAGTTATTGAAGACTCAGAATATTTACCTACCCTACATCGTTTTTTGGGTTTTTGTGACCAGTTTGCTTTCGCACTGCCCACGGTGCGCGATGCTTTTTTGGAAGCCTGCACGGCGCATGCGCCCTATGAAAACAACAATTGGTCGCACAACTTGGCTTATCACGCGGGCAAAGCGACCGGATGGAGTTTTTTGCGCGGACAACCTGAGGCAAAAACCTTCAGCGTTTTTTCTGGACACTACGATCGCTTAGCCAGGCAGCTACGTGAGGGGCAGGCACTGGCGCTGCCCCCAGCTAGTTCGGAGCAGACGGCTGAAACAACGCCACCTTCGGAACCGCTAAACCAACAAGAAAAAATTAAAAGGCTAGCAAAACTTCGTGAGCAACTAGCATTGGACTAAAAGCCAAAATCTAAATTACCGGCTAGCGTGCATAGAAACTCAACTCTAGTTAGCCAAAAAATTCACTCAGGCATTTTTACTCCAATCCCAAAATTCGGGGCGCAAAAATTCGGAGGTTCTATGGACGAACTAAACAAACTCTGGGATCACCCCGATCCTCATATTCTATGCACCCAAGTGACGCCCGAAGACATTGACGGGCTCTACCACACCAATAACGCCGTTTATGTAAACTGGTGCCAGCAGCTTGCGTGGACTCACTCCAACGCGTTAGGACTAGATCTAAACAGCTATCAGTCGCTTGATCGGGCGATGGCAATCATTCACAGTGAATTCCACTATTTGCAAGCCTCCGTCGAGGGTGATGAAATCGTCGCGGGCACTTGGATTACCAGCTGGGACCGAAAACTCACCATGCATCGCGAATTCCAAGTGATTCGCCCCAGCGATGGCATAACTCTGCTGCGAGCGGCAATGCGCTTCGCCTGCATAGAATTGAGCAGCGGCAAGCCCAGAAGAATGCCGCGCGAGTTTATCGAGGGATACGAGCCGGCGGTTCTGAGAAAAGACCCAACCCACCATTCGAAATAAACGGCACCAAAGTAAACAAAAGCCAAGCTTTAGATCGGCGCAAGCTGGGCACTAAGCGAACATGCGTGGGAATTGCCACATGCAAACGGTTTTGAGGTGTAAAATCAGACTGACTAGGGAAGGTTAAGAGGGGGTTTTAAGCTGGCTTAAGTTGACCTTACTATTCGTGTGGCGAGGAGCCGTGATAGTCGCCATGGGCAAGATTTTCGAAGCGGGTATATTGACCAATAAACGCTAGTCGCGACGTGCCAATTGGGCCGTTACGCTGCTTACCAATAATAATCTCGGCAGTGCCCTTATCATCGGATTCTTCGTTGTAAACTTCATCACGGTAAATAAACATGATGAGATCTGCGTCTTGCTCAATGGCTCCCGACTCTCGCAGATCAGACATGACCGGCCGTTTGTTTGGTCGCTGCTCTAAGCTTCGATTGAGCTGTGAGAGTGCCACCATCGGACAATCAAATTCTTTAGCAATACTCTTAAGGTTGCGCGAAATCTCACTGATTTCCTGCGTTCGCCCCTCATTGCCACCCGCTACTTGCATCAACTGCAAATAATCGATCATGATCATACCGATACTGCCATGCTCGCGCGCTACTCGACGCGCGCGCGATCGCACTTCAGTAGGCGTCAGGGCCGGCGTATCATCGATAAGCAAGGGGCGATTTTTAAGTTGCTGCATAGCCGCACTGAGCTTGGTCCAATCTTCGTCTTCGAGCTGACCGTTGCGCACACGCGTTTGGTCAATTTTGCCAACCGAAGA
Organism: uncultured Pseudomonadales bacterium; assembly: GCA_943788835.1. Taxonomy (GTDB): domain Bacteria; phylum Pseudomonadota; class Gammaproteobacteria; order Pseudomonadales; family UBA7434; genus UBA7434. The sequence goes on along the minus strand of CALSRU010000005.1, from coordinate 127,610 downwards.
AAGCAGTCGCATCATCAATGAACCTGCAGGCATCTCCATGCTGAACACCAGCACGGGTTTTTCTGTGTGCAGTACTGCATTCTCAACCAAGTTCATCGCAAAAGACGTTTTACCCATTGATGGTCGACCCGCCACAATCACTAAGTCTGCCGGCTGCAAGCCCGAGGTTTTAGCATCAAGGTCAGCGAAACCAGTAGAGAGCCCGGTAATTGCGCCTTTTTTGTTAAACAACTCATCAATTTTATTGAGCGCGTCTTTGATTAAAGCATTAACAGGAATAGGCCCGCCCTGCTTAGGGCTGTTTTCACCCACCTGCATGATCAATCGCTCAGCCCCATCAAGCACCTCAGTCGCATCGCGACCCTCGGGGCTAAACGCGGTGTTTTGAATATGTGTTGCTGTGGTAATAATGCGGCGCAAGGTTGCACGATCGTGAACAATACTCGCGTAAGATCGAATATTAGCCGCCGAAGGCGTGTTTTTCACCAGCTCAACGAGGTAGCTTAGGCCGCCTGCAGCATCGAGCAAATCCCTTTTTTCAAGCGCCCCTGACAGCGTAACAACATCAAGCGGCTCGGCTGCATCGGACAAGCGTGCCAATTCAGCAAAAATATGCGTATGTTTTTGAAAATAGAAATCCTGCGACGTAACCATATCGGCTATGGCATCCCAAGCCTCATGCGATAACATAAGACCGCCAAGCAGTGATCGCTCAGCCTGAGCAGAATGCGGTAAGGTTTTTAAATCGCCGACGTCATTCGCATAACTTGGCGATGTGGCCAGAGATTCCGGAGCGGCATCAAGGCCCGAAGGCGAAGCGGCGCTAAGCTCATCCTGCCCACCATAGCCTGCCTCATCATAGAAAGCTCCCGCATCGGGAGCCTCACTGTTAAAATCAAATACTGAACTGCTGACCATGCTCGAGTCGCTGAATTCAGTCGCGCCGGCAGCCTCTTGGCTAGACATACTGAATATTGAATCATCGCGCGACACATCAGGTGCATTGCCAGCGCCAGACTGGATACTAGCAGACAGTTCTTTGGAATTATCGGTATCAGACACGTTCTTAGCAGCCGTTGTGTACAACTATTTAATCAGCGAAATATGCTTTTCAGGTCATCGCCATACTTGGCTACATAACCTTTCCGTTATGATAGCTCACAATGGCCTTCTGAAATGGAAAAACGCGAGCTACGGCAAAATAATTGCCTCACGCTCTAGCAAACAGCCGAACACAAGACCCGGCGCCTCATTCATTATTATTCAATGGCCCGCGAAACGGGCCATAAGCACCTATCTCTTAAAATCCAGCTAACAACTGACTAATTAAGCTTCAGCTTCTACAACCACTTGGACAGTGATTGAAAGGTCACTATGTAGACGCAAAGACACGTCATAGGTGCCCACTTCGCGAATCACACCCATGGGTAGAGTCACTTCAGATTTTTTCACGGCATGCCCTTTAGCACTCACCGCGTCAGCAATATCGCGGGTACCGATAGAGCCAAACAATTTGCCCTCTTCGCCAGCATTAGCTTCAATCGTCACTGAAAAGTCTGTCAATTGCTCTGCACGCTGCTGCGCTTCAGCAAACAATGCGTCAGCCGCGGCCTGCAATTCAACTCGGCGCACCTCAAATTCGGCAAGATTATTGGCCGTGGCAGGGAGCGCTTTACCGTACGGGATCAAAAAATTACGCCCGAAGCCGGCCTTCACATTAACCTTATCGCCAAGCTCACCCAGTTTGGCCACTTTCTCTAATAAAATAACTTCCATCTCACGTTCCTCAACAAAATATTAATTTCTGCAGCATCGAAGCCAAGCGATAACAAATACCAACTTCCTACCGCCAACTTCCCACCGCTGCCAATTCGCAGCCAATCATTAATTAGCGCCCTAGTAGAGCCTAATCTCGATTCTTTTGCCCAACACGCGAGCGAAAATCTAATGCGCTATCGGCAACTGCTACCGCAGCTAGTAGTGCCACCAGCGGCCGAAACACAAACAATGCCATGTAAAACAACACTAACCAGCGCGCAGGCAGCCTACTTTGTGCCACTAACCCATGTACCAAAGCTATTCCGGCCACCAACAAAGGCACAATAAACATCCATGACCAGGCGCTGTAAGAGTCTTGCGAAGCGACTACGATAAACCCGCCTACCAAAACCAAGCCATGCAGCCGATCTAATTTCAATGCATGAAACTCTTGTTGAAAACCACCAGGGTTATACAACAGAGCCTGCCACCAACGCCCAACTAACAAGCTAAAAATCGTCGTTAGAGCCTGCAATATCGCCAACATGCCCATAATCTGCATCCCACTCGGAGCACTGATACGATCAAGCACTTCTCGCTCAGCATCACTGGCTGAACTCATGACGCGAGCCTTAAAACCCTCCAAAACCTGTTCAAAAATTGAACGGATTATTTCGACGTACTCTGGTGCAAACAGCACAATCAGCATGCACCACACGCCAATAACGAATGGTGTAGATAACAAAACGATCGACCAGCTTTGTGAAACCCGCAAGGCCGCCGCTAAAACAACTGTACAAACTAATGTGGTAAGCGGACCAATATCTCCCGCGTGCATCCAAAAAGCGGCTGGGGCAAGCGCTGCCAAAAACACAATGGCTGCACGATTAACCCCGTACCTTAACACCATTAATGCCACTGCCGCGGCACCAATCCAAGCCAAAAATAAACTCGCCGTAGCCAGTGCAGCCACTAAAGCCCCTTGCACTGGCCCGCGCATAATAAAGTCGGCGAGTGATTTCATAGCTTGCGTCCGAATAAATCGACCTGCTTTTCTAGCCTTGAAATAGCAAACCCAGAATCGGCCACATCAACTGTGAACACCATCTTATAAACACTATCAAATATTCGCGGGGCAAATTCAGACCCGCAAACATGCTCTATTCGTGGCTATCGGTATAAGGAACCAAAGCCAAAAATCGAGCGCGCTTAATTGCAGTCGCTAACTGGCGCTGATACTTCGCTTTAGTACCGGTGATTCGGCTAGGCACAATTTTACCTGTTTCCGAAATGTACTCTTTGAGGATGTCGAGATCTTTATAATCGATGTAGTCGATGCCCTCTGCGGTGAATTTACAGAACTTACGTCGACGAAAAAAACGAGCCATAATGCTCTCCTACTTACTGGATATTGCTGTTAACAAACAGCTTAATATGCTGATTTTTAAAAAAATTCGCACGTCACATAACCAAACGGGGCTTGATAAACCCCGAGCCTCTAGCTTTTAGCTTCGGCGGCGGCTGGGGCGGCAGCTGCTGGAGCCGCGTTAGCGTTTGAGTCTGAACGGGCGTCGTAGCGTGCTTTGCGGTCACGCTGCTCTTGCTCGGACTTCATAATCGGCGACTCGCCAGTTTCAGCCGCATTGGTGCGTATAACAAGATTACGCAACACTGCATCGTTATAGCGGAAGTTAGTAGTCAATTCATCAACGGCTTCTTGAGTAGCCTCAACGTTCATTAACACATAGTGCGCTTTATGGAGTTTATTGATGGGATACGCGAGTTGGCGTCGACCCCAGTCCTCTAGACGATGCATCTTGCCGCCGTCTTTGGTGATTGCCGCGGTGTAGCGTTCAATCATGCTGGGTACTTGCTCGCTCTGGTCAGGGTGGACCATGAACACAATTTCGTAGTGTCGCATTACTGCTCCTTACGGGTTAATGCTTCTCGCCGTACTGACATGTGGCCAGCGGGATGAAGCAAGGAGTGAAAGCCCGATCTTGATATCGGACAAAAAAAGTGGGCGAAGTCTACGAGAATGTTGGCCCCGAGGCAAGAACTACCGTGATTTACAGCTAAAATACTGACTTTTACCCCCTTAAGGTACACCTCAACAAGGCCAAGATCTTGAAATACCCCTTGGAAGGACAGGCAGGATCTCTAATCCATCGGCCAATCCACGAAGTTTGAGGTCGGTTATAAATAGGGGGCAAATAGCGCCGCTATTGAGTCACGCAAACGAGTAGCCACACCACGGCTAGCCAGAGCCGACAGCTGCAACTCCTGACTGTTCGCCACCACCCGGCTAAAGTGATTACGCAAATCACGATTAAATGACTCAGAAAAGATTTCTACACCCAGCTCAAAGTTCAGTCTAAGGCTGCGCGGATCAAGATTAGCGGAGCCTATTAACGCATAACTTTCATCAATGCAGAGCAGCTTGGAATGGCAAAAAGGCGCTGGCTGATAAAAAACCCTGACTCCAGCTTGCAACAACTCAAGCAAAATATTGCGATTAGCCCAATGAACAATAGGCATGTTATTTTTTTGCGGCAAAACCACCGTTACACTAACGCCCCTAAGTGCAGCCGATTCTAAGGCAGCAATTAACTCTCGGCTTGGTAAAAAATAAGGCGTCATAACATACACAGAATGAGCGGCTGCACTAATGACAGTTTGAATAGTCAACGCCAGCGCATCCAACTCTTCACTTGGCCCATCAGGAATCAATCGACATGACATATCGCCTTGCGACGTAACAACATTGCGCTGCAAAGGCGCACAAGAATCACCTGTTGTGAAATTCCAATCGTAATAAAACAGCTGAACCAAGTCATCGACAATGGCGCCATCAAATGAAAAATGCATATCGGTAACACTACGACGCTTGCTTGCAAGTTCGGTATGGTTGTCGCCAATATTCATACCGCCAGCATAAGCCAAGTTATTATCGACAATTAAGAGCTTGCGGTGATTACGCAAATTCACGAGTAGGCTCGGAGGAAAAAGTCTCGGCGGTAAAAATCGCGCCACCGAAACTCCGCGCGCCTTCAATAAAACAGACACCTTTTGAAATGAGTAATACTCACCAATGCCATCTAACAAAACCTTGACATCAAGACCTCTCTTGGCCGCACGCTCTAACGCATTGATAAAGGCGATGCCTGCTGTATCATTCTTGAAAATATAGGTGGCCAAAAAGACCGAATACCGAGCATTCTCGATACTTTCTAGCATCGCCGAATAAGCCTCGCTCCCACTATAAAATGGAACCACTTTATTAGCCGAAGTCAGCAAGTGGCCAGAAATTCTTTGGCCAATATACCGCAGACCTTCATCGTCATTCCACGAATTTACAACCGCGAACCGTTCTTCACGAGAGCCGCTTTCAATAGCAACTGAAAATAAACTTCGATCAAGCTTGCGCGCGCGGACTCCGACCCGATTAATCCCAAACAAAAAATAAACCACTGCCCCGACGTACGGCACAAACACGCACACCATAATCCAACCCAACGCAGATTGAGCGTCCCGCTTAAAAAGTAATATATGATAAACCGCAGCGACAGTTGGTGCCGCGTAGACAAGAATCAGCAAATGGGTATGCAGCCAGGCTTCAATCACGATAGCACTGCTCGCTAATTATTTATTGAGTGGACAGTATGCCACAGCATATCGTATCGTACATTAGCACGGACAAGAGATTTTTAGCGAGCCTGGGGCTGCGCAAGCAGGCTTGAAAAGGCCCCTATAATTCAAACAAGACCCAAGCGACTCAACCTTAAAAAGCACTTAACGCCCTGTTAAAACTATGAATATTGAACTTATTTTATTAGCCCTAAGCCCAATTTTCCTTCTCTTCGTTGCAGTCGAATTCGCTCGGCGACGCCCTCTTTACGATGTTAAAGACAGCCTCACCAACGGCGCACTAGCTTTAATGCATCAAGGCGCTGACGCAATCGCCTTATTAATTTTAATGCCTGCTTTTTACTGGCTGTACCAGTACCGTATATTCGATATCCAAATAGACATAAAAAGCGTACTGTTTGCATTCGTCTTACAAGACTTTTTGTACTATTGGTTTCATAAAGCCTCGCACCATATCCATTGGATGTGGGCAGCACATGTTGTTCATCACAGCTCAACGCGACTCAATTTTTCAACCGCATTTAGGCAAAGCATCACGTACCCTCTTGCCGGCATGTGGTTATTTTGGATGCCTATGATTATCTTAGGGTTCGATCCATTGACTGTATTCGCCGTCGTGGCACTAAATCTTGCTTACCAATTTTTCGTTCATACACAAGCCGTGGGCAAGCTTGGCAAACTTGAGCTGATTTTTAACACGCCATCACACCACCGCGTTCATCACTCAGTAAACACCCAGTACATCGACAAAAACTTTGGCGGTGTTCTCATCATCTGGGACCGGCTATTTGGCAGCTTTGTTGACGAAGACCCACGCGACCCTTGTCGTTACGGCATCCGTGGACAAATTTATACCAATAACGTCTTAACCATTAGCTTTCACCAATGGAAACATATGCTCACTACCGCTTTTCACACCAAAGGCATTAAAAAAAAGTTGGCGGTATTATTTTCTTACCCTACCTACAAATAATTAAACAAAACTTCTATGATTATCTCACTTTAATGACTGACAAAAAAAAGGAGCCCTAGGCTCCTTTTTTTGCTCGATAAAAACTATTTTTTTAACTGCATTTTAATCGTACTTTCGGTGGCCTTTCCGTAGGGCGGTAACATACCGGCCAACTTGGCGACGTTCAACTTGGATTGCCTATAAATGGATTTCGCATGACTAAAAGTCTTAAAACCTGAATGGCCGTGATAAGCCCCCATGCCACTTGGGCCCACACCGCCAAAGGGTAGCTCCTCTTGCGCGATATGCATGATCACGTCGTTGATACAGGCGCCCCCCGACGTGGTGCGCGTCAACACCGCTTTTTCCTCTTCATGGTCTTCTCCAAAGTAGTAAGCCGCTAGCGGTCGAGGATTGGCATTAACAAAATTAATCGTCTCATCAAACTGCTTATAGGTCTTGATCGGCAACAGCGGACCAAATAATTCTTCCTGCATCACTTTCGAGTCATCAGCCGGCTCGATGATGAGCGTAGGCGGTATTTTTCTAGTGCCTTGCTGCTGGCTAAAATCCTCACCGGCGGGCTGCAGCGCCATTACCTCATTACCACGCTCAACAGCCTCATCTAAATACCCATTCAGCCGCTCGAAGTGGCGATCGTTGATCATCGACGTGTAATCAGCATTCGTCAGCATGGTGGGGTACATCTGAGCAACTGCTTGCTTGCACGCAGCAATCACCTCCGATAACTTCTCTTCAGGCACTAACAGGTAATCGGGAGCCAGACATATCTGCCCCGCATTGAGCGTTTTACCCATCATGATGCGGCCAATGCTTTTTTCAATGTCAGCAGTACGCGAAATAATCACCGGCGACTTGCCGCCCAGCTCGAGGGTTACCGGCACTAAATTGCGCGCCGCAGCCGCCATGATATGTCGCGCCACAGAGGTTGCTCCGGTAAACAGTAAGTGATCGAACGCTAAACCTGAAAACGCCTGACCGACTTCTGGGCCACCATCAAAAATGGCCACTTCTTTTTCATCCCAGGCCTCCTCAACCATTTCAGCCATAACAGCAGAAGTGGCTGGCGTAAACTCAGACGGTTTAATCATGGCACGGTTACCCGCTGCCAAAATATTGGCCAAAGGCCCCATGGTGAGGTTGACTGGGAAATTCCACGGTGAAATGACGCCCACCACACCGAGTGGCTGATACTCAATGCTAGAACGTCCACCCAGCAAGTTGAGCGGAAACATCGTAGGACGCTTTTCTGCCTTCATCCAACTGCGCAAGTGCTTCTTCGCATGCTGCATAGGCAAGACCGATGAGGCAACATCAGTAAGTAGCGAAACTTCGCGAGATCGGCAGCTAAAATCGGTGTTAAGCGCCTCTACTAGCTTATCCTGATACTTGAGAGTTACGTCAATGCCACGCTCCAGCCGGTCAATACGCACTTCTGCGCTAACTGCGCCCTCTTTTAAATAATCCTTGCGCTGCATACTCAGCACCGCATTCATTGGGCCGGCAATATCTTCCTGCGATTGAATCTGAGCGGGCGCATTCATAATGTACTCCTGGAGAATGAATTATTAATCGACTCATTGAAGGATAACCGCTGGCACCAACCCGCCACAAGTTAATTATCTGTACGAAAAACGAAAACGCAGCGTCCCTCGCAGATCTAGCAGAAAGTCCGAATAAGCCTCCCTTATTACAGGCCCTGATCGGGTGTTTTTTGATCAGGCCTAGAGACTTGTGGCGCCCCAACAGAGGCGATAACTAGCCCCAATGTATCCAACTGCAACCACGTCCCTGCCTTTGCAATAATCCAATAGAAAATCAGCGCTCAAAATCTCGGAAAAACACCCCTTGCGCACGGCGTACTCATATTCTGGGATTTTTACTAATCGACGCTCCGTTTATCGCTTGTACAGGCACGTTTGTCTTGCATGCCATTCAAATCACGATCAATCAAGTGCTTAATAGAAAAGTTACGGCACTTGTTACTTACACAGCGGTCATAGGCTGTACCAGAGGCACCTTAACAACCAGTTTCTTTGAGCCACAAACCACGCTTAACTCTTTTTGAAAAAATATAATTTTGAGAATTGATGCCAAGAAAACCTGTGATCTTGGTAACCCTTTAATCCGTATCTTTACGCTAAGACATCATTTTTGGAAATACCCCAAGGCGGTAAGTCACTATGTATAAAAAGTTTTTTAAACGTCCTTTTCACGTGATCAGCACGACTGCCGCAATTGTTGGGCTAGTGGGGTTATCGGGCTGTGGCGGCGGAGGCGGCAGCGATAGCGCTGTCATCGCGCAAGACGGCACGCCGTCAGCCACCACAAATCGCTGCAAAAATGTCCCCGGACAACCTATTCCGACCCAAGAGGATGGATTCCCGGGCCCAGATTTAGACATTGCCGGCGAATGGGTCTTGCAACCGCAATTGAGCGATGAATTTGAAGGGACTTCGGTCGACCCTACGAAGTGGTCATTCCAAACTGGCCTCGGCGGTGGTTGGGGCAATGCTGAATTACAAAACTATCGGGCACAAAATGCCACGGTGGCAGACGGGCAACTTACCATTAGCGGCTCTAAAAGCGGCAGCAATTATTTTTCAGCACGCATGCGCAGCATCGAGAAAATGTCGTTCACTTATGGTCGTGTCGAAGCGCGAATACAGGCCCCTGAAGGCTTAGGCCTTTGGCCAGCATTCTGGATGCTCCCTGATGATTCGCCTTATATAGCCGAAGATGCCGAAGGTAATGGCTGGGGCGGCACCGGCGAGATTGATATTTTTGAGGCCTTCAACCCTGGCGTTGGTGTATTTGGGTCAGATGAGAGCAGCGGCACGATTTGGCATGGCATGCTGTTCCCCAATCAGCAGTCGAGAGGAGCCGTGGTTGTCAATGATGTAACTGAACCGCAAACCTATGCCATTGAATGGGAAGCCAATGAGATTCGCTGGTACTTAAACGGCGAGCACTACCAAACCATTGGTGCGGACCACTACTACAGCTACTATTGGGGCGGTCAGGATACCGGCTATGTTAGAGCAGCACCTGGCGCACCGTACGATGTGAACTTCCACATACTATTGAATTTAGCCATTGGTGGTAATGGCCCGGCCAATTCGCCAGACAACAGCAATGTATGGCCAGCTGAGATGAAGGTCGACTTCGTGCGCGTATTTAAGTGCATGGTGAATGGCGAAGAAAGCCCAACGGGCGCCGGCTGTGCAGGCACGCTGGATGCCGGCGGATTAATGACGGGGCCCAACACAATTAACCCCGATGTTGAAATGCCTGAAGCCAAAGATGCCTTTGTAGCCTCACAGATGTTGTTTGACAATGGTGTTAACGACCTGCTTTTTTGCGACGGGCTCAACCCCTTAGCGCATGAAATGAACCTAACCATGATTGATCCTGACGGTGTTGTTTCAGTCAATGAAGCAGCCACTGCAAGCGACAACTCTGACGGTCACGGCAACGTCTTGGATATCGTTGTTACTGAAACCTCAGAGCCTGCCGGCTTTGCTTTTGAGCCCACGCAACCCGACCAAATCCCTAACTGCGATAATGACGAACTGACAGATAATCCTGATTGCCTGCCCCTAAAGTCTTTAACGCTGAACGGCATGGGCGATGATGGTCAGGGGAATGCCGAGCTTAAAATGGACATTTATATTGATAGCGCCAACACGGATCTAGGCACTGTCGAGAACCCAGCCATGTTCAGTATTTTTATGGAAGATACGGCTGCGCTAGTGGCGGACACCGCCGATCCAGACGATCGATGCGCTGCAACCGGCATTAGCTCAAAAGAAATTGCGTTTGACGAGCTTCCGCATGATCAATGGACTACCTTGAGCGTGCAGCTCAATGAAATCGCTCCAGACCTTAAGGCAGATGAAGTCACAAAACTTTTCGGACTTATGGTAGAGAGCAAGGCTCACATCCAGCTAGATAACGTAGAAATCGTCTGCGCAAACCCATCAGAGGATGGCTGCGGCATAGCTCCGCCCGCCGCTAACGATTTTGGCGACGCTTTCGTTGTGTTTGGCCCCTACGACGCAACTGCTAAATACGAGGCAGGTGACGGCGTACCGCCTATCTGGACCAATGGAATCCGCGCTTGGGATACCACCATCCAAACGGATTACAGTGATGGCGAGACCGATAACCATGTACGCTGGAGAGAGGTATTCGCAGACGGTTTAGATGCCGACGGCGCACCTCGAGCCAAAGTGCTAGAAGTCGAGTTTGCTGATGACGGTAAAGGCACGGATGGTCTTTTCTATATCCAGTCGAATGTCACCAACGACCTACGCTCCTATATCGCCGGTAAATTGATCTTTGATATGCGCGTAACAGAGGGTGATACCACCGACTTTACTTGGAAAATAGACTGCCGCTTTCCGTGTGGTACGGGCGACCAAACCCTGCTTGGCGTAGAGCCCGGTGGTGAATGGAAAACCTATGAAATTTTAGTTTCCGAGGCGATTCTCAAAGGGCTAGATATCGGTAAGGTCAACACGCCACTAGTCTTATTCCCATCATTTGGCACACCTGGCCAACAAGGCACCACCATACAGCTGGATAACATTAAGTGGACGATAGACGGTGGCGAACCACCACCACCGCCTCCACCGCTTGGTAGTCAGCCACCCACCTTTGCCTCTGTAGGTGCTGAAATAATTTACGAAGACACGCCTGTTACTCCGTGGACCTTCTTTAACTGCTGTGGCGGCGGAGCCATCCAAGAAGATGTAGTCGCTAATGACCCTGACTATCCAGGCTATGGCGATGTGTTGCAGCTTAGCTACACAACTAACACGGGCACAGTGACCGGCTTAAACATAGTGGGTGGATCGGCTGACATCAGCAGTTATGCGGGCGGCTCGCTGGAGTTTGATGCCAAAATAGTGTCGAACGCGGAATCCTGTGTGCCTTGGCTGATGAAAGTTGAAGGGCCGGGCGTGGAGCTTCCTTTATCTGCAGGCCTTGGTGGCGTGAGAAAGCCGGAAGGACAATGGGCACATTACTCATTTAAGCTTGAAGGACCGCTCGCCGGACTGAACAAAAGCCGCTGGGACAAGCTCATGATATTCCCTCGCTGGCAGTCAGCTAAGGGCGGTGTCATTCAGATCGATAATATTCATATCGCTCCGGCTCCACCCCCAGCTCCTTAATTGACGGAACTGAACCATAGGGTTACTACTGTGTGACCTGCAACAAAAAAGCCAAGCTGATGCTTGGCTTTTTTGTTGTTAAAGAAAATACCCTTGGCGTTGTTCCGAGGCTAGGCAAGATAATCAAACGCAAATGCAGCCTTGGCAAGCGCCAGCAGTCCTGCCCAACAGAGGGCCAAATAGGACCAAATATCGCCAATCAACAATAAAACCAATAAACGTAATCAGCAGCCTCGAGCAAAGACGATTCGCCGCGAGGCTGCCATCTATTGCCGATATCTCTTGCCGAGCCACATGGCGCTTTAGGACGCGCCACGGCAATAATGATTAATAAAGGCACTGTGCTCGGGCAACTGGCCCACCTTGGCTTTTACGTTGCGTTTAATCTCGTGCAAAAAACCTTCAAGCTCGCGATCACTCATCATGTTAACAATCGGGTGATATTGCTCCGGCGTAACCCCCTGCCCCAACATCACTTGCACCCAGGAATTCTCAGAAAATAACTCGTCCGGCATTTGAAATACTCGCCCCGTCTGCTTAAACAAATCTATCCGATGCTCTAGCGAATCCGGTAAAGACATACCGCTAACATATCGCCAAAAATCGGTATCTCTGCGATTAGTGACGTGATAATGCAAAATAATAAAGTCACGAATATGCTCCGTCTCCTGCTTCATTTGCCGGTTAAATTCAGCAACATCGGGGTCGCGAATACCATCATAGGGGAACATTTGCATAAGCCGTATAACTGCACGCTGAATCAAATGAATACTGGTTGACTCTAACGGCTCAATAAAACCGCCCGACAAACCTACAGCCACACAGTTTTTATTCCAATGCAGAGCGCGCTGACCGGTAGTGAACTTAATGGGATTTGGCTCGGTACGAACTGCGCCTTCAATATTGCCTAGTAACGTTTGCAATGCGTTTTCATCCGACTGATATTGGCTGCTATAGACCAAACCGTTACCCACTCTTGACTGCAACGGTATGCGCCACTGCCAACCGCTGTCTCGCGCGATGGATCGCGTGTAAGGAACTGGGGCTCGCACCGACTCGGTCTGAATGGCAATTGCGCTATCGCAAGGCAACCAATGCGTCCAATCTTCATAGCCGGTTTCTAATGCTTCTTCCATTAGTAACGCACGAAAGCCACTGCAATCAATAAATAAATCGCCGCGCACCACTTCGCCTGATTCAAGCTTTACGCTCTCAATGAAACCTGAATTGGCGTTCCTAGCCACATGATTGATTTTCCCTTCAATACGCTTACAACCGCCTTTCTCGGCTAGGCCTCGCAAAAACTTAGCGTACAACCCGGAATCGATATGATAGGCATAATTAAGGCCCTCACCTTTCATGATCGCAAACTTATTAAGCTTGGCCGCAATGAGCTCAGGACAATAATCGCCATAATCAGTGCTTATTCCACGTTCCCTCCCCTTGAGCCAAAAGTGCTGAAAACCTGCGGCCCAACAATCTTTGCCTGTCCAGCCAAATGAATGAATGTAATCTTCATTAACATTACGCCAGTTTTCAAACGAGATACCCAACTTAAAAGTCGCGTTTACAGCAGTCAAAAAATCCTGCTCATTGATTTTTAGCAGTTGGTGCAAAGTAAATAACGTAGGAATAGTCGCCTCACCCACCCCCACCGTACCTATTTGTTCGGATTCAACCAAGCAAAGCTCAAAGTTTTTTCCTAGCAACGTGGCTAGCGACGCAGCTGTTATCCAGCCCGCCGTGCCGCCTCCAACAACCACTACTTTTTTCACTTTATTCATCATCAAACCTTCTAATTAGCAGGCCGCTTAATCTTTTAAATTATTGCTCAACTGCTGGCGAATAGATTTAGCCAACTTTTCATCCAACGGACCCAGCACGCCACGCCGCGCTTTAGGTATATGCGCGACGCTTTCTTTTTCATGATCAAACACATAAAAATTGAGCATATTCTGCCAAATGCCTCGCTGCTCTTCGGGCAACGATTTAAACGCCAACAAAGCATGCAGCAATGCATCGAACGGAGCGCCGGTATACTCCGGCGTAGAGCGCCACCAATAGTTGACCAAAATATTAAAGGCATCGAGGGACTCAACATGGTGCCACCACATGCTGGGTAAATAGAGTGCATCACCGGGCTCAAGCTCGGCCACTTGAGCCGCTTTGATAGCGTCGTGAAACTTAGGATATTGTTCATAATCAGGATGATCAAAATCAACCAAACTGATTGCCTGCCCTGCTGGCGTGAAATCGATGGGGCCCACATATAAATTGCCTAACTGTTCAGGTGGAAACAAAGTAAAGCGCCGATGCCCGGCGACGCAGCAAGCAATATTACTCGGAAAATCGTAATGTGCCGCAATTTTACTTTGATTACCTAGCCAAATACTGGCCAGCGGATCATACGCCTCAAGCGCAAGATCATTATGCTGTCTAAACTCCGGAAACCAATGATCGATGTTAGTTGAGCCAACATAACAAGTGGGAACTTTAACATCACCTAGCGCATGTGACTCGCTGCCTACATATTTAAGCAGCTCCGCTAAAATCTCATCAAGCTTGCCTCGCACCGCTTTAAAATTGAAACCGCTCATATCTTCGTTATAAAACAAGCGGCCTTCGCTCTCAGGTGCCGCTAAAAATGCAACGATCGGTTTGCTATTGTAAAACTGCAATAGATATTCAATCGCTTTTTCTTTGGAGTGCTGCCCCGCACTCACCACCGGCCAGTCTTTAACAAGGCCCTTTAATAAAATAGGCTGTGTTGACTGCATCACTTCGACGGGGAGATTAGATCCATCACATCCTTCTAAGACTTTAACGCTTTTTTTAATATTCAGCATACAAGGAGCTTATTTTTTTTATCGACCAAGTTGGCTAAACGTGAAAGAGATGCCACGGCCATAAAAAGCGGCAGCAAAAAATCCTGATTATGCAACTTGCCTAAAGCATCCGCACTGAGCTCTCGTAATTTTTCTTCATTAATCGTATAAAACCCTTTCAATTCGTGCTCAACACCATCAGCCAACATAAGCTTTAGCGCCAAGGATTCAAGTAATTCAAACTCCAATAATTGGTCAATAAATACTTCAGTATCTTGATAGGCGCTATGCAGTTCATTAAGCATTGAAGTGACATTTTTTAGGAAATCGGTGCCTTCACCCATCTCATCAAATAATGCTTCGCCCTCTATTTTATTAACGCGCGGGCTGTCCATATCTATTGTGACGATAGGCTTTTTACCTTGAAAGCCCACCATAAAAGGTTGACGCAATATACTAGCGGGAATGTACGAGGCGTCCCAACCCTGATCATTTAAAAAAAGATTTTCTTTAGCCTGCAAGCCGAGTAAAGCGACCGGAAAGAATTTACCGGTATTACTATCTTTTTGAAAAAGAATAGGATAATCCGATTGGATATTTCTAAACTCAAACGCAAAGGCAAGCGTTGCTATAACACAATCGCCATAGCGCTCTGAACGCTGGGTAACAATTTTTATATCTTTGTGATCAACTGGGTTGAGTACAGCATGATTTTGCATTGGCACTTCACCTATTGGTTCGCTTATGGTGCCAGCAATGCCGCACAACCACGCTTTACATTAATTAAATTTTGGGCAAGCCATATTGCATTATTTTATTGATCAGCTCACGATTGCTTGGCAAAGAGCCTAACAGCTGCTCGATTTTACGCCTATTATTTTGAAACTCGGCCATTGCTTTCTCGTCGCAACCTTTGGGCTGGCTTCGATTAGCAGCCAGCTGAGTTTTTCCACCCATTCCGTAATAAACGTATTGAAAGCTGGCCGGAGGAAACAGGTCGTCAATAAAGCGTCCATCTTGATGCCACGGACATTGATGGCGCCAAAGGATCACCAGTTCCTGTAGCCTTTCAGGAATGGTACCTTGACCACAGTGATCGCGCCAATAATCAGAGTCGCTGCGCCGTGTCAAAATATAATGCAATTTTAAAAATTCAACAATACGCTGCCATTGAGTTAAAAATCTGTCGTTAAAACGCCTAGCCAGTATATCCACTGCCTCGCGGTTAACAGGAAATTGGTCGCTAAGCATGGTGGCAGATAACTCAACCAACACAAGCGCCGAGGCTTCCAGCGGCTCAATGAAACCAGCCGCAATGCCGATAGCCA
Source organism: uncultured Pseudomonadales bacterium (assembly GCA_943788835.1). Taxonomy (GTDB): domain Bacteria; phylum Pseudomonadota; class Gammaproteobacteria; order Pseudomonadales; family UBA7434; genus UBA7434. The sequence goes on along the minus strand of CALSRU010000005.1, from coordinate 111,901 downwards.
CACAGTTTTTGTGCCAAAGCTTTTGTCGATACCCAGGGTTAATAGTCAGCTCACGAACATCTAGCGCGCCGGCATGCTGTGCACCCAAGCCAGTGGAAATATATTCGCGCAACTGCTGCTCAGCTTTTTCGCGTGTAATGTGCGCACTAGAGTATACGTAGCCCACACCACGACGATGGGGTAAGCCAATATCCCAAATCCAGCCAGCCGTTTGAGCCGTGGCCAAGGTGGCCGACGCTATTGGATCGTCGACTCGAGCGTATGGCACCTGTGCGGCCAGCGCTGTATCGTTAAATAAAATATCCTGCTGGCTGACTAACGGAATTTGATAGTGCTGGCCTAGCAACAATGAAGTAAAGCCCGTGCAATCGACAAATAAGTCGCCGTCAATACGATCACCCGATTGCAGGCTGAGTGAAGCGATATCGCCATTGGCCTGTGAATTGATTCCACTAATGTTGGCCAACACATGAGTGACCCCTAGCTTTTCTACACAATGCTTTTGCAAAAAATTGGAAAATTTGGCCGAGTCAAGATGGTAACCGTAGTTTGCCACTGGCACATATTCAGGCGTAGCAATTTGCTTAGGTGCCAAGCCATGTTCACACAAGGTACTTTGAGCGCTAACCGCATCGGCAAAGCTGACTTGCTCGCTAAACGCCTGCCAAGCGGCCGCCAGATTAACTTCATCGTAGCCCTCAGGCAGCGAGAAAGGGTGATAGTAGGTCTCTGCATGGCCATGAGTCCAACCAACAAACTTCGAACCCTGCTTAAAACTAGCAGAACACTCGCGAATAAAGTCGGTTTCGGATACACCTATGCGCTTTAAGGTTGCACGCATTGAAGGCCAAGTGCCCTCGCCCACGCCAATGGGAGCTATATCAGGCGACTCAACCAATGTAATATGAAAGTCAGCTGAGGCTACTGCAGCGCGATCAGCAGCTAAAATGGCGGCAGAGAGCCAGCCCGCTGTGCCACCACCCGCAATGACAACCTGCTTAACGTTTGCATTCATTTTTGCCATATAAAAAAAAAGCCTTTTCTAATGAAAAGGCTTTTTTTAACCTTTCACTAACTAGTACTTAATACGCGCCCCAAAGTTATATCGAGCACCTGTTTGTGCTGCATTCAACACCTGCATTTTAGTACGACCATGCGAACGAGTTGTTTCATCGGTAATGTTAATACCTTCAACAAATACTGTCAGAAACTCACTGACGTCATAACTAGCCGAGAAGTCCCACTGACCATACTCTTCGGTGTAATTGGGCTCGGTTGTGCCTGCACTGTGCCCAATACCCGCCAAAAATGAGTCGCGCCAGTTATAGGCTATCCGCGCCTGCAAACCTTCTTTGTCGTAATAAGCGATCAAGTTCGCGGAATCACTCAAACCGCTTACGACAAACTGCGTATCTCTCAAATCAGCGCGGTTATCATAACCTACGCTAGAGTCTACAAACGTTATATTAGTGATCATGCCAAAACCAGAGTCACCAAAGGGATGCTGTAAAGCGATTTCCCAACCATCAATCGTTGCATCGCCGGTATTCACCCTTGTAGCGATATCAAACGTCAACTCAGGATCTCCTGGAGCGCCTTGAATTGTCCCTGCATCCGCATTGACTTCCGGTCGTCCAAAATAATTGGCTAAAATCTCGGTGCGAATACTCAGGGAATCACTGGGTTTACCCTGCGCCTCGAGCGCGTCTTTTACCTCATTGTACAGAGCACCGCCTATCGGCGTTACTGGTGCGGTAGCCAAGCCAAGCGTTTGATTTTGTTCGGTAAATGAGCCTATATAATTTTCAACATCTTTGGTGAAGTAAGTAACCGAGAAATAACTCTCGTCGGTAAAGTACCATTCAACCGAGAAATCCCAGTTGGTTGATGTATAGGGTAAAAGCCCTGGATTTCCGCGCGACCCCGTGCCACCGCTTTCCTGAGCCGGTGTATCGATACTCAAACCACCTTGGATTTCACCATAACTGGGACGGGTCACTGTTTTACTGAAAGACACACGGGTTTTCACATTTTCAATAGGCTCGATATTAATATCCACATTCGGCAAGAGATGTTGATAACTACCGGTTTGACGCCCGTCCAATGAATCACCGAACACTACAGCAAAGTCACCGGAGTCGGTTACCCACGTTGAATTCACCGGTGTCAGCGTAGAAAACGGCGAATCAACCTCTGTCTCCTCATAGCGCAATCCTGCGTAGAGATTGACTGGCATAGCCGTATCGAAAGAAATATTATATTGCACGTAGGCAGAAATAGTGTCTTCTTGGGCCTCTAGCCTATTGGCAAACTCTCCATCGAAGTCAGAATTTGCGCAAAATGCCGTCCCACAATCACCATACCCACCGGTTAGTGCTGCACCCGGCTCCGAAGATATGGAAACAAGCCCATCTCTTTCTATCAATAAATTAGCTCGCTCTACAATAGCATCGAGCGAACTGGTAAAAAAATCTGTTTGCATGCGCGGATCATCGCCGCCTGATATTTGGTCAAACGCACCGGCAATAGAGCCAGGGCTTAGAATATCGGTGAGGTCAGCCTCATCACCTACGCCTGCCCAAGTACCGCGCTGCACGTTAGTGCTCGCCGATTGATTGTTCACCTTAGTGAGCTGCACACCAAAGTCGATACTTGAAATATCATCTATTTGAAATTCTGCTGATACTGTAGCCTGCTTAATTTCCATCTCGTTTTGTGCGTTGGAAAAGACGCTTCCGCCTATAGAGTAAGCATCTGGATCTAGAGGCTCACCGTTGCGGTTAAGTGTCGGATCAAGATCGAGCTCAAGCACAGGTAAATCGCCAGCATTAAAGTAGGTAGTGGTGCCTCGTCTATTATTCGACAGTAAACCTACGTTAGCCGAGGTGCCGTATTCACTGTTTGGTCCAAAGGTAGCCGTCGACTCATGATAGTCGAGACCAATCGATAGGCGATCGTTAGGCTGCCAACTTAAATTGAAACCCAGTGATTTATTTTCGCTGGTACCGCCATCTTCACCAATACTGGTTACAAAGTCGGTCGCGGCATTTTGCTCCGAATAAAATAGAGCAGATTCGTTTGAGTTATCCGGCCCATTGGTCCAACTACTTCTTGCTTCAGCGGGGAACAGATACCAGCCACCAATATTGGTGTAACGGCGCGTTAGATCGAGCTCGGCGTAGGTATAATCGATGGTGCCTCGCAAGCTGTCAATAGGCTGCCACTGCAAGGTCAGCTGGCCATTAATACGCTCTCGCTCAAACTCGGCAATGTTATAAGTGGTGTTTCTTGGCACAGCGTAAAAATCACCACCTGACGGCCTATTAATATGCTGTGTTGGGTCATTAATCTGTTGGGTGAGCCGGTCATTAAGTGCAAAACCGTCATCGGCATAAACCTTGCCGCCTTTAACTGCGGTAGCAGGAAACTGAAACCAACCTGCGGTGCCACCAGAGTTTTCACCACTGTCGCGACGCTGAAAACTAGCGCTCAAAGCAATACCCACCGTATCGTCTAACAGGGTCGTGCTAAAGAGCCCTGAATACTCAGGCGTCACCGAATCACCGATTTCTGTTGACGTATCGTGCACCAATTTAACGCCCGCAGTGGCTTTTAGGCCCGGACTGTCTAAAGGCTTGGTGGTGATGACATTAACCGTAGCGCCAATACCGCCTGTAGGCAATGTTGCGTTACCCGATTTGAATACTTCTACGCCAGCAATACCTTCCGATGCGATATTGGCAAAATCAAATGAACGCCCGGCACCACTTTGCGTGGGCAGCTGACGGCCATTAAATGTCACGAGATTAAAATCAGGCCCTAGCCCCCGCACTGTAATACGGCTACCCTCACCGCGAGAACGATCAATTGACACGCCTGTTATGCGCTGGAGAGATTCTGCTAAGTTGGTGTCAGGGAACTTACCAATGTCGTCGGCACTTATGGCATCGACGATACCTTTAGCATCACGCTTAGTGTCCATTGCGCGCTTCAAGCTCGCGCGAATACCCATTACGGTCACTTCTTCAATGGCTTCGGATTGCGCCATAATCACTGGAGAACCCAGCATCGCGCCGCCAACAACCGCACCTAGGGCAACGGAATAAGCACTGCTGCGCAGCCCCTCATTAACAGATTTTATCGCACTGGCGAGCGCACCCTTGCAAGGCGCTTGCGCCCCATTACATACTCGAGCAGATACATTTCTTTTAATGCGAGATCCCATAATGGAAAAAACCTTATCGTTATCAATTGGAAGCAGCAGCCGAATTATGCACTACCAGGCCACTTCTTAGAGGTGTTATTCGAGTAACTTTAACCCGCAACTCTATCATGTAAGGGCCGCAAAAAACCACGAAGATGGGGGGCGCTTATCTCACAATCGAGTCGGTTCATCAGAAACAATGCCGGCTATTATTTGCACCTGCCAGATCGAACAAAACACAGGCAGAACGACCACTCCCAAAAGCCTACACTCTGCGACAAACTGCGCAAGTAAGTATGCAGCTAGCGCTCTCTTGTGGAGGGATCATGTGATAAGGAGAGCTTTGTTCGATTCCCAAGCAAAAGCGGCGATAAATTTTATCGCCGCTTTTGCTTTTGGTCACTTAAATTTCAATTGCTTTCGAGCCGCTATTGATACACGCGCACATAGTCGACGAGCATTCTCTGCGGAAAGTAGTTGGGGTTAGAGGGAGGATTAGGTAAGAAATTCCCGCCAACGGCCACATTTAGCAGAAGGAAAAAGCTAGACCGAAGCTCGCTTAGCTGATTCGGCGTAATGTCGATTACATGAAATGGAGTGGACGCCCCGTCAAGATACCACTTTATTTCCGAGGCATCCCAAACGATGCTGAACACATGCCAATTATCAGCAAAAGTGCCCGACGATAATTGGGGCGAGGTGCCCGCTTGATCACTGCTGTAGTAGCTGCTAAACCCATCGCCGGGATTCTGCTGCCAGTGCGCAGTGCCCGAGACCATGTCAGGCTCATTCCCTCTAAGCTCCATCATGTCAATTTCGCCACAGGCCGGCCAGCTGACAGAGCTTATAGAGTCACCCAACAGCCATATAGCCGGCCACAATCCTTGGCCTTCGGGCAACACAGCGCGCACGTCTATTCGACCGTATTGGAAAGACTGCTTACCCTGCGTTTTGAGCCTAGAGGATGTGTACTGCTTTCCGCCAAAATTCTCTTTTCTCGCCTCAATTGTGAGGAAGCCATTACCAACCGTGGTGTTCTGAGAGCGATAATATTGCAGTTCATTATTGCCCCACCCCCCACTACCGGTGCCAATTTCACTCGTCCAATTCGAAGTATTAAGCGAGGTGCCATTAAACTCGTCGCTCCAAACCAGCGAGTACCCTGGATAGGAAGTGGGGGCATCATAGCCTCCATATTGCCCAATCGGACAACCATCGCTTTCCACTGCTGTATTAGCCGGAGTTGCCGGACATTGATCAACGCTATCCGCGACGCCATCGTTGTCCGCGTCATTGGTTAGTGTACCTTCCCCATAGACGGCCACTTCCCAAATAGAAAAGCCATACTGACTACTGCGATTAATACCATACATGCGCAGATAACGATAAGTGCCACTCAAAGAAACCGTATCAGTTCGATCGCCAAAACTTCCGCCGCTCTCGGCAGCCAATGTCACCCAGGTGTTGTTGTCATTAGAGCCACGCATCTCATAGGACTCGGCATTCGCCGCCTCCCAATCAATAACGATACTACTGAGCGCGTAAGCAGCACCCAGATCGAATGTTATCCATTCGGGCTGATCGAATGCCGAGCCCCAGCGGGTTGTACCATCACCATCTATTGCTTTATCGGCACCGTACTCCCCCGATTGACCAGAACTTGCCGATGCTGAAACAACCGAAATAGGCTGCACACCTTGCACCGGCACAATAGAGCCGACTAACTGGATGTTCGTGGGCGGACCGGCCCAAGTTGCAACTGATGAAACCAGCAACAGGCCAGCTGCAGCAATACGTATCAAGGTAAAAGCCTTCATTACTCAACGCCTTTTTGTGAACGGCGCTGAACTTGCACAACACCAAAAATTGCTAATAAAGCTGCCAGGAGCAATGATGCCGACAACCCAAAGAGGGGAACGTCTGCCTCGGGCACGCTGCAGCCGGGAGCTAGTGGATCAGGGTTACACGGATCACCATTGGCCGGATCCAGCTCATCGGCTACACCGTCGCTGTCGGAATCAATAAGAGAAGATTCTTGGTAATCGTAAATGCCATCACTGTCCGTATCAGTGAACTCGCCCTCGGTAGCGTCGCTTGCCCCGTCGCCATCTGTATCCACTGTGCAGTTTGTGCCAAACGTAGAGGGGATACATGGATCGCTGTTGTTGGCATCGAGCTCATTAGAAACACCATCGCCGTCATCGTCCAACAGGGCAGATTCGGTGTAATCGGGAGCACCATCGCTGTCGGTATCGGTAAATTCACCCTCCGCAGCATCGCTCACCCCATCGCCATCTGTATCCACTGTGCAGTTTGTGCCAAACGTAGAGGGGATACATGGATCGCTGTTGTTGGCATCGAGCTCATTAGAAACACCATCGCCGTCATCATCTATCAAAGAGGATTCAATGTAGTCAGCTGCTCCGTCGCTGTCTGTATCTGTCGACTGACCCTCTACACGGTCAAATTTGCCGTCACTATCGGTGTCAAAATCACAGACAGCAACAAATGTGGAGGGGTCGCAAGGATCACTAGGCGCTGGATCACTGCCATCTTCTATCCCGTCACCGTCGCTATCGACTTGCCCCGGTATCGAGCTGGCTAAAATAGGGTCGCTGCCATAAGCCACTTCCAACGAATCTGGGACGCCATCACCATCGGTGTCTGTACCTCCCGGATTAGGCGCGGGCTCGCCGGTGCCCACAAATCCTTGAGCGGCAGGAGCCGAAAACCAAACACGCAGGGGGACTGTAAAATCTACACTCACGGCATTGCCCGCGACCATTCCCGATACAGTCACTATCAAATCGCCACTCGTGTTGAACGGCGTATTTCCAACATCGAATTGCAAAACCACGAGGTCGCTGCCACCGCCATTTATTGCACCTGGGGTATTTGTTACCGTAATGCTGTTGCTTATAAACGAGGGGGCATCCACGTCGACCGAGATAGAATGAAAAACCCCGCCTGGATTTTCGTTAAGGAGCAGCAAGAAGACTTCGTTCTCTACACTATTTGCTGTTAAATCATAGGCTTGGGCCTGCGATAAACTGCCAGCCACGACGGCAAGCAGCAACATACCTATCATTTTTATTTTTAAAACCATTAGCTATTTATCCTATTTAATGCAGGCCAGCAGAGACTTCTATTCGCCTCTATAAGCAGACAAAGACTATCAGTAACGCCGAAATCAGTACAAAAAAAGCACACTCCGGAAGTATGCACCAACGGCAGCTTCAAAGTCCTTACGTTTGCGGTGAGTCGGCGGCTCTCTGCGGCAACCGACCATCACGAGTAGCTCCAATTCAGGTTAAAACTGCAAACCTCAAAATAACTAAAAAAACCGCTCAAGCGCCTGATTTTTAACGATCGACAGGCCACAAACAAAGCAATGCTCATTATTTTAGCAGCAAAAATGGACCCCTGAGCTCATACCATTGGAAAATTAAGCGGCTGGCACAAATAAGCGGACAAACAACCCACCATCAAGGTCGCCAATCTTCATAAATTGACTTATCGTCTTATGTGCTGCTTCTTGTGTTATGGACTGACTGCAATAAAAAAAAGGCCACCCTTTTGGGTGGCCTTTTTTTTGGTGGGTCGTACTGGATTCGAACCAGTGACCAATTGGTTAAAAGCCAACTGCTCTACCAACTGAGCTAACGACCCTAAACTGGACTTGCTGATAATGCCTTGTGGGCATCGCCGTGTCTTTAGTCAACACCTACTCAAAACGGGGCCTGGGTACGCTTACGGCATTGCGCCATTTCCGGAGCGCGTATAGTACTTCTCAAACTTCAAAATACAAGCGTTTTCGCTCTTCCAAACCAACAATTCCCATACACAGCCCTGACTTATGCATAACGTGTTGGGTCATTAAGCCCGGCTTGAGCAAATCCTTCCTTGCGCAGTCGGCAACTATCACATTTGCCACAGGCCCTGCCTCGCTCGTCAGCCTGATAACAAGAGACAGTTTGACTGTAGTCAACACCGAGCGCATTGCCTGCACGAATAATTTCAGCCTTAGTCAGATGCAGTAGCGGCGCGACAATTTTAGAACCGTGACCCTCCACCCCTGCCTTAGTAGCTTGATTAGCCATTGCTTGAAAAGCCTCTATATAATCTGGCCGGCAATCTGGGTATCCGGAATAATCGACTGCATTAACGCCCACAAAGATCGCCTCGGCCTGCAATACCTCGGCATAGCCCAGCGCAAAACTCAAAAAAATGGTATTGCGAGCCGGCACATAAGTAACAGGAATACCGTCGGTAGGCATTTCCGGCACAGCAATCGCTGAATCTGTGAGCGCCGAACCACCAATGCCACTCATATCAAAGCGAATGACCTGGTGATCGCTAGCGCCACTAGCCTGAGCAATCGCTTGAGCCGCCTTCAACTCAGCTACGTGACGCTGGCCATAGTGAAAACTTAACGTATGACAGTCGTAGCCTTCGGCGGCGGCCATCGCCAGAACCGTTGCTGAATCGAGCCCACCCGACAACAAGACCACCGCCGCTTTGTTTTTGTTTGACATAAATTAGTAACCCGGTTGATCGCCCCATATCAGCTTATGTTGTTGCAACTGCATTCTCACTGGCAAGTTGTCGGCAACAATCCAATCGGCCAAATCGCGATAATTAAACGCTTCGGCATTAGGCTCAAGAGGAAAAACAGGCGAGAACAAAACGTGAGCGACTGTGTCGTGCAATGAATATTGCGCCAGTGTCGCCTTGGACCAATCGTAATCTTGACGATCACCAATAACAAATTTAACTTCATCCCTAGCACTTAAGTGCTGCATATTTGCCATCAGATTTTTTTGTTGCTCACCTGATGACGGTGTTTTCAAATCAACGATCCGTTTAACGCGCGAATCAACCAACGCAATATCAATAGCACCGCTTGTTTCCAGTGAAACGTTGAACCCCAAATCACATAAATGGCGCAATAGGTGTGCACAGTTTGGCTGCGCTAGCGGCTCGCCACCAGTTACACAAACATACTTAGCTGCATGTTTTTTTACTTGCCTAAGAACCTCATCAATCGTCACTATATCGCCGCCATGAAACGCATACGCCGTATCACAGTATGTGCAACGCAACGGACAACCGGTTAAACGAACAAACACGGTGCGCTCGCCCACCCAAGATGATTCACCCTGTAACGAGCAAAAAACTTCAGTTAAGCGCAGCGTACTATCACTGGCAAGCATAGGCTTCAGTCAAATCAATTAACGAATTTTTAGAGGAATGCATGAAGAAAAAATTTAACAAAATAGAAAGAATTTATGCGAGCTTATAAACTGTTTTTTAAATACTCGCGCGCTGGGTTAACCGCCTTACTGTTAGGGTGATCAGCAAGCACCGACTCAAGCATCGCTTTAGCATCAGCATCGTTACCCAGTTGGTGGTATATTTTTCCCAGCTTAAACTTTGCCTCAGCCACCTTACGATGATCCCCATACTGCGTGACCAGCGCAAGAAAAGCATCGCGCGATTTTTTCAATCTGGACTCTAAATAATATAGCTCACCCAACCAAAAATAGGCGTTGGGCACATAGCGGCTAGTTGGATAATTACTGATAAAGGCACTTAGTGACACTTTAGCCTTCGAAAAATCACGATCTTTAACTTGCTGGTAAGCAGCACTGTAGACACTGCGCGCCTCATCCGTATCAACAACTCCCTGCACACTAGGCACCAACTGCATAGCTGATGTTTCAGCAGCGAAACTGCCATTAGCGCCCCCATTATTAGCGCTCTGCGCAACGGCTGCCCCACCCAAATCTTTTGACGAATTAGGCGCTGAACGCGCCGTCGCGGATTGAACTGCTGCCGAATCAGTTTTGTTGACTGCAACCGAACCACTGGATTGCAAACCGCTTATTCGCTGATCTAGATCAAGGTAATCGTCCATTCGACGCTGGCTAATTTGTTCAATCAAATATGATTGCTGCTCCAACATACCGCGCAACTCACTCATCTCAACCTGCAAAGCCTGTAGCTGCACGTACAGCTCTGCCGAAACCAACTCATTGCGCTGAGCTGCCGTTGCATAGGTAGCGGTCGGCCCGCGAGCACCAGCCTGCCGCATAGAACTATCGTTAGGCGACCCCGCAGTAGAGCCGGCTGAAACAGTAGGCAGCCCCTCAACCACCTCAACGGCAACCACCTGTGCGGAGGCAAAAAAGATCGCCGCAAGGCAATAATTTGCCAACACTCCGCCTAATCGGTTACGCATAGAGCCACCTGACATAAAGTTAAAGTGCGCTAGAGCATCGCCCGTAAAACCACATAACAGACGATGCTATTCATGCAAAAAGTATAATTACTTCAATTCTACGCGACGATTCAAAGACCAGCCATTGTCATCGCTACGCAATGAAATCGGACGCTCTTCGCCATAACTTACCACTTCCATACGTGCGCGAGATACGCCTTGAATCGCAAGATAATCAGCGACTGCTTTGGCACGACGCTCACCCAATGCAAGGTTATACTCGCGAGTGCCGCGCTCATCGGCGTGGCCTTCGAGCCGAACACTACCATCTGTTGTGCGCAACCGCGCGGCCTGTGCATCTAGCGCTGCACGCGTGGCTGCTTTCAACGTTGATTGATCAAAATCAAAGTAAAATACCGTTTCTAGCAAATCGGCAATCGGCTCGTCAACCACTTCAGTTGGCGCCTGATCAATAGGCGTAGCAACAACAGCCGGCTCCTGAATATCGGCATCTTGATCCTGGGTTGAATTTGACGCGCAGGCAGTCAATAAGCTGCCAAAAAGCGCTAATAAAATAATGTTTTTGAGTGAAGATGTTATAGCGTGTGAAGTAATCATGTCTGTCGTACTCTCTAGTGATGGTGGGAAGTGGTGCGGTAATCGTACTGCCTAGATGCCGTAGTTTAATGACAATAGGAACACAATACTATGGCTGCGCACCACTAAAATGCGGCAAAATCAACACGGGCAAATTAAACATTTAACTTTGCCTGTACTAGCGCTTTTGGCCGTCGCAGAATTTTACATTTTTGGCGACCAAGCCGGTTCTTGAACATCGCTATTGGGCGAGGGCAGACGATACTTAAAACCACCATCAAGAGCCACTGCGGCCAACACGCCTCGCTGCTTATATTTTGTAGCAAATAACAACATGCTGCCGTTTGGTGCAATGCTTGGCGACTCATCGAGATCGGAGCGAGTCAGCACGATAAGACGCTCAGTATCAAATTCCTGCCATGCGATATGGTAGGCACCATTATCTCGATGCACCATAACCATGCTCTTGCCGTCGGCGAGCACCTGCGCCGCGGCATTGTAACTGCCTCTGTGAGTAAGCCTTCTAACCGCGCCCGAATCTAAGGCAACTTGATAAATTTGAGGCTTACCGCCACGATCGGAGGTAAATACCAATGACCGACCATCGGGTGTCCAATCGGGCTCGGTGTCGATGGCGTAGTGGTTGGTAATACGAGTGAGCTTTTCAGTAGCCAGTTCCATTACATAGATCTCAGGGTTGCCGTCGCGAGACAATACCATTGCCATGCGCTGACCATCGGGAGACCAAGCTGGCGCGCCGTTCAGCCCACGAAATGCGGTCAGCTGCTGCCGAATACCGCTAGCAATTTCCTGTCTATAGATAGCCGGCCGGTTGGTCTCGAATGAAACATAGGCAATGTGCCGGCCATCAGGAGACCAGTCGGGCGACAAAATAGGCTCATCACTTTTCAATATTTCACGCGGACGAGCGCCATCTGCATCTGCCACGATAAGACGATGTGAGCGCCCACTTGTCGGATCACCATTGACCGACACGTACGCCATGCGCGTGGCAAAGACGCCCTCGATACCGGTCAATTTTTCGTAAACGCTATCACTAACGCCATGCGCTAGGCCCCGTAACTCCAAAACCGTATTGGCATGTCGCTGACCTAAAACACGCTGCTGCCGATGCACATCAAAAAGGTCGAACGCCAGCTCTAAGCGCTGATTTTGCAGCGAGGTGCGGCCAATTAATAAATACTCAACGCCCAACGAACGCCAGTCGCGATAAAAAACCTCATCCTCCGAACGCGGCAACCCTAACATGCCTGAACGCGGCAGCACTTGGAACTGACCGGTACGAGCTAGGTCTGCAGCAATAATGGCAGCGAGATCAGCTTCCAGGGGTTTGCCGCGGTGCATAAACGGGACGATAGCAATTTTAGTTGGATTATCAACGCCCTCAGTAATTTCAATCGTTAAGTCGGCATAACTCGATACAGCTAACGCAACTGCACCAATAAAAAGAACAACGCTACGCAACACTACAGCCAATCTCACAATCTTAAATCCTCGGGTCTAAAAGCAATTTCAATATTACGGAAGTGTTTTTCAAACAACTGACGGGGCATGCCTTGCAACATATCAAAACGACCCACTTTTTCTACGGCTAGCGAGGCCGAGCGATCCAGCGCCGCATTGCCGCTACCCTCTTTAATATTGACGCTCACCACATCACCATTGGGCACTAATTTTATCGAAAGCAGCACCTGCATATGGTTACGCGCCGAAGGCGGCCGGTTCCAGCGCCCAATGATTTCAGCACTCATGGCAGCTACATAGCGCGCAACTTCATCTTGTTCTCGGTCTTTTGCTAATTGCCGATCTTCATCATTTAGCAACTCATCAAGTAACTGGCGCTCGAGCACAGCTGGCGCGCTATTTAGTGTGGCTTTTTTAGGGGGTTTCACCGGCGCTAATTTTTCTTTAGTCACTGCTTTCTTTGGTTTAACCACCGACACAGGTTTTTTTTGCACGATGGGCGCAGACTTTTTCAGTTTGATTTTTTGCCGGGGCTTAACGGCGGGTTTAACTTTTTTTAGCTCGACAAGCGAGGCGCTAATGACTTTTTGTGGCTTTACCCTCTGTTTGGGCTCAGGGCTTCCAGCAAAGCCCCCCATGACAAAAAAAGCCAATAATAAATGGATGAAAAAAGCAGCTAAACACGGCACAACATAGCTCTGCCAATGCCCACCAATCATCGCTACTCTACTCAACAAGTTTTATGCCCTACTGCGGCTATCGCCGACAAACTAATCACTTTTATGGCGTCTCGGTGACCAAGCCTACGGCAGGCGCGCCCGCACCCTGCAAAGATGTCATCAAGCTGACCACCTCGCCATAAGGAATATTTTTATCACCCCAAACAAGCACAGCTGTTTTAGGCTTCTGCATAAGCACCTTAGCCACTCTATCGGTTACGCTAGCTAGCGTTACTGGACTATCTGGCTTGGCGCCCAAATTGAGATATAGACTACCGTCCGCTTTAATCGAAACAATTAAAGGCTCATCTTTAACTGCATCAATAGGTGTTGACGGGGCCTGCGGCAACTCCACCTCAACACCTTGCATCAACAACGGCGCAGTCACCATAAATACGATCAGTAACACCAATGTCACATCGATATACGGCACCACGTTGATTTCGGCAATCAACTTGCGTCGTTTTTTATACCGACTTTGACTCTGCATACCTTCTCACTACCTCAATTCCTTTAATAAGTGCTGCAACTAGTGGCTCGTCATTAACGATCGTTGTTATGTGCCTGACGATGCAATATGCCAGAAAACTCCTCGGCAAAGGTTTCATAACGAGACATCAGCATATCAACTCGCGCTGAAAAGCGGTTATAAGCAATAACTGCCGGAATCGCTGCAAAAAGTCCCATAGCGGTTGCAATTAGTGCTTCAGATATACCCGGCGCCACTGAGGCCAGCGTTGCCTGATGCGAATTAGCTAAACCTCTAAACGAATTCATAATACCCCAGACAGTACCTAACAAGCCTACGTAGGGGCTAGCTGAACCAACATTAGCAAGAAACGGAAGATGCCGCCCTAACTCTTCATCTTCTCGGGCGAGTGCTACGCGCATAGCACGCTCGGAGCCAGCCATAACAGCCTCAAACTCCATTCCACTTTGTTGCCTCAGTCGTGAAAACTCCTTAAAGCCTGCGCGAAAAATAGATTCAACACCGGAAATGGTCTCTTGCTCTGCACGAACACTTCCGGAGCGGTATAACTGGCCTAAATCGATACCTGACCAGAACTCATCTTCAAAATCTAACAACTGCCTGCGCGCGCGACGATAGACTGCCGCACGCTGAAAAATCATCACCCATGAAATAATCGATGCCAACATCAACAGCAACATAACGGCTTGCACTAATATAGTGGCTTCACTAATTAGCTGCCAAATAGGTAATTGTTCGTTCACTTTTGCTCCCACCTAAAAAATCGCCAATGCCGCGACCATCAATATTTGTTACTCGTTCGTCGCCGCAAAACTTCGCTTAATGATGCTGCGCCGCTACAACCTTATCGATCATTTCGCTCGGCATTACTGCCGGCTTCCCCGAACTCTTCAACACGCAGGCAACTTTGACCTCACCCGTGCACAGCAGTTCATCACCACGCTCTACCCGCTGCTCAAACAAAACGTAGGTACGACCCGCTTTTTTAATGCTAGCCGTAATGGTAAGCGCATCATCCAAATTTGCCGATGCCAGATAATCGACCGACAAAGAGTGCACAACAAACATTTTATCAGCAGCAAATAGAGCCGGCTTAGAATAACCCATAGCTCGGAACATATCGGTCCGGGCTCGCTCCATATATTTTAAATAATTCACGTAATAAACAATGCCGCCGGCGTCCGTATCTTCTATATAGACCCGCACGGGTATGTGAAACAATTCTATCGACATGATTACAATTCACAAGTATTGGCACACATCAACTAACATCGCAGCAGGTAGCCCTGCACGCACGTAATTAGTCACTGCCAGAAAAATGAAACCGACAAGACCCTCAACCCAACTAATCGAAACAACCGTTATCAGGTGGGACAATGCCAAAATGCTCATAGGCTCTTTTAGTGGCGACGCGACCGCGCTGCGTACGCTGCACAAAGCCCTGCTGAATTAAAAAAGGTTCGAGCACTTCTTCAATCGTGCCTCGCTCTTCACTGATGGCCGTAGCAAGATTATCAACTCCCACCGGGCCACCATCAAACTTTTCTATAATAGCCAATAGCAGTCGACGGTCCATATGATCAAAACCCTGGGGATCGATATTCAGAGTATTTAATGCACTATCAGCTACATCTTTGCTAACCACACCGGCATGTTTGACCTCAGCAAAATCGCGCACCCGTCGCAGCAAGCGGTTAGCAATACGAGGTGTACCTCGAGATCGACGCGCTATTTCAGTGGCACCCGCAGGCTCAATGTCGACGCCCAGCAAATTCGCTGCGCGGGCAATGATGCTGGTTAGATCGATCAGTGAATAAAACTCCAAGCGTTGCACAATGCCAAATCGATCACGCAGGGGTGATGTTAACGAGCCAGCTCGAGTAGTGGCGCCAACTAGTGTAAAGGGCGGCAAATCTAACTTTATCGAGCGGGCCGACGGGCCTTCACCAATAATAATATCTAACTGATAATCCTCCATTGCTGGGTACAGCACCTCTTCAACCACAGGAGAGAGACGATGAATCTCGTCGATGAAAAGCACATCACCGCTTTGCATATTAGTTAGCAACGCGGCCAAATCGCCTGCTTTTTCTAGGACAGGCCCCGACGTTGAATGCAGCTCAACACCCAATTCGTTAGCAATAATATGTGCCAACGTTGTTTTGCCCAATCCAGGCGGGCCAAATACCAGCGTATGATCCAGCGCCTCTTTGCGATTGCGCGCTGCGGCGATAAAAACGTCCATTTGCTCACGGACTGCAGGCTGCCCGCAATAATCGACAAGTTTCTTAGGTCGCAGGGCTCGGTCTTGATCGACCTCGGCACCACTATCAGATGGTGTTTGGCCATCCTTAATCGAGACGAGTTTATCGGGTTCAATCATAAAATTTTATCTGCCGTACAACGGATTTAGTCGAACTCAGTTTAGTGATTCTACCTATCATCGCTATTTAAAGCCTTCGATCAATGCTCAAAATTTTTATCCGCGTTTTTGTAACAGACCAGATAGCTGTTTCGCCTCTGCACAATAACATCACTAACGCCTCAGCGTGGATTGCAATGCTGCCCTTATCGCATCTTCCGCCGTATTAATCTGATCAAAATCGAGTTTCGCGATAGCTTTGCTCGCCTCAACGGGTTTATAACCCAGAGCAACCAATGCAGTTTCGGCTTCAGCCACCAATATATTGTGCCCGCCGCCTGAGCGATTGTCATCTGCTGTGTCAAGCTCTTGATCGCTCACATCACCGGCTTGCCAATCGTGCATACGGTCTTTCATTTCAATCACTAACCGCTCTGCTGTTTTTTTACCAACGCCGGGCAAGCAAGTGAGAGACTTGAGATCGTTAGCAAGGATGCAACGCGCAAAACCCCTAACATCCATACCTGAAAGAATCGCTAACGCCAGTTTAGGGCCAACACCATTGACCTTAATCAGCGCACAAAATAATTTGCGCTCGGCGTGGTCGGCAAAGCCATAGAGCAGCTGGGCATCCTCTCGCACCACAAAATGAGTTAAGAGCTTAACGCGTGCGCCTAGCGCAGGAAGGGCGGCAAATGTGGTGAGCGACGCTTGAACTTCATAGCCAACGCCGCTGACATCTAACACTAATGTAGGAGCCGACTTAACAACCAACTCACCCACTAGAAAACTTATCATGATGCTGTCTCGCCTGTAGTCTGCACAAGCCTGCTCAATTTAACACTGTACATATGACAAAGAGCCACAGCTAGTGCATCGGCGGCATCCTCTCCAGGCGTGGCATTAAGCTTGAGGAGCCGAACCACCATACTTTGGACTTGAGCCTTATCCGCCGCGCCAGTTCCTGCAACGGCTTGTTTGACAGATCGAGCAGCATATTCAAAGACGTCAAGTCCAGCCATGCTAGGTACCAATAGTGCTACACCGCGGGCATGGCCTAGGGTTAACGCCGAGCTCGCACTCTTGCCCACAAACACTTGCTCAACAGCCACGTCGGCTGGATGATAATCATCGATGAGTGTTTGCAAACTGGTAAATAAGCTCGTCAGCCGTGCCGGCAATCCCGTTTCGCTAGTTAGCCGAATACAACCGCTGGCAATGTAATGCGGCTTGCCACGGACTGATTCAATGATGCCATAACCCGTCTTACGCGACCCCGGATCGATACCAAGAATAATACTCATAAGGACCCAAAAATAGTGGTTCGTAATCATTACCAACAGCCGCAACAAGACGGCTGCAACGCACTATTGCGCAACGCAAAAAAACATTGCAGCAAGCTGCCTTGCTAAGCGGGCGGATCTTTTTTCTCATTGTTGCGCAACTTAATATGCAGTTCACGCAATTGCTTTGCATCCACCTCACCGGGTGCCTCGGTCAACACACAAGCCGCTGTTTGGGTTTTAGGGAATGCAATTACGTCGCGAATTGAACTGGCACCTGTCATTAACATGATCAGACGATCTAAACCAAATGCCAAGCCGCCATGCGGTGGCGCACCATACTTGAGCGCGTCGAGCAAAAAGCCAAATTTTTCGTTAGCCTCAGCCTCGCTAATATCCAACAAACGAAATACCGCTGACTGCATGTCGGCGTTGTGAATACGCAAAGAACCACCGCCTAACTCGGTACCGTTTAACACCATGTCATAGGCTTGCGACAGCGCCGCACCGGGATCAGCCTGCAATTCTTGTAACAAACAAGACGGGGCTGTAAACGGATGATGCAAGGCAGTCCAACCACCGCGATCGTCCTTCTCAAACATTGGAAAATCAACCACCCACAATGGCGCCCACTGGCAGGTGTATAAATCTAAATCTTCACCTAACTTACAGCGCAGCGCACCGAGCGCTTCGTTAACGACGTGCGATTTATCGGCACCAAAGAATACAATGTCGCCATCGGCCACTTCGAGGCGCTGCATGAGCGCCAACACGGTATCGTCAGGCATGAACTTCAAGATAGGCGACTGTAAACCGGCCAGCCCCTGCGCAATATCGTTGACTTTAACCCAAGCCAATCCTTTGGCGCCATAAATGCTTACAAACTTTGTGTAACCATCAATTTCTTTGCGGCTGATGCTGGCCCCGCCAGGTACCTTGAGCGCAGCGACTCGTCCCTCAGGGTCATTAGCTGGACCATTGAATACCTTGAAGTCGACACTCGCCATAAGATCGTTCACATCAACCAGCGTCAATGGAATACGCAAGTCAGGCTTATCACTGCCATAATCGCGCATAGCCGTGGCGTAATCGATACGAGGGAATTCGGTCAGCTCGACATCTAAGCTGTTGCTAAAAACCTCACGAATAAGTTGCTCAGCCGAGGCCATGATTTCATCTTGGCCCATAAACGACGTTTCAATATCTATTTGGGTAAATTCAGGCTGCCGGTCGGCACGCAAATCCTCATCACGGAAACATTTAGCGATTTGATAATAACGATCAAAGCCCGCTACCATTAATAACTGCTTAAATAGTTGTGGCGATTGCGGCAAAGCAAAAAAGTTGCCGTCGTGGGTTCTGCTAGGCACCAGATAGTCGCGCGCACCTTCTGGCGTAGCCCGTGTGAGGATAGGCGTTTCAATATCTAAGAAGCCTTCGCGATCGAGAAAGCCTCTTATGGCCGATGTAACGCGGCCACGCAGTAGCAACTTAGCCTGCATTTCATGTCGACGTAAATCTAAGTAGCGATACTTCAGCCGAATATCTTCGCCCACCTCGGTATGATTATCGAGCTGGAATGGCGGTGTCTCTGCCTGATTGAGCACCTCAAGCGCCTGCGCATACACCTCTATTTCGCCTGTTGCCATATCGGGGTTTATGGTAGCCTCGCTGCGTGCACGCACCACGCCTTTAACCTGTAGCACGTATTCACCGCGCACTTTATCGGCCAGAGTGAAATGCTCACCCGCATCGGGATCGAAAACCACTTGAACAATACCGCTGCGGTCACGCAAATCGATAAAAATAACACCACCGTGATCACGGCGACGATCAACCCAGCCACATAAGGTAACCGGTTTGTCGATATGGGTTAGAGCAACCTCACCGCAGTAACTATCACGCATGGGAATAGAATTTGTTAAGTTGGCCAAAAATACCTCTGCTTTATTGACTTATTGGCACGTCCCGAAGCTATATCACATAGCATCTAGGTCGCAATTATTGCCTGGTCGCAACTAACCAAAGTAGCCTCTCGACCCTGCCTTGTATCTAACTAAAATTGCTGCACACCATTGGGGTAACAACACCCCAAGGCTACTCTTTGCTCAGCTACCAACCGACTTATTTGCAGTGGCTGGCTTAACAGGAGCTTTATCAGCGGTACTTGCGGCCGACTTGTTATCCGCTCGGCCTCCTTTGCCCGCCGAATCGCGCTTTGATTGTGCACCGCTATCAGCAGGAGCACGCCCATTATTTTTAAAGTCTGTTTCATACCAGCCGCTGCCCTTCAATTTGAAAGAAGCCGCCGAAACGAGCTTAGTTAGCTCTGGTTTGCTGCATTGCGGACAATCCAGCAAAGGTGCATCGCCCATTTTCTGCAGCGCATCAAAATAATGCTCGCAAGCTTTGCACTGATACTCATAAATAGGCATAAAACGTTGCCATCCTCTCAAAAACCCCAGTTCAATCATCAGGCCTAAAGAAACCGCCAAAACCAATGATTTGCGCGGCTCTTGCCAATCCTTTTACTGCCCATGAGCCCTTTTGACCCACGAACACCGGGGGAATCTCAATGCACTGCGCTTAATAGCGGCGATTATAAACTAATTTAACTGCCTGCTTCATACTGGGCATGCAATAAAAGCACACAAATAAGCAGCCTGAGAAAGGAATTATGAGTTAGCGCCCACGAGCTATCGAGTCAAAATAACCCACACTCTCAAGCCTCACCCACTCGACACGAGCCAGTTCAAATCAACGCTACCGACAAAACCAAGTGTTTAATAAATCTAACGACAGCAAAGGTGAGCTAACAAAAAACGTTAAATTAGCTTATTTATTTTCATCAAAAATACAAAAAATCATTTAATTCGCATAAAAGCCGTAAAAATAAGTGTTTTTTTGATTGCTTGCGCCCGATCTTTTCGCTATATATACACTTGCCGAATGCAAAGACCAATGAGTATCGCCGCGCTGAAGGTAAAATGGCTCTGTAATAATAGAGTTTCTTACTAAGGGGCGCTGCGAAAAAGCCAATTGGCATTGCATAAGCAGGAATAGATTTAAAAACTACTGTTTTCTAACCTCACGAGGAATCATCACCATGGCTGCTAAAAAATCTGCCAAAAAAGCTCCCGCTAAAAAGAAAGCTGCAAAAAAAGCACCCGCTAAAAAAGCACCCGCTAAAAAGCTAACCGCTGTAAAGGCGCGCTTCAGCAAAACTCAGATTCTCACTGAGCTTGCAGAGAGCAACGACCTAACTCGCAAGCAAGTTAGCAGCATTATCGATGATCTTTCAGATATAATCGAAAGGCACGTTAAAAAAGGTGCTTGTGGTGAATTCGTTCTGCCTGGCCTACTCAAAGTCAACACAGTGAAAAAGCCTGCGAAAAAAGCACGTAAAGGCATCAATCCATTCACTGGCGAAGAAACTGTATTTAAAGCGAAGCCCGCGAGCCTTGCAGTTAAAGTACGTCCGCTGAAAAAGCTGAAAGAAATGGCTGGCTAAGTTATACCGCCTCATTTCATAGCACAAAGAGCCGGGGCCGAAGTTATTCAGCCTCGGCTTTTATTTATCTGAAATACCTCTTATATAGAACCTTTGCCGGATGTACCGAATATGCGCACCAGTCAGATGCTGCTCTCCACGCTCAAAGAAGTCCCTGCCGACGCTGAAGTTGTCAGCCATCAACTCATGCTGCGCGCTGGGATGATTAGAAAGCTAGCCTCTGGCCTGTATACATGGCTACCCATGGGGCTGCGAGTACTGCGTAAAATTGAGGCTATCGTACGTGAAGAAATGAATCGTAGCGGAGCACAAGAAGTTCTAATGCCCGTGGTTCAGCCTGCCGAACTATGGGAAGAATCGGAGCGCTGGAGCCAGTACGGCGCAGAGTTGCTGCGTATTAATGATCGGCACCAGCGAGCATTTTGTTTAGGCCCCACCCATGAAGAAGTCGTCACTGACCTCGTGCGCAATGAAGTTCAAAGTTATAAGCAACTGCCATTGAACCTTTATCAAATACAAACCAAATTTCGCGATGAAATCAGACCTCGATTCGGCGTGATGCGGGCGCGCGAATTCACAATGAAAGATGCCTATTCATTTCATGCCAGCCAAACCTGTCTGGAAAAAAGCTATACCTCAATGTACGAGGCCTACAGCACTATCTTTTCAAGAATTGGCTTAAACTTTCGCGCAGTACTCGCCGATACTGGCTCTATTGGCGGCAGCGCCAGCCATGAGTTTCATGTGCTAGCGGACTCTGGCGAAGATGATATTGCGTTTAGTGACAGCAGTAATTACGCTGCAAATGTCGAGCTAGCTGAGGCGCTCGCTCCTGCGGCTCAAGCTGCCGTCAAGCCCGAAGCGCTGAAAAAAGTTGCCACTCCGAATGCTAAAACTATTACGGAAATTACCGCTCAACTTGAAATAAAACCATCAGACACGCTCAAGACGCTCATTGTTAAAGCCGATCCTGCGACCTGCGAGTCACCATTTATTGGCCTTGTTGTGCGCGGAGACCACCAACTCAATGCGGTTAAAGCAGAAAAACTCGACTGGGTATTAGCGCCTCTGGAGATGGCTGACGAGCAAGATATAGAACAACAGCTGCATTGCACGGCAGGTTCCATTGGTCCGGTGGAATTAGGCATGCCCATTATTGCCGACCGAACCGCAGCGGTTCAAACTAATTTTGTTTGCGGTGCTAACAAAGACGGCTGGCATTTAACGGGGGTTAATTGGCAGCGCGACACAAGCCCCGATCAAATTGCTGATATCCGCTCGGTCGTGGCGGGCGATGCCAGCCCCGATGGACAAGGCATGCTGGCGATTAAACGCGGCATTGAAGTGGGCCATATTTTCCAGCTAGGCAATAAGTACAGCGAGGCCATGCAGGCAACCGTCTTGAATGAGCAAGGCAAGACACAAACACTCTTAATGGGCTGCTATGGCATTGGCGTATCGCGCGTAATGGCCGCCACCATTGAGCAAAATCATGACGATAGAGGAATTATCTGGCCCGCCTCTATCGCTCCATTTGCACTGGTGCTGATTCCGGTCAATATGCAAAAGTCGGAGCTCGTGAGACAGGTTACCGAACAACTGTACGATGACCTACAAAAAGCCGGAATCGATGTCTTACTCGACGACCGCAAGGACAGACCCGGAGTAAAATTTGCCGATATGGAGTTAATTGGCATTCCGCATCGTATTGTCGTAGGTGAAAAAAGCTTACAGCGAGGCATCTTAGAATACCGCGCTCGCAACCAACCTGAAGCAGCCGAGATACCGCTTGATAATGCGCTAAAGGACATCCTTCAACTTATTGCGCAAAGCTAGGTCAAGGTATCTCTCGCCAAAGAGCTGTGCACTACTTGCAACTTGACCACTGCGCAGCTCAAACTAGGCTAAAATTGTAATGCCAAAAAGCCAGCATCTGCTGGCTCGCAACCATGTAGCTAACATATCTGCCATGTATTATTTCTTCGCTGCTCTCGCCACATATTTAGCACTAAGCATGAGCTGCTCAGCTCATGCTAACGATTATCCCAGCAACGGCAATCAACCAATCAGTCAAGCAAGCAACCGCAGCGCACAAATCAACGATATCGAGCTCAAACAATTCTTACAGCACAGCCTACGCGAGCAACACATTACTTTAGATAAATACGATGCAGAAGTTTGGCTGGAAAGCATGCTAAGTCGAATGCAACGGTATAATATTGAACACGGCGAAGCGCTGAGCATTCTGAGAGCTGTTTATCAAGAAGCTAAACTCAGTGACATCGAACCCGACTTGGTGTTAGCGGTTATTGCTATTGAAAGCTCCTTCGACCGCTTTGCCATATCACCGGTAGGCGCACAGGGGCTGATGCAAGTGATGCCTTTTTGGAAGCGAGAAATTGGCCGCAGCAGTGACAACCTCATGGATATAGCGGTGAATATTCGCTATGGCTGCAAAATTTTGCAATTTTATCTACAAAAATCCAAAGGCAATTTAAGTGAGGCCTTAGCGCGCTACAACGGCAGCTTTGGCCGCACCGTTTACTCAGAAAAAGTATTGCTAGCCTGGCAGCGTCGCTGGCAAGGTGGCAGCCTTTCAAGTCACCAAAAAAACAGAATAAACTAGAGCAAACGTTAACGCAGCATACTGAAGAATATTAATTTACTAATCGATGGCTTAATCAATGCCCAGGCACATTTACCATGCTTTCTTTTGATAATAGTTTTGCGCGCCTAGACGTTAATTTTTATACGCATAATGCAACCACCCCGCTGCACAATCCTAGCTGGATCATAAAAAATAATGCACTTGCCTCTGAGCTAGAAATAAGCCTAAACAATGACCCTGAAAACAAATTACTGCGCGCATTGAGCGGCGGGCAACCACTTCCCGGCAGCCAGCCGCTGGCGATGGTTTATGCGGGGCATCAATTCGGTCAATATGTATCTCAGCTAGGCGATGGACGCGGCGTACTACTAGGCGAGTTAAAAACTTCAGCAGGCCAATGGGATTTGCATCTTAAAGGTGCCGGACTCACTCCATACTCTAGAGGCGGTGATGGCCGCGCAGTCCTGCGCTCTAGCTTGCGCGAATACATTGCCAGTGAGGCGCTTGCTGCGCTTGACGTACCTGGCACCCGGGCACTGTGCGTAACGAGTGGCACGGATACCGTTTGGCGTGAAACACTCGAACCCGCAGCGATGCTTGTGCGCGTAGCGAAAAGTCACGTACGGTTTGGTAGCTTCGAATTTTTTCATTACTCGGGTCAACTTGAGCGAGTAAAAGAATTAGCCGATTACTGCATCGAAAAGTATTATCCTGAAATCACCAATGAGCAACGCAGCCAACGTTACATCAGTTTTTTTAAATCTGTTATCAAGCGCACTGCAATATTAATTGCCAAGTGGCAAGCCGTTGGCTTTGCTCATGGCGTGATGAATACCGACAATATGTCTATTGTGGGCGATACCTTTGATTTTGGTCCTTATGGCTTTATGGATCGGTATAACGAAGCCTACGTGTGCAACCATTCTGATCACCAAGGGCGCTATGCATTTAACGCGCAGCCTGGCATTGGCTTATGGAATCTCAATGCCTTAGGCCATGCATTGTCATCGCTAATTGAAACCGCCGACCTGCAGGAGGCACTCGCTGAATACGAACCACAGTTAATTACTCATTACAGCGCGCTCATGCTGAGTAAGTTAGGGCTTGTAGAACAGCAGCCTGATGATGCGCTGCTCATCAATAGTTTATTAAGTTTAATGCAAGCCAATGGTGCCGACTACACGCTCACTTTCAGAGGGTTAGCCAATATTGAAAGCAGCGTCTTGGTACAACAATTTTCCGATAAGGCTGGGCTGCAAGCATGGCTGACAAACTACCGCGCCCGCCTAAAGAATAACGATATTCGCAAAGAGCAAAGGCAAAAACACATGAACGAGGTGAACCCGCTTTACATCGCACGTAATCATTTAGCCCAAGAGGCAATTGAAGGCGCAGAGAATGGCGACTACACGGAGTTGCACAACCTCATGCAATTATTGGCTGCACCCTATATGGAACAGCCCAATCAAGAAAAATACGCCGCTGCGGCTCCTGCATGGAGTCATGCGCTAAAAGTTAGCTGCTCCTCCTAGAATTTATCGGCCCGCTACACTGCCCCACCTTCCGAACTGTTTATAGGCAACGGGATAGCATCGACAGAACGACCGCAGCCTAAACGGCAATTTTTATTACAGCGCGATTATTATTTATTGGAAGTTATTTCCACTGAAAAATTAATGCTCTCGCGTTGATCTAAAGCGAATATCGGGCCATCGCTCTTGAGTTAAACTCAAATTAACTCGAGTAGGCGCCAAGTAGCTTAAGTGCCCGCCACCATCTAAGGCTAAGTTATCGGCTTGTTTTTTGCGAAAGTCGGCCAGCATTTTCTCGTCTTCACAATCCACCCAATGGGCCGTGTAAACATTAATAGGCTCGTAGATTGCCTCTACTTTATATTCATCTTTAAGCCGGTATGAGACCACTTCGAACTGCAGGTTGCCCACGGCTCCTACAATTAAATCATTATTATTCAAGGGCATAAAAACCTGAGTAGAGCCTTCTTCAGCTAGCTGTTTTAAACCTTTCTGAAGCTGTTTTGTTTTGAGCGGATCTCTTAAACGTATGCGCTTGAAAAGCTCGGGGGCAAAATGCGGTATGCCGGTAAATTTTAAATTTTCACCTTCAGTAAATGCATCGCCAATTTGAATTGTGCCGTGATTATGCAGGCCGATAATATCACCCGATGTAGCTGTATCCACAGCAGATCGATCGCCTGCCTTGAAATTGACGGCATCAGCAATTTTAATGTTTTTATCAAGGCGTACGTGCCGCATACGCATACCCTTACTGTAAGTACCCGAGCAAATTCGCATAAAAGCAATTCTGTCGCGATGCTTGGGGTCCATATTGGCCTGAATCTTAAAAACAAAACCAGAAAACTTTTCTTCCACTGGATCTACATCACGCGTTTCAGTCGGCCTTGGAATCGGCGGAGGTGCCCACTCAACAAAGCCATCTAACATTTCACGCACACCGAAGTTAGCCAGAGCGGTACCAAAAAAAACGGGCGTCAGCTGACCGGCAAGATACTGCTCAAGATCAAACTGATGACTGGCACCGCGCACCAACTCGATTTCTTCAACATAATCGTTATAGTAGACATCTAATAATTCTTTAGCAGCATCGCTCTCCAAACCCTGTATGGTTTGATCGTCATGCATTTTAAAGTTATAGCCCGATTCAAAAACATGAATCGTATCTGTATAGAGGTTATAAACGCCTTTAAATGCTTTGCCCATGCCAATCGGCCAATTAATAGGCGCGGCCTTTATTTTTAATACGTCTTCAATTTCATCAAGCAAATCAACCGACTCACGAATATCTCGGTCAAGCTTATTAACGAAGCTAACAATGGGCGTATCACGCAGACGACACACATCCATTAACTTTATCGTTCTGGCCTCAACGCCTTTAGCGCCGTCCACTACCATAAGAGCAGAGTCGACCGCTGTTAACGTTCGGTAGGTATCTTCGGAGAAATCTTCGTGGCCTGGGGTATCCAGTAAATTAACCACTCTGCCTTTATAAGGGAATTGCATGACCGAAGAGGTTACCGAAATCCCACGCTCTTGCTCCATGCTCATCCAGTCTGAGGTGGCATGACGATCAGCCTTCTTGCCCTTAACTGAACCCGCTACCTGAATCAGTTGACCCAGCAGCAACAGTTTTTCTGTAATCGTGGTTTTACCCGCATCGGGGTGCGAGATGATAGCAAACGTTCTTCTCTTGTTGATTTCATTGACTAAATTGCTATCTGACATACCCCAAAAATCCTAATTTACACCTAAATTTACACCCATTACAGAAATCGCTTTTCGACTGAACCGCCAAAAAGCGCGCTATCTTACCTGATTAAAACTGCTCAAGCTCCTACGAAGGCGAACAACGCGTCAAAGTCGTGCCCGTCTGCATCTCTAAGCGCCGCTATGTACTGATCGCGTCGCTCGTTCATACTTTCTAGCCGATATCCCCCTGCCCAATCGATAGCAGGTTCATCCATAAGCTTGGTCAGTAGCGCATCGGCCATGATACGCGCGTGACGGCCATTCCCATTAGGGAACAAGTGGATATAAACCAGCTTGTGATGAAACCGCGCGGCCAGCTCTTTTGGTGGATAGGTACCGTTTTCTATCCAAAAACGCGCATCATCTAAAAGCAGGCGCAACTGGATCGCGATTTGTACTGGATCTATCCCAATATTCTTTTCCGTCCGCCTGAAGCTCCCTGCCCACTTCCAGACTTTACCAAAAAGTCGTTTATGTAATTCACAGGCAAAACCTTCTGTGAGCACATCGGGGCGCTTTTGCTTCTTAAGCCAATTCATGCCTTCCACGATATTGGCCTGTTCAAGTTGATCCAGCTCGCCACGGATGGTCACATGCTTGTGGAGTAGTCCCTCCATCTCGTCAGGATCGAGTGGCGTTGAACCATCTGGCTCACCAACTAATTTTGGTGGTACATGACTCATTCACTACCCTTTCTCATCCGTCCATAGATCTGATGGCATTTTTTCAACAATCTCAGTCGCAATACGATCAATCTCGAATGCAAGCTGCTCATCACTAAGTGTTTGCGATTCTAAGGCCATATGTGTTGAAGCGCTTTTGACTTGTTCACGCGCCTTTTTCTGGGCGCGCTCTTTAATCACCTCTTCAACCTTTTGCTCTGGCACAACTGCATAGACAAATCGGCAGCCCATCGCCTCGGCCATGTTTTGCATGGTCTTGAGCGTGACACCACCCACCAATTCATCCTTTTCCGCTTTTGAGACACGCGCCTTGGTAACGCCAAGGCGCTCGGCCAATTGCGGGCCAGACATACCAAGAGCATGACGAACGGTTCTTAACCACCCTTCAAAAGGTATAGAGAGCCCGTCAAGCCGCATAGAGGCTTGATTGACCTTATCTCTGTATTGCTTGGCGACAACCCTATCGATACCCATGGGTCAACCTTTCTGTTTACTATATGAAATCTTAAAGTCAATATAAATGTATACCTTATAATTATATAAGTCAACATATTTATTGACCTGAAGTAGATGCTTTCGAACAGAAAATAGCCCCTACTCTGAAGCAGGGGCTAAGGTCTCGCTTAATGACTCCAAAAAACATGCACCTCTTCGAAGCTTGTTTCGACGGAGGATATGCAGCCTTCTATAACCCAGGAGGGCCAGGCAGAACGCCTTTCGAAGGTGTGGTTTATACCTCTCCTGGTCCAGCTGATTTAGAGCCTGTGATCATCGCTCTGGATGATCCAATGCGAATCGATTACACACCTGCTGTCAGTAATTAGGGGCTATTTACCTTTATTATGGTGGAAGGCAAAGATTTTCGAGCACCGTCCGTCATGATGGCAGACGACTGCTATGAGTAAAGTTCGTGGCTTTTAAAAAGCGAAATTAACTGACAGCTCAGTATCAGGAAAAGCCTGTTGTTAGGCTAATAAAATAGTGAAATCAAGGCACCTACAGTGAGTGAAGATCAGCAAGCACTGTGCGCGCAACTAACTTTATTCTGCAAACTTAAGCTGCATCGGAACATTATCATGGCTGCCTATTTTAATACTTTTTCAATTTACGCTTTCTCTCCATGCCAATGTTCGGGGGCAATAAATTTACGCAGCTTTTTTTCACTATAGCTAAGCTCAAGCTCTTCTATTAACTGCTTCAGTGCGCTGAAGTCTCCGGCAATAATATTAGGTGTGGCAATAGAAAAGCAGTTTGCTCCACTGGCTTGCAACGCATTAATACGCGCCAAATAACTATTGGCAAACTCCGCCCAATAGGCTCTTTCAGTACTATGTTGATTCATAAATGGTGTACGCAAGCAAGAGTCAATGAAGCTATCGGTATCACGCTTAACATAAACCCAGCGAGCATTTGGAAAAGCTTTTGAAAACATCGGCCAAAGCAGCGTTAGCTTCGCGTCTTTATAAAGCCACGGCCGATCGCCACGGTAACCATCTTGCTGAATGATTTTAAAGACTTGATTACGTAACGAGCCTTCAGAAAATTCTGCTGTTTCAAGCGGCAGACTGCGCACCCCTAGCGGATCACAGCCTAAAGAGACCAACGTCTTCTTGATGAGCTGCTCTCGAATATGGGCATGCTCAAAAAATCCTTTCGGATTTTGTGGTGTGGCGAGAATTGTGGTGCCGGTCCATGCACCAGATTTCTTTAAAGCACCGGCAATCATTGATGTACCAGAACGCGGTAAGCCGAGAATAAAAATAGGGCTATCTGAGAGCTTTATTGTCATTGGATATCAGATCATTTTAGTGATTTCGTATCACTAGATTATAGAATTAAAAACATCGGTGACAACCGATAATCAATTGAGTTTCTTACTCCACTTAGAAAGCTCTTAATTTATCTTAGCGGCATTCCATGAGATATTCATATAACACCATAAAAACGCTAGGCCAACCACTTCGCTAACTATGCTACACGCGATTATCTACCGCAAAATGATATAGTGGTTGACTCGAAATTATGTACGATACGCGCCAAAAATCGAGTCAGCGATTTAGCGGGCTTTCAACACAGTTTAGCAAGGCCAATTTAAATGAGGGAAATGGCGATTAAGCTTAAACCAATAATATTCTTTTTAGCCTTCTGGATGGCAAGCTGCAGTTCGCTTGAGCCTGTAGCGCCTTCAGATAGTGATCCTAAATTAGAAACGCCCCAGAACATTGATTTTTTTCGCGTATCGCGCGTCGATTATGCAGACAAACTTGAGGGTTTTTGGCTCGGGCAAAGTATTGCTAACTGGACGGGCTTAGTCACTGAGATGGACAAAATTGGTGGCGAAGGTGAGCATGGCCAATTTTATACTCGCGATGATTGGGGAGGCCCCGATCAGCCAAGCATTTGGGGACAAGGCATACCTAGCAACCTATCCACCACCATTAACTGGGTGTTAGAGGGCGCCTCAGGGATCTGGGGCTCAGACGATGATACTGATATTGAGTACATGTATCAGCATCTAATGGATGTCCATCAAGTCAGTATTTTATCAGCTGAGCAAATTCGAGACGGCTGGCTCAATCACATTTATTCTGAAGAAAATACACCCTTTGTTAGTGATGATGGCAGCAAAGAGAATTTCCTTTGGGTCTCCAACCAACAAGCACACGATTTAATGCAACACGGCATGCTACCACCCGAGACCGGAGACCCTGCGCACAACCCGCATTTTGATATGATTGATGCGCAGTTGACCACGGAGATTTTTGGTTTGCTAGCCCCAGCAAGGCCCGATATTGCATTAAAGATAGCAACGCTGCCTATTCAAACCACCTCGCGAGAGAACGCTCAATGGGCATCTGAGTTCTATATCATCATGCATTCATTAGCGTCATACGTAGATCCGTCCCTCAGCCGCAAACAGCAAGTTATATGGCTAGCGCAACAAGCACGCGCGCGCCTGCCGCCCAGTTCATACTCTGCACAGATGTATGATTTTGTGATGTCGCAGTACAACGCGGGTAAGACTTGGGAAAAAGTGCGCGATGCTCTGTATCAACGTTATCAGGTGGAGCAGCAGGATGGCTACAATATCACTGCAAAAAACCTCTACTGTAATGGATGCTTTGCCTCTGGCATTAACTTTGCGGCCAGCCTTGTTAGCCTATTTTATGGCGAGGGCGATTACAAAAAAACGGTACAGATCGCTGTATTAATGGGCTGGGATTCTGACAATCCTGCGGCTACATGGGGCGGCTTACTGGGTTTTATGTACGGCAAACAAGAGATTGAAAAGCTATTTTCCAAAAAATTATCTAACCGGTTCAATATTCATCGCACGCGGGGCAATTTTGATAACAATGGCATTGATAATTTCACTGATATGGCAGAAAAAGGCATCGCTATTGTAGACCGAGTGGTAACGCAGCAGATGGGGGGGCAAGTCGATGTTAAAGCGGGTTTTTGGTTGATACCCAAAGCGGGTATAAAAATAAAAGAAGCTCAATACAGCCAGTAGCGCATCGCCAGACACATGACATAGGTACCGCCAGCCGCTAAACTTGTCACCAGTAGGCAATGATGTGCGGCACGACTTCATTTAAGATATGATCAACACAATGAATCATCCTCTATGAAAATCATCTTTCACTCAATATTTTCGGCTTGGCTCGTGGTCACCACCACAGCCTGCGTATCACCAATAAGCAGCGAATCGAGTGTCACAAATAGCTCGGTTAAGCCGATAATTGAATGCTCAGACCCAAGGCCTCAGATATGTACCCGTGAATACCGGCCTGTGTGCGCGATGACGAAAAAAGATCATCAGTGTGTTAATGCGCCTTGTGAGCGCACTCAGAAAATCACTTACGCCACTGGGTGCACGGCATGCGCTGACCCAATAGTTCATAGTTATAGCCTTGGGCCATGTGACACATAACGCCCTGACCCTTCGGAAAAAACTGTTCTCATATCAACTCCGATAACGTCAACTTGCCAATCAACTTTGGATCCTTCATGCTCTAGGCAGGCATCGTATCTCTAGCCAAATGAAAAGCCTATTGACGAGGGGCTGTCCAACAATGCTAAGAACCATCACAATTCTGGACCAATACAATAGCGCTCCTGGCATTAGGCGGAATAATTTTTCTGGTGATATTGGCGCGCTTATCGTTAAACATCAGTTAAATAAATTAGCTATCTTGCTTGAGCAATGAGCATGCAAACCGCCATCATTAAAGCGAATAAAGTGAGTTGATCATGCGTTTGAATGTTTTTATTTTTTTATTATTGGTAGGAATCTACGCAACAGCATGTGTAATTAAAAATGGCGAGCGGTTAGACGTTATAGTAGGTGAAGTTCAACAGTGCGACACTCTAATGGGAAGCACATTAGAAGAAATGTCACATGCCACAATCAAAACCGAGAGCGGCGATTATGTTATCGCAACATTGAGAAACTGTGCCGCCGGTCTAACCACTGAAATCTACATAAACCGTGGCGCGCTCTACTTCAACACAGTGTATGCCACAGAATAGATCTAACATTATCGGCGAATTAGACAGTGCCGAGCGTGTTTATATTATTGTTCAATTTACTAAACAAATACTCAATTCTATTAAGTTCTAGGCAGCGGCACACTTTTTATATTTATATTAGAGATCAACATGACACAAGCTCAAGATGAATTGACGGCTGAAGATTATTCAGAATTTTATGCGATATCTCAAAAATCTACACGGGATGCACTAAAAGATTACAATTTAGATGCCATAGATCGAGATAATCTTATCTTGGAAACAAAAAAGAACAAGAAATCTATTATTTATAAACTTTTTTATTCGCATGGAGTCAGCAAGACATTAATTTCTACCACCCGAGTCAGTACCGTGACAAAAGCAGCCTCGGTCAAAGTCACAAATTTAGAAAAAAATAATTAATGAAACGCTCCTGTTTAATCTTGCCTTAAATGCCATGCCACGATGCTGCACATAACACTACATTTCTTAACTCCAGCCATTGTGGCCGGGCTTTTCTTTA
Source organism: uncultured Pseudomonadales bacterium (assembly GCA_943788835.1). GTDB lineage: Bacteria > Pseudomonadota > Gammaproteobacteria > Pseudomonadales > UBA7434 > UBA7434. The sequence goes on along the minus strand of CALSRU010000005.1, from coordinate 79,420 downwards.
GCGCCCGCTGGAAATATGCCTACCTCATCATGATGGCAACGATGCTCGTGGATCTCGACCACCTAGTAGCAGACCCAATCTATGACGCCACCCGTTGCAGCATTGGCTTTCACACACTCCATCAGACCTGGCTGGTCATTTTTTATTTTGCGCTCTGCTTTACGCCAAAGACTCGTCTTATAGGTCTTGGCCTAACGATTCATATGTGCCTAGATGCGCTTGACTGCCAAGCCACAAATGGCGTGTGGGTCAGCCTATGGGCAGAGAGTTCATTCAGCAGTATTGCAAAACTCTGACGTGCACATGCTGTGTGCGATATTCTAGATTGACTGATGAGAAAAATCGACTCACAAAATAAGCCGTCATTGCCACCAAAGCCGCACCCAGTTGATAATTAAAAATTATCGGTGATTGCACCCGTTGATGCCGAGCTCACCGCGCTCGCATATTTAGCCAGCACTCCACGAGTGTGCTTAGGCTTGGGCTTTTTCCATTGTTTTTTGCGCGCAGCCAGCTCTTTCGCGCTTAGATCAATATGCAAAGTACGGCTGTTGGCGTCTATGGTAATACGGTCACCCGTTTTAACTAAGCCAATCGGCCCGCCCACAGCGGCTTCCGGCGTAATGTGGCCTACGACAAAACCATGAGTGCCGCCACTAAATCGGCCGTCGGTAATCAACGCCACTTCATCACCTAGCCCCTGCCCCATAATTGCGCCAGTATGCGAGAGCATCTCTTGCATACCTGGACCACCCACCGGGCCTTCATTGCGAATAACAACCACATCGCCCTTTTTGATTTTCTTGTCGAGTATCGCTTTGAGTGCTGCATCCGATGAATTATAGACACGAGCACGGCCTTCAAAGCGCAACCCCTCATGACCAGAAATCTTAGCCACACCGCCCTCAGGAGCCAAATTACCACGCAATACTACTAAATGGCTTTCTGACTTGATTGGGTTATTTAGCGGCCGAATAATATCTTGGCTTTTAGCATAGGGCTTCACCTTGGCTAAATTCTGCTTCAATGTTTTACCCGTGACTGTTAAGCAGTCACCATGAAGCAAACCTGCATCCAAAAGCATTTTCATCAGCGGCTGGATACCACCGGCATCGATCAAGTCTGCCATACTATAACGGCCACTGGGCTTCAAATCAGCGAGCATAGGTACTCGCTTACCCACACGAGTAAAATCATCTAGCGTAAGCTTCACCCCTATCGAGTGAGCCATAGCCAACAGGTGCAGGACTAAATTAGTTGAACCACCTAGAGCGATAGCCACGGTCATTGCGTTTTCAAACGCTTTTTTCGTCATGATCTGTTTGGGAGTAATGCCTTTTTTCACCAACTGCATTAACGCCTCGCCCGCTTGACGACAATCTTTCTTTTTACCCGCAGAAATGGCCGCTTGCGCCGAGCTATCGGGCAAGCTCATACCCATGGCCTCAATGGCTGAGGCCATAGTATTGGCCGTATACATGCCGCCACAAGAACCCGGCCCAGGAATCGCTTTAGTTTCGATAGCGGTCAATTCTTTCAGTGGTATTGTATTGTTAGCCCGCGCACCGATCGCCTCGAACACCGATACAACATCTAGCTGCTTACCATTGTGCTCACCAGAAAGGATCGTGCCGCCATAAACAAATATTGCCGGCCTATTTAGTCGTGCCATAGCAATTAAACAACCGGGCATATTTTTATCACACCCACCAATGGCAACTAGCCCGTCATAGCCCTGACAAGCCATTACTGTTTCAATCGAATCGGCAATCACCTCGCGCGACACCAACGAGTATTTCATATTCTCGGTGCCCATCGAAATACCGTCGGAAATAGTAATCGTATTAAAAATGACACCTTTACCATTGGCCTTGTCGACACCTTTACAAGCCTCATCAGCCAGCTTGTTAATATGCATGTTGCAGGGAGTCACCATACTCCACGTTGAAGCAATTCCAATTTGAGGCTTTTTAAAGTCAGCCTCATTGAAGCCAACCGGACGCAACATCGCACGACTAGCGGCGCGGTCTTCACCATCGACGATAACGGAAGAATATTGGCGTGGATTGTGTGACGATTTTTTTGAAGGCATAGTAAGTAAACACAGTGATAAAAGTAAAAAGAAAACACCCGAGGCGCCAGTATAACGATAACGCCAGCAGGCACAATATATACAGATCTCGCCAAGCTTGCGCCAACACTAACAACACGTTGCTGCAAACCATACGCAAGAGGTAAGAATATCAAGAACGCTGTTAATTAACCACGTTCTGGTGAGTTTGCGCTATAACTCAAAGGCACAACAAACAGCTCTGCCCCCAAACGCAACGCACAAAAAAGGCCGCTGTGCGGCCTTTGAAAATGCATGAAATAAATCAGCATTAAACTTTTTTACACTGCGCCAGCTTAGCCCCATTAGCAATGAGCTTACTGCGCCGCTCACCCTCAGCACTCACATACTTTTTCCAGTTAAGCGCATTCTTTTTTACTCGATCGAACTTAGCCGCTTTACTGAATGATTTTATGGCTGCGTCATAGCAATGTAGTGAAGCCTCAGCGCTACCGCGATTCATCCACGTAAGATCTTCACGCTTCAAATCGCCTTTGCTGAGTGCGTTAATAGCAGCAACCAGCGCCTTCTCATTCTCATTAAGATTGAGATAGACCCCAGCTAAGCGCGACCATGCATTGCCGTGCGAAGCCAATTTTGCCGCCTGCTCAAGCACAGGCGACGCCTTTTTAAACTCTTGCGCACGCTGGTAGGCAGAACCTAATATTTCGAGGTTTTTCTCGGTTTTTTCAACTTGGCCTGCCTTCATCGCCCGCTCCAGTATCGCTGCAGCACGATAGGGCACATCGATCGCCATAAATTGATAAGCCAACGCAACGAATTGCTTCTCTTTATCTAAGCCGTCTTGCTGATAGGTTAAATCGAGAGCCAGTAGTTCACGCTTATTATCTTCTAACGAACCGAACATAGCCGCTAGCTGCTTCCAATATTTTATTTTTGGGTATTCAGCTAGCAATACTCGGTTCACGCCAACCGCATCGGCATAGCGCTCTTTTTCGTAATAAAGAACCCACTGGAAATTCAGCCACGATTCTTTCGGTATTTGAGCAGCTGCAGTGGACTCCTGCATCACTTCTTCAACGAGGCTCAATGCGTCAGTTTTCCGGTCAAGGTTGTAATAAATCCGAGCCAATAAAACCTTTCCACCTCTGTCGACTACTACCGCTTCAGCCATCCACTTTTCAAGCTGTGTGGCAGCAGATTGATAGTCTTCGGTAACAAACATTAACTGTGCAACGGTATACCGGGTATCAACTCGCTTTTGCGCGTCAGCTTCAGGCTCGTTAATAAACGCCAAATAGGCTTTAATGGCCTCGCCATATTGCTCCTGTGCATAATAAACGTAGCCCAGAAAACGATTAACCTCAGAGTGCTCAAAGCCTTCCTTACACCCCCGCTTTAATGCAGCCTTTAGCTCTTTTTCAGCGTCAGGCCACTGCTCTTCTAGAGTGAACTCTTGAACCTTTTCTAGCTTTTTAGCGCATTGCATACCCACTGCTTTTCGCTTGCGCGTGATACCGTTTTTATATTTTAATTTGGCCTCTTTTTCGGCTTTCGTCAGCTTTTTTTTCTTTTCTTGCGCATCAACAGCAGGCACCCATAATGGGCTAGTGCTCACGCCCACCAACAGCACACAGAGCAACAATGTGGCCAGCGGCAAAAATCGTATCTTAAAGTTTCTCAACATATTCAATTTAACTCGAATCAAGCCCTATATTAGCGGCGTTTAGCCTCGGCAATCTGGAACGTAAACTTATACAAAACGCCTGGCACTTCCTCAGCAACGCCATTCACAACACGCGGATTGTATTTAAGTTTTTGTGCCGCTTTGGCTGCACTGCGACCAAAACCATAATTTTCTGGCCATTCTTCTAAGAGTTTTACATCTTTCGAACCACCGGCTGTAGTCACCGTGACCTCGACCACTGCGTAACCTGTTTTACCCGCATTGAGTGCACGTGGTGGGTAGCGAGGCTCTGGAACATAGACGGGAATCAAATCTGTATCGCGCGTGAAACCACCTGCCCCACCAATTTCGGGCTTAAACTGACCAGCGCCAGCAGAAAGATTTAACGCTGTATCTGGAGAATCAAGCTCCATTTCTTGGCTTTCAACTTCTGGTGGAGGGGTTTCAACATCTTCGGGCTTATCGGGTAATTCATCTTCAAGATTTTCCTGAATATCGGTGTCAGGCATCGTGAAGTCGGCAATCTTTATCGCCTTACTCGTATCCAGCTCAGTATCACCCATATCGATAAGCGCACTCATCAAAACAAACAAGGCAAAGGCTACAATCAGCCCTAGCCCCATGCTCATACTCGTTCGTGCTGCTTGCATCTTTCTAAGCCTCTATTACTTAGGGTCTGTGGCGATTGAAATATTTGCCACGCCCGCCTTCTTGGCCGCATCCCATACCAATGCATAAGCGCCCGCATTGGAATCACCGTCAGCCTGAATAACCAATGCGCCTAACGGGTTGTCCGCCGCAATTCGCTCAATAACCGATTTAACCGATGCTTCGTCTACTTTTTTTCGGTCAATCCAAATTTCATTTTTTTCGTTAATCGCAACCAATACACTTTGGTTTTTAATCGCTTCACGCTCAGCGGTTGAAGGGCGCGACACTTCTACACCGGGCTCTTTAATAAACACTGCAGTAACAATAAAAAAGATCAGCATGATAAATACCACGTCCAACATCGGCGTAAGATCTATCTCGCTACCTTCCTCATTTGCTTTAGCTGCTGCGCCTCTGCCTGCCATAATTAACGCTACTCTCTAGTGTCCATTGGGCAACTGCTCGCCCCGTTATTGCGTGCGAATAAATAGTACAGCGCACAATTAATGTTTGTTCTCAATCAGCTAACAGACTCAATTAACCCGCATCATCGCCATAGTCGTAAGTCAGTCGATCTTCTAGCAAAGCACTTTCTCGCTCAACAATACGCGTGAGTAACGCTTGGGCAAAAACACCAGAAAGGGCCGCCACCATACCGGCCATAGTTGGGATGGTAGCTTTAGAGACACCACCGGCCATCAGCTTAGGATCGCCACCACCGGTTACGGCCATAATGTGAAAAACTACAATCATCCCCGTCACCGTGCCTAGAAGGCCCAGCATAGGCGCCAGAGCAACCAATGTTTTTATCAAACCCATGTTGTGGCGGATTTTAAGTGACGTTTCAGAAATGAGCGCTTCGCGAATACTACGAGCGTTCCAAGAGTGCCGCTCCGAGCGCATTTGCCATTCTTGAACCACCGCTTTGACATCGTCTTTCAAGCCGAAGTTAAAGTAAAACGCTCGCTCAAAAATCAATGCCCACATCAAAAACAATAATCCACCAATAAGAAAAAGCACCGGACCGCCCTTTTCGACAAATTCCGCCACCACTCCAAACAAGTCGGTAAAGTACTGCATGTAGCTAAATCCCGTATTCTCTCGCGAATCTATTTAAATTATGGGTACAAGCAAAAGTAACATTGATCTCGCTCTCTCATGAGAGAGCGAGATGCATAGTCGATCTATTTCTTACCTTCGGCATTTCTCGCAATGATTCCCGCGGCTTGCTCTTCAAGCACGTGAATGATCCCTTTAGCACGACCATTAACGATGGTATGCGCTAGCAATGTAGGTATTGCAACAATAAGCCCAAGCACGGTAGTAACCAGTGCGCTTGAGATACCGCCAGCCATGGTTTTCGGATCGCCCGCACCAAAGATCGTAATAGATTGGAAGGTAATAATCATACCGGTAACAGTACCTAACAGACCCAACAAAGGCGCAACCGCGGCAATGATTTTAATCAGCGTTAACGAACTCTCAAGCTTTGGTATTTCTTTCAGAACTGCTTCATTTAATTTTAATTCAAGCGTCTCGGTATCCATGCTGGGATTTTCTTCGTGTACGGCAAGTACTCGGCCCAAGGGATTGTCTGAATTAACAGTTGTGCTCTTAAGCTGGCTGCTCACCTTCATGCCCACAAGCTGCAGCACTACAAAACGAACAAGCGCTATCAAAATACCTACTACACCGACTGCAGTAATCACGTAACCGACTTGGCGACCTTGGTGCCAGCGCTCAACCAGTGTGGGTGTATTGATAAAGGCCGACAGCAAACTTCCGCCGGTAGGGCCGGTTGGATCAACACCAAAGCGGGTACTTCCGCTATCAAGTGCCGCCAGGTCACCTGCCCAACTTGTGTAATTACTCGCTGGCTGCCTAGCTAAAACAGATAATGAGCCGTCTGAATAACGCAGATACTGCCCGTCCTGAGTAATAATATTGTAGGTGCCGATACGCACGACATCAGCTTGCTGCTCTTCACCGCCGGCAGTTGCCACCTTAGTGTTTAAAGCAACAATTTTGCCTGACGCAATCATCTCTCTTTGCAGTTCAAACCAGACCTGCTCGATTTCGCTGATGGTAGGCAGCGCATCGCCTTTGAGCTTTTCGATAAGGTCGGTGAGGAATTGTTCGCGATCAGGGTACTGGACGCTAGTGAGTGAAGTGGTGAAGTTTTCACGCATATCACCTGCCGTTGAGTTGATGTGGCCAAACAATTCTGTCAGCTCACCTTTGGCTTGCTTCAGCGCTTCGCGCTTTTGCGCGATGGTTTCCTTGTTTTCTTCAAAGGTTTTTTCAAGTCGAGCTGAACGCTGCTCTTCTTGCGTGCGAGTTTGCTTAGCTTTGGCCACAGCGCCAGCCTGCTCTTTTTTCTCAGCCATAAAGCGGGCTACTCGCTGCCGCTCATCACGGCTTTCTTTGATTTTCCCTTTGCGAACCATACTCAATAATTCGTCAAGAGTTTTTGCTGACTCTTGCTGTGCATTAACTGGTGCAACAATACTCAGCGAAAAAGCTGCGGACAGTAGTAAAGAACCTATCATGGCGCCTGACTTAAAAGATAATATTTTCATTGTGCTGCCTCCGGCGCTGCAATCGGTAATTGGAGAATATCTTTCACGGCTTGATTGCGCGCAATACGAATACCCGTATTTATATTGGCACTCCACTCAGACTTGTCCAGCGCCTCCCATGTTCTATTGACGTTATCCCAGCGGCCTACTTCTTCGCCGTCTAACGTGCGATAGAGTAATGCGATGCGCCCGACACGAAAAATATCAACCTGACGCTCATTACCGTCGCCGTTGAAATCAATATTCGCTTCATAGGCCTCTAATTTACGGCCATACTCATTCTCGATTTTGTAGGCTTCGAGCACTTGACGGAAGTTTTCTGCTACTGACTGATTAGACTTGCCCATGTTTTCGCGTAAGCGCTCGGTACGCACCTCACGCTCCTCAAGATGGAACGGAACATCGAGAGCTACAAAATTCTCAAGACCATCGAGCATCTTGACCAACAGCGGCGGTATTTGTCGCTGGATGCTTTTAACGTTAATAATCGACTCATCAATCTGCGCAATTCGCTCTAATTGATTTTGAATGCGCGCCTCAAGCTGCGCGTTGTATACACGCAAACCTTCAATTTCTTTAGAAACTTGTTTGAAGTCTTGCAACAAGTCGTTGGTTTGATCGGCAATGCCATCAATTTTAACCTGTGATTTTTGACCGGCCTCGATTGCCGCTTGGCGCGCATCAAACACCTTGTCGAGTTTGTCGGCTGCATTGGCAGCTAAACAATTCACCAGGAGCGCGCCTACTAATCCACCTTTTAATGCTGCAACCACTGACCGCGATAACGGCTTACACTTGTAAATAAGCATGAGAATCACATTTCCAAATTAGACTAAAATAATTGACTATTAGCGCAACCAAACATATGACTTCTTGGCCACACAACTCTTTTATTCAACTTTACGAGGTCTTATCGGGCACTTACCTTCACTACCCAATTCACCAGCCACCTTACAACTACTCGACCAAGCCCATCAAGGACTCTTGGGTCGTACAAAAAACTAATTACACGACGGCTAGGGCTCCCCGCAGGCACCATCAGCGCCGCCTTTATCTTCGTATCCCAAAGCCGTGTCGTGGGGGCGAACAATAAAGAATTTAGCTACAAAGCGCAACACTCCGAGCCGGTGTTTTCATCTGCGCCAGCCGCATAAAGCCACACCCCATACGATACTGCTGCATGCCTACGCCCAACTTATACCGCCACCGGTGCTGCTATATGTGGATGGTGGTCATAATCAGACAACTCAAAATCATCATAAGTAAACGCGAATAAATCTTTAACCTCAGGATTAATATTCATTTTGGGCAAGTGCAAAGGCGTTCGCTGTAATTGCAAATCAACCTGCTCTAAATGATTTTTATAAAGGTGTGCATCGCCTAGTGTGTGCACAAAATCGCCAACTTCTAGCTCCAGCACCTGCGCAATCATCATCGTGAGTAACGCATAGGAGCCAATATTAAACGGCACACCCAAAAAAATGTCTGCACTGCGCTGGTACAACTGACATGACAGACGCCCCTCAGAAACGTAAAACTGAAACAGCATATGGCAAGGTGGCAGCGCCATCTGATCGATACACGCAACATTCCATGCATTGATAATATGGCGGCGAGAATCAGGGTTATTCTTCAAGCTCTCAAGCACAGCCTTGACCTGGTCAATGCTCTTACCATCGGGCGTGGGCCACGAGCGCCATTGATAACCATAAACGGGGCCAAGCTCACCGCTGGGGTCTGCCCATTCATCCCAAATAGAAACACCGTTATCACGCAGATAGCGGACATTTGTCTGACCCGATAAAAACCACAAAAGTTCATGAATAATTGAACGCAAGTGCAGCTTCTTAGTTGTTAAAGCCGGAAACCCTTGCGCTAAATCAAAGCGCATCTGATAACCAAACACACTATAAGTGCCTGTTCCCGTCCGATCTTCTTTAAAGACGCCTTGTTCGCGCACATGGCGCATAAGCTGGAGATACTGCTGCATTTTTACCCAGAGATTTTTTTCATGAATGGATTAATGTTTAATAAACGATTTTTTTCAGCCAACACCGGATGGCCGGGACGAACCCAAATACCCGAAGGGAATACGGCAATAATTTAACGGCCGCGCTTTCGCTTTGCCTTGCCCGACGGGCGAGACTTGGCCGAACCCGCCTTTACTGCACCCTTGGCGATTATACTTTGAGACCGATCCACCCCGCCGCTGTAAAAAGCGAATGCTATCATAACCGCACCCGCAAGCAGCATAGGCATGGACAAAAACTGCCCGCGAGTCAGTGAATCAAAAATCAATGTTGCATCAGGCTCACGAAAAAACTCAACTGTGTAGCGAGCAAGACCATAACCGACCAAAAAGACCCCGGTCACGCTCCATGTGGGGCGCTTCTGCCGTGAAAACCACCACACCACTGCAAAGAGCAGAATGCCCTCAAGAGCGAATTGGTAAAGCTGCGATGGATGACGCGCTAAGGCAAGAGGGTCTCCAGGAAACAACATAGCCCAAGGCTGGTCTGTGGGGCGACCATACAATTCCCCATTAATAAAGTTTGCCAGCCTGCCAAAGCCCAATCCCAGTGGCGCCAATGGCGCAACAAAGTCGCAAATAGCCCCAAGCGGGCGCTGAACCTTGCGCGCGTAGAGCATTAAAGCCAGCAACACGCCCAGCAAACCGCCATGGAATGACATGCCGCCCTCCCAGATGCGAAACAGCCATACTGGGTCCGCAACAAAATGATCAAAGCCATAAAAGAAGACGTAACCGACACGACCACCCAAAACAGCACCGATAGCGCCGTAAAAAATAAGGTCCTCGACCTGCTCTGCAACCAATGGCGATTCTGGCTGCTTGCTGCGATAGCGCCCCAATAGATAAGCCGCCAAAAACCCCAGCAAATACATCATGCCGTACCAACGAATCGCAATAGGTCCGACCGAAAAAATGATGGGATCAAACGCCGGATACTGCAACATAACAAGAGTCTCGAGTGTGAAGATCTATTGAAAAAGTCAATCCAAACAACGGCGCAGCACGAAGGAATGAAGCGCTCAGCTAACCCGCACTAAACATGTAGAAGCTGACTAAAAACATCAGCGCTCCGAAACAGCGTCGCAATATTTTGTCGGACAAACGCGACGCCAATTGTGCTCCGATTTTTGAGAAAGGTACACTAGCCAAACTAATCCCGAGCAAAGCAGGCCAATAGATATAACCAGTCGCCCAGGCAACGCCAGCCCCCGACAAACCGCCCCAATATGCATACGAGCATGCGCCGAATAGAGCAATAGGCAAACCGCAAGCTGCCGATGTGCCCACAGCAACTTTCATAGACTGCCCGCAAGCATTTAAAAATGGCACTGTAAGTGAGCCCCCACCAATACCAAAAAATGCGCTAGCACAACCTATAAAAGCCCCCGCCCCCAGCTGCATTCGTCGACCCGAGCGAGCAAAAACTGCCGGCGGCTGCCAGCGCGAAAGCATCTGAAGAGCAATAAACAAAAGAAACAGTGCAATGGCCGCGCGCAAAGTATCGGCTGGCAAACGACTAGCCAACCACGATCCAGTCGCCACCCCCAAAACCAAACCGGGCGTCATTCTTCGCCAAACTGGCCAGCACACATGACCAAGCAGATGGTGCGCTCGCATAGACGCCAGAGAAGTAAAAACAATACATGCCAACGACGTACCTACTGCAAGATGCACCGCGATACTATCGGAAAAATCCAACAAGCCAAAAACAAACAACAAGATGGGTACAATAATAACTCCGCCACCCACGCCAAACAAACCCGCTAGCGTCCCGGCCACAGCACCAAGCAACAAATATAAAACCCACTCCATTAACGGCTATCTCGACCACGTATTGAATCCCTAAAGAAACGGGTAACGCCACGCGCCTCTAACACATTTTCTATCGCCGACTGTATACTATCCGCAGAGTGCATTAACATCACGTCTGACAGCAAGCTATCAGCCTCTGCCTTTGTGAAAGCCCGAATAACCGATTTAACCTTAGGCAAGTTAGTGGCGTTCATTGACAGCGAATCATAACCCATAGCCATCAACAACAAGGCGGCCCCCGGATCCCCCGCCAATTCACCGCAGATACTAACCGGTGTGCCGACTTCATGCGCCGCTCTAACAATCATTTGTAACGCCTGCAATACGGCCGGGTGATAAGAGCAATAGAGATCAGCAACACTGGAATTATTTCTATCAACAGCTAACAAATATTGCGTTAGGTCATTACTGCCCACAGAAATAAAATCGACTCGCTTGGCGATCTCTCCGGCAAGACAGACGGCTGCAGGGACTTCTATCATCACCCCCACAGGAGGCAGAGGCACATCAAAACCCTCATCTAACAGCTCACTATGAGCGCGACGAATAAGCTTCATAGACTCATCTATTTCGCCCATATGACTAATCATGGGCAGCATAATACCTAAATTCTCAATCCCTACATTAGCTTTCATCATGGCACGCAACTGCGGCAAAAATATCTCGGGATGATCCAGCGTGATTCGAATACCTCGCCATCCAAGAAAAGGATTATCTTCTTCAATAGGAAAATAAGAGAGCGACTTATCGCCGCCGATATCCAATGTGCGCATTGTCACTGGGTTAGGCGCAAACGCCTCTAAGTGCATCCGATAAATCGCGCGCTGCTCTTCTTCAGACGGAAAGCGATCACGCATCAAAAATGGCACTTCTGTGCGATACAGCCCGACGCCTTCAGCACCATGATCCAGTGACCTTGAGGCGTCTGATGCCAAACCCGTGTTAACCCAAAGCGCCACCGTGTGACCGTCAGTCGTCTCGCATTTAAGATCTTTAAGTGCCTCAAGCCCTTTCGAAACCAGCTGCTCCTCCTCAGCAATTTCTTGATAGGATGTGCGCAACTCCAGCGACGGATTAAAATAAACCACGCCAGCATAACCATCCACAATCAGCTCACTACCGTCGACTTCAGTAAAAGGAACATCAACCGCGCCCATCACTGTAGGCACGCCCATGCTGCGCGCAAGGATAGCCACATGAGAGTTGCTTGAACCTTTTAACGACACCAGCCCAACGAGCTTTTTACGCGGCACTTCGGCAAGCATAGTTGCGGTAAGCTCATTCCCTACTAAGACAACATTGTCGGGATAAATCATGGGCTCACGATTGGCCAACTGGAGATATTCCAGCACACGCCGGCCAAGGTCTTTAACATCAACTGCCCGCTCTTTGAGATAAGAGTTCTCCATCTGCTCAAAAGCTCGCAAATGCGAAAGTATTACTCTCGACACAGCACCCTGCGCCCACTCTCCAGCCTCTATTAATTGCTCAATTTCAGCAGGCAATGCATGCTCATCGAGCATTTTTGAGTAAACGTCAAACAGCGCCAACTCTTCGGCAGGTAAGCGATCGGCTAATTGCGTACTGAGCTTGGCTACATCTTTGCGCACTCGACCCACACAGGCGCGAAAGAATACTATTTCTTCGTAAACATCTTTATTGCGGCGGCTTGGTACGCCATAAAGGTCAGCTGGCTGAGACACCACCAGCGCCTTGCCAATTGCAACTCCCGAGGCTCCAGCGACACCGCGAAACTCAGCATTAGCCACATTCGCGTTGGCCGAAGTATCGAGCATGCCGGTGGCTTGAGCATGAGCAATCACCCCTGCTAGCTGAGCAGACATGGTCAGTAAAAAAGCCTCTTCACTCTCATCAAAACTGCGGCGGTCAGTCTGCTGGACAACCAACACACCAAGCACCCGCCGATGATGCACGATGGGCACACCAAGAAACGAATTAAACGGCTCTTCACCAATATTTTCTAAAAATTGGAAATTGGGATCAGTCTGCGCATTACTGGTATTAATGGATTCTTCGCGCAATGCCACCTGACCCACCAAACCCTGCCCAAAAGGAAGACTGAGCTTGCCTAATGCTTCTCGATTAAGACCTTCGGTGGCTGTAAAGACCAAGCGACTCGCAGCATGATCGGCCATATAAACGGTACAGACTTCGGTACCCATAGCCTCGCGCACGTCACGCACAATAATATCGAGCGCAGATTGTAAATCCGGAGCCGTGTTAACTCTTTGGACAATACCGCTTAACGATTGAAGAATATTCATGGTGATACCGCTTAATGCGCCCGCAGCTGGCGCATTTTGTCGGCATGGGGTACCGACAGATCTTTGAGCATGCGCTTATAAACACTGCGCTTAAAGTCAATAATCTGAGTCACTGGGTACCAATAGCTTACCCAGCGCCAATCCTTAAATTCAGGTTTAGGGCTCAGCGATGTATTGACTACCGAGTCATCACTGGTGAGATGCAACAAAAACCATTTCTGCTTTTGTCCAACGCATATTTGCCCCGGCTGATTCGAGCGGATCATCTTTTCAGGCAAGCGATAACGTAGCCAGCCGCGAGTAACCCCCCAAATATCAACATCGCTAGCCGCGAGGCCAACCTCTTCGTATAGCTCGCGATACATAGCTTGTTCGGGCGTTTCTCCCTGCTGCATGCCCCCCTGGGGAAACTGCCAACCACCCTGCCGAGTTCGATGCGCCCACAGCACATCGCCCTCACCATTTACGATTACGATGCCAACATTGAGCCTGTATCCCGCTGAATCTAACACCTAACGCGCTGCTCCCAATTAAACCCTACCGCCTGAAAATACGTTATTGCCAAGTAACTCAAAACCAACGTATTGCTCCTATGACTATGCGTGCGACTATATCATAATGCACAGTTAAACTTGCGATGCCATCGCAACGAAGTCGTGTGCTAGCAAGGCAGATTAGTTAGCATGCGACCCAACGATACCTAAAATTAGTGAGGCTACCTCTGGAAAAACAATCGCTCGCAATTTTCGACCTCGATAATACGTTGCTCGGTGGCGACAGTGATCACGCATGGGGCGAATTTCTTATTCAGCAAGGCTTGGTCGATGCCGATGAACACCGTCAACGAAACGACCTTTTTTATGCCGCCTACCAAGACGGCTCGCTGGACATTAATGCCTACCTTAAATTCGCGCTGCAGCCCATCACTGGCCAATCACCTAGTGAATTAGCCCCCTTACAGCAAACATTTTTACAGCAGATGATTGAACCTATGCGCCTGAGCAAAGCCGACGCGCTGCTCGATACGCACCGCAATCAAGGCGATCAATTACTAATCATTACGGCCACCAACGATTTCATCACGCGGCCTATTGCAAATTGGCTGGGCGTCAATCACCTACTAGCCTGCCAGGCTGAAATAGTTAATGGATGCTATACCGGAAGGGCTGTTGGCACGCCATGCTTCCAACAGGGCAAAGTTATTCGCCTGCAAGAATGGCTGCAGGACAAAGCCTTCGATCTCTCGCAGGCCACTTTCTATAGCGACTCATGCAATGACCTACCTCTGCTCGAGGCTGTCGGCAAGCCTGTGGCCGTTGATGCCGATGACCGGCTACGAGCGCACGCACAGAAATATGGATGGAAATGCATCAGCCTTCGCGACTAAGCCGAACCCCAGCAAAAACGATAGCTATCGAGCGATGCAGATCGCACCTCTAAGCGGGGCCTTAGACGACTGTATCGACTATCGATAAATGGCTGGGCCTTGTAACATTGGGTTTTTTCGAGAATAATTTAAGAAAGGCATCGAAGGGTATAGCCGGCGAATAGAAATTGCCCTGCAACTGATCACAATGATGCTCAACCATAAAATCTCTTTGCGCTTCTGTTTCGACGCCTTCAGCTACCACTTGCAGGCTAAGTTCATGCGCCAGTGAAATCATCGCTTTAACCACCTTGGCGCTATCGGTACTCTTAGTGGCATTCTGTACATGGCTACCGTCGAGTTTAACTGTTTCAATAGGCAACTGCTGCAGCTGCGGCACCGATGAAAAACCCGTACCAAAATCATCAAGCGAAAAGTGCACACCCTCTGCCGCTAACAAGTACATCTCAGCCGCCAGTGCATCAAAATTGCTTAGTAACTCAGGCTCAGCAAGCTCGAATTCGAAACGCCTAGGGTTAACCTGATGATTAGCAAAAATCTTTTTCACGCCGTCAACAAATCCTGCCTCATAAAACTGGCTAGCCCCAACATTCAAAGAAACTCGCAAAGGCGGGATATTCTGCGCATTCATCTTGCCAATATCACTACACAGCCTATTCAACACCCAATAACCTATTTGGGGCAAAAGCCCAGCCTGCTCGGCAAGATCGAGAAATTCGCCGGGTAACACAAGCCCCCGCTCAGGATGATGCCAGCGCAGCAGCGCCTCAACAGCCACCACTTTACCGGTGCGAAGTGAAATTCTTGGTTGAAAATATAAATCCAACTGATCTTGGTTAATAGCACCGCGCAGTTCAACCTCTAGGCGATTTTGATCGACCGCCTCTGCATTCATTTTATCGGTGAAGAAACGATAGTTAGATCCAGCAATGCCCTTCGCTTCATACATTGCCATATCGGCATGACGCAGAAGCGTTTGCGCATCTTGACCGGCATCGGGATAGGCCGCGATGCCAATACTACAACCCACGCGCACATGCTGATGACCGAGATCAAAAGGCTCAACGACCACATCAATAATTTTTTGCGCGATACTGATCGTGTCATTAAGGCTGCCCACCTTTTCGACCAGCACAGTGAATTCATCACCACCCACTCTCGCCACCGAGTCGGTTCGGCGAATACATTGCTGAAGCCTTTGCGCGATACCCTGCACTAGCATGTCGCCTTTGTCATGCCCGTAGGTATCGTTGATCGCTTTAAAACCATCGAGGTCAACATACAGCAGGGAAAAAGGGGCATCACCGCGCTGGGCTCGCTGCAAAGCACGATCGAGGCGATCATTAAAAAGCGCTCGATTGGGGATTCCTGTGAGCAGATCGTAGTGCGCAAGACGCGCCAGCTCAATTTCCGAGTGCTTGCGATCAATGGCATATCTAATCGCGCGCTCCAAACTTTCTGGACTCATCTCAGACTTCATTAAGTAGTCGGCCGCACCGGCTTTAATCACTGCGCAATCGAGCTGCTCATCGATCTCTGACGTCAAACAAATAATGGGGGTATTGCAATCATGACCTGCTGCTGCGCGCAATAAGTCATGGCAGATCGCAGAGTTATGCTCAAAGTCGAGCAGAATAATATCGTGCAGCGGGCTTAATAACGCCTCAAGCGCATGGCTATAATCGGCGCACCAGGTCAACTCATAGTCGACGCTCATAACCGATTGCAGTACATTTACCATGTCGATGTATTGATCGCGGCTCTCATTAATTATCAGCGCGCGAATGAAGGATTGTTGCATGTAACAGTTTCCACCAACCAACTCTTACCGAGGCGCGCCCAACGCCGCTCACTCTCAATGAGTCTCTAAATAGTGACTCGCTATTCACACTAAAACTCTGAGCCGGAACATATACTGACCTAACTGGGTAAGGGTAGGCTAAAAAAACGCCCTCTGCTACGCCACATACCCATAAAAAATGTGCGATTTTCACAGCAAGCGTTTTATTAACAGCTGTTTTTCTGGGCTCTATTCAAGGCAAACCAAGCCAGCTAACACTATGGGTTGCTCGGCAATCAGACGCCCTCTCGAGATCATCATCATTGAGATCCTCGGCAATACAAAAGTTAACCGTGATCAATGATTTACCCACAACGGCAATACCCCTATACTGCCGCCCGCGCAGCACACCAGTATGTAATAGTGCACTCAACCCAACATAGTTAAGTCGATCCGTTGTCCAGAGAAGAAGCTTCCGCTAACCTGCCCCCACTGCACAGTCTAAATTCTGACCAGCAGGCAGCCGTGCGCTACGTTAGCAGCCCACTATTAGTGCTCGCCGGCGCAGGTAGTGGCAAAACCAGCGTAATTACTCGCAAGATAAGATGGCTAGTTACCGAGTGTGACCTCAACGCTCGCCACATTGCTGCCGTCACATTCACCAACAAGGCTGCTCGAGAGATGCGCAGTCGAGCCCAAGCGCTGCTTGGTAGTGCCTCCCGTGGGTTGCAAATCAGCACATTCCACCAACTGGGCCTCAGAATCATTCAGCGTGAGTTGCCCTTGGCCAAGCGCAAAGCCGGCTTTTCTATTCTAGACGACCAAGACAGCAAAGCTCTGTTAAAAGATATTCTACTTAACGATAGTGATAGCGCAGAAACACTCCTCGATCTTTGCCAGCAGCAAATCTCCCGCTGGAAAAGTCATGCCACAAGCCCCGCACAAGCCGAGCCCACTGCCACCAACAAACAAGAACACAGAATGGTGGAAGTTTTCAAACGCTACGAGAGAGCACTGGCTTCTTACAACGCGGTGGACTTTGACGATCTTATAGCGATACCGGTAAAAATTTTGGGCGAGGATGAGTCTGCGCGAGCACGCTGGCAAAAGCGCATTCGCTACCTGTTGGTGGATGAATATCAAGACACTAACACTGGTCAATACCAGCTCGTCCAACTTATCGTCGGTAATCGCTCCGGGTTATGCGTAGTAGGCGATGATGACCAGTCTATTTACACTTGGCGCGGCGCCAATCCTGAAAATCTACAGCAGTTATCGGCCGATTTCAAAGGCCTCAAAGTCATTAAACTCGAGCAAAATTATCGTTCGACTAATCGAATCTTGCGCAGTGCCAATCAGCTTATTGCCAACAATGACCACCTCTTTGAAAAAAAGCTCTGGAGCGAAAAAGGTCTTGGCGAGCCTATCTCTGTAGTGCAGTTAGCCAATGAAGAGGTAGAGGCGGAATTTATTGCCAACGAGATCATCGATCAGCGCTTAAGGTCTAAGTTACAGCTCAAAGATTTTGCGGTTCTGGTGAGGAGCAACCATCAAACCAAACTGTTGGAGCTTAAGCTCCAGGCAAAACAAATCCCCTACCATGTGACCGGCGGAACGGCTTTTTTTGCGCGCAACGAAATAAAAGATGTTATGGCTTACCTGCGCGTGCTGGTTAATCCTGACGATGACGCCGCTTTTTTGCGCATTGTGAACGTACCACGCCGAAAAATTGGCATCAGCACGCTCGAGGTGTTAGGTAATTATGCGATGGAGCGCGAATGCAGCTTATTCAGTGCCATCGACGAAATTGGCCTAGCCCAGCAAATGCCCGAAGCTGGCCTTGCGCACCTGCGCAAACTATCGCAGTGGTTCAATAATCTACAGCGCCAAATTGACAATAGTAGTGCGATGCCGGCTCTCCATGAAATGCTCGACGATATTGATTATCTCGGCTGGCTGAATCAAAATTGCAGCGGCAGCGCTGTAGCTGAAAGACGCATGGAAAATGTCTACTTTTTAATGGCTTCAATTGCTAAAGAAATCACTAACCAAAAAACGCTTGCCGAGACTACGCCCGACACAACCGGCGAAGCAGATTTATTAGAAGCGGTGATAGCCAAACTATTATTGCGCGACCTGCTTGACCAACAATCCGAAGAGGAGGCAGACAACAAAGTGCAAATTATGACCCTCCACGCCTCTAAAGGCTTAGAGTTTCCACACGTTTTTATTATGGGATTTGAAGAAGAATTCTTACCACACCGCAATAGCATCGAAGACAATAACATTGAGGAAGAACGGCGTCTCGCCTACGTAGGGATCACGCGCGCACAAAAGAAATTGGTGCTGACGATGGCTAAACAACGCAAGCAATTTGGCGAGATGCTGAACTGCCAGCCCAGCCGTTTTTTAGCTGAACTACCAGTAGATGATATTCAGCGTTCAGGCTTTGGTGAAAAAATGGATGAGGCCACCAACGCCGAGAAGGGCAAGCAAACCATAGAGAGCTTAAAGTCGCTATTCGATTAAGACTTAGAGAGATGCAAATGCTGCCCTATGATTTAGGTTATACTCGCGACAAAGAAGACCACAGCGGACACGCACCATGAGTAAAACGGTTATCAGCGGGACTGGGCTTTATACGCCCGACGAATCTATCAGTAATTACGAGCTAGTAGAAGCATTCAATGCCTATGCGCAGCTACATAATTTGGAACACAAAGACGCTATAGCAGCCGGGCATGAAGAGCCAATGCAGCCGTCTTCTGCCGAATTTATCGAAAAAGCCTCGGGCATCAAAAATCGCTATGTTATGAATAAAGCTGGGATTCTCGACCCCGAGCGCATGGTACCTATGCTACCTGAGCGCAGTAATGACGAACCCTCCATTCAATGCGAAATGGCCATAGCCGCAGCAAAAGAAGCCATGGCAACGGCCGGTAAAATAGCTGCCGATATAGATATGGTCTTAGTTGCGGCGTCCAATTTGCAACGAGCCTACCCCGCAATGGCAGTCGAAATTCAAGATGCTCTAGGCATCAAAGGCTTTGCATTTGATATGAATGTGGCCTGCTCCTCGGCAACTTTTGGTTTGCAGCAAGCTCGTGACTCAGTAGCCAGCGGCAGCGCTCGCTGCGTGCTCATGGTCAATCCTGAAATTTGCACCGGGCACCTCAACTTCAAAGACAGAGACTCACACTTCATTTTTGGCGACGTCTGTACAGCCGTCATTATAGAGAGTGCCGACACCGCAACAGCTGCAGAGCAATATGAGATTCTGGGCAGTAAGCTCCAAACTATCTACTCTAATAACATCCGCAACAACTTCGGCTTTCTTAACCGTGGCGACGAGTCAGGCATCGGCAAAGCCGATAAATTATTTGTGCAAGAAGGGCGTAAAGTTTTCAAAGAGGTCTGCCCTGCAGTAGCGAAGCAAATAGCAGAGCAATTAGATGAGTTGAATATTTTGCCCGGCCAATTAAAGCGCATGTGGCTGCACCAAGCCAACCTCAGCATGAATCAGTTAATCGCGCGACGAGTCCTGGGGCGCGACGCAACAGAAACAGAGGCCCCTACTATTTTGGATGAGTATGCGAACACTTCCTCGGCAGGATCAATTATCGCCTTTCACAAGGCGCGTGGCGACCTCCAGTCGGGAGACCTGGGCGTACTGTGTTCTTTCGGCGCAGGCTACAGCATTGGCAGTGTAGTTGTGCGCAAAGTCTAAACATAGCACTGTTAAAGATTTTGATAAGTAAGAGAGTATCAGCAAGCCCCACCCCCGCACCCCAAAAAAAAAACGGCCCCAAAAGGAGCCGTTTTTTGTTCTGAGGGCAGATGCCCTATAAACCTTCAATCATGTGGTCGATGGCTGCTTTAATTTCATCGTCTGAACAGCTCATACACAATCCTTTAGCGGGCATTGCGCCAATACCCCCAATAGCATTGGCGTAGACTGTATCTAGCCCTGCGGCCAACCGAGCAGTCCAATCACCTGCATTCCTAAATTTTGGAGCACCGGCAGCGCCCGACGAGTGACAAGCCAAACATGACTGGTTGTAAACCTCTTCACCCGACTTCGGACCCGCTGCGGCTAATAAAAGACCCTTTGCGCAATCGTCTCCCGCCACACACACTGAGCCTACTGGCTTTATCCGCTCTGCAATCGCATCTTCAACCGAACCGGCATTGGCAAACGCACTAAAAGCGATAACTACACTCAACAAAGCCGCTTTATATTGGCTCATAACTTGTACTAATTTCATTTTTGCTACCTCTTGAACTTCTCAACTTAACTTCTGATTGAACTCTGGCTAGTCACCGCGTGCAACGAAACGCGAACGCTGCGGTTAGCGTACCCTTTGCGATATATTTCCTACATATACGACTGCGACAGCCAAAGAGTTTACATGACTGCCTTAGCAAATTATGGCACCACAGTCATCTTGCGCCACCTTTTGCCAGCTCCAGCCCTCAATGGCACCGCTACCGATCCGGGCGGCCATTACTCACACTAATATTATAACGACTTAGCCGGTCTACAGAAGTAAATACTGCATTAGCCGCTAGCATCCAAGCAAAACCCAAGTAGTCCGTCGGTACTCCCCATCGGCAGCAGACAGCTGGCACTAGCAGCCTTCCACACCGACGCCCAGACACCCCCTCACCACAAATTGACAAACATAAAAACGCCGCCTTGCATCTCTCCAAGCCGCACATTAATCGCTAATGTTGAAGCGTAAGCAATAAACGACTACCTTAAACAACATAGGCAGTGAAATGTTCTCGTCAAAGGTCGGTCGTATGTATTTTGAACCACAACAGAGGGAAAGCCCAAATGGCTAGCAACATTAACGAAATGTCTAACAATGTGGATATGCCCTCCAGCCCAAAACGTCTGACACTCTTTTTCCGGCGCACTTATTTAGCCTGGCTTATATTTTCGCTAAGTCTTTGTCTTACGTTTGTTGCTTGGTCGATCACTAACAAATCACATCAGCAGCATACAAGCGATTTATTTATATTCAAGGTCGCCGAAACTCTCCAAGCCATCCAGCAGCGTATGCAGGGATATGAACAGGTTCTGCGCGGCGGCATAGGATTATTTAAATCGAGTGTACACGTTAGCCGCCAAGAATTTAATGACTACGTGACTAATTTAGAAGTTGATAAACATTGGCCTGGCATCCAAGGAATTGGCTATGCGGTAATGTTGAGACCGGAAGAAAAAAACGATTTTATCGACGCCGTACGACTTGAGGGCTTCGATGAATTTAAGGTTTTTCCGTCAGGAGTGAGAGAAAAATACAGCAGCATCCTCTACCTTGAACCATTCACTGCTAGAAATCAGCGCGCTTTTGGCTATGACATGTACTCGGAAAATGCGCGGCATGTCGCAATGGATATTGCTCGCGACAATGGCGACGTAGCCTTTTCTGCCAAAGTCAAACTGGTTCAAGAAAATGGCGAAGATTTGCAGAATGGATTTCTCATGTATCTACCTTTATATCGAAATGGTGCCCCTATAGAAAATATAGAGCAACGTCAAAAAGAACTGATCGGCTATGTCTACAGCCCATTCCGAATGGACAATTTAATTGAAGGCATTCTATTAAATAAAAAGCAGCGCCAAATAAATTTTGAAATATATGATGGAAGCACCGCAAGCCCCAAGGATATTCTGTACACTCCGAAAAAAAATAACTTGCTCGATTCTTACGAGAAAGAATTTAAACCTGCATTTTCTTCAACTAGAATAGTTGAATTTCCTGGCCGCAACTGGACGGTGAAATTTTACAGCACAGCCGCTTTTGAGAGCGCGGCTGAAAGCAACTTGTCCAAATTAATCGCATACGCCGGATCAGCCCTATCAATTCTTTTATTGATTATCCTGTTAAATATTTCAATCAGCACCAGAAATTTGCGTGCTGCACGTGATGAATCACAAATCTTAATCAATCGATTAAAGGCGGGAGCGTCGGCCGGAATCGTAGGAATTTGGGACTGGAATGTTAAAGACAATATTTTGAACTGGGATGCCGTTATGTTTAGCCTGTACGGTATCGATCAGTCAATTTTTGGCGATTTGTATGAAGCATGGCTGGCCAGAGTACACCCCGACGACAGGGCTTACGTTGATGAGGAAATGCAAGCAGCTCTTAGAAATGAGCGAGAATACCGCCCTGAGTTTCGTATTTTATGGCCTGACAATTCTGTGCGCTATATCAAAGCAGTATCGAAAACTTCTTTCGACGAATCAGGCAATCCAACACGCGTTGTAGGCGTCAACTACGACATTACTGAACAAAAAAATCTTCAAATCCGTCTTGATAAAGAGGCTTCGTATGATCAGCTAACACAACTGCCTAATCGTCGCTTAATTAATGATAGGTTAAAGCAAGCTATCGCTTTCAGTGATCGCAACAAGAAAAGCATGGCTATTCTCTTTATTGATTTGGACGGATTTAAAGAGGTCAACGATACCTGCGGACACCACGTGGGTGACTGGCTGCTAAGAGAAGCTTCTATGCGCATTCAAGCGTGTTTGCGCGCAACCGATACGGTTGGACGTTTAGGAGGAGACGAATTTGTAGTCATTCTCCCAGCTATTTACGAAAACGCTGAGGATGTAGCCGAAAAAATACGAAAAACGCTAGAAGCACCTTTTGAAAGGACGAATGAAAAAGCCCTACACATTTCATCGAGTATTGGCGTAGCAATTTACCCTACCCATGCACACAGCCAGGCCTTATTAATGGAGTGTGCCGATCATGCAATGTATGAAGCTAAGAGAAAAGGGCGCAATAATGTGGTGGTCTTTAGCGACACTAGCAAGGGCAAAGCGCCTGAAAACGCCGAATAAGCAAATCTCGTCGATTATGAAAATGCGTCTAGCGAATATCGTCATGTACCTTTGCAACGATACGTAGCGGCCGCCACTACCACGGCAAATTTTAACAGGCAGGGCTGATACATAAATACCGAGAGCCGGCAACTCATGCAAACTAGCTACGTTTTCAAACGCCCGCGCATTGTGCGTTATTATGGCAACATGTGCAGCAAGGCCAAATAGATTTACCAACGTCAAAACTAGCTGTATCAATGCCTACTGCTTTTATCTGTCGATTTTCAATAAGCTAGGTTGTCGCTTCGGTCATTCTTTCTGCATCGGCGCTCAGTTTAAAAAGCTCTGACGTAGAGCCGAAGTATAAAAAGCACAATAACAACGACTACCATAGTAATGGCCCGCAGCTATCGCTATTTCATCAAAAGCCCTGTCGCCACAAATACTGTATGCCGAAAGCACCTATAGCGAGCAATGCCAGACACTGTTGGAATTGACATTCAGCCACTTGAGCCTTTTGATTGGAAATGAAAAAGAATCCGATGACTCTGACTTCTTTACTCATCACAATCTAGCCTGCAGAGGCTGCAGGCATGGTTTGATTTCTACCCGAATCTTTAGCTTTATACAGATAATTATCAGCGCGCTTAATTATTTCATCTAGGGCTTGATCGCCCTTCGTTTCCGCAACACCCATACTTACAGTAATGGCGATACCAACCTCTCCGACACTAATTGTCTGGTCTCGCAATGCTAGATGTATTTTTTGGGCGAGAATCGCTGCATTTTGCGCTGATGTCTGGGGTAAAATGAAAAGAAACTCTTCACCGCCCCATCGAGCGACCGTATCTTGCTCGCGGACTAGCGTTATAAAAATCTCTCCAAGGCGCACTAATACCGTGTCTCCAGCATCATGCCCATATTGATCGTTAACCTTCTTAAAGTGATCGACATCACACAAGATAATAGACATCGGCTGCTGATTGCGCGTCATACGGCGCTGCTCTTGCTGCATTATAGTTAGAGCGCCCCGCCTGTTACAAAGTTTAGTGAGTGGGTCGGTGCGGGCCAGATGCTCGTATCGTTTGCTGGCCTGCAATGTATCGTTATAAGATTGTTGGATAGAGTATTCATAACAAGCCGACAAAAATGTCACCGTCATAAAGGCTAAAATGAGGCGTAGCTCAAATGGGCTAGCATAACTAGCTCGGCTAAAAGCGTCGGGAGGTAGAAAAAAAATCAGGCTGGTAATGGCGAGGAAAATTGAGACCTCAATTAGCCCACGCTTGAGCCCATGAAGAAATAACGAAACCGGCGGAACAAGAAATATCCATAGTGGACCGGTGCTTTCAACGCCTCCTGAATAAACGAGAAAGATCATCAGCCCATGGAGCGAGTACACGATGACAGCTGCCGAAATCGAGTAGTCTTTTTGTAGTCGATGGATACGATACGCGGCAAAATAGATTATCGAGGCAGTAATTAAGGAGACACTCAATGCTAAATTTTCTGCAAAAAACGCGATCACCCCCAGAATTCCGGTGAGCGTCATTCCAACAAATGAAAATAGATCCACCACCCAGGCACGCCTATCTATCAGGTTGTTGGTTTCCAGTATTTCTTTAGCCATTAGCAAAAATCTGCCTCATATCCGCGCGCTCAGTAGGCTTTTTGACAGGGTATGTTCGCACACCCAAAGGTTCAGCATATAAGTATAGTCCATGGTTGCCATCTCAGGCTCCACGGCAGATTATTCTCGACAGGACCCATCCATCACTGCTGGCATTGAGGCATCAAAAACTCTGTTCCTGCAGCAGCAGAGCTATCGGATGCAGTAATGCTTGATTTGGCTAGAGGTAAAGGCTGTTGCTCGGTGTTGATTAAACAGAGCGAAGCACAGCAGTTGCTCTGCTAGGGGGCTTTTTTAACAGTATTTATTCAAATTCGGCACTTCGCCCAGCCTTAACGATAATCTTCAATAGACGGACATGAACAAACAAGATTTCGATCACCATGCACATTGTCGACCCGCCCCACTGGCGAGAAGTATTTACTCACCCGTAAGCTAGACAATGGATAAACTGCATCCGTTCGCGAGTATGCATGCGGCCAGGTATCGGCCATCATCTGCTCTGCTGTGTGTGGCGCATTAACCAACGGATTATCCTCTAACGACCACTCACCACTAGCTACCCGTTTGATTTCGGATCTAATGCTTAGCAAAGCGTCACAAAAACGATCTAGCTCAGCCAGTGATTCGCTTTCAGTAGGCTCAATCATCAACGTACCCGCCACCGGAAAAGACATGGTAGGCGCATGAAAACCATAGTCGATTAAGCGCTTGGCAACATCCTCAACAGAAATACCTGTTGCCTCTTTCAGCGGCCGCAAATCAATGATGCATTCATGTGCAACCAAACCTCGCTCGCCCGTATACAGAACAGGATAAGCCTCGCACAAACGCATAGCAATATAGTTGGCACTCAAAATAGCCGCTTCAGTCGCTTGGCGCAGACCTTCACTACCCATCATAGAAATATACATCCAGCTAATCGGCAAAATACTGGCCGAGCCAAAAGGTGCCGACGAAATAACTGGCACCTTCATATCAACCGATGCGCCCACTGCATCACTCGGTTGACTTGCCATTGTCGGCAAAAATGGCGCAAGGTGCGCCTTTGCGGCAACTGGACCCACTCCCGGACCACCACCGCCATGAGGAATACAAAATGTTTTGTGCAAATTTAAATGCGAAACGTCGCCACCAAACTCACCAGGCTGACACAAACCCACCATCGCGTTGAGGTTAGCGCCATCAACATAAACCTGCCCGCCGTGACGATGCACAATATCGGTCACTTCACGAATATGCGCCTCGAAAACACCGTGGGTTGAAGGATAAGTCACCATAACAGCGGCAAGATGCTTATCGTGCTCTGCTGCCTTTAATTTCAAATCATCTATGTCAATGTTGCCATCTTCATCGCAGTTGACCACCACTACACGCATACTGCACATTTGTGCCGAGGCAGGGTTAGTGCCATGTGCAGACTGAGGGATAAGGCAAATGTTGCGTTTAGTGTCACCACGACTACGATGATAACCAGCAATGGCCAGAAGTCCTGCAAATTCACCTTGCGAACCCGCATTAGGCTGCAACGAAACAGCATCGTAACCAGTACAAGCAGCGAGCATAGACTCCAACTCAGCAATCATTTCCCGATACCCAAAGGTTTGTTCTTCGGGTGCCAACGGATGGATATTAGCAAACTCCGGCCAACTGACTGGAATCATCTCACTGCTAGCATTGAGCTTCATTGTGCACGACCCTAACGGAATCATTGTGCGATCGAGCGCTAAATCTCGATCAGCTAAACGTCGCAAGTAACGCAGCATTTCTGTTTCAGTGTGGTATCGAGAGAAAACCGGATGACTTAATATCGCATCGCTTCTATAAATCAAAGCATTCAAATTCAACGGGCAGCCCGCAAGAACGCCCTCATACGTACTAAACCGATGTTCAGGCAGAAAAATTTCCCACAACGCAAACACCTCAGCCTCGGATGAGCATTCATCAAATGCAATCCTTACTTGCCCATCATTCACCTTATATAAATTTATCTTAGCTGCCCATGCCCGTTGCATAATCGCATCAGTTTCTTCACCAGTAATCACCGTAACAGTGTCGAAAGAACTGTTATTGGCTAGCGCGAGGCCGCCGGCAATAATGCCTTGCGAAAACACATGTGCCCGCTCATGAATACGCGCAGCGATGGCACGCAAACCCTGCGGACCATGATAGCAAGCGTACATAGAGGCCATGATAGCCAACAAAGCCTGCGCAGTACAAATGTTAGAGGTAGCCTTCTCGCGGCGAATGTGCTGTTCGCGTGTTTGTAACGCAAGCCGATAAGCCGGCTTGCCGTGCTGATCAATCGAGACACCGACCAAGCGGCCAGGCAGCGAGCGCTGGTATTTATTGCGCGTTGCCATATAGGCAGCATGCGGCCCGCCAAA
Organism: uncultured Pseudomonadales bacterium; assembly: GCA_943788835.1. Taxonomy (GTDB): domain Bacteria; phylum Pseudomonadota; class Gammaproteobacteria; order Pseudomonadales; family UBA7434; genus UBA7434. The sequence goes on along the minus strand of CALSRU010000005.1, from coordinate 52,275 downwards.
ACCCATAGGCACACCAAATCGCTGCGTGCTTCCTACGGCCACATCGGCGCCTAACGAACCAGGCGATTTAAGCAACACTAAAGCCATAATATCGGCGGCCATGATCACTAGGGCCTTACGCTCATGTGCCGCTTCAATAGCATCTGCAAATAAACGCACCTCACCAGAGCAACCCGGGTACTGCAGAAGCACACCAAAATAATCAAAGCCTTCTTGATCCTGCTCGGGATCACCAATAACCAAATCAAATCCGGCTGCTTCTGCACGCGTTTTAACAACAGCTATTGTTTGCGGAAAACAATCTTGATCAACAAAAAACGTGTTAGATTTATTTTTTGCGCAACGCTTAGCCAGTGTCATAGCCTCAGCCGCGGCAGTACCTTCATCTAGCATTGAAGCATTAGCAATTTCTAGCCCGGCGAGATCACCAACCATAGTTTGGAAATTAAGTAATGCTTCAAGCCGACCTTGCGAGATTTCCGGCTGATAAGGCGTGTAGGCCGTATACCACGCAGGATTTTCTAGGACATTACGCTGGATAACCGTAGGCGTTAGTGTTTCGTAATAGCCCTGCCCAAGCATTGAGCGATAAACGCTATTCTTATTAGCCAAACTTTTTAATCGAGCAAGCGCCTCGCTCTCACTTATCGCACCGGGCAATGCGAGTGGTTCACGCTGATAAATGGCGGCCGGAACAACCGCTTCAATGAAAGCGTCCATTGAACTATAGCCGAGCGCCTCAAGCATCGGCGCACCATCACTATGCGCATCAAGACCGATGTGCCGATGAATAAATTCGCTGCTTTGGACTGCGCTGCGGGAGACATTAGTCTTACCATTTTTAATGGTAGGATCGAGAGGTTTTGATGAAATAGCGCTCATAATTGTGTGCGTCTCAACAGCAGATTCTTGAGATGAATGAGAGGATCGGGAAACTAGCGGATCGCTAGCTTGATTTAGAGAGGCTTCGGTTAAAGTGGCATCTGACATAACGTTTTAATCCCGAGTTCTTTTATACTTGTGTGCAACAAAGGGCATGCCGCATCGGCTCAATGCCTGCTTCTTACCCCGCACAACCGCGAAATATTCTGTATCTGGATTGCTCAGTGCAGCGGTTTCGATGTATGCCATAACAACTGAACCATCTAAGCTTGGCGCAAAGCCACCACTAGTAACATACCCCACACAACCACCGTGCTGATTAACAACCTCGGCACCTTCGCGCACAGGCACTCGACCATCCACAGTAAACCCTGCACGTTTTTTATTGGGCCCAGTATTCATTTGCTCAAAAATAATAGCTGCACCTGGAAAGCCCCCAGCTTTGCTACCGCCCGCGCGCCGCTTTTTATCAATGCTCCAGCTTAAGCCAGCCTCAACAGGCGTTGTTTCAACATTCAAGTCATGCCCATACAGACACAAACCCGCCTCAAGGCGTAATGAATCACGCGCACCCAAGCCTACCCACTCGACCTCAGCTTGCAGCAACAACTGGTTGGCAAAAATAGTTGCAAAAACATTGGGCAACGATATTTCAAAGCCGTCTTCACCGGTATAACCCGAGCGTGAAATATACATATCGACTACGCTGTCATCGAGCGCCAACTGCACGCTCAAGCCTTGCATAAATCCAAGCTGCGCAAGCGGCTCGGCAATATCAGCCAGCACGGTAACTAATGCCGCCTCTGCGCTCGGGCCCTGTAAAGCTAGCAACGTCTGCTCCTCAAAGTAGTCGACAGCAACATCTGCTGACAAATATTTCTTTAGATACGCTATGTCGTCATGCTTGCAACCAGCATTAACCACCAGCATAAAATCAACAGGGCTGCGCCGAACCACAATCAGATCATCTAAAATACCGCCGACTGAATTGGTAAAAAACGTATAGCACAAATCGTCCACCTCAAGACTCTCAAGATCGACCGGCAGTAAACGCTCAAGCTCCGCAGCTGCATTTTCGCCACTGACCAACACCTGCCCCATGTGCGACACATCAAACAGCCCCGCCCGACTGCGAGTATGTAAGTGCTCGGCTTTTATCCCTGTATATTGAACAGGCATGGCGTAACCTGCAAATGGCACCATACGTGCTCCCGCATCAACATGCAGAGAATATAATGCGGTTTCGGCTGGATCGGTGATCATGTTGGACATAGAGTATTGAGTAGCAGCGATGGCTGGCGTTAGTGAAATTTGAATGAGATATTAACGCTCAAAAACTCATTTGTTAAATAAATACTTGTGATAAACTTATTTATAATTTAAATACCTAGACTTACACTCAACGGATGGCGCTAAGCCATTAAAAGCAGCCTTCAGGATACGCCAGCACAATGCGAAATCTTTCGATAGACTCTTTGCGGGCTTTTGTGGTCACAACCGACCTTGGCTCGGTAACCAATGCTGCCGACCAGCTAGGGCGATCACAACCGGCCACGAGCCTGCAAATTAAAAAGCTCGAAGAAACGCTAGGAAGCGAATTACTCATGCGCTTCAACCGCAAGCTCACACTTTCATCACAAGGCAGCATCGCCTATGACTACGCCAAGGAAATCCTCGCGCTCAATGACCGACTTTTAGCTGAATTTTCTCGAACGGAACTCGCCGGCCAGATACGCCTGGGCATACCCAGCGAGTTTGCCACTACGCTGCTACCTAAGATTGTTGGTCGATTTACAGCAGCCTACCCCAATGTGGCGCTAGAGGTCTTTAGCGACTTGAGCCGCAACCTACTCTCCGAGCAGCAGCGAGAACAATATGACCTAATTTTGGCCTTACACGACAAACCCTCAGCAACGCGCCGGGGACTCATTCGGTCTGATGAACTCGTTTGGGTAGGCAGCCATGAACATCGCATCGATCGGCAGCAAAGCCTTCCACTAGTGCTAGCTCAAGATGGCTGCCTCTATCGGAAGCGCGCCCTGCGCTCACTAGACAAAATGAAACGGCCCTGGAGGATCATCCATACCAATCCCGACCTGTCGGGCATTCAAGCCGCTATTCAAGAAGGCCTTGGCGTTACAGTACTGGCAGGCAGCACCGTGCCAGAGGAGCTATTAGTCCTTGGCAAGGGCAGCAATCATGAAGGCTTACCCGAGCTGGGCGCCATTGACATTAGCCTTCAGTACGAAAAACGGAGCGCTTCCGAGGCCACCGAACGCTTAGCCGGCTTCATCAAATCGAGCCTGGTATAATCGCTATGGAAAAACCTGCCCCATTGAATAGCAAATCATCCACGCCATCTTCAGGCAGTACCTCAAATCTACCCATCCTCTACTCATTTCGACGCTGCCCTTATGCCATGCGCGCACGCATGGCGATAACATATGCCGACCTAAAGGTTGAGCTAAGAGAAATAGAACTAAAGAATAAGCCGAGCACTATGCTCGACCTATCGCCCAAAGGCACGGTGCCCATACTGCTACTACCAGACGGGCAGGTAATTGAAGAGAGCCTCGATATTATGTCTTGGGCTTTGACTAAAAATGATCCGGAAGATTGGCGCCAAATAAAAGCGGTGGTAAATCAAAAAAAATCAGCTACCAACATGCCCGCTCTCATTGCTTTTAATGACGGAGAGTTTAAATACTGGCTAGATAGGTACAAATATGCCGACCGGCATCCTGAGTGCACGCCTGAGTATTACCGAACGCAAGCGCTATTATTTTTAAGTCAGCTTGAACAACTACTAAGCCAGAACGATTTCTTACTGGGCAACGCTATCAGCCTAGCTGATGTCGCGATCATGCCCTTCATAAGACAATTCGCATCAGTTGATCCAAACTGGTTTGAACAGACTAACTATCCATTACTTCAACAATGGCTAAAAGCGTTTTTAGATTCGAATTTATTTAGTCGCATCATGCAAAAATACAAGCCTTGGCAAGCGCAGGATACCCCAACCGTCTTTTAAAAAAGAACAAAAAAAACCGCCGCACTCATTGGCAGCAGTTTTTTTGGACTACAGGCTAAGCTACGCATAGCTCGATAAATTTACATCACGCTCTTAATCAAATGCTTTGACCAAGTTACCCAACATCTCTTTGGCATCACCAAACAACATACGTGTATTTTCTTTAAAGAATAAAGGATTATCAATGCCAGCAAAGCCAGAGGCCATCGAACGCTTAAGAACAAATACCGTACGCGCCTTATCTGCATTAATGACCGGCATGCCATAAATGGGACTTGATTCAACCTCTCGCGCCGCGGGGTTAACCACATCATTGGCACCAATGACTAACGCCACATCAAACATCTCAAGGCGCGGATTAACCTGGTCCATTTCTAACAGTAAATCATAGGGGACATCAGCTTCAGCGAGCAAGACGTTCATATGACCCGGCATCCGCCCAGCAACAGGGTGGATAGCATAAACCACCTCCACACCATTAGCTTCGAGTATCGTCTGCAACTCCTTAACGGCGTGTTGAGCCTGCGCAACAGCCATCCCATAACCAGGAATAATAACCACACTGGCCGCCGCTTCAAGAATATAGTAGGCATCATCGGCAGTAATTGGATTAACCTCACCCTGCTCCACGACTGGGCCGGACACTTTCTTGACTACGCCAAAACCGGAAAACAATACATTGCGCAACGAGCGATTCATCGCCTTACACATAATATTGGTGAGGATAAGGCCGCTTGCGCCAACCAAAGAGCCAGCCACAATCAACAAGATATTGCCTATGGCAAAGCCGGCAGCCGCAGCGGCTACACCCGATAAACTATTGAGCAAGGCGATAACGACAGGCATATCTGCACCGCCAATTGGCAGCACAAACATAACACCCAGCACCAGCGCCAGAGCGACTGCCAAATAGAGCCAATTTTGATTAGTTGGATCAAGAATAAATAACACCGCGCAGGCCAATACTGCTAGCAAGATCAGACCATTAACAATGCGTTGACCTGCATACATAAATGGACGCCCAGAAATCCGCTCGCTTAATTTGCCATAGGCCAGTAGCGAACCGGTAAATGTGAGACCACCTATTAGTATCGAAATAAACACCGTCACTAATGTGAACAGAGGCACCGTGGCAGTTGCATCAGCGATCGACAGCGCCACAGCAAGCGCAGCCCAACCAACCATTAAGCTGGCCAAACCACCAAAACCATTAAACAACGCTACGAGCTCTGGCATACCAGTCATGGCAACTTTACGAGCTGCCACAGCCCCAACCAATGCACCCAGCACAATGCCAAGAGCAATATATTCATAAGCAATAATTTTTTGATCGAGCAACGTCACAACAACGGCGATAAACATACCCGCTGCCGAAATTAAATTGCCACGTCGGGCAGTGTCGGGCGACCCTAGTAACTTAAGCCCAAAAATAAAAAGAACCGCAGACGCCACATATACCAAATTGATAATAATACCGGTCGACATCAGCTTTCACCGCCCTGTTTTTTCTTTTTAAACATTGCCAACATACGATCCGTAACAAGATATCCGCCAACCACGTTAATGGTTGCAAATGCCACTGCAAGTGTCCCGAGTATGGTAGCCAAGGACTGGTTGGCAGAGCCTGCAGACGCTAGAGCGCCGACCAATGTGATGCCCGATATCGCATTAGAACCCGACATCAAAGGTGTGTGCAGCGTTGATGGGACTTTGTTAATCAGCTCAAAGCCGAGAAAAATCGACAACACAAAAACAAAAGTAAGAAAAATAATTTCCACGTTAGCCTCCTCCACTGCGTAAATTGGCAATGACTTGATTCACGATTTCTTGCTGGTGCGTAATCACGCAACCAATTAAATCGTTTTCAAAATCAAGCACCACTTTTTGCTCATCTTTACTCCAGAATTCTTCCACAAGGTTATAAAGATTACTGGAATACATTTGCGATGCATCGCGCGCCACTTCATTAGGCCAGTTGCCCGTACCCACAATATTGACGCCATTCACGCTAACCACTTCACCCGGTACTGAGCCCTCTACATTGCCGCCAGTTTCTGCCGCCATATCAATCACAACGCTACCGGCTCGCATACCAGCAACAAATTCTTTTGGCACAATAACCGGGGGCTTGCGCCCAAACACCTGGGCCGTAGTAATCACCGCATCAGAGTTAGCAATCACTTCTTGTTGCGCCTCACGCTGTATTTGCAACTGCTCGGCGGTTAACTCTTTGGCGTAACCGTCTTTGGTTGAACCGGTTTCACCTAAATCGATCTCAAGGAATTTAGCTCCAACGGAATGAACCTGCTCGGCCACTTCGCTGCGAGTATCAAACGCTGTAACTTGCGCGCCTAATCTTTTCGCCGTAGCAATAGCTTGCAGCCCGGCTACACCTGCGCCAATCACGAAAACCTTAGCAGGCTTGAGGGTGCCTGCCGGGGTCATCATCATCGGTAAGATTGAGGGCAAATAAGTTGCCGCCTTTAAGGCCATCACATAGCCAGCCAAGTTGGCCTGAGAACTTAAGGCATCCATTTTTTGTGAACGGGTGGAGCGAGGAATCATCTCCATGCTAATGGCGCTAATATTTCGCTCACGCATCGCATCGATGATGGCTGTTTCATTAAATGGGTCAAGAAAGCTCACATGAATACAGCCTGGCTGTAATAATTCGATATCTGCAAGCTCAGGTTTTCTTACCCGCAAAACCATTTGAGCGGCTGCAAGTAACGCAGATCGATCATTCACCAAGCTCGCACCAGCAGCTTGATACTCGTCATCAGAAAACCCGGCCGCTGCGCCCAGACGAGTTTCAACGCTCACTTGCGCGCCTAGCTGCACGAGCTTTTTGACCGATGCGGGAATCAGCGCTGCGCGCTTCTCTCCACTAGCAGTCTCTTTGGGAATAGCTATTAACATATAAATATCACTACCCTATGGTTTTGCTGAAGAGTTCATTAAGAGCCGTCAATCAACCTTTGCGAGTTTTAACTCACAGGCACCACATTGCAAAAGATACCCAATGCACGCCGACAGTGCTCACCAGAACACACTACTTGCACCGTCTATTGGGCCATACCAATTGAAAACAGACAGCTACTTTTGGCTCTATCACCTTTAAGTCTCCGATATTCTACAAAAAAATTGATAAAATTATACAATAGAAATTTTACAATGTTAACTTCACAAAAAATGAAGGCTGGTTAAAAGGACCAGAAGTGAGCGGCCTCGAGAAGAAAAACCTTGCAGAGCCTTAAAAATAAATTAGCATAATATATGACAAATTTTTTCAACGCAACGGTTAAGCAAACAACCGAGCACAATAACGCGCCTTACGCTTACAAGTTGAAAGAGATCGGAGCCTCACCAACGTGAGACTCAGCGAGTACCAAGCAACACGATAACCGCGCTCGAAAAGAGAGATCTTACAGTGTTGTAAGACCTAGGTTAAAAGAGGAATTAGGGAGGTTACTGCTGATACAGCCGGCAAATACTATGAAGCTCTTTCGCCTCGCCGATCGTTTTTTCGGCGATCTATAGGCAAATCAACGGTCTGATGCTGCCTTCTGCGATCGGAGCCTTCTCGCTCCTCAAGCGCCTCAGTAATTTGGTCAAAAACGTCCGCTGCAGGCTTTTGCTCGCCGCCAGTGTCTTTGTCTGTTCCTGCAACTCTTGACATAACCATGTGAAACGCCCCGCCTAGTAGTGCCTCTCTGCGCAGCTAATTCAACCATAAAGCGCAGAGCAATTTTATTTGAATGTTTAAGACTCGTAAAGTTTAGTCTAAGCACAAAATATTGCCAACGCAGTCTGGGCCTAGTTAACCAATAAATTCGTCACCTAACAAACGCCTTAAGCGCGAGACTTGGGCGCTACCACTAAATGTTTCGCCCCCTCGCGCCGAGAACATAGCCTGCGGTAAAATGTCAGCAGGGCTGAATCTGACATAGCCCAATAAGCTGTCGCCGCTAACTGGCGGCACCCTTTGAAAGCCCGGCCACTGGTTTAGCACTGCGCTCAAGCTCGATAAGAAAATTGACCACCTCCAGCATGCCCGCCTGGCTAAGGCCCTTGCCTGAAGCAACCCGGTATTTACCATTTACCACTACTTCTGGCGTACCTTGCGACAAATAATTTTTGCGCAGACGCTTCTCGGCCTTATTAACCTTACTCGTGGTGCCAAACGATTTATACAGCTTGTCGAAGTCCTCGGAACTCACTCCGTAGCGAGCGAATACCGCAGCAAATTTTTTCTGGTCATTAAGACTACGATTTTTAATTAATAAGTTAAATAAGTCGATTTGCACCTGGTGCGGCAGATTTAATGCCTCGGCAACATAGTACAAAGCCGCATGGGGACGCATTTGCTTACGCCACACTGCTGGCGTGCGGGCAAAGGCCACATCATCGGGCATGCTTTTTTGCCAGGCCACAATCAAAGGCTCAAAATCTTTGCAGTGGCCACAGCCATACCAAAAAATCTCCATCACCTCAATCTTGTCATCAGCCACGACCTTTATTGGATCTGGCAGCACCTGATAATGCTCGCCGGCAATATACTTGGGAATGGCCATAGGTTGGGCCTGAGCACCCGCCACGACTAGGCAAACGACCGTTAAAGCAGCCAATGACGGAGCAAACTTTTGCAGTGATGCAATCAATAATGTCATAAACAAAGACCCTAGGTGTTGTTGTTCATTATCTTAAAACTGGAAAAAACCACCAAACTTAGCGGCGCAAACCTTCAATATAACTGGCTACCGCTTTGATTTCATTTTCATTCATTCGTTCCGCAATGCCTCTCATTACTCGGCCACCACCGTCATTCATGCGTCGACCTTCGGCAAAGTGACGCAACTGCTGAGCAATATAGTCCCCGTGCTGGCCGGCAATCATTGGGTAGCCGGCAGGACCATTACCTGCTCCAGCTGGGCCGTGGCAACCGGTGCAAGCTGCGATGCCTCGCTCATGGTTACCATTACGGTATATTTCTCGTCCTAACTCAGCCAATTCAGGCTTAGCTGTTCCGGCAGTTTGCGTTTGACCTGCAAAATAGGCTGCGATATTGGACATATCGGTAACCGTCAGATTGTCCAATTGACCCGTCATGATGGCTATGTCGCGCGCGCCACTTTTAATATCTTTGAGCTGTTTGAGCAAATATTTTTCGCTTTGGCCGGCCAATTTAGGGTTGGCTGGCGAGGCGCTGTTACCATCTTTACCATGACAGGCTGTGCAACTGGCAATAAGCTGTTGACCAGCTTGTGGGTCACCACCTGCCTGCGCCACCGATATACCACCTGCCGCGGTGCAAAGTGCAATTAAAATTATGCGAAAAAGATTCATAGGTCGATCCATTACTGTTAACGTCAAGTTTTATAGCCAGATGAGCGCTACTCACAGCGCTGAGCCAAGAGAGCAGTCGTGAGCCAGAGATTTTAACATCTTCACCGAATTGGAAGTCCAGTTATATTGCTGTACATTTTGCGTCGGACTGAAATACATACGCTTGCTCCGATAAACTAGCCCAGCTTGCATCATCACGTGAAATCAGCAGGCTAGAAAAACTAGCCACTTTAACCGGCGGTGCAACCGGCAGTGCCAAACATCCAGTCTAACTCGCACTCCAAAAGCTCATTGGGCCACAGAAAAGTAGTAATTGCAGGCTAGAAACTCACGAGTGTGGTAAGTTGCCCCCTCGCAATGTCATAGCTCAGCGGGCTGCCTTACCGCTCTCAAAGCCATTATTGGAACACCATCACTCCACCGAAAACTGCTCGCAATCAATATGAATAAGCTGGACTCAAAAGACAAAACTGCAGGCTCTGAAGACCAGTCGCCCATGCATAAAGCTCTAGACGCACTTGGCACAAACCCAAGCGCCGCCAAACTACAGGGTTATTTCCAATCGGCCACTTACATAACCAGTGCCGCCAAGGTCTCGCAATCGCCGGCCGACGCGGGGCTAGAAGTGGCTTTTGCAGGCCGCTCTAATGCCGGCAAATCTAGCGCCATTAATCGCGTCAGCAGCCAAAAAAAGCTCGCACGCACCAGTAAAACACCGGGCAGAACACAACTGTTAAATTTCTTTGGGCTAAACGATGGTCAAAGGCTGGTAGATTTACCGGGCTATGGGTTTGCCAAGGTGAGTATTGCGAAAAAGCTTGAATGGCAAAAACAAATGCAAAAGTATTTGGAGCATCGCGACTCTTTGGCGGCGCTCATACTCCTCATTGATAGCCGCCACCCATTGCAAGACTTCGATCAGATGATGCTCGACTGGGCCAAGACCTACGAAATGCGCTGCCACATATTACTTACCAAGGCCGACAAACTGTCACGCAGCGCAGGCAAAAAAGCATTATTTGCGGTAGAGAAATCAATCAACAAACACCCGCTTACAACGGTTCAACTTTTCTCGGCCACGAGCGATGAGGGGTTGGTCGAGGCGCGAAGAGTGATTTTTGAGCAGCTACATCCGGCTGTTAGCGCATCGGCAACTTAATCACCTTTATACCCACGAAGTTATCGCTTCTAAATATAGCCGGCGCAACTACCAAACACTTTTTCTATGGGCTAGGTATTAAAAAACCACCCAGCACTTCACTCCAACTGGTGGGCTCAAATAAACCTCCGGGCACAACAAGACCATTGCCGCTGGTATCGACCACAACATCCGTGACAACCTCGCCACCGGGTTGCGCCCAAACCAAACCGGCGGTCTCATTGCCTCCCACAATAGCGATCGCACCCGTTTGGGGGTAGCTATTAGCCTGGCCAAAGAGCGTTTGATCTGCACTTGCGGGATCAGGATAACCTATAGTTTGATACTCTAAACGCTTTGCATCAGCAGCGCTAGAAAAGGTCACGCCATCCAATACAGTATTGTAATTGCCTTCGACGAAAACGCCGCCGGCCGGATTGAGTTCACGCTCAATTAAATCAAAAGTAATATCTAAAGGCGCTGTCAATATTGTAGCGTCCAAGCCTGCCAGAGTAACGCTAGCGCTTTCAAATGTTGCCCGATTTGTTGTGTCATTGGTAAATTCAAGATCAAAATCAACTGTACCGCTTTGCACGGTATCACTAGCAATGCCTGCATCAACCTGATAGTTGTAAAAGGTGGCAACTCCAACTAGCCGCCGGGGAGTAGAACTAAAATCGGACTCCCCTGTAAAAGTAAACTCTATAATGCCACTTAAACTCGTTGGTACATTCGCATCAACAGAGTCCGTTCTACAACTTCCATCAACAACGTAAGAGAAAACCACTTGATCGCCATCCGACAGCGCATCATTACTGTCCAGATCTCTAAATTCAATGCCTGCCTCAGGGACCAAAGGGTCAAATGGAGGCTGCCCCGAGTCGATCACACTGCACGAAAAATTGTCGTAAGGATCAAGAGGTAAACCAGCCTGATTAGATTCAGCAAATTGCTCGTCAAGGTTTACCGGTATCAAACTAGCCAATGCAGCAGGCATAGTAAAATCGGCAGCCGGAGGCGTGGAATAAAGAAAAGGTTTTAAAGTACGAAATATTTCAGCAGTTACCATATTCACCGATGTCAGTTGCTCTGCGCTTGCGCGAACATTGTCGATACTAAGCGCCAATAACTCAGTATTTGCTGAGCTACCACCGGCAGTTTCGCCATCAGTACCAGCGTCCCCAATCGAACTCGACTTATCGCAACCATAAGCACTTACTAAGAAAAGTACCGAACATAGCATTGGTTTTAGGGGCATAGTTTTCTCCAAGATTGCCAAGCACCGATTCCAAAAAGCAAGATCGAGCGATTCATTTTTGACAATGTAGTCAACGCGAATATTGGCCTTCGGTCTCGATTGATCAAACGCTTTATACCACAGCAGCGCAGGCATCAGAGTATAGTCTTGATCCACCACGAGTTTTAAGATCCGTTAATAGTCAACAACGATGGACTAAATCGGATGCCATTGCCGCCAGCAACAATAGTGAGCAAATGCTGCTTTACTAACGCGAACGAGACGACTGGCTCGAACTAACAAAAACCTCTACTCGCCGGTTCAAAGCTCTACCGGCTTCGGTTGCATTCGACTCACGCGGCTCATACTCACCACGTCCCTCGGCACTCAAGCGGTAATCAGCCACGCCCTGGCCTACTAAATATTCCTCCACTGCACGCGCGCGGCGCTCCGACAGTGCCTGATTATATGACTCAGAACCGGTTGAATCAGTGTGGCCGATGATGCGAGCAATAGAATCGTATTTCTCTAGCACACCGGCCACTTTATTTAGGCTGCGCGTGAACGATGGCTTCACACTGGCCTGATTAAAACCGAAGGTGACTTCATTATCGAAGGTCAACTTGAGGAGGTCGTCTTTCACGCGCTGAATTTCAATATCCGAATTGCGTTGCTCTGCCTCAAGAGCCCCACGAAAAGCTTCCTCTTGCTTGTCCATATGGTTACCAATGCCGGCACCAGCAGCCGCACCCAATAAAGCACCGGTAATCACACCACGATCGCGATTACCGTCATCATCGAGCTGACCACCAATAACCGCTCCAGCAACCGCCCCCATCACTGCGCCAAGAGCCGTGTTATTTCGATCGACCTGGCCATTAGTGTCAGTAGATTGGGTGGCGCAGCCAGTCATGGCGGCGCAAAATAACAAAGGGTAAAGCTTTTTCATGATGGTATCTCCAGAAATGACAACCAAACCGACCGGTCAAAATAAATGCAGCGGATCTGTTCGACGTTTGTTTTAGAACAATAGCTAGCATACTCACTATTGCGGCCTCAATATAGAAAAGGACTGCACAAATAAACCCTGAACTAATGCAGCAGAGCGATGTAAGCGACTTGGCTTTTTACATAAAATTTTATTTACTCAATTTCTTGCAAAATAACTGTATGGATATACACTGTATTTAAATACAGTAATTGAGCGCGGCCTGTAAACTTATTTATGCATGCCTGCGTATCATCGATTAATACGACCTAACATTACCCGCGAGATAAGCTCATGTACTCAACCGCCCAAGCTACCTTCATAAGCCCAACCCACACAAACACGCGCAGCCCAATGACCGCTCACCCTCTAACCGACAATTACAAGCAAGTGGATTACGCTGCCTTTAGGCACGCCATTGACCATCCGAGTAATAGCCGTCACGACACTACCCAACAGCACGTATTTCAGCAGCAAAAAGAAATTTTAATCGCCGCTAGTGATAACAGCGTGCTGGCAAAAATGAGTCAGTCTCACGTTGATCGTCACGGTGAGGTACATGAAGTGCGCTACTTCTTACCAGTAACCGCTTGCAAGCTGCCAGTATATGGCCAATTGTCGCTTAAATTAACTCAGCTGCTAAGTAGCTCGCGTACGCTAATGCGCAAATTCATTGCGCTACGCGATTCCGCTGTATGGCCAACATGGGCTAGGGATCCCCATACCGCTATTCGTCAACTCGCCAGCGACGGCAACACTAGCCAACACCTTACCAAAGATGAGCCCTGCTGGACTACGATTCGCCTCACCGCGTAAATTTTATTGGTGTAATGACCTTCAAGGGGCAACAGGAAAACTTAACGAACAGAGAGAACACCACCTAAGATAATTTAACCTTAGTGCAAACCATTAAGCGCCATTCTTCAGCCTAGATTAAACGGCCGTGGATTTATTATTGAGCGGCTATTCAAATAAGAACGGTTTGTGACGAAACTTAATCTAACCCTCCATCTATTCTTCTATACAGCATCTTGAATAATGCTTTGGTGAAATGGCTCTCAGTTTCGTCAATTCTTTACAGAATCGCTCCAACAAATCTACGAAGTAATCGGGAATGTTCTAAACTCTAAATTATCGGGGCATGCAACAGACCAATGGCCTCGACACCCAGATTGCATTAGAGGTTTCCATGAGTTCCGAGCTGTTATCAAACGTTGTATCCAACACCACACGCGAGCCACTTCGTCACATATTGCAACGCTGCTTCCACAAGCGCAAAGGCGGTTGGTTTGTTCAGCACAGCGAAAAAAATTCAGCTGGCCCGTTTGCGGACAAGGCAGACGCCCAAATGGCTATGCTCTATTACAGCACAAGAACCCTATGGCCTAGTGAGAAACAGTTGCGCGAGTTCGCTCGTAACGGCAAATAAGCGCTTTAAACACCACCACCCCACCACACAAGCAACAATATTTCGTCGATCCATGTTCTGTATTCGTAAAAGATCCAATGAAACCAGCTTACATTCTCGGACCGAAACTAGCTTTAGCCGGAACGGTGAAACATTCATACAATTCATGTACTTTTTCACCCTGCAACATCATTAAGGCCACTGATTAACTGGCTTGATATTTTTAGGTGACATTAATTAATACTCATAGTGCTCAAAAAAAATAATTCTCTAAGTGCCCAGCAATCATCGCTGTTATGATTAGGTTTTATACTGCCTCCTAATGAGTAAGTCATTGAAAAATATAATCAACTGGAACGAAGTGGAAACGGTGCTATTCGATATGGACGGCACTTTGCTCGATTCGCACTACGATAATTATTTTTGGCAAGAGCATCTGCCTGCCCACTACGCTCGCCTGCATAATGTTGAGTTGAAGGTTGCACAGCAACTACTGCATGACAAAGTTATGGCCAAAAACGGCGAGCTTGAATTTTATTGCATTGACTACTGGAGCGAACAACTGGGCTTCGAGTTAATGCCTATCAAAACTGAAATAGAGAATCGAATACAATTTTTACCTGGCGCCAAAGCTCTCCTTCACTATCTCGACACCCTGCCACTGACTAAAGTTCTGGTTACTAACGCGCATCGCAAAACCCTCGACCTAAAAAATCGCGCCACTTCTATATGTAGCTATGTTGATGGCTCATTTGCCTCACATGATTTCGGGCTTCCCAAGGAACATACAAAGTTTTGGCCGGCCTTTGCTAATACCTTTTCATTTGACCCTGCCACAACGGTGTTCGTTGACGATAACCCGGCTGTTTTGGCAATGGCCAGTCAATATTCGATTGCTCATTGCATCCTGCCATTGCAGCCTGACTCGAAAAAACCAATCCGCTCCTCTTTACAAATTCCCGGCACACTCGAAGTCGGCTCGCTGCATGAGCTGATCCACGGCACGAGGCAATGAGCACGTCAATGCCTACCAACGACAAACCAGTAAGGATCGATAAATGGCTGTGGGCTGCGCGATTTTTTAAAACGCGAAGTCTGGCCAAGCAGGCTATTGAAGGCGGCAAGGTTCATTATAATGGTCAACGAGTGAAAACGAGTAAAGCGGTAGAACTTGGCGCCGAAATAAAGGTGCGCTGCGGTTGGGACGATAAAATAGTTTTAGTGTTGACGCTGTCAGACCAGCGCCGCAACGCTACAGAAGCCAGCAAACTTTACAATGAAACAAGCGCGAGTATCGCTAGTCGCGAGGCACATGCCGACGAGCGCAAGGCCATCCGCGGTTCAGCACCTGAATTTTCGAATCGGCCTAGCAAAAAACAGCGCCGCCAGATTCATCGCTTCAAACAAACCGGAACGCCAGATGACTGATGAAAAGCCGCCTGCAAAACAATCCTCCAATGTAGACGAGAGGGCGGAGCTTAGTAAAACCGATTACTTGATGCGTTTTCACTTTAAGCACTTAGCTATACGCGGCGCTGTAGTCAAACTCAACAACAGCTATATAGAGGCGTTAAATGGACGAGACTATCCGGCAGTCGCGCAAACATTGTTAGGTGAATGCTTGGCCGCCACGTTGTTAATGGCAGCCAACTTAAAAACCTCTGCGCGCCTATCGCTTCAAGCGCGCGGATCCGGCCCACTAGGCTTGCTAATGGCCGAGACCAGCTTATCGAAACCAACATCACTAACCACTGAGCAGCCTGACACCTTTCACCAAACAGTGAGAGCACTGGCAAGAATCAACACCGAACACGCCCAGGCGGATGCTTTAGAAGAACCAGATGCAGACCTACAAAGCTTATTAGGTAGAGCGCAGCTAGCCATTACGATGGAGCCATTGGCAGGCGAGCACCATCTTGAAAATCAATCGGTCAACGCCAACGCCTCTGAGAACTCTGCTCAAAATCAAGCGCACGCAGGAGGACGACACGAGCGCTATCAGGGTATTGTTAGCCTTGATGACCCCAACTTAGATACCTGTTTAGAAAACTATTTCTTGCGTTCGGAACAGCTCCCTACATTTTTAAAGCTTTATGCGCAGGGGAACCAAGCCGCCGGTATTTTGATACAAAAAATCCCAACAAGTGCAAGCGCCGAAGGTATTCAGCCAGTAGGCAGCGATAGTTGGCAGGAAGTAACCGTCTTAGCCAGCTCCCTTAAAAATGAAGAACTTCTTGGGCTGCCCGCAAACGAGATTCTGCACCGTCTCTACCATCAGCATGATTACCATACGTCTCCACCTCAAGTCGTGGCATTTGCCTGCAGCTGCTCGGCTAACCGCACCGGAGCCGCACTCATGCATATCGACCCTAGAGAAATTGAAGACATTTTAGCGGCAGATGGAGAAATTGTGATGGACTGCGAATTTTGTAGTGCACGCTATCGCTTCGACCGTAATGCCATAGACAAACTCAACACTGACCAGAGTGATACTCGCCACTAAAATCCAGCTGAACGCGAAAAAGTAACGTTTCGGCGCATACTACTCTCCGCTGTTTTCTGTCAGACTGCCCGCCCTTGGCTAAATTTAAGATACCTCCCAGCAGCTCAAGGAAACTACGCAGTAATACCCACCTAATAAAGGCCCTAAACAATGAATTCGCCAAAGGCAGAGCAACCCGCTATCCACGAAAACCTCAGTGCAGAAGAGCTGATTGAGCATGCAATTGCACGCGGTGAAGGCACCATGGCAAGCAACGGCGGGCTTCTTGTCACTACCGGCATTCGAACAGGCCGCTCACCCGCCGACCGCTTTATTGTCCAAGAGCCATCTACCCAAGACTCGATCGACTGGGGTGCGGTCAATCGCCCATTCGACGCAGACCAATTTGACGCACTGTGGCAAAGAGTCGCCGATTATCTAGCACTGCGCGAGCAGTACAAATCTCGACTGCATGTCGGCGCCGATAAAGAATATTACATACCCGTCAGCGTACAAACAGAGACCGCATGGCAAGGCCTATTTGGCCGCAATATGTTCATACGCGTTGATGAAGACAACTACAACCCAAGAAGTAAAGAAGAATGGTCGATATTAAATGTGGCCAGTTTTGTTTGCGTGCCCAAGCGCGATGGCACCAACAGTGATGGCGTAGTCATTATTAATTTCGCTAAGCGTAAAGTGTTATTAGCAGGTATGCGCTACGCAGGCGAAATGAAAAAAGCCATGTTTTCCGTGCAAAATTTCCTACTCCCTGAAAAAGACGTTTTACCCATGCATTGCTCGGCTAATGTTGGCGAGCAAGGTCAGACAGCATTATTTTTCGGACTCTCTGGCACAGGGAAAACCACATTATCGGCAGACCCTGAGCGCTACCTGATTGGCGATGATGAACATGGCTGGGGCAAAGGTACGGTTTTCAATCTTGAGGGTGGCTGCTATGCAAAAACCATTAATCTGAGTCAAAAAAATGAACCGGTTATTTGGGATGCCATTAAGCGAGGCGCTATTTTAGAGAACGTCGCGGTCAATGAAAACAACACCCCCGATTATGATGAGACCTCGCTCTCCGAAAACGGACGCTGCTGCTACCCCCTAGAGCATGTTGCAAAACGAGTTATCGAAAACCAAGCTGGAGAACCTAAGGTAGTGATTTTTTTAACCTGCGACGTGACAGGTGTACTACCTCCGGTATCTGTGCTCAGCAAAGAAGCGGCTGCCTACCACTTTTTAAGCGGCTACACCGCTAGAGTCGGATCAACCGAGCTAGGCGGTGAGGACGGAATACAACCCGCTTTTTCTACCTGCTTTGGCGCTCCGTTTATGCCACGCCCAGCGGGTGACTACGCCGAGCTATTAATGAAACGAGTAGAAGAGTTTAGGAGTCAGGTGTACTTAGTTAATACAGGCTGGACCGGTGGTTCAGGCGGGCCTGGTGGTGAGGGCAGGCGCTTTAGCATACCGGTTACACGAGCCATCATAGCCGCCATTCAAAAAGGCGATTTACTAGGCGCAGAAACCGAACAGCTTGGCATGTTAAATCTGGCCATACCAATCAATGTTCCGGGTGTAGACTCCATCTTACTCAACCCCCGCAATACCTGGTCAGACCATGCCGCCTACGACTTGCAAGCCCGTAAGCTTGCCCAGCAATTCATAAAAAACTTTAGCGCTTACGATGTGAACCAGAGCATTATTGCAGCTGGGCCTCAACTTTAACTTGTATTGACTTTACAGGCTCCACATTCGCCGAAAGCTTCTACAAACTTTCACCCAAGCGACACAGCACCCATTGAATGCTTTTGGCTTGGTAGCGGGGCTATTACTAGCGTGGCTACCAAGCCCCACCTACGCCCCTACGTAGCTGTTACGGCTTAATAAGACAGGCTGTCTCAGTGCTTCATGTGTGCGGATAGCCACAACTTATACTATGCTTAATTTCGCATAATAGGGTTAGTGTCGCCATCATTCCACGCCGCAATAAAACGCCCCTGATTGCAGCGAAACATGAACTATCAACACAAGACTGCACTGAATACCATTTAAGTTAGGGCACAAGCCACATTTAAACGCCAGGCTTTGACTGATTAAACATGGACTTTCATATAACCCATTGCAAGACGATCCAAGCCAAGCAATATACGGCTTCGATGCAACATCCCAAATGACTTAGCTGAGAGTGTAAAAAATTTTTGTATGTTACATAAAATAACGGCCTTAGCCACAAACGGTATAGAAAAAACCCGCATGCATAGCAGCGACCTTACGCTAGGTATGTTTGTTAAAGAACTCGATCGGCCCTGGGTGGATTCGCCGTTTACAATTCAAGGGTTCGTCATTCGAACTGAACATCAGCTACAACAACTGCAATCTCTTTGTGACTATGTCTATGTGGATATCACACGCGATAGCTCAGCTAATCGATTAAGCCATGGCGCCAAACCTAACCAAACGATCGATCACAGCGCGTCCAAAAACTTCAGTGCCAACCTAGATGATGCCAAAAAAATACACAGCAAAGCTAAAGCAGTCGTCAATGATATGTTCAATGATTTTCGCGCTGGCAATTTATTCCAGCTTGGCGCTATGCGTGATGCCGTAGGAGAGTGCGTAGATAACATCATTGCCAACCCGGACTCGATGCTGTGGCTAAGCATGATAAAAAATAAAGATGAATATACAGCCGAGCATAGCTTGAATGTAGCGTTACTCAGTATCACGCTAGGGCGGGCAGAAGGATTACAAGAACAAGACCTTCAAGACTTGGGCCTATGCGCCATGCTACATGATGTAGGTAAAGTAAAAATACCCGACGAAATCCTAAACAAAGAGGGCCAACTTAACGATGCGCAGTTTGCCGTAATGAAAATGCATACGGTGCATGGTAAAAAACTATTACTTGGCAAAAGAGGCTTGCCCGACGCGGCCGTTGATATTGCCCTATCGCATCATGAAAAAATGGATGGCACTGGTTATCCTCGAGGGCTAAGCGAACACGAAATCCCTTACCTCGTTAAAATTGTCGCAATAGCTGATGCCTACGATGCTATGACAAGCGGGCGCGTCTACAGCGTCGCCAAACCGGCTGCAGAGGCACTCAAATTACTTTTAAAAAGTAAAGATTCGCATCATGATGGTCAGCTATTAAATAAATTTATCAGCTGCATTGGGGTTTATCCAGTCGGCAGTATCGCCGAACTCAACAGCGGCGAAATTGGCATCGTGCTTCCGTCTGATAGCGAAAATAATTTACAGCCTATTATTCTTGTCTTGCGCGATTCAAACAAAAGCAAATGTTCTCCCCGCTATATTGATATAAGCACTGACAAGCGCGCAGATACTGGACGGCCCTATATGATACGCGCACTGCACCCTGACGGCAGTTTTGATATTCGATTAGCCGACTATAACGATGCAAAATTACTCGACCCTAAGAATACTGAGGCCAACTTTTAGCAGGCATAAAAGCCACCACTAAGCCCAATAAAGCCAGGCCAGAAAGAAAAAACGTCTCGCCTCACGTATACTACCAGTATTGTGTGCAAATTGGATTAACGATGCCATTTTCCTCGTAGAATCTGTGAGACACTGTCAATGAGTACGAAAATAACCGACCAAACTCCTGCCTTATCGAGCCTTGACCGGCTCATTTTGGGAGTAGACCGCGCGATGAGAACACTAAGCCCAGGCAGTACTAAACCGCAACGCCCATCTCCGGCTGAATCATGTGATGCAGCCGAAGTCGATGTGCCTGATCTAGAATATACGCCTGAGCTTCAGCAACATATTAGCGGGTTGATGCGCATTAACCACACCGGTGAAGTCTGTGCTCAAGCCCTCTACCAAGGCCAAGCCATCACCGCTAGAAATTTAACAACCCGCATATCGATGCAAGAGTCTGCTGATGAAGAAGGTGACCATCTGGCTTGGTGCGAACAACGATTACAACAACTCGACAGTCGGACCAGCTACCTCAATCCGCTTTTTTATGGGCTGTCTTTTGGAATCGGCGCGCTAGCCGGTGCCGCCGGTGACAAATGGAGTCTAGGGTTTATAGCCGCAACTGAAGAACAAGTGTGCCGGCATTTACGCGAACACCTAGAACAAGTTCCAGAGGATGATGTAAAAACTCGCGCCATACTTGGCCAAATGCTTAAAGATGAGGCGCATCATGGCCAGAAGGCGCTAGACGCTGGAGGAATTAACTTTTCACCACTACCCAAAAAATTCATGACTGCCGCCTCAAAAGTAATGACACGCACAACTTACAAATTATAATTTATGGCAGCGCGATCAAGCTTCAATTAAGCGCCCTTAGAGAGCGGTGGATGATAGATCAGCTGAACTAATGTGCCGGCAGGATCTAAACAATAAAAACTTCTCGCCCCATCTCGATGCGTCCTCGGCGCCGATTTCATCGGCACCCCTTCCTGCTGCAAATAAGCATGCCATTCGTCAACCGACGCTGAGTGATCGATAATAAAACCAATGTGATCTAAGCGCTGATTTTTCTCGAGACCACCAATTTCCCAGCCGGGACTATGGTGCAAGGCAAGGTTATCACTACCTGAGGTCAGATAAACGTTACTAGCGTCTGGTTGCCACTCTACTTCCATCCCTAGCAGATCAACATAAAAATGCCGCGCACTATCTAGATCCGGCACAAACAATGCGATATGCCGCATACCCGCAGTAGTGCCGGGACGCCCGAGGATGGCTGTATCGTTCATACTATTCTTTTCCAACTTATTGGTTGTTAATGATCATGCCTCGAGAGCTTCATCGGCTCCTTAAGCAACAGACTCTACAACATACTCGTGCGTTACCTTAACGCCAGCACGTTCCATCAAAATTGATGCTGAACAATATTTTTCGACCGACAGCTTAATGGCTCTACGAACATGCGTATCTTTTAGATTGTTCCCACTGACCACAAACCGCATATGAATCTGCGTAAACACTGCTGGGACCGCATCGGCACGCTCTGCCACCAACTCGGCACGGCAAGCGACGACGTCTTGGCGCCCTTTACTAAGCATCGACATGACGTCAAAAGACGCGCAGCCCCCCATACCCATCAGCAACATTTCCATAGGGCGTGGGCCACGATTTTCGCCGCCATGATCTGGCGGGCCATCCATTTGCACCTCATGCCCTGACCCCGATGTCGCCGCAAAACTTGCGGCCCCTGTCCAGTTGATAGTCGCCTTCATAAATAATTATCCACTCATACTCTAACCAATTGAATAATATTGTATTGTAATCGATCCTAGACGGTCGAGTAGCCGTCCTTCAAAATGCGTAAGGCTGACAGTTATTGACCAATTGCGTTGCATGTCACATTTTTCATAACCGTGACTTGTATCACAGCCAAAATAGACAATACTCAATGTAGGAATCGCCGGTTTCTTTTATCACTAATTGATAATGGTTGTTGTATTATGCATGCTCAAAAATTGAACACCCCCGTATCAATGGCTTCACAAGGAAATGGAATTGTGGCTCTCGCACCACTAACACCTCATATTCAGCACGCCGAAGAACTTATCAGTAGCAGCCATCGTCGCCGCTATCCCAGCAAAAGCACTATTATCTACGCCGGCGATACTTCCGATACGCTTTACTACATTATCAAAGGCTCAGTCACTGTTGCGATTGAAGATGACGAGGGCAAAGAAATGATTGTTGCCTACCTCAACGAGGGCGGTTTTTTTGGCGAAATGGGCTTGTTTGAGCAAGAAGACTCGCGAAGTGCGTGGGTGCGAGCCAAAACAGAATGTGAAGTTGCGGAAATAAGCTTTGCAAAATTTCATGAGCTATCGCAGCAGTACCCCGACCTACTTTATTCAGTCGGCAAACAAATGGCTACACGCCTGCGTAAAACTACGCGTAAGGTTGGCGATCTGGCTTTTTTAGATGTCACTGGGCGAGTCGCCGGAACATTGCTGGAACTGTGTAAAGAACCTGATGCCATGACGCACCCCGACGGTATGCAAATCAAAATCACACGACAAGAAATCGGCCGCATCGTGGGCTGTTCGCGTGAAATGGTGGGTCGGGTACTGAAGGACTTGCAAGAGCAAGGCCTGGTCTATGTCAAAGGCAAAACGATGGTAGTGTACGGAACCCGCTAAAGCATTGAAGCAATAAATGAGTATTAGAAAGGCTCAGTCACTACTGGGCCTTTCTTGTTTTTGCAATCATACTTTGCGATATTTATTTTTGTTGCGCCGGCCAATGGCGTACATCCTATCACGCAAGCCTCGTCGCAAGCTCGGCAGAAGATAACTCAGCGTTGTTAGTTTACCACCCAGCCAAGGCATCGAAATTTCAAGACGTTCACCGCGCGCAAGGCGCACAATATTAACCGCGACCTCCTCGGCACTACTCATAGGTTGCGAATAAACAATATCTTCAACCTCATCAATGTGATCCATAATAAAGCCTGTGTCTATTGGTCCGGGCGACACCACGCCAACCGAAATCCCCAATTCACGCACCTCATCAGCAACACCGTAAGTGAAACTGCGCAGACCAGCCTTAGTAGCCGCATACGTTGCCGCGCCCTGCAGCGGTGCCCTGCCAGCCAATGATCCCACATTAACTACTGCACCGGCACCTAACTGCTGCATGCCGGCTAACACTTTATTAGTGAGGTAAAGCGGCGCTCGCAAATTAACATCCACCATGGTGGCAATATCTTCAGCGGATCGAACCCGCACATCACCTCGATGGTGGAGGCCAGCATTATTAATAAGAATCTGTACAGGACCAAATCGCTCAACGACACTCGCGAGCATGGCGTCACAGGCTTGCAAATCAGCAACATCAGCACAAACCGTCAACACTTCCGTTTGCTGACTCAATTCATCAGCAATTGCACTCAACGCCTCCTCACCTCGAGCAACTAATGCTAGACACGCACCTAAGCGGGCAAATTCTCGAGCGCACGCAGCGCCAACGCCAGCCGAAGCCCCTGTAATCAAAACGGTGACATTCTTGAATGATTGCATCTCTATTTATTCTGTCCAATTTTATTTTTTAACGATTTGTGTGAGCTGAACAAGGTTCTGCAAGCTCAATCCTGTGGAACTTGATATTTTTTAAGCACTAAAATTTCATTATCCGGAATGTCAGCACGGCAGTTGTTAATGAAGTCGTATCGCACCATACGCGCCTCAGCCTTAGCAGCAACACACGCTAATTGATTGCTATATATCAAGTGCCGCAAAATGAATTGGTTGGCTTCAATAACAAGCACGCCAGTAGAAACAAGCAGGGTATCGGGAAAGGTTAGCGGAACTTTAAACTTGCAGCTAGTTTCTGCCAGCGCAAAGCTCTCCTTAAGCCCACCGCTATATTCAACACCCAACTGCGAATAAATTTCATTAAACCACCGCAGTCTCGCACTTTCGGCATAATAAAAATAACGCTTGTTATTAACATGTTGCATAGCGTCCATATCCCCCCATTCAACATCTTTTTCAAAGATGTTTTTATAGTTCGAGAGTGCTGCTGGACATTCAGATACCATTTACAACCTTCAGCTAATTTGATGGGGATTTGCGTATTTATCGATATAAATTATTTGCCTAATCACATAATCACACGATCTTCTACAAACTAAACAAACGACGAAGCTCCTGGCCCGGCTCTTCGGCACGCATAAAAGCCTCACCCACCAAAAAGGCATTAACCTCATGCTCACGCATGGCATTAACATCATCGACTGTGTGAATACCGCTTTCAGTCACCACAATTCGATCATCCGGGATATGAGCCAGCAAATCGTAAGTGGTTGCCAAGCTGGTGGAAAAAGTATTTAGGTCGCGGTTGTTAATGCCCAGCAACGTATTGTCAAGACGCAATGCCCGCAACAACTCGCTGTGGTCATGGACCTCAACTAATACATCCAGATCTAACCGTCGTGCACACTGATCCAATAATTGCATTTGGGTATCATCCAGCGCCGCAACAATCAGCAAAATGCAATCGGCTCCCATAGCGCGAGCTTCATACACCTGGTATTCATCAATAATAAAATCTTTACGGATAACCGGCAGCGAGCAGGCAGCTCTAGCTTGCTGAAGGTAAGCATTCGCTCCTTGAAAAAAATCAATATCGGTAAGCACCGAGAGGCACGCGGCCCCCCCACTTTCGTAACTCACGGCAATCTGAGCCGGATCGAAATTCTCACGAATAACACCTTTACTCGGTGATGCTTTTTTCACTTCAGCAATGACTGCTGACTGTGAAGCAGCAAGCTTCCGTTGAATGGCTGCAACAAAACCACGCGGCTCAGCTTGCAAAGCAATATCATCCATCAAAGCTTCCACGCCACGCTGAGATTTACACGCAGCGACTTCTTGCAGCTTACGATCAAGGATTTTTCTTAATATAGTTGGTGTTTGCATTATATTTTCCACTACCCTCTGGCCGAGGCCATTGCCACACTCACGCCAGCCAACTCCTTAAGCTTTTCAACTGCTCGCCCTGAAGCAATAATATCCTGAGCTATAGCAACACCTTGTGCAAAATCATCAGCCACACCAGCAACATAAATTGCCGCTCCGGCGTTAAGCGCGATAATATCGCCCGCCGCATGCGCGCTCGCTGTTTTCTCCCCGGCAGACAAAGCAGCACGGATTAATTTAAGGCTAGCCTGCGCATCATCGACAACAAGTTGCTTTAGGTCTCCAAGGTTGATGCCAACTTCGGTTGGCACCAGATCATATTCAGTAATCTTGCCATCACGCAGCTCCGCAACATGAGTAACTCCAGCAATACTTATTTCGTCTAATCCATCAGCAGAGTGCACAACCATAACATGATGACTGCCTAAAGACTGAAGCACCTCAGCAATGGGCCGCAACAAATCGAAGCTATAAACGCCTAGAACCTGATTCGTGACGCCTGCAGGGTTCGTCATAGGACCTAACATATTAAATATGGTTCGAGTGGCCAACTCCTTGCGCGGACCAATGGCGTGCTTCATGGCACTGTGATGCTGAACAGCAAACATAAAGCCCACACCGACTTGTTCAATACAACGCGCCACCTGCGCGGGACTTAATGACAAATCAACCCCAGCGGCTTCAAGTAAATCTGCCGAACCGCTAGAGCTGCTTACCGAACGATTACCATGCTTAGCCACATAGCAACCGGCCACTGCCGCAACCAAAGCGCTGGCGGTAGAAACATTCAACAAGCTAGCGCCATCACCGCCGGTACCTACGATATCCACCATATTATCGGCAACTACCTGCACAGGCGTAGCTAACTCACGCATTACTCGAGTAGCCGCAGCAATTTCAACGACTGTCTCACCCTTCATACGCAGCGCCACTAAAAAACCAGCAATTTGTGCTGGGGTAGCTGCACCTGTCATGATTTGCTGCATAACCGATTGCATTTCAACACCCGACAAATCTCGACGCTCAATCACTGCATTAATAGCTTGCTGCATTGTGATGGTTTGGCTCATTTAAAAATTAACCTCTCTTTAATTATTTTCTGCAAAGCATCGCCGCATTACAAAAAAGTGGCTCAACAACCCTGCAAAAAATTATCAAGCAACTCATGGCCGAAATTCGTCAGAATCGATTCGGGATGAAATTGCACACCTTCGACCGCCAACTCTTTATGCCGTAAACCCATAATTTCATCGAACGAACCATCGTCATGTTGCGTCCATGCGGTGACTTCAAAACACTCAGGCAACGACTCTTTTTCTACCACTAAGGAATGATAACGGGTGGCTGAAAAAGGAGATTCAATACCAGAAAAAACGCCCGTTCCATTGTGGTAAACCAAAGATGTTTTACCATGCATAACTTCGCGCGCACGGACAACTTTGCCGCCAAATGCCTGACCAATACTTTGGTGACCAAGACAGATACCTAACAATGGAGTCACACCGGAAAACCTCTCAATAACTTCCAGTGATATGCCTGCCTCATTAGGCGTACAAGGGCCAGGCGAAATAACAATGTGCTTGGGCGCTAAGGCCGCAACGTCATCACACTGAATTTCATCATTGCGTAACACTTGAACATCTGCACCCAACTCACCCAAATATTGGACCACGTTATAGGTAAAGGAATCATAATTATCGATCATTAATAGCATGCCAGAGCACCTCCTTAACCTTTTTTGTTGTTAACGTTAACTTGCTGACTAGCAATCGCTGCAGCCCTAAACATTGCGCGTGCTTTATTCATGGTTTCTTCCCACTCAAGCTCCGCCACTGAGTCAGCAACAACACCACCGCCTGCTTGTACATAAAGCGTCTCGTCCTTTATCACCGCGGTACGAATTGCAATCGCGGTATCCATATTACCCTGCCAGCTCAGATAACCAACGGCGCCCCCGTAAATACCGCGCTTAACGGGCTCTACTTCATCGATAATTTCCATGGCTCTAATTTTAGGCGCACCACTTAATGTACCCGCCGGCAACGTTGCGCGCAGCACGTCGATAGAGCTTAATCCGCCACGCAATTTACCTATCACGTTAGAAACAATATGCATTACATGAGAGTAGCGTTCTACAACCATTTTATCGGTCAACACAACTGAGCCAATCTCAGCCACTCGACCTGCATCATTACGACCCAAGTCAATCAGCATGAGGTGCTCAGCAATTTCTTTGGGATCTGCCAGCAAGTCACGCTCAAGATCTAAGTCCTCGGCTTCGGAGTTGCCACGTCTACGCGTACCGGCAATTGGCCTTACCGTCACTTCACCGCCCTCTACTCGCGCCAATATTTCCGGTGAGGATCCCACTATATGAAAGTCGCCCAGATTTAAAAAATACATATAAGGCGAGGGATTAAGACTGCGTAACGCACGGTATAAATTAATCGGGGGAGCGGAAAAAGGCGCGCTCATTCGCTGCGACGGCACCACCTGCATAACGTCACCAGCTAGCGTGTAATCTTTAATTTTTTCAACTACCGAATGGTAGTCAGCCTGCGTAAAGCCCGATGAGAAATCACTCTCTTGCAAAGCACCCGTAGCTACGCCATCGTTAGCAGTCGTTGCAAGCTGGTCCAATGTAGGATGAGCATGCTGTAACTGCTGCGCAATGGCTATCAATCGTTGCTGGCCCTGCGAATAACGTTGTTGCAGCTCAGCTTCAGACTGCGCAGCATCAACGTCAATATGAGTAACAATGTGGATTTTGCTGGCTAAATTATCAAATACCAACACATCATCAGTCAGCATTAATAAAATGTCGGGGGTGTTTAGTTCATCAGGCGGAGTAGACATTTTGAGCCGAGGCTCAACATAGCGCACCGTGTCGTAAGCAAAATAGCCGACAAAACCTCCAAAAAAAGCCGGTAAATCTGGCAAATGGGGCACAGCGTAGCGCTGCTGAAACTGTTCTACAAAATCGAGCGGGTCGGCCATTTTTGTGTGCTCTAGCTCACGACCGGCCGATTCGACAGATATTTCGTCACCAAAGACCTTGAGCACGACCTTACAGGGCAGCCCAATAATCGAGTAGCGGCCCCATTTTTCGCCACCCTGAACCGACTCAAACAAAAATGAATAAGGCCCAGTGGCGAGTTTAGCGTAAGCGCTAACTGGCGTATCTAAGTCAGCCATCACTACTTGCGTAAGCGGAATGCGGTTAAAGCCTTCTTGCGCCAACGCATTAAATTGTTGAAATTGCATAGTACTTCCGAAGAATATCGATGAAACGGTCGGGGCTTAGCATTGACAGTGTTTCAGCTACGCAACCCTCCTAGCGGCAAACTAACTGCGGATTGGCCATCGCCAGCTACAGGCTTGCCACAGAAGGTGCACGCTGATAAGCGCATGGGATTTGTTACCCAATTTTTGTGTATAAGCCATTGCTCTCTAGTCAGGGGAGGTGAATTTATCATTTGACATGACGCGTTATCGAGCCAGTCAACTATTGTAGCCCAGCACAGCCAGCAGACAAAGCGCCGACCTGCGGGATCGTCGAAAGACTTGCGTGCGCTTATCTGATCATCGAATGAAATAACGAACGGTTTAGGCAGCATTCTCGATGAACCTGTCGTGAAAAGCTCAGCTGCGAAGAAAACGACTGATGCGCCAAACATAAAAACGCAAGCTTCAGATCATGCAAGGACACAAAAACCATCCCAAATGGAATTTTTGCTTGAAAAACAGGCAAGTCTCGTGTAATTTACACATCAACTATGAGTAGTTCGGTGAATTACGCAGCCTCGCGCTGTTTAATTGCATGTCCTGGAGGAGCCGCAACTATGATCGTAGCCAGGCTCTCCCCCGAGCCGCTCTTTTCTCCCCTGCATCACCTTAAACGCTTATCTATCTGTATCTTTACTCAACTCCAGTCGCATTTGCGCAATGGCGCTGGCGTAATCGTCACTATTAAAAATGGCTGAGCCTGCAACGAAAGTGTCAGCTCCAGCTGCCGCAATCGCAGCAATATTGCCGATCCCAACGCCCCCATCGACCTCCAGACGTATCTCACGATCAACCGAATCGATAAGCTCACGCGCTTCAGCCAGCTTGGATAATGTAGATGGAATAAATGATTGACCGCCAAAACCTGGATTGACCGACATCAATAGCAACATATCGAGCTTATCCATCACGTAACTCGCCGCATCAAGCGTGGTGGCCGGATTAAATACGAGACCCGCCTTACAGCCTGCATCACGAATTAACTGCAGGGATCGGTCCACGTGCTGACTGGCCTCCGGATGAAAAGTGATATAAGTTGCACCAGCATCAGCAAAATCACCGATAATGCGATCGACCGGACTCACCATAAGGTGCACATCAATGGGGGCCGTCACGCCATATTGTCGCAATGCCTTGCAAACCATTGGGCCAATTGTCAGATTGGGGACATAGTGATTGTCCATAACATCAAAATGAATAATATCAGCCCCAGCAGCGAGTACATCGTCCACTTCCTGTCCCAAACGTGCAAAATCGGCTGACAATATCGATGGGGCAATTTTATAATCAAGCATAAGAAGGCAACCTAATAAAGTTTGTGGATAACGCTGTTCAATAGACTTCGGCAAATCATCCTAATGATATATCTAACTCAACCTCTAGAGCATCGCTCATTTATGTGCCTTAAAACCCAAACACCAGCCGCACAGCATTCACCCCAACCGCAACAGGAGTGCACGCACCTTTGCGCTCCACGTTATAACCTCACGTATGGCTACGCTCACCTGCAATTTTACGCACAAATCGCGCCCCTCTACAGGCGATTAATTCACGCCACCAAACAATTAGCGCCCAGCTTTTGCAGCGCGAGCTTATTGCTCCTCACGCTGTTCACTGCCGCAAATTGTTACAGCCAGGCCGATGATAGCGAGACACAAACGTCCGCCGATGATAGCGTCGCCAACGATACCCGTGTGATTCAAAGAACCGTGCCCGCGCCAGAACAAGAGTGGATGCAGGCCTACATGGGCGATGAAAATAGCAGCAATACCTCCAACAACATGGCCAATGATAAAGACGCCGGCGCTATGTGGTTAGGAGATGGCAACGAAGCTTTTATTGGGCTATTTAATCCTGCCGCAACGCCCTATCAAATGAGTGTACTCCTGCTCAGCAGCAAGCCGTCAGAGTTAACGCAAACCAACATTTTTCGCCAACTTTATCTCGATCTACCTCTTTATGGCTGGTCAACGCTTAACATATTGCTACCGGACACGCTCTTAACGCCGGAGTTACCCGAGCGAGTGATTGGACCAGGTGGTTTAATGCCCACCAACACAAACAAAGAAGGGGAAGCGCCTGATACGACATCCGAATCAACGACCGCCCCACCGCCCAACGAAGGTGACGCAACAGCCGCCAATATGACGCTACCAAGCGCAACTGACATAGCAGCGCAGCGCATTCAAGCAGGCAACCAATGGTTACTCGACAAAGGGGCTGGCTCACTTACGATTATTGCTGACGAAAACACTTTGCAGTGGGCCATTGACGCCAGCATTGCCAATACCGCTACAACAAGTGGCCTAGTTCTTTGGAAACTGAATCTCGATGAACTCGATGTCGGAGCCTTAACCGCGCTGCGCGAAAGTCGCGTCTCTATTCTGGATGTAATAAGTGAGCAATCTAAACCGCGCGAATTGCTCGAGCGCAAACAAACTTTTGCGCGCGCAGGCTTCACCAAAGACTACCGGTATATTATTGTGCCCGCAGGCGAGGTAGACATTACCTATACGCATACCAGCAAAAGAATTCGACACTGGCTCAATACAGAATTCAAAAAATTCTAGCTAACCAAGGCGGCTATTCAATAATTCAAATCGCTCAACAGTGCCAACATCTTCCCAGTCCCCGCCATAGTACTCGCCACTGACACGACCGGCCCTAATGGCTTTTTGCAGCAAGGGTAGCAGTGGCAAGCGACCCGGCTCTAGGCCTGCAAAAAAATGCTTAGACAAAACAGATAATCCAGAAAATGTCAGCAACTCGCCCGACCCTTGCAGGGCAACTTGCCCATAGCTGGTGCTGGAATGCGGAAGATAAAAGTCACCGCGCGATTTAAAACTCGGCGTATCAATCATCACTAAGTGCGCAAGATTATCACCCAGCTCTCTATGCAAAAGCGCCTCTAACTGAAAGTCAGTCCACACATCGGTATTCACCACAATAAAATCATCGCAGTCTGAGCACAGCAGCGGCAGCGCTTGTAAAATCCCTCCCGCTGTTTCCAGAGCACCACTCGCCTCAGATGAATAATGAATCGATAAGCCGTAGCGCGAGCCATCACCCAGCGCAGCAATAATTTGCTCACCTAAGTGCGCATAATTAATAATAACCTCTTCAACGCCGGCATCGACCAAATGAGACAAATGATGTTCAATAAGGGCCTTGCCAGCCACTTTAACTAACGGTTTTGGTATATGGTCAGTGAGTGGCCGCATGCGCTCGCCACGCCCTGCCGCCAACAAAATAGCCTTGCGTATTTTTTTATTCGAAGAGTCTTTCATCACTAGCGACATAGATCCAACCACTTTATCACCTGATCTCTATACGGCTGCAGTTCAGCATAGCGTGACATTACATCTCGCACGTAGCCTGAAAACTGCGGCAGCAGCTCCAGATAGTCTGACTTTTCATCACGATAATACAACCTTGAGAAAATCCCAATAATCTTCAAATTGCGCTGTAAACCCATCAAATCGCAGTAACGCAACCATTGCTCAGGCTGTAACTGAGGCGCCAAGCTAGGCCGAGCCTGCTCGACCCATAGTTCAATCTCTGCACGCGACCAACTCACATAACGATCCCACAACCACGAGGCCAAATCATAACTGGCCGGGCCGAGCACGGCGTCTTGAAAATCAATGATGCCTAGATCGCCGTTATTGAGTACCTGTAGATTACAGCTATGAAAATCGCGGTGCACAAAGCATTGCGGCTGACTACTCGCCATGTCAACGAGCAAATCACAAAGGCCATCCCACAGCACGCGCTCATCAACCGCCAAATCATGGCGGCAGTGCCGCTGAAGAAACCAATCGGTAAATAGGTCTAGCTCGCTACGAAGCATAACCCCATCAAACACAGGCAAGCCATGAGTGCCCACGTGCGACATACCTTTCAGCAGTGGCAAGATTTGCTCAAATAAAGATTGCCCAGAAGCATGCAGTAAATGCTGTTTCAGCATGCAATCACCAAAATCCTCAATTAACAAAAAGCCAGCCTCGAGTTCTTGTGCGTAAATGTTGGGGGCACGCAGATTCGCAGCCTGTATTTTATGAGCGACCGCAACAAAAGTAGCTGCATCCTCATACTCAGGCGGAGCGTCCATGACAATATAACTGCGTTTGTTTGCGGTTAGTCGGAAGTAGCGTCGAAAACTCGCATCCCCCGCTACCATGACCCAGCTTGATGCAATATCTGCAAACGCAACTTGGCGCTCGAGCTTAGCAACCTGCGAGACAGCCCACTGCTTCAGCAATGACATTCTATTTTTATAAGACAGTGTTTTGCTCTCCACCCAGACGCCAATTTACCGCTGGCAGTTAATTGCAGCCCTTTCGCCCCACCCACGCATACCCTATGGCATTGAGTATGGGGCAAAAACACAACGTTAGCTTAGATTAGCGTCGCATTATGCTTTATCATCCGAAGTTCAAGCATGGGGTCGCAGAGCTTTACGAGTCTAGCGCCGAAAGATAACAACCATTATCACCGCGCAAACCACACCAAGTATGGTACTGAATCTCGCCATCAAGGGTCAAAAAATTGCCGCTACAAATAACAACCTTCACTTTGCTTATTCGCCGAGCGCCAAGCAAAGCTCTATTTTGCACAGCGGCGAGTTTAGCGTGCGCAGGGCTGATGGGCTTTACACCTATGGATGTGTTAGCCAAGTCTGTTGTTGCGCAAACAGAATCCCAGCACTCCCAAACCGTTTGGCATTGCACTGATGAGCATGACGGTAAGGCGCTTACGCGAATTTGCCAACCGGAAACTTCCGATCCAAAGATCGAGCCAGCCGTCCCAGTACCCGTTGCGACTGCAGAAACTCCTGCAAGTTACCCGCCAAATGATCCGCCGATTATTGCAGCTGAGTTAATAGCTCCTGCGCCCAGCGACTCAGCTAAGCCTACCTTGCCCGCTGATGAGCCATCAGCCAAAGCGGCGGCTTTACCTGCAAACCCTTGCAGCAGTCAAGGCTCGGCAACGGCCACCGAGCGGGCAACGCAAAATTTGCTGGATCTAGACAGCACTCTACCCGTTGCAGCCAGCGCTGAAGAAGTCGCTATTCAAGATACCGTGGCGCAGTTTGATGGCGATGTAGAATTTGTGCGCGGCGACGCAAGGCTATTGGCCAACCAAGCAATTTATAACCGCGAATCACAGTTTATTGAACTGCGCGGCGACGTCGTGGCTAGCACGCCTTTTGCAATGGTGTACGGCAGTCGCGCCGAGATCAATTTACTCGACAACTCCAGCTATATTGAAGAAGCCACCTATCAACTCAATGCCGACGGCATGCGCGGCTCCGCTAGTAGCGTAAGCATTGACCCCAGCAAACGCGTCAAAATAGAGCAAGGCTCTTACACCCGTTGCCCAGCCAGCAACAAAGTCTGGCAAGTACAAGCCAAAACCCTCAATCTAGATCCGCAAAGTGGCCAAGGCTCCGCTACCAACGCCCAATTAAAGATTTATGACATGCCCGTTTTTTACCTTCCCTATGCACGCTTTCCCATTGGCGACCAAAGGCAATCGGGCTTATTGTTTCCACGCCTAGCAGATACCAACTCAGGCGTTGATTTTGCAGTGCCGTACTACCTAAATTTGGCTGCCAATATAGACGCCACCCTCATACCCCGTTACAAAGAAAACAGTGGCTACCTCACTGAGGCGACACTGCGCTGGCTTAACCCTTTTGATGAATGGGAACTCAATACAGCCTATTTAGACCGCGATGAGCAACTTAACGACAGTCGATGGCTCATTGATATTAAGGAAATTGGCGCAACTGATAACGGTTTTAGCTCCGCAATCAATTTTACCAAAATCAGTGATATCGACTACTTGCGCGACCTCGACACCGTCAGCCTGTCTGTCAACCGAGCCACCCATCTGAGCCAGCGAGCACGCCTTGCCTATGACAATACGCGCTGGTCAGTTGGCGCCAATATTCAGCAATATCAGACGATTGATATCAATCTTGATAATGAGCAACGCCCGTATGAAACCCGGCCTGAAATTTGGGTTAAGTATCAAACACTACCAAAGCCCTTCGCCATTGGGGCTAAAGCCGAACTACGCCTTGCCGCTTACGAACACGTTGATTTAGTCGACGGAGACCGTGGCTATGGCAATATAGAGGTTAATCTGCCTATGCGTTGGGCTGGATTAACACTCACACCGACGCTGGGCATACAACATCTCGATTACCGCCTATCTGCCGACAGCACTACCGATAACGCTCAAAATAACAGCCCTTCTTTTACTGCCAGCTACGGCTCGCTAGACATGCAAACGGTTTTTGAGAAACCAATATATCGCGGCGGCACTCTGGCAAAAATCAATACTTTAGAACCGCGCTTGCGTTACTTCTATCGCGGTACCACCAGCAATAAGAGCGAGCAAAAAAATACACCTCTGCTTGATAGCGATTGGTTAACGGTCGACAAGAACCTATTACACCGAAATTCGCGCTTTAGCGGCTACGATGTGCTGGAAGACAGCAATCAACTAGCCGCTTCTATCACGCGTAAAAACTATAACAGCCGAGGCTTACAACGTACGGCACTTACCATTGGCCAATTATTTTATTTTCAAGACATGCTTAACAATGGCAGCGCCTTAACGGACTCTTTTGGCAATGAGCCCTCGGCGTCCAGTAGCTCGAGCAGGCGCTCGGCACTCATCGCTGAAATTGAAGTTGCTGACCCCAGTCGCAGCGGCTTATATAGCGCCGGCTCACTGCAATGGGATAGCGAACAAAACCACATAGAGTATGGCGCCTGGAGCGTACGCTATCGCGCGCCTGCCACAGGCAACGCTCAACGGGGCATCAGCGTGGCCAACCTTGGCTATCGGTACCGCAAAAGCAATATCAATCAGCCCCAACTCACGCGCAATATTGAACAAGTGGATGCAAGTGTGGTCTCTGCTATCAATAGTCAGTGGGGACTACTCGGGCGCTATCAGTATGATCTTGCGAATCACCGCAGTATTGAAACGTTGGCAGGCTTACAATTTAATGACTGCTGCATACAGTTGCGATTGGTTTACCGCGATGGGGTAATATATGAACCCACCGCAACACTCAATGACAGCGTGACCAATCCGGAACGAGATCGCAGCATTTATTTTCAAATCGAGTTTAAAGGCCTAGCCGGTGTGGGTCGCGCACTCGAAAACGTACTTGAGGAATCTATTTTTGGCTACCGTGCTCCATAAAATTTCACGCAGCTTGCGTGTATTGCAAAACCGCAGCCGGCTTTTTTGTTTGGTGTCGGCATTTATATTGTGCAATGCCAGCTTTGCCGAATACCAACTATTAGATCAAATCGTCGCAATCGCTGAAGATGATGCTGTATTGGCAAGTGAAGTCCGAAGCAAAATGCAGCAAATTAAAAACACTCTTGCTCAGCGTGGCGCCACCTTACCGCCCGACAACATTTTGTATGAGCAGGTACTTGAGCGCGCCATTATCGATTCGTTGCAACTTCAACGCGCTTATAAAAGTGGTATGCGCATATCTGACCAAGAGCTCAACGAAGCCATGGAGCGCATTGCCGCGCAAAACCGTGTTTCTTTACAACAATTCAGGCTGCTGCTTGAGCAACAAGGACAGTCTTATGTAGCCGCCCGCGAGCAAACTCGAAAAGAAATGCTGCTTCGCAATATTCAACAACGCAGTGTCATGCGCAAAATTAATATTACTGAAAGTGAAGTTGAAAACTTTCTCAATTCGGAGCAAGGCCGCACACTACTAGAGCCAGAATATAATATTGACCATATCTTGCTTCCAATTGCCGCCGATGCTAGTGAGGTGGAAAAACAACGCGCGTTGCAAAATATCACCGAGCTACAAGCGCTCGCCGCAGATGGGAAATTCATTGATTTCACTCAGCAGATTACTGCTGCCGGCGCCCAACATGCGCCCTTAGGCTGGCGAACACTGGAAACCGTGCCGTCACTATTCGAAACTACCATAAGCGAACTTACCGCGGGGGTCGTTAGCGACCCCATCAGCAGCGATAGCGGATTGCATTTGATAAAAATCATTACTCAACGCGGCGGCGTACAACAATCTAATACCGAAACGCTTGTACGACATATTTTGATCAAGCCCAATGAAATCCGCAATGAAGATGAAGCCAGCGATTTAATTTTAGATATTAGACGCCAGCTCGATGAAGGCAAATCATTTACGGCGCTGGCCAAACAATATTCTGACGACCCTGGCTCCGCACTAGCCGGCGGTGAACTTGGCTGGAATCAGCCAGGCAAACTTGTACCTGCCTTTGAGGCCATAATGGATATCACACCCATTGGCGAAACCAGCCAACCGTTCGAGTCACTTTTTGGCTGGCATATTGTGGAAGTTATCGACCGCAGAGAAAAAGATTTCTCTACCGAACGCGCCCAACAGCGTGCTCGCATGGCAATTGCCGAAACTAAATATGACGACGAACTCAACAACTGGCTCCAGCAATTGCGTGACGACTCGTTTGTCGAAATCAAATAATCATTCCAACTTTTGCGTGAATGATTTAGCCGCCTGCTGAACCAAATAAAGTCTGCCCCTTACCGAGCTTACGACCCATGAGTACAGCACTGCCAACAATTGCCATCACACCGGGAGAGCCTGCTGGCATTGGTCCAGATCTTTTGGTGCAGTTGGCGCAACTGCCACATAACGCACAATTAGTCGCTTTTGCTAATGCCGACCTGCTCCTTAACCGAGCTAAGCAGCTGAGCCTACCCCTTGAATTAACCTCTTTTAATGCCGATTGCTCACAAGCCAGCACGGGTCAGGGAAAATTATCTATTGTTGAAAGTGATCTTGCTGCCATTCCGCAACCAGGCCAAGGCACTGCCACTAGCGCTTCCTACGTCATCAATACACTTGATCAAGCTATTGAACATGCCAAGCAGAAACAAGTCGATGCGTTAGTAACAGGGCCGATCAACAAACATTTAATCAATGCCGGTAGATCAACTGCGCAGCAATTCACTGGTCACACTGAGTACCTTGCACAGCAAACGGAAACGCCGCGTGTTGTGATGATGCTAGCCGCCGAGAATCCACCGCATTTACCGCAGCCATTGCGCGTTGCATTGGCGACCACGCATATGCCCCTGCGTGACGTTCCTGCTGCTATTACCTACGAAACCGTTGAGCAGACACTCATCATTTTGCATCAAGCGCTTATTGAGCAATTTAGCATCGCGCAACCCCGTATATTAATTTGCGGGCTCAACCCACATGCCGGTGAGCAAGGTGATTTAGGTAGCGAAGAAATCGACGTTATTCAGCCATGTATTGAAGCATTACGAACCCAGGGTTTCGATCTTTCCGATGCTATGCCAGCCGACACGCTCTTTACTTCGTACCATTTAAATCAGGCCGATGCTGTACTCGCTATGTATCATGATCAGGGACTACCCGTGCTCAAATCACACGGCTTTGGCGAGGCTGTCAACATCACACTGGGTCTGCCATTCATTCGCACTTCGGTTGACCACGGCACTGCATTTGATTTGGCTGGTACCGGCCGCGCTAATATTGGCAGCTTACAAGCTGCCCTTGCCTGCGCCATTAGGCTGAGCGCCAAACGATATGAACACTAAACCTGTGTCGGTCAACTCACACCGTGCGCGCAAGCGCTTTGGGCAAAATTTTTTACACGATGAAAATATCATTGCTCGTATCGTACAAGCAGTGACGCCACGAGCAGGTGAACATCTGGTTGAAATAGGTCCAGGGCAAGGGGCACTCACCCAACCCTTACTTGAAGCTCTCGGAGAGGCTGGACAATTAAACTTAATTGAGATCGATCGTGACTTGGTGTCCATACTAGAAAAAACGTTTGCGCCAACAGAAAACCTCAAACTAATACAAGCCGATGCCTTATCGTTTGATTTTTCACCCTTGGTCACTAACAAACAACCACTGCGCATTGTTGGTAACCTGCCCTACAATATTTCAACTCCACTGCTGTTTCATCTTTTACAACAGAATTTAAACCACCAGCAGGCGGCACAAATAGTTGGCGATAGCAGTGCAGCGAACGCCGACTCGGCACCCTGCACCGCCCCCTTATTCAGCGATATGCATTTTATGCTGCAACAAGAAGTTGTACAGCGTATTTGCGCAGGTCCTGGCAGCAAACAATATGGCCGACTCAGCGTCATGACTCAATATTTTTGCCATACTGAAGCGCTTTTTACTGTACCACCCAGCGCTTTTTCACCTCAACCCAAGGTGCTCTCGGCAATCGTACGTTTAATGCCCCACCAGCAACAGCCTCATGTCGCACACAACAACACGACTTTTTCAGCCGTAGTAAAAACAGCCTTCGCGCAAAGACGAAAAACATTAAAGAATAATTTACGTGCGTTAATTGGCGACTCTGCGCTGCGCGATTTAGACATTGATCCAGGAGCACGCGCTGAAACACTGCCACTGGCTGACTTTGTGGCCATTAGTAATGCAATTGATGCAAACTAACCCGAAACCTTATCACTAGTACGGCATAGTTAAATCTTATGAACACTGAAACAAGTAAAAGCAGCGAGTGGCAAAAAAATATTGAGATCCAGGTTGCTCCGCGTTATCTCGCCGAGCAATCTAATCCGGAACAAGCAGAATATGTATTTGCCTATACCGTTGAGGTAAGCAACCTTGGCAACGAGCCCGTTCAACTACTCTCGCGCCACTGGATCATCACCGATGGCAATAACCAAGTGCGCGAAGTTGAGGGTGAAGGTGTCGTTGGCGAGCAACCCCACATACCGCCGGGCACAACTTATCGCTATAGTAGCGGCGCCATACTGGCCACGAATACCGGAACTATGGAGGGCGGCTACACAATGCGCGCTGCATCAGGATTAGTATTTGATGCCATCATTCACCCCTTTGGCCTAATACACCCGAGCGCTCTACATTAATACCCGAGGCAATCGAAATATTTTGTAAGCTTAAAAACCAAAGACCAGAACAATAGCTTAATCTTAATTCCCAACATTCAGAGAATTTATGCCTGTATATGCAGTCGGTGACATCCAAGGTTGCTACCGAGAATTAATGGAAGTGTTAGATCAAGTCGCTTTCAATCCCGCGCACGATCAACTGTGGGCGGTAGGCGACCTTATTAATCGAGGCCCGGACTCCAAAGCCGTATTACGATTTTTGCATGACAATAAGCAGGCCGTTCGCTGCGTACTAGGCAACCACGACTTACATTTCCTGGCTGTTTACCATGGCGTAAGAAAAGCCCGACGTAACGACACCTTTGAAAAATTACTAGCCGCATCACATTGCGATGACTGGGTAAACTGGCTGCAACAGCAACCGCTATGCTGGCACGATGCAACACTCAACTACACCATGGTACATGCAGGCATCGCACCCCAGTGGACACTCCAAGATACCTTGCGCTATTCAGGTGAAGTTCAAGCCGCCTTACAGGGCCCGCACGCCACTGAATTTCTTCAGCATATGTATGGCAATGAGCCAAATGCTTGGAGCGACGATCTTAAAGGTGAAGCTCGCTTACGTTGCATTACTAATTACTTTACCCGCATGCGCTTGGTGGATGGCAGTGGCGCACTCAATCTGGACTACGCCAATGATTTAGCACAAGTGCCCGATGGCTACTACCCGTGGTTTTTACACCCACAACGCGCTGCGACCCATCAACGAATTATATTTGGTCATTGGGCCGCACTAGACGGGTATGTTAATAACCATAATTTATTCGGTCTAGACACGGGGTGTGCATGGGGCCGATCACTAACACTGATGCAGCTTGAGTCTCACGATCTTTTTTTGGCGCAGGCCCATAATTAAGCTTATGCAAATTTATAAAGTAGGCGGCGCAGTCCGCGACGAATTGCTTGGACTGAAAGTCATTGAGATTGACTGGGTAGTGGTTGGCGCCATACCTAAGCAAATGCTTGAGCTGGGCTATCAACAGGTTGGCAAAAACTTTCCAGTCTTTTTACATCCTGAGACGAAAGAAGAATATGCGCTTGCTCGCACCGAGAAAAAGATAGCCGTGGGTCACACGGGCTTTAGCATTGATGCGAACCCAAACGTCACCCTCGAAGAAGATTTATCGCGTCGCGATCTCACCATTAATGCCATTGCTCGCGACGCCGGTGGCCGTTTAATCGACCCCTATGGGGGCATCGACGATCTCAACAAGGGCTTACTAAGGCATGTTTCCCATGCATTTGTTGAAGATCCTCTTCGCGTTTTACGTGTAGCTCGATTTCATGCCAAGTTGCATCACTTAAACTTTACCATTGCCGATGAAACGTTTGAAATTATGAAAGCCATCAGCAGCTCAGGTGAACTTGAAACATTACCGGGGGAGCGAATTTGGCGTGAATTTGAAAAAGGCCTGACAGAGCAGTCGCCACATAAATTTATTGAAACACTCTATCGCT
Source organism: uncultured Pseudomonadales bacterium (assembly GCA_943788835.1). GTDB lineage: Bacteria > Pseudomonadota > Gammaproteobacteria > Pseudomonadales > UBA7434 > UBA7434. Next base: position 11,599 of record CALSRU010000005.1, on the reverse strand, counting down.
GCAATGCCCTTGAAGTCTTAATGCCATCACTGGATCGACGCTGGCATCATGCCGATAACATGCGTGAAGTAATAGAAAAGATTGGTGAGCGGACACTAGCAGCATTATCGTATGCTGCAAAAACAAACGCCTCTAGCGTGGTGCGCTGGGCGATTTGCTGTCATGGCTTAGCCCAAAACCTACAACCTAAAAACATTGCCTCACAGAAAGTCCATGATGGAAAAAATGTCGGTCTTGAAGTTGAGCGATTATGCAAAAAAATGCACACCCCCAACGAACACGCACGCATAGCCACCCTTAGTGCCAAGCACATCATGCTAATCATGCAAGCCAAAGCAGCGAGGCCAGATGCGATCGTGCAGCTGCTCGATGCCTGCGATGCATGGCGCAAACCCGAGCAATTTGGGCTGCTGCTACAAGTGGCCGAGAGCCTGCTGGCCACACACTCAGATCAAGCAAAAAATGGCGCCGCATCTATTACATTTTTACGTCAGTCGCTCAGCGCTTGCCAAAAAATTAATGCGCGGGAATTTGTGAACAACGGCTTACAAGGCGAGGCCGTGGGAGCTGCTATTGCTAACGCACGCAAAGTAATCGTGGCCGACATAAAAAAACAATTTAATCACTAATACTCGACCAGCACGATATCCTGCCGAGCACTTGCAAAAGTCCTACCGGTAGAGCTTGAATCATTCACGAAGAAAATTGCATGTAATCCCCGCACAACTCGCATTGGCTATAGCCTGTGGCTTTCTGACAGTTAGCACCAGCTTACCAATAAGAGGGAATTGTTGAATTAGATACTCCCCCAAACAATGCAATAGCGACTCTAACAGTAAGGACTTAGACTCTTTCACAAACGATGCAATGCAAACCGCTACCGCTGCGTAATCAAGCGCATCGACAATTTCATCAGATGCGGCGACGGCAGCAATATCAACATCCATCGCCACATCAAAAATAAGTGGCTGCTCAACTTCGCGCTCCCAATCACAAATGCCAATGACTGTTTCAACCTGTAAACGTTCGATAAAAATGGTAGCCATAGTATGAAGTAACAACCCCTATCAAAAATAATGTGAACAGCAAGCCCGACTTAGAGCGCTGCTAAATCAGTAAGCGGCCAGCGCGGGTGGACGTCAATAGCGAGAGATTCGAATTGCCCAGCTTCTAATCGCCGTGCACCAGCTAAGGCAATCATTGCTCCATTGTCGGTACAGTATTCCGGCCGCGCATAGAACAATTGGGCTTTATTGTTTTTGGCCATTTTTTCCAGCTCTACACGCAAGACAGTATTGGCGCTCACGCCGCCAGCAATCACTAGCCGCGAGCGATTCGTTTGCTGCAATGCTCGCTTACATTTAATCGACAGCGTGCTCACAACCGCCTGCTCAAAGGCATGAGCAATATCGGCTCGCGTTTGCGGGTCTAACTCGCCTGCTGCATTGCACTCGGCTCGAATAACATTTTTTGCAAATGTTTTAAGCCCGCTAAAACTAAAGTCCAAGCCTGGTCGGTTGACCATAGGCCGCGGGAATGTAAAACGACCCGGATTACCCTGCTTGGCCAATCGCGCGATTTGCGGCCCACCCGGATAAGGCAAATTGAGCAGCTTGGCGGTTTTATCGAAGGCCTCACCGGCCGCATCGTCAACCGACTCACCAAGCAAAGCATAGTGACCAATGGCATGTACATCGACCAATTGGGTATGGCCACCTGACACTAGCAAGGCGACAAAAGGAAACTCTGGTGGATTATCCTCAAGCATAGGCGCAAGTAGATGGCCTTCCATGTGGTGAACGCCCACCGCAGGAATATCCCAGCCCATAGCCAGCGAACGACCTAGTGAGGCACCTACTAATAAGGCACCAATCAAGCCCGGCCCAGCGGTGTAAGCAACACCATCTATCTGTTTGGCAGTAATGCCAGCCTGCTGCAAAAGTGCTTCAATCATAGGCAAGGTTTTCACGATATGATCGCGCGAAGCCAGCTCGGGCACGACACCACCATACTCGACATGCAGTTCAATCTGGCTATGCAGCGCATCGGCTAACAAGCCTCGCTCTGTGTCGTACAAGGCAATGCCTGTTTCATCACAAGACGTTTCAATACCGAGTACTAACATTGGTTCGCAACCATAGTGACTATTGATTTAAATTACATATCACGGTGTGACATTGATAAAAGATGGGCTACGCGCTAAAAACTCAATTAAGGCGCGCCTGCGGTGTTGAGTCGAGTCACACGATAAGTACCGCCTTGCGACAATAACTTGACCTCATCACCCGCAACAATGGGAGCCGCCTTAGGATCAAAAGCCTGCACGACCGAGATTACATCGCCTTGATCCAGCCGAATAGTATATTCGCGACCGTTAGCGCGCGTTGCAGCCTCCTCTATTTTTGCACCAACAACAGCACCCACCGCGCCCGCCAACACTGCAGCAATCTCTCCGCCTGCGCCGCTGCCTGTGCTACCACCAGCTATACCGCCAACAGCACCACCAACGATTCCGCCAGCACCACTTTTGGTGCCTTCTATAGTAATTTCAGTGACCTCTATCACTTTGCCAATTTGAACTTGCTGCACCGCACGGGCTTCGCCGCGTGAATAACTAGTGCCAGTTTGCGTAGCCGGAACGCAACCCAATAGCGTGAAGACTAGTACCACCCCAAGCAGTCGATTTACGGAACTCACGAACATAGCACTCTCCTATTATTTAAACGTGCAAAAATAAACAGCCCGACATCAAAATGCGGCCAGGACATACCATCGTTTCTAGCGGCCATTATTGCAAAATCGAGGACGCGCCGCGCTAATTGGCATCGGCATTTGCTAAGATCGTTACAATGCACATTCAACAAGCGCAAAAACGCTGAGAAAACACTTACCTAACCCTGTAATGGTGATTCAGCGTTTGTTACAGCCGCTCAAGTGTGATTCTGAGTAGGTCAAGGGTGCCCGGCTAGTTCAAGGCTAATTGCACCCGGCTCAAGCCTCTATTTTAGGCAGGTAAAGCCTCCTTGAGGGCAGCTCAGGGCTACTTCAGGGCAGCTAAATGCCGTTTAGCCTCAGCTTTGTGCAAAAACGCCAAGACTTGGGGCAAACCGGCTTTGCATTTAGACGACAAGGTGTTTAGAATTGCGCCCCCACGCGAGCAGGCAGTTTGTTAAGCCTGAGTCACAATGCGTAGGAACGAAATTAAGCACATGTATTCAAAAGCTCTAAGCCACTGAATAATATAGATTTTTCACAAAAAATTACTACGGTCAAAACGATACGATGCCACAAGTTAAAGTCAAAGATAACGAGCCCTTCGATATAGCCTTACGACGCTTCAAGCGCTCTTGCGAAAAATCAGGCGTAATTGCCGAAGTTAGACGCCGTGAATTTTATGAAAAACCTACTTCAGTGCGAAAGCGTAAAGCTGCTGCCGCTGTAAAGCGTCACCAGAAAAAAGTAGGCCGTGATATACGTTCACGCGTGCGCCTTTACTAGATAGCGAGTAACACCGCTTAATAAAAAGCCCGGCTTACTCGCCGGGCTTTTTCGTTTTACACAAGCCACTATTGAAATAATAATGAACAATATCCTCTCAGCCGGCAGTGCAAATGGGTAGCCGTAGATATTCTCGCGTTAACCCACTGTAAAGGTTAAGGAGATTTCATCAAAAGGGTATACTGAGCCTGATCGGACAATAATGGAGCCACACCGTGAGCAAATCAGAAAGTAAAATTATTATCGAGCAAGCCATGAAAACGGCGATGCGCGCCAAAGACAAAGAACGCTTAGGCACCATCAGGCTCATCTTAGCAGAGATTAAACGAATAGAAGTGGACGAGCGCATAGACTTAGATGGCCCGGCCATTATTGTATTGCTAGACAAAATGCTTAAGCAGCGCAGAGATTCGATCTCTCAGTTTGAACAAGCTGGGCGCGATGATCTGGCCTCTAAAGAAGCCAGTGAAATTGAAGTTATCCAATCCTTCCTACCTGCTCAACTTAGTGATGCAGAAATCAGCCAGTTAATTGATGACGCCATAGCGCAGAGTGGTGCACAAGGCATGCAAGATATGGGTAAAGTGATGGGCTTACTCAAACCGCAACTTCAGGGTCGCGCCAACATTGGCCAGGTAAGCGGCGATATTAAAAAACGGCTTGCGTAAAATGTCGTGTGCACCAACCACGCACCACGCAGGTCATACAGGGTCTCAATAGCCGCTCTCAACACTGCGTGAATCCAAAATACTTGAAGTCGCATCATGTTGAGCATAACGCGCAAAATACTTTAAACGTACAACCACTATCAGAGCGCAATGGCAGGTTTAATTCCACAAAGCTTTATTGACGATCTGCTTGATCGCGTCGATATTGTTGAAGTTATCGACCGCCGCGTCACGCTTAAAAAAGCTGGGCGAAGCTACAAAGCCTGCTGCCCTTTTCACAACGAAAAAACTCCATCATTTAATGTAAACCCCGACAAACAATTTTACCATTGCTTTGGCTGTGGCGCAGGCGGCAATGCCGTTGGGTTTTTGATGGACTACGAAAATGTCGATTTCCCTGCTGCGGTCGAAGCTCTAGCCGCACAAGCCGGCATTGAAGTTCCGCGTGAAGCCATTAGCGACCAACAACAGCAACGGCAAAAAAAATCGCAATCTATTTTCGACGTATTGAATTTTGCCAGCCACTTTTTTCAAACACAATTACGCAAGCACCCCAATAAAGATATTGCAGTTTCTTATATTAAAAACAGAGGTCTAAGCGGAGAAATTGCTCGCGACTTTGCCTTAGGCTTTGCCCCACCCGGCTGGGATAATCTAATAAATGCGGCGAAAAAAGCGGGGTATTCGACATTTCAAATTCAACAGCTTGAAGCCGGCGGCATGCTAGTTAAGAAAGAAAACGGCCAGTATTACGACCGATTTCGAGACAGAATTATTTTCCCAATTCGTGACAATCGGGGTCGCATTATTGCTTTTGGTGGTCGCGTTTTAGGTGATGATAATCCTAAATATCTCAACTCGCCGGAAACCGATGTATTTCATAAACAACGAGAGCTTTACGGCCTGTATGAAGCGCGGAAAAATAACGCTCAATTAGAATATTTAATTCTAGTAGAAGGCTACATGGACGTGCTTGCCCTTTTTCAGAACGGTGTGAGCAACTCAATAGCTACGCTGGGTACTGCTAGCAACATACTGCACCTAGAGAAAATATTCCGCCATACCGGTAAGTTAGTGGTCTGTTTTGATGGCGACGAGGCTGGTAAAAAAGCGGCGCAACGCCTTTTAGAAACAGCGCTCCCGGCTATGCGCGATGGCCGAGAAATATTATTTTTATACTTACCCGCCGGCGAAGACCCCGACAGTTTTATTCAGCAGCAAGGCAAAGCCGCCTTTCTTTATGCCGTGGAGAATGCCGTACCATTAGAGCAAGAATTATTTAACGCGGCCGCTCAAGGTACATCGTTAGACAGCGAGGCGGGCAAGGCGCGCTTTGTCAGCCAAGCACTGCCTCTACTTAAACAACTGCCCGACGGTGTATTTAAGCAGCGCATGCTCAACCAATTAGCCGATCGGGTAGAGGTCACCGCTGATTTCATTGCGCAACAATTAGCGCAACTCAAAGCGACGAAACAGCATCCATCGCAAGCCGCCCCTAACGCATTAAGTTCAAGTTCTGCAGTAACAGCCGCGCAAGCCAAGCCCAGCGGCATAGACACCAAACAAAGCGAGCCAAGTGCAGCGGACTCGAAAATTGCGGTCACCCCCAATGAAGCGAACCGAAGCAAAACTAACGAGGCGCAAACACCCGTTATTTGGGCGCTGTCGACCCTGCTGCATTTTCCAGAATTTGCTAACGAAGTGGAATTTTCAGCTTCGCTCGTCGAAGGGCAATCGGTTGAAAGTGCCCTGCTGGCTGAACTTCTTAGCTACATTCGCTCGGTGATGAAATCGGAAGGTACGGCACCCACAACCTATCGAATTATTGGTCACTGGTATGGCACTGCCGAAAGTCAGGTACTGAGCCACTGCGCGGCCAGTCATGTTCCCCCAGAAGATCAAGTAATTGCCCTAGCTGAATTCAAAGATACGCTGAAACAGCTGGACAATGCCGAGAGAGAGACTCAAGAACAAATCAGAATTAGCGCCATTGGGCAGCGCAGCCCGTCAGAATTAACGGCTCAAGAGAAAGCTTTTTTGCAATCGCTAGGTAAAACGACGCAATAAAGGGCGTAAATAGAGCCATTTTGAGGTCTTATTAGCCAAGAAAACGGTATTTTATTGAGTCATTAGCCTCATCTATATTACGTTAAGAAGGTGTTTCAGTTATAATGGCTGGCTAACTATCGTTTCGTTAGCTATACATAGACTCAGCATGGTCACTTTATATACAGCTGGCAATTTTTCCCAATAGCCTTATCGGTTTTCGGAGCGCCGCATAGAATCATTAGATGACTCATTTACGACGAAATCCATAACAAGATATCCGTAACGACAAACCCTGAAAACAGACGCCCTAACATTCGCGTAAATCAGACGCCTTTGTCCGGTGTTATCGCTCTAAAAGCGGTCGCCGTGGTGCGAACACATGACATCAGGTTACTTGTAACAGATATTTTGAGACATAAGCTGCAACTTATATAAGCAGGAACACATTCATGGCAGATGCAAAACAGTCTCGAATTAAAGAGCTGATCGCTCGCGGCAAAGAGCAGGGTTACCTGACCTATGCCGAAGTAAACGATCACTTACCCGAAGACATCTCCGATCCAGATCAGGTCGAAGATATCATTCAAATGATTAATGACATGGGTATTAAGGTTTTTGAAACCGCCCCTGATGCCGACGAACTGCTGCTCGCAGATGATGATTCGACCGACGATATAGCGGCAGCCGAGGCTGCGGCGGCACTAGCCGCCGTTGAGACTGAGGCCGGCCGCACCACCGATCCAGTTCGCATGTATATGCGTGAAATGGGCACGGTAGAACTGCTAACTCGCGAAGGCGAAATAGCTATTGCCAAGCGTATCGAGGAAGGTATCCGCGAGAAGATGGCAGCGCTGGCTTATTTTCCCAACACCGTGCAGGCGATCATTAATGAATACGCCCTCGTTGAGAGCGGTGACAAAAAACTCGCCGATGTTCTGCTAGGCTACCTCAACCCTGCCGACTCTGTGCCCTCGGCGCAAGAAATTGCCGAAGCTCAAGCCGCAAAAACGGCAGCAGCCGCCGCCGCGGCTGCTAGTGGCGGTACCGCCGAAGTAGAAGAAGCCCCCGATACAGGCCCCGATCCCGAAGAAGCAAAAGAGCGCTTCGCCGGATTGGCCGATTATTTGCTCAAAACCGAGCGCTGCATCAAACGCTATGGTCGCGATGCTGCATCAGCAGAGAAAAACCTCTTTGAGCTCGGTGAGCTTTTTAAATACTTCAAGATCACACCGCGCCTTCTTGACCCCATTATGAATAGCCCTCGTGATTCGCTATTCAAGATCCGCCTGCAAGAGCGCGAAATAATGCGCCTGTGTGTCAAGCAATCTAAAATGCCACGCAAACTGTTCCTTAAAGAATTTATTGGCAGCGAAGTTGATATCACATGGATTGATAACATTATTGCCGCCGGCGAAGAGCCTTTCGCAAAGCGACTTGAAATCGCCTATGAAGATATTGTCCGCGCACAAAACAAAATGCGCTCGATCGAGGAAGAGCACGGACTAGATCTTGCTGAAATAAAAGATATTAACCGCCGCATTTCGCTAGGCGAAGCACGCGCCCGCCGGGCCAAAAAAGAAATGGTTGAAGCCAACCTTCGCCTGGTTATTTCTATTGCCAAAAAGTACACCAACCGCGGCCTACAGTTTTTAGACCTTATTCAAGAAGGCAACATTGGCCTGATGAAAGCGGTCGACAAATTTGAATACCGACGCGGTTACAAGTTTTCTACCTACGCCACTTGGTGGATTCGACAAGCTATTACACGCTCAATTGCAGATCAAGCACGCACCATTCGTATACCCGTTCACATGATTGAAACCATCAACAAACTCAATCGTATTTCGCGTCAAATGCTGCAAGAAATTGGCCGAGAGCCAACGCCCGAAGAGCTCGCTGAACGCATGGAAATGCCCGAAGATAAAGTGCGCAAGGTATTAAAAATCGCCAAAGAACCTATCTCAATGGAAACGCCTATTGGTGATGATGAAGACTCGCATCTGGGTGATTTCATCGAGGATGGCACGGTCGACTCACCGGTTGATTCAGCAACCGATCAAAGCCTGCGCGATGCGACAACCGATGTGCTGGGCAGTCTCACCGCGCGCGAAGCGAAAGTACTGCGCATGCGTTTTGGTATAGAAATGAATACCGACCATACGCTCGAAGAAGTCGGTAAGCAGTTTGACGTGACGCGCGAGCGCATTCGTCAAATTGAAGCTAAGGCGCTACGTAAGCTGCGCCACCCTTCTCGCTCCGATCATTTACGCAGCTTTTTAGACGAGTAAAATTTTCGTTTCAATTTGAAAACGCGGCGTCTATAATCGCCGCGTTTTTATTTAGGGCCCGTAGCTCAGCTGGTTAGAGCATCCGACTCATAATCGGCAGGTCGAAGGTTCAAGTCCTTCCGGGCCCACCACTCACTTTGTTCGCGCCGCACCACGGCGGACTAATCCGGCTAACACTTTTTTTATTAGCTGATGATGTTATCGTTGAAGCTTGCGCTTCAACCCTTCCGGGCCCACCACTCACTTTGTTCGCGCCGCACCACGGCGGACTAATCCGGCTAACACTTTTTTTATCAGCTGATGATGTTATCGTTGAAGCTTGCGCTTCAACCCTTCCGGGCCCACCACTCACTTTGTTCGCGCCGCAACACGGCCGCCGTTCCTTTTGCTTACCAGCACTACGCAAACGTTATGCAGCGCTTTCTAGTAAATCTAAAGCGGCGCTTAAAGCCGTGCTTGAGCAATCCCGATGTTTGGATTACTTAATGTCTAACTAGAATAGCCATTCGTTTGAAACTCTATAAAACTTTAAGTAACCATAAGCTCACGCCACCTAAATACGCTTTTACCGTAAGCACTGGTGTAATTGCGCTGGCTCACCACCAAGTGGCGTAAAGCGCCGTTAATATTAAAACAATACCCACAGTCGCGATGTTAAAACTGTTCGTGGTCGTGAAATCGATATCAGCAAGCTGAACAGCATTCTCATGCTCGCCGGCTTTTTCAACAAACACTGTAATAATCGGCAACACCATACACAGCATGAAAACTAAACCGACACGGTCAATAAACGGTAGCTCGGGCAACAAAAATTTAAACAACAGCGAAAACACTGCCGAACCGATGGCCGCAACCAACGCGGCATGCGCAGTGGTTCTTTTCCAAAACATACCCAGCAAGAACAAAGCGACAATACCTGGTGTAAAGAAACCAGTAAATTCTTGAATATATTGAAAGGCCTGATCAAAGCTACCTAACAGTGGCTTAGCACAGATCATCGCGACGACCAATGCACTAAAAGCAACAGCGCGCCCCACACGCACATAGTGCTCCTCGCTTCTGTCAGGCTTGTGGTAGGCGTAAAGATCCATGGTGAAAATAGTGGCAATGCTGTTGATCATGGAGCCTAGTGAAGAAACGATAGCCGCCACGAGTGCCGCAAATACCAATCCCTTAATACCCACAGGCATCAGCTGCATCATCACCGGATAAGCCTGATCAGGGCGATCTAACTGCGGCGCTAAAATGACTGCTGCGATACCCGGCAGTACAACAATAATCGGCATCAATAATTTCAAGAAAGCCGCAAAAACAATACCTTTTTGCCCCTCCTCTAAACTTTTGGCCGCCAGCGTGCGCTGAATGATGTATTGATTAAAACCCCAATACGACAGGTTCATAATCCACATGCCACCGACTAGCACAGAAATTCCGGGCAGGCTCATGTAATGCGGGTTGTCCTTGTCTAAAATCATGTCAAAGTGACTCGGTGCCTGCTCAACCAGCGATGCAAAACCGACGAAAATACCTTGCCCGTCACCGATCATATCCAAACAAATGAACGACAGCAGCAGGCCGCCCACCACCAGAATCACAACCTGAATAATATCGGTCAGCGCCACAGCCTTGAGTCCACCATAGAGTGAGTAAGCCGCAGCAAAAGCGCCAAGAAAAAGCATGCCGTAAAACATATCAACGCCAGTGACGGTATAAATAGCCAGTGCGCCCAGCCAAAGAATAGCGGTGAGATTAACGAAAACGTAAACACCTAACCAAAACACGGCCAAAATTGTCCTGACCCTGTGGTCAAAGCGCTGCTCTAAAAATTGCGGCATGGTGTAGATGCCTCGCTTAAGAAAAATGGGCAGGAAATATTTGCCCACAATAATCAAGGTAATGGCGGCCATCCATTCGTAGGAGGCAATAGCCAAGCCAATCGCATAACCTGAGCCCGACATACCAATTATTTGCTCGGCTGAAATATTCGCAGCAATAAGCGAGGCACCAACCGCCCACCACGGCAAGCTATTGCCCGCTAAAAAATAATCTTTGGTGTTTTTTTGATGACCCGCTTTTTCACGCGACACCCAATAAGCGATGCCGATTAACGCGATTACATAAGTGACAAAAACCGAAAGATCAATGGTTGAAAGCTGCATAATGTCTGCCAGTAAAAAGTTTATGAGTATCCGCACTCGCGGAATGATTAGTATTTTTGTTCAACTTGTATTGCTGATCAGCGACTAGCGCCTAGATCTTTTATCGAAGTATGCTAATTCAAGCAAGCCCTCTTACTTGAATAGTAGACCACCTCACCTAAGTGGCTCTACCGAAACTTCCCGCTCAGCTTACATAACCCAGCCAATCACACTCAATGGACGCGAACCAACGTCATTATACGCTCAATAATTAATTGCACCGATAACTAATATGGCGCTGGCTAAAAAAACCCATTTTGCCCAAATCGGCGCTCATCGCTTGTCCATAGCATAAACGCCAGCTTAACGACTCACTCACTTCTTTTTTTATGGGTTCTTAAGGCTCTCTTTCAAGGACGATTTTTGTTATTCTTGTTCGCGCACTAGCAAAGGTAATAAGATGAAACCTATAAAATCCACAAGCCATCGAGCACCCGACTCACCACTGCTGAATGATGAGCAAATCATCGAGCGGCTATTCAATCATATTGATAATGGCACGACAGACCTTGGCGATACAATCTGGCGTGAGCCTGTTGAGCACTACCACTCGCAGGAGCGATTCAATGCTGAAATTGAATTATTACGGCGCTTGCCGGTACCTTACTGCCCATCCGCCGCACTACCTGAAAACGGTAGCTACATTGCCCGCAAAGCAGCAGGCACGCCCTTATTGGTAGCCCGCGGCGCCGATGGCAAGGTGCGAGCCTTTATCAATGCCTGTCGTCATCGCGGCATGCAAGTTGCCAAAGGCAGTGGCTGTGCCCGCGCGTTTTCTTGCCCCTATCATGCCTGGACTTACAGCCTTGAAGGTAAACTCAAAGGGGTTCCGGGGCGGGCCGGTTTTGCTGACTTAGACATGCAAGAACATGGCTTAGTAGAAGTTAATGCGCTGGAG
>CALSRU010000004.1 GCA_943788835.1 uncultured Pseudomonadales bacterium | reverse complement strand
GTAGTTGGGTAAGTGTTGGGAGGTTATGGCAGTACTTAGCGTAGCTATAAGACTGTCGTTTATTGAGCATGCGCGAGGTGGCTAGGCCAATAATAAACAGCCGTGCTGTTGATATCATGCGAGTTATGAGCAACTGTTATAGCCATTCTTTTAAGTTAGAAGTTATACTTGCCTTCGAAATAACTATTCAATAAGAACGAGTTGCAAATGAGTATGCTTAGCGCTGCGCAGTGGTCGACCTTGTGGTCGCGTAAAACTATCACCACGCTGGAAAGCCTGTTTCCAGAAAATTATGATTTAAATATCGCAGAATTTTGGCAGCAGTTGCTGGTTGATGACTGCCAAAAAATTGTGGATTTAGCTTGTGGTAATGGTGCACTGAGCTGGCTGGTTAGCGAATACTTAGAAAAAACCAGCGCAAAGGCTCAAGTAATTGGCTTAGATGCTGCGTCGATTGATCCATTTACTACATTGAATAAAGACCCAGAAGCTTATCCTATGGTGAAATTCTTGGGTGACGTGCCCATGGAGGATCTACCCTTTGATTCGAGCTCTATTGATATTGCTGTGAGCCAATATGGGCTGGAGTATGCCAATTTGCCGCAAGCTATTGCGGAAATTGCACGGGTGTTAAAGCCTAGAAGTAAGATGGGCTTTATAGTGCACAACAAAGAATCGACGGTTGTAAAGGGTTCGACTCAATTCCTTCAAGAGCACAAAATAATTTTGAATGAGATTCGGATTCACGAGCTTTTTCTACAGCTCGATCAATTAATAGGGAAGAATAGAGAGTTTCGTAAGATTTCAGGTAAGCCAAAAATAAAGAAACAGATGATAGCTATTAATGCTGCGTCAGATCGTATACAAAAAATCATAGCGGTTGTATCGCCTGAGTCTGAAATTCAGCGCTATTGCATACCCATGTTTAATGCTTTTTCTGAGGTTTCAATCAATAAAGGGGTTAATAGAAAGGGGGTAGTTCAAGCCTCTATCGATGGCTTGGCGGACTACATTAATCGTATTGAAGACTTGCAGGCGGCTGCGTTGTCCAACAATGATATCGCGGGTTTGGTCAACCTTATAGAAAAAGAAGGATTTAAGGTGACTGAAAATCGAGTCATTGGCTATAAAAAAAGTAGCAACATTGGCACGGCTCTAGTCGCAACACGTTAACGATATGTTTTTTTATGCGGAGAGATTTTATAAGTGATGAGGTTTGTTAAAGCCTAATATGAAAAGGCTAAAAAGCTTGCGCCAGCTTAGACACAAAAAGATTTACGATAAGGATTAACCTATGCATTATTTTTCTCCATTACTGCCCTTTGTCGCCGGTTGGGTTTTGCTATTTTTTACAGCAAGCTTGGCTTCAATTGGTTTAATTAATGGGGTGTTGCAATTAATTTTGTTTGCTTTCGTGGTATGTCTGCCTATTTGGCGTACGGGCCGTATGTCGTATGTCGATATAGGCTGGCCATGGGGGCTGGTATTGATAGGGGTTTTAACGTGGTTGCTGAGCCCTGGTGACGAGCTTCGTGTGGCTGTGGTTAGTTTGGCTTATATTTTTGCCGGTGGCCGCATGGGTTTAGGTGCGGTAAAAATGTGGCAGCAAGGGTTTCTTAAACGAGAGTTTCCTCGTTATGAATACCAAAAGCAACGATGGGCTACTGCCGGTAAAACCAATACGGCGTTGGCGATGCAAGTAGAAGGCATGGTGCAGGGTTTGGCTAATGCATCTTTTCTTGCGTTGCCGGCTTTCATTATTGCCACCAACCCTAACGCTACCATCTCAATCTTTGAAGTGATTGGGCTGTTGGTTTGGGCGTCTGCCTTTGTCATTGAGTCAATTGCCGATACGCAAAAATTATCTTTTTTACGTCAAATGAAAAAAACCGGTCAAAAAAATCAAGTGTGTAATGTTGGGCTGTGGGGTTATAGCCGGCACCCCAATTACTTTGCCGAGTGGATGGTTTGGAATGGCTTGCTTATTGCAGCTATTCCCTCATGGTTGGCGCTTTATCAGGCAGAATCGTTGCTTATTTGGCTCTTGCTAGGTGGTGCGTTGCTGAGCGTATCTCGGTTTATGTACACCACGCTGGTACATTACACCGGAGCGGTCCCGTCTGAGCATTATTCGGTGCAAAAACGACCAGAATATAAAGCGTATCAGCAAACAACCAATAGGTTTTTTCCAGGCCCAAAAAAATAATGGCTGTTTGGTTTTCTCACTTACGTCATTTCGTCCTTTATGTTGGGCTAAGCAGTTGCTGCTTCATTCGTTGCTATACTAAAGAGCTGTATTGCTTTATTTAGGTAATGGCGCCCTGTAACTATCTGTGACTACGCGATGAAAGTTAATCAATTTCCAAAACACAACCTTGAAGAGTCATTAGCCGGCCCTGAATTAGAGCTGGTTGATCGCAGTGATTTCGTTGACACCATGTCGCGCGTGGCCAACAGCGTCAATGTGGTCACAACCAGTGGCTCTGGAGGGGAGGTTGGTGTCACAGTGAGTGCAGCAACATCCGTGACCGCAGAGCCACCGACATTACTGGTGTGCATTCATGAGCAGAGCAAGGCCGCTGCTGCCATTCTTGAAAATGGTGTCTTTTGTTTAAATGTACTCGAGTCGGCGCAGCAGTACTATGCAGAACTCTTTGCGGGGCTGACTGCTGATAGCACCGAAAATCGTTTTAATAAAACGAACTGGACACGGTTAAAAACGGGCGCCCCTGCGCTCAAAGAAGGGCTTGCCGTGTTTGATTGCAGGCTCGATGCCGTGTTGAAGGAAGGCACCCACTATATTTTTGTCGGTCAGGTGGTTGCAACTAATAAAGGCAGTGGCGTACCCCTTATTTATTCTCAGCGAGCTTATGCTCAACCTGCGTGGCTGGATGAGGGCATTCCAGAGTAGGTCTTTACACAATAAGGGCATCGAGTCGGCATTGAGCAATAATCTTGAATAACACAACTACAACTCCTCCTAACAAGCCAGACTTCCCGTGGCGAAAAGCACTTTATACGGCTGCTTTAGCGTTGCTCATACCCTTAATTATTTTGGCTGTTTTTGTCGAGGATCCTATCGAACTCATTCTTGATTACGGGCAGTTCTTTTTGCTTGGGCTTGCTGGCGCTATTGTGGCTAATTCAACGGGCGCAGGTGGCGGAGTTGTGTTCATACCGGCGTTTACATCGATGGGCGTGGTTGGGGTCTCGGCGCTAGGTACGAGTTTGGCGATTCAAAGTTTTGGTATGACGGCCGGCAGTATTTCGTGGCTGCACTCTATTTATACACACCAACACGGCGGTAAGCAGGCAGTTAAATTAACTCACCGTCTGCTTTTACTTGCTGGCTTGTCCTCTGTGGCGGGTATGTTGAGTGCACAGTACTTATTTGCAGCCCCTACGTGGCCAGTCGACGCCATTTTTAAAGTGTTTTCTATTATCTTTGGTTTAGTATTGTTGTTCACTATACTGCAGCGCAAGGCGCAGGGTCACACGCATTACTCGCTGCGCCGGCGTGATCAACCCCTTATAGCGCTAGTGTGTTTTTTTGGTGGTGTGATCACCAGCTGGATTTCGGTGGGATCTGGCGAGTGGTTAGCCATACTATTATTTTTTTTAGGTTATCCCACCATGGTTGTGGTTTGTGTGGCCGTGTGCATTTCGTCAATGACCGTGCTGGTGGGGCTTCCTTATCACATTTGGGTGGTCGACAGCGTGTCCTGGAAAATACTGCTATTTGCCGCGCCAGCTGCGGTGGTAGGAGGCAGTATTGCTCGCTTATTGGCCCAACGTTTAGGGCCGGTAAGGTTAAAAACTTTTTTTGCGGTTTGGGTGCTGGCCACCGGACTAGCTATGTAACTAGCTGTGAACCGTTACGAGCTATGAATCGCAACGAGCTAGGTATCGTGCAAGGCGGCAAGCTCGATGCACTGTTGCATAACAAACTATCTCGGATGTTATGTAGATTAGGCCTTTTGATTGGAATAATATTATCCATCATTTAAGAATTGTCCGCTAATAACTTGGCGGCTACTACTACCGCGTTTAAAAATACAGGATAACTAGGTTTATGCCAGCTAAAAAAATAAAAGAGTGGGAAGGCGTAACAAAAGAGATTTTTAAAAAAGAAATCATCCCCATGGGCGAGCCTGCTGTCTTTAGAGGCTTTGTAAAAGACTGGGCAATGGTCAAAAAAAGTAAAGAATCCGACCGTGCGGTGAGTCACTATGTAAAAAGTTTTGACCGTGGCGAGCCGGCAACTACGCTGCGTGCAGCCCCCGAAATAAACGGCAAGTTTTTTTATAAAGACGATATGCAGGGGCTCAATTTTGAGCAAAAGCAAGAAAGCCTGAGTGAGTCCCTCGATGAGATATTGAAGCATCTCAATGATGACCAACCCCCAGCGGTATTTACCGGCTCAGTGCCTATTAACAACTGTTTGCCCGGGTTACACAGGCAATTGCCCAACCCATTGCTGAGCCCTTCGGTGGCTCCGCTTATTTGGCTGGGCAACCGTGTCACAGTGCAAACGCATTACGACCCTTACAGCAACATAGCGTGCGTGGGGGCAGGGCGGCGGCGTTTTACTCTCTTTCCGCCATCGCAAATTCATAACTTATATGTGGGGCCTATAGACTTTACTCCAGCAGGGCAGCCGGTGAGTATGGTTAAACTGCATGGTCCAGACTTTATTAAGTACCCGCGCTTTAAAGAGGCTTTAGCCGCGGCAGAGTTCGCAGAGCTTGAGCCAGGCGATGCCATTTATATCCCTGAGTTGTGGTGGCACCATGTTGAGTCGTTAGAGGCTTTTAACGTGCTGGTTAATTATTGGTGGGTTAACGATCGTGTTGGGCCCGATGCACCCTATACCTGTATGATGCATGGATTAATGAGTATAAGAACGCTTCCCAAGCCAGCGCGATTGGCTTGGCGAGAACTTTTTGATCATTATGTTTTTCGTGTGCATGACGATACTGTTGATCACTTAGATGTAAAAAATCGCGGTATTCTTGGGAAGGTCACACCGCAAAACTATAACAATATTAAACAACAGTTCGTCGGATTGTTTCAAAGAGATCAACCAAAAAAATAGTGTTAGGACGATTTTGTGCTGTTTGTGAGGGTGGCGACTGATGCTGCCCTAATTGAAACTAGCCTTGCAGTATCGGCTCACAAACTCATCATGGACAGGCATTTTCAGAGTGGATCTTACAAAAGCTTGATGCGTGTCGTTCAAAAATAGTGTAGCTTTGTTGCTATCAACGCGGTTGATCAATGGGTCATAATTTGAGGGAGTTATACCCTGCCCGAGCATCACCGCAAGCCAGCTGTCCATTTTGAATAAGTTTTCATCTTCAATAAATAGGCGCCCACGGTTTTTGAACACTGCGATGCGCTGCTGAAGGCTGGCAGGTATTTCCATATCTTTGCACTGTTGCCAAAACGGTTCATCTCGTTCATTCACATGATAGTGCAAAATTAAAAAGTCACGAATAAGTTCATAATCTCGCGTGGCTGTCTCGTTAAACTGGTCAATTTCAGACTGATTAAATTCATCCCCAGGGAACAGGTTGAGCAATTGCGCAATAGACTCCTGTATAAGATGAATGCTAGTTGACTCTAACGGCTCCATAAAGCCAGCTGCAAGACCGATGGCTACACAATTTTTATTCCAGAACTTCTTGCGGCGGCCCGTCGTAAATTGCAGCGGGCGTGGGTCGGCTAGTGGTTTGCCTTCTAGATTGTTTAGTAGTGTGTTGGTTGCCTCGTCTTCTGAGGTAAACTTGCTGCAATAGACATGCCCATTGCCTGTGCGATGCTGTAACGGAATCCGCCACTGCCAACCGGCGTTGTGCGCAATCGACATTGTGTAGGGTCTTGTTTTGCCCACACTTTCAGTCGGTACGGCGAGGGCTCGGTCGCAGGGTAAAAAATGTGACCAATCTTCATAGCCAGTTTTTAAAGCCTCTTCAATCAACAGGCCCCTGAACCCTGAGCAATCAATAAAAAAATCGCCCTTAATAATTTCAGAGGATTCAAGCTGAACTGATTCTATGTGGCCGTTGCTACTTCGGAGCTTTACATCAATGACTTTGCCTTCAACGCGTTTAACGCCCTTAGGCTCAGAAAATTCTCGCAAAAACTTAGCATACAAGCCAGCATCTAGATGATAGGCATACCCTACTGTTGAAAGTACGGATTTCGTGTCCGCGCTGCCTTGAACAAACTTTTTTGAGCGAGCCATGAGGCTACACAGTGAATAATCAGTCCACGGGGTTGCATGGCCTTCACTTTTGGCGCGCAGCCAGTATTGGTGAAACGGAATTGAATCGAGGCTGCGGCCGTAAGTGCCAAACGGGTGGAAATAATGCTCTCCTTTGCGTTGCCAGTTATGAAATTCAATGCCCAGCTTAAACGTCGCGCCCGTTTTGCGCATAAAATCAGCTTCGTTAATGCCTAGTACTTGGTTAAAGTTGCGCATTGGGGGGATAGTTGCTTCACCAACGCCAACTGTGCCGATTTGGTCCGATTCAATCAGCGTAATGTTGTAATCGCCTTTGGGTAGCAATTTTATCATGCCTGCAGCAGTCATCCAGCCGGAGGTTCCTCCGCCCACAATGACTATGTCTTTGACGCGACCGTTTTTCATACCTGTTAACCCTTAAAACAGCGATGGCTCATTTAAGCCCTGTCGCTGCTGTTCATATCAAAGCAATTCATTAACTCAGTCGATACCGCAAAATTAAATACTGTTAAACAAGCTAAGCTGTCTTTATCTAATCACGTTCCATTTATAATTAAATAGTACTATCTAAGTACGTATTCGAGAATGAAGTGGTTTATCGCAATATCTTTTGAGCAACTTTTTTATTATAGCATTCAATAAGCATGTCACTTAAAAGTGCGGTTCAGCACTTGCGATAGGCGCTCGGCTAAGAGAGCAAAAAGCGGTAATGCAAAGGGAATGCAAAAAGACGGAGTTGACGTTTTACCATAAAAAAAGGCCACTCAAAGAGCGGCCTTTTTTGTGCAAGATTAAAACTACTTCTTGCGACGTACTGCTACTAGGCCAGCCAAAGCTGATCCGAACAACCAAGCGGCTGCAGGAACAGGGACTGCACTTGCGTCATCGATATAAAGATTGTCGAAACCAATTTGACCGCCTGCCGTGTCTGTCCCTACCAAGACTACCTTAAACCCGGTGGCACCTGCCGCCATGGTGTAGCTGTGAGCGTAGGTTTCCCAGTCGGTGCTGTCCGCTGTGCCGTAATCAACCTGTACATCACTACCGGTAATAAAACCACTGGCGTCCCAAGACTCGACCTTAATGCCAGTTGTACCTGGGCTGTTACCGCCAAAATCTTTCATATCAAATTGGAAGGCTACAGTGTCACCACCAGCGTAGCCATAATCGGCGAGCGACAGAGGGTCTTCAGCTGCGTTTGCTACCGCAACAAAACCAGCACCCCAGCCACCGCCTGCGCTGCTCGCTAGGCCGTACCCATTAGGGTTGCCACCAGTAGTTTCGAATGTAGCGGTTGAACCGTTGCCACCGTCTGCAAAGGTGCCCATGTCAGCAGTCGCTTCGAACCCACCATTGGGCAGTAAAGTAAGAGCTGCGTGTGAGCTAGCTGAAGCGGTAAGTGCTAAAATTGCTGCTGCGTTAAAAGCTTGTTTTTTCATGTTAATCATGGGTATTACTCCAGGGTTATTAAAATTATAAAAGTAGCCAATTATTGGTACTACAAGTTTTACAAAGTTGAGAGGGGCTAGTCATCCGACGCGGCCTATGCTCTCGTTTAATTCGCACACATTGCAGGGGAGCAAGAGTGTGGAACCCGTTCATCCAAGGCATCTTGCCTTAGACTAAACAACCGACCGCTAGTTTAGCCGCCGGTTGATTAAAAATCAAGCAGTCTTTCGCTTGCGTGCACCAGCTACACCGACCAAGCCAAGTAAGCCAGCTAGGCCCGCAATGGCTACTGCCGGCACAGGAATACTAACTTGTTGCGTGAGCGTAAAGTCTACGTTGTCGTAGTTAACGCCAGAGGTATCGTACCCTCGGTTTACATTTTCAAAACCGAACTGGAGAATTTGACCCTCCAGGTCTGGGTTAGTCAGGTCAAGCTTCAGCGTATATGACTCCCACGTTCCCAATGCGATTGCGGTGGTGTCTAACACGATATTGTTGGTGGTGGCATAACCATTGCTAGGGTCGATAGTTTTTATGAATGCTGCGGCTGTACATGGGCTCACGCAGTTTACCCCTACGGCACTTCCATCATCAGGGCGACGGGCATCGAAATTAAAAGTGACTGTTTTACCCAAATCATCGGTTGAGATAACGCCAATCTCTTGGTAGACAATGGCTTGGATCTGCCAGTCAGTGTCTACAACGGCAGTGGGATCAATAGAGGTGTCGCAGGTGGGGTTGCCAGAAGCATCAACGCCGGTTACGTCGCAGCGCTCGCCCTGGTTATAGTTGGCAAATACGTTTAAAAACTGGTTGCCGCTCGGATCTGCGCCGTCTACGTTCACACCAGAGAATGCACCACCAACGTTGTTGGGTGCACCGCCAATGCCCTCGTAAGAACCATATTGGAAGTATCCGTTCGGATCTTCTGCTGGCTTGAATGCTGATCCAAAAAATACCCAGCCCTCGTTCTCAAGCTCTAAATCGTCAGCCGTATCAGCTGGGTCAGCAGGGAGTAAGTCGTTGAAGTCCTGAGAGTAATCTGGAATTACGGCGAAGCTCGGCACGCTGATCACTGAAACGATAGCTGCGGCTGATAGCGCTTTGATGCAAGTAGAAAGTTTAGATTTTTTCACTTTAGATCTCCATTGTTTGGTAACAACTGATTATATTTTAGGATTCTTCGACTATTGAGCCTACTTAGGAGCTCTGTTTTTGTTCTGTTGAGCGAAAGATGATCATAGTTTGCTCACCAACTTCCAGTCCATGATTTTACGTTAAACTGGCCATCTTGAGCGATGAATTGCACTGTTTGGCGCTCATATCAGTAATACACTCCTGTTACACAAGTCTCTTCGCAACGCCTGCAGCCATTCTAAAAAGCCTTTGAGATGCGGCTAGTTACCAACAAATAGGCGTTAAATGCGTTTGTCGCCGCAGCGTATCAGTGGAGCTATTGCCGCTTTCGACTGGTCGAATTTTAGACAAGTTGGCTTGGGTTTTCAACCACCAATAACCGAACCGCACTGGGAATGCCTTTTCAAAATTTTATGGTGGAATGAGTTTACTGGTATGGCTAGCATCTGATTGGGTCTGCATTTTAAAAAAATCCTGAATTACGGCGATAAAATTGGGTGGCAGCGATGGCTTTACTTCTGGTATGCACATAAGCCCCAGCAAAAGTGCCTGAACTCATCAGTAAAGGACAAAGCGTGGGGCGCTCGCTAGTTTGTAATGTGTGTTACTGAGGTCTTGTTGTATTTTGAGGGCGCTTGTGTTCGCAAAGAAGCGTAGGCATACGTGCGCCTTATGGACCGCAGACCATCCAGTAAAAAAATCCTCGTTATTCAGGTTATACTGATCGCGATGCTGGCATCAATCTTCTGCCAACCTGAGTCATTCATAAAAAAAATCTGCGGACGTATATCTGAGCGTGAAGCGAAACGTTAACAAAATTGTCGCCAGGCACACGGCCGTTCAGCCTGTAGTTATTAGCTTGTGGCTAATGCAGCTTATTTTTTGGGCTGCTCACGCCGTCATTACCTTTTTCAGCCTGACGCTTTGGTACGGAAGTGCCGAGCTGCCTTACATATTACACGCGGTGCTGCAGTCTATTGTCGGCGTTTGCATAACTTTCCCCATGCACTGGATATATCGAGGACTGTGGAAACGATCGATGCCCACGTTGGTTTTAGGCAGTATTTTGGTCGTTATGCTGGTATCTTTTTTAGCAACTATAATTCGCATGCAATCCTTTATATTGATGACGAGTGCCGGCGAGGAGCAGTGGGCTGATTTTGGCGGCTGGTATTTTAGTGGCTTCTTTATATTCTTATGTTGGACGGCACTCTACTACAATATTTTGTATTACCGATTAGCCGCAGGGGAGCGTGATCGCCGCATCTTGCAGGTTGAGCATGCCCGGGCCGAGAAAGTGAAGCGCTATTACGCTGAAAAGTTGGCCAGCGAATCACGCATGGAAATGCTGCGCTATCAGCTCAATCCGCATTTTTTGTTTAACACGCTCAATGCTGTGAGCGCCTTAGTCGCGGTTAAAGAAGCGACCAAGGCGCGCGAGATGATTGATAAGCTCAGTTCTTTTTTGCGCTATTCCTTAAAAGATGAGCGCAAAGAAGCCGTTAAGTTACAAGAAGAGATTGAAGCATTAGACCTTTATCTAAGTATTGAGAAAACTCGTTTTTCTGATCGTTTGACTATTAACTATCACATAGACGAAGCTGTCTTGTGCGCGCGAGTGCCTAGCTTGATCCTGCAGCCATTAGCCGAAAACGCCATTAAATACGCCATTAGCTTGAGTGAGCGTGGCGGCGTGATTACGGTTGCAGCAGCTAAAAAAGGCGATAATTTAGTAGTGAGCGTTACTGACGATGGCTTGGGTATCGGCGCGTTAGACGCCGGCGTATACACAAAGAATGCGTTTAGCTTTGGTGGTGTGGGAATTCAAAATATTCACGACAGACTAGAAAATATTTATGGCCAAGACGGTTATGAAATGAATCTATATAATAAGCTAGGCGATGGCTTGAAGGTGGAGCTTATTTTTCCTTTTGAGAGCGTCGCTTGACCGTTTGAATCAGCCAGTGTTGCGGCCTTAATGGGTCGGCGCCAAAATAACGATGTTATATTAGGGTGCGCGCTGCGACCCCGTAATGCAAAGCACCCGAAGTGCAAAGAGCCAGTAGTGCAATTAACCAGTAGTGCAATTAACCAGTAGTGCAATTAATAGGATTATGGAAAAAAATAAATTAAAAGTAGTGGTGGTTGATGATGAACCTTTGGCGCGCGAGTTATTAATAGTCTTGTTAGCTGAGTACCCGAACGTTGAGGTGGTTGCCCAGTGCAAAAATGGCAGCGAGGCTGTAGGTGCGGTGCAAAGGCTCAAGCCTGATGTGATGCTGCTTGATATTCAGATGCCTGGGTTAAACGGCTTTGACGTAATTAAAGCACTCGGTACGAATGATTTACCGCACATTGTTTTTGTCACAGCGTTCGACGAGTTTGCGATTGATGCCTTTGATGCAAACGCCATTGATTATGTGCTCAAGCCGATTAGCGATGAGCGGCTTAAGCAGGCCTTGCACCGTGTGGTGCAGCACATCGACTCGGGCGCCGGCGTTAAGCCGTTACAGCAAGCGGCTATGAGTGCAGTGGTTGAGCGGGTGCGAGAAAAGCAAACCAAGCAAAAGGAGCAGGTCGATCCTGCGACGTTACCTCCGGTTGAAGTTCGCAAGTTGTCGATAAAAGATGGCGACACAGTCACCATAGTTGATGAAAACGATATTGATTGGATCGATGCTGCGGGTGACTACATGTGTGTTCATGTAAAAGGTGTAACACATATAATGCGCTCAACGCTGCACGAGTTACTGGCGCGCTTGCAGGGCGAACAGTTTAAGCGGGTTCACCGCTCAACCATTGTTAACATTAGCCGAATTCTACGCGTACAAAAACATACCAAGGGCGAATATTTTTTGTTTCTTGAAGGGGACGAGAAAATTAAAGTCAGTCGCCATTATAAAAGCGTAATTAAGGAATTTATCGATCAAAATCGTTAGATTGCTGCGTCTAAGTTACCCTGTCGGTTTTCATGTTGCCTCAATTAAGTAGGCAGCCGCGCCAATTAGGCCAGGTTGTGCTTCGATAATTAAGCGGCTAGGTATGGTGCTCATAAAATGCGACATGGCGCCTTTGCTTGCAAAGCGCTGTCTAAAGGCGCTCTGCTGCAAAAAATCGACAAATTTCGGCAGAATACCTCCGGCCAACACTACGCCACCGGTTGAGCCTGTACACAGCACCTGATCTCCAGCGGCGCTGCCTAAAAGTGCGCAAAATATTTCCATGGCTTGCTCACAAAGTTTATCCTGCCGGCTGCAACCTAACTGTTGGATTTGTACGACCTTCCGATTTTTGTAATCGGTAGAGTCGGCCGCAACACACAAGGCCTCATAAATGCGCTCGATTCCCGTGCCGCAAACAAAAAACTCACGATTGATGCGGCAGCCCTTGCCGCGCCAATAGGAAAAAATTTGCAGTTCTTCAGTGGTGCGTGCGCTTAAGCCTGCATGTCCTCCTTCGGTGGGAATGATGAGGTAGCTATTTGCGCCAGGCATTGTTGTATTCGGGACTAACAGTGCGGCGCCCAATCCTGTACCCGGTCCGACCACGGCAATTGGACCGTTAGCTTCACCATTAACAGAGTGGCCTATTTCGATAGTATCTTGTGACCCTAGCTGAGGCACCGAATAGGCTATGGCTGCAAAATCATTGATTAAGGCTGCGCGTTGGACTTTAAGGTTTTTGCGAATGGTGTCAGTGGAAAACTCCCAGTCGGTGTTGGTCATTTTGACCGTGTCATTGATGATAGGGCCGGCAATAGCTAGGCAGCAGGCGCCAATACTTATGTCTCCAGACTCCAGTTTCGGGCGCAGATAAACGCCAATAACATGGTCGAGATCTTCGTAGTCTCGAAGCGAGAATTTTTCAATGAAGTTGACGTCAGTCGAGTTGGCCGCGCACAAGCCAAAACGGACATTGGTGCCGCCGAGGTCGCCGACTAGATTGTAGAGTTCTGGCATGGATTGATGGTTCCGTGAGTGTGTTTTGCGTAAGTTGTAAACCGCAGCCATAGCCAACCAAGCTTCATTTGCGACAGCTTTGGTGAACGCCGCATTATATAAATGTTGGGTTGGGCGCCTGCTTTGTTGACGAGAGGGTGAGTTTCGGAGATATGTTATAGGTTTTTCGTGGGCGGTGAAATGCAATATAGCCGTTTTGCCTTGGCCGATATTGCGATAAAGAGATGCTCTGGTGCGATGAGTTGCACGTGGGTAGCAAGACTACCCAAAACAGTACTAACTATGCCGCGCGCCCTTAATATATGATGTGTGTCATCCTTTTGTGACACTTTAATCGGCACTGTATTATCGGCACTCTCGTAAGTAGTGATGGCAACTGTATGTTGAGAGCTAGCCAGTACAGCCTGTTAACGTGAAAAAATCATTCGTTTGGGAGTTTCGCGCGCGTTGTGGCGCGAAGCTATCCCGTTTTGTAACACTTTTGTAATTACTTGAATTTAGAATTATGGCTTGTGACATTATCATTATTGGCGGCGAAGGCGATCTCGCTTTTCGAAAGTTATACCCCGCGTTGTTTAGCCTCGATTGCGAAGGCTTGCTTGCCGACAGTATCAAAATCATTGCTTTCGCTCGCGGTAAATATGATGCCGATGCATTTTACGCGGCTGTTCGGCTAGGCATTGAAAACAGTGACTACACGGCAAAAATTCAAAAAGCCGATTGGGAGCGCTTTACCGAGCGGCTCATCCAATTTGTGGGTGACGCAACGAGTGCGGCCTCTTTTGTAACGATGCAAGGTCTTCTTAAGAATGAAGAGCGGGTGATTTATTTATCGACACCGCCGTCTATTTTCTCACCTATTTGCCTTGCCTTAGACGAGGCGGGCTTAGTTGATGCTAGTACTCGTATTGTTATTGAAAAACCATTGGGCGAGTCCCAAGCCAGCTTTGAGCAAATTGACGAGCATGTGCAAGCGGTTTTTGAAGAGCACCAGATCTACCGTATCGATCACTACCTTGGCAAAGAGACAGTGCAAAATTTGTTAGCACTGCGCTTTGCTAACGTTTTGTTTGAGCCGTTGTGGAACAGAAACTACATTGACCACGTACAAATCACCGTAGCTGAGCAAGTAGGTGTGGGCGGGCGCTGGAGTTTTTACGATAGTGCGGGCGCGCTGCGAGATATGGTGCAAAATCATATGTTGCAGTTGCTGTGCTTAGTGACGATGGAGCCGCCCGCGAAAAATACACCGGATTTTGTTCGCGATGAAAAGCTCAAAATTCTGCGCTGCTTGAGGCCTATTGAACGTAATGATGTTAACCATGTCACCGTTCGTGGTCAGTATGCCAAAGGTCAAATTCAGCAAGATGCTGCACCGGGATATTTGGAGGAGGCCGATGCTAAAGGCAATTCTTCTAGTACTGAAACCTTTGTTGCTATAAAAGCCGAAATTGAAAATTCCCGTTGGAATGGCGTGCCGTTTTATCTACGAACAGGTAAGCGGATGCGCGAGCGTTATTCGGAAATTATGATTCAGTTTAAACCGGTGGTGCATCGTTTTTTTGATTCAAACAGCGGCCGACTGACGGACAATCAGCTGATTATCCGCCTGCAGCCCAACGAAGGTATTGAAATGAAGCTCGTGCACAAAGTACCAGGGCTGACTGAGAATACCCGATTAAAAAGCGTGGGTTTAGATTTGTCGTTTGATGAGGCTTTTGGCGATCATCGCTCGCCCAGCGCATACGAACGCCTTATTCTCGATGTTATCCGCTCCGACCAAACGTTGTTTATGCGCTCTGATGAGCTTTTAGCTGCATGGGAATGGATTGACCGTATCATTGATGGTTGGGAGCAAACCGGCAAGCAGATTGCGCAATATGCAGCGGGAAGCTGGGGTCCATCGGAGTCGGTTGATTTGCTAGCGCGTGACAGGCGGCGCTGGTTTGACTATGACGACAACCGCTGAGTGTTCTTGCTGCTGTAGCGGTGTATGTTATTGCAACGTTTGGTAATACATTCTTTTCTGGCTCGACCCTCTAAAAGGGTAGTCGGTCGGTTTTTATTTAATTAATCAGTGTAATTAAACCGTGAAAAAAAATATATTTGCAACGCATGATGCTCTCGCCAGCGAGCTGGCAGCTGCTGTCGCGCAGCGCCTGTCGCGGGCGATAGAAAACAAGGGCCAGGCCAGTGTGGCTTTTTCTGGTGGTAGTACCCCTAAATTGTTCTTTAGTAAATTGGCCGAGCATTCGATCAATTGGGCGGCGGTGCACGTTACGCTGGTTGATGAACGCTGTGTTGACTTTGATAATGAACGCTCTAACGCCAGACTTCTGCATCAAAATTTACTGAGCAAATTATCTCACCAGCCAGTTTTTCATACGCTGTACAACAGCGAAGAGAGTGTGGCTCAACTCAACACGCGTTTAGGTGCGTTGCCGCAGCCTTTTGATTGTGTCGTTCTTGGTATGGGCGATGACGGGCATACGGCTTCTTTTTTCCCTAATGCTGCTAACCTAACTACCTTGCTCGACCTCAGTCAGCAGCAGAGCTTGTTTGATACCGAAGATGGCCCTAATGGCGAGCAACGGCTCACTTGGTCTTTGGCTGCGTTGCTGCAGTCTGAGTATTTGGTGTTGCATATTTGTGGCCAGCGCAAGTGGGAAGTGTTGCAGGACGCAATGGCGCCTTTTGATGACAGGGGTGAAAGTGCGGATTTATTACTGCCTGTGTCGGTTCTGTTAAGTTATACCACTCAGGTTATCCAAACCGGTACGCCACTAGATATTTATTTTGCAAAAAATTGTTAACTTGGTAAATTATGAAAGACGTAATTCAGAAAGTCACTAACGCTATTATTGAGCGGAGTCAAAAGCCTCGTGCTGATTACCTCGACATGCTCAAGCAAACCCAAGACAAAAGCCCAGCAAGGGGTTGTTTATCATGTAGCAATATGGCGCATGTCGTTGCCGCCAGTCCCGATGACGAAAAAAAACCTATAGCTCAAGGGGCAGGCATTAACATTGGTATTGTCACCGCCTACAACGATATGCTCTCGGCGCATCAGCCGTTAGCCACTTACCCAGATTTCATCAAAGAAAAAGCGCGCTCATTGGGCGCTACGGCTCAGGTTGCCGGTGGTGTTCCTGCCATGTGTGACGGCGTGACACAGGGTTTACCGGGTATGGAGTTAAGTTTATTTAGTCGCGATGTAATTGCTATGTCGACGGCTATTTCACTCACGCATAATGTATTTGATGCGGTGGCCTGTTTAGGTGTTTGCGATAAGATAGTTCCGGGTATGATTATTGGTGCCCTGCAATTTGGCCATTTGCCAGCGGTATTTATTCCAGCAGGCCCGATGGTCTCAGGTATTTCCAATGCCGAAAAAGCGCGCGTACGTCAGCAGTTTGCCGCCGGTGAAGTTGATAAGTTAGCGTTGATGGATGCCGAGACAGCCTCTTATCACAGTGCTGGAACTTGCACCTTTTACGGTACGGCAAACGCTAATCAGTTGCTGATGGAGATGCTGGGTGTACAACTGCCATCTACTTCATTTATTAACACGGGCACACCGTTACGTGATGCGCTTACTGCTTCGTCGGTTGAGCAGGTCATTAACATGGCGAATAAGAAAATAGGCTTGTCTTCGGTGGTAACCGAGAAATCTATGGTCAATGCGCTGGTGGGTTTATTGGCCACTGGCGGCTCGACTAACCATACGCTACATCTGTTGGCTATTGCTCGCGCGGCCGGCATTATTGTCACCTGGGATGATTTTAATAATCTTTCTCGCGCGGTGCCTTTGTTGGCTCGCGTTTATCCAAATGGTACGGCCGATGTCAATCATTTCCGTGATGCAGGCGGCATAGCATTTTTGGTTCATGAGCTTCGTCGTGCAGGCATGCTGCATCAAGACACTGTCAACGTGATGGGCGAAGGTCTCGACTCCTACGAGCGAGAACCGGCGCCAGCAGGTGAGCAGCTTACCAATGGCAGCAGTAGTGAAATCGTGTGGAGTCCGGCGGTCACGGCTAGCCGTAACACCGATGTGTTACGTTCGGTTGATGAAGCGTTCGATCAAGAGGGTGGTATTAGATTATTGAAAGGTAATCTGGGCCAAGCAATGGTGAAGGTCTCGGCGGTAGCCGAGGAATTTCATATGATTAAAGCCGCGTGCCGAGTGTTTTCATCACAGCATGCGATGTTGGATGCCTTTGCCAATAATGAACTGGATCGCGATGTGATCGTTGTAGTTCGCTTTCAAGGGCCGGCTGCTAACGGTATGCCTGAGTTGCACAAGCTCACGCCGCCATTAGCTGTGCTGCAAGACCGAGGCTTTAAAGTGGCGTTGCTCACTGACGGTCGTATGTCGGGTGCCTCAGGTAAAATTATGGCCGCCATTCACGTGGCACCAGAGGCTATCCGCTCGGGCAATATCGGCAAATTATGTGATGGTGACATCGTTTGTATCGATGCCGTTCGCGGCGAGCTGAGTGTTGAACTCAGTGAGCAGGAGTTGGCCAGTCGGCCTGTCCCTGAAGCACCCACGGAGGCCCAAACACTGGGTCGAAACTTGTTTGGCGTGCTTCGCGACCGTGTGTCGGGTGCGGAATACGGTGCAGACGTTTTATTTTGAGTCCCCGGCTACAAGTTTCGAGGTTATGCAGCCTAACTAGGCTGCGGCTTATTTTTACCATATATTTATTGAACGAGTTAACGACGAGTGAGCAGTGATGCAAGAGTCAATTAAAGAATGTTTACAGGGCCTTGCGCCTATTTTGCCAGTAATTAAGGTTGATACGGCTGAGCACATTTTACCGATAGCTGAAGGCCTATTGGCTGGTGGTATTGGTGCGCTAGAGATCACTTTGCGCACGGAGGCGGGTCTTGAGGCGATTAGCCTGGCGCGTAAGCAATTTCCTAATCTGGTAATTTGTGCCGGCACGGTCACGCAAGCTCAGCAGGTTGAGCGTTTGGCTGATGTGGGCATTGATTTTATTGTCAGCCCCGGAATTACGCCCGCACTACTGGCCACAGCGCAGGCTAAATCGGTGCCAGTGGTACCGGGTGTGGCTAGCCCATCTGAAGTGATGTTGGGATTGGAATACGGTCTTGACCATTTCAAATTGTTTCCTGCCGAAGTGGTAGGCGGCATGAGTATGCTCAAAGCAATGGCTGGACCTTTTCCCGATTTGCGATTTTGCCCAACGGGTGGGTTAACACCCAGCACTTTTACTGACTATCTGGCACTCAATAACGTGTTTTGTGTGGGTGGCACGTGGATGGTCAAATATACCGATGGTCAGCCGGATGTGCAGGCCATTGAAGATATCTCACGGGCAACCCTTACAACGCTTGCTGCAGCTATAGGTTAGTTGTCACCCAGCGAAGCCACTGGCTTGGCCGCGCGGATCTCTCTGCTTGGTACCGCTCAAGGTATGCTCTGCAGGCAGGTTAGGGCATGGGGGCGTTTCTAGCAGCCCATGCTGGCCGTTTTATACCTTTAATAACACGCCATTTGTGGCTAACCGCGCTTCCGTTCGAGAAGCCGATTGCGTATTATGCGTGCGCGCCTATTTTGGTGGCTCGTACCCCCATTATGCTCAGCGCGCTTGCAACAGTGTCTACCACTGTCGTAATGTTTCTTTCATTTAAGTTTCGCAACGCTATGCTCGTTGGCCAAAGGTCTCGTGAGCTGGGGTGTGGCCTTCTAGTTTAGCGTTTTAGCCAAGGAGTTTTCTGAGTATGAGTCGAATTGTGATGAGTGGCTTGCAGGTAGATGCAGGGCTAGCAAGTTTAATCAACGATGAAATATTGCCCGGCACCGGTGTGCCCAGCGAGCACTTTTGGCAGTCGTTTAGCGACATAATCTTGGAATTAGCACCCGAAAACGCTCGGTTGCTCGCGCACCGCGAGGCATTGCAGGCACAAATTGACAATTGGCATGAGGCGCATCGCGGGTCAGGCTACTCGCTCGAGGCGTACAGAGAATTTTTGTTGGCGATAGGCTATTTACAAGCTGAGCCTGAGTCATTTGTTATTAACACTAGCAACATTGACGAAGAAATTGCCACGCAGGCCGGCCCGCAGCTCGTTGTACCGGTTAAGAATGCACGCTTTGCATTAAATGCCGCCAATGCGCGCTGGGGTAGTTTGTACGATGCTTTGTATGGCACCAATGCCATCCCTGAGACTGATGGCTGCGAGCGCAGTGGGCCTTATAACCCTGCGCGTGGGGATCAAGTGATCGCGTTCGCCAAATCATTGCTGGATGAAGTGGCACCGCTAAAAGAGGCCAGCCATAGCGAAGTGGCGGCTTATGGGATTACGGACGGCGCATTACAGGCCACGTTAATCAATAACAGTAACACCGGCTTAATGGATTGCGCCCAGTTTGTGGGTTATCACGGTGCCCCAGAAGCGCCTAATGCAGTGCTGCTTAAAAATAATGGCTTGCATATCGAGATTCAGATTGATCGCACGCACTCTATTGGTCAAGTCGATTCAGCGGGCGTTAAGGACTTGCTGATGGAAGCGGCGGTAAGCACCATTATGGATTGCGAAGACTCGGTTGCGGCGGTTGATGCTGAAGATAAAATTGAGGTGTATCGCAATTGGTTGGGCCTGATGAAAGGCACCTTGTCCGAAACCTTTAGTAAAGGTGGCCGCGAGGTTACTCGTAAGATGACGCCTGATCGTGAATATGTGAATGCCGACGGCAAGCACTTTTCGCTGCATGGTCGCAGTTTGTTGTTCGTGCGCAATGTTGGGCATTTAATGACAAACGATGCGGTGCTCGATGCAAGCGGCAACGAAATCCCTGAAGGCATACTCGACGGTATGGTTACAAGCCTTGCGGCAATGCACGATTTGCAGGGTAAAGGTGACTTAGCAAACTCCCGCACCGGTTCGGTTTACATCGTTAAGCCCAAGATGCATGGACCCGAAGAAGTAGCCTTTGCATGCACACTGTTTGCTCGCATAGAGGAGGCGTTGGGCCTTGCAAAAAACACGCTAAAAATTGGCATTATGGACGAAGAGCGCCGCACCACGGTTAATTTAGCCGCTTGTATTAAAGCGGCTAGTGAGCGCGTAGCGTTTATCAATACTGGGTTTCTAGATCGAACGGGCGATGAAATTCATACGAGTATGCAAGCGGGCCCCTTTGTGGCCAAGTCTAAAATGAAGCAGCAGCCTTGGATCCAAGCTTATGAAGATTGGAATGTTGATGTGGGCTTAGCTTGTGGTCTGCAAGGCAGAGCGCAAATCGGTAAAGGGATGTGGGCCATGCCCGATGAAATGGCTGCCATGCTGGAAGAAAAAATTGGTCATCCGCAGTCGGGTGCTAACACCGCGTGGGTACCGTCACCCAATGGTGCTACGTTACACAGCATTCACTATCACCGAGTGAACGTGCAAGCTCGACAAAACGAAATTAAATTGCGTGAACCGGCAAAGTTAGACGACATTTTAACCGTGCCGGTACTGCAAGCTGATGAATTACCTGATGCGTCAACCGTGCAAGCTGAGCTCGACAACAACGCGCAAGGCCTGTTGGGTTATGTTGTGCGCTGGATCGATCAAGGGGTGGGCTGCTCTAAAGTCCCCGACATTCACGACGTAGGCTTAATGGAAGATCGTGCCACGTTGCGCATATCTAGCCAGCACATAGCGAATTGGTTAGAGCATGATGTATGCGATGAGGCGCAAGTGATGGAAACACTCAAACGTATGGCCATGGTGGTTGATGGGCAAAATGCGGGTGATTCAAGCTATAGTCCTATGGCGCCCAGTTACGATGGCGTGGCTTTTACTGCCGCGTGTGATTTGATTTTTAAAGGTAAAGAACAGCCATCGGGTTATACCGAGCCACTCCTGCACGCCTATCGTCAGCGCGCTAAATCAACCGGGTGATAACCTAGGAAGACGACGATCGTTTACTCTGAGGTGTTTTAATTTTGATTAAGCAACTAATGAGCGAGATAAGATGATACTTTATCATTATGAAATGTCGCCCTATGCCGAGAAGGTGCGGGCGATGTTTGGCTATACCAATACAAGTTGGCAGTCGGTGCTAGTGCCGCCAATGCCACCGCGCAAGGGGCTCGATGCATTAACCGGCGGCTACCGGCGTATTCCTGTCGCTCAGCAGGGTGCCGATTTGTTTTGCGACACGGGTATTATTTGTGAAGAAATTGCCGGTCAGAATAACAACCCAAATCTTTCGTTATACAGCTGCGATGAAGCCGTAGCCGACTATTCCCGCCTTCTAGAGCGCGAATATTTTTTTGCCTCGGTGGCTTCAGTGCCTTCCAAAGTGTTGCTGAAAAAGCTGCTCAAGTATCACTCCATTATTACCGGCTTTAAACTGCTGCGTGATCGCGCAAAAATGCGCAAGGCCTCCTCTGTACGTATGCCAGGCGCGGCACGCAGTGTAAAGCTTTTTAATGAGCAGCTGCATGCACTTGAAGAGAAGCTAGAGCATGCCTTTTTGTTTGGCGAGCATCCTAGCTTTGCTGATTTTTCGGCCTATCATCACCTGTGGTTTTATCATGAGCTGGGTGCGCAGCCGCTGCCTGATGAGGTACGGCAGGTATCGGCTTGGTTTGAACGTATGCATGCCTTTGGGCGTGGTGAGCGTGACGAGAAGCCTATGCGCTATGCACTGGCGCAAGCCAGCCAGCATGAGCCTCGCGTTATTGACGAGGTAATGCAGTCGCCTAACGTAGGACGTGACATCACTATCCAGCCGGATGACTATGCGCAAGACAGTGTAAGCGGAAGGCTGGTGGGTGAGGGCCCCAATCGCTGGATCATAGCGCGCGATACGGCTCAATACGGTAAAGTGCATGTGCATTTTCCTAAAGAGGGCTATGCGGCCGCGCTGTAAACAGGCATAAGGCTGCTTGATTGCGGGCCTAGTTGCCTTGAATAAGTCGCTCTTTAATTTTTTTCGTCCACGTCACTCGGCGCCTTATGTCTCTTTGTAACCGCCAGCAGTTTAATCTACCGCTTATTGAACTTATCGATCAGGCATGCCTGCGTTTTGCCAATAAACCCTGTCTGACGTTTGGTGATGAACAGTTCAGCTATCAGCAAGTTCAGCAGGAGTCGATGAGGGTGGCGAAGGCGCTGCTTGGCTCAGGTTTGCAACCCGGTATGCACTGCGCGATCTACAGTTTGAATTCAGCGTGGGCAATCATTGTGACGCTAGGCATCATTAGAGCGGGTGGCATTTGGTTGCCGGTTAACTCACGCAACTCCGAAGCCGACAATATAGCCACGTTGGCACAACTAGGCTGCGATGTGTTGTTTTATCAAGGTCAGTTTGCAGAGGCCGCAGCTGCCGTTGCAGCGCAAAGCTCCGAGTTCTTCGTGTCGGTTTGTCTCGATGAGCAGGCGAGCAACGTTGAGGCGGCTGCTGGGAATGATTCTAAGACCTGCGCATCAGCAGAGTTGCATAACTGGCTGGGCGCAGCGCCCGATGTAGCTGTAAGCGTTAAACGCGAGCCCGCCGACATTCTCGCCATACCCATGACCGGTGGTACCACGGGGCGTGCCAAAGGTGTGTTGTTGAGCGACCGAAATTTTAGAGCGCTGAGCTACGGTATGTGTGACCAGCTGGTGCGCGAAGAGGGCGCTGCCACGTACTTGTGTGCGATGCCATTGACTCATGTGGGCGGTAGGATCGTGCTAAGCGCATTACCAAGCGGCGCGCGTTTTATTATTCATGCCGGCTTTGATGCCCAAGCGTTATTAAACAGTATTGCACACGAGCAGGTGACCGATCTATTTTTACCTCCCACGGCTATTTACACCTTGCTGGCGCAGTCCAATGTGCATGCGTTTGATTATTCCAGTTTGCGAGCATTGAGTTATGGTGCCGCGCCTATATCTGTTACTCAGTTGCGCAAAGCGCTGGAGGTATTTGGGCCGGTCATGCGCGGTTTATTTGGCCAAACCGAATGTCCCATGATGATTAGTGCGCTCACCCAGCAAGATCACTATGTTGATGGCGCTATTGCCTCGGACAAACGGTTACAAAGTGTTGGCCGAGCCAGTATTTTGTCGGAGCTGGCTATTTTAGATGAGCAGGGCAGGAAGTTGCCGGCTTCGCAGTGCGGTGAAATTGCGGTGAAAGGCGACATGGTGTGCGAGGGCTATTACCAAAATTCGGCTGAAACGCCAGCAAACACGGGTTAACGGCTGGCACTTAACGGGCGACATTGGTTATTTAGATAATGAAGGTTTTTTGTTTATTGTTGACCGCAAAAAGGACATGATTATTAGCGGTGGTTTTAACGTTTATTCAGCAGAAGTTGAATTTGCGATTACGCGTATTAAGGGTGTTGCGGCAGCCGCGGTGATTGGTGTGCCGAGCGAGCACTGGGGCGAGGAGGTAGTGGCATTTGTAAAGCCCGAGCCTAGCTTCATGATCTTAGAGAGCGACGTAATCAAGGAATGTGAACAATTAATTGGGAGCGTTAAGACCCCTAAAAAGCTCATTTTAGTGCGGTCTCTTCCTGAGACAGCATTGGGCAAAATTGACAAGAAGCGCCTTAGAGATGAATACGCTAACCGTGCTACCTGATTACGAATATGCTGCTCATGGTGGCTAGTGCACACAACAAAGCAGGGGTCATTTTCGGCGCTGAATTCATGACTCGTGGACGCTGATTTTCGTTTTGAGAGCCGGGGTGCACTATATTCAAGCGATATTCTGAGCTTGGTTACGCTGTCTTAACAAGCGCTAAATCTGATTATCGAGCGGCTAAGCTCAATAAAAATTATATCGAAAGTTGAGGCCTATTGCCCGGGGAGGCCTAACAAAGCCAAAGTGGGTTCTTGCGCCTTGAATTCGTGTTGCGATAGGTACTTCGGAGGCATAGCCCACTACTTTTTCGTTTGTTAAGTTCTTTCCTACCAGCGCCCATTCCCAAATTTCATCAAACGAACCCAGCGACAGGCGACCGTTAAGGAGAAAGTACTCATCTTGGGCAACTTCATCTTCTTGCGTCACGGTTGTTTGGTAACCACTGTTATAGACCACATCTAATGTTGGTTTTACAACCCCTAAATTGGCAATCTCTGTTTGGTAGTTAAATGAGAAGGTGCCTTGATACTCGGCAACATATTGATTGGTTTTTCCCTTAAAATCGCAAAATGTCGCAGAAGATAATGCACGGAAATCAAAGCGCTGAGCATTATAAAAGTCGCCCGTGCTTAAAGTGTCTAGAGACTGCCGGGCAAACGGTGTAATTCCAAAGCCTGTTGCTGCGCCCGATAAGCCGAGTGGCAGAGCATCCTCATAGATTATGGGCGTTAAAGTACCAATCGGCAGAACAGCATTCAGCGCACTTTGTTTCTCGGAAATCAAAAAGTAGTCGGGCCGTTCTGACAAGTTGCACGAGCCAAATTTAAAGTCCGTAAATTCAAAATTTATCCATGCTAACGAGTAGTTAACACTGAATTTCTCGGATGCTTGAAGCTGTCCTTCGATTTCGATGCCATAGGATTCGGCAGCTCCTGCATTACGTACATTAAAACCAACAGATCGATCTGATGTACTCACTTGTAGGTCTTTAAATGATGTATGAAACGCAGTAGCGTTAATCAGCCCCAGACCATTAGGCAAATACCATTTTGTTCCAATTTCAATGGAGGTTGCATCTTCATCTTCAAAACGAAAAGTGCCCGGTTGCAGTCCAATGCCTGGAGAGGTGGTGGGCGTGGATACTGAGCGAGCGTCAAAGCCCCCCAATTTATTCGCTTTGCGAATTGAAGCGTGGAGCGATAAGTCCTCATTGACGTCCCACTCGAGCGTCATGCTAGGCAATAACTTTTCTTCGCGAGAGGGCGCACTATTGGGATCGGGATCACAGGGTCCGCCGAGAGCCCAGCTATTAACACTGTCACAAACGCCGTTAGGGTTGCCTGGGTTCCCATCTGAAACAATAGAGCGGTCCGTATGCTGGCCGAAATTGTAAAGCGAAGCTAATGCCTGAGTAATTTGCAATTGCGCCACAGTAAACTCGAATTGATCAGGCCAATTGAAAGCTTCACCGTTCTTCAACAGAAACGCAAAATCTCGAACCGCGGCTTTTTTTGCCAAAGTGTAGCGAGCTCCCAACGTCGCACGAAAGGTATCAGTGAAGTTTAAGGTGGTCTCAGCAAAGGCTGCCGTTATTTTCGTGTCCTGATCAAAGTCTCTGTCAGGCGCAAAAATTTGCAACGACGAAATGTTAACAGGCAAAATACGACCGAAATAGGGAACAAATGGCTGACTAGGATCAAAAGTGATGTATTGCTCTAGGTCAAAGCCGTCTGCGTCCCAGTTGTCGAGAATAAATTCTTCGGTCGATGCTTGATCGCTAGGCCCTCCGAACCGTGTTTTAATACTTTCGTCGAAACTTAAATCTGACTCTAAGTAGGATATTCCCGCGGTCAGTTCAAGGAACTCATCGCGAGGGGAAACATACTCGAAACGATAAAAATCTTGTTGGTATTCTTCGCTTTGTAAAGTAGCTAAGATAGGGACCGGAGTGAAGTCTGTATCGATTAACTCCGTAACTTCGTACTCAATGTGTGACGCGATGAGTTTGAGTTGGTGCTCTCCGGCCCAATAATTGGCATTGATCGTCAAGTTAGTTGTTTCATTGTTACTGAACTCCATCTCATTGGCGGCTCTCTTGAAGTCGATGCTGCTATCAAGTAACCCCGCGGGCGGTGTGACCGCACCGTTGCTGGTGGGGAAGCCCTGCATGGACTTAATTGCTTGTTCGTCCGTATACAAGTTTTGTAATACCTGCCCGTAGGTCAGTCCAGCAAACGCTGGTACCCCGGTAGTAGCATATTCAACGTCATAGAGAGATCGAACTACATCCAATATGTAATCTTGTTCGTTTCTCAGTTCTGGCAAAACCGTTAGCAGATTTCCTGTCTTTATCGGAGGAATTGGCGACGGGTCGCGCAAAATAGTACCGTTAGGCCCTTGGACTTCGGGAAAGAGTCGGTAGTCTGGTGTGGCTTGGCCGTCAATAACTTCGATTTGTCGACCGCGGCGATCAAAGCTACCTTGCTCAACTTTGAGTTTTATGGCGAGATTGTTAGTGGGGTTAAATGAAAACACGCCGCGAACTAAAAGGTCATCGACTTGTGGTCCATCTTCTTCCAAGGTGACATTCTCAATATAGCCGTCAGCGGTTTGTCTTTGGACTGCCAAGCGCATGGCACCCCAGTCCGCAAGGGGAGTACCCAGTGTGATAAGTAGTTTTTTATCGTTTTGCGATGGAACATAGTTAACGTCGATACCTAGTTGAAACTCGTCATCAGCTTCTTTTGTCAGCATATGCACTGAGCCGGCGATACTGTAGTTACCGTCCTTAACATACTGAGGGCCTCGCAGTACCTGAACACCGCCAAGATCTAAAAAAGGCGCTCTAGCCATTTGGGAGCGCGGTAACGGTACACCATCGACATAGAGTCCCACAGATTGGTCGAACCCCTGATTGACACCTGCGCCTATGCCGCGAATTACGATTGCGGTTCCTGTACTAGTCTCGCTGAGCACCAAATTCGGCACATATTCAGCCACATCTTCAATATTCTCTATGCCAGCGTCTGCGAGCTTTTCAGCATCGATCGCCGACACTGAAACTAAATCATCCAGCGCGCTATTTTCGGTTTGAGTGCCTTGTATGACCACTTCTTCCACTTCTTGCGCATTGGCTCCGATACAGCTCAAGCAAGCGACTAACAGAATACTAAGCAAGGGCCGTGATCGGGTTGTTAAAAAAGCTTTGGTGCTCGGCATGTCCACTTGTCCCCGTTGGAGCAGAAGCTTAGTAGCTAGTTCGACGAAGTTGGGCTTTGCTGCTGTGGATGGGACTTTTTTTGTACGCATAAAATACTTGCTCGTTCTTTTTTGTTGATGTAATCGACAGATTAGGGTTTTAGTAGCGGCGAATAGTTATCTTTCTTTTGAGGGTCGTAAGGATATGATATTTATGAATTTATCGCTGATTATTCTTGCACGTCGCCACGCGAACAATAAAGGGTGCGCCATGTCCCCTTAGGTCTCGATGCATTTTTAGTCAATTCGGCTTGCTATACTATCAGTCAGTATTCTATCATAAACAAATCGGAGAGCGGGTAGTTAGTGCTTGTAACAGCTCCGTATAAGCCGGTGTTTTTAAGCTGGCTTGAGTCTCGATCGCTATGTAAGAGTGCTTTGCCTAGTCAAAGGCTCACAACATTCATTTTGTAATATTGGAGAAGTTCTATGAAAACTATAAAGATAATTGCCGGTGGACTCGGTCTGCTAATGTCAGCATCAAGCTTCGGCTTAGGCTATGACAGCGCGGGTGATGACAAGCCTACTGGAGCTCGTGGAGTCGAAGTGCATGGCGTACAGTTCACCACACGTCTATCGGACTGCCCCGTCCCAGCTGTCTGTGCAGCAGCGGCATCAGGTGATTCAGAGTTCACTGCCATATTGGAGGTTCAGAACCTCAGCACGTGCGCGTCAGCAACTGGCACATGTACACCTGCTACTGCGGTTGACAACTACGTAGGTGATTTGGGCACAGCTGTTACGGGTGTAGCTCCATCTTCGCCCTATACAAATATCTTCCTCCCAGCTTGTCCAGTCGGCGCAGCAGCATGTCTTCGTGACTTACCGCTGTCGAGCACTTTTTACGATTGGGACTTCACAACTGACGCCAACGGTAAAATCGTAAGCGGTCATGCCATTGCCGATTCAACGTTTGCAACCAGTGGAACCGTGGGCGTATTTGTTTGGCCTGAGAAAGTGATCCGTACGTATCGCGGAGATGCGAGCACTGGTCTGGCTACACAAGCAGCCGTTGATTGCGCGGTCGACCTTAGCCAAGACTTCTCTACGTGCTGGATCGACGATCCGGCTACAACTGCAGATGGTCCTTCAGCTGAGCAAGACTTTGAGTATGTTACTTACCCTGAAAGCACTGGAGACTTAACTAAAACTGTACCAGTACCAGCTTTTGCTGCTGCACTTTTAGGTCTTGGTCTTGTTGCTATTACTGTGATGACAGGTCGCCGTCGTCAAATCAAGTAGCGTCAAGAAATAACGACTCTCTTTTGAGTCTTGGAAAAACCCGCTTTTTAAGCGGGTTTTTTTTTTGGGCAAGCATTACTTTAATTGTAAGTTGTCTTTTGACACATGAAAAAACACTTGAAGAGTTGATGTATTCATCCAAGAATATACTTTTCATTTATACTTAGTAAGCAGTCAACGCTTTTAAAAGGACTCTTTCCATGAACGTAAGAACAATTCAGGTTGCGCGAATTAAATACTTTGCGGTTTTGCTGATTTTAATAGCAATCAGTGCGTGTGGCTCGCGTCAGCATGCTGTTAGCAAGTTAATTGGCACTTGGGAGGGAGAGGCATCAACCGGTTTTGCATGGTGCGTAAACTATGAAGAAGCCGCAGTTATCAAGGTGGCTACCGTTATGCCCAAAATGTTGCCAACTGGGGCTAATGAATTTGTGGACGGCGCAGAGGTTATTCATTATGAGGGCTTTTGGGAGTTGCTAAAGGGTCTGCGCTTAAAACACAATTTATTGCCGGTGAGTAAAGCATGGGTTGCATCGTCAGGAGAATCTATGGCTCTAGATGTCGGAGCAAATAGTCAGTTTGTGTCGGCCCAATACCTGATAAAAACAGTGACTGAAGAGCGCTTGGAATACCGTTCATCGGGAGAAGATGATAATTGGTTTGTAAGTAGTCGAGTAGAAAACTGCTCTGCCAAGTTCACATTAGAGCAGTAGGATCGGTTGCTTTGTGTGTGAGAAACGATGCAGTTAGTCGCTGGGGTGCGTGCCTGAGATTCTTATCCAAAAAATAAAATAGGCTACAGCCGCAGCAATCAAAATGCCAGGAAGAATCATGGTGCTGTAAAGCTCAAATTGTAGGGGTGCATAAATATCGACGACAAGCATCGCAGCTATCCTTACAATGTTGAGAGCCAGTATAACGGCGACTCCTAGTACCATCGCCCCCAATTTTTTTACAATGTTACCCGGCCAAGCTGCAATACAGGCGATTAAAACAGCACAAATCATGCTGGCATCGCTATGTTTTGTAATGTCGATAAAAGCACCCAACTCGCCATCGGCGAGCCGTGTTTTTAAATCTTCGGTGCCATATATCC
Source organism: uncultured Pseudomonadales bacterium (assembly GCA_943788835.1). Taxonomy (GTDB): domain Bacteria; phylum Pseudomonadota; class Gammaproteobacteria; order Pseudomonadales; family UBA7434; genus UBA7434. The sequence goes on along the minus strand of CALSRU010000004.1, from coordinate 849,966 downwards.
ATTGGTGCTCAACGCCAATTACTGAAAGTAATTGTGATGCAAGCTGAGTGCATAACTCGAGGTAGTGACTAAATAATGGTGTGTCGACCAACAGCTTTTCATAGCTAAAATATAATAAGAAAAAAATAATAGCGCTGACGCCCAAGAACAAGATCATGCCCGCATTCTTTACTGCAAAAGTTTCTTCATTAGATTTTTCTTGCATGATGTGAACTCCTCTCGTATTTACTCGTGCGGTGATAGGCCTGTCTTAAGTATATTGTCTCTTGCGTAACTATGCCATTAATTATAGCTATAGTATTTTTTTGCCTTATATGCATTTCGATGTAGAGTTGGACTCAGCTAATCGGTTAACTTAGAATTCCTAATCTTATTGAGAGACTTTTTATGGTTGCTATCACACACATTGTCGGTGAGCGAAACAAAAAGCCGATTGATTTAAACGGTTCGGTGGCCTTAGTTGGAAATAGTGATACTTTGATTGGTTCTGGTCGAGGTGCTGAAATTGATTCCTATGACACCGTCATTCGATTTAATCTTGCCGACCTTGCTGAAAAATATACTACAGATGTCGGTCGTAAAACCGACTACTGTTTTTTTAGTTTGAATATTTCAACACACAAATACCCGCATACTAAACAGGAGCATATGCGTTTTATAAAACTGTGTCGTGACGCTAAAATTATTTGCTACCCAGGCAATACCAAAAACGTAAAAAAATTTAATAAACGGCCAGCGGTGATGACGGCCACGGTTGATGATGTGAATGCCATCATTTTTTCCAAGTTAAGTCTGTTAGATCTTAAGTTTTCTTTGCGAAATCATCCGCGCAACGGTATCAAGCTACTCGCTTGCTTGCTTAAAGAGGGCGTGAAACCAGCTCTTTTTGGGTTTGATTTAGAGGATCGTAGTGGAAATAGCCATTATTTTGATGATGAGTTGCAGCTTGAATTGCCTCAAGGCGGGCATCTGCCGAGTGTTGAATATCGTTTGTTGAAAGAGCTTGAGAGAGAGAAGCTGATTAGTATTATGTAGATGAAATTGGTCATGCTTTAATAAAGCGAAAAGCACACTTGATGTGTTTTAGTGATGCAGTCCGTGGCTAAGACTATCGATCTTGTGAATGTCCGAGGTTTGGGTATGAATTATGACATCAGTGATTTAGACGATAGTGGTCAGGTCAAACCGGGTTTCTTTTTGTTGCTGGTAATGGTTTTTTTATCACGCCAGTTCCTTTATGGGCCTCTGGCATTATTGGCCTCTCGAAAAGGTCGGGGAGGGTCAGGCGCCAATATTGATGTCTCTTGGCTGGCCATTAACACTTATTGGGAGTTTTTTGCCTGCATCCCAGCGTTATTTATGGTGCTTGTGCTGCTCAGGCGCAAGGCGGATGCGGCTAACTGGGTTAGGCGCGGCTGGCATAAGGGCCGACTAATATTATTGACGGCCACTGTATTGCAAGTGGCGGCCATTGCTGTGGGTGGCATCAGTCACGAATTCAATATGCACACAGCTACACTAATCGTTTTAATCATCCATTTTTATATTTTTGTTTATTTGTTTCGTACGCAGCGAGTAAAAGATGTATTTTCTATGTTTCCTGAAAACAACAATACAGCTTTAGAATAGTCTTCTTGTCTATTGAGCTAAGACGGGTGTTTATGGCGATTTTTCTCACGTTATAACTGCCGCAGATGCTTGCTGTGATAGCTCAAGGGCACTTTCATAATCCATTCCAAAGCCGCACAATATCAGCGTGTTGGTTTCAATGGCTAATATTCGAATCTCGTTAATGCTGGGGTTGTCGGTCAGCAAGCGCATAATGCTAATCCTAGAAGTGCCGAGAATTAAAATAATGCCATGGTGCCTTGTGCGCTCTAAAAATATGTTTTGATTAATGCCCGCTTCTATTGAGTCTTGAATGTATTCATTAAGCGGATGGTTACCGGCTGTTACCCAATCGTCTCCGCGCAGGAGTACTGCAGCTAGTCGGGGATTTTCAATTGAAGTCTGAATGAAAGAGCATAGGCCGCGCACTATTTGGCTAGCGGGATTCTCGATGCCGGCGTTAAGGGCCATAATTTTGCGCTGGTACTGTTTACGAATATGCGTAGACGCCAAATTGGCCAGTGAATCCTTTTCAGGAAAGTGGTTGTAAAAGCTGCCCTTGGCCACTCCTGCCAAGGCCACCAACTCATTAATTGATATGGCTTCAATAGGTTTTATAGCTAAAAGCTCAGTGGCGGCGCTTAGAATAGCTTCACGCGTTCGTAAGCGCTGCTGTTCGCGTGCTGAAATTACTTGATCCATGGGGTCAGTCCTTTGGGGCCTAAATAGTTGTGAAGTAGTTTACTCAGTGTGACCACTTAGTCAACTTGCTATTATGCGCATGAGCTTCTGCAGTTTTGCCAAGCTTCTGTTGGTGTATGGCGTAAACTAGCTAAGCGGATTAGCCAAGCCGAGTGGCGGCGTTGTTCAGAATGTTTTTTTAGTTGTTATTGATAGCAGTTCGCTGAACCAATTAACCAATGAGAGATATATGGCACTGAAGCCTACGATTTATAAATTAAAAATTGCGCTGTCTGACCTCGATCGAAATATTTATGAGGCGCTTAGTTTGACGATTGCGCAGCACCCTTCAGAAACGTTAGAGCGAATGATGGTGCGCGTGCTGGCCTATTGCATAAATTGGCAAGAAGGCATTAATTTTACTAAAGGCTTGAGTGAGCCGGACGAGCCAGACATTTGCGCTTATACATTGGATGACCGGTTACTGCTATGGCTGGATGTTGGGGAGCCGGCAGCAGACCGTATAAAAAAAGCCACGTATGCGGCCAATGAGGTGAAGGTTTATAGTTTTAATGAAAAATCTAATGTGTGGTGGGGCCAAAGCAGTGAGAAATTTAAGGCGCTGGATGCACAGTTTTTTCAAGTACCGTTTGAGAGTGTTCAACAATTTGCGTTATTAGCTGATCGAACTATGGATTTTTCAATTTCTCTGAGTGAAGGGTCTGCTTACATTAGTACCCAGAAGGGGGAGTGTGAGATGACCTGGCATAGGCTGCATTAAATTATTATTTCTGTGCTCTAAGTCGATGGCAAACAATAAAAAAGTTTTTTCTGAAATTACAAATTGCAATATAACTACTCTCGAGGCGCGTATCAGGGTTGCCGTGTTATTTCTCGAAGCGAAAGAAAATAATGTTAAAAACGTGTTTACTTTTGCTGACTGAGAGATGTATGCTGATTGCGGATGGCAAGCAGGAGTTTGCTAATCATTTTTATCCTCACGCGTTTATTTTTTTGGTAGGATAAAAACCACATGACTAAGCCGGTTTGACAGGAGGTTGATATGGCGCCCATCGTTATTTTTCAATGTATAGAGCTACTCTGCTCGCTATATCCTTGTCGATTGGTTCAATCGATTACGCTATTTTCTTTGTCAAAAATCGGTAATTAACGGGCTTTTAGCCATCTTTTAGCTATGTCGGTTATAAAAAAATCGTCGATTCTCTTCAAGGATCGCCGTTCGTAATGTGCTGTTCATAGCTGTATTTATCAGCCTGTAGTACCTGATTTATCGTATTCGGCACCAAGAGCAGGCCGCTGCAAGAAGGACTCTGCGATTATTTTTTACCTGCGATTAGAGATGCAAGAAATCAATTTTCATGAAAGCTCGACCCATAATGAACAAAGTGCAGGGAGCATACTATGGTCAGTAACAAAATAAAAAAGCGTCCAGCGCGCAATAAAGGCAATGTTTTAGGGGTGGCCAAAAAATTACCGGACACATGTAGACGTATTGGCACATTGTTTTTTTTGGCTAATTTTTTAATTGGCTGTATAGGTTATGACGCAATTTCAAATGAAGTGAGAGCCGGTGGCACTGTATTAGTGGCGGTCGATGTGATCCGTAACAAAATGCCTAACGTCAACAATGCTGTCGCTACATTTACGGATAGTGATGGTGTTGAACACCCAGTTAAAATACGTCACTTGTTGCGAGTACAGCCAGACCCAGTGAGTAGTTTAGGGGTAGGCTTTACCAAAACGACAGCTGGACTCTATGCCGGCCAAAAGCTTGCAATAGTTGATATGGTTGATCCGTTGACGTTTGAAATTCCAGCTAGCCCACCAATAGCAATGGGCCCGGGCGAGCTTAACGTGACGATGCCTGACATCGGTGCTTATAGTGAGCACAGCCTGTCGATTCTTCCTCAGGATAGCCTGCCAACCAAACCTACAAATTTACAGCGAATAGTCACCTCGTTGGAGCCGCGCTATATTTATCAAAATGCATGGTTGAATGAGGCCGGTCCGTTGCCGCATGTTGTTATACAAACCAAGGTAGACGTAGGCTTTGAGCCAACCACCGAAGTGGCAGGGGTGACATTTCGTATAAAAGTGAATCATGCCGATATGATTAGTAATTATTTAAAAATTCCATTTGGCGTCACTAAGCTCACGGGCGATCCTAATGTCCAGCTTGCCTGGCACTATGAGCACAAGCCTGTAGAAGATTATTCTCTTTTGATCATTACTTTAAGTAATCCTCATGGCTTTTTTAAGGCTGATGTTGCGCCGTTAAATGCTGATGGTAAATCTGAATTCTCAGATTTGTCTTCGGTTGCGATTGGTTGGCCTCGTTGGCAAAGAATAGATGCCGGTGCTAATCCATTCGAATGGTTACAGCCACCTGAATATATCGATATTGAGGGTAATAAGGTCGGTGGGCTGAGCGCAGTGATTGTTAGACAACTTTAAATTAAAGGACGTTGGGCCCTGAAACTTGATTAATTGGTGTTGACTAGCAATGCAATAGAAACGATAAGCATGCAATAAAAAATGAGGGAAAGCCAATAACTAAAAAATATTAATCCATGAGAAGGATCTCAGATTATGCCAATAAAAAATCGTTACCGAAGATTGATTGCAAATGCTTTGCTCTTTTCCTGTGTAATTTTGGGCGCTGCTCAAGGGGCGGCAAGCATGCATATCGTAGCTGGGGATGTAGCGCCGCAAAAAGCTACCGATGGCGTATTAGCATTGGAAGATTACCTACGCGTTCAGCGACACGTGTTGGGTATAGAGCGGCTTGATGCAGTGGCTCTATTGGCCGCCGACGTAGCACCGGCTGGAACTGGCGACGGTCGAGTCGATACTGCCGATTTGCTCTTTATCGGACAGGCCCTAGGCGGTATTCGCTCACTGTATCATGGGCAATACACGTTGCGACCTCGAAGTACGTCTAGTTCATCAACGTACGACTATCAATACTTTGATGAGCCAGGCAACACCAGTGTTGCGCAGCGCCAAATTAATGGTCCACGTGATGATTTAGCTGTGGACGATATTACTACGACTGATTATGACCGAGCAGGCAACGTTACCCGAGTAAGTAACGCTCTGGGTCATACCATTGTGATGAGTGATTATAATGGGCGTGGTCAGGTTGGTAAAATTGTGGATGCGAATAATGTTATTACCCAGTTACAGTATGACCCTCGAGGCTGGCTGCTTAATTACACCGTGAAGCATCCGGTGTTCCAAGACTATAATGCAACAACAGCATTTGAGTACGATGCAATTGGTCAGCTGGTTAAAGTTACTATGCCGGATGATAGTTTTATTGGCTATGAATATGATGTGAGCAAGAGGCTTGTTGCAATTTATAATGCCCTAGGAGAGCGTATAGAATATTCCTTAAACGCTGCCGGTGGTCAGGTCACGGAAACTATTTGCTCGGGTAATTCTTCAAATGAAGCAACAGGTTGTGAAATTCAAAGGGTTCAAACACGAGTTTTTGACGGGCTTAAGCGCCTACGAAAATCGCTAAATAGTTCAGGGCAGGCTCGGCGCATTGATTATGATAAAAATAATAACCCCAACCAGCTGATTAATCGAAAAGGGCATGCGACCTATCAGGCGTTTGATGCTTTTGACCAATTAGTCGAAAAGGTCGATCCCGATCAAACACCGGCAGACCCGTTGGACAATCCAACAACGTTTTACAGCTACGATGCGATTGAGCGAGTACAGTCGGTTACCGACCCGCGGGGCTTGCAAACAGTTTATGAATACAATGCTTTTGGCGAACTAGATGGCCTAAGCAGCCCCGATACCGGTGCAACGCGTTATACCTATGATAATGCGGGTAATCGAACCAGTCGTTTGAATGCTGGCAAAATTGAGATTTATTATCGCTACGACCCACTTAATCGGTTGACTCATGTAATTGCCCCCAGCAATCCAGAGCAGAATATTACCTATATCTATGATGATAGAAGCCCCGGAAATTTTGGTGTGGGGCGATTGGCTTATATTTATGATCAAAGCGGAATAACGCGGTATTGGTATGACCACCGTGGAAACATTATTAAGAAAAATTCGACGATTGATGGCGTTGAATATCAAACGAGTTATCGCTACACCCTGGCCGATCAGGTTGCCAGTATGAGTTACCCAAGTGGGCGTCGTGTTTCGTATGCATATGATGATCCGCAGGGCAAATTACTGAAGTCTTTCAATAACGACCGCCCCGTTGTTAATGGTTTACGCTACAAGCCATATGGGCCATTGAGCGCTGTTACTTTTGCTAACGGAATTGGCCGAACTATTGTCTATGATCAAGATTATCGATTAACTAATATTATCGATCGGGGCTCCGCTGCGCTAGTTAATTTACGTTATGTCTTTGATGAAAATAGTAATATTAGTGAGTTATCTGACGTCAATGATGTGAACAACAATCAGCGCTTTAGCTTTGATGAGGTTGATCGGGTTAAAACGGCTCACGGTGCTTACGGTAGCATTAGCTATGAGTACGACAAAGTCAGTAATCGTTTGAGTCGTCAGCATCTTGGGACCGCGACACCCCTCACTGAAAACTATCGCTATGAACCGCTGAGTAACCGCCTGATCGATGTAACTGCGAGAGAGGGTAGCGATGAAAGAACACGCTCATTTCTTTATGATGAGGCGGGTAATGTAAAAAGTGATACTCGATTTTCAGGAGAGTTATATGAGTTAATGTATAACGATCACAATCGCCTCGTGCAGCTAAGCAAAAATGGTGAGCCGACGGCGGTCTATCAATATAATGCGCTTGGCCAGCGGGTATCAAAATCAGTGGAGTGGTTCGGTGCAGCATTTTCATTATGACGAGTCCGGTCGACTGCTGGCAATGAATAGTCCCCGGTGCGGAGCATAGTAATGAATTTATTTATGCCAATAAACACAGGCTTGCGAGGGTGGTGACTGACCGGGACTCTGCCAGCATCGAATATTTTCACAACGACCACCTGGGTAGACCGCTTGCATTAACCGACGCCAGTGCGCAGCTGATTTGGCGTGGGCAGTATTTACCGTTTGGATCGATGCGCGTCATTTTAAATACTACAGACGACCAAGAACTGGGTTTTCCAGGTCAGCTTTATGATCGTGAAAGTAGCTATTGGTATAACTATTTTCGTGACTACGATGCATCATTAGGACGGTATATCCAAAGTGATCCCACCGGCTTGGCTGGAGGCATTAACACCTATAGTTATGCTTATCAAAACGCATTGTTGTATGTTGATCCTTATGGCCTATTGAATTTTTATTACCATGGTAACTGGGGAGGGCCGGGCAGGGTCAATGGGCAGCAGTATTCGCCGCCAAAACCTCGCAAAGGGCCGCCGCGCAAAGAAGCTAAGGGCTGGCGAGAGGCTGATGATTTTCCGCGCGAAGGAGAGGAGGGCTGGGTAAAGCCGCGAGATGATGAAGACTGGGCTTATTATTATCACGACACCTGTTTAAATGACTGCCAAAGCTATAAATGTGAGGAGCTTGCCGAGTGCGAGGCGCAGTGCGATCGGGATCTGGCCAATAATCCCAACGTGCCCTTTCAAATAAAAATTTTATTTCGTCATTTAGTTCAACATACGAGGTAGTGATGAAAGGCATCATTGTTTTTTACGTGCTGTTTTTAACAGCAGCGTGCAATTACGAAAAAAAAATCGATGCACCGTTTGCATTTACAGAGCTGGCCATGCAGCCGGGTATGGAAATTACCGCGACCAATAAAAATGGTGTGGTGAGAGTAGTGTATGTTGATGCATTAACGCGGCTTTATCAATGGGATGATTATGAAGAGCGACCGCACACTGATTCCTCGCCAAAAGCGCTGGTTTGGAATGCTTGGCGCTTATGACCCTGCGAGTGCATACCTATGGCAAATGTTTGGGCCAAGAATTGTTGCCGAAGACAGTCAGTTGCATTTTCAGACGAGGGAGGCACTTAATAAATGGTTAAAACAAAGCAGTCAGTTTTTCGACTGGGTGTACAACAATGAAGGATTGGTTGTTGGATTTGCGAAGAGCCCAGATAGACAGCAAGTCAATATAGAAGTCTATCAGCTCTACCTCAATGGTAGAAAACCCACTGTCTTGATGGGAAGCAGACCCGATAATCTGCATGTGACAATCACCAACTAGTATTCAATATTCAGCAACAAATAATGGAGTATTTGTTCATGGAAAAACTAGGCAAAAGGAATTGCTCGTATTTTTTAATTTGCTGTGACGTTCTTCAACTGAAGAGACACTGCACAGTATTAATGGTGTTGGTGCTTTGCTCGGGTTTTGTGTCGACAGCCTATTCAGCTCGCTACCCCGTGTGGGGGTACTACATGTACATTGCCGATGGACACTCGAAGTTTTTTGCCAGTGCTGAGGCCGCAGGGAATTATTCATGCAGTCAGATAAATAATGCTACTAATAGAAAGCTTGAGAGACTCACTCAAAATGGTGTGACGCTGTCTATTACCTGCCGTTTTGATACAGTCAGAGGTGATACGTATACGGGGTCGGGTCGGTCTGCCACGTGGGGCAGAGTTTGTCGACAGGGTGTGCTTAGCGCCGGTGATGTCTGCCTGGGTGTGGACAATAGTAAAAAGAGATCCTGCCCTGACCCTAGTGCTGGCAATCCCATCAATATTCTTACCGGTCAAAAAATACAACACGAACAAGATATTGATGATGTCGGGCACAGTACTTTAGATTTTATTCGTACTTATGATAGCCAGTCTTCAAAGCGCACAAGTTCGTCGCTGGGTACTCAATGGCGTCATAATTTTGAAACGCGGCTAGTATTTGGTTTCGCCGCAGAGCCTTTGGACGGCGAGCCATTTGAGCTTGAGGGCTGTACGGCTAGTGCTGACATTATTGGTGGTGTTTGGCATGATTTTTCGGGGTGCTCGTCGACAGCCATTGAAAAAAATGACTATGCCAATTTAAAGTATATCTATGTACAAAATCCAAATTCAGGGTCAATTTATTTTGAAAAAATAGGTGCGGACTGGGTGGGCGATAGCGATAACGATACACGCTTGGAATCCATCGTACAGGCGGGTGAAATTATAGGTTGGCGATTTTTTCAAAGTAACGTTTCGGTTGAGAGATTTAATAACCAGGGTAGACTCGTGCGCAGAATGGACTCCAAGCAGAGTGTTATCGATTTGTATTATGAGCTCACTGACGAGCAAGGTGGTGATGGAGATTCAACAACACTTGACCGTGTTATCGATCAATCGGATAGAGAGCTTACGTTTTTTTACCAAGATGGCTTTTTATCACAAGTAATAGATTTCAATGGAGGCATTTATCGCTATGGGTATGAGCAATATGATATTGATCAAAAAAATAAGCGTTTAACGTTTGCATCCTACCCAGATAGCACGCCAACTGCAGAAGGTAATAATCCTTTTTTAGAGGATAATCCCTACACCACTTATCATTATGAAGATGACGAATTTCCGCAAGGTCTGACCGGCATCACTGATTCTCGGGGTTTGCGCTACGTCACTTGGGCTTACGATGCAGCTCATCGCGCAGTGATGTCAAAGCGCGAAGCACCGCAGGCAACCGCGGGCGTTGAGCTAGTAACATTAGATTATTCTCACTTCACCGCACCGGCTGCGCCCTATGTTTCTGAGATCAATGCCCGGGGCAAGCAGACACGCTATTATTTCGCCGAGGTTGCGAATACTCGAAAGATTACGCGCGTCGCTGGCCAGCCCCATAGTAACGCTAATGATCCGACTATTAGCTGTGAAGCAGTCGATCAATTTTATAGCTACGATAGTCAAGGCTTGCTAGATCGAGTGACCGATTGGGCAGGAAATGTGACCGACTACGATCATGATACCCGTGGCCGTGAAATTAAGCGCACCGATGGGTTACGGTGGGCTCAAGATCGAGTTGGAACAGATGTGATTAGCACCGGAGCTACTCGAACCACGCTTACCCAGTGGCACCCTGTTTTTTCTAAGCCCACTCGCATTACAGATGCTTATAGCGTTGTCGATAAGCACTATGACTGTTCTACTGGAAGATTGCTGGCAAGCACGCAATGGGCATTGTCTGCAGCGCCTGATTATGTGACACCTAATTGCAGCGGCCATGTAGTAAGTGGTGAAGGGTTATAGCCTCCTTTACCGTTAGCTTCTTATTAATCGTGTTGCTAATGCTTATACAAAGGCTATGCGAGCCATTAATACGGCTAATTCTTTTCGGCATCTATAAACCGCATTGAGAAGTCGATGGCCTGCACGTGTTTAGTCAGCGCGCCAATCGATATGTAGTCAACGCCGGTTTTGGCCACGTCAGCTATGAGGTCGAGGGTCATGTTACCTGATGCTTCAAGTTTGGCCTGCCCGCCGTTGAGTTGAACCGCTTGTTGCATCGCCTCTAGCGAAAAATTATCCAACATAATAATGTCAGCGCCTACATCTAGCGCTTCATTGAGTTGTTCTATGTTTTCAACCTCAATTTCAACCGTTTTGCCCGGCTGTTGTTTTTTGGCTTCAGTGATGGCGGTGGCAATAGAGCCGCAAGCTGCAATATGATTTTCTTTGATTAAAAAGGCATCGTACAAGCCCACGCGATGATTAACGCAGCCCCCGCATAGCGCAGCATATTTTTGTGCAAGGCGTAGCCCCGGAATGGTTTTGCGTGTGTCGAGTATTTTTGTTTTGTAATTCGAAATGGCTTGGGCGTAGTGGCTGCAAGTAGTTGCTGTTCCCGATAGCAGTTGTAAGAAATTTAAGGCAGTACGCTCGGCGGTCAGTATCGATTGCGCCTTACCTATAGCGATAAAGATGGTTTGATTGGATGCTACAGAATCACCATCGGATACATGCCATTCAATGGCTACGTTTGGATCAACTTGTAGAAAGGCTTCATTAACCCAGGCAGCGCCGCAAATGGTGGCGGCTTCTCTGGCAATGACCTTGACCGAGTATTGTTTTTTTTCATCGATAAGCATGGCAGTGATATCGCCGCTACCAATGTCTTCAGCTAGTGCAGTAGTGACCGATTGAATTATTGATGTTTTAAGCGCGATGTCATTTTTCATGGATGGTTGTTCGTGATTTGATGGTCAATACTTTATGTTGAGGCGGTGCGAAACAGCTTTTTTAAAAAAACCTCTGCGGAGGGTTTTCTGTAATCTCCTTACTAAAGCACGATTTCATTGGCTCTAGTGGATATGTTTGCACTGGACTTGGATCATTGCGATATGAGCAGCATACCATCGCGTTGTGAAAATTCTACTTGTGAAAGAGCACTCATGCCCAAAAGTATTTGATTGCTTGCATTCATGCCCGGATTGAGGTCTGCAGGCACATCGTATAATACAATTTCGCCAAGCTGCAGTTTGGCAATGCGTGTGCTGTAAACGGTGACCGGACCGTTAGCGGTCATTGCAATGCCTGGTCTGCCTTGGGCGAGCTGTAAACGAGAAGCCATGATGGCAGGTATGGCCACATTAGTGGCGCCGGTATCTAAAACTAGCGTGGTGTCTTTGCCATTGATCTTTCCGGACATGACGAAATGATTTTGCCGGTTGGCTTTCAGTAGTAAGGTGCGTTTGCCTTGTACATCGATCAGGGTGGGTTTTTCATTCGGGTTAAATTGTCGGCGCTCTTCTCCAGTAAAGTAGTAAATCAGCATGGCTAGCAATATTAACCAGGTCAATATAAACATCCCCCCACCCATTTTCTTGGCAGGTCTCTCTTCTAGCTTACTCTGTGCTAATTGACGCGGCTGTTGGTCTTCTGCTTCAGACATATGAATCGGGCTCTGAAAAATAAGTCTTTGGGTGTGTCTTTCTAATCAAGAGTAACGGTGAATTTGTCTAGCGAGAAGGCCAGTGTAATACCGATCTTTTTTAAATAAAATCTACATCACGTACAGTGAGTCGACTTGCTCACAGCCTGCTCCCTCATAGGCAGTAAAATGTGAATCTGATCGCGGCTTAGATTGCTATAGCTAGTCACTCAAACAGAGCTGATTATACTATGAACAAGCATTTTCATATATCCCTGATTCATAGTGCAAGCCAGTCAGCATCTAGGCTTGTCGGATCCATCCCTTTGGATTTTAAGGTAGTCGTACACCATGGCCGCTAAAGATAACATTGTACCTCTGGACGCTGCTCCGTCTAATAAAGCAGCAGCCTCAGATAGCTTCCCTCAAAGAGCCGGCGCAAAAGCTGCTAATACTCGACGGATGTCTGCTCCAGCAGTGCATTTAAAAGAGTTTTTGCACAGGCAACTATCAAATTATTTACAAGCTTTGTTCGACAAGGTTGACGATGCCTTGTTCGATCTTGCCGAGCATGCGCCAAACAACCAGCAACAGAATATGTTTTTTGAATCGATGCGTGAGGTGCGCTTTAAGCGAGTTGAGATTGAGCAGGAATTCCTAAACGCAGTGCAAAACGGGTTTGTTGATATATTTAACATCGATAAAAAGCCAGAGCAATTGAACGCTAGTTTGAACTCGGCAGGTTTTAGTGACGCCAGTGACGCGTTAGCTCTTCTTGAAGAGGACTTAGTCGAAGAGATGGTCGCGATTGATAGTATGGTGCTCAAGTTCGAAAAAATTTTATCCGAGCCTTTGCGCGCATTAGATGCACGATTGGCTCATTTAGCAGATTATCATGTTGTAGGGGTCGATGCTGGCCTGCTTATAAATCCCATATCGCCGAAACATTTGTGCCACCATTTTTCGCATGCGTGCCGTATGTTAGGTATCGATATTAAATCACGCATTGTTTTGTTTAAACTTTTTGAAAAAATTGTTCTCAGTGACCTCGGGCGGGTTTATAAGCAATCAAACGAGAAGTTAATTCAAGCAAACATATTGCCGAAGCTAGCGTTTAAGGTTAAACGTCCCTCGTCACCTGTGCTGCACCGCAAAAGTCGGATAGGCTCATTAGAAACTACTAAAACTGTTCACTCTGCACAAGAAACGCAGCAGGCAAATGAGCTTGCACATTTAATGTCGTATGTCCCGGAATATGGCAGCAGTCTGCCGTGCAACCCAGCTGACCCGCTGGCCGATGCGTTGCAATCACTGAAAACCAGTAATTATCCGGCCATAGGTAGTGAAGTATTGTTGCAATTGCTGCATAGCTTACAGCAGGGGCAAGCTGTGCCGTTGGAAGTGTCGGCTCACGGTGCCACACCGCCTGAAGATATACAGCGACCGCATGAGCTATTAATCAACCTAGCCAATGAATTAACTGCCTGCTCAGATAGTCAAGGCCATTCAATTGGGCAGGGCGAGCGTGATGTGATTGGATTGGTTTCGATGCTGTTCCAGTTGGTTATAGAAGATCGCGTTGTTTCGGAGCCTATGAAAGCGGCGATTAGCCGCTTACAAATACCCATCATTAGGGTGGCACTCAACGAATCCAATTTTTTCTGCAGCCCTAGCCATCCGGCGCGCCGATTGTTGAATGAAATGACGCAGGCAGTGGTTGGCTGGGAGGCGGCAGATAATTACCATACAGATCCGCTATACCAAATTATTTGCAGTACAGTTGAGCGGGTAACACAAGATTATACAAACGACAGTACAATATTTTTAGATGTGATGGCCGATCTAAAATCTTGGATTGATACTGAGAATAAACGAATCGAATTACGCAAAAAGCGATTAATAGACGCCGAGTCAGGTCGTGATGAGTCGGAGAGTGCGAGGGCCGCTATTAAGCGAATTATTGAGCAGAACCTAACAAACGATACGCCTGAATTTATTGTTGCAATGCTTGAAAGTACTTGGAGTAACCTATTGTTTTTAGCTTACCTACAGCAGGGGCAGGAGAGCGAGCAGTGGCATGACGCGCTAATTACTATGCAACAGCTGTTGTGGACGGTGGCAGCGCAGCGTACGCGGGACGATCGAGCCGAACTCCTTGCGCAATTGCCCAATTTATTGCAGTCATTACGCCACGGGATCGATTCAATTAATCATGATAAATGTGCGGTAGGGGACTTTTTTGAAAAGCTTCAAGAGGTACATATGCAGGTCATGCAGCGCCCCTCTGTAAGCGTTAACACTCAATGGTCAAATGACCGGCTTAACCATGGTCTCGAGGCTCAAACGAATGGTTCGGGCGATCATGCGAGTACAGTGACTAATAATGGGGTGTTAGCTACAGCGGTTAATCAGGCCAATAGTCATAGTGAGTTCGAATCTCAACCCCCTTTAGGCCCGTATCAAAAATCAGCCAATGAATTAGCGGTTGGTCAATGGGTTGAACTAATCGAAGACAATAAAAAGAAACGCTGCCGGCTGGTGGCGGTTTTACGTAATAGCGGCAAGCGTATTTTTATTAACCGTACCGGTTCCAAGGCGGCTGAATTGGATGTCAGTGAGATCGCTCAGATGCTCGAATCAGGTGAAATGCTGTTGTTAGAAAACGCACAGTTATTTGATAAGGCCCTTACATCAATCATTGATGGTTTGCGTAAGCAGCAGCATGTCGCTGAAAGTGCTTGAGGATACTGGGCCTAACTAAGTTTTGTTGGTGGTTTTTTAAAATTTCAACAACTCCTCTCACTTAATCAAAGGGTCAGCTCGCTCTGGACTTGGGGGTTCGGTTAATCATTGGTTGGATAGTAACTGCAAGGGTTGTCTGTCTTTATACTGCTTCATTGTACTGCTTCATTGTACTGCTTCGTTGGGAGACCACTTTGCGTGATTGCTTCTCTGCGCTATGATGAGCGAACTTCCGGCCTTCAAGATTTAAACTTATGACATATTCTGTGCATCACGGCTTGTTGAAAGACGCTGGTTACTGTGCTTCACCGAATTGTGATGCTCGTCCAGAAGGAATATCAGTTGATTTGCTGGTTATACATTGTATTTCTTTACCCCCTGGGCAGTATGGCGGCAATGAAATTGAAGCGTTTTTTACCAACCAATTAGATACCAATGCTCATGCCTATTTTTCTGAAATTTGTCATCTGCAAGTGTCATCCCATTTGCTAATTCGTCGCTGCGGAGACGTCCTGCAGTTTGTCAATTTTAATGATCGAGCTTGGCATGCAGGTGAGTCGATTTTTGAGGGGCGTTCACGGTGCAATGACTTTAGCATTGGTATAGAGTTAGAAGGCACTGACAAGACTACTTTTACCGCTGCCCAGTACCGTGGCCTTGTTGATATCACTAGAGCTTTACAGCGGGCTTATCCAGCAATTACCGATTCGCGTATTACAGGTCATGCGCAAATAGCCCCGGGGCGTAAAACCGATCCAGGTCCTGGCTTTGATTGGAAGCACTATCGAACCGAATTAAAGCAGGCAAATGTTTTTTCGCAGGATACACTATGATTTTTTTACCGACTCTCCTCAGTTGGCTTGCAATACAATACCAATTTTCATTGAAGGAGCTGCAACGTGATCAGTGGTTGTGGCTTTGGTCTAATTGGGTTGGAAAAAAGGCGACGCCGCTGTTGGGCCCTCAGGCGACTATTCTAATTACCTTAATTCTTCCAGCGATTTTTTTGGCTGCAGTACTTGCCATGCTGGACGGTTGGTTTTTTGGTTTGATAGGTTGGCTAGTCACTTTGTTTGTGGTGCTTTATTCTTTAGGCCGAGATGACTATTGTGCCGCCTGTAAAGAAGTCGTTGAGTCTTTGCATAATCATGATCTAGCGTTGGCCGATTCTGTCATCAAACCTGATGATTATCCGCAGGTGCGCGAACGGCTTGCATACTGCGCTTACGGGAGTTGGTTTCCGGTTATTTTTTGGTTTTTAATATTGGGAGCTCCAGGTGCGTTATTCTATAGAATGCTCTCAATCTTTGCGCAAAACGTTGCCCCTATCGTTAGCCACAAGAGCGTTTCTGAGAGCTCTGATGAGTCTGAGACTTGGGCACAATCGCTTTTCCATCAAGATGCTAATTCACTGCTCGGATGGTTTGATTGGTTGCCAGTCCGACTTTGGGCTTTAGCCTGTGCATTAGCAGGAAGTTTTTCTTCGGGGTTTGCCATCATCCGCAGGAGTTTGCTGACGATTGAAACAACCGCAGATTTCCTTGATAGCGTGGTGGTTGCTTCTGCCGAAAAAAAGGAGTCAGCGCAAAGCACTGATTATATTGACGATTGGCAGACAGTAGCTGCTGACAATATAGATAGTTATCGGGATTTAAATGCTCGAGTAATGACGATTTTGTTGGTAGCCGTTTTGCTACTGGTTGTTTTTATTTAAGCCGTTCACGCTTTTTTACATGCTTGACCTAGCAGTGACACACCAGACTGGACCAGAGAGTGTTATATGGAAAATTTATTCAAACTGCTTTTTTATTTGTTTATTGCTGTGGCATTAATGGTGGTTTTACTTGAGCGATTCGGATCGCCCATGGATCCAGAGGTCCAGTACAAATGGTCTCGATGGATTTTACCGTTGTGCGGGTTACTACTCGTGATTCAATTATTCCGCCATTTTTTTTAGCATGAAGGCGCGCACTCTAGCCATTTTATCGAGCCTAGATACTCTGAGGGAACGTTCGGTACGGATATCGTCTCGGTTCAAATTTAACGAGTTGCTAGGTTTACGCGGCCGTCGATGATAAGGCGCTGTGAAAAGTTGCTGGCAAAAAGTCATGTAATGAACGCTATTGTCACTGCTAATTGTTGACCCATATGATTAAACATCATGTAAAAAATGATTCAGTGTGGGTGGGGTTGAGTCGTTGTTCATCAATTACGCACGAGCAATCGGAGAGTTACGCCCGTCTGCTCAGTTCTGCTGAGCTTGCTAGAAATCAGCGTTATCGCTTTGCACGAGATCGCCATCGTGATCTAGTGGCTAGGGCGTTGTTGCGATCTGCATTAGGTAGGTTATTGGATACACGCCCAGAAGATGTTGAGTTTGAAATAGGCGCTAAAGGAAAGCCACATTTGAAGGCTAAGTCGGAACCTCAGCGCGCTATAGACCAGCCAGCACTGCCTTTTTTTCAATTTATCGCATTCTGCTGACTGGGTGGTTCTTGCCGTTGCAAACTTTCCAGTTGGCATTGATATAGAATTTACGCAACGGAAAAACAATGTTCTAGCCATTGCACGGAACTATTTTTTTGGAAGGGAGGTCGAGCAACTTTTTTCACTGCCTTTTGATCAGCAGCGGGAGCGTTTTTTCGATTATTGGACATTGAAAGAAGCTTATATGAAGGCGCGTGGTGAGGGCATTGCTTTGGGCCTATCTAATTTTGGGTTTCAATTGTGTGATTCAGGAAGAATTTCTTTGTACTTGAGTTCGAGTATCGATGACACCCCTGCAGATTGGAAGTTTAGCTGCCTTACGCCAGAGCTAGATTATCGTTTATCGATTGCAGCGAAAACACCAGCCGATTTACGACCTATTTTTCAAGAAGTTATTCCGTTGGTGAGTCTTACGGATTTGGCTTGGTAGTATGCATGGAATGCATGCAATGTTTAATCTCTATTTAATTGAGTCGGCGCAACTGTTATTAGCTGCGATAACGCGTTTTGAACGCACACGCATTCGCACACGGAACTATGAAAACTAACCGATGGGATAAACCATGTTAGGGTATTTTAATAAGCAAAAAATGGTCGCAAAGGCTGATGCTCTGCCGGGGCGCAGCATGGCGATTAACGTGCCCCACAAACATTTTGTTAATCAGCATGTCATGCTTGGCGATGATGGGCATTTAGACGTGCCTGCGGGCTTCGAGCGAGCGATGTTTGGTATGGGTTGTTTTTGGGGGGCAGAGCGCAAATTCTGGGATGTAGAGGGCGTTTATTTAACGGCTGTGGGGTATGCGGCAGGTTTTACGCCCAACCCATCTTATGATGAAGTCTGTAGCGCTCAAACGGGTCATAACGAGGTTGTTGCAGTGGTTTTTGATCCTAGTATCGTTAGCTATCTGCAATTGCTGCAGGTCTTTTGGGTAAGTCACAATCCTACGCAAGGAATGCAGCAGGGCAACGATACCGGCACTCAGTATCGGTCAGGTATTTATAGCTATGGTGAGGTTCAAAAAATGGAGGCTCAGCAGTCGGCTAATCATTATGGGCAAGCCCTAAAGCAAGCTGGGTTTGGTGCGGTTACTACTGAAATAATTAACGCGCCTGCTTTTTATTTTGCTGAAGATTATCATCAGCAGTATTTGGCAAAAAATCCGGGTGGCTACTGTGGGCTCGGCGGTACCGGAGTGCCCGCATGTTAGTGTGCGTGACAGCGAGCGGTATAACAGTTCAGTGAATTTTTTGACCCTCCTGTTTCCTCGTGAGGAAGAGATGAGGCAGATGATTTTAACCTCAACCGAGCAGGACATTACTCCGTGTTTTTAGTTATTCACATTGCCATTATTGCGATGGCTGTATTAATTCATTATGAGTTTTTACAGAGAATTTCTGCGCTGCTGCCTAAAATGACAATTAACCACCGTTTCCGCATCGTTATAGGCGTTTTTGGGGCATTAGTTGCGCATAGTATAGAAATCGTATTGTTTGCACTCGCGTATTACTTTGTGCCGCAGTTCCCTGCCTGGGGTTCACTGCAGGGCAATTTTCATGGTGAATTGGCGGACTGCATTTATTTTTCGTATACAACGTTCACTACGTTAGGCTTCGGTGACATCCATCCTCATGGGGCTATAAGGCAATTGGTGGGATTTGAATCGCTAACCGGACTGCTGCTGATTACGTGGACTGCATCGTTTTTGTATTACGAAATGCAAAGGTACTGGGGCCGCGTTTAACTGTGTGCTATTCATGTATCGATGAAACAAGCGGGCCATCTTGTATGCGGGTCATTCGTCCTGATTGATCTAGCACTCACCGAGACTTTTTAGCTGACCCAGTAATAATGCTGTGGCGGTTTCCGTTCGGTATATTCGCTCCCCGAGGCCTATTTTTTTGCCGTTGCACGCCATCAGCTTATCTAACTCATAGGGAATGAATCCGCCTTCTGGTCCCAGCATAATATTTAGTGGGAGATCCTTTTCAGATTGGTCCATAAACTCTTTTTTAGTCAAGGCGTTGGCGGCTGGGTGAGCGATGAGTAGCGCTTGTCCAGCTAAAATTGCAGGCAGTTGGTCTTCCACAAACGGTTTAAAACGTTGATGCAAGTAAACGTTCATCGGGCAAGTATCAACAGATTGTTGTAAGCCGATAACAATCTGTTCTTCAAGTTTCACTGGGTGCAGTAGTGGGCTTGACCAGTAGCTTTTTTCTACTTTAAAACAATGAAAGAAGTGCAATTCTTTGACGCCGCACTCTGAAGCTAGCTGAACGATGCGTCTTGCTGCTTTAGGTCTCGGCAGGGCAATGAGTAGGCGCGCCGGAGTGGGGCATGGCGGGGATAGGCCGAGGTCGGTTGGTTTTATTTTAAGCGTAACCTCAGAACTGTGCTGACTAAGCGACGTGATATGAGCAATGCCAAGCTTGCCATTGATAATGCCGATTTTTACTGAGTCACCGATTTGTGCGCGCAAGATCTCGATAATATGCTTGGCGCGCCAATCACTTAAATAAACGGTGGTATGGGCAGGCACTATTTTCTGATCTTCGCCATCTTGCGCCGCCGAATGCCCATTCAACTCGTCGGACTTTATAAGAATAACATTCATCAGGCGCGCTTTACCTGTAAGAAGCCTATCGACTTATAAAAATGAAGCATGTGCCTTTTACTGAGTTGGGTCAGCGGTAATGATCTTGCCATACAGGTCATATTCGTCGGCAGAAGTGATTTCTACTTCTATAAAATCACCCGCACTAAAGTCACCATCGGCTTCAACATAAACGACACCGTCAATTTCAGGTGCATCGGCCTTGCTGCGAGCTATCAAACAATCACGTTCTTCGTCTATGCCATCGATGATGACGGTTTGTCGACTGCCGACTTTGCGCTTTAAACGAGCTGCACTAATCGCTTGCTGCCTTTCCATAAATCGAGACCAGCGCTCTTCTTTTACCGATTCATCTACATGGTCAGCCAGTTCGTTGGCGGTAGCGCCTTCGACAGCCGAGTATTTAAAGCAACCTACGCGATCGAGCTGTGCTTCATCTAAAAACTCTAGCAGTTCATTGAAATCACTTTCTGTTTCACCAGGGAAGCCCACAATAAAGGTACTGCGAATGGTTAGGTCTGGGCAAATGGCACGCCACTTTTTAATGCGTTCAAGTGTGTTTTCGCTAGCTGCAGGGCGCTTCATCGCTTTAAGGATTTTATAGCTGGCGTGTTGGAATGGAATATCGAGGTAAGGCAATATTTTCCCCTCGGCCATCAGTGGAATGACCTTATCAACATGAGGGTAGGGGTAGACATAATGCAATCTTACCCAAATGCCTAACTCTGCTAAGGCTTCGCATAGCGCCTGCATTTTAGTTTTGAGTGGGCGACCATTCCAAAATTCGGTTTGGTACTTTTTGTCAACGCCATAAGCGCTAGTGTCTTGTGAAATGACCAGTAGTTCGCGCACGCCAGCAGCGGCAAGGCGCTGGGCTTCCTCCATAACGTGACCTATCGGTCGGCTCACTAAATCGCCCCGCATAGATGGAATGATGCAAAAACTGCAGCGATGGTTACACCCTTCAGATATTTTTAGGTAGGCGTAGTGTCGGGGGGTAAGCTTAATGCCTTGCGGAGGAACAAGATCTACATAGGGGTCGTGTTCGAAGTTATTCGGCGCGAACTCGTGCACAGTTTTTACTACTTCCTCATAGGCATGGGGGCCACTCACCGCAATGACGTCGGGGTGTGTATCGGTAATTTGCTCGGCATTTGCGCCCATACAACCGGTCACAATAACTTTGCCATTTTCTTTGATAGCCTCGCCAATGGCATCTAAAGATTCTTGTTTAGCGCTGTCTATAAAGCCGCAGGTATTAACCACCACTAAATCAGCATCATGATAATCGCCCACGAGTTCGTAGCCATCGGTTTTGAGTTGGGTCAGTATGCGTTCTGAATCCACTAATGCTTTTGGGCAGCCAAGGCTTATCATGCCTATGCGTTTGGCCTCATTTTTTTCCATAACAATTGGTTATCAAGTGGGTGGTCTATTAAACGGAGATGAATCTCTTTACCAATGAGAATCGCTGAATCTATCTAGCTAAGTTTTTTTGTATAAGATGTGCCTACTTACAAGAGTCACAACTTCCGAAACATCTTGTGGACTAAGAAAGTTGCCTATATTGATGCTAGTCGGTGGGTTATGGAGAGTCAGTTTGAGAGCTTCCCAGTCATGCGTGGCCGGTGTGCTCTGCAAGTGCGTAGCTTTCTTAGGCCATACCCACTTGCCACGGGGCCGGTAGACGCCTTTTTCTATAATAACGCTGTCGCGCGTAAAGGTCAGTATATGTCGATAGCTAAGCTTCCAAGACGCATAGTAGAGCCCCGCGGTTAGCGCCGCGATTTCTATTCCGGCAAAGGGTAACATAACCCATGCGCCGACAAGAATGGTAAAGCCCATTGCGATACCACCGCACACACCGCCCAACGCCCAAATCACTTTTTTGTTTTGGTTCCAGTCTAGCGAGCGATTTGGTGCCATAACAATGCGCAGTTCGTAGTCTGAGCCTGGGTCGGTGTTGTCGGTTATTTCAATCACTGGGTTGCCGGCTTAGCTCTTCTTAAAGTTTACGACTAAAATATCGCCGTCGGCGGGTGTAGGCTCAGGCAGTTCCCAATCCCATACCTCATGAGTGAAATGATCATCAAGGCGAGCGCATAAGTCGATAAACGGTTGGCGCTGAGGGTCTGCGATCACGGCTTTTTTCACACCGGCTTTCTTGGCTCGTTTGAACAGCTTGAACAAAGTATCGTTGAGTGAGTCCCAAAAGCAGATATCCCCGCCGATGATTAGGTCGTAATTGGATAGGGTCTTAACGTCTAATTTTTCGAACTTTCGATGCAGTGTGCCAATGGTTACATCATTCAGCTCAGCATGTGCATCGAGATAGGGGAATACATCTTTGTCCGCATCAACTCCTGTTACCGTGCAGCCAAAGGTCTTAGTGCAATAAATGGAGGTCAAGCCCCAGCCACAGCCGAGATCGAGTATGCGTGTTTTCTTTTTTGGGGGGTTGTCATTGAGGTAGTCCATTAGTAAATAGCTCGAGCTCCAAAATTTGTTCCCATGGATCGAGGTCGGGTACTGGCGTTTAAGTTTGCGAATGGTTGGGTGCTTGTTGGTCATGCGCGTCACCCCCATTTCCTTGATCAGATCAGGCTTGCTTGGTTTGGCATTTTTTTTAGGCTTGCTTTTTTTACTTTGGACTTTGGCATTGTCTTTGGTCTTGGCAATATTCTTCATGGTAGATTCTTTTTTTAAGCGGTAGTGGCTGTTTGTTGTGGCCGATGCGATATAAATCGCGTCAAATTAACCGGCCCCAACAGCATTGAGCGATAATTGCTGATGCTCATTATAGGGCTATGTCTACCGGCTGTGTTGAGGTAATCTCAGATTCTCGCGTCGCTTGTAAAAAAAGTTACGCTTTCAAGTCAAAATAACTCCGCAGAGCCTTGCATCCAGTGCTTTTAGTCGGTGGTTAGCTCCTCGATGTGGTTCTGCTCGGCCTTGATGGATGGCCGTGCATGTTACTATTCAATCTCGCAATTTGGTCTGTGCTATACGACTATAGGCCTTTGTTTGATAGGGTGGTCTAAGCATCAGATGATCGCCTTCGCATCCACTCACTTTTTATTTTCTATTGTGGTTACCGTGTATAAAGCTATTCGACCCCTGTTATTTGCGCTCAACCCTGAACATTCACACAATCTTACTCTCGCGGCAACCGCGCTTGCCGGTAATCTCGGTGTTATGGATTGTATATTACCATCCCGGGTTGAAGATTCTGTCGAGCTTATGGGCTTGCATTTTGCTAATCGGGTAGGGCTTGCGGCAGGCCTTGATAAGGATGCCCGCTGTATGCAGGGTATGCAGGCACTCGGATTTGGCTTTCTCGAAGTAGGAACAGTGACACCATTGGCGCAGCCAGGTAACCCAAAGCCGCGTATGTTTCGGCTGACCGAGCAGCAAGCCATCATTAACCGCATGGGCTTTAACAATGATGGTTTAGCAGGCATGCTTGAGCGCCTCGAGAAGCTGCGTCGAAATCCACTTCAAGTTCCGCTGGGCATCAACTTAGGCAAAAATAAATCAACGCCGGCTGATCGAGCAATCGATGATTATTTGCAGGGGCTTGAAGCTGTTTTTGATTTGGCTGATTACATTACTATAAACCTTTCCTCGCCTAACACGCCCGGGCTGCGCGATCTGCAATTTGGTGAGCCGCTTGATGCGTTGTTGCTGGCATTGTCTGAACGGCGTGCCAAACTGACGGATCAATATGGCGGCTATACGCCGCTGTTAGTTAAGTTGGCTCCTGACATGTCTACTGAAGACCTCTTGCGCGTCAGTGATCGACTAGTACATTTCGGTATGGACGGTGTGATTGCAACAAATACAACAATCGACCGCTCATTGGTGAGCGAGAGTCCGCAGGCTCATGAGGCCGGTGGCTTGAGTGGCAGTGTTTTGTATGAACGAAGCACCGCAGTAGTTGCATCATTGGCGCAGCATTTAAAAGGTGCTCTGGTGGTAGTGGGTGTGGGCGGCATCAGCTCAGGCGATGATGCGGTGGGTAAGATAGCCGCGGGTGCTGATTTAGTGCAAATCTACAGTGGCTTAATTTATCAAGGTCCTGGGTTGGTGCGCGAGTGTGCGCAGGCTATCAAAGAAAGCAGCCCTCAGTAATGAACCGCGCCGAAAAAAAAGAGACCGACTTAAACGATCCTCACACAGAGCATCGCTTCATGGTCACCTGTCCCAAAGGTTTGGAAAATGTGCTGGCTAAAGAGCTGGTTTTGCTGGGTGCCCCGAGCGTGCAGGAATCAATAGCCGCGTGCTATTTTTCATCCAATATGCAAACAGCTTACGGCATCTGTCTTTGGTCGCGTTTGGCCAATAGGGTAATTTTATTGTTGTTGCGTGATCGAGTTGAAACAACCGAGCAGCTCCATGATTTATCAGCAGCATTGCCGTATTCAAGGTGGTTTGATGCGGGCAAGACGGTAGCGATTAATTTTAATGGTACCAATGCGTTTATTCGTGACACTCGATTTGGCAGCCAGTTAATCAAAGATACGCTCAATGAGCATTTTGCGCAGGTGGGTCAATCGAGACTAAACGTTGAGCTTAATGCCCCTGATGTGAGTATCTATGTTCGACTTTTTAAATCACGCGTGTCGATTGGTATTGATTTAGTTGGCGAGAGCTTGCATCGGCGTGGCTATCGCCAACCTGGCGCGAGTGCACCACTGAAAGAGAATCTAGCTGCGGCTTTGCTATTACTGTGTGATTGGCCAGGACATGTTGCTAAGGGCGGAGCCTTTGTCGATCCAATGAGTGGTTCGGGTACATTGCTGATTGAGGCGGCATTAATGGCCGCAAAAATTGCGCCGTCCTATTTGCGCGGGCATTGGCTGTTGGAAAATTTGAAAAATTTCGACGCTGAATTGTGGTTGCCCCTGCGGCAGACCGCGCGAGACAGTATCGAGAACTTAGCAACTTTAAGCACTCGCTTGCTTGGTTATGATAACGACCCTCGAGCAGTGGCCATGGCTCAGGGCAATATTGCCGCTGCTGGACTTGATGCTTATATTGATGTTGCCGGCGCTGGCGTTGCGAGCTTAAATCTTCCCGAAATTACCGACGGCCTACTTGTCACTAATCCTCCGTACGGTAAGCGTTTAGGTGACGTCGAGCAGCTTGATGGGCTATATGCTGAGCTGGGCGGCATGCTCAAACGTGAATGCAACGGATGGCAAGCCGCCATTTTTACTGGCAATCCAAATCTGGGCTGGAGTACAGGTCTGCGCAGTTGGAGGCAGCATAAGCTGTACAATGGCAGTATTGAGTGTCAGCTGCAGCGCATTAAGGTAGAGCCTGATTCATACCGGCGCCCATCAGTTCCGCAGCAGGGGATTGTTAGTGAGGCCTCATTAAGCGAACAAGCTAAAATGTTAGCCAACCGACTACGTAAAAATCAGCGTCGGCTAAAGAGGTGGTTGGCTGCCAACCCTAATGTCTGTTATCGCGTATACGATGCCGAGTTGCCAGAGTATGCGGTTGCTATTGACTGCTATCGGGGAGTTAAAACTGGCGTTTGGGGCGAGACTATCTCGGCTGAGTCGGTGAGTTATTTTCATATTCAGGAGTATGCCGCGCCAGCCTCTATTGATAGTAAAATGGCTACTCGACGATTATCCGAAGCTGTGGCCGCTGTGTCGCAGGTTTTTAATGTGGATTTACAAAATATTGTGCAAAAGCGGCGAGCCAAGCAAAAAGGCACGCAGCAGTACCAAAAGCTCAATGAGTCGGCGCCAGACTTTTTAGTAGAAGAAGGTGGGCATCGATTTAAAGTGAATCTAGGGCGTTATCTCGATACGGGGCTATTTTTAGATCACCGACGGGTGCGTGCTTTAGTCGCCGACAGCGCCCGCGGTGGCCGTTTTTTGAATCTGTTTGCCTATACATCTTCAGCGACAGTTTACGCGGCAAGGGGCGGGGCTCGCTCCAGTGTGAGTGTAGATATGTCGCGGACCTACATTGAATGGTCGGGGGCTAATTTTAAGCTCAATGCGATTGAGTCGCCCCAGCATCAGCTTATCCAAGCTGATTGTTTGGAATGGTTGAAGGGCAACGAGCAGTTCTTCGATTGTATTTTACTCGATCCTCCCAGCTTTTCGAATTCTAGTCGCATGTCGAGTACACTGGATATACAGCGAGACCATGAAATGTTGATTACGTTGTGTATGCCACGACTTGCTGAACACGGAGATTTGTACTTCTCTAATAATAAGCGTGGGTTTAAATTGGCTCCTGCTGTGGCCGAACGATACAGCGTTGAAGATTTAACCCATGCTACCCATGATCCCGATTTTAACCGGCCAAGGCCTGTGCACTATTGTTGGAGGATCAAGCATCGTGAATAGTGAATATCATGGGGCTTTTGAGGCATCGCCTGAATAATATTTTTCTTATATGAGGATTGGTTTTTGAAGCACAGCTACCGTCTAGTTATTCATTGCCCTGACCGTGTAGGTATTGTCGCCACAGTCAGCCAGTTTATTGCCGATAATGGCGGGTCACTGTTAGAGGCAAGCTATCATGCTGATCCTGCCACGCAGCGCTTTTTTATGCGCACCGAAATCGAAGTCAGTTCATTAAGTATTGATTTGCCTGAATTTGAGGCCCGTTTTAAACCGGTGGCCAACACATTCAACATGACTTGGCAGATTCGAGACTCGCTCCAAAAACGCAAGGTGGCTATGCTGGCGAGTCAATCTACTCATTGCTTGGCCGATCTATTGCACCGCTGGCAAAGTGGTGACTTGTTTTGCGATGTGCCTTGCGTGATATCCAATCATGAGACGGTGCGTGATATGGTTGAGTGGTACGGAATGCCGTTTTATCATGTGCCTATGCAGGGCGATGCTGCGGCTAAGCAGGCAAGCTTTAAAAAAATAGCAGAGATCATTGATCACCACAGCGCCGATACAATTGTTTTAGCGAGATTTATGCAAATTCTTCCGGCTGATTTTTGTAGTCGCTATGCGCGCCAAATAATCAACATTCATCATAGCTTTTTACCTTCATTTATTGGAGCCAACCCCTATAAAAAAGCTTATGAACGCGGTGTGAAGCTGATCGGCGCCACTTGTCACTATGTGACTGACGATCTAGATGAGGGTCCAATTATTGAGCAAGATGTTGTCCGAGTGGGGCACAAGCAAGATCATGATGACTTGGTTCGTTTGGGTAAGGACGTCGAGGCAAGGGTGCTGGCGCAGGGTTTACGGTATCATTTGGAAGATAGAGCTATTGTTCAAGGCAATAAAACCGTGATTTTTGATTAGCAACAAAGGTAGTTCAGGTGAGTTTGTTTGCTGATTGGTGGTTAACTCTAGTATGATGCCAGGCGTTGTGACGATTGATTCGTCTCCTAAAGAGTGCTTTTTTGCAAGAGTTAAAGCATTAGATAGTAGGTCAACGATCAACACTTGCCATTTGGCTTAGGTTGATCGCTGGCGTTGACAACAATAAAATTTTAAATAGAAAAAGACTAAGCAAGTAGTAGCTCGTGCATCGTTGCTATATAGAAATGACATTACATTTTTAGGGGAATCTTCATGTTGCAAACCGTCAGCTTAAGCTTTGCAAGCCTTTTGCTACTCGTGTCGTTAGTTTTTCCGGCAGGGGTACTTGCGCAAACTCAGGAAGAATTAGAGGCCTTTGAGGCCGAGCTCCTAGAGTACCAAGTCGAGCTTGACGAACGTGCCGAAGAGCTCGATCAGTTAGAAGCTGAGTTAGGTGCAATGGAAGAGAGCATACTTAACGATACTGCAAGCGCTAGGCCAGAAGAAGTGCTTGCAGAAGCTGAGGCGCCTGAGGTGGTGGAAAGTACGGCGTTAAATGCTGATGCTGACAGTCCGGCTGGGAAATTTTTTCTCGCTCCGCAGAGCACGGCTGTAACCACCAAGGTCTACGATTCTCGACAATTAGCCCTGACAGGTATCAGTGGGCTCGGTGATATGGTAGCCGGCAATACGGCGGGCTTGTTAATCCAGCCATCAGACTTTGACGCAACAGCGCTCGATTTGAGTTTGCGTGGATTAAGTAGCACGACGGTGCATCAAGCTACCGGTGATACAGCTGTAGGTGTGTTTATTGACGGTGTGTATATCGCTCGATCGCAGGGTCTGACCCTAGATTTTGTTGATTTGGAGCGTGTAGAAGTGCAGCGCGGGCCACAGGGTGTCTTAAGCGGTCGCAATACAACGGGCGGTGCTGTGCATTTTACCTCGCGCAAACCTTCCGGTGAATTTGGCGTTGAGCAACAACTAATTTTTGGCGGCGAATATGATGAAGTTAAATCAGTAACGCATATCAACCTGCCGCGTTTTGCCGATTTAATTAACGCCAAAGTATCCTACATGATTGATGACCATAAAGGCTGGGTGAGCAACCCAGGTCAGGGGGCGCAAGACAACGATTTTTGGTCGCGTGATAATAAGGCTTTACGTCTTGCAATAAATATTGATAACGGTGGCCCGTTTAGCTATAGCTATGCTTTTGATGATGCCGAAATCAGCTCGACAGCACCGTATTTTCAGGCTGTTGACAATGGCGAACGGGAGCGTGTAGACACTGCGCGAAGCGGTTTAGCGATACCCGAATCGCATGTTGATATCCAAAATCATAATCAAACGATCGTGTTGAGTGGTGCAAGTGCATCGCTTACATCAATAGTCGGGTATCGCGAAGTCGATTCAACAGCGCTCACTAATTTTGATGGTCTGTTCGGCACCGCCGTGACTCCAACTACTGGTGTGGGTGATCAACTTAAGCAAGATCAATTTTCTATCGATGTACGGGTTGATACGAGCTTGCGCGATGACACGCTCGACCTAGTGCTGGGCGTGGTTAGTCAGCGCGAAAATGTTGAGATTATTGAGCTGGGTAATAGCGGTACATCTGATGTGGAGTCTTACTCAGTGTATGCGCAAGCTAATTTAGCTATGAGTGAGCGGCTCAATCTTACCCTGGGGTGGCGCGAAACGGCCGATGAGAAAGTGGTGCAAAGCCTTTTGCGTGATGGCGCCACTAGTGGTGAGCAAACGCGAATTGAAGACGACAATACTTCCTACAATGCGGCGCTCTCGTTTCAGGTCAGTGACAGCTTGCGCTCATGGATAAGCATCTCTAGCGCTTTTAAAGCGGCAGGCGCTTCGTTGATGTCTGATGCGGTTAGTCCTTATGAGGCTGAGGTTGCTGAAACTATAGAGGTCGGTGTCGCTGGGTCTGCATGGCAAGACCAACTCGATTATTCGCTGGTGGCTTACAGCACGGATCTTGATGATCGACAAGTAGCTTATCAAAATCCCGATAACATTCGCTTTACCGAAATCATTAACGATCCCAATGCAACCACGATTGAGGGTCTCGAGCTTGCATTGGCGGTGCGGCCTATTGAGTCTCTCCAGCTGTCAGCTTTTTATAGCTATTTAGACAGTGAAGCCAATGAGATGCTGAATCCTTTTAATGCTATCGCTGGAACCGTTCGCTTTGAGCGTGCACCCGAAGAAATGGCCTCACTGGCGCTTGACTATGATGTGGCGAAATTTGAGGCAGGTGATTTAGCACTGCATGTTGAGTACATTGCTACGGGTGTTTACTATTTTGAGGGTCTTAACCCCGAGCAGTCGGCACGCGAGATAGTGAACGTGCGGTTGAATATGGCTGGCCTCCAGCTCGAAGATGAGTCGGGTACTCTAGAGGTGGGTTTGTGGATTGATAACATGTTGGACGAAGAGTATTCAATTGCCAGCCAATATATTAGAGCGGATGCCAGTGACGCCATTGTGTCAACCTTTGGTGAGCCGCGGACCTATGGCGTAGATATTCGCTACGCCTTCTGATTATCTGTTGCGAGCAAAAAAAACCGCCTTTACTGGCGGTTTTTTTTGCTCGATAAATAGGCCTCTAAGGCATTTAGCAGAGCTAAATCGACCTGTGCTAGAGCTAAAGAGTCGAGCCCTCGAGCTTCTATCTTGCGACGCACTGCGTTTTAGTAAACTTGGCTTGTTAAATGCATAGAGCAGGGTGGTGAGGCAAAACACGCGGAGACTTGTCAAATCTCCGTCAACATTGCCACGCTAATTTAGTTGGGGCGCGGCGCCTGCCTAGCCCTTGCCAAATATTTGACAGTTCGCTTTGCGGCGCATGTTCGATACCTGCAGCGATATAGTTAACCCAACAACGAACGCCTAGCGAGGCTTGACATGAGTAATACCGGACCCATTACACGACCCGATATCACACAGGTGTTAACGGAAATGCGCGCGCTGAAAACGCGAGCGCAATTTGAGCCTGCGCAGGTGGCCGGCGACATAGCGGGGGTGACTAAGCCAGCGCGAGGCGTTGAGTTTCAAGCGCTACTGTCTCAGGCCGTCGATCAGGTCAATAGCGTACAAAAAGAATCCGGGCAGCTTGCGGCATCTTTTCAGTCAGGTGACCCCAACGTCACATTATCGCAAGTGGTGATAGCTTCGGAAAAAGCGGGTATTGCTTTTGAAGCAATGACAGAAGTGCGTAACCGGCTAGTCAATGCGTACGAAGACATCATGAAGATGCCTATTTAATGAGAAGTTGAGCTGGCCTACGTTATTGGCCACTGATGTTTGCCGTTTTTATAATGAGCAAGCGTTGTAATCTTAACAAGATTCCCACAGGTTAAAACCGCTATGGCAGAAAACACAGCACCAGCAATTGCTGAGGCTCCCAGGCCTTTTGAAAGCTTCCTCAATCTGGAATTTGGCCGTCAACTAGGGCTTATGCTAGGGCTTGCAGCGAGTATTGCTGTAGGTGTTGGTGTGGCACTATGGTTGGTGGTAGAAAAAGATTACAAGCCCCTTTATGCCAATCTTGATCGAATCGACGGCAGCGGTGTGATCGACATTTTAGAAGCCAATGCTATTGAATACCGTATTGATCAGCGTTCTGGAGGCTTGTTGGTTGACGCTAATAAAATTCACCAGGCGCGGATGGAGCTTGCCTCTGCCGGCATGCCATTGGATCAAAACTCAGGCTTTGAATTGCTCGATAAGGAGCAGCCACTGGGTACTAGCCAGTTTATGGAGAACGCGCGCTATCGGCGTGGATTAGAAGGCGAACTGGCGCGAACTATCAGCAGCATTGCGGCCATACGGGCCGCTCGTGTGCACCTGGCTATTCCTAAATCGACGGTTTTTTTACGTGATGCAAAGCAGCCTCGCGCTTCAATATTTGTTGAGGTTTATCGCGGGGTGCCTTTGGGTAAGGATAAAGTCAAGGCAATCGCCAATTTAGTGCTTTCAAGTGTTCCAGATTTGAGTTTACGCGATATTACGGTGGTTGATCAGCGGGGCACTTTGTTGTCTGATTTCGAAGATCAAGATCCGCGTTACGCTGAAGCCGCGAAGCAGCTCGATTACAGTCGTGAAATTGAAGATGGCCTGTTGCAGCGAATTAATGGTCTATTAGAGCCTATTGTTGGTGCGGAAAAATTTCGCGCTGAAGTCTCTGTAGAGCTCGATTTTACCCGCGTAGAGCAGACCGCTGAAATTTTCAATCCGGATTTACCTGCCATACGCAGCGAGCAAACTACCAGTGAGCGAACTCTGGCAGGCGATCAAGCTGAAGGAGTGCCTGGCGCCTTGACGAACCAGCCGCCCGAGGCGGGCCAGCTCGTTGTCGGAGCAGGACAGGCCGGTGGGCAAGGTGCGGACGAAAATGCTCCCACACGATCCAAAGTGCTCGAAACGCGTAATTTCGAGCTCGATCGAACCATTAGCTATACTCAGCATCAGGTTGGGCAAATTATGCGGATGACCGTGGCGGTTGCTCTTGATGATTTGAATGCTCCATTGAGCGATGAGGTAGAAGGCGAGGCAAACAATGGTAAAGTTCCGTGGCCACAGGCCGATCTCGATCGCCTCAGTGCATTGGTCCAGAACGCAGTGGGCTATGATGCGAATCGCGGCGACCGAGTCAGTGTGATCAATACACCATTCTTGCGTGAAGACATTGTTCCACTGCCAGCAGTAGAAATTAAATTTTGGGATCAGGCGTGGTTTTGGAGCGCGCTCAAAATGGTGTTAGGGGTGTTAGCTTTTATCATCGTTATATTTATGGTGTTGCGCCCGACGATGAAGCGACTCACCGAGAACTCGAAAAAAATTAAAGACTTAGAAAATCGACATCAGGCAGCATTAAATGCAGTCACTGAAGCAGTGGCGAGCGGTGGCGCAAGTATTTCAGCCGATGGGCAAGTGACTATTGCTGGTGCAGGAAAGAATCTGTTGCCGTCGCCCGGTGATACTTTGGATGATCAGATTACGATGGTGAAAAAATTAGTGACCGAGGATCCCGATAGGGTCGCACAGTTAATAAAAGGTTGGGCTGGCAAAGATGGTTGATGAAAAAGGTACTGGTTCGAGAGCCTCTATTCCTTTCGCCGAAAAAGCAGCTATTTTATTGTTAGCCATTGGCGAAGAGCCTGCGGCAGAGGTTCTCAAGCAATTGGGCCCGAAAGACGTTCAGCGGATTGGCGGAACGATGGCCGCGCTTACTGACATTAAGCGTGAAAATATTGCTATTGTGTTCGAAGAATTTATTGAGGAAATGACCAACACTACAGGCTTTGGTATTGGCACAGAAGACTATGTGCGCAATATGCTGACCACGGCCTTGGGCTCAGAGAAAGCATCGGGCATTATCGATCGTATGTCGTTGGGCGGTAACACGCAAGGACTAGACACTTTAAAGTGGATGGATGCACGGGCGATCTCCGATATCATTCGTCAAGAGCACCCGCAAATACAAGCGATAGTTATCGCTTATTTAGAAAGTGATTTATCGGCTGAAGTGCTCAGTTATTTACCAGAATCTATGCGACTCGATATTATGATTCGTGTGGCCAAGCTCGATACAGTGCAGCCTGATGCGCTGCTTGAACTCAATAATATTCTTGAGCGTCAGTTTGCCGGTAGCTCATCGGCACAAAAACGGCGAATTGGTGGAACTAAGGTGGCTGCTGACATCATGACAAATCTCGACGGCAGTATCGAGACCGAAATCATGGATGCGCTTACTGAGGTCGATGAAGGCTTATCCACTACCATTCAAGATTTGATGTTTGTCTTTGCCAATCTTCTTGACGTAGATGACCGCGGTATTCAGTCGTTGTTGCGTGAGGTGGCTACCGAAGTCTTGGTGGTCGCTCTCAAAGGCGCTGATGACGAGTTGCGTGAAAAAATATTTACTAATATGTCATCACGAGCGGCTGATCTATTGCGCGACGATCTTGAGGCTTTGGGGCCGATGAAAGTCAGTGACGTTGAGGCGGCACAAAAAGAAATTTTAGTGGTGGCGCGGCGTATGGCTGAAGCAGGCGATATTATTTTGGGTGGCTCAGGCGAACAAATGCTTTAATAGCGTTAGGCGAAGCAGCAAGTCTCGCTGGAAGATCGCAGTCTACTCTCGGGTCACCTCACTGAATCTGCAAAAGATACAACCCAAATTTGATTAATAGGTACTGATGTCAAGCAGCTCAACAAATACACCGCCTTTGGAAACATGGTTATTGCCTGAAATTGGGGGTGAGCATGTAGTTGCAGCCGGTCGTTCGAAAGATGGAGGTGGGTTTACATCACACTCAAGCCAGCCGCAAGATGAAGCGAGCGCCAAGGCTGCAAAAAACAGCCCTTTGACGCGCAGTGGGTTAGCCGAAATAGAGCGCTTGGCAAGAGAGGAGGCTTTTGCGATAGGTCGTGCTGAGGGATATGCGAAAGGATATGCCGAAGGTGAGTCAAGAGCTAGAGAGTTGGGTATAGAGCAAACGGTTGAGCAGCGGAATCAGTTAACCAAGCTTATCGACTCTATTACTTTTGAAGTATCGCAGCAGCAAGATAGTCTTCGTTCGATTGTGACCGAAGTGACCATACAGATTGCAACTGCGCTATGCCAGCGTGAGCTTGAGCTGAAAAGTTCAGTTGAAACAATTGTCAAGCAAGCCCTAGATGCTTTACCCGTTGGCGAAAAACACGTCACTATTTATTTACATGCTAACGATTTAAAACTGCTTGAGAGCTTTTCAGGCTTATTAAAGCCTGGCTGGCAGCTGTCTGCAGAGTCTACTATGGCGATGGGTGGCTGTCGCGTAGAAAGCGAGCATAGTCAAATTGATGCCACTGTTACGCATCGCCTTTCAGCGATTATCGAAGATTTATTTATAAGCGTTGTGGATGATAAAAAGTCTGCTGATGCATCGCGCCCCTCGTCTGTCCTAGCCCCAGACGCACCAGCATCTACAGAGAATCAAGAGACTTCGGCCGATAGTGACCTGAGCCTGGATCCGGGGGCCTAGTGCTGGATTATTTTGCAGAGGTGAAGAGGCGCGGAGCTAAGTGTCCGCCGCTACATGCTAGGGGGCAAATAACTCGCGTGGTAGGTATGACCTTAGAGGCGCGTGGCATCAATGTGGCAATGGGTAGTCGTTGCCAGATTGAACGCCCTGATGGCGAAACTGCTGAGGTTGAGGTGGTTGGCTTTGATGGCAGCAAAACATTTTTGATGCCGTTGCATCGTATTGACAGCTTGAGACCGGGAACGCCTGTTTGGCCGGCAGCTAGTGACGCGATGGTACCGGTAGGCCGCGCACTACTGGGAAGAGTGGTCGATGGTGTGGGCGAGCCCCTTGATGATAAGGGCCCTCTCAAAAATCCTGAGTTCGTCGAATTCTATCCGCCTGCTATTAATCCACTCCAGCGCGAACCTATTTCTCAGCCTTTAGATGTTGGCGTGCGGTCAATTAATTCAGTGCTAAGTTTGGGTTGCGGCCAGCGCGTAGGTTTGTTTGCAGGCAGTGGTGTAGGTAAAAGTGTTTTGCTTGGAATGATGACGCGCTTTACCAATGCAGATGTTGTCGTTGTGGCTTTAGTCGGTGAGCGTGGCAGAGAGGTGCGTGAATTTGCTGAATCCAATCTCGGTGTTGCAGGTATGCGCAAGGCCGTGGTCGTCGCCGCGCCAGCCGACGATACGCCGGTGATGCGTTTACGCGCAGGGCTTTATGCATCACGCATTTGTGAGCAATTCCGTGATTCTGGTTTAAAGGTCTTGTTACTGTTTGATTCGCTTACGCGCTACGCTCAGGCCCAGCGCGAAATTGCATTGGCGGCGGGTGAACCGCCGGCTACCCGTGGCTATCCGCCATCGGTTTTTGCACGCCTACCCCAATTAGTTGAGCGCGCTGGCAACGGCTGTGGCAACGGTGGCTCGATTACAGGCCTCTATACGGTGCTCACTGAAGGTGATGACTTGAACGATCCGGTAGCTGATTCTGCTCGAGCTATTTTAGACGGGCATGTTGTATTGTCGCGCAGTATAGCCGCTGAGGGGATTTATCCTGCGGTTGATATACAGGCGTCAATCAGTCGCTCTATGCAGCAAATTGTGAGTCCCGAGCAGTGGACGCTAGCTAACCGTTTGAATCAGTTGGTCGCGCGATATGCGGAGAGTAAAGATCTAATTAGTGTGGGTGCCTACACGCCGGGTATTGATGCATTAACCGATCAAGCGATTCAAAAGCAGACGGCTATTCGTGAATTTCTTATGCAGTCGCTCGATGATGCGGTAGATTTAAGTGATAGTTTTTCAGCGTTGCAGGATTTGATTGATAGTCCAGCGGCTGTTGGAGCTGCTGAGATAGAAGATCCTCGGGTTGTGCGCTGATGCCGGCGTCAATACACAGCAAAGCGGACAATTGAGGTTATGATGGGCTCATGAAAAGATCATCTCGGTTGGCGGCTATTGCACGAGTGCAGCAGCATCGTGAGCAGCACCAGCGTTTAATTTTACTCGAGGCTAGGCAGCAGCTGGACAAGCAACGGGCGCTGCTCAAGCAGCTTGAGGAGTATCGCGCAGAATATTTAGATTTACATTCGGTTAAAGGCCGGCGATCTTCAAGCTTGCCCGCGTTGAGTAACGCCTCGCGATTTGTGGCTAGCTTATCGCAGGCAATAAAGCAGCAAGGTGAGCAAGAGGCTGATGCCGCAGAAATATGGGCGCGGGAAAATCGGCAGTGGCAGGTTTTGTCTGCGCGAGGCGACGCGATGGATAGCCTAGTCGATGAGTGCCAACATGATGAGCAAAAAAAGGTTAAGTTGTCGGAAGATCAAGAGGCCGAAGAGCTTTGGGGGCTTGCTCGCTCATATTCTCGTTAGGTTCAGAAAGCTTACTCATGACACTTCAACGGGCTAAATGTTAACTCGCTGCTCAGCGATATTTAGTCAATCTGTTTCAATGGGTTGCAGTAATTGTTGATTCCTTACAACCGTTGATTTGGAGTTTTCTCTGCATTGGGTTGCCGGTCATTGGTTGTTGTAGCGTTCTGGCAGATTGAAAATATTCGACTAAACTCTAATAGGTGGACGCTGTATCCGCGAGTGCCGCAATACGGAGAGTGTTTCCATTGCAGGCAGCAATAAAAACCTAATGAAAAAGTCTTAATAGATTCAGCCCGGGAACAACAAGCATGAGTATTTCAGCAAAATTAGCCGATACAGAGAATGAGTTAGTGATCAACGTAGCGGGACGATTCGATTTTAGTGCGCATCAGGATTTTCGCAGTGCTTACGAGTCTTTAGAAAACAAGCCAGCTAGCTACGCCGTTGACATGGCTCAAACTACTTATTTAGATAGCTCTGCACTTGGAATGTTGTTGCTGTTGCGTGACCATGCGGGCGGCGACAATGCGAGTATTCGCTTGATTAACTGTAATGATGATGTTCGCAAGATCCTGGTTATTTCTAATTTTGGTCGGCTGTTTACTATACAGTAACGAAGTTCACTCTTTGCGCCGATAGGTGCAGCGGCGTGTGTATGCTAAGCAACATATTGGGGCCACCAAGCCCGAGCCATTCACTTGTGGCTACTCTATTTCCCCAACATTTTTTCTTTTTCCTTGCTTTCCAATGATCGTTTCGCGCGAGTGCGCGAGGTAGAACTATGCCTGTAATTCAAACCCAATTAGTTAATAGCTTGCGCTTGATGTCGTGGCTCCCAGATCTTGATGCGCTGGCTGAGCTTGAGTCGGCACTTGACGCACTGGCTCGTGATGCGGGCGCTACTGGCGAATCTTGCGGGATGCCTGCTCACTTGAAGCATACGCGGTGCAATGATTTTTCAGAGGTGCTTAGTCTGCTTGATGAGTCATCCGAGGTTTTTCCTAACCTGATACTTATATCGATTTCTGCGCTGGCACCAAAAATCAAGGAGCACCTAGATCGAATATTAAAGCGGTTAGATGGTCGCTACGTGCCGCTTGTTCTGTTAGGTGAGGGATGCAGTAGTGAAGATCTGATTGAGGCGCTAGAAAACGGAGCTAACGATTATGTAGTGTTGCCCGCTGATCCACTGTTGATCAAAGTGAAATTGCAGGCTCAGTTGCGTGTAGGCAATATGCACTCGATTATGTCGGAGCAGCATCGTGAAATAAGCAATAACCACAAACACATATTGCGTGAGCAGCAGATGGCGAAGGAGGTTTTCAACAAGGTTGCACACGACTCTATCGAGCTAGATAATATTACTCATTGGCTTTCGCCTATTGCAGTATTCAATGGCGATATCTTGCTGGCTACCCCAACGCCAAGCGGTTCGCTACTGGTCTTGATGGGTGACTTCACTGGTCACGGTCTTGGTGCAGCGATTGGCACCATACCGTTAGCCTCCACATTTTATGGCATGGCGAGTAAAGGCTTTGCCATGTACGACATTATTAACGAATTGAATAGTAAGCTTAATGCCTTGCTGCCAACAGGTGTTTTTTGCTGTGCTTGTGTGGCACAAATAAATTTTAAAAATGGTATTGCCGAGGTCTGGAACGCGGGTCTACCAGACTGTTATATATTGCGAAATGATGCATCTCTAGAGCCCATTGTTTCAAATGCTTTGGCCTTGGGCATATTGGCTCCCGATGCATTCGAGGTTGAGAGTCAGCGGTATAATTTAACGCAAGGAGATAAAGTATACTTGTTGTCCGACGGCTTGCTCGAAACTGAAAATACGCACGGGGAACAATACGGAGAGGATCGTTTTCAATCAGCCATTGCATCAGCACAGTCGCATGAAGCCAAAAACGATTGTGCAGAAGGCTCAGCTTTTGGCTCGATAAAGCAGGATGTCATCAGCTTTATTGGTGCGCAAAGTCGTGCTGACGATATCTCATTAGTCGAGATTGAGGTGGTTTCGGCGCAGTCATTCTCGGCAATGTATGCCAAAAGCGCGCAGAAAAAAGCGCAGCAACCTGCATCGTGGAGTATTAGCTATGAATTCAGGGTTGATTCACTCCGCAATCAGGACCCTGTTCCACTGATCTTACATAGCCTGTTAGAAGAACCCAATTTGCGGCAATATTCCGGTCAGCTTTTTTCGATAATAAGTGAGCTTTATAATAATGCGCTTGAGCATGGGTTGTTGAATCTTTCGTCGGCAATAAAAGAGCAAGAGCAGGGCTTTGCTAAATATTATGATTTACGCGTCAAGCGTTTGCAGGGCTTAAGCGATGGTTTTGTGCGGTTCGACATTGATTGTCGAGCAACTAGCGACAGTGGTGAGTTGTGCGTTGAAGTCATTGATTCCGGCGAGGGCTTCGATTACGGCGAGCACAATAAACAAACTAAAGAGCAGGCGGCATTGCACGGTCGCGGAATTTCATTGCTTCATACTATTTGCCAAAAGGTCGAGTATGTTGGTAAGGGTAATCATGTCCGTGTCGAATATAACTGGTAGCCTCAAGGCCTGCTGAAAAGCTTTTTATCGAATAATAATGCGTTAAGTGAGCGCAACTCTCAGCAGTGGTAATGCGTACCTGCATCCTAAATGTTTTTGCGAGTGGTTCTTCGTAAAGCCTGTATGCGCGTAGCTTGAATGTTAGTTAGTTCAAGCAAGTCGGTACAGGAGCTGCTAGTTCGTTCAATTTTTTTCAAGATTAGCTTATTCGCACGATGTTGGCATTATCTCTGCAAAGCGTATGGATATTCCAACGTGTAAAAGGTTAGTGACTTATGTTTGATAATTTACTCGGGGCACCTTTAGGTGGGCTTAATGCGCCTGTTTTAAGTTCTCAGGGCAGCTCTTCCAGCCCCTTATCTGGCCGTGAAATCACTTCAGGAAATAAAGATAAGTCATTGATAGTAAATAGTTACGGCTCTATCGTGGCGGGTCGGGATCAGCAGTTGGGTGGCAAGAGCGATGGTGCGGTTGCGTCAGGCGAGCTGCTCGCGGAAGGGATTCAGGGTTTACAGGAAGTAGTTGACTCTGTGCTAAATACGATACGGACGAACCTTACAGGGCCCTTTGCTGCAGGCAGTGAAGTGCCTCTAGGCGGCAAGCAGCTGCCGGAGGTTGATTTAACAGAGGCTGCCACTTATGTCAGCTTAGTTGACCAGCTTGCTGAAGTCAGCGGTTTGCTAGAAGATAATCTTAAGTCGCTCGGGCTGGATGCATCGCAGTTGGGGCCTGTCAATCAAAAGCTCATGGCTTTACAAAATACGCTTCAGGCAAATATCGCTGGGGCTGACCCCGTGACCGAGCCAGTTACTTTGGCGTTACTAAAAAACCCTCAGTCACTTCTTGGCGATAAGCTATTCACAGCCATGGACGGTATCTCAAAAGATCGGCTGGCGGGTGAAAGCAGGGTAGGAGTCAGAGCGATGAATGCGCCACTTTCGGTGAGCGCGCTTCGAAGCTTTATGGCTGAGGTTAAACAATTGTTGCAGCAAACATCCGCGGGTGCGGTGAGTTCCACCAACGGCATGGCGCTGTCTGATGAGCGAAGCTCGCCGCCATTGGGCACAAACGGCGGTTTGCAAGGCACACTGCCATCGGCCTCAAATGCAACGATTGGCGCGGCGCTCAGCGCTCTCGCCCTGTTAGGGGCAAACAGTGCATCAGGTGATTTTAGTAATCCGTTTGCCGCCAACGGCTCCATGCAAAATATATCTAGCGCGGGCTCGGCGTCAATTGCATCAGGGCTTGCCGGGGCACCTCAGTGGGGAGGCGCTGCTATTTACAATCCTAGTGCTGGGCAATTCAGCTTAGATAGTCTCAGTGCCACGAGTTTAACAGCGACAGCAGGGCTTGCGCGCAGTGAATTGGCGCGCCCATCTGTGCCTAGCTCGGCAACCCTGAATCCGCTATCTGGCGATCTGGCGAATTCGCTGGCAGGGCTTCACGGGGCAGTGGCTGCCGATGGTGCTCGAGCAAATTCTTCGCTGGCCACTGGTACACCGACCTTCACAGCTAATGTGGGGTTGCCTGTTGCAGCCGAGCAGTGGGGGAGTCAGATAGCGCAGAGAATGACATGGCTTACTGGTCAAGGCATCAATTCTGCAGATATTCAATTGAACCCCCCTGAGCTTGGCCCCATGCAAGTGCGAATTGACAGTTCTGAAAACTCTGCGCGTGTGACGATCTCGGTTCACAATGCCGCAATCCGCGAGGCGTTGGAAGCTCAGCTGCCACGCTTGCGCGACATGTTTGCCAGTCAAGGGTTGGACCTAGTCGATGTGGATGTCGATAGTCGTGATTATACCGAGGGCGAATTTCAATCAACTCAAGATGAAGCCGATGCTCAATCGAGCGACGCGGGAGACAGTAGCTTGACGGCGCGCGATGATGAAACTGCAGCTGATCAGCAACCTCAGAAAATTGTGCTCAGTTATGCGCTAGTTGACGCTTACGTCTAAATCGGTCGGGCAGGTGCAGTTTAAGACCTGGTGCCTGCGGCACCTCGCCTCGAGCGGCATTTCTGCCTTGCGTTTCAATTCCCCAATCCTTTCCAAGTCGAAGCTTTTCGGCTATTAATCTAACTGCGCGCCTGCTCACTTAAAGAATAAACGGTAATTCTGGCTAGATCCCGCAAGTATCGCCACGAATGCTCAGATTCTCGACTAAAATCGTGGCTGAGTTTTGTGTTGTTGTCTGGCGATCGAGGCTGGCCCATATCGCAGTTGCAGCCGCAGCTGGCACAGGACTTGCTTTCCTACCAACTAGAGAAAAAGTGGCGGTATATTGGCATGGCTGAAGAAGAAGTAGATGAATCATCGTCGAATAAAAAGACGTTGATCATATTCATTGTCTTGGGCGTGTTTTTGGTAGCCACTTCAATTGGTGTGACGGTCTGGCTGATGAACGATGATGAGCCGGTAGAGGAGTTCAATCCAGCGGCACTGTATTTCGCAATCAATCCTAAATTTCAGACCAACTATGAAGTCAATGGACGCCAGCGCTTATTCCAGTTGGCGATTTCGTTAATGACGCGCGAGCAGGATGTAATTGAGGCACTGATTAAGCATGCGCCCACAATCAAAAGCAAATTAGTCATCTTGTTGAGTGGACAGCAATTTGAGGCATTAAAAACGCCTGATGGGCGTATAGCGTTAAAGCTCGAGTGCTTAGCAGCAGTGCAAGAAATTCTTAACGCTGAAATCGGTAAGCCAGGAGTTGAAAAAGTGCTGTTTACTGATTTTGTTATGCAGTGATTATTGACCCTAGTTTAATAAATATCGTCAGCCAAGTTGGAACAGTTGAGAGCTGAGCATACCTGTTTAAAAGATAACGTGAAGATCGTTGTTTACGCTGTCCAGTGTGAGCGCATTGAGTTTTAGCAAAGGGCTATTTTGTGGCAGATGAAATTTTATCGCAGGAAGAAATCGATACGCTGTTGCACGGCGTAGACGGTGGTGACATAGACACCGACGATGCCTTTGACGATGGTGCCGACTACACGACTTATGATTTAACTTCGCAAGATCGTATTGTACGTGGGCGTATGCCAACCTTAGAGCTCATTAATGAGAGATTTTCGCGCTATATGCGCGTTAGCCTTTTCAACTTGCTGCGTCGCAGTGCCGAAGTGACTGCGGCTGGTGTGCAAGTGCAAAAATTTGGTGACTATGCTCAGAGTTTAGTGATGCCAACGAGCTTGAATCTTGTCCGTATGCAGCCATTGCGCGGAGTAAGTTTGTTTTCTGTAGAAGCTAAGTTAGTTTTTCGCCTCGTCGATAGTTTTTTTGGCGGTGATGGGGCTAATTCCAAAAATGAAGGTCGAGAGTTTACACCCACAGAATTACGAGTGGTCGAAATGTTTCTAGCCCAAGTTTTCAAAAACTTTGAAGAGGCTTGGAAGCCTTTGTTTGAAGTTAAATTTGAAACATCGGGCATTGAAGTTAATCCAGCTATGGCAAATATCGTAAGCCCCAGCGAGGCTGTGATTGTTTCTGTTTTTCATATAGAAATTGACGGTAATGGAGGTGACTTCCATGTGGCCATTCCCTACTCAATGATCGAGCCGATTAAAGACGTATTAGATTCTGGTATGACCGGTGAGTCCGCTGAAGTTGATGAGCGGTGGGGGCATGCATTGCGGCGAGATATCGTCAGAGCTAACGTAAATTTAGAATGTACAGTGGTTGAAAAGAAGATGAGCCTGCGCGAAGTGATCGATTTAGAGGAGGGCGATGTCATCCCTGTCGATATACCCGAAACTATGGTGTTGCGTGCCAATGGCGTGCCTGTTTTTAAGACTCGCATGGGTACTTCCCGTGGTAATTTAGCTTTAGAAATTATTAAGCGCACTGATATCAATCAAATGGATAGTTTCTGACAGGTTTTAGTCTAGAGCCAAGATAGGTAGTTATAAAATTTAATACACATTATTCGTTAAAGACCGAGTGGGTATAGGCTTATGAGTGACAATGAAGATTTAGCTGAAAACGATGTTGCAGCTGCAACTCTCGATGAATTGAAGGTGGAGGAATCCAACACCCCAGAGGGTGGTAGCCCTGACTTGGAAGTCGTATTGGATATTCCAGTCAAAATAGCGATGGAAGTCGGTTCTACACAAATTTCTATCAGGAATTTGCTGCAACTTAACCAAGGGTCGGTAATCGAGCTAGAACGCTTGGCTGGAGAGCCTCTCGATGTGACCGTGAATGGAACGTTAATAGCGCATGGTGAAGTAGTCGTAGTTAACGAAAAATTCGGTATTCGTGTCACCGATGTGATCAGTCCGTCTGAACGCATTAAAAGGCTAAAGTGATGACCAAGGCGTTGCGAACTGTACTGTTGGTGTTCGTTTATCTGGGGCTTTTTCTACCAACCTTAGCCCGTGCTAATGAGCAAGCAGAGTCTGATTTTTCGGTGATCAATGCCGGTTCACTGCTCCAGCTTCTCGTAAGTTTGTTAGTCATTGTTGGGCTCATTCTAGCTTTGGCCTGGTATGCCAGGAAAATGCAAAATTTTGCTGGCGGCGGAGGCACTTTGCCATTAAGGGTGTTGTCGGCCATTTCGGTTGGCTCGCGAGAAAGGGTGGTATTAGTGCAAGTGGGAGAGGAACAATTATTGTTAGGTGTTGCGCCTGGGCGTGTGGCACTTTTAGAGAAGCTGGATACTCCCATTATTAGTGATAATTCCCAAAGTGTTTCGCCAACCTTCATCAAGCATCTCCGCTCAGCGTTAGCCGCAGGTAAATCTTAGAATACTATGTCGCTGATTCCATTGACCCGCTTAAAAAATCGTTTGTTTAAACAAGCAGGCATTTCTTTTTTTGCTGTTGTTGCTATCGTGCTTGTTGTATTCACGCCGCTTGGGTATGCGCAAGATCTCGATGGCTTGGTGCCGGCTGGCTCATTGACGGCAGCCAATCTCGATCCGCAAAGCGCGGTTTTGCCAGCTCAGGGTGCGCTGCCTCTCGTTGCCGGTATTCCGGGGCTTCCAGCATTTGCGATGACTCCGCGTAGCGATGGTGGTCAGGACTATACAGTGACTATCCAGTTGCTCGCCATTATGACGGCGCTTACCTTGCTACCGTCTTTTATTTTAATGATGACGTCCTTCACGCGCATTATTATTGTGTTCTCTATCCTCAGGCAAGCACTCGGTTTACAGCAGACACCCTCTAATCAAATTCTTTTAGGCTTGGCATTGTTCCTAACCATTTTTATCATGCGACCCGTTTTTGAGACAGTCTATGAGGACGCTGTGCAGCCCTATATGCAAGAGCAGATCACTTCAGTTGAGGCTCTTAGGCTTGCATCGTTACCCGTACATGAATTTATGCGAGGACAGACAAGGGCTTCAGATATCGAATTGTTCTCGCGCATCGCCAAAGTGCCGCCGGTTAACAGTAAGGAAGAGATATCTTTTTTTGTGCTTGCACCTGCATTTATTACTAGCGAGCTTAAAACGGCCTTTCAAATAGGATTTCTTTTGTTTATTCCGTTTTTAGTTATCGATTTGGTGGTGGCGAGTGTCTTGATGGCAATGGGCATGGTGATGTTGTCACCTATTATTATTTCTTTGCCATTTAAAATCATGCTGTTCGTTTTGGTCGATGGTTGGTCCATGGTGGTGGGCAGTTTGGCGGCAAGTTATGGCATATAAAATATCCACGAAGTTTTTAAACACCCAACCCCGAGGTTTAAGATGACGCCAGAGACGGTCATTGGGATATTTGGGCAGGCGCTATTTCTAGTCGTTGTGTTGGTTGCGGCGATTATTTTGCCGAGTTTGTTGGTCGGCTTAATTGTTAGTGTTTTTCAAGCGGCAACTCAAATTAATGAGCAAACACTGAGCTTTCTGCCACGTTTACTCGCTACATTGATGACTATTTTGGTTCTAAGCCCCTGGATTATTCAAGAGTTACTCGACCTATCCAACTTTATCTTTGAGTCGATCAGTTACGTGACTCATTAAATATAATATCTATAGCCCGAGTGTCTGTAATGCCGTTTGACCCGAATGATTTGGTTCAGTGGATCGCCCAATTCTTTTTGCCTTTCGTGCGAGTAGGGGCATTTTTCGCAACTGTGC
Organism: uncultured Pseudomonadales bacterium; assembly: GCA_943788835.1. GTDB lineage: Bacteria > Pseudomonadota > Gammaproteobacteria > Pseudomonadales > UBA7434 > UBA7434. Next base: position 805,181 of record CALSRU010000004.1, on the reverse strand, counting down.
CGGTCTTTGGCAATCAGTTAGTACCGATGCAGGTGCGTTTATTATTGGCACTCACTACTGCAGCGTTACTGTTCCCTTCTCTGCCAGACCTTCCCATAGTATCAATTTTATCGTTTGATACGATCTTATTGACTTTTCAGCAACTCATTATTGGTGTTTCGCTTGGGTTTTTTGTGCAGATTTTCTTTCATATATTTGTACTTGCAGGTCAAATGATTGCCATGCAAATGGGTTTAGGCTTTGCCTCAATGGTTGATCCAACGAATGGCGTATCAGTGGCTGTGGTGAGTCAGTTTTATGTGGTTTTGGTTACGCTGTTATTTTTGGCGTTCAACGGTCATCTGGTTGTCATTGAGGTGATGGCACAGAGCTTTTATTTCATGCCGATCGGCCAAAGTATGCTGTCTGATGGTGCTCTGTTTGGCATTGCACAGGCCGGCACTTGGATGTTCGCGTCGGCATTGTTACTGGCACTTCCAGCGGTGACAGCAATATTAATTGTCAATTTTGCTTTCGGTGTCATGACCCGGGCAGCCCCCCAGCTCAATATATTTTCGTTAGGCTTTCCCTTTACACTGATCTTCGGCATCTTTATTTTTTGGGTTGCGTTGGCCGGTTTTATGCCGCAGTATCAGGACCTAAGTGGTGAAGCCTTTAATTATTTACGCAGCGTAATTCAACCATAAATTGGCTTGTACCAAATTTTTCAAGGCATCTAAAGCCTGCACTCATGTAGCATTGTAGTGATTTTTTTTGCCTGCGAAACGTAAGTTCCAATGCTTAAGATTTTTGTTGAGATAGACATATGGTGAAACTTCGCGATCTTCAATATTTGCTCGCCATTGCCGAGCATAAGCATTTCGGGCGAGCAGCTGACTCTTGCTTTGTAAGTCAGCCGACTCTTAGCAGTCAAATTATGAAGCTTGAGGAGCAACTGGGTTTACAGCTCATTGAGAGGCATCGCCGTGGAGTATTGCTAACTCCAGAAGGTGATTCGTTAGTAGTTAAAGCGCGCAGGGTGATATTGGCGGCAAAAGATTTCGAAGAGAGCGCTAATCTATTGCTCGATCCTTTTGCGGGAGAGCGCCATATTGGACTTATTCCAACGCTTGCGCCTTATTTGCTGCCACACATTATGGAGCCGATGAATCAGGCCTTGCCTAAAGTAGATTTTTTTCTTTACGAAGAAAAAACCAGTAAGTTATTAGAAGACCTTAATAGCGGCAAGCTCGATCTACTTATTTTACCTTGGCTAGATGACATGCAAGGATTCGAGCACGTTAACCTTTTTAGCGAAGACCTCGTTTTAGCTGTGCATGCGTCTCACCCACTAGCGCATAAAGATAAGAGTAGCTTGGCAGATCTACGTGGCATGCCGGTTCTTAATTTAGAAGATGGTCATTGTCTGCGCGACCAGGCTTTGGATTTTTGCTCGTCGGCAGGGGCTAGTGAGGATGTTCGCTTTCAAGCAACCAGCCTCGAAACATTGCGTTACATGGTCGCTAGTAATATGGGTATCACGTTACTTCCCAAGCTTGCTACGCTGCAAATGCCGCCCATTAGCTCGCTCGTCTATGTGCCTTTTAAAGCGCCTATACCACGTCGAGAAATAGTGCTCCTGACGCGGCCAAACTACATGCGCATTGACGCCGTGCAAAAAATTGTTGATGTGATTCAAAAAGCTGCAGTCAAGGCGCTCAAGTAAGCCTTTGGTGGTCAATCATTGTGAACTAAAAATTTATTTTGTAACTGAGCTATTTCATCGTCACTTATTTTTAATGCTTCGCGAATATAGGTCTCGGTGTTATCCCATTGCTCTTCTATAGCCGCAAATGCAGAGTCTAGATAACCAGGGTGTACCTCAAGCATAGGCGTTAGGCGTTTAATTTTATATTTAGTCCAATCCACATGAGTAGCGCGCTGCTGTATGTTGACTAGCTCTACTTCTGGAACAAAATAGTCTGCAGTGAGCAAGTAGTCGTGGCGGATGGTTTTTCGATCGACGTTTAAGCAGCTCAAAAAAAGTGCAGCTCCAAATCCGGTGCGGTCTTTGCCTGCTGCACAATGAAAAAGTAGTGATGTATCATTTTTTAGAGTGAGAATTTTTTTTAAAAACTGGCTGTAAATATCGCTGTGTTTGAGAACGAAGTCTCGATTTATCGAGCGCATCATTCGCCTGACTGACTCACTGTCTTCGCTTTCGCTACTGAGCACGTATTGGAGGTAATCCGTGTGGCTGCCAGCTCCAACCGATAGACTGATTATTTCAATGGGCAGGGCCGCTGGAGGTTTGGTCGGCTCTCGGACTTGCTCGTCTTCGCGGCGGAAGTCGCAAATGACGCCTAAATTTAGGTTCTCTAGCGTTGACCAGTCTTTTTCATTTAGGTAGGCCAGTGTGCCAGAGCGAAATATTCGATTCTTTGCTACGCTGCGACCGCACCGTGAGTTATAGCCACCTAAGTCGCGCAGGTTAGGAGTGCCGTGCAGGGGGATGTGTTGGTGTTTCATAGGCCACGTTTTACGTTCATTTGTAATTTAAAAGGTTTTTCATGGTCTTATTATAGAGGGAGGGTCCGTATCAATTATATGCAATTAGTGCGCAGTCACTGTGTCTCAAGGCGCACAAAGGCGAGCTTATGGAGTATTCTACTAAATTAGCTGTGGAGAGCTGCAGTGGTCTAGCGCTGCGTTGGATCTTTGGCTGGGTGCAATCAGTCATTCGATGAAAAAGGCAATGATGGGAAAAGTCGGCTTATGAGAGGTGTTAACGATGAAAGTTTTTTTCAGCTCAAGGATGTCTATTAAGCGTCTAGCAGGCTATCTGCTTATATGTGCGAGTACTTTTTTATTGTCCAACCAAGCGGCTGCGAGTCGAGACGGGATAAATACTCCGATTGATCAGCGTGCTTGGATCGACTTTTGGGAAAAAGCGACCAACACCCGATATCCTAAATATGATGAAAACTATATTGCCGGTCAGACTATTTTTAAAGGGCAAGGCAAGTATGAATATTATCAATACTGTTTGGCTAAAGAGCCAACGGGAGATCGACTTGAACTTAATCGTAAAAACCTCAAGAGTTTTCGCGGGCTAACAGTAACTCAGTTTGTAAGCGTGTTATATGATTGTAAAAACCCTGATGAGCTTGTATTAAATAACTTACGCAAAGAGGATGCGGGCTTGGTTGTCTATTACTTGCATAAAAAATATAATTTACGCCTGCGCCAAGAACGCCAAGTGAATCACAGCGATAGATCGCAGCCGGACAACCTCACTAAGGAGTAGTTTTGGAGGGGTTAGGGTAAAAAAGAAGGCGTCCCTGTGCTTCTCCAACTGGGCCCATTGTTGTGTGCAACGGTCATATGAAAGTGCGTGTTTAAAAACTTCTCGCTTTTCGATAAACGCATCGAAGCTGTAGATAAAAACTATTGGTGATGTTGAAATGGAAAAGGCAGTAAATAAAAAAGAGATGCTAGAGAAACTCAATCGAGAAACGGCAAAAATAAATTGGAGTGAGCTTGCGCGATTCTTCGCCGCTGGGAGCACCATATATGTCAACTCTTCTCAAGACCTTCTTGAGGTGGCCTGTGCAGTGGCGAAAGATGAGCATGAGCTATTTGGGCAGTTGTTAAAAACAGGCAATGTCTCGCGAGTTACAGATGAACAGGCCAGGCAGTGGCTAGACCAAGATGCCGTGGTTTGGGCATCGGTCATTCTGCCTTGGGTACTGGTGCAAGAAGTCAAATAGATCCAAAATATAACTGATCATAGCCGCTCCGCTTTGCTAGGAGCTAAGACTCAAATATAGGTAACATTCTAGATGGCGTGATCAGTGTATATTAGTCCTCGCATGTGTTTTTCAGTCAGTAGATTAAAAGGTGAAAATAATGGAACAAGTAGCTTTAGTAACGCTGCTAATGAGTTTGCAGTGTATTTATTTTTCATCAAAAGTTGGTCAGGCGCGCGGTAAATATGGTGTTAAGGCGCCAGCGACGAGCGGCAATGAGTTGTTTGAAAGAGTCAACCGAATTCACCTCAATACACTTGAGTTGCTGGTCGTTACTTTACCGGCAATGTGGGTGTTTGGACTTTATCTGAATTGGAGCTCAGCAGCCTTGCTAGGTGTGGTGTTTATTGCTGGTCGTTTTATTTATGCGGCTGGATATTTGCAGGCGCCTGAGAAACGATCGCGCGGCATGTTGATTGGTTTTCTAGCAACGCTTGCATTGATCCTTGGTGGTCTGTGGGGAGTTATCAGAGCAATTCTTGTTTAACTATCCATGGTTACGGCATTGCCTCGTTGGGAGCTGAACGTCGTTTTACTCGGCACTGTTGGCGCTAAGCGCGTCGCAGAGCCTTTGCAACATGGTTCACGTTTTTACGCTTAAACGGGCGGGCTCTCGATTAACTCGCGCGCCCGCTTGATTGCTTCATTATACTAAGTCACTAGTCGGCTTTTTAGTCTATCTGTAAGCCGTTCGCACTGCAGCGGAACCGTGAACCATGTTTTTTGGATTCAAGCAAACTTACTATGAAGCAGTCATTTTTATGGGCCATAAAAAAGTGCTCAAGGAAATGCTTTATAGTGAATTCGAGGCAGTCTTGGATGGGGTGGTTGGAGAGCCCGAATTCAAAAATCAAACCTGTCACGCGGTGTATCTTAAAATTGATATGCGGTTGAATATCCTTGGCACCGTTTTTTTCTTAATAGACTTTGACAGCGATGGGAATCCTGACCGGCGCTGGAACCTACCACTTGCCCAGCTAGTAGATACAGCGCCCATGAGTGCCTCGCTGAATGGCAAGAGCGTCGGCATAACCTGCCGCAGTCAGTGTCAAATCCCTTGGCATCAAGATTTCTTATGGGAGCCGGATTTATCAAAAGGTAGTACTACGCTTAAAACTCTGGCGGCAAGTATCAAGTCTAACAGGCTGGGTTTGCTGATTGATTCTGGTAATCGCGGGCGCATTGCTGATGGTTCTGACGCCAACGATCAGAGCCCGGCGCGATCAGCAGCTCGATCCGATTATGAAAAAATTATCGATGAGACTTCTCGATCTGAGCAGGAAGCTCAAAAGCTGGCAGCGTCTATAGCTGAGTATGAGCTTATTATTGCAAGTTTAAAAACAAGCCATGAACAAGCATCAGAAAGACTTCGCGAACAGTTCGCTCGTGAGAAAGAGGCCATGCTGGTTAACTACGGTGAAATGAAAAATACTTATCAGGCAGTAGACGAGAAGAATAGGCATTTGCAAGACGAAATTAAATCCATGCGAAAGGTTCTTGAGCAAGAACGCGCAGATTTTGAAGAGAAGATTTCGGCGAGTGTTAATCAGCAAGGCGTTGATTACTCTGCATTGCGTAAGCAGTACCGAACTGAATTTCAGCGAAAAATTATTGAACAGACGGGAGACTTAAAAAATCGGTTAGAGATGCGTGAAATTGAAGCGCAGTATCGGGAGGATCAAATCAAAAGTCTTAAGCAGCAATTGAGTAAGGTGTCTGCCTTGTCTGATAATTCGCCAGCGCGCGGGACATCTAGTGGTCGGGGAGATCGCGAAGATTCGGTTTTTGAATTAGAGTCACTCGGCATGAATTTTGTCCTCACTCTGCCTGCAGTTCGGCCACTCAGTATACCGGCGGTCGATCTGGCGGTCTTTCGTTCCCAGCCTGTTGATTACGTTGCTGAGCGCTTGGGTCTCGAGCCAGCTGTTTATAAGTCTTGGCTGCAGTATGCGCGAAATCCAATATGTTCAGCGTTGATAGCACAAGGGAGAGGTTGCGACTGTCGTCTGGAAGTTGTTCGACCGAAAGAGTTTATTCCAGAGTTCAGTAATAAATGCAGTGAGCACCAAATGTCAGTCGTACAAAATTTACGTGCTAGTTAAATATAGGTTTTAGGCAAGAGAAGCCCATGCACCGCGCAAAAAAAATCATAGACTTGTCCAGTACATTTCGTGACCTTGAAAATGCTCTCCAAATAGAAAAGTATCAGCTGAACCTGTTCAAGCCTTACGTAAAACATATCTATTTAGTTCGACTCGATAAGCTGAATTTATCAGGGGCTATTAATCTTTCTGGCAATAAACTTTTTAAGTTGTTGCCCAATATTGCCGATGCACAGCGTAACGCTCAATCAACCATAGTGAGTTTTGGCGGGCCTTGGTCCAATCATTTACATGCCCTCGCAGCTGCAGGCGAAAATTTTGGATTGGCTACAGTGGGTATCGTACGAGGAGAGCGACCGCCGATTTTAACCCCCACGCTTATCGACGCCCAAAGGATGGGCATGCATCTGCAGTTCGTCTCGCGTAAGAGCTATAAGGCATTGCAAGCGGCGAGCAGTACAGCGGTAGCAGCGGATGAAAGGTCCGAGGTTTTCGATGACGAGAGGCTCGACCGATTCAAAACAATGGTTGGACAAGGTTTGATAGTTCCGGCCGGCGGAAGCAACTTGGCTGGTTTTCAGGGAACTTCTGTTCTTGGGAAAATATTACGTCGGCGATTGCGTAGTAATATTAGTAGTTTATGGATGGCTAGCGGCACCGGTTCGACATTAGGCGGTCTGGCGGCTGGGATGACTCATGATTACTCTGTCGACGCTGACTATTGGGCAGAGGGCGGATCAATAGCAGCTAGTACTCAGCGGCCCCAGCCTAAATTATTTGCAGTACCTGCGCTTCGTGATAGTTCGCTGCCGCAGCGGGTTTTAAGTCTCCTTCAGATGAATGGTATGAAAGCCTGGAGCCATACTGATGCTAGTCAAGATCAATCGAACAGTTGCGCTGAAGTGACGGATGGGCACATCAGTTATTACAATTTACACGATTCCGCAGGCTATGCCCATGTCAGTGCAGAGTATGGCCGCTTTCATAAGCGCTTAGAGCTCGAACTAGATGAACCTATCGATCATGTTTATATGGGCAAGGTTTTTTATGGCTTGTGGCAGGCGTTGAAAAGTCGTGTAGACCTGCCCAACGGTGATATTGCGGTTTTGCATACCGGCGGATTGCAAGGGCGTCGAGGCTTGTTAAGCATGAATCATTAAGTTTTTGACGTGGCAGCGCATTGATTATTACTCAAAGCATTTTATACAACTTTGGATGATAGCTACATGATTAAAAAAATTACTAATGCTCAATATATGTTGTCGGGTGTTGAGCCACTCGCTGATTTATTGACTGATTTTGTACCCATGCAAGATCTTTCTAGCGCCCACTTGCATAGCATCGCTAGGTCGTCAAAGTTAATCAATATACCTGTTGGTGAATTGATAGCGGATAGGAATTTTCTAGACAATTTCTATTGTTATTTGATCAGTGGTGAAGTGACGGTCATGCATGACTCCTCAATGAAACCCATCACATACAACGCTGCGGACTTCGGCCGATTGTCGCTAGGCGATTTTTTGAAAAATATTCGCCATCTCAGAGCGATGTCGGATGTTCAAGTGCTAGTAGTCGCTCGCAATGAGCTCGATTCGATGCTGTGTTGGGATCAAGTAGCTAAATCGCTCTCTTTAGAGTTGACGGCTGAGCGAACACGTGACGAAGACCGAGATTGGATCAATACGTTGCTCACTTCAAATCTATTTCACAAAATACCACCCTATAATATTCGGCGTGTGTTAGATAAATTTACGCCTCGATTAGTGCAGGCGGGTGAGGTCGTTGTGCGTCAAGGGGAGCGGGGCGATGAATGCTATATCATCAAAGAAGGCCAAGCCATCGTGTCCGTTGAAGATAACACTCTGTCGGCTCCACAGGTGTTGGCTGAATTGCTCTCAGGTCAGTGCTTTGGCGAGGAAGCTCTGGCCAATATGACCCTGCGCAATGCTAGCGTAACGATGGAAAGTAATGGGGTTCTGATGGTGCTTAAAAAACGCGATTTTCTTGCGCTTATGTCCGAACCTGAGATTGAAGGCGTCTCATCGCAACAGGCAGAGGCCATGGTTGCCGCAGGCGCTACATGGCTGGATGTTCGTTCGCAGCAAGAATTTGACCATGAGCATTACCAAGCTGCCTTTCACCTGCCTTTGCATTTGCTGGCTATCAAGGCTCGCCTGATGAGCGATGATGGCAAATATATGGCGTACTGCTCTACTGGCCGTCGTGCCTGCGCGGCAGCCATGCTGTTGCGTCAGCAGGGGTTTGATGTAACGCCTGTAGTCAGGCATTTGGCTCCCCATTAGTCAGGGCAGCGTGATACTCGCTTGCCCTGACTATGATGCTAGCTACCTTACAAATTTGCGCCGAGTGCAGAGCGCATATTTTCGGCTCAATCTGGTTCTTTTTGACCCTCGATATTTCAGTCGTGGCTCATTAATCTTATAATAACCAGCTAAAACACTGGGCGTTTAGACTATATCGATGATTTTTTTGATCGAGTTGGCCCGTGGCTGACCTTTAGCGCTTACAATAGCAGTCCCGTGGCATCTGGCCAAAATTTTAAATAGTCGTTGAATAAATAATATGAATGCACAATTTAGAAATATTGGTGTGATAGGCCGAGTTGATACTGAGCCAGTTATCAGCTCCGTTCGCCAGTTGGTATATTTACTCGAGATGCGCAATCTAAAAGTGATTTTAGAAGAGCAAACCTCGCATGTGCTGGGTCAACATACATTTCAAGTGGCTACCCGTAAGCTTATCGGCGAGGTCTGTGATTTGGTTATTGTTGTGGGTGGCGACGGAAGTTTATTAGGTGCCGCGAGAGATTTAGCCCGGCATGATGTGCCAGTGCTAGGAGTCAATCGAGGTCGACTTGGATTTTTAAGCGATATAGCGCCTGATGATGTGAACACCACGGTTGCAAGTATCCTTGATGGGAATTTTGATACCGAGCAACGGTTTTTATTAGATATGCAGCTCAAGCGCGACGGCGCAATTATTGAGCGCTCACTGGCTTTCAACGATGTGGTTCTGCATAGCGGGCAAGCCCCCAAAATGCTCAACTTTGAGCTGCACATTGAAGGTGATTTCGTTTATTCGCAGCGATCAGATGGGTTGATTATTTCAACACCCACAGGCTCAACGGCTTATTCGCTTTCGGGCGGAGGCCCCATTATGCACCCTAAGCTTAATGCGATAGTGCTGGTGCCCATGTTTCCGCATACATTAAGCAGTCGCCCATTAGTGATAGAGGGCAATAGTGAAATAAAAATCATTATCGCCGAAAACAATCCAGAGTCACCGAGTATTAGTTGTGATGGCCAAGTTAACTTAATGGCTAAGCCCGGAGATATTATTTATATCCACAAGAGCGCAAAACGAATAAACCTGATTCATCCAAAAGATCATGTCTTTTACGAAACTTGTCGCAGTAAACTCGGTTGGGGAACCCAGCTTATTGGTGATGAATAGAGGCGCAAATGGCTTGCGAGGTTTTGGCTGTTAAGTAGCTATATTTTTGCCCGCGCATATCTGTATCGACAAACCCAGATAAAGCGGGTTGCAGTAATTTTTTAATGGGTTTCTTTCATCAAGGTGCCAATTTAAGATTGTGATTAAAATTATAGAAGCACCTTTGGCGCAAAATCTGCAGCCACTGTCAGTCTACTGGCGGGAAAATGGCATTGACCACCGCATTATCGAGCAAGCAGGTGTACAGGTCATTTTAGTTAAGGATGACTCGCTTCGGCAAAAGCTTATTGAAGACCATCAAGCGTTTATTGAAGGGCGATTAAGTATAAGACTGCAGCGCCGGCAGATGCCTGATCGCCGCTTAGCGTTATTTCAATTTTTAAAGCATTTTCCTGTCACTCTTTCATTGTTTGTTTTGAGTATTGTGGGTTTTTTGTTGGTGTATTTTAATCAACAGGCTTGGCTCGATTTGCTTGCTATTCAAGGCATCGACAACCATACATTGAGTCAGCGGTTGAATTTACCCGAGCGGATATCAACAGAGGAATATCTAGCTCACGGTCAGTATTGGCGTTTAATTACACCCATCTTCCTACACTTTGGTTGGTTGCATATCACATTTAATATGCTGTGGCTTTGGGAATTGGGTCGTCGAATCGAGCTGCAGGGTGGTTCTTTACACTTGCTCAGCGTGGTTTTCTTTATTGGTGTTGCGTCTAACCTTTACCAGGCTGCAAGTACCCCCTTGGCCACGTTTGGTGGTATGTCGGGCGTCATATACGGTTTGCTGGGGTATTGCGCGGTGTTTACGCTGATCTCACCACAACGCGCGCTCCATTTACCGAAAGAGATTTATCTTTTCATGCTGGCAAGTCTACTGATCGGTTATCTGGGTATATTTGATTTTTTGGCTCAAATGGCAAATACCGCGCATTTATCGGGTTTGATTTTTGGTTGTGTGATTGGTGTGCCCAGCGCCATATTATCGCGTTGGGGAAGTCGTTAGCTGCATTCCATTGGTCGCTGCGCAACGAAAAAGTATGGGGGATTAAAAAATTGAGTGATAGTGATCACAGTGAATTTTATCAGCAGGCTAAGCAATTACTGCCGCAGCAGTATAGCGATTTCAAACGTGCTATTGAAACGGGCAAATGGCCTGATGGCGCTGTAGTATCGAGCAAACAGCGCGAATTGATGTTGCAAGCAATTATTGTTTATGAACACGCTAACCCTGCAGAAAAATCTAAAACGGGCCAGATAGACGATATGTGTGCGAGTAAGTCAGCTGAGGTGGTGGCCGAAGCCTCCGAGCCCATTAACCAAGCCGCTATAAAGAATATAATAGGCAAAAACTAGTCAGGTCTGTGCTCTGTCGGTGGTGTTTTTAAATCCCATCAAGCTTAAAAAATATAGGTTTTGCTCAAAGCACGACGGTTAATATAGGAGTTTATTTTATGCCTGAATACACAGGCGCTTTACGTAAGATGCATGTTCAGTTGCCTGAGCAGCCTGATGCGTCTGTGCAGTATTCACTCGCGCTGGACAGCGAAGCGGTGCCTCTAAACGAAGCGTTAGGGCAGCCAATTTCGCTGAGTTATGCGGGTCAAATTAATTGTGTTCACTGCAATCGAAAAACAAAAAAAAGCTTTAGCCAGGGTTATTGTTACCCCTGTTTTAGAAAACTCGCCCGCTGTGACCAGTGTATTGTCAGCCCGGAAAAGTGTCATTACCATTTGGGTACCTGTCGAGAGCCAGTTTGGGGCGAAGAATTTTGTATGCAGGATCACTATGTTTATCTTGCCAATTCATCGGGCCTAAAAGTGGGAATCACCCGCGGTACACAAATACCTACGCGCTGGATTGATCAAGGTGCGGTGCAGGCTATACCTATTTATCGTGTCCAGACTCGACGTCAAGCCGGGTTGGTAGAGATGGCGCTCAAGGCGCATGTTGCCGATAAAACGAATTGGCGCGCCATGCTTAAAGGGAGTATCGATTTAGTTGATATGCAGCATTGCGCAGCCGAGATGTGCGGTTTAGTGGAAGCTGATGTCGGGCTGATGCAGCAGGAATTTGGCTTGCAGGCAATTATGCGTTTAGCTGATGCTAAAGATGTCAAAATCAATTATCCAGTGCAGCACTACCCAGAGAAAATAATCTCACATAATTTTGATAAAGAGCCACTCGTCACTGGCGTGTTAAATGGTATTAAAGGCCAATATTTATTGTTAGACAGTGGTGTGATAAACCTGCGTAAGTTTGGTGGCTATCACATTACTGTGGTGGTGGGTTAGCCGGCGAGTCGGCATAATTTGATGCATGTTGATGGTTATCAATGTGTGAGCGGAGCAAAAAATGTCTGAAGGACAGACTGCGAATGCAGCCTCAGCAAAGAGTCAATCGATGAGTGAACCGATTTTTTTAAAAGATTATCGTCCGTCAGTTTACTTGATCGAGCGTGTCGATCTTATATTCGATTTGTTTGAAGATAAAACCGTAGTGACGAATACGATGTTGGTCTATCGCAACCAGGCCAAAGAAGTGACGAATTTTGAAGCAGTCGGGGATCTACACCTTGATGGCGAGCATTTGCAGCTAATATCGGTATCACTTGATGGGCAGTCGCTCTCGCAAGATGCCTACATAATTAATGAGTCAGGCTTAACGCTGTTTAATTTGCCCGAGCGATGTGAGATTTGTCTTGTCACCCATATTGATCCGGCCAGTAATCTTGCGCTTGAAGGCTTGTATCTGTCGGACGGCATGTATTGCACCCAATGTGAGGCGGAGGGTTTTAGGCGTATAACTTATTATCTCGACCGGCCCGATGTGATGGCAGTGTTCACCACCAAAATCATTGCGTCTGAAAAGCTCTACCCAGTGCTCTTGGCAAACGGTAATAAAATTACACAAGGATCTTTGCCCAATGGTCGTCACTGGGTCGAGTGGCATGACCCTTTCAAAAAGCCATGCTATTTGTTTGCGATGGTGGCAGGCAATTTAGAGGTAGTAGAAGACTCGTTCACTACGATGTCTGGTCGTCAGATTGATTTGCAAATCTTTGTTGAGCAAAAAGATGTAGAGAAATGTGGCCACGCCATGCTTTCTTTGCAGCGCGCTATGCGTTGGGACGAAGAAGTCTATGGTCGAGAGTACGATCTCGATCTGTACATGATTGTCGCAGTAGACTTTTTCAATATGGGTGCTATGGAGAATAAGGGCCTCAACATATTTAATACATCTTGTGTGCTGGCGCATCCGAGTACGCAAACCGATATGGCGTTTCAGCGGGTTGAAGGCGTTGTTGCGCATGAATATTTTCATAATTGGTCGGGCAATCGCGTTACCTGTCGAGACTGGTTTCAGCTGAGTTTAAAAGAAGGCTTTACAGTATTTCGTGATGCCTGCTTTTCTGCCGATATGAATTCGGCAACGGTAAAGCGTATAGAGGATGTGAGCCTGCTGCGTTCAGCACAGTTTGCAGAAGATGCAGGCCCGCTAGCGCACCCCGTTAGACCTGAATCATTTATAGAAATATCTAACTTTTATACGCTCACCATCTATGAAAAGGGAGCCGAGCTTGTTCGCATGTTGCATGAATTGCTTGGTGCAGAGCTGTTTCGCAAGGGTACGGATTTATATTTTGATCGACACGATGGGCAGGCTGTAACCTGCGAAGACTTTGTTGTAGCGTTAGAAGATGCCAGCGGCTACAACCTCGCTCAATTTCGGCGTTGGTATTCGCAAGCTGGTACGCCGACATTGCAAGTCAGTGAAAATTGGAATCCTCAGAAAAAAATTTATACGCTCACAATTGCTCAGTCGTGTGCCCCTTCGCCAAATCAAGACCATAAAGAACCTTTTTATTTGCCTATTAAGATGGCTCTGTTCGGGACGCAAGGCCTGCTTGCATCCAGTGAGCAAATTTTGGTGCTCGCGCAGCAGTGCCAGTCCTGGACGTTTGATGCGTTGGATGAGCGTCCGGTAGTTTCATTGCTGCGCGGCTTTTCTGCTCCAGTAAAACTCATTCTCGATTACAGCTACAGTGACTTGTTGCATTTAATCAATCATGAAACTGATGGTTTTGCACGCTGGGATGCCGCCAAGCGGTATATGATGAAACTCATAGAGGAGCATGTTGCCGGCAGTCGCTCGTTGACCTCGGAGCTTGGTGCACAACGAATCCAAGCATTAGCTGCAGTGCTTGAGGCTCTTTTGTTAAAAGGGTTTGATGCTGGCGACACAAGCTGGGATGTCCAGCATGATGCGGCTATGCTGGCCAGTCTTCTCGAGTTGCCAGAGTTTTCCTACATAATTGAGCAATTTGAGGAAATTAAAATCACCGAGATTGACGATGCGGTAAGTACTCTACGTGCAGCAATGGCTGAGCGCCTTTATGCTGTGTTGGCAGTCGTGTATCGCAATCTCAGTGGGCAGTTGAGTCAGCTGGGCCAGTACCAGCCCATCGCCGAGCATATCGCGTTGCGTAGACTTAAAAATACCTGTCTGCATTATTTGATGGTGGCACCCAGCGACGAGACACTAGGTCAGGTCGTGGCTCAGTTCAACAATGCTGACAATATGACCGAGCAAGCGGCTGCATTGAGCGCGCTGACCAATTGCGATGCGCCGGCGGCACAGGCAGTTGCTAAACAGGCTTTACAATCTTTTTATCAGCAGTGGCAGTCCGAGAGCTTAGTGGTCAATCAGTGGCTGAGCGTGCAGGTGGGTGGAGATAAGCCAGGAGCGCTGCAACGTTTGCATCAGTTGCTCGAGCATCCTGCCTACGACAACACCAATCCGAACAAGGTTCGGGCGTTACTCGGTGCATTTTGTATGCGTAATTTACCGCAGTTTCATGCGGCAGATGGCAAAGCTTATGCTTTGCTTGCGGCCGAAATTATTCGGCTCGATGGGCTTAATCCGCAGTTGGCGGCGCGACTTTTGGCGCCAATGACCCGTTGGCGCCGCTTTAGCGAGCCTCAGCGAGGTCTGATGAAGGCAAGTTTGGAACAAATTGCGGCAACTGACAATTTGTCTGCGGACGTTTTTGAGGTAGTATCGAAAACATTAGTCAGCTAATGAGTGATCCGGTTGCTAGACACACAATGAAAATTGACTCAGCTATTTGATGCTGTAGGGAGAAACGAAGTGAATGTAACAGGTTTTCGATTGATGAAACTCATCTTTGGTGGCGGTAAATTGCTCGATGAAAAGCAGCTAGAACTATATAGTGAAACATTATTTATGGTGCTCTCAGGTGCTGCGCGCGCCGATTTAAATATCGAGAAAGTTGAAGTTGCCCGCATTCGTGATATTTTAAAAAATAAACTTGATCGTGATTTTACCGAAGAGGAAATACAGCTTGCGAGCGAAGTGGATTTATTCGAAACCGCGCCCATTCAAAAATATGTCGCTAAAGCAAGTCATATATTGAGTGTTGAACAGCGCCAAAATGTTCTGCAAGCGACGCTTGAGGTCTTTATGTCGGATGGGCATATGGGGTTGCTAGAGAGAGATTACTTTGATTCTATTGTCAGCGCTTTGGATTTAAAGCCCTCAGAAATGGTACGGCTTTGAGCTCCGCGATCTTACTGGTTTTTCGGGCATTTAGGCATTAAATGACCTAACTCCTGCCCGCCAACTAGCAGTTCCGTCATGCAGGCGTTCATTTGTTCATGGCTTATCATCTTAAAGTTAATTGCCCTAGTGTTTTTATAATGCCTGCTCTAGGCAGCTAATGCACAGTTGACTAACAAAATCATCTTATCAAAATAATGCAGGTGTCAATCTTCTTCGCTCCATTCATTTTATTGCATGAATAGTTGCCCTCTGAACCTCATAGGGCTTTGCAGCGATGTTAGATTGGCGCACCGAAATAATATAGCGAAGCAAATTAGGGATCATCTGCTTAGTGAGGCGTGATGCAGTCCCCATAGATACGCAAAGCTGAAAAGCGTGCCAATTACAAAGCCAGGCAGCAAGGTGAGTGCGATGTTGGGGGTGCCGTTAATGAGATGTATAGGGATAATCAAGCTGTACTGAGCCGCTGTTGCCAGCGCCAGCGCACAAAAAATGGCCGGCGTTGGCCCCATTCTTCGGTGTAATCGCTTATACAGCAACTCTAGCAGAGCTAAGTTGATAAGCGTTAGTAGCCCCGCGTAGCAGCCTTGAATCACGCCGGCTCGCCACGCCACTATGACCATATCAGAGGGTTGGTCCAGAAGGCTACTGTAAACGCCCCAGCCGCCGTAGCCGAGTATGGCGGCCAGCACAATAAGAGCCTGCTTTTGAGTGGGCTTCACCGGACGGTCCTGTTGAATAAACGATTGATGGGCGTTGATAGCCACACTGAATTCATAAATATGTGCTCTAGTCGTTGTCTTGGCAGTGGGGGTGGTCATGCCATTTGAAGGCAGTGTCAACTATACTTTATTCGGTAAGTTGGTTGTTTCTTGTAGACTTTAGCTTGTGCCAAAATATGAGCATTACTTAAGTCTGAATTCATATGTGCGTAAAAAAGCTATATTAATCATGAATATATATTCTGTATTTCGGTTTATTGTAACTGGTGTGCTGGTAGTGATGCTAGGTGCCTGCATGGGTGGCCCAAGGCAGGATTGGCCAACACAGCTGCCTAGCCAGCAGGTCTTTGAAGCGACATTCGATGCTGACCAGGCTAATAGCGAAGTGCAAACCGAAGCGGATTACCTCCTGTGGATAAAGCGTTTCTATTTGGGCTGGGCTCTTTACCCGAACGGCTGGGAATGGCTCACGGCGACTGTACTCGAAGCTACTCCCGATCCACTTGAGCGCGACAGATTAAGGCGGCAAATGGCTGGCATAGGCCAAAAGATAGGCTCGGAGTGGGCTAAGGATTCCCAGCACCGCACCATAAACACCTCACATCTTATTGTGTGGGGCAACGCGGTGCGCCTAGCGGTCAAAGAGGGGAGCCAAGCAATGCTGGCCGATAAAATAGCAGGGGATGTCGACGAGCTGCTAGCGCAGGGATTGCGGCCCTCGCAGATTGAGATGGATCGCTATTTTCCCGAGAGTAGCACCGTGGCCTCGCAGGCACTCGAAGAAGAAATCGACCCTTTTGATATTTGATAGCGCGCTTGGAGAAGAGCCTTTAAGTTGGCAGTGCGCTCTTCGATGTCATAGGCACAATCCCCCTCAATGAAATCGACATAGAAAGAAACTATGTCTGGGTGCCGTGCAGCGTGTTATCCGCCCATATTCAGCACTAAGCAATAAAAATAACTTTTTGGCTGTTTGTTGCCTCGAGGCCTTTCTGTTAAGCTGAACTTCCATCTGAATGTGCCTGTTTCTGAAGTATTGCAGCCACAAAAGCCTAAGATTAATGCCCTTACTCGCCACCTATTTTGGGCGGGTTCGTCTCATTTTATGCCTGTTGGGTCGGCTTTTTGCAGACTGCCTTAGGCGTTTTGAGACGTATTAATTGAGGTCTTGGCAATTGCATGAATCAGATACATCATCATCAAAAATTATTTAAGAGTTAGCATTAAATGACGCGTTACATTTTCGTTACTGGCGGTGTGGTTTCTTCATTGGGCAAGGGTATCGCGTCAGCATCGCTCGCCGCTATTCTCGAATCGCGTGGTCTTAAAGTCACCATGCTCAAACTTGATCCTTATATCAACGTCGATCCCGGTACCATGAGCCCGTTTCAACACGGTGAAGTGTTCGTTACCGAAGACGGCGCCGAGACTGATCTCGACTTGGGTCACTACGAGCGTTTCATCCATACTAAAATGGGCAAACGCAATAACTTCACTTCGGGTCGAGTCTACGAAAGCGTGTTGCGCAAAGAGCGCCGTGGCGATTATTTGGGAGCTACGGTGCAGGTTATTCCGCATATTACCGACGAGATCAAACGTCGTGTGTTGCTAGGCGGCGAGGGCTTTGATGTTGCGCTGGTAGAAATTGGCGGCACTGTCGGCGATATAGAATCGCTGCCTTTTCTTGAAGCTGCTCGTCAATTGAAAATTGAGCTGGGCTCGCAACGCTCATTGTTGATGCACCTAACGCTAGTGCCTTACATTGCAACGGCCGGTGAAACGAAAACCAAGCCAACCCAGCACTCGGTTAAAGAATTGCGATC
The DNA here is from genome assembly GCA_943788835.1 of uncultured Pseudomonadales bacterium. Classification (GTDB taxonomy): domain Bacteria; phylum Pseudomonadota; class Gammaproteobacteria; order Pseudomonadales; family UBA7434; genus UBA7434. The sequence goes on along the minus strand of CALSRU010000004.1, from coordinate 787,689 downwards.
CATAGGCTTGCAGCCCGATGTATTAATCTGTCGCTCAGAAATTGAAATTAGCGCGAGTGCGCGCCGGAAAATTGCCTTGTTTACGAATGTCGAAGAGCGAGCAGTTATATCGCTGCCCGATGCAGACACTATTTACCGCGCCCCTATTATGCTCAATAAAAAGGGTCTGGATGAGTATATTGTTCAGCGGCTCGGTCTCGATTGCAAGGTGGCAGATCTGTCTGAGTGGCAAGCGGTTATTGAAGGCGAGTTAAATCCTGAGCGCGAAGTTACCATAGCGATGGTGGGCAAATATATCGATTTAATTGACGCTTATAAGTCACTCAATGAGGCGCTTAAGCATGCAGGCATTAGTTTGCGCACAAAGGTAAAAATTCGTTACATCGACTCCGAAGATATGGAGTCGCAGGGGCTCGCTCAATTAGAAGGGGTCGATGCTATTTTGGTGCCGGGTGGTTTTGGTGAACGCGGTATAGAAGGGAAAATTAAAACGGTTCAATACGCACGCGAAAATCGCATACCGTATTTGGGTATTTGCTTGGGCATGCAAGTAGCGGTTATTGAATATGCACGCAACGTTTTAGGTTTGCCGCATGCGCACTCTACTGAGTTTGATAGCGAAAGCCCTGACCCGGTGATTGCACTCATCACTGAGTGGATTGACGAAGACGGTAGCAAGCAATCACGCGCCGATGATTCTGATTTGGGTGGAAGTATGCGACTAGGCGCACAAAAAAGTACTTTGGTTGATGGCTCAATTACGCAGCAGTGTTATCAAGCCAACGAAATCAACGAGCGCCACCGTCACCGCTATGAATTTAATGCAAAATACCTCGACCCATTGCAGGCTGCTGGGTTGCGCATAGCCGGTTGGTCGGTGCATCAACAGTTGGTTGAAGTGGTTGAAGTGGCAGATCATCCTTGGTTTGTTGCCTGCCAGTTTCATCCAGAGTTTGCCTCAACGCCGCGTGACGCTCACCCATTGTTTACGGGTTTTGTAAAAGCCGCCGTCGCTTATGCTGATCGTTAGCTGATTTTAGTGTAAAAAATTTTAACCAGTGTAGCTGTTTCTAAAGTGAACCTTTTGCGCAAGTGATTTAGATCATGCCTGAACAAAAAACGTTAAAAATCAATTCTCTCTCTATTTCCAATGAGCTCCCGTTTGTGCTGTTTGGCGGCATGAATGTGCTCGAGTCTGAGGATTTAGCATTAGAAGTTGCCGCCAACTTTGTTGAAGTGTGTGCAGCGCTCGATGTTCCCTATGTTTTTAAAGCATCTTTTGATAAGGCTAATCGTTCATCACTGCATTCATTTCGTGGGCCGGGTTTAGAGCGCGGGTTGCAAATTCTTGAAAAAGTAAAGCAGACTTATACAGTGCCTGTTATTACCGATGTGCATGAGCCTGCTCAGGCGCAGGCAGTAGCTGAAGTGGCTGACGTTATTCAGTTGCCCGCATTTTTGTCGCGGCAAACCGATCTGGTGACTGCAATGGCGCAAACCGGTGCCGTGATTAATATTAAGAAAGCCCAGTTTCTTGCACCCCATGAAATGCAGCATATTTTTAAAAAATGCGAAGAAGCGGGTAACGATAAGCTAATGGTGTGTGAGCGCGGCAGTTGTTTTGGCTACAACAATTTAGTGGTCGACATGCTTGGCTTCAGCGCCATGAAGTCGATGGGTAACCCAGTTATTTTTGATGTAACTCATGCGCTGCAAAAACCGGGTGGGCGCAGTGATTCGGCCGATGGACGCAGGCAGCAAGTTGTGCAACTTGGGCTGGCCGGTATGTCCCAAGGTCTAGCGGGCTTGTTTCTTGAGGCGCACCCTCATCCAGCACAGGCGAAGTGTGACGGTCCTTGTGCACTTCCACTCAAACAATTGCAGCCTTTTTTAGAGCAAATGAAGGCCATGGATACACTAGCTAAAGGCTTGCCTGCAATTGTAATTGATTAATTCGAGCTTGGCGCTCTTTTTCGTATTGACGCAAGCTTTAATGCTTGTTAACTGAGGTAGCAATTTTTATGTCGACCATTAAATCTGTAAGTGCACTTGAAGTATTAGACTCGCGTGGTAATCCCACCATCGAAGCCAAGGTTCTACTTGAATCAGGTGCAGTCGGCTTAGCCTGTGCGCCCTCAGGAGCCTCAACAGGTTCACGTGAAGCGCTAGAATTGCGCGATGGCGATAAAAGCCGCTATTTGGGTAAGGGGGTGCTGGTAGCGGTAAGCAATATCAATACAACTATTAATACCTTGTTAGTGGGAATGAATGCACTTGAACAACGTCAGATCGACCAAGCGATGCTAGATGCTGATGGAACTGACAATAAAAAGAATTTAGGCGCTAATGCAATTTTGGCCGTGTCGTTGGCGGTGGCTAAAGCGGCTGCGAATGATGCAGGTATTCCGTTGTACGAGCATATTGCAAATCTAAATGGCACGCCGGGCCAATACTCCCTGCCAGTGCCTATGATGAACATTGTCAACGGCGGAGAGCATGCCGATAACAATGTTGATATTCAAGAGTTTATGGTGCAGCCAGTCGGCGCAAAAAGTTTTGCCGAAGCGCTGCGTTATGGTGCCGAAATTTTTCATGCTTTGAAGAAAGTGCTCAGCGATAGAGGCCTCAATACAGCGGTGGGTGATGAAGGGGGCTTTGCGCCTAACCTTGCTTCAAATGCTGAGGCTTTGTCTTTGATTTCTGATGCGGTAGGTATTGCTGGTTACCAATTAGGTGAGGAAATTACCTTGGCGCTCGACTGTGCAGCGTCCGAATTCTATAAAGATGGCAGCTATGATTTGTCAGGCGAAGGTCAGTCGTTTGATGCCTCCGGTTTTGCGGATTATCTTGCCGAGCTTTCAAAAAACTATCCCATATTGTCTATTGAAGATGGCATGGATGAAAGCGACTGGGCAGGTTGGGCTGATTTGACGCAAAAAATAGGTGATAAGGTTCAATTGGTGGGTGACGATTTATTTGTTACCAATACTGCGATATTAAAGCGCGGTATCGATGAAAAAATTGGCAATTCAATCCTCATTAAATTCAACCAAATAGGCTCTTTAAGTGAAACGCTCGACGCCATTAAAATGGCTAAAGATGCGAATTTCACCGTTGTTATTTCGCACAGAAGTGGTGAGACAGAAGACACCACAATTGCAGATCTTGCCGTAGGTACTGCCGCCGGTCAAATTAAAACGGGCTCTTTATGTCGATCAGATCGCGTTGCAAAATATAATCGCCTGCTGCGCATCGAGTCAGAGCTCGGTAGTCTTGCGCCCTATAATGGCCGAGCCGAGTTTAAAATCTGATTGATTAGGCACGCACGCGTGTATCATTTTTTGGGAGCCGCCAGTGATAGAGGCTACATCAACTTTCCGTAAGCCGCCCAGCAGATGGAGTCGCTAGCTGTGAAAGGTAGGCCAACCAATGAGGCTCCTAGCGAAGCACTGCTTTACAAGAAGCTGAGTCGTTGGGCGCCATCGGCATTGGTGTTGCTGGTACTGTCTATACTCATCACACTGCAATATCGCTTGTGGTGGGGAGAGGGTAGCCTCAAGCATACTGCGCAGCTGGAAGAGCAACTATTCAAGCAGCAAGCGGTTAACGATGCGCTACAAAAGCGTAACGATCGCTTGCTCTCGGAAATTGCCACATTGAAGAAAGGTACCGGCCAAATTGAGGCGCGGGCCCGCGAAGACCTAGGCCTGGTTAGAGACGATGAAACCTTTTTTATGTTTTTTGATGAACCCATTAAAAATTCGGCCAGTAAAAGCCGTTAGCCCTTTTGCTTCTATAATTGGCCGCTGAGTATCACTTATGCAGCAACGGAATAATTACTGGGCCATTGTGCCGGCCGCAGGTACCGGGCAGCGCTTTGGGTGCGAGTTACCCAAGCAGTACGCACGGCTTGATGGCCGCGAAGTTATTCTCCATAGCTTGCAAGCGTTGGCCGAGTCCCAGCGCTTTGAGCGCATTGTGGTGGCTATTAGTCAGCAAGATACATGGTTTGGCGAATTGGCACTGCCTAGTTGCGCCAAGTTCCAAGTTGTTCAAGGCGGTGAAAGCCGCGCAATGTCTGTACTTCATGCATTGCAGGTGCTAAGCGGGATTGCAGGTTCTAACGATTGGGTTTTGGTGCATGATGCGGCTAGGCCTTTGTTGAGTCAAACGGTATTGAGTCACTTGATTAGCACTTTGGATGGTGACGCCGTAGGTGGAATTCTGGCAACGCAGCCTCACGATACGATTAAGCTGGCGTCAGCAACTGATTCAACCGGTGGCGCGACGGTTACTCGTACCCTCAATAGAGATACAATTTGGCAGGCGCAAACTCCACAAATGTTTCGCTACGGCCTGTTATGTGACGCCATGCAAGCTGCGTTGAGCGGTGCCCCGCCGGTGAAAAATGAGCAGCACGATCTGGCTTTGCAAGCCATAACCGATGAGTCGAATGCGGTCGAGCGAGCAGGCTTACCGGTGCAATTGGTGCAGGGTGATCCACGTAATTTAAAAATAACCACTCAAGCTGACTTGGCACTCGCTGAATTTTATCTACGGGAAACAGCCAATGAGCAGGAGTTACCAGCATGAGCATCAGAATAGGGCAGGGCGTCGATGTCCATGCTTTTGCTCCCGAAGCCGATACTAGCGACAGCGCCATTACACTGGGTGGCGTGAAAATCCCGCATAGCTGTGCATTGCTGGCGCACTCGGATGGTGACGTTTTATTGCATGCCCTGTGCGATGCGCTGCTAGGTGCTTTAGCGCTGGGAGATATTGGCCAGCATTTCCCCGATAACGACCCTGAGTATGCCAACGCTAATTCACGCGACCTTTTACGCGAGGTGATGATGCTCGTTACAGCGCGGGGCTATCAGCTAGCCAACGCCGACATGACCATCGTGGCTCAGCAACCGCGCATGGCGCCTTATACCCTGACTATGCGCGAAAATATTAGCCGCGATACAAACTTGGCACTCGATGCCATTTCGATTAAAGCAACCACCAGCGAGCAATTAGGTTTTACTGGCCGCGGCGAAGGCATTGCTTGTTTTGCTGTGGTGTTGCTCGAGTCAGCTGTGGGCAAAACCTAATGATGCCGCGTGTGCTTACCCCTCGTGCCGAACAAGCAAGCGTCACGGAGTCGGTCCCAATCGACGCTGTGCTTTGAAAACCTACCTCTGCAACACACAGCAACTCCCATTTGCCCATGGAGAACCTAGACTCAGTGGCGTGATGCGCAGTGAGTTGGCCGACTTTAAAGTGACCGAAAAGTTAGGCTTTGTGCCTAGCGGCAGCGGTCAGCATATTTACTACCGTATTAACAAAGTGGGTATGACGACCTTGCAGGTGCGTGATGCATTAGCCAAACACGCTAACTGTGCGGCCCGCGATATTGGTTATGCGGGTTTGAAAGACAAGCATGCCCACACCCAGCAGTGGTTTAGCGCGCAAGGCGCAATTCCACTAACTAATAGCACCTTCAAAATAGCAGAAGACAGCCCGGCACAGTGGCAAATTGTTGAGTCACAGTTACATCGAAAAAAACTCACGCGGGGCGCGCACAAAGGTAATGTTTTTTGCTTGCGCCTTCGTGCGGTAGATGCAGATATTACGGATGCGCACGTACTAAAATTATTTAGCGAGCGTGTAGATTGCATACGCAGTAATGGCTTTCCCAATTATTTTGGTGATCAGCGTTTTGGCTATCATGGCTTAAATCTGAACCGTGCAATCGATACTTTTATTAGTGGTCGTCGCGCTTCAAGAGATAAAAGAGGCTTGTATTTGTCGGCACTGCGGGGCTTTTTGTTTAATGAGCTTTTAAAATTGAGAGTGGCTCAGGGTAACTGGTCGAGGTATTGCGAGGGGGACCTGTTGATGCTTAATGGCACCAATAGTTTCTTCAAAGTGACGGATCAAGCAAGCGAGCAATCACTTGAGTCGGGACAGGCAGGCTACCAGCAAGACCAGCAAGATCAGCAAGCTGAAATGAATGGGCGTTTAGACGCCGGCGATGTACATGTGGCGGGCTTGCTGTTCGGCTCACATTATGAAGCCAGTGCGGTCTTGGCGGGCACGTATGAACGGCAGCTTGCTGAGCAATATCCCGAGCTCATAGAATGCTTAAATGCGGCCGATATTAAACCTGCGCGGCGCGCCTTTCGCGCTATACCGGCTTTTCTTGACTGGGCTCATGAGGGGCAAGATATCGTGTTGGATTTTGAATTGCCTACTGGTAGTTACGCCACCATGTTATTGCGCGAATTGCTTCATTACAGAGATTCCAGCGCACGATAGAAAGTGAAGCGATGATGGTCTTGTCAAATTGTTACGATATAGCTGTTTTGTTCGTTATGGGATGATAGGGCGGTTACAATTCTGCTTATATCTTCGCAGTTAATTGATGGGTTTTTTGTTGTTGCAAGTTCCAGCGTTAGCGACCCAGGCCTTGCAGCATAAGATCAGCAGCATGAGAAATGCCAGCATGAGACTGCCAATATGAGATATGCCAACATGAGTAGCAGGTTTTTCACAACGAGATCACAATAGATTTATGAATACAGTGGCTACAGAGTCTAATCCTAATTTACAGCGCGCACGCAATCGTCTGATTCAATCGTTGATAGATCAAGGAATTACTAACGAGCGTGTGCTCGAGGCTCTGCGAGTTGTGCCTCGCCACCTGTTTATTGAGCCGGCACTGCAGTACCGTGCTTACGAAGATGCCACGCTACCCATAGGACAAAGCCAAACTATTTCGCAGCCTTATATTGTAGCGCTCATGACTCAGGCACTGTTTGCGAGCTCTCGAGTGCAAACCATTTTAGAGGTGGGTACAGGCTGTGGGTATCAAACAGCCGTGTTAGGTGCATTAGTTAAACGTGTTTATACCGTCGAGCGAATACGCTCTTTGCAAGAATCTGCCGAGGCGCGTCTGCGCGATATCGGTTATCGAAATATTGAGTACCGCCATGGCGACGGCTTTGTGGGTTGGAAAGATAGGGCACCGTATGACGGCATTATTATCACAGCGGCAGCCACCGAAATACCGAAAATGTTGCTTGAGCAATTAGCTATTGGCGGCCGCATGGTGTTACCGCTGGAAGAAAAAAATGGCGACCAGTATCTTAGGGTCATTCGCAAAACCGGTAAGGATTTAGTCGAAGAAAATTTATTGCCGGTAAGGTTTGTACCCCTATTGCGTGGTGTGCAAGCCTAAGCTGTCATAGCAGTTAAAGCATCTGTTAACACACTATCTCTGAACACAGTAGCTCAGTTGGAATGGCGATTGTTTGATCGGCCAGTTGCTGTGCATAGCCATTGGCTTTAACCACATCGCCCATAATCAATAGCGCGGGTGAGGGCAGTGGATGTTGTGCGAGTCGCTCGGTAATATCGCCAATGGTGCCAACCAATACTTGTTGAGTCTCGGCCGTGCCTTGTGCAACTACAGCGAAGGGTTTTTCTGTTGGGCAGCCACGAGCAATAAGCTCCGAGGTGATTTCCTCAAGGTTAGACAGGCCCATATAAAACACCACCGTGCTGTCTTCTTGCAGGGCCAGATCCCAGTTGATATGCAGCTTTTCATGCTGCCGATGGCCGGTAATAAAGGTCACAGCATGGGCGTGATCGCGATGGGTTAACGGTATCTGCGTAGCAGCGGCGCAGCCAATAGCTGCGGTGATGCCGGGCACAATATGGCATCGAATATCTTGCTCGTTTAAATGTTCAATCTCTTCACCGCCGCGCCCAAAAATAAAGGGGTCACCACCTTTTAAACGCACCACGTTTTTTCCACAGCGAGCGAGTATGGCCAGTAGTTCGCCAATCTGCTCTTGCGGCATGGTGTGTTGGTCTTTTCTTTTACCTACATAAATGAGATCGCAATGAGTTTGGGCGTAATCTAGCAATGCTGGGTTGGCCAAGCGGTCGTAAACAATCGCATCGGCCTGTTGCAATGCACGCATCGCCTTCACGGTAATCAGCTCCGGATCACCAGGCCCGGCGCCTACCAAAAACACCTCTCCGGTGGCTTTCTTCTCGACCGCAGTGAGGGATGGGTTAGACGGTGTCTGGTTGGCAAATAATTTTAAAATATTGTCCATAGTATTTTATCCAATTGCACTGATGATAGGCTGTGAGGCTGCGTCATCATGCAGCTTCGAATGATCTGATTGCGTGATAAGGTTGTTGAGCTCAGGAATGCAAGAGCCGCAGTTAGTGCCGCATTTCAATTGCAAGCCCAACTCGGTCGCTGAGTTGGCGCCGGCAGTAATTGCATCGACTATGCTCTGTTCGCTGACCTTAAAGCACGAGCAAATGAGTTTGCTGCTGGCATTTGCCGAGCTAGTGTTGGGTTGGGATAACAATGACCAGTAGGTATCGCGATCACTATTAGTCAGCAGTGTTTGCATCCAAGGTTTAGGCGGAAGCGCCGCTTTGTCGCGGTGACTGAACACGGCTAGTTGCATGTGCTCGTCGGTATAGCTAATCAAGCGGTGAATTAAATTGGCCTTGTCGGAAAATTCAGCATAGGCCCGAGGAGTAGCAGATGTATCGCTATTCGTTGCGGCGATATAGCTCGGCCAGTTGAAGTTGTCAGCCAAGGCAACTTGGTAAAGAAATCCAAGCTCGTCAGCCAGTGGCGTAAGGGTCCAGTGAATAAAGTCAGAGCAATCCAGTTTGTGACGACTTACGATAGTGGCCCAACAGGGGGTCTTTACTTTTTGAATGGCGGCGCGGCTAAATTTAAATTCTGGCTGCCCTGAAACTTGATCGGTGATAGCAGCCACTAAAGTATCGACACGTGCACTGCTGGCGAATTGATCATTCCAATGAATCGGTACAAAGAGCTGCCCAGCAACCATTACTGGATCTATCAGGGTGATGACTTTAATGCTGCTTTGTGCGGTAGAGACTTCAGCTAAATCACCGTCCATGAGCCCAGCCGCTTGTGCTGTTTTTGGATTGATGGCAACCGTGGGCTGATCAATATGCGCCAATAGTTCACTGGCGCGTCCAGTTCGGGTCATCGTGTGCCACTGATCCCGAATGCGGCCCGTATTCAGCGTCAAAGGAAATAAAGTTTGTCGCGTTTTTTGCTGGGGCAGGGATGCACGAATGGAAATGAATTGTGCTTTGCCACTGGTGGTGAAAAATTTGCTGTCTTCAAAAAGGCGTTCAGTACCATTGGGTTTTGCGGGAGTAATCGGCCACTGAATAGGCTTGAGTTGATCGTATTCGGCCAGTGAAATATCGGCTAGCGCGCTAATGTTAAATAAGCGAGCACCATTATTTTTGTAACCGCTGAGTCGAGCATGCTCGGCGAAAATATCGCGCGCAGATCGGTAATTGAAGGCTTCGTTAAAGCCCATAGCGGTGGCTACTTGCGAGATGATCCACCAGTCTGATTTGGCTTCTGCGACAGGTGTTAGCAGCGCTCGTTGGCGTGAAATTCGTCGTTCAGAATTGGTCACTGTGCCACATTTTTCGCCCCAGCCGCTGGCGGGCAACAGTATATTAGCTGTTGCTGTGGTATCCGTTTGCGCAATGCAGTCTGAGACAATGACCGTGTCACATTGCTCCAGAGCGGCTTGCACACGACTGGCATTGGGCATACTCACAACGGGGTTGGTGCCCATAATCCAAATGGCTTTGATGGTTCCGTCGGCCACGGCATCGAACATATCAACCGCTTTATAGCCAGCCTGTTGGCTGATGTTTTTGCACTGCCAAAATTCGCTAACCGTTACGAGGTTGTCGGCGTTGTAATCCATATGAGCCGCCAGCATATTGGCAAGGCCGCCCACTTCACGACCACCCATAGCGTTGGGTTGACCAGTAATTGAAAACGGTCCCGCGCCCACCTTGCCCACTCGCCCAGTGGCCAAATGGCAATTGATAATGGCATTGCATTTATCGGTGCCGGTGGCCGACTGGTTCACACCCATCGAGTAAAAGGTTATGGTTTTTTCGGTTTGGGCAAACCATTGATAAAAGGTGTTTAGGTCTTTTCGGCTAAGCCCTGTAGCCTCTTCAAGCTCGGCCTGAGTCAGCGCTGCAGCTTCTGTTAGCGCGGCTTTAAACCCTTGGGTATTTTGCTCAATGTAGTCATTGTCGAGGTTGCCAGTGTTATCCAGATAGCGCAACAAGCCATTAAAGACGAAGCTATCCGAGCCTGGTGCGATGGCCAAATGTAAATCGGCTAGATCGCAGGTGGCAGTTTGACGAGGATCGATCACCACCACTTTCATGGCGGCATTTTTTTCTTTAGCAGCGGCGATGCGGCGATACAGTACCGGGTGAGTCCACGCGGCGTTAGAGCCAGTTAGCACAAGCAGATCACATTGCTCGAGGTCATCGTAGTTGCAGGGCACGGCATCGGCGCCGAAGGCCCGCTTATAACCCGCAACGGCTGACGACATACATAGACGCGAGTTAGTGTCGACATGGCCAGTACCAATAAATCCTTTAGCGAGTTTATTGGCAACGTAATAGTCTTCGGTGAGTAGCTGCCCCGACAGGTAGAAGGCAATTGCGCCCGGGCCATGTTTCGCAACAATAGCATTAAATTTGTCGGCAACAGTTTTGATTGCGGTTTCCCATGCGACAGTTTGACCATTGATACTTGGCTGCAGGAGCCGTCCTTGCTTGCCCATGGTTTTATCGAGAGCTGCGCCTTTAACACAGAGTTTGCCAAAATTAGCGGGGTGGCCTTTATCGCCAGACACCGCAATAATTTCGTTATTAGCAACGGTTGCATTGACGCCACAACCTACGCCACAGTAAGGGCAAGTTGTTTTTATTGAGCCAGTTGTGTCTAAGTTGTCGCTGTGATTCATCAATGAAAAATCACAGGCTCAGTTGTACTTGATTGGCAAGCAAGGTGACCGAGTAGGTGGCAACGGATACTTGATCATCTTCGAGGCATTCGCCCGTTATCAGATCAAAGTGCTGCTTGTAAAGCGGCGAGGCGACTACTAGGCGACCGTCTACATCACCAACGATCCCCCGTGCTAATACATTAGCTTTGCCTATGGGGTCCCAATTATCTATGGCATAGACTTGAGGTGTTTCATCGGGTAAGAAAAAAATAGCAATTTGTTGATCACCCACCGCTGCACAGATACCAGAGTTGGGGATGAGGTCAGATTGCCCGCACAGAGGGATTATTTTTGGTTCGGTAGTGTTTAGTGCAGTGATCACAGTCCAATCTCCTAGGCCGATAAAGCCAAAATTTTTATACGCTCTTCTTCGGTGGCGGGTCTGGGTTGGCCGCGCTCTTCAACAAAAATGATGTCACGGTCTTCGGCTTTGGAATTGACGAATTGGCGAAAGCGTTTAAGCTTTTCAGGATCTTCGATTGTGGTTTTCCATTCGCACTGATACGTGTCCACAATATTATTCATCTGCTCTTCAAGCTCGGCGCCAATGCCTAGTGAGTCTTCAATAATAACTTGCTGCAGATACTCGAGTCCGCCTTCAAGGTTGCTCATCCAAACTGAAGTACGCTGTAACCGGTCGGCCGTGCGCACATAAAACATCAGGAAGCGGTCGATATATTTTATGAGTGTTTCATCGTCAAGGTCGGTGGCAAACAAATCTGCATGGCGTGGCTTCATACCGCCATTGCCGCCCACAAACAGGTTCCAGCCATTTTCCGTGGCGATCACACCAAAGTCTTTCGACTGGGCCTCGGCACACTCGCGGGTACATCCTGAAACAGCTGATTTAAGTTTGTGAGGGGAGCGCAGGCCTTTGTAGCGGTTTTCTATATATAGCGCCATAGCGACACTGTCTTGCACACCATAGCGACACCAGGTGCTGCCAACGCAAGATTTTACGGTGCGCAATGCTTTACCGTAAGCGTGGCCGGTCTCAAAGCCCGCTTCAATTAATTCTTGCCATATGGCCGGCAGGTGCTGTACGCGTGCGCCAAATAAGTCAATACGCTGTCCGCCAGTAATTTTTGTGTAGAGTTTATATTTTTTAGCGACCTGACCAAGCACAATTAATTTGTCGGGTGTGATTTCACCACCGGCTATGCGTGGCACGATAGAATAGGTTCCGTTCTTTTGCATATTGGCCAAGAAAGTATCGTTGGTGTCTTGCAGGCCAACATGTTTTTCTTCTAGCACATAGTCATTCCATAATGAGGCCAGAATTGAAGCGGCGGTGGGTTTACATATTTCGCAACCACGCCCGCTACCGTGTTTTTCAATCAGCTCTGCAAAGCTTTTGATCGATTCAACTTTTATAATATGAAACATCTCTTGACGCGTAAGGTTGAAGTGCTCGCACATGGCTTTATTTACTTCAAGGCCGCGAGAGGTCAATTCATCGTCGACAATGCTTTTCAACAATGCTGCACAGCCGCCGCAGCCAGTGCTTGCAGCAGTCTCAGCTTTGACCTCACCCAATGAGCAGTAGCCGGCATCCATTGCAGTGACAATGTCGCCTTTACTGACGTTGTGACAAGAGCAGATTGTTGCGGTAGCCGGGAGTGCAGCCGCGCCAAGGGCAGGAGCGCCGCCCGCGTTGTAGGGTAAAATCAGTGTTTGGGGGTCGGTGGGTAGTGCGATGCCATTGAGGAAGTATTGCAACAGTGTGTCGTAGTCTGAGCAGTCACCAACGAGCACCGCGCCTAGCAGGTTTCTTCCATCGGCACTAACAATGAGACGTTTGTAGACATCGATACGCTCGTCGCTAAAGGTATAGGCTACAGCGCCGGCTTCACTGCCATGAGCGTCACCAATTGAGCCGACATCAACGCCCAGTAGTTTGAGCTTAGTGCTCATGTCGGCACCTTGGAAAGTTGTGCTGTCATGGCCCAGCTGGCTCGCAGCGACTTCAGCCATACGGTAACCGGGTGCGACCAAACCAAAAATTCTGCCATCGAAAAGTGCACACTCGCCGATAGCAAAAATATTGTTATCGCTTGTTTTACACTGTTGGTCTACTTCAATGCCGCCCCGTTCGCCAACCTTGAGATCACAATCTCGAGCCAGTTGATCAAAGGGCCGAATACCTGCAGAAAAGACGATCATATCGGTAGCCAGTGAACTGCCGTCAGCAAACCGCATAATGAGGCGTGAGTCGCCATCAGCGTTAGCTTCAATTACCTGAGTTGCTTTGCTGGTGTGAACTTTAACGTCGAGCGCTTCGATTTTTCGGCGCAACATTGCACTGCCGCCAGCGTCCAGCTGAACGCCCATTAGGCCTGGAGCAAATTCAACAACGTGAGTTTCTAAACCCAAGTTTTTAACGGCGTTGGCGCACTCCAACCCAAGCAGACCGCCGCCCACCACAACACCCACTTTGCTACCTTGGGCTTGTGCTTGAATGTTGTCAAGGTCATCAATGGTGCGGTAGACCAAACAAGACTCGTGGTCGTTGCCTTTTACGGGCGGTACAAATGGATAGGACCCTGTAGCTAGAACGAGTTTGTCATAAGCAAACTGTTTACCATTAACAGTGCTAACAGTTTTTTTATCTCGATCAATACTCGCTACGGCGTCGCCAAAGTGCGCTTCAACGCCGAGCTCTTGGTAGTGCTCTTGGGTGGTCAGCGCAAGGTCCTCTGGAGTGCGTCCAGAGAAAAATTCTGAGAGGTGCACTCGATCGTAAGCTGGACGATCCTCTCCGCCAATAACTGTGATATGAGCCTCGACGTCCGCGGCTGCTAGTTGCTCCACATAATGATGTCCCACCATGCCATTTCCGACAACAACGATTTTTAACATTGAATAGTTTTCCTCTCTGCCGTTCTGCTTTGTAATTTTTAAGCTGCTGCTGATTTTTTTGAGCTGCTAGGCAGGAGCTCAGCAGGTGCAACCGACGCCGGTTTTTTTGCCGGGTTCTTCTGTTTTTCGTATAGAAACCGCAAAACCTGTTGTCGATAAGCGTTATATTGGACATCCTCGGCAAGCGCTAAGCGATCTCGAGGCCTCGGTAAATTAATGTCGAGTACCTCGCCAATAGAGGCCGCGGGGCCATTGGTCATCATTACAATACGATCTGATAGAAGCACCGCCTCATCTACATCATGAGTAATCATGACTACGGTATTGCCGAGGTTCGTTTTGAATGTCCATCAGTGAGTCTTGCAGGTGTGCTCGGGTTAGCGCGTCGAGCGCACCAAACGGCTCATCCATGAGCAATACTTTGGGTTGCATGGCTAGGCATCGGGCGATGCCTACGCGCTGTTTCATGCCGCCAGAAATTTCCCCGGGGCGTTTGTTCAGTGCATGGTCCATGTGTACTAAACTAAGATTATGCTCAACCCATTCGCGGATTTCTGCTTTGCTTTTGCTGTGTTTAAAAACACATTTGACCGCAAGTTCTACATTTTCATAGACGCTCAGCCATGGCAGTAGTGCGTGGTTTTGAAAAACAACAGCGCGATCTGGCCCCGGCTCATCAACTTCGCGGCCCTCTAAAATAATGCCTCCTTCGGAAGCCTGATAAAGCCCTGCAATAATATTTAGCACGGTCGACTTGCCGCAACCGGAGTGACCAATAAGCGAAATGAATTCGCCTTTGGCAATCGATAAATTAACGTTTTGCAGCGCGCGAAATGGCTCGCCATCAGTAGGAAATTCAATACCTACCTGGCTCACTTTGAGATAGTTTTTTTGCATAGTCGTTTCCTTCAATGAACTCACTGCTATTGCTTGAGTGCTGGCGTAAAATCGAGTGACTAGCGGAAAATCGCCTGTTTATCCCAGCTCACACGTTTTTGTAAAGCCAGCATTAGGCGATCTAAAATAAAGCCAATAATGCCAATGGTAATGACCGCCACCATAATTCGGCCGAGCGAGCTGGATGATCCGTTTTGGAACTCATCCCAAATAAATTTCCCCAAGCCTGGGTTCTGTGCCAACATTTCAGCGGCAATCAGTACCATCCAGCCTGTGGCCAGTGAGAGGCGCAGCCCAGTAAAAATCAGTGGAATAGCCGATGGAATAACAATGGTTTTGATATAGACCGGCCACGACAAGCGCAGCACGCGACTTACATCAATAAGGTCGCGGTCAATGCTGGCGACACCAACGATCGTATTGATGACAGTGGGCCACAGGCAGCAAAGTGCGACGGTAAATGCGGACGTTAAAAAAGCCTTTTCGAAGAAGGGGTCTTCACTGACATAGAGTGCTGATACCACCATAGTGACGAGTGGCAGCCAAGCTAAGGGTGAGACCGGTTTAAACGTTTGAATAATCGGATTGATGGCTCGGTAGACTCGCTCGCTGAGTCCACAAGCAATGCCAAGCGGAATGGCTACGAGCGTTGCAATGAAAAAACCAAATGCAACCGTGTAAAGGCTCGTAAAAATTTGATCAAAGTAAGTGGCTTTGCCCGTATAGGGTCGGGTCTTTATCACAGCATCTGCGTTTTTGGCTAACTTCTTTGCGTTGCGCGCTTCTTGGCGGGCGTAGAATTTATCTGCTTTTTCTCGTTCAGCCTGATGTTCTTGGATTAAACCTTTGGATTGAGTCCATACATCTACCGGGCCAGGAAATTGCCCTAGCGAGGTAACAATATTGGTGGCCGTTGCTTGCCACAGCAGTAAGAATACAATGATGCCCGTCACGGGCAGAGCTGCCGATTTAAATGTTTTACTTAACGTGCTTAAAAGATTTGCTACTGTGATCAGAGACTGCAATCTCTCGATCTTAGATGTAAATGTTGCTGTGCTCATTGCGTTGGCCATCGTTTAAATTTAGTCAAGCATGGTTCGTGAATGCTCATATAGAGCAGGACGTTGAAACTATCGGCAAGCCGGTGCGGCTTGCCGATAGTTCTATTTTTTAAATTTAAAGCACTTCGTCTTTTAGCCCAATTGGGAATTTCTTTAAGTACTCGTTGGGTTTGCTGCCGTCGTAGACAATGCCATCAATAAAATCTTTTTGTGGTGCACGAAAGCCCGTCTCTTTAGCAAACTGGGGAAAGTCGTCAGCGCTCATAATGCCTTCTTCAATAAGCTCCAGCGCTGCAGTTTTGTAAATGTCAGGGCGATAAACACTGGCGGCAACATCGAAGTACCATTGGTCAGATTTAGGCTCTGATATTTGTCCCCAGCGACGCATCTGAGTCAAATACCAAATTGCATCGGAGTAAAAGGGAAACGTTGCGAAGTGCCTGAAGAACACGTTGAAATCGGGGATCGAGCGCTTGTCGCCTTTCTCGTACTCAAAGGTGCCAGTCATACTATTGGCAATGACGTCGTAGTCGGCACCAACGTAGTTACTCTGAGAGAGAATCTTGACAGCGGCGGGGCGATTAGCGTTGTCATTTTCGTCAAGCCATTTAGCTGCACGCAACAAGGCTTTAACAACACGGGCTGTTGTGTTGGGGTACTTCTCGGTGAATTCTTTAGTCATACCGAATACTTTTTCTGGATTGTTCTTCCAGATTTCGTAATCGGTGATGACAGGTACGCCAATACCTTTGAAAACAGCTTGCTGGTTCCAGGGTTCGCCCACGCAATAGCCGTAAATAGTTCCCGCTTCTAACGTAGCAGGCATTTGTGGTGGCGGGGTTACCGACAGCAGCGCCTGTGCATCTAATGTACCGCTGCTGTCTCCTTTGTGCGGCGCATAGTAGCCAGGGTGAATATCGCCTGCAGCCAGCCAGTATCGCAGTTCATAGTTGTGCGTTGAGACTGGAAAAACCATGCCCATTTTAAACGGTTTGCCCTCGGCCGTGAATTTGTCTACCACGGGTTTCATGTAGTCGGCTTTGATTGGGTGAACCGGTTTGCCGTCTTCAACTGGTACGTAGGGCTTCATTTGTTCCCAAATATCATTCGATACGGTAATCGCATTGCCGTTTAGATCCATGCTGAATGGGGTAACAATATGGGCCTTGGTGCCGTAGCCAATGGTCGCGGCCAGAGGCTGCCCAGCTAACATATGGGCGCCGTCTAATTTGCCGTCGATGACGCCGTCAAGGAGCACTTTCCAGTTGGCTTGCGCCTCAATCGTGACGTAGAGGCCCTCGTCTTCGAAGTAACCATTTTCATAAGCAATAGCGATAGGAGCCATATCAGTCAGCTTAATGAAGCCAAAACGAAGTTCATCTTTTTCTGGTTCACCAAGCTCGGCTAGTGCATGGCTGGCACCAAGTAGTAGGCTTGCCGAGGCTAACGTTTTGAGCGTGCGGCGAATGTTGAGTGTGATTTTTTGCTTCATAGGGCGATGCATAGGGTGACTACCTCGTGATTAAAATGAAAAAAAATGCCCGCCGGCTCTCCGTGCTAACGGAAGCAGGCGGGCATCATTACCCGTTGGGAATAATCAATAATGAGATGTTGTACTGCGGTACTTACTAAGACCTATCCAATAACTGTGCCAGTTTTTTTTAAATCAGCTGAAAAATCATTTTCAGGTGAATAAAGTCGCAATATATGCTGTGTATAGCGCCAAAAAGTAATCTTGGGCGATTCAGTCAATACGATTAACGCTAACGATATTAGGGTGTGGAATAGTCCGGAGCACCAAACAGGCGCGTTTTTTTGTTGATGGGCTCTTATATGTTCCGCTTTGGCGCATTGGGTTTCACCATTAGATCGCTACCCAGTTCAATGTCTTCATCAAGCATCCAAGGTTGACTGTGTACACCTTCAGGTTTGGCATCTTGCTTGGGATAATTCAATCCTGCTGGGGTTGCCGCTTCGCGATAGAGGTCGCTCCGAAAACACTGTTGTGCCAAAGAAGCCCTTTTTTCCGAATCAACGGGCTTGCCAAGCAGAGGGGCAAATTGGTCAAGCATTGATTCCGCCTGTGAGCGCCAAGGGAAGCCCGAGTGGTAACTTGAAAAGACGTGAAAATTACTTCGACTCTGAGCTGTCTGTGAGCGATCGTGAAGGATCTCTCCAATAAGCGATGGGCGGATGTAGTCGGCGGGAAGATCCAAATACTCGGGACGCGATAAAATTTCAACGCTCGCTTTGCGGTTGTCCATATTGGATAACCATTTGCAGGCTGCCATCAATGCTAAACGCAGGCGCAAATGGGTTGCAGGGTTTCGGCTGTGCCAAGATTCTAAAACGCCTAAAACTTTTTCTGGCGCGTTGTTCCATATTTCAAAGCCGGTCGTGGCCATAATGCCGATACCGTATTCAACGGCAATATTGTTCCACGGTGCGCCAACACAGAAACCATCAATCACACCTTGAGCTAAGCTGTCGACCATCTGCTCTGGCGGCAGCACAATAATACGGACTTCGGTATCGGGGTTAATGCCGCCGGCTATCAACCATTTGCGCAGCAGCAGAGTGTGGCTAGAAAAAGAGTGCACTGTGGCAAGTGTAACTGAGGCGCTTTGGGTTTTGTCGAGCACGGCTCTGAGCGCCTGTGCTGATGCCAAAGCATCATTAATGGGTTGGCTGCCATCAGCGCACTGCGTCATTTTGCGCCATAGTGATGAGGACAGGGTTATACCGTTTCCATTTAACGAGAGTACTAACCCGGTGATGATCGGGGCGCGAATGCCGGCCGCGCCCAAGGTTGCCACCAAAGGCATGGGCGCTAACATCTGGCAGGCGTCGAATGTGCTAGTGATGGTTTTGTCGCGAATGTTGGCCCACGATACTTCACGATGCAGTGTCACATCTAAGCCAAACTCTTGATACAGTCCCAGATGCTGGGCAATGATCATGGGAGCGCTGTCGGTTAGCCGCATGTAACCGAGGTTGAGGTGCTTAAGCTCGGCGGCGGGTAAGGTTTTGTTCAGTGTTAGTTTCATGATCACGTCTAGAGATTCTTATTGAGTATTTGTATGACTGAATTGGCTGCTTGAGGCAAACTTTGATTGTTGTCCATAGAAAGCTTACGCAATACTTTGTGCGCTGCGTTTTCGCCAATTTTTTGCTGGTCCATCAGTAGATGTTTGGCTTTGTCGATGATCGATAGGCTCTCGAGCTGGCTTCTGGTGGCATCTAGTTTTTGGCGCAGCGACTGATAAGATCTAAATTGAGCCATAGCGACGTCGATCACTGGCTTGACCTTGTCGGCATCAACCCCTCCCATCATATAAGCGGTGACACCGGCGTCGACTGCGTCCTTAATGAAATCGGGATCTTCTTCCTCCGAAAACATAACAACAGGCGTGGGATTGTGGTCGTTGATAACCGAAAGGCTGTCGAGAATATCTCGCCCCGGTGATTGTAAATCGATCAGAATAATGTCTGGCTTGAGTTGTTCAATTTGGAATAGTAAGCCAGTAGCGCATGGCAGCCGGGAAATAACGTCAAAACCGTCTTGAATAAGCTTTTCTTCAACGCGTGCAGAACGCTGCGGCAGGTCATCTACCAGCATAACGCGAGCACGATTTTCTTTTACCGCTGGGGCCATGAGTGTATCTGATGAAAAAGCACAATGAGTCGTTAGCCTGTTTGCACGGCAAGCGTCTTACCTTAGGCCTCCGCAACCAAACTGATAAGAGTCGGACGTCTAAAGCCAACCTGATTGTACCAGTATCACAATATTGACTTGCCGATTTTAAGTGAACCATGCGCTTAAATAGGGCGCTCATAAGTTAGCAAGCAAGCTTTATATGCAGCAGAACGCCCGCAAGCTGTGCTTGGGGGCTGGCAGTCTAAGCAAGGGGTGACATGAACAAAGTGAGTGGCGCGCCCGGCAGGGTGATGCCAATGTTGTTAAAGCGAAGCTTTATATGCAGCAGAACGCCCGCAAGCTGTGCTTGGGGGCTGGCAGTCTAAGCAAGGGGTAACATGAACGAAGTGAGTGGCGCGCCCGGCAGGACTCGAACCTGCAACCCTCGAGTTCGAAGCCCGATACTCTATCCAGTTGAGCTACGAGCGCGCAGCGAGGGCATTGTATCAAAGGCCATGCACGGGGCAAGGCATACGACGAACTGGTTGTGTGAATCTGCCCATTAAATTCTTTTGCCTTTGAGCAATGACCAAATTAGGCGGGATAGTTGTCTTTCTTTATTTGTGCTTGATGCTTGCATAGGGAAGCATCCCTAGGTTCGATTTGTAACCACTCTTGAAGATTCGATTGAACGATTTGGGTGAGTGCAGCAATGTGTGGTTCGGCGCTGTTGAGTGCAGGGATGTAATGGTATTCGGTGCCGCCAGCTTCTATGAAATACTCGCGGTTCTCTCCGGCAATCTCTTCTAATGTTTCCAGGCAATCGGCAGAAAAGCCGGGGCAAAACACATCGAGTGATTTTACGCCTTGGCCTGGCAATCCTTTTAACGTTTCATCAGTGTAGGGCTTAAGCCACTCAGTGCGGCCAAAGCGCGATTGAAACGTAGTAATCGTTTGCTCAGCGTCAATACCCAATTCAGCAATAATCAGCCGCACGGTCTTGTGACAGTGGCAGTGGTAAGGGTCGCCTTTTTCCATATGAAATTTGGGTAAGCCGTGAAAAGAAAACAATAGCTTTTCAGCCTGGCCATTCTTTTCCCAGTGCTGCTTTATTTGCGCAGCACAAGCACGAATATACGCTGGATTGTCGTGGTAGTTGGCAATAAAGCGCAGCTCAGGTAACCAGCGGGCAGAGCACAAATAGTCACTTAAGGCATCGAAAGTGGATCCAGTGGTTGATGAAGCATATTGCGGATAAAGTGGTAACACGACAATTTTGGTGGCGCCAGCTTCTTGCAGCGATTGCATTTGCTCGGCAATAGACGGTTGGCCATAGCGCATGGCGTATTTCACAATAACCCGTGAGGCACTGGCTTCGCCAAGTTCGGTCTGCAAGCGCTGGGCAATCGCATTGGCTTGATCTTCGGTATGCCAGCGAAGTGGCGAGCCTCGCTCAGTCCATACCGATGCATACAGCTCGGCCGATTTAGCTGGACGTGTATTTAAAATAATGCCGTTTAAAATAAACCACCATACCAGCTTAGGGATTTCAACAACGCGGCTATCCGATAAAAATTGTTTAAGATAAACCCGCAAAGCCCCTTTAGTGGGTGCAGTGGGCGTGCCCAGGTTTGTAATTAGCACGCCAATTTTTTCATCGCTACCGTGGTCGAAGTTGGATTGACCCTGTAATGCCATAGTGAATGTCCAGCTGGTGGTAATTAATGGTTGGTTTGCAGATTAATATCTGTGCTTAAGATGTATACGTGTGCTTGATGTTTGCGGTCAGCGTTTGGCTAATAATGTTGGCCGGCGGTTGTTTGGCGACTACTAACGGGTACCAAGTCTAAAGAGTAAGCTGGCAAATGTGTCAAGCATTATAATACGTAAGGCGCATGGATGTGGGTCATTCAGTGAGCACCCATTAACTGGCGATATAATCAATGGCTACTATATCGTACTCAATAATGCCGCTAGGTGTTGGAACTTGTACTTGAGCATCCAATGGTTTGCCCAGTAAGGTTTTGGCTAGCGGTGAATCCATGCTCATTGTACCTTCAGCCAAATTAAATTCATCTGGCCCCACAATGCGATAACGCTGCTGATCTCCCTGCGCATTTTCTAGGGTAACCCAAGCACCAAAAAACACCCTGTTGCGGTCGTTCGGCAGTGCGTCAACAACCGTAATATGCTCAAGGCGTTTCGTTAAAAACCGAACGCGGCTATCAATTTCCCGCAATCGTTTCTTGCCATAAATGTAATCGCCATTTTCAGAGCGATCCCCATTTTTGGCGGCTTCATGTACTGATGCTGTTATTTGTGGCCGCTCCACTTTCCATAGTTCGCGCAGCTCTGCCCGCAGTGCGCGCTCGCCCTCAGGAGTGATATAGTTAGACCCATGAGGTCTAGGTGGCCGATAGCGTCCCATAAATAAGTAGTAACGGTGCGGTTGTGGGTTGGCTGTGTGAGTTGGCTGTGCACATAGCGGATTTCGTCGTTTTCACTTTAGCCGTTTGGTAGCTCCACGGCGCTATGTTTCCAGCGTTGCTGACGTAGTGGTTCAACTTTAACGTAGTTACGGTATGAAAGTTACGGTAGCAAAGTTACTGTAGCAAGAAAAACAGGATGAATGTGCAGAAAATAGTCTCAATAGTAAATAGGTTAGCGGCGTTGGCGGCCAAGTATGCCTATGTAATTGGTAGGGTTGCCTTACTCAGCTGTTTTGGAATGGCAGCGACTAATGCGCTCGAACTAACCGGCGACCCTGTGCAAGGGGGGTTGTTAGTGGGTCAGCTCGAACCTGGGCAGAGCGTGCAGTACCGGGGCAAAGCGCTGCAGCTTGACCAGCAACATCGTTTTATTGTTGCGCTCGATCGCGATGCCGAGCCTGAGTTGGTGCTCCAGGTCAGCAGCCCCGCAAGCAGCCTCGCAAGCACCCAAGCGCAGTCGATGAATACTCAGGTCTATCCATTTGCTATTCGTACTAGAGAGTATTCAATACAACACATTGAGGGTGTCGAGCAGAAGTATGTAGAGCCCAATCCTAAGCAAGTTGAGCGCTCCCGGCGCGAGGGGCAGTGGGTGGTGAATGCGCGTAGGCAGCAGCGCGCGCAAAATGACTTTTTTGATGGTTTTATTTGGCCGGTTCGCGGCCCTATTACAGGTGTGTTTGGCTCTCAGCGTGTTTATAATGGACAGCCACGCAGACCTCATTATGGTGTTGATGTGGCACGGCCAACCGGCACGCCGGTGGTTGCTCCAAGTGCCGGTTTAGTGACCCTGGCACACCCGGATTTATATTTTTCGGGGGGGACCTTAATTATTGACCACGGTCATGGGCTGTCTTCGACGTTTTTACATTTAAGCAAATTGCTGGTAGAAGAGGGACAGCAGGTTCGCCAAGGTCAGCAGGTTGGGCATATTGGTGCTACTGGCCGTGTAACCGGTGCGCATCTTGATTGGCGTATGAATTGGACTGGCGCCGGCGGGAATATACGGCTTGACCCACAGTTACTGGTTGAACCTATGAGTGACTGGGTAGCATTACCTCATGAGTCCATTGAGTCGACAAAAACGGGTGATTAGTTTTTTTATTGGTTAGCACGGGTTTATTGGCAGAGAGTTATTAGTACAGGGTTAAACGTTATATGTTAGATAAAAAGTTATTGAGTATCTTGGTCTGCCCGGTGAGTAAAGCGCCACTGGAATTTGTGCCTGAAAAAAATGAACTACAGTGTCGCGTCAGTGGTTTGGCTTATCCTGTGCGAGATGATATCCCCGTTATGCTTGAGAGCGAGGCAAGACAATTAGCGCCCGAAGAAATAGAAGCGCTGGATTAAGCAATGAGCGAAACTATTTTTGGTAAAATCATTGCCGGCGAAATCCCAGCCGATAAACTCTACGAAGACGAGCATTGCATTGCGATAAACGATATTAATCCGCAAGCGCCTGTTCATGTGCTCGTTATTCCTAAACAATCCATTGCCAAATTATCCGATGCCGCTGCGACCGATCAGGCATTGCTTGGCCATTTGCTATTAAGCGTCGCTAAGGTGGCTGAGCAACTAGGTATTTCTGAGGGTTATCGAGTCATCATTAATAATGGCGCCGGCGGCGGGCAAACCGTATTTCATTTGCATCTACATATTTTAGGCGGACATGCCATGAACGAAGGTATGGCCTAAGCTTAATTATCTGTGTGAGTAAAATAATCGGCGTGCAGCTCAATGTAATGCAGCCATTTGTTTGCAAAATAAACTAATAAACTTTTCGAGTCATTGTTCATGAGCCGTATCCAATCAAGCGCCGATATACGCGAAGCATTCCTACAGTATTTTGAGGGCGAAGCACACACTCGTGTGGCCAGCAGTTCGCTGGTGCCGGGCAATGACCCCACATTGCTGTTTACCAATGCTGGCATGGTGCAGTTTAAAGATGTGTTTCTTGGCGATGATCCACGCAGTTACAGTCGCGCTACTAGTTCACAGCGTTGCGTGCGTGCCGGTGGTAAGCATAACGATCTTGAAAATGTGGGGTATACCGCCCGTCATCACACCTTTTTTGAAATGTTGGGTAACTTCAGTTTTGGCGATTACTTTAAAACGCAGGCTATTCCCTATGGCTGGAATTTCCTTACCCAGACATTAGGTATCCCCGCTGAAAAATTGTGGGTAACGGTCTATGCCGATGATCAAGAGGCTTTTGATATTTGGCATAAAGACATTGGCCTAGCCCCTGAGCGTATTATTCGTATTGGCGATAATAAAGGTGCGCGCTATGCATCCGATAACTTTTGGGCAATGGGTGATACCGGTCCCTGTGGCCCGTGTACCGAAATATTCTATGACCATGGTGCAGATATAGAGGGTGGCTTGCCGGGTACGCCAGAAGAAGATGGCGATCGCTACATCGAAATCTGGAATATTGTGTTCATGCAGTACAACCGCACGGCTGATGGCGTTTTACATCCTTTGCCTAAGCCATCGGTTGATACTGGCATGGGTTTAGAGCGTGTGGCCGCTGTGATGCAAGGCGTGCACAGCAACTACGAAATCGATCTTTTTCAAAATTTGCTTGCGGCTACTGCACAAGTATTAGGTATTCAAGATACTGGGCAGGGGTCTTTGCGTGTTATTGCTGACCATATTCGCTCCTGTGCATTTCTTATTGCTGACGGTGTGTTGCCTTCGAATGAAGGTCGCGGTTATGTTTTGCGTCGAATTATTCGTCGCGCTATTCGCCATGGCAACAAGTTGGGTGCCCAGCAATTGTTTTTTTATAAATTGGTGGCGGCGCTAGCCGAACAAATGGGGGCGGCCTATCCTGAGCTGATTGCACAGCAAGCTAACATTGAGCGGGCGTTAAAAACAGAAGAAGAGCAATTTGCACAAACGCTTGAACAGGGTATGAAGATATTGTCGCAAGACATTGCTGGGCTAAGTGGTAAGACAATTCCTGGTGAAGTGGCCTTTAAGCTTTATGATACCTATGGTTTTCCGTTAGATTTGACGGCCGATATTGCGCGTGAGCAGGGTTTATTGGTGGATAATGAGGGCTACCAACAAGCCATGGATCAGCAGCGAGCGCAAGCCAAGGCGGCTAGCCAATTTAAGACGGGCGCGCTCGAGAAGCTCGATATTGAATCAGCTGGTGCTAGCAAGCAAACGCATTTTAGCGGTTATACGCAGCTGCTCGATAGCGGGGCGGTAGAAGCTTTGTTTGTTGATGGGCAAGCGGTCGATCAGCTGCATGCAGGGCAAAGCGGGGTGGTGATTTTGGCCAGCTCACCTTTTTATGCGGAGTCGGGTGGGCAGGTGGGTGACATGGGTGTACTCAAGGCCGCCGGCGGCGAGTTTGTGGTAAACGATACTCGCAAACAGGGCAATACATTTTTGCATGTTGGTGAATTGCGCAGTGGCAGTTTGGGTAAAGGTGATCAACTAGAAGCTTGCGTTGATACTGCCCACCGCCAAGCTACAGCATTAAACCATTCGGCTACACACCTATTGCACGCGGCACTTCGCTTGGTATTGGGCGATCATGTGGCGCAAAAGGGCAGCTTGGTTGATGCCGAGCGCCTGCGTTTTGACTTTGCGCACAATCAGCCCATCACTGCTGAGCAACTTGCCGAGGTGGCACAGTTGGTCAATCAGCATATTCGCGCTAACACAACGGTTGATGTGCAAGTCACCGATATGGAAAGTGCTAAAGCGTCTGGAGCCATGGCATTGTTTGGCGAAAAATACGGTGATGAAGTTCGGGTGTTGGCCATGGGCGATAATCGTTTTTCCGTAGAGCTATGCGGTGGTACTCATGTTGAGCGCACCGGCGACATCGGCTTTTTTAGAATTATTAGTGAGGCAGGTATTGCGGCCGGGGTTCGTCGTATTGAAGCGGTCACAGGTGTTAAGGCGTTGGCCGATGTGGTGCTTGTCGATCAAACGATAGCGCAAGCGGCCTCGATGTTACGCGCGCAGCCTAGTGAGTTGGTGAGTAAAGTGAGCCAATTGCTCGATACGCAAAAAACGCTAGAAAAAGAATTGCAGCGTCTGCAGCAAAAGCTCAACAGTAGTGCTGGCAGCGACTTGATGAGTGGCGCGGTACAGGTAGATGACAAAAAAGTGTTAGTAGCTGAAATGCCCGATGCCGATGCCAAGTCACTGCGCGATACCGTTGATCAACTCAAGCAGGCTATGGGCAGTGGCGTGGTGGTATTGGCGGCAACGGGCGGCGATAAAATAGCCTTGGTAGCAGGTGTTACCGATGACCTTGTCGGCCAAGTTAAAGCCGGTGACATCATTAAGGCGCTTGCTACAGAGCTCGGCGGTAAGGGGGGCGGCAAACCGCAATTTGCTCAGGGCGGAGGCGTTGATCGCCAGGCTTTACCTGCGGCACTTAAAAATACGCAGCAGCAATTGGTCCAAGCGCTAACATAAACGAGTGGGTTAGCCCATGATGGGCAGTTAGACGCTAACTGCTTAGAAAGAGTAAGATGAGTTAAGCTAAATTTAATGAAAGTAAAAAACAACGTGTAGAGTCAGTCATACCATGTCCAGACAAATTGAAATTATGGACACCACGCTGCGTGATGGCGAGCAAACGCAGGGTGTATCGTTTGCGCCTGAAGAAAAGGTCAGCTTGGCCAAAGCGCTGTTATCGCGTCTTAATGTCGATCGCATAGAAGTCGCATCCGCACGGGTATCTAAAGGTGAGCAGCAGGCAGTTTCGCAGATTAATGCATGGGCCGACCAAAACGGTTATGCCGGCCGCATTGAAGTGCTGGGCTTTGTTGACCACACTAAGAGTGTTGATTGGGTAATAGGTGCTGGCGGCAAGGTCATTAACTTACTCACTAAGGGCAGCGAAAAGCATTGCCGCGAACAGCTGGGCAAGACGCTCGACGCGCATATAGCTGACATCCTGCAAACGGTTGTTTATGCACAGCAGTGCGGTTTGCAAGTGAATATTTATTTTGAAGATTGGTCTAATGGTTATGCCGATAGCCGTGACTATGTGTATGCTCTGGCAGAGGCACTGTTAGATAAAGGCATAGCACACATCATGTTGCCCGATACTCTTGGTGTTATGTCGCCTACGGAAGTCTACGACAGCCTAAAAGATATGCGCGATAAATTTCCGGGCCATCATTTCGATTTTCATCCGCACAACGATTACGGGCTAGCAACAGCTAATGTTATGGCCGCCGTACAGGCAGGTATTAGTAGCATTCACTGCACGGTAAACTGTTTAGGTGAGCGTGCCGGCAATGCCTCTCTGGCTGAAGTCGCGGTGGTCCTACAAGAC
Organism: uncultured Pseudomonadales bacterium; assembly: GCA_943788835.1. GTDB lineage: Bacteria > Pseudomonadota > Gammaproteobacteria > Pseudomonadales > UBA7434 > UBA7434. The sequence continues at coordinate 760,543 of CALSRU010000004.1, read as the reverse complement.
AAAATGCAGATGCAAGTGAGCGTTGACGAAAGCCACATTGTTAGCGTGAGTCAGATGGTTGAAAGTTTTTCAGGCAAGTTTGTAGCGGCTAATGCGCCCATTTTGGGCACTGATGTTTTTACTCAAACAGCGGGTATTCACGCCGATGGCGATCAGAAGGGCAATTTATACGTAAGCAAGCTGCATCCGCAGCGTTTTGCCCGTAAACACACGTACGCGCTGGGGAAAATGAGCGGCAAGGCCTCGTTGGCGAAAAACTTAGAAGACTTAGGCATTGCACTATCAGAGAGTGATCGCAATCGTGTGCTCGAGCGGGTAGTCAGTTTGGGCGATTCTAAGCAACGTATCACACCTGACGATTTACCCTTTATTATTGCTGACGTACTTGAGAGCCAGCAATTCCAATATGTCAGTTTGCAGCGCTGCGACCTTGAAAGTCATTGGGGGCAGCAAGCCACCGCGGCTATAGAAGTTATATTTGATGGTGACAGCTACAGCGCGCACGGCGAAGGTAACGGCGGCTACGATGCCTTTATGGCGGCTATTCGCCCCATCGTTGAGAAGGTAGGGGTCGAGTTTCCTCAGCTTAGCGATTATAAAGTGCATATTCCGCGTGGTGGCAAATCGAATGCCCTAACTGAGGCAAGTATTACCTGGGAGATGGCTAGCGGCAAAAAGATCACCACGCGTAGCACCAATGCCAATCAGGTTTATGCGGCTATTGAAGCAACGATGCGGTTAGTCAATATTTTGGTTCATCAATCACGCGGCTAATCGTCGGCTTATGTGCCTATTGATCTATCTAGCCTGGTGAGTTGTTCCCCTATTCACACATAATGTTTGTTTCGCGGTGCTCGTCATGGCGAGCTGATGCTCAGTGGTTGTTGCGCCAGCGTTCGATATGCTGGCGCGTACGGGGATACCCATTAAACTCTGCATTGAGTGCGGCAATAAAGGTAAACACTCCTGTGAGTTTGCGAGCGATCATTAAAAAGTCTTTGCTGGGGGTGGTGAAATGGCGACTTGATGCCTTCGATACGCCCGCTTTACCGGCTCGTTGAATCAGTTGTGAATTGGCCCATTTATACTCACCGTTGGCATTGAGATACTCAGCCGGCAGCGTCTCGGGCTTTTGCAGCGGTTCAAGCAGGTGCATACAAAAATCAGCAAAGCTATGCTGTGCTTCGATTGATGCATCGTCGACTAGCCAGCCTAAGCCTTGTAAGCCTTTAATCATCGCCCCTGTATCGCTTTCTAGGCCTGCGGCAATGACGCTGCGCAAGTGATCAAGGTCATCGGCTGTCATGGATTTTACGGCGCCAAAGTCGAGTAAAACTAGCTCGTCGGGCCGAGTCTCGCCATCGCCCAGGCGAATTAAGTAGTTGCCAAAGTTGGGATCAGTTTGAATCAGCTCCCAGTCAAATACTTCAAGAAAAAATAAATCGAGCATCGCCTGCGCAAGCGCATTGCGCCGCGCCTGAGGTAGTGCCGCAACGGTGGCTGAGTTGACGTTCTCGCCTTTAATATAATCCATCGCTAAGGTTGTTTTGCTGCAGTAGTCGCGATAGAAACAGGGTAGGGCGTAGCGTATGTTTTTGGCAGGTGTGCGGTTTGCCAATGCTGCAATATGGCCGTCGAGCTGATTCGCCATAGTCATTTCGTTATGATAATCCATTTCAATATGCAGTTGCGCGCGCATGGCTGCCAGCCAGCTGTCGAGGTCGCGACCTGTTTTTAGCCAACGCGCTAGTAGCAGCATGCGAACCACGGCATCAAAATCTGAGTCGATGACTTCAGCTAAGCCCGGATACTGTACTTTTAAGCAAATCGACTGGCCCGTCGACCGTATCGTGGCACGATGCACCTGTGCCATGGACGCTGCGGCGATGGCGTTTTTTTGAATATCAAGCTCGTGGTAGCGTGGGCCCAATGCTGCGCGTATGGCCGGTTCCATTGTGTGCCAGGGCAGCGGCTGGGTGCTGTCTTCGAGTTGATGTAATGCTTCGGTGAGAACGGGCGGTAAAAAGTGTTCGCCAAATAAAGCCAGCATCTGGCCGATTTTAACGTAGGAGCCTTTTAATTTACCCAGTTCGCTGACGAAGCGCTTCGCCTCGCGCTGGGCAAATTCGGAGTGGGGTGCGTCTGGCTGATCACCTGCAATTTTATGCATGGCTTGATCAATCGCCATGGCGCCGCCGGCACGCAGGCCGGCCAATGAAGCCGACAGGTTGCGCGCGAATGCTTTCGCTTTTATCTGAGAGAAATCTTTCGCCATGCCCAAGTCAAACTAGTTTGCGCGGAGAGCGCATTGTGGCTTTGATGAATTGTCGTTGCCCTGTTTGTTAGCGGCAAAAACGGCCCGTGCTCTTTGCTTAACCTACGCTGACTGGCTGTTAATGGTTTGCCAGTCGGGGTTTATCATCCATGATTGGTCATGGATGCTTAGCAAGGTCAGCTCTGCAAGCGGGCCGTTGTTTACATTAGTCAAACAACGGGCATTGCCGCTAGCTTTTCTACAACCTTATCGCCAAATTCATTCGTGGCAATCATATTAACACCGGCGCCAGGCTTAGATAGATCAGCCGTTGAGTAGCCATCATCAAATACGGCTTGGAGTGCATGCCAAATGTTGTTGGCTTCAGCCGTCATCTCAAAGCTGTATTCGAGCATCATCGCAACCGAGCCTATCATCGAGTAAGGATTGGCAATGTTTTGCCCGGCAATATCGGGCGCCGATCCGTGTGAAGGTTCGTAGTAGGCGCGGTCGGGGCCTATACAGGCCGATGGCATGAGGCCGAGTGAGCCAAGGATGCCGCCGCCTTGGTCGCTAAGAATATCGCCAAACATATTTTCCATCACCATCACGTCAAACTGAGTGGGGTTTAAGCATAAGGCTGTTGCGGCGGCATCAACCAGCATGTGGCGCACCTCTACATCGGGGTAATCGACTTTAACTTCTTCAACAATCTCGTTCCAAAGCACACTCGACTTTAAAACGTTGCTTTTGTGTATGTTGTGTAAGATTTTCTTACGGCGCTGCGAAATCTTAAATGCTTCAACTAATATATTGCGAATTTGGTCTTCGTCGTATTCTAAGGCTTCTACAACATAGCGTTTACCCTGAGCGCTAACCCCCACTTCTTTCTTGCCGAAGTAGAGGCCGCCGACGAGTTCGCGCACCATGATCATATCGATCCCTTCACCAATCACCTCAGGCTTGAGTGGTGAAAAGTGGGCCAAGGATTTGGGCAAATAAACCGGACGAAAGTTCGCGTAGGTGTTTAGGCGGCGGCGCATAGGCAGCAGGGCGCCGCGCTCAGGCTGCTGGTCTACAGGAATTTTTTTCGATTCTTCATGGCTCAGCCCAATAGGGCCTTTGAGTATGGCATCAGCACTGTCGCATATCGCTTTGGTGGCTTCAGGAAAACAATCGCCTTCGCTAAAATAGGCATTGGCACCAAAGGCGCCTTCTACCAACTCAAATTTAACGTTATTGCGGCTACCTACCAGCTCAAGTACACGACAGCCTTCGCGCATGATTTCTGGGCCTATGCCGTCGCCGGCAAATATACCAATTTTGAAATGCTTCATCTGTATTCCGTTTGTGTCTGTGGATTGTGAGTGGGGCGTGAGCGCCTGTTACGGGTTGGCCCGTGCAAGGAACAGCGAGCGGCGAGCCAAAAAAGGGTCGCTATTTTAACGCGAATTGGTTGGCATGCAATGCTAGCGGGTAAGGAAATAAGCAGCTTTATTGTTTCGTATATTAGGCGTATGCCAGGCTGATGGCGATTCATGCAGTCTGTGCTGGGCAGGTTTGTCGTTGTTGTAAACCTTTTTGTATCCCGCGGTTAAGTAAGGTATAAAAGAGTCAGTCAATTTATTTCATATATGTTGAGTTTTCACGGTTGCACTTTGTAAATGTATCAGTAAAATACGCGCCTCCTACGTTGCGTCCCCTTCGTCTAGTGGCCTAGGACACTGCCCTTTCACGGCGGTAACAGGGGTTCGAACCCCCTAGGGGACGCCATTTTTTTCTTGCCAGAGCACCGAATTCCTAACGGCCTATAGCGCACGGGAAGCCCCATACCAACAGTGCTTCCCACACTTACCTCGCCATATCCGGTGTGCTAAACGCCATATCCTGCCGCGCTGAAGTCTGCGCTCTCCATGCCCTTCAGATTTTCAGCACTGTGATAAGCCCCTTAATCGTTTCGTGCAATAAGAGTGTTTGAGGTGTTGTGGCGGCTAAACCATTTTTGCCACTCAATAGACTAAGGCGTTTAGATGCGGAATAGCGCGTTGTCATTGAGCAAACTTTCAGTTGGTTGAGTGTTTTTAGGTCGTGCTTGAAATTACAGATTGAACGAACGGTAATGTCGTGTGGCGGATGTGAGCTACGTTATCGCGCAGTGGTGACGTGTAACATGGGTCAGCAATCCGCGGTCACGACGGTCAGTGTGCAATCGGGGATGCCAGCAGAGTCGTAAATAATATAGCAGCCTTGATCGGTCGGAATCGAAAACCCGGGGATGTCATAGCCAACTAAAGTATATTGGTTATTGGTCAATGAGGTGATTCCGCTATTCGCACTGAGTTCGAGGAAGTCAATCATGTCCAATTGGTCGGCTAGCTCAGCCGAGCTCTCTGGGCACAGATTTCGGTGATCGATTTCTGCGCTGGCCCAGCCGAAGTCGACGATATAGGGGGTTTGTAGGGACTGACTCCCTGACATTAAGCCGACAGGCGTTAAGCCCCCAGCGTGCGCTTTTATCTTCGTCATATCAATGGTTGATCGCATGCTGCCGACAATGCTGTTGAGTACGCCAATTTTCGCAGAGCTTGAAAGGCCAATAACTTTTGGTAGTATGAATGAGGCAAGTATGCCCAGTATAACGACCACTGCGACAAGCTCAATCAGCGTCACACCGCCCATTTTTTTTGTTAGAATTTGAGACCGCTTTTCATTCATAGTGACTTTTGCTCAATATGGTTTGGAGCCATTTTAAACGGTTTGACGGGGGTATTAACTTTACATTGGTGAGTAAGGCTCTACCCTTAATTTAAATTCTAATTCTAAATTTAAATCGTAAGTGAGTAAACGGCAGTGGCAGGAAAAAACGGTGTTTTACTGACACCTATCATCCGAGATGAAATCGCTCATGTTTTGAATAGTGATTGCTATAAGGCACCGCAAAACAACATGCCAAACTGGTTGTTAAAAATAATGGCATGGTTCAAAAGCGATTTGGTCGTGCTTTCTAAAATGGTGGGCAAGCCCAGAGATTGCCATACCACCAAAGCAAAGGACATTCTTGACTGGAAGCCAAGGCCTGCTGAGAATTCAATTTTAGAGACGGCTCGTCAACTCAAGCAATACGCGTTGATTTAGATAGATCTTAGCCTCATAGTCTTGTTGGGTGTTGGGTGTTGGGTGTTGGGTGTTGGGTAGTACGTAAAAATTTCGAGTGAATGAAAAGCAGTGTAGGTGCAGTGGTGGGCGGTGCGCCGTCGCGAGCATGAGCCGTTAAATTTCGTTAGCAATCTGCGGTCACAAGTGTCAGCGTGCAATCGGGGTCGCCAAAAGAGTCGTAAATAATATAGCAGCCTTGATTGGTCGGTGTCGAAAACCCGGGGATGTCATAGCCAATTAAAGTATATTGGTTATTGGTCAATGAGGTAACTCCGCTATTCGCGCTGAGTTCGAGAAAGTCAGTCATGTCTAATCGGTCGGCTAGTTCAGCCGAGCTCTCTGGGCACAGATTTCTCCAATCTATTTCTGCGCTGGCCCAACCGAAGTCAACGATAAACTGATCTTGCTGTGATGCATTGTCGGCTCGTTTCATGCTTGCCGCATGTGCTTTGATCTTCGTCATATCAATGGTTGATCGCATGCTACCGACAATGCTGTTGAGTACGCCAATTTTTGCAGAGCTTGATAGGCCAATGACTTTTGGCAGTATGAATGAGGCCAGTATGCCCAGTATGACAATCACTGCAACAAGCTCAATAAGCGTCACACCGCTTATTTTTTTTGTTGCAACTTTAGATCGCTTTTCCATTCCTAGTGTTTTTTCTCAATTGATTTTGGCGCGAGCTTGAAACGGTTAGAGGTTGGCAGTTAACTTTTGTTGGGCCAATAAATACCCGCTTTGCAGTTTAAACATAAACCCTTAATGAGTAAACTGCGTTGGCTCCCACCAAATGTTGCTTTATTGGCATGTGATCTCGGGATTGATGGCGCTTTTACCGATTTTTTTTCTAAATGACTAGAAGGTCTTTGCATGATGTTTTCACTAGTTTATCGCTCCCCGTCGTTTTTGTTGGCAGCGTTGTGTAACCCGGTTGCCCTATTACTATACGGCATCCGCGCAAGGCCAATGGTGTTAATAGTCGTCGCAGTACAGGTGTTAGGTCTGAATCCAGCTGCTTATGCCCAAGCAGATACTGTGCCTTCGGCTAAGCAGCGCGATTTATCTCCCGTGTTGCAACAGGTTGTTGTTACTGGTAATCGTGTCGGCCAGCGCCGCAGTGAGCTGACTGGCAACAGTGCACTGCTCAATAGTGATGAGCTGCGGCTTGTTCGTCACGCGCATGTTGCGCAGGCGCTGGCGCGAGTAGCTGGTGTAAACTTCGCGAGAGGCAGTGGACAAGAATATTTACCGGCGGTGCGCTCGCCGGTCTTAACGGGTGGCGGTGCATGTGGCAGCGTGTTGGCCGCAGCCGATGGTGTGCCATTGCGCGCCGCAGGTTTTTGCAATGTGAATGAATTGTTCGATGCACATACCGAAGCGGCGCAGCGTATAGAGGTTATTCGTGGGCCGGCGCAGGTCAGTTTTGGCTCCAATGCAGTGCACGGCGTGGTGAACATTATTTCGCCCAGCTTAGCTAATGCATCGTCACCCGCGATCAGCCTTGAGGCGGGGCCGGAAGATTTTTATCGAACACACGTTTCAAGTGGTAGTGCATTCGATGCCCACAACGTACGTGCTGATATCACACTGGCGCAAGACCGAGGGTTTAGGGCATCTTCGGGTTACGACCAGCAAAAAGTTACTTTGCAGCATGGCTATGAAACTACCACCAACAATTTGGGCGCGCTCAATGCCCGCTCTATTTTCACATACAGTAATTTGCGCCAGCAAACGGCTAGTTATCTTGAGGGTAGCCTCGCTTATAAAGATGATGCGCTGCGCGAAACCAATGACGACCCCAATGCTTATCGCAATGCGCAATCGGCGCGTTTTTTACATGAGCTGCGCTACAGCATAGGCGAGCAAAGCCTGCTGATCGTGACGCCCTATGCGCGCTATGCCGAGATGGATTTTTTAATGCACTTTTTGCCGGGTCAGCCGGTAGAATCCAATGGGCAAGTCAGTGCAGGCGTGCAAACTAATTATCAGTTTAGTGGAGCGCAAGGGTGGACAATCAATACCGGGGTCGATGTTGAATTAACCGATGCCTTTCTTCGTCAAACTCAGTATGGGTCTACCCAGGGCTCTGCTTTTCTAGTGGCGACGATTCCGCAGGGTAAACAATACGATTATCAGGTGTATGCCACGCAAGCGAGCTATTTTGTGGATGTGGATTGGCCGCTGGCGCAAGATCTGTGGCTGAGCACGGGCTTGCGCTATGAGCATATGGCCTACGACTATAACAATCGTATGCTCGATGGGCGCACCGATGAAGATGGCGCGGCTTGCGGTTTTGGCGGTTGCCGTTATTCAAGGCCGGCTGATCGCAACGACCGTTTTAATAATTGGTCGCCTAGTGTGGGTCTTGCGTTATGAGTTGGCGGTTAATCATCAGCTTTATTTTAATGCCAGCCACGGCTTTCGTGCACCGCAGGCCACTGAGCTGTACCGGTTGCAGCGCGATCAAATCGCTGCCGAGCTGGATTCGGAAGAGATATTTGGCTTGGAGTTCGGCGGGCGTGGCCAAACAGCCACCTTAGCGTATGAGATAAATATATTTGCCTATAAGAAAGACAATGTTATTTTCCGCGATTCAGACTTTTTTAATGTGGCCAATGGGCAAACCACTCATCGTGGTCTTGAGGTGGCTTTAGATTATCAACTACGCACTGATCTAGTGGCGGGTGTTCGTGGCACTTATGCTCAGCACAAATATGCGAATAATCGTGAGTCGGGTGGGGTGAAACTATCGGGTAAGCAGCTCGATAGTGCGCCGCTGCATTTTGGCACGGCGTTTTTGCGCAGGTCTTTCGATTTAAGAGGGCAGCTCGAGTTAGAGTGGGTGCATCAATCGCGTTACTACACCGACCCCGAAAACGAGCACCGCTATGCAGGGCATGATTACTTGAATTTGCGTGGGCAGTGGAACTTTGCCAATGACTGGCAAGCCGGTTTTCGGCTGCTCAATATTACCGATGTGCAATATGCCGAGCGAGCCGACTACACCAGTTTTAGTGGCGATCGCTACTTCCCATCGGCGCCGCGCTCATTGTTTGTTGATATTGAGTACCGTTGGCCCTAATGCCCACCGGGCGCCGGTTTCGTGCTAGGTGGATGAGGGTTTGACCTTTAGGCGCTCGGGTTGGCGTTAAACGTCGGCCCGCTAAACACCGAGGCTTGCGCAAAGCCGGTTACGTAAGTGGCTTGCGTGATCGATAGTGTAAAGACATGAAAGTCAGCAAGCGGGGTAAGCTGCGCGATAATATCGCCAAAGCGCTGCTGCATAGCCTTTAGTACCCGGCTCGATTCTGCCGATTCACGCTGATGCATGCTCACACCGCACTCCAGCATTAGTCGCTTGCGCGCAAATATCTGCTTGGCTTGAGTCTCAGGCTCAAGGAAAAGTGCTGAGGCTACAGGCTGGTTACGCAAATTGGCGGTATGAGCGGCTAAATCGCTGATAAAAATACCTAGCTGCCCGTTGTCTAATCGTACAAATGGCGCGTAACTGGCCATCGGCTGTCCAATTGAGTTAACGGTGGCCAGTTGCATCGATTCAAATGTGGTTAGAAATTCACGCGCCGCGGTAATAATAGAATTTTGGTCATTAGCAGGTGGTAACATAGGCGGTTGTATAATGTGGGTTTAAGTGTGAGTGCTTAAGTTGAGTTAACTATTTTAATTGCTGGCTGGTGAGGTGCCTCGCCTAGCCAATGTAAGTTGAAACGAAAGGAATAACAACAGACGTATGAGTGTTGCGCTAGAGATCAAGGGCCTTAAAAAAACCTACGCCGATGGCTTTCAGGCTTTAAAGGGTATCGATTTGCATGTTCGTCAGGGCGATTTTTTTGCGCTGCTGGGGCCTAATGGCGCAGGTAAGTCAACCACCCTGGGCATTCTTACCTCGGTGGTTAGCAAAAGCGCGGGCAGCGTTTGTATTATGGGGCATGATATCGACCAAGATTTCCAGCAAGCCAAGCAATGCTTGGGTGTGGTGCCGCAAGAATTTAACTTTAATCAATTTGAAAAAGTGTTCGATATTTTAGTCACTCAGGGTGGCTACTACGGTCTGTCGCGCGCGCTGGCCAAACAGCGCGCCGAAAAATACTTGCGCAAGCTCGACTTGTGGGACAAGCGCGATACTATTTCGCGCACGTTGTCTGGCGGTATGAAACGCCGCTTGATGATTGCCCGAGCGCTGGTGCACGAACCTCAACTTTTAGTGCTTGATGAACCCACCGCGGGCGTGGACATCGAGTTACGCCGCTCTATGTGGGAGTTTTTAACCCAAGTGAACGAAGAGGGCACTACCATTATTCTCACCACGCATTACCTCGAAGAAGCTGAGAGCTTGTGCCGCAATATCGCCATTATTGATGAAGGCCAAATCATTGAAAACACCAGCATGAAATCGCTGTTGCGCAAGCTTACTCGCGAAATCTTTATTTTTGACACGCGCAATGCGTTGCAACCACCGCTTGAGTTGCCTGGGTTTACTGCGCGGATTATGGATGAACACATGCTTGAGGTTGAAATTGAAGTCGGCAAGGAGCAGTCACTTAATAAGCTGTTTACTTTGTTTGATGGGGCTGGAATTGAAGTTACAAGCATGCGTAACAAAGCGAATCGGCTAGAAGAGATGTTTGTTAATTTGTTAAAGCCCAGCAAGATTGTGGGTTATGACCAAGCTGCAAACAGCCCCGTGGTTGAACCTGGCGCTGCCGCTAATGATGGAGCTGCATCATGAATATGGCCATACAGTGGGTTTCATTTAAAACCATTGTGGTAAAAGAAGTGCGCCGATTTATGCGTATTTGGGTGCAGACGCTCGTGCCACCGGCTATCACTATCGCGCTGTACTTCGTGATATTTGGCAGCCTCATTGGCTCACGCATTGGCCAAATGGGCGGCTACGATTATATGCAGTTTGTAGTGCCGGGTTTAATCATGATGGCCGTTATTCAAAATTCGTATGGCAACGTGGTGTCGTCTTTTTATGGAACAAAGTTTCAGGGCAACATAGAGGAGCTGTTAGTTTCGCCCACCGCCGAGGTAACTATTTTGCTGGGCTATTTGGCCGGTGGCGTATTGCGCGGTTTGGCAGTGGGTGGCATTGTAACGGTGCTGGCGCTGTTTTTTACCGAGCTGAGTGTAGAGAGTTGGCCCATAACCATTAGTATGGTGTTAATGACAGCTGTGGTGTTTTCTATTGCTGGCTTCCTTAATGCCATGTACGCTAATAGTTTTGATGATATTTCCATTATTCCAACTTTTGTGCTCACACCCCTGATTTATTTAGGTGGTGTATTTTATTCAGTCGATTTGCTACCCGACTTTTGGGCCAACGTATCTTTGGTTAACCCAATCTTGTATATGGTGAACGGTTTTCGCTACGGCATTTTGGGTGTGAGTGATGTGTCGCTAGGTGTTTCTTATTTTATGCTCACGCTGTTTATGCTGGGTGGCTTTGGTTTTGCAATGTACCTGTTAACGCGCGGTGAAAAATTGCGTAGCTAAGATCACGTCGCTGGCTTCATCGGCATTAAGTAAACGTATCTGCGTGCGCCCGTGGTTGCAAGTTTGAGCAGTGCGCCAGTCCAGTTAAATCGAAATACATTATTTATGCTGCAACACAGTAAACCCTAAATATGTCTAACCCCGATACCTCACCGACTGGCGAAACTTATGCCAGCACCTCACCGCTTGGCCATAACAGCGATTATGTACAGGGCTATACGCCCTCATTGCTGCATGCCATAGCGCGCGCCAACTATCGGGCAACCGTGATGGGTTACAGTGCCACGCAGCCTATGTTTGGCGCTGATGTGTGGCAGTGCTATGAGTTGTCGTGGCTTAATCCGCACGGCAAGCCCGTGGCGAAGCACGGCAGACTGCTGGTGCCAGTTGAGTCACCGATTATCGTTGAATCAAAATCGCTCAAGCTTTATTTAAATAGCCTTAATCAACACACGTTTGCTAGCAGCGAGGCGGTTGTGCAGACCGTATCGCGTGACCTGAGTGAGTTGCTCGGCGCTCATGTGACGCTTGAGCTGCTTGACTTACATACACCGTCGGGTGTTATTGGCGCAGCATCAGTCGACAGCGCCGCCAGCAGCGAGCAGGGTGCGATGGTGCAGCTTGATGAGCTCGATGTGACTTGCACACTTTATCAACGCTCGCCGCAGTTGCTAACCGTAACTGACCAGCAAGTGACTAATGAGGTAGTGCAGTCTGATTTGCTATGCAGCAATTGCCCGGTCACATCGCAACCCGATTGGGCAACAGTTACCATTATTTATTCCGGACAAAAGCTGGATTACTCAGGGTTACTGCAATACATTGTGAGTTATCGTGAGCACAATGGGTTTCATGAGCAAACCGTAGAGCAAATATACACCGACCTTTTGCAGTTACCGCAACTGCAAGCTGTAACAGTGTTAGCTCGCTACACGCGTCGCGGCGGTATAGCCATTAGTGCTTACCGAAGCAATCATCCTGGGTCGCTTGATGTTGTGCGGCTTTTACGACAATAAAATAGCAGCTTAACGCTCAATTAAAATGGGTAGAACGTAGAATGATTAGTGTCTCTTATCTCATGTTAGCGCTGGCTGGCGGCTTTTGGTTTTTCTTGTTGGTGGGTTGCTTTGTGTTTGGTTTTTTAACGATGCAACAGCGCAGGCGCGCCGAGTTTTCGGAGTTAAGTGTCCGTGAGTTATTAACCGACTTGGCGATTACTCGAGGCGACCTTGAGGCGCTGAGAGCCAGTCAGCAGAGTCATGATGAGGGGTTGTCACGCAGCGATGCAAATTTTGACGAGCTGCAAGAAAAGTTTGCAGACCTAGAAAAAAACTACAATGAACTGTTGGAAATTAAAGCGGCTATCGAGCAAGATTTGAGTGCAGCGGCTGGACAAAATGCAGAGAATCAGGGTGCTATTGAAGCACTGCAGCGCGAGCGCGACATGCTAGAGCGCCAGTTGCAAAATCTGTCGTTAAGCGCAGACGCAGGTAGTAAAGAGACTATGCGAGAAATGATTGTTAACTTTACGGAAGAAAGCCGCGAGCTGTTGTTAGCCATTGAAGAAAGTGCCAGGGAGAAAGCTGAGCTACAGCAAAAAATTACTGACATGGAAAAGTCAGGTAAGGGCACTGCTGGCGCGGTAGTGGGTTTAAAGCGCAGGCTCGCTGAAGCCGAAGCGGCCTTGCAAGAGTTGAATGAGGTTGCTAGGTAATAGCTGGGCAAGCCACTAGCGCATTCCTTTACAGCCGCAGCGCATTGCTTTAAAGTCGCGCGTCTTCAAAGCAATGCGTGGGCTTTAGCGTTTGTTTCCAGCAAGCGCCTGTTGTTGCACTCAAGCAAAGAGTGACGTTTTTTACGGTGAGATGTCTGAGTGGTCGAAAGAGCACGCCTGGAAAGTGTGTGTACGGTAACGTACCCAGGGTTCGAATCCCTGTCTCACCGCCATAAATATAAAGGGCCCCATCGGGGCCTTTTGTATTTATCGGTCTGGGTCAGTGGGTTGGTTCTAACGGTGGGTTCGCAAAATTGCACTGCAATTTTCACCGAGCGCAGCGAGCCCGTAGGGCCATAAAAAGCGCAATCTTTTTATGGGTCATTCCCTGTCTCACCACCATATTTAATATATAAGTCATTGTATTTTAATGTAAATAATAATAATGCCTGACGGCAGAGACCGTCATATAGACCGTCAGTAGATTTTACATTTCACGCTAATTCTGTGCGCCTACCTTCTGCTGCGCGCAATTTTAATTGCACGCTTTATTGTTTGTTTATTGACCGGCTACAGCTCGGGTTGTTAACCTAAGGCACTGCCTCCCCTGGCAGTTAGTAGTGGTTCGATGGAACGCGCATAAAAATCAACAAGACCTGGAGTACGCCAAATGATCTCCGCTTTATCGCGCTTAGTTGCGTGTCTGTTTTTTTCTGTGAGTTTAAATTCGTTTGGTGCAATAACGACGATTAGTTGGTCGGGTGCTTTAGAAGAGGTTGTAGTGGACACCGGTGGCGGCCTTTATTCTGGAAACGTTAGAGGCTCGCAGTATTCAGGATTTTTTAGGGTTAGTGATGATGCGCAGCCACTCTCCATCCGAGACGATGGTGGAGTTTGGTATGCATCAAACTATGGACCGAATGGCAGCCCCGGAAATACTTCGTCAATTAGTAATAATGACAATACGGCAATGGAAATGTTTGGGGGCGCCGGGCCCGCTTTACTCATATCTGACGATCGGGACTGCAGCACTTGGGTGCTCTTCGATCCTCTATGGGGTTGTGGAGCTTACAGTAATGTTTTCAATACCTCGGTTGAGCCAGGTTCGCCGATTGACTCTTGGTGGCTAGATAGCTGGCAAGGTCAATGTGAGCAAGACGGTGCCGATCGTATGTGCTCTTTTTTTGCGATTGAATTTAGCTCTGTTGGCGGAGATCTGTTTACGGATACTAGCTACCAAGCTTTACCACCCTTCGAGCTGGATACAACGAATCCAGAATACGCTGCGACATTCTGGATTTATGAGGCAAATATCAGCCCTCACAACGATTGGGAATTCATTCATGGCGCATGGGGATACTTAGATAATATAACAGTCTCACAAGTCCCCATTCCCACCACAGCCTGGCTATTCGGCTCAGCCGTAGCAGCATTGTTAGTGGTTAGAAAAAAGAACAAGAGTAATTGATGTTAATGAAAGATAAATGCCATTGTTGAGAAGCTAGTGTGGGGGCTATAAACAACAACGGCCCCCGAAGGAGCCGCTATTGGAGCTCAATGCGCTGTTAAGAGATTTTGCGGCGCATCACTAACAGTCCTGCTAAGGCTGAGCCGAATAGCCATGCAGCTGCTGGAACCGGCACTTGCGATATGACGTTCTACGATAATTGATGCCCGGCTGGGTTACGCTGAAATTTACGGAGTTTCTGAATGTGAAAACGAGTACGTAGAAAGAGTCCCGGTCCGAGTACGGTATGCTCATATGAGGTTCCGGCGGCAAAGAAGATCCACTAGTGCAAAACTATCAAGGGAGCGCTGTCTGCAGAAGATTGCAACTTATTCCAAGTGGTAGCGGCTCGAGACATTGTTGCATAGCGGAGCTATACTCGCCCGGATCCTACTGTAAACGTAGCTATTGTTATAGTTTGCAGCCAAATTGCGAATTCGATTGTAATCCTTCGGTGCGACGACTCGCTGCATTAGCAGTCAGTGGTAGCGTGCATGCTAAAATCGCAAAAGTTTTTTTCAACATAATAATTACTCCAAGTAATGTTTTACAATCCGCTATTAGAAATCACGGATCGGGGTTGCGTGCCAGGGGAGGCACAGTTAAATAAAAATAGAAAGAGCTTCGTGTTGTCTCCTACTGTCTATTTTTAAATGTTAATTACAGAGCTTATTGAGATAAAAGTGACTCTGTGTGATGAAATCTTGAATTTTCAAAGGTTGACAAGCATGTTAATTATTACGTTCGAAAATGAATGTGACTTTAAATACATTTCCTGCACATTTAAAATGTCTCGCAGGTATTGAATCCACCAGCCATAACAATAACCGTTAGATCATCCGGGCGGGTAGTAACCCGCTACTACATCGGTGTGAATTATTCATGTCTATGTCGTTCAATTTGCTCGCAGGCTGCTATTTAAAAAAACCGCCTGTGCCAGATTGGGTTTGACAGGCGACAAATTTGCCGATGCATTGTTTTTTTGGTTAGGTAAAATAACCTAAGTAAAACTACGTAGGTGCGCCGAGCTAAATGATAATTTTGAAACTATGGTGTTCCCAAATGTAGTAACGGGTTGCTACTCATATAGATTATTTAACTAATACAATGGGAGTTTGGCTGGCGCTTGCATTCGGTACAGTATTTCACTAGTCTCGTTTATTTTTGAACAGTAATTAGCAGCGATGCTGATCTGCGCTTTGCTCTTTAAGTGCTACTGCTTTTATAAGCTACTTAGAGTGCTATGAGGCTACTCAGGCTGGTGCGTTAAAGAATGTCTTGCAGTATCTTTTTATGGTGGTTGGCATTATTTTTTATTCATAGTGCGCAGCTAGATTCGCAGCTCAGCCACTTGCCAACGAACGAAATGTATATGTTAAAAGTTATTTCTATAATATTGGTTCTTACCGGGCTCGTTAGTATTGTCGCAGCGCTTAGGCCTGCTTACCTTACTTACCAGGTTGAACGGGGTCGTGGGTGGAGCGCACTGCTGATGCTTATGGTTGCGTTTGTTTTAGGTTACCTTTCTGTTCTCTATGTCGCTTTTTCCACTCCCGGCTCGCTGTTAGGTCTTGGTGTGGCAGCCATCCTTTGCGGAGGCGGGATTTTTGTAGTGGTTGTTATTCAACTAAGCTTTAAATCAATATGTCGCGCAATTAAAGAGAGTGAGCGGCAGTTCTATGAGGCGCGGCATGATGCACTAACAAGCTTGCCGAACCGCATGCATTTTATGGAATATATTAATGATTTGCTGTGCGATGAAAATTCTAAGAAAAAAAATTTTGCTGTTTTAATTTTAGACCTTGACCGATTTAAGGAAATTAACGACACGTTAGGGCATTCAGTTGGTGATGAGTTATTGGCCGAGTTAGGCGGGCGAATAAAAAACCTATCAACACCTAATAATATTGTTTCGCGACTTGGTGGTGACGAGTTCGCCTTAATATTGCCTGTGACAGATGAGGCCGAAGCAATCGCAAGCGCAGAAGAGCTTGCTGATACTGTTGAGCAGCCGTTTTCAATTGATGATTATGTATTAGCAGTGGATTCCAGCATTGGAATAGCGTTACATCCGCGTGATGGTGTTGATAAAGGGTCGTTGATGAAGCATGCAGATGTGGCGATGTATTTGGCAAAAGCTAAAAAGCAGCGTTACATGGTTTATGACGAGTCTAAGGATTATCTTTCTGAAAAACGGCTCAAGCTGCTTGCTCGAGTAAAAGAAGCACTTTTGGCTGAGGAATTTGAGCTGCACTATCAGCCTGTATTCGCTGCCGCCGATCTCTCTGTTCATGGCTTTGAAGCGCTCATTAGATGGCGGCAGCCTGACGGCAGTTTTATACTGCCTGACGAATTCATAGCGCAAATTGAACAGACGCGTTTTATTGGCAGTTTGAGTCGGTGGGTGATTAAGAATGCAGTTAAAAAGTTGAGTTTATTGTCGGATTCTGGTCTAGACCTTCGCATGAACATTAATTTGTCAGCAGTGGACCTTCATGATGCAAGCCTTGCCGCCTATATAAATGATTGCGTTGAGGAGTACGCTATATCCCCTGAAAGTTTATGTTTTGAAGTGACAGAAACTGCAATTATGTTTGATCTTTCTCGGGCGATTGAAGTGGCTGCAGCGATTCGCAATCTCGGGGCGAATGTTGCGTTGGATGATTTTGGTACGGGCTTTTCTTCTTTATCTTTATTGCAAGAGTTTCCTGCTAACGTCATCAAAATTGACCGCTCGTTTGTGGCGACTATGGCGGTGAATGCGGAAGATCGATCTATAGTTAAATCTATGGTTAAGCTTGGCCATAATCTTGACCGATGTGTCGTTGCAGAGGGCGTAGAGGACATTAATTCTTTGGATACGTTGAGGCAATTCGAGTGTGACTTTATTCAAGGTTATATATTGTCGAAACCGATGCATTGTAGCCAGACTACACCTTGGTTAGAGAACTATTTACTTCAGCCTAAGCAAGAGATTGGTGCCGCTAATAAGTTTGCCTAAGTGTCTGTGGTGATTACGGAGCTATTAGGCTCTTAGCTGGATTAATGTCATGTCTATGTCGTTCCAGCCGATCCAGCGTATTATTTAAAGCTGCCTACCATTGACCATATTGCCTTATGTCAATATGAGTCGTGCGCGGGTTCTACTTCTGCTGACTTAGATTCGGAATGGCTCTTATTTAGTGCGAGCCATTGGCCGTTATAAGCGATACCGCCTAACTTTATGCTGGTAGATGCTACAATGTATCCTAAGGAGGGTAGTGGCGGAAAAGTGCCTGCTGCAAGCGTATGGAGCTGGTGTGGTTTTGATGTGTACGAATTCGCGGTTGAGTTAATGTACTTGCGGGTATGTCGTAGTGATGATCAACGTAGTGTCGAGAAAATAATTATGTGTGAACTTTTTATTAAAGCCGATAAAAAATTATGGCAATCAAGATCCAAATCCGTACGAATTAATAATGTGGTGACGTCCGTTCGTTTAGAAAAATTTTACTGGGAAACGCTTGATGAAATTGCATTTCGAGATGGTCTATCGGTAACCGGCCTTATTAGGAAGCTTTACATTGAATCGATTGAGGAGGGCCATGATATTGGCAGTTTCACATCATTCTTGCGGGTATGCTGTTCACGCTACCTTTCATTGGTTGCAGATGGTAATCTGATTAGGCATTCTAAGGAGCCGATTAGTGAGATCGACGCAGGCAATATTTTAAAGCAAGAAACGATTGCTAGGGATGAGCGAAAATCACTTTATGCCGAAGCCGATGCCTCGTGATAAGCGCACAGGCCTATTTTGAGATTTGTTCCAGTGATTGATTTTTTTGAATGAAAATGGCTTTGAAATGGCTGACGCGAGTACTACTCTTGCTCATTATGGCCGTTGCGGGCTTGTGGCATTTTGGACCTTATGAGCCTGTTGATTTGCAAGCTGCTTTTGACGAATCCGTCCTTGGCAGTGATGTTGACGCTTATTTTGCTGCACGCGAGGCGCGTTTTAGCGATATACGCCCCGGCCACCAAAAACGTATGGTTTGGTTTGGTGAGCGAGGCGTAAAGACACCCCAAGTTTTGGTGTATGTGCATGGCTTTTCCGCCAGTGCTCAAGAGCTGCGGCCTGTGCCCGACTTGATGGCTGACGCATTGGGTGCCAACCTAGTATACATGCGGCTTACCGGGCATGGTCGGTCTAGTGAGGCTATGGCCACAGCCACCGCGCAAGCATGGATGGCTGACTTGGCTGAAGCGCTGGCCGTGGCAAGGCAAGTTGGAGACGAGGTCATTTTAATATCCACATCCACAGGTGGCACTTTGGTAGCCTTGGCTGCATTGCAGCCCGAGTTGATGCGTCAAGTGAAGGGCGTAATCTTTGTGTCCCCCAATTTTGCTATCGGCGATCCGTTAGCACCTCTGCTTAGCTTTCCCGCGGCGCGTTACTGGTTGCCACTGGTAGCAGGGCGTACCTGGTCGTTCGAGCCGCGCAACGATCTTCAAGAACAATTCTGGACAACGTCTTACCCATCTACGGCGGTACTTCCCGTTGCTGCACTGGTCGAAGAGGTTTGGGTGCAAGATTGGACACAGGTACGGTTGCCCGCTCTATTTTGGTATTCCGATGCCGATACGGTAGTAAGCCCAGCTGCGACCGACACGATTGCCGCTCGTTGGGGCGGGGATGCTTCAGTGGTGAAAGTCGAGCTTGGCGAGGGTGATGATCCTCATGCGCATGTTGTTGCAGGTGCTATTTTGTCGCCATCGCAAACAGAGCGAGCTGCGACCGAGATGGTGAAGTGGATTACCACACTATAGCGCCTGTTAGGCGCTCTGCCTTTCAACAAAAATTAAATAAACGCTCTAATCGACTCGGCATTCAGTATCGCATTGGCTTTTTTTTCGAAAATTTACACCCGTCACTTAAGTTTTCGATGTTCGATGAGTATCTGGCCTGATAAGTCCGATACCGCTTGCAAGCGGCGTGGCTATTTTGGGCGTCAGAATGTGTACAAATAATCGGAAGCTACTACACTTTACACTTATGTTTTGGCGGCTCGAGGAGCCGGGTGAGTTCACAAAAGGGGAACGATGATTATGAACGGACAGAGTGCAATTGTATTGGTGGCTAAGTCAGCAACGCTGATTTTTTCAATGGCTGTAGTTAGCGGCTGTGGTGGTGGCGGTGGCGGAAGCTCCACAGCAGATACACCCAATACAACATCTATTTCGGGCACTGCTGATAAGGGCATTATTGCCGGCGGCACGGTTACTGCCTATCCGGTAGTGAATGGCTTGGTCGAGCGGGCTAATCCTTTGGGTAGCGATATCACTGATGTCAATGGTGAATACGCGATTGTCGTACCTGATAGCTACAATGGCGAGCCACTAGTACTAGAAATTACAACCGATGGATCGGCGATGATGAAGTGTGACCTGCCCTCAGGTTGTGGTGACAGCGCTAGCGGACCCATTGCCTTCGGTGACGATTACGCTTTGACGGACCCAAGTTTTGTTCTGCAAGCTATGATACCTAGCGCGCCGAGCAGCGCGGTTGCGGTTAATATTACGCCACTAACCAACATCGCTGCGGCGCTTGCTCAAGAGATTTTATCAAGTGATTTGGAAGCTTCTCAAATTGCGCTAGCCAACTCACAGGTTGCTGATCGCTTTGGCATCACAGGTGACCTCACTGAATTTGCAGTGATTGATGTTACAGACCCTGTTGCAGTCTCTGCGGCTAGCGATGACGTGGTTGAATACGCTGCTATTTCCGCTGCTGTTATCGAAGCTGTGCAGAATGATAATCCAGAGCTTAGTATTGAAGCGGCGATTGAAAGTTTTGCTGCTGATTATGTTGAGCAGGGCTTAGCGGGTAATGCGAGTAATGATGCAACCACAGATCTAACGGAAATACTAACAGCAGCACAGTCAGTGCTAAGTAGTGTGGAGGAATTAGATGAGAGCAGTTCGCTGGAATTAGCGTCTCTTACCACGAAACTGGTTGCTGATGTCTTTGATGCCCAAGGTGAAGAGCAAGATTCTTTTGACAAGGGCGCGCCCAGCGAAACAGCTTTTACTACAGAACTTGCTCAAGTAAAAGCCTTCGTTGCAGAGTGGCGTGATGTCGCTACGTCTATCGGTTCGAGCGAAGTATCTGGAGCTACTGTTGAAGCATTGGCGACCACTTTTTCAGATCAAATTTCGGCGTCGAATTTGGCGAGCAGTGAAGACACCGCTCAAGTTTTAGAATATCTGGCTATCAGCATACTCGCAATTGAACAGGCCTATGAGGCGTTTGAGCTTGACGAGACACTAACCGAATTTGTATTTGATGCTGCGCCGGTTTTAGATTCTGATCTGTTTGTAGCTATTGCATCAACTGAAACAGTGACGGCACTCAGTATTGATGTTGCCGATGACGCTTGGGGAGCTATAAGCTTGAGTGCCTCGCTTGACGCCAATTTATCTGAGAGCGACATCAGTAATGGCCAAGACACCATCGCATTCAATGGCTCTCTTGAACTCGTTGTAGAGGGGAGCCTGACTAATAATGTCGTAGAGCTTAGGATCTTGGAAGATTCTGGTTTCTCTGTCGAATCAATCGCGTTCTCCGAAACTTTTTCAGAAGCTGAATCGGAAGATTCGTATGAGAGTGATTTAACAGATGAATTGACGGTTAGCAGTATTACCCTCGGCTTGAATGTTGAATTGAAAGAGCTAACAACGGATAACCCAGTTACATTTGAAGGTATGCTAAACGCAAGTATTGCTGGCCTCGATTATTTGGCCGAGCAAGCCTATTCGAATACTGTCTCTTCTAATGCATCTTCTTCAGAGGAAGAAAATCAGTTAATTTTTGAACTTTCTACGATTTCGCTTGCTTTAGGCGGTGAGTTTAGCAACATGTCTGGCGATCGTTTTTCTGCTGCACTAGCGGTTCAAGGTGATGCCTCCGGCCTAGCCTTTGAAAACCTGTTTACTGAAAGCATAAATTGCAATGACAGTTTTGGCTGTGATTTTGTAAATGAGACGGTGACCACAGCCGATGAAACTGAAGAGAACTTTGTTGCGGTCGGCTTCACCCTATCTTTTAGCGCAGATCTAAGTAACACACTTGATGCGGCTACGGTTACGCTTTCTGCCGAACGCTCTGGTTTGGAGGAGATTGCAGCGTCTTTTGATATTACTTACCCTGGTGTCCAGCTCAGTGCAGAGTTTGATTGTTCGATTGAAGAAGAAAGTTGCACGGCAGCGCTCGTTAATCAAGATGGGGTGAGGCTAGAGATAGTTAGCGATGAAAATGGCGAAGTCTCTGGTGATATTGAACGAGGTGGAGCGTCATATGCCACGATTGAAAATCGCGACATTGGTATGGTAATTGTTTATGCTGATGGTGATTTTGAGTCACTATAGAAAATAATTTTTTTAGAAAAGGGAGGCCCCATAGGCCTCTCTTTTTTTATCAGGGTGATTCTGTTATGGATCTTTCGTTGTGATATCCGCGAGGTATTTCTTAGTTCTACAGGCGCTTTTTCTTGCTTCACAAAGTTTTGCGCACGAACATGGCGAGCTGGAATTATTTTTTCGTGCAAATTCGTTTGCCTTTAGTGAGGCGATGCCCGTTGCCCAGTTAGTTGATGAATTAAAAGGAGCAGCTCCCAAAAAGGGCGATATTGCATTCACCTATAACAGAGCAGAAGTAGGGGTTGGCCTAAACGATTTTGAACTATCTTTTTTTCAGCGCTACGACTATTACATCGATTTTTCGCCAGATACCATAGACCTGTGGTATGGAGTAGAAAATGCTACAAGCATCGATAAAAATCGAGTTTTCGATATTCTATTACGGGCAAATCACCAACGATCAAGAGGCGCAACTCTAGCCTACACCCATAAGCTTGATCAATCATTTCAAGTCAAATTGGCAGTATCTTATTTGTATGCAGATCGTTTAGTTGATGGTGTACTTGCCGGCAGTATATTGACATCCGATGAAGATTATATGGGGGATGTCTATGTGGATTACAGCTATACAGAAGATATTTTGTTCGATCGCGAAGTAGAGGGAGTTAACGGCGATGGCTATGCGCTGGATCTGTTTTTAGCTTGGGATGCAAGCGATCAACTACATATTAATTTTTCTTTGGAAGATCTAGTTAGTGAAATTATTTGGGAGCAAGTACCAGTAACTAACGGCAGGCTGTCTTCAAGTAGGGTGAACCTGAATGACGACGGTACTATTACTTCAAAGCCTAATCTGACGGGTAATCAGGGTTTTCGAAATTATACTCAGCGACTACCGGTTCGTGCAGATTTAAAAGCACGGTATCACCTTAGCCAGCGTTATGCAGGTGTTGCCCGCTGGCAGCGATATGACGATTTTGATTATCCGAGTATAGGCATCGCTTACTCCGCTAACAAAAAAAATAACTTGGATGTGACCTATAATTTTGTTACGCAGGGAGTAATGTTCGCGTTTCAATCGCGCTCATATTCGTTCCATGTGCTTTCAGATCAATTTAGCTTAAAGCGTGCAAAAACACTTAGCATAGGTTTCAGTCTACATTGGCCTCTATAAAATTATGGCGTTGCATTTTTTGTGCGCTTGTATAGTAAGTACGGTCGAGCTGAATCGTTGAGTATTAAGTAATACGTATTTAATAATTAAAGCGCGTAGTGCCAAGAGCAATCAGGGGCTTTCTTTCTGAATTTAGTGGGTTGCTCTTTTTCTCTTGGTCCCCTAGGGCAAAGTAACGGATCAATAGTTCGCTTATAACAACACAAAGAAACGCTTAGTGGTGTATGCTCATCGCCCAATAAGCCTGTGCAAACGGGCATGGTTAAACTGATCTAGCCGCCGAGAGACGCCCATGAATATCCACAACGAGGTTCGCAAGCATCTAATTAACTTTTTAAATAAAGTGTTGGACCAAAGTTATACGAGAAGTGAGTGGGAGAACTTTTCTTGTAGCATGTATCAAAATGATGTGCTGGAGGATATTAGGGTGGAGGTGAGCAGTATGATTGCGAAAAACTTAGAGCCTAATGGTTTTAAAATGAAGGCAATGACGGCCGAAACACGAGATTCTATTCAAGCGATAATCAACGAGCTCGATGCAGACTGTGTTTGACTAGCGACAAAAAGGCCAAGCAATCAGTGTTTGGACAAGTTTGTATGGTTTGAAAGCTCTAGCGCCGCCGCCTAGGAGCACTAGGTCGCACGTGGCGCTTAAGAATGCGCCGATTTTCATTGCGGACCTGCGCCTTACTACGGTAAGACCATAATAGTTCGCGAGCATTCCTGCCGCTTTGCTCTATGTCTACGATGGGATGAGGGTAGTGATGACCCAGCCTAAAGTTGTGCATTTCAGCCTCAATCGGCGTAATTTTCCATGGTTGGTGGGCTAGATCAATCGGCAGTGCTTTCAGCTCAGGAAGCCACGTGCGGACGAAATCAGCAGCAGGGTCTTTTTCAACGGCTTGTTTGGTCGGGTTGTAAACACGAATCGTGTTGATACCAATAATACCCGCTTGCATTTGAAATTGCGGGTAATGAATGCCGGGTTCAAAGTCTAAAAACAAGCGCGCTAAATGTTTTACGCCTAATTGCCAGTCGACTTCTAAGTGATGACATAAAAAGCTCACCAGCATGGCCCGCGAACGAAAGTTTATATAGCCGGTTTTATGTAAACAGCGCATTGCGGCGTCAATTAAGGGGTATCCGGTCTGGCCGTTCTCCCAGGCTTTTAGGTGGGTTTCACATTGTGCAGAATCATGATCAAGGTATGGGAAGTTATAGTATGCGCGGTTTAATGGACGCTTCTCCATATCGCATTCACTGTCAAACTTTTGCATAAAATGGCAATGCCAATGTAGGCGAGAGGCCAGCGCGATTAAGCTGCGCCGCCAGCCGGGCTTTTTCCAATGGTGTAGCAGTGTTTGATACATTTCACGCAGGCTAATGTTACCCCAGGCGAGGTAAGGCGACATTCGTGAGCAGTGTTCTCGACTTGCGGCTGGGTTGGATATATTCCAATAATAATCTTTACCGCGTAGCTGGTGGAAATCATTAAGGGTATGCCATGCTTGTTCACTGCCGCCTTGTTGAAAGTCTGTGTTGGGTTGCTGCCATTGCCGTATTAGATCTTGATCAGGTTGTATTGTTTGAGGTGTTTCAAAGTTTGCCCACTGCGTGGTTGCTAAGTCTGCGCAGGCAAGCGGGGCACGCATCACCGCCTTCCAATTCTTGTCCCATTGTTGTCGGTTGTTAGCACCGCGAACAACTGCGCCTTGTTGATATTCATACCAATTTATCTGTCGCTGGCTGGTCCACTGTTTTACAGCTTGGTCGCGCTGATAGGTTATGTCGAGGCCGATTTCTTGGTGGCTGTAAATATTTTTTATGCCCAGCTTTTGGTGGATCGCGCCAAGGGCAGTTAATGCGTCCCCCCACGTGATAATAATCTTTCCATGATGCACCTGCAGCTGCCTTTGCATGGCTTGCAGTGATTGCCATACAAAACGCCAGTGTCTGAGCGAATAATGGCCGTCATTTAATAAAGTATGCTCAAAAGTATAGAGCAATAGCAAAGGGGTTTTGTCACTACAGGCTTGCATAAGCGGAGCATGGTCGGTAAGGCGCAAGTCGCGTTTAAACCAAACAATATTAATCATCTTGGTAGCTCTGCAATAAACAGCTGTATATGAACATCAACGGTTCCTACTTATTGGGCGACTGATTGACGCATTGCTAAACGGGTGTAAGTAGTTACGACGGCAGTAAAGGGTTGTCTCTATTCGCCTGCTCGGTTTTATAAGCATTGAGTAAGGAGGTGATTATGCGCGAAGGTACTAGGCAGCGTAGCAAAGCGGCGAGAGGGCTTTAATGATGCGGGTTGCCCATATCGATTGATAAGCAGGCTAATGGCTAGTTGAGCGACGGTGATCCTCAGAGTCAAAGATAACTTGCTGCTTGACTATTTTTAGTATCACCCCGATTTTTAACAGTTGCCGTTGGATGGCGCTTTGCATTTTATCGGAGTCGCCGTTCTGGCAGGCTTGCTGCTGGCTCTCAGCCGTATCAAAGACACAGGTGATTAATAAACTGGCAGGAAAATTACTGTAGTCGGCCTCATGTGTTAGCCATTGAAAACCACTGATATCCTCTAAAAATTGCTCACAGGCGGCGGTCAGCGCCAGTCGTACATTGTTGTCAATTTTTTTTTGAGTTTTACTTTGGGGCTTGGCCATAGTAGTAGAGCGATTTAGGCGGCTTGTGGAAAAGACTGTTCTAGGAAACCAATAATTTCTTTTGACTCATACATCCATCGCTCACGGCCCTGTGGATCAACCACTTTTAAGCAGGGCACCTTTAAATGCCCACCACCGGCTAGCAACTCCTGCCTGGCGTGTGGGCAGCGCTTCGCATCACGAGTTTCGATGGGTAGCGACTGGCGTTTCATTGACCGCCTAACTTTCACGCAAAAAGGGCAGGCTTTATATTGGTACAGGGTAAACGCCTTAGTTTGTTCGTTAATTGTGGCTTGCACCGCCTCAGAACGCTGAATACCTCTAGGTGTTGTCAGCCAGTCGATAAGTAAAATGAGAGAGCCTAAGAGCCAGTGAATGATGCGCATGAAGTTACCTAGCAGGTTGAGTTTATCTGGGTGCATGGCTCTTGGTCGACCATTGGTGTGCTGGTTGCGTGCTTGCTGGTATGCAGCCGACGCAGGTTAATGCTTTTTAGTCTTGAATGAAAGCCCGAGAAAAGCACGGAACATGATTTTTTAGGTCATGGTGGGCGGCGCAGTCGCTGATGCCTTTATTTAAGCGGATAACTCACTCTAGGTAGCTGTAATGGAGCAATGCATCCGCAGACCCCACCGTGCCCGACACTAAAAAGACTAAGTAAATGAGCCACGAAGAGCGGCCAGATAGTAACCGGTTCGCACGCAAAATTGCATGTATTTAAAGCTTGGTGTTAACCTTGGCGCTTACGCAGAGTTAATCGTTCTGTAGTTAAAAAGTAAACCCCATCGATAATCAAGTAGGGTGTGACATGTCTACTCAAAAAAACTTTGGTTTAAATCATTTTTTCGTTCGGTTTGTGTGTGCCTTGGTCGTCGTATTCGCCACTTATAATCCTGAAGGTCTGTCCTACTATCATTGGGCGTTTGAACGCTTGTCTGAATTTAGTGTACTCAAAGCTTTTATTGGCGTGATTTTACTGGTTGGCTGGATCATATTAATACGCGCTACGCTAGGCTCTCTTGGTACCATTGGTATATTGCTTGCCATTGCTTTTTTTGGGTTGGCCATTTGGCTTGTTATTGATGTGCTGGGTTTGTCAGCTGATAACGCTCGTGTAATTAGCTATATTATCCAGTTGATGCTGGCCGGAGTGCTGAGCATTGGCGTTTCTTGGTCTCACGTCCGCCGTCGTATAAGCGGTCAGGTAGACACCGACGAGCTCGATAGAAACGGCTAAGCGTGGGTGGACGCAGTCTATAGTTTAGATAAATAAGCAGCAGCCTATTTATTCTTATTTTTTTCATTGGCCTTTGCAAACAAGGCTGCCATTGTGCCTTCCGGTGGTTTGTCATGTTTGGTAGAGTTCTGTGTAGCCGCAAGCTTGTGATTTTTTTGCTTGCTGCGCTGTGAATCGCGATGCTTATCGGTGCGTGTGGCCCCGTCTTCCTCAGCGCCATCAATATCATCGTCAAGTCGCATAGACATGGCAATACGTTTGCGTGCTGCGTCAACTTGCATAACCTTAACTTTTACTATGTCGCCTGCTTTTACCACTTTGCGAGGGTCTTTTACGAATGTGTTTGATAGGGCTGATATATGCACTAGCCCATCTTGGTGTACACCGATATCAACAAAAGCCCCGAAGTTCGTTACATTGGTTACGGTACCCTCAAGAATAAGGCCAGGCTCTAGGTCAGAGATCTTTTCGATGCCTTCTTTAAATTGAGCTGTTTTGAAGTCGGGGCGTGGATCACGGCCTGGCTTGTCCAGCTCGCTAATAATATCGGTGACTGTGGGTAGACCAAACTGGTCGTTGGTATAGTCAGTAGGCAAAAGCGATTTTAGAAATAGCGAGTCCCCTAACAATTTTTGTATAGGGCGATTGTTCTTTTTGGCGATTTGTTCAACAATTGAATAGGATTCGGGGTGTACTGCCGAGCTGTCTAGTGGCGTTTCGCCATTCGCCACTCTTAAAAATCCGGCGGCTTGCTCAAACGTTTTGGCGCCGAGGCGTGGCACGCTTTTAAGCGCTTCGCGACTGGCGAACGCCCCGTTCTGATCGCGAAACTCAACAATATTATTGGCAATGGTTGGGTTTAATCCCGAGACAGCGGCGAGTAGCGGCGCGGAAGCAGTATTGACCTCAACCCCCACGGCATTGACACAGTCTTCAACTACGGTATTGAGTGAGCGGGCAAGTTGGGTTTGTGACACGTCATGTTGGTACTGGCCTACACCAATTGATTTGGGGTCAATTTTAACTAGCTCAGCAAGCGGATCCTGCAGCCGCCGAGCAATTGAAATGGCGCCACGAATCGTCACGTCTAAATCTGGAAATTCTTTTGCAGCAAATTCAGAGGCTGAATACACAGAGGCGCCGGCTTCATTCACCATCACTTTTTGAGCGTGGATGTCTTTGTTAGCTTTTAATACGTTGCCAACAAAATTATCCGTTTCACGCGAAGCGGTGCCATTGCCAATGGCAATCAGCCCCACGTTGTGTTGTTTGCATAGCTTGATCAGTATCAATTCAGCCTCGCGCTGCTTGGTTGCGTGGTGGTGTTGGGTAGATAGCGCAGTGATCAACCACTTTGCCGGTGGCGTCAACCACGGCAACTTTACAGCCAGTGCGCAAGCCGGGGTCGAGGCCAATAGTGGCTTTTTGCCCAGCCGGTGCGGCTAATAATAAATCCTTCATATTGCTGGCGAATACGTTGATGGCCTCTTTTTCGGCGCGCTCGCGCAGTTCGCCAAGAAGATCCATTTCAAGCTTCATCGATAGCTTCACGCGCCAAGTCCAGCGCACCACTTCGTCCAGCCATTTGTCGGCGGGGCGGTTTTGGTTGGTTACACGCCAAAAGTGGGCAATCATGCTCTCGCAAGGATGTGTTGCGGTTGGGTCTGAGGCATCGCCAACGCTAATAGATAGCGACAAAAACCCTTCGTTACGACCGCGAAAAATGGCCAGAGCGCGGTGCGATGGCACTTTGTGCAATGGCTCACTATAGGCAAAGTAATCTTGAAATTTAGCAGCTTCTAATTTCTTGTCTTCAAAGACCCGCGCAGTGGCTGAACCATTGGATTTAAGTAGCTCGCGCAAGCTACCTACTAGCTCAGCATTCTCGCTAAAGCGCTCTATCAGAATAAATTTTGCGCCGTCTAATGCCGTTTTGACATCGACGATTTTTTTAGTTTCATCGTCCGACTCAGCAGCCTCAGCCGGGTTTACAGGATTGCATTCGCCGCCAACAATATATTTTACGGCCTCGAGCTCTGGTGAGAGTTCAGGGTTGTCGAACAAGGCATTAGCCAATGGTTCAAGACCCGCCTCGCGAGCGATTTGGCCCTTGGTGCGGCGTTTAATCTTGTAAGGTAGGTAGAGGTCTTCTAGTCGATTTTTAGTGTCGGCCGAGTGGATGTCGGCGGCCAGCTTAGGGTTTAGCTTGCCTTGGTCCTCAATACTTTTAAGAATGGCCACACGGCGAGCCTCTAACTCACGTAAATAACGCAGGCGCTCTTCTAACGTGCGCATTTGAGTGTCATCGAGGCCTCCGGTGACTTCTTTACGATAGCGAGAAATAAACGGCACGGTAGAGCCTTCGTCGAGCAACCCGATGGCAGCATCAACTTGACCCTCTCGAATATTCAGTTCATCGGCAATACGGGTAGAAATACTTTTCATAAAAAACTCTGGGTATCTATTCGATGTGGAGGGGCACGGCTAATTTGGGCGCGGGAGTATAACGGTTATCGCATCGGGTGACGCAAGTTATCTTGGCGCGAGAGGATGTTTATGCTCACCTAGATGGTTGGCTGAGAAATAGCTAAGGAGGCTGCTCGGAGGTTACATTTTTTAACCGATAAAAACGCCGAAACCGATCAATTAGTTGGCCGACACTCCATCTTCTGATGGTTGAGGAAGATCTGGCTTTTCAGCAAAATAGTAAAACGACGGCGTACTGTTGCCTCGATTGGCAACGCCCAACGTTTTGGTTTGCAGCGAGTAGCTAATGTCCGCTGGGTTAGATAGGCCTGCGTCTGCTCCTTCAACAACAACGGAAGACTTGCTGAAATCGTTGTTGAATTTGGTAATGCGGGCGGGCGACCATGAGCTGATATAAAAGTTGCCCTCTGAATCCATGTCGATACCATCGAGGTTGCCTATACCGGTGTCTTTGACAAGCGTGGAAAGCCGGCCGGTACTTAAGTCGACAGCCAAAATGGGCGCGTTGCTGCCCCAATTCACAATGACCGCACGGTTATTGCGAGCATCGACCACAACGCCGTTAGGGCGAGTGCGGGTGTTGGCCGCCAACACCGTTGATTTCATGTTGGCAGGTTCGCTGATATCGATGCGGTGAAGCGTTCCTTTCGCAAAATCGCTCACGATGACCTCGCCAGGTCGACTTCCCATGCCATTGAGGAAGCCTATACGAGGAATAGTTATGGAGCCCAATAATTGGGCTGTTGTCAGATCAATGGCGTGGATCGTGCCGTCACTGATGGCGATGAGCATGCCATCAACCACTTCCATACCATGGGTCGCGGAGACACTGCCAAAGAATTGGTAAGAGTTTCCATTGTCACGGGTTTGTAAGATGTTTGATTCATTGGTGACGAACCAGCGATCGACGGCAGGGTCGTATTCAACAGCCTCAATTGTCTCTAGCGTTTGCGCGAACGAGGGCGCTAGGCCAAAAAATAGTGCCAGTGAAAAAAAGTAAAGTCGCAGTATCAAAGAAAGGCACCTTTAAACTGAAAATAGAATGAAAAAGTCTTCTGTGGGCGAAGCGATGTTCCGCGAACGAAGCAGCTCGTTGGTACTTTAACAAAAATAGGGGCTGATGGGAGGGTGCGTTTGTCCGAGCAAGCCTAATTGATTTGAGCGGTTCGACTTCATCATTTTATCATTTGTTATTATCTGGTTTATTAGGCTAAATAGTTCTAAGTCTATGAATTAACGAGGTTTACTGATGCGCGATTGACTGTGTTGAGAGCATTTGGTATTTTTGGGTTACCAAACCAACAGCCTAGCCATTAAAGCGAGCGCTTTTGGTTGGCAGGTAATTGCAGAATTGCACGACCTGGCTCCTTGCAATTATGTGATGTCTAGTCCGACGGACTAGGGCGAATATAACAATAAAATAGACATGGAGACATAGTATGAATAACTACCTGCGGCAACTCGTCGCGTGCTTTTTCTTATTGGTGAGTTCACAGTGCTTCGCTCAATGGGGTACGGGTAATTGGGGCTCTATGGTTTGGGGGCAAAATTTGGTTGATGTTCCGATGATGGGGGGCATAGCCCAAACGTTCGCATTTTTTCTGTTGCTCGGGGTTGGTATGACGATAGCCAAGCGTTGGAAGCTTATGAGGAGTGTTCCGGTCGTAATGGTAGGTGCAGCTATCATTTCCTTCCTGTTAGCACTGCCAACAATGGTAACAGCCGGTCCTGTGGGTTCTCTTAATCATTTTGTGAACGGTGCTATTGCCGATGCTGACGAAGTTAATGCGAACTTCAATGAAGTCAAAGTAGCCGTTGACGATAATTATAACCGCACGCTTACTGCTCAACAGACGGCTGATGCCGCCGCCAATGGACACACCATTGATACGAACACGCAATTGACCGAAACTCAGGTTGACGACTTTGTGGATAACAACGGCTATGCCCTAGCGGCAGACGTACAAGATAATGCGGAAAGTATTGCTGTTAATGCTGAGGGGATTGCAACAAACGCGACCAATATAGCGTCTAACACTTCGGACACAAGCGTGCTTCAATCGACACTTGCCGCTATACAGGCTTTTCTGTGCAGCGATGGTGTGATTCTTGATGCGCTTGAGGCCTGCGATGATGGCAATAGAATTGACGGGGACGGATGTAGTTCATCATGCGCTATCGAGCCTTCGTTTGTGTGCAGTGGGCTGCCATCGGTATGCTCTGCGCCTGAGGATGTTCGTTTTGTTGCTTGTGCTGATGGCGTCTCAGTTGAGGATAAAGCTACAGGTTTAGTGTGGGAAAGAAAGACCGAGCTGGATGGCGTGCATAACGTCAATAACTCTTACTCTTGGTCCGCAGACATCACCTCGATTGAGCCTGACGGAACGGTTTATACCGTATTCCTGAATCAGCTTAATAGTAATGGTTTTGGCGGGCACGGTGATTGGCGTCTACCGATAGTAAGCGAAATGCAAACTATTTTGGTGGGTGAGGGCGTTCTAGCACAGCTTACAGAGGATCCAGCCAGTGGCCAGAATCTTACCCAGCAGTCAACGGTTTGTTACAGCCCACCGTGTCTCGACCCTGATTTTCTTGCTCATGCGGGTTACGCGAGCCCATCTTACCCAGTTGTAGTGAATGGACTCACTGACCAAGTGACAAGTCAGTACCGTATGGGCGTTTTGCCTTACTGGTCATCGCAAACATTTTTGCCAGAAGTGTCGAATGCTTACGGGGTTAATTTTGGGGCGAACGCAAGGATCCCGTCAAATATTCAAACCCCGCAGATTCTAGAAGAGCTGCCGGCAGGTATTCAAGCGATTTCTAAAGAATCGGGTGCGCCTCAGCCGCCGTCTAACCGTAGAGAGGTCGCTGTATTTGCCCGTGCCGTTAGGGAAGGTAGTTGTGATCTTTGATCATTATGTGTTGCTGCGTTTTGTGGCGATGAAGCATGTGTGCTCATAATTAGCATTGCGGATTGTTTGCTATAAAGGCGGGCCTGATGCTTGTTATACTGGTGGTGTTGTTGGGTATTAATCATACTAAATGGGCCGCATATTAAGGAGAGTTGAGCAATGAAGGCAGGTAAAGTAGTTGGGGTTGTTCTTATCGTTGCTGTGCTAGTCGCAGTTATAGTAGCGGTTTCTCTACTCAATAATATTAACGCTATTATTAAAGCAGCAGTTGAATCGGAAGGGCCTAAAGTAACGGGCACTGAAGTTTTGCTGAACGTTGTTGATATTAATTTAGGGCTTGAAAGCGCTGGCGGCGAGCTTAAGCAGTTTTCAATCGCCAACCCGGCGGGTTTTACTCAGCCACAAGTTTTTTCAGCGGAAACCATTCGCGTAGCAGTCGACCCGACGTCGTTGGTGGGTGATGTAATTGTGATGAAAGATATTACTATTGAGGGTATCCACTTTTATGCCGAGCAAAAAGGCTTGACGACTAACTTGCAGGTACTGCAAAAAAATCTCGATGCGTTTATGGGGCCTTCAACAGCAGCACCGGCACAATCAGATGAGCCTGTTAGTGAAACGGATGTGAGACTAATGGTGCAAAATTTAAAATTTGCCGACAGTGGCTTACACCTAACCACAGAAAAATATGGCAGCTTCGATCTTAAACTGCCTAGCTTTGAGCTAAGTAATTTAGGTGATAAAAAAGTAGGTTTATCGCCTGCACAGCTAGGCAACGCAATTATGCAGCCGCTGGTCAAAAGAGCGAAAAAGCAGGCGGAAAAAGCGCTTAAAGATCGTGCTAAAGATGAAGTGAAAGCGCGCGCCGAGGAAAAACTAAAAGAAAAACTAGGCGATGATGTCGCTGAGAAGCTGGACGGACTAAAAGGGCTATTTGGTAGGTAACGCCCAGATGAGTATCAGCGAGCCTCAAAGCCAGTCGCTGCACGTGTTTCATCCCTGCGCACCGACTAGTGTTTCTTTGAAGTAGACGAGGCTGTGTCATAAAATACTTGTGGCTCAGCGCGCTTATCAGGGTAACAAGGTTGTGAAGTCATCGGACAAGATATAGTCGTTACCATCTGCCACCAAAGAAAACTCGGCGTAGGCATAAGTTCCTGCCGATGGTAAACCTAAGTTAGCGGTACTCAAGGCACGGGCATTTTGCCCTGCAACAATAGTCGTCTCACCAATAATCGTTTCGAGCTTGTCGCCTAGCGCGTTAAATAGCTTAACCTGATATAACACCTCAAGCGTTTGGGTTGTTGTGCCACTGCGTGTTATAGACACACCGTTGGCCGTGCCCTGTGCACCCACGGCAACGAGCTCAAAAGAGCTATCGTTAGCCGCTTTGATACGCACGGGGTCGATGCCTAACATATACACATTAACGCCGTTGTACATTGAGAAGCTTGAAAAATAAAAGCGCCCGCGGTCATCCCAAGAGTCGTAGCCAGTGATGAATTGTTGACTGCTTGCTTGAGTGTCTAGATCACTGATCTTGGCCAACTCCGAGGTCGTGTTGGTAGCAATGTCATACTCCCAGATGGAGTTGGGGTACGGTGAGTCACTTACGCCTATATAAATTTTTTCGTCGTCGGCCGATAATTGGAAAACCCAAGTTTTTGGTGTGCCAGGTACACCTGCAAAATTAGGTTGGCCTACGAAGCTCCAAGACGCAGTTGCATCGACAAAGCGATAGATGTTGCCCTGGTCATCGGCTACGTAGAGTACCTCGTGCGCTCTGTCCCACTGACCCACTTCAATGGCGTTGGGCCCCTGCATTTGAAAGTTTGGCAGTTCGCCAAATCCGGTTGCTGGATCGTAATACCAAACGTGGTCAAAGACACTGGCGGGTTCGCCTTGATTCCATTGCCCGCGCGAGGAACCGCCGGTTATATAGACACGATCTCGCGAGTCGACCCACATGAACCGATTAGAGTAAAAATAGCCGTTCCAACTACTGGGCTTGCCTAAGACCGTTGTCTGCTCGTTAGCAATGTCGTAGCGAACCAGTTTGTTTTCTGGAATAGACATGCCATAAAGTAAGTTATTTTTTGCGTCCTTTTGAATTGTCACTATTTGTAGGGTGGGTGCACCAACGCCTTGCGGTTCTGAGGCACTTAAATCTATTAGCTCATTGTCAGAGAACTCATATCCATACCAATGAAAGCCACGCGTATTCAAGTAATCGTTATTCATATTTGAGCTGTCAAGTGTTGCGACATAAACGCGGCCATCATGATAGAGCGGGCGCGTATGAAATTTCTCCGCACTTTCCCCCGTATTCCAATTGTTAGCCGCTTCAGACGCCGTTTCTGCATCACCTACCCAGCGTATTACGCTATCGGACTGATGCAAGCGATAGAGCATAGAGTTATTAATATGATCATGGCCAGAAATGTATATTTCGCCATCTACATCGGACCCCACCGCGAGCCAGCATTGATCGGGTCTGTCGCCGTTGGGCGCATTAGGTAATTGCCAAACCGTGACGCCGGCGAGATTTCCGGTGCGCGATTGATCGATAGGAATTTGCGTCGCTGATGTAGTCACGCTAAACGCATCGGTTGAGCCACCCAGCGATAGCAAAGTGTCGAGTTGGGTTGCCAATAAGGGAGATGTTTGTTGCTGTAAAGAAAGTATCTGGCCGTTGGCAATGGTGCCAGCTGCATTGGTATAGGCGCCGCCATCAATAGAGTATTGGCCGTTCGTAACACTGATTGCTGTTGGGGCGCTGAGTCCTGACACTTCAACGGCGTTGGATGTGACGAGCATATTTTGCGCGGCGTTAGTCTGATTGACGAAGCCAAATATATTCTGGTCGGATATGGTGGTTACATTAAAGCTAGCGCTCAACCCGCCAATAGTTAACGTGCTTTGGCTGGTGTCCGCATAACTAACAGAAGAGGTTTGTCGCACTACGACGGTATTTCCGTTCGCCACGAATCCGCTACTACCCGAAAAAGCGCCGCCATTTATTGAATATTGGCCGCCATCGATAGAGATCGACGTGCTACCTAAAATACCTGAAACCGTAATCGGATTAGACGCCGTTACTGTATTCAAAGGTGCATTAATAACGGGTGTGAAGCTGAATAGATCCGGAGCAGGGCAGCCTGCAGAGTCGACTGAGCTACCTGCCGGAGTGTCTGGGCACTGGTCGCTTGAGTCGCCAATGCCATCCTCATCTTGATCGGCGGCAGGCAATCCCAAAACTTCCATCTCATAAATTGAATAGCCATATACGGTTGTGCGGGTTAGTCCTTGCATCCGCACGTAGCGATAGTTGCCCGCTACTGTGACGGTATCGGTGCGAGCACCAGAAGTGCCGCCGCTTTCACTTGTTAGCGTATTCCAACTGCTGTTGTCGTTTGAGCCTTGTAGTTCATAACTCGCTGCATTGGCCGCTTCCCAGTGAATAATCACTTCCGACAGCGAATACGTCGCGCCGAAATCGAGAGTCAGCCATTGATTATTAGTGAACTGTGAGCTCCAGCGCGTTCCCATGCTGCCATCCACCGCATTGGACGGCGACAAGGTAGCACTTTCATTACTACTGGAAGAGGCCGTTGCCGACAGTAGCGCAGGCTCTGGCGGTGGTGGCGGCGGGATAGGAATCGATGCCACCACTTGAATGCGCGTAGCAGAGCCGGCCAACATATTGAGCGGCAACAGCATCACTACTGCCAATGCCAGCACGCTCACTTTATGCCGCCGCGCAGCTGTCGAACCCATCCCTAAAAATAGGGCAGCTAGCAGGAGGGTGCTAATGAAGCCCAGTAGTGGGATATTTTCTTCAACGATTTGTCCAGGTAACCAAGAGGCATCGTTGGGGTCAGAACCGTAGGCAATTTCGAGCGCGTCTGTTACACCATCACTGTCAGAATCCACGCCACCGGGGTCGGGAGCGGGAATGGTGGCGCCAATAAAACCTTGAGCCGTTGGCGCACTGGCCACCACGGTTAACGGTACGGCTACAACTACGTCAACAGGCTGTCCGCCTGCTTGGCCTGACACGGTCACTATTAAATCACCGCTGGAACCTAGCGCTGCTCCTGAGGCAATATCGAAGTCCAGTGCGGCAAGGTCACTACCGTTTATAGCAACTGAGGTTGGAACAATACTCGCGGTGGCTGAACTGACCATACCTAGAGCGTTGTTGCTCACGGTAATAGTGTCAAAAGAAGCGGCCGGGTTTTCATTAGTCAGCAATATGAAAATCTGATTAGTGAGACTGTCGGCCTCCACTTCGTAGGCCTGAGCACTGCTGGGCAGGCCGAACATTAGCAGCAAACAAAACAAGCTGGGCAGTCCTAGCTTGTTACCTATTTTTTTCGCAAAGAGTTTATTCATAAGATTGTTGCGGCCGTTATTTTTCGAACTTATACGTTAAGTGTAAGCCATTCGATGAATTTAGAGCCAAAATTAACCACAAAAAGCGATAAAGCGCCGTTTAAATGGCTTTAAATTAACCGGTGTCTGCAAAAACGCGGTCTGTGTAGCTGCAGGGTGCGTTTTTATAAAGAGCTCTTAATAATGAGCTGGGCTATTGGCTTAAATATAAAACGGCATTCATCTGTAACAGTTCGTCGCAAGTGTCGCCATTTTAGGCTTAGGAGCGCGAGTGTTATATCATCACCTGCTGGTTGAACGGTTCGAATTGATGGTGGGCAAAATGAAAAATAGAGTTTTTTTTGTTGGTTTAACTAGTTTAATGTTGCAAAGCATTGGCTTAGCCGACACGTTAAAAGGGGCCTTTGCCGAACACTTTTTGATGGGCACCGTTTGGCATGGTCAGCCCACTGAGCAGCACAAGAAAAACCATTTTCTAGAAAAAGAAAAAGCGATTACAGCTCTTGAGTTTAATACTATTACCGCCGAAAACTGTATGAAACCTGCGGCGCTGCAGCCAGAGCAGGGCGCGTTCAATTTTGCTGAATCTGATGCAATGATGGCCTATGCGCAAGCGCAGGATTTAGTGGTGGTAGGACACACTCTGGTTTGGAAAAATGCCACCCCCAGTTGGTTTTTTTTAGATAAGCACGGTGCTCAGGTCAGCCGCGATGTGTTGATCGCGCGTCTCGAGACCCACATTCGAACGGTGGTAGAACACTACAGAGGTCGCATCGCGTACTGGGACGTGGTGAATGAAGCAATTGATACTCGCTGGCTACCTAAACAGAAGCGCTTTGAGGCTTTTTATAAGCCAACACCTTGGCTTGAAATAATAGGCCCTGAGTATATTGAAATTGCGTATCGAGCAGCGCACAAGGCGGATCCATCGGTAAAGTTACTGTACAACGATTATGGTTTGCATAACGAAGCTAAACTCGATTTCGCGCTCGCGATGATAGCTGACTTAAAAAGCCGTGGCGTGCAGGTAGATGGCCTAGGTTATCAAGGGCACTTGTTTATCGACCAGCCTGCGTTAGGTGACATTGAGCGGGTCTTGAGTAAAGCCCGACAAGCGCAAATTCCCTTGCACATTACAGAGCTTGATGTGAGCGTATTACCCAATGCATGGAAACATCGCGCAGCCAGTGTTGAAGACCGCTTCGCTTTGGCAGCAGAGTTCAATCCCTATGTTGATGGTGTACCCGAAGATGTTTTAACGTTACAGGCCAAGCGCTATAGCGAGCTTTTTAAGTTGTTGGTCAAGTACAGTGACAATGTTGAGCGCGTCACTTTTTGGGGTGTATGGGATGGCAACAGCTGGCGTGATTATCGCCCGATGTTAGGTCGAACGGATTATCCGTTGCTAATAGGCCGCAATTTTGAGCGCAAACCCGCATACTCAGCAGTGCTGCAAGTGGTGGCAGAGCAAGAAAAAAAAGACTGATGTGCTGCCAAGCCCAGTGACGCAGCAGCCTGAGCGAACAGTTTTTTTAAGACAGCGCTGGTTGGCTCGTTAGCTTCACACCGCTAGACGTGGCCCATGTGCAGCCGGGTTCTATGTGCACCAAACCATCACCCGTATTTAAAGCGTTGATGTTACAGCTGACTGGTTCAATAGCCATTGAGCGCCGGTCCGGTGGGATGCACAGCTGCACGTAGTTGTTAGCCTGAGGGCCGCTGTGCTGCCATACCTCAATACCCTGTTGAGTGGCCTTAGACCACAGTAGTAATGCTGCGCGCGCCGGTTTGTTACGCCAAGGCTTGGCGAGACGAAAACAGGTGTCTAGCTGGCGCGTGCCAATGTCTGTGAGCTGTTTAAAATCATCATAGGCATAGGTTTCACCGGTGGGCAGCATTCGCTCATCTACACCAATTCGTTCGACCGCAGGTAGCTTTAACTGTAATTGATCAACCGGGCACCCTAATTGGAAATAGGGGTGCCAACCAATACCCGCCGGAATCGATTTATCATGCTGGTTGT
The DNA here is from genome assembly GCA_943788835.1 of uncultured Pseudomonadales bacterium. Classification (GTDB taxonomy): domain Bacteria; phylum Pseudomonadota; class Gammaproteobacteria; order Pseudomonadales; family UBA7434; genus UBA7434. The sequence goes on along the minus strand of CALSRU010000004.1, from coordinate 722,096 downwards.
GAACAGCAAAGTTAACCGTTAGTGCATCGTGCGAAAGCGTATACTCTATTAAAACTGAGGCCGGAAAGGGGTAGCCATTAAATCGACCATCGTAGTGGTATTGCAAGGCTACGCTGCTTTGCTCATTCCCAACACGGTGCTCTGCCACAGTCGGTGTCAGGGTATGTAAAAAACCGTGCAGGTGATTGTTCAGCTTAGGTTCGTTAATTGCGAGATGGTAGCGTTTCCCTCGGTGAGTATAACGGCCGCTATCCAAGCGATTAACCACAGGGAAAAGCGGTACTCCTCTGTATGCACTATTATTTTTGAGTTCAGCGCGATGATTTAGTCCTGCAATGATACTGACGCGGCTATCGTCTCGCTGATCAGATAGTTCTAGTCCGTTGACGACCCCACCAAATTCTAACACTAATTCTAATTTTGCCGAGCCATCAGCCAGTGCGAGGGTGAAGGCTTCGTAGTCAGCCAAGATTGTTCTCTCCAAAGGGGAGTGCAGTCACCCAGCGTTGGTAGGCATCTTGATATTCATCTTTGAGCGCTGCGCAGGGCTCAACAATGCCGCTTGGCTGTAAGCCGCTAAAGGCTTCTTTTGCCGAATCGTAATAACCGCTGCCCAATGCTGCAGCTCTAGCAGCCCCTTCGGCTCCGTCGGTTTCGTAAAACTCTAACGCTGCTTGCGTGGTGTTTGCAAAAGTAGCAGTAAAAACATCACTTAAGAACATATTACCTTTGGCAACACGAACTACATCGCAGCTTCCACCTAAAGACTTGAGCACGTCAAAGCCTTGATTTAAAGCAAAGACAATACCTTCTTTGGTCGCGCGCACTACATGCCCCAAACCGTGACGGTTTAAATCAATGTTTTTAAGTTGTGCACCTAAGGTGCGATTTTGAAACAGACGCTCTGCGCCATTACCAAAGGGGTGAAAGATGAGTCCATCGCTGCCAATAGGCTGGTTACTGGCCAAGTCATTTAAAAGATCATAGGAGGCCGGTGTTCCTGCACTGGCACCTAAGAGTTGCCTCAACCAGCTGTAAGAGCGGCCCGCACCATTCACGCAAACTAACACGCCGTTGCGCGGTGCTTGGTTAGTAGAGGTGACATGTAAAAATGTATTGACTCGCGACTGGGTGTCTGCAGCTAGTTTATCGGTAACCCCATAAATTACTCCGGAGGTGCCTGCCGTAGCCGCAACTTCGCCAGGTTCCAAAACATTTAGGCTAAAGGCATTGTTGGGTTGGTCGCCGCCGCGATATGTGATGTTGATGCCCGCCTTTAAACCCAGTCGTTGCGCGGCAGTATTGCTCAGCGTTGCTTGTTGACCGATACTTGGAACAATCGTTGGTATGAGTTGCTCATCGATACCCCAATGATTAAGCAGAGTTCTTGCTATTTGCTGTTCCTGAAAGTCCCAGAGAGTACCTTCTGATAGGCCTGAGGCGGTCGTTGTGATTTCGCCGGATAGCTCCATGGCGATGTAGTCGCCAGGTAGCATGGCTTTGTGAGTTTTTGCAAATACATCAGGCTCGTTTTGTTGGACCCAACGCAGTTTTGCTGCCGTGAAATTGCCGGGTGAGTTCAGCAAGTGGCCAAAGCAATAGTCGCTACCGAGGGCGTTTAGGGCTGTTTCACCTTCGCTGACGGCTCGGCTATCACACCAAATAATGGCCGGGCGAAGCACGGTTTGATTGGCATCAACTAGTACTAAGCCATGCATCTGATACGCAATACCAATGGCTTCAATGGCGCTGGCATCTACCGATTTGTGTGCAAATAGCTTTTCACAGCCTTTAACAACGCAATCCCACCAAGTCGCTGGGTGTTGCTCTGCCCAACCCGCTTGTGGACTGAGAATGTCGAGCTCAGTGTCGGGGTACTGTAATGATTCGACAGCTTTGCCTGTTGCGCCGTCTAATACCGACAGTTTGACGGAGGAGCTTCCAATATCAATACCTAAAAAGAGCATGAGCTTCTTGTATCCAAGAGATGGGTGGTCAGTACAAATTCGATGAGTGCCAGCCACGCGTTAGTTTTTAAATTGCTGAAGGCGACGAAGTGATTGCCTAGACGCTTAGTGAATTCGTTTTTTTTTGCTATTTTGACTACGTCAAAGGTTGTTGCTAGCATCACAACGATACGGTGTCGAAAGCGCTCAAAAAGTGCTTTACGACCTTGATGAATGATTGCATTGTTACTGCGTAGATAAAACCGATAAACCAACCTTTTTGTAACGTGTTTGTATCAAAAATAACTTAAAGCATCATTGCGAGCGTTGGTTATTCCGGCCGAATTTATTGGCCGATATCTATGCGTTCATTATAACAATATTCCTACATAGGCAGGAAAATCAGATTCTATGAAAAACATCAATGTATTGTTGGCTTCACTCTCATTTTTTTTAAGTGTCTTGATAGGACTCGTCTTATCGCAGGGTGGTAAAGAGGCGAGCAAGGTTACAGAAAAACAGTGGGTTATTGGCTTGTCGATGGATACTTTGCAAGAGGCTCGATGGAAAGTTGATCGGGATTTGTTCGTGGCGCGCGCCAATGAATTAGGGGCAGAGGTGATGGTGAACTCAGCCAATAGTGATGATGCAATTCAGTTGCGCGATGTCAATTCTTTTATCAGCAATGATGTCGACGTGATTGTCATCATACCGCACGATGGTGCGGCAATGGCTAAAGCTGTGCGCAATGCTCACGAAGCCAATATTCCTGTAATCGCATACGATCGTTTAATTACCGATGCCGACCTAGACCTCTACATTACCTTCGATAACGTAAAAGTTGGGGAAGTGCAGGCACAGTATTTAGTTGATGCGCTTAATGGTAGAGGAAAAATCGTTAGAATTTATGGCGCGCCAACCGACAACAATGCAAAACTATTTAAGCAAGGCCAAGATAATATTTTACAGCCTTATCTTAATAGCGGTGCCATTGAGGTCGTCCATGAAGATTGGGCTACCGGATGGCAGCCTCAAGTGGCCAAGCAGATTACGAATGCAGCTATTACTAACAACGGCCACAATTTTGTTGCTATTTTAGCGTCTAACGATGGTACGGCTGGAGGTGCAGTTCAAGCATTGAAAGAAGAGGGCCTGGCAGGAAAAATCATAGTGACAGGCCAGGATGCAGAGCTTGCTGCATCGCAGCGAATTGTTGATGGCACTCAAGCAATGACTATTTATAAGCCCGTTAAGATCCTAGCCGCGCAAGCTGCTGAGTATGCGGTTAAGTTGGCTGAGGGTAAGCCTTTTGTCGCGAAATATGAGCTGGATAATGGCTACCGTAATGTGCCTTCTGTTTTTTTGCCGGTAACGGCTGTTGATAAAAACAACCTGTTGCAAACGGTTGTCGAAGATGGTTTTAGAAAATTCGAAGATGTCTATCGAAATGTGCCGGTCGACCAAAGACCGCAACAACAGTAAACCTAATGAAGCAAAAAGTCTTACAAGTCTCTGCTCTTACAAAACGTTTTCCTGGTGTGTTGGCGTTAGATGACGTGAGCTTTGATTTAGAGGAAGGCGAGGTGCACGCACTTTGCGGTGAAAATGGCGCGGGTAAATCTACATTAATTAAATGTTTGTCGGGTGTTTGGCCGGTTGATACATATGAGGGTGACATCTGGGTTAATACGAGGCGGGCCCAGTTTAAGCATATTAAAGATGCCGAGAGTGCTGGCATCGGCGTTATTTACCAGGAGTTGGCCCTCGTGCGGGAAATGACGGTGGCTGAGAATGTTTACTTGGGTAATGAACCCACAAATAGACTTGGCAAAATCGATTGGCCCAAGGTGTATGCTGACACGCAAAGCCTGCTTGAGAAATACAATTTAGATTTAGATCCTACTTCATTGGTAGCAGATCTAGGCATTGGTCAGCAGCAGTTGGTTGAGATTGTTAAAGCGCTGCTTAAAAATACAAGCATATTATTACTCGATGAGCCCACCGCGGCACTAACTGAAAGTGAAGTTGATATCTTGTTAGATATCATTCGCGATTTAAAGAACAATGGTGTTACTTGCGTTTATATCTCGCACAAACTTGATGAAGTAATGCAAATTGCCGATAGGGTGACTGTATTTCGTGATGGTGCTTCAATTGCCACAAGCCATATAGGTAATATTGCTAAAGCTGAAATTATTCGTCAGATGGTTGGCCGCAATATCGACGAGCTTTTTCCTCGTCGCTCTAGCAGTCCTGCCAAGCCCCTTTTGTCGGTCACGAATTTAACCGTATTTGATCCGCTAGAGAATAACAATTGTTTAGAGGGTATTAGCTTCACTATAAAAGCGGGTGAGGTGTTAGGTTTCGGTGGTTTGATGGGCGCCGGTAGAACTGAATTAGTCATGCATCTGTTCGGTGCTTTTGGCAATCGTGTATCGGGTGAGGTTATTTGTAGTGGAAAGTCTATGCATAATAGTGCGCCGATTGATGCCATCAATGCCGGCATGATGTTGGTGTCCGAGGATCGCAAACGCTACGGTTTGGTACTAGAAAAAGATATAGGTTTTAATCAGTCGTTGGCGTCACTCGCCAGATTTTCTCAGCATGGTTTACTGGACCATCATGCAGAAACGCTGGCCAATAAAAAGTTATTTAAATCGCTACGCATCAAAGCGCCTAATGTTGAATCAATTGTCGGTGGGCTTTCAGGTGGCAACCAGCAAAAAGTGGTGCTGGCTAAAGCGCTAATGACTCAGCCATCGCTTGTTTTTTTAGACGAACCGACGCGTGGTATCGATGTTGGCGCTAAGTTAGAAGTGTATGAGTTGATTAATCAATTGACTGAGCAAGGCAAAGCCGTGATTTTGGTGTCAAGCGAAATGCCTGAGTTGCTGGGTATGAGTGATCGAATTATTGTATTGAGCGACGGTAAAATTGGCGGCGAGTTTGTGTCGGCGCAAGCTACGCAAGAACAGCTACTGCAAGCAGCCATGTCACATGGTTAATATTTTTTAAATCGCGAAAAAAATCGTTATGAATCAAACAAAATTACTCCGCACGTATTCGATGGGCATTGCTTTGGTGCTTATTTGGCTGTTTTTTACCGTAGCTACCGATAACTTTCTATCGGCACGGAATTTATCCATTCTGTCGATTGAAATGGCGGTGACTGCCACTTTGGCATTGGGTATGTTGCTGGTTTTACTGCCCGGTCAAATTGATTTGTCGGTAGGCAGTGGGGTAGGTTTAATTGGCGGTATCGCCGCGGTACTTATTTTTAATCATCATTGGAATGCCTTTGCAGCAATGGGCGCAGGATTAGCAGTGGCGCTGGTTATTTGGGGTCTTATGGGTACGCTTATTATTCAATATCGCGTTCCTGCCTTCATTATTACGCTGGGTGGTTTGCTGGTTTTCAAGGGGTTGTTTTGGAAAGTGATTGATTCCGAAACAGTACCGGTTGTTGCCGGAGCCGGTGATAACGCGTTGTCGCTGCTTACTACTCATTATTTAACGCCTGCTCAAGGATTTTTACTATTAGCCGTCATTGCATTTTTCGTTATTCGTGCCAGTGTCAGGCAACGAAGCCAGAGGGCAAAGTATGGATTTGAGCTTGAAAGTAGTTCGACAGCGATTCTAAAAATATTTGTGGCATTGCAAGCGTTGCTGCTTATTATTTTGGTTATGAATCAATTTAGAGGTATCCCGCTATCAGTTGTTGTTTTGGGCATAGTCGCGTTTAGCGTTTATATTATAACTATGCATACTCGCTTTGGTCGTTATCTTTATGCTGTGGGAGGCAATAAAGAGGCAGCTATTTTATCGGGGGTGCCGGTTAAGAAAGTCATTATTGGCGCTTACGTGATGTTGGGCGGCATTGTGGCGCTTACCGGATTTATGCAAACGGCTTACTCGGGCGCATCGACCACCACCATTGGTAATTTGATGGAGCTAGATGCTATTGCGGCTTGTGTTATCGGTGGTACTAGCTTAGCCGGCGGCCGCGGAAATGTGCTGGGCGTGCTCATAGGTGCGCTCATTATGGCTACCTTGCTCAATGGCATGACTTTGATGGCGGTAGCGCCTGAAACTAAATTCATTGCTCGTGGCACGGTGCTAGCGCTAGCAGTTTGGCTGGATGTTTATCTGTCTCAAAAGGCGGACTAGTTGGCCGACCCAGCAAAAGTGTTTTTTTAATTTTTCAATGGTTACGCAATTTATTGGTAAGAAATTAATGAGTAGTGCACCCCGTTCGACGATATTGCCTGGGTGAGAGTAAGTTAAAAACCGTCAATGCCTCCATTGAGGCCTGTGATGTGCACATGCTGTTCATGCAGCCCTTACGTGTTTCTATGTTCTGTGCAAATAGGCGACAAGGTTGAGATTTTAATTGACGCGGTTTGCCAGTTAAAGCGTAAACGCTGATAGGCCTTATCTGGTTTTTAGCCCGACACACTGTGGCCGTTGCAATGATTCTATAGTGGAGTTTTCTCAAGCTTAGCACTATCATGGGGCGCTTTGTGGATGTGCAACCTAAATGTAGGATACCGGTACCCTTATGACTGAGTTAACCAAAATTTTACTTGATGAAACTGAGATGCCTACGCAGTGGTACAACATTGTTGCAGACTTGCCGGTGCCGCCGCCGCCGCCGCTGCACCCGGGTACTCACCAGCCTGCCACCGCCGAAGACTTTGGTGCGCTTTTTCCACAGGCTCTGATTGAGCAAGAAATGTCGCAAGAGCGCTATATCGATATCCCAGGTGATGTTTTAGATGTTTATCGTTTGTGGCGTCCGAGCCCTTTATTTCGAGCTCACCGTTTAGAGAAGTTACTCGATACTCCAGCCAAAATTTATTACAAGTATGAGGGAGTCTCGCCCGCGGGTTCACACAAACCCAACACTGCGGTGCCGCAAGTTTGGTATAACGCCCAAGAAGGTATTCTTAAACTGACCACCGAAACAGGCGCTGGGCAGTGGGGTAGTTCGCTGGCCTTTGCTTGTGCTCAATTTGGTCTTGAGTGTGAGATTTGGCAAGTAGCAGCTTCGTATAAAGCCAAGCCTCATCGTCGTACCATGATGGAAGTTTGGGGTGGTAAGGTTTATCCCAGTCCGTCTAACGAGACAGAGTTTGGCCGTTCTTTACTCGCACAAGACTCGGATCATCCTGGCTCGTTAGGTATTGCTATTTCTGAAGCTGTGAGCAAAGCCATCGAAAACCCGGGTACACGTTATGCCCTGGGTAGTGTGTTGAACCATGTGCTGTTGCATCAAACTATTATTGGCGAAGAAGCGCTTTTGCAAATGGCAAAAGTAGGTGCGGTACCCGATGTTCTGGTGGGCTGTACTGGCGGTGGATCGAACTTTGGTGGCTTGGCATTTCCGTTTTTACGCGAAAAATTAAAGGGCAATATGGACCCCGTTATTCGCTGCGTCGAGCCAACGGCTTGCCCTACGTTAACTAAAGGCCAATTCCGCTATGACTTTGGCGATACCGCAGGGCTTACCCCTCTGATGAAAATGCATACCCTAGGGGCTTCGTTTATTCCTGAGCCTATTCACGCCGGCGGCCTACGTTATCATGGGATGGCGCCGCTGGTGTCGCATGTTTATGATTTGGGTTTAGTTGATGCGATTGCAATTCCTCAAACCGAGTGTTTTGCCGCTGCGCTTCAATTTGCCCGTAGTGAGGGAATTGTACCTGCACCTGAGCCCACCCACGCACTTGCTGCAGCCATTCGGGAAGCCTTAGCCTGTAAGGAGTCGGGTGAAGAGAAAACTATTCTGACGGCATTGTGTGGTCATGGTCACTTAGATCTAGCGTCGTACGATAAGTATATGGCCGGTGAAATGGTCGATCTGGATTTGCCCGATAATGTGATTCAAGCAGCTATGGAAGGCGTGCCCAATATAGCTTGATGTATTTTGATCGGTAAGCGTTGTTTAAATAATGAAAATATAAATCGGAGACATTATGAATATTGTCAATAGACGTTTTTTATCTCTAGGTGTTCTGCTGAGCACGGGCGCTTTAGCATTGCCAGCGTTAACGCAGGCGGCGGAGAGTGCTGACCAAGCTAGTAAGCTGATGGAGGAGATCATAGTGACCTCTCGAATACGCGAAGAGGGCCTTCAAGATGCCCCACTAGCTGTATCTGCTTATACTGGCGAGAGTCTTGAGTATCGTGGTGTGAACAAGCTTGATGACATTGCGCGCTTTGTACCCAGCCTCACATTAGAAAATAATCCTAGTTTTGGCGGCGCGTCTAACGCAGCGGCTATTTATTTGCGCGGTGTGGGGCAAAAAGAATTCTTACCCACCACTGAGCCAGGTGTCGGCCTGTATGTTGATGGCGTTTACGTGGCGCGTTCGGTGGGCGGGATTTTAGATTTAGTTGATGTGGAGCGCTTAGAAGTGCTGCGTGGTCCGCAGGGTACCTTGTTTGGACGCAATACCATTGGTGGAGCAATTTCATTAACCAGTGTGCGGCCAGACCCCGGTGGTGAGCGAAGTGCACAAGTGTCGGTCGCTACAGGTACCGATAACTTAAGCCGTCTCAAGGGCGCAGTACATGTACCGGTCAGTGACACCTTTGCTGCGCGTTTGTCTGTAGCTTCCTCGAGGCAGGATGGCTATGTGCAGCGAACAGATGGTGTTGATTTAGGTGATGACGATACCTTAACCGGTCGTTTGTCGTTAGCTTGGCAGCCATCGGATGATTTCTCGGCCGATTTTTCTTTTGATATGACGCGCGATAGAGAAAATGGTCCGGCTCTGCAACTGATTGGTATTGATTATTCAGATCTAAGCCAGCTTAGTAATGTGAATGGTGGGCCTTTAGACCCTGGTTCGGTGCCGCCGCCTATGGCGTTTATTCATAACGTTGGCGCTGGGTTAGGTGCGCCGTGCGCAACGCCGGCAGCGACTTCGGCGCCCAGCGTGGCGGGTTGTTATGATGATCGCTATATTGGTGCGGATAACCAAGATGAAGGCAGTGCGCCGGCTTTTTCTGAAACCGATGTGTTGGGTGCCTCAGCCACATTAAGCTATGCCATAAGTGAGGCTTTGTCGCTCAAGTCAATTACCGCATACCGTGAGCTTGATGCAAAATTTGCACGTGATGGCGATCATTCGCCGCACCGTATTTCGCAATTTTTTGATGATTTAGAGCAGAAGCAATTTAGTCAAGAACTTCAGCTGTTAGGTAGTCACGACAGATTGAACTGGGTACTTGGAGTTTACTATTTCGAAGAAGATGGCGACAACGAAAATATTCTTGATTTTACAGTCTCCAACTTTCGCTCAGGCGGTGAGTTTGAAAATGAAGCGTTGGCGGCATTCGCACAGCTAACGTTTGACGTAAGTGATCGAATACATCTAACCATTGGTGGTCGCTATACCGAAGAAGAGAAATCATTTCTGCCAGATCAGGTCATTTTAGTGAATTACTTCGCAGGCACTGGTAATCCACTGCTTGACGTTCCCTTTTTGCAGCCAGGTGAGCGCATCTTACCTTATGTTGAAAAACGAATTGATATCGAAGAATTTACACCCATGGTGAATTGGGCATTCGATGTCAGCGATGATGCCATGCTGTATCTCACCTACTCAGAAGGCTTTAAGTCGGGTGGTTTTACGCAGCGTGTATTTCCACCAATAGTCGTTCCTTTTACTGCGCCTGTTGGAACTCCTGATCTCGACCTTATTCCTACCTACGATCCTGAGTTTGTTGAGTCGGTAGAGTTTGGTGCGAAGATGAGTTTTCATGAGGGGCGAATCAAATTAAATGGTGCTTTGTTTCAGTCAGATTACAAAGACCTGCAGGTGCAGGTATTTAATAGCGTTGCACCGGTCACACAGAATGTGGGTACAGCCACTATTGATGGCTTAGAGCTGGAGCTTAAAGCCGCACCTGGCGACGGCTGGTTTGTTGAGGCTAGCGTGTCGTTTATTGATGCTGAGTATGTGGATATTGATACAGCGAGTACGCTTATTGGCAGGGATAATGACTTTGAGCGTGTGCCCGATACTCAAGCCAGTATCGGTGTGTCTAAAGCAATCGATTTGGAAGATAGCGGTTCAATTACGCTGCGTGGTGATTGGAGTTATCGCGGTGCCACCTATAACGATGCCTATAACACCGAGCTACTCAAAACCAATTCTTATGACCTGTTCGATGCCAGTGTTGCTTGGGCTAACCAAGACGAAGATCTGACCGTTACTTTATTGGGTCGCAATCTGGGTGATGAGCAGTACTTAGTAAGCGGTGTGTATGGTACAGCTTTTCAATCTTTTGAAGGCTTGTATGACCGTGGTCGTCAGTGGCAGCTTGAGGTGCGCGCACGATTTTAATGGAATATTACGTCGGCTAGATAAACGCAAAAAAGCAGCAGGTTGTGAGAGCAAATTATGGCAAGGGTAAGTATTGCTAAACCAGCGAGTATTGATGATCCTGAAATTGAGGGTATCTTGGCGTGGGTGACTGAAATGGAGGGCAGTGTCCCCAATCATTTTTATGTCGAGCTCAACTTCCCCGAATTTTTCAAAGCCAAACTCGGCGCGACTAAAGTTCTGTGGGAAGCCGGCGAGCTGAGCATGGAAGAAATTCAGCATGTGGGCATTTTGGTCAGTAAAGATAACGGCTGCGAATACTGCACGGCTGCCTTCTGCACCATTCTTAATTATGGTTTGAGTACGCCGGATGACTACATTGCGGGCTTGCTAGCTGAAGGTGTGCTAGCGGTGACAAGCGATCGTTTGGTTGCGGTGATCGATTACGCGCTGCAGGTCAATCGCAATGCCGCAAGTGTTGATGACCGGCAGATAGACCAGCTTAAAGAGGTGGGCCTTACCGATAAAGGTATTGTCCAGCTCACTCATTTAGTGAGTGATTTTCGTGCTTACAATACGCTTAATTTAGCGCTACAAACTGATTACGATTATCGCGAGTTTTGGCGAGAGTTGGCCTTCGAGCCTCCATCACAGTAGCAAGTTATTTCTTTGGCTAATTGCTTCTTTTAAATACGGGCTAGCCATTAAAGCTTGTTAGCTCCGCGCCTTATGGTGCCAGTAGCCGCCCTGTAATATCCAGTCCAAACTCACCATCGAGTTTTGTACTGTTGCGAAAAATAAATACATCTTCATTTGATTGAAATGTTGAGCTTGATTGAATCACTACTAGCTGAGGTGCCCGATTTTCACGGGTGTTCATTGAAGCTAGCGCAAGAATATGGCTTATTCTAAAAAGTAGGCAGACTTCGATTATTATTCCGCAGCCTAGACCAGATTCAAAAAAAGAGATTGATTATGTCTGAGCAACACTATCATCACCAAGGCGAAAATTTTCCGCCTGCAAGTCATCATGATCAGCAAGTGATTACCGATGCAGTAGCGAAGGGCTATTGGCGCGCTAACTTACGTTTGTTAGCGCAGTTGCTAATAGTCTGGTTTGGGGTGTCTTTTGGTTTTGGCATATTGCTCGCTGATTGGCTCGATCAGTTTTCTTTTTTTGGTTTTAAATTGGGTTTTTGGTTCGCTCAGCAGGGAGCTATTTATGTGTTTGTTGTGCTCATTTTTATTTATGCACGACGTATCGCTGTAATTGAGCGGCGATTTGGAGTAGATGACGACGAGCATGATATTACTGCTACTAAAAAGCAGGGAGCTTCATAAACATGACGACTCAAATGCTTACCTATTTATTTGTTGGTCTGTCATTCGCTTTATATATTGGCATAGCGGTATGGTCTCGGGCAGGCTCCACTAAAGACTTTTATGTTGCTGGCGGCGGCGTACACCCTGTGGTGAATGGCATGGCTACGGCAGCCGATTGGATGAGTGCGGCTTCGTTTATTTCTATGGCCGGCATTATTTCTTTTGTGGGTTTTGATGGCTCGGTTTATTTACTCGGTTGGACGGGAGGTTACGTCTTACTAGCGCTGTTGTTGGCGCCTTATCTACGCAAATTTGGTCGCTTTACAGTGCCGGATTTCATTGGTGAACGCTATTATTCAAAAACCGCTCGTATCGTGGCAGTGGTCTGTTTGATCTTTGTGTCATTCACTTACGTCGCGGGTCAAATGCGCGGTGTGGGTATTGTGTTTTCACGCTTCTTAGAAGTTGAAGTCAATACCGGTGTGGTGATTGGCATGGCTGTTGTATTTATGTACGCAGTGCTTGGTGGTATGAAAGGTATTACTTATACACAGGTGGCGCAATACTGTGTTTTGATATTTGCCTACATGGTGCCGGCTATCTTTATTTCCCTAATGATTACCGGTAATCCTATTCCACAGCTGGGTTTTGGCGCCGAGGTACTTGATGCTGAGGGGCTGGGTTCGGGAGTGTCGGTGCTAGAAAAGCTCGATGGTGTGCTGATGGATTTAGGCTTTGGTGCCTATACGCAGGGCAGCAAATCAACCATCGACATGTTTGCCATTACTGCCGCGCTGATGTTTGGTACGGCGGGATTGCCGCATGTGTTGGTGCGCTTTTTTACCGTACCTAAGGTGTCTGATGCTCGGCTATCGGCAGGGTATGCGCTGGTGTTCATTGCTGTTCTCTATACTACCGCTCCGGCTGTTGCAGCGTTTGCGCGTCTTAACTTAGTGGACACGGTGCAAGACACCGCTTATGCAGATGCCCCAGCATGGTTTGGTAATTGGGAAAAAACGGGGCTGATTGCCTGGCAAGACAAAAACAACGATGGTGTTATGCAATATAGCGCGGGTGCCGCACTGTCGCCCCCTAAGCCAATTTTTAGCGATCAAAAAGGTCTTCATGGCGAGAGGTTGCTGAAAAATGAACCCTCTGCATCGGCCAACGAAGTGTATATTGATAGAGATATTATGGTGTTGGCTAACCCCGAAATTGCGAATTTGCCTGGTTGGGTTATCGCCTTGGTGGCTGCCGGTGGAGTGGCTGCGGCTTTGTCTACTGCGGCGGGCTTATTGCTGGTGATTTCCAGCTCAATCTCGCACGATTTACTCAAGCAAACGCTAATGCCAAATATCAGCGACAAGCAAGAGCTCCTGTTTGCTAGGATTGCTGCGGCGGTAGCCGTTTGTGTGGCTGGGTTATTTGGTATTTATCCGCCGGCTTTTGTGGCGCAAGTGGTAGCGTTTGCTTTTGGCTTGGCAGCAGCTTCATTGTTTCCTGCAATATTGCTCGGTATATTTAGTAAGCGTGTGAATAAAGAGGGCGCCATATCCGGTATGTTAGTGGGGCTAATGTTCACGTTTGGGTATATTGCCTATTTTAAATTTTACGCCCCCGAGCTCAATAACTCAGGTTATTGGTTGCTGGGCATTTCGCCTGAGGGCATTGGCTTTTTGGGTATGCTGATGAATATTGGGGCTGCATTTGTTGTGAGCATGATGACCGCGCCGCCCCCAAGTGACGTGCAGAATTTAGTAGATGATATTCGTATTCCCACCGGAGCAGGGATCGCGCACGAGCACTAAGCTTATGTGAATGCCCACAAAAAAAGGCCGTTAAGGGCCTTTTTTTTGTTGGGGTGAGTGGCTACTTATGCCTAGCCTAAGCTGCCTTTGGCAAATGCTTGCATTGAATAATCTTCATCACCAAACATAGTGTTGATTCTTAGCAAGCGCTTTACATAGTGACCCACATCGAGTTCGTCGGTCATGCCAATACCACCATGCATTTGCAGCGCTTCATCCCCCACTAATTTACCTACCTGAGCTACCATGACTTTTAATGCAAGGGTGTCTTGCTTGCTCTTTCTTAGCAGCTCCTCGCAAGTGTTGGGATCGCTGACTTGTTGGGCTTCTACATTGGAGCAGGCTGCGCGCAGTAACAACGAGCGCGTTTGCTCAACGTTAATGAACATATCGACCAAGCGGTGTTGTAGTGCTTGAAATGAACCAATGGCTACACCGAACTGCTTGCGTGTTTGGGTGTAAGCCACCGTGGTATGCAGTAGCTTTTCCATAATACCGAGTGCTTCGGCGGCAGTGGCAATAATCGCTCGATCGATTGCGCGTGCGAGATTGTCATGGCCATGATGAAGTTCGCCAACGATATTTTTACTGTCGACTGCAACATCTGAGAGGGTGATATTGGCGACTCTGTGGCCATCCATCATGGGGTAACCTCTTTTACTTAAGCCGTCTGCGCTAGCATCTACATAGAATAGTGTGATACCGGTTGTATCTGATTGCTCGCCTGCGGTGCGAGCGCTGATGATCAATTTGTTGGCAGCCTGTCCATTGGCAACCACCACTTTTTCGCCATTTAAAATGTACTTGCCATTATTTAGCGAGGCGGTCGTTTTAACATCGGCTAATTCGTAGCGGCTTTGAGCTTCGGTGAAGGCGACAGCGCCCTGTAGGCTGCCATCAATGATTGCTGCAATGTCTTGCTCGTGGCGTGATGCGTCGGGGCCATCAGCAAGCAGTCCGCCAATCATAATTACGGTAGCTAAATAGGGTTCGAGTGCTAATCCCTTGCCTAACTCTTCCATAACAATGACGTCGTCAATCGCATTGCCGCCAAAACCGCCTAAGTCCTCGGCAAAGGGTATGGCCAGCCAACCTAGTTCGGCAAATTGTTGCCAATGCTCGTTGCTATATCCGAGTTCCGATGCGGCAATTTTTTTGCGGGTATCAAAATCGTAGTTATTTTGAAGATACTTTGCGATGCTATCTTTAATTAGGTTTTGTTCTTCGCTGTAGTCAAAGTTCATAATGATTGATCACTGATTTAATGGTGCTAATAAAGGCTTAACATGCATTTTTTAGCGCGGCAGATGTGATTGTAAGTAAGCTTACGAATCAGTTTTGCTACGTCAATATTAGCCAAGGCCTAATATAGCTTTAGCAATAATATTTTTTTGTATTTCGTTGGAGCCTCCATAAATAGTGGCTGCTCGGCCATACATATAATCGACCCGGGCTCTGTCGGCAAAATCATTCCCGATGTTGTCGCTTGTTTGCGCACCGGCGAAGTTGCCCGCCACATACAGCATGAGTTCCTGCACACGCTGCTGTAGTTCGGTACCACGAATTTTAAGCAATGAGGACTCCGGCCCTGGCCCTTGCCCAGAAATGGATTTGGCTACCGTGCGCAGCTCAGAGTATTCTAAGGCCATGACATCAATTTGAATTTGGCTGAAGCGTGCGCGAAAGGCCGGGTCGCGGGTAAGCGGTTGGCCAGCAGACATTGTTTGTTCGGCACGCTCATGAATAGCGCTTAGCCCATTTTTTATATCACCAACGCCAGCAATAGCATTGCGCTCATGGGCTAGTAGCGACTTAGCATAGGTCCAGCCTTTGTTTTCTTCGCCAATAAGTCCATCAACTGGAACGCGCACGTTATCAAAGACAACCTCGTTAAGCGTGTGACGGTTATCAATGCCAATAATCGGATTGATACTAATGCCGGGCAAGGTCATATCGATTAATAAAAAACTGATGCCCTGCTGTGGCTTACCCTCTGATGATGTTCTCACTAAGCAAAAAATCCAGTCTGCATATTGTGCATAGGAGGTCCATACTTTTGCGCCATTAACCACGTAGTGATCACCATCGCGCTCAGCACGGGTTGATAGCGATGCTAAATCAGAGCCGGCTCCAGGCTCGGAGTAACCCTGACACCACCAATGGTCGCTATTTAAAATAGCGGGTAAAAAATTTTCTTTTTGTTCGTCGGTGCCAAAGCTATAGATCACCGGTCCCACCATTTTTAGTCCAAAGGGCAAAACATCAGGGATGCCTGCTTGGGCACGCTCGGTCTCATAGATGAATTTTTGCGCTGAACTCCAGCCAGTGCCGCCATATTCAGTCGGCCAATCGGGTGCGATCCATCCCTGTTGATACAACACTTTTTGCCAATCAATAATGGCCTCGCTAAAGGTAGCGGAATCACCCATTCGGTGTTTCAGATCGTCGGTATAGGACTCGGCAAAAAATTGCCGAACCTCGGTGCGAAATGCTTGGTCACTGTCTGAGAATGTGATGTCCAATGGAGGCCTCTTATTGGTAAAGTGAGCATATACTCTGTGGCGATGGGAGAGTTTTTTACGCGACGATGAGCGCGGTCTAGCTAACGATTCAGACGTATTTTAGAACAGAATGAATGGTCGCTGCGCGATATTATAAGGGGTAAAGCATTACTGTAATTTAATGAACTCAAGAGCTCATAGTTTGCTGGATGCGGCTCGCCTCAAAGATTGTTTAACAAGTGGCTAGAAGTACTGATAGATGCTGGCAATGATCAGCAGCCTCAATGCCCCGGTCAGTTAAATAGCCGCCATCTTTTTGTGAGATTAGGCCTTTGTTAAATAGTCTTTTAGCTGCGCTTTTATGGGATTGGCTGGCGCTAGAATGAACTTTAATTCCGCTCTGGGTTCCCAGATGCTTAGGCGACTCACAAAATTTTAGCAATAACTGCATTTCTTCTAATGTGTCTGTATTCATGGTTGTTATTCCTGGTGCGATAGACCGTAGCAAGTAGCTGCTTAAATTGTGGGGGAGGTAGATTCTATACTACCTTAACGAGTTTGTGGCGACAGTTATTTCTAGTAAAGTTAAATAACCAGTCGGTCGCTGCCGGTAGCTATTTATAATGCAAGAGTTTATCCATGTAGAAGCGAAAATCGAAATGAAGTAGTATGTTCGCAACTAATTCATCCTGATTCACATGAGTTCAAGTGTTATGTTGACTAGCCTAAAGTTTTCGATAATAGATAGGGGCGTCTCGGCAATAATTCGTCGACGTGATTTTACTCTGCTGATGATTCCATGGCTGCTGGCCGCCTTACTGTGTTTGCCGGCTCAAGTGCTGGGTAATGTAGTCAGTGAACAGCCTAGTGAATGGCACGTAGAGTCGTTAGATGACGGCATTCAAACGTCAACGCAAACGGTCGAAGGCTCGCCCTATAAGGCAGCAAGACATGTTGTTGAAATCGATGCGGGTGTTAACAAAGTGCTGATGGCCTTTGGCGATGGCAGCAGTTGTGTGGCCTGGCTTGTCGTATGTAAGCAATCGAGAATCATTGAACGTATCAGTGAATCTGAGTATGTAGGCTACGCTGTGATCGATATGCCATGGCCGGTTTCAAATCGCGATTTGGTTTTTCGCTCGACAGTAGATCGTAAGGCTTTAGGCGGTGCTGTAGAGCTTACGCAAGTGGCGGAGCCGCTGTCGCATCCGCCTACTAAGCTCGTGCGAATGGTTTCGCGTGCTACGTACTTGATAGAGCCGTTAGATGGCAACAGATCCCGCCTCACGTATACCATTCATACCGACCCCGGCGGGAATCTATCGAGTGCAATGGTTAATGCGAAAGTACATATCAATACCCGCCGAGATGTGTCGGCACTGGTTAAGCACTTGCAAGACGGTTAAGCATAGGGCCAATAGCCGCAAAGGCTAATTATATTTGGGCTGCGACGCGACTACCTTGATCAATAGCCCGCTTGGCATCAAGCTCCGCCGCTACATCCGCACCTCCAATCAATTGGGCCTTAATGCCAGCCGTTTCAAGCGGTGCCAGTAAGTCACGCAAGCTTTCTTGGCCGGTACAGATAATAATATTATCGACTTCTAATAATTGTGGTTGGTGGTCAACCAAAATATGAAAGCCTCGGTCGTCGATTTTGAAATACTCGCAGTGACTCAGCATGCGTACCTGTTTGTCGCGCAAAGCAGCGCGGTGAACCCAGCCAGAAGTTTTGCCGAGACGCTTGCCCAGACGTTCGTCTTTGCGTTGTAGTAAGGTCACCTCGCGAGTTGGTGGCGAGGGTTCCTTTGCTATGAGTCCACCGCGGGCCTGGTAGCTGCGATCGACCCCCCATTCTTTAAACCAGGCTTCTGGGTTTAACGTGCTGCTAGGTCCACCGTGGGTAATAAACTCTGCGACGTCAAAGCCAATGCCGCCGGCGCCAACAACCGCAACCTTGTTGCCCAGAGGCGCGTCGCCGCGAAGGACGTCGGTATAGTAGAGCACTGATGGATGATCTAAGCCTTCAATGGTGGGTATTCGGGGTTTGACGCCCGTTGCTATGAGCACTTCGTCGAAGCCTTGCAGTTGCTCAGCGGTTACCTCCGTATTTAATTCTAGTTTGACGCCTGTGGTTTCAATAAGCTGGCCGAAATACCGCAAGGTGTTTTTAAATTCTTCTTTGCCCGGTACGCGCATAGCCATATTAAATTGGCCGCCAATGCAATTAGCTTTGTCAAACAAAGTCACCGCGTGGCCGCGCTCGGCCGCCACCGTAGCGGCGGCCAGACCCGCCGGCCCGGCACCTACTACGGCAATAGTTTTTGGCTGTGTGGTTGGAAGATAATTCAATTCGGTCTCGCGGCAGGCGCGCGGATTCACCAAGCAAGATACTTCTTTGGCTTCGAAGGTATGGTCGAGGCAGGCCTGGTTGCAGGCAATACAGGTGTTGATGGCGGATGCACGACCGCTCTGTGCCTTGATGACGAAGTGAGGGTCGGCCAACAGTGGCCGAGCCATAGAGACCATATCGGATTGTCCGCTGGATAGAATGTCTTCGGCGACTTGTGGGTCGTTAATACGATTAGTCGTGCAAACAGGAATAGCCACCTCGTGGCGAAATTTTTCCGTAACCCACGTGAACGCGGCGCGTGGCACGGAGGTGACGATGGTTGGTACTCTGGCTTCATGCCAGCCAATACCGGTATTGATAATCGTCGCTCCAGCTTGCTCAATCGCTTTGCCCAGTAATACGACTTCTTCCCATGTGCTGCCGTTTTCAATTAAGTCGAGCATTGATAAGCGGTAAATGATAATGAATTCTGGTCCGACGGCTTCACGTATGCGTTGTACAATTTGCACCGGTAGTTTCATGCGGTTGGCAAAACTTCCACCCCATTCGTCGTCTCGTCGGTTGGTGTGTTCAACCAAAAATTGATTAATGAAATAGCCTTCGGAGCCCATGACCTCAACGCCATCGTAACCAGCTTTTTGTGCAAGCAGTGCAGCCTCGGCAAAGTCGTTAATTTGTTTTTTTACACCCCAGCCTGGCAGCGCAATGGGTGCAAATGGCGTGATGGGCGACTTGATTCTATTAGGAGCTACAGATAAAGGATGGTAGGCGTATCGACCTGCATGTAATAGTTGCAGAGCGATTTTACCACCGGCCTCATGCACTGCGCCGGTGACTTGCAAGTGCCGTTTTATTTCGCGGCCACCACTGAGTTTAGAAGCTCCAGGGTAAAACGATCCTTCAAGGTTGGGCGAAAAGCCGCCTGTAACAGAAATAGCCACGCCGCCCTCGGCGCGCTCAGCAAAGTAGCGGGCTAGGCGCGGAAACTTTTTCTCACGATCTTCAAGGCCCGTGTGCATCGAGCCCATCAATACTCGATTTTTTAACTCAGTAAAACCTAAGTCAAGAGGCTTTAATAAATTGGGGTAATAAGCGTTGGGCTGTGCAGTCATTTTGGATGCCGATTGTGGGTTCAAAGATGAGTTAATGGATGTCTGCTCCGTTCGCTATTGTGCCAGATTAGGTTGCTCGAGGCTTTCAAAGAATATTACCAATAAGTTATCTCCTTGTGCAGTGCTGCTTATTATTGTTCAGTTTGATTTTGTTGCTGGCCGCACTGCAAATTTCGAGGCGATCAAAGCGCGCTGTTCATTGGCCGTTGCAAGGTTACGACATTGGCATGGTGCGTCGTGATTGATGTTAGCAACGCCTCATGTATAACGTTAAGGTTGGTAATGCAAAGCGACACCCAAGCCAAAGTCTGGGCTACTGCTGGTGATAATGTCTTCGGTAAAATAGAGGTCTGCAATAAAACGGTTAGATAATCGCACGCTGCCGCCCAGCGCTAACTGTCCACCTATACTACCTAGTTCATCGGTTGCGCTGTGATAAAGAGCTGAATGTAGATCCAGTTGGAATTTAATCGTGGTGCGCTGTCCTAGGCGATAAGCGATGCTGCCGCTGCCATAGCCCGCCCAATCTTTCCGCAGGTCCTGGAGTAAGCCTGTATTGCCTAACCACAATGCGCCGAAGGTTGTTTGCCCGCTCAAACGTGGCCAGCGTTCGCTGCTCCATCGCCCGACTGTCCAGTCGATACTAGCGCTGGTAGTTCCTGAGCCTGTTAGTCGCGCTTCATCGCCGGTGGGTAGTTTAATATTCATGCGCAAGCTATGCAGCCGTTTGGTATCTTTGCGACTCGGTAGAGCGTATTGCCAAGCAAGCTGTAAGTCGCCTACGCCGCTAGTATTGCGCTCTAGCAGCACTCTTGGTGCGCCATTAACTTGGTACTCATACAGTAGTTGGTCTTGAGCGCGCTGGTCACGATTACCGTTAGGGAGGCCAAAGATGCTATGCCACTGCTCAATCGGTTGATCGCTGTTGCCGGAGTGATGGGCCAAGTAAGGGAGGATAACGCTAACTGCGCTATGCGGGCCAAGCGCCATCATTATGCCAAGTTCACTGCGGAACAGTTCGCCGTCAAATATCATTGCTTCAACTGTGTTGCCCTCAGCATTTTGCGGGCTAGATTGCGAGCTCAAGGAGTAGTTGGCTAGGTTGAGTGACAGGTTGAGTGGCGACCCATTTGGTTCTTTAGCTTGGGTGAAGGCAAGCGTAGGTGCGGTAGGAAGTCCGTGAATGTTTACTAGCGGGTTACGATTGCTCACAGGCAGCGTCACTTGGTCCATCCCTTTGGTGCCTTGCTCTGCATAAGCAGGACCGCACAAGCTGGTCAGGCCTATAAGAATTACAGCAAGGGCATTGCTTGGGCGGCATAAATACGCTGGTAGGCTGGCAACTGTTAAAAGACGGCAAAGCAAAAGTGATCTGGTGTGCATATCGGGTGTTGGCGCGCTTAGATGATAGGGCAGCTTGGCTGAGGCAACACAAAATAAAGCTTTGATATGTCGTTGGTCAAGAGGCTTTTTTTGCACAGTCGCTGTCTAAATGTGATAATTCGAAATCTTTAGTGAGCGTCTAGTCGTAAGGCGTTAAAACCTTTTGCCCCTGTATTGTTCGATTGAAGCAACGGTGATGGGCCCACACTTCATCTTGATTGCCTTAATGAGCAGCTATGAAAAATCAACTATCGCACATCGATGCTTCCGGCGCGGCCATTATGGTTGATGTAACGGCTAAGCCTGATACTCAGCGTGAGGCGCGAGCCAGTGCGACGGTAACAATGAACGCGCAGGCGATGCAGCAACTCATAGCGGGCAACAATAAAAAGGGTGATGTTTTGGGTGTTGCTCGCATTGCGGGCATACAGGCTGCAAAGAAGTGCAGTGATTTAATTCCTTTGTGTCATCCACTTGCCCTTACCGGCGTGCAGCTAGACTTCGCGATTGATGAAGCGGCCAATAGCGTTAATGTTCAATCGTCCTGCAAAGTCAAAGGCGGCACAGGTGTTGAGATGGAGGCCCTCTGCGCGGCAACCGTTGCGGCGCTGACTATTTATGATATGTGTAAAGCTGTCGACAAAGGCATAGTAATATCCGAGGTTGCTTTGCTTGAAAAGACCGGCGGCAAGAGTGGTCATTGGGCTCGTGCGACAAATGAATAGAATCTGTACAAATCAAGGAATGGCAAGAATCGACCTAAGCGACACAGGACCTTTACTGATGAGCCAGCTCAACCAACAGGCAGGACTAGGCCCAACGGCCACTTGGATGCTGCAATGTTGAGCGTGAAGTATTTTGCCAGTCTACGTGAGCAGCTAGGTTGCAATAGTGAGCGTGTTGAGTTTGTCGCCGGTGAGACGCTTGCTCAGCTAGCTGGACGCTTGGCCAGTCTGCACACTGGGTCGCCTAGCGATCTTCAACACCCAACGACTCGTTGCGCTGTCAATCAGCAGGTGGTTGAGTTAACGGTTGTACCGTTTGATGGCGATGAGATTGCCTTTTTCCCACCTGTCACAGGCGGATAATGACTATGCCAAGCAAGGCTATATTTGTCAGTGTGCAGGCACACAATTTTTGTCTGAATGAACAGCAGCAAGCCTTATTTGAGTCATGTAACGCTAATGCCGAAGTCGGTGCGGCCGCTTCTTTTGTCGGCCTGGTGCGAGCTGAAAATAATATTATGGAAACCGGTCAATCGCATAGCGGCGAGCTGAGGGCGCTTTATATCGAGCATTATCCTGCAATGACAGAGCTGGTACTTCGCAGGCTTTGTGAGGAGGCCTCAGAGAAATGGCAATTAATTACCTGTCGTGTGATTCATCGAGTGGGTACGATACCGATCGGGGAGCAAATTGTCTTGGTCATGGTAGGAGCAAAACATCGGGCTGCGGCTTTCGCTGCTTGCGAGTTCATTATGGATCACCTGAAAACTTCTGCACCTTTTTGGAAAAAAGCCATTTTTGAGCATGATGAACATTGGGTGGCAGCCAAGCAAACCGACCAAGTTAAAGTTGAGCAATGGAGCGAGTAACTCGTTGCTAGCGCTATTTTCACAAGTATAAAACAGGTTATTTGATGGGGTTCGACACGAAACAAATGCGCGATGCGCTAGGGCAATTTGTAACCGGTGTTACGGTGGTGACCGTGCTGCCAGCTAAAATTGGAGGCGCTAAAGAACAAGCGGCTCCGTTGGGTATAACGGTCAATTCTTTTGCGTCGGTTTCTCTCGACCCGCCTCTGGTGCTTTGGAGCTTGCAAAAAACCTCGGAAACGCTGTCGACATTTAATAGCACTAATGCTTTTGCCGTTAATATATTGGCTAGCGACGCTCAGGATATATCAAACCGTTACGCGCAACATGACAATCATGAGCTTGAATCGCAGCACTATGATCTCAGTGCTGAGGGCGTGCCGCTCTTAGCCGGATGTAAAGTCAGCTTTGTATGTGAAACTGAACAGCGGGTTGACGGTGGTGATCATGTTATTTATATCGCGCGTGTTAAATCAATTTCGGCTATCGATCCTGCGCCGCCGCTTGTTTTTTTTAGTGGTAGCTATGGTGCATTGGCGGTATAAGCATGTGCTTAGTGAACGAACCTTTAAATTAAGATTGATGAGACGTCTGTGAAATATTGTAGTGATTGTGGTCAGTCTATTGTTGTGCAAGTTCCCGAAGGGGATCATCGCGAGCGTTTTGTATGTGTTGCCTGCGATGTGGTGCACTATCAAAATCCAAACATGGTTGTGGGTACGATTCCGCTGCATCATGATGAGCAAGGACAGCCAAAAATTTTGTTGGCAAAACGTGGCATTGAGCCACGGCTGGGTTATTGGACCTTGCCAGCTGGTTTTTTAGAAAATGGTGAGACGAGTAGCGAAGGAGCGGTTCGTGAAACGTTAGAAGAAACCTGTGCCACGGTAGAAAATGTTGCGATGTACCGTGTTTTGAACGTCGCACGCACCAACCAAATTCATATGTTTTTTCGAGCTGACTTACCTGTGGCCAATTTCACCACAACGCCGGAGAGTACAGAAGTTGAGCTGTTTGCGTTTGAGGATATTCCTTGGCGCCAGTTGGCGTTTCCAACCGTGCATAAAACGTTGGAAGATTTTATTGATGAGTATGAGCAGGGCCAATTCACAGCGGCTATGTTTGATATTGATCATCACAGTTGGAAAAAACTGGATATTTGACACTCAGTTAATATTCATGCTGAGCAAACGACGACATATACAATACAATTAGTTTGATTCATTTCTAGGTTGCCACACAATATGCTTTTAGTCGGCTATGCAGTGGTGTTGGTACTGATGGTTTTGCTCGGTGCTAATACCAATAAGTTTGTACTGCTCAATCATACCCGTACACAACTTATTATGAGTTTTGTCTCCGGTATCATGCTCGGCATCGCTGTTTTTCATCTTTTGCCCCACGCACTCTATGCTGCGCAGGGTCATGTTTCGGTAGACTTTGTGGCGCTTTGGCTGATGTGCGGTTTGATCGTTATGTTTCTGCTTCAAAGGGTCTTCCATTTTCATCAGCACGACTTCGACGAGACGCCTCAGCACTGCACTAGCACGCATAGCCACGGTGGCGCTCATGATCATGGCCACGAGCACAGTCACAATCATGACGCATCGCATAGTCCAGCCGAGTTGGGCGGCTGGGGTGTATTTATGGGGCTGGCGCTGCACTCATTGTTGGACGGTGTGGCACTGGCTGCCAGTATTCAGGTGGATTGGCTGGCTGCGGGTCATACCGGATGGACAGGACTGGCAGGGATAGGGGTATTTCTTGCCATCTTTTTACACAAACCTCTGGATGCGATGACCATTGGCATGTTTATGCAGCGGCAAGGTGTGCGCTCTACAACGCGCGTATTAGTGCTGGTAGCCTACGGATTGCTGTGTCCCTTGGCAGCAGGGCTGATTTTATTTGGTTTGCCAGCGGATATAACAACGCCAGCTTTTATTGTGGCGGCACTCGCTTTTTCAGCGGGTATATTTTTATGTATCGCGCTGAGCGATTTGTTGCCAGAAATCCATTTTCACACCCATGATCGTGGCAAAATGACATTAATATTACTGCTGGGCATTTTATTGTCGTTTGCACTAAAGAGCATTGAGTCGATTCATGAACGGTCGCCGCAGTTAGGTGCTACCCGTGACGTTCTAGTTGAGCCAGAGCATCATCATTAGTAGTTAGGCATCGTTACGGTCAAAATGGGTATGCAGTACCTCTACGAATAATTGAATACAGGGAGTCTACAAATCGCCAACTGGCTGCAAGCGCAATCGGAATCTTTTTTAGCATGGCTGATCATCGGTGTGCTGCTTTTGCTGTGTGCGTTAATCGGCACTTTAGCCTCGGTAGCACGCCGTGCTCAGCAGTTGCGAGTGGAGGCTGGGCAACTTAATGAAGCTTGCCTTAGCGAGCGCAACAAAAATGGTTTGTTGGAAGAAAATATCGCTAAACTGCGTTTAGCTGAAACAGAGCTAGCGGTAGTGGAGCATGAAAATAGCTTGTTGAAAGAGACGGGTGTGGACGTTGGCCGACAATTAGACAGCTCGCGAACTGAGCTCAACGAGTTGCGCACCAATTATGCAGCATTGCAGGCACAAACGCGCGCTGAGCGAAGCTCACTAGAAGAAAAATTACAATTACTGCAGAAAAATCGGGAACAGTTGAGCGATGATTTCGAGCTGTTAGCGAACAAAATATTTGAAGAGAAAACGCAAACATTTTCTAAAAACAGCCAGCAGTTACTCGATGTTACTCTCTCGCCGTTAAAAAATCAGCTCGATGAATTTCGCAAGCGTGTCGATCATGTTTATACCGTAGAAAGCAAAGAGCGGCATGTGTTACAAGATCAAATCAAACAGCTGCGTGAAGAAAGTATGCGTATCAGCGAAGACGCTAATAACTTAACTCGCGCATTGAAGGCCGATAACAAATCGCAAGGTAACTGGGGTGAGCTGACGTTAACGCGAGCCTTGGAAATGTGCGGCTTGAGAGAGCCTGAAGAATACGAGACTCAAACGAGCTATAAAGCGGATGATAATTCACGACAGATTCCGGATGTGGTAGTGCATTTGCCCGGCGGCAAAGATATTATTATTGATTCAAAAGTATCGTTAGTGGCCTATGCGCGGTACTTTGAAGTGGAAAGTGAGGAAGAAAAAAGCCAAGCAATTTCGCAGCATTTGCAATCCGTTCGTCAGCATATTAAGCAGCTTAGTGACAAGTCATATCAGCATTTGCCAGGCATCAGCACCCTGGATTACGTTATGCTCTATATTCCTATCGAGGGCGCATCAGCAATGGCCCTGCAAGGCCATCGCGGTCTGTGGGAAGAGGCTTATTCGAAAAACATTGTATTGGTGAGTCCGACTAATCTGCTCGCCATACTCCGTTCGGTTGAAACAATATGGCGACATGAAAAACAAAACAAAAATGCCGAAGAAATCGCGCGGCAGGCAGGTAATTTACATGATAAATTTGTCGGCCTTATTGGTTCGATGGAAAGTGTTGGTCGGAATCTCGATGCGGCCAACGTTGCCTACGAAAAAGCCTATAGCCAGCTCTCTACGGGTAAGGGTAATTTGGTATCCCGAGTTCATAATTTGGAAAAATTAGGTGCGAAAACGAAACACACCATTCCTGCAAAATTAACCGACGCCGCGGGCGTGGTTGCTGTGCAGAGTGTCGAAAGTAGCGCACAGGATGAAGCAGATTTGAGTGCAGAGCTTGATTCAGACAATACACCCGATTAACGATTGATTAGGAACTATTCATGGCATTTACTAAAGTGGGCAATTTGGCTCCAGCCTTCACATTGAACAACCAAAATGGCGAAAAAGTGAGTCTGAAAGACTTTAAAGGCGTTAAAAACGTGCTGGTGTACTTTTATCCTAAGGCGAGCACGCCAGGCTGTACGGTGCAGGCCTGTGGTATTCGCGATAATAAAAAACAGTTTGAGAAGCACGATACAGTTGTTTTGGGCCTTAGCCCCGATCCCGTGTCTCGGTTAGCAAAGTTTATTGAAAAGCAGGACTTAAACTTCACGCTGTTGTCGGACGAAGATCATGCCATTGCGGATAAATATGGTGCATGGGGCCCAAAAAAGTTTATGGGTCGCGAATTTGATGGTATTTTGCGCACCAGTTTTTTGGTTGGCAAAGATGGCCGAGTTAAGCATGTGTTTGACAAATTTAAGACCAAAACCCATGATCAGGATGTACTGGCTTGGTTGAGTGAGCACCTATAGACAGTTTTACCCAAATTTATTTTGTTAGTTGATGATGTAAACCACGAGGAAAGTTTTGATGAGTTTTTTTATTAGTAATGCCTACGCCCAAGGTGGCCCACAGCCCAGTGGTAGTCCAATGGTCTCTTTGATTTTTATGCTCGGCCTATTTATTTTTTTCTGGTTCATCATTATTCGACCACAGCGTAAACGTCAAAAAGAGCATGAACAGTTAGTTAATAACGTATCTAAGGGTGATGAGGTCGTCATGACTAGCGGCTTGCTCGGTAAGGTTATTAAAATTGACGGCGATTATTTGGTTGTTCAGGCAGCTGATGGTGTAGAGTTGAAATTTCAAAAAGTCGCTGTCCATGCGGTTTTACCTAAAGGGACTTTAAAGGCTATTTAGGCTGCTTTGCTGATAGCAGTGTAAGTCAGTAGTGATGCTCAAGTATCCGCCGCGACTACCTCTAGCCCAACTACCCACACCTTTGCAACCGTTGCATCGATTGCAGCATCGTGAGGGTGGTCCGTTAATTTGGCTCAAGCGCGATGATATGACCGGCGCGACATTGTCGGGCAACAAGGTACGGAAGCTCGAGTTTATTTTGGCGCAGGCCCAGCTTGAGGGTTTTGACGCCGTCATCACCTGTGGCGGGATTCAATCCAATCACTGTCGTGCTACGGCACTAGCGGCGGCTCAATTGGGATTCGCCTGTCATTTAATTCTTCGGGGTACGCCCGAGCATGGGCAGCCTGCGCAAGGCAATCAACTACTTGATGAGCTGGCTGGAGCTTCAATAGAGTTTGCGCCACCAAAAGAGTATTTTGCTAGTTTAGATGATATTTTTCAGCGCCAAATTGATCATTACGAGCGCTTGGGGAAAAAGGCGCTTGCAATTCCAACCGGTGGTAGCAATGGCATCGGTATATGGGGTTATATCGATGCAACGCGAGAGCTCATGGACGATTGTCTGGCACACCAATTTAATCCCACATCAATTATTTGTGCCAGTGGCTCTGGGGGTACTCAGGCGGGCCTGACTGTTGGTGCTGCAATGTATTGCCCCGCGGCAAGGGTATACGGCATCAATGTCTGTGATGACGAGGATTACTTCGTTAATAAAGTGTCTGCCGATGTTGAACAGTGGCGAAAAATCTATCCCGATGCGTCTGCCCACCTAAAGCAAAGCCTCTTGGGTATTCATGTTATTGATGGTTATGTGGGTGCCGGTTACGGCCAGGCAGATAAGGATGTTTTTGACACTATCAAAATGTTAGGTGCACTCGAAGGCGTTGTGCTCGACCCGGTATACACGGGAAAAGCCTTCGATGGGTTGCTAAAAGAGATGCGCCAAGGTCGGTTTGCCGATGAAGAAAATCTAATTTTTGTGCATACCGGCGGCGTATTTGGCTTGGCACCGTTCGCCGCTGATTTGTCGGTGGGTTAGATAGGCCCGGCAGTCCTTGCTGAGCTAAGTTGATCTGAGCTTTAACGGGCTAAGTTGCAAATTAGGCAATGGCAAATTATTCGGCAGCGTCCTCAATATCTTCAAGCACTCGCGGCGAAAAAGTATCGAACTCTTGCATCAGCGGTCTGTCTGAGTATTTTATGAATGCGCTCATGGCCTTCTGTAATTGTTTTTCACGCATAAAAGCGTAGCGCTGAGAGGTGAGCCCTGAAATCTGCATTTGGTCTTTGAGTATGGTGGGCCGTAAAAACACCATTAGATTGTTTTTACTCTTGCTGTCTGAGTAAGAGCTAAAAAGGCGGCCTACGTAGGGAATGCTGCCCAAAATAGGCACCTGCGTTCGGTTGGTGATTTTGTCTTCGCGAATCAGGCCTCCAAGCACTAAAACCTGGCCGTCTTTAATTAAAACGCTGGTTTTGATTTCGGCTTTGTCGGTGATCAAATCCACCGCGCCGCCTGTGGTGTTCTCTGAAACGTTTTCAGTTTTTTGGTCAATGTCTAAAGTGATTGAGTCGCCCTGATTGATGCGTGGTGTAACCGTTAATGAAATACCTACATCTTGGCGCTGCACTGTTTGAAATGGGTTGACGACGCTTGAACCTGACGAGGTTGAACTGCCGGTAATAAATGGCACATTTTGCCCCACTAGCAAGCTAGCTTCTTCATTGTCCATCGCGACGATGGTAGGCGTAGAAAGTATGTTGGATTTATTGCGAGTAGATATGGCCTGTAGAGCGCCAATTAAATTGCCGTCTTTTAAATAACCGAATGACAAGCCTGAGTTGCTGATGAGCCCCGCCGCTAATTCGTTAGAGCTTAAGCCATCATCACTGGCAAGGCCTCCGCTAAGCAATCCGCCTGGGTTTGCGGCAGCGCTTCCTGTGTTGACAGCAGCTACCGCTCCGTTTGGATTGGTTTCATAAATTTCGGATGCACCCCACACCACGCCAAAGTCATCGCCCGCATCCCCTGAAACCTGAACGAGCACTGCTTCTATTAATACCTGTGCTCGCTGAATATCGAGTTGCGAAATGATCGATTTAATATTTTCCATCAGCGAGGGAGGGGCTGAAATGACCAGTGCGTTGTTAGCCTCGCTAGATTCAATGCTAAAGCTTTTAATATCTTCGGTTTTAGTTTCCTTGAGCATGCTGTCACCCACACTCTGCAGAATGCCGGTAATTTCAGCGGCTTCAATATAGTTGAGGTAGATTACCTGAGTATTACTGTTGCCGTCGAGTGGCCTGTCGAGCCTCGCGATGACCTTTTTAATTTGGGTGCGTTTTTTCTTATTGCCAGTAATGAGTATCGAATTCGAGCGCTTGTCGACCGCAAAGTCGATTTTGGCACTTTCTTTCGCAGTGCCGCCTTCAAGTGCAGTTGCGACCGATTTGATCACATTAAGAATGTCATCGGCTGACGCGTGCACAATAGGAATGATCTCAAGATCAATCTCGCCTTCGGCGCGATCCAAAATCGCGATAATTTGCTTAATTTTTTCTATGCTACGGGCCGTGTCGGCAACAATTAATGAGTTGGTTTTTTGGTAGGCGCTAAGGTATGCCGAAGCCGGAATAAGCGGCTTTAAGCTGGCAACAAACTCGCTAGCCTCGGTGTGCTCGAGGCTGATAATTGCGGTGACAATTTCTCCGCGGCGCGCCTCGTTGCCGGCAAACGGGATGTCGCTAGTTTTGGCATCGGCATCAGGCACCACCATAATAGTGCCCTCGGAATCGACAGCGGCAAAGCCGTTGAGTGCCAGTACAGTTAAGAAGAGCTCGTAGGCTTCATCGGGTGATACTGGTCGCGAGGAAATGACGGTTACCGTGCCACGGACACTGCGATGCACAATAATATTTTTTTGTGTTCTATCGGCAATCCACTGCACAAAACCACGGATGTCGGCCTCGCGCATATTCATGGTGAATTGTTCAGGTGCTTTTTGGGTCGCTTGGCTTTGGCCTATTAGCTGGAGTGATACTTCATCTGGGGCGATGGCGGGTTGCGGTGAATCTTCTTGTTTAATTGAGCTATCGGTTGCTGCAACAACCTCTTCATTGGATGTTGAGCCGTCGTTGTTGCTTGTGTCAGTTTGTGCCAGGGAATGCACTGCACAAAAAAGCGATACAACGAGCAATAAGAGTGTTTTCAACATAGCTGGCTTCTGATGATGTGAGCAGTTCATATTGGTCATTTACGTCCACGTAGCTGGCGAATACGATCGCGAATGGCGTCTCGGCGTTGTTTATTCGCTTCGGAATCTGCGCTGTTAGCGCCGCCGTTCGAAGCGTTGATGTTGCGCCGCGTATTGATGCCGCTCGTGTCGATTTCATCTGGAAAGTAAAGTGTCTCGAGTAAGCCGTTGCGAGCAAGTACTACTCGATCGGCATATATTGCTCGCAGTGTGGCATCGCCGGGTACTTCGTCACCGATGGCATAATGATGCGCGACCTTTCTATCGTCTTCTATGATGGCCCCAGCATTAGCCTTATCAACGGCGGTGAACGCGCCGCGCAATTTGAGTTCGAGTTTGGTTTCCGGTAAATCTTCCACAATGATGCTTGGTGCGGCTTGTGCTAAGCCAAAGAAATTGCGTTGCCCTATGTCTTCCGGGTTGATCGTGTTGGTAGGTGTCTCGCCGGCGCTTATTTGAAAGTTGATGTCGGGGCTGTAGAGTAGCGCTGTTAATAAAATAGCGAAGCTGGCAGCTGTAGCCAAGCCTACTGCTGTCACAAGTGCAGCACCAGCCATGATAACTGGATTGTTGGTAAGGCTGTGAAGGCTTAAGGACATCGAAATTAGTGGCCAGATAAGTTGTTAACGGTTGGTGTCACTAGCGTGGGCGTTTAGCTACCCGTCCATACCAATGCAGTTTGTGGATCAGTTTGACGCTTGGGCGTAATTGCATACTGCAGGGTGCGATAGGTAGTAAATTTAGTTGTCTAGGAATTATTATAGACGGAGACGGCTTGGAAAGGTTTCGATAGTTGGTAAAAATTCATCGAAAGTCGATATATTCCAGCCATTTATGGCACAATCTTTAATGAGTGCTGCAATGTCGCTTCGGTTGTGACAATTTAACCTAATCGCAGCTAAACTAACAATGGATTTGAAGCGCCTAAACTGCGTATCAGGTGAGCATAGAGGGACATCTTGGCAGGTCAATAGTTGTACACCTGGCGACAATCGCTAGCTCGACGCGATGATCGACCGTTGAAAATATCTATTTTGCATCAGTTAGGGATTTAAGCTTGGAGAGTTATATAAATTCATTGCTTGGCGCCGACGCGGACACCGCTGAGAAGCCCAGCGAAGTGTATGAAGAGCCCAGTTCGACTAGGCCATTATTGCCGTTTCCGTTTGCTAAACGGTGCGGCGCGTACGTGATGGACGACGGTAATAGTCTTAGGCTTTTTCATAAAGAATCAATCCACCACAGTGTCGTTGCAGAAATTCAGCGTTTTTTAGGTCGTCCGTTTGGTTGTACGATGGTCAGTGAGGATGAATTTGAGGAGCGTCTCACGCAGGCTTACGAAAGTCGGAACAACGAAGCCATGCAAATGGTTGAAGATTTAGGCGATGAAATGGATTTAGCCAGCTTGGCTGATTCTGTGCCCGAATCTGAAGATCTACTTGAGCAAGAAGATGATGCGCCGATTATTCGACTGATCAACGCTCTACTGACCGAGGCCGTAAAAGAAAATGCCTCAGACATACATATTGAAACGTTCGAAAAGCGCTTGGTTGTTCGATACCGTGTCGATGGGGTATTGCGTGAAGTGGTAGAGCCTAAACGCGTTTTGGCACCGCTACTGGTTTCTCGTATTAAGGTGATGGCAAAGCTGGATATTGCCGAGAAACGTGTTCCGCAAGATGGGCGTATTTCCATTCGGATTGGTGGGCGCGAAATTGATCTGCGTGTTTCGACTATGCCATCGAGCAATGGCGAGCGTGTGGTGATGCGCTTGCTCGATAAGCAAGCGGGCCGACTTAAGTTGACTTCTCTTGGCATGGATAAAGATGACATGTCTCGTTTGCGCGATATCCTGCATCGCCCTCATGGTATCGTTCTGGTAACGGGTCCCACGGGTTCAGGTAAAACCACCACACTTTATGCAGGGCTAACAGAGCTCAATCATAGCTCTAGAAACATTCTTACGGTTGAAGATCCCATCGAGTATAACCTCGAAGGCATCGGTCAAACACAGGTCAACAATAAGGCCGATATGACGTTCGCTAGAGGCTTGCGGGCGATGCTTAGGCAAGATCCCGATGTCGTTATGGTGGGCGAGATTCGCGATATTGAAACAGCCGACATTGCCGTGCAGGCAAGTTTAACCGGCCACTTGGTACTCAGTACGTTGCATACGAATACGGCCATAGGCGCGGTCACCCGAATGTATGACATGGGTGTTGAGCCTTTCTTGCTTTCCTCTAGCTTGGTGGGGTTAGTTGCACAGCGTCTGGTGCGTGTATTGTGCCCAGATTGCAAAGAGCCTTACTTGCCTGATGCAAAAGAACGAGCGCTGTTAAAAATCGAGGAGCACGATCCGCATTCGATGTTTCGCCCAGTGGGCTGTCCTAAATGCAATAATCTTGGCTATCGGGGTCGGCGTGGTATTTATGAAGTGGTGGGTATCGATAGTGATCTGCGCCGCATGATCCATGACAAGGCCTCAGAAGAAGAAATGACTGCTCAGGCTCGTTTGGTCAGTCGCGGTATTATGGCTGATGGCATTACTCAGGTGCTTGCAGGGCTGACCACCGTAGAAGAAATTCTTCGAGTTACCCAGGAGGGGTAGGGCGTGGCTGCATTTACATATGTTGCGTTGTCTCGAGATGGCAAGCAAAAAAAAGGTGTGCTCGACGCAGATAGTGCGCGGGCGGTTCGCCAGATGCTGCGCGAGCAATCACTCATGCCCATGGAAGTGGCACCGGCCGCTCACTCTGAGTCGCGCAACGAGGTCTCTGGTGGGTTTAGTTTCGGGAGGCCCTCGCTAAAAGTAGCCGACCTAGCTTTAATTACGCGCCAGTTAGCAACTTTGGTGCAGGCTGGTATTCCACTTGAAGAAGCATTGGGAACCGTCGCCAAACAATCTGATAAGGCACGTATCAACGGTATCTTAATGGCCGTGCGTGCAAAAGTATTGGAAGGCTACACGCTAGCCGATGCGTTGGGTGAATTCCCGCAGGCGTTTTCCGATTTGTATCGCTCAACAGTAGCCGCAGGTGAGTCGGCGGGCTATCTCGATGCCATCCTCGAGAAGCTGGCTGATTACACTGAGTCATCGCAGGCGTCACGGCAAAAGATACAAATGGCTATGATCTATCCGGCTATCTTATTTTGCATGGCTATTGGCGTTGTTGTGCTACTCATGGTGTTTGTAGTGCCGGATGTGGTTAAAGTATTTAATACGCAGGGTGCGGCTTTGCCTTGGATTACGCGCGCACTGATCGCCAGCAGCGATTTTATTTCAAGTAAAGGCTGGCTTGTTGTGACAGTGTTAGTGGTGTTTTCCTTTGTATTGAGGGGAGCTTTGCGGCGGCCTGAAATGCGGCTGTCGTGGGATCGCCGTTTGCTCAGTCTGCCATTAATTGGGCGATTAGTCCGCGGTACGAATACGGCACAATTTGCCAGTACACTGAGTATTTTGACAGCTTCTGGTGTCCCATTAGTGGAAGCTCTGAAAATCGCTGGGCAAGTGCTTGAAAACCATTGGCTGCGTCGGCAAATTTCGGAGGCCACTCAGCAAGTTAAAGAGGGTACCAGTCTTAATCAAGCGCTGTCGAAAGACGGTTACTTTCCACCTATTATGTTGCATATGATTGCAAGTGGTGAGCAAAGTGGGGAGCTCGACCAAATGCTCTCTCGCACCGCGACTGCTCAGCAGCGTGATCTTGAAGCGCTTATAGGCGTAATGCTAGGGATACTTGAGCCGGTTATGCTTTTATTTATGGGCGTTTGCGTGTTTGTTATTGTGTTGGCGATTTTGTTGCCAATTGTCAATCTGAACACAATCGTTTAACGATTAATACACGGCGCTGGTTGCACTTAGCGTGTTTTAACAAATAATGACAGATGCCAAGAGCTGTGTAGTGAAGGGAGCGTTGCTTGTTTCTATATAGTTTCTTTGTTAGGTGATAGTTTTTACAATTAATGACTCAAAGGAGTTCTTCTACTGCAATGAAAACAAACATAAAAAATGCCAAGCCTGCTGCAGACCACAGGCTAGCCGCAACTGCCACTAACGTTGATAAACCTAGCCGCATTCATGCTGGCTTTACGCTTATTGAGGTGTTGGTGGTGGTGGTAATTATGGGGCTGTTGATTGGCTTGATTGGTCCTAACGTTCTTGGTCAGGTGGATAAGGCTCGTGTTACTACCGCTAAGGCCGATATGGCTACGCTCTCGTCGGCGCTCGATATGTATAAGCTAGACAATCATTTTTATCCCACCACCGACCAATCACTTGAGGCTTTAATTGCCAAGCCTAGTGCCTCGCCAGTCCCTAAAAATTGGAATAGCCAAGGTTATCTAAAAGGCAGCGAAATCCCCCTCGATCCTTGGGATGGCGAGTACGTTTACTACAGTCCTGGTGATGGCTCAGTGCCTTACGAGCTTATCAGCCTAGGCGCCGATGGTCGCGAGGGTGGTGAAGGTTATAGCGCTGATATTAGTGTCTGGAGTAATTGATTGCTAGGTTTGGTTATTGGGCTGCTGTGTTGCATCATCGGCCTGTGAGTATGACCGTTGATTTAGAGAAAATGAGAATCAATATAATTGCTTTGCAGTGAGGCGCTCAGCTCCATTGAGCGATGGCCGCGCCGCAACGAGCAATAGCGGCTTTTCACTGCAAATTAATCGAGAGAAACTCTTTGACTCCCAAGGTTGTTCTTAAATATGCTCACAATGGCGTGGTACCCTTCCTCAGTTTTGGTCGGCTGCGCTGTGTTCATCACAAGGTCGGTGACAAGCCTGCACGGCTTGTTAGTCATGAGTCTGGCGGTTTCACACTGATCGAGCTATTAGTGGTTTTGGTGGTGCTGGCGCTCTTTTCGGGTATGGTCGTTCTTTCAATCGGTGATAGTTTTCAACGCAAAGTTTCTTCCGAAGCCGAGCGTCTACAGGCGTTGCTGATAGCTGCATCCGATGAAGCCATTTTTACTACTAATGAATTTGGTTTTCATTTCACTGACAGTGGTTATCAAGTCTTGCGCTGGAATATATTGAACGGCGGTTGGATTCCCCAGGCGACCCAAGCATTTAAACCCCATAAATTACCCGACGGTATGGTTATGCGTGTAAGCGTTGAGGGCTTTGCTATGCCCGTCGACGACCAAGAGCGAGACGGTGAGGTTGTTGAGATTGAGTTCGGAGAAAACGTAGAACCGGTAGACTACGGTGATGCCGAAAACGAAACCAATGAAGTCAAAACGGTTGATGTTAAGCCCCAAATCTTAGTGCTCAGTTCCGGCGAGTTATCGGTGTTTAGTGTGAGATTTGAAGCGGCCGATGGGCCCTCTCAGCGAGCGGCATATGAGGTGTTATCCGACGGATTTTCGCAGCCTCGAGTTAAAGGGCTCAATACGCCTGAGCGTGCGCAATGACTTGCCTACGGCGCATGACACTGTGGCGGCTGTGCGGGGTAGCACGCCAGCGTGGATTTACTCTAATTGAAGTGATGGTAGCGTTGGCTGTTTTGGCATTGTCCGGCATTGCCTTGTTGTCCAGTGTTGGCTATGCCACTAGCGACCTGGGTAAGCTGAATGAGAAGGTTGCCGCTCTGGGAATTGCTGAATACGCCATAAATACTGTGCTGCTTCAATCTGAGTTTCCAGAGGTTGGCAGCGATGAAGAAATTATTACCGTTGCTAACCGCGATTGGAGTGTTCAGGTTACGGTGAGTGAAACGGCTAATGAAAAAGTATTACGCATTGATGCACTGGTGCGCCCGCAAGATGTTGTTTTGCAGCGCAGCGAACACGCGACTGTTCTGCTTAGTGCATTTCGCACTGATATGGAGCCGCAATGAGCGCACGACTTAGTCGGCTGGGTCGAGCTCGGCGCTCGTATCGGCAGCGAGGGTTTACTTTGATTGAGGCCTTAGTTGCGATGTTTATATTCGCATGGATAGGCTTGGGTTCTTATCAAATTCTCGATCAGATTATTCGAGCGCAAGAAATCAACCAAAAGCATTCGGCGCAGCTGGCAAGGTTGCAGCGAGTTTCGTGGCAGTTAAGTCGCGATTTTCGGCAAATGGTCGATCGTCCTGTGTTCGATGAAGATGGTGTGCAGCTGGGGTCGCTTGAATTTGAGGGAGAGGATACGCTCATTGAATTTACGCGGTCGGGGTGGAGCAATCCATTGCAGTGGCCGCGCAGCGATTTGCAGCGTGTCGCTTATCGGGTCGATTACCATCCGGAGAGCGACGATCCTGAGAGTGAGTTCTATGAAGATGAAACGCTTTACCTTGTGCGTTTATTTTGGCGTGTGTTAGACCGTGCTATTGATAGTGAGCCAATGGAGCAAGCAGTCCTGGGAGATGTGGTAGATTTTCGCACTCGCTTTTGGGACGCGGAAAATGATGAGTGGAGTGATGCTGTGGTTTATGCAGAGGCGTCAAACCACATGCCCAAAGTTGAGTTGCCAGCTGCCATTGAGGTGAGCGTGGTACTGAAGTCCGAAGCCATGTACTCCTATATTTTTCAGGTTCTATGATGCTGTTTTTATGCCGTAGGATACCGCCACGTCATTTGTACTCGGCTGCCCGTGCACGGCAACGCGGTGTTGCGCTGATCACTGTGCTGATGGTTTTTGCCATTGCATCATTGATAGCCGGTAAAGTGATTATGGGTAAGGCGGTCGATACGCAGCGGGTTGCCGGTATGGTTAACCGCACTCAAGCCTACTATTACGCGCTAGCAGCCGAATCGTTAGCAATGTTAGCGTTGCGCCAAGACGCCCAAAATGACGTCGATGAGCAAGAGATGGCAGATGATCTTGAAGAGATGTGGGCAAGCGGCGCGATACCGTTTGAGATTGACAGTATTGGCAGCGTGGTTGTGCAAATCATAGACCTTAACCGCTTTTACAATATCAATAACATGGTGCAG
Source organism: uncultured Pseudomonadales bacterium (assembly GCA_943788835.1). GTDB lineage: Bacteria > Pseudomonadota > Gammaproteobacteria > Pseudomonadales > UBA7434 > UBA7434. The sequence continues at coordinate 684,941 of CALSRU010000004.1, read as the reverse complement.
GGCAACGGGCAGGTTAATGATCAAGAGCTTGAGCGGTTTCGGCATTTACTGGTTGAGTTGCAGCTAGACCCAGAGTTGGCCGATAACCTCAAGGATTGGCTCGATTCTGACGATCGAGAAGCGGGTTACTTGAGTGAGAGTAGCGCTTATCTTGAGCAGATGCCCGCTTATCGTGCTGCTAATAGAGGCATGCTTGATATTAGTGAGTTGCGTTTAGTGAATGGCTTTGAACCGGAGGTCTTGCAAGTTTTACTGCCACACATCACGGCCGTTGCGACGGTTGGAGTTGTGCCGCTCAATGTGAATACCGCTACTGACTTCGCTTTGACCACGTTGCAGGAGGCGGTGGTAGGGAGCCAGTCTAAAGGCTTAACGATTTCAGCGGCGCAAAATATTGTTTCTGAGCGGCCCTATGATGACGAGCCGGACTTTAATACGCGAAGCGGCACTCGTAACCTACTGACATCCACCGCCGTTAACAGCGGTACGGGGCAGGTTGACGTAGCGACCGGGACTAACCAGAACTATTCACGCTACACAAAACGCTTGGGTGTGACTAGCCTTTACTATGAGATCAATATCCGAGCCAATTACGCAGGCCATATGGCTTACCTAACGACCGTAGTTTGGGAAGACGGAACTGGCTCTAACGCAAAGTATGTTGTTTTATCGCGCCGAGAAACCGATAATTCAGCTCGGCTGGCACAATTTGCACTGGATGCCAATCAATAGTCTAGACGAGCTGAAAGCTGAGTACACTTGTACAGGATTGGCTCGAGCGTAAAATGCTTGAGGCTGTAAATGCTCAGCTAAGCAAAGTTTTCAGTAGATGGCTGGAAAGCGGTAGTAATCGATAAAGTGAAGCTGCCGTTATTTAGTTAGAATTAGTTACCGGCCAAGTTACATAATTGGCTAAAAACAGTTATTAACAGGTGCGGAGCCTGTAAATCATTCATGTCAGACTTTCTGTGTTTACGTTTTCGCGACAACGAGATTACACCGACTTCCCAGGTTGCGTGGTCGATAGTTTCGGCCTCTGCTCGCATTGAAGATAGCGGTCATGCCCTGCTAGCGGATATGGCGCAAGTCCTATCCGATAACGAGGCAGGGCGGCGCTGTATTGTTATTGTGAGCAGCGAGTCAGTGCTGCTGACGTCGGTTGAATTGCCGGCCAAACAGCAGCGGCATAGTAAGCAGCTGGTGCCTTTTTTGGTGGAAGAGCAAATCATCGACCCCATTGAGGCGATGCACTTAGCGATGCCGGTACTACACAGCGGCGATGAAATTGCCGTTGCCGCAGTCAAGCGCAAACTGTTGGCCGATTGGCTGGAACAACTTGCTGCGGTTAATATCGCGCCGGACTTTCTATTGGTTGATGTTTTTTGCGTGCCAGCGCAGGCAAACCAATGGCAGCTGCTGTTTGACGAGGATCGAGTTTTATTTCGTGATGGCGCCTTGAGCGGCATGCGGCTCGATAGGCAAACAGCAGGCACTGTATTAAAGCTTGCCATTGCGGCACAGAGTCAGTCAGTGAGTGAGGATGAGAGTGGCGACCTACCGCAGGTTGCTTTAGTACAGAGCAGTTCAGCCGATGCTGAAGTAGCGGCTCGGGCAGCTTTGGGGCAGCGTCGTGACGAATTGACCACGAAAGCATTATTAGATCATGCGAGTGATGCTAGCGCCGATCCTTTTGAGGCTGCCCTAGCGGGCGATGTCTTTACTAATTCGGCAGACGGGTTTGATGATTCTGCCGAGGAAGACGATGGTGAAGATGAGGGCGATGATGGAGATGCTCGGACTCAGGGCGCGCAAGATTGGTTGCATGAGATCGATGACTTTGTTCGCTCAGAGAATATTGAAACCAAAGTTGTTAATTACAGTGAGACGGTGTCGCAATTACTCGCAGTCAGTGCGGTGCAGTCACTGGATAGAAATTTAAATATTTTACAGGGTGATTTCCGACCCGCTACGGCGAATGCGGCAAATCGTCGGTACATGCGAAAAATATCGATGGCGGTGGCGGCCTGTGTCGCAGTCTTTATGATGATTACGCTGGGCGGGGGCGCATACCTCAATTACCAAGCCGATAGCTACTATGATCAGAGCGTCGGTATTTATCGATCTTTATTCCCTAAGCAGCGCAAAGTGATGGACCCAGTCAAACAAATGCAACGGCAATTGCGTGGAGCGACGGTAGGTGGTACTACGTCCGACTTTTTACCCTTGCTCGATGCAGCCTCTCGTTCACTGGCGGGCCTAGATACACAAGCTGGCGAAGAGCCGTCAATCAAGCAGTTACGTTACGATGTGCAGCGAGGACTCATTGCGATTGATCTTCATGCCAGCGATATCGATCAGCTCGAAGCCTACCGTGATTTACTTACCAATGAAGGGCTTGATGTAGATATCCTTTCAGCCAATCAAGATGGTGATACGATCAAAGGCCGTATTCAAGTGGGTCGCTCATGAATTCAAGTATAAAATTCAATTTAGATAAATTGCGCGAACGCTTTGATGACGAGTTAGAGCAGTCGATCGCTAAGGTGAAAACTAACCAAAACTATCAGAGGCTTGAGCAGCGCTACAATAGCTTGACCGATCGCGATCGCTCTTTTGTTAATGTAGCGGCGTTTTTACTGGTGGTTTTTTTAGCTTACCGGATTATAGTTGGGCCTGCACTTGGTTATTTAGGTAGCGCCAGCGGTGCATTCCAGAAGCAACTAGAAAATTATGAATGGATGGTCGCGCAAGAGCCAAAGACTCGCGAATTATTGGATGCCGGTGGTGCTACTCGCGAGGGCTCATTGCTGAGCATTGCCTCGGGCACGGCTAAAAACCATGAGCTTACCTTTAGTCGCTTTGAGCCGATAGGCGACGACCGCGTTCGTCTCTGGCTTGAGCAAGTTAAATTCAACAACGTGGTTAATTGGTTGGGTGAGCTTGAAACTAATCAGGGCGTTAGCGCTATTGATATCTCAGTTGACAGCGCCGCGCCCGGCTATGTTAGTGTGCGACTGACGTTGCAAGGCTAGAGGCAATGTATCTAGATTTTTTTGGTCTGCACGAGAAGCCTTTTTCTATTGCGCCAGACCCGCGCTACTTGTATATGACCGAGCAGCACCGCGAGGCCATGGCCCATCTCATTTTTGGGATTGGCGACGAGGGCGGCTTTATTTTGCTTACCGGCGAAATCGGTACGGGCAAAACGACGATCTGCCGCGGTTTGCTTAATGAACTGCCCGACGATGTTGATATTGCATTCATTATTAACCCTCGCTTATCGGCCACGGAAATGTTGCAGTCAGTTTGTGACGATCTGGGCGTTGCTTATGCCGATGGTGACTCGCTAAAAGTATTGGTCGATGCACTCAACGTGTTCTTGTTGGAGTCGTATGCGCGCGGGCGTAACACTATTTTGATTATCGATGAGGCGCAAAATCTCAGCGATGAAGTGCTTGAGCAGTTACGTTTATTAACCAATTTGGAAACCAGCGAAAAAAAGCTGCTGCAACTGATTTTGTTAGGTCAGCCGGAACTCAATGATAAGCTTGCGCGTCCCGCGTTACGGCAGTTGGCACAACGTGTTACCGCACGCTTTCACCTTCAGCCGTTAAGTTATAGTGAAATGGTTGAGTACATAAGGCATCGTTTACATGTGGCTGGATTTCGCGGGGAGATATTTTCGCGGCCTGCGCTAAAGCATATGTATAGTAAGAGTGGGGGTGTTCCTCGCTTGGTCAATGTTATCTGTGATCGAGCCATGCTGGGTGCTTATACCTCGGGTCAGCTTACCGTAGAGTACCCGTTAGTCGCGGCGGCCTGTAACGAAGTTTTACAGTTTTCACCGGGCATAGGTAAGTTTAAGGCCATGGCTTCTGCGGCTTGGTGGTGGCTTGCGTTGGGCGCGCTAGCTTGTACCGCACTGGTGTACATTATTACAGCTACAGAGATTCCTCAGGCTATCCAAGATTATTTTACGCCGCAGTCTTCATCGTCCTTCGCTAGTATAGTGGCGGCTCCGTCAAAGCCACCTATGGGCGAGGTCTGATAAGTGTCTTTTATTTTAGATGCCATAAAAAAATCCGAAGACGAGCGTCAGCGAAGTAAGCAGCCTGATATTCACTCACTGCAAAATAGTGGCGTTTATACCGTCGCACCACAACGACGGTTTGTGCGTTCATTTATTTTGTTAGTTGCCTTGGTGATGCTTATTGGCATTTGTTCTTGGCTGTGGCCACAAATTCAAAGACAATTCACACCTCAGCAATATGACCCAGGGCAGGCGCGGTTAGCTCAAGGCGACTCGACGCAAAATCAAAAAAGCCTACACGCTGGCGGGGAAAAATTTGCGACCACACAAGTTCCGAATTCCGCGATTGATGCCGGCATGGCAACGGTATCTGATGTGGCACTTAGCACAGGCCAGCAGAGTTACACCGGCGCTAGCGACGCGCTGCCGCCAAGAAATCTCATCAAGGAACTTTGGCAAATGCCGGCTGACTTTCAGTCTACAGTTCCGGATTTAAAATTTTCCTTTCACGTCTTTAGCACCAATCCTGAGAAGCGAACCATCATCATTAACGGGCGTCGTATGCGCGAAGGGCAAATGGTAAGCAGTCAAGTTAAGCTGCGGGTTATCACGGAAACGGGAGTGATCTGCGAGCATAAAGGCCAATATTTTCACGTCGATGTTGTCGAGAAGTGGTAGTGCACTGCCATTAACTGGGCAGCGTTTGTTATTACTAATGTGAGTTGGCGATGAGTGAAATTGATGCGAATAATAAATTGAACGCCTCTCCCGGCGTATATTTAAATAGTCACTCTCATAGGAGTTTGATTGAGGCACGTGTTGTTTTAACACCGAACAACCGCCTTGCCGACTTCTTGCGCGAGCAATTGCGTGATGTGCAGTGTGAAGCCAAAGCTGATTCTCAGGCTAATAACGATAAATCTTTGGTGATGTCAGTACCGACTATCCTGCCTTACCAGACATGGCTGAATGAATTGTATGCAAAAGCACTGTTGGCAGGCTATCTTCAACCAATGCGTTTGCTCACAACGGTTGAGGAGGTTGCTCTTTGGCAGGCTCTTATAGAGCGAGAAGGCCCTGCTGATTTGTTGTCGCCCGCACTGGCTGCTGCCGAGGCGCAGCGTGCCAATCAACTGCTCGATGCGTGGGATGTTGACTTACCTGAACACGCCTTTGAATTTTCTAGTGTACCCGACTGCGCCATTTTTTACTCATGGGTGGAAAAGTTTCGAAAAGAGCTTGGCGAAAGGAATTTTGCGTCGATCGGAAATGTGCAGTCACGGTTGGTGACGTTAAGCGATGCACAGCTGGGTTTTCTATACGATGTTTCAGTCGGTCATTTATTCTCAAGCGTGCCAGCTTCGCCAGAGACTGCTCATGCTGAACAAAACGCCCCAATTATCATGTTGGGATTTTTTACTCCTACGCCGTTACAGCAGCAGCTAATCTCTCGCTTTGCCCATATTATTAAGCGAAAAACACAGGCGCTAATTGGCGATCGGCGCGGTGACGTTGGGCCGCCGGCAGTTGATAGTTTGCTGGGAGACTCGGAGCAAAATATTCTTGCATCTGGTGTGCCTGATCAAATCCTCTCGCAACATCTGTTGCAGGAGCGCAAGTCAATTAGAGTTGCAAATTTTGAAAGCTTTGATGTTGAAATGAAGGCGGCAGCAACATGGGCCCAAGCTCAGTCTAAGGCATCACCTCGATCTCGTATAGCGATTGTCATTCCGGAGTTAGCAACACAGAAGAAGTCTGTTGAGAGAATTATGCAGCAGGTTTTTTCCAAGCCTGACGAAGAAGTGATTTCTGAATCGACTGCTTCAATGCCGGCAGGCGTAGACCTTTTTAATATATCTGCGGGAAGTTCACTGGCTAATCTCCCAATGGTAGAGGTATTTTTAAAGCTGGTTGAAAGCAGTCTGCGACCGCTGAGCGCGGATGAGTGGCAGTCTATTATTTTTTCACCGTATTTGTTTGCAAGGCATGACTCGCTTGCCGGTCGCAATCTCATTGTGCAGGCAATTTATGAAAGCGGCGAAGCAGATTTCAAATTAGAAGAAATAAATAGGTTGGTCAGTTGGTTTCAGAAACGACACGCTAGAAACAATAAGAGCGGCGTTGCAGCTGGCCAAGTTGCTGGCGCTCAAACCTATGCTGAACTCGAAACGTTTTTAGGGCTACATAAGTCGGGCAATTCTTTATTGAGTGTCAGTAAGCGCTGGGAAAAAGCGGCCCCTTCTTTGTGGGTGCAGCGTTTTCGAGGGCTATGTGAGGTACTTGGTTGGCCAGGCGGAAGAGGCCTGGACAGCGATGAATATCAGCAGCATCAGGCTTTTATTGAGTGTGCATCCTTGGTTTGGCAAAGTGATGAACTGGTTGGGGATGTGAATGCGAGTGCGGCACTGAAATTATTCAGGCAGCAGTTGCAGCATACAATTTATCACAAGCAATCAGTTGTGCATGAAGCTTACGCGCCTGTGCAGGTACTTGGGGTGCTCGAGGCGAGTGGGCAATTGTTTGACAGTCTGTGGATTGCCGGTCTTTCCGACCGTGCTTGGCCGGTAGTGCCTAGACCTAATGCGCTTATTCCTTTTGGCTTACAGGCACGCAGTGAGATGCCGGGTGCATCGGAAAGCAAAGAATTTGGCGTTGCAAAATCAGTGACACAAAATTTGCTCACGAGTGCGCGGCATCTTAGATTGAGCTATCTGAATACTGTTGATGGTGTTGACGCCTCGCTTTCGCCGATTGTATCTGGGTGTTTGTCAGGCGAGCAGCCATTGCCCCATGATGAATCTCTGTGCGATACCTTTGCCTTTGACTATTCACGTGCAGCAATAGTGAAGGGGTTTGTCACTAATAAGAGTGATCAGCAGTCTTTTAATCCTTTTGAGTATCTCAACGATCTTTACGGTCAGCCGTATCCAGCAGTCGTTGATAGCGAGCAAAGGCCGCTACTGCGACGCGGTGTGTCTATGCTGCAAGATTATGCTCTTAATCCTATGCAGGCCTATGCTAAGCATCGATTAGCATTAGAGCCGCTGCCGAAGGCGGCGATGGGTTTAACCGCGCTTGAACGAGGCAATATTATTCATGGCGCACTTGAGTATTTTTGGAGAGCTATACCTAACAGTGATGCTCTGGCGGATCAGAGCATCACTGCGCAGGCTGAATTGATTGAACAGGCGGTAATGAGTGCCCTGGGTGAAGTCAATGCTAAGCGTTACAAGCCGATAGGCGGGCGCTTATTAGATATTCAACAGCAGGTATTTGCGCGTTTACTCGGTTGTTGGATTAATTTAGAAAAAGAGCGCCGCAGCTTTTCTGTGCTGGCGTTAGAGCAATCGATCTCCGGTCAAGTTGGTGATTATCTTATTAGCGGGCGTATCGATCGAATTGATCAACTAGCGAACGGCGAATTACTGTTTATTGATTATAAAACGGGTAGCGTCAGTACGAGTGGTTGGTTAGATGAGCGTGTGAGTTCGCCACAGTTGCCGTTCTACCTGTTGGCCGCACGATCGCTGGATCTAAGCGATGAGCACGGCTCTGCCTACCTTAATTCGCCTCAAATGTCTTTGGCATTTGCTTGCCTCAAGCCTGGGTCTATAAGTTTTTATGGACTTACGGAGGCGGAGACACAAGCTAACGACATTGCAGGCGTTGAAGTGATGAAGCCTGCTCAGCTTGCTGTGTTCGGCGACATGAACGCACTGGGTGATCACTGGCAGACTGAGTTGCTCGAGCGTAGTAACGAGATTGCAGCAGGCTTCGCAGGTCTTGATCTGCAGTTGGCAACCGTGACTACTGATGGCACCGATCGATATGAGTCATTCACTCGTGCCTTGGCCGCAGTTAATGCAGCACAAAACGAGCCATCAGTAGATCGTCGCGTCCATGGAGATGAAGGTGCCCGTGAGTCTTAGTCCTATTGATGTGGGCGCAAGAGCTGCAGCGCTTGATACCTCCCAATCGTTTTGCGTGTCGGCGCCAGCGGGCTCTGGCAAGACCGAACTGTTGACTCAGCGTTTGCTGAAATTGTTGGCTATTGTTGAGCAGCCTGAGGCTATCCTAGCTGTTACCTTTACTCGTAAGGCAGCAGCAGAAATGCGACAGCGCGTAGTCGAGGCTCTCCATTTAGGTAGGCTTGAGGAAGCGCCTGCCGAAGCGTACAAACAAGAAACGTGGCGCTTAGCAAGAGCTGCGTTGGCGCAGGATCAATCTCAGCAGTGGCACCTGCTGGAAAATCCTGCGCGATTAAAACTACAAACCATGGACAGCCTGTGTCGTTCAATTGCCCGCGAACAACCGTTACTGAGCTTGCTAGGTGGCAATTTACAACCGGTAGACGATGCACGACCGCTGTATGAGATTGCAGTGCGCAATTTTTTTGCCGAAGTTGAAACAACTAGCGATGTGAGTGATCAGTTAGCGACATTGCTGTCTTACTACGACAACAATATAGCGCGGCTCAGTCAGCTTTTTGTCAATATGCTGAGCGTTCGAGATCAATGGTTGGGCCATATTATTGGCTACAAGGACGGTGGTTCAGGTGACTTGCAGCTCGATGTAACGCTCACGCGTTGGATAGAAGATGCGCTTAGTGATGCAGCTGCTCGTCTTAGTGTCCATGCGAGTGAGCTGGGAAGTATTGCTGATTTTGCCGCGAGTAATCTTTGTGACAATCCATCGGCCGCACCAGCTAGTGCTATTCGAGGTTTACTGGGTCTGAAGGGTTTGCCTGATCCGTGCGTGGCGGAGCATAAACGCTGGGTCGGTTTAGTGGAGCTGTTGTTGACGAAGGGTTTTGCTCCGCGTAAAACCTTAACGAAAAATCAGGGTTTTTTGCCTAAAAAAGATAGCGATAAAGCACTGGCAGAGCGCAGTGCTGTAGAGCGAGAAAAATTATTAACAATCTGCGCCGCTATCGGCTCAGAACCCGCCACGTTGCTATCACTGAAGACGGTAGCCAGTTTGCCACTTGGTGGATACCAAGCAGAGCATCGCAATTTGCTTGAACCGTTAGCTAAATGCCTAGTTAATTTGTGCGCGCATTTGCATGTAGTTTTTGGCCAGTCGAGGCAGTGCGATCATGGTGAGGTTGCATCGGCAGCGCTGCGAACATTGGGCTTTGGGAATGCGGCGGGATTGGCAGCCTTGACGCAAAGTCGTTTGGCGCGTAGCGACGAAGCTATTTTAGCGAATGCTGCAGCCTACAATTGGAACAGTCGGCTGCAGCATATCTTGGTCGATGAGTTCCAAGACACATCAATTAGTCAGTTCTATTTGTTGCATGCGCTTACAGCCGACTGGCCTAGTTACAACGCACAAGATGGTGAATATCCACGCAGCTTATTTATTGTGGGGGATGGCATGCAGTCGATATACAGTTTTCGCCAAGCGAGAGTGGAGCTGTTCTTACGTGCGCGAAGAGAAGGGCTTGGCGAGCTGCATTTGGAGCCTCTGGAGCTACAACAAAACTTTCGTTCCACTGCGCCTATCGTCAACTGGATAAATGAGCAATTCATTCATGCTTTTCCCAAATCGGAGGATCTTTCGCGAGGAGCTGTACGCTACAGTCCGTCTCAGGCCTTCTCTTTGGGCGCTAACGCTGATCCGTCTAAAGTCTCAGCCGTTTCTGTGCTTGCATGCACGAATGATGTTGAAGGATTACAAGAGGCCGACGCGGTGGTTGCAACTATTGTGCAAGCGCTACAAGCTGAGCCCACTCAATCCATTGCCATATTGGTTCGCGCCCGAAGTTATCTTAGGCAAATTATTCCGGCGCTTGAAGCTGCTGATATAGCTTGGCAGGGCACCGATATTGATTCGCTAGCGCGTCGCGAAGTGGTTATCGACTGTATGACCCTCGCTAGCGCATTGCTAAACCCTTGCGATGATCTGGCTTGGTTTTCATTGCTGCGGGCACCTTGGTGCGGTATCGAGCTAAGAGACTTGCAGGCGCTGCACGATTATCGGCACCGACGTAACCGTTCGATGCGCTTATCCGAGTTGATCCTAGCTTTCGGTGGTAACAATGTTGTTGGCAGTGGGCCGAAAAATAGTAGCGCGAATGCTAAGAGCGAAGCGGCAGAGTTCAGTGATATAGCTGGTTTAAGCAAAGATGCAGCTGATCGCTTGCAATTTTTGGCGAATCAGGTTGTTGTGGCTTGGTCGCAACGTGGAAGGCTCGGCACGCGGCAGTGGTTAGAGAAATGTTGGCGCAGTATTGGCGGTCCTCTGGCTAGCGCATACTCAGCAGATGGCGAAGATGGTCGATCGGCTTTGGTTTTTTTCGACACGCTAGAACTATTTGAGCAGCAGTGCAGTGAGGGGCAGGCAACCTTTTCTTTACAGGAATTAGCTCGGAGAGTCGAGAGACTGTATGCCGAGCCTATGGTGAGTGCACTCAAAGATGGCGCAACGCCGGTGCAAATAATGACTATTCACAAGGCTAAAGGCCTCGAGTTTGATACCGTGATTTTACCTGGCTTGGCGCGCGTTTCGCCGGCTGAAGATAAGCCGTTATTAATGACCAGTGAGCGCGTGTTTTCTGATGGGAGCAGTGGCTTGCTTTTATATCCACAGCTGCCCGCAAAGCCGTTACGCCGCGATAATAAAGATAACGGAAACAGCATTTACGAGTTTTTGCGTAGTGAAGACAAGCTAGTTAAAGACTTTGAGTTAACGCGCCTATTATATGTTGCAGCGACGCGAGCGCGATCGAGGCTTATTTTATTTGCACGATTGGATTCATTAGATAAGTCCAATCCGGCCGCTACGTCCGCTCATGCCTTCGATAAAGATTTGTTTAAGCCCCCAGCTCGTGGCAGCATGTTGAGTACATTGTGGCCGGCCATAGTCGACCAGATGACTTTGGCCAACCCTATTGTTAAGAGTGCGACGCTATCAAGCGAATTGGGCAACGACGATTCAAGTAGTTATGCTCAGCTAAAACGGTTTGATAAAAATACGCTTGCACAGTTGCAAGTTGCTCAAAAAGGTGCAGGTTTAGCAGTTCATTTACCTTTTCTTGGGGATCAGTCGTTAGTGGGCGATGATGTTGGTGATTGCTCTACTGACGGAAGTTTGGTTGATGTCATAGATGGCATGCACAGCGCTGATAGTGCAGCGGGTACTTGTGTACATGAAATCTTGCATCTTATTGGCGTGCAGGGTCTAGAAGAATGGCGGTTACGAGATTTGACGGCACTGCATCCACACTGGTCTTTAAGGCTTCAGCAGCTAGGAGTTACACCTGACAAACGAGCGTTAATGTTAGATAAAGTTCATCGTGCAATTAACAACGTGTTGCAAGGCGATACAGGGAGATGGCTATTTTCCAGTAATCATACTCAGCGAGCCTGCGAGTTTTCTCTGGTCTATGGCACATTTGAAGAAATAGATGATAGCTCGACCGGATCTAGCCTCGGTGAAAAGGCTAGGGTGCGGCGCTGGAAACGCTCTACCGTAGATACATCGTTTATTGATTCCAATGACTGCCGCTGGATTATTGACTATAAAACCTCGGAGCCTGGTTCGGAAGGCGACATGGATGCATTTCTTCAGCGTGAAGAGGATAAGTATCGAGAGCAACTCAGCCATTATCATGGTATCGTCGACGCGCTTCTTTGTTCCGACCAGTTGGGCAGTGATAGTGATTTACAACTGCGCGGTGAGAGTGGTGGGTCAGTCGCTAGTGGTGCGCCAGTCGGTGATGTGGCGGTTGAAATCCGATGTGCGTTGTACTTCCCATTACTGGACAAACTGTTAGAGGTTGATACTAACAAAGTTGTCAGATGATTCAATTCAGTGATTGTGGCATTCTTGGATTTGCTTTGGGTTAGGTTAGCGCATTTGTTGATTCATGCGTAATGCCAATCAGACACCCTGTAATATCATTCAAATATTTATTGTGTGCCCAATAATTTTAGTATCGTCTTTTTATTAGGAAAAATTCATTTGTCTCAGGTCCTCTCGACACTCATAGGTGATAACGTTGACATATTGCAACAGCTTGATCGGTTGTTAGCAAATATCTCGTTGGAAATCTACTGCCAAACACAGCCACAGTTAAAATCATCATCCATTGGCGTGCATCTGCGGCATGTGCTCGACCATTACACGTGTTTGTTAGAGGGGCTAGATGATGGGCTTGTTGATTATGATCAGCGAGCAAGAGATGCTCGCATTGAAGAGTCAACTCATCAGGCTCAGATTTGTTTGAAAGGCGTTGTGAGTGGTTTGCAAGGGCTATTGTTAAAGCGGTTCGAGGGTGAGATTCAGGTATATATGGCAACGTCGAGTGGCCGTGTTGGGAATGGTGACCGTCTGAGCGTGGCGCAAGTCTCTTCGCTTGAGCGTGAATTAGGATTCTTGCATAGCCACACGGTGCATCACAATGCGAGCATTGCGCTGTTATTGAAATTAAATAATGTAGAAGTCTTGATTGAGAAGGATTTTGGATTGGCGCCAGCGACTGCGCATTTTCAGGGGCAAGTTTAATGTGTACGCTGACCTGGAAGTTTAATGCGCCAGAGCAAGGTTATGCGCTGTTTTTTAACCGAGACGAATTGAAAACGCGGCAGCGGGCATTACCACCGGCCCTTCATCAGACGCTTGACGGGGTTAAATACCTCGCACCTACTGATGCTGACGCAGGTGGAACATGGTTAGCGGTTAATCAGTACGGTTTAACGGTTTGCTTGCTAAATAACTATACGGCGCCGGAACCTACGAACAAGAACATTGTGAGTCGTGGCGAGGTGGTTGTTGCGCTGGCTGGCTGCGCAAACCTCAATGAATTAGAAATAGCTTTAAGTCAGCTGGAGTTACAAAAATATCGAGGGTTTGAGCTGGTTGTTTTTGCTGTTGGTGTTCATCATTGGAGCTGGGATACTTTGGCGCTGGCCAGATTGCCGGCCGAGATGCCCATAACCTCATCGTCATTCGATACCGATACGGTTCAGGCAGTGCGTAGAGAATTTTTTGATAGCGTGGGGGCTGATGGCGATCTTGAGTCACTAAAGCATTTTCATTCTTGTCATCTCGACCATGACTTACATGAAATTGATGGGCAGCCTTTAGCAGTAACCTCTGTGTGTATGCATCGCGAGTTGGCGCAAACGGTAAGTCAGTGTTTTGTCCAAGTTTGCAACGATACGGTTTCCATCAGTTACACGGATGGTTCGCCTTGTGTATCTTGCGCTAGTGAAGCATTGAGTCTACCGCGTAGTGCATTGGCTTAGTGGGCTCTCGTCTTTTTTTAGGCTAAGTTGTTATTAATTTATGCGTAATAGTCTCGATCAAAATCCGTTTAGAAATGTGCTCAAAGGCGCCTTTTTTTCGAGTGTGATAGAAAGAGTATTGGGCTTGGATCGCTTGGCGGATATTTATGCTAAGCGTCCACTTGGTGCGTCGCCAGTCAATTTTCTTAAACATGTACTCGACTCCCTTAAAGTGACGCTTGAGGTAAGCGATCAAAGAGAAACTATTAAGAAAATTCCCGCTGAAGGCCCGCTATTGGTTGTTGCCAATCACCCGCTGGGTGGACTTGAAGGCGTTGCAATCGCCAGCTTTTTGTTGCGACACAGGTCCGATACGAAAGTTCTTACCAACGCGCTCCTGACTAAAATCCCAGAACTACAATCAATCTTTATTGGCGTGGATATTCTTTCGAGTCAGCGGTCACGTGCGAATACTGCCGGCATTCGTGAGGCGCGTGCCCATCTGGCTAGTGGCGGCGTATTACTTTTGTTTCCGGCCGGAAAAGTGGCCACTTTTGATTTTTCTCAACGAAAAGTATCCGACTACCCGTGGAATCGATTTGCCGGGCGCTTGGTGCGTAAGACCGGTGCTACCGTCCTGCCTTTATATGTGGATGCATATAACAGCCGAATGTTTTACATCCTGGCCTTGACGCATCGATTTTTACGCACTGCAATGTTGCCACGAGAGTTGGCTAACAAAGGTTCCCAAACGCTCCGCGTTGTGACCGGCGAGCTTATCAATGCAAAAGAGTTTCACCACATGGAAACTGATGAGACGGTTACGGCATGCTTGCGGCTAGCGACTCATTTACTTCAGCCCAATCAGCGCCCTAATATTATTAATTCGCCCAAAGCTTTTGCGCAGCTACCCATATCAAGAGTGGAGTCGTGGCCAGGCTCAGAACGTGATTTGCGGCAACAGCTCACTACCATGGAAGATTGTCAGGTGGTGTGTAACGAAGCGTATGCTGTCTATATTGCTCCATTTGAAAGGCTAGGGGTTCTGATGGAGGCTATTGGTCAGGCGCGGGAATATACGTTTCGTCAGGCAGGTGAGGGTACGGGTAATAGTTGTGATGTTGATCAGTTTGACCCTTATTATTTGCATGTCTTTGTTTGGGATAAGCATAAGCTGCGCGTTGTTGGCGGCTATCGACTTGGTCGGGTGAATGAAATCGTTGCGCGTTGCGGTATAGACGGGCTGTATGCACGGACGCTTTATTCGCTTGATCGAGAGTACCTAAAAAAGCTAGGCAATCCCTTGGAATTAGGCCGCTCATTTGTGCACCCGGATTATCAGCGCAAGCCGTCGGCATTAGATTTATTATGGCGTGGAATCGGTCGTTATGTAGCGAGTCATCCAGAGTTTGATACATTATTTGGTGCTGTGAGTATTTCTAATGAGCACTCTGGCATGGCACGAGCACTCATATCTGAATGTATGCTGGAATCGTTTCAAGCTGAACAGAAGTTTTTGGACACTGTGGAGCCAGTGGCTCCTCTGCGCGTTTCGGGTAAGGTTTGGAGCCGAGACATGCTAGCTACTCTGAGCCACGTGCCGTTGGTCAATAAGCTGGTTGGCTGCTGTGATCCGGGAAAAGCCTTGCCGATCTTACTGCGGCATTACCTCTCGCTGAATGGTAAGTTTGTTTGCTTTTCGGTTAACAAGGCCTTCAATGATTCTCTCGACGGGTTAATACTCGTAGACTTGTCAAAAGTGCCTGAAAAATATATGAAGCGATATTTAGGCGTTGAAGGTCTGGAACATTATCAAGACTACTGGAAAAGCCAAGTTTAATTAAATAGTGAGCTAGCCTAACGATTGAGCACTTTTGCAGCGTCGATTGCAAAGTAGGTTAGGATGCCGTCGGCTCCGGCGCGCTTGAAGCAGAGTAAGGATTCAAGCATACAGGCTTCGCGGTCTAACCAGCCATTAGCGGCAGCAGCCTCAAGCATCGCGTACTCGCCGCTGACCTGATAGACAAACGTCGGGGCTTTGAATGTGTCTTTAATGTTTTTAAGGACGTCTAAGTAGGCCATACCTGGCTTGACCATGACCATGTCGGCGCCTTCTTGAAGATCAAGAGACACTTCGTGCAAAGCTTCGTTGGCGTTGGCGGGGTCCATTTGATAACTGAATTTGTTACCGCCAGCAAGATTGTCGCCGCTGCCAACGGCATCTCTGAAAGGCCCGTAGTAGCTTGAGGCATATTTTGCCGCGTAGGCCATGATGTTAACGTTGGTGTGATTAGCAGCTTCTAATGTATCGCGAATTTTTCCAATACGGTGGTCCATCATATCAGAGGGCGCTACGATATCAGCGCCGGCATCCGCATGTGAGAGCGCCTGCTTAACGAGTGTTGCCACTGTGATGTCGTTTAGCACATAACCTGATTGATCGATAATGCCGTCTTGTCCGTGGGATGTATACGGATCGAGTGCGACGTCAGTTATGATACCCAATTCAGGCGCATGATCTTTAATCGCTTTAATAGCGGTTTGCACTAGGCCATTTGGGTTCCAAGCTTCTTCTGCTTTGAGCGTTTTCTTGGCGCCTTCAATAACGGGGAATAGAGCGATAGCGGGAATACCCAATTGCACTAATTCTTTTGCCAGAATAATAAGGTGATCAATGCTGCGTCGCTCAACGCCGGGCATAGAAAGTACAGGCTCTTGCCGATCGGTACCGGGGAGAATAAACGCTGGGTAAATGAGATCATTCACCGTTATTGCGTTTTCTCGCACCAATCGCCGTGAAAACTCTTGATTGCGCAAACGGCGTAACCGAATGCGGCTACCACTAGTGCGTGACGGTGACCAATTCATAAAAGACCCTCTCGGACAGTGCTTATTAATAAATAACTTGGTGGAAGCCTCAGGCGTAATTAGGGGCAGGCCAGATTTCTGTTAATGTATGGGGCAGCCTGCGAAACGTTTGGGAGGCCCTGCTAGCTTTATAAGCTTACCAATTTTATGACACTATGTATGCGGCCTATTGTGGCTCGATATTGAGCTGTTTAAGATTACATATAAAAGCATAGCACCACCATGAATGGCAAACCTTCGAGATACTAAGGTCAGGATGCAATTGTATTGGAGCTTCTTGATTATTTTAGTAGGTTAATCTTCAAAGCTGCTGGAACAAAATAGGCGGCTGCGGGTCTCTAGTGTGTAAGTTAATGTGCTTATATTTAGTATCATTGGATAGATTAATCCTTAGTCACTAAAATAAAAGTAGCATTCAGAGGTGAATGTCGATCGCGTAAGCTCTGAATTCAGCCAATGATCAGCCTATTTTGTAATTGATGAGGAAAGTAAACATGTTTCAGCATTTTCGATTGAGCTTGCTCACAATAGCTACGATTGCCAGTCTGTTAGCCCTTCCATGCCAGGCGGGATTGCCGTCTTTTGGGCTTGACGGTGAGCCGATGCCGAGCCTTGCGCCGTTATTGGAAAAGGTCAATCCGGCAGTTGTTAATATTTCAACACATAGTATTAAAACTGTGCGTAACCCTCTATTGGAAGACCCGTTTTTTCGCCGTTTTTTTCAAGCGCCTCAAGGTCAGGTTCCAGCCCAGCAGCGACGTACTCAAAGTGCAGGGTCGGGAGTAATTGTTGACGCATCTGCTGGCACAGTTGTCACTAATTTTCATGTTGTAGATGGCGCTGATGAAATTATTGTTACTCTCTCCGACAATCGAAGCTTTACAGCTTCGCTGGTCGGTGGAGACCCCGAAGTGGATATTGCCGTGTTGCAAATTGAAGCGAGCGATTTAGTGGCAATTGAAATGGCTGATTCGGAGCAGCTTCTGCAAGGTGATTTTGTCATAGCCATAGGTAATCCCTTTGGGTTGCAAAATACTGTTACCAGCGGTGTGGTCAGTGCGCTGGGGCGATCGGGCTTAGGGATTGAAGGCTATGAAAACTTTATTCAAACCGATGCTTCAATTAATCCGGGTAACTCTGGTGGCGCATTGGTTAATTTGCGCGGCGAGCTAGTGGGCATTAACACCGCAATCATTGCGCCTGGTGGCGGCAATGTAGGGATTGGTCTAGCCATCCCAATGAATATGGCTCGCTACAGTATGGAGCAAATTGTTGAGCATGGTGAGGTTCGGCGGGGGCAGTTAGGTGTGATCATTCAAAATCTAACACCCGAAATGGCCGAGGCGTTTAAACTTGATCGCCAGCAAAAGGGTGTGGTTATTGCTCAAGTGCGCGAGGGATCAGCAGCTGATCGGGGCGGGGTTAAGGCAGACGACATTGTTACTGGAGTTGATGGTAAATTAGTAGAGTCCTCGGCGCAGCTACGTAACGCGATAGGGTCAAAGCGCATTGATGAGAAGGTGAAACTTACGCTATTGCGGGACGGCCAAGAATTGAAATTAACGATGCGTATAGGTGAGCGTGAAAACGTCGCTCGCAAGGCCCGCGATATACATCCAGCGTTAGAGGGAGTAGAGCTGCGTGACGACGAAGCGCGCGACGGGGTTTTAATCGAGGCGATTGCCAATGGTTCTGCAGCAGCAGGGTCAGGCTTACGAAAAGGAGACCTACTGGTTGCGGCTAATCGTGTGCGAATAGGGAATATCGATGAGTTGATTGATGTTGCGAGCCGTAGTAACGGTAACATGCTGCTGCGGATTGTCCGCGGTAACACGGCACTTTATTTAATACTTCGTTAGTTTTGTTATAGTATTTTTTTAGCTCTTAAAGCTTATAAGCTAGGAGTTGTTAGGGACATCGTTACTGCCTAGCGGCGTGTGCTATGGTGCCTATCAATTTTTTTACTCACGATGGCGCAAATACGATTGCTCCAGTAGATTGGGTGCAGGCGCAGTGATTGTATGGCAAAAAAAAATTGATGGCAGTCACTACGAGGTTCGCACAGCGGGTCACTCGATTCGACTGTACCGCAATGGCGTATTTCACTCTCAATATAATGGGCAGCGGATGCTCAATGGCGGGGTTTGGGATATGCTATGGATCCCGTTATGTTTCTTGCCCGCTCAGCAAATTCGTCGTGTATTAATGCTTGGCGTTGGCGCGGGCGCGGCGCTAAAGAAGATCAGGGATTTCTTCCCGGAAGCTGAGATTACCGGTGTTGAGCTTGACATTAACCATCTGCGTGTTGCTAAGGACTTTGTTGGCTTGCGCGGGCCCTCCATTAAGCTGATTAAAGCAGATGCTCTCGATTGGATGCAAGCGAGCGAGGTGCCGCGCTACGACGTGATTATTGATGACCTATTTAACGAGGTCGATGGCGAGCCGCATCGCGTTGTAAACTTTTCCGATGGCTGGCTGCACTTGCTTCGCCGGCGTTTGGCAGTGAACGGCTTATTGATAGCTAACTGCGTAAAGATGGCTGATGCGAAGCGTTTAACCCAGCGCTATCGTAGCGACCCTGTCGTAGCTGGCGGTAGCAGCGGTAAACACGGCTTTAATCATGGCTATGTGTTAAAGCAGCAAGGTTTCGACAATGTCGTCGTTGCGGCCTGTCAGCAGCCTTTGTCGGGTCGTGAGCTGAAAAGGCGATTCCGTTTGCTGCCTCTATCGCCAGCGGTTAGGTCGCCGGCTAAGTTCCCCGAGTTGTTAAAATTGCGAAAGATCGCTTAATTAGAGTGAGGCACATTCGTCACACATAGAGTCTGTTTTTATGAGGTGCAGCGAGTAACGTAGATTTTAACCGACTAATTTCAATTATGAGGGTTGGCGCGGGTTTCGATTAAGCGGGTCTTTTTTGCTGGCATAAGGCTAAGAAAATCAAGTTTCGTTATAACGATATAGAGTATTGTTATTTGCCTTGAGGCTGGCTTTAGATTAGTTTGCACGGCCGTGTGTGCTTGGGTCCCAGTGATTGCTGAGTAATCCATTAAGATACGGGTACAGGTTACGTACAATCATGCTCACTTAATTAAAAGTTTTGTATATTCATGGATCTTAATGTAGTTAATCAGTCGTTACGCAACGCCAGTCCACGCGAAATTATTCGTTGGGCTGTGGCGCAAAAAAAGAAGATGATCTCTACGACAAGCTTTGGGAAAAATGCTGCGGTCATGTTGCATATGGCTCAGGCTGAGGCGCCTGGTTTGCCCGTCATATGGGTGGACACTGGCTACAATCTCCGCGACACCTACGTTGTAGCCGAGAGATTGATTAAATCGCTCGACTTGAATATGCAAATTTTCTCACCGCAAATGACTTCGGAAAGGCGTAACTCGATAATGGGTGGCATTCCTACTATCGAAGATATTGAGCAGCATGAAGAGTTTACTCGCCAAGTAAAGCTTGAACCGTTTAATCAAGCGATTGAATTGTTACAGCCGGAGATATGGCTGACGGGAATACGCCAGCAAGAGACGGATCACCGCAAGACGCTCGATATTGTGAGTATTGATGGGCGTGGAATTATTAAAGTGGCGCCCATTTTTTATTGGGATGATGATCAGGTCGAGAGCTATATGAGAGAACATTCGCTTATCAGCTGTAGACACTATTTCGATCCGACTAAGGTCCACGACGGGCGAGAGTGCGGTTTGCATACGTCAGCTTGATCTCGAGTTGATAGAGATTGCGATCAGGTTAAAGCAGCGGTCGCATCGAGCGACTTAAAAACCTTGCAGAGCGTTATTGTTGAACTTTGGCAAGCTGTGCGGCCAAGCCGGTATAGTTTGCAGGCGTTAGCGCGCGCATAGCTTCCTTGGCAGTGTCCGGGACATCAAGATCATTAATAAAAACGGCAAGTGTCTCGGCTGTCACTCTCTGCCCACGACTAAAAGCCTTGAGCTTTTCGTAGGGCTCGTCCACGTTATATCGGCGCATGATGGTTTGAATGGGTTCAGCTAATACTTCCCAGGCATTGTCGAGATCATGATCAATTCTAGGGGCCTCAAGCTCTAATTTTCCTAGGCCCTTCAAAGTAGATTCATAAGCGATGATGCTGTAAGCGAAGCCTACACCCATATTGCGCAGAACAGTCGAGTCAGTGAGATCACGTTGCCAGCGAGAAATGGGCAGCTTGCGAGCCATGTGATCCAGAATCGCGTTGGCTAGGCCCAAGTTACCCTCAGAGTTTTCAAAGTCGATAGGGTTAACTTTGTGCGGCATGGTTGAAGACCCCACTTCGCCTTCACGTCTTTTTTGTTTGAAATAGCCTACCGAAATATAGCTCCATAGATCACGATCGAGATCGATGACAATGGTGTTAAAGCGGGCTAAACAATCAAAAAGTTCGGCGATGTAATCGTGAGGCTCAATTTGAGTGGTGTAGCGATTCCACTGTATGCCAAGGCCCTCAACAAAGTCGCGACTGTGTTGCTCCCAGTCTAGCTCTGGGTATGCTGATAGGTGTGCATTGTAGTTACCCACGGCTCCGTTGATTTTACCTAGTAACTCTATATTTTTGAACTGCTCTAGCTGGCGTAGCAGTCGCGCAACTACGTTGGCAAATTCTTTACCAATGGTCGTTGGGCTAGCTGATTGACCATGAGTGCGAGAAAGCAAAGGTTGCTCTGCCCATTGGTGACTATATTCTTTAAGTGTTTGGGTGATTGACTCCATGCCTGGTAGCAACGCGCTGCGCCCGGCCTGTAGCATAACGGCATGTGCTAAATTATTGATGTCTTCCGAAGTGCAGGCAAAATGAATAAACTCTTTGAGTTCTGCGAGTTGAGGGACGGCATCAAACTGACTCTTAAGAAAATACTCAACCGCCTTTACATCATGATTGGTAGTCCGCTCAATAGCTTTAATGGCGTTGGCATCTTCCACTGAAAATGTTTTTAAAATGTCGGCTAGCTTGTCGCGGCTTTCAACGCTCAGTTCGCCAACCTCGGGGAGCGCAGGGTTAGCAGCAAGCGATTCAAACCATTTGATTTCAACCAATACGCGTGCGGCGATCAGGCCATATTCACTGAATATTTCTCTGAGCGGTTGGGTTTTTCCAGCATACCGGCCATCGATTGGAGAGATATTTAAAAGTTGTTCTGTAGACATAAGAGTTTCCGATTTTTTCTTGAAATAGTTACGCTGAAGGTGGCTTGGAAAAAGTTTGCCCAGATCCATTGGCTAGCTCAGGATATTTGGCTGGCTCACGTGCTGATTGACTACTATGCGTAAGATTGTATCGATGGTCAATCGCTCGGAGTGTAGCTGATTGCACTGACCAGGCCCTTCATGAAGTGACATTTGTGTGCTACTCGAATTTGATTTTAAAAGTTTCAAGCCTCAACAAAGGCGAGTATTTATTGAATGACCGCGCCACCAAGGCAGTGTTGGTCCTCGTAAAATACGACATATTGGCCCGGAGTAATTGCCCTTTGCGGCACGGCAAATTCAACAGTCAGCCCGCCGCTGTGGTTGGCTTTGACCGAGCATGCTTGGTCAGGTTGTCGGTAGCGAGTTTTTGCCGAGCATGTTAACGGCAGCGTTGGGGCTGAGTTGATCCAGTGAGGGGCTTCGGTTTGCAGCACTGATTTAAAAAGAGCGGGGTGCTGATTACCCTGCACAGCAATCAGCGTGTTGTTGTGCATTTTTTTCTCTGCCACGTACCAAGGTGCATCGACTGCGCCGTCGAGCCCGCCAATCCCGAGTCCTTGGCGCTGACCAATGGTGTGATACATCAGGCCTTGGTGCTGACCGATCGGCTTGCCATGCTCATCCAGAATAGGGCCCGGCTGTGCTGGAATGTAATTTTCAAGAAAGTCTTTAAAGCGGCGTTCTCCAATGAAGCAGATACCCGTGCTATCTTTCTTTTGATAATTGTGCAGGCCTGCTTTTTCGGCGAGTTGCCTGACTTGAGTTTTAGTGAGTTCGCCCAAAGGGAATAATGTTTTTACAAATTGTTGGCCACTGACTGCGTGCAAGAAATAACTTTGATCCTTGTTGCCGTCATTGCCCTTGTAGAGCAGGGCCTGGCCGTCACGCTCTACCACGCGCGCATAGTGGCCAGTAGCAATAAAATCAGCACCTAGCTCGTTGGCATAGTCACTAAACACTTTGAATTTAATTTCACGATTGCAAAGAACATCCGGGTTAGGTGTTCGGCCAGCGCGGTATTCAATGAGGAAATGATCAAAAACATTGTCCCAATATTGACTGGCAAAATTCACGGTATGCAGTTCTATGTTGAGGCGGTCGCAAATCCGTAAGGCGTCTTCAAGATCCGTTCGAGCTGTGCAGTATTCAGTGCCGTCATCTTCGTTCCAGTTCTTCATGAACATCGCTTCGACCTTATAGCCTTGTTCGATTAGCAACAAAGCGGTAACAGCAGAGTCCACGCCGCCAGACAGACCGACAATGACTTTATTTTGTTGGGTCGTGGTCATAAAATTTTAAGCTATGAGGTCTGTTGGCGGTCGATGTGGCGCTCAATATGCGCACGGATTATAAAACGTGATTTTACTCAGTCTATTCTTCTAATAGTTTGGTTCTTTATCTTACCAGTCAGAGTTTTAGAAAGCGCGTGACTTTTTCCGCTGAGTGTTGTGATTCTTATGACTCGAGGACTCTTGCAGGGAAGGGCAGCTAATCTTGAATGACGTACTTGCGGAATTTCAAGGCGCAACTTGCGGCGCTGAGAATTTTGGAAATCTGAGTGCATCTGTGCGTTTGTTCGGGTCCGGCGAAGTTCATTGGTTAAATATTGAAAGCGGATAAACAGTATTATCTAAATATTGCTCAACAGCAGAAAAAACCATTGGGCTGCGAGGCGCTGACGAATGTTGTCTAGCCTCAGTGGGCGTCAGCCAAAGAGCTCGTACGATACCGTTATCGAGGGCTTGGGTGTTATCGAAAGTGATGGTCTGCCCCACAAAGGTTGTTCGATGATAGGTCACGCCGTTGCGTGGGGCTCGGTAAAGGTTGATGCCGAGTACCCCAGTGATACTTACGCGCCAACCCGTTTCTTCGTGGGTTTCGCGGATGGCGGCCTCCACTAGGCTTTCGTTTGCTTCAAGATGTCCCGCGGGCTGGTTTAAAACCAGTTGTCCATTGCAATACTCCTCAACGAAAAGAAAGCGGTCATCACGGCAGACTACGGTAGCGACGGTTACATGGGGTGAAAAGGTTTCGTTTGAGGTCATCTAGATGTTACCAAAATTTATTCAGGACAAGTTTTGTGCGGTTAGTTTGCCAATCAACGCAATAGCTGGCTATGTTTAACTGAAACTTCAATCTAAGTTACTTTTGTTTTAAGTCTAGACCCTTGCGCGGTGTTTGAAGCGAGATGCACTTGTCAATGCGCTATTGAGATGTCGCGTCACCATATTTTGTGGTTGCTCATTCCTTTTTACAGCGCTTAGGTCTTAGGTCGCCTTTTTTGTGCGGGTGAGTTTTTTGATCGAGTAGGGAGGTGAACATTACATGATGCGTGTTCGCCTGGCTGCATGTCTCGTAGTTGCCACGGCCCTATGCGATGGCGAACTAGTCTCAATACAGGGTGATTAATAGCTGCGCACATGCGGCGAACTTGGCGATTACGGCCCTCAGTTAGCGTTATTTCAAGCCAGCTGCTGTTCAGCGCTCGATGTTCAGGCACGCATGGCTCTCGCTTCCATAATGGGGGCAGAGTTTTGAGCGATCGTATCTGTGCGGGCAGCGTTAAGCCGTCCTTGAGTTCAATGCCTGCGCTTAAGCCCTTGAGGGCGTCTTGACTCGGCCTGCCCTCGACCTGGACCCAGTAAGATTTTTGCAATTTATGTTTAGGATCAGCTATGCGGGCTTGCAAACCTCCGTTGTCCGTCAATAGCAGGAGTCCTTCAGAGTCATAATCGAGCCTCCCGGCTGGATAGAAATTTGGGATGTTAATGAAGTCTGCTAGAGTCTGCCGGGAAGAGGCTTCAGGGCTGCTGCTGGGGTTGTTGGTAAACTGGCTTAGCACGCGATAAGGCTTATTGAACAAAAGAAGCTTAGCCACCGTTGAGGGTTTCCTGGGCGAGAAATGAGTCGGCTTAAAGGTAATACTTTCTGGTGGGGTTTCGCTGCAGCGGAGTGTGCGGTTTTAGATGCGCTCTCTAAGGCCCCAGGAGACTGTATCAGCCCTTTGATTAGCGAGCAGTTCATTGCCCGTTTGCGAGATAGAGGGTGCGTAACAGAGTGCCTAAGCCATGCTAGCTGCCGTGTCTATGGTGTTGGTGTCTATGCTATTGGCGACTCTGCATTCAATTGTTGTGCCGCAATTGATTGATCATCGGTAGCTTCATGCTCGTTGTCTTGCGGGTTAAGAGCCCGTTCAGACCTTTCCACAACGTCGGTTAGAGTCACTTCTTCAAGGACTTGGATGCTCATCGCATGGAGCCCCTTCGGACCATCAATAGCCTCAAACGCAACGCACTGACCCGCTCGGAGAGTCCGGTATCCGTCCATTTCAATTGAGGAGTAATGTGCAAAAACATCTTGGTTTTCTTCATCGCTGAGGATGAAGCCGTAGCCTTTTGCATTGTTAAACCACTTCACTACACCCGTTTTCATTTTTATAATCCTATCTGTTTTAGGGGGCTGAACTACTGAATTTGACTATTTTGGTATTTTAATTGTTTAATAATCGATCAGTCGAACCATTCCAGGTCGGACAGCGTATATTGTCATCTCTAGAGACCTGAATAGTCAAGTAGCACATGATTATGAAACTGTATAGTGAGCCTGTACAATAACTTACAAACTTTGAATTAAACGGCAAAAAATCGAATGAAATATCCTCTAGATAAAAATCTTCTACTACCATTATTTATGGGTGGTAACACAACGGACATAGAGCATGATGATCAGGTGGTAGTTGAGCCGTCTGAACCCATGTTAAAAAGCCCCTCGATGTACCAAGTAGTCATGTTAAATGACGACTACTCGCCGATGGAATTTGTTGTGGAAGTGCTTGAAACTTTTTTTAACCTGGACCGTGAAGGAGCCACTCGAGTGATGTTAACGGTGCATACCGCAGGACGAGCTGTATGCGGAACGTACACCCGAGATATTGCAGAAACGAAGGCTATGCAGGCAAACCAATACGCTCGCGAAAATCAACATCCATTACTTTGTGAAGTTGAATCGTTGCCAGATTAAAACGGATATAGATTTATTTAGAGTGAGGCCGAAAGAATATGCTCAATAGAGAGCTAGAGAATACCCTGAATACTGCGTTTAAGCTTGCGCGGAATAAGCACCACGAGTTCATGACCGTTGAGCATCTTTTGTTGGCTATGCTAGGTAACGATGAGGCTGCAGAAGTCTTAGTTGCCTGTGGTGTTGAAACGCAAGACCTCAGTAAATCGTTGGCCGATTTTATTGAATCGACTACGCCGCTGTTGGGTGCCAGCGAAGAAGAGCGCGATACGCAGCCAACACTGGGTTTCCAACGCGTTCTGCAGCGAGCCGTTTTTCATGTTCAATCATCCGGCAAAAAGGAAGTAGGTGGTGCAAATGTTCTGGTGGCTATATTCAGTGAGCAGGAGAGCCAGGCAGTTTACTTTCTGAAGCAGCAAAATGTTGCGCGTATAGATATTGTCAATTATATAAGCCATGGTATTTCCAAAGTATCGGGTTCTAGTGAAGGTTCTGCTGAGCAGCCAGGAGAGACTCAGTCGGAAGAGGAGCTTGGGGCCGAAGGAACGACTAAAAGTCCTTTGGAAAATTACGCCTTGGACCTTAATGCTGAGGCGCACTCGGGTCGAATTGATCCATTGATCGGCCGCGATAGCGAAGTCGAGCGCGTGGTGCAAATATTATCGCGACGTCGCAAAAATAATCCACTGTTAGTGGGTGAGGCGGGCGTGGGTAAAACTGCGATCGCTGAGGGGCTTGCCTACCGGATAGTCAATAAAGACGTGCCGGATATTTTAAGCGGTAGCACAGTATATTCCTTAGATTTAGGTGCCTTGCTAGCTGGGACAAAATATCGTGGTGATTTTGAAAAAAGATTTAAGGCGTTGCTAGGTGATCTGAAAAAGTCCAGTGATTCAATATTATTTATCGATGAGATTCATACCATCATTGGTGCCGGAGCAGCTTCGGGCGGGGTTATGGACGCATCAAACCTCCTCAAGCCTTTGCTCAGTTCAGGGCAGTTGCGCTGCTTTGGCTCCACTACGTTTCAAGAGTATCGAACTATTTTTGACAAAGATCGAGCGTTATCGCGAAGATTTCAAAAAATTGATGTGGGAGAGCCTAGCGTCGATGAAACCTATAAAATTCTTAAAGGGCTTAAGTCGCGCTTCGAAGAGCATCACGATATTCAATATACTGACAAAGCTTTACGCTCAGCTTCTGAGCTTGCTAAGCGTTACATTAATGATCGATATATGCCTGACAAAGCCATTGACGTCATTGACGAAGCCGGTGCGTTCCAACGTTTACAGCCCGCTTCAAAGCGCAAGAAGAAAATTGGTGTAAGCGATATCGAAGCAATTATTGCGCAAATCGCTCATATTCCGCCCAAGCACGTGAGTAGTTCAGACCGTTCGGCCTTAGCTGATCTTGAAGGTAATTTAAAACGCGTGGTGTTTGGTCAGGATGTGGCAATCGAAGCGCTAGCCTCAGCTATTAAGCTTTCAAGAGCGGGCCTGACTGCCCCTGAAAAACCTATTGGTTCGTTTCTTTTTGCGGGCCCTACTGGTGTCGGTAAAACTGAGGTTAGTAATCAGCTAGCGAACATCATGGGTATGGAGTTAGTGCGTTTTGATATGTCAGAGTATATGGAGCGGCATACTGTTTCGCGTCTTATTGGTGCTCCACCAGGATACGTTGGATACGATCAGGGCGGTCTATTGACTGATGCCGTGACGAAAAATCCGCACTGTGTCATCTTGCTTGATGAAATCGAAAAAGCTCATCCGGAAGTATTTAACTTGTTGTTGCAGGTGATGGATCACGGCACGCTGACCGATAACAATGGTCGTAAAGCCGATTTTCGTAACGTGGTGTTGATCATGACATCTAATGCGGGTGCCGAGAATATCAGTCGGCGTAGCATGGGCTTCACTACACAGGATCATAGTACCGACGGTGTTGAGGCAGTGAACAAGATGTTTACTCCAGAATTCCGCAATCGTCTCGATTCAATTATCCAGTTCAGTGCACTGGGCGAAGATATTATATTTACTGTAATTGATAAGTTCCTCGTTCAGTTACAGGCTCAGTTGGATGAAAAGCGCGTCTTACTTGAGGTTGACCAAAAAGCGCGCAAATGGCTTCTTGCAAAAGGTTATGATCCGCTCATGGGTGCAAGACCGATGGGTCGTGTTATACAAGAGAATTTGAAAAAGCCTTTAGCCGAACTCGTATTGTTTGGAGAGCTTTCCGAAAAAGGCGGAACCGTTACGGTAACCGTGCAGAAAGATGGCTTGAGCTTGAAGGTTAAAAAGAACTGAGGCTATTAGGCTTTGCATTGAAGTATCATTGCCAACAAAAAAGCCTGCATTAGCAGGCTTTTTTGTTGGCAAACTGTCAGGTCTTAACGAATCAGCGTTCCCGAAAAGTGATTCGACCTTTACTGAGGTCATAAGGCGTCATTTCAACTTTGACTTTGTCGCCCGTTAAAATCTTGATGTAGTTTTTACGCATCTTTCCCGAAATGTGCGCGGTTATTACATGCCCATTTTCGAGTTTGACCCTAAACGTTGTGTTGGGCAGCGTGTCAATAACTTCGCCTTCAAATTCAATGCTTTCTTCTTTAGCCATAATTTTTTCGTTCTTAAGCGAGCCGCGCTTATTGATGGAGGAATGTATTAAGTTAGCACAGCCACTTAACGGTCGTTGGATGCAGACTGTTTCACGCCTGAATCTCAGCTGTCTTAGCTAACGCGGGCATTTTGCCTGAAACGCCGGGGATTATCAAAGCATGTGGAGCTGCTTTACCGTAAAAACATGGGTGTTATTGCAGATTTTGTGTGCTGCGTTAGCGCAACGTTTGCCAAGCGCCTTCAACTAAAAGCTCGATTGGTCGAAAATCAATTTTATAAGACATCTTGCGACATTCCCTTATCCAATAGCCCAGGTAGAGATACTCGCGTTGTTCTGCCCGACACGTTTCAATAGCCGCTAAGATTGCATAGATCCCGAGGCTGCGTTTGTGTTGATCGGGGTCAAAAAACGTATAGACAGCAGATCGACTAGAGGCCAGATCATCGGCAACGGCTAATGCAATGAGTTTCCCCTCGAGGCGAAACTCGGTGAAGCAGCTAAAGGCAGTCATACCGCCAATGAACTGTTCAAATTGTTCTTGAGAGGGGGGGAACATATCGCCGTCATCATGCCGCTCAGAGATATATTTTGCATACAGACTGTAGTGCTCTTCGGTATTGATCGTGTGACAGTTGAGTAAAGTGAGATCGGAATTTTTGTTCAGAATGCGCCGATGCTTGCGGCTTAGCTGAAACTGCTTTATCGGAATGCGCGTAGGAATGCAGGCCTTGCAGCCTGTGCAGTGGGGCTTGTAAAAGTTGGGCCCAGATCGTCGAAAACCGACTTCATTGAGTTCATTGTATAAATCAGCCGAGATGGCAGTGGCGGGGTCGACGAATACGGTTTTAGCGTCGCGGTCCTCTAGGTAAGAGCATGGGTGCGGTGGCGTCATAAATAAGGTTAAATTTTCGATGGAGCTCATTTAATGGCCTGAGCAAGTTCTTTAGTTGACGCCCACGGCAGTGAGTGCCACTGGTTTTTTCGGTCAAGTTCAGCCGACTGATTGGTGACCGCGCAGTTTTTTTTAGGTGAGCTGTTCGCGATTCCTAGCGATGATGGGCTAGGGCTTGCCAGGTAACTTTTAAACACTTTGCGACTTATTGTTCTTACACCGAGGCTCTCGAGATGAGGGTTGAGAATTTGGCAATCGACAAGGCGGCATTTGCGAATGGCTAACCATTTACACAAGGTGACAAACGCCATTTTGGATGCGTCTGTTTTTTGGTGGAACATCGATTCTCCACAAAATAAATCACCGACTGCAACGCCATACAAGCCGCCAACCAGTTTATGATCGCACCATACTTCAATCGAGTGAGCATGACCTTGATCGTGCAGCTGCCTATACGCATTGATCATTTCTTCGTTAATCCATGTCCCTTCAGAGTCTTCGCGAGCTTGTGCGCACGCTTTGATGACTTGCTCAAATGCTAAATCAACGCTTAGTCGATAATTATTGCGGCGCATATTTTTGAGTAGGCTGCGTGACACATGAACGTCGCTCGGAGCGATGACTGCCCTAGGGTCTGGTGACCACCACAAAATAGGTTGATCCGCTTCAAACCAAGGAAAAATACCGCGTTGGTAGGCCGCAAGCAGTCGGTTAACGCTGAGGTCTCCGCCAACTGCGAGTAGGCCGTTGGGATCATCCAGGGCGCTTTCTATAGGCGGAAAGCCGGTGCTCTTTAAAGTCGCCATTGATGCGTTAACTGATTTCAATCATCGAGATATTTTTCGGCGTCGAGTGCGGCCATGCAGCCAAAACCGGCAGACGTCACTGCTTGGCGATAAACATGATCAGCGACATCGCCAGCGGCAAAAACACCCGGCACAGATGTTTGCGTAGCGTTGCCCTCGAGCCCGCTATTGATATGCAAATAGCCGTCTTTCATTGCAAGTTGATCGAGAAAAATATCCGTATTGGGCTTATGGCCAATGGCGATAAAAACGCCTGACAAATCGATTGATTCTTCGGCGTCACCTTGAGTTGATTTTATGCGTATGCCTGTGACGCCATTTTGATCGCCCAGCACCTCGTCAAGATTAAAGTTCCATTTGATTGTGATATTGCCATTTTTTTCTTTTTCAAATAATTTGTCTTGCAAGATCTTCTCGGCTCGTAGAGTGTCACGACGGTGCACCAATACAACTTCTGAGGCAATATTAGATAGATATAGAGCTTCTTCAACCGCCGTATTACCACCACCGATGACTGCCACTTTTTGGTCGCGATAAAAAAACCCGTCACAGGTGGCGCAAGCACTTACGCCTTGACCCATATAATTTTGCTCAGATTCGAGTCCTAGATATTGAGCTGATGCCCCCGTGGCTATAATCAGGCTGTCGCAGCTGTAGTTGTTGCTATTGCCGAACAGTTTGAAGGGGGTACTGTGCAAATCAACACGCTCGATATGCTCAAAGATAACCTGCGTCTCGAAGCGTTCGGCATGTTTCTGCATTCGTTGCATTAATTCAGGGCCTTGAACACCTTCATTGTCGCCAGGCCAGTTATCTACATCGGTGGTGGTGGTTAATTGGCCGCCTTGCTGCATGCCGGTTAGTACCACGGGATTCAGGTTGGCGCGCGCCGCATACACCGCAGCCGAATAGCCTGCTGGGCCAGAACCTAAAATGATGAGGCGGTGATGAACGGTGTCGGGCATATTAGAAGATCCTTGAGTTAGTGTTTTTGCGCATCATGGAGGTGCTATACCGATTGTTCTTTGCGGCTGCGATAATGCGTAAGGCCTGCAGTTCGTTATGATAAAGGAACGATGAGCAGCCGTTAAGCCTGATTTGCCACATTCGAGGGTTTTTCTGGCAGCGAAGACCTCGGGCGCCACGTTAGTCGCTTTTGGCAGGAAAGCAAGCAACACATTATGTAGAACAGTTACGCTATTGAAGCGAAATTATGCCTTGCACTTTCTGCGCTACTTTAGTGTTCTAGTCGCTCCTGTTTTGGCGCGTTGGGCAATGTGTTCTTACCTGACAGAGCGGTATATTTGTGGGCTTGGAGGCCGATTGTTGGCAGCAGGGATCTATGAGTTCGATCGATCGTTTTACTTCGCGAGCATCATAGGCTTTAGTGATCTACATTCTAAAAATCGGCAAGGTTAAGGTTAAAGCATGGCGACCGCACGAAAATCAATAGCAAAAAATCAATTAGAGGAGCCTGCTGGAGCTACCTTACTAGTCATCAAAGAGGGTACCTTGATTGGTGTCTTAGTTGTGGCCACATTTTGCCTGCTGGCCTTACTTACCTACGATGCCCAAGATCCGGGTTGGTCAGCTGTTGCTGAGCATTCAGGCGTTGCAAATGCTATGGGCAAGACCGGCGCATGGGTCGCTGACCTTTTGTTTTCTCTGTTTGGTTTTTCTGCTTACATTATCCCTAGTATGCTGTTGTACCGCTCTTGGTTGATATTCCGAGACCGCTATGCCCCCATGCAGCTTGACGCTATAACAGTTGCAATGAAGTTAGTGGGAGCTTTGCTACTCATGTTAGGGCTGACCTGTTTATTCGCCTTGTCGTCATTGCCAGATCATACGGCACTACCGTTTGGCGGTGGCGGCTATATCGGTATGTCGTTGAGTGTTGGGTTGCATGGATTATTGAACGCGTCCGGTACTTCACTATTAATGCTTGCGCTAACGCTGTTTGGATTAACACTGTTTGCCGAGGTCTCGTGGCTTGCATTGATGGATAAGCTGGGAGCATGGACCTTAAGGTTAGGTCAAGTGGCGTATGAACACTTAGTGGATTGGTTCGAGCGTAGCCGAGAGATTGCGCGAGAACGGCTGCGCGAGCGTGCAGCGGCGCAAGAAGACAAAAATGAGCCCGAGCAGGCTACTTTGTTTAAGGGGAGTTCGGCTAGGAGCGCCGGAGATGGTGCCGCGCCGGCTCAACCTCAAGAAACCAGTTCGGATATCAACGTACTCGACCGCGTCAAGCAAGGCGTTAGTGCTGTGTTGCCAGGCATGGCAGCCGAAAAGGAAGCACCGGCTAAAAGTTTAGTTGCTAAGCCTGTCGCCTATGCTCGAACTTCTGCGGCAATGGGCAATGTGCAAATTCCTGAGTTTAAATTACTCGACACCCCGGCAACTGATAGAGAGACGGGTTACAGCGAAGATGAGCTCAAAGATTTTTCTAAGCTGCTAGAAGAAAAGTTGGCGGACTTTGGTATTAGCGCGGAGGTCAAGTCGATACTTCCAGGGCCGGTCATTACACGTTTTGAAATCCAACCAGCGGCCGGTGTCAAGGTAAGCCGCATCAGTAACTTGGTCAAGGACCTCGCGCGATCTTTGTCAGTCATCAGTGTGCGAGTGGTTGAGGTCATTCCAGGCAAATCGTATGTTGGTATTGAGATACCTAATGCCGATCGGGCTATGGTGTTTTTGAGCGATGTACTGCTCTCGGATGTTTATCAAAGTGCCGAATCACCTTTAACCCTTGCTTTAGGTCATGATATCGCGGGGCAGCCTATGGTAGCTGACTTAGCACGTATGCCTCATTTGCTGGTGGCTGGCACGACTGGTTCAGGTAAATCGGTTGGCGTTAATGCCATGCTATTGAGCTTGCTTTATAAAGCTACGCCAGCTGAAGTGCGCTTGATTCTTATTGATCCAAAAATGCTTGAGCTCAATGTTTATGAGGGCATTCCCCATCTTCTGGCTCCGGTGATCACCGACATGAAAGATGCTGCGAATGGTTTGCGTTGGTGTGTGGCTGAAATGGAACGACGTTATCGTTTGATGGCAGCATTGGGCGTGCGTAATTTGGAAGGCTTTAATAAAAAAGTGAGAGAGGCCAAAGAGCGTGGCGAGCCTATTATTGATCCATTATGGCAGCCCGACCTGCTGTCGATGGTCCCTACCGAAGATCAAATACCGCCGGATCTCGACACGTTGCCGTGCATCGTGGTCGTGATTGATGAGTTTGCGGATATGATGATGATTGTAGGGAAAAAAGTGGAGCAACTTATTGCGCGAATTGCGCAAAAAGCACGAGCTGCAGGCATTCATCTTATCCTAGCTACCCAGCGTCCATCGGTGGATGTGATCACCGGTTTAATTAAAGCGAATGTTCCTACACGAATTGGCTTCCAGGTTTCGTCACGAATTGATTCGCGAACGATCCTTGATCAGGGTGGAGCAGAGCAGCTATTAGGACATGGTGATATGTTGTATCTGGCTCCGGGAAGTGGGGTGCCTATAAGGGTTCACGGAGCCTTTGTTTCTGATGAAGAGGTGCACCGTGTGTGCGATGATTGGCGTTCACGCGCTGAACCGGATTATATTCCAAGTGTCATAGAGGGGACTGCTGGAAGTGATATGGGTGCAGCGAGTAATCTGAGTGAAGATGAGGATAGTGAAACCGACGCACTCTATGACGAGGCAGTTCATTTTGTCACGAAAACTCGTAAAGCTTCGATCTCTTCAGTTCAGCGTAAACTTCGTATTGGTTACAATAGGGCGGCAAGGATGATCGAGTCTATGGAAGCCGCTGGTGTCATTAGCGAAATGCAAACGAACGGCAGTCGCGAAGTGTTGGCCCCTGCTCCTCCGGAGTAGGCTTCGCACTTTGTATTTTTAGTTGCCCGGAGGTAGTTGTTGGTTTGTTTTTAAGGCTAAGCCTACTTGCACAGGGTTTTTTGCATGGTACGGTGGAAATGAGAATCTGTCACGGTGTATGCCGCGGGTTAATAAGCCTGCCCAAGGCGCTGCTTTTTTTTGTAGTGCTTATTGGCACAGTCACTTCATCGTATTGGGCTCATGCTAGCCCAAGCGAGATTAGATCCCCTAAGTTTGTGCCCACAAGTGTGCAACGGTTTGTTGAGCTGCTGGCACACTCTGAATCCATTCGTGCCGATTTTACGCATACCATGCGCGATAAGGGTGGCAACCTACTGGATCAGTCGCGTGGTTGGATGGCTTGGCAGCGGCCGCAAAACTTCCGCTGGGAAATCATTACCCCGCTGACGCAGACACTAATCATTAAAGGTGATTTATTTTATCAATATGATCGTGATCTTGAGCAGTTGATCGTACAGCCAGTTTCTGCTGACATTGCTGCGTTGCCCAATGTGTTGCTCACCGGTGATGCAGCAGTTGTTGATGCCCGCTATCGGGTAGAGTCCGTTAAGACAGTCGCTATCCAAGCGTTGGGTAATCCTGTTCAGCAGCGCTTTAGGCTTATGCCAAAGAGCGATGGCGGATTATTTAATGCCATCATGATTGAGTTTAGCGGCCAACAGATAACTGCGATCAGTATAGAAGATGACCTTCAGCAAACGAGTCGTTTTGAATTTAGTCAAACGCGATGGCTAAAAGCGGTCGGGATTGATCTCTTCGAATTAAAGACCGCGCCCGGAACCGAGATTATTCACCAATAATAAAAGGGCATGACCTAACAGCTTATGCATGACACGCAACAGCCCCTCATACAGCCTGCATTAAAGCATGAGCCTTTAGCTGCACGTATGCGGCCACGCTCTCTTGATGAGTTTTGCGGGCAGCAGCATATACTCAAAGCGGGCGGAGCATTGAGCTTAGCCATCGCCAGTGGTAAGCCACCTTCATTGATTTTTTGGGGTCCTCCTGGCACCGGTAAGACAACGTTAGCTAAAATCATTGCAGCACAAACGTCCATGTCTTTTTCAACGCTATCAGCGGTCACCGATGGCGTCAAAGATATTCGGCTTGTTGTGGCACAAGCTAAGGCTGCAGCACGCAATGAGCAGCGGTCGCTTTTGTTTATCGATGAAATACATCGCTTTAACAAAGCTCAGCAAGATGCGCTGTTGCCGCATGTTGAATGTGGCTTGTTTACCTTGATTGGTGCGACCACGGAAAACCCGTCTTTCGAGTTGAACAACGCGTTGTTGTCACGAGTGCAAGTGGTTCGTTTGGAGTGGTTAGAATCAGCAGATTTGTACGAGATATTGTATAGGGCTACGCGAGATTGCGAACGAGGTATTGGCGAGCTCAATATTCAAATCACCAAAGATCAACTTAAGCATTTAGCTGAATTGTCTGGCGGTGATGCACGAACTGCACTGGCAACGTTAGAGAGTTTGGCGCACATGGCTGCCCAGCAAACTGCAAAGGTGGTGACAGACCAATTGATGTACGAGGTGCTTCAACAGCGGCAGGTTTATTTTGACAAAGGCGGTGATCAGTTTTACGAACAAATTTCAGCATTACACAAGTCCGTACGTGGGAGTGCTCCTGATGCGGCGCTTTACTGGCTTGCGCGTATGTTAGCTGGTGGCTGTGATCCTTTGTATATCGGTCGGCGCCTTGTGCGCATTGCCAGTGAGGACATTGGCCTGGCAGATCCGCGTGCTTTGCGAGTGGCATTGGACGGCTATGAGATGCAAGAGCGTCTGGGCTCGCCTGAGGGCGAACTAGGCTTAGCGCAGGTCGCCGTATACTTGGCCTCTGCTGCGAAGAGCAATGCGCTTTATCGAGCTTTTGGAGACGCTCAAAAATTAGTGGAGGATTATGGCCGTGAGTCTGTGCCTATTCACTTACGTAATGCACCGACACGCTTCATGAATGATCAAGGTTATGGTGCCGACTATCTTTACGCGCATGATTATTCCGACGGGTACGCAGCGGGTGAGAGTTATATGCCAGAATGTTTGGCTGACAGTGAGCTTTATCGCCCTACAAACCGCGGCTTGGAACTTAAAATCGCGGAAAAGTTAGAAAAATTGCGATCGCTAGATAATAAAAGCTTGTTTAAGCGCTACGCGAAACCCGTCGAAACTTGCTAGGGGGCTGTCGAATAAGTTGACATTCGTAGCTCGCAATTGTCGACTCCTATGCAGTTATAGGTTCGATAAGTTTCTGATAAATTGAAATCTTATGTTGTTTGGCTTGGCACTTGCACGGTGGTCCGGCCGAAGTGTGCTCTATATCTTGGTAGTAAATTAATGGGATGTATTTTTAGTTAGTTTTTACACGCTTATTTTACAGGCGCGGTGATCTAGCGTGCATAATCAGTCAGCTGTAGTATTTTGAGAAAGCCTCAACAGGGAGCACAGTGTGAAATTTGCAAGTTTAATCGGGGTCGCAGCGTTCAGTTGGGCTCTGCTAAGTTCAGTGGCGTCTGCCAGTATTATTAAGTATGACTTCACGGATGTGACTCACCGCGGCAAGCTCGACCTAGGTCCTGTCACTTCGTTTACCGAGTCCGGACTAGAAATGACCGTCAAGGCGATGCAGCGCAGAGACCGCGGTTGGAAAAACCGGGGGCATGTCATTGAAGATGGTTTGCGCCGTAAGGCCCGTGGTCTTGGTGTTGCGAGCGGTTCGCATGATAACTGGGAGATAGATGGTAGTGGAAAGCGCGAAGGCCTCAAATTTAGTTTCGATACAGAGGTGCATTTGTTCGGTATAAAGACATGGTTTGGCGACCATAACGATGACTGGAATTTGAGAGTCAAGTCAGGCGGGAGTTGGAGCAATATATTCAAAGATAATGATGTTAAGTCGTTCCGCGCTGGCGATATTAAAGGCAATCAATTCATTGTTTGGGCAGATGCTCAAAATGACTCATTCAGCATTAAGAAATTTATGGTGAAGACCAAGTCTATGGTCAGCGTGCCGGAGCCTGGTTCTCTGGCTCTAATAGTTTTTGGTATTGTCGCGCTAGTCAGCTCCAGAAAGAAGTTTGTTTAAGTATCAGTTAATGATTTGGGAGCGTTGCTAGTTGCCAAAAAAGGCCCGCTTATGCGGGCTTTTTTGTGCCCGAGTACTTTGTTAAAGATTATTGCCGCGAACAGATTGAGTGGCCAGGTGAGGCATCACATTTGTGCAATATGCGTGTATCATGCTGCCTTTAGCCAGGCCATGCTCTGCAAGGTAGACACATGCAAACTTCGCTTTCAATCTCTGTTTTGTTGATGGTCGCCGTAGGCGGCAGTTTAGGAGCGGTATTGCGCTATTTAGTTACGTTATGGTCTATACAGAAGTTTGGCGATGGTTTTCCTTGGGGAACCCTACTGGTCAATATCGTTGGTGCCTTTTTAGTCGGGCTCATGATTGCTCTACTTCAAGAACGGACATTACTTAACCCCTACTGGCGGCCCTTGGTTATTGTGGGTGCACTTGGGAGTCTGACAACATTTTCTATGTTTTCGGTCGAGATGCTGCAGTTCATAGAGCACGGAGATTGGGCTCTTGCGCTCGCCTACATGCTTGGCAGCGTTATTATCTGTGTCGCACTAGTGGCTTTTGGGCTCCAGCTTGGCAAATTGTTTTAGCAGGTTTTACACTTGCAGCCTTGACTTGAGTCGGTTGCTGATCGCGTAAATACGGGCTAATTTTGTAAAAAACGCAGGTAAATTTATCCTTTTGGCGTGGTGCATTGAAGGTTCTATGCAACAAGTTGGCTGGAATCAAGCTCCAATTTGAGGGAACGCAGTTTTATAATAGGGCGCACGCCCAGCCGTCTTTGTTTACGGGTTGTGCGGGTAGATCTACACGGCCTTGATCCATGTTCTGTTCATTCG
Organism: uncultured Pseudomonadales bacterium; assembly: GCA_943788835.1. GTDB lineage: Bacteria > Pseudomonadota > Gammaproteobacteria > Pseudomonadales > UBA7434 > UBA7434. The sequence continues at coordinate 647,448 of CALSRU010000004.1, read as the reverse complement.
TGCTTTTGCTGCTCGCTAAGCGAGTATCTGAGCTTCTATACCTAAATAGCCATTGCTAAAGATTACAAGTCTATGCTCGATTTACGCCACTTACGAACACATCTCGACGACATTGCCAGCCAACTTTTGATTAAGGGCTATAAGCTCGACAAAGAGCGTTTTAACACACTCGATGCTGCCCGCAAGAGCGCAGATATTGAAAGTCAGGCTTTGCAAGCTGAGCGTAAACAAGCCTCAAAACAGATTGGGCAACTGGTACAAAGCGGTGTTGCAATTGACGATGCCAAGGCCCAAGTTCAGCAGATATTGGAAAAGATAGACGCCTCTCTGCATGAATTAAAGGCCCGCTCTCAAGCTGCCGATGAGCAAATGCAAGCATTTCTTTATGATGTCCCTAACGTGCCTGACATAAGTGTTCCTGCGGGCAAGGATGAAAGTGATAACGTTGAAGTGATGGTTTGGGGCGAGCCAAGGCAGTTTGATTTTAAAGTTCTTGATCATGTTGATTTGGGAGCCGGTCTTAAAGGGATCGACTTCGATAGTGCATCCGGTATGGCGGGTGCTCGTTTTGCCGTACTCAAAGCAGGCGTTGCTAGGCTTCATAGAGCGCTCGCGCAATTTATGCTTGATCAACATACAGAATGTAATGGCTATGAAGAAATTAATGCGCCGCTTATTGTTAATGACGCTGCGCTTACCGGCACCACGCAATTGCCTAAGTTTGCTGATGACCTTTTTAAGCTAGAGGGTGATGCTGGCTATTTTTTAATTCCAACCGGCGAAGTCCCCGTTACCAATTTGGCGCGTGATGCTATTCACGAAGAGGCTGTGTTGCCATTGAAGTACGCAGCGCACACGGCTTGTTTTCGTAGTGAAGCAGGTAGTCATGGTCGCGATACAAGAGGCTTAATTCGCCAGCATCAGTTCGAGAAGGTTGAGCTGGTGCAGGTGGTCAAAGCGGATGAATCGGCGCGTGCACTGGAAGAGCTTACTGGGCATGCGGAATCTATTTTACAAAAACTTCAGCTACCGTACCGTAAGGTCATTTTGTGTGGCGGAGATCTGTCGTTCGGTTCGTGTAAAACATACGATCTTGAGGTTTGGTTGCCGGCACAAGATACCTACAGAGAAATCAGTTCCTGTAGTAATTTTGGTGATTTTCAGGCGCGCCGCTTAATGGCAAGATGGCGCAACCCCGAGAGCAAAAAGATTGAGCTGCTGCATACTTTAAATGGCTCAGGTTTAGCCGTCGGACGCACGCTGGTGGCGGTGCTAGAAAACTATCAAAATGAAGATGGTTCTATTGAAGTGCCTGAAGTCTTGCATGACTATATGCGCGGGATTACTCGAATTGCTTGCTTTTGATTGTAAGCTTTTAATTGTACGTCCCTGATTCATAGGCCGTTTGTTTAGTTTAGGGCCATAAAAGCCACTTCATTGTCTACCAAGCTGCGCGGCGTCTATGGAATATCTCCCATTATTTTTCGATGTTAAAGGTAAAACCTGCTTGCTGGTGGGCGGCGGCACTATTGCCTACCGTAAAGCAAAATTACTAGTGGGTGCGGGCGCTCGGCTGGCTGTTGTTGCCCCAGCTATTGAGCCCGATTTGCTAGAGTTGGTGAAGAGTACGAGCGGAGAATATTATGAGAAAGCTTATGACGAGGAATGTCTCACAGATAAGTATTTTGTCATTGCGGCGACTAATAACGAAAATTTAAATGAAAAGGTTGCGGTAGATTGTCGCGCTCGTAATGTGCTTGTTAATGTAGTGGATGCACCTGGGTACTGTGATGTTATCTTTCCAGCTATTATTGATCGCGCCCCCATTGTTATTGCGGTTTCGAGTTCGGGCGCTGCTCCGGTGCTCGCCCGATCGGTGCGCACAAGAATAGAGAGCACGATTCCGGCCAATTTTGGCGTGTTAGCTAATTTTATTGGTGAACGCCGTGACGAGGTTCGTGAGCGGCTCGATGAACAAAAGCTTAGGCTTTTTTGGGAGGACCTTGTGCAAAGTGAAATTGCAGAGCGTGTCATGATGGGGCGCTTAGATGACGCGCAAGCGATGTTTGCTCGAGCATTGGCGCACGCCGTAAAAAATAAAGAAGTTTCAGAAGGCGAAGTCTATTTAATTGGGGCTGGCCCTGGTGATCCCGATCTACTCACCTTTAAGGCGCTGCGGTTATTGCAGCGCGCCGATGTTGTTCTTTACGACCGTTTAGTTTCCAGCGAAATCGTTGCAATGTCGCGGCGTGACGCTGAGCACGTGTATGTAGGGAAAATGCGCAGCGAGCATACCGTGCCTCAGCAAGAGATTAATCGTCTGCTTATTGAGTACGCCAGTGAAGGTAAAAAAGTTGCTCGCTTAAAGGGTGGCGACCCTTTTGTCTTCGGCCGTGGCGGCGAAGAGATTGCTGGGCTTGCGAAAAATAATATTCCCTTTCAAATAGTGCCGGGCGTTTCGGCCGCTAATGGTTGCGCATGCTACGCGGGCATACCACTCACGCATCGCGATCATGCGCAGTCGGTAAGGTTTGTCACGGGGCATTTAAAAGATGGTTCTATGGATTTACCATGGGCCGAGCTAGTTACGCCGTCGCAAACGGTTGTGGTTTATATGGGGTTGATAAGCTTGCCTATAATTTGCGAACAACTGGTAGCTCATGGTGCGCAAGGCGATACCCCGGTGGCATTGATAGAGCGTGGCACCACGCCCGATCAGCAGACTCATATCGGCACACTAACGAATATTGTTAACTTTGTTGCAGATAAAAATGTACAAGCGCCAACACTGATTATTGTCGGTGGGGTTGTTAAGTTATACGATTCATTGAGTTGGCGTTAATCGTTGCATCGTGCGGCAGTGACCATTGCCCGATGGGTAGTGATGATTTTCTTGAAAAAGATGAAATTATCACCGGTAAAAAATTCGATTTTTTGTAAGTACGACTTGTAAATAGGGTTATTAGAAACACTAGCATGATTTTTAGTGAAGCATTGATATCTTTACGTACAAAACGGCACCGCTTTTTTTGGGTATGGTTTACGTGCGTGACGTTTACCGTTCAAGCAGCAATTCCCTCAGGTTACATGCCGAACTCGCTAGCCAGTGGCAGCGCAATACAGCTTTGCCCTAAAAATATATCGGCTGAGCTAATGGCGGTTTTGCACAGCGCGCATCAACAAGTCGAACGACCTTCACAGTCGATAGTGGCGGTGCCTTCCCATCATGAACACCATCACGATCATCATTATGCCGCGTCTAATGCCCAGGTAGATCAAAGCGCAGGCTTGATAGAGCACTCGGCGCATGATACCGATGACCCCATGTGGGTAAGTGATTGCGACTTTGGTGCAGGTACGCAAAGTGTTTTGGCATTTTTAAGAGCCTACAGTCTGCCCTGTAGAGCTATTATCCAAGCTGGTTATACTTTCCTGAACAACCAGTGTCTTCTAGATCCTGTCTTGCCTCATCAGCACCAACCTCGGGCACCGCCAAAAATAATCAGTTAGTCCTACTAATAGCAGGTAGCGCATTCAATCGAGTTATTGACTGAATGTTGGTTGCCTGTACCCTAATTTTATTTTTGGAATTGAACTATGAAAGTTATATTTTTGGCTGCAGGCACTTTGGCCATGCAGCTGTTTAGCGCTGTTACTTGTGCAGCAGATAATTCAAAGCAACATCTTGGCGGGTATCATGCCTCAAGTCATGCAGGCAGCGTGAGCGTATCAAGCGATGATCAAGGGCGCGCTAAAAACCAAGCGCATGCCGATTCGCACGCGCCCATTGGTGTGATGGGTGATCATATGCATCAGGCGGGCGAGTGGATGGTGTCTTATCGACCCATGTACATGAGCATGAAAGGTAACCAAAATGGCGGGACAAGTTTGTCGCCCGAACAGGTGATTACTCAGCCTAATCGCTTTGCCATGCCACCCAATTTAAGGGTAGTGCCAACCGAGATGACGATGAGCATGCATATGCTGGGTGTAATGTACGCACCTAGCGATCGTGTAACGCTTATGGGCATGACGCAGTATGTAGAAAAAGAAATGGATCACATTACATTTCAAGGCATGAGCGGCACCACTCGTTTAGGTAACTTTACCACCAAGACCAGCGGCATCGGTGACACGAGTTTATCGGCTCTTATTAAGCTTGGCCCGGCCTGGCATGCCCAGGTGGGCGTTTCATTACCCACCGGCGACATCAAACAAACCGATACGGTACTCACCCCAATGGGGACGAACCCGACGCTACGACTACCGTATATGATGCAATTAGGCTCTGGCACTTATGACGCTTTGCTGGGTGCAACCTACAACAGGGTGGCTCGTCCGGCTAAGAGTAATTTTGGATGGGGAGGGCAGTGGCGAAGTACGCTTCGGCTCGGTGAAAATAGCGAGGATTACACCTTTGGTGATGAGCATCGTTTAACGGGCTGGATAAGCTACAGCTTCAGTCGTGCGCTGAGCGTATCAACACGCCTTGAATGGTTGAATCGAGAAAATATCGATGGCATCGATGCTGTGATCATGGCGCCTGTGCAAACGGCCGACCCTGACCGCCAGGGATTAGATCGTTTAGATTTCGGTTTAGGGCTTAATTGGTTGTTGCCAAAACAGCAGCATCGTTTATCAATGGAGTTGAGTATGCCTCTTACCGAGCACATGGATGGGCCGCAAATGAAAACAGACTATCAAATAGTGCTCGGATGGCAATATAGCCCCTAGAGAATCTCTTCGTTCTCTGCGAGTCGCTATCTGGTTTCGCTTGCATTTGTCGCTCTCACATCCGTCGAGTTGTGGGAGCGACACTGCAGCGGAGTCGTTATGCAGTTTTGATTATTGATTGATGCGAGGATCAGGCCCTGCGTTTTTCGTTGGCAATTTGTTGAGCTAAATACTCTTCATAAGTGCCTTGAAAATCATTGAGCTGTTGATCTTTTATTTCGATAATTCTTGTGGCAAGTGACGAGACAAATTCACGATCATGACTTACAAAAATAAGCGTGCCTTCATAATGCTCTAGGGCAAGATTTAGTGCTTCGATACTTTCCATGTCGAGGTGGTTAGTTGGCTCGTCCATAATAAGTACGTTGGCATCACTCATCATCATGCGACCAAAAAGAAGACGGTTTTTCTCACCGCCAGAACAAACCGCAGCTTTTTTGAGAAAGTCATCGGATGAAAATAGCAAACGGCCTAGTGTTGCTCGTACAATCTGATCGTCATGATGTGGCTTTCGCCATTGGCTCATCCAATCGAACAAATTTAAATCGTTGTTAAATTCGTTATTACTATCTTGAGGGCAATAAGCGATGCTGGCATTTTCAGCCCACTTAACTTCGCCTTGCAAAGGATTAAGTTGATTTATTAGGCAGCGCAAGAGGGTGGTTTTACCCACGCCATTATCACCAATCACGGCAAGTTTACTGCCGGCTTCTAGAATCAGGCTGCCTTGATTGAACAACACATGATCGTCAAAGCCATGGCCTATTTTGTTGAGGATTACTGCTTGGCGGTGTAGTTTTTTGTTTTGAGTGAAGCGGATATACGGTGTGACTCGGCTTGATGGTTTGATGTCGTCAAGCTTTATTTTCTCAAGTCTTTTTGCTCGTGAAGTCGCTTGCTTGGCTTTGGATGCATTGGCAGAAAAGCGACTAACAAATTGTTGGAGCTCAGCGATTTGGGTTTTCTTTTTGGCATTTTCCGAATGCATGCGCTCCTGTACGGCAGTAGCTGCTAGCATAAAGTCATCATAGTTGCCTGGGTATATTCTTAGTTCGCCATAGTCAATATCAGCCATATGGGTACAGACTGCATTCAAAAAATGCCGGTCATGTGAAACAATTATCATTGTACTCTTGCGTTCATTTAGCGTCGTTTCAAGCCAGCGAATTGTATCTATGTCGAGGTTGTTGGTAGGCTCGTCGAGTAACAAAATATCAGGGTCAGAAAAAAGTGCCTGAGCGAGTAACACGCGAAGTTTTCTGCCAGGCGCCACTTCACTCATTGGGCCGGCATGCAATGCTTGCTCAATGCCGGCGCCGAGTAATATTTCTTCAGCTCGGCTCTCGGCACTATAGCCATCCATTTCTGCAAATTGAATCTCCAACTCTGCGACCTGCATGCCTTCGGCTTCAGTCATTTCAGGCAGGGAGTATATTCGATCACGCTCTTGCTTAATTGCCCAAAGTTCTGCATAGCCCATGATGACTGTATCGACGACACTAAATTCTTCAAAGGCAAATTGATTCTGGTTGAGTTTTCCGATCCGCTCATTGGGTGTGATGGCCACATTGCCTGCACTTGGTTTTAGGCTGCCATCGAGTATTTTTATAAATGTCGATTTGCCGCAGCCGTTGGCGCCTATGAGGCCATAGCGATTGCCGCCGCCAAATTTAGCTGAAATATTTTCAAATAATGGTTTTGCACCAAATTGCATGGTGATATTGGCGGTGGTGATCAAAATAAATTCCTTAAATGCAATTTTAACTAGGCAGGTGATGTGACTTTTCGACAGGCCGATATAGCTTGAGTGTTAGCTGGTTTGCTCTGGCTTTGTTTCACCATCAGCTACGGTGGGCTTGCGCCGTTTGCGCTGAATGATTGTTGGGGTGGTCTTTTTTTCTCGCACCTTAAGTTTATCGTCGTAGTTTATATCGTAACGCGCAGATGACTGGCTAGCGGCTGAGCCGCCGCCTAGTGAGCCACTAGGATAGCTATACGGTTGATTGCGGGTGTTCCTACCCGCTGACTTTTTGCCAGGCCTCGAGCCGGAGGGTTTGTGAGATTGGCGCTTAGGCTTATGCAGCGCGCTGTAGTCTGGTTTAAAAATAGTATTGTATTCAGTGTGCGGGGCATCGTTTGCTGACGCGACATTGCCATTCACTTCCTGTTTGGGTCGCCTGTTTTTATTGCTGTTGGTATGGGCGTTGTTTTTCTGGCTAGCGTTGCTTTGAGAGCTATTATTGCGGTTGGGTCCGGTGCGCTTTGGACTGCCATTTGGATTGCGTTTGTCTGAGCCAGAGCGCTTGGCTTTGTGGCGGCCAGCCCCTGCCTCGCTGCGGTTGCCTGCTTCGGATCGTTGGCGTGAGTTGCCCGTGCTATCTGACTCTGGGCGGGCAGAGGAGCTGTTTCGTCTGGCTGAACTATTTTTTCTTGGTGGCCTGCCTTTTTTTGAATCCGTTCTGTTTTGTTTGTTGCGTGACGGTGCTTTAGGAACGCGCTGTCCCAGTCGTGATTCTGGTAGGGTTCGTTGTGGAATAAAATCAGGTAGTAGCTCTCTGGATAATACTTGTTGAATCAAACGCTCTATATCGACGAGTAATTTAAATTCGTCAGCGCAGACTAATGATACAGCGTGTCCTTCAGCACCTGCGCGTCCGGTGCGTCCAATGCGATGCACATAGTCTTCAGGCACGCTGGGTAATTCATAATTAACCACTTGCGGAAGCTGTTCAATATCGAGTCCGCGCGCAGCAATATCGGTGGCTACTAAGACGCGTGTTTTACCGCGTTTAAATTCGGCTAGGGCAGTGGTGCGAGCGCCTTGGCTTTTATTACCGTGAATAGCAGCAGCCTGAATGCCGTTTTCGTTGAGTTCTAGTGCCAGTCGGTTGGCACCTCGCTTGGTTTTAGTAAAGACTAATACCTGTTGCCATTCTTGTTCGCGAATAAGATGCATCAGCAGCAATGGTTTGCGCTTAGCGTCAACCGGGTACACGAGCTGTTTAACGGTCGTGGCGGTTCTATCTGCCGGTGACACAGAGATCTCGACCGGCTGATTGACAATGCCTCGCGCTAATTCCCTTATAGAGGGCGAGAAGGTGGCTGAAAACAGCAAGTTCTGTCGCTGACTGGGTAAAAGTGCAATGATTTTGCGAATATCATGAATAAAGCCCATGTCCAGCATGCGATCAGCTTCGTCAAGAACAAGCACTTCAAGCTGGTCAAACTTAACGGCATTTTGCTGATAGAGATCCATCAACCGACCGGGTGTAGCTACGAGAATATCAACCCCACTTCGTAGTCTCATCATTTGAGGGTTGATTTTGACGCCGCCAAAGATCACCGTAGAGCGTAGGTCTAAGTTTGCGCCATAGGTGGCTACACTCGCACCAACTTGAGCCGCCAGTTCTCGGGTTGGCGTAAGAATGAGCGCCCGAACCTGATTTCCTTTGATCTTGCTGCCGCCGTTTAGTCGGTCAAGTATAGGCAGTGTGAAGCCTGCGGTTTTGCCTGTGCCAGTCTGAGCGGCAGCCATGACGTCGCGTCCCTGTAAAATCGCAGGAATGGCTTCAAGTTGAATAGGTGATGGTGTGGTGTAGCCTTTTTCGGCAATAGCTTTCAAGAGGGGTGTGGATAACCCCAGCTCGGCAAATGACATAAGCGGGTACTCGGTATTGTTGCTGGTAACGATAAGTCAACTGCGCATATCGTTACAGGTAGAGAGCGCTCAGGGCTTTGAATACATCGAGTTCTTCACAATCGAGACTAAGCTGATCGAGACTGAACGGATCGAGAATGGAGCCATGCAGATGAAGCGAGACATAGGCTACACCTAAATTTTGCTATTTGCCAACCTGGAAGTTGTTAATAACAGCACTTTTGGGCTCACCATGCCTTAGTAGCTTGAGGCCCGATAGCTCGTAAACAGGGTAGATGTGGGGCTGGCAATTAGGCCGCTACCACATAAGGTCGTCGGGTACTTTGAAGTCGGCATAGGGGTCCTCTTCCTGGTCGACTTCTTGGTTCCTAGGCGCCTGCGTGTTCAGCAGCACAACAAGCGTTGGGTCGCGCTGCTCAATTTTACCGGCAACAGCTGCAGGGACTAACTCATAGGCGGCAGCCAGTCGCACAATCGCAATGTGTCCGCGCTCTAATTGTCGTTGCTGTATGTTATCAACGTAGATTTTCTTGATCTTCTTTTTGTCCACAAACTGGTAGCCAATATCGCCTTTATGGTGGCCAATACGATGTCTTTCAATGAGCTGAATGATCTGGGCACCAATGGCTTTTTCGTTTGCCCGTTGCACGGCCTCTTGATTGTGTTCTCTGGCTTTATTAGCTTTGTTGGCTTGAGCTTGTTGAGCTGCGATTTTTGCTGTGTTGTCTACTTCAGCTTCACCACGGCGTACCTGTTTGGCATGTCGGCGCTTGTCTTTGGCAACTTGTTTTGCTTTTTTCGCGTCGACCATGCCGGCTTTGAGAAGTTGGTCTTGCAGTGATGGCATGAGTGAAAGTTTCCGGTAATGAAATTAATAGGAGGCATGCGCTTTGTTCTGAACTATTTTAATTTGGTCTATGGTGCAAGCGCTGTCATGGTGCCTTGAATAATAGCAGTTCAATTTATGGTAATGCAGCTATTTTTATTGCCCATTAACCAATAGTATCTGGTATCCTTGACTGGTCTGCTCGGCGTACTGCCGGTCAGAATAAAGCGTTTGCTGTTGTTAAGTTCTGGATGTGATAGCGGCTATGAATCTCTCGTTGTATTGGAGAGGCACGCTTAGGATACCGAGGTCACTGCAGTCAGCAAGGAGATGCTATGCTCATCCTAACCCGTAAGTCTGGTGAAAAGATTCGTATTGCCGGCGATATCGAGCTTACCGTGTTACACGTTAGTGGTTCGCAAGTCAAAATAGGTATCGATGCACCGGAAGATGTAACGATCATGCGCGAAGAGCTGTTGGGTCGTGGTGCCAAAGACATTGATCTCGGCGACGCATAATCACATCTCTCGAACAAATTGAAGCCCTAGGTTTTTTAATAGCCTAATCGTTTCTTGCCTTATTCGCACAGGCTTCTCCCTAAGGTATACTTCTGACCCAATTTAGCGCCGACGCACCGGCTTTTTGGTTACTAAGCTTATACCTTGAGGAAATGTGCATGAAAGATGAAACGCTGGCTATTCACCATGGCTATTCTACCGACCCAACCACTCACGCCGTAGCTACCCCAATATACCAAACGGTTGCTTACGAATTTGATAATGCTCAGCATGGTGCTGATCTATTTAATCTAGCGGTGCCTGGCAACATCTATACCCGCATAATGAATCCTACCAATGATGTGCTTGAGCAGCGTATGGCAGCGCTGGAGGGCGGCATTGGAGCGCTGGCAGTCAGCTCAGGTAGTGCGGCGATTAATTACGCCATCCTAACGCTTGCAGAGGCGGGCGACAATATTGTGTCGACGCCCCAGTTGTATGGTGGGACTTACACGCTCTTTGCCCACATGCTACCCAAGTTGGGTATCGAGGTGCGTTTTGCTGAGGATGATAGCCCTGCAAGTTTAGCTGCGCTGATTGACGAAAAGACGAAGGCCGTCTTTTGCGAAAGTATTGGTAATCCAGCCGGCAATATTATTGATCTAGAAGCGGTTGCCGCCGTCGCTCATGCGGGCTGTGTTCCGTTGATTGTTGATAACACTGTGGCCACACCGGCACTGTGTAAGCCAATGAGTTTTGGAGCCGACATTGTCGTGCATTCACTGACCAAATATATCGGTGGGCATGGCACCACGCTGGGCGGCATTATTATTGACTCAGGTAAATTCCCCTGGTCTGAACACTCGGAGCGTTTTCCTGTTCTCAATCAACCTGAGCCAGCTTACCACGGGGTGGTTTATACCGAGGCTTTTGGCGAGGCAGCCTATATTGGTCGGGCTCGCACGGTGCCATTACGAAATACTGGCGCTGCGCTATCACCACTCAATGCGTTTCAATTGATGCAAGGTCTTGAAACGTTATCATTGCGCATGGAGCGTCATACCGAAAACGCGCTTAAAGTCGCTGAATATCTTAAGGCTCACTCTAAAGTGGCATGGGTCAGCTATGCGGGGCTTGAAAGCTCTCCGTTTCGCTCCTTGGCTAAGAAATACACCCAGGGTCGACCGGCCTCAATTCTTTCGTTTGGCTTGAAAGAGGGCTTTGATGCCAGCGTTAAATTCTATGATGGGCTCAAGTTATTTAAACGATTGGTCAACATAGGCGACGCCAAAAGCCTTGCTTGCCATCCTGCATCAACCACCCATCGGCAACTGAGTGAGCAAGAGCAACTGCAGGCAGGCGTTTCAGCCGAGATGATTCGTTTATCAGTGGGTATTGAACATATTGATGACATCATTGCGGACCTAGAGCAGGCTTTGGCTTAGGTTGCTCGGCAGGCTCGTATTCAGCAAAGTGTTTGCGGCAAAGAGGGCTGGTCAGTCCCTGTTCTCAGTCGCTATGCAATGAGTTGGCACTGGGTTCTCTAACCGCAAAGTTCACATTTTATGGCTCATCCTTAACGTTATACTGCCCCGGTAAAAATAATAACGGCACAGCAGCTAATCAAAATGCGTAGTGAGTTGTAATCACCACAACGCTTGCGTTTGGCGTGGCGTTTTCGGGGATATACATTATGGGATATGCGGCTATTACTGGGTGGGGCAAGTGTTTGCCTCCGGCTGTACTAACAAATGCCGACCTAGCTACATTCATCGACACGGATGATGAATGGATTAGCAGTCGCACGGGTATGAAAGAGCGTCGTATCTCTCACGTTGAGGCCAGTGATCTTGCCCATGTGGCAGCGGTACGTGCCTTGGCCGCGGCTAATATAGATGCGAGAGATCTCGATCTAATTATCTTTGGAAGCTGTACCGGCGATAATATCGTTCCGAACTCCGCCTCACGGGTGCAATATTTACTCGGTGCCGACAGTGTAGCAGCAATAGACTTAAACACCGCTTGCACTAGCGGTTTATATGCGCTTAGCGTGGCCTCGGCAATGGTCAAAGCCGGCTCAGCTAAACGTGTCTTGGTAATTGGCGCAGAAAAAACCTCGTCGGTACTCGATTGGGTGAATCGCAATGTGGCCGTATTATTTGGCGATGGTGCGGCTGCTTTAGTCGTTGAGGCATCCGATATTCAGCAAGGTTTGTTAGGCGAGTCGTTAGGTTGTTATGCAGAGGCGCGCGATTCGTTGTTTATTCAAAATTACGGTGGCGCTTTTACTAACAACCCATTATGCCAAGCTACTTCATGGGATTTCGATGGGCAGGATATTTTCAAACGCGCCGTTGCTGGTATGGTTGGAGCCAGTAATCAGGTGTTAGATGAAATGGGCTTAGCTGTTGCCGATATCGATCTCCTCGTTCCTCATCAGGCTAATAGCCGTATTATTGATGCGGTGGGGCGAAAGCTTGGCGTTTCGCCTGATAAAGTCTTTGTAAATGTAGAACGTTACGGCAATATGTCGGCCGCTACTGTTTTAGTAGCATTAGTTGAGGCTATTGAGCAAGGAAACGTGCAGGCCCATAGCAAGATTTTGCTCCCGGCGTTTGGGGCTGGGCTTACTTGGAATTCGCATTTAGTGCAGTGGGGTGATCGAATCACGCCGCTAGCGACTTCTGACATTGAGCTTCCGCCGAGCGATGAAACAGCGCTTGAGTTAATTGCTCCTTACTTAGCTCAGCAGCGCAGGCAGTCAAAGTCGCAAACAGAATCGCTCCGACAAGCCGGAGTGACTTAGCTGCGGAAGTTTTATAATAGTTGGTGGCGAGTTTTAGGTCGCGGCTTGTTTGCTGCTATTGGTAATCCACAGCGTTTGATAGGGTGCCAGCTGCAGCTCTCCGCGGTAATCACTAAGTGGTGTGCCGCTGATTAAATCAAACCAGTTTTCAGTCTCAATCAAATTCACCGCTGACAACGGCAACGCACACTTTTTCGGTGTTATGTTTGATATACAAAAAATGCTTTGTGAGCGATCAATACTCTGACGCCAAAAACCGAAGAGGCTCTCACCCAAATGCAACGTAAACTGCGTGGCATTGGGGTGGAATGCTGGTTGTTTTATCCGTATTGCCAATAGTGCTTTTAGTTGGCTTAAAACCTCAGAGTGATGGTTTTTTTTATTCAGTAAGGCATCGAGCTCATCAGACTGCCATTGCCGCCGATTAATTGAGCGGTTGTCACCATTGGCTTGCATGCCCTCATAATCATTATTAGTGCCAACGAGGCTGTGAATGTAAAGGCCAGGCACGCCCTCTAAGGCAAACATGATGGCATGAGCACAAGTAAAGCGCTCAATATTAAAGCCATCGGGGCCGGCAAACGTGCCTTGCAGAGCATCGTATAGAGCGATGTTCATTTCGTAAGGTTTAACTTCACCCGATTCAAGTGTGCGATAGGAAATTTTGCCGCCGAAGTTGCCAATAGTGGCCAGCATTCTGTCTATCTCTCGCTCGGACAACAAGCCTTCAGTGGGGCGTAAGCCAATGCCGTCATGGGAGGCGATAAAATTAAAATAAGCCGTACCATTTTGGGCCGGTGGCATGCTCATCATCCATTGTTTTAAATAATGACAGTCACCGGCCAATAGGCTGTACACCAATAGAGGTGGCAGTGAGAAGTTGTAAATCCAGTGAGCCTCGTTGGCATTGCCAAAATATTCAAGGTTTTGGCGGTTGGGAATGTTCGTCTCGGTGACCACAACAGCGTCCGGTTGGGCATGTTCAATCAATAGGCGTAGCAAACGAATGACTAAGTGCGTTTCGGGTAAATTAATGCAGCTAGTGCCCACGCGCTTCCATAAAAAAGCTACCGCGTCTAAACGAAAAATACGAATGCCGCGATCGAGATAAAACCGAATTATAGAGACGAACTCTAGTAATACCGCTGGATTTTCAAAGTTGAAATCGACTTGATTGGCGCTGAACGTGCACCATACATAGCGTTCACCATCCGCAGTTTCAACACGGGTAAGTAGTGGGCTTGTCCTTGGTCGCGTAACCCTCGAAATGTCGGCTCTCGGATCTGCTGTGTAGTAAAAGTCTTTGTAGGTGGGGTTAGCTAAGCAAAACTGCTCGAACCAGTCACTTTGATCGGAGCCGTGGTTAATTACAAGATCAGCCATTACATGATAATCAATGCAAAGACTTTCTATGTCTTGCCACGAGCCTAGTGTAGGGTCTACCGCTCTATAGTCTTTAACCGCAAAGCCCGCATCAGCACTTGCAGGGAAAAATGGCAAAATGTGCAGCGTATTAGTAATGTTTTTACAGTGCTCATCTGCAAAGTGCTTTAGCGCACTTAGGTGATTTTTTTTGTCGTTTGTTATTGTATTGCCGTAGGTGATGAGCACGACATCCTGCTCAGACCAAAGATTTTTGGGCGCACAAAATGCGTTGGCATTGGGCTCGAGGCGCATTGATTGCAGCAGTTGATTTGCCACAGCAAGACGATCTACATCAATGGCGTTTTTGGTGTAGATATTTTCAAGTAAATCGACCAAGTGATCAGAAAGGTTATGATGCATGGTTAATACTCGCGACGGTGCAGTTATCTTCCATACTTGAGTGTGTCTTCTTCAACCGCTTGAGCAATGCGCTCGAGGATATCCGGTACTGCGCTGCGGACGCGGTTCCAGCTTGGTATGAAAGGGGTCTCCATTGGGCGTTCCAAAAAAATATTTCCAGCAGTCATAATGTTTTCGGCAAAAAGCTCAACGGCTTGTTCTTCTTGATGAATATCAAAGTTAAGTTGATTGATTCGTGCATCATTGCCATAGGCTTCAACATAATTCAACGCGGTTCGGTAGTAAGTGGCCTTTAGCGTGCGAAACTTTTCTGTGTCGAAGATCTCTCCTTGTGTGGCCAGCTTGCGAATGAATGCTTTTGTAATGTCGATCGACATTTTTGATAGGCCGCGCGCACTATCAGCGGCTGACAGTTCTTGATGCTTATGGTCGTAAACATCAGCAATATCTACTTGGCAGAGACGGTTTTTAGAGTAGTTGCGGTACATTTCGGATAGCACGCCAATTTCGAGTCCCCAATCACTGGGAATGCGTAAATCGTATAGGACATCACGCCGAAAAGAAAACTCTCCTGCTAACGGATAGCGAAAACTATCCATGTAGCGCAAATAATCTAGGTCGCCTAGTACAATCCGCAGAGCATGGAGAAGCGGGCTGACAAGCAAGCGCGACACTCGACCATTGAGCTTCCCATCAGCAATTCGAGCGTAATAACCTTTGCAAAATGAATAACTAAAGCCTGGGTTAGCAACGGGGTAAATAAGGCGAGCCAAGAGATCACGTTTGTAGGTTTTTATATCGCAGTCATGTAATGCAACGGCCTCTGATTTGCCAGTTGCTAGTAGATAACCCATGCAGTACCAAACGTTGCGACCTTTGCCAGGTTGTGACGGAGCTAGCCCTTTGCTCGCTAGTTCCTCATCAATTGCACGCAGCGCCGGTCCATCGTGCCACATGACACGAAAATTTTGTTTGAGCCCGGAGAAGAAGTTAAGAGCATATTCATATTGGCTTTGGTCTGCTTGGTCTAGCCCTATAACAATTTCCTCTAAGTACGGCACGTGCTGAAGTTGGTCAACAATTTGAGGCAAGGCTTCGGTTTCTAGTTCTGAGAACAATGAAGGCAGTATGAGCCCCATTGGGCGCTCTGATGAAAAGCCAACCAGCTCTTTTTCCAGCTCTTCTACTGAAAGCCGAGATAAGTTGTGTAAGGTGGTGAGAGTGCCATTTTGATGAAAGTCTGCCATATTGGTTTGCTCTTTTAAATGTTGCTGTTAAGTTCTATTGTTCACTAACCGTGACGTTCAGTGAAATGGGTATTGAGTTGTTGCGATACGAGCTCTGCCCAGCCGGCGGGTCCAAAAAAACGACTCTTAAATTGGTGTTTCGAGGACGTGACATTGGGGAACGGGTGCTTTTTAGAGCGCACGAGCAGGGCGGTGTTAGCTGCGTTCAACATCGAAATATCGTTTTCACTATCGCCTAATGCAAGAGCTATACAATCAGTGTTGTTGAGTTGGGAATGTATCCATTTTTCTAGCCATAATAAAGCGCGGCCCTTGTCTGCCTGTGTATCCATTAAGTGTAAAAAACGACCGCCCTCTACCACGGCTACACCTTGATCTGATAGGCATTGAATGAATTCTTTTCGTTCGTCTGAGTTTCCTTGCCAAACGATCGGATCGCTGAATTCTCTCTCGCTGGCTTGTTTCGCATCGCGCTTATTCAAACCGGTGAGTGCACTGATTTCCTCAATGTCTAGCGAAGAAAATGTTGTGTATAACGAAGCAAATTTTGGATCTTGCTGTGCCAATAACTCCTGCCAGAAAGCGATACGACGGCCAGGTGCATGGCACCAGTATGCAGTCTGATCGATGGTTACTTGGTGCGTCATTGGCGGTTGCCTATTTACGTAAAGCGGCATGCTGTCGCAAGGCAGGTAAATTGCGGCACCATTTTCGACAATAAAAGGTGTTTTTAAGTTGAGGCGTTTACGCAGGACTAATACTTCCCCAAGCGTTTTGCTCGTGACAGGAATGACCGGAATGCCTCGTTGTTCTAGTTCGCTCAGGCAGTCAGAGGCTTCGTCAAAACGATAATCGGTATCATCGAGCAGCGTTCCGTCTAAGTCTGTAAAAATGAGTAGTTGTTTGGTCATGCTTGTTTTCATAAAAATAAGTTGGCGTGAGTTGTTTGGCGTGCGACGAAAAATAAGTAATCTTTCAGTGAGCCTCATTGTGGGCACTGAGGTTGATATCATTCTGCTGGTAGCTTTGAATATCTCGGTGTTGATTCAACAAATATAAATGGTCGATATGTGGCGGCAGTGTGGCTAAGCAGTGTTCGGTAATGCGCTGAAAATAAGCCACGAAGTCGCGCACATCTAATTCACTCATCGTTACAGCGGGTGCTGTTTCGTTGAGTAAATTATGGGCGCGTATCAACTTTTTTTCCTGCTCGAGTCGCCATTGAAACACACAGTCAAAACTTGGCGCCTGTAACATGGCCCACTCATCTACCTGAGCAAACAACCGCTGATATTCACCGGCTAGCTTTGCATTAACATAACTACGCCAGATGCCGTCGCTATCTAAATCCTCTTCTAATGCATTAATCGGTTCAATGAGTTGTTGGGCAGTTTGTGGTGTGGCGCCCATACACCAGCCTTCAAAAATAATGAGGCGTGGTGGCGTTTGAATTAGCTGATCGTTGCTATGTCGATCATCATGCAGTTTGTCAAAGCGCGGAATCGATACTGTCCCAGTGGCGAGACTCATGCGCGTTAATTTGCTTAGGGTGGTGAGTGCAAGGTCTATATCGTGTGTGCCTGGAACACCCCTGCGCGCTAATAGAGGGTGATGGGTCTGCGCCAGAGCCGATCGCTGTTTTTGAGTAAGATAGAAATCGTCAAGTGATAGGACGACTGTGCTTAATTGGTGCTTGTGCACCATAATCGAGCGTAAAAAGTCGGCGAGGGTTGATTTTCCCGAGCCTTGGCAGCCGTTGATACCGAGCAACCATGGCTTGTCCTCTTTAACCATGCGTCGAGCCAGGCTTGTTACCAGCGGCCCATAATCGACGACAGCCTTCGCCCAATAAGTGGCGGGTAATTGATTTCTCTCTAAAAAACGCAGTTGCCAGTCTTTTAATGGCTCTGTTGAGTCGAAGGTTTGCGCTTGGGGTTTGTCGATGGGTGACATCACATTTGGCTCCGGCGGCCGTGCAGAGTTTTACGCAGTGTTGCTCGTCTTATGTGGTTGAGCGTTTTAATAGTCAAGGGCTTTATGATGTCTGCGTTTAGGGAGAAGACACGCAGAATCTGTGCCAACTACACAAAAGCCCCGAAACCCTCGGGTTGTAAGCAGCTTTAAGTTCATCATAAACCTTGCTTGGCTTGGCTGCTGCATTGCTATTGCATTCACCGTTGTGTGCCACTGATGAATGCTTGAACGGTCAGCCGTACTTTTTTTCGTGTGCAGCGAGAGTGTTGCCAACTTTAATTAACGCGCGCAATATCCGTTGCTCGATGGTGGCGCCACGATTATTTTTTCCTAGTAAAGGCTTTGTGTGAGCTGCACATAGGTTTTCAGACTCGCGCAAAGCAGCGGCTAAATGTGTTGCCCATGTACGAAAATCGTTAGCCGCTCCTGCTCGAGGTTCGAGCGTTTTGGCAAGTGTGGGATGAAAACTCAGGTGATGGCGCGATGCTAGTAGGCCCAGTGGTGATGGCAGCTGAATGTTTATCAGTGTGTCGTCTACATGAAGTGTCTTCGAGGAGCGATGGTAGGCCAGTACTGAAGCAAAGTGAAGTTTATCATTCTTCGAAATGAAATCGACGCCACGGGGGACGAAAAAATCAAAGTCATTCGAATACAAATTGTGCATGTCTGGCGATTCGGCCAGTGTTGTTTGCCAGGGCATATCCGGGAGTACTTCTAAGTGCCTGGCCGTACCGTACAGCTTTGCCCATGGATAGCGCCTATGCACCGCTTTGACATGTAAGGTGTGGAAGGGGTGGAGGTTGATGATGGCTTCGATATCTGCGCCATTATTGGTTAGTTGGTCAACTTCGGAGGCAATTTCATTGGTTAGGGTGCAAGCATCAAGAATGACAAACTTACCGCTTTGCAGTTGTATGAGCGAGCTTTGGGTTCCAATGTCGATAAAGCGCCCGATTTTAAATGATCCGCGAATGTTATAGAAATCGTTTGCAACGGCTATGATTTCTGACGACATAGGTTAAATTCCTAAGATATTGAATGAAAGCGGTTTACAAAAACCTATTAAAATGCGTGCCCCGCAAGTTTTTATGACACTGTCCAGTATCGCTTGCGATCGCAGCTAATAGTATACCTGGAAGCTTTTGAGTAGACGGAATCGAAAGATTTGTGTGGCTAAATTAACCCACGGCGTAGTGTTGTAGAGTGAGAAAAGAAAAAGCCCCAGCATAGCTGAGGCTTTAAAAAATGGCGCGCTCGGCAGGATTCGAACCTGCGACCCCCTAGTTCGTAGCCAGGTACTCTATCCAGCTGAGCTACGAGCGCGCAATCTCCCATCCGTGATGAGAGGCCGCGTACTATAGTGCCGACCTTTGTTTAGGTCAACATCTTGACCGGTGAATCTTAGGCATTTGGGTATTATCATAGGTGTTGATAGTCACAATGCGAGGGATATACGTTGCATTGGTTGTTTTTTAAAAGGCTGCACCTAAACCTAAAGCTTGGGCGCGGCCACTGATAGTTTTTGAGGACGAATAATGATGCAGACGTTAGTTCACTTGGCACCTAAGTCGCGCGGCTTTCACCTTATTACAGATGAGCTGCTGTCGGCTATCCCAGAGCTTAGTCAGATTAAGACCGGCATAGCGCATTTTTTCATCCAGCATTCGTCAGCATCACTAACTATTAATGAGAATGCGGACCCCGATGTACGAGGTGACATGGAGCGCTATTTTCTGCATTCGATCCCCGAGCGCGCAACTTACTTCAAGCACGTTGTGGAAGGCCCTGATGACATGCCAGCTCATATTAAAGCTTCTATATTGGGTGCTTCACTATCGGTGCCGGTATCGAATGGGCGTCTATTGTTGGGGACATGGCAAGGCATTTGGTTGGGCGAGCACCGTATAAATGGTGGCAGCCGTACGGTCGTAATTAGTGTTTATTAGGCTCGTTCGAGCTGCGCAATTACCGTATCATGTGCGCCCTTTGAGCTTGCTTGCGAGCAACTGGCAGTGAGCGTGTGCGCAGCTACGCCTCCTGAGAGGTTACTTTAGGAAACTGACTAATTGGCTTTAAAATCAGGTAGTAAGGCTTTTCTTTTAACATTTTTTGTCATTTCGCGCTCGGGCCTTGTAATTGACTTATTCAGCCCCAATATCAACTAGCGAATGACACAAGTATCGTTGTCAGGCAGATCAAGCCTGCAACTATTTTAACTGGGCTTCAGCAAGCCCCTCAATAAAGAGATAGAGATAAAAGTATGACCAGTACTGACCAATCCAAAAATACTGACAGCACCGCTGCGGCCGAGGAAAAAGCGCAGACGTTTGGTTTTCAAACGGAAGCCAAGCAACTTTTGCATTTGATGATCCATTCGCTTTACAGCAACAAAGAAATATTTTTGCGGGAGCTGATCTCAAACGCCTCTGATGCGGCAGATAAACTTCGCTTCGAAGCCGTACAAAATGACAGCCTGTACGAAGGTGATAGCGAGCTTGCAATAAAAATTGAATTTGATAATGAAGCTAACACCATTACTCTTAGCGATAACGGTATTGGTATGTCGCGTGAAGAGGTGATGAATAATCTTGGTACCATCGCAAAGTCAGGTACGGCTGAATTTTTGCAAAAAATGACGGGAGACGAGAAAAAAGACTCTCAACTCATTGGTCAGTTTGGTGTGGGATTTTACTCGGCTTTTATTGTAGCCGATAAGGTCGAGGTATTTACACGGCGGGCTGGTTTAGCCGCTGATAAAGCAGTTCATTGGTCTTCAGTAGGCGATGCTGAGTATACGATCGCCGAAGTTGAAAAGGCCGACCGCGGAACACGCATTGTATTGCATCTTCGCGAGGGCGAGAATGAATTTGCCGATAATTGGCGCTTGCGCAGCATTGTGAAAAAATATTCAGATCATATTGCCATTCCCGTACAAATGATCAAGCAAGACGTCGCCGATACGCCAGAAGACGCCGAAGGTGATGCCGCTGCTGCTGAAGTTAAAGCTGAGGCCGTGCCGGAATTTGAAGCCGTCAACGATGCGACTGCTCTTTGGACTCGTGCGCGAAATGAAGTTTCGGAAGATGAGTATAAAGAGTTTTATAAAGCTATTTCACACGATTTTAGCGATCCGCTAAAATGGAGTCACAATAAAGTTGAAGGCAAGCTCGAATACACGAGCTTGCTGTATGTGCCGAGTAAGGCACCATTCGATTTATGGAATCGCGATTCAGTCCGAGGATTAAAGCTTTATGTGCAGCGTACGTTCATCATGGACGATGCGGAGCAATTTTTACCAATGTATCTCCGATTCGTTAAGGGTGTGATCGATTCAAACGACCTTCCTCTTAATGTTTCGCGGGAGATCTTGCAGCAAGATAATACTACTGAGACTATGCGTAGCGCTTTAACTAAGCGCGTGCTTGATACGCTTGAAAAAATGTCTAAGAACGACGCAGAGCAGTACGCAAGTTTCTGGAAAGAGTTTGGTAATGTCCTAAAAGAAGGTCCAGGCGAAGATTTTGCCAACAAAGAAAAAATCGCTAAATTATTGCGTTTTTCTACCACACAGGACGACACCAATAACCAAACACACTCGCTGGTCGATTATGTTGCTCGCATGAAAGATGGTCAGGATAAAATTTATTACGTGGCCGCCGAAAATTTTGCGACGGCTAAGAATAGTCCTTACCTCGAAATTTTTCGCAAGAAAGGTATCGAGGTTCTGTTGTTATGTGACCGCATCGACGATTGGTTAATGAGCCACTTAATGGAGTTTGATGGTAAGCACCTGCAAGACGTTGCCAAGGGCGAGCTCGATTTGGGCGAGTTAGACAACGAAGAGGATAAGAAAGATCAAGAGAAGCTGTCTGAAGCTAGTAAGGATTTGTTGGATCGTGCTAAGTCTGCATTGGGTGACAGTGTAGAGGAAGTGCGCATCACTAATCGGCTCACCGAGTCACCAGCGTGTCTGGTGGTTGGTGCTCATGATATGGGCGCACAAATGCGCAGGATCATGGAGTCCGCAGGCCAAGCGTTGCCCGAGAGTAAGCCAATTCTTGAATTGAATCCTGAGCATCCACTGGTGAAGAAGCTCGATCAAGAAGCCGACGAAGACCGTTTTGGTGATCTGACGCATGTGTTATTTGATCAGGCGGCCTTAGCTGCAGGTGACAGCCTTGAGGATCCGGCCAGCTTTGTTGCAAGACTTAATAAGCTCTTGTTGGAGTTGAGCCACTAGGTTTTCTTACTCAAACATTGTGTAGCGTGTCGAGTGATCCTATCCCTTCGCGGGAGATGGTGGCTTGAGAAAGCCGAGCGATTATGAAAAGACTAGCTATTATGCGTCACGGCCATGCTGAGAATTATGTTACCAGCGATCGTGAGCGCAGTCTTACTGAGATGGGCGTTTTTGCCAGCGGTCAGGGCGCCGCTGTCGTAGGTCGGTTTTTCGATCGTGACTTTCCATTGGCGCGTGTTTATCACAGCCCCTTCGAGAGAACTACCCAGACAGCCTCCGTTCTGCTTGCAGGTTTCAGTGAGCAGGGTTGGGCGCCATTGGGTAGAGTAGCTGCTAAACCTAGCGACGAGCTACTGGGCGAACAATCACCCAAGGAGGTGTTTGCTTGGCTTGTGGCCGATCAGGTCGACAATGCGCTGTTAATAAGCCATCAGCCGTTAGTATCGCGGTTGTTGGCTTATTTGATTGATGCGGATTCCAGCTCGTCGGCTGGTGCTCGATACCCTATGGCTCCTGCGTCAATTGCACTGCTAGAATATGAGACTCTAGCCAGTGGCTGCTTCGAATTGATCACGTTGCATCATGTTTAAAGCTGCAGGGTTTGTAGTGCTTTCTAGGCTATTGTTTTAGCCGCCCACTGATAGAGAAGTTCCCACCATGCAAGTAGCGCCATCTTCTATCCGTATACAGGTCAATGGATTGTCGTATGCTGCGCAGCGCTGGGAAAATGTGTCAGGGCAGCAGGGTGAGAATGAATTTACTCACGCTAAGAAAGTCCGCAAGGTTTTATGTTTGCATGGTTGGCTAGATAACAGTGAAAGTTTTGCACGATTAGCACCGCAGCTTAAAGACTGTGATGTGGTAGCTATTGATATGGCCGGGCACGGAAAAACTAGCCACAGGGCAGCCCACGCAAGTTACGATATCTATGACGATTTAGAAGATATTGGTGATATTGCTGACGAGTTAGGTTGGGATCAATTTACTTTGTTAGGCCATTCACGCGGTGCCGGAATCGCTTTCCTCTATGCGTCGGTGATGCCGGAGCGAGTAAAATCCTTGGTCTTGCTAGATGGGATAGTGCCGCCTCCCTGGCTGAATAAAAATGTGGTTGAGCAGTTGCGTGCTTACATCCTCGATAGGCAGCGACTGCGGGCTAAGGGCAGCCGGCCTTATGCAACGCTGGATGAAGCAATTGAGCGTCGTTTACAGTCCACAAAGCTGACCGTTGACGAGGGTCGAGCGATGATTGAGCGGGATCTAATAAAAACCGATGACGGGTTTGTATGGAGTCATGATAATCGTTTGCATGGAAGCTCGGCAGTACGATTTTCGTCTGCTGAGTTAGACGTATTTTTATCTCTTTTGAAATTGCCTACATTGCTTTTGGCTGCGCTTGACGGGCAGCTAAAGAAACACACCTTACCTGAAAATCTAACCAAGAATGCTTATATTGAGATGTATTGGCATGCGGGCAAGCACCATTTTCATATGGAGAGGGCGCAGGTTGCAGGCGTTGCACAGAAAATTAATCATTGGTGGGCTAGTGTGCCAACCGTTGACGCTCAGTTTTCATGCTAAGCGTTGCCTCAACCGACACTTGTTAACCGATAGGGGATCAGCTTGGCCAAGTTAGGTAAAAGCGTTTTGCGAACTATAGTCTTGGGTTCGCTAGCACTTATGGCTTTGTGCTACGCATTGGTAAATATTCTTGATCTGTCGGTTTACGAGATGCTTTTACTCGTAGGGACAGGCGTTCTCTTAGTTTCGATACTGGCTTTGTTCGGGCTTTTATTCGGCTGCGTGCTGTATGCTTGCCGCCGAGTTGTGCAAAAGCGGCGGGAAGTAAAAAAACGGGCCAAGGCTGATCCCGCAATAGAATAGTTAGAGGGTTGTTCGCTCTGAGCGAAGGTCAGTGCGAAGCCAAGATCGGTGCGAAGCCAAGATCGGTGCATAACGACGACTAACCAACATAAATTGAGTTTGCCATGAAAAGTTTCGACTTGGCTGAGTTGCCTGAACGTTGGGTGATTGTGCCGCCAAAACAGCTTTCTGATGACGCCCTAGACGGTGTTTTACAAGAATATATTAGTCGAGAGGGTACCGACTACGGTTTGCGCGAGGTGACCTTTGAGGCCCAAATGAAGCAAGCCAAAAGAGCGATGTTTGATGGTGAATGCATACTGATTTTTGATCGGCAAACCGAATGCTGTCAGTTATTATCTAAAGTGCAGCTTAAAGAGCTGGTTGCAGAAAGTGCGCGCGAGATTGATGAATAGCATAAATATATAAGACACAATCAGAAGGTAGCTCCGGTTTGAGTTTATGAGTCGCCAGCGTGAATAGTTCTGAATGAAGGCTCATCAGGCATTATGCTCACGCTAATGTGCAGCGTGGTGAGGAGATCGAGTATTGGCAAGGGGGCCCGTGGCACAGTTGGATATTGGAAATAAGCAGCTCTGGTTTGTAGGCGTTGGCTTCGCGTCCATAATTGGCGCGGCTATTGGTGCTGTGCTTGGTTCTATTTTGACAGTGCAGTATTTGCAGCAGCAAAGTTTTGCGCAAGAGATCGAGGCTAAATTACAGCAGCAGTTTGCGCTGCTAGATGACCTGTCTTTGGAGTTAAAGGCACTGACCGAGCAAAATGTTAAGCGCGCGGCTGAGCTTCTAGAAGCTACTGGCGCAGTAGCGGGCAGTGATAACCCTGCGGAGCTCGATCAGGCCTTTATCAACCCGGTAGCAAACAGATTTGGCGCTCCAGGCCGGGCGCGGTTTGCTGCGCCAGATTACGATAAAGCAATGGAGCGTTTATCCGCTGCTGGGTTTAGCGCCTATGATGCTGAAAAAATATTTGCCATGGAAGCTGAGGCCCAGTTGCGTTTTGTCGAAGCCATATCGCTTCCAGACAATCGTGGCAGTATGTTGGCGCAAGATATTATAGGTGAGTTGGGTGAATCCTTGCGTAATTACATGGGTGATTACGGCTATGAAAATTATCTGAAAGTGAAAGGCTTGCCAACTGCTGTTCAGGTGCAGCGCGTTGCTGGAGGCTCGGTCGGTCAGTCAGCTGGATTAGTGCAAGGTGATGAAATCGTTCGTTATGATGGTTCTCGAGTGTTCGATATACAAGGTTTAAATCGAGTGGTGAAATCGGGAGAGCAAGGCAATTTAGTGGCTGTTGAAGTGGTTCGCAGCGGTAAAAGCATATTGCTAGAGTTACCACGCGGCACCATTGGTATCAGCAGTGCACCTCAGTCACCGCGTGCGGTATTTGGTTTGCGGATGAAAAGACCGATTCAGTGACCTTGGAAAAAAATTGGTAAGAGCGTGGGCCTGAGTGTCGTGCTGCCTCTAGGGAAATCTTTGAATTATCTGATAGTTTGGTTTTTCGGTTTGAATAGTGTGCTGAAGATATGAGTAAAAAAATCACAGGTGAGCCGGTCGATTATGATCACGAGATTGACGCCCGAGGGTTGTCATGCCCAGAGCCGGTTATGTTGCTGCATAAAAAGATTAGAGCTATTGCAGCGGGTGAAACGATTAGATTGGTAGCCACGGATTCATCCACTGAGCGCGATGTGCCGCGTTTTTGCGAGTTTTTACGTCACCCGTTAATGGCGCGTGAGTGTATTAATGGCCAATACCTTTATTGGATAAAAAAGCGTGACGCTTAAATTTTTACGGCGCCTCAGGTGGAAAATCAGCTGTTAAATAATTCTTCAATCGCTTCCATCGTTTCTGGGTTTTGTATGCGAATTTGCTCCGCGATATCACGTTGAAAGAAACATTTGAAATCGGTGTCTTCATCAGCCGAAAATAAACAGCTATCGCCGGGTAATACCGGCAACTTATCAATCTGAGAGTCGTCTGCAAGCATGCCATGCAAACAGCCATATTCGTCAAGGGTCCAGCTGACAACAGCCGTTAGAATGAGCGACTCGCTAGCTTCATTGACCAGCAGCGCATGCGTGCCAATAGGGTCTGGGATTTCCTGTACGATATGCGAGCCTGCTTGATTATCGACTGATGCAGCTGTGTTCGTAGGCGGGTTTTGATTTTTGGTTAAAACGCGGTTGTTAAAGCGCGCGGCAATGCTGAGAGTGGCGATTACTTCGGCAGGCGCATCAACAAAAACATTTTCGACGATTGAGCAATAGTAGCCCTCCCAAACAATATTGAATTTACCTTCGACCTCTTTGCAAGGCAGAACTTGGTTGAGCCATGGCACAATGCCGCTGATACTGCCGTCCTCTAGAAGAGCCCAGCAAAGTATAGGTACTGCGACTAAACGTTCTGGGCAATCTGCAGTTGAATAGAGCATGCGTGCGCCATTATGCTCTCCGCATACTCGTATAATGCGCAGATCCGTGTGGGCAGAAATATATTGCTTGGTAAACAGATTGACCACATTCGTAGGCGGGCCAATCTGTTTTGGGTTAGTTAATTCAGATTGAGTCCCGCAGTCAGGTGATGGAAGGCTTCCATCACAGAGGGAATCGGTAATATATTGCCCGTTGTTTGTATCATTGCCAGTGGCTTTCGCTGGTATCGGTTTTGGGACGCTATACAATGCCGTTTTAGTTGCCGACTTGTCTTGGCTGATTTTAAGCGGAGCCAGCGTTTTTTTTGTACCTTCCGGCGGGTTATCTGACTGCATCAATGGTGCTCCTAAAAAGGTTTATGAGTGCATTTGAGCATCATAAACAGGTTGCATCTTCTGTTGATGTACTACGTCTGGGTGGCGCGGGTTATAGCGGCATGGTCATGTTGGTAAGGCTTGATAGGCTCTCCAAATAGCACATTAAGCTTGCTGCTCGGGTGTCTAAATTAAGTATAGTCGGGCTTGGTTATTTGGATGTGATTTAGTCGACTTTTTTTAAGAGATTTTAAGTGATTGTTTATAAAGATTTAATGGTTATCCCTATCGCTGTTTTATTAGGCTCGTTAGAACTTTTAGGCTGTGTGTGCCTTTCGATGAGACTGATTGCAGTTGAAGTATTTGATGGTTGCTCCATTCGTATTGCGTTATGAATCATTATGCATCAGATCTCGAGGCTCTTTTTAATCAGGCATTTTTAACGCGATACAATACACGCTTGGTGGGTGGCTGTGACGAGCCACTCTACCAGCCTGCGGTTGGCTTGCATGGTTCACAGAGCTCTGCTGTGCCTGGCAGTAACGTAAAGCTCGTGCGTTCAGGTGTACGAGAGGGCTTAAATGCTTCAGAAAGTCACATTTATTATCGTGATGATTTTTTTGCCAGCGCTTTGCATGAGGTTGCCCACTGGTGCATCGCTGGGGAGCAGCGGCGAAAGCTGATAGATTATGGTTATTGGTATGAGCCTGATGGTCGCAGCCCAAGTAAGCAAGCGGACTTTCAAATTGCCGAGTGTAAGCCTCAGGCGTTGGAGTGGATTTTCTCAATTATTTGTCGATCGGATTTTAGCGTGAGCATTGACAATTTACAGAGCATCGAGGCTGCTCATAATGCAGCGCCTTTTGCAACGATGGTACGGCAGACGGCTTTCGAATATTGCGCCAACGGTCTCCCACCTCGCGCACAGATTTTTGCGCTGGCCCTGCAAAATTTTTATCGTAGTGATTGTGTGTTTGAGCTTGCTGTCGACGTTCCTAAGGCGATATCACAATAGACGTAATATGGCTTTGTCAGTTAGGGGGCAAACGAACAGTGAAAGCAATATAAAAAAGGATAAAACATTATGAGCATGATAAGGCCTAAGCCGGCTGCGAAGGGCAGGCGGCTATCTATTGTCGCTGATCAGGCAATGACAGGATTACTGCCTTTGGTCGATGGTTGGGCGGATGTGATGACTGTTGCGGGAAGAGAGATCAGTCAGCGTCATCTTTCTAAGGCTGATGTATTGTTGGTGCGCTCAATTACGCAGGTCAATCAACAGTTACTGCTTGATGGCTGCGTGAGTTTTGTCGGTACTGCGACGATTGGCACGGATCATATTGATCTGAATTTACTTGAGAATTCGGGCGTGGGCTTTGCCTATGCGCCCGGTTGTAATGCGAATGCAGTGGTTGATTATGTGATGTCGGTGATTCTCAGCTCGCGTTCTATCGCAGAGTTACGCGAGCAACGAATAGGGGTTGTCGGTTATGGCAACGTAGGGCGCCGGTTAGTCGCGTGCTTACTTTACTTTGGTTTACCGTGCGCCGTTTACGACCCTTTACTCGATCTAGCCGAGCTGGATCAGCTGGCGGGCTGTCATAGTGTAAGCGACTTACAAGGTATCTTGGATTGCGATATCGTGAGCCTGCACGTACCGCTCACGCGCACTGGCGACTATGCGACCCAACACATGCTTGATCTCGCAGCATTAAGAAGGCTAAGGAAAAACGCCACACTGGTTAATACTAGCCGTGGTGCGGTGATAAATAACCATGATCTTATTGAGTTATTGAGCGAGCGCAACGACTTGGTAGTGGCACTAGATGTATGGGAGTTTGAGCCACAACCGCTAGAACAGCTGGTTCAACTTGTCCGTTATGCGACACCGCATATTGCCGGTTATAGCTCTGCAGGTAAGGTGCGCGGAACTCAAATGGTTGTGTCTGCCATGCTGAAGCATTATACAGGCGTGAACAGTTGTAACTTTCGCCTGCCTGAGCAAGTCACACTCACGGCATTGGCGTGTGTTGATATTCAAAACTACCCTCAACTTGAAGCCTATGCAAAACGATTAACGCGAATTTTTCCTGTCGAGCAAGAGACGCAATCGTTTAAGAGCGACATAATGAATGCGCCGGCCGATCAAATACCTGATGAGTTCGATCGGTTGCGCAAGCACTATCAGTTGCGTGAAGAGTTTGATTACACCGCTCTTATTAATACTATGGTAGAGAGCCCCCAATGACCAATCAATTTGACGAGATGGATCGATTGGCGACTGTGAACGGCCCACTTGATGATGAGTATTGGATGCAGAAGGCCTTGGCAATGGCCAAGCAGGCCGGCAAGCAGGGCGAGGTTCCTGTGGGCGCAATTGTAGTGATGAATGGCCAGTGCGTCGCTGAGTCGTTTAATCAACCCATTGCCAGCTGTGATGCAACAGCTCATGCTGAAATTATTGCTCTGCGCGCGGCTTGCTCAGCCGTTGCAAATTATAGACTCACAGGGGCGACGCTATATGTGACTATAGAGCCGTGTACGATGTGTTTCGGCGCAATGTTACATGCTCGAATTAAGCGATTGGTTTATGGTGCTGCGGAGCCACGAGCCGGCGTAGTGAGTTCGCAATTGCAGCTGCCCAGACGCGATTTTTATAATCATAAAATCGATTATAGCTCTGGCGTTCTGGCTGATGAGTGCGGGCAACTAATGGCGGATTTTTTTAAGCAGCGACGTTAACCATGAGCTTTATCGTGAGCTAATGATTGGTGGGTGCTTATCGATTGTTGCAGGAGTATTTGGCTGCGGAGTTTTGTCTTAGGATCTAGAGGGAGTTGGTCTGTTGAGCCAGGGATTCTGCATCGATCAGATCTGCGGCGCTTGCAAGAGTGTTTGTGGCAGGATTATCAATAGTAACTTTGGCTCTGCTTACCTCGACATCTGCCAGAGGCTTGTTTAAGGGTTGAGGCGCCATGGCCGTTGGCACGTTGTTGTTATCGGCAACCCAGTCACTACCAAGCAGCTGAACTAGCGTGTCACCGGCTAAATTGAATTGATCTTTGGGTGCAAGATCTTGCCAGACTAAGACACTGTAGTAATGGCGAATTCGCTGAACGTAATGAACCGATTCGTGGCCGCGCGCATAGCCATAGCGTGTTTGTTTGTACCACTTTGGCTGCGTGAGCAACGGGAGAGTTTCCTTCACATGGTACCAACTGTCAGGATCTTGCCCCTGGCTTTGCGTTAAGCGGCGCGCATCTTCTAAGTGGCCCATGCCAATATTGTAGGCGGCCAGCGCAAACCAGCTTCGATCTGGTTCGGTAATACGGTTTGGCAGGCGATCTTTTAATTGGTGATAATACTTGGCGCCGCCGCTGAGGCTTTGGTCAATGTCGAGTCGATTTTTTACCCCCACCTCTTTAGCAGTCGGTTGGGTCAGCATCATCATTCCACGGACACCCGTTGGTGAAATGGCTCGCGGGTTCCAGGTGGATTCTTGATAGCTGATGGCTGCTAGTAAACGCCAATCCATTGCGTAGGAGGCGGCAACGCGCTGTATATTATTTTTGTAGCGCGGCAGTCGTGCATGAATATTTTTTGAAAACTCATTGGCCGCAACTTGTCCCACTTCATCGGAGTGTGAAAAAAAACGTTCTTCTAGTTGTGCAAGTGTACCGTCACGCTGAACCCGTTCTAAAAATTCATTCGCCGCAATACGCATAGACTCGCTCGTCGCCGACTGAGTGAACATCCAGTTAAAGGTTTGCGCTGGGCCAAAGGCGAATGCACGCTTTAGGCTGGGAAAGTTGCCTTGGTGCAGCACAAACTCAGCCGAGTCAAGAATCGTGTAATCGACAAGCCCTTGCTCAAGTAAACTCAGGAGTTGGGTAGAATCAACTTTCTCAACCTCACGCCACTGCAGGTCTGGGCGCTGTTTTTGCGCCTTGCGCAGGGCCGTTGAATGACTACTGTTGGCTACTACAACGAGCTTTTTTCCTACTAGGCCAGCTTGATTGCGCGGCCTATAGTTGCCTACCTTGTAAACGACGATAGGTTCGCTTTCGAGGTAAGGCTCCGAGAAGAGAAATTCTTGTCGCCGCTGTCGTGTTGGTGAGAGTCCGGCGGATGCTAGCGCAGCTTGCCCGCTGTTGATCGCTGCAAACAGTTCGTCCACTGTCTCGGTGGTGTTGATCACCAATTCAAGCCCGAGGTTCTGGGCAAATAAATCGAGCAGCGTGTATTCAAAACCGCTAGGTCCGGATTGAGTCTCGTAGTATGTGTGTGGGCTGACATGAGTCGCTACGGTGAGTGTCTTATCACTCGTGCTATTGATAGGCGGTTCCACATACCACGGGATTATGGCACTAGCGAACTGGTAAACCAACGCCATTACACACAGGCCAACCCCGTAAAAGCAGACACGGGCCATCTTGCGCCAAGATTGCACTGGCACCCATTTTCGTGTGGGTTTATGGCGGTTTAGTTTAAACAACGACTTGTCCGGTTATGTGTTGGGTAATCGATCAGTTAATGGGGCGCCTGTTTCAACCTTTGCTGTGCCAACCATCATAAAGGCTCGATCAGGGCGTGCAAAGGTTCTGGAGCGTTAGGCGCGACGTTAAACTTAATCTCATACCTTGAAAACACGGCTATGTTCATGAATTTATGAAATAATATGAAAACGTGACTGGCTTTGATTGGTTGCGTTATTTTTCACGGTTTGAAGATCGGTAATTGTTTTACTGGCAGTGCCCCATGCGTATCGAAGTGGCTGTAAAGCGCATACAATGCGTGCCGCATATTTGCTGTAACCATACCGCTGCAAACATTTGATGTCTGGCCAAACGAGTCGAGCGATCGATCTGATAGGCCTCTAGGAGATTAAAGCTGTCTACATTCACTTACTTCCCCGGTGCCCAAGCGCTATCGTTGTTTAGGGCCAATCGACTGAGGCGCAAGATCAACGAGCAGTTGCAAAGCGTGTCTATGCCCGAATTACTTGAGGTCGAGGCTCATTATCTGCATATCGTGCACTCGGATCGACCGCTTCCAGCCAGTACGCTAAAGGTTCTTGAGCAATTATTAGAGTATGGTGCGCAACCAATTTCAGACGCTCCTGCCAAAGCGAGCCTTGGTAGTGTGCCGTCATTAGTGGTGAGCCCTCGCTGTGGCACTATTTCGCCGTGGTCGAGCAAGGCAACCGATATTGCACGCAATTGTAAACTTGACGAAGTATTACGCATCGAGCGGGCGGTAGAGTATCGGATTGTCATGCAGCCCAACGCCCAGATTAGTCCAGCGCTTACCCAACAGTTGGGTGCTGCGGTGCATGATCGGATGGTAGAGCAGGTCTTTTTAGATCGTGCAGGGTTGGAGCAGCTTTTCACCCAGCAGTCACCGGCGCCGATGCAATCGGTTGACATTTTAGGTGAGGGTCGTGCCGCGTTAGCTCAAGCTAATAGCGACTTAGGCTTGGCTTTGGCCGATGATGAGATGGACTATCTGTTTAGCAGCTTCAGTGAGCTGCGGCGCAATCCATCAGACGTTGAATTAATGATGTTTGCTCAGGCTAATTCTGAGCATTGCAGACACAAAATTTTCAATGCGAGTTGGACGATTGACGGCCAAAAACAAGACCAGACTTTGTTTGGCATGATTAAAAACACGTACAAGGCTAGCGTTAATCCAGTCCTAAGCGCGTATTCAGATAATGCTGCGGTCATTGCGGGCAATATGGGTGCGCGATTTTTCCCGCAGCAACTTGAGGGCGACAGGCAAAACTTTATCTATGGCTCAGTAGAGGAGCCAATACACTATTTATTAAAGGTGGAAACGCATAATCACCCCACAGCGATTGCACCGTTTGCTGGTGCGGCCACAGGTTCCGGTGGCGAGATTCGTGATGAGGGTGCTACCGGTGAGGGTGCCACGCCGAAGGCAGGTATCACGGGTTTTTCTGTTTCGAATTTACGTATTCCCGACTTCATACAGCCCTGGGAGGCTGACTACGGCAAGCCCGAGCGTATTGTTTCGGCGCTCGACATCATGCTCGAAGGGCCTATCGGTGGCGCTGCTTTCAATAATGAGTTTGGTCGACCCAACTTAGGTGGTTACTTTCGCAGTTTAGAAGTGCCTGTGCGTAATGAGCAGGGCGAGGTTGAAGTTCGAGGCTATCACAAGCCTATTATGATTGCGGGTGGCTTAGGTAATGTGCGCGATATGCATGTGCAAAAGCAATCGATCGACGCGGGAGCTCAGTTAATTGTTTTGGGTGGGCCAGCTATGTTGATCGGATTGGGTGGCGGGGCTGCTTCGTCCGTCAGTTCTGGGCAGAGTAGTGCGCAATTAGATTTTGCTTCTGTGCAGCGTGAAAATCCAGAAATGGAGCGGCGCTGTCAAGAGGTGATTGACCGTTGTTGGCAATTGGGTGACGCGAATCCAATTGCATTTATCCACGACGTCGGTGCTGGTGGTTTGTCTAACGCTTTACCTGAGCTAGTTAAAGATGGTGGCGTCGGTGGGGTTTTTTCATTGCGAAATGTGCCTAGCGACGAACCTGGTATGGCGCCACTTGAAATTTGGTGTAACGAATCGCAAGAGCGGTATGTATTGGCCGTAAAATCAGTGGATATGCCTGTTTTTGAGCAGATGTGTCAGCGTGAGCGAGCGCCGTTTGCGGTTGTGGGTGAGGCGATTGACGCGGAGCACCTGACGTTGTCAGATAGCCATTTTAACAATGCGCCAGTTGATCTGCCCATGAGCGTGCTATTTGGCAAACCGCCAAAAATGCACCGTGATGTTCGTTCAGCACAGCCTTCGCTGGAGGTTTTTGCACCACAAAAACTTTCGTTAGATGTCGCGTTCGACAGGGTGCTGCAGTTACCTTGCGTTGCCAGTAAGAGTTTTTTAATAACTATTGGTGATAGAAGTGTCTCTGGATTGGTTCACCGCGATCAAATGGTAGGGCCGTGGCAGGTCCCCGTCGCCGACGCGGCTGTGACCTTAACTGGCTACAGTGGCTACGGCGGTGAGGCGATGGCAATGGGTGAACGCACGCCAGTGGCGGTCATTGATGCAGTGGCTTCAGCACGCTTAGCGGTTGGTGAGGCAATTACCAACATTGCCAGTGCCCCAATTGGCGCCATGGAGGATATTGTTTTATCGGCGAATTGGATGGCTGCTGCGGGCCATGATGGTGAAGATGCGAATTTATTTGCTGCGGTCGAGGCTGTTGGAATGGACCTGTGTCCAGAGTTGGGCATAGCTATCCCAGTTGGTAAAGACTCCTTGTCGATGCGCACGGCGTGGCAGGATCGAGACGGAGTTGATAAGAGCGTCACAGCACCGATGTCCCTAATAATTACGGCAGCTGCGCAGTTGAAAGATGTACGTGGCAGTCTTACTCCACAGCTGCGTGGTAAACAGGGCGTAGGTGAAGACACGGTTTTGCTTTTAGCCGATATTAGCGCCGGGCAGCAGCGCTTGGGCGCCAGTGCTCTGGCACAAGTTTATAGCGAGCTTGGTGATACTTGCCCAGATTTGGATAGGGCGGAAAACCTCAGCGCATTTTTTACAGCCACAAGGCAACTGCAGGCCACACAAAAAATTGTGGCTTATCACGATCGATCTGATGGCGGCTTGTTAACGACTGTTGCAGAGATGTGTTTTGCCGGCCGCTTGGGTGTTGAGCTTGTTGTTCCGGCTGATGCTGACGCAGTGGCGTGGGCGTTTAATGAGGAGTTGGGCGCAATATTAGAAGTTCGGCAGAGCGATGTAGATACCGTGCTCACGACCTTCGCCGCTTGCGGCTTGCAGTCGGTTTTCTGCATAGGAAAAACGTTAGATGATAAGAGCTTATCTGTGGTTCAGGGCGGTAAGAGTTTATTGGCCAAGCCTGTTGCCCAGCTTCACGCGCAATGGCATGAAACTAGTTATCGGATGCAAGCATTGCGTGATAATCCTGAGTGTGCCGAGCAAGAGCGCGAGGCTATTGTAAGCGGCAACCCCTCGCAGCTTTATGCTCAGCTCCCGTATGATTTAGATGACGATGTTAGTGCGCCCTACATAGCACGCGGAGTACGACCGTCGATAGCAATCTTGCGTGAGCAAGGTGTAAATAGTCAGTATGAAATGGCGGCGGCTTTTGATCGTGCAGGCTTCGAAGCGCATGATATCCATATGAGTGATTTACTCTCTGGTCGGGCTGATCTCGCTGACTATGCAGGTTTAGCCGCGTGCGGTGGTTTTTCATACGGTGATGTTTTAGGTGCTGGGCAAGGCTGGGCTAAAACCATTTTGTTTAATGAGGCCTTGCGTGATCAATTTGCAGCTTTCTTTGCGAGGGCGTCTAGCTTCACCCTCGGCGTGTGTAACGGCTGTCAAATGCTCTCGTCGTTGCGCAGTATCATTCCTGGCAGCGAGGACTGGCCCACGTTCCAGCGCAATACCTCAGAGCAGTTCGAGGCGCGATTAGTGATGGTTGAAGTTGCGCAGAGCGTTTCACCGCTGCTGTCGGGCATGGTCGGCGCTAAGATGCCGATTGTGGTGTCGCATGGGGAAGGTCGAGCCTCATTCAAAGGCCAACAACTGTCTCAGCTGCAGCAAAAGCAGGCTGTCGCTATTAGCTATGTTGATGCGAGCGGCGCGCCGGCTTTAAATTATCCAGGCAATCCCAACGGCTCACCGCAAGGGCTTGCTGGCGTCTGCAGCGATGATGGGCGAGTGACCATAATGATGCCACATCCGGAGCGAGTATTTAGACCCGTGCAGCATTCTTGGGCGCCGCCAGCATGGAATGAAGATGCTCCGTGGCTGCGACTATTTCGCAACGCGCGAGTCTTCGTTGATTAAGACGAGGCTTCTTTGAAAAAATAAGGCGCACGCTCGACCGCCGAGCGCTATTTTCAGGCCTTTGTGTAGGCGTACTTTTCTACAGCATGTACGCTACTCAGGGGTATGCTTAGCCCCTATAATAAACGCCGTTTTTGCTGCGGGGTGTACGTTGGATAGTCGCACCGTGGCTTTATATTGGACCTTGGCAGTTGCTCAGCACTCGGTGTAGTCACAATGATGTGACCGCAGTAACTTAGGGAAGCTAGGGCCATAAGGTGCGCAGAGCAGTCTAAAGAGCTTTAAAATTAAAAGAATTCGTCGGTGAAATGCAGGCAGGCGCCAATTTTCGCTAGGTATTTAAACTAACAAGGTGCTTAACTGTATCGCTTATGAATCGTTACTCCCTCTGGAAACATTTAATTTTACTTTTCGCGCTAGTGTTCGGGATTGTCTACGCAATGCCCAATATCTATGCCCCCGATCCAGCGATTCAAGTGTCGGGCCAAAGCAGTTCATTGCTAGTGACGGAGTCTGAGCTCGCGCTTGTTGAGGATGCTCTCAAAGCCAAAGGCATCGCCTATAAAAGTGCAGTGCTTAAAGATAATCGTTTGCTGGTTCGCTTGACTGATCGAAAGCTTCAAATGGTGGCCAAGCAGGTGGTGCAAAATCGTTTGGGTTTAGATAATTACATTGTTGCCTTGAATCTCGCGCCGACTACGCCGCAGTGGTTACGCTCAATTGGTGCTGGCCCGATGAAGTTGGGGTTAGATTTGAGTGGTGGTGTGCATTTTTTAATGGAGGTTGATACTGAGATAGCTATCGAGACTCGCTTACGATCGATGGTATCTACTTACAAGAGTGATTTGCGAGCCGAGAAGATCCGCGGTGTGGTCAAGCTTGAAGGTAATGCTATTCAAGGGCGTTTTAATTCCGCTGAGTTGCGCGACAAGGCATCGGCGTTGGCGTTTAAAAACATGCCCGAGATGCAGCGCCGAAAAGGTGAGGCGGGCGGCAAATATACGCTTGCTTTGGAGTTGGGAGATAATGCGATCGCTCAATTGGAAGATGATGCGGTGGCTCAGAACTTAGTCACCCTGCGCAATCGCGTAAACGAGCTGGGTGTTTCTGAACCGCTTGTGCAGCGACAGGGCCGCTCTCGTATTGTGATCGAATTGCCTGGCGTGCAAGACACGGCCGAAGCGAAACGTATTCTTGGTAAAACCGCTAATCTCGAGTTTCGTCTTGAAGCAAAAGTCGACAGTAGCTCTTTTGATCGCGAGTCGTTTAGCTTTGAAGATCGTTCAGCTTTTCTCGAGCGAGATATTATGGTGACCGGTGAGCAAGTGTCCGGGGCGCGAGCTAGCTTTGACGAAAACTCCCAGCCGCAAGTAAATATTGAATTGAGTGCTGACGGTGGACAGCTCATGCACAGAGTTACCCGCCATGCGGTTAAGCGCCGCATGGGTGTTTTGTTTATTGAGCGGAAAACGCGTAAAGCTGGAGAGCAAATCAATGAGACGGGCGATCTAGAACCCATTTATGAAGATTACTATGATCGCCGCATCATAAGTTTGGCCACGATCCAATCGGCTCTCGGTGCGAGCTTTCGTATTACTGGTCTCGATAGTCAGGCAGAAGCGTCAGAGCTTGCTTTGTTGTTGCGGGCCGGTGCCTTAGCGGCTCCCATGAAGTTCGTTGAGGAGCGTACCATTGGGCCCTCATTAGGTGCGGAGAATATCGCGCTAGGGGTCAAGTCTGTAGTTATCGGGCTGGCGCTGGTGGTTGTTTTTATGGTTCTCGTTTACAAATTGTTTGGGTTGGCTGCGAATATTGCCTTGACGGTTAACTTGGTTCTAATCGTTGCGATTATGTCAATATTGGGCGCTACTTTAACCCTTCCGGGTATAGCGGGTATCGTCTTGACGGTCGGTATGGCGGTCGATGCCAACGTGTTAATTTTCTCGCGAATTCGTGAAGAAATAGCGTCGGGAAGCAGGCCGCAAACAGCCATAAACCTTGGCTTTGAGCGAGCGTTCGTGACTATTCGTGATGCGAATTTAACCACTTTACTGGCAGCCTTGATACTTTATGGTGTGGGTACAGGGCCGATTAAGGGGTTTGCGGTAACACTTTCAATCGGTATTCTCACTTCGGTTTTTACCGCCATTATGGGAACACGCGCGTTAGTTAACTTGATGTATGGCGGACAGCGCAATACTAAACGGTTGATGATCTAGGTCTTGAGCGCTGCGGCCCGAGGGGTCGCCAGCGCAACCAACTAAGTAGTAAGCGATAAACGAAACAATTATTTAAAATAAATACCTATTGGGAAGCCCCACTGTGACACTAACTAAATTTGATTTTATGAGCTTACGCCGAATTTCACAGGGCCTGTCGGTCTGCTTAGTGATTGCCGCTATTGTCTCACTCTCAACGCGAGGTCTGAATCTGGGCTTGGATTTTACCGGTGGTACATTGGTCGAGGTGTTATATGAACCGGCAGTGAATTTACAGGAAGTCAGAGAAACTTTAGACACTAATGGCTTTGAGGGTAGTCAGGTGGTTAACTTTGGTTCGGAAAATGATGTATTGGTGCGCTTGCCGCAGGATAACACCTCGGACTTAGGTGACCGTGTTCTTGAGGTTTTACGCGATGCTAGCGCGAGTGATATTTCACTACAGCGTATTGAGTATGTTGGGCCTCAGGTTGGTGAAGAGTTGCGGGAGCAGGGCGGGCTGGGTTTGTTGATAGCAATTTTAGGCGTGATGATTTACGTCACGGTCCAATTTCAGTTTAAGTTTTCGCTAGCAGCCGCAGCTGCACTGATTCACGACGTGATACTTACGTTGGGCTTGTTTTCATTCCTCTATTTAGATTTTGATTTGACTGTGCTAGCAGCGTTGTTAGCGGTTATTGGCTATTCACTCAACGATACTATTGTCGTGGCCGATCGCATCCGTGAAAACTTTCGTTTATTAAGGAAGGTCAGTCCGCGCGAGGTTATCAATCACTCACTCAATCAAACGCTAGGAAGAACTATCATGACATCGGCGACTACGCTGCTAGTGCTGTCGTCATTGTTTATTTTTGGTGGTGATATTATTCACGGATTTGCAACTGCGTTAATATTTGGTGTGATTATAGGCACGTACTCTTCCATCTTTGTCGCGGCGGGTTTGCTGTTAACGTTTAACGTGACTAAAGAGGACTTAATTATCCCCCTTCCTGAGAATGCTGACGTTGATAGCATGCCTTAGGTATTGCCGGCTAGTTAGTGCGCTCGGGCAGTCCTCTGATTTGCCCGCGACAGCAGCATGTTAGGTTACCGAATAGTGATATCTTGTGGGCGTCATAGACTCACCGATTAGCCACTTAAACAACAATATTGCAGAGGTAGCAACCATGGGTTCTTCTGCCCTAAGCGGAACCGAGCGGGTCTCTACATCGGTTACCCCAGATTCAAGCTTAGAAATTCTCTCTCGTCGTGAAATCGAGCAACTTTACGATGCCAGCCAGGCCGAGCTTTACCAGATTTTTCGGCAATGCTCTTTGGCGGTGTTGAATTGTGGTAGTAGCGAAGACGATACCAACAAAGTGTTGGAGACATATGCTTCGTTCGATATTCGAATTATTCAGCGAGAACGAGGCATTAAGCTCGAAATTTCTAATGCCCCAGCGCAAGCCTTTGTTGACGGTGTGATGATTAAAGGTATCAAAGAGCACCTCTTTGCCGTGCTACGCGATATTATTTTTGTTCAAAATCAGCTGCGTTTTAATCCGTACTATGATCTGAGCACATCGTCGGGTACAACCGATGCTATTTTCAATATTCTGCGCAATGCCAAAGTATTAATAGCCGAGAAAGATCCAAATTTAGTGGTTGTTTGGGGTGGTCACTCAATTGCTCGGGAAGAATACGACTACACAAAAGCTGTGGGGTATGAGCTTGGTTTGCGCGGCCTAGATGTTTGCACGGGTTGTGGCCCGGGAGCGATGAAGGGCCCAATGAAAGGCGCAGCTGTGGCCCACCGGAAGCAGCGCATTGGCAACGGTCGTTATTTGGGTATCTCGGAGCCAGGCATTATTGCAGCTGAATCGCCCAATCCTGTCGTCAATGACTTGGTGATCATGCCTGATATTGAGAAGCGGTTGGAGGCATTCGTTCGTGTTGGGCACGGTATCCTTGTGTTTCCAGGCGGTGTTGGCACGGCCGAGGAAATATTTTACTTGTTGGGCTTGATGCTTCATGAGGATAATCAACAGCAGCGCATTCCCATAATTTTCTCAGCGCCTGAGACTTCCGCTGATTATTTTGAAAGTATTGATAGATTCATCGGCCTGACGTTGGGTTCTGATGCGCAGATGATGTATGACATTATCATTGGCGAGCCAGACGCCGTGGCAGTTCGTATGTTGGAAAGTATGGACACCGTCAGACATATTCGGTGTGATGCGCGTGATGCCTTTTATTTTAATTGGTCTCTGGTCGTACCCAGAGAAATGCAATTACCGTTTTATCCTTCGCATGCCAATATGCGAGCTTTGCGTTTGAATACTCAACAGTCTGCATTTGAAACAGCGGTAAACTTGCGCGCTATGTTTTCGGGGCTGGTAGCCGGAAACGTAAAGGCCGAAGGTATTGCCGAAATTGCGCGGTATGGCAATTTTCAGATTACTGGTGACCACTCTTTTATGCAGGCCCTAGACGAGTTGTTGCAGTCTTTTGTAGAGCACGGCAGGATGAAAATTAACGCCAGTGAATATAGGGCTTGTTACGATATTGTTAATGAAGAGTAGCCTTGGCGATCGGGGCTTATTCGTCAACCCAAACCCATCGCAGTGGCTCGCCAAAGTCATCATAAATCAATGTACGCTTGGGTTTTTTCTGCCGCACCGGGCGCTTACCGATCACGGTCGTCGATTTGATCTGTTTGCGCTGCTCCAAGCTATCCACCACCTCGGTAAGATAGGTTCTTTGAGAGTCACTTTTCTCCATGTGCCAACTGGTTTTGGGTAGTGGCCCAGCGGCTTCATCACGACTGCTAACCCCTTTGGGTATTTCTTTAACTTGAAGCCCATGCTTCAAAAATTTCTGCGTTTGTCGCTGAATTTCTTCGCGTTGCTCGGTTTTAGTGATCTGTTTTTTAATCATTGCCAGTCTTATGAATTCTTTCTCTGCCATATGAATTTGGCTAATTGCCGAGTATAACAAAACTTCCAAGCGGGTGGGTGTCGTTTTATTGCAGGCATGAATGCTGCGCGATGCGAGTATTCAGCGAGCTCATGCCAGCGATCAATAGAAGCTTGCGAGAAGTATTACTCAGCAGCGCTTTTCAATTTCAGATCGTTATCGGGCGGTTGGCCTATTAACATCGGTCGGCTGAATATGGGGTCAATCGAGGTTTTGTTTGCGGATGTTTGGCCATGGAACGACATTGGCCAATTGCTCGTGCTGTCCAGAAGGAATAGTTGTTTCAGGCATGTGAGCAGGTGTTGCATTGTCATGAGCAAGCTCAGCGATGTAGCCTTGCACCGCAGTTTCCGCGTCTGCTTTGCTCGCATAAGGGCCTTGTAGACCGTACTCTCGGGTCATAAAAAACCAATTCCCACTAAGCTCAACGAAGCGTGACGACTGGTTTGGCTCAGTGAATGGTGAGTCGGTAGATCTTGTCTTAGTTATGTCACTCATCGGATTTCCTACTGCAAGGGAGGGCGTTGCAATAAGTCTAGTCGGCGAATGCCTACTGTGCAGGCTTTAAGCGGAAAAAGCTAAATTTAGTGTGACTTGGGTCGTTGCCTAGGCTTTTAATACGGGCTCTGTATCTAAGTCTAAAAGGCATAAATACTATGAAAAACATACTATTATGGGCTAAATGTTATGTCTTTTATAATATCCTTCGATCGGAAATGATGTGGCTTCAACAGCGCCTCATGGTCAATTGAGAGTTTACTCGGCAACAGGCATGGCTTTACTGGGTGCAGAAACCGTCTCGATTCTAGCCAGCAGTTCCGCACTAGTTTGCGGGCCAACCAGCTTCGCTGCCAATTTTCCGGTGGGATCAAAAATGTAAGTAGTCGGTAAGCTGGCCGGGCGTGACAGTCGCAGCGTTTCGGCTGGATCTGGATCAACTAAGCCAAATTGGATCCCCATTTTTTCCGACAACGCTGTTAACTCTGCGCCAGTCACCCGATCAAAATTAACGGCTAAAACGGTAATGTCGTCCTCATGCTCGGCTTGTAATAGATTTAACTCCGGAATTTCTTTGATGCAGGGTGCGCACCACTCAGCCCAATAGTTTAAGACGACCCATTTGCCGGCGTACGTCGTGAGTGAGAAGGGTTGGTTGGACCGATCACTAGCGCTATCGTTGCAGGCAGAAAGTAAAAAAAGAAAAAGGATTGCAGAGCCTTTGCGCAACAGGCTTTGGGCATGCTCCCAAAAAAAACTCATGGCTTACTTCCTCACTGATTAGTAGGCCAATGCCGCGATGATTCGCTTGTTAGGCATTAAGGCTGTTGATTGCAGAAACCTTCTGTACAATAGTTACTGGGCTGCTGGTGTAAATAAAATGGCGATAAGCCATCTTAGCTAATATACCACCCTCTCGATTATTCGGCCAAAATACGTTGGGTAAAAGGCCGTTCAAAATAGGTTTTAGCAACACTATGGCATTAACTATTTACCACAATCCCCGTTGTTCAAAATCGCGACAAACGTTGGCCTTAATTGAGGCTAGTGCCGTACAAGTGGAAGTGCTCCTTTACTTAGAGACCCCGCCAACTTGTGCAGAGCTTGGCAAACTGCTCAAAAAACTGGGTATGGCGCCGCGCGATTTATTGCGCAGGGGTGAGGCTGATTACAAGACATTGAAGTTATCCGACATGACGCTTGATGACGCGAGCATCATTCAAGCTATGAGCGAGTATCCAAAGTTGATTGAGCGACCTATTGTAGTTTCTGGTTCTCGTGCGGTTATAGGTCGGCCGCCTGAAAATGTAAACGTATTGTTGTAAATGCGTGAACAAATCTGGCTTTGCGAAACCTAGCCTTGAAAAACCGACCATTTAAAATCAGTCTTTATAAAGCGAGTGTTTATGCAGGCCAATGAGGACCCTTATGTTTTGGTGTTGTATTACAGCCGTCATGGCTCAACAGCAGCAATGGCAGAGCAGATAGCCGAAGGAGTTAACCGTGTACCAGGGCTGCGTGCACTGGTGCGCACTGTCCCCGAAGTTTTCGATGGAATCATCGCCGATACGTGGGAGCAGTCGTCAGTTGCTCAGCAAGCAGTGCCAGAAACCGGGCCCTTGTATTGCAGCCAAGAGGAATTAGCTGGGTGTGCCGGCCTTATTATCGGAAGCCCTACTCGGTTTGGTAACATGGCCGCGCCGTTGAAGTATTTTATCGACAATACCACAGCATTATGGCTTTCTGCTTCGCTGGTGGGTAAGCCAGCTGGGGTTTTTAGTTCTACCTCGAGCATGCATGGCGGTAATGAGGCGACGCTGCTGAGTATG
Organism: uncultured Pseudomonadales bacterium; assembly: GCA_943788835.1. Classification (GTDB taxonomy): domain Bacteria; phylum Pseudomonadota; class Gammaproteobacteria; order Pseudomonadales; family UBA7434; genus UBA7434. Next base: position 604,691 of record CALSRU010000004.1, on the reverse strand, counting down.
ATGCTACCGTTGTTACATCACGGGATGTTACTGCTCGGTTTACCGTATTCTGAAAAAGCGTTGCATGAGACTCGTTCAGGCGGAACACCTTACGGGCCTAGCCATGTAGCAGGCCTCAGTGGGACTGGCACTGTGAGTTCTCACGAAACCCAATTGTGTCTCGCGCTTGGCGAGCGTATCGCAGCGTTTGCGCACCGGCTGACTTAATTCTATCGGATATAAGTAGTTAACATTATGACTGAGCACACTGCATTAAATAGTTCCTACTACCCACCGGCGCGGGTCGCTGTACTGATTTGTTACTTTGGGCTTTTGGCAACCATGTTGTTCGGGTTGTTGAACTTCGGGCCGCCAGAGTTGGCTGCCGCCCTCGGGCTCTGGATTATAGTGTCGTCCGGTTTGTTTCTGGTGATGCCAGGCCTAATAAAGCAAACTAAGCGCAGCTATCAGTGGCTCTGTTTTATTTTTTTGATGTATTTTATCTGGTATGTCCAAGCGATTTTCGCTACTGCAGCAGGCGCGAGTCCTGTGGGCGCTGCTCATGAGTGGGTAAGTTTGGCGCTTATTGTGATTGGGTTTTGTGCGGCGATGTTCGCTGCACGGGGAAAAGCGTAGGTTGCTAAGCATTAGAGAGCTGCGGTCGGTACCGGAGGTTTCTTGTCCTGTAATTTGTAAGCCAGCGCAATGATTTGCGCGATGATAACGTAGAGCTCGTGCGGTATGTGGTCTCCTAATTCTAGAAGCCCAAGCATTTCGGTAAGCTCGGCGTTTTCGTAAAGGGGTATGCCGTACTCGCGCGCCATCGCAATGATATCTTCGGCTAGCTGTCCGCCGCCGGTGGCGGTAATGGCAGGCGCATTTTGCCCATCATATTTCAATGCTACCGCCTGCTGGTAATGCTCAATTGCCTCGCGCTTTTTAGCGCTATCGCTTGGCGATCGGGATGGAGTGTCTTTCTTGTCCATATTGTTGCTTCACTGAGTTATCGGTTCGGCGCATTGCTGATGCTAGCTTTGCGTATCGAGTAAATTCATTTGCAGTATGTTCACGGCTTTGCCATCAGTGGCTGCAGGCGGGTGCCCTGTGCGGCAATGTAAATGCTTAACATTCAGGCCAAGCTGGTTGAGCTGGTTAGTGACCTCGGCGAGTTCAGCCTGAATTTTTTCGGTTAGTTGGGTTTGGCTAGACCATAAAACGGCAGCCATCCGCTTGCCTTGCAGAGTGGCTAACGCGGTGAGTTCGCCCAAGTCCTCTAGATCAAAGCGCAGCCGAACATTCCATGTGTCGATCTTTTCTCGTGCGTGTCGAGCTGCCTTTTCACGCTCAAGTTTGATCTCTACCATCGATAAGCGCTGATCCAGCCACAGCGGTAACTCTACGTTAAGCGATTGGTTGATTTGCGGGTCACCTTGAGCCGCTAGCTGGCTGCCCACGGCTAAAATTTGCTGTGTCTGTGTACGTGCAGTTGCCCCGAGGGCTAACCGAAGCAACTGGAGGACAGAGTCGGCACCGCCTCGTTGATTGTCGCCAGAGGACTGGCTGCTGGAGCTGCTCGATCCCAGCGTTTGCCAGAGGTTGACTAAACTGGAATCCGATTGAGCACTGTTGTCTTTTTTTGTGGGTGATATGCTCATCGGAATGTTGGGCAGTAGTGCTTGCAGTGCTTTGGCTACCTGCAATAGGCCATGCTTCATATCACTTTGGAGCGGCAGGGTAATGGCATTACGCTGCTGCGGGTCAATTTGTAGCAGTGTGCTCGGCAACGCTGTGGTAGCTGTTTGTGCGCGGTTCGTTTCGGCAGAATTGGATTGAGCTGATTGCCTAGCTCGCATATTGGTTGCTGCGATTGCAAGCTTATGCTCGTAAAAGGCACCGCTGTTTAATAAGGCATCGCGTATGCCTGTGGGCGTAACGGTGCTTTTAAATGTGGGGATGATCGCGTTTAGGATCTGGCGCGCGGCATCAATTTCAGCGCTTTGCAGTAGCGCATTGTTGCTGGCGCTCAAAGACCCTGCTGAGTTCAACGGCTGCGACAAGCCACCGCTTGGCGGCGTAAGTTTCATGCTGCCTGTAGCAAGCCCAGTTTGAGCGGCTGTTTGCATGTTTGTTTTGCCAGTGGTCGAGTCTGTAGGAGTACTGGCGCTTGGCGAAGCTGCGGATGAAGCAGGTGGCGTGTTATTAGCCAATTGAGCGAGTGTGAGGGGCAGCTGTGCCCGCGAGGCTTGTTTGGGCAGCGATGATCGCAGTGCTTGCTGGAGAATTGCGTTGATGCCGGGGGTTTGTGATTGTGTGATTCGGTTGGCCTGTGCCAGGTCGTTTGGAGATATATTATTGGTTGCTTGCGCTGCGGCAGTTGAGGGGCTTGCGGCTGCCTGAGGTGCGGCGGCAGCTAAGCCGGCTTGCGCATTGACGGCCGAAGTATTGGCTGCAACCTTGCTTGCAGCGCGAGGGTCCAGAATACGCAATTGCTGGTTATCTAACACCATCATTTGCAGCACTTGTCCCATGCGCGGGGCAAGCTGTGAGCTGACTTTAAGCGTGGTCGTGTTATCGATCGATAGCAAGACTTGGTAGCGCTCAGCTGGGTTAGCTGCAGTATTCTTGTCACTGCTAGCTACAGCTCTCGCTGGATCGTTTGGTGTTGCAAGCGTTACCTTGCCGTCAGTTGTTACTGATCTGCTAGCGTTCCCGGGCGCGCTTGAGGTTACTTCGGTGAGTACTTGTACAACGCGTGCTTCTATAACAGCGCCGACTCGGCTGCCTAAGTACTGTAACGTTTCAGTCGAGATTGCTTGAAGAGGCAGGCTGCCACTAGTGTTAGGTGACTGGCTGCCGGTGGGGTTAACCACGCTGGGCTTTTTCCACAGATTGTGCCAAAGGCATGGTTGATGTGTTGACTGGGTTACCGTTACCGGAGTTGCGGCGATGATTCGCGGGCGTGGCACTGCTAGTGCGTGTTGCCAAAAGATTAGGGCGGTCATTTGTCATAGCGGGGTACCGATACTGATCTCAGTGCAGATGCCAATTCAGATGCCGATCCTGTGAGCAGTCCGAAGGGCTAATTTGAGCATCTCATGTTAATGCATCACAACTGCTGGTGCCTGAATACTATAGTACATTGATGCGCTCGTGGCTCGTTGGAGGTTGCTGAAAGCTTACATTTAGCCATTGTGTCGATAAGTCTAAGTTAGCGACGTCGAGCACGGGACGATTACCCTAGTGGGCAGCACTTCGTTGGCATCTAAGGGGGCTTAATTGGGCTGAGAGACTTGCACTGTAAATGGTCTTTGTGCCGCGAGCATCGTACAATACCTGTGTAAGCTTGCCGCCTATTAATTGATTCATCAGTTACCTATTTTCGCTGGCACCACGTAAAGTGGGCAGCGTATGGAATATAAACGCCCGTGTCTCCTTTAGCTACCCAACTCGAATTAAACAGTCTTTATTGCGAGCGTGGCGAGCGCGTGCTCATGCAAAATGTCAATCAATGCTTAGAGGGTGGTCAAGGTCTGCGCATTGCAGGAGCCAATGGCAGCGGCAAAACCACACTGCTGCGTATGGTCAGTGGACTTACCACTGACTTTAGCGGCGACATTCGTTGGAATGGTCGCAGTACTCGCGACTTAGGTGCTCTATTTCGCGCTCAACTTTGCTATTTAGGCCACGCCCCTGGAGTGAAGTCCGCGCTGACACCTATTGAAAATTTGCAATGGTGGCAGGCCATGAATGGATCTAGCGCAGCGACAGCTGACGGTGTATCAGTCGGCAACCCACAGCAAGGCACCGATTTGGAGGAAAGAGCTCTAGCGGTATTCGGTCTGGCGCCATACAGTCAAATGCCGTGCGCACGACTTTCAGCCGGACAGCAGCGCCGCGTTGCATTAGCTCGCTTGGTGCTGAGTCAGCATGCGCTTTGGGTGCTTGACGAGCCGTTTACCGCTATCGATCAAGACGGTGTTGTTGTGTTAGAAAAAATGTTTGACGAGCATTTGATACGCGGCGGCATGATCGTGCTTACAACCCATCAACCGTTGCGTAGTGAGCGAATGTTGACGCTCGATCTTGATGCGCACAGGACGGAAGCGGGCGGTATTGATGAGGCTCGATCGCTATGACTCATCCTGCGACAATGCAATCAGATAACGAGTCGATGTTCAGGATACTTCACGCGATCTTTCAGCGAGACCTGCGCGTGTATTTTAGAACTCGCGGTGCTTGGCTCAACCCACTGATATTCGTTTTGTTGGTAATAACTTTGTTTACGTTGGGGATCGGTCCCGATGTTAAGCAGTTAGCATTAAATGCAACGGCCATTATATGGGTCGTGGCATTGCTGGGCATTATGCTGTCGCTCGATGCATTATTCCGCAGTGACTACGAAGACGGAACACTCGAACAACTGTTACTGTCACCTAGGCCATTATATTTTGCGATCATTGGAAAAGTTGCCGCGCACTGGCTGGTCACAGGCTTGCCTATGCTATTGGCGTCACCGCTGTTTGCTTTGATGCTGGGTATCCCTATCTCAATCGTCCCGCTGCTAGCCTTGGGGCTTTTTTTGGGTAGTGGAATTTTGAGTTTTATAGGAGCAATTGGCGCTGCAGTTACAGTAAGCTTACAAACAGGTGGCTTGTTAATTGCGTTAATTATTCTTCCGCTCTACGTACCGGTTATTATTTTTGGCGCAGGATTACTGCAATATGCGCTAGAAGGCTGGTCAGTGGTGGCTCCGTTAATGATGTTATCGGGTTTGCTTTGTGCGGCGGTGGTACTTGCTCCGCTGGCTATCGGTGCAGGCTTAAAAATTAGTATGGATAGTTAATATGGCAAATTGGCAGTGGTTTCATCGCTTGGGTTCGCCTAAGTGGCTGTTGGCAAAGCTCGATCGCTGGCTGCCTTGGCTCTTAGGTTTAGGGCTGTTGGTGCTGATAGTCGCGTTAGTATGGGGATTGGCGTTTGTGCCACCTGACTATAAGCAAGGTAATAGCTTTCGCATTATGTATATCCACGTGCCCACGGCTGTCGTTGCGTTGGCGGCCTACTATGTGATGGCTGTCGCTGGAGCGGTTGCCATGATTTGGCGCATGAAAGTTGCCGACATGGTCATGCGAGCGATTGCACCGGTGGGTGCTGCGCTCACATTTTTGGCGTTAGTGACAGGTGCTATCTGGGGCAAGCCCACTTGGGGCGCCTACTGGGTTTGGCAAGATGCACGTTTAACCTCCATGCTAATCCTGTTCTTTTTATATTTGGGGGTGATGGCGCTGTACGATGCTTACAATAATCGCCGCAACGGCAATCGAGCAGCGGCTGTCGTGGCGTTAGCAGGTACCGTTAATATTCCAATCATCTACAAATCCGTCGATTGGTGGTCTAGCCTGCATCAGCCGGCATCGATTAAATTTACCGAGCAGTCGGCAATTGCTAGTGAGATGCTGCAGCCGCTGTTGCTCGCGATTATCGGCACTTATTTTGTATTTGCGGCTATGGTGATCTTACAGCTTCGACTGCAAATTGTGTTGGGCGAAGGTCGCAGTAATTGGTTGGCCGAGTACGCCACAAACAAGCTTCGATGATGAGTCATCGGTTTACATAAAACGTTTTTATATAGAGAGATAGCGCGTGTATTTTGATTCTTTTGCTGAGCTATGGCGCATGGCAGGTCATGGCAACTTCGTATGGAGTGCCTATGGCATTAGTTTTTTGGTTTTGGGGGTTCTAGTTTTGCAGCCTCTTTTGCGTTATCGCCGTGAGCTTGCCCGAATTAAAAGAAGTGCCGTGGCTGCGTTGCAACAAAATGCAACACCATTATCGGCTAAGTCTGCACAGGTTGATAAATAGTGATGCACCCACTTCGTAAGCAACGTTTGATGATTGTGGCGGTGATTGTGGTCGGCGCAAGTTTAGCCACAGCGCTTATCACCACGGCCCTCAAAGACAACTTAAACCTGTTCTATGAGCCTGAGCGCATTGCAGCGGGTGAGGCACCATTGGGCCGTAAAATTCGAGTTGGCGGCATGGTTGTCCCGGGTAGTATTGTGCGCGATGCAGAGACGTTGGCGGTGACCTTTGTGCTAACAGACTACAGTGCGGACGTAGCGGTGCAGTACCAAGGCATATTGCCTGATCTGTTTGCTGAAGATGCGGGCGCAGTGGCCACGGGCGTGTTGAATGCCGAGGGTATTTTTATGGCCGAGCAGGTCTTAGCGAAACACGATGAAAAATATATGCCGCCCGAAGTGGCTAAGGCGCTTGAGGGAAAATCGGCAAGCGACTATAAAAGCAGCTACTCAGACGATAACGACAGCGACCCAGCAAGCGAATATTGATGATAAGCGTTATACCCGAAATAGGTCACTTAGCCTTACTTTTATGTCTTCCCATAGCGATCGCGCTGACCGTTTTGCCTATGGCGGGTGCAGCAGGACGCTGGCATTTGTTGCAGCGCAGCGGTCCGCTGTTAAGCAGCGGCCTGTGGTTGTTTTTAGCTGTCGCGTTTGCCTGCCTCACATACTCATTCCTACACGATGACTTTAGTGTGGTGCTTGTTGCGCAGCACTCTAATACAGCCTTACCAAGTTATTATAAATTCAGTGCCGTGTGGGGCAATCATGAAGGTTCACTGTTGTTGTGGGTCTTTATTTTAGCGAGTTGGACGCTTGCAGTGGCCTACCTCGGAAAAAGCTTGCCGTCTGATATGCATGCCCGAGTACTGGCTGTGCTCGGAGGTATTGCCGTTGGCTTTTTACTGTTCATCATTTTCACCTCCAATCCGTTCGAGCGTAATCTGATTAGCCCACCGTTAGAGGGTAATGATCTTAACCCCTTGCTGCAAGATATTGGTTTGATTTTGCATCCGCCGCTGTTGTACATAGGCTACGTAGGGTTTGCGGTGGCTTTTGCTTTCGCCATTGCCGCTTTGATCGGTGGCAAGCTTGACGCCGCATGGGCTCGTTGGACGCGACCTTGGACTACAGTGGCATGGCTGTTTTTAACAGTTGGAATTGCGTTGGGCAGTTGGTGGGCTTATTACGAGCTTGGCTGGGGTGGATGGTGGTTCTGGGATCCAGTAGAGAACGCTTCTTTTATGCCGTGGCTCGCGGGTACGGCTTTAATCCACTCGCTAGCGGCAACCGAGAAGCGCGGCGTTTTTCGCAGCTGGACAGTCCTGTTAGCAATTTTGGCTTTTTCGCTAAGTTTGCTCGGTACCTTTTTAGTTCGATCGGGAATACTCGTTTCGGTACATGCGTTTGCTTCAGATCCAACCCGAGGTATGTTTATTTTATTGTTCTTGGCTGTTACCGTCGGCGGTTCGTTGTTGCTCTATGCTCTGCGCGCGCCCACTATAAAGCCACTGGCCACATTCAAGTTGTTATCGCGCGAGAGTTGGCTATTGATCAACAACAGCTTACTGGCGGTTTCGTTGGCCGTGGTTCTCATTGGTACCCTGTTTCCTTTGGTGATGAGTGCTTTGGATCTTGGTAGTTACTCAGTTGGGCCGCCGTATTTTAACAAACTGTTTTTGCCTTTAATGGTCTTGCTCATGCTGTTCATGGGTGTTGCACCCTATCTCAATTGGAAGCATAACCGGCTTACACCAGTGCTGGTTCGGCCTTGGTATATTGTCTCGATCGTAGCCTTGCTGCTTGCCCTGCTTGCGGTAGCTTTTTTGTCGCAGCGCTACGCCACGCAGTGGCGCTTTGGAGCGTTTGTTACGGTTACATTGAGTAGCTGGTTGTTGTTAATGACGCTGACGCATGCAGGCTTGAAGGCGCGTCGGTTTGCCAGAGCGAAGAAGTTGAGCAGCAGGCAGGGTTTGCTTTCACTTTCGCGCAGTTATTGGGGTATGGTTATTGCGCATAGCGGCATCGCGGTGATGGCGCTAGGCATTGGTTTGACTTCAAGCTACAGTGTGCAAAAAGAATTAGCCATGGCACCTGGGGCGGTTGCCGACGTTGCCGGCTATCGTTTTGTGCTGGAAAAGTTAGAGGATGTTCAAGGCCCCAATTACTCAGCCACTATGGCAACCTTTGGCGTCGGTAGGCTTAATGAAGGCGCATTGATCAATGGTTTGTCGATTCGTTTGCAGCCGGAAAAACGTTTTTATTATGCGGCAAAGAATGTCATGACCGAAGCGGGTATTCATGGCAGGTTAACGCGTGACTTGTACGTATCATTGGGCGACTCTTTAGAGAGTGAGCAATGGGCAGTGCGCATCTACGTGAAGCCCTTCATTCGCTGTATTTGGCTGGGTGCATTGATGATGGCCGCTGGTGGTCTGTTGGTAGTGATCGATAAGCGCTACATGACTAGGCAGCCGGTTCGTACGGATTCGCCGTCTGGCACAGTGGCCAGTAATGAGCAGGCTATGGTATAGCCTGATGACGCAAACAAAAATTTATCTATTAACTAGCCTATCTATAGTGATTCGTTGTCAATGAATGCTCGTCTCCGACTTTTTATACCACTACTGATTTTCGCGGTGGTTGCCCTGGTTTTTTTGACCTTAGAAAAGCGTATGGGCAGTGGTGAATATGATCCTTCGAATTTACCGTCAGCGATGATCGGTCAATCTCTCCCAGCGTTTAACCTGAGTCGTCTGATGAATGCCGAACAGGTCGTGGTTGCCGCAGATATTGTGGGTCAAGCGGCGTTACTCAATGTTTGGGCAACATGGTGTATTGCATGCCGTGCTGAGCATGCTTACTTAAACGAATTGGCCAGTCAGGGTGTACCCATTTTTGGTTTAAATTATAAAGATGAGCGAGCAGCGGCGATGCAGTGGTTACAGCGTCTGGGCAATCCGTATCGTCTGAATATTTTTGACTTTAAAGGGTCATTAGGGCTTGATCTAGGCGTGTACGGGGCACCTGAAACCTATGTGATTGATGCGCAAGGCATCATTCGTTATCGACATGTGGGTATTCTGAATGAAAAGGTATGGCGTGAGAAAATTGAGCCGTTAGGGTTGCCATGGCCGGTCGCTCAAACGCAGCGTGCGGCGCTGTGATTGTCGTTGGCATGCTAAAAGTAAGCTACCGGCTTATTGGGCGTCGCCCATCGATAAGGTTTAGTCAGCGCCTGAAATCTGTCCTGGCCTTTTGGGTAGGGTGCATAGCATTGGGACTCTCTATAAATGCCACTGCGCAGCTGGCTCAGACGCCGATTGACGTTAGCACACAAATGTCTGCCGAGGATGTTAGTGAAAGTAATGAGTTGCGGGCATTTGGCAGCAGCACAATGCGGTCACGCTATTACGCGCTTATTAATGAGTTGCGCTGCCCCAAGTGTCAAAATCAAAACTTGTCTGATTCCGATGCGCCGATTGCGGAGGATCTGCGCAATGAATTATTTAGTTTATTAGATGAAGGCTATAGCGACCAAGAAATTAGAGATTTTATGACCGCGCGCTATGGTACTTTTGTTCTGTATCAGCCACCATTAACGCGATTCACTTTGGCATTGTGGCTTTTGCCATTGGGTTTGCTGTTGATTAGCGGCTTAATTATTTGGCGCATGACCGGCAAGCCCTCAGGCTTGGCTCATTCCAGTTTTGAGCATGAGCTTAACTTACAAAAGATTGACGCAGTTAATGCCGGCACCGAGCCTATCTCTATGAAGGTTGATGCCCTTGATCGTCATATTGCCGAATTAGAGCGTACGCATGAACATGATAAATAGTTGGCTCGCATGGCCTGAGCTTTTGGCTGCAGCGTCCTCGATGGCTTTGCTTGTCTTATTAGCAGTGGGTCGGTTTACCTGGCGCACGGCCTCTGCTGAGAGTAGCTCAGAGCCTGTAATCAACGCCAGTATTGATGCGCGAGAGCAAAGTAACTTAGCCCTTTTTCACCATAAACGCAGTGAATGGCAGGCGCAGTTAGAGGAAGGGCTCATTGCAGCGGATGAATATGAATCTCTGGTGCTAGAAGGTCAGCAGCAGGTTATTTCAGAACTTGAAAGTGCCTCTGCGATACCGAACAAAAATACGTTAGATAGCGGTGTCCCTGCGGGTCGAGCAGGCGCTCGTCGAGTGCAACAATGGGTGCTTTTATTGGTCAGCTTGCTGGTGCCCGTCGTAGCCTTGACTTTGTACATGCCCGGCGGATTTTCGCTGGGCTCGGCTGATCAACGTGTGGTTTTATTACAACTCGAGAAGGTCCGGCAAGCTGGCGATGTGCAAGGTCGTCAGCGCGAGGTTATGCGTTTAGCCTCGGTGCTAGATGCGCAAACAAGTTCATTGGCACCTGACCCTCAGCTGTTGAGTTTGCATGCTGATGTGCTTGCGGGGCTCAACCAGTGGGATGAAGCCGCTCAGGTCTATCTGCGTCTACTCACCATTGCCCCCGATAGCGCATCGATTATGGCGCAGTTAGCCGAAACCTATTACTTGCAGGCGCAGGCGCTCGGGCAGCGTGCCGATCAAACCTTTATTACTGAGGCGTCACAATGGCTAGACCGAGCATTGAGCATTGATCCGGCCGAGCCGCGGGCTTTGGGCCTGGCGGGTATTCGCGCTTATCAAGCCCAGCAGTGGCAAAAGGCCATTGGATACTGGACGCAGGCGTCACAAGCTTATGGGCAGGGAAGTAATGAGCGCACCATGATTGAGAACGGGTTGAGGGCAGCGCGTCTGCAGCTTGTTGAGGCAGAGGGCGCAACAGATGGTGAAATGGCGCAGGCTCTGCGGCAGTCCAATGCCGAGGGATCTAGGTCAGGCATTGCGATCTCTGCATTTGTGCAATTAACGATTAGTCTAGCCGCCGAGCACGTTCGCTCGACGGATGCGCCGTCTACCCCGGTATTCATTTATGCGCGTCCGGCCGATGGCACTCGCATGCCGCTTGCGGCTAAACGGGTTACGCTCGCGGACTTGCCCGTCACGCTGCAACTAACCGATCAGGACATGATGGCAGGGAGGTCGATCGCGCAGGCTGAGCAAGTCGTTGTGGGTGCGCGACTCGCGCGTTCAGGGCAGCCATTTGCGCAGCAAGGCGATGTTGATTCGCCGCAGGTGCTAGTAGACGTCATTCGCGGTGAGCCCGTCGAACAAGGCTCAGTGGATGTTCAAGCGACATCATTGGTTATTAACACACTGCGGGATTGATTTTCAGTGCTGCCCGCCAGCGGTATGCTCGCGTCGCGGGCCTTATTAGCCCGACTGTCTGTGGATAACTAGTGAGCAAAAAATCCTTTCATCCACAACCTGTAGATTAATTCGCGTTTATTACCACAATATGTGGTTTCAGGATTGTCTTCGTTTCCGCATCAGTGCATCATAAGCACGGCTGGTCGTTAGCCACAATTTAAGCAAATACAAGGCTTGAATTGGTTGATTTCTGTTCGCTTTCCAGGGGGGTGTGCAGATTAAGTTGCATAAACCTAATACTAGACATAAATGCTATGCGCCTAAACAATATCAAGCTCGCTGGTTTCAAATCTTTTGTCGATCCCACGAACGTCCAGCTCAACAAAAATTTGGTGGCTGTCGTTGGTCCTAATGGGTGTGGTAAATCGAATATCATCGATGCTGTCCGTTGGGTGATGGGCGAATCTTCGGCTAAAAATCTTCGCGGCGAGTCGATGACTGATGTCATTTTTAATGGCTCCACCGCCCGCAAGCCGGTCGGCCAAGCTTCAATTGAGTTGGTCTTCGATAATAGCGATGGCACACTCAAAGGTGAATATGGCGCGTTCAGTGAAATCTCAATCAAGCGCAAAGTGACTCGCGATGGGCAGTCTCAGTATTTTCTCAATGGAGCCAAATGCCGGCGACGTGATATTACCGATATATTTTTAGGCACCGGCCTTGGTCCTCGCAGCTATGCCATCATAGAGCAAGGCATGATCTCTAGGTTAATAGAGTCTAAGCCTGAAGAGCTTAGGGTTTTTATTGAGGAAGCAGCCGGCATCTCTAAATACAAAGAGCGGCGCCGTGAAACTGAAACACGGATTCGTCATACTCGCGAAAATCTGGAGCGTCTAACAGACCTACGTGAAGAGCTAGAAAGACAGCTGCAAAAATTAAAGCGCCAAGCAGCGGCCGCCGAAAAATATAAAGAATTTAAAGGCGAGGAGCGGGAGCTCAAGGCACAAACTCTGAGCCTTAACTGGCAATTGCTGCGTGATAAGTCTAGCGGCCAGCGTGACCTCATAGCGCGCCTTGAAATCGATGTTGAAGCCGCCATCGCCGAGCAACATGCAATTGATGCTAAATTAGAACAGTTGCGAGAAGACCACATTGAAAAAACCGATACTTTTAATAACGTTCAGGCCAGCTATTACGGCTTAGGCGCAGACATTTCACGTCTAGAGCAGTCTATTGAGCACTGTGAGCAGCGTGCTAGGCAGCTGGCTGCAGATATCGCAGAAACCGGGCGCAATGCCATTGAGAGTAGCCAGCATCTTGTTGATGATCGCTCGAAGCTAGAAGGTTGGCGCACGGAGCTTGCGGTTATTGAACCCGAGTATGAGGATTTGTCGCAGTCCGAGTCTCTCTCGAGTGCAGCATTGGCCACCGCCGAAGCGGCTATGCAAGACTGGCAGCATCGTTGGGATGAATTTAATCAAAACGCTGCTGAGCCGCAAAAAAATGCTGAGATACAGCGCACCCGTATCGACCAGATTGAAGAGTCGTTAACGGGTCTGTCATCGCGTATGGAGCGGTTGACGAAGGAGCGCAGAGAGCTTGATGGGCAAGATCACACGGCGCCACTGGCAGAACAGCAATCAGCTGTGCTGGCAGGTCAGAAGCGAGTAAGCGAGCTCGAAGAAGCCATTCAGCAATGCAACGCCCAGATAGCGCAATCGCGCGCCCAGCTAAAAGATACCGGGATCGAGCTTGACAGGTTGCGCGGCGATTTCCAACAGCAGCGCGGCAGGCATGCATCGTTAGAGGCGTTGCAAAAAGCTGCGCAGAGCGACGATAAAGGCGAGTCGCAGCGTTGGCTGCAAACACATCAGCTAGCTGACGCACCGCGACTTCTTGATCAGCTTCGAGTTGATAATGGCTGGGACACGGCGGTCGAAACTATTTTGGGTAGTTCGCTGCAAGCTGTAGCCGTAGAATCCATCGAGAACATTAGTGATGCGATTGCGGATCTCGGCAACGCCAATATGAGCTTTGTTGAGCTTCGCCCAACGCAAGATACCGCTATCAATAGCCGTGTTAACTTGCCAAAAATCAGTTCTAAAGTGCAAGGGGATAGCGTGCCGGCACTGCTTAGCAACGTGTATGCAGCCGACACTTTGGTGGCTGCTATGCAGGTAAAGCATGCGCTGGGCGCTGGCGAATCGATCGTCACGCCTGAGGGTATCTGGCTAGGGCTTGACTGGTTGCGAGTTTACAAGAGCGCCGATGCCGGTCAGGGCGTCATTGCTCGCCAGCAGCAGTTGAGCGAGCTCGAAACGAATATGAGGGCAACCGAAGCCGAACTTTCAGCTTGTCAGCTAGATCAAGAGCAGGGCGAGGCTGCAGTGTTAGAAGCCGAGCAAGAGAAAGACCGCTATGTGCAAGAGAAGTCGCAGGCACAGGCTGAGTTGGGTCGTGCCCAGGCGGAAGTTAAATCGCTCCAGTCTAGTATTGAGCAAGTGGCAGCACGCAGCAAGCGAACCAACGAAGAGATAATGCTGGCCGAGGGTAATCAGCGGCAACAGCGTCAAGGTTTATCCGATGCTCGTGTGCAACTAGATGCCGCCATTGAGGCCATGCAGATTGTTGAAGAGCAGCGGGAGTCGCTGCTGCTTGAGCGTGATTCGGCGCGTGATGCACTAACGGCATCGCGTGAATCGGCACGAACCGATCGTGATGCGTTGCAATCGGTAGCGGTGAGAGTCGAAGGATTAAAAGCACAAATTGATTCGGTTGAGGGTGGAGTCGATCGACTCGGCCGCCAAGTAGAGCAACTTGAGCAACGCCAAGCAAGCTTACGTGCCGCGCAGGCCGAGAATGATTTGCCAATCGCTGGATACAAGGCAACGTTGGCCGAGCAGCTAGAGGCTCGCTTGCAGGTTGAAGAGCAGTTGGCTGCAGCCCGCACGAACGTTGAGTCCATCGATCATGCCAAGCGAACGGCTGAGCAAGATCGTCATAGAGTTGAGCAAAGCACTGCGCAGCTTCGCGATCAGCTGGAAAAAGCTCGCATCGATAGTCAAGAGATGCAAGTTCGAACTAAAACGATCGAAGAGCAATTAGTTGAGTCAGGGTTCGAACTAGAGCGGGTTCTCGGCAATATGCCGGCTGAGGCGGAGTTAGACGCGTGGCAAGCTCGGCTCGACGAAGTGGTGCGCCGTATTGAGCGTTTGGGTGCAATTAATCTTGCGGCTATAGACGAGTACACTACCGAGTCTGAGCGCAAGCGTCATCTTGATTCTCAAAATGAAGAGCTCGAAACGGCCTTGACTACGCTGGAAAATGCGATTCATAAAATAGACAAAGAAACCCGCAATTTGTTTAAAGAAACTTTTGATGAGTTAAACAGTAGTCTGCAAGAGTTGTTTCCCAAAGTTTTTGGTGGTGGCGCAGCTTATCTAGAAATGACAGGCGATGATCTGTTAGATACGGGCATTACCATAATGGCTCAGCCGCCAGGCAAGAAAAACAGCACAATTCATTTGCTGTCAGGTGGCGAGAAGGCGCTTACAGCGATCGCGCTGGTCTTCTCAATATTTCAGTTGAATCCAGCACCATTTTGTATGCTCGATGAAGTTGATGCTCCACTCGATGACGCAAATACTGGGCGCTATGCGCGGCTCATCAAAGAGATGTCGAGCAAGGTGCAGTTTATATTTATTACGCATAATAAAATTACTATGGAAATGGCAGATCACTTAATGGGCGTGACCATGCATGAGCCAGGTTGTTCTCGCTTGGTAAGCGTTGACATTGATGAGGCTATGGAGCTCGCAACGGCATAATGTTGGGCCGTGGTGTTTGGTTTTTGTAAATTTATTTTGGCGCCGCATTAGAGGCGTAATTGTGGCAGCTAGGTGAGAGTGGGGCAGTTGTAGATTATGGAATGGTTATCCGGTTTTGGTATGCGGGAATGGCTTATTACCTGTGGCTTGGTGCTGGTATTAGTCGTTTTAATTGATGGTTTTCGACGCATGCGTAGCGAGCGTAAAAACGAAATTAAGATGTCGCGAAGCATGGGCGGGGGCTTTCCTGAACTAACTGGTGCCGACGGCTTTACGGCCGAGTTACCTAACGGTGGGGCACGTGTCGTTGAGCGCGCCGAACCATTGCTGCCGTCAGATCATCCAAGAGCTGAGCAAAGCGGTGATGTAGTGAAACAATTTCATGATTCGCTGGATGAGCTAGAGTCGGAGAATGTTTCAGGGGCGCAGCAGGCGGCTGAGCAAGAATTGTATTCAGATCAGCAGATTTTAGTGCTGCATGTCAAATCGCGATTGATGGGTGGTTTTAACGGCAGTGACTTACTTCAAGTGCTGTTAGCCTGTGATATGCGATATGGAGATAGAGATATCTTGCATCGACATGAGCGCGCCGGTGGTACGGGGAGCCTACAGTTTAGCGTGGCCAATATGATTGAGCCGGGCACTTTTGACCTTGAAGATATCAATACCTTTAAAACGCCAGGTGTTTCTTTTTTTATGACATTGCCCGGGCCACTAGAGCCAGCGCAGGCGTTTGATTGCATGGTTGAAACAGCGAATTGCGTGGTTAAAAACCTTGACGCAGAATTGCTTGATGAAGACCATCAGCCTCTGACTGAGGAAGCTCTTCAAGCACTGCGCGATCGCGTTAACGTGGCTTGTTTGAGCTGAGGCTTATGCAGATGGTTTTGTATAGTTCTGTATAGTTTCGATTAGTTCCGAACAGCCTTGAGCAATATTTAAAGCCATGCAATTGCGGTGTGCGATCAGTCTACCCTTGTTTTTCTCCCCTATGTCGCTAACAAATGCCAGTTGATAAGCCAACACAAGCTTTACTCGACCAAGTTGCCAGCGCTGTGACGGTGCTTGATTTGGGCTCGCTTAGTAAAGCCACTGCAACGGCGCTGCACGCCGCGCTGGCGGGTCAGCTTGATTATCATAATCATCGCTACTACGTTTTAGACGATCCCAGTATTGATGATGCTGAATACGACCGGTTGTTCCAGGCTCTATTGCAGCTCGAGTCGGCTGTTCCGGCACTGGGTTCCGCTGAATCTCCAAGCCGACGTGTAGGGGCAAAGCCATTAGGTAGCTTTGAAAGTGCCACACACAAAATTCCCATGCTCTCGCTTGATAACGCATTTTCGGCGGAAGCATTGCGCGATTTTGACAGGCGCTTGCGAGCCAGGTTAGCTCTCCATTCGCGGCCTGGGGAAAGTTCTAGATTAAGTGATGGGCCCATGGTTCAAGCGAGCGCGGGTCAATTTCCGCTTGACTATATTTGCGAGCCGAAATTGGATGGCGTGGCACTGAGTCTTGTTTATGAAAATGGTGTTTTAGTTCAGGCGGCTACCCGCGGTGATGGTCGCGTAGGCGAAAATATTACCGACAATGCACGTACGATTGCTTCAGTCCCTTTGCGGCTCCGCGGTGAAGATTTTCCTGCGCAACTCGAGGTGCGGGGCGAAGTAGTCATGCCGATTACTGAGTTCAATAAATTTAACCAGCACGCCCTAGCCGCGGGTGAAAAAGTTTTCGTTAATCCGCGCAACGCCGCAGCGGGCAGCTTGCGTCAGCTCGATTCGCGCATAACCGCAAAGCGGCCTTTGCAGTTGTTCGCATATAGTATTGGGTATCACGCTGAAGGTGCGATTGACGCTACTCACTTTGAAACCTTGCAGGCTTTAAAGCGTTGGGGGTTTAAGGTGAATGAGCATGTTCACCGTGCGCCTACGATCGATGGGTGTATCGAATACTGCGAGCATCTAGCGCAGATACGTTCATCGCTTAATTACGCTATTGATGGCATCGTTTTTAAAATCAATGATTTCTCACTCCAGTCTGAATTGGGCTTTGTTGCGCGTGCTCCACGCTGGGCAATTGCATACAAGTTTCCAGCCGAAGAGGCGTCGACCACATTAGTGGACATTGATTGGCAGGTCGGTCGTACCGGAGCGATTACACCGGTGGCTAAGTTAGAGCCCATATTTGTGGGTGGCGTAACGGTGAGCAACGCAACATTGCACAATACTGATGAGATTAAGCGTCTGGATGTTCGCGTTGGTGATCGCGTGATCATCAGGCGTGCCGGCGACGTAATACCTCAGGTCGCACGGGTTGATTTAAGCGCTCGGCCGGCCTCGTTCCAACAGGGAAGCGGTAAGCCGCGAATCCCTTCGCAGTGCCCTGTTTGTCATTCGCCAGTTGAGCGTTTAGAAGGTGAGGCGGTGCTGCGCTGCACGGGTGGATTGGTTTGCCTAGCCCAGTTAAAGCAAAGTATCGTGCATTTTTCGTCGCGTAAAGCACTCGACATTGACGGGCTTGGTGACAAACTTATTGAACAGCTCGTCGACACTCAATTGATTGCGAATGTGGCAGATCTATATTTGCTTTCGCAAGAGCAAATAGCATCGTTAGATCGAATGGCCGATAAGTCGGCGCATAATTTAATTGAGGCGCTCGAGCAGTCTAAGGCGACGGAGTTGGGGCGCTTCCTGTATGCTTTGGGTATTCGAGAAGTCGGTGAGACAACAGCGAGTAACTTAGCCAATCATTTTGGAACGTTGGAGGCTATTGAATCGGCCAGCTTAGAAGCGCTGCTTGAAGTGAGTGACGTGGGTGAGATCGTTGCGAATCATGTCGTGGCCTTTTTTGCCAATGGGGAGAACACTAAGTTGATTGAGCGGCTGATTCAGCAAGGTATTTGCTGGCCCGTGATTGCTGTAGATTCGCAGAGTAAGAAGGATTTACCGCTACATGGTCAAACCTGGGTAGTCACAGGCAAATTAATCAATATGACCCGCGACGAGGCTAAGGCAGATCTGCGCGCGTTAGGTGCTAAAGTGGCCGGCAGTGTATCGAGTAAGACTAGCTGCGTGGTAGCCGGGCCAGGTGCCGGCTCTAAGCTCGACAAAGCGCAGAGTCTTGAAGTCGAGGTCATTGACGAGCAAGAATTTTTAGCGCGACGGGCCCATTGGGTAGACGGCTAAACAGTTAGCGCGTTGGTTTGTGCTTTAACACGGTGTGCACAACGTGGGAGTACTCGAAGTAAACGTAATACTCAGCATACTCCCAGCGGCTAATTGGAGGAACGCCGACCGCTGGTGTGGTGTTGAGTGGCTCGCCGAAGCGCTCTAGTACTGCCTCTCTCGATAGACCGGTCTGCGGTCGGTCAAGGGTGGCGTGAGCGCCGCCTTGGCTGGCTACGGGGATTTGTATTGTTTGTGCGATTCCGAGATGTGGCAGACAGCAGAGTGACAGCAAAAGTAAACAGTTACATAATTTTGTGGGGCGCATGGCTAGACCTTCTCCAATCGTTGTAACCTTAATAGTGCATTGACTCAAAACTTAAAGCAAGGACACGCTTGCCGTGCTCGTGTTATTAGGCTTGAGGCTTGTCAGTCTTATCCTTTTTCGAGCGCTGCTGCTCAGCTTGTACTTGCATAATATGCCTGGCGATCACCTGGACATCTGCCTCGGGAATTGCGTGAAAGGATGCTGAGATATGGTATCCGCCGTCGATAGTTGGGCTGCAGGCCACTACACGGATATAAACCGATATGCCAATGAGGGCACGGTTAAACCAAATTTTTAAAGCATAGAAACCGTCTTCGTTGAGTTTAGTCTTGTGCACAAAACCAATGCCGCCTTCGCTTAAGTCAATTGATTGCAGATTTTGGTCTTCGCCGAGTATGGCCCCTGCAGACGCTTTGGCGATGATATCGATCTTTTTGTTAATAGCTGAAAGATAGATCGCCAACTCATTGCTCTGTTCAGCTAGCGCTCGCAGTACCGAGATATTATCCGCGTCGATGGCTCGGATCTCCCGGATTAGGCTGAACAGTGGCGATGGCTTAAAAAAGTATTCGGCTGGCTTGTCGATACTTTGTGCAATATCAACTTCTGCCACCTCGAGAATAGCAATGTCATCGATACGAAAACGCTCGCGTCGGTCGCTCTCGTTTTCGCTATTTACGTCGTCATTTGAGGCTGTCATGCAGATCCTACCCATAATGGTTTGAAAACTGTGCATTAGGTAACGTGGCCAAAACGAGTGCTAACACAGTTGATTGAGTTTAGTATACTTGTCGCCAATCTTCCTGCTAGGGGTTCGTATTGACTATAGTTTCTGGCGCAATTAGTTAATGGTTCGAGGTATTAGGGCCGGGTATTAGGGCTAGGTTTTAAGGTCGAGGGATTAGGTCTGAGTTATGGGTCTCGGCATCAAAATTCGATACGTGGCCGCTATTCACAACTCAAGCGCTTAAGTCTCAGTGTTCAAGCGTGGGTGCTTAACAAAGTGCTATGGGTCAGTGCCCAGCCTAAGGATCAACGAGTTGCACGGAGCATTGGCTTAGGTTAGGTTGTTTTTTAGTCTTTTTAAACCGATTTGGACCTTCTCAGTTGGCGAATTTACATTTTTCAAGGGCGCTCGCTGCGCGGTACAGTTTGCCCTATCTCAATCGAGGCTTGACGGGCTTTTTAAGCTTTGTTTCGCTAGCCGGTTTGGCCTTGGCGGTGTTTACGCTTGTCTTGGTGATCAGCGTAATGAATGGCTTTGAGCGTGAATTGCAGGGCAGAATGTTAGCACTGCTGCCCCACGCCACGGTTGAACTGCCCGGCGGGCACCAGCAATGGAGTGGTGTGCAGCAGGATCTTGCCAATCAGCCGGGTGTTGTCGCTAGTGCGCCTTATATAGAAGGCCAAGTGTTACTTACAGCCAATGGCAACTTAGCCAGTGTTGCATTAGTGGGCGTTGATATCGGGCAAGAAGCCGGTGTTTCTTCACTGCCGACCCATATGCTAGCTGGCGATTTAAATCGCTTGGCAGAGGCACGCTATCAAATTGTATTAGGGCGTTACCTCGCCATGCAGCTCGGCTTATCGATTGGCGATAAGCTCAATATTATATTGCCACGTGTGCAAATCACCCCAATGGGGCCGGTTACCAGACAGCGACAGTTTACAGTAGCTGGTGTGTTTGAGGTGGGCGCTGAACTCGATCAAACACTGGCACTCACCGATTTATCTAGCGCCAACAAATTATTTGCAGGGGCCGCAGCGGTAGATGGTCTGCGCTTGGCCGTCGACAATCAGTACGCCGCAGCTAATATCACCGAGCTGGCCATTGCAACATTGAGTGCCAAAGGTTTATTGTCTGCCGATACGCCTTGGAGCGATTGGCGAGAAAAAAATGCCACGCTGTATAGAGCAGTGGTCATGGAAAAGATTATGATCTTTGTGTTGTTGATGGCTGTTGTCGCTGTAGCATCGTTTAATGTGATCTCTATTGTTCTTTTGACGGTCACTGATAAAAAGACTGATATTGCGGTGTTGCGAACCATGGGCGCCAGTGCACAGCAAATTATGCAGCTATTTATGCTGCAGGGAGCGCTGATTGGCACGGCCGGCACGGTAGTGGGTGCCTTACTTGGAATAGCCGTGGCGCCTAACATCGGTGCGATGCTTTTGTTTGTGGAAAAGCAAACGGGTTGGCAGTTGTTCGATCCTAGCGTCTATTTTATTCCTTATTTGCCCTCGCTATTGCGCTGGCAAGATGTGCTGTTGGTGGTTGTAGCAGGAATCTCTATTAGTCTCTTGGTTACACTATTTCCGGCTATGCGAGCAGCTAAAATTAACCCGGTTGTTGCGCTGTCTTCGGCGCATTAAAGATATTTACCTATAAGCAAAAATACTTAACGGAAAAATAAGCGACGTGACTTTTACTCCAACAAAACCCGACCAGCCTGTTTTATGCTGTAACGACCTTAGCAAATCGTATCGGCAGGGTAGTGAAAAGATCGAGGTGCTTAAGGCCATCAATTTTGCCGTCTACCCTGGTCAAAGAGTCGCTATTGTGGGGGCTTCGGGCTCGGGTAAAAGCACGCTGTTGAGCTTGCTCGGTGCGCTAGATACGCCGAGTTCCGGTTGCATCCAATTGGCAGGCTTTGATCCTGCGCAACTGGGCGATCCAGCTTTAAGCCGTCTGCGCAACGCGGCACTGGGTTTTGTCTACCAGTTTCACCATTTATTGCCGGAATTTACGGCGCTCGAGAATGTGGCTATGCCGTTAATGATTGCAGGGCAGTCGCGTAAGGCGGCCATGCCCATTGCACAGGCTATGCTTGAGCGTGTGGGGCTAGGGCACAGGGAAACACATTTGCCTTCAGAGCTATCAGGTGGCGAGCGTCAGCGAGTGGCAATTGGCCGGGCGCTCGTGAACTCGCCGGGCTGTGTGTTGATGGATGAGCCTACAGGTAATTTGGATCGCCAAGCTGCTGAAAATATTCAGCAGCTAATCGCTGAGCTTGCTCAAAATAGTAATACCGCTTTTGTTATTGTCACACACGATATGGGTGTGGCGAGCATGATGGATCATATAGTAGAGCTCGAGGATGGTGGCCTAGTTGTTAAAAACCCTCCAGCGGAACACGTTATGAATACTCCTCAAGCGCATAGTGATGAGCCACGTTGAAACTATTTATGGCCTCTCGTTCGCTCAATTCTATACGTAAAAAAATCCAATTTCTGCGGCTTAACCAGCGCCTGGCATGGCGTTTTTTTGGCGGCGGTCGGCAAGATGCGTTGGTTTCAATGATCTCCACTATTTCTATCGTCGGGATGATGGTTGCTGTGTCGGTTTTAGTTCTGGTGCTCTCAGTCATGAATGGTTTTGAGCAGGAGTTTCGCGATCGTATTCTCGGCATGGTGCCGCATGCACGCGTTTGGTTTGAGCAGCCGCAGCTCGAGGCTGACAGCCTAGTCGAACGGTTGGAGCAAGAGCCTGGTGTCATCAGTGTTTTACCATTCAGTGATTTTAAGGCTTTAGCAACCGTCGGTACGCAGGCGCAACCGATTCTTGTTCAAGGAACCGACATTAAGCGCTTTAAAAAAATAGGCCATGATTATTTGGTGGCAGACGCAACGGATATCCAGCGCGAGGAATTAGGCCCAGGCGATGTGATTGTGGGCGCGGCACTGGCCAAAAAATTGGGTGTAAGATATGGCGCACACATTCGCTTGATGGTCGTTCAGGCCCAGGCTTTACCCGCCGATCAGTATGCTCGGAACGGTGGTAAGCGGCAGCGCACTAAAACATCAATTCATTCTCTAAGGGTGTCGGGGTTATTGCGCACCGGCACCGAGTTAGACCAGTCCATTGCGTTAATTAGTCTCAGTGAGGCAGTGCGTATACAGGGCACGAACAATGCGGTTCAAGGAGTCCAGCTACAATTTGCTGATGTTTTTGCAGCGCGCAGTGAGGCTGAGCGTGTAGCGATAAAGTATGGCCTAACGGGGCGCTTAAGTGATTGGACCCGAGAGTATGGTAACTTGTATACAGCTATTCAGTTGTCGCGCCAGCTAGTGGTTTTGCTTTTAACATCCATCATAGCGGTCGCGGTGTTCAATGTTTTTATTACGCTAGGAATGGTCGTACGACACAAGCGTCCTGAAATTGCAATCTTGCGTTCTATGGGTGTGCCTCAGCGGCATATTTTGCAGGTATTTGTCTGGCAGGGTTTGCTGATATCCGTGTTGGGGTGTTGTTTGGGTCTTGCCTTGGGTTGTGGGTTAGCTTGGCTGGCTCCGAGTATTGTCGACTTGTTACAACAATCCTTGGGGTATGAGTTCCTTTCAACCGACATCTACCCGATTGATTATTTACCTTCGCAGATTCTTGTAGGCGATCTACTTTTAATTAGTGGCACAGCGTTGTCGATGAGTCTGCTAGGGACGTTAATTCCTGCCTGGCGCGCGGCGCAGTTAAAGCCAGCGAGCGTGTTAAACGGTCAAGACCGCTAGAAGGCACTTTTTGTCATGTGGCGATCGCGGCTCAAACTATTTGCAGCATGAGTGGTCCTTTTATTACACTGGCTCTCAGAGCAGAGTCTGCATCGGCAGGTGGTATGCGCCGAACCCTAAGTTTATCGTTGTAAAACAAATATTTATAAATTATAAGTAACGTAGATTATCAATATGGCATGGATGCTATTTTTCGCTTTCGGCGTGGTCACGCTGTGGTTTACCCCCAAGCTCATTATTAGCGGCAGCACGCTAGCGCCTGTTTTTGGCGACTCTATCGTGTTGGCAGATGCGTTTCTGCTGGTCTTGCTGGGTGCGGTGGCGTGCTTACTAGTTGCCGTCAAATGCTCAGCTTCTTTGAAAGCTTTTAGGGCTCAGCTAACGCAATTTTCTGGTGGTCCGCAATGGGCGCGGCGCTTAATTGTACTGCTAATAGTGTTCATGCTTGGTTGTACGTATGCACAATGGAGGGCAGCCGTTCAGTTATCGTACCAATTACCTGAATCGTTAGATAAAAAAGATATAGTTCTAGAGGGTCAAATTCAAGGCCTGATCCGGCATCAAGAGCGTACTAATTATGACGGGACGACGGGCTCGAAGGTTAGCTTTGCCTTCAGAGTCGATTTTATAGAACCGTTAGAAAGTGAACAATCTGCCAGTTCTCAGAGTAACCCGCTAAGCGTGGTATCGGTGCGCAACTTGCGCCTGAGTAGCTATGATTCCGAATCGATCTTCTTGCCTGGCCAGCGTTGGAGATTCACTGTGCGCTTGCGAAGCCCTCGAGGTTTTGCCAACCCTGGCAGCTTTGACTCGAGGCGTTATATGCTCAGTCAACATATCGATGCGCAGGGGTATATTCGTGCGGCGAAACGAATCGACCCAATCGAGCAACTAGCTTTTTCTAATCTCATGTATCTACGGGAGCAGCGGCACTCACAGTTGCAACCCATTTTTGCGCAGCTCCAATATCCGGGAGTGCACAACGCGCTGCTACTTGGGGATAAATCAGGATTGACGCAGCGCATAAAAAGCCTATTGCAGCAGTCTGGCACCGTGCATTTAATGGCTATCTCAGGCTTACATATAGGCATAGCGGCGGGTCTTGGCATGCTGCTGGGGCGAGCAGTGCTCTATTGCTTTCCGACGTTGATGCTGCACATGCCTAGGTCTGTGTTTCTTGCTATCTGCAGCTTTCCGTTGGCTTTTTTTTACGCGCTGCTGGCAGGTTTATCCATCCCAACGCAACGCGCCCTAGTCATGGTTGCTAGCCTTTGTCTAACGACAGCTATGAAGCGCAACGTTCACTATTTCAATCATTTGCTCGTTGCGCTAACAGCACTACTCATTTACGACCCGCTGGCTGTTCTTAGCAGTGGTTTATGGTTGTCTTTCGCAGCAGTGGCTTTGTTATTGTACAGTTTGGCCCCGCAAAACCAAGGCGCGCAGCTGCCCGCAGCGAGTCGCTCGGCCGTTAATGAAGGCGCTGGTGTATTCCTTATGCGACCACTGCTGAAGCCATCACGGTTGCAACGCACACAACAAAAGTTGCAGGCAGCCGTACGCGCTCAGCTAACTATATTTATCGGCATGCCGGTAGTGCTTTTGGCGTTTGGCTTGCCAATGCCATTGGTGGCGCCTTTGGCGAATATGCTGGTGGTGCCACTAGTCAGCCTGTTGGTTGTGCCCTTAGGGCTGCTGGCTTTATTGGTTTCTTATTTCAGCCTTGATACCGCAGCCATACTCTTGCACTTAGCAGATGCATGTTTAGCCGCGGCGCTGTGGTTATTGCAATGGCTGGTTGGCGCAGGCCCGGCAACAGCAAACCTGGTCAGCTCGCTGACATTAATGCAATCGGTAGCGGCATGTTGTGCTGTTATTGTTTTGATAGGGCGATGGCATACGCCCTTTTATCGCTTGGCGGCTTTAATATGGTTACTACTGTTTAATCCCTTTGGTCAAACAGCACAACTGTGGCAAACCGAACTCAAGCACGGTGACTTTGTATTGACTCAATTCGACGTTGGACAGGGCAGTGCGGTACTGATTAGCACACGACATCATCACTGGCTGTATGATACAGGTGGTCAATTTGGTCAAAACAGTGATGCGGCAACGGTGGCTATTTTGCCGGCGCTGCGTAAACTGGGCGTGCATAAACTCGATGGGGTGATTGTTAGTCACGGCGACAAAGATCACGCTGGAGGCGTGCTATCGATTCATCGAGGCTTGCCGATCGAGCGATGGTGGCTGGGCGGTAAGGCACAAGCCTGGCAATCTCTGCTTGCGCCTGAGCAGTCGTCCACGCAACCTCTATTGCAAAAACAGCTTGCAGATGATCAGCCCGCAGTGGCTAGGGATTGTCTGATCGGCAGCGGCTGGACTATAGACGGCGTGGCGTTTTATTTTTTGCACCCGCCAGCAACTCAGGCAGCCTCGGTGAGCGAGAACGATCAGTCATGCGTGTTGATGATCCAGTCGCAGGTCGCAGCAAAAGACGCTGTAATGGGAGAAGGCCCGGCGAAAGGCGTGGCGAAAAATGCCGCTCAGGTCGCACGGCCTGACACTCTTTACGAATTTCGTCATGAAGCTGTTTATGAAGCTAGCCATGAAACTGCGCATGAAACTGCGCATGAAACTAAACATGCAGCTGGCCATGGAGCGGCGCTACTCACGGGTGATATTGGCAAGCGGATAGAGCAGCAGCTGCTTAGGCTCTATGATGAAGGTCTCTCAGCCGACATTTTAATGGTGCCGCACCATGGCAGTAAAAGTTCATCAAGCGTTGCGTTTTTGGAAAAGGTGGCGCCTGACTATGCATTGGTTTCTAGCGGATTTAATAACCACTACAACCACCCGCATCCCGATGTGGTTAGGCGTTACCTTGCCCAGAATATTGAACTGTTGCGCAGTGACCAGCTCGGGGCAATCCAGTTGAAATTCATCAATCAACAATGGCAGCGACCACGTTGTGCTCGTTATGTCAGCCGGTATTTCTGGCAAGAGTGGAATAACAGGGGCCAGTGCGCGGGCAATTTGAGTGGTCCTTGAGGTTACAAAGCGATCCATTTGCAGAAAATTTTTCGTCTGGATTGTGTAAGAAGCCACTGTCGAAACGGCTGGTATTACGGTAAGGTTTCAACGCAATTGAGTTGCTAAAAAACGCACTAGCAGCGAAAGTCTGGCTCGCGCGTATCAGCGTTGTCATCGGTTCAAATCGACAGTGAGGAATGTATAACGTGTTAGAGTTTGTTAAGGCAGGTGGCTGGTTGATGATACCGATATTATCATTTTCGGTGATTGCGGTAGCCATATGCTTAGAGCGTCTTTGGGCTCTGAATGACCAGCGTCTAGTCCCCCAAGATTTATTGGCCGATGTTTGGACGAAGCTCAAAGCTGGCCAATTAAACAATGAGGCTATTACCCAAATGCGACTCGATTCGGCCCTGGGTTTAATTTTAGCGGCCGGTTTAAACAACGCGAATGCCGGCCGTGAAATCATGAAAGAGAGCATTGGCGAGGCCGCCAGCTATGTGATTCATGATATGGAGCGCTACCTCAACACACTGGGCACGATAGCCGCGGTATCACCCCTCGTGGGTCTATTGGGCACGGTTATCGGCATGATCACGGTCTTTTCTGAACTCATGCTGCACGGTACCGGTGATGTGTCTATTCTTGCCGGCGGCATTTCACAAGCGCTCATTACCACGGCCTCGGGTATCACGGTTGCTATTCCGGCGTTAATTATGCATCGCTACTTTCAACGAAAAATCGATACGGTAGTGGTCACTATGGAGCAAGAGGCTATTAAATTAGTTGATGCGCTTTATAGTCAGCGAGATGTTCGGGTGACCAGCGACGCTGCACCTTAGTAGCAAGAGCAGGCATCCACGACCACCGCGGCATACGCGCAACAAAATTAAACGGGCAAATGGCTTTGCAATTTAAACGTCAAAAAAAAGCTGAGATCGATATTAATTTAACACCCTTGATTGATGTGGTGTTCCTGCTGCTCATATTTTTTATGGTCTCAACGAGTTTTGTTAAGGAATCGCACTTAACGCTAAATTTGCCGCAGGCCATTAATGGTTTGAGTAGCGAGGCATACAATGTCGGTTTGGAAGTGATTGTTGATCAAAACGGGTCGTATCATATCGATGACAAGTCCCTAGTTGATACTCGGTCTGCTACGCTGCGCAGTGCCTTAAAAAACTTGTCACAAGAAGATTATAGTCGCCCACTGACTATAACAGCTGATGCCGCAGCCCCTTATCAGTCGATTGTTCGGGTCATTGATGTGAGTGGTCAATTAGGCTTTGTGCAGATTGATATCACCACGCAAGATGATGACTCCGAGTAGGTCACCAATAGGTGTGCTTGATGACTGAAAAGCCAGCCATCAATACGCCTCTTGCGAGCAAGCCTGCAGCTGCTCAAGAACACATTGTCGCCCATAGTTGGTCGGCTAGGTTGGAAAGATTCTTGCTCCGACATTGGTATCCCATTACGCCTCGGCTTACTGGCTTTGTGCGTTTTCTACTACCGTTGAGCTGCCTTTTTGGCTACGTCGCTAATGCCCGGCGGCAGCGCCAGCGCAGGTTGTTAAGTTTTGGTCCAAACCGCTCACTTAATGCGTTAGTTGTAGTGGTGGGCAATATCACAACCGGTGGTACGGGTAAAACGCCGCTACTGATACATCTGGCGACGCAATTACGCGCCCGCGGTTTGCGGGTGGCCGTATTAAGTAAGGGCTATGGCAGTCAGCACTTACGAGATGAGGGTCAGCCTCGGCGGGTTGCCGCTGGTGATGACCCGCGCGAAGTAGGCGATGAGCCGTTATTGATTACCCGTGCGTTGGCGGGTAGCAGCCTAGCTGATACGTCAAGAGACGTTGCGCACTCTGAGCTTGCTGCTATCCCGGTGGTTGTCAGTAAAGATCGTTGCGACGGTCTCGACTTTTTACTAGCGGGTAATTGTCGCATTAACCCAAGCCAGAGCCCGGACGATAATCGGGTGAGTGAAGTCGACGTGGTGTTGTGTGATGATGGCTTGCAACATTATCAGATGCCGCGCGACATCGAGTATGTGGTGGTTGATGGTAAGCGTGGCTTTGGTAATGGATGCTTGTTGCCAGCCGGACCTTTGCGTGAGTCTGTCTCGCGGTTAGCATCAGTTCATCAAGTGGTGGTGAATGGCTCAAAGGAAGACCTGCTTGCACTGGATTTAAATTTTCGATGCGATGACGAGAACCCCGCTCAGAAAAATTCATTTAGCTTGTTGAGTAGCGGGCCGGCAACGATGCAGGTTTTACCGGTTGGGGCTACCCGCCTATTGCCTGCGAGTAGCTCATTAGCAGCGGTCGATGTTACGAGCGTTGATTTAACCCAGTTGCTAAGCCAGATTAAGCAGGTGGTGGCCGTGACCGGGACAGGCAACCCTCAGCGGTTTTTTTCAGGTATTGAACCGTTCATCAGTAGCAATAGCAGCTTGCATACCATCGCCTTTCCCGACCACCACCCGTTTACTCTGCAAGATTTTTTAGGTTTGGTAGAGCAATTAAACTTAGATGCTGAAGATACGCAAAGTGTTTTTCTAGTGACTGAAAAAGATGCGGTAAAATGCCGAGCTTTTGCTGCCGAATTACCGGTAGCCATTTATTCAGTCGGTATTCAGGTGCATGTCCCTGAGTCGGCGCTTGCGCCTATTTTACTTGGCGTCGATCAGCTGCAACAATGGCGCGACGCGACGGGCTCATCGTTAGCCGGTAATTGATTGGGCAGCTACATCGTTGATCGCGTTGCTACATGTTTGATCGCGCGGCTATAGGGTTGAGCCGGCTGCTGCATAGCTGAATCCATGTACGTGACCATTATTTATTAACTCGCAGATTGAGTAATTGCATGTTTAGTATTGTCATTCCAGCACGCTACGCTTCAACCCGGCTGCCGGGCAAGCCTTTATTGGATATTGCCGGTAAGCCAATGATCCAGCATGTCTACGAGCGAGCTATAGCAAGTTCCGCTGACGAAGTAATTGTGGCAACGGATGATCAGCGCGTGCTCGAAGCGGTGCAAGACTTTGGTGGCGAAGTGGTTTTAACGCGTGCCGATCATCCATCGGGCACGGACCGTTTGAATGAGGTAGCTATGCAGCGCGGTTATGCGAGTGACCACATCCTCGTTAATGTACAAGGTGATGAGCCCCTGATACCCGTAGCGGTTATTGAACAAGTGGCTAGCAATATGGTTCGCAGCGAAACAGCGGGTATAGCTACCCTGTGCGAAGCTATTACCACTGTTGATGATCTGTTAGATCCCAATGCTGTTAAAGTCGTACGTGATTGTCACAACATGGCATTGTATTTTTCACGCGCGCCCATTCCGTTTCCCCGAGATGCGGTTGATCCGGCAGCAAGTTCGGCTGCAGGCCAGTTGCACGAGCCGGCCTTAGAGGGCTATATGCGCGAACACGCAGCGACCGTTGGCTGGTTTCGGCATATCGGACTCTACGCATATCGCTGCTCGGTGTTGAAGGATTTTGTTAAGTGGCCGTTGGCGGCTATTGAATACGGTGAGAAGCTTGAACAGTTAAGAGCGCTATACAACGGTGTTAATATTCATTGCGCCGAAGCGGTGGAGCCTGTGCCTGCTGGTGTTGATACTGCGCAAGACTTAGCGCGAGTTTGTGCGTTATTCAAAAAAGTTTGAATAGAATCGAATGCGGTTACTGAGTCCGATCGATACGCCTAGATTTGTCATGGTGTTGCTCGGTTGGGTTATCAATAGTACGGCTTATTTTTTCGCCGAATCACTTTTTACGAGGAATTTATTTTGCAACCGGCAGTAAGCGTTTTATTTGTTTGCTTGGGCAATATTTGTCGATCGCCCACCGCTCACGGTATTTTTCAAAATCTGGTTGATAAAGCTGGGCTTGCCGATGCGATTTATATTGACTCGTGCGGTACGGGTGATTGGCATATTGGTCATGCGCCCGATGAGCGTGCAACGCAAAAGGCTGCGCAGTACGGCTACGATTTGTCATCGCTTCGTGCTCGGCAATTATGCGCAAATGATTTTAGTCAGTTTAATTTATTATTAGCCATGGACAAAGCAAACTTGCGAGACATGCGAGCACTCAGCCCAACTAGCTTTCAAGGTAAGCTTGAGTTGTTTTTAAGCTATGACCGCGTTTCAGACAAGTCTGCCGCCGCTGTCGATGAAGTGCCCGACCCTTATTACGGTGGTGATCAGGGTTTTGATGAAGTTGTTCAGCTCACCGAGCGTGCCGCGCGCGGTTTACTTGAAGAGCTCGTGCGTGAGTTTAATTTATCGAGTGGCAGTTTGTGAGTGGTGTGGGTCAAAACAACGCGTCTTTAGCAACCCACAATACGCTAAAGCTACGCAGTCAGGCGAGCACTCTGGTTGAGCTTAATAAGCATGAGCAATTGGATGCGATATTTGAGCATGCCAGAGATTTCAAATTACCCGTCGTACCGTTGGGCGAGGGCAGTAACGTCGTTCTGGGTGAGCATATTGAAGCGCTGGTACTGATTGTTAATACGCAAGGTATTACGTTGTTAGATACCCCGGACAACGCCGTTTATGTTGATGTTGCTGCTGGAGAAAATTGGCATGACTTTGTTGTGCATTGTGTCAAGCAGGGCTGGCATGGGCTGGAAAACCTTGCGCTGATTCCCGGCAAGGTGGGCGCTGCACCTATTCAAAATATTGGTGCGTATGGGGTTGAAATCGCTCCATTGATTGCACGTATTTATTTGACGCCGCTGCCAGGCAGTGAGCTAGATAAAGACCCCAACATACAGAGGGTTTTACAGCATACGGATGACGGCAATCTTTTTATTGCGGGAGGAGATTGTCAGTTCGCTTATCGAGACAGCATTTTTAAAAATGCTCTGCGCGACAAAGTGCTGATTACTTCAGTGCGCTTTAAACTCGGCACCCGTTTCGAGCCTGTGGTTACTTACCCTGCATTGCGTGATTATCTCAGCCGTCAGGCCAATGTTTCGCAACTCGATCAAGCAAACCTGAGCGCTAATGATGTGATGAACGCCGTTGTTTCAATTCGTCGTACCAAGTTACCCGACCCAGTTGAACTCCCTAATGCAGGCAGCTTTTTTAAAAATGTCGTGTTGGACGATGAACAGTTCGATGTGTTTATTAAGCGGCATCCGCATGCACCGTATTACTCGCAGCCCTTAGCCGGTATTGATCAGTCCATACAATATAAGATTCCCGCAGCTTGGCTCATTGAGCAGCGCGGCTTTAAAGGGCGCTATGACGGTAATCTCGGCATGCATAATCAGCAAGCGCTGGTCATGGTCAACCGCGCTGCTGGAGATACGCAGGGCGACGCAGTTATTGCGTTTGCTGAGCGCATAAAGCAAACGGTTGAAGAATCGTTTGGTGTGCGGCTTGAGATCGAGCCACGACGATATTCCTGCTAGGTGCTTTGCTTGAGCGCGGGATCGCTATCTAAAGTGCCGCGTGATACCGGTAGTTGAGAGAATTCGCGTTGAAATTTCTTCAATAGATACTTCGGTGGTGTTAATAAAAGGAATTTCATAATGCTCAAACAGTTTTTCTACTTGCTGTACCTCGCGAATGCATTGCTGCTCTGAGGCGTAACGACTGTTGGCCATACGTTCATTGCGAATAGCCGCTAAGCGCCCTGGTGAGATGGTCAAACCAAACAGTTTGTCACGATGTGCACGCAGTGGCTTGGGTAGTGAGAAGTCTTCGAGGTCTTCCTCAGTGATCGGGTAGTTAGCTGGAAAAATTCCAAATTGCAGTGCTAAGTATAGGCTTGTGGGCGTTTTTCCCGATCGTGAAACCCCAATGAGTATGATGTCCGCCTGTGGGTATTTATGCGTGCGACCACCGTCGTCGTTATCCAGCGCAAAGTGAATTGCATCGATACGTCGCGTGTAGTTAGCATCTTGCGTAGCAATGCGAGGCCTGCCGACTGCGGCGGAACTATGAGCGCCGAGTTCGGCTTCGAGAGGCTTGAGAAAGGTATTGATGATATCAACGCTGAAGCTGTTGGCGGTTGTCACAATCTCACGCAACGACGGATGAATAAGCGTTTCAAAGACAATGGGCTTGGCTTTATCGGCTATTGCTGCCCGATTAATTACCTCCACGGCATTATGAGCTTTCGTTTCGGTGTCGACATACGACAATACCTGCCGTTCAAATTCAATGCCTGGAAAATGTGAAAGCAGGCTTTCACCCATCACTTCGGCAGTGATACCGGTGCTGTCAGATATAAAAAATGCGGTACGTTTCATCTGTGTTTTTGCGCTCTAATCGTTTATGCTTGCGCCCGCTTAAACGCGGTCACTTTGGCAGGCTAACAGCGTATGTTATCGCTTGATGGCTACCCCAACGCCGTATTATATGCTAACGCCAAGCGATAGTTTAGTCGGGCATAAACTTAGCACACAAACAATTTTATTCTCAAATTCGGAGGTATGAACTTGGATCCGTTGGTATTGTGGTTTAACAAGCTTGGCATGGGTGACGTCGACACAGTGGGAGGCAAAAATGCCTCGCTGGGCGAGATGATCAGTAGCCTGCAAAACAAAGGTGTACAGGTGCCCGACGGATTTGCAACCACGGCCGACGCTTATCGACAGTTTATTAGTTATCAGGGTCTTAATGATCGCATTCAAAAATCACTCGATGCGCTGGATGTAGAGGATGTAAACGCGTTGGCTAAAACAGGTGCCGAAATTCGCCAGGCCATTCTCGACACTCCCTTTCCTAGCGACCTCGATCAAGCCATAGAAGCCGCCTTTGCCGACCTGCAGCAAGGCAATAGCCAATTGAGTGTGGCTGTGCGCTCATCGGCCACGGCCGAAGACCTACCCGATGCGTCTTTCGCTGGGCAGCAAGAAACGTTTTTGAATATCAAGGGCATCGACAACGTTAAAGTCGCGGTTAAAGAAGTGTTTGCCTCTTTGTTTAACGACCGAGCCATCGCTTATCGAGTACATAAAGGCTACGACGATGGCGGTATAGCATTAAGTGCCGGCATACAGCGCATGGTGCGCTCCGAAACCGGCAGTGCCGGCGTTATGTTTAGCATGGACACTGAATCAGGTTTTGACGGCGTAGTATTCATTACTGGCTCGTATGGCTTGGGTGAAACGGTGGTGCAAGGCTCGGTAAATCCCGACGAATTTTATGTGTCTAAGCGTGCGCTCGGCTCCGGCCATTTGCCCATTTTGCGCCGCAACCGAGGCAGCAAAGCCATAAAAATGATTTATGGTGAAGAGGCCAGCGCTGGTTTGTCGGTTAAAACGGTTGAGGTTGATGAAGCAGAGCGTCTGCGCTTTAGTATCTCTGATGACGAGGTGATCGAACTGGCCAAGCAAGCGGTGATAATTGAGCAGCACTATGGCCGCCCTATGGATATTGAGTGGGCCAAAGATGGCGATGATGGTAAGTTATATATCGTGCAGGCACGTCCTGAAACAGTGAACAGTCAGCAGTCTTCCAATACCGTCGAGCGCTACCTTTTAAAAGAGCGAGCCGAAGTGCTTTGTGAGGGGCGCAGTATTGGTCAGCGTATTGGCCAAGGGCCGGTGCGACTGATTAACGATATATCGCAGATGGATCAGGTTCAGCCGGGTGACGTTTTGGTCACCGACATGACCGACCCCGATTGGGAGCCGGTGATGAAGCGCGCGGCCGCCATTGTCACCAATAGAGGAGGGCGCACCTGTCATGCGGCAATCATTGCCCGTGAGTTGGGAATCCCCGCCGTGGTTGGCTGTGTTGATGCCACGCAAAAGCTACAAGACGGTGCTGCGGTTACGGTGAGCTGCGCCGAGGGCGATAGCGGCTTTATTTACGATGGTGCACTCGATTTTGCTATATCGAAAAGTGACGTGGGCAATATGCCCGAACTCCCTTTTAAAATCATGATGAACGTGGGTAACCCCGATCGCGCCTTTGCGTTTCAGGCGCTGCCCAATGCCGGTGTTGGCTTGGCGCGCTTAGAGTTTATTATTAACCGAATGATTGGCATTCATCCCAAGGCGTTACTGAACTTCGACAAGCTTAGCGATAAGCTGCAGCAAACCATTAGTAAACGCATTGCCGGTTATGCCAGTCCGGTCGATTTTTATATCGACAAACTCGTTGAAGGTATTGCAACACTGGGCGCAGCCTTTGCGCCTAAGCGGGTTATTGTGCGCATGTCCGATTTTAAATCTAATGAATACGCTCACTTAATCGGCGGCAGTGACTACGAGCCTGACGAAGAAAACCCCATGATTGGTTTTCGTGGTGCCTCGCGCTATATCAAGCCTGACTTTGTTGATTGCTTTGCTTTGGAATGTGTTGCGCTGAAGCGTGTACGCGAAGAAATGGGCCTCGACAACGTGGAGGTGATGATTCCTTTTGTGCGAACGCCCGACGAAGCACGCCAGGTGGTAGACCTGCTGGCAGAGCACGGCCTTAAACGTGGTGAGAACGGCCTTAAGTTAATTATGATGTGCGAGTTGCCCGCCAATGCACTTATCGCTGAGCAATTCTTGCAGTATTTTGATGGCTTTTCTATTGGCTCTAACGACTTAACCCAGTTGACTTTGGGGCTTGATCGAGACTCGGCGTTGGTTGCGCATTTGTTTGATGAGCGTAATGATGCGGTCAAGTCGCTCTTATCTAGTGCGATTAAAGCCTGTAAAAAAGAAAATAAGTATGTGGGTATTTGTGGTCAGGGGCCATCCGATCATCCCGATTTTGCCCGATGGCTAATGGAGCAGGGCATCGATAGCGTCTCGCTGAACCCCGATAGTGTCCTCGATACTTGGTTGTATCTGGCTGAGGATAACTCGGCGCATTGACCAGCGGCGGTATATGACTATAAAAATTAATTGATTAAAAAAGGCTCTGAAACGGGCGGGGTATAGGGAACGGAAGCCCAGTTTCAATTCGTGATCAAATACGACACAGATAAAAATATAAGCCGCTACCTTGCGAGGTGGCGGCTTTTTTATGCTCGTACAAAATCCTTTTTTTATGATAGGGTACTCTCTGATTTAAATGATAGGCATAGAAGAAAAAGATTCGACTGGGAGCCAGAAATGACATTGATAAAAAGTGCGTGGGTGGTAATAGTAAGTCTATCCGGTGCTCAGGCTTCTCTAGGTGCTACGTGGGGAGAGGCTACTTGGGGTATCTCGGTTTTCGACTTTATCGAGGAGAGCGTGCCGCTTCCTATTGCCGCAGTAATCCTGTTATCGGTGCTCTTATTTTGGATCTCTCGAAAACGTAAACACGCAAATATTATCGGGGTAGTAGCGATTGCTAGCGTATTTTCACTAACTGGAGTTGCTCAATACGCCTATGCTCAGGTAGAAGTTCCAAATGTCTTTTCAAATGGTACCACGATAGACGCGGGTGAGATGAATGAAAATTTTGATACACTTGAAGCTGCTATAGACAATATACAGGTGTTGGAAGGACCGCAGGGCCCTGCTGGACCGCAGGGTGCACCCGGGATTCAAGGTGGAATCGGTCCCCAGGGTATGCAGGGGCTTCAGGGGGAGGTTGGCCCACAGGGCGCGCAGGGAATTCAAGGTACAGAGGGAGTGGAAGGGCCACAAGGGCCTGCTGTAGATACTACTGATTTGGAAGCCGCTGTTTGCTTAGCGTTTTCTGGATTAGGTGTACCACCACCAAGCAATCTTAGTTGCAATGTTTCAACAAATAAAACGGTTTTCGTCACGAATAGTTTATTCAATGGCTGGGATATCAATGGCTTACTTGGCGCAGACGCTATTTGTCAAGATGAAGCTAATGCCGCAGGGTTGCAAGGCATCTTTAGAGCGTGGCTCTCAGAGCAGCACAGCGGAGTAACCTCGCGTTTAGGGTTTCGAGCCAGCTACAACTACTACAGAACTGATGGAACCTTTGTCGGGAACGCCCATCAGGTTCTCGATTTTAATGGAGCTGATCTCTCTGCACCAATAAACAAAGACGCAAACGGCAATGCGCCTTCAGGAACTGCGCGGGTGTGGACAAATACTGCGCCTAGCGGAAGTTCCGACGGAGAGTACGATTGCCGGGGCTGGACTAGCACAGCTGGATATACAGCGATGTATGGCCTGATGACGAACACAAACGATAGTTGGACGCAATCCAACCGGACTTCGTGTTCGTACTCATACAGACTTTATTGTTTTGAGCAATAAATTGGAGCCTAGTAAAGCTTTCGTGAGCCTTGAGTGAGTACTTTAAAAATACCTACATCATTTTCAGCTATAACTTCATTGCTTATCCATACGACAGCTAACTAACAAGACCCTTTCTGTCCGTTTAGCCGACAGTAGATGGAGTTGGATTTTCCTCTTCATTTCAGCGTACTGTCGATCTTTTCGAGGTGCGGGGCTCTCCCAAAACGAGACTCCGTATTTGGGTAATGCATACCACTATCACATGTAAATTCCAGCGCTGCGTTAGCTGAGAGTCGGGCATTAAAAAAATCACCTTGAAAGGCATCGCCTTATATCTTCGTCTGGAAGGCATTTAATCAAGAATCGGAACTGGTTCCTTCTACTATACCCGCTGTGAAATGGGCCCTTTTTTGTTGTACATTTGAACTTAAGTTTTTTCTTGCTGGCGGCCCTTATTGTGGTGCTGTTTTCCAATCACCTTCGGGCAGACTATCGCCAGGTCGCAAATCGTAGGTTTTGCCCGTGCGCAGTGTCTCAAAGTCGGGCAGTTCGACGATGTCTTCGGCACTATCTTCGCCGGTTTGTTTTTCGCGGATGGTTTCATAGCGCTCAGCCGTCTCTTTGTAAATTTTTTCACTCTCATCAAGAATCGTTGGCTTGATAAAAACCATTAAATTTTGTTTGCGCGAGGTTTCGCTAGAGCCTCGGAACAACCGTCCTAAAAACGGAATATCACCGAGTATTGGCACTTTGCTTTCGCTGCGGGTTAAGCGATCTTCGAGCAATCCACCCAATACAAGAATCTCGCCATCGGCCACTAATACTTGAGTTTGAATGCTGCGCTTATCGGTCACTAAGTCTTGCGCGCCGGTAACGGATTCTTCACGAACTGATTCAACTTCTTGTAAAATTTCGAGCGTGATAGTTTTTGCCTTGCTAATTTTTGGCGTGATTTTCAACGTAATGCCAATATCTTCGCGCTGTATGGTTTGAAAAGGATTGTTGACCGTGGTGGATGATGACAGTTGGCTACCGGTAACAAACGGCACATTACTACCCACTAGCACTTCGGCTTCCTCGTTATCGAGTGTGATAATAGAAGGGCGAGACAAAATATTGCTATTGCTATCGTTCTCAATGGCTCGCAGTAGCACACGTAGCGTGCCATTGCGAAAGAACCCCCAGTTGAGCCCCGACTGCAAAAACGTGGCAGCAGGGTTCTCGCCGCTGAGGCCACCCACGGTGGTACTTGAGGCCAAATTAGCGCTAGTAACGCCGCCGCTTAAGTCACCGTTAGAAACCGAATCGGTGGCCCAGAGTATTTCCAAGTCGCGGGTGAAGGTATCTGATACTTCAACAATCACTGCGTCAATCATCACTTGCGAACGTTTGATATCGAGTTTAGCCACCACACGTTCAATAGTCTCAAACAAGGCAGGCGGGGCGGTAATAATAAGCGCGTTGGTGGTTTCTGATATTTCGATACTAATATTATCTTCTGAGACCTTAGCGCTTTTTTGTTCGTCAACAATCGAGCCGGTCATGCCTTTGAGCACGGTTTGCATTTCGGCCGCTTCAATATAATTAAGATAAACAACCTTGGTGTTACCACTGCCGCGCAACGGCCGATCAAGATTTTGAATCAGGCGTCGCACGTCGGCCCGCTTATCAGCCGGACCTACCATCAAAATACTGTTAGAGCGATCATCGCTGGCAAATTCAACGTTGATAGCAGCGTTGCCTTTGTTTTTAGCCATTAACGGTTGAATGACCGAGACAATGTCTTTGGCGGTGGCATGGCTTAAGCTAACGACTTCTACATCCAAGTTGCCGCTGGCATCAATTTGTTTAATTAAATCAGCCAGCCGATTAATGTTGTTGGCACGGTCAGCAATGATCACACTGTTACTAGTAGGAAAAGCAGCTAGGTGCCCTGTTTGAGGCACCAACGGCCGCAGCAGTGTGACCACCTCGTTGGCGGCAATGTTCTCTACCTTGATAACGTGTACCACTAGCTCGGCACTGTCTCTTTCGCCTGTGGTAAAGGCTTCTACAATAGGTAACCCTGATGAGCGAGCCTGTGCGTTAGGAATAACTTTTACATTGCCGCCCGATTCCACAACAGCAAAACCATACACATCAAGGGCGGTAAGAAAGACTTGGTAAGCCTCATCCATGGTCATGGGCTGACTTGAAAGCACCGATAATTTGCCCTTAACACGGGGATCGATAATAAAGTTTTTTTGAGTTTGCTCGGCAATCCACTGAATGACGGTGCGAATATCCGCATCGTTCATGTTGATGCGAACCATTTCGTCGCTGTTAACCGGTTGGGCAAGCAACGCTGACGGTAACAATGCCAGTGCTAGGCATAGCAGCGCCAACGGTTTTTGCAGCTTTGCCTTGAGCATTTCTCGTGCGTGAGCACAAGACGGCATAAGGCGTTGCAAGATTTTCAAGACAAATAACATTAGGGCGCTAGTGCTTCATTCGACGTTTGATGGATTGGGTGTTGCGTGACATCGCGTTCTCATTATTTCTGCTCACCTCAAGTAAAGTGGCTCCTTTTAGGTGCTACAGTCGATGCTGTTGCCCGATTGTCTTACACACCCTAATAATAGTCTCAGATCTCGCAAATTCAATAACTTAGGCATCATACCTTGTTATATTTGCTAGTTCATCTAGCAGAGTGTAACTAGGGCTGTGCTTTTTGACACTTTTAGTAAAAGTTGAACCGCTCTTATGGAGGGTTGACCGCCCTTTGCCACATCTAACGGTTCGCATAATATATATTATGTTAAATAAGGCATGGTGTGATGCATTGAGGTTCTGAATCAAGCATTGTGAATGCTCACTGCCAAGTCCCCTTTATCCGCTCCACTTAACTCAACGTTAAACTCTGCATGAGCTTCTATTTATCAATGAGCTTCTAGTTGAATCCAAGTCGCCCTACAGCTTGAAAATCCGGCCACGGCGTAAGAATGCTGGGCGCCTTTTTTTTGTTATTTAAAACAAGCTACGCAATTATTTAAATTAAGCTACGCAAGGCAAACGCTAAACCTTCGTCATCGACGTGTCGTGTAGCAAAATTCGCGCAAGCTTTAATTTCATCGTGCGCATTGCCCATGGCCACGCCCGTACCAGCCATTTGCAAAAATTCGGCATCAGAATCGGCATCGCCGATACTTAACACTTGCTCGGGCAAAACCTGATGATGCTCGCATAACTGTGCAAAGGCTCTTTGCTTGCAGGCATTTCGGCTAATTACCGATGTGAACACAATATCAGGCCGATCGGGGCCGTAGCCGGTAGCAAAAATAAGATTGGGGTGGCTGGCTTTTAAAGTGGCAATAGCGGTTTTGGCCGGGTTTGTTTGAGCCACTAGCAATGCCTTGTAAATTGTTTTGACACCAACTATGTCATTAAAATCTATTAAACGGGGTGCGCAATGCAAGTAGCTCGTATGGTAATCAGTAAAATCGGTCACTTGTTCAATGAAATATTCGTTATGCGTATAGAGCTCGCAGTGCAGTTTTGC
This sequence comes from uncultured Pseudomonadales bacterium, assembly GCA_943788835.1. GTDB lineage: Bacteria > Pseudomonadota > Gammaproteobacteria > Pseudomonadales > UBA7434 > UBA7434. The sequence goes on along the minus strand of CALSRU010000004.1, from coordinate 565,035 downwards.
CATCTTGGCTGAAGCAACAAACTCAGCTAACTCGTTAGTCGGCAGCGGCTGCTGGCTGATAATCTGCTTGATGCTTGGGTCGTAGATCATAGCGCCAGTGTAAAACATGCCGGCATCGTCGAGTGACAAAGTGTCTATAACATGCTGTGCCGCAAATAATGGCCGCCCCGAGGCAACAGCCGTTTTAACGCCCAGGCGGCGTATTCGCTGTAATGCCTGTACGGTGGCCGCTGAAATACCTTTACTAGAATTGACTAAGGTGCCGTCAATATCAAACAGCGCCAATTTTATCGCTGGCCTAGTGCCGCTGAGTGCCGCTAGTTGGGCAGGCGTTAAAGTATCCAGTTCAACGTAGCCCCTACTTTCACCCTGTACCTCTGGATATTTATCTGTCATGGGTTAATGCTTCGTTAACGCCATTCTGCCCAGTGTCGGTATAGCGCCAGAAAATCACCAGGCCGACAAAGCTCGCTGCTGAAGCGGCTAACCATGTGAGCTGCCATTGGCTGCTGGGCAGGTCGGTCCATAATAAACCGCTAATAATCGAGCCAGCTGCGCCACCGGCTCCAAAGCTGATTGCACTGTAGAGTGCTTGGCCCTGCCCTTGATGATGCACGCCAAATTTGCGGCGCACCCACTCAACGGCCGTTGCATGATAGCTGGCAAAGGTAAAAGCGTGGGCTATTTGTGCCACCACAATTAACGTAAACGATTGCGGAAAAATCCCGATAATCGCCCAGCGTAAAATGCCGGCGCCTAAGCTAAAAATCATGAGTGTTCGCAGTGAAAACCTCTGTAAAAGCGCACCCATATAAAAAAACAATACGAGCTCAGCTAACACTCCCCCGCCCCACAACATGCCAATGCTAATTTTTGAATAGCCATAGGCATCGAGATAAATTGAGTAAAACGTATAGTAGGGTCCGTGGGCAAACTTTACTAAAAAACACCCAAAAAAGAAGGCCAAGACCGGCTTGCTGTACAACAATTGACTGATACCTTGGCGCCGCTCTGGATTAGGTTGCATGGCTAACTCGCCCGTGCCTAGGCTGCTTATCCAGATGCAGAGCAGCATTAAAGCCACGACAAAAAGCAAGCTATCGAGTTGGGTGTTTTCAAAGATCCAGCCCAATATCGACACAGCCAGAATGAAGCCGATAGAGCCCCACGCGCGAATCCGACCATACTGTTTAAAGCGGTCGCCCAGACTAAGCAGCGTAACTGACTCGTACTGGGCAATCACGCCGTTCCAAAAAAAAGTAAAGCCGGTCATGATGAGGGCTAAATACAAAAACCGATTTTCCGCTGCACCGGCCTCGTCGGTAGGCAACAAAAAAATAGGTAAGAACAACAAAAATGCAACAAAATTATTCCAGCGGATCACGCGCATCGGTTGCCGCGTGATGTCGGCAAGCCAGCCTAATAAATACGGGGAAAACAATTTAGTGCACATCATGATGGCACCTAGCGCGCCTATTTCGCGCGGGCTGTAGCCCTGCTCAGCCAGATACAGATTCCAGAACGGCATCATCGCACCGAGCAGGGCAAAATAAAAAAAGTAAAAGCTGGAGAGGCGCCAAACAGGCATGGGGGGCTTTACCGTTTTAACATGCTGTTAATAGGCATGATGAACTTGAACAAACAATGCATTAGCCGATTGCCAACCAAGCGTTTTGCATGCACCAATAAAGACACGGATAAGTGACCGGCTACTGCTCGGGTTTCGATGCCGGCACGGCCTGAGTTGATGAATGAACATCGGCATTTTGGCCGCGATTGCGAAGCAGGTGATCCATCAATACTAAGGCCAGCATTGCCTCGGCGATAGGCACTGCTCGAATGCCTACACAGGGGTCGTGTCGCCCAGTAGTTACGACCTCTGCCGGTTGATTGTCTTTATCAATGCTGACCCCAGGCAAACGAATACTGGATGTGGGTTTCAGAGCAATGCTGGCAATGATGTCTTGCCCCGATGAAATGCCGCCTAGAATGCCCCCAGAGTTATTGCTGGTAAAACCTTCCTCGGTTATTTCATCGCGATGCTCACTACCTTTTTGTTCAACTGAGGCAAAGCCGGCACCTACTTCAACGCCTTTGACCGCATTGATACTCATCAGGCCATGTGCAATATCGGCATCTAAACGATCAAAAACAGGCTCGCCTAAACCGACCGGTAGGCCCGTTGCGCACACTGTAATTTTCGCGCCAATTGAATTGCCTTCTTTGCTCAATGCCCCCATGTAGGTTTCAAGCTGTGGCACTAAATCAGGGTCGGGGCAAAAAAATGGGTTGTTTTCAATGGTGTCAAGCTGTACCTGTGCAATCTTGAGTGGGCCGAGTTGCGATATGTACCCATGAACATTAATGCCCTGTGTTTCGCGCAAATACTTTTTAGCAATGGCTCCTGCGGCTACACGCATAGCCGTTTCACGCGCCGATGAACGGCCGCCACCGCGATAGTCGCGAATGCCGTATTTCATTTCATAGGTGTAGTCTGCATGTGCCGGTCGGAACTGATCTTTAATTTTTGAATAATCTTTCGAGCGCTGATCGGTGTTTTCTATTAATAAACCAATGGGTGTGCCTGTGGTGAGGCCTTCAAAAACGCCCGATAAGATTTTTACCTGATCAGCCTCGCGCCGTTGTGTCGTGAAGCGAGACTGTCCCGGCTTGCGCCGGTCTAAATCAAACTGTAGGTCTTCTTCGCACAGCGGTAGGCCTGGCGGGCAACCATCAACCACCGCTCCCAGTGCTGGGCCGTGGCTTTCGCCAAAGCTGGTGACGGTGAAAAGCTTTCCAAATGTATTACCTGACATAGCAACCTTCGTAAAAACAGAGATGGGTGTTATAGCGCTTAGCGAGCTGTTAATTATACGTGCCAAAACGCATGTTGTGAGGCGCAAGAGATGTGAAAAATAGCTGCGGCCTATTGCCCCGTTCTTAGCGCCCTGTAGTTGGCGCGCTGTACCCAGCTAAGTTGCGCCGCCAATTTTTCGCTTCGCTTCAAGCTTTAGGCGTGTTGTCGAGCAATATATCAGTATAGTTAAAAGTATTGCTCAAGCTCGGCCTTGGTGAACACGCAAACTCCATGGCCGCCTCGACTAAATTCTACCCACGTAAACGGCACGTGAGAAAATGCAGCCTCTAGGGCCAGATCACTGTTTCCCACTTCGAGAATGAGTAAACCGTTGTCGTTTAAATGTTCAGCGCTTTGCGCCAAAATCAATTTGGCACAGTCAAGTCCATCACTGCCAGCCTCAAGCCCAAGCCTTGGTTCGTGATGATATTCAGCGGGCATACTGGCAAGGTCGCCCGCATCTACATAAGGCGGGTTGCTGACAATAAGATCGTAACGCTCGGTAATCGACTCAAGTAGGTCTGACTGAATTAGTCGGACGCGACTGGCTAATTGATGCCGAGCAATATTCTGCCGAGCAATTTCTAAGGCATCGGGCGATATATCAGCTAGATCAGTTTTAGCTTCAAGATAGATGGCGCAAGCCAGCCCGATACATCCGCTGCCCGTACCTATGTCGAGTACGCTTTTGATGGGCGCGCGGGCCCATGGCTCAAACTGGCTTTCAATCAGCTCAGCAATGGGCGAGCGCGGAATTAATACGCGCTCATCCACCGTAAAGGGCAGCCCAGCAAACCATGCTTCGTTCGTCAGGTAGGCCACAGGTATTTTGTCTTGGCAGCGCGCGTCGACCAAACGCAAAATCACCCGGCGTTCGTTGTGGGTCAGATTAGAATCCAGCACTCGCTCATCGGCATCGTGCGGCAGGTGCAGCAGATGAAAAATCAAGCTGATCGCTTCATCCCATGCGTTATCGGTACCGTGCCCGTAAAAAACATTGGACTGCGTAAAACGGCCCATGCTCCAGCGTGCATAATCGCGAATGGTGGACAGGCTTTTTATGATTTCTTCGTGTTTTTCCATCTGCGTAGTTTACGCGTTGGCGTGGACTATACCAAGACCTCTTCGGTGCGTTGCTAGGTGAAAATTTAGCGACCAATTGGGCAAAAAAAAGCCCAGGAGTTTAATCCTGGGCTTTGACTAATTACCGGTACTAAACTGGCAAACTATCCAATAGATGTTGAATCCCTTTTAGAAAACCAGCTGGAATCGCGCGCGAAATTCATTGCCCGCAAGGTCGGTGCCCTCTTCCTCACCGTCAGTGTAATTCATGCCCAATCGCACGGCGTTATTCACATACCAGTTGACGCCCACGCCCCATGAGGTTGCTTCTGCATTGCCTAACTCGATATCACCAAAATCACCTTGGCCGTCTTCATAGCGCGCGACAACTTCAAGCGCGCCATTGGCGCCTGTAGGTTTGATGCGCTTAAATACCCCACCTTTATAAGGCCGTTGCTCGCCAGTAATAACAAAGCCCAGTTGGGCATAGTAGCCATCGGCGTCGCCGCTTGCACCATTGTCCGCATCAAAAAACTCTAGCTGACCATGCAGCGCGCCAAGCACACCCGCCAACTCAAGGGCGTAGGCCGACACGCCATCGGCAACGTCTTTATACGATGCGCCCACATGCACAAGCGCCTCGTCAGTTTGCAATGGCGCAAAGGTGGCGCGTGCAGAAAAACCAAAGTCGTCGGCACCATTGTTCGAGCTACCCGCATCAAAGGCTGCTATGGCATAGGTCAGTGCACCTTTGGCACCGGCCAACTGCACACCTGAGGCGCGTCCAATGTTGTAGGCCTCTGTTAAAGCGGTGCGCTCCAACATAGAAATATCTTTAGAGCTGGTCAGATCTTCTAAGCCAAAAGGCATTTTTTGACGGCCAAGCGTCACTTTAGCTTGCTTGCCCCATCCGTTGTAGCGAATGTAAACATCTTCGGCAGTGCCTTTGTTCACATTAAACTGAGATTTGTACGACCAATCTTGGATGTTACCTTTTACAAACAAGCGCGCGCGCCGCACGTCAAACTGATCTTCTTTTGATGCGGCTGGGTCGTTACTGTCGGCATCGTTGTAATCGTACTGAATACGCCCGCCCAACTGAATAGAATACTGCTTATCGCTAGTTGCTACCTTTAAGCCACCCTTGGTTTGCACAACTAAATCGGGGCCATCAGATGTGACTGAGCCGGCTTGCGCATAACTTGTTACTGCTAATGTTGCTGCGATGGCGGTGATTGACCTAGCCAATAGATTTTTTTTCATGTTCTCGTATCTCCAATCGTTTGTTGCATGCGGTTGGCTGTGTGTACACAGCAGATTCGTCAAGACGCTTTTTTTACTTTCTATCCAATTCATTGGGCCTGCCCCCCGCTAGCGCTACCACTAATACAGGTTCAGCTCAAAGCCTGTGCAGTCTATGACTTTAATATGACAATAATGTGACATCGGCCGCTAAAAAGTCACTAATAAGTCACTTCTATGAACTTGCCGTGAATGCTGGTCGATAAACTCAGCGCTAGGCTTAACACAGCTTTAATGCTGTCCCAGTTCAACGAAACGCCGAAATGAACTATTTGCGAGGCTAGTTTAACGAGCCTAACCTAAGCATCACAATCAACTAGCAAGGCCAAAATTGATCTAGGACAGTATTTTGAGCTGGCTAGAGGATTAAACTGAATCCCAACTTTTAACGGATTAGGTAGCTGATATGCGTACGTTTTGTTTAGCGGTACTGAGTTCACTGTTGATTGTCCTCGCTGCATGCAGTCCCGAGGCACGCAAGGGCAAAGGGTTTAGCTTACCTGATGGCGATCCCGACGTGGGAGAGTTTACGTTTGTCACGCTGCAATGCAATAGCTGCCACAGTTTGCCCTCGGTAAAGCAGTTACCCGACACATCGGGTCACTCTATATCCTTTGCACTCGGCGGTAAGGTGACCCGAATTAAAACCTATGGCGAGTTAGTGACAGCCATCATTAACCCGTCGCATAAAATCGCTCAAAGTTATGCCCCCGAACATACTGATCCTGCCGGTGGCTCTGCTATGCGTAATTACAATGAGTTTATGACCGTAAATCAGCTGATTGATTTGGTGAGTTTTCTCCAGTCGGAATATGAATTACAGACTTTTGAGCGCAGCCCTTATCGCGCCTACTACCCTTAGAAGGCGAGCACATTAGCTAAAAGTGGCTAAGCCGATGGCCATAAATTAGGTGGTTATTAAACGTCCTGGCCCAAAAAGCCTGAAATATTTATTGTTAACTGATCAGGAGCATTGTGATATGAGTATTCCTAAAGTCTTTGAGCAACCCCTCTCCCTATGGGAGCCCCTTTTGGGCAACGAAAACTTGTGGGGTGCGTTAGGCAACCCATTTAGAACGCAAGATGGTACAGGGGATATGGCGTTTCTGCCTCCGTGTGATATCACCGAAGAAAAAAACGCGTTTAACATTCATGTTGATCTTCCTGGTATTGAAAAGAAAGACATTAATGTAACGCTTCAAGAGGGGATTTTGCACATTGAGGCCGAGAGTTCTTCTGTGGAAGAAAACAAGGAAGGTGATAAAGTCATTCGTAGTGAGCGGCGCTATGGAAAGCAAATACGTCGTTTTAATCTCGGCCGACAAGTAAGCGATAATGACGTTAAAGCATCGTTTAAAAATGGTGTTTTGCGCCTTAAGGTGCCAAAAAGTAAACCGGTAAACGCAGCGTGCAAAAAAATTGCAGTTCATTAAGTTAGTTGATCGCTACCAATAAATTAGGGCCGATACATTCATATACACATGAGGAGGAAGCTGTGGACAAAAAAAATAAAAGCGCTGAGCTAGACGCTAAGGAAATGCTCACCTCTCTTTGGGCTTCGGTTAAGCAAGATCGAGATGAATTGCGCGTACAGATTCATTTAGCTAAAAGAGAGTTTAAAGATGAATGGCTTTTGATGGAAGATAAATGGCATAAGGTGCAGCAGCGCATTCACTTATCGAGTTCACATCAGTCCGGTGTCGAACATGAACGTGAGTCGAGTAATATCGGACTTAAAAATTTGGGTGCATCAATTAACTATCACCTGCATGAGTCTCTCTCCGATTTGAAAAGTAGTTATCAAAAAATGCGGAAAAAGCTGCGTTAAATACCTAGTGCTACAGCGCAGTTCTTTCCCGCATTGTCTCATTAATATTCGCTCGTAAGAATTCATTCCTATGCTCATTGTGGACCTACTTATAGGCCTGAGTATCTTCCTATTCGGGATGATGCAGCTTGAACGCAGTGTTGAGAGCCTGAGCAGTCGATGGATGAAGCAATGGTTGGGTAACACGACCGGGCACAGAGTCAGTAGTGTTTTTGCGGGTACGACCATCACTGCCCTCGTGCAAAGTAGCTCAATGGTAAGCTTGATTGTTCTCGCTTTTGCCAGTGCAGGTATCATGCCGTTATTTAATGCAATCGGCGTGTTGCTGGGTGCCAATCTTGGTACCACCTTTACCGGTTGGTTGGTTGCCATGCTGGGCTTTAAACTTGATTTGCAAGTAGTCGCTTTGCCAACCATTGGCTTAGGTGGCTTACTGCAGGTGTTTGGGGAGCGGCGTGAAAGAATCGGCGCAGCTGGCGCAGCGCTATTTGGCTTAGGCCTTATGCTATTTGGCTTGGGGGTAATCAAGGCAGCGGTTGCCGATGTAGCTGAGTATGACGATCTACAAGCTATGCTTGGCATGAATCCGCTGAGTTACGTGTTAATAGGCGTATTGCTGGCTACTATTATTCAGTCAAGCTCAGCCAGTATGCTCATTGCTTTGACTGCATTGAGTAGCGGTATTATTGGCTTACCCGCCGCGGCGGCGATTGTGATTGGCGCCGACTTAGGCACCACTTCAACGACCGTGCTTGGCAGCTTGAAGGGCTCACCTATCAAGCGACAACTCGCACTGGCACATGTGTTGTTTAATGTTGTCGTAGCGGTTGTTGCTTTTTTTGTATTGCTACCCTTCTTGCCGTTACTCTTACGCGCCCTGCATTTGACTGACCCCCTGTACAGCTTGGTGGCTTTTCATAGTCTGTTCAACTTACTGGGGTTGTTTGTATTTGTTCCGTTTTTGTCACAGTATGCCAGTTGGATTGGACAGCGCTTTTTAGCAAACGGTCATCGAGGCCAAGCGTTAGCCGATGTACCTACCGATGTGCCGGAGGCTGCGCTTAGCGCTTGTCATGCGCACACGCAAAAACTTCTAGCCTCTTCGTTAGCGATTAACTTACGTAATTTACACTTCGATTTGGCTCAGCTCCATTTGAGTCAAAGCGCAATAGAGCTTCTTAAAGACACCGACGCCGAGCCCCAAAGTTTCCAGCAGCGTTACGAAGCGATTAAACACGGTGAAGGTGAGCTATTACATTATGCCGCACAGCTTCAGCAACAACCGCTGAGCGACATGCAATCGCGTGAACTGATGAGTTTGCTCAGCTGTGTACGCGATGCTGTTTTTTCTACTAAGGGGCTTAAGGATATTCGCGCAAACTTAATAGCACTGCGTCATGCAGTGACACCGGAGCTAGAGCATTTCTCATTCCAATACCAAGTAGACCTACAAAAGTTTTACCAACAGCTAGTCGAGCTGTTGGCTACCGATCATAACGAGGCCTATTTGCGCGAGCAGCTTGAGCAGATAAGCTTGCTTAATGAGCAGTCTCATACGAGGCTTCATCAAGAGTTACTTAGGCACGATGTGAATCATCGCATCAAAGCTGAGCAGCTCTCGACCCTACTGAATATTAATCGCGAGATATGGCATTCTTGCCAGAGCCTTTTACAAGCTTGGCGACAGTGGCACCATATTGTTGAGTGATTGAGACGCCAGACTTTGCTGTTTATGCGTTGGCGCGATTTTTCTGAGATGTCGACATTATTGAGCCATGCTGGGCAATTGATTCAAGCAAATCTCGTTGGGTTAATTCAATGTCACGATTGTTTATGGTTAATATCCCTTGATCACGTAAGCCTTGTAAAATGCGGCTAATCGTTTCGACCGCCATACCTAAGTGATTAGCAATGTCTGCTCGAGTCATACCGAAGTGTATTTTATGCCTATCCAGGCCGCTTTTATGCGACCGATTAGATAAGTCGATTAAAAAGTTTGCTAGCTTTTGCTCGGCGCCCATTTTGCCCAATAAATACATCATGTCTTTTTCACGACTCACTTCGGCGCTAATAGTCCGCATTAGCTGTATCACCAGTGCCGCATCAACACGTGCGAGGTCTTCTATTGAGGCCAGTGGTAGTTCGCAGACACTGCCAGTATCAAGCGCTTCGAGATACTCACTGTGTATACCGTTGTTCATGTTGTCCAAACCCATCATTTCGCCAGGCAAATGAAAACCTGTTACATGGAGCGCTCCGTCTTCATGTAAACGATAGGATTTGAAAAGCCCCGCACGAACAAAGTACAAACGATCGAAGCGATCGCCTGCGCGAAAAAGCTCTTGTTTTCTCTTCACCGGCTGCGCATGTTTAACTAAGGCACTAAAAGCATGCAAGCTGTTATTTTTTAGGGTGTGGGCCATGCATAATGGCCTGCGAATGCACTGTGAGCAGCCAGTGGATTGAGCGATTGATGGGCCTTTTCCGAGCGTGAGTATATTGTTATTGCGCATCTGTCTAATTCCGTGAGTTATAGCTACGGCATCGAATATAACTCAAAGCTTACTGCTTGGTTATCCGTACAAACTGCGTGGGGTTTTCCTTACGTATTATGGCGTTAGTAAAACTACCTAGGCTATTGCTTGCCAGCGCCTGCCAGAGCACAATATGGGCAGGTTGTCTTAAAGTTGCTGCGGCCGCATAATAAGCAAGCAGGCTGCAATAGGAGCTTGCGCGCCTGCAAATCCAGTGAGAAGTGACGTGTCAGCCAACATCTCTCTAAGTGACCACATAACGCGTTCTTATTTGCCGGATTGTGCATGCTATTGATGAGCTCCCACCTCCGAAGGTCTATATACTTTTCACCTACAAAATAGCCCATGAATGCATCGAAAAAAAACCTAGCAGAGGTAGAAGCCCTTAAGCGCAAAGTAAAGCGTGAAAAGAGTGCTCGTCATCAAGCCGAACAGATTCTCGAACTCAAAAGCACCGAACTGTATCATACCAATCAAAAACTGAAGCACGCGCTGGCGGAGCTAGATGAGCGCGCTATCGCCAAAGAAAAACAATTAGTAGGAGAGTTGCGCGCCAACCAAGACACCACACGGACACTTCTTGATAGCGCGCAGGAAGGCATTTTTGGCGCCAATAGCAATGGTAGGCTATTTTCGTTTAATCGAGCCGCTGAAGAGATGTTTGGCTATGATGGCAGCGATGTGATTGGCGCAGATGTAAGCATACTTTTAGCATCCCCTTATAAAGAGCAAAGCGACGAGTCGTTACGTTCGTTTCTGCAATCGGGCGATGGATCTTTCTTGCAAGAAAGTCGAGAGCTCATTGCTCAGCGTGCCGACGGTAGCCACTTCCCTATAGAGCTTTGGGTTGTCAATACGGTCTCTGTAGATGGCACTATCTTTTTTATACTGATTCGTGATTTATCCTCACAAAAGGCTGCCGAGAAGGCGATATTCGAAAAAGAAGTTGAAGTTCAGCAGGCTCGTGATCATTTGGCACATATCGCTCGCGTTGCTACGCTAGGTGAGATCGCAGCAGGCATTGCGCATGAGGTAAACCAGCCTCTGGCAGCAATTACTACTTATGCCCAATCTGGCCATCGACTCCTTGATGCTAATGTCCGTGAGAAAGACGACATAGCGTATGTGCTACAACAGATTGAGCGCCAGGCAAGCAGAGCTAGCGAGGTCATTAGCCGCTTACGAAGCTCTATAAAGTATGGCGAAGCCACTCGTGAGCGGACAAGTATCAACACCATTATTGTAGATACGCTTAACTTGATTGGCGTCGAGGCTGACAGAAAAAAGGTTGAAATTGATTACCGGCCCGGCGATGACATCGCAGCCATTGACGTCGATTCAGTGCAAATTCAGCAAGTTTTAATCAACTTAATTGTCAACGCTATGCAAGCTTTGGAGGCGGCAAATGTTCCGCACCCACACGTCATCCTCATCACCGAGCCGCGCGCCCATCAGCAAATCTATGTCTGTGTAAGGGACAATGGTCCGCCTATTCGTAAGGAAACAATGGATCAACTTTTCACGCCATTTTTCTCTACCAAAGAGCACGGCTTGGGTATTGGTCTGTCGCTATGCCGGACACTGATTGCTGCTCATGGCGGCAACTTAAATATCAATCGAAATCGGCATGAGGGTAACGAGTTCTTTTTTACTTTGCCAACCATTAATGCAGCTATAAAAACACCGACAAAAACGGAGAGTTCAAATGGGTGAGGAAATTAACGCTACGGTTTACGTGGTCGACGACGATGAAGCCATACTTGATTCGCTTCAGCTATTGCTGAAAACAGCAGGTTTTCAAGCTTGCACTTACGATGGACCCGAGAAATTCTTGAGCGACTATGAACCTACCAGGCCCGGCTGCTTAATCTTAGATATTCAAATGCCCGGTATGACAGGCTTAGAATTGCAAGAGATCTTGGCCGATGTTGGATCCATTTTGCCCATCATATTTATCACAGGTCATGCAGACATACCCATTGCCGTTCAAGCCATGAAGGATGGTGCATTTGAATTTTTACAAAAGCCGTTTAATGATACAGTACTACTCGACTACGTTACCAAGGCGCTAAGCCTCAATGAACGCCAGCAAAAAGAGATAACCGCGACGCAGGCGGTAATCGCGCGTATAGAAAAATTATCGCCGCGAGAAAAACAGGTCTTTGAGCGGGTTGCACAGGGGAAGTCGGGTAAGGTCATTGCAAGTGAATTGAACTTAAGCCCACGCACTATCGAAATCTATCGTTCGCACGTTATGTTGAAAATGCAAGCCAATTCAGCCGTTGAGCTGGCTAACTTAATGAATCTTACACGATAGATGCCAGGCCTTTAAAAGCTTTATGCAACGCTGCAAGAGGTGCAGCACGAGCAAGGTTTTGACAGCCCCACCCATTGCAATGACTCGCAAAGCATGACTTTTGCACCAAGCAGAATGGACATCAAAGCGTAAAGTGGTCGCCCTGTTTCAAGCTTTTGTTGAGCGGTGTAATACCCGAGTGCTGTGACGCCATAATCTGAGGGTTCAGTTGCGTCTTTAAAAGCTATGCGGCTGTGACATGATCGGCATGGCAGTGGGTTTCTAAACAAGCTGACACCCTAAAATCCAGCTTGCCAATAAGCGCTAGATCAGGCTCGTATTGTTCATACGCGCTATCGATCAACAATGCCTGCCGCGACCAATTATTGGCCATTAAATCCGGTAAATGGCGGAGCCGGCCTCAACAGCTGTTTTACTTTTATGGATGATGCCATTTTCAAGTGTCTTTTTTCGCTCCTGTCCTGAATCTATTTTTCAGGCCAATCAAGAAGTCTTATGATCTTGTCATCAAATACTTCACTTTTTTAGTTGGTTTTTTATAAACGCTACGTGTTTTCCCGTATACCCAGCGCCGTTTTGTTCTGCTTTAATTTGTGGGCATTGACAACTTATCAAGTTTAGGCCGCTGGCTGATTGACTAGCCTCGTGGTAACGGCCAACCAGGAGGAAAAAGTGACTGAAATAGACCGGCTCATCTGTAACGGTACCCTGTGCACTAAATGCGGCGTCTTTCTTGGCCGATCAATTGGCAAGCCAATGCTATGTAAGGACTGCGTTTTTACTAACAAATCTCGGACTTTACAAGGCGCACCAATAAGGTGGCAAAAGCGAGCAAGGGTGCGATTGAGTAGCGGCTCCCCCATTCAACCAAAACAGTGTGTGGGCGTAAAATAAAAGTTTACGTCTACGATGTGAAAAGGCTCCTTGAGGAGCCTTTTTTTATGCTCAATTTAATATGGGCACCCGTCTGGTTTTAACGCCCTACTGGGCATTTTGTTGCCTTAAATAGCAGGCATAAAAAAACCCCCGCAACCGTAAAGATTGCGGAGGCTCTTTCTACTACCTTGCGCTCGGCGCTACTTCTTGGCAGTTTTCTTGGTGGTTTTCTTAGCTGCTTTTTTCGCAGGCTTGCTTTTCGCCTTAGCTTTTTTGGCGGCTGCGGCAGCTTTTGCTTTCGCCTTTTTAGCAGCTAACGCTGCTTTAGCCTTTGCCGCGGCTGCTTTTTTCTTGTCAGCAGCAGCTTTTTTCTTAGCGTCAGCTTTAGCTTTAGCCGCTGCACGCTTTGCCGCAGCTTTAGCTTTTAATGCCGCTTTCTTGTCAGCAGCGCTTTTCTTTTTCGCTTCAGCGGCTGCTCGTTTAGCAATCAGCTTGGCTTCAAAATCTGCCACGGCTTTCTTCAAAGCTGCATCCGACTTCATTACCGCCAGCTTAGCGTTCGTAGCCGACACGCGAGCTCGCAATGCCTTAATTTTTGCTGATGTTTTGCTTGCTGCTGCGGCTGCTTTTTTAACAGCAGCTTTATCGGCAGCCGTTTTAGACTTTGCGGCCGCTTTGCGAGCAGATGCAACCTTTCGCTTTTCAGCTTTTAATGCTCTGGCCAAAGATTTAATTTCTTTTTGTAATTTACTCAGACCTAATTCTGCTTTTGCAATGGCTGGCGTTGCTGCAGCTTTCTTGGCTGGTTTTTTAGAGGCTTTCTTTGCTGCTTTCTTTGCTTGTGGCATTGTGTCTCCTATGAAGAAAAAATCTACTTCATCAAATGGGTTAAGTGTGTGAAATTTAAAAAAAGGATACTACCAAGCCAATAATAGACAACTAAAAAATTTATTTCATGCAGATTCCTGTCGTAAAGCGGTTTTATTTTGTTCCTTTTTACATTATTGAGCTTTTCAAGGTCTTTTTTTGTTTAGGCAACAAGAAAAATAAATTAAACCGATTATTTTTCTTTCTTTCGTAAAAATGTTCCGCTGATTTTTCTGTTTCAAAACGAATGTGCAAACGGAGGCTAATTTAAGCGCAGCCGGTATAAGAATACGAGCGCTTCGTCGGCATCGCACAATCGTGGAGCTTTTAAGATGATTATTTGTATCGTAAGTAAGGCGGCCTGCTGTCAGTCATGAGTTGGTCTAATTGTTTTTGCGCTCGATTCTTATCTAATAAATCTTTCACTTCTATCATTTCGCATTCATCTCTGACCATCTCATCAATATGCGTAGGATAGTGCCGACAGTCATCGGGCCGGTCATGATAAATAGAGCAAATGTATTTATCTTGCAGAGGCTCGGGGGTGGACATTTTCGAGATATCCGCGGTCAACTTTAAAAAAGGGCAGCGTTGCAGCGCCTCCCCCGTCTTCGGATCGATCCAAATCTCGCCATCGCGTACATATTGAAAAATATCTGGGCGCGAAGCCTCCCACCAGTCAATCTCTTCTTGGGTGGCGCAGAGCCCGCCATTGCTGTAGTGAATGCAGCATTTTCCGCATTGGTTACATTCCTTCACTATTTTTATTCGCCCGCGTCAGTGAGTTATTATCAAATTATCGGCTAGTCTGTCGCTTCGAGGTTTAAACGTCCAGCGGTATCTATAAGCGCGGCGGCTTACATTTAAGGCGTAAATTGGTGCAAGCACCATAATATCCTACAAGAAACTAGCAGGCCGGATCGTGGGCTGTAGTCACTTTGTTGTCTTCAGTATTTTTCAATGTATTAAGCGCAGCACGACAGTATCAATGGAGTGCTCAAAAGAAAAATCAGTAGCTGTATCGGCATCAGTCAGCCCGTGCGAAAAATTCAGTCGGTGCGACAAGTAATGGTTAGGAAGGTATTCGCACCATTGAACAGTGCAGGACGCACTCCTAGGTGGTTACGCTTTGAGATAATATTTTGGACACCCTGCTGGGTAGAAAGCATTTTCAAATGAAGTGCATACTAATAGAGCGGCAGAGAGCTAAAGAAGATTTTATGGTTGTCATCGTAGGTGAGTAAGATGCCCCGCGCCTAGGTTCGTGCCTCTTGTCTTTTACGTGCGCTGCGGCAGCGGGCAGAGCAATAAACAATATCGGGCCATATGCCGCGTTGTTGCCATTTTTTCCGGTTGTTAAACGATAAGGTGCACACTGGACACATTTTACTTTCTAGTTTTGTGGCTGTACCTTGTCGCACGCGATTTTTAGGCATAGACAACCAAACCTACTTTGAGCTTTTTATTTTGTATTGCGTGGGGCAATGATGGCGAAGCACGCCCTTAGGGCGGCGTGCCCGGTGTTTAGTTGCGCGGCCGCTAACCCTGGCCCGCCATAAATTAAAGCCTCGGCGCGACAACTCGCCACGCATCAGCGCGATGACAGCACCCTCGCTATACCCAAACTGAACCGCGATGGCCTCGAAAGGTGTTCGGTCTTCCCACGCCATTTCAATAATGCGGGAGCGCTCTTCGTCCGATAAGCCTTTTGATAAATCGGGTTTAGTTGCTGCTGAGACTGCCATTAGCTTTTGCCCCTGGTAAATCCATTGAGTTGTTTACGTCTTGTTCGTTAAATGGATCACCTGCTTGAGCTAACTGTATTGACTGATTTCTGACCGCTACAGCGGTTGCTAGTGGGCGGAAGATTAAAAAAAATTTTGTTGTGCTGCGCGAGTATTTTCTGGCCAGTTTAACGCTTATTGCAGGCCGTTGAGCGCAAATCGCACAGCGGGCAAGCCCGCCCTGTTTTTGTGTCAACGGCCTCAAAGAGGATTGGCAGTCAAATTGCGAGCCATCGAGGCGCTCCCCTGCGCTGTGAGACCCTACAATAACTCATATTAAAAAAGGCGAATGGACATGTTAAAAGGACTCTTTACACCGGTAGTAATGTCTGGAGCATTACTCCTCACCGCAGCAGCGCACGCTGCGCCTACTAATCTTATTGCTAATGGTGGCTTTGAAACAGGCGATTTTAGCAGCTGGACTCAGGCCATTGCAGGAACGCAAGGCATATCTGCGGTCAATCCAAAAACAGGCTCTTATGCCGCCGAATTAAATAACACGTCGCCGTCAGCCAACATCATAAGTCAAACAGGTCTGGGCGCTGGATTCTTAACTGCGGGGCAATCGGTAACTGTATCTTTCGATTTTCGAGGAGTGGCTAGCGCTGGTGGCGTGTTTTTTCCTGAGTTATTTTCGTTAGATGCAAATAACGCAGTAACTAAAACTGAAATAGTGGGTGGCGGCCCAGTATTTCCGAACGGCAATGCAAGCACGTGGACTAACTTTTCCGTTACCACAACCATTGGTCCGGATGTGGCCGGTGGCTTGACTCTCTCACTCAACGCTCCGTGTGGCGCCGATGGTGGATGTGTTGCTAACTATTTCATTGATAATGTAGCAGTGGTTGCCGACATCGCAGTCGTTCCTGTGCCTGCAGCCGCATGGTTATTGGGATCGGCCTTGGCCGGACTCACGGTGCTCAAACGCAAGCAAAGCTAGCGGTTTATTGAATGCCAACAGCGGCTCCTTCGGGGGCCGTTTTTAATTATAAGCTGTTAGTTTATTGATCTCGCTCAATGACGCTCTCATGTATCAGCATAATAATGCAGCCTCCAACGAGCGCTGTTAATGCTGCGAAGCAATAGCTCCTTGGTAGGCCATTTGTACTGATACCAGAGGGAGACCGTAATGAAACTATCCGCATTGAGAATACCCGCTTTTGTCGCAGCAAGCCTTGGCGTTTTAATCGCTCCAAGCCACGCAACGCTTCTGACGGTTGGAGACGCATTTTATTTGGGCTCAATACAACCCCCCACCGATGCTGCTAATCAAACCGACTATGAACGCATCGTTGCGCTGCTCAGTGTAGCAGCAGGATCATCGTCTACATTACCCGATCCGGGCGCAACCAGCACAACCGCTGTATTCGATAGAACCCAATCATTCATCGACCCAATTTATGCTCTTGCAAATAGCTATGCTGACGCGCAATGCGAGCACGGCGGAGGATCACCAAATGATGCTTTAGGTTGTGACTTTTTAATTCAAAAGTACCATGGGAGTTCGGGCATCGCACACGTATGGGACATCTCTGCTATTACCGATAGCATTGACACCGACAAAAAAGTTCTAAGCCCAAGCGTTGCACCTAGTGAGTGGCAGCGAAACCAATGGACGGCATTCTTAAACAGCACTAATGGCCAATGTACTAGTGATTGTGTATCAGTACCCGAACCAGGCTCGGTGGCTCTACTGGCTTTGGGTCTTGCTGCCTTGGGTTTTAGCCGGCAACACAAAAACCCGTCTTAAGGTTGGGGCTTTCTTCGCTCACAAAGTAATTCTCTATCAGCGTACCAGTGTGGTATTCACTGGTACGCTGACATGCGCTATTGCTCTTTATTTTGGGTCTGCATAGGGACGGTGATCATGCGGATCGAGTGACCGCTTTCGCCGAGCAGACCGCGCCGCTCGCTAGCCAAGCGATGATGGCTCCTGATGCTCCCCATCGTGGCCGCTTGCTGTACGGGGTAGCCTTAGAGGGCGTGCCACAATATAAAAGTCTCCGTAGCCCGAATATTTAGACAGTCCGCAGCGAACACGGTACTGATAGTGGGCGCCGGCGAGAAAAAGTGCCTTCAGACGCTACCGTATTGCTAGCAGCACAACATGCAATGCAATCACCACAATACTCACCACAGAGCGGAACCGCTTATACCATGGCGCATAATCGGTCTTGAATAAGTCAAGGTACAACATCCAAACAAAGCCGGTCATTAACATAAAAAGACTGTAGTTATGCTCAATGTGAAACGCCACCAAGCCAAACGCCGCCAGCAAGGTGACCCCGTTACTTTGAATTAGTAAGCTGGCTGTCTGACCGCTGTGACGCCATAAAGATCCCGCCAAAAATGAGAGTATGCATGCCGAGTAATAGCAGAAAATAATAATGGGCATGTAATTGATGGGGTGCCAGAGCGCCCAAGCCACTGCCAGTAAAAACGGCGCAAGGCCGGCGATACCTAAGCCTAAAATAAGGGCGCGAGAATCAGAAAAAGTCGTCGTTGTCATGCGTTTGTTACGCCTGCTCGACCAGAAAGGTTCAAGGCTTGTACTTTTCTCGCAAGAACAAGCAAAGACGTAACGAGCGACATAGCGGATCGCAAAATCAAGCACAGTGCGATAGCCGTCGCCTATCCTGCCGCAAGCAATTGCACATAACTAACACTGAAGCTAGTTATTGTTAGTGGGTACGATCAATTGGGGCTATTAAAAATGGCGCGCCCGGCAGGATTCGAACCTGCGACCCACGGCTTAGAAGGCCGTTGCTCTATCCAGCTGAGCTACGGGCGCGGACTTGGGCAATAAAGAAATGGGGTGGACGATGGGGATTGAACCCACGACCACCGGAATCACAATCCGGCGCTCTACCAACTGAGCTACGCCCACCATTAATTTGAAGATAACAACGCTTTAAACAGCCGTCCGCGAGTGACTATTTTAAAGCCGACCGCAGCTACAATTTCAACTGCAGCTCCATTGAAAAATGGTCGGGGATGAGGGATTCGAACCCCCGACATCCTGCTCCCAAAGCAGGCGCGCTACCAGACTGCGCTAATCCCCGAAACCGGTTTCCTGCAACGGCGCTGCTCACTTGTATTTTCAAGGCCATTGCGGGAGGCGCGATTCTACTTAGGTCGGCGAAGATCGTCAAATGTTAAGCGGGTAGTTTTACCGACCTTTGCCTCAAATAGCGCGCTTTGGGGACAGGCATCGCAGTTTTGTGGCATTCGCACACTTACGAATGCTCGTTTCCGATGCACCGAAATATTTTTTCCGCTGGCTCGTCGCGGTAGCATGGTCGAGAGAGAGAAATTAAAAAGCCTGCGCGCGTAAGCAGGAATTAGGCACGATTTGTCGATCGTTTGGGGTCGTCATTAAGCCAGGTGCTGATGCTACAGCCAGGAGTCTTGTCCTCGACTAATAGACCACATGAGCATGGGTTAGAGTCTCCGCTCCAACCACCACTGACGTTCTGTAATACATCTGCGTCGCCGTTGTTCATTACGGCGATCATATTGCAGACTAGATTTCTCACCTGTTTTCTGGCGCCGGTCAAGTAAAGTCCTTGGGTCTTTAAAAGTGCAAGTTTGGACTATTCTTTTTTTTTGCGATCCAGAAAGCGGGACGTCAAATAAAGCGCTTAAAACTCGGGGAGCAGGTCTGGTGTACCTTGGTCGAAAATGACGTTGAGTTTGGTTGTAAACGTCTTCAAATTGTTTTGTCATAATAATCAACCTGGTTCACCTTGTATGAAGTTAACTTTAGAGCGGTGTTTTGCACGCGATCATGAAGCCATTGTGCAACGCTGAATGGGGTAACTTTGATAACGTAACTTTGATAACGTAACTATTATGATAAGTGCTGAGCAACCAAACAATTCCGTAGAATCACTAGTGTGGAAATACCTAGCCAATAGGCGCTTATTGGCTAACTCTGGTGTTAGGCCTCAGCGCCTTTGTGGATCAACCAAAAAAGTCGAGCTTGAAGCCCTTGACGGCTTCGCGTGGACTCAGCGGTTGCAACAAATTAGCGCTTGGCGTCTTACTCTCTCCGCCAGCTGGTACCGTCGCGGCTGTCTTCAAGCACCACGCCTTGCTCTAGCAAAGACTGACGAATAGCGTCAGCTTGCGCATAATCTTTATTGAGTTTGGCGGCGTTGCGTGCAGCGATACTGGCTTCAATATCAGCTTCGCTCAACTGCGAAGCGCCAATGACTGCATGAAACCACTCGGTGGGCGACTGTTGCAAAATGCCCAGTAACTTGGCGCAATTGAGCAGGCGCTGGCGCAGTAGCTGCTGCTCAGGCCCAGGCTTAGCCTGCGAAAGTAATTTACCCAAAACATGCAGCTCGCGGATAGCAATCGGCGTGTTCAAATCATCGAGCAATGCCTGATAAAACGGCTCCTGTGCCAATGCGGTTACGCATGGTGTGCCCGTTTCTGGCAGAGTCCCACCCTCGGCGGTTGTATCGTGAGACGGCGCGGACGCTTTTAAAATAGTGTACAAGCTATCGAGACTGGCTTTAGCTTGGTCAAGTAATTCAACACTAAAATTTAACTCTGAACGGTACTGAGCGCTCAACAAAGCGAAGCGCAAGGTTTCGCCGGCATAGTTTTGCAGTAGGTCATTAACCAACGTAAAGTTGCCGAGCGACTTCGACATTTTTTCGCCATCAATATTGATGTAGCCGTTGTGCATCCAAAGATTTACGAATGTTTTTCCATCATGCGCACACTCGCTTTGGGCTAGCTCGTTTTCGTGGTGGGGAAAGACTAAATCGCGTCCTCCGCCATGAATATCAATACTTTCGCCAAGATGTGTTTCGATCATGGCCGAGCATTCTAAATGCCAACCAGGGCGGCCTCTGCCCCACGGGCTCTTCCAGCCTGGCTCATCTTCGCTCGATGGCTTCCAAAGAACAAAGTCACCCGCATACCTTTTGTAGGGGGCAACTTCTACACGCGCACCAGCTAACATATCATCTATGCTTCGATTAGATAGCTTGCCATAATCAGCCATTGATTGAACGGCAAAAAGTACATGTCCGTCAGCTTCGTAAGCATGCTCGCGCTCTACTAACTTTTCGACCATAGCAATCATTTGCGGAATGTGTGCAGTCGCATAGGGCTGAATGTCGGGAGAAAGATTGTTGAGCGCCTGCATATCATCAAAATAGGCTTGGGCGTAGCGCGCACTCAACGCGGTAATAGACTCCCCCTGCTCCTCCGCAGCACGCATGATTTTGTCGTCAATGTCGGTGATGTTGCGTGCATAAACAACGTTGGGGTATTGCGTTTGCAGCAGGCGATACAACAGGTCGAACACAACAGCTGGTCGCGCATTACCAATATGTACCCGGTTGTAAACGGTGGGACCGCATACGTACATGGTGACTCGATTGGGGTCGATGGGCGTGAACAGTGCCTTTTTACTAAGGCGTGTGTTGTAAAGCGCTAAGCTAGAGTTGGCAGGCATAGTTAAGTCGCAAAATGAATAGTTGGGTCGTAAAACAAATGACTTGGTTAAGAAAATTAAAGGTTTACACAGCTAGTTATGCTGTTACCGGCAATGGACCGCGCCCCATACACAGTTACTTATCTTGTTTGGCCCAGCTGTCGCGCAACCCAATGGTTTTGTTAAATACGGGTCGCTCTATTGTGTAGTCGTTTCGGTCGGCGACAAAGTAACCCTCGCGCTCAAATTGAAAAACGCTCTCTGGCTCGGTATTGCCAAGCGCAGGCTCTGCTACACACTGAGTGTGTTCAACAAAAGACTGGGGATTAATTGCCGCCAAAAACCCATCTTCCCCCTCGCCCTCTTGCTCAGGTGCTTCGGCGCTAAACAGCCGGTCATATTCACGCACGGTAATGTTTATGCCCTCACTGGCTGATACCCACTGAATAACACCCTTTGGCTTAACGCCATCGGGTGGATCTTCGCCCAATGTGGCGGGGTCATAGGTGGCATGCACTTCAACTATATTTCCGTGCGCATCGGTAATCGCATGCTCTGCCATGATGACGTAGGCATTGCGCAAGCGCACTTTTTTGCCCAGCACCAAACGCTTGAACTTTTTATTCGCTGATTCCCGAAAGTCTTCTTGATCGATGTACAGGGTTTTAGTGAACGGCACTTGCCTTGAACCCATGTCCGAATTTTGCGGGTGATTGGCGCCCGTGAGCTGCTCGACTTGGTCGTCGGGGTAATTAGTTAATACCACCTTAAGAGGTTTGAGTACCACCATTGCGCGCGGTGCATGTAGATTGTGATGTTCGCGCACAAAAAATTCCAACATCGACATGTCAACCACGCCATTGACTCGGGTAACGCCAGTAGCCTCGCAAAAGCTGCGCAGTGACGCTGCCGCATAACCGCGGCGGCGCATGCCAGAAATGGTAGGCATTCGCGGGTCGTCCCAACCGGCCACTATCGCTTCATCTACCAAGCGTTTTAATTTGCGCTTGCTGGTGACCGTGTAATTTAGATTTAAACGGGAAAATTCATATTGATGTGGCTGCGCCGGCACGGGTAAGGCATTAAGAAACCACTCATACAGCGGGCGGTGGTCTTCAAATTCTAAGGTGCAAATCGAATGGGTTACCCCTTCAATAGCATCGGATTGGCCGTGCGTGAAATCATAGGTGGGATAAACACACCAGCGATCACCCGTTTGGTGGTGCACAACTTTACGAATACGATAAATGATAGGGTCGCGTAAATTAATATTGGGCGCTGCCATATCTATTTTGGCTCGCAAAACACAAGCCCCCTCGTCAAATTCACCCGCGGTCATGCGCGCAAATAGGTCTTGGTTTTCTTCGACACTGCGGTCGCGATGCGGGCTATTGGTACCTGCGCTGGTTAGCGTGCCGCGATATTCGCGTGCCTCTTGAGCCGACAGATCGCAGACATAGGCATTGCCATCAGCGATGAGCTGTTGCGCCCAGCAATGGAGCTGCTCAAAGTAGCTGGAGGCATAGCGAACTTCACCATTCCACTCAAAACCCAGCCACTTGACATCTTCGGTGATAGCAACAATATACTCATCGCTCTCTTTTTCTGGGTTGGTATCGTCGAAACGCAAATTACACTCGCCGTCAAAATCGCTAGCCAAGCCAAAGTTAAGGCAGATAGCTTTGGCATGACCAATGTGTAGGTAGCCGTTGGGCTCCGGCGGGAATCGCATAACCACTTTTTTCATGGCTCCCGCAGCAAGGTCTTGCTCGATGCGTTGACGTAAAAAATTATTACTTTTGGCAGGTTCGCTACTCGCTGACGCGGTGGCATTTTCGGCTGTCATGGTTCGCTCTCTTTGCATAGGCCCGTTGTTGGCACTCTGTGCCCGCTACGCCGCTGCGCTCCAGCGGCTGGCTAAACTCAAAATAAGTACAATGTTACTTCGTGTTAAAACAACGTATTATAGCGAATCTTAGCCGCTGCCTGAGGTATTACCTTAGGGAATTAGCCCTATGTATTAAGAATCGCGCCGGCCATTGACCCTCAAGGCGCACTTTGAGGCAGTAGCGGCTAGCGAGGTCGTCAATAGATAATAGGTTGCTAAAAGGGCTACGCGTCGAATCAAGGCGCCGTTGTACTGCCCCAGCAAGTTAAAAAACCAGCCACCCGCAAAGTGATTGAGTACGCGATGTTGGGGCCAAAATCATACCGATCCTGTGTGCAAGTCTATGCATAGAACTTATCCACTTACAGGGCGCATGTCTAAGCCTGTGACGTTAACTGAATTTTCTGATCCCACCACGGAGACCCTTGAGCAATGATTAAATTTACCACCACGAAAGGCGACGTTACCATTGAACTTGACTTTGAAAACGCTCCTAAAACTTCGGCTAATTTCCAGCAGTATGTTGAAGATGGCTTTTATAATGGCAAGATTTTTCACCGCGTAATTGATGGCTTTATGGTTCAAGGCGGAGGCTTTGATGCCGATATGCAAGAAGCCGAGACGCGTGCACCGATTCAAAATGAAGCCGACAATGGCTTGAAGAACGAAATCGGTACACTGGCTATGGCCAGAACTCAGGATCCCCACTCGGCGAGCGCACAATTTTTTATTAATGTAAGCAATAATGGCTTTTTGAATCACAGTGGTAAAAACACTCAGGGCTGGGGCTATGCCGTTTTTGCTCGTGTGGTTGAGGGTATGGACGTGGTTGATGCTATGAAGGGTGTCGAAACCGGCTCAAGCGGTATGCATCAGGATGTACCTAAAGAACCGCTCATTATTGAGAAGGCTGAAGTGCTCGAGACACCTTAATATTGATTGGGCTTTAATCGGATAACGGACTCTACAGGTTATTTTTTCTGCTTTTTTAGGTTGCTATGACGTCATCATCTTCTCATGCAAAGCACAGCTTGCTGATTTCGGACTTACATTTGTGCGCTGCGCGCCCGGATCTTAACCGAGCCTTCCAAGATTTTTGCACACAAACTGCGATTAATGCGCAGGCACTGTATATTCTTGGCGACTTAAGCGATGCCTGGGTTGGTGATGATGACGATAGTGCTACAGCAGCGCTTATCCGTGAAAGCCTCAGCACATTGACCCGAGCAGGAGTTTCAGTGTACTTGATGACCGGCAACCGCGATTTTTTAATGGGCGATCAGCTAGCCGAAGATTGCAATTTAACGTTGCTGCCGGATCCGTCTTGTGTGGATTTATATGGCGAGTCGGTATTGCTGATGCATGGCGATAGCTTATGTACGGGCGATGAAGAGTACATGGCTTTTCGTGCGCAAGTTCAAAATAAGCAAGCACAGCAGTTGTTGCTTACCCAGCCGCTAGATCAGCGACGCGAGTTGGCTGCTTCTTTACGGGCTCAAAGTAAAAGCGCCAACTCAAATAAGGCCGAAGACATTATGGATGTATCGGCTGACGAAGTTCTCAAAGAATGCCGGCAGCACGGCACACGCACGCTGATTCATGGACATACCCACCGACCTGCCGAGCATACACATTCGATGAGATCAGATGACAATGGTAGGGACTCAATCAGGCGCATTGTATTGGGCGACTGGAATGACAAGGGCTGGTATATTAAAGCCTGCGCCAGCGCACTTGAGCTGGTTTCTTTCGCTATAGCGCCAAAGGTGGGCAAGTAGTATGGCTACAATGGACCCAAAGGACTTGCGGCAGTTAGAAGGTTATTTGTCAAAGCATTTTCCCAGCGTTGCCCATGCAGGTATTGAATACGCAACCCAATCCGACGATTTTTTGGTACTGCAGGCCCCCCTTGCTAAAAACCATAACGATCAAGATTCTGCATTTGGAGGGAGCTTATACAACCTCGCCTTAATGTCCTGCTGGGTAACACTGTACCTTGAGTGCATTAAGTCCGTTGAGAATCCTCGGCTAGTTACGCGCGATGCCCAGATGCGCTACCGTCATCCGGCCTCGTCACCTATCCTCAAAGCCTCTTGCCGCAAACCCAACCCGCGACAGTGGGATGGATTTTTCGCACACTACCAAAAAGCCGGTAGGAGCTCGATTACGCTCACTAGCCAAATCCGCAATGAAACTGATGTGGTCGCTTATTTTGACGGTGTGTTTGTATTGCTCGGCGACCACTAAACTAGGCACGGCACAGCTAAGGCACAGCTAAGGCACAGCTAAGGCATGCTGAGGCGCGGCCGGCAGGCCGCCTCTTGAAGGCAGCACTTCGTCATCAACAATGGGAGTAGACTAGTCAAATACGTTGTCTATATGATGGGAGCGTGTGTCATGGCGGCTATTGCTCCGACCTCCACTGCCGCGTCTACCTCTATCATTTGGAGTTCACATTATGCCAAGTTGTGACCGCACCAACTGTCCAATTAACACCACAATGAATCAAGGTTCTGAATACCGTATGACTAGCCGCTTATCGGCTGGGGCTATTGCCCTATGCCTGTTCGCAAGTTGGCCGGCTTTCAGTGAAATTGTCAGCACGCTCGAACAGCAGACCCGTGTAGCTGTAACTATTTATAATGAAAACTTGGCGCTCATCAAAGATAGCCGCACCGTCGCGATACCTGCAGGCGAGCAGACACTGGCATTGCGCGGAGTTAGCGCACGTTTGCGCCCAGAAACGGCGCTATTGCGTAACAAAAACAGCGGTGATCGACTGGACATCCTCGAACAAAATTTTGACTTTGACTTACTAACGCCGCAGACGTTACTGGAGAAGTATGTTGGCAAAGAAGTTGGGCTCATTACCGTTAATCCGGTATCGGGTATCGAAGAGGAGCATCGCGCTACTGTTTTATCCACCAATAATGGCACGGTGGTTAGACTGGGTGATCGCATTGAAGCTAACCCGCCCGGTCGTTTTGTTTTTGATGCCCTCCCAGCAAATCTGCGTGACCAACCAACTCTTTCAGTGATGCTGCGCAGCGATTCACCAAAGCCCAAAGAGTTGCAGCTTAGCTATCTAACAGGTGGTCTCAGCTGGAAGGCTGATTATGTGGCGGAGTTGAGCGGTGATGACGCCACGCTGGATCTAACCGGTTGGGTCACTCTGAACAACACGAGCGGCACCAGCTACAATAACGCGCACATGCAACTGGTAGCTGGCGATATCAATATTGTTCGCCAGCAAATGGCCGCACGCGCAACCCATCGTATGGCTAGCCTTGAGATGAGTGCCGATAAAGCGCCAAAAATGAGCGAGGAGTCACTCTTTGAGTACCACTTGTACACTCTCAATCGACCCGCAACCATCCAAAACCAACAAAGCAAACAGGTCTCGTTGCTAGCCGCAGCCAACATACCGGTCACAAAGGAATTGGTTTTGAGCGGTGATCATTATTACTATCGCTCGAGCACAACGCGCATTGGAGAGAAACTTAAGTTTGGCGTCTATGTAGAGGTCGCTAACGAAAAAGACGCAGGCCTCGGCCTAGCCCTTCCCAAAGGCGTGGTGCGGGTTTATAAACGCGACGCGAGTAACGCTATCCAATTTGTTGGTGAAGACCGCATAGGCCATACACCTAATAAAGATAAAATTCGTTTAAAGCTAGGGGAAGCCTTCGATGTAGTGGCCGATAAAAAGCAAACTCAATTCAAAGTTAAGGAGCGTGTCATGATGAGCGATGTTTATGAATCCAGCTACGACATAGTCGTCACCAACGGTAAAAAAAGCGCGACCGACGTTTTTATACGTGAGCCCATTCCTGGTGATTGGAAAATAGTGAGCGAAAATTTCTCGCATGAAAAAGTCAACGCAAGTACCGCTCAATGGCGACTGCAAATACCGGCAGAAAGCTCAGTGACATTGAGCTACAGCACGCAGGTGAAAATTTAGGTGATTACTTTTTTTAGGGTATAAAGAAATGATCTATCAGGGTAAAAAAATAAGGCTGCAAGCTCAAGCCGATAACATTATTGAGTTATGTTTCGACGCGCACGGTGCGTCAGTGAACGTATTTAATGATGCCACTGTTGATGAGCTGAGCGCAGCTTTGAAACTGTTGCGCAGTAAAAAAAATGTCCGCGGACTGTTAGTCACTAGCGCTAAGCCGGTACTTGTCGTGGGTGCTGATATCACTGAGTTTAAAAATACCTTTGTGCTACCGCCGGCTCAACTCAAAAAGCACTTTGCTAAAAACAACAAAAACTTTAAGCAGCTAGAAAGCTTTGCTTTTCCTAGTGTTGTGGCGATTAATGGATTTGCCTTAGGTGGCGGTTTAGAGCTCTGCTTAGCCTGCGACTACCGCGTGATGGCGAGCACCGCAAAAATTGGCCTCCCTGAAACCGGCTTAGGCATTCTGCCTGGTTGGGGTGGTACCGTTAGGCTGCCACGTGTTGCAACTTTGAGTGTTGCAATGGAATGGATTGGCAGTGCAAGGCACTATACGAGTGAACAGGCATTGGCTGCGCAAGTAGTCGATGAGGTTGTCTCACCCGATGGCTTGCGCGAGAGCGCCTTGAACTTTTTAATTGCCGCAATGGCCGATCAGCAGATCTTGCCAGCGCGCCGCGCTCGCAAACTGGGTTCACTGGACATTGACCCCACGCAAGCGCTGGCTGAAGCTGAGGCCGCCAAAGCCGCGCTATTGCGACGCACGCCGCAATTAATAGCACCCGCTGCGGCTATTGACCATTTAGTGGCGTCTGCCCAAGTCAATCGCGATGCCGCTCTGGCAATGGAGTTTAACGTCTTTAAGAGCCTATCCAGCACGGCTCAGGCGCGAGCACTGGTGGGCAATTTTTTAAACGATCAGCATGCAACAAAAGTGGCGAAAACTTTTGCCAAGCAAGCCTCGGTAAAGTTCGAGCAAGTGGCGGTTATTGGCGCTGGCATTATGGGCGGTGGAATTGCTTATCAGAACGCGGTTTGTGGAATCCCAGTACTTATGAAGGATATTCATCAGACCGCACTGGAACTAGGTGTGTCGGAGGCGCGGTCGATTTTAGACAAGCGTTTTAGCAAAGCACCTATTAGCCAAGCAAAAAAGGATGAGATGCTAGAGAAGATTGCCCCCACGCTGGATCTTGCCGCTATTAGTGGTGCTGACATCGCGATTGAGGCAGTCGTTGAGAATGCAAGCGTTAAAGACAAGGTGTTCATTGAGCTAGAAGAGACTTTGTCGGCTAACGCAATTATAGCCAGCAACACCTCTACACTTTCTATTAGCGGCCTTGCTGAAAATCTAACGCGACCTGCTAATTTTGCCGGCCTGCATTTTTTCAATCCGGTGCATGCAATGTCGTTAGTTGAGGTGATTCGCGGAAAGAAAACGTCCGAGGCAACGATAGCTAACTTAGTCGCCTATGCCATAGCGTTAGGTAAGAAGCCCATTGTTGTGAATGATTGCCCTGCTTTTTTGGTTAATCGGGTGCTCTTTCCTTATATGCGAGCTTTTGAGCAACTGGTATTGGAAGGCAACACGTTTGAACATATCGACCAAGTCATGCAAGACTGGGGCTGGCCTATGGGTCCCGCCTACCTTGCCGATGTTGTTGGCCTGGATACACTGGATCATTGCCTGGGCGTACTGTCTGATGATTTTCCCGAACGTATGTCGCGGCCACCGCAGTCATTAATTACTGCGCTGTATGAGCGCAACGATTACGGGCAAAAAACGGGCGCTGGATTCTACACCTATACCAGCAATGCAGAAGGACGCCGATCGCGCACTCCAAGCCCCGATGCCATGGCGTTAATCGGGAGGCTCGGCACGGCCAAAAAAACCTGCGACGATGAAACCATTATCGCCCGCTGTTTGCTACCCATGGCCACCGAGATGGCTCGCTGTCTTGAAGAATCTGTTGTCGCATCGCCAGCTGAGGCCGATATTGCGCTGCTAAACGGTGTTGGATTTCCCGCGTTTAGAGGCGGTTTAGTACGCTGGATGGATGAGGTGGGACTGGCTACATTGTGTCAATGGAGTGATCGTTACGCGGCCTTAGGTGAAGGCTACCAGGCTACGCCAACAATGCGTGCTATGGCAGCCTCAGGGAGCACTTATTATTGATTTCAGGTGTAACCGGGCCTATGTTTCCCTTGCCTCAATCGCTATCGTTAACTGAGGCCAGTATTTCTTCAGTATGTTGGCCCGTTTTGGGCATGGCGCCCACTTCCGGTACCGTTACACTAAACTTTGGTGCCGGCGCCGGCTGCGTAACCCCATCGATGGTGATAAACGTGTTGCGTGCCACATTGTGCGGGTGTTGGGCCGCCTCTGTTAAATTTAGTACCGGCCCAAAACAAACATCTGTACCCTCTAACTCACTGCACCATTGATCTTGGGTTTTAGTGAGAAAGAGTGCGGTCAGCTGTTGGGTCCCTTCGGGCCATTGCGATGTGTCCCACTGACTGGCAAAAACGGGGTTGTCGGTGAGGGCTAGGCGCTTCATTAATTCGGCATAGAACTGCGGCTCTAGCGGGCATATTGAAATGAACTTTCCATCTGAACAAGCATAAGTGTTGTTCCATGGCGAGCCCCAGTCCGCCCATCCTTGCCCCAACTCGTCTTGCACCTGCCCAGTGTTACGCATCATCCATAGCAAGCTTGAGATATAAGCAGAACCATCAGTAATGGCCGAGTCGACTATCTGTCCCTGCCCCGTTTTTTGCGCGTGAGTCAGTGCACACATTAATCCAAACAGCAGTACCATAGTGCCACCGCCTACGTCCCCTACAAGCGTAATTGGCGCGATGGGCGTGCGCTGTGCTCCGCCTCCGTACCATGAAGCGCCTGAAACGCCAATATAGTTTGGGTCGTGTCCTGCCGCGTGCGCCAATGGACCTGTTTGCCCCCAGCCCGTCATGCGGCCATAAACTAATTCAGGCTTTATATCTAAGCAAACATCTGGCCCCAGCCCCAGCCGCTCCATTACACCTGGGCGAAAACCTTCGATCAGCATATCGGCCTGAGCGACCAGCTTTAACACCACACTGATAGCGCTAGGGTCTTTGAGATTAAGCGCAATGGATTTTTTTCCGCGCATGAAAAAGGCGTCCTTGACCGTATCTGCTGCGCTACCGTCAGCTGTGGCGCGCTCGATTAAAATTACCTCGGCGCCCATATCAGCCAGCATCATTCCGGCCACGGGTGCAGGCCCAAGACCAGCAATTTCAATAACTTTTATACCTGCTAATGGACCCATAAAAACGACCTTCGTTGAAATTAAAAATGATACAAAAAACGTTTGTTGTTAGCGTTGTGTTTTACGCCTGCTTACCAATTTAACTGCTTAGTGGCCTGGTGGTCAAAATCATAATGCCAGTTAACCGCCCCACCCTGTGGGCAGCGATAGTCATCACAGATATACTGATCACCAATGGCTGCGACCTGCCGACTGCCATCAGATTGAACGCAATAAATAATGGGGTAACGGTCGCGAAGCCAAGCCGGTATGGCGGCCTTCTGTAACAATTTTTTCAATGGCTTGCTCTGGCCGTTAAGTCTGCACTCCATACCGTCGGCGCGAACGCCGATTTGATATTCGCCGGGGGTTAGCCCGTCACGCCCACCGCCTGCGGTGACGCACAAAGTGCCAATGCTTTTCACAGCTAAAACCTCCGCAGTTTTCCAAGTGAGTGGTTGCATAAAAAAGCCATCTAACGCAGAGAGCCACGTATTGGAAACCCAGTACAAACCGTCACTATGCACATGCAAGCTGTAGTCACGGAAGATCAATTTGCTGCCAGCTCGCTTGCCTAACACCAAAGCGTCAATTTCTTCGAGCCTAGCAGTGCTAGGCATTTTTTCTCCGAGGGTTCCCAGCCAAAAGCGATAAATATTCGCACGTCGGTAGCTGGCTAAAATACTTAGCGCTTCAATTTGCAAGCACTCGCCATACGTTTTTGAACCGCGCAGCCCAGAGCTGACATCGAGATGGGCTAAATCGCGCGCTAGGCGCTCGTTGTCCGCAGCGTGACCCGCAAAGCGCGCTAGAGTGGACTCTACCGCCGTCCAGCGCTCGGCAATTAACGGCAGTACAGTACGACGAACAAAGTTTCTATCGAACTTATCATCAGCGTTAGATGGATCTTCAAGATAGTCGAGCTGGTGCTCATTGGCATAGTTCTGCAGTACCCCGCGGGGTATGCCTAAGAAAGGCCGCGCTAGGCGACCGCTAAAAAATGGACGAATGGTGCTCATTGCGCCTACACCTTGCATACCCGCCCCGCGAAACAAGCGCAGCAATACGGTTTCGGCCTGATCATTTTGATGGTGGGCACTGAGTAATAGATGGTGCGGCGTATCTATGTACCGTGAAAATGCTGCATAACGTGCATTTCTGGCTGCATTTTCTAGGCCCTGACCGTCGACCAGAACGTCAACGGTTTGCAGCTCTAGTGCGATTTGTTGCCGCTCGCAAAAGTGCTGACAGTGGGCCACCCAGTCCAGATGCTGTGGCATCAATTGATGATCGACGTGCACGGCCACCAGCTCCGGCAGCCTTGGCGCAGTGGCATTGTGGACGGCGCGCTCGCTGCTAAGTCTTTTAAGTAGAGTCTGACAGGCGTGTAACAACACGGTTGAATCGAGACCTCCGCTGTAGCCAACAATCCAGCGCTGACAATCGAGATAAGGGCTTAGTTGCTGCTCAAGCATGAGCGACTTGCACACAGTGATTGCGAGCTAACAGGTGAGGATCTCGCGGCGCGAGCCCTGCTAGGAAAAGGCACTCGGCAAAGCTGAGCACCGGCATGAGGAAACGCCCGAGAGCCGTCTTAACTCGCCGCAGTGTTGCCATAAGACATCAGACGTGTGTAACGCTGTTCGAGCAAAGTATCGATGGGCGTTGCCATTAACGGAGGCAGCTCGCTGAGTAAAAACGATTTAACGAATTCTGCGGCGGCATCTAGGTCGCGGTGAGCACCACCGGCCGGTTCTTCGATGGTTTCATCAACGATGCCAAGCTCTTTAAGGACCGTTGAAGTGACCCCCATAGCCTCGGCAGCTTCGGGCGCCTTGTCTGAGCTCTTCCAGATGATATTCGCACAGCCTTCGGGCGAAATGACAAAGTACGTAGCGTATTGCAGCATGGCTAGCTTATCGCCCACCCCTATGCCGAGGGCGCCGCCTGAGCTGCCTTCGCCGATTACCACCGAAATAATTGGCGTTTTAAGGCGAGACATCACGGCTAGGTTTTGTGCGATGGCTTGAGAAATACCGCGCTCTTCGGAATCAATCCCAGGGTACGCACCCGGTGTGTCGATTAGTGTAACGACCGGCAGACGAAAACGCTCAGCCATCTCCATAAGGCGCAGAGCCTTGCGGTAGCCCTCAGGGCGCGGCATGCCAAAATTGCGCTTAACTTTATCGTTGACCGACCGTCCCTTTTCCTGGCCGATTACCATGACCGGCATATCGCCAAGCTTAGCCATGCCGCCTACAATCGCAGGGTCATCGGCAAACTGGCGATCGCCGTGGAGCTCATCGAAGTCGGTAAAGATACGCGAGAGGTAATCTAGCGTGTAGGGTCGTTGCGGATGGCGAGCCACGCGCACAATATCCCAAGGCGATAAAGCCGAGTAAATTTTGTCCGTCAGCTTGGCGCTTTTTTCAGATAATTTATTAATTTCATCGGAGATGTTCAAATCATTATCGTCGCCGACTGAGCGCAGCTCTTCGATCTTTACTTCAAGCTCGGCAATTGGCTGTTCGAAATCTAAATAATTGGGATTCATAGAAACTTCTCTATCGTTGACATGACATCTCTGCGGCTATGGGTTTCTACCAACAGCAGAAAAATTTTTTAACCAAGCACTGCAGCGCGAGAAAGCACTTAGACATCAGTCTTACTTAAATACGGCGACCAGTTGGCCCTAGCTCGACAATTATAAGCCAATTTAATGCTTTGTTAACGTCATTGCACGGTGCAATAGTGTGCTGAATTGTTGTTCTACCAACACAGATTGTGCAAGACGCACATCTGAATCGCGTTATACTTGCCGCAACTACTAGTAGGCGAAGAATTTGCCACCACCGTACTATTCACTATGATCGGTTGGAAAACCATCAATGATGGCGCAAACTCAGCGAGCCGATCGCCCTACAACTATCACTAAGGAAGTCATTATGAGCACTGGGGCCTGGGATCCAGACAAAAAGACCACGCATCAGGAGGTTGTGATTGATGCCGCTTTACTTGACCGCCTGTTGAAGATTGCCTTGCAGGACTCGCTTGAGGACTTACCAAACGTGATGAGCGTGGAAGATCAACAGGGCAATGCGATTATGCTTGCCGGGCAAAGTGGTTGGGACCGTGCGCTGAAAGATTATTCCGATGGCGAACTTATCGCCCTAATCAAATTCTTTACGCTGGTAGAAATGCAGCTGCCAAGCTGGGTGGGTGGGTCTCAATCGCCGGTCATTGCAATCACTGCTCAACTAAAGTGCCGAGGGGTTAAGCTCGAACGTGAGCTACTGCTGTGGATTCGCAAGAACAGCACCAATCGCTTTATTCCAAACGGCGCTGTCCTATAATAGACCTAGCATTCTGCACGTCACAGATCCAAGCACCCAGCCCAGCACTTTACCCACGTTGTTTTAAAGCCCCTAGCCGCTCCACAAGACGCGATTCAATCAGAGCCCGTTCAAAGAGTACCGCTTCAATGAGAGCTGAGCTGTAAAGTTAATCGTCTTTCTTAAGCGCATTAAAGGCCTGCAGTTGCTCGGCAGTGGCTGGGGCTTGGTATCTAGATTTCCACTGCGCAAACGGCATGCCATAAATGTGTTCGCGGGCCGCTTCGTAGTCTATGTTAGCGCCCTCACCCTGGGCGGCGGCAGCATACCATTTGGACAAGCAATTACGGCAAAAGCCGCCAAGAATCATAAGGTCAATATTTTGCACGTCTTTGCGCGAATCAAGGTGCGCCAAAAGTCTTCTAAAGGCGGCTGCCTCCGCCTCGGTTTGCTGCGCTTTGCTCAGCTGAGACTTATCGTTAGTATCGTTCATTTAACCATCCTCTAAAAGAGCCCAAAAAAATCTAGGCCTGGTGAGTTGGCGCTTATAAAAAACGCCTATACGAGCGATTAACCTATGCCTTAGCAGTTACAGCGAGCGATAGTAATCCATAAGGATTTTTGCCACTTCAGGTCGAGAAAATTCAGGCGGCGGTGCAATGCCGTTGCCTAGCATTTCACGGACGGCAGTGCCCGAAAGCAAAACGAAATCGTCTTTACTATGATCTGGTGCATCTTTCATCATGACGACTTTGTCGAGCTTTTTTGAATAAGCTGTGTGGTCGGCACGATAGATATCAATAAGTAACGCGCCTGCAGGCACTTTATCATCAAAAATGGTTTGCGCATCAAAGGCCCCGTAATAGTCGCCGACACCGGCGTGATCGCGACCTACAATGAGGTGGGTGCAACCACAGTTCTGTCTAAATACCGCGTGCAATACTGCTTCGCGAGGACCCGCATAGAGCATATCAAAGCCATAGCCGGTGACCAGTACCGTGTTGGGCTCGAAGTATACGTCGACCATGGTGCGAATTGCGCTATCACGCACATCTGCCGGTATATCGCCTGCCTTGAGTTTACCGAGCAACATATGCACTAAGCAGCCATCGGCTTGGAGGTCTTGCATAGCCATTCGGCATAGTTCTTCGTGTGCACGGTGCATGGGATTACGTGTTTGAAAGGCAACCACTTTTTCCCAACCAAGGGTGGCCATTTCATCGCGAATTTGCACGGCGGTTCGGAATGTATCGGGGAAATCTGTTGCAAAATAAGAAAAGTTGAGCACTTGAATGGGCCCAGAAACAGCGATATTACCCTGAGCTGTAAACGCGGCAACGCCTGGATGCTGCCCATCAAGAGTGCCAAACACTTGCTCGGCAATATGGTGGATTTGGTCATCACTGAGCGTTTCTATAGCGTCCACGGTCATTACCGCAAGGACAGGATTACCACTGACGTTGGGGTCGCGCAAAGCGAGTTGTTCACCAACCACGACGTCACTAGCATCAGCTAGCAGGTTCATCACTGGAACCGGCCAAAAAACTCCATCAGCTGTATGTAGATTATCTGCAACGCTGATCGCATCGGCCACATTCATGTAGCCCGAAAGCGGCGTAAAGTAGCCGCCAGCCAACATGACAGCGTTGGTCGCAGCGGCAGAGCTGACAATTTTTGAAGGCATTGATTGAGCCTGCGCTTGCAGTGCCTCTCGCTGCTGTTGATCGGCAACATATAAAGGTTTAAGTTGCTCCGCGCCGTGGGGCTTGATCATACTCATTTCTCCAAGTTCGATGTAAGGCGAGACATGACTTGTCCCGCAATTAAAACAGCTGTGCGTTTCCGCTAGGTAATAATGTTGTGCTCGCGCAAAGCATTCATCAATAGCTCGACTTCTGCTTCAAGTGAGAGTTCATGGCTAGGCAATACAATTTCAGGAGCGCTAGGTGCTTCATAAGGGTCATCAATGCCGGTGAAATTTTTAATTTCGCCCGCGCGCGCCTTTTTGTATAAGCCTTTGGGATCGCGACTCTCGGCCACATCAAGCGGCACATCGACAAATACTTCGATAAATTTCATGCCGTTGCTCTCGTGCAGCGCACGAACCGTATCGCGATCTGCTCTGTAGGGGCTAATAAAACCCGACAGCACGATCACACCCGTATCAACAAACAACTTAGCTACCTCGCCAATCCGGCGAATGTTTTCCGTGCGGTCTTCTGCTGAAAAGCCTAAGTTTTTGTTTATGCCCAAGCGAATATTGTCGCCATCTAAACGGTACACAAGCCGCCCCTGCTGATAGAGCGCATGTTCTAACGCTACCATGACGGTGCTCTTACCACTGCCTGAGAGACCAGTAAACCATAGCGTAGCGCCCTTCTGGCCCAGTAACTGACTGCGTTGCTCTGTGCTGACTTCGCCATCGTGCCAGTGCACATTTGTTGCCTTTTGATCGACCATAATTTATTCCTTACTGACGTATATGCCGAGCATGCCGCTACCGGGATGCCTGACTGAATGAATGGGTAAGAGCCGCTTTTACATGACTTGCGCGGCCTACTTAGCGGCTGTGCGAGGGGGCACAGTGCCAGATCCGAGGCCGAGCCGTTGAACTAAAAGCCTACGGGTGCGCAGCTTACGCCAAACGCTAGTTATTGTAAAACAGGATAAACAGGATCATACTATCGGTTTTGCCGGATGTCAGGCTGGGTTAACCCGAGCGCCTATTGCCCCACTTAGGTGCCCATGTGACGAATCTCTTAACCAATCCCTGACCAAACTCCTTACTGAACGCCTTACTGAGCAAGGTTTCGCCATGACTTTCACCCTCCGACAGCTCGATATTTTTTTAGCCGTGGCTAAATACCAGAACATCTCTAAGGCTGCTCAGAGCCTACATATGTCTCAGTCGGCGGCTAGCGAAGCGCTGAAGAATCTAGAGCAAGGTTATGCGGTTAATCTATTTGAGCGAAAACACAACAAACTAGAGCTCAGTGCCATCGGCCAGACCCTGCGTACCGACGCGGAAAGTCTTTTGGCCCATAGCCAGATTTTCGAAGAAGGCCTTAAAGGACACAAATCGGTAGGCCACATTCGTGTGGGAGCTAGTTTTACTATTGGCAACCATCTAGCAACCCGCTATCTCTCCAGTTACCTCGCCGAGTTCCCAGAGGCTGACGTGAGTTTGCATATTGCAAATACACCCGACATCGTCGCTATGGTACGTAATCATGAGGTGGATATTGCTATGGTAGAAAATGCAGTGCAGGATAACGAACTGACATTGACCCCTTGGTTTCGCGATGAACTCGTCGTATTTTGTGCCGCGCAGCATCCCTTAGCCACCAAGTCGACGCTAAATGTCAAAGATATTAAAGAAGCCCAATGGATTTTACGTGAGCCCGATTCAGGATCGCGACAAACATTTGAGCACTCATTAGCCGAACTGCTTCCAGATATTAATGTGTACCTTGAATTTAAACATAACGAGGCTATCAAAAATGCCGTTGAATCAGGCCTTGGTATTGGCTGCTTATCACAAATTGTGTTGCGCAAGAATTTCGCCAATGGCGACTTGGTGCCGCTTACACTGCCTAAACGTAACATGAAGCGTACCTTCTATTTTGCGACGCATAAAAAGCGTTTCGAAATTGATGCAGTCGATGCGTGGATGCGTATTTGCCGTGCGATGGCTTGAGGCATAAAATATTTAATGCAGAGGTGTTAGTCTTTACAAATGAGTAACAAATATAATGGCACGTTAAGCGGGCTAGTAGCATGAGCTAATATTGCGCGCTTTTTTGTATGCAGCACGCCTTGCTTAAAACAGATAAACAAAACGGTTTATATAGGTAATGTAGATATGGCTCGAATTATCATTATTATTGCAGCGCTGGTGATTGGCCTCTATTTATGGCGTTGGTTACGTGCTGAATACCAAAAAAAGGGTCGGCCATTTGCGGTGAAAACGGCCTTAGTCACTACCGCAGGCTTGTTGATAGCTTTAGCGGCTACGGGGCGTGTTCACTGGGTTGGAGCATTTTTGGCAAGCGGGCTGGCGGCCTTGCGTTTTGCCCTACCCCTGCTACTGCGTGGGCTGCCGTTTTTACAGCACTGGTCGAAAGCTCGCGCAGAGCAAAACCAGGGTGATCAGGCGAAGAAACCGTACGCCGAGTCGGGTGAGATGACAGATGCTGAGGCCCGAGAAGTTTTAGGTGTTGAAATCAATGCTGGCAAAACTGATATTGTCGAGGCGCACCGCCGTCTTATTCAAAAGCTCCATCCAGATCGTGGTGGCAGTGATTACCTTGCTGCCAAAATCAATCGCGCTAAAGATTGTCTGCTCAAGCAGTTTGACTGACTCGTAAGAACTGCTTTACAGCAGCAAGACCTTTTTAGCAAACGGGATAGTCAGCTTGCGACTTTCGCTCATGGAGTTTTGGTCGAGCAGGTCAACAGCCGCTATTAAGCTAGGTAAGTCGCGTGAATAACGCTGCACAATAAAACTGGCCAACTCATCATTAATTTCGCAACCTCTGAGTTGCGCATGGTGTTGCACAATGAAGGCTTTATCTTCATCGCTATGTGGCTTTAGCTTAAAAGCTTCTGCGCCGGCGAGTCGTGAACGCAAGTCGGCTAAGGCGATGTCAATGAACGAAGCTGACTCTTGCGCGCCAAACACGATGCGCGATACTTGCAATCCTTGTAGCTTAATTAGTAAATAAAAGAGTGCCTCCTGCCAGTCACCGCGAGCGCTTAATGCGTCAATATTATCGATGCATATAAGCTCGTAGTTCTCAATGGATTCCATCAAGTCAAGCGCTGTGATTTCAGGCCGCTCATCAGCTAAGCTAAGCATTTCGCTAAGGCTAATATAGATAGCGCTGTGCCCCAATTCGCTAGCCTGCGCCATGGTGGCTTGTAAAAGGTGACTCACCCCGCTGCTCGGAGCGCCCGCTAGGTAGATCCAGCGCGTCTGCACTTGCGTGATCAGTGAATTCAACTGGCCGACTATATGCTCATTAGCGCCTACCCAATAATTGGTAAATGTCGCTGAGCGGTCGAACCTCAAAGGTAAGGGAAACTGGCGCGGGGCTTTTTGCATAGCTTTTTTAGCGCCTGAGCAGCTAGTGAATGAAAAATTGAGTGGTCGTCGATGGCGGCACGTTTACGTACACCACATTTTTCGACAGTACAGCAATAAATGTACGGTGCGCGTTATAACCTCAGCGGTAGAACACACTGGCCGTATAGTTGTGGTGTGCATGCCGGATCAACACCATCATAACCGCAGCGACTGGCAATGCTAGCAGCACGCCCACAAATCCAAATATTTGTCCGCCAGCCAATACCGCAAAAATAACCGCTACCGGATGCAAGCCGATTTTATCGCCCACTAGAACCGGTGTGAGAACCATGCTCTCTAGAAGCTGGCCGACTAAAAATACACCTGCCACCGGCACTAAGTAAATCCAGTCATTAAATTGGACTAAAGCCGCCACCGATGCTGCAGTGATGCCCAATGCCGCGCCTAAATAAGGCACTACGGCGGCTGTTCCTGCGAGCAAACCGACCAATAAAGCCAGATCTAAACCTACCAAAAAAAGACCGGTCGTATAGACCACCCCTAATGCAACCATGATGAGCAGCTGACCGCGTAAAAATGCGCCCAGCACCTCATCGCATTCTTTCGCCAGACGACTTACGGTGTCTACGCTAGAGCGTGGGAGTAAATCTTGAATGTGCTCAATTAATCTATCCCAGTCGCGCAGTAAGTAAAAAGTGACCACAGGGATTAATGCCACCGAACCCAACCATGCCGCGACGGCGAGCCCCGACTGAGTCACCTTTGCTAATACGAGCACCAGAATATCGCTGGCGCGCTCCCAGTTTTGGTTGAGCGCCACCTTAAGCTTGCTAACTAGTTCGGACTGTTCGTCTACCCCCAGCATATGTTGCATTGCCGGTAGCATGGTTTCGCGCAACCAATCGATGTAGCCAGGCAACACCTCTGTAAATAAGTCTATTTGCGAGGCAATCATGGGGACTAATAAAAGGACACAAAGAATTACCAGTAGCGTCATCGCCACAAAAACAAGGCTCACTGCCAACGTCCGTGTCACGCCTGCGCGAACGATCCGATCGACCAAGGGGTCGCCCAAATAAGCCATCAACATGGCAAACACAAACGGCGCTAAAATAATACGCAGCCAGTAAACAAGCGCCAGCGAGACCACTGCGACAATCAGTCCTATAAGCAGTCGGATATTCTTATCCATCTTTTCTCCGCGCCGGATGGGCAGTGACCCCGGCTCTGTGTTGTGAAGTGCTACGGTTATCGTTAGCAATCTAGGTCATGTTTATGAGGCACCCGTGCCCCAAGCATAATAAAACTTAGCGATGCCATTCAAAGGTTAAGGTTTGGTCGTCACCCGTTGGATAAAAGTGCTTGTTTAAAGCCACTAGCCCTTGAGCCTTGCCCAGAGTACCGGTGAATTCAATACTGAACTGACACTGCTTATTTATGATGCCAAGCATTTTGATATTGGTAAGACCATCAATTTTTTCAAGCGACGTGATCATCGCCAAGTAATCATTTTGTGTTGCTATGTTATTAATAGTCAGTAGATAGCGGTTGGACTCCAGATCACCGCCTAGCCCAACGCCAAACTGAGCGCCAAGCCGACTAAACAAAGGCTCAATGCCAGCAAGTGCGACTTTTTGTGCGCTGTCTACATCAATAAATTGCTCGCTACGAAAGCTGCCTTCATAAGTCTTCCACTGCCCCAGCCAAGTAAATGCATCAATTTGCGAGACCTTGCCCAGCAAAACAATATCGATATCAAAACTTTGGGCCGCCTCTATTAGTTGTTCAGGCTCAAGCGATCCAACGTTATCAGCATTTAAATCTAGACTAGTCAACTCGTCGATTGGAAAAATGACCGGAAGCCCCCGCAGTGCCGCATGCTCATACAGGGCCTGCTTGAGCATAGGCGACGTTTCTGGCTGCACCAATTGGCGTACACCGTTCTGCTGCTGAACCAGTATTGCCCACACAACCGGTCGCTTGGCTTGCCAGTATGGTGCACCGGCAAGCCTGAGGGCGCTGCGCACAGCGGCTTGATTGAAGGTCAGCTGTACCTGCAGTTGAGGAGGCTGCTCCTTGCTACTGCCAGCTGTCTCCAAGCCCTCAGCCAGCCCGTTAGGGATTGCTGCATCAGAGTTGGATGTATCAGGTTTGGATGTATCAGGTATGGCCGCACTCAGCCTAGCCGCATCATACGCCGCTCCGTTTGTACGTTCATTAGTGCTATCAGTTGAAGGCATCCAGCCGCTTGGTTCGATCACCAAAACAGGCTTCAGCTGATACTGATAGCTGGCTATGTATCGCTCTGCCTTAACAATATAGTTTTGCAACGTCGGATAATTATCAATAACGTTGGGATCTCCGCTAATACGAACAAAAATATATTTAAGAGCACTTTGTGCCTGACTATTGCGCTGAGCCTCGCTGCGGCTTTCAACGGGCATGACCACAGAATATAGATCAACAGACTGTACCTGCCCCGCCGAACACACAACAGCATTAAGGATTACCGCGGCAGCGGGTAGCAAGGCTCGCAGCGACTTAGGCACCAACCGCACCACCACCCTGCACAGCATCACTAGCACGCAGCACAAAGACCAGACCCCAACGGATGCTTCTGGCCGCGCTGTATGCCCTATTTTTAACCCTATGGCCAAATTCAATCCCCTGGTCCGTTGAACTAACCGACATCGCTATGAAAATACTGCAAGGCTTCTCTATACCGTAATGCGCTACGAAATCCATGGCCGATGCTAACAAGTTAGACGCTGATTGGCACGGGCTAGCCTCGGCATTTTCACATAAGTGAAGAATTTGACGTGAATAAATCCGTTAGAATGCCTCGCAAGGTGGCTGCCAACGGGTAAAATGTCGTCTGAAAACAGGCCCACAGCCCCATAGCCAATGTGGATGCTGCGGTGCGATATGCGAACGGCTGGCGCTCTATGCGGCGAGCGTAGAGATAAACCTCTACACCTGCAAACTGCCTCGGTAATGGTTACAATAGGCAGCTTATATTCAATCGGTATACCTTTCATCTTT
Source organism: uncultured Pseudomonadales bacterium (assembly GCA_943788835.1). GTDB lineage: Bacteria > Pseudomonadota > Gammaproteobacteria > Pseudomonadales > UBA7434 > UBA7434. Next base: position 523,560 of record CALSRU010000004.1, on the reverse strand, counting down.
CTTTGGGCACTGGCCCTCCCAACTAGGTAACTCTCTTTCATGAAAGAACAAGACTCGGTAGCGTCAGGTACCTCCCTCACTTATCGCGATGCTGGTGTAAACATTGATGCCGGTAATGAATTGGTCGAGCGCATTAAAAAGGTGTCGGCCGCTACAAGTCGGCCCGGAGTGCTGGGTAATTTGGGCGGCTTTGGGGCGATGTTTAAACTACCGACCAACTACGACAGCCCAGTTCTGGTATCCGGTACGGACGGCGTTGGTACTAAATTGAAGCTAGCCATAGACAGCGGCCAGCATGAAGGCATCGGTATTGATCTAGTAGCCATGTGCGTCAATGATCTTCTAGTGATTGGTGCCGAGCCACTATTTTTCTTGGATTACTACGCAACGTCGACGTTGCAGGTGGACGTTGCAGAGGCGGTCATCACAAGTATTGCCGAGGGGTGCAAGCAAGCGGGTGCGGCGTTAGTGGGCGGTGAGACTGCCGAGATGCCAGGTATGTATGCTAGTGGAGACTACGATCTTGCCGGCTTTTGCGTTGGTGTGGTTGAGGAAAAAGCAATCATTGATGGGGCGGCAATCACTGCCGGCGACGTTCTTTTAGGTGTTGCCTCTTCCGGCCCACATTCCAATGGGTATTCATTAATTCGTAAAATACTCAGCGTCTCGGGCATTGCGCTTAGCAGTGAATTTGGCGACACCACGTTAGCGGAAGCCCTGCTTGAGCCAACGCGCATCTATGTTAAGCCGCTACTTGACTTGGCCGCTAAACACAGCGTTCATGGATTTGCACACATCACCGGCGGTGGACTCAGCGAAAACATTCCACGAGTCCTGCCTGATCATGTCCGGGCTGTAATCGATTTAGACTCTTGGGAATTACCACCTATTTTTAGTTGGCTTCGTCAGCATGGCAATGTAGCTAATGTCGAAATGCTTCGCACGTTTAATTGTGGTGCTGGCATGGTTATCGCTGTGCCTGCGGATGAGGCAGATACCTGTATCGCGGCACTAGCCGATGCGGGTGAGCATGCCTGGCAGATTGGTCAGGTGCGCGCTCGGGAAAGTGACGAAGCCCCCATCGTTTTTACCGGCGAGTTAGGCTAAGTCGTCGAGTTAGTCATGGACCCAGCGGCCACCAGTCTCGAGCAATCCGAGAAAAGAATTGTGGTTCTTTTGTCGGGCAGCGGCAGTAACTTGCAAGCACTCATAGACGCTTGTGAGACCGGCTTTGTCCGAGCGAACATTGTTGCGGTTATTAGTAACAAGCCAGGCGCCTTCGGCTTAGAGCGCGCCAAGGCCGCTAATATTTCTGCGTTTACCTTAGATCATACCCAATTTGACACGCGCGAGCGCTTTGATCTTGCGTTGGCTGAGCTTATTGAGGCGCAGCAACCCTCGCTTATTGTGCTTGCAGGATTCATGCGGATTTTGTCGGAATTTTTCACCCAACAATTTGCCGGTAAATTATTGAACATCCATCCTTCGCTCCTGCCTAAATATACTGGGTTGAATACACACCAACGCGCAATAGACGCCGACGATAGCGAAGCCGGTGCTACGGTTCACTTCGTCACAGGCGAGCTTGATGGAGGCCCGCCTGTGCTTCAGGCACGAGTGCCTATACACCCTGATGATTCTGCGGCCGACTTAACACAACGGGTGCTCGTGCAAGAACACAAAATTTATCCACAAGCGGTCGCTTGGTTTGTTGACGGGCGACTTGTGCTTGACTCGGGCGTGGCCTCGCTTGATGGCAACCCACTGCCCGAAAACGGCCAAACCTATGAAGATTAAAGAGGCTCTGACAGCTATGTATAAACTGCAAAAGCCCCTAATCTCCCTGCTGGTCGTTCTATTACTTACAACAAGCCAGGTAGCGTGTACCTCGACCCCGCTACCGCCTTATGAAGCCACGTATACAACCAAACTGCGTGGCATAAAAATTAAAGGCGTGAGGAAGTTCGAAGAGGTTAGCGAAGCGCGTTATCGAATTAGCTGGCGCGCTAAAGCTCTTTGGATGAGACTACATGAATGGTCCGAGTTTACGATTGTTGATGGCCGTGTAAAGCCTATCAGCTATCACTATACCCGCAAAGGATTGGGTACCGACCGCCCTATTCATCTCTCCTTTGATTGGAACACTCTGCGCGCCAGCGGCAGCAAGGGCGAAGCTAGCTATGAATTTGATTTAGTTCCAGGCGCGCTGGACAAGCTTTCTTATCAAGTGCAGATGCAAATTGACCTTATTGCCAACCCTAAAAGCACAGCGTTTGATTACCGAGTAGCAAATTATAGTCGTTTGAGCACCTACAGTTTCAGATATGCCGGTGCTGAAAAAATTAATACTAACCTTGGCCAGCGCGAAACCCTCGTTTTTAAACGCGATAAGAAAAACAAGCAGATAAAACTTTGGATAGCGCCGCGTGAGAATTACCTGCCGATCAAAATAGAGCAGCTTGAAGACGGTGACCGTAACATTGTTGAAATTAGAAACTGGGTATCAGAATCGGTTGCTCCAGCAACCCAGTTGTCATCACTAAGTAGTGACGAAGAAGAGCCCATTAGCGTCAACCCCGTTTTACAGGAAACAGCGAATAGCATAGAAGACGACGATTTTTAGCGCTGTACCGCTAAGCTGTGATCTCAAGCGGCCTAGCCATACTGAGAATCCATACCGCTAAGTCATGTAACGAATTCATGGAACGAAACCATGGAGCGAAATCGTGTAGCTAAGCCATGAAAAAAAACCAAGCATAATTGCTAAACGGCCTAAGCTTTAGGCAGTGTTACACCGCGCTGGCCCTGATATTTGCCCCCGCGATCTTTATAACTGACGTCGCACACTTCATCAGATTCAAAAAATAACATTTGCGCCACGCCTTCGTTAGCATAAATTTTTGCGGGTAGATTAGTGGTATTAGAAAACTCTAATGTAACGTGCCCTTCCCATTCAGGCTCGAGAGGCGTGACATTAACAATAATGCCACATCGAGCGTAAGTAGACTTGCCCAGACAGATAGTCAAAACGCTTCGAGGAATATGAAAATACTCGACCGTACTCGCCAGAGCGAATGAGTTAGGCGGAATCACGCAATAATCCGCTTCAATATCTACAAAGCTCTTTGTATCGAAGTTCTTAGGGTCTACGGTAGTCGAGTGGATATTAGTAAACACTTTAAACTGCCGTGAACAGCGCACGTCATATCCGTAACTTGAAGTGCCATAAGAAATGATTCGTTGACCATCATGCTCGCGCACTTGGCCGGGTTCAAACGGCTCAATCATTTTTTCGTTAGTGGCCATGCGACGAATCCAATGGTCGGATTTAATTGACATAATTAAAGTTTCTCTTCTGTAAAAGTTTACGTAAGTTACCTATTGATAACGGTGTTTAGTACTGTAAAGCGCTAACGGGTTCAAAGCGGCTGTTGGTTTATCAGCGGTGTGTTCGGCCAACACGAGTATCAAGAGCGGCCTCATTGGCAACCACCGAGCTAGTCGACTACACCGCGATTTTTAGTCATCACTAATAATAATCTCTGGCACTGCAACCGTTGTATCATCCGCGGCCTGACATACGCGCAGAGCTAGTTGCTGAGCAATCTTGATGTATTGCTCAGTAATAGGTGAATCAGGCTGGGCGGTGACAATCGGCTGACCTTGGTCAAACATTTCGCGAATAATAGGGGCCAGCGGTAATGAGCCCAGCAGCGGCACGGCATACTCTTCGGCAATCGATTCGCCACCACCGGTGCCAAATATAAATTCTTCATGCCCACATTGAGAGCAAATATGGGTGGCCATATTTTCAACAATACCTAGGCAATCAATCCCCACTTTCTGAAACATCTCAATGCCTTTGCGGGCATCAAGTAGAGCAATATTTTGCGGTGTCGTAACGATCACGCAACCGGTACATGGCACTTGTTGAGCTAGCGTTAGCTGAATATCGCCAGTGCCTGGCGGCATATCGATCAGTAGGTAATCGAGGTCATTCCAGCGTGTTTGCCCTATCATCTGCATGAGGGCGCCACTGACCATCGGCCCGCGCCACGCCATGGGTGTTTTTTCCGTCACCATATAGCCCATAGACATCGTTTGCAGGCCATGCGCCATGACGGGAAGGAAGTATTTTTGGTCTTCGACCTCCGGTCGCGTGTCCCTGGCTACACCCATCATGTTTGGCTGGCTAGGTCCGTAAATATCAGCATCTAATAAGCCAACACTGGCTCCTTGCGATCGCAGTGCCAGCGCTAAATTAAGCGCCGTTGCCGATTTGCCCACGCCGCCCTTGCCTGATGCCACGGCTATGATGTTTTTGACACCCGGTAGAGCTTGCGTCTTGCCATTACCGCTTCCGGCGGGGATGTCCCCTTTAATATCGATATGCAACTCCACTCCGGCCGTCAATGGCTTTACTATTTTCTCCAATGCGGCGTGCAGCTCATTGTTTAAAGCCGCAATAGGCAAGCCTAAAGTCACCGTTAGTGTGATTGCTGAGTCTATAACGCTTGCCTGGCAATGTGCCTTAAGCTCTCCAAGGCTCAGGCCGAACGCATTAACGTGGCACGCCTGTGCCGCGTGCTCTAAAGCGACCAGCTGTGAAGCGCTATAGGGGGCAGATTCATTTGATGACATAGATTCAACAACGTAAAGTTCAACAATTGGAAAAAAAGATAGGTTGACTGAGAAAAACGCCGCAGAGCGACTCAGTGAAAATTGGCCATGCGCTAAGAGAAAGCCCTAAGCCTCGCTCACTGTAGCGGCATAGCGCGCGGCCAGCTCATTATAAACCGCATCGCGAAAGCTAGCTTTATCACTGTCTAAGCCGGCTAGTATATCGGACAGATGCTCGTTATCTTCGCGACCCTGCCACTCCTTACGGTAACTTCCGTCTTTGTAGCCATGGTCTTGCCTAAAAAAGTTCAGCACATTTTTACCAACATAAGATTTGAATAAGCTATCTATATCTAGATCAACGGCGTCGAGCAAATGCCAAAAGACTGCCACTGAAAACCCTTTGGTTGCGATGCAGTCTTGCGCCAGTGCCTCTGTGGCCTTTAACACATCCTGCCCCAGTGGCCGGTGAGCCACAATAGCGTCGGTAATATGCGCGGCCAAATCAGCCTGACTCACACCTTCCGTAAACAAAGCGCTCATGCCAAAGTGCCAGATGTCTATCACCTCAAGCCGAACTTGCTCAATATCGGGGTTTTGTTTCTTCCACCACTTGTAGCCAAAGTGATCCATTAGCTCTCCGCATTCAACCCAGGCGGCACGATACCAGGCAAAGTTCTGGGTAATCCAGTCGGGATGAACCTTTGTATTCATCCCGTCTTGCATTGCCAACATGGTTTCAACTTTTTGTAATATTTGGCTTGGGGTATTTTGCATGACTAATGGCGCTCCCGTGCGCTTAACTGGGGTTGAATGAGTAGCTAAAGCAAAATAGCTGTGTGTTAGCCCTTTAATACTGAGGTTATCTTGGACATAAAAGACCCTCGCATCATAGCAAAATCAAACCGCAAATTGCCGAAAGGCGGCGATCAAGATCGGTCAATTTATGGTGATGAAATATAAGATTTTATGGCTTTGAGGTATTGACATTTAAAACAGAGAATGAGTGAAAAAATCTATCCACAGAATCTGTGGGTAACTGTGTGGAAAACCCGTTGCCGAAGGCCTCCTAGCCCTTGTTTAAAGGCATTCGCCTTAAGTAGGTTGTATTTTGAACAACGTTATTATATTAAAATCAATGACTTAGCGGTCTTTCTTAAAAATTCATAGCATGAAGCTTTTTTTTTAGCCAACATTGCTGAAAAAGTGCAATGTGTATAACGTTTTAAATTCCTCTCCGCCATTAAGTTTTAAGACCACAAGGAAAGTGCTCACTAACCTCTGAGAAAACGAATAAAAAGTCAAGCCTTTTAAAGGCCCGTTGACGATTTTTTGCAGCCTGACCGACGCCGCTGGAAAGGCTCCATTATTTCAGCACCTTGCGTTTATGAAAATCGCGCGATCCCGCCAAAATCTGACGTTCAAATCTTTCAACCCGGAAAAAAGTTAAAAAAAGAGTAAAAAAGTCCTCAATCCAACGGATTCGCCATGGTGCAACTGGCAAAGCTCGGCTGGTGAACTACCTTCTAATGCGACTGATATTACTTAACGATTAGTCGCGCACTCAATGTCACCCATTACAACGAGCTCAACTATGAACACTCATCTTTACAACAGCGGCCAACAAATTATTGGTTACGGAGAAGATAGCCAATTTGCTTGTCGCCTACTATCTGGTTCAGCTAAAGTGCTGCGTGCTGGTGATGTAATTGGAACAATTACCTCCGGTCAATATTTTGGGGCGCTCGCCGCTCTTACCGGTAATAAGCGCGCGGCAACCATTGTTGCTAGTGAGGAGTGTTTAGTTGAGCACATTAACAATCAGGCCTTCAAAGATATGGTGCAAAACACACCTGAGGCGCTCGACAAAATTTCTTAAGCATTGAGTACGGTTTATCGTCTGCATTAAAAAAGGCTGCAAATGCAGCCTTTTTTAATGCTTGTCGGCCTCTCAAACCGTGCTACTTATAGCGCTCCAACCTCACGAACTTCAATGGCAGCAATACGCGAACCCTCTTCAGCTGCATTCACATAGCTATCCATTTCATTAAAATTCATATAACGGAAAATGTCGCCAGACATCGCGTCGATTTTTTCAGCAAATTCCATGTACTCTGCACGCGTAGGTAATTTACCTAAGATCGCGCCTACCGATGCAAGCTCAGCTGATGTTAAGTAAACATTGGCGCCGTTGCCTAGTCGATTGGGGAAGTTGCGTGTTGACGTCGACAGCACCGTCGCTCCGTCGGCTACGCGGGCTTGGTTGCCCATGCACAATGAGCATCCTGGAATTTCGGTTCGTGCATTCACCGCGCCGTAAAGGCTGTAGTAACCCTCTTCAATCAGCTGCTTTTCATCCATACGTGTGGGCGGCACGATCCACATTCGAGTGCTCAAGTTACCTGTGTGCTGGCGCAGCATCTCACCGGCTGCGCGGAAATGACCGATATTCGTCATACATGAACCAATAAATACCTCGTCGACTTTGTCACCAGCTACATCTGATAGCGTTCGTGCATCATCGGGGTCGTTTGGCGCGCAAACAATAGGCTCGACAATATCATTTAGATTAATTTCGATCACTGAGTTGTACTCAGCATCGGCATCGGCCTGCAGCAGCTCTGGATTAGCCAACCACTCTTCCATTTTTTTAGCGCGGCGCTCTAGTGTCCGAACGTCACCGTAGTTGTCGCTTATCATCCAGCGCAACATGGTAATGTTTGAGCGAAGGTATTGGGCAATCGTTTGCTGGGAAAGTTTGATAGTACAACCCGCTGCCGAGCGCTCGGCAGAAGCATCAGAGAGTTCAAATGCTTGCTCCACCGTAAGATCTTCCAAGCCTTCAATTTCCAATATACGACCTGAAAAAATATTCTTTTTACCCTTCTTTTCAACCGTTAATAAACCTTCTTTAATCGCATACAAGGGAATAGCATGCACTAGGTCGCGTAGCGTTACACCCGGCTGCATTTGACCGCTGAAGCGCACCAATACCGATTCGGGCATATCCAGCGGCATAACCCCTGTGGCTGCAGCAAAAGCCACTAAGCCCGAGCCGGCAGGAAATGAAATGCCTAGCGGGAAGCGTGTATGGGAATCGCCGCCTGTGCCTACTGTGTCAGGTAATAGCATCCGATTTAACCAGCTATGAATGATACCGTCTTTAGGTTTAAGCGAGACGCCGCCGCGGGTCATGATAAAATCGGGCAAGGTGTGCTGAGTTTCAATATCGACCGGCTTAGGATATGCCGCGGTATGACAGAAAGACTGCATGACTAAATCAGAAGAAAAACCAAGACAGGCCAGATCTTGCAACTCATCGCGAGTCATAGGGCCCGTTGTGTCCTGCGAACCTACGGTGGTCATTTTAGGCTCACAATAGGTACCTGGACGCACGCCCTGTCCCTCAGCTAGACCGCAGGCGCGCCCCACCATTTTTTGTGCTAGCGTAAAGCCACTCTTCGATTCGGCAGGCTCTTCTGGCTTGCGGAATAAATCGCTTGGAGGCAAGTCTAACTCCTCGCGAGCTCGCGCCGTGAGCCCGCGGCCAATAATCAAATTAATACGGCCGCCAGCCTGAACTTCATCAAAGATTACATCGGAGCGGATCTCAAATTCACTTAGCACTTCTCCCGACTCACTTAATATTCTGCCTTCGTAGGGACGAATTTCAATGACGTCGCCCATAGCAAGTTTTTCTACGGGCGCTTCAAAAACTAAGGCGCCTGCATCTTCCATAGTATTGAAAAATATGGGGGCAACCTTACCGCCGATGCACACGCCACCGCTGCGTTTATTAGGCACGCCGTCCATGTCATCACCAAAGTACCACAAAACCGAATTAGTAGCCGATTTGCGCGAAGATCCCGTGCCCACCACATCGCCAACAAAGGCAATTGGGTGACCTTTGGCATCAAGCTCCTTAATAGTCGCTAGGGGGCCGATCTCACCCGGCACAGCGGGGCTGATTCCATCCCGAGCAATTTTATACATTGCCAGAGCATGCAGTGGAATATCGGGACGACTCCAAGCGTCTGGTGCCGGTGACAAATCATCGGTGTTTGTTTCGCCGGTGACTTTAAAGACGGTCATTAACAACGACTCAGGTACTGTATCTTGCGAGCTAAACCACTCACCATCCGCCCACGATTGCATCACTTCTTTTGCTTTAGCATTGCCGCCAGCCGCTTTTTCAGCTACGTCATGGAATGCATCAAACATCAACAATGTATGCTTCAATTGCTCCGCAGCTTGTGCGGCTAGTGTGGCATCGTCTAGCAACTCAACCAAGGTAGCAATGTTGTAGCCGCCCAGCATTTTTCCCAGCATCAGAACGGCCTGCTCAGACGAAATAAGTGCACACTGCTGCTCGCCTTTAGCCACTGCCGACAAGAAACCGGCTTTGACATAAGCCGCTTCGTCGACACCTGGCGGCACACGATTCGCCAGCAGATCAATCAAAGTCGCCTCATCGCCTGCAGCTGGATTTTGTAACTGCTCGATCAAGCTGGCCACTTGCTCGGGTGAAAGCGGCTTGGCGGGGATTCCTTGCGCGGCGCGCTCGGCTTCATGCTGGCGATAGGCTTCTAACACTGTGAACTCCTAAGACAATTAAACAGAAAAAAATGGACGCGGGCGCGCATGGCTGAAGCGACAAATGAATGCGCTTTGCGCTCTTGGGGCACGGAAGCTCCAGTGGTTATTATACGCTAATTCTAGAAACTATTAGCGCCAGAACCCGCCTATACGCTGTGAAGAATGCTGCCTTTTTGCATGGTAGCCGGCTTGATTGAATGATTAATTGCCGTCGCCAATGGGTTAAATATGTGTCAGCTGCCGACAAATATTGCGGAGCGCATCAACCACTAGGCGTTGTCCATCAACCCCGACTATTTGACCCAGCTGCCTCCAATCCGGAGCTAGGCGAATGTAATCGTGCAGCAACCTCTGATCCTCTCCTTGAGGCAACAGCGCATTGGTTGACACGCCATAGCGACATAGCGCTGGAAACACTGCAGAAACATCAATTTCGCCGCTCACAAAACGCACCAGACACTGATGATCAGCATTGCGAGGCTCAACTAACTCAGCCCGCTTGCCTCCTGCAAGGCGCGACTCAGCAGTCCCACTGAGCATCGTTCCTATTGGCCTTGTCTTTGTGGTGCTCAAGCCCGCCCAACTTCTTAATTGTTCAATGTCGGCCGCTTCCATTTCGGGCAGAAAACGCGGAAACCAGTATTGAATATCATCCGCCAACGCGTCTGCTCTAGACTCAATAGCCTGTGCCAATGCCTCTGATTGCAAAGCCCCGGCCAGCATCACATTGCGCGAGCCGCTGGCCTTATCTAAATGCATGCCGACATATACAGGCAGAGCTCCTGCTGAGGCCCAAAACGAACACAAAGAGCGCTCATATCCGAAGCTGCTACTCCAGTAGTCAAAGTTCGCTTCATGCCCCCATTGCTTCATCGCTTGAATGAGTTGGCTTGCCACGCGTTGACGACGCGCAGACTTTGCCACCGCTACTCGCATTATTCGCAGAGAGTTCTCCGTACACCAACGCGACTCACCGCTATGATTAGCCAGGCGCTGCGCTAACAAGTTGCCGCGCGGCCGCCGCAAACCTTTCACAATCGCCTCGGTAAGTGGGTCGTCCACTGGATAGCCACCCTCAGCTACCGCCAGCAAAACACCAACTACTATGCCCGCCTGATTGCGCGCAACCCACAGATGGGAAAAAGGCGTATCGAGGGTGAAACGCAGATCATTAGGTTGTGTTTGATAATGAGCCGCAACCAATAAACTAAACACACCTTGCAGCAAGCTTTCTGATGCAAGAAGATCGATCTTTTCGATCTTTTCGATTACCGTGCCTTGGCGGGTGGGTAACGCTGCTTGGGGCTTGCCACGCTCGACCTGCCATGACGTATCGTGCAAGCACATCAACTCGTTAGTAAAAGACTCAAGAGGATCGGCTGCAGCCCAGCGGATCGGGTCAGCAAGTTCTATATGCTGCATAGTAAGCTCGGCGTTGCCCACAGATTGGGCGCATGATTGCCGCTGTGCTCGGTTAGCAACTTGCTGCTTAAAGCGCAGCAAAAATCCTCGGCCACTACCTTCGTAACCCTGCGCGGTTGAAGCCATGAGTTTTAGCGGATAGACGCTATCGAGTTTGTTCAGTAAAGACACCGCAAGCCCGGCCGCCTCATCTACCACCAGTAACGTTTGCCCCGCCGATGCTATTTTTTGAGGCGAACAGGCATCCAATAAAAGCGCGTCAGCGGGTCGATAAACTACGCGGCTCAATACGTCAATGTCTTTTAACTCACGCGTCGCCTGTAATGTGCTAAATAACACATTAACATTGTTGCGATGAGGTGCCACTACGACTACGCGAATTTGGGTAGTTTGTAATAGCTTGCTCAAAGAAAACGCAAGCGCCGTTGTTTTGCCACGTCCTCGCGCTGCAGTAATCAGTATCGCGCCTGCGAGCTGTTCGGGCAATCTTTGTGTTGCAGCAACAATGGCCTGTTGATCAGCTGTAGGCACAATACATGAGTGATTATTGGTGGAGCTATCTGGCTCCAAAATTTGAGCCGATATTTTAATACCGCTAGTCGGTTTCTCTAAGCGCGCTGTGTCTAAAGCTAGTGGGCGGGCATAGCGCGGAATCTCATCAGATGCCAGCACCAACATAAAACGATCGCGGCTCGCCTCGGCGTTAATGAAGCGAACCATACGAGCTAAAAAATTTCCCTGCAAATACGGTGTTTGCGCGTTTGCAACCTGCACATTGCTGCGCATGCGTTGATAGTCAGGGTCGGCAAAGGCCGGCCAACTAGCCAGTTCTGGGGTGAGCAGGATGAGCATACCGCCACCCACCAAAGTACCAGAAATGGCCGCCATAACATTGGCATTAAAGCCGTCATGGCAATTCATAACTACGACGGTGGTTTCATTGCCCAACAACTTCTGGGCCTGGGCACGGTGGACATGCGCAAGACAAAGAGCTCCGTGGCCAGCGTCGTCTAACTCATCCACCGGTACATCATCAGCCACCCAATGAATAAGGCTGGCTTTGGGTTTAGGTTGGAGGTGCTTGAGCAGATCGAGTGCGCCGTTTTGAGTCGCGTCGCGGGAGCCTGTGATAACAAACATAGCTCGAGTATTTTTTGATTGGCATTGCGCCACCAGCTGCTGAGCCTGAGCGATACACGGCGCTAGATTCATATCGGCTCTGCCCCCCCTTGCTTACTAAAGCAGACATGCCCACTGGTGACGCAATGTTTGCGTATTAGGTTGGCCTCTAACACTTTCAAAGAGTGCCTATTTGGCAGCGCCTCCAGTTAATCACGAAAATTACCAAATTGTAGTGGCACATTGACATCTTGGCGCTTAAGAAATGCCATGACCGCTTGTAGATCATCCCGTTTTTTACCGGTAACTCGGACTTGCTCGCTCTGTATTTGTGCCTGAACTTTAAACTTTTCGGCCTTAATCAGTTTTACGATTTTTTTACAGGTCTCAGTATCAATGCCGTGCCGTAAGACTAGCGTTTGTTTGCATTGCTTGCCCGTCTGCACGATATCACCGGCATCAATGCAATTAATATCAATGCCGCATTTATGCAGCGCATTTTGCAAGATATCAAGCATTTGTTGAATTTGAAATTCTGCCTCAGCAATCATGTGAACGTTTCGTTCTTCTCGCTCATATCGAGCATCAACACCTTTAAAATCGAAGCGGTTGGTAATCACTCGATTGGCTTGGTCAACAGCGTTGCTTGCCTCGTGAAGGTCAACTTCGGAAACGGCATCAAAAGATGGCATTGTGTATATCCTCATTGTTGTTAATTCGTAAAAGGTGGCGCCGAATTATATGCTAACTCAAAGCGCAGAACCTCTCTCGATCACGCCTGCCTAGCAAGGCCTACCGAAGAAAATTTTCGTACTCTTGGTGTTTGCTAAAACCGACGATATTGTATGCAAAATTAATTCGTGCTGTCAGCAGATCATTGCTTCATTTCACGCTAAAATTACCCCATGCTAGCCAGTCACTTTGTAGTGAGAGTTGCACCAAATGCCCGATGACAGCCACAATCTTAACCACGACCGCTGGTTTGTACTGGGTAAAGGCTCAATAGGTTGTCTATGGGCTACGAGGCTTCGGCAATGTGGTTGCCCTGTAACGATGATAGTGAGAGACAGCAGCGCTGGCGATTCGAAAGCTATTGAGTTGACCTATGTACCACCCACCGAAGATAGTAAAGTAGTCGGCACGGAGCTGGGGCACTCTGCAAGTGATAACGGTGCGCGCCTGCAACCCACTCCGGCCCAAGCAAACGCGAAGAGCGTATTTCAACTCGAACAAAGTAGCCCAGCGGCGCTCACGCATGCCAACACTCCAATCGATCGCCTGCTTATTGCTACCAAGTCATACGATGCCGTAACAGCGCTGAATCAAGTTAAAGCCCTGTTATCAGACAATGCGCGTGTAGTCGTTTTGTGTAATGGTTTGGGGTTTCATCAAACGCTTTACGAGCAATTACAGGCGTCGAGTAATACTATAGAGTTTTATGCTGGTGTTACTTCCGAAGGCGCCTTATTGGAGAGCAACAGGGTGTTAAGGCACACGGGGCGAGGCCTCACTCGCATTGGCACATACATACCGACAAACCCCTCTCCCAACACGGTTGATCCCGACGTTAATCCATCGAAGCAGCGCTGCTTGGCCCAAGACGCCGACGCAGTTTTCCCCCTTAATTTCTCCTTAGCGATTGAATACACGAACTTAATTCATCAGGCCATGGTACAGAAATTCTTTATTAACTGCGCGATCAACCCCCTTACTGCGCTTTATGGCTGCTTGAATGGGGAGCTATTACAAAATGAAACGCACTACCATGGGTTTAAATTACTCTGCGCTGAGTTACAAACCTTATATAACGCTTATAATAACCAATCGGATCCGGACAGGTCGTTAGCCATGTTTGAGCTACTGACCCAAGCTAGCCATGTGGCATCGGTTACCCGTGCCAATGCATCGTCAATGCTATGTGACTACCGAGAAGGTCGGACATTGGAGTTGGCTACTTTAAATATGCAGGCCATTAAAATGGGTCAGGACCTCAATATAGAATGCCCTATCAATGCTCAGCTCGTCAGTAATCTACTTGACCTGAACCGTCGGGCCGTTCTTGAGTAGCCGCAAAACTTGCGTTATTAAACCGATCACTTGAGCATCAGGGGATCAATACTAGGAATAACTGCCACTTTGAACCATGACTGATACTTCAAACACTCAAATTCCCCAGAAACTACCGACACCGACATGTGAGCATACTCTTGGCGTTGAGCGCGCCAAAATGCTCACCGAGCTTCATACGCAACTAATACGGGATAGTGAGCATAATCAAACCGGTTTAATCTTAATTGATATTCGTGAATTTCGTGAATTGAATCGCAGCTTTGGCGAAGCGTGTGGCGATAGCATTCTCAACGCCATTGCGGCTCGTCTCAAAGAAATTGCGACAGATATTTATACGGTTTTTTATCTGGGCAACGATGAATTTGGCATTGTTCTTCGCGAGCTAAAAAGCCCGGGCTTTGCCGTTATTGCGGTAGACCAAATTCTGGCAAGCTTTAAACGCGTGTTTGAGTGGGATAACCACACACTAAAAATAACCGTAAACTGCGGGGTTGCTTACAATTACGATTCTCATATTGATAGTTGCAGAATTTTGTACGACGCTGAGACAGCCCTTAAAAAAGCTATAGCGCTGAATCAACCTTTCCAGCTACTGGGCAAAAACGAGCAGGCTGAGGTTGACCAGCTCAAATGGCAGCTACTCAATAATTTACACACAGCGATTCAAGATGAAAACCTTAGCTTGTACTACCAACCTAAGTGTTGCCTGCAACAAAGCCTTGCAGTAAAAAATAAATTTCATCATGGTGCCGAGGCGCTGATTAGATGGGAGACTATTGAACACGGTATCATTGCGCCGAACACCACCATTCCTTTGATCGAGCATCTCGGCTCAGAAGCCGACCTCATTCGTTGGCTGATCAATAGCACTTTGAAAAAGCTCAGTGAAGAATCTACCTTTGCGCCCAACAACAGCATTAGTATCAATGTCCCTGCCGCATCTATAACCACCAAAGTTCTGTACCAAATAATAGAAGAAGCCTTCTCGCTATGGGACGTCGAACCGCGTCGTCTAACGCTGGAAATTACTGAAGATGTATTAATTAGGGATAAAGAGCTGGCCTTTGATTACCTAAGTAAGCTGAGAGAAACCGGGGTGCGTATTTCTATTGACGACTTCGGCACGGGCTACTCTTCACTGGCGTACTTTAAACATATTCCAGCTGATGAACTGAAAATAGACCGTGCCTTTATTGGTAGCA
The DNA here is from genome assembly GCA_943788835.1 of uncultured Pseudomonadales bacterium. Taxonomy (GTDB): domain Bacteria; phylum Pseudomonadota; class Gammaproteobacteria; order Pseudomonadales; family UBA7434; genus UBA7434. The sequence goes on along the minus strand of CALSRU010000004.1, from coordinate 508,531 downwards.
TGCTGACAGATCAAGGCAGTAAAAATATTGTAAAACTCATTATTGATTTAGCGCATAGTTTCGACCTTGACGTAGTGGCTGAAGGCGTTGAGGATCAGGCAACGCTCGATGAGCTCACCCGCATGGGGTGCGACTACGCTCAAGGGTTTTTCATTGGCAAGCCCATGCCTGCTGAACAATATACCGAATGGCTAAAAAAAACAGCCGTTAAATAGATTCCGTTAACTACGGTTCATCAATCCGCTCGCAACTTTACAGCCCATCACATGCCACAACCTGACTCAAAGCAATATAAAGCCCGCAAAAATCACTATCAGCGTATGCTCACTATCTATGGGCGTAAACCCGTTCTTGAGGCGTTACAAAATACTGCTATAGACATTCATCGTCTGCACTTAGCCAGCACCAATCGGCCTGCCAAAATATTAGACGAAATTGTTGCTCTGGCTGAAACTCGCAACATTGAAATCTGCTACAAAGAAAAGTCGGCACTTTCGCGCGTGTCACGCAATGCTAAGCAAGACCAAGGCATCGCAGCGGACCTGCTATTGGAGCGCATGCGGACCTTAAGTGACTTTGCCAGCGAGCCATTGCCCTCTGGCCACCCTAGGTATTTGGTGCTTGACCGAATACACAATCCACAAAATATTGGCATGATTATTCGCAGCGCGGCTGCCGGTGGTATTGACGCGCTGTTTATTCCGGAGCAGGGTAATGCCGCGATATCTTCACTGGTCATTAAAGCCAGTGCAGGGGCGATTTTTAAATGCCCTATCGTACGCTGTGAGAGTACCGAAGAATGTATTTTGGTGTTAAAGGGCAAAAAGATTCGGATCAGTATGCTGTCGTCGCATAAGCAAACGTCTCTGCTAGACGCAGCCAATCAAAAAGGGGCTATTGCTTACGTGCTTGGTAATGAGAGTGACGGTGTTACTCAAGCAGTCAGTGCATTAGCCGACGAGCGATGTGCCATACCCATGCACAACGGAGTTGAGTCACTCAATGTTGCCGTAACGGCTGCACTTATTGCCTTTTTGCCGAAGCTCTAAGGCCACATATTTAATCCCTACTCACTTTTCTAAGCGCCAGATACAACAAAGCCGGCATCTGCCGGCTGGGAAACCATAGATGAAATTTATGATGCATCATAAAACGAAGTGTTTGCTACTTTTTTGCCGGTAGCACCCTCTTCTTCATCACACGCTTCTGGATCGCCACCACAAATATCGCAAGTGCCGCCCATACCTAGGGCTTGAATACCACCGCAAGAACCTTTTATAGGTTTGCTTGCGAATATAACGCCTACGGCCATTGCTGCAACAACGGTGAGGAGAAAAATTAAGGTGAACACGAACGTTGCCATATCTGCCTCTTTATTCTGCTAGAAAAGATTCGAAACCGCGCGAGTGCCAAGCACTAAAATCTTTGGGCACGTCATTTTTACGAGTTATATTACCTAACGGGTCAAGTTCAGAGCCGCTGAGCTCATTGTAATGAACCATCCGGCCATTATCACGTTCTATAAGATACACAGCAAGTCCATGTTTTACGGCTAAATACCGCGCCTGCTCAGGGCCTGCTGCAAGCAAAGCCGTAGCCCAGGCGTCCGCTGTAGCGGCATGCTTAGCTATAACCGTTACCGAAACTAGATTATGCTGTGCCGGATAGCCTGTTAGCGGATTAATGGTGTGCGAATAATGTTGAGCCTCATGCTCAAAAAAATTGCGATAGTCTCCCGACGTTGCAATAGCATGATCAGTCACATGCACAACTTCATGTATTCCAGGTGTTGCCGCGGCTTGAGTAATTGGTTGTTCTATAGCGAGCCGCCACCGATCTCCCTCTGGATTTAGACCTGAAACCCTCAGTTCCCCACCGACATCAACCAGGTAATCACTATAACCTTGCTCGGTAAATAAACTGGCAATTCGATCAACTGCATAGCCTTTGGCGATAGCCGATAGATCTAGCTGGGCACGGCTGTTGAGCTTGCATAATTGGTCGCTAGTGTCGGTCAGGCTGATATTGTCTAGGTGCGTTAATGCCATCAGTGATTTCACTTCGGCGTCCGTAGGCAGTCGGGATACCTGCGCGATTGGACCAAACCCCCAGCGATTTACCAACGGTGCAACTAACGGGTTAAAAGCGCCTTCAGAAGCCTGCGCAATAGTTAGCGCCTCAGCGAGAACGTACGCGAAGTCTGAGCTAATCAACAGGCATGACTCTGATTCTAAGCTATTAAAGTTAGAAATCTCCGAATCCAATTGGTATGTGGACATAGACCTATTAATGTCCCGAAGCAACGCATCAACCTGCACCCGCAGCTCTGACGTTCGATGGTTGGGCTGCGGCCCGCGTGATGGAAGAAGCGTAATACGGTAGAAAGTTCCCATGGTCTGGCCCGACCATTGATGCATTTGCATTTTGCGTTCACAGCCAGCAAGACCAGTTAAAACTAAAATCGCCGCGACCAACGAAAAAGCCGCTAACAGTTGGTAGCGGCTTTTTCGAGTAATACGTTCACTGCGCATTAACAACCCCTAGCTGGTTAACCGCCAAAATCATCCAGTAAAATATTTTCGGGTTCAACACCTAGGTCTAGTAGCATAGAGACTACTGCCGAGTTCATCATAGGTGGACCGCACATGTAAAACTCGCAGTCTTCTGGCGCCGGATGATCTTTTAAATAATTATCGAACAACACTTGATGGATGAATCCGGTGTAACCTTCCCAGTTATCTTCAGGTAAAGGATCGGACAGAGCTAAGTGCCATTCAAAGTTTTCGTTATCGGCTGCCAGGCCGTCATAGTCGTCCATATAAAACGCTTCTCGCATGGAGCGCGCCCCATACCAAAACGATATTTTGCGATCGGTTTTGATACGCTTCAGCTGATCGAATATATGTGATCGCATGGGCGCCATACCTGCACCGCCGCCAACGAACACCATTTCCGCTTCGGTTTGCTTGGCAAAGAATTCGCCGAAGGGGCCATAAACCTTCACTTCGTCACCTGGTTTTAAACCAAAGGTCCACGACGACATCTGGCCTGGCGTTAGCGCAAGATTATTTGGCGGCGGTGTTGCACAGCGAATATTGAACTTAACGATACCGCGCTCTTCGGGGTAGTTTGCCATGGAGTAAGCGCGAATGACCGTTTCATTGACCGTTGAAACTAAGTCGAGGAAGCCAAAGCGTTCCCAATCGGCTAGATACTCCGGATCAATATCGAAATCACTGTATTTGACTTCATGCGGAGGGCACTCTAGCTGCACATAACCGCCGGCTCGAAAATCAACGTTTTCACCTTCCGGCAACTTCAGGGTCAGCTCTTTAATAAAAGTGGCAACATTAGGATTGCTTTCAACGGTACAAACCCACTGCTTAACCCCAAATACCTCTTCGGGTATAACGATCTTCATGTCTTGCTTAACTGCTACCTGACAGGAAAGTCGATAGCCCTCAGTCGCCTCACGCTTATTAAAATGCGTTTCCTCGGTAGGCAGCAATGCACCACCGCCGTCACTGACAATACACTTACATTGAGCGCAGGTACCACCACCGCCACAAGCGGACGCTAAAAACAAATCATTGGCCGCGAGCGTCTGCAGCAGCTTATCTCCGGCAGGTACTGTAATGGTTTTCTCGCCATTAATCTCGATATTGACGCTGCCACTGCTCACTAATTGAGAGCGAGCGAACAAAATAATCAGGACTAAAGCGAGCACTATTGCGGTGAACATCGCAACGCCTAAACTAACTTCTAAATTCATTACTCATCCGCTCCTACCAAAGCTTTTACCTCTCGCCGGCTGCTAAACCGCAGCGATCCGGCCCTCTAGATATCGATACCACCAAAAGACATAAAGCCTAAAGACATCAAGCCTACAGTGATAAACGTAATGCCCAGACCACGCAATCCTTCTGGCACATCGCTATATTTCAATTTCTCTCGGATACCTGCCAGCGCTACGATCGCCAATGCCCAGCCAACACCGGCCCCCAGGCCAAACACAACACTTTCCGGTAGATCGTAATCGCGCTCAACCATGAAAAGCGATGCGCCCAAAATAGCGCAGTTAACCGTGATCAACGGTAAAAACACACCGAGCGCGCTGTAGAGTGCGGGAACATACCGGTCGAGAAACATTTCGAGTATTTGCACGCTAGCTGCGATTACACCGATATAACTGAGAAAACCCAGAAAGCTTAAATTCACATCAGGAAAACCCGCCCAAGCAAGTGCACCATCCGCTAATAAATTATGGTAAATAATATTGTTGAGTGGAGTGGTGATAGCTAACACCACAATCACGGCGATACCTAAACCCAGCGCAGCCTCAACTTTTTTGGAAATTGCTAAGAAAGTACACATACCAAGAAAAAAGGCCAAGGCCATGTTTTCGATGAAAACGGCTCTCACGAAAAGACTCAAATAATGTTCCATTACAGCGCCTCCCTCAGAGTAGAGTTCTTGGTAATTTTAAATTCCTCAACTTCAACTTGCTCGGTCTTAGCCGCGCGCAATACCCAGATGAAAAAGCCAATCAAGAAAAACGCACTCGGTGGTAAAAGCATCATACCGTTACCAATATACCAGCCGCCTTCAGTTGAAAGACTCAGCACCTCATAGCCGAACAGCTTGCCCGAACCGAACAGTTCGCGGAAAAAACCAACCGCCAGCAATACGACGCTATAGCCCAGGCCATTGCCCACGCCGTCAACAAAGCTTGCCCAAGGAGGATTCTTCATTGCAAACGCTTCAGCCCTCCCCATAACAATACAGTTAGTGATGATCAGACCAACAAAAACTGAAAGCTGTTTACTGATGCCGTAAGCGTAGGCCTTTAAAACTTGATCGACCACGATCACGAGCGAGGCAATAATAATCATCTGTACGATAATACGAATACTGCTTGGAACTTGCTTACGCACCAGCGAAACAAACAAGTTAGAGAATGCCGTTACTACGGTTAATGCTAGGCACATTACCGCGGTAGTCTGTAGATTGCTGGTCACCGCTAGTGCCGAACATATACCCAAAATCTGTAGCGCAATGGGGTTGTTGTCAAAAATCGGCGAAATCAGCGTTTTTTTTGGAATCAATAGTCATAGTCTTTTCCCTTACGCCTCGCCACGTTTGAAGTTGTCTAAAAATGGCGCAAAGCCGTCCTCACCCAACCAAAACTGAATCAAATTAGTCACACCGCGCCCAGTCAAAGTCGCCCCAGACAAGCCATCAACCTGATATTCAGCACCAGGCGCTGCGGGATCTACTGCGCCTTTTGCTAAGGCCAGCGTCACAGCGCCATCGCGATAAACCTGCTTGCCCGGCCAGAGAGCTTTCCAGCGTGGGTTATCGACCTCGCCTCCTAATCCCGGCGTTTCAGCATGGTCGTAAAATCCCAACCCTGCAACCGTATTCAAATCGCTTTCAAGCGCAACAAAACCGTAGAGCGTAGACCATAGTCCATACCCGTGAACCGGTAAGATCATCTTGTCGATTTTACCTCCTGACTCTACGATATAGACCAGTGCTTGGTTTTCTCGCCGCGAAATTTTGGCTATATCAGTTTTCGAGTCTAGAGCAATGGATCGCACTGGATCTTTCGCCGCTTTGCGTTGGTCAAACCCCTCCGCTACATCGTCGCTAAACTGTCCCGTTTGCAAGTCGACCAGTCGTGTTTGGATGGCGCTAAACTGATCGTCGATAGATCGAGCATCATCGTATAGGCCTGCCGCCAATAAAATGTTGCGCTTGCGATCGATGTCTTTATTAGCATCTTGCATAGGGCGAAGAATAACTGCCGCTGCTGAAACCACCACCGAGCAAACGATACACAATAAGAACGCCACCATTAAGGTCTTGCCTGTTGAATCTTGATTAGCCACGAGCAAGCCTCCGCTTGATGTTGCTTTGCACCACAAAGTGATCGATTAGCGGCGCAAACAAGTTTGAGAAAAGAATCGCCAGCATAATCCCTTCGGGAAAAGCTGGGTTAACGACACGGATGAGCACTGTCATCGCACCAATGAGCATGCCATACCAAAACCTTCCAGTATTCGTCATGGCAGCTGACACGGGATCGGTGGTCATGAAGACCAAGCCAAACATGAAACCGCCAACGACCAAATGCCAATGCCATGGCACGTTGAGCATAATATTGCCTTCATTACCCATCATGTTGAACAAGGTTGACAGCGCAAACATGCCGACAAATGTGCCCAGCATAATGCGCCACGAGGCGATACCCGTGCCGAGCAAGATAAGCATACCGATACCAATCGCCAGCGTTGATGTCTCCCCAATAGAACCATGGATATTACCCACAAAGGCATTCATCCAACCAATTTGCTCATTTAATGCTTCAACACCGCCCGATGCTGCCACCGACAAAGATGTGGCCCCTGAGTACCCGTCCACCGCGGTCCAAACACCGTCACCGGACATAAAGGCTGGGTAAGCAAAGTACAAAAAGGCGCGACCGGTAAGCGCGGGATTGAGGAAGTTCTTGCCGGTACCACCGAATACCTCTTTGCCGACAACGATACCAAAGCTAATACCTAGAGCGACCATCCACAGTGGTAAGTCTGGTGGGCAACTCAACGCAAACAATACTGAGGTAACAAAAAAGCCTTCATTAATTTCATGCCCTCGGCGCATCGCAAACAGCACCTCCCAAAATCCACCCGCAATGAAGGTCACCATGTAGATCGGGACAAAATATAAGGCACCATGTACAAAGCAATCCCAGAGACTGTTGGGATCAAAGCCGGCAAACATGCCCACTATGGCTAGGCGCCAGCTTGGATCCGCAACAATGTCACCCGCAGCCAATATCTCGTTGGCCTGATGACCGACGTTGTACATGCCGTAGAACATAGCGGGAAAGGTGGCCATCCAAACGGTAATCATTATTCGTTTCAGATCAATGCCATCGCGAACATGGGCGGCGCCCTTAGTCACGGACGAGGGTCGGTAAAATATCGTATCGACCGCTTCGTAAAATGAATACCAGCTTTCGTATTTACCCCCTGGGGTAAAATGCGGCTCTAAATCATCTAGAATTTTGCGTAATGACATCTGCATTAACCCTCTTTTTCTATGCGCGTTAATGTGTCGCGAAGGATGGGACCATACTCATACTTCCCTGAGCAAACATACGTACACAAAGCTAAATCTTCTTCATCAAGTTCGAGACAACCCAGTGCTTGCGCAACATCGCTATCACCTACAATCAGAGCGCGCAACAGCTGAGTCGGTAAAATATCAAGCGGCATGATTTTCTCAAAGTTGCCAATCGGCACCATGGCTCGATCACTACCATTAGTGGTGGTGCTAAATGGTAAGCGCTTCGCACGATTGAGTGAGGAAATAAACGTGCGCGTAACTGAATGCTTGTTCACCCCTGCGCGTAAGTAGTGGACGAACTCGCGGTCACGGCCTTCAAGTAGCACGGTTATCTGCTGATGATAGCGGCCGAGGTACACATAGGGCCCGCGTGCTTTTCGACCGTTAAATACCGAACCTGATAACACGCGCGCATCGCCACCGGCATGCTCGCCTGCGATCAATTCGTCGATATTAGCGCCTAATCGCGTTTGTATAAGCCGCGGTCGATCGACGCAAGGCCCTGCTAAGGCGACTACACGCTCAACCGAAATCCGCCCCTCAGTGAACAATATCCCTGCTGCAATCACATCTTGATAGTTGATGGTCAGCACAGTTCTAGTTCCAGAGGCTGGGGCCAGATGATGAATATGAGTGCCTGCCAAACCCGCCGGATGAGGCCCTGCAAACGCTTCACGACGCGCGCCAGAGTCGCCTACATCGATATCGGCTCCGTCAGCCACGCAGCAAAAGACATTCGCCGCACCAAGACGCGCCAGCACTTTTAGGCCATTTTTAAACTGCTCGGCTTGAGCATTAATAACGATCTGAGGGTCGGCCGCTAACGGATTAGAGTCCATAGCGGTAACGAAAATCGCCGCAGGCTCCACTTTAGGTGCAGGAACTTTACTAAATGGACGCGTGCGAAACGCGGTCCATAAACCGCTGTCAATAAGTCTGTCGCGAACTTGTTGATTGTCTAGGCTGCTCAATTCTGAGCTTGGCACTTTGTCAAAGCTAATCTGATCGTCGCCTTCAAGCTCAATGACGACAGACTGCAGAGCACGCTTTTCGCCGCGATTAATAGCCGATACTCGACCCGCCCCCGGCGAGGTATATTTGACACCGGGTGTTTTCTTATCGGTGAATAATAGCTGTCCAAGTGCCACCTGATCGCCTTCGGCGACTTCCATTGTCGGCTTCATACCGATGTAATCGAAGCCGATTAACGCCACCGAGCGCGCATTCGCACCCTCTTCAATCACCTGCTGGGGCTCTCCCGAAATAGGCAGGTCTAGACCACGCTTAATTTTGATCATACAAAAGTTCTCTGGGCTTCACTGAACGCCCACCATCAACGTTACAAAATAGACCATCTGGCCCACAAGCCACCCCCGTACTTAGATTGAGCGCGCCAATCGCTCCCAAGCTCAGTTCTTTGGGTGACCTACGATTTAAATATCTGCCTAAGGCTGTTAATTCGGCATTGCGAGTCCAAGCAAAGACCGGCGATAAAAACCAATAACCGCTCAATTCACAAATCCGGGAGCCAATGACAACCTCGATCGAGGAAGCACCGCAAGTATAGTGGCGGGCTTATCAAATGACCACTTTTTGCAGCGGCGATGTTGATATTCAACACTTTTTGTATGGGGCCGATCTGTTTCCGACCCCATAACCCTCCTGTCGGGGCCCAAAGTGCTAAGCGCCCGCCTGATCTCTAGTCTTTTGGATACAGCTCGTACCGAACCCCAGCAAACTTCTCTATCACACGGTGCACCTGACAGGCGTAGCCAAACTCGTTGTCATACCATACGTAAATAACCGCATTTTGGCCCTCAACTTTCGTTGCCTGCGCATCAAATACGCACGCATTTCGCGAGCCAACAAAATCAGTTGAAACGGCCTCGGCCGAATTAACATAGGCGATTTGCTTACGAAGTGGTGAATGGACCGATATCTTTCGAATGTACTCATTCATCTCTTCGATGGTTGTAGCCCGCGTCAGTCGTAGATTAAGTATTGCCATGGATACGTCAGGCGTGGGCACACGAATAGCACTGCCAGTTAGCTTTCCGGCCAATGCTGGTAAAACCTTGCCCACCGCAGCGACTGCACCTGTTTCGGTCAGCACCATATTCAGTGCCGCGCTTCTACCGCGACGATTGCCAGTATGATAGTTATCAATGAGATTTTGATCATTGGTATAGGCGTGCACCGTTTCGATGTGGCCACCCTCCACACCGAACTCCTCATGGATGGCTTGCAGCGGCGGCGTGATAGCGTTGGTGGTACAGGATGCTGCAGATAAGATGGTATCGCTATCCGCAATATCGCCATCATTGATACCGGCAACAATATTTTTAATATCACCTTTGCCCGGAGCAGTGAGCATGACTTTACTGACCCCTTTAGCCTTGAGGTGCAAGCCGAGGCCGTCTTTATCTCGCCACTTGCCAGTATTGTCAATAATTAACGCATTATTAATACCGTATTGGGTGTAGTCAATCTTGTCCGGTTCGTTGGCATAAATGACTCGGATCTCGTTGCCATTAGCCACAAAAGCACAGCGCTCTTCATCAACACGTATCGTGCCATCAAATCGGCCATGAACCGAATCTGTTTCTAACAATGAGGCCCGCTTAATCAAATCGTTAGGACAACCCTTGCGAACCACTACAGCGCGCAGGCGTAGTGTATCGCCACCGCCGGTTTTCTCTATTAACAAACGAGCCATCAGGCGTCCAATACGGCCGAAGCCATACAAAACAACATCAAGCGGCTCCTTGAGTGGCTTACGAGTACTGCCAATTAATTCTTCCACCTGACTACTAACATAATCTTGTAATTCAATATCCGAGCCGTCTGCATTTTTATCAGCCCCGCCAAAATAATACCGAGACGCAATGCGGCCTACATCGACATGCGCATGACCCAAATCATGATTCGCAAGCGCTTGGAGTACAGGAAATGTTTCAAATTCAGATAATTCGTTTTCTTCGATTTGCCGAACGGCGCGATGGTCTCGCATAATTTCGATAACCGATCGGTTGACTAGAGGGTGGCCGTAGTTATAGGTTTTGACGTTGTCTTTGCGGTAAAGTTTTCCCACTAGTGGGATCATGCCTTCAGCTAATGCCTCTCGATCTTTCCAATCAGTAAAATAATCAACAGGCCGCTTTCGTTCACTACGCTCATATAACTTCATAGATCAACCTCGTAAATAAATTGAAGTGGGCTATCCAAACAACAAGACTAAGCATACAACCAAGCCATCGTCTAAAATCGCGCGCAGAGTATGAAGTTTTGGGTGCTTGCATGCAATGTGCATAGTTGCTACTCGCTATGCGCGACACTCTCTTTGGTTGCGCAGGCACTGCACATGACTGACTGAAATTACAGTTTGTTTTTTTAGGCTTATTGAACTCCCGGCCAGGCAAAGTCCATAATGACTGGGGCGTGATCGGAAAACTTTTCATCGCGATAGACGCTGACCGATTGAGCTTTGTCTACAAGACCGGGCGTGATTACGTGATAGTCTAGGCGCCACCCGACATTGTTAGCGTAGGCCTGCCCTCGATTGGACCACCAAGTGTATTCATCGGCATTTTGATTGAGCAGACGAAAGCCGTCCACATAACCTACCTCATCATAAAGCTCGTCAAGCCAAGCACGCTCTATAGGTAAAAAGCCCGAGTTCTTTTGATTGGGCTTCCAGTTTTTTAAATCAATTGGCTTGTGACAAGTATTCCAATCTGCACAGATCACAAACTCCCGCCGCTTGCGTCGTAGCGCCTTAAAATGCGGCATAATCCGATCATGGAAGTCGAGCTTCCGAGCGAGAGCTTCATCGCTGCTTGAACCTGATGGCACATACATCGATATGACGCTTATACCTGGAAAATCCGCCTGCAGATAGCGTGCTTGCGAATCACAGGGATCCCAGCCTAAGCCACGAGTGACTTTATCGGGTTTTTGGCGGGCATAAATGGCTGTGCCACTGTAACCTTTTTTTTCTGCATCGTAGTAAAAGCAGTGATAGCCGGTAGGATGAAAAACGGGGGCACTCAATTGCTCTACCTGTGCCTTGGTTTCTTGAATACAAATAACATCAGCATTCTGCGTTTCAAGCCAGGCAAAAAAACCCTTGCGTTGAGCAGACCTAATTCCGTTGACGTTTATAGTGATAATGCGCATGATCACGACTCTATTTTGGTGAGTAAATTGACCCATGTGGGCTGATTGACTGAGCGAATACACAAAGGCCATTACAGCGACTCGCTGTACCTCAATCTCACAAAGCGAACATTTGATACAAAGGCTATGTCAAACAAACAACTATTGGTATTCGATTCAGGTCTTGGCGGGCTGAGTGTTTGCCGCGAAATTATAGCGGTGTCTCCTAACCTGCAAATGCATTATTTGTCCGATAATGCCGCTTTTCCCTATGGCGGAAAAACTCAACAGGCGGTCACTGAGCGTGCCCTTGAGGTGATTGAGACAGCCCTTGAAACCATTCAAGCCGATATGCTAGTGGTTGCATGCAATACGGCGAGCACCGCGGTGCTCCCAACGCTACGCGAACACTTGAATATTCCCGTAGTCGGTGTTGTGCCGGCTATTAAAACGGCTGCTGCACTAACCCGTTCAGGCACGATTGGCTTACTTGCAACACCGGGCACCGTCGCCCGCGAATACACCAAAACCTTAATCACTGAGCATGCGGCGAATACTCAAGTTATCTCGGTAGGCAGCAGTGCATTAGTTGAGATAATTGAGGCGCATATCCACGGTGTTAACCTCGATATCGAAGCCGTTGACGAAGTCTTGAGAGAGTTTGATGAGCAAGCAGGCGGCGAAAAAATCGATAGTATTGTGCTAGGTTGCACCCACTTCCCTTTGATAAAAGATGTGTTTATAGAACTTCGGCAGGATTGGCAATGGATTGATTCTGGAGCTGCAATCGCGACGCGCGTTTGTTCTTTACTCAATAGTCAGCCCACACAGGCTAATGAGTCTAACCATATTTCACGCCTAGCCTGGTTCACGCAAACTACAAGCACGACTGAACAACTAACGCATTACATGTTTCGTCATGGGTTTGGAGCCCCGCAACGACTGCCCAGAGCATCGCAGCTGAGCTCAGGTGCCTAACACTCAACCCGACTATTCATGCCTGCCGAATCTATTATGGATTGTATTCATGACTTTTTTGCTTTTCGGCCTGAGCATCACATTCAGCAAGGTGCTCGAGCAAGCGATCGTAAGCCACCGTCTTGTTCGTAGCATCATAAACCTCTAGAAGCTGGTTTTTGAGCGCTCTATTATCTGGCTGCTGCTCAAGTGTTTGAAGCAGTAGCTCTTCGGCTTCCGCATAGCGCTGGTAGGCAATATACAAACCTGCTTGGAGCTCTGCTATGCCCTCACTGTCATCTACTTGCATTTGTTGATTCGACAAGTCATCGAGAGGCCTGGCTACTGTCGACGCGGCTTTTTTAAGCCTGACAATTTTGGCCAATTCATTGTCTGTAGTATGACCTTGCGGAGCTAAGACGCCCTCATCCCAATGCTGAAAGTAGGCATTACGATTTTTTACGTGGCGCGCTTTAAGCGCAATATAAATGGCGTAGACTAGACAAACCATCACTGCCATACCCAGCACAAGTTGTAACCACCACCAAAGATTCCTTTCTTGATTACGCAGCAAACCTTCGTTCTTGACTGGAGTCGCCGGTACGGGCATCGCCGCCGTATCTAGCCCAATATCAATCTGAGCTTTGTCAGCAATTCTCCTATTTAAAGTTTCCTCAAGCTCTTTAAGTTGGCTCGTTTTTTCGGTGAGTGCCTCATATTGATTGAGTAAGTTATCCATACGCTCCTCAACCAATCCAACTTTGTCGGAGCCTGCGGCCAGCTCCTCGTCGACCTGCGCGGAGCTTGCCTTCACTTCAAGACTCAGCTGCTGGGTGAGTGGAGACACGGCTGCGCTTTTATCGTTGTTGGTAACTAGTGAAAGAACACCGCCGCTTTGAGTGCTGCGAAGTGTTGCTGATGAACTTGATTGCGAGGCGCCAGCTGGCGCGGAATTAGTCGCCTGTGCAATATTTTTTATCGCTCGGCCAAGCTCAGCCCTACGCGCAACAGGAGTAGCTGCCTTGATTTGAGCCAACGACAGATTGAGGCGAGCATCAATTTTTAGCTTATTCGCATCGTTCTCTATAAATGCCGCAGAGTTATTAACATGGAGCGCCTGCACGATATCGACCACACGGCCACCACTTTCACGCTGAACACTGCGAGCAATTGCCCATAAACTATCCCCCGCCTGAGACACGAACTGCCATGAGGGATCAGCATCCGCCGACTCTGCAGAAAGCGACTGACCACTTAGTGCGGCCTCCGAGGTCTTAGCCTGCTCTTCAATTACGTCTTGTGTTTCGGCTTGTATTTCGCCTAGGGCGTCTGCCTCAGTCATAGCCTGTGCGTCTGCCTTAGCTTGAACTTCTGCCATAGCTTGAGCCTCTGCCTTAGCTTGAGCCTCTGCCATAGCTTGAGCCTCTGCCTTAGCTTGAGCCTCTGCCTTAGCTTGAGCCTCTGCCTTAGCTTGAGCCTCTGCCTTAGCTTGAGCCTCTGCCATAGCTTGAGCCTCTGCCTTAGTTTGAGCTTCTGCCTTAGCTTGAGCTTCTGCCATAGCTTGAGCCTCTGCCTTAGCTTGAGCCTCTGCCTTAGCTTGAGCCTCTGCCTTAGCTTGAGCTTCTGCCTTAGCTTGAGCCTCTGCCTTAGCTTGAGCCTCTGCCTTAGCTTGAGCCTCTGCCTTAGCTTGAGCCTCTGCCTTAGCTTGTGCTTCTGCCTTAGACTTTTCCTGCGCAACAACATCCTCTTCAGCTTTGGCTAGCGCCTTGGCGGCCGCTTCCGCTTTAGCCCTAGCCTGCGCCAGCGCTTGTTGAGGTGACACTGGTAGGCCCGCCGATGACTCTTCTAACTTGGGCGCGTCTGATGATGGGGGATTGATGCGCGGCTTCGAAGCCAAGGGCTCTGCAGCCACATCGTTAGGCTGCTGACTTTTCGACGAGCGATCAACCGAGCCGCTTTTTAAATCGGCTGTGCTGCTAGCTCTCTCACTCGCATCGGCATTAACCAACGCACTGGGAGAGGTGCGTGGCATATCCAGTAAAACGGTGAACTGCTTAGAAATGAACCCGCTCGGCCAGCGGACAGAAATTACAAAATCAATAAAAGGCTCAAAAATGAGATCCTTGCTCACGATGCGCAGGTACATGCCGTCCTGCTCGTCGGCCAAAACATCAAAAATTAGACCCGTATGAAAATACTCCCAGTCAACACCCATTCGCTGATAGATTGAGCGTGGCGCAATACTAACCAAGACCTGATCGGCTTGAATTCGACGCGTGTCCCTGAGCTTCACTACTGCATAGAAGTGTTCGCCTACAGCACTGTTAACCTCGATATCGCCAACCGAAAGCCCGTACGCTTTGGCCGAAATTAAGGCGATGAAGCAAACCACCGTCGCCAAACACTGGGCGACCAAGCCCTTGAACGACCTTGCCTTGTGTGTGCCTGTTAAACCTTGCAGCACCAATTTCACCTTGTTGTTCCTGTTGAGCAAATGCAGCATCCCTTTAAGCACATTGAATTTTTGTGCTGCTGGCCAATCGGCAGCCTTGAAAAGCAATCTGATACGGGGCCGTGGCAAGCCACCATGATTTGGCAATCTTGAGGCGCTAGTTTCACACAACACTATTGGCGCAGAAAATACCAACTAATAACTAAAAGCGGCCAGACTGATCACAGGGCAGGCAAGCGTATGCTCGAGCGAGTTATAGACCGACGTAATTTTGCCGATTGTCGCCGGCCCTTTATCACAGGTGCTCTATAACTTTGATTGCTGCAGCATAGGGTGTTGTGGTTCCGGCCACGACTTCAGCTTCCGTATTTTTAAGTACCCGCTCAATATCGGGGTTATTTTTAATACGCCAATCGACAGCCTCGGACATGAGCTTTTTCATCCACGCCAAATTCTGCCCCGCACGCTTTTCTTCAAACTCATTGAGCTGACCCATTTTAGCAATATAACTCTCAATCATATGCCATACATCAGCAATACCCTCACTATGCAAGGCCGAACAAGTTAGCACTTGAGGATCCCAATGCTCATTTGAGCGCAACAAATGCAATGCATTTTGATAATGCTGTCGACTTTGCTGAGCCATGCCCTTGCTCTCACCGTCGGCTTTGTTGATTACCAGTGCGTCCACCAATTCCATAATGCCTTTTTTTATACCCTGCAACTCATCGCCAGCGTTAGGGATCATGAGCAACAGAAAAAAGTCAACCATACTAGCCACGTCATACTCAGACTGGCCGACACCGACAGTCTCAACCAAAATAATATTGAAGCCTGCCGCTTCACACAGCAATATAGTTTCACGTGTCTTTTGCGCAACGCCGCCCAGAGCCCCTGATGCAGGAGACGGTCGTATAAACGCATGAGGATGCCGAGATAATAATTCCATTCTGGTTTTATCACCCAATATGCTACCCCCAGCTAGCGGAGAGCTAGGGTCGACGGCAAGCACCGCTACATTGTGATTTTGCTCAGCCAGATACAAACCGAATGCTTCAATGAAAGTCGATTTACCTACACCCGGAACACCACTTATACCTATGCGAATACTGCGCCCTGTGCCCGGCAACAATTCTTCGAGCATGGCTTGCGCTGCTTCGCGGTCATCGGCCCGCGAGGACTCTATGAGGGTGATAGCTTTAGCCA
Organism: uncultured Pseudomonadales bacterium; assembly: GCA_943788835.1. Taxonomy (GTDB): domain Bacteria; phylum Pseudomonadota; class Gammaproteobacteria; order Pseudomonadales; family UBA7434; genus UBA7434. The sequence continues at coordinate 492,630 of CALSRU010000004.1, read as the reverse complement.
ACGCACGCCGATTACCATTGCGCAGCGCATTGAGGTCGATAGTATGCATAGGGTCAAGCCGTCGCTTGTGCTTCTCGAATATTCTTTATGACATCCTTTGCCGAGACCGGAATCTCTGTGCCTGGGCCGTAAATACCTTTGACACCGGCATTGAATAAGAAGCCATAGTCCTGGCGCGGAATAACACCCCCTGCAAAGACGATGATTTCACCGGCTCCTTGTTTTTTTAGCTCCTCGATCAACATAGGAATGAGCGTTTTATGACCGGCTGCTAACGAGGAAACCCCAACGGCATGCACGTCATTCTCAATTGCCTGGCGAGCAACTTCCTCGGGGGTCGCAAACATCGGGGACAGATCAACATCAAAACCCACATCAGCAAATGCAGTAGCCACTACCTTAGCGCCTCGATCATGTCCATCTTGCCCCATTTTACAAACGAGTATGCGGGGCCTTCGGCCATACTCTTGGCTAAACGCGTCGATATCCTGGCTAATATCCATCCACTCCCGATCCTCTTTATATGCGGCACCATAAACGCCCGCTACGGTTTGGCTGCTGGCCTTAAAGCGGCCGAAGCTTTGTTCCATCGCATCCGAAATTTCACCGACGGTAGCGCGTGCACGTACAGCGGACACCGACAGCTCCAGCAGATTACCTTGCCCCGATTCAGCAGCTTGTGTGATCTGAGCGAGTGCTGCATTAACCGCTTTAGTATCACGCGTGCCGCGAATTTTTTGCAAGCGCTCTATTTGCTCATCGCGCACCGCAACATTGTCGATATCCAATATATCGACTTCTTCCTCTTCGGCAAGCTTGTATTTGTTGACCCCAACAATAACATCTTCGCCGCGATCAATCCGAGCTTGTTTTTTAGCCGCTGCTTCTTCAATGCGCAGTTTAGGCAAGCCGGACTCGACTGCTTTAGCCATTCCGCCTTGCGCTTCGATCTCTTCAATTAATGCCCACGCCTTTTCGCCTAGCTCATGTGTTAGATTTTCCATGAAATACGAGCCGCCCCAGGGGTCAACCACATTCGTTATGCCGGACTCTTCCTGAATAACTAACTGGGTATTACGTGCAATTCGCGAAGAGAATTTCGTCGGCAAAGCAATAGCTTCGTCTAAAGCATTGGTATGCAGACTTTGCGTTCCGCCAAACACGGCTGCCATCGCTTCAATGGTCGTGCGTACGACGTTGTTATAGGGATCTTGCTCGGTCAATGACCAGCCCGACGTCTGACTATGAGTGCGCAACATTTTAGAGCGCTCATTTTTAGGCGAAAACTCCTCGACGATTTTTGACCACAATAGTCGCGCGGCGCGAAGCTTTGCCACCTCCATATAAAAGTTCATGCCAATGCCCCAAAAAAACGAGAGGCGTGGGGCGAAGTCGTCTATATCTAGACCTGCGGCAAGAGCCGTGCGAATGTATTCTTTTCCATCAGCCAGCGTATAAGCCAGTTCGAGCGACGCATCAGCCCCAGCTTCTTGGATGTGATAGCCTGAAATTGAAATCGTGTTGAAACGCGGCATGTGCTCAGAGCAATACGCGATGATGTCGCCAATAATGCGCATTGAAGGCAATGGTGGATAAATGTAGGTGTTACGCACCATGAATTCTTTAAGAATATCATTCTGGATGGTGCCGGTCAGTTGTGCTGGACTTACTCCCTGCTCTTCAGCAGCTACAATGTACCCTGCTAAAATAGGCAGCACCGCCCCATTCATCGTCATGGATACCGACACACCATCCAAAGGAATGCCATCAAACAAAATCTTCATATCCTCAACGGAGTCAATAGCCACACCAGCTTTGCCAACATCACCGGCTACCCTCGCATGATCTGAATCATAACCGCGGTGGGTCGCTAGATCGAATGCCACCGAAACGCCCTGACCGCCTGCTGCCAGCGCCTGACGATAAAAAGCGTTCGATTCAGTCGCCGTTGAAAAACCTGCATACTGCCGAATAGTCCAAGGCCGACCGGCATACATAGTGGCTTGAGGGCCTCGAACAAAGGGTTCAAACCCAGGCATAGTGTCAGCAAATTCAAGGCCCGCAACATCCTCTTGGGTATAAAGGGGCTTTACGTCAATGCCTTCAGGTGTATGCCAAGTCAGCTCATCCAGAGACTTCCCCTTGAGTGATTTTTCGGCCGCAATACGCCACGTTTTTTTATTGACCGCTTTGGGAGAATACGTTTTTTTCGACATAGGACCTTTAATGAACGTTGATTAATAGGCTTATTAACATGCGCTAAATGTGCAGGGCCATTTATGAATTGCTGCCTAAGAATAAGTTGGCATTACTTTTTCGCAGCGCCGCCAATTTACCGGGGTCGTCTATAACGAATTCCTCATCGGGCTTAACATTAAACAACGCTTGGCCTTTTGAAATGATCATGCCGTCCCCCTCTATTAAGCTTTTGACGACAGTGCCTGAGAACGGCGCCGTGACCTTGTTGAACATTTTCATGACCTCAACAATATATAAAACATCCCCTGCTTCAAAATGGTCGCCTGCATTAACGTAGGCATCCATACCTGGCGCTTCTCGGGCATAAAACATACCGCCAGAAACCGCTATTATCTCATCGGACTTTGCGGTAGGTGGCGGTGCCAAAACTTTCTGCATTTCAGTTTGCAATGACTCATCGAGTAAATGCGGAGGAATTGAAATGCTCAAATCATCGGCTACCGACAGACCATAAAACTCAGTACTAGCCGCTAAATAAGGCAGTAGTTTTAGCACATTGAGGCCAGCTTGGAAGCCACGATGAGCAGCTTGTACTTCCTGCCATTGTTTGTCACTCATTGCAGAATTTGCTGGAACTTTTTGATTGTGCAGCAGCGCGTTTATTTCAGCAAACTCATTTGTACCTAAGCGCTCATTAAGCTCTTGGTAAAAATCTAGTGCGCTACTCAATATCGCTTGATCATGATCCCAGATAAGATTTTGAGCGAAACGACTCGGTTCAAAGTCCATATTTAAAAAGTGATACAGATCAGCGAGCAATTCAACCGGATTTGAATTCCACGTCACGCTTTTATCTAAACCGATACTAAATGCCTCATGATGCACGCTAAGCCAGCCAGCTAGTAAATGAGGACTGTCGAATAAAATTTCGATGGGTCGCAAAATAAGGGATGTTTTTCGCTCAACAATTTTTCGCAATACCAACTGATCCTCAGCTGACTCACCTTGAGCGGCAAACTTTTCACCCGTAGCGTGAAAAATATAGCTCAGATCAATATTTGCAGCTGCCTGTTTGAGTAGGCCCACTGCTGTCAGGTAAGGCACGATAAATTTAGTGGTTGGGCGGGCCTCAATGTTCGTGCCGATAAACCAATTCACTAGACCGTAATGAAAATCGATATTGGTGCTGAGGTCTTCACCCGTAATGCTCGTTTGCCGAATAATTTCAGCCAAGCGCTCGTAGCTATTGAGCCTGTCGTCGCCATGCGTTAACAACAGCGCAATATTACTGTCATAGGCTCCAGCTAGCTTATACTTCATGAATACGCCCGTATCAGGGTTAGGCAATGAAATACCTTGATCATCTCGTATTTCATGTGGGTGGGATCCAGACCACCACTCGATCATACCGCCGGCATGTGGCTGCAGTGCAGCGTTAGTGGCGTTTAAACGCGCCTCGACCGAGCTATTCTTACGGACCAATCGTGTCGGCTTGGGCAAGCGTTTACCGTGCTTTGCTAACAAAACCATTAACTCAACGAGCGAACTTACCACGAAACTCTCGTTGGCATTGTCAGGGTTGACGAATTCAAGCTCGTAACACAGCTCCGTAACTCGATGCTCAACCTGAATACGGGTATTCATTTCCATGAAAAAATGGTTGCCCCGATCGACAATGCATTCGAAGGTAGAAACCGAGTCAAGCCCTACCGCGGCGCCAAAACGAGCCGCCTCGTCCTCCATCGCATCGAGGGTGATTAGATCTTGCTCTAACGTAGCAAGCGCGGCCTTACTCCCGGCCCCGTTTGCTAATGAATTCTTTTCAGTTTGAATGGAGGCCACGATTGATTCGTGAGTGGATGAAACTTCCAAAAGTTTCTGCTCGTGCATTTGCAAACTGCAATCTCTCGCACCCATCGTGACACACCAACTGCCGTTGCCGACCACTTGAATTTCTTGGTGGCGTGTCGTTTCAATATTAAGCTCCACGAGAACGTTTTTGTTATCGCCCACTCCCGTAGTTTTTACTTCATTAAGAATTTCTAGTACGCAGCTCGGTGCTTGTGCAGCAGCGGATTTTATTTGTGCTGCCCGGTCGCCGTCGAATGAAGAAGGCGCCGCAAGTATACGCTGCCCCTTGCCACCACCGCCGCCGATGGCCTTGAGTCGGATACGGTTATCGGGGTAGCTATCGTACATGTCGATAACGGCTTGCTCGATTTCTGTTTGCAGCTCGGCGATCGTATAAAGATCAACGCCTGCACTATAACCCGCAGCCAAAATGGCATCAGCCTTAGCAGTCAGGTTAATACTTTGATCAGTCAGAGCGGCCCGGTCGACCACTAGCTTATGCTTGTCCACCAAAGCCTCTAATGCTTCTTGGGAGGGGTGTTTACGCAGCAGTGCCAAAGCCGTAGCATTATCAATGCCTGGGGTGACGCTCACACCGACTTTCAATGCCGTTCTTTTCGCTTCATCTTTTAGGCCAGCCGAGTGAACGGTTTGAGAACAAGGGCCGATAAACATCAGCCCTGCGGCTTCCATGCTAGCTACCATGCCTTCGTCTTCGGCCATGAAACCATAGCCGGCAAAAATCGAATCATAATTGTTTTCATGAGCGATCTTAATAATCTGCTCAATCCGCTGCACGCGCTCTTCTTTGCTGGCTCCGCTGTAGTCGGGTACCCGATGGATACGGCTTGAATTTTTTATAATTCGCAGTTCCGGTGACAGCGCGTTGGGATAGGTGATAGAGTCTTTCTCAGACAGTAAAATACCGTAATCTTCAATTCCCATTTCACAAAAAACATCCATTGCCTCTTTGCGGATGGGCCCTCGACAAATAATCAAGGGGCGCATAGCGCGCACACAAAAACTTGCCACCCAATCAACGCGGTGGTCACCGAGCGTTCTATCACTGTGAACCAGTGGATTTTTACCGTAGCTATTCAAACTCAACGTAACATCCTCATAATTTTTTCGATACAGGCTTGATACTGATCAATGACTCGTCGTTCTTTAAAGCCTTTAGTGCTGTTGCGCCTGTGACCAGTGCACGACGATTGAGCACTATTAATGGAACTCCCTTTGCACACTGGTTAAGGGGCCGGGTTGGTAGGTTTTCAAATAGGACTCTAACTGCCGCCCCAGCAAACTTCTCAGCTCATGCGGCATAGCAATTTGTGACACGGAACCCAAGCTTAATGCTTCTTTAGGATTCATGATTTCATCTTCATAGCGCTTTTGGAGCAGCGACTCTTGCTCTTTGATCCAGTTCGCGGCCACCACTTTGGCCTGCAACAACGCATCATCTTGTGCAACGCCTTCGGACACGAGTTTTTCCTGTTGCACCTCACGCATCTGCCGAGCCTCTTTCGTAATTCGCCGTAGCTCGTCCTTATAAACGAATTGAACCCCAGCTGGCCCCATGACTGCTAGCCGAGTGGTAGGCAGGGCCACAACAAAATCGGCACCGGTTTCGTAACTATTAAAGGCGGCATAAGCGCCTCCAAAAGCGTTACGTACGATAAGCAAGAATCGCGGCGTGCGAACATCAATAATTGCATCGAGCATAGCCCGGCCCGCTTGAACAATACCCCCTGACTCCTGCTCACTACCAGGCAAAAAGCCCGTGGTATCTTCGATAAAGATCATCGGAATATTGTAGAGGTTACAAAATCTAACAAAACGCGCATTTTTATAGGCCGCTTGAATATCAATCTGGCCCGACGAAACGGCACTGTTGTTGGCCACAAAACCAACCACATTGCCACCCAGGCGACCCAACGCCGTTACCGTGTTGCGAGCACGGGTTTCTTGCACCTCTAAATAGTCGCCATGATCGCAGATTTGCTGAACCAAAATGCCAATATCCAGGGGTGTGTTCATACCTGAGGGAGAGTTAAAGGCCTTTTTCAATTGGATGTCGATATCCCAAGTAGCGCGCGAGAGCGAATCTGATGTGGCTTGGTAAGGAGCGAGTTGGGCGTTATTGTTGGGCAAATACTTCAGTAATTCTTTTACCTTTAACAAGGCCGCCACTTCATCTTCAACGACAAAATCGGTAACGCCCGTTTGGCTATGCACATTCGGGCCGCCCAGCTCATCGGCCGTTACGTCTTCGCCCAGCACTGATTTAACAACGCCAGGACCGGTCAGACCAAAAAACGTATTTTTCGGCTGAATTAGAAAGCTACCCTGACGTGGTAAATAAGCGCCGCCGCCGGCGTTATAACCAAACATACACATGATGCTGGGCACCACGCCATTGATTTTACGCAATGCCGTGAAGGCTGCCGAATAACCATCGAGCCCGCCTACCCCTGCTGGAATATAAGCTCCCGCGCTATCGTTTAAGCCAACTAGCGGAATTCTTCTTTTCCCGGCAAGTTCAAACAGTCGGGCTAGCTTACTGCCATTGGTGGCATCCATAGATCCGGCACGAACCGTGAAGTCGTGTCCATAGAGAGCCACCTCGCGCCCTTCAATAGAAACTATCGCCGTAACCAGTGACGCCCCATCGAGATTTTCCCCCCAATTTTGGTAGAGAATGGTTGGCTCTTCTTGGGTCAAAACGCGGATTCTTTCCCAAATCGTCATGCGGCCTTTCAAATGCTGCTTTTGAATATTACGTTCACCTGCAGCTGTAAAGGGTCTCTGCCTCAGCTCAAAGCCCTCTTCGAGCTTCTCTTCATAGATACCCGGTTCATAGGTGGCTTGACCCGGAGTCGAAAAAGTTAAATCAGTCACCTCTTCGAAGGGGTTATCTAATGAAGCTGTCTGAACATTTTTTTTCATACTTGAAAAGCTCGCAAAAAGAATGGATGTTTTTAAGACCTTAGTTAGTACACGATTGACCGCGCGAGTAGCTTTTGACGCCTTTCGCTAATCAATGAATAAGAGTTTAGTATTGGCGGGAAACTCACACGAGACGCTATTCAGCGCCTTCCTAGCAATTAAAAATTAAACCTTAAAAAAAACTAACGATTGATATCAGTGTGCTATTTACAGGGATTTCGACGTTGTATCAATTCCGGTTACAGCTTTAATTGACGCCACAATTTAGGCGAGCTGTGGGCCAAACGCAGCGCGCACTGTTCGCAGGCCAAACTTATCCGTCGAGGAAAAAATACAATAACGCCTGCATTGCCAACCCAGCACAAGGTGCTCGCCAAAAAACCGGAAAACCTTATAGGAATTAGCGACTTATGTCAAACCAAAAGAGGCCGCAGAAAGACAGCTAACGCATTGAAAAGCCATATTTTTCAGTGGCTTACTCCCAACTCGATGCATACCATGCAGCTGATCAAATAGACCATTTGCATGATTGTCTGAATTTGAGGAGGCAGCATTAACGCAATCCAGACTTGCATTTCTTCGCGTCGGGCTACAAGCTAACCGTCGACTGCGGGTAGAATGATGCAGCCTTTGCAACACAGGTAAATCGTGAACGGCAGCGCCCAAGCTAATCCTATTTAAAATTTCAGCATCAGTACCCACGCTAGAACAGGAAGTACTTCCGCTTTGCCTACTAGAATACTTGAGCTTCAATACGATTCATCTAGCTTTAATTATTTTGAGCAGTTTATTACTTCACAGTACGCAGTACTTTTAAGTAGCTCTGTCCCTAGCTGTGCTGGACGCTACGATATTCTTGCGGCAAACCCCGCCACCGTTATTGAAACTGATTCAGATGAATCTGCGGCTGCGACTCTCGCAAGAGTCAGAGCGGCGATTGAGCAATATACCTCGCCCGTTGAGCGCGCAGACTACCTGAATATAGGGCTACCATTTGTGTCAGGTGCTATCGGCCTTCTAAGCTATCATGCAGGAGAAGACCTCACCGCTGTTGAGCACCAGCTGGATGCTCGATGGCCCGCAACTCATGCGGGCATCTATCAATGGGCAATTATTCAGGATCACACCGCTCTGCGCAGCTGGCTCGTCGCTGATGCCAAGCTTGAAAAAAGTGCCTGGCAAGCGTTGCGCGACCAGTTCAGTGCATCCACATTAGACACCACTCAATTAGCAACTGCGACAGCTACACAAGATCAAACTAAAGAACAAAATGCGGGTGCGAGAGATTGCTTTGGGCTTACATCTGAATGGACAAGCTCACTGGCCTGGCACCAATACAATGATCAATTTCAGTTTCTTCAAGCGTACATACGCAGTGGCGATTGCTACCAAGTCAACTTAACTCGCGAGTTTACTGCCCAGTACAAGGGCGAACCGTGGCAAGCATTTAAACAGCTTCAACTCACTGCCCCAGCGCCTTTTTCCGGTTTTCTTAAGCGACCCAATGCCACTGTCATAAGCTGCTCACCAGAAAGGTTTATTGCTTTGCACGATAGCCGCGCGATTACGCAACCTATTAAGGGCACCAAGCCTCGGGGAGAAGACGCAGCACACGATGCCAAATTGATTAGTGAGCTATCGGCCTCCGAAAAAGATCGGGCCGAGAACCTAATGATTGTTGATTTAATGAGGAACGATTTTGGCAAGGTCTGTACCACGGGCACAGTATCAGTGCCGGAGTTATTCAGAATTAAGTCCTACAGCAACGTCCACCATCTTTTGAGCACAGTGAGTGGTCATCTGCCTTTGCAAAACCCTGCAACTGCGCTTGACCTCCTCAGCGCGTGCATGCCGGGTGGCTCAGTAACAGGCGCACCCAAAAAGCGAGCCATGGAAATCATTAACGAACTCGAGCCACACGGCCGGTCAATTTACTGCGGCTCGCTCTTTTACATCAATCGGGACGGAGAAATGGATTCCAATATATTGATAAGAAGCTTGTTATTTACAGGCACTGAAAGCAGCAGCGGTAATAAATCAGTTTACTGTTGGGGCGGCGGTGGCATTGTGGCCGATTCAAACTGCGAAGAGGAATTTGCTGAGAGCGACTACAAGATAGCCCATATACTCAGGACACTGAACGCGATGAACAGCGAACTTTGAGCAACCATGATCGTGCCAAATTTCCACGAATGAGCACATAACACCGAACGCAATTTTCCTCAAGGGCCAGCCAAAAAAGGCTGAAACCTAGTTATATACCGGTTATAAAGTGAGCTCTCGCTCACTAGCAGCGATGAAAGCATGCTTTAAATCTAGGAAGGTATCAACTGCCTGAAACTGTGGAAATTCATCGATCACATTTTTCGGCGCATGAAAAAGAATCCCTACTTCAGCAGCCCCCAGCATAGTCGTATCGTTGTAAGAATCACCGGCCGCAATCACTCGAAAGTTTAGCGACTGAAAGGCCTCCACAGACTTTTGTTTGGGATTGGATTGGCGTAACAAATAATTACTAACTCGCCCTTGGTCATCCACTTCAAGCTTGTGACAGAACAAGGCTGGCCAATCCAACTGTTTCATTAGTGGCGCTGAGAATTCGTAAAAGGTATCTGACAAAATAATTACCTGAAACCTCTCCCGCAGCCAGTTGAGAAACTCCTGAGCACCCTCCAAGGGTGCCATATCCGCAATAACATTTTGGATGTCTGCCAGCTTTAAATTGTTTTCGTCTAGTAAACGAAGACGCTGCTGCATCAAAACATTGTAATCAGGGATGTCTCGAGTAGTCGCTTTCAAGCCGTCAATTCCAGTACGCTCCGCAAAATCAATCCAAATTTCAGGAATTAACACTCCCTCTAAATCAAGACACGCCAGCTCCACACATTTCTCCTTAACTTTCATCTTCTAATAAAAAATAAAACGCCGCTGTATAAAATACTGCTTGAAGGCAGCGGCATATTAACCAACCCTTTGCGTTTAGCCAACTAATTAGTCGCACTAAATAAGCGAGAATCTTCGCGAAGCAATTTAATACGTTGGCAACTCTATTGACTTGAACAGTTCATCAACATCGACCTTACTGTTCAGGGCATAGGCTTGCTCGACCACATCTTGCGTTAAATGCGGCGCAAACATTTGTATAAAATCGTACATGTAGCCACGCAAGAATGTACCGCGCCTAAAGCCAATTTTGGTGACGCTTGGCGCAAATAAATGACTGGCATCCAGCGCAACTAGATCACTGTCCTTGTCGTCGTCAAATGCCATGCGCGCAACAATGCCGATCCCTAAACCTAAGCGCACATAGGTTTTAATAACATCCGCATCGGCTGCGGTAAATACCACTTTAGGCGATAGGCCTCGCTCATAGAAGGCATCATCCAACTTTGATCGCCCGGTGAAACCAAATACATAAGTTACAATAGGATGAGCCGCTACGTCTTCAAGCGCTAGCTGACTCACTTGCGCTAAGGGGTGATCGCGTTTGACCACAACACAGCGGTTCCAACGATAACAGGGCATCATTAAGAGGTTGTTAAAGAGTTCTAACGCCTCGGTTGCAATCGCAAAATCCACGGTTCCATCAGCAGCCAGCTCAGAGATTTGCATGGGCGTGCCCTGATGCATATGCAGCGAAACATCGGGATATTGTTGAATAAACTTTTCTATTGGTACCGGCAGCGCATAACGTGCTTGGGTATGCGTAGTAGCCAAGGACAGGCTGCCCTTTTTTTCATCACTAAATTCCTGCGCCAGCTGTTTAATCGTTTCAACTTTTCGCAGCACCTCTCCTGCTGCTTCAAGAATCGCCTCTCCTGCAGGCGTGACATGGGTTAAATGCTTGCCACTGCGCGAAAAAACCTCAACACCTAATTCATCCTCTAGCAGGCGTATTTGCTTGCTAATACCCGGCTGCGAGGTAAAGAGACTTTGCGCTGTCGCCGACACGTTTAAATCGTGGTGCGCCACTTCCCAGATGTACCGTAATTGTTGTAGCTTCATAGTAATCGTATATCGCCGGCTAAAAATCTTATGGACTATTTAATCGTCTCTGGGGCTCTTTGATCGCGCGCCAGGACGACACCTGAATATTTTAGCAGCACCCTGCGTACCACTGAACTTCACTGCAATATCTTGTGGCCAGTAATCGACTCAAAAGAACCGGTAGCTCGTCAAATTAACGATAATCTTAACACTACACTAACGCAAATATCGGCGTAATTTGAACCGAGACGATCGTCACTCATCAATACCTTTAGCCATCGCATTTGCCACCCCATGCGGCACATGACCCGTAGCAATATGACCGGCTGCGAGCTCACAATGGCCACGCTGATCGTCAAAAAAAACATCGGCTCCATAGGCCTTTAGAAAATCCACTTTTGGCAGACCTCCCAAGAACAGGGATTCATCGATACGGATATGCCAAGCGCGCAGCGTTCGAATAACGCGCTCATGTGCTGGCGCCGATCGCGCTGTGACTAGGGCTGTACGAATCGGCGAATCAGCTTCAGTAAACTCAGCCTGAAGCTTTTGCAATGCGGCTAAAAAGTTCTTAAAGGGCCCGCCCGATAAGGGTTCTTTAGCAGAGGCTTGCTCAGAGTCTGTGAAAGCCTGCAATCCATCCGATTTAAACACTTGCTCAGCTTCGTCAGAAAATAAGACGGCGTCCCCATCAAACGCAAAGCGTAGCTGCTCTTTATCGTTGCGCGCCCCACCTGCGGGTAAAAAAGTAGCCGCTGCAACGCCATTATCCAATGCTGAACGGACATCGTCAGCATCAGTTGATAGAAACAGATGCGAACCGAAGGCCTTCACATAACGGTAAGGGCTTTCGCCTCCACTAAAAGCAGCTCGTTGAATCGCCAAGCCATAGTGGGCAATAGAATTGAACACCCGCAAGCCAGTATCGGCGCTATTACGCGAGAGCAAAATAATTTCGACCCGTGTATCACCTTCAAATTTATCGTTAATGGCCAATAGTTTTTGAACCAGTGGAAACGCATCGCCAGGAGCCAAAGGCTCTTCCTCATGATCGATCTGATACTGAGAATAGGCGGATAAACCCTCTCGCTGATAAACCTCGTGACTCTCACGCATATCAAATAATGCGCGTGATGAGATTGCGATCACTAACCTATCGCCCAGTGTAGCCATGCTAAAAAAGCTCCGTAGATTGTTTGGCCCGCATATTCAACCTGCCCATTTCATGGCGAGTCAGTGACAGACGCATCATCTAAGCTCTCCTTAAACCTAACTCGGTCAAGGTTCTAAGCATCTATCATGGACTCTTAAACCATATCACAGCCGCTAACATAGCATGACTAAGCCTGATTAAAAATTTATAACAGTAACAAAGCTGCTATCTGGCAAAAGCTGTATGCAAGGCGCTCTACTGCCAATCTTCTCAATGCTGTGCCAGCACGGCTTCGGCATCAAAGACTCGCCCTTAAGCTTGGAACGTCTGTCCCACTGATCTTTGAAAACAAGAACGCAATACGTGATAGGATATTGCCTCTATTATCAGGCAAAGTTTGCTTGCAAGCGTTGACAATTGCTTCTCAAGGTTCACCGTAGGGAGATTCTAATCCAAAGTATCTCAGCACTATTTTGTATGGCAACACATTTTTAATGAATAGCGTGGAATTTCCTTTCCTAGTGTCTGATAAGACGGGCGAATGGTTGGCCGGCCATGGCTTCGAGCAGCTAGAGCGCTGCGAAGTTTTGGGTAGCGGGCACCATGAGTGCTATCTACTGGCTAATTCGCAGGATCGAAAAATTGTCGCAAAAGTTTGTCGGGACAACTCAGGTGAAGCACTAAAGTCTGAGGCCTCCGGCTTAGAGCTGCTCTCCAACACCGGCACTTTACGTATTCCTGAAGTACTCTACATCTGCAAGCAATGCCTTTTAATTGAGCATATTGCCGAGACCGCCCAATGTTCGGATTACTGGCAGAGGCTAGCCGGCCAATTGGCTGACCTGCATCGCTTTAGTACTGCCAGCGCGAGTAATTTAACGACGCCTTATGGGCTAGCCGAGGATAACTATTGCGGCGCACAACAGCAAAAAAATGGCTGGTTTGAAGATGGCCATGATTTCTTTTCACAGCAACGCTTAATGCATCAAACTCGACTCGCCTTTGACAACGGCTATTTAGAGACGCCATGGGTCATTAGTATTGAATCGATCTGCGAACGTCTGACTGAACTCGTACCTTGGCAGCCAGCCTCGTTGTTGCATGGCGATTTATGGCCTGGCAACATACTGATAGATGAACAGGGGCAACCCGCCTTAATTGATCCTGCGGTTTATTATGGCTGGCGCGAAACTGATATTGCTATGTCACTATTGTTTGGCGGCTTACCGCACGATTTTTATTTAAGCTATGATGAGCACTGGCCAATGGAAGCCGGCTGGCGGTCTAGAATGTCGTTATACAATCTCTATCATTTGCTCAACCATTTGAATATTTTTGGCGAAAGCTATCTAGAGCAAGTTCATCAAACTATCGCTAAATATGCCTAAAAACCTCAGTCACTCACTACAGCACGCCACTGCATCGATTGATTTAGACGCGCTGCGTGCCAACGCTGTGCTAGCGCAATCATTAGCTCCTCAGAGCCAGCTTTTGTGTATGGTGAAGGCGGATGCCTACGGACACGGCATGATCAAAGTAGCCAGCGCGCTAAGCGCTTCGGTGGATGCCTATGGCGTGGCCCGACTGCACGAAGCAGTCGCTCTCCGTGAAAACGGCTGCCAGCAGAAGATTGTTATCTTTAGTCATCATTTCAACAATGACGACTTTGCAATAGCTAAGCAATACTCGCTTACCCCAGCACTATTTGCTCAGCATAATATTAATGATCACATTGCCACATGTGAGGCTGCCAAGCTCCGCTATTGGTTAAAGCTAGATACGGGTATGCATCGTCTCGGACTTGAGGCTCTTCCCAGCACGTTTTCGTTAACTGCAGCCCATGACCACTGTGAGGCTGTCATTACGCATTTACACAGTGCTGACAACGACGCGGTAGACGCCACCGATAAGCAACTAGCGGTCTTTCAAAAAATGATCAGGCCGGACCTTAATCACCACGAGCGCAGACAATTTTCGATAACGAACTCAGCCGGTTTATTGCGGCATGCAACGGCCGTTGCACGCGCAAATTGGTTGCGACACCAGCTGGGCAACTACGCCCCTAACCGTGAAATAATTCGTCCCGGCATAATGCTTTACGGCGCCAATCCACTGCAGAGTCCGAATAGCATTAGTCAGCAACTTCAGCCGGTCATGACGCTGAAGGCACCCATCATTGATCTAAGGCAGGTGCAGCAAGGCGCAACCATTGGTTATGCTGGTGCATGGACTGCGCCCAGAGATAGCATGATTGCTACGATTGCCATCGGTTACGGCGACGGCTATCCACGCCATGCTGAAAATGGCACACCGATTTTAATCAACGGCAGGCTTGCTGGCCTTGCTGGGCGAGTTTCTATGGATATGATTGGCGTGGACGTTACCACCCTGATTGCTAATGATGTTACCGTGCAGGTTGGTGACGAGGCCATCTTGTGGGGCAAAGGCCTTCCAGTCGAAACCATTGCCAAACACGCACTGACCATCAGCTACCAACTACTCACCGGCGTTTCTCCTAGGGTGGCGCGCATTTATTCTGAGTAAACCTTACAACTGTTAGTAATATTCAGCGAAGCCGTATCATTTGGCCCGCTGGCTTTACCTTGACTTCATTCAACCACCGCGAAACACCTTGTGACATTAATACGACTGAACGAAATATCTATTGAATTTGGCGACACGCCACTCCTGTCGAACACTGGATTTGCGATTGAGCCAAATGAGCGCATTTGCCTGATTGGTCGCAACGGAGCCGGCAAAACGACGCTATTAAAAATATTAGCCGGTGCCATTGAGGCCGATAGTGGTAGTGTCCATCGCCAACAAATGCTGCGTATCAGTCAATTGGATCAAAATTTGCCGGTAAGCCGCGATGATCTTGTCTTTGACGTCGTCCGCGAGGGTCTTGCTGATCAAAGCGCCCTCATACAGCGCTATGAGGCGTTAGCTTCGGGTAAGGAACAGCCTCCAGGTATTAACAGTGATGGTGCACGACGTTACGCAGATCCGCTCGAGGAAATGTCTGAACTGCAAGCGGCAATAGAGGCTGGCGGCGGCTGGAATCTCGATAAACAAGTGGAGAAATTTATCAGCCAGCTCGATTTACCGGCCAATAAAAAACTTTCAGAACTTTCTGGGGGCTGGCGGCGCAGAGTAGCCCTAGGTAAAGCTTTAGTGAGCGAGCCCAATTTACTTTTACTCGATGAGCCGACTAACCACCTCGATATATCTACTATCGAGTGGCTTGAGCATGTAGTGCGCGGTTACCGAGGTAGCGTAGTTTTTATTACTCACGACCGAAATTTTCTACAAAGCCTTGCCACTCGCATCATCGAAATTGACCGTGGCAAGATTATTGATTGGCCGGGCAGCTACAATAACTTTTTAAAATTAAAAGAGCAGTCTTTGAAAGACGAAAGCCAACATAATGCATTATTCGATAAAAAACTCGCTCTCGAAGAAACTTGGATACGCCAAGGTATTAAAGCTCGTAGAACACGTAATGAAGGTCGTGTACGCGCACTTGAGAAGATGCGCCGCGAACGAGCAGAACGACTCAAACGGCAAGGCAAAGCAAGTATCCATGTTGAAACCGCAGAGCAATCAGGCCGTAAAGTTTGCGAAATGCGAGCCGTTACTCATGGCTACAACAATGAATCACTGCTTAGAAACCTCAAGTTAAAAATAATGCGAGGGGATCGAATTGGCTTAATTGGTAACAATGGCGTAGGTAAAAGTACGCTTCTTAAAATTCTGCTTGGCATGGTTGAACCTGATCAGGGCTCAGTGAAACTAGGCACCAATTTAGAAATGGGATATTTTGATCAAGTTAAACGCCAACTTGACCCCGACAAATCGATCGCTGAAAACGTCGGCATGGGGCGCGACTTCATTCAAATAAACGGCAAAGACCGGCATATTATAAGCTACTTGCAAAACTTCCTGTTCGCGCCTAAGCGCGCCATGACACCGGTGAAAGCGCTATCAGGTGGCGAACGTAATCGTGTGTCGTTGGCTAAATTATTTAGCAAGCCGAGCAACCTGTTGGTGCTCGATGAACCGACTAACGACCTCGACATTGAGATGCTCGAAGTATTAGAAGAACGCTTAGTGGCCTATGAGGGTACCCTCCTCATCGTCAGTCATGACCGAGAATTTCTCGACAATGTAGTAACCAGTATTTTGGTATTTGAAGATGATGGCAATGTGCATGAATATGTAGGGGGCTTTAGCGACTGGGCCACTAGAGGTAAAGCACTGAAAATTAGCGACACTCTTCCCGCAGCCACTAACAGCGCCACATCGGTCATCAATGATAGCGTTAGCCCGGCTGCGCAACCGGCAGCGAAGAAAAAAAAATTGAGTTATAAAATACAGCGTGAATTGGACCAGCTACCCAACGAAATTGATAAGCTTGAGATCGCTATCAGTGATCTTGAAACAAAAGTCGCGAATCCTGAGTTTTATGAGGCAAGCTTTCATGAAACTCAGCCAATGTTAGATGAATTAGGTTCGCTGCAAAAGCAGTTAGACGAAAGAACAGTCCGCTGGGTAGAACTTGAGGAGCTCAGTAGCCAAGAAAACAAGTAAAAAACCGCCCCAAAAGGCGGTTTTTTTTAGCTGCGATGCTACTTAGCCAGCGAATCTCTAATTTCGGTCAGAAGCTCAACCTCTGCCGAAGGTCCTGGAGGTGGCGCGGCCGCCTGCTCTTCCTCAAGAGCTTTCTTGGCATTATTCATTCCCTTGATCACCATGAACAATACAAAAGCGACGATCACGAAGGTGATCAATGCATTGACAAAGATGCCGTAATTAATTGTCACAGCTCCAGCCTCTTTAGCCGCATCAAGGGTTGTGTAAACGGCCCCCTCAATAGGGCTTTTTATAACTACAAATAAATTTGAAAAGTCAACTCCACCGGTTACGACACCAACAACAGGCATAATAATATCGCTGACAAAAGACTTAACAATGGTGCTAAAAGCAGCGCCGATAACAATACCAACAGCCATATCCACAAAGTTCCCTTTCAGGGCAAAATCTTTAAATTCTTTAAACATACAAAACACTCCGTAAGTTGTGATTGAAGTAACGAAGGCATTAAATCGCCTACGGCTTGATGTTTCAAGCAATTACACGAAAACTCAGAGCTTAAATTAAGCTTTGGCCGTCAATCGTATAATAATAAATCAAATGCGGTTCGAACTGGTTACATTGCGAGCTTAAGCGGGGCAAAAGCTGAATCCTTCCGGGGCTATTGAGTTATTTTTCAGCGGCGTTTTAAGCAAAAAAAACCTCTCATAAGAGAGGTTCCTTAGTTTCCGTTGGCGATAGAGTCAGCTCGAAGTTTGATTTTGCGGCTTGTTACGGCTGATAGTAATGTGCTTCGTTCCACCGGTGTGAGTTATACCGCTCACACCCACAGGGATTTCGTTAATTTCTTTCCCCTTGGATAGAAAAGCCTCAATTTGGCTCGCGATGCCAGCACTGCTATTCTCGTCGACCTTTTGATTAGCATCCAGTTCGGCTTGCCGCTTAGCAATATCAATTGGGGCAGCACTGGCGTTTTTATCAGAGCGCGCTCTGCGCTGGCGGTGAGGCGCAGACTTGGTTTTCTTGCCTACCGGTTCCTTTGCTTTGGAAGCAGCGCCTTGCTCAGTAATCGCATGCGCATTGGCTTTTTTCACCACGACCTTATTTTTGGCTGTCGCTGATTCTTTCTTCGCGGCGACAGACTTAGTTTTTGCGAGCGTTGCTTTTTTTGCAGCGGGCTTCTTCGCGAGCGCTGCTTTGGCCGCTATCTTTTTACTGGCTGCTTTTGAAGCGGCTGCCTTTTTAACTGCAGGTTTCTTTGGCGGGGCCTTTTTTTCTGCCGATTTCTTTACCGGAGATTTCTTAACGGCTGCTTTCTTCACAACAGCCTTTTTCACTGCGCCTTTCTTCACAGCTGTCTTTTTAGCAGTTGTCTTTTTAGCAGCGAGCTTTTTCACAGCGGCCTTCTTCACAGCTGTCTTTTTGGCAGCGGGCTTCTTAGCCACCGACGCTTTCTTCGAAACAGACTTTTTCGCAGCAGGAGCTTTCTTTGAGGCCACTTTATTCGCCGATTGTTTTTTAACTGCTGGTTTTTTAACTGCCGCTTTTTTAGCAGGCGCTTTACCAGTTGCCTTGCTTTTCGTTGTAGCCGCCTTGCCGGCAGACGCCCTCGAAGCAGCTTTTTTGGCTGCTTTAGCCATAGTGGTCACTCCGCTATAAGTTAGCCGCGCACTATACGTGATACAAACGTCAATTTCCAGAAGTTAAACCGCTACATTGTCACGATTCAGGCCAATACGCAAAGAGCGGACAATCTAGAATCAGCTTTACCTAAAGCAGCTAAGTTATTGTCAATAAACTATATATTCCACTGAACTCGCTCACCTTTCTGCGGATCACTGAATGCAAGCTGGACAGCACGCAATTGTAGATCCAGCAGCGCGCAATCAGGAGACTTGAGTCTGACTGCATCAGGGCCATATTGCCGGTCGCCTGCGATAGGAAAGCCGTAATCAGCTAAATGGCGCCGAATTTGATGCTTACGGCCGGTCTCAATGCTGACCAGCAGCTTGCTAAATTGGTTTTTTGGCAAGGGCGCCAACTTCGCTCCCATCCCGATAACCTCCAAAGTCAACTGGTCGTCTGAGCCGCCATTGATTGATTCTATTCGCGTTAAGGCCCACTTGCCATAGAGCGGCTCCTCAAGGACTATTGGTGGCTGCCCTTGAACAACCCCGTGCACAATACATTCATACCTTTTGCTAACTTGCCTTTCAGCAAACTGAGTAGACAGCGCAGCAGCCGCTTTTTTAGTGTGGGCCAATACCACAAGTCCGGAAGCCATCCTGTCGAGTCGGTGCACCACAAAGACCGGCCGGCGTGGCTCCAGCCGTGTTTCCACCCATCGATTTAAGGTCAAGTGGTCACCCCACTTTGAGCCCTGACATAACATGCCGGCCGGCTTGTCCCAAATCGAATACGCGCCTTGATCGGCAATCAATTTAGCTTCAGGACAGTTGGCCGATAGCACCCGCGCGTTGTAGTACATTAGCAGCCTGTCACCACTGTTGAGCGCGGCGGTTGCGCGACGCAGACGACGCGGCTTGCCGCGCCGGCCGTGACCATACAAGCCAGCACTAGCTGCTCCTGACTCACTGTCCGATGGTTCCGATACCAACTTACAGCTCCGGGCGAGTCGCTCTTCGCGCCAAACCGCCCCTTTTTGCATAGCGTCCTTAATTTTGCCTTTGGACAGCTTTGATGCATGGGCCAGTATATCCACCGCTGACCCGACACTACCGTCGGCGGCCTCTTCAACGAGGACCGCAAAAGTGTTCTCCGCCATTAATTGTTGCTGCTTGACACTCACGCCTTCACTCATTGCGTTCAACCGGTTATTTGACTTGTAAACAATTTAGACCCAACCACGGGCCCAACTAAACGTACTTTTGAAGTTGTACTCCAAGCCAGTGTAATACATCGCTAAAAGGAACTGCATAATCTTGGCGGAAACTGGTAGAATTTGCGCCGCTGCGGAGCTGCCTAGGCAGCTAGCTCAAAATGAGCCCAACGACAAGCTGGCAAAAACGCTTTAACACAACGCTTGACCAAGATTGATACACAACAGGCACTAGTTTGATAACTCTATATGGCATTAGCAACTGCGACGCGGTGCGCAAAGCTAAACAGTATTTAACCGCACAGAGCATCGATTTTCATTACCACGATTTTCGCAAAGACGGCTTAAGCCCTGAGCTTGTTAGCAGCTGGCTAAAACAGATGGCCGCAGATAAACTTATCAATCGGCGTAGCACTACATGGAAGGGCCTCACCAAGGCCGACCAAGCGAGCTTGATCGATAGCACGGTAAATGACGATTCCTCCGAAGCGAATCAGTTAGCTATTAAAATTATCGTCGCTCAGCCCACGCTGGTTAAGCGTCCAGTATTGGTGTCGCGCAATGGTGAACCCATTATTGGCTTTTGCGAATCTTCTTATCGACAGCTAGCTAACGCTTAAGTACCACCGACTTTCATCAACTATGCACGCCGCTAGTCGAGCGTCGGCTTACACACACTTTTTTACTTTAAACATCCGAAAGGTTTTTTTATGTCTACATTATTTGGCTTTGGTATTGGTATTGCCTCACTTAACCAGCAAGAGCAGATGCTTGACACCTTGTTTCCAGCACCCCTTGCCCACGTGAGTGCCGAACAAAGCGCACAGCTCTTGGCGGCTTTGAAGGAAGCTAAGATTGACTATAATGGTGGCAATGCGGCAATCCGCATCAACATACAAGAGTGCCAAGCACTTGCACAGGCACTCGCAGGGCAGCCCGATCAAGCGGCCATCGCCAACCACCTCAGTGATACAGAGCGTCAGCCTGTAGTGGTTGTCTTAGCCACCGATAGCGAACCTGCAAGCGTTGCAGAAGCCTATTTAAAACTGCAATTACTGTCTCATCGTCTGATAAAACCACACCAACAAAACCTTGGCGGAATTTTTGCTTGTTTACCCAACGTTGCTTGGACGTCTGAAGGCCCTATTGACACCGATGAACTGGCCGAGCGACAACTTCGAGCACGCTGTGAAGGCCGCTGGATTGATGTAAAAAGCGTCGATAAGTTTCCACAAATGACTGACTACGTTGTGCCCTCGGGCGTAAGAATTGCGGCCACTTCACGCGTTAGGCTCGGCGCCTACATCGGGGCTGGAACCACTATCATGCATGAAGGTTTTGTTAATTTTAATGCAGGTACTGCAGGCACTAGCATGATTGAGGGCCGTATTTCAGCTGGCGTATTTGTTGACGAAGGCTCTGACTTAGGCGGTGGTAGCTCAACGATGGGAACCTTGTCTGGCGGTGGCGCCGTAGTAATATCGGTTGGTAAAAACTGCCTTATCGGGGCTAATGCAGGCATTGGCATTGGGCTTGGCGATCGCTGTATTGTTGAGGCAGGGCTCTATGTTACGGCGGGCACTAAAGTCGCGTTATTAGACGATCAAGGCGAGCTAGTTCGGCACACCAAGGCCAGAGACCTCAGCGGACAGTCTGACCTTCTATTTCGAAGAAATTCACAAACCGGTGCAGTAGAATGCAAAACTCATCAGTCAAAAGTAGAGCTAAACGAAGCACTGCACGCCAATAACTGATAGGCCGATTGGTATTTTAGTTACTGTTTAGCGCGGATTCGATTAACCGCCAGCCCCTAAAGTTTTTAAAGGTTTCAACCATGCGATTACGCAATTACATGTCTGCCAAAATTCATAATGCTACCGTCACTCGGTCGGATCTACATTATGTGGGCAGCATCACCATCGATAAAAAATTGCTAGAAATTACGGGAATGCAAAAAAATGAACGCGTTCTTGTGGTAAACAACACGTCAGGGTCTCGACTCGAGACTTACATTATTGAAGGCGAGTACGCCAGCGGCTGTATAGAGATGAATGGTGCGGCTGCACACATGATACACCCCGGCGATGAAGTCATCATCATGGCCTTCACGCTAGCTAGCGAGCCGTTCGAACCCACCACTATTTTGGTTGATGAAAACAATAAATTTGTGCGCCACCTGAACGAAAAACAGGGCCAAACCGTCAACGATTAATTTTTATTAGGTGCTCAACGTTACAGCGAGTCGCTGACTTTTACGACCATCAGCTTGTCTATCTGCATATCTTCGATGGTGTGTTTTATGCCGCCCACGCCCAAGCCAGAGTGCCGCAGGCCCGCAAACGGCATATTGTCTTGCCGAAAGGCCGTGTGGTCATTGAGCATCACCGCCGAAGCATTCAGCTGACCATATAATTGAAACGCGCGATCTAGATCTTGCGCAAAAACGGCCGCTTGAAAAGCCACATCGAGCCCGTTGGCCATGGCTATGGCTTCTTTAACATCTGTATAGCTATAAAGACAAACTACTGGTCCAAACACTTCTTGCTGGCTCACTTCTGCATCCAGCGGAGGGTTGACTAAGACTGTAGGCTTATAACAGTTATTAGTCAGTGGCTCGCCGCCGCACATCAGTTTGGCACCTTTGGCCACTGCACTACTGACCCATTCATGCACCCTCACCGCCTCGTGCGCTGTAATAAGCGGGCCCACTTCAACCTGGGCGTCGAGGGGGTCACCGACCTTTAACCGCTGCGCTGCATCGGCGAGTCGTTTGGAAAATACCTCCATCATCTCATCAGGAATATAAACCCGCTGGACAGACACGCAAACTTGTCCGGCATGATAAAAGCCGCCCTTTAAAATAGCCGGCAACGCTTTTTCAATATCGCCGCTGCGATCAATAATGACTGGCGCAACGCCGCCGTGCTCAAGTGCGCAACGGGTGCCGGGGGCCAGTTTGCCACGTAACATCCAGCCAACGCTGGCACTGCCAATAAACGAAAAAAAGCCGACGCGTTTATCAACCACTAGCTTCGTTGCTAGTGCCGTTGACTCTGGAACAGCAACCTGACACCACGCCTCAGGCAGGCCAGAGTCCCGTAATATTTGCACAAAGCGCAAGCACGACAGCGGAGTATCTCTGGCTGGCTTAACAATCACCGGACAACCTGCTGCCACTGCCGCGCCAACCTGATGAACGATCAGGTTCAACGGATGATTAAAGGCACTCACCGCTACAACCACACCGATCGGCTCCTTTTGAGTAAAACCCATTCGTTTGGTGTGAGCGTTATCAGGGGTGAGTGGCACCACTTCACCCGCATGCTGCGCCACATGCTCAGCACACATGCCCAGCCCCGCAATGGCGCGCTTAACCTCTACACGGCTGTCCATAAGGGGCTTGCCTCCCTCACTCGCAGCGGCCATCGCCAGCGTATCTTCCATACCTTTCATTGTTGTAGCTGCTAGCCGCAGGATTTCAATGCGCTTGGAAACAGTCAGCCAACCCGATTTATCATTGAAAGTAGCCTGAGCTAGCTCTAGAGCCGCTTCAACGTGACCCTCACCGCAACGCGCAACCTTTGCAAGCGTTTCACCGCTAAACGGCGAATACACCTCAAGCTCACCAGCGCATTGGGTAGGCCCGGCGATCATCAAGCCGAATGGTTTTGAGGTTGTTTTAGTCATAGGGCTATGCCAACTCGTTGAACAAAGAACGCAGCGTACCGCAACGTAGAAAGAATTTCAGCACTGGCTGCACCTGCAAACATTTTGGTTTAACATTCAATAAAACTTAAGCGGCTTTGCTGAACCATTTTAGGCTATTGTGTAGCCAACAACTGTACTAGCCTAAGGCTGAAAATAGTCATATGATTCGGCCTCTGCTTACTCACCTCTCGGGAGCTGAACATGGCACGCAATCTATTCGGCAATCTCTTTGCACAATCGCCTTTTAGCCCAATTCAAGATCATATTGTAAAAGCGCAAGAATGTGCCGAACAGCTCATCCCTTTCATCGAAGCCAGTATAAATAATGATTGGGAGCTAGCGACAACTATCCAGCAAACCATTAGCGATTTGGAAAGTGACGCTGACCGAATTAAAAAGGATATTCGCCTGCACCTTCCTAAAAGTCTTTGGCTGCCGGTGAATCGCTCCGACTTACTGAATCTGATTACACGACAAGATAAGATTGCCAATCGAGCCAAAGACATTAGTGGCTTGATGCTAGGTAGAAAAATAGTTATACCCAACAGCATTGCCTCGATCATGCTTGAATACAGTAAGACGGCCGTTGCAACATCCGCTCAGGCGCTAAGAGCTATACAAGAAATGGATGAGCTTGTAGAAGCTGGTTTCAAAGGCAATGTACTTGACCTAGTTCAGGGCTTAATAACGGAGCTTGACAACTTAGAAAATGAAAACGACCGATTGCAAGTACAAGTGCGAGCGGAGCTGTTCAAAATAGAGGATCAATTACCCCCTATTGAAGCGATGTTTTTATACCAAGTCATCGAATGGATCGGTGATCTTGCCGACCGAGCTCAAAAGGTAGGTTCGTTAATGCAACTACTTATCTCAAAATAACCGAACAACCAATAAACTGTGCAGCAGCTCTGAGCGATGCATACTTTTACTAATAACACTCAACCTTGCTCAAATTATGAGTAAGTCGTTGCGGCAACGGCCCGCATATTAAGTGTAAGGAATTACGATGGAAGTCATAGCTCAGCATGGCCACATACTGTTAATACTCGCCTGCGTTTTTGGCTTTTTTATGGCCTGGGGAGTTGGAGCCAATGACGTTGCCAACGCTATGGGCACGTCAGTTGGCGCACGAGCACTAACGGTTAAACAAGCCATCGCAATCGCGATGGTTTTCGAGTTCGCCGGTGCCTACCTTGCAGGCGGCGAAGTCACCGCCACAATTCGCAAGGGTATACTCGATCCAACCGCCCTAGACGGCTCACCAGAGCTATTAGTCTATGGCATGATTTCTGCGCTTTTAGCTGCGGGCATTTGGCTTTTGATAGCGAGCATGGCCGGCTGGCCGGTCTCAACCACGCACTCTATCGTAGGCGCCCTCGTTGGTTTTGCGGCAGTGGGCATTTCGGTTGATGCTGTAAATTGGGGGAAAGTATCGCAAATTGTCGCCAGTTGGGTTGTGTCGCCCGTTCTTGCCGGCGTCATTTCATTCGGGTTATTTATGAGCGTGCAGCGGCTGATAATTAATACTGCCACGCCATTTGAAAATGCAAAAAAATACGTTCCGTATTATATTTTTGCCGTCGGCTTTATGATTGCAATGGTCACTCTGCTGAAGGGCTTTAAGCATATTGGCGTTGCAGTGGACTATGGTTTCGAGAGTAAATTTGCCAATGCACTGCCCACGGCTGCATTGGTGGGACTTGTTGTCGCTGGGCTGGGTATTTTACTGCTTCGTAACATTAAAGTGGAGCCGGTTGACCCCTCTCAAAACCGATTTGTTAATGTAGAAAAAGTATTTAGCGTCTTAATGATATTCACTGCGTGTGCAATGGCATTTGCCCATGGATCTAACGACGTAGCGAATGCCATTGGTCCGTTAGCCGCGGTAGTTGGTGTCATTACAAACGAAGGGGTTATTGTTGCCAAATCCGCGCTGCCCAGCTGGGTTTTACTCCTGGGGGCTTCCGGCATTGCCATTGGTCTTGCGACTTACGGCTTTAAAGTAATGGCCACCATTGGACGAAAAATTACAGAGCTTACACCAAGCCGTGGCTTCGCGGCCGAGCTAGGTGCAGCCACCACTGTTGTTTTTGCATCCGCAACGGGCCTACCAATTTCAACTACCCATACTTTAGTTGGTGCGGTACTAGGCGTTGGCATGGCACGGGGTATTGGCGCGTTAAACTTACGGGTTGTTGGCACCATCTTTATGTCTTGGGTAATTACATTACCGGCCGGCGCTGCCCTAGCCATCTTATTCTTCTTTTTCTTTAAAGGGATATTTGGATAAAAGCATAAAGAAATTGATCTTAAATAAAAATAGCGCAAACAAAAAGAGCCCCTAATCGAGGGGCTCTTCACGTAGTTTTGCGGGGGCCGCTACAACAAAGCTCTCACACAGCCCTACCTCACGACCCGCACTGTGCTCTACAAGCAGCTATTATGTCTCGTGCACTTTCTCGGCCATTTTTTTCAGGCCTAAGTGCCGTACATCATCACCCTTAACAAGATAAATCACATGTTCGGCGATATTGCGCGCATGATCACCTATGCGCTCAAGCGCTCGCAACGACCACATAATGCTCATTACGCGGGTAATGCTGCGCGGATCCTCAATCATGTAGGTCATCATAGCGCGTAAGGCAGTGCCGTATTCAAGATCCACCGCCTTATCTTCCTGCGCTACTCTTAGTGCTAGCTCAACATCTTGCCTAACAAAACAGTCAAGCGCCTGCGACAACATTTTAGACACATGCTGGCCAATATGCCGGATTTCAACATAACCATGCGGTGCTTTGCCCTCTTCAGCAAGATTAATGGCCTGCGTCGCCATCTTATCAGCTTCATCGCCAATACGCTCAAGGTCAGTGGTGGTTTTAATGATCGATAAAACTAAGCGGAGGTCTCGCGCGGCCGGCTGGCGACGTGCAAGAATTAATGCGCAATCTTCGTCAATTGATACTTCTAAAGTGTTAATCGACTTATCTTTTTTAACTACTTTTTCAGCCAGCAACGCATCTGCATCAAGCAATGATGTAATAGCATCACTGACTTGCTTCTCGACTATGCCACCCATTTCAGTCAGCTGACTTTTCACCGCATCTAATTCATTGTCAAAACGCTGCGAGATATGGCCGGTACTATTATCAGAAATCATTATTTCGTCCTATTTGCAATTAACCAAAACGACCCGTTATATAGTCTTCTGTCAGCTTATGGTTTGGGTTAGTAAAAATGTCGTTCGTTTCCCCAACTTCAACCAAGTAGCCCAGATGGAAGTATGCTGTGCGGTTAGACACACGCGCAGCCTGCTGCATCGAGTGAGTAACTATAGCAATGGTGTAGTTGCTGCGCAGCTCATCAATCAACTCTTCAATGCGCGCGGTAGCGATGGGATCTAATGCCGAGCATGGCTCATCCATTAAGATCACCTCTGGACTTACCGCAATCGTGCGAGCAATACACAAACGTTGCTGCTGGCCACCCGACAACCCAGTACCAGGCTGATCCAATCTATCTTTAGCCTCACTCCAAAGCCCCGCTCGTCTCAGGCTCGTCTCTACAATTTCATCAAGCTCAACCTTACTTGTGGCAAGGCCATGTATTCTGGGTCCGTAAGCCACGTTGTCGTAAATCGACTTGGGAAACGGGTTGGGCTTTTGAAAAACAATACCCACACGAGCACGCAGCGGAACGACATCTAACTTTGGGTCGTATATGTCTTCATGCTCTAACAATATCTTGCCGCTCACTCGACAAATATCTATGGTATCGTTCATGCGATTCAAGCAGCGCAAGAAAGTTGATTTACCACAGCCCGATGGGCCGATCATGGCGATCACTTCATTCTTGGCAATATCAAGACTCACATCAAAAATCGCTTGTTTCTCTCCATAAAAAACATCGACATTACTCATCGACATTTTAGGACTATCAACGCGGATGTTACCCACTGTTTCGGAATAGTCATTGGCACGATTGGCTAAACTCGCATCATTGCTCGACGACGCAGCATGGAGTTGGTTAGTTGGCTCTGTCACAGAAGTTATCTTCCCACTTGGCATAATCTAGTTAAATATTAAATGGTGAAAGCAAAAATGTATTGCGTTCCATCCACGATGACTCAAATATAAAGCCATCTCATCAAATTGTTGAGCGCTACCACCGTCGCTCAAAACGCTTACGTAACAATACCGCAACAGCATTCATTGTGATTAAGAACGTTAACAACACCATAATTGCGCCTGATGTGCGCTCAATAAATGCTCTTTCGGGACTGTCCGACCACAAGAATATCTGCACCGGTAAGACGGTAGCCGGATCAGTAAATGATCCTGGCACATCAACAATAAACGCTACCATACCGATCATCAACAGGGGTGCTGTTTCGCCAAGCGCTTGCGCCATGCCGATAATAGCTCCTGTGAGCATACCCGGCAAAGCTAAGGGTAATACATGATGAAAAATAACTTGCATCTTTGAGGCGCCTAAACCCAACGCGGCTTCTTTGATAGAGGGAGGCACGGCTTTCAGAGCTGCACGACTGGAGATTATAATCGTCGGTAACGTCATTAACGTCAGCACGATACCACCCAATAAAGGCACGGAGCGCGGTAAACCAAATACATTCAGAAACACCGCAAGCCCCAACAAACCAAAGACGATGGAAGGAACAGCCGCCAAATTATTGATATTCACTTCAATCATGTCAGTAAAGCGGTTTTTTGGTGCAAACTCTTCCAAGTACAAGGCTGCCGCAACACCAATAGGAAAGGACAAGCCAAGGGTCACTAATAACGTTAGAAATGAGCCCACTAAAGCGCCGCGAATACCGGCCTGCTCTGGTTCACGAGAATCTCCGGCTGTGAAAAGCAGCGTATTGAATTTCAATTTTAAGTCGCCGGATTCTTGCAGCGCATCAACTAGTGCGATTTGAGTATCTTTAATTCGCCGATCGCTCTCGGGCAAGCTCCGGTCGACATGCCCTTTAACAAAAGAGTCTATATCGTCATCCGCTGGCAGCCATACTTCTTGTATCGAGCCAAGCCAGTCGGGATTTTTTTTCAATAATTGGCGCACTTGATGGTCAGCTCCAGGGCTCACCATACGGTATATCAATTTTTTTTGCGCTCGCGAAGTCATCTCAGGAAAGCGTTGTCGCAATGCCGCTTTAATCACGCCAATATAATTTCCATATTGCCACTGCTCCTCGTCTGCCACATCCTCTATGCTGAGAACGGACTGATCGAAGTTGAGCTGCAAGCGCACTGATGATTGCTTAAATGCGCCCCAGCCGTCACCAACAATAGTTACAAGCAGAAACACCAGTGCGGCGAAACCAATCATCACCGACCCAAAACCTAAAAGCCTGAAGCGCTTCTCGCGCGCATAGCGTTTAGCGAGATTTTTGTTAACGATATCAATGGTAGTTTGTGACATAACGAATCATTCAATTCAAAAAAATATTGGCCGAAAGGATACCCCCATGGAGGGGCTAATCATATTGCTCGCGGTACCTGCGAACGATATGTAAAGCAATAATATTTAAGCAAAGCGTGGTAATGAACAACATCAACCCCAGCGCAAACGCTGCTAAGGTTTTAGGAGAATCAAACTCTTGATCACCCACCAGCAACGTCACAATTTGCACCGTAACGGTGGTGACCGCTTCCAGTGGATTGACGGTTAATCGAGCAGACAGCCCTGCAGCCATCACCACGATCATAGTTTCACCGATGGCTCTTGAAACCGCTAGCAATACACTACCAACAATACCCGGTAACGCAGCTGGAATAATCACCTGACGAATTGTTTCAGAGCGCGTAGCACCTAGGCCATAAGAGCCGTCGCGCATCGTCTGAGGGACTGCGTTAATCACATCGTCTGACAATGACGAAACGAAGGGAATAATCATCACACCCATAACGAGTCCTACCGCTAGGGCACTCTCTGAGGCAACGCTTAGGCCCAACGTCTCTCCTAAATTACGCAGCAATGGCGCGACCGTTATGGCCGCAAAAAACCCATACACTACGGTTGGAATGCCCGCCAAAACCTCTAGCAAAGGTTTTGCCCATGCACGAAAACGGCGACTGGCGTATTCCGATAAATAAATTGCTGACATCAAGCCAACCGGTACGGCAACTAACATGGCTATCGCCGATATGAGTAGCGTTCCGACAAACAATGGCACAGCACCAAAAGCACCCGAAGAGCCTACTTGATCTTCCCGAATAGACATTTGCGGACTCCAGTGAGTCCCAAAAATAAAGTCTACAATCGAAACCGAGTCGAAAAATCGTAAAGCCTCAAACAGCACAGAAAAAATGATGCCTAGCGTTGTCAGTATGGCGACGCTAGCCGACAAGAATAAGACCTTACGCACAGTCCCTTCGAACTTGACCCTCGCGTTAAAGTGGGGTTGTAAACGCGTCCAGCCATAAATTGCGCCTATAAATACGAGAACGCTGGCAAAACTGTATTTCAACTGGGCGCTCAGGCTATGCAAAGCCTGAAATTCTTTACCACTCGCGGCTAATGCGGCAGCGTTGTTGGAGACAAATGATGACTGGCCGAGCTGAGTGATTTCGCTGTAGACCAGCTGAATCTCTTGGGTAGACTGACTAGCAAAAGGCTCGGGTAGGTCCGCTAAAATAATAGATTTGATGACTGCGCCATCGCCCACTGACCAAACCAATAAGAAGAGCGCTGCTGGTAGTAGAACGCACACAGCAAACCAAGACCCGTGGTAAAACGGTAATGAGTGGGGGGCACCCCCACTCATACGAAAGCCCAAGGCCTTACGTTGACCGGTATAGAACGCCAGAATGACGACGATAAGAGCTATGGTAAATAGTGTGCTGAGTGACATAGATATCTATCAATGCTTTTGAAAATTAAGGTTGAACAGTCGCTAATACAAAGACGACTATTTTTAACCTGCGTGCATACAACTCGGCGCTCTTTATACCCGTAGAGAATAACAAAAGCCAGCATTTTGAGCTGGCTTTTGGTCTACTCTTTTCCGTGATTAAACAGTTGCTAATTCAGCACAAGATTATTAAGTGACTTGACTGATTTTGCCATATTGGTGCGCAATTCAAAACTCAGTGGGATCATCCCTTTATCGGCCAAATATCCGTCTTCCCCCCAAGCGCCCTCACTAGTGAATTCACGCAAAAATTGCTCTATCCCAGGGACCACGCCGACATGCGCTTTTTTAACATAAAAGTAAAGTGGGCGGGATACGCTGTAGTCGCCATCAGCGATCGATTCGAAGGTGGGTGCGAAGCCGTCTACCAGTGAACCCTGAACTTTTTCAGCATTTTGATCTAAGAAACTAAATCCAAAAATACCGAAAGCCGATGGATTTGCTTCAAGTTTGCTCACAATAAGATTGTCGTTTTCGCCTGCCTCAATATAGGCTCCATCTTCACGAATGGTATGGCAGCGACTTTTGTACTCGGATTTATTGACTTTTTTCAACGCTTTTACCCATGGATATGCCTTACAACCCCCCTCTAAAGCCAATTCAACAAAAGCATCTCTTGTGCCAGAGGTTGGTGGCGGGCCTAAAACCTCAATTTTTACGGCAGGCAGCGCATCGTTCACATCTTGCCAGGTAATACTGGAGTTTTTCACAAAGGTCTCGCTACCATCAGGATTCGGTATGTCTGCGGCGAGTGCCAGATAGATGTCCTGTCGCGTCAATGAGTACTGTGGCGAATCTTTGGAGTTGGCGAATGCAATCCCGTCGTAGCCAATTAGCACCTCTACAATGTCCTTCACGCCGTTCTCATGGCACATGTTGTATTCATTGATTTTGATACGTCGCGACGCATTGGTGATGTCAGGGTGGCCTGTGCCAATTCCTTTGCAAAACAGTTTCATGCCACCGCCCGACCCGGTTGACTCAATTTTGGGCGTTTTGAAGCTCGTGCCCTTACCGAATTTTTCGGCTACTGCTGTAGCAAATGGATAGACCGTCGAGGAACCTACCACTTCGATGTAATCCCGCTCTGAATTGGCAGTCGCCCAATTAGACATCGCGACTGCAATCGCACCAAGAAAAATGACTCTTTTCATAAACAAACCCTCAAGGATATGGACTTCAGATAAATAACTGGAGCGAAATAAGCTTAGTGACTGCCGCCATTCGCCTCTTGTTGATAACTAGAAAGAATAATACGACCGAATTGTGACACTTTGATGACCATCAAAAAATTTCATCTTGTCAGCATCAAGACGAGTTTCAACAGGCCAAAAAGCGGCTCAAGCGGGTAGATCACTTGGTCACGAGGTGGGCGGGAAAAACACAGGTAAAAGAAGAGCCATGCCCCTCCGTACTCGACACATGTAACTCCGCTTGATGCCGAATTAACACATGCTTAACGATAGCGAGCCCCAAGCCGGTGCCTCCTGTACTTGATGTTCGACTATCATCAACCCGGTAAAAGCGCTCGGTCAGACGCGGTAGATGAACAGGGTCGATACCAATGCCGTTGTCTTTAAATTTCAACTGGAAGCCATCCCGGTGCCAAGAGCCAATAATTTCTATACAACCATCAACGGCCGTATACTTAATTGCATTTTGGAGTAAATTGGAAAAAGCAGCGCGCAGCTCGTCGTAGTTACCTCGGATCGCAACACGATTATCAACGGCTGCAAGCGCGAGGCCTTCGCTAGATACAACCACGGAGCCTGACGAAGCTCCTTCAGTTGATTGGTCAAGCTTAAAACTGACCGCTTTATCAGGAGCACTGATCCGCGCCTCCTCTATCAAACCAAAAACTAAGCCCGCTAATGGAATCAGCTCCGTTTTTTGCCCCTCAGGTAAAGTCTCGAGGCGCGACAACCAAATGAGATCATTGACCATGCTATCCATTCGCTGTGACTGCTCGAGCATTTGGTCCACTACTCGCAGCATCGCCGGAGGCATCTGATCATCGCGCCCCTTAATAATATCAAGATAGCCTGTAATCACAGTCAATGGTGTGCGTAGCTCATGCGACACGTTAGCAATAAAATCTTGACGGATACTCTCTAAGTGAGCAAGCTCACTGACGTCACGAACAAAAATTAATACATATTCATGCCGAAAGGGTGTCGCTTGGATCTCTAAACTCAACTGCGGATCAACGGGAGAATGCAACTTGAGCGGTTTGGAAAAGTCCCCGCTATCGAGATAGTTAATAAATTCGGGGGCACGTATCAAATTAACCAGCAGTTCGCCTTTATCACGAGCTATTGCGACACCTAGCAAGGCTTGGGCTGCCACATTTGCCCAATCAATTTCGCCACGCTCATCAATCACGACCACAGCACTATCCAACGCCTCAAAAGAGTCTTTAAAAAAATCTACGTCGGCTTTCAGTGCGGAATTTTCAACCTCTAACTTCCGAATGATTCGCGATATCTGGTCCATAATGGTGGTCCAAAAAGTATTCGCCACGGGTATCTCGACCCGCGCATCCAACAACAACCAATCGGAAACCCGCCGAAAATTCAGCAACATAATCGCAATGTAAATAACAGCCGCAAGCGCCAACCCTGCCCAAATGCTCGATAATTCGTAGCCAACCACTAGCCCCAAGCTTGCGAACAAAGCGAGCTGCAAAAGTGTACTTTGAAACAATGAACGCATTTTCCACCACTGATCACGATGAGAAGACTAATAGAATGGCGCCACCCTATGGATCTGAACCGCTATAAGCGCGAACGCCAGCACGGGCCAACCGCGGCGGCGGGCGACATCATAGTAGAATGCCTAGAGAGACGCTAGACGCGCCGAGAACCGATAGCCAGCACCGCGCACTGTCTGAATAAAGCGCCCGCAGTCAACTCCATCTGCGGCGGGCTTTAGAGCTTTGCGCAAACGACGAATATGTACATCGACGGTGCGCTCTTCCACATACACATTGCTGCCCCAAACCTGATCAAGTAGCTGTGCTCGTGAATAAGCCCGGTCGGGATGACCCATAAAGAATTTGAGTAGATTGTATTCGGTTGGCCCCATGGTCACTAACTGGTCATCGACGAACACACAATGCCCCTTCATATCTAGGCACAATTCCCCAACCACCAAAAGACCATCACCCGTCATTTTGCTGATCCTGCGCATAATGGCCTGAATACGTGAAATCAGTTCACGCGGCCTAAAAGGCTTACTAATATAATCGTCGGCACCAGCGTCCAAGCCATTCACTACGCTGTTTTCTTCGGTTTTAGCGGTCAACATAATCACCGGAATTTCACGCGTGTTGTCATCCCGCTTTAGCCGGCGCAAAAAATCCAGGCCGCTGACATCAGGCATCATCCAATCGAGCACGACCAGATCGGGCCGCTGATCGACAATGATGGGCAACGCTTCAGAAGCGGACTGTGCCTGCAGGCAAGTAAATCCCTCAAGCTCCAAAGCCAGTTTGATCATTTCCCGAATAGGAGCTTCATCATCAACAATTAAAACTTTCTGAAAAGACATAGATCCAACACCAATCCGATAAATTACAAAATCTGCTTGTGAAAAACAATCTTGCGGAACCTAGATTGCAATCCGACAAAACAATGTCTGAGCAACCTAATATATTAATGTGACATTATCGTTACCAATGCAAGCATCTGCACCAACTAAAAATAGTATCAAGGTCATCTATACCCTAACTAATAAAAGCCTAAGCCAACACCGACTCGTTAATCAAACTGTCATGCGATCGTAACATACCGTATCTACGATAGGTTGCGTTAGAAAACTAAGCGCCTCTCCAACGAACATTGCGCTGCCAACGAACATTCACTATCACCAAAAGCAAATCCAGTTTTTTCAAATTAGCATCGGTCATGCGCTAGCGCACCAGGCCAGCGCTAAACGATGCTAGTTAAAGTTATTTTTGGCGATACCTTATCATTTTTTAAAACTATCTAATTGACTATGCCCGTTTCTAATTTATTAAAAAGTTGGCGATCAAACACTGTCGCCATTTTATTGGCCATGCCTCTGAGCACCTCGGTTGCTGGACAACAAATGGAGGAAGTAGTTGTGATCAAGGCGTTTACTCCGGATGAGAAACTTCAAACTTCTGAAGTCTCCGAATTACTCGACGCCGATGACATGTCCATAGCAGGTGATAGCGATATCGGTGCGGCGCTCAAGCGCTTACCAGGCTTAAGTTTGGTCGGTGGTCGGTTTATTTATGTGCGGGGATTAGGCGAACGGTATTCTTCAACCTATGTCAACGGTACATCGATGCCTAGCCCTGAGCCACTGCAACGCGCCGTACCTCTCGATCTTTTTGATACTTCGGTTGTGAAAAATGTACTGGTCCAAAAAACCCATTCAGCTAATTACGGTATTGAGTTCTCTGGCGGTATAGTCGACATTCGCACCGCCGCCGTACCCAATGAGCCATTTTTTAAAATAAAAACATCAACTAGCTACAACGATATCAGTACAAGTCAATCAGGACTGACTTACGCAGGGAGCGGCCGCGACTGGTTAGGTTATGACGATGGTGAACGTAGCCGCCCCGCCATCGTTAAAGCAAACGATAAAAATTACAAGCGAACTTTTGTTAGAAACTCCCCGCTTAGTGGAGCGAAGCAAGACGCAATTACGCTGAGCTTTAATAACAATTGGCAGCTCCAGAGTGACTCAAACCCCTACGACTGGTCGTATGCAATGGCCGGTGGCGCACGTTACCAATTCAGCGATCGGTTAGAGTTGGGGTTCATTGCTTCGGGCTCACTGAGCAACAAATGGCGCAATCGCATGCGCAAGATAACACGCTACGATTATCTCGATCTCGCCAATCAGACCGCCAGCGAAAGGCGAGTGTTTGTTGATAGTATTGAATCGATTCGCAATGAAATCTTGGTGAGCGCAGATGAAGCCAACGGCATTGCTCGTGTCAGCGATCGAAATCTGACACAGAGGACGATCAACAGTAATCTACTTTTCTCGGCCGGCGCCGACATTGACAGCACGCATTTAATTAATTTGACTTTAATGCAGGTAAGAAAAAGCTCTGATTTGGCCTCAAGCGGGCTCGAAGCCAATCCATTCGAAGAGCTATTGGTGCAACAAGAGCAACTCGTCTGGACTGAAAACGAAATCATGTTACGCCAGCTAGCCGGTCAACATTATCTTGCGGTGGGTGAGCTGAATTGGCGCTATAGTCAAATTAATTCGAGCAGGGATACCCCTGACTCGCGCGTCATTGAACAGAATATTCGTAATGGAGCGCCGGTGTTCGTTTCGACTTCGGACCCAAGCCGTTCCTGGACTGAGCTTGATGATAAAACCACCGAATATGGATTTGACCTTTCGCTACCGCTCTCTAGCAATGCTAGCTTTCTCTCCGCCCTCAAGTTAAAGATGGGCTATGCTCGCATGGAGCAACAACGGGTTTTCGATAGTTTCCAATATACCTTCAATACTGATTTGCTGGCCCTTGATGCGAACGCTGCACTCCTGCCACTGACGCAACTGACTGATACTTCAGCTTGCGCAATTGGCCAGGCAGCCGCTACTGATGATAGCTGCTATTTATTTACCGGCGCATCCGCTACATCCATTCAAGCGACTGGCCATATTGATTTAGACGAAGGTTTTTTTCGTGACCCCGACACTCCTGAGGGGTTTGTAGGGACATTTGAGACTGAAGCTTTTTATGTGCTTTGGGATGCCCAGCTAACTGACAACTTCCGTTTCACTCTTGGCACCCGCCATGAGCGCTCAAGTAAATCGCTCATTAATCCACTTACCGATGGGGTGCTCTTGAGTGAGGCCGATCAGAACGCATTGGATAGAGGCAGAGCAACGCTAGCAGAACTCATTTCGGCCCCATCCGAAACATTTAGACTCAACTCTACATCGATATCATGGGATTTTTACGACAACATGATTCTCCGCTCAGCCTATAGTGAATCCGTTAACCGACCCATCCTACGCGAGCTTTCACCATTATCTTTCTATAATCCTGATGAAGACGAAACGTACATTGGTAATACCAAACTTAAAATCGCCCGCATAGCCAATTTTGATATTCGTTATGAATGGTATTACGGTGAAGGCAATTATTTTGGGTTAACTTATTTTAAAAAATCGATTCGTGACCCTGTTGAAATCGAAGAGACGGATGGCGAAGATCCTAAGTTGGTCTGGGTCAATTTAGATAGTGCGAAAAATCGCGGCTTAGAATTTGAAATCAAACACTATTTATCGTCTAGGATAATGCTCTCGGCTAATACCACGCTGATTGATTCGGAGGTTATCGACTCGCGACTCACAGCGCCTATCTTTAATGATGAGCGCCCCATGCAGGGGTTATCCAATGAACTCTATAATTTGCAACTCACGTATGAAAGTGATGTACATACCGTTTCCCTAGCCTATAACCATTTTTCCGAACGATTAATTAGCACGCGTAGTGCCGATGGAAAAAACAAGCATGCCGTTTATGAGCAACCGTTTAACAGCCTAAACTTCAACTATAAGAGCTCACTCTATATCGAGGATTCCGTCTTCGAATTCGGATTTAAAGTCACAAACATTCTGAATGAAAGAGTCGAACGCAAGGCCGCTCTTTTGGCGCCGTCGATCGAATCGGCTCGTGATCCGAGCTTAGCTGATATTCGGTTGCCTTACGACGATTATGAAGTGGGTGTAACCTATGGCCTCAGCATCACCTGGAAACAATACTAACAGTCATTAGGAAATACCGACTCAGGCTGATATGCCTATTTTACCTAAGGGGTTCTCAAGTCCCCTTAGCCGTCACAATTCTGAAATCAAATACTCGCTTAACTGTCATCGCCACTGCCTAATATTCTCTCCGAGTTAAGGTTCGCAGGCGCGAGTGCCCACGCATCACAACTTCTCCGTTTAATGTCAATGAATCTTATGGCGTTTTTCACAGGAAGCGGAGTGATCAGCACAATTATGAAAAGTGCACTTTTGCGCAGTCGAAACCAGCGACTCATGTTATCAAAAAAGAATTTGGGCTCATTGCTATCGGCATGAAAATGTTAGGAGCAAGAGCTTACATTAACCTAAATTACCGGAGTACTCTTATGCGTAATCTATCAATTTTAACTGCTTCAATACTGACAATATCTGCGGGTGCAGCCAACGCTGCTTGCCCAACAAACACTGCTACCTTCGCAGCAGCTTCCGCAGCTCTCACGGCTACTGGGGCCACCGAGGCTTGCGCACTGTCGGGTGTTTACGATTTGGCGAGACCAGCACCTACGCTAACTGCCACCAACGGCGGCATTTTATGGGTTCTTGATGGAAAAGTTGAGATTGGTAACGAAACTGATGTTCAGTCTGAAGACGCCCAGTCCATCGTGGCCTCGGTCACTGCAGATGCCAATGCTTCGGCGTTGAATATCAACGCTGGCGTTACTATTGCTGGTACTGGCGGCGGCGGCTCAACCGACCTGCTCGTCATTCATCGTGGCTCAGACATCAATGCGGTTGGTACGGCCAACAATCCCATTCGTATGACTTCGATGGAAGATCTGGACGGTACCGGCGGTCAACGTGCGCAATGGGGAGGCCTCTACATAAACGGTTATGCGAGTATTAATAACTGCGGCTCGGTTGGAACGTGTGTTAAATATGGAGAAGCCGGCACCGGCACGTATGGTGGTGATAATGATACTGACAGCAGTGGTACTTTGCAGTACACCACTTTAGCTTATGCCGGATTCGATTTCTCTGCGGTGTCTGAGTTTAACGGTATTGCCTTTCAAGGTGTGGGTAGCGGCACGGACGTTAACCACATTCAAGTGCACGCCAACCAAGATGACGGCGTCGAATTTTTCGGTGGTACGGTTAACGTTAAAAACCTAGTGCTTACCAGCAACCGGGACGACTCATTTGATGTAACTGGCGGCTGGGACGGTAAAGCCCAGTATGTTCTAGTTTACCAAGATGCAAGCTTGCCACACGATCGTGGCTTCGAAGTGGATGGTAAAGGAACATTTGAGCCAGCAGCAGGCAAGGTTGCCAACATTTCGATCATCTCAAACAGTTCTTCGAATAAAGACGGTAACAAATCGGACGGCATTAAAAGTCGCGAAAACAACGCATTAACTTATGCTAACGTTGCTATTCAAATGACGGCTGGAAGCCACGATTGTTTTGACCCTGATACTGAAACATCGACTTTACTCTCAGCCGTAGGTGACTGCCCAAATCTAGGTTCAGCGTTTAGTGCTGGTGACGCCCCAGTCGCCTACACAGCATCATTCAACGGTTATATCAACGGCTTTAACGAAGCGATTCAACAGCCCACTTCTGATGCATTGATTACTGGCGATACTTTCTTTGATTCAGTCGAGTTTATCGGTGCTGTACGTGACTGTGAGAACGATTGGACGCAGGGATGGGTTATCCCCGGCACTTTACCAGCGGTAGATCAAGCGCAGTGTGTAGAGTCGGTTAATGTTCCGATCATGGGCGTAGCAGGCATGTTGGCATTATTTGCAGGGTTTGCCAGTATCGTTAGAGCAAGCCGTAAAGTGAAGTAAGCCAGGTCATTGAGATGGATCTGAGTTACTAAGAGTTCCTCTTTTGCTCGGCTCAAAAAAAACCCACACTGGTTGCCAGTGTGGGTTTTTTAGTAATGATGAAATAGCCTACGGTCATTCAACTTACCTTTGCCCGAAGGCTCGGAGCATCAACTTTTCAATGATTAACGCAGCTAAGCACGGTAAGTCAGCAGCTTCAAGGTGTTAGATGATCCTCCCTCACCAGGCGAATCGCCGCATGTGAAGGCTATACGTTGCCCTGACAATAACTCACCGCGCTCGGCTATCAACGACATAATAGCTTCGCCGACATCGCCGCTTTGAGTGGGATCAAAATACAAGGGGATGACTCCGCGCATCAAGGCCATGCGCCGACACGC
The DNA here is from genome assembly GCA_943788835.1 of uncultured Pseudomonadales bacterium. GTDB lineage: Bacteria > Pseudomonadota > Gammaproteobacteria > Pseudomonadales > UBA7434 > UBA7434. Next base: position 453,443 of record CALSRU010000004.1, on the reverse strand, counting down.
CATAAGATTTCGTGATACTCCATAAATAGGCAAACCCGAACGTATTCGGGAAGCGATCAAAGGTGTATTACCCGATTCCGACAAACAAACAATAGCTGAAATGCCCTCGAGATGATTGGCCGCATACATCGCTGATAACGCAATACATTCGTTGCTTTCAGTAAATATTCGTTCGAGACGATAACCTGACTGCACCATGGTAGGATGTTTTTCAGCGCCAATGGCTGTCTCCGACATAGCCTCTACCACCTTAACCGGAAAAGCCCCAGTGGCAGTTTCACCCGAAAGCATCACCGCATCGGTGCAATCCAACACCGCATTCGCCACATCAAATACTTCGGCGCGCGTGGGTACGGGCTGCGTGATCATGGATTCCATCATCTGCGTCGCTGTAATCACGGGTTTGTTAGATTTGCGTGCCATTTTGATGATTTTTTTCTGAATGCCAATCAGCTGCGGATCGCCAATTTCAACGCCTAAATCACCCCGCGCGACCATAACGCCATCGGCCGCGTCAATAAGCTCCTGTAGATTGGCATCGTTAGCCACCACTTCGGCGCGCTCAATTTTAGCAATGATTTTGGCTTCACTACCTGCCTTAGTCAACGCATCGCGCACGGGTAGTAAATCGGAGCCCCGGCAAGGAAAAGAAACCGCAACAAACTCAAGATTGTTTTCAATAATGCACTGCAAATCTTCCAAATCCTTTTCAGTAATCGCATCTGCAGCTAAACCGCCACCGAGTCGATTAATACCTTTGCGAGAGCTCAACGGTCCGGCCTGTGTCACCTCACAAACTACATCAGTACTGCTAGTGCTTTTTACTAACAGACGAATTCGACCATCATCAAGGAGCAAGATGTCCTCAGCGTGGACCGATGTGGGCAACGGCTCGTAGGTAACGTGGACGCGATTTTTTAGACTGTCAGCACTGCTAGCATCAATGGTCAAAACAATTTCTTGACCGTTAGCCAGCTCCATCGAATCTTGCTGCAATTGCCCAATACGTATTTTAGGCCCTTGCAAGTCGCCCATGATCCCAACATGACGATTTTTTAAAGTCGCCTGCTCTCTCACAATCTTTATCGCTTTGCTATGATCGGCGTGGCAGCCATGTGAAAAGTTCAATCGAAATACATCCACCCCTGCTTCAATTAAATCACTCAAAACCTCGACGCAACTCGATGCAGGCCCCAAAGTTGCCACGATTTTTGTACGTCGTTCAATACTACTCAATACTTTTTGCATGAATTATCCGCTGCCTGATTACTGTAATAAAAAGTTAGTTTACCTTGATCACTTGCTCTTGAATTTTTGCTGCCCAAATAGCCGGCCCAGTTTGATGCACCGACTCGCCTCGGCTGTCGACGGCGACAGTTACCGGCATGTCTTCTAAGTCAAATTCGTAAATAGCTTCCATCCCTAATTCAGGAAAAGCGACGACCTCGGCATGCTTAATAGCTTGCGCAACTAAATATGCAGCGCCACCCACTGCCATTAAATAAATTGCTTCATTATCTTTTATTGCTTCAATCGCCACAGGCCCGCGCTCGGCCTTGCCAATCATACCCAGCAAACCGGTTTGCTCCAGCATCGTGCGAGTAAACTTGTCCATGCGGGTAGCGGTCGTTGGACCTGCGGGGCCAACCACCTCGTCGCGTACTGGGTCAACCGGACCGACGTAATAAATAAAACGTCCTTTTAGATCAACCGGCAAATCTTCACCACGCGCTAATAGATCGGTCATTTTTTTATGAGCAGCGTCTCGACCAGTCAGCATTTTCCCCGACAGCAATAGCGTCTCGCCAGTGGCCCATGCTTTAACATCATCAGCCGTAACAGTATTTAAATTTACCCGTCGAACGTTTTCACCCACATCCCAACTGATATCGGGCCAATCAGATAATTTGGGTGGCTCCAAGGCAACTGCGCCAGAGCCGTCTAAAACGAAATGGGCGTGTCGCGTTGCTGCACAATTAGGAATAATCGCCACGGCTTTATTGGCCGCATGTGTAGGGAAATCTTTGACCTTTACATCGACCACCGTGGTCAGACCACCCAGACCTTGTGCGCCAATACCTAGCTGATTCACTTTTTCATAAAGTTCTAGTCGCAACTCTTCAGACCGATTTGATGCACCTCTTTCTTGCAGCTGTTTGATACTGACCGGCTCCATAAGCACCTCTTTGGCCAGCAGCATAGCCTTTTCAGCAGTACCCCCAATACCGATACCCAGCATCCCAGGCGGACACCATCCAGCGCCCATTTTAGGCAGCTGTTCAAGCACCCAGTCGACAACAGAATCTGAAGGATTGAGCATCGCAAATTTTGCTTTGGCCTCCGAGCCACCACCTTTAGCCGCTAACTGCACGTCAACGGTAGCACCCGGAACAATTTCGTAATGGATCACTGCCGGCGTATTGTCCATGGTGTTTTTTCGCTCACCATCCGGGTCGGCCAAAATAGAAGCCCGCAACACGTTATCAGGCAGGTTATAGGCTTGCCGCACACCCTGATTAATCATTTCGGTCACGCCCATCGTCGCGTCATCCCAACGAACGTCCATGCCTACCTTAACAATGACGGTCACGATGCCCGTGTCTTGGCAGATGGGTCGATGCCCCATGGCGCACATACGCGAGTTAATCAATATTTGCGCCATCGCATCTTTGGCAGCTTTTGATTGCTCCTTTTCGTACGCTTCGTTGATTGCCTCAATAAAATCCAGTGGATGGTAGTACGAAATATATTGCAGCGCGTCGGCCACACTGTTGATTAAATCGGCTTGCTTGATAACTGCCATTAAAAACATACTCCTTACTGTAAAAAGGCCACAATGGCTTTAGCGATTAATCAATTGTTCCAGACTCAACGTCGAGGAGCTCTGTAGGAAAAAACTCTGTAAAAACTACCGATAAAAAACTGAGCGAACTACTCTAGAACCGGTGCGGTATTGGTTGGATTCTGCAATTCATTCAATCGATCATTGACCTGCCGGCGAAAAGCATTAATCGCTTCGAGCCATTCTTCATTGGCCAGCACACGCCCGCTCAAACTATCGACGCTCTTACTCATTTGCTGTACTTTCTGGTTCGTACTGCCCACGTTTTTTTGAAGCGACGTAATTTGGGCCGTTTCAAGTGTTTCAACCACTTCATCTAACTCCGCTGCCAGTGCGGTAAGCTGAACCATAGCCGAACTGTATTGTTTTTTAAGACCGCTGGTGCGCGTGGTTAGGTTCCTAATCGAGACATCATGCTCATTCAATAGCTTAAGGCTTTTTTTGCGGGCATCCCAAAGCTTTCTCACCTCAGTATCGACTGTTTTCAGTTGCACGCGCACGGCTGCATCGGACTGTGAAAGCTCATCACCAGTACTGGCTAACTGAGACTCAAGCACAATAAGTCGCTGCTCTACGCTTTTTGCGCTTGCATTGGTTAATCGACTTTGATCCCATAAAAAGTAAGCCGCTCCCATTGCAGTAATTGCAATTAAGAGAGAAATCATACTGAGCAAACCACTATTCTCGCTCGATGCTCCGCGAGAATGCGACTTAGACCGTTTGGGCGTCTGACTTTGCCCAGCCTGTGATCGCCGGCCAGCCACCTCGTCCTGAGCAGGTGCCATGCGTGGCATGTTTTCTAAATCATCATTATCGCGACGGTTCACAGTGACCTCTCAAGTTAACCAAGGGGCATTGATACTCTAGCTACGATCGTTCTCGGCTCCATAAGGGCAAGCAAATTTCAAGCAAAGGCTCGCAGACCTAACAGCAGATTATTGATCAATAGGTATCAGCAATAGGATTATAAAGCTCTGCCGGTAGCACTCAATGCCATTGTGCATTCCTTCACGCTAAAGAGGCTAAGTCTGTCCAGCTCTTTGACAACTTTGGCAACGCCAGTACCACTCGCGGTCAATAAGACCCAGCTTATCGTGCAGTCCCCAATTACTTCTATAAAAAAAGGAGCCTAAAGGCTCCTTTTTAAACTCAATGCACCACCTACTTGCTACAAATAATAGGCTAATCCAAAGATCACCGCCGTTAGCGCTAGTGAACAATGAATAACGCCTTTAACCGTGGTCAATGGGCCTAATTTACCGGCAATCGCATTCACTTGCAGCGCCAGTATCAACCCTATTGCCAAAATAAAACCAAGACCGCCTGCCGTTCCGCCCTCGATAAATAAACGACCATAGCCACCAAAATGCGGGCCGGCCAACATGCCGAATGTCATCGGTGCCGAGAACAACGTATTGGTCCGTGAGGCCAGCAGTGCTTTAGCGCCAGCGGCGGCTGCGTCACCATCTTTCATACCCAAAGCGATCTGCTGATTAGGCCAGATCACCAGCCAAACGTTTAAGAACATCAATGTACCCATCAAGGCACCCAACACAATGTAATCATTAATAAGCTGCTTGCCATGCAAGCTACCTAGCAATATTACACCGGTGAGAAAGGTCAACATTGCAGCCCAGCGAAACCACCATAAAGCCTCGGGCGCGAGCTTAGCTTTCGCATCTGCCAGCCCCTCAGCCGATGCGGCTTTAAAGTAGCCGCCCTGAATAAAGTTAAAGTAATAAAGTAGACCGATCCATGTGATACCAGCCAACACATGCAACCAGCGGAAGAGGAAATCAGCGATAAACATACAATTGCTCCTAAATAGAAAAAGATTAATAAGTGAATAACAAATAAAACGTGCTTAGCCGAGAGTGATATCCCTAAGGGTTGGCGCTCGTTACCGAACATAGCAAGCGCAATACCTTAATAAAAAAATAGCACGATTAGTTTAGTTCAAATGCACAAACAATTCATGCGACGCAATACCGCGCCGCACCTGTACAAAAAACATGCTGCATGAAGTTTTCGAATCACAAAAAAAAACCCGGTGCACGCACCGGGTTTTTTTGAACAAGCTGAGCTTACATCATGCCGCCCATTCCACCCATTCCGCCCATGCCACCCATGTCAGGCATGCCGGCAGCACCACCGCCGCCTTCCTCGGGCTTGTCGCTGATCATCGCTTCGGTAGTGATCATCAATCCGGCAACTGAACCTGCCGATTGCAAAGCGGTGCGCGTTACTTTAGCAGGATCAAGAATCCCCATATCGATCATATCGCCGTATTCACCTGTAGCAGCGTTATAACCATGGTTACCCGATTGTGCCTTCACTTCGTTGACCACAACAGACGGCTCGCCGCCGGCGTTAGCCACGATTTGACGCAGCGGGGCTTCCATCGCGCGACGCGCTAGGTTAATACCCACTGTTTGCTCGTCGTTGTCGCCTTCAAGGCCATCAATAGACTGCAAAGCGCGCACTAATGCAACGCCACCACCAGGTACTACGCCTTCTTCTACTGCTGCACGCGTCGAGTGCAATGCATCTTCAACACGCGCTTTCTTTTCCTTCATTTCAATTTCTGTACCAGCGCCCACTTTAATCACTGCAACACCGCCGGCCAATTTAGCCACACGCTCTTGCAATTTTTCGCGGTCGTAGTCAGATGAAGTGTCTTCAATTTGTGCTCGGATTTGCTTAACACGCGCTTCAATCGCGGCCACATCACCCGCACCATCAATAATGGTAGAGTTCTCTTTGCTCATGGTGATGCGCTTAGCTTGGCCTAAATGCTCAAGAGTTGCGGTCTCAAGATCAAGACCGACTTCCTCAGAAATTACTGTACCGCCGGTTAAAATAGCAATATCTTCGAGCATTGCTTTGCGACGATCGCCAAAGCCAGGCGCTTTACATGCTGCGACTTTAACGATACCGCGCATGTTGTTCACCACTAGAGTTGCCAACGCTTCGCCTTCTACATCTTCAGCGACAATCACTAACGGGCGACTTGCTTTAGCTACGTTTTCAAGTAATGGCAACAGCTCGCGGATGTTAGAGATTTTCTTATCAACCAACAAAATGAAAGGCGCCTCTTGCTCTACACTCATATTTTCTTGATTGGTAACAAAGTACGGCGAGAGATAGCCACGATCAAATTGCATACCTTCAACAACTTCGAGCTCGTTCTCAAGGCCGCTGCCTTCTTCAACAGTAATGACGCCTTCTTTACCGACTTTGTCCATTGCTAAGGCAATGATTTCGCCCACTTGCGTATCACTGTTAGCTGATATGGTGCCAACTTGAGCAATTGCTTTAGTATCAGTGCAAGGGGTTGATAATTTGCGTACTTCGGCGACAGCAGCCGTAACCGCTTTATCAATACCGCGCTTTAAATCCATTGGATTCATACCCGCAGCAACCGACTTCAAACCTTCGCTAACGATGGCTTGAGCCAGCACAGTTGCCGTAGTCGTTCCATCACCGGCTTCATCTGAAGCTTGCGATGCAACTTCTTTGAGCATTTGCGCGCCCATATTTTCAAATTTATCTTCAAGTTCGATTTCTTTTGCAACGGATACACCATCTTTTGTGACGGTTGGAGCACCGAAAGCTTTGTCTAGCACTACATTACGACCTTTAGGCCCTAGAGTAGTTTTTACCGCATCCGCTAGGATATTTACACCGTCGAGCATTTTAGCGCGAGCGGCGTCACCGAATTTCACGTCTTTAGCAGCCATGATTCATTACCTTAATCTATTGGTTAAACAAAAATAAACGCTTCAACATCGAATCTTTAACAGCAGTACGCTGACATTGATGTTGACGGCGTATAGCTAGTCGATTACTGCTTTAATGTCAGATTCTGACAAGATAACAAGGTCTTCACCGTCAACTTCAATCGTATCGCTGCCGGCATATTTACCAAATACAATGACATCACCGACTTTCACATCAAGCGCACGGACTTCGCCGTTGTCGAGAACCTTGCCATTTCCAACAGCAATAACTTCACCCTGATTGGGCTTTTCTTTGGCAGAACCAGGCAATACGATACCGCCAGCTGAGGTAGATTCTTCCTCATTGCGACGCACGACCACTCGGTCATGTAAGGGACGAATTTTCATCTTTCGAGGTCTCCTGAAAAGACATTATGAATAAATTGTCTGGCAGTCAGCCGGTCAAAAAACAACCAGAACTACACTGACAGCTTGCCCAGTTAGCACTCTCCACTCGAGAGTGCTAACTAAGAGGCGCACTTTACCGTCTCGCACGTTAAATGCAACCGATTAGAACTAAATGGTAAATTGCACACCACGGACATATGGGGGCACATAGCCCAATAACAAGGCGTGGTGCAAAAAAAGCGTGCTAACTGGCCTTACTAGTCATCGCGGGTATACTCGCCTTCGATAGTGCGAGCACCAGACTCAGAACGCTCTACGATGGTAGGGCCTGCGTCCGATTGCTGCGCCGACTGGTGAGAAGCAGCTGGCATAGCGCCCCACAAGGCAGAGCGCATAACTAACCTAGCGGCAATGAATCGGCGACTCAAGGGCATCAAAAATACGAACCCGAGCACATCGGTCGCAAAGCCTGGGGTCAAAAGCAGAGCTCCGGCCACCAATAACAGAGCCCCTTCCACTAGCTCAACACCCGGGATTTGACCTTCGGCCATCATCCGCTGAGCTCGCATAAGTGTAGCCAAACCCTGTGCACGCAGAAAATACACGCCGATTGCCGCCGTTAGAATAATAGAAACGATGAGCATTGGAGCGCCCACTACAGAGCCCACCTGGACTAATATCCAAACCTCCAGTAACGGCACAAGAAAAAACAGTAAGAACAGGTAGCGATACACAGTATATTTGCGTCAAATGTAAGCTCGACAGGCCAGCTGACCCGACGATCGATTAATCTTCCGTCTAGTATACCTCAGTCTCAATCACCATGATGCAAATGGCGCATGGGGGGCGCGAATAGGATAGAATAGCCTCACTAGCCTGTAGTCAAATAAGGCATAGGAACCTAGTCGACTTGTTGCGCTCTAAATAATGTAGAACGTATAACTCAAAATTCCTCCAGCCAAAGCACACTGACCATGTGGTTAGCACAAAAAGGTCACTCTGCTTGATCCCAATCAATAGAGCTCTATTTATGTCTTTTAAGCAAAAAAAACTAGCCTTACTGCTATTGGCGCCGCTGCTAATCAGCCTCACGGCTATGACCTTGGTTACGCAGGAGGATGAAACCGACCCCTCAGCTACTGGACTGGCATATCTAAAGCCGGAAATTAGACATGCCCGCACGGCTGAGGAAATCCTTAGCAAACTGCAGCGCCGGCATTACGAAAAACGGCCTTTCAATGACCATATTTCATCACTACTACTCGACACATACCTAGACAACCTCGACCCGAATAAAAGCTACTTCACCGTTGCTGACGTCGCCCAATTCGAGCAGTATCGCTTTGCTTTAGACGATGGTATGCGCCGGGGCAATTTAAAGCCCAGCTATATTATATTTAATCGTTATCGAGATATTGCCATCGACCACCTTGAGCGAATCATTGAAGACCTACCTAACAGTATTGCTGCACTCAATTTCAGTCGCGATGAAACCATTGAGCTTGATAGCGAGGTACTTAACTGGGCTAGCAATGACGAAGAGCGCGGCGAAAGAGTCCGCAAATCGCTGAAGAACTCAGTCTTAAGTTTACGGCTCGCCGATAAAGATGACGCGGCCATTCTGGAAGCACTAGAAAAACGCTACAAAAATCAACTCAACCGTCTCAAGCAACTCAATGCTGAAGACGTTTTCCAGGTTTATATGAACTCGCTGGTGGGCCTCTATGACCCACACTCTAACTATATGTCTCCGCGTACCAGTGAAAACTTTTCAATCAACATGAGTCTTTCGCTTGAAGGTATCGGTGCCGTCTTGAGTAGCGATGGCGAATATACTGTGGTGGAACGCCTAGTAAAAGGCGGGCCGGCCGAACTGCAGGGCGATTTAAAACCCAAAGACAGAATCACCGGCGTTGCACAAGGCAATGATGGCGACGTTGAAGACGTAGTTGGCTGGCGTCTCGATGAAGTGGTCCAACTCATAAGAGGCAGAAAAAATACCACGGTAAAGCTTGAGGTACAAAACAAAGATTCAGCCAATCAATTTGAGAGCAAGTACATAAAAATTGTGCGTAATAAGGTCAAGCTGGAGGAGCAGGCAGCGCAAAAAGAAGTGCTTGATATCCACCACGACGGAGATTTGAAGAAGATTGGCGTTGTGCAAGTCCCCACCTTTTATCACGACTACGAAGCAGCTATGCGAGGTGAAAAAAATGTGCGTAGCACGACGAGGGATGTACGCTCACTACTGAGCGAATTGGATGAGGAAGGCGTCGACGGTGTTGTTATAGATTTACGCGGCAATGGCGGAGGTTATCTTGAAGAGGCTAGAACCCTCACTGGACTATTTGTAGAGCGAGGCCCAGTGGTGCAAATTCGCATGTCTAACGGAAAAATAAAGTCGGAGGCCAACTACCCCAATCCAAAGTACTATGACAAGCCTATTGTAGTACTGATTGATAGATTGAGTGCTTCTGCGTCGGAGATTTTTGCTGGCGCGATTCAGGATTACAGACGAGGCCTTATTATTGGTAGCCAATCGTTCGGCAAAGGAACCGTGCAGCAGGTCACCTCGCTCAATCACGGAGCGCTCAAACTGACGGAAGCTAAATACTATCGTGTGTCCGGCGACAGCACGCAGCACCGTGGCGTTATTCCAGATATTGCACTGCCTAGCTTGTATGATGCGAGTGAGATTGGGGAGGACACGCTTGACCATGCGCTCAACTGGGATCAGGTTCCAGCGCTGCGCCATCGGCGATATGGTGACTTCGCACCCATTACCGATCAGATCAAACGGAAGCATGAGACCCGTATTAAAGATGATCCTGACTATCGCTACCTGATCGAGCAAATTAAACTCAATGACAAATACAATGCGGTGAGTGCACTGCCTCTGAATCTTGAGGCGCGTCAGGCGATGATTGAGCAAGATGAAAGCGAACGTGAATCGATCGAAAACGAGTTACGCATTGCTAAAGGGTTACCCCCGCTAAACAAGGACAATAACGAAGGCGACAAAGCTGCGGCTGATGACGTAAGTCAATCCGACGGTTCGGCCAGCCCCATTGCTTCACAAGAAAATCACATTCCATCGACGAATAAGGAAGATGCCGACGAAGAAGGCAATGACGCGCGCACGGATTTTTTATTAACTGAGGCCGCTAACATCTTACTCGACGCAATCGCTCTCTCTAGCAAGCCCAACTTGCCACTACAAGATCGAGTAGCGGCCAATGCATTGTCTAAGCCGCCAGCCAAGAACATGCCAGCATCGACCGCTACTGACTAATATAGCACTGCCGAAGTGCTCCACTAATCAGCAGCGGAGGCCGGTATGCGCATAGTTACAAATTCTTCAGCGGCTGTAGGATGCACACCAATAGTGCTATCCACGATTTCTTTTGTCACGCCCGCCTTTAGAGCAATTGCTAAGCCTTGAATAATCTCTCCTGCATCCTGCCCCATCATATGGGCACCAAGCACTTTATCGCTGGCAGTATCAACCACGAGCTTCATGTAAGTTCTTTCCTGTCGACCGCTCAGCGTATGTTTGAGATGGCGAAAATCTGATTCATAGAGCTCAATAGCGAAGCCTTCCTCGCGGGCCTGCTGTTCGGATAAGCCTACGCTGCCAATATTGGGATGGGAAAATACTGCCGTGGCAATTGACGTATAATCAACTGTACGCGCTGTACCCTTAAACCAAGTATCGACGAACGCCATGCCTTGCTCGATAGCAACAGGTGTCAACTCTGGGGTCCCTATTATATCGCCTAACGCGAAAATACTCGGCTCGCTACTTTGAAAATAGTCGTCTACGATAATTTCGCCATTATCACGACATTGAGCCGCAGTGTTGCCTATACCTAAATCACTCGTATACGGCAGACGCCCCGTCGCATAAAGCACAGCATCATAGCTTTGCTCTACTGACTCATTAAATTTAACCACAAGCTGCCCAGCACTCTGCTCTTCTATTGCGACCACATGGCTTTGCATCATCACCTCGATATTTTGGCCCCGCATCTCCGTCAATAATTTTTCACCTAAAGCATGGTCAAAATGCTTTAGAAGCTGCTCGCCTCGATAGGACACCTCAACCTCGACACCTAGCCCGTGTAATATCCCCGCGAACTCCAAGGCAATATAGCCGCCTCCGACTATCAATAATCTTTTGGGCAACTCATCCAAATAAAACACGTCGTCGGAGGTGATAACAAGATCACTGCCTGGGAAATCGGGTACGTAGGGCTTGCAACCGGTGGCAATGAGAATCCGAGCCGCTGTATAGAATTTGCCATCGACTTCGATAGTGTGTGGATCTTGAATACGCGCACGCCCTCGGATCAATTCAACACCTGCAGCGTCGAGCAAACCAGCATAAATAGTATTTAAACGTTTTATTTCTTGGTCTTTGTTGTCACGCAATGTAGGCCAATCAAACTCCGGTTTTTGTAACGACCAGCCAAAACCGCGAGCGTCGCTAAAATCACTGGAAAAATTGGCTCCATAATAAAAAAGTTTTTTGGGCACGCACCCGACATTGACACACGTGCCTCCTAAAAATTGCTCCTCGGCAACAGCAACCTTGGCACCCGCTTGCGCTGCCATACGCGAAGCCCGAACGCCACCCGAACCGGCACCAATAACAAATAGATCGTAATCGTACATTAGTACTCCCAGTAGTATATTGATTATCTTTGGCAAATTAGCGCGGCTAACAAAAAAACACCAACGAACGAGTGGACACTTGCTCGATAGTCCGCGCAAATAAACGTCGCTATGAAAGGCCGAGTATTATTAGGGATTTTGAAGGCCGCCGCTAGACAATTATGTCGGCCACGCCGCCATGAAGGCAACGTTGCTAACGACACAAACATTGTCACTAATTGAAGAGACAACACCAAGAACTTCGCTTTTGATAATGTCGAAAAAGGTAACTAACGAAACTTATATTTCGACTTCGAAACGACCCGTGCGACGTCGGTCTGTATTTCGACGCGTGTCAAGCAGCGGCTTTTTAGGGTGCAGCCGGCGATCTCTGTTGCGCCTGCGATCGACAAACCTAGGCTGAGCAGTTGGATCAATAGCATCAGGATTGGCGGTATTGCGAGCGCGGGCCGCCGGCGCCTGACGATTAATCTCAGTGGGCGATGCCGAAACGCTTGAGCCTACATTTGGGATAGAAGCCATACTCATACCAACGAAATGACTGAATTAATCGAGCCTAGACCTGCAGTATATTTTTTATACAGCCAGCCGTAAAGTCGAAAATCTAAACAGCACTCAAACCGACATGCCTGATATTAGTATCGGCCCAAAAACGCGAAACTTGAACCCAATTATTGTTAAAAAACGTTTTATCATATTTAACAGCAGTTTAGGACTTTTTCCTAATGTAAAATAAAACAGCTATTCTTCGATTAAAGACGCCCATCCCACTGTACCTCGCATCAAAGATCACAACAGGCTGAAAATCACGGTGCAGTCAAGCTGCTAGCCAGTTAAACCATATGCAACTAACAGTTATGTCCGCCCATGCACGAGCATCTACAAAAACTACATATCTAGCGAAGACGCTATTAATAGCAAACGCGGATCTAAAACATATAAAAATCGTTAGGCTAGCGCCAAGAATTGTCAAATTCGCATAAAATGATTTGAATCTATGATCTTGACCACACCCTGCTTTTAGCCCAACCCTAGCGCTGACGGCAGCGTTGCTCTATAAAATAGCAGCCTGTATAACCGCGAGTATTACCCTGCGCTTGGCCCTGAAAGCGGTGTGACATGATCGATGTTTGGCTGCCCTTGTATGCCCTTACCGGCCGCCCTTATGTGCACTCACCAAAAGTTGGCTGCGGGGACTGATAACAAAACGTTTGTACTCGCGCCTTTCGCTGTTAAAATACCATAAATACAGGAAGACCTATTGCCCCCCACTCGCATGAAAAGCTCGCTACCTTCAGCGAGAGTGTCCTAGCCAAAATTGAGACTAGCCTTTGAACATTGGAGAGACATTTACGGGTACCGTGCATAACCTCTCGAGCGGCGGCCTGGGCGTGTGTACTCATCCATCAGGCCGAACCGTTTTTGTAAGTGGTGCTTGGCTAGGAGAGTCAGGCCAATTTGAAATTCAGCGGCTTAAGGGCTGGGTAGGCTTTGCTAATGTTGTGACTCTTACCGTGCGATCACCCCACCGAGTGACGCCAATATGCTCCTCCCACGGATATGGCACGAACCACTGCGGCGGCTGTGGTTGGATGTTTGTCGACTACGATGCTCAACTCAGCGCCAAACAGCAGCGGGTCGAAGCGACACTCAAGCGCGTACTCACCGAGACTACATCAAGCGAGCCTGCCAAACGGATCAGACAATGGCTTGAGTGCATTGAGCCGATCTGGCCTTCGCCAAATTCACTAGGCTACCGCAATCGCGCGCAGCTCAAAACCGACGGGCAAAGGCTTGGCTATCTCGGGCTTAAATCTAACAACCTAGTAGATGTCAAGCAATGCCTAATTTTGTCGCCAAGCAACCAAGAAACGCTAAGCGCGCTGCGGGAAAAACTCCCCAACACTGCATGGCGCCCACGAGAGCCATCAAAGCACTCGCGGCGTCATGCCAAAACATCGTCCAACAGTACTGGAAACAGCACTCAAATACGCGGATTTAATGCGCCCGCCAGGCCTGGGCATAGTCATCATAAAAAGAGAAAAATACCTTGGACCACCTTGGATATAGATGAAGATACTGACTCCAATAACGTGCAAATTAATCGTAGACTTCCTTTCCGCCAAGCAAACAGTGCTCAAAATGAACGTATGCAAATCTGGCTCGCCGAGCGACTGCAAACTATTCGGCTCGCCTCGCAATCGACGCTAAAAGTTTTAGAGCTATTTTGCGGCAGTGGTAACTTTACGGAAATAATTGCAAAGGCAGGGTTTGACAACATCATTGCCGTCGAGTGTATTGCTCAGGCGCTACAAACCTTAGAGAAAAAGCAACTGCACAATGTTAGCCCCACTCTCTGCGATTTGTACAATAACAATGCCTTCACAACTCTGATGCAAACCCACCACGACGCCGACGTACTGATCTTAGATCCACCCCGTGATGGCCTGAAAACGATTGACTGTTTATTTAGTCATGAAGCAAAGCCTAATCCGCATCAAGATGTGCTTTACATATCTTGTAATCTTGCGACATTCAGTCGTGATTTGGCAACGTTTATCGAGGCTGGATTTTCCGTCCAACAAATTCAACCACTCGATCAGTTCCCCCAAACGCCGCATATTGAGTTGCTCTGTCATCTGTCGAATTAGATCAGCTCGAATGTAGCGCTCGTAAAAGTTGGTCGATACTGAAAGAGTCGGCTCAACTATCTTTTCGCCCTATCCTTTCGTAGCATCGTTTCGCCCTATCGCCCGCCAGCATCACGTTTCAAAATTTATTTTCACTATCTTGAGGGCGACATAGCAAAGCGCCGTGATCGTTTGTTTCGATCAAATAAACGCTGTACCAACGACAGACTCAACAGAGACCGCCAAGTGAATATATTTATTAATTAATCGATAACTTTCTTTATCAAACGATGCTTGCGTCGGCTTATGTAGCAGAGCCTCTATATCGCCGGCATCATTGACCGTACCCAAGTAGACCCAGTTATGAATAATATGCATTGCCTGATTAACAATCTCACTGTCGCGCCAATCTTCAGCTGACTCAACGATCACTGCAGGACCATCAAAAGGCCAAGACTGAATCTTACTAGCAATAAAAGCTGCCTTCACGCGCATATTGTGCTGAACAACAGTCTCCTCTGCGGCGCATACACCCGCACATTTTTTTAGTTGATAGTTGAAACAACGCCCTGCCCCAGTTTCTAATCCCAACATTTTTTTACACAGTCGAAAATCGTCTACCACAGCCATCAGCCATTTATTAGCAGCGGCTTTACTTGGATAAAGCCCATAAATATGTTCGGCAAACGACGGCAGTCCATTCTCATTGCCACTCGCCTCGGAGGGCCGTGATACGAGATTAGGTAGTAATGCGCCTTGGGAGTTTTCAACCAATTGAAAACACCACAACCGCTTATAGCGTCGCTGGCGCCTATTATAAATAGGGCTATGAACTTTAATCTCATGATTTTCAAGTAACAGAGCGCCCAATTCGCCGATAGTCGAAGTCCAATCGATATCGCGAACTTCTTGAGACAGTCGCATCTCTTTACTGCTGGTCAGATCAGCGCTGAAATGCGACATCACTCGCTCGCGCAAGCGTACGCTTTTGCCGATATACAGCAGTGCATTGCCCTCACCGTAAAAGCGATAAACCCCCGGCACATTAGGCATTGCGTTAATGGTTTCGTTAGACACATGCACCGGCTGAGAGGGCCGGTGGAATTGTGCTCGCGCAGCAGTATTCACCGCATCAAGACCTTGATCGGTGATCGCATATTCCATAAACGCGATCATTGCCTTAACATCGGCAATAGCACGATGACTCACAGTACGCGTATACCCAATTCGCTCACAAATAGTATCGAGATTATGCCGTGAGAACTGAGGATATAAGGCCTTGGATAATTTTACCGTGCAAACAATTTTTGGCTTAAAGCTATAGCCGGCATGAGCAAACGCCGTCTTTAAAAAACTGTAATCAAACCTCGCGTTATGGGCAATGAGAACTGCCCCATCGAGCAACTCAAACAGCTGAGCCGCACACTCATTAAAATAGGGCTGCTCTGCAACCATGGCGTTACTGATTCCAGTGAGCTGGCTAATAAAAACGGGAATAGATTTGCCAGGATTAAGCAATTGTTGAAAATCGAGGGAATCACCGTCAGGGTGGAACAAACGCAAACCGACTTCGGTAATACACTCAGATTGCGCGCTAGCGCCGGTTGTTTCAAGATCAACAAAAGCGCAGGGTTGCCCGAGTATCATAGCGATCTCTCCACGCAGAATGATTGCTTACTCGGAGGCATTTACTGGCGGGGATATCTGGATTGCAGCACGCGATAGAACACATAACCGCCCAACCCACCCGCCAAGGCCTGACTCAGTAGGCCCGCGAAGTGCCTTGTTGGAGCAACCGCCGAAACATCAAATACGAGCTTTAGGGCGATATGCACGGTTAAGAGCGCTACAAATCCTGCCAACGGGTACAAAATAACCGGCTGCTTAAATAAGTATTTGATTAATAGCCACGCAACCCCAAATGCCACCAATAACCCAATGCTTATCACCGGCAAATAAATACCGAGCATATTAGCCAAATCGTGGAAGGCAGCTGCAAAGCGTGCGCCCGTACTAACAGGCAACCCCAGTTGCATAACGCTTGCAATATTCCATTGGCTGACACAAATCACTGCAGATGAATAAGTCACCAATACTGCTAGGAAGAAACCACTGGCTGTGCGAATCATTCGGTTTTCTCTATTAAATTTTCCCGATATACTTTCGAGTGAGTCAGACTGGAAGCTGACTTGATTTCCTAATCGCTCATATTACTATAAAGCTCATAACCTGTCGCGCCCGCGGTATACTTACACTCAATGGCCTAACCGCCTCCAATGCCAATAGGCCTTACCTGATTCTCACACGATTTTGGAACGACCCTATGCTCTACACAATCTTCTTCGCCTTACTGTTTATTGCTACGCCTGCACAGGCAAACTATAAGCTTGAAATCTTAGCCAGTGGACTCGACCATCCATGGAGTATCGCGTTTTTACCCAACAACGAATATTTAGTTTCCATGCGTGGTGGAGAACTACGCCGATTCAGTATGAATGACAAGCAAGGGGTCACTCTCTCTGGAACACCCGCAACCTATGTACAAGGTCAAGCCGGTTATTTTGATATTGCACTCGACCCCGATTTCACTACCAATCAAACGGTTTATCTCGCTTTTGCTTCTGGCACAAAAAAAGCAAGTTCAACAAGCATCATACAAGCGGTACTGCGGGAAAACCGTCTGGAAAATATAGTGCCCATTTTCACAGCATACCCCATGAAAAACGGCCCCAACCATTTTGGCGGCAGGCTTCAATTTTTAAATGACGGCACCTTGCTCCTCACCACAGGGGATCGATTTGAATATCGCGAAGACGCGCAAGACACCTATAGCCAGCTAGGCAAAATCGTTCGAATTGAGCGCAATGGCGATATCCCCACTGACAATCCATTCAGCGACGGGCAACACGGCGACCCAGCCGTTTGGAGTTATGGGCACCGCAACCCTCAGGGCCTCACCTATAACGCCAAAACCAACACCGTTTTTATGCACGAACATGGCCCACGGGGTGGCGATGAGGTCAATATCGTAAAGCCCGGGCTCAATTATGGTTGGCCTGCCGTGACACACGGAATTAATTATTCGGGTGCACAAATATCACCATTTAACACGGCCCCAGGCATGGAAGACTCAATAAAACACTGGGTTCCCAGCATCGCCCCGTCAGGACTCGCTTATTATGATGGCGAGGCTTTTCCAGATTGGCGTAACAGCTTATTTGTTGGCGCACTTATCAACAAGGAAGTACGCAGGCTTAGCTTAGATGACCACAATCAAGTTATCGCCGAAGAGACGCTTTTTGCAGAAATTCAGGAACGGATTCGTGATGTGCGGGTTGGGCCGGACGGTTTGATTTATATTCTAACGGACAGCTCGCAGGGTAAGCTTATACGCGTATTACCTTTGCCATAACAGCGACAACATGTACATCACGAATACTTAGCCTGAGCTAGCATCTCCTGCATTTTTTTGTGCAGCATATTCACGCCCTGTAGCGGCCGGACCATCACTTTAAATTCGACGATTTGCCCTGCGGCATTCCAGCGGATCATATCAATCCCATTGATATGGACGCCATCAATCTCCACCTCAAATTCTAGTACAGTATCATTCCCATCGTTTACCTCTCTAATGTACTGAAATGATTGGTTAGAAAAAACATTGAAGGCTGCCGATAAGTAAATCGACGTAATCTTTTTTCCTCGTTGAGGTGTGTGCACAACCGGAGAAAAGAACACAACGTCTTGCGCGAGCATGTTCTCAATGCCCGCACTATCCTTGTTTTTTGCAACACGATACCAAGCATCCATTCGGGCAACGCGGTTCTTCTCACCTGTTTGACTACTCATCAGAGGATACTCCAATCATTGAAAAATACACTATGCCGCGCTCGCTCAAAAAAAATCAGCCCGTTGGTAGCCGCTATCAACCCCAAGCTACCAAAGCAGCAATATGGCTGCCCGAACGATCAGCGTGATCAATATTAGAGAGGATAGAGCAAAGATTACAAACCTTACTTCAATCTTGTTCCACAGCACCTGCACTAGACTATGCACGACACGCAAAGCCACATAGCCCCAAGCTAACATAACATTCATTTCGTTGGCAGCACCTGCGAGCGCCAAAACCAAAACCACTGCATAAAATAGAGTAGGCTGCTCCAGCAAGTGGTTATAATTATCGGCCTTCCAGCGAACCCTGGGTGGCAGTTCTGACATTTGTTGGCCGGCGGGTAACCGAGGATCCGAAACCATTTTTAACTTAAACATCGCCGGCAAACGTGTCGCATACATCCAAAAAAACATTACGCTATTCAGTACCAGTAAAGCTACAAGCGGTTTTAACATGACGGTTGATTCGAGCACGATGTTTCTCCCTTAAAAAGTTCTAAATAATAAATGCATTAGCCAAGAGATTAAGACAATATTTTTCATTAGATTGATCTGACCTGCTTTGCATCAAGGCAGAGCGCTACTGACTGCTGCTGTGTACGCTTCATGCTCATGTATGTCGTTATGAACCGCCCCATCAATAATGACCAGTTTCGCTCGATAGCTTTTGTTGGCAAGCCTATGTGCATGGCTTACAGGAATCAATGGATCATCCTCACCATGAACTATGAGTACGGGCGCTTTCACCTTAGCAATAATATCATCGGTGGCCAATGGATAGCGCAATAACCGCGCTGGCAGCCATGGAAATTTTAATCGAGCCATAGCCAGCAGACTCGTATACGGCGACACTAACACTAGCAACTGAGATTCGACCTCAAGAGCGAGCTTAGCTGCTAAGTAGGTCCCAATCGAACGCCCATAAATAACCACCGGGAATTTTTTATCACAATAGGTAGCAGCAATACTCTCCCAAGCCGTCCGCACATCCGCCTCAAGTTGCACCTGACTTTGTATACGGCCACTGCTCTTGCCATAACCTCGGTAGTCGAGCATAAATAAATCGTATTTTTCACGACGATAAAAATCAACATCAGGCACCCAGCGGTCAAGGTTGCCTACATTGCCATGCAAAAAGAAAATGAGCCCTCGGGCACCTGGCTGTGAAAAGTGTAACGTACTCAGAATTGCACCATCAACCTTAACCCACTTTTCTTCAAGGCCTGATAAATCAATAAACTGATGAGAAGAATTCAACTTCCGCCCTGGAAATATCAACCGCTCTTGAAATAAATAAACGGCCATCGCAAATAAAATATACGCTAAAAAGACAACCAATAACGCGCTACATATAAGGGTTATCATTAGCTTTCCTGTTCATTGATCCATAGCGGCTATCTGTAACAGCACAGAGTTTTTTGAGGTGCGGATTATTGGACAGTTCTCTCCACTTTTATTATATCGCTGGAAAGCAGTCTCCAGCCTGATCAATGTAAGCGACTTATTCCAAATTCATAAGTGTATTGGTGGTGCACCGAGCTAATGCGAGATGTGTCTATTGAACACCCCGGCCGAGTAAATGATTAGTTAATACCGATTAATCAATTATCAAACCACTCAGGCAAGCTCCGTGTCGCGTAGCTCCTGCAACTTGTGCACGGCGACTAACGCCTAAGCCAATAAAATAAGTTAATTCATCAGCCAAAAAAAAATTAGAACCATCCATGAAAGGAAAGTCGGCGGCTTGCATAGAGGCGATCATTCGCGATGGATAAATCGGATCAACAACCCGCCTAAGCTTGGGAACCAAGACAACTTGTCGATAAACCTTACAGGCACCACAAGCTTGCAAAATTCCAGGCCCGCAACCAATTGAAAAATTGAAATAATTAATTTGTCGGCACAGCTATTGCTATACCAGCCTTAGTTCTGCTAACGAGTCAAAGACCAAACAACAGCATCGCATATGGGTTTACAGCCTTTAATTGAAACAGCAGGCGAGTAGTGATGGCCGAACAAGAATACTCATCAAACATCGCAAACAAGGTGACCAACGAGGTTAAAACCCCATGAACAATATCCAAAAATTCATCTGCGGCTCAAGTGCAGCTATCGCGCTTATTTTGTCTAGTAATGTATTAGCAGGCCCGGCGTGTGATCCGTTTGAAAAGCAAGTCAGTGTCGATGAGGGTTTAACCTGGCATGATGCAGATGATCGCGCAACTGCACCAACGCAAACTATTGGTCAGACCCTTCAATATCGATTTACGGTATCCGACTGCTCGGTCAACGCGGTTGATTATGAATACTATAGATTTCGAGATGTCAAAATAGGACTAGCAGATTGGTCCGCATGGGTCGACTTCGGCCCTGCTCCCATAGTCGTCACTTCAGACACTGTTGCCGTGAACTATCGAGGCGTACCTGTAAATTTTGGAGTGCTGAGCCAGACACTTACCAGTTGCGATAAAGATGGTTTTTTTCCTAACACCGCAGCCCTAACAGTTGAAACGCCGGGCAAAGCAGTTATCGAAGAGTATAGCGACTCAGCCTACGTTAAATGCGAAGAGCCAGTCATCGGTCGTCTTGGCGATTACGTGTGGGAAGACTTAAATGCCAACGGTATACAGGACGCGGGAGAACCCGGTATTTCTGGCGTTGTGGTGGATTTATATGACGCAGGGGCCAACGGCGTTTGCGATAGCACAAATGCTGATGATAGCTTCCTAGACACTACAAGCACTGATTCAGACGGTTACTACCTATTCGACAACCTCAATGCTGCTAATTACTGCGTGGTGTTTCCTGAAGCTGCGGCTGCGCTTGACTGCTCATCAAAAGACGGAAATCGCGGTGTAGCTGTGTATACAAGCACAACAGTAGGCGACGATACAGCCGTTGACAGTAATGCCTTTTCTAACGGCACGACGGCCGTAGTAGCGCTTGCTCAGGGCGCAGAAGATTTAACGATCGACGCGGGCTTGTTTTGTAAAGATGAAGGCTCATGTGACTTGACCCTTGAGAAGAGCTGCCGGGTGGAAACTCCGCCAACGCCGCCCTTAGGTGGAAAGTGCGACGGGAAAATTAAGGAATTCTCGCTGGTTTGGAATGGCGCAGATGGCGTAAACCTCTCGCCTCTCTCACCACTAACCAGTTCAGTGGCAAGCGTCGACAATGGTGACACCGTTGTATTCTCAAGCAATGGTAGCAGCGACAATGACGTTTATGTTGCACTTAGCGGCGGTGCCACAGGCCAATCAGTATTCCATTTGTCTTGTTCCGATGAAAGCATGAACACACCGGATGATTGCGACAAAGCGCTAGGCGACGGCAAAAAGAATAGCACCGCGTACCGGAACAACTGGAGTTTGTCAGGACTAGTTGGTGCTGATGATGCAGGCTTCACCTGCCCTTCAGCGCAGCCAACAGATCCGACTGACTCTGCGGGCTTTAGTGATCATTGTGATCTTGAAACGCGCGTTTCAAGTTGCTTTGACGAGAATGGCAATAAACTGCATAAGCCAGCTTCCATTACGCTTCGCTACTTAGGTAACGGTGTGGTTAATGAATGCCTTGATAACGAAGCTAGCCGTGCGGGAGTAAAACCACCTGTTTGTAGCGGCGACCTACCGGCCAATGCAGTCGTTACGGCCATAATGGATCGCAAAAGCAAAGACAGTGCTTTGCTTGAGATCGTTGGCATTGCACCAGGCGATACTTTTGTGATTGACGATCTTAACTCTAACACTGTTGTGATGCTTGAAGGTGGCGGTGGTACAGAATCAGATGCGTTCCATACTTCTTGTTCAGCACCTCTTGCTGCCGGAGATATTTTCGGTAACTTAGAGGTTGTCGGTTTCGACGATAACGACGGTACTGGCAAAGTCACCTATCGCTATGAAGTAACTAACAATGGCGACGCTCTAATCAACATCGCAGTAACAGATGATAAATTGGGCACCGTTGGTAATATTGGCTCACTAGCCAATGGTGAAAGCGCTGTGCTCAGCCAAGTGGCTATGCTTGCTGAGACCACCACCAATATTGCATCGGCTACCGGCTCTCTTGCCAGCAACCAAAGCTGCGAAGCCGCTAACGATGCCGTTACTGTAACCGTCACAAAATCGGTCTTCGCTGGCAGTTCTAAGGGTTCTAAGGGTTCTAAAGGTTCTAAAGGTTCTAAAGGTTCTAAAGGTTCTAAAGGTTCTAAAGGTTCTAAAGGTTCTAAAGGTTCTAAAGATGCTAAGGGCTCTAAAGGTTCTAAAGATGCCAAGGGCTCTAAAGGTTCTAAAGGCTCTAAAGATGCAAAGGGCTCTAAAGGTTCTAAAGATGCCAAGAGCTCTAAAGGTTCTGACAAGAAAAAGAGTAAAAAATCAAAGAAAGGCAAGAAAGGCAAGAAAGGCTCTAATAAATAGCTTAAAAAGTTAGTATAAGAACCGCCGGTGAAAGCTTGGCGGTTTTTTTATTACAAAACTCAGTGCTTATTTGAGCGCTTCACATCGAGCCCTCTATGTGGCTGAAACAAACGCGCGTTGCCCGACTTATGGAGCCAGGTGCTAATGACCGTATGACCTTAGGCGTTAGAGCCCTTCGTCTAAGAGGTTCAGAGCCATAATTTCTAAATTATCTTTCACGAGCGCCCTTTTCTTACGCCCGCTCGCTTATTTAAAGGTTTTCATCTTCAATTCGAAACGTTGAAACTCTAACGATATCGCTGTGAGACACTCTGCTGTGGACGAAGGGGCAGACCACTAAAGTTCCCGGTATATAAGTAGTCACGTATACATGACTCGTATCCCTTAGGAGATATACTTACGGTCGCCTTCTTATTTTTTCTACGCGTTGCCATCTTTCTCTGACTTTACTCGGGCGGTTGCAGCTGGTTGATTCTGGTGGTCTGCGGCCCGTTCGGCTTTCTTTCGCTCGTAACGCTCTCGCAAACGCGCGGTTTGCCACGCCGGTAGCTTGACACGCTCATCCCAATCCTTGTCATCACTGAAGTGTTCTATCCCCACTTCAGTCACGGCGCGATTAATACGCCGGAAAAAATCTTTAATACGGCCCATTTTGGCTCCTCCGTGCTGAATGCCGATTCAACGTTCAAGTGGTCTATTTGCTCAGCGCCAGGGTCGCCACGCAGCTGTTTTGGGATAGCACAGTCATGGCGCGTTGTTTCTATAGGGCTTCCGCCCTCCTAACAAACATGGAGTAGCTTACCGTCACTTTCCTAATACCGCCACCGAGGCACTTTGGAAGGATATAATACCCCCTAACATTGCTCAACCTACTACAAGTGCCTAGCCACTCACAATCGACTAGCAATTATTCATGCTTAAGTGAAGACACTGACTGAGGGTCGGCATCGGAAAAAGATAGATCACCCTCTTCAGGGAGCGCTGCACCGATTTTAGGGCAGCGT
Organism: uncultured Pseudomonadales bacterium; assembly: GCA_943788835.1. Taxonomy (GTDB): domain Bacteria; phylum Pseudomonadota; class Gammaproteobacteria; order Pseudomonadales; family UBA7434; genus UBA7434. The sequence continues at coordinate 429,860 of CALSRU010000004.1, read as the reverse complement.
TACTGGCGCCTAAACGCTGCGCATGCCTGAGCCAAAATGAAAAAACGCAACGGTTGGCGAAGGCAACGCGACTATCCGCGGCGCTCGCGGCTCAACGGCTCTCAAACGAGCCTTAACGCGCCGGGCATATCTTCGTCATGCTCGGCGCTCCCCACCACTCCAACGAAATCACCCTCGGGCAAGCTCATGATGGTCACAATGCGTGCCCGCTCCAAAACCCACTACGTGCGACTTGTTAGCGCTGGACTGCATCATGCCACCGGGATGAACTTTTGGTTTACCGAGAATCGCAACATGGATAAACCGTGTCCCCGCGATGTCACGCTCTTGCACCGATACCCCTCCGCCACAGGGGGAATACCGAAACAATGCAGCGTTCATGGCTGCGTCGCCCACTCCTACACCGTGCAAAGAATCGTCCAGGTCTGCTACTAGCAAATTATAATCCCGCTGGTTTGCCGGCTCGAGACTCATCCGTACACGTCCGGTAGCCACCTCAACAACTACCATATACGAATTACGGCCATAGAGCATGCCGATGCCACCTTGTGGTAACTGATTTTTCATCAGAGATTGCAAAGATGTCATGGCAAAAGAAGCTGCAACAGGCGGTTACTGTTGCATGATGGCGGATAATGTTACGGAGCTGCCATTTGCGTTTGCACTGGAAAGGCCCCACCTGACCCCACTCATTGCTAGTGCTGCTTAGCATGAGCATTTAGGCAAGATGATATTCACAGTTAGAATACTTTCTCTGTAATCTAGCCATGCTTGAATTGATTAGAACTGCAAACGGCGTTTTTTTTTGCTCCTCTAGTACTCCAGGCACCGTATCTTTGAGCCACTTAAATCTACACGCTGACTAAGCAAAATGTTATCAACTGTAATCTGTGTTACGGTTCCTTTGGTTTGTTATCAAGTGCCTCAAGTGCCTCAATCTGCGCCCAAATAGCCTCAGCCTCAGCGGTCTTGGTAGAGTAATTTCTTATATCACCATTGCGCTGCAGCAGCATTGCCTGCTCAAGCTTAATATCATAGGCTTTGCGGAGCTTCTTAACAGGGTCGGACTTGAATAGTGAAAACATACTGGGCCTCTTTAGTTAATCGAGCAGCCATTGAGTGATAGCAATTGTTGAATTATACGTAATCTAATTTTGTTGGATCAAAAGCCACAGGGGCACCCATTTGTACATTTTGTAGGACACATCATGAAAATAGCTATTATTGGCGCCGGCGTGAGCGGCTTGACAGCAGCACACCACCTTACCACTCGTGGCTTAGAGGTAGAAGTTTTTGAAAAGTCTCGTGGGCTAGGCGGTCGACTAGCCACTAAGCGCCTAGACTGGGCGCATATGGACACGGGCGCACAATACTTTACGGCGCGCGATCCCCGTTTCGTGCAACAAGTCACGAGCTGGCAAGAAGCCGGGGTAGTTGAACCATGGCCATTCACTCCCTACAGCCTCAGTGCTGACGGAGCACTTTTACCCTCACCCGACCAAACCCTCCGATACGTTGGTGTGCCGGGCATGAACAATCTGGCACACGCCCTAGCCAAAAAATTAACCGTTCATCGCAAGCAATGCATTACCAGTTTAGTTCGCAAGCATAATCGGTGGAGACTGGTCAGCGACAGCGGTGATCAATTCACTGATTACGACTGGGTAATAGTCAGCGCGCCTGCTGAACAAAGCCGGGTATTACTGAGCGGCCACACCCCAATTGCCGAGCACATTAGCAGCGAACTACTTGAGCCCTGCTTGGCATTGGTTATCGCCACTTCAGGACACGCACCGGAAGCCGTACAAGGCATCTTTGGAGATGGCACCGTAGGATGGGTATCTCGGTTATCGGCTAAGCCGCAACGCGCCAAAGATGCAGCCTATGACGATTTGTGGCTTCTGCACTTTTCAAGTGACTGGTCAGCCAACTATGACCCTAGCGCTGAGAACAACATTGGCCCGATCGGGCTGGAATGGTTACAAAATGCGATAGATACCTTGCCCGACCAAAAGGAAAAAAAGCCTTTGCAAATCGTTAATCACTGCCAGCATTACTGGCGCTTTGCACGAATGGCAAAAAATTCAGAGCAGCCTCCAACGCTTATCGATAAGAGCAATCACTTAGCCGCTATTGGCGATTGGAGCTATGGCGGCCGAATTGAAGGGGCGTACCTTTCAGCATTGCATTTGATCCACACCACCTTTTAGTGCAAGGCATCGGCCAATAATAATAGACTTACAGATCTGTTGCGCTGCTACTCAACTCAGGAGCTGCAGCTAAACTCGACAGGTGCATGACACTTCTAACTTTTACTGGGACTGCTCGAATAGGGATCTTTGCCCTAGCCCGACACTGCTCCCAGACCGAGACTAAGACCAAACAAAGCCACTTGTAACCTCGCTAATTTTTTCTTAAGCCAAAGAGCTAAAGTTACACTAACTCAATAAAGCTGGTCTCAATACGAATTAAACGTTCTTTATATAAAGTGCTTAGCGCTCGCTTAAAGTTTTTCTTGCTTACCTTGAAAACGCGGAAAATCTCTTGCGGGGAACTTTTATCCGAAAGATTTGCGCGTCCCCCGGACTCTTTTAAGTAATCAAGGATTCGTTCCGCTAACTCTCCGCGCGAGTTCGCATCTAAAGCGTTGACACTCAAATCAATTTTTCCATCAGGCCGAATTGCTTTCACCCAGCCCTTCATATGGTCGCCAAAACGCAATGGATGGCCTAGATCCTGATGAAAAATCAGACCCAAATACTCGCCATTCACTACGGCCTTATAGCCAAGGTCGGACTTCGCAGCAATCAATAAGTCTACAGCCTGATAAGGCTTAAGCTTTGCACTTGATAGCGAACCCGATGATGGCGGCATGTAGGCCTCTGGCAAATGATGATGCAGCTTCGTGCTGCAAGCGACGCGATTTGTTTGTTCATCGAGATAGACATAAACCACATAGCGCTTGCCCTCAACCACAGGGTAGGCTTGCTCTCCAAAAGGCAACAACAGATCTTTAGGCAGGCCCCAATCTAAAAAAGCGCCATGATCATTAACACAAAGCACGGTTAAATAGGCGCACTCGCCAACCACCGCTTTAGGTTGACTAGTGGTGGCAACAAATTCGCCATCAGCATTCGTGTACACAAACACATCAAGCTTATCGCCTACGCTCAACTGCGCACACTGATCTGACGCCGCATCACTAGAATGCTCGAGCCTCGCCGAAACATTAGTTGCCGGCATTTGGCTGCGAGGCAAGAAAAGCCTTTGAGATTCAGTCTTGCCCCAAACAGAATTATTAGCACCGACGGCGATGCTTGTATCGAAGTAGCACCCCTCAGAGACTATTTCAACAATGGGTAAGCGGTTTATTTTTCCTGGCTGCAGCATCAACACGTCCAACACGAAAGTCAGACAAGATTATACTTGATTGCGTGGGTTCTGCTGCTTCCTCAAAGCTGGAATTCGCGATTTCTCGCAATTACTTAGCAAACATGATGCATGTTTCATAATTGCAGCAACACCCGCGATCCTGACAGGCATGCTACCGCAACCTAGTAATAGGCATAACATTACTCATAACGCTCAATGAAATCCTCCAGCGCCTCAGCCAAAATATCCCACATTGCCAACGGCCCGCAGTTAGGGCTGAATTGCCCGTGCCAGTCGCGGCTATCCATCGCCTTAATGGTGCTAATCTTTTGCATTAAATAGTCACGCTGCACAGAATATTGTCTCAGCTCACGCCAAGCCTCACCATTCCCCCCAAGACCTTCGACAATCAATTTCGCTTGTCCATAGAGCCTATTAATTCGAGCGAGCCTGCAAAGCACCCTGCGTTCAAATAACGCTACCTCACTTACCATCTCAACTGATTTAGATCGAAGGAGTTCATGCATGCAACTGTACTTTCGTCTGAGCAAAACTAATCCTTTACGATATGAGAATCACAGGCTCACGCTCAGCCAAATGCCATAACGCGTGCAAAAGCAAGAATACCGCTGGGTTTTGCAACTATTATTGACCCACGTCAACTTTAATAGGCTTCCAACTTTCTAAGCATTGCATCAAGTTCCCGCAAAGAACTGGCCCATTAGCTAAGCTTTTGCAACCACCGAAGCGGCAAAACATGAAAGATGAATCGCAAGAACGCCCATGGCCAGATCGGCACAAAGCTATTAGCACCCTCCTTTTCAATCGCCTTCACCATCGCCAAGCACCCGACGTCTGTATCTACAATAAATGGCACCTTTTTAACTTTCTCGTTAATCTCACTGCGAATAAACCCTGGATGAACCGTCGAAACCCTAATTGGCGTATCTAATAGCTCAACCCGTAGGCCTTCGCTCAGCGACGACAACCCCGCTTTAGTCGCGGCATAAACGTTTAAAGCTCGGCGCGCACCACGCAATGCACTAATAGATGAAATCGTGACCAAATGCCCCGAATTTTGCTCTCGAAAAATCTCCATCGATGCTTCACATTGCGCAATCGCAGAAACAAAATTAGTTATTGCCGTTTGCTTGTTCGCATAAAAATACCCTGTGCCCATCGAGGCTCCCTTGCCCATGCCCGCATTAACCACAATACGGTCGATCTGCCCCATATCAGCCTTAAAAGCCTTAAAAACTTCAAATACCTGGTCGTGATCATCTACATTTAGCGCCCGCAAAAAAACCGATATGTCCGGATTGATCATCAGCAACTCATCCCGAAGCGCTTCAAGGCGGTCTGTGCGTCGCGCACACAGTGCAAGATTTCTCCCCATACGAGCAAACTCAACGGCCATCCCCCGTCCAAGACCAGAACTTGCACCGGTAATTAGAATATTTTGACGAATCATTTAGAAATCCTTGAATTGGTTGAAACCACGTACCAGTTTAACTCGCTAGGCAATTACATGCATGGCCAAAAGTTCATAGAGCCTATCTAAAAAATGGCAGAAAGCATATTTAAATTACCTGAAATTCTAACTCAAAAAAATTGGTTTTAAGTGAAAACAGTTTTAAATAAAAGGCCCATCAACACTGTGCACATGGATACATACGCTCGGCGCCGCTGATAAAGTTTTTAACGTTTATTTTTTCTAAACCTATGCATAGTGTTACACGCATCGTGCCTATGGCCACTGTAAAAATACTATAGTAATCCAACCTAAAACCATGAATCTACAACCTAACAAAACATATTAGCCTGTTGATTTAAAAAAAAACGAGCGTATTATTCAAATACTCTTTCCGTAAATGCCTATACTAAATTTTCATATCGCAATTAAAGTCCGAGGTAAGTATGCTAGAGCCAACAATCCCACATAATGAAACACAAAGAATCGAAACATTATTAAAGCTCAAAATTCTCGACACTCCCGAGACTGATAGATACGATCGATACACTCGCATTTGCAACCAACTCTTCGGCACTCCGATAGCAGTTATCAGTCTAGTAGATCGATACCGTCAATGGTTTAAATCGGTTTGTGGACTTGACGCCAAAGAAACCCCCCGAAACATTTCCTTCTGCGGTCATGCAATACTTGCCGGTGATGTTTTTGAAATACCTGATGCCACTCAAGATTCGCGCTTCGAAGACAACCCCTTGGTAACTGGTGAACCAAACATTCGCTTTTATGCTGGTGCACCCCTCAAAGCCCCTAACGGACAAAATTTAGGAACTTTATGCATCATCGACAAAAAGCCCCGCAACCTAAACATAGAGGAAACGATATTGCTTAAGAACCTTGCGGACATGATTATTGAAGATATGGTTCGTTATATCGATCTCTCAACTGGGCTTGAGAATCGCAACGCATTAATTGAAACCTGCAAGCATTACCAGGATGGAGAAAATGCGAAACTCAATGTCTCACTAGCTCTTTTCGATACCAATGAGATTTTTAAAGTTCGTAGTACCGAAAAAATGCGTAACCGATGGTGCGAAAACTTTGCCACACAACTCCGAAGTCTCTTTCCTGAGACAAAGTTAGTGGCTCATTTAGGTGGCAACCACTTCGCCGCTTTATTTGAATCAACAAACCCTTTGCGTCGGGGCCATAGACTCAATCAACTTTATGCCAGCCCAGGTGTTGCACTAGACACCGGAGGCTGTGGGGCTCTGTACCCTGACTTTGTTGGCTGCATTGATTACAATCGCAACACTTATGCTTCCGGGGAAGACTTAGTGCGCTCTATTGATAAAAAGTTTTTTAGTAATGAGCACAGCCAAGCGTCTGAACGAGAAATAGCACACTAACAATTAAGGTACTAGAGAGATAAGTTCGAGTTCTTAATTGTTGTCACGTGCTACGCCGAAAAGCTCCAGCTCAAACAATGCAAGGCTAACTTTTCTTGTTTAAACGTTTTATTGGACTCTGATCCCGATCCAAGCCCACTTGCGTCACTGTATTTGAAGCTTGAAATGGTAATATCAACAAATCAATAGGATTGAGATTACCTTTGTCATTCAACCCAATAACTCCGTATTGCGGGGTATCTAGAGTTAAGCTCCCCGGCGATAAATAGCTACTGAATAGTCGATCCCAAACTGAAAAAATAACGCCAAAATTTTTGTTCGCTGCGGCAGCATCTGTGTAGTGATGTGTATGGTGTAAATTAGGTGTTACTAGGAGCAGCCTCGCATACCGGTCAAGGCCCTTGAGTGCATGCGTGTTTGCATGCTGAAACATACCCCACGTTAAGCCGATTAGGGCAACAGCTGTGATCGCATACACTGGTATGTCGAGTAGCAAAATAAGGCTTACATCGAGCGTCATTGAAAGTAGCATTTCAAAGGGGTGAAACCGAAATTGACTAGTAAAATCTAATTTGCTGTCGCTGTGATGGACTTGATGGAAGCGCCACAAAAAAGGCACTCGATGAAGCATTACGTGCTTAGCGTAGTCGAGGACGTCAAATAACACTAATACAGCTAACGTGATACTCGCAGCCTTCAGCAACCCATCATCAGTCGCCGACTGAGCTCCGTTAATCTTCATTCCACCTGCTAACAACAGCAAGTAAATGCCGCGCGATCCGAACTTATTGGTTATATAGAGCGCTATGTTACTCAGCCAACGATGCACATCACTACGTGCATCGGTGCTGCGCGGCCAGAAAAGCTCGAACGAAACAATGATAACAAACGCGACAATGGGGAGGTAGGCAAGTGTCAACATAGCAGAAATTGGCCCGCTACTAAAAAGACGATTAGTCTAAGATCGAATACTAAAGCCATTACCATTTAACTGCGCAATGCTCATTGGACTTCACACCTAGAATGAGGTCAGGCACCCAGCATTGCCTCCCGGCTTTTTTATTCTAAAAAAAGGGCAGTAAAACCGCCCTTTTTAACCCGCTGCAGTCTTACTACTTATTGCGGTTTTTATATTTGGCGGCCAGCATAATCACTATGCCAACACCAATCAGCGAGAGCATACCGGGCTCAGGCACTGTCACGACTGGACCTCCGATACCGCCTGGTCCCTCCGGATCGCCTGCCGCAACTGATTGAACTACACCAACAGCCGTAATAGCCGCAACCAACAACTTGGATTTAATTGTATTTCTCATGACTAGCTTCCTCTCGATTGTATATCTCATGCCACCAAACAAGCTTAGTTCAGCTTATTAACGAGTCAAACTCGTAGACCCTTACTCTCCTAACGAGAGGACAGCAAAAAACACACCAAAAAAAAAATAAAGCATAAACAGAAACTTAAAGAAAACAGCTAAACCGCCTGCGCCTAATTTGTAAATTCTCTCGACACCCAATTAATGTCTCTTGAGCCGCGAAAACGCCAGCTAAGCCTGTACTACAAAAAGCGTCAACCCAGTCACACCAAATATTCCGCTGCAAGCGTTTACAAGCATCCACCGAATCGCTTGTTGCCCCATCCCTAATTACACATCATAAGTCGTTGAAGCAGTATCACCGCCTCTACCCGTCCAATTGGTGTGAAAAAATTCGCCTCTAGGTTGATCTAAACGCTCATAGGTGTGCGCACCAAAATAATCTCGCTGCGCCTGCAACAAGTTGGCCGGAAGACGCGCTGTACGAAAGCCGTCAAAATAATTTAATGCTGCGCTTAAACAGGGAACCGGAATACCATGGTTAATAGCTGAGCCCATTACTCGGCGCCAACCGCTCTGCGCACTCACTACCGTATCGCGAAAATAGGGCGCTAACAGTAAATTAGATAGCTCCGCATTATCATCATAGGCTTCTTTGATCTTGCCCAAAAAGGCCGACCGAATAATGCAACCGCCGCGCCACATCAACGCAATACCGCCATAATTTAACTCCCAGTCATATTCTGTGGCAGCTTCTTGCATAAGCACATAACCCTGTGCATATGAAACCATCTTGGAAGCAAGCAGTGCCTGGCGCAAATCTTCAATAAAGGCTGCTTTATCGCCGGTAAACTGTAAGTCTGGCCCAATAATATGTTGTGCCGCTTCAACACGCTGCTCTTTTTGCGCAGAAATACACCGAGCAAATACCGCCTCAGCAATAAGCGTTAACGGCACGCCTAAATCGAGCGCTGCGACCCCGGTCCATTTTCCGGTGCCTTTCTGACCGGCCGTATCAAGGATTTTTTCAACTAATGGCTCACCCTCATCATCGCGGTAAGAAAAAATGTCGCGGGTAATTTCAATTAAATAGCTATTGAGTTCCGTATCATTCCACTGAGCAAAGACCTGCTGAATTTCGTCACTTGTTAAGCCCAAAACAGTTTTCATCAACTGATACGCTTCACAAATTAACTGCATGTCGCCATATTCAATGCCGTTATGTACCATTTTTACAAAGTGTCCCGCCCCTGCGTCACCTACCCAATCACAACAAGGCACTGACACATCGCTATTTTCGTCGGCAACTTTAGCCGCGATGGCTTGAAAAATTGGTTTAACTGCAGGCCAAGCGTCTCTAGATCCGCCGGGCATTATTGAAGGTCCCTTCAAAGCGCCTTCTTCACCGCCGGAAACGCCCGTTCCAATGTATAAGAGCCCCTTACTCTCTAAGTATGCTGTGCGACGATTGGAGTCAGGAAAATGGGTATTCCCTCCATCTATAATGATGTCCCCATTTTCTAAAAAAGGAATGAGCTGCTCAATAAAGTCATCCACGGGCTGTCCAGCCTTAACCATAAGCATTATCTTACGTGGCTTTACTAACGAATCGACTAAATCTTGGATACTTGCAGCACCCCGGATATTCTTGCCGCTCGCACGACCATTAATAAACCGATCAACTTTTTCATGGCTCCGATTATAGGCAGTGACGGTAAAACCTTTAGACTCCATATTTAGAATCAGGTTTTCTCCCATTACTGCAAGTCCTACAAGGCCGATATCTGACTGCTCTTTCATTAAAATTCCTTGGCTTAATCAATACTTGGTCGACACGCGCATGTGTCGTTAGAGTTTCGCTCAATTTTTAGCGAGCGCAGAATAAACGCCACGCGCATTCAGTACAAGCGGCATTCATAATCTAATCATAGAATTAATATATTGATGGGAGAAGCTGCCCGGCTTTTGCCATACAAATAGAGCAAGATAATCTACCTGATCAAATATCAATCAGCCGGAAGGGCGTGAATTTTTGCAAAGCTTAACGGTGGCCTTGCAAAGCGCAATGCGAGTGATACCGTCTCACAGCAGGTAGGGCTATTGCAGATGAGGTGACCGACAACTTCAAGATTGCCTAGCCGTTTAAATGAAGGCGGCCAGTGAGACCGCCGTTAAAGCGAGACCGATATTCAGCACCCGACGAATGGACATTGAGTTCTCTTACACGAGTTTGTAGTTAATGTGGCAAGTGCCAAGAGAAAATTAGAATATCAGCCCAGCACCTTATGAACGCTGCTGCTCATCATGCATTTGCCTATGAATTTTTCGACTATTTTGATTTAAGTCACGCTGTATTCTGGCTCGCTCCTTAACCGAAAAGGTGCCGTCAGATTTGAAGCGGGCTTCTTTTCGGTGAGTTTTGACTTGCTGCCGACCCAATATGCGAGCTTCGTTTGGAGGTTAACTCACCGCTGTGAACGCCTTGCTTAATTCGATCTTGCTGACTACTTTGCCGTTCGTTGATACTGCCAGCCATAGTACAAGAGCTACTGAAAAGAGCGATCACTACTGCGTATTGAAAAATAGTTTTCATTTGAATCTCCTGGTGTTATTGATGTTGAGCGAATATTACTAACTTACACTTCAATAAACGTACAGGCCCCAAATCGGTTGACAGTCACCGGTGTTTTATTCTCGTATCAACTTACTTTTCAGGCAACTCATTAATTAACTGTTGCATCCGCTCGTAGCGTTCCTCCATGGGGAGAGACTTTAACAATGAAACAAATCTTTCCCTCTCATCGTCTGTCATTGCAAGCATAGAGACCCTCAAGCGCTGCTTGTCCGCAGGCTCCATTTGTTTCCACAGCTTTCTCACCGCAGAGCGTTGCTGATCGGGCATGGCCTTAAAGCGTTCACGCAACTGCTTAAGCTTAGCCTTCTCGGCCTTACTGAACGTCTGGAACTTTTTAAAATTTTTCTGTACCCGCGACTGCTGCTCTTGGGAGAGGCCTCCCCAGCGCTCAAAACTCTTGAGTACCTGGCTACGCTGCACATCTGTCATCGTCAGCCAGCGATTCGCACCGCTCGCCAGTCGCTTTTGCCGCTTGACCGAGTAACCACCCCACTCGCCTTGATGATCAGCAAGCATAGACCTTTGCTCGGCACTAAGCTCACTCCAAACTAAATTATCAGCGTTACAAGCCGCGCTGATAATTAAACCCATACACAACACGATCCCGCTAATAAATTGACTGTTTGCTTTCATAACCTCACTCACCTATCTCGATTGACCAGCTCATCGTTTTCAAGCTCTTCCAACGCAGCGTCGCTCGCATCTAATGCGTCACTAATAATCAAGGGATCAATCCACTCTTCACTTGATCCGCTGCCCTGCTCATCAAACATCGCAATAAATTCAAGCATGGCCGCAGACGGTTCATTACTTACTCCCTCTGAATCTGATTTCTCTGTACTTCTCCCCAAAGCGACGTTACTACTCAAGCAACTGACTACCAAGAGCCATTTTATCGCTGACAGGCATAACGCTCTTTCAACCTGCTTCTTCATAAATCTCGGCCATATCACCAAACCATTGCAACATTTCCAAATCGGCAAGTAAGTCGATGTCTTCTGCAAGTAACGCAATTTGATCAGCATCGATAACTGCATTATTGGCTAATCCAACTGGCGGAGCCAACTGCCTATTGATTTCGGTATTGGGAACAATGACAATCGCAAACAATAAACTACCAGCGATCACGACTGATCCCACTGGCAACATAAACTGCGCGTACCATGGTGGATCCAAAGAATCCAAAGCTTGCTGACGCGCCTGATTTAACCGCTCGCGAGATTGCATATCAAGACTATCGACACTTTCGTTTAAGACCTTAAGAACCTGATCAATGGCCGCCTTGTCCTGGTCTTTATTGAGCTTCTCTATCGTATCGTCACTCATCAAGGTCTCCACTTTGCTGACTTTTTTTGATTTGAAAAATATTCATATCCCTCTCTGACATCAGTTAAATTGCGCTAACAATTCTTGTAGCCTCCGCACCGCTCTCGCATGGTGTGTTTTTACGCTGCCTTCAGAACATCCCATGACCTTAGCCGTGTCTGCAACACTCAGCCCCTGCCAACTGCGCATTAAAAACGCCTCCGATTGCTTCGGTGAAAGTTGCTTCAATGAATCTTTTACAGACGCGCTAATATTGTCACTATGCAGTTGCGTGTGGGGCTCTGCCGACGAATGTGCCGGTGCCTGCTCAATTGTATCCTCAAGCTCGCCATCACTTGTAAACCAAGACCTAACCCTCATCACTTTTTGGCGGACAGACTGTCGCCTAAAATGGTCATTAATTCTGTTATACAAAATACGAAAGAAGAGCTTTGGCCAATCATCCTCGGACTTACTGGCGTAGCTTTTCACGAGGCTAAGCATCGCCTCTTGGACAATATCCATCGCGTCATCGGGATTGCCCACAGCAATACTCGCAATACGAAAAGCTTTGCGCTCTACCTGCTTTAAAAATTCGTTTAAACGGACTTTGGTGTGCAAAAGACCTGTGTCTCCAATTTGCTGCGCACTAATCGTGACTGATTGACCCTTATGAAAGGCCTTGGCCTCGCTTCTAGACCATTCTGACAGGGCTAGTACCGTATTAGCCAAGCCTAGGAAAAGAAGCTTATCCACTTAAAATAAGCATAGTGGAATACTATGAATAACGCATCAGATACCGATTGGTTGACAGCACGAACGTCTATGGACCTAGGCCCAAGACTACCTGCCTTTGAGCCCGTGACAGGTGCAGATAAACGCCCAGAACATAGCATCGAGTTACCGAATGGATTTCGTTTGTTATTGGTTTAATACGCTGGCCTATAGCTTAGTAGGCTGCCGGTGCTCAAATTTTTTAGCGGTATACGCGGTCGGGCGTAAGTAAATATCAATCTATTAAAAGCTAAGCTTTGAGCGCGCGTTAAGCAAACGTTAAATGCAGCTGAATTGGACGGCCACAAATCCAATGTAGATGGCATGCGCGGAGATAGTTTTTATTTTTTAACCGCCAAAATAACAACAAACTTTGTATTACTAAAAATAATCTGGTGATTCTTAAACAAACTTTGAATCGTGTCAGGATAATCTAAGTGCCGGTTCGCTACCACCCACAACTGTCCATTACGCTGCAACGATTGAAAGCTTTGCTGAAACATGCGCTTCGCCACTGATGTATCGGTGGTGTTACCAATGTGAAATGGTGGGTTACAAAGGATCCAGTCGTAACGCTTATGTTTCTTCGCGGCAATGCCCTCTTGTGCCATGAAAGCCACGTTAATATATTGATCACCACTTTGCTCAGCCTCTACTTCATGCTCGAGCTCTACACCGTCATCAATAGCCGCCATTACATCAGGCTCATCAGTCACTGTTTGATGAATGCTATTTTTTAATGATCTATCACCGTCAGCTGACAGAGCGCCATGCAGGCGCTCAAAATTCTTTTGCGCTGCCGCTATCGCCATGTACGATTCATCAATAAAGCTAAGAGACACGGCTGCCGATGCTGACGCTACCCGAGCAGCCGGCTGACTCAATCTTTTTTGCAATGCATACAATCCCAACACGCCATTCCCACAGCCCAAATCGGCAATATTATTACCCATTGGTGTGGGGTACTTGTCCAAGGCTTGCAACATAGCTCTAGCCCCGATATCCAGTCGTTCACGCGAGAACCCATTGGCATAACTGATCAGCTCTGCGTGCAACGGGTCGCAGTGATACCTCGACTCAATTAAGTGCGCAGCGGGTAAATCCGCGTTACTTAGCTTTGGCTCAGAAAAAATCAAACGCGCCTTCTTAGTGGCTCGTGAGGTGCGAGTGGGACCGACCAATGTTTCGAACAGACCAAGGGTTGAGTTATGAACATGCTTGGTCATACCACCAGCGATAACCAGCGTACGCTCGGTAACATGCCCGCTTAGCATTGTGAGTTGCTGCTCAAGTAATGCCAGTGTCTTTGGCACTTTGATAAGCACGAGGTCGTAGTGTCCGTGTAAATCGCTCACACTGCTAATGGCAGTAAAACCATACTTACCGTCATCTACCGAATCAAAGTTCTCATGTAGATTAAACGCCGTAGCTGCATGACTCATTGTTGAATCACTCCAACAATCGGGTCGCTGTGCATGGAGCGCTGTAGCTAGTGCGCCAAACTGATCGTTGATCAGCAGCACGCGACTCTCGGAAGACCTCAGGCACTCAGGATATTCAGCAGCGAGCGTATTCAGTAGCAGCTCATCGGCAGCATCCCAAGCCTGCAGGGGCTGCTGTGCTCGCAGCGGAAATCGTTGAATTCGATACGAACCCAACGCAGTTTCAAAGTTTACTTTCATAGGAGGTTTTTTATAAGAGGCTTGTGAAGAACGAAAAGAATAAGCTGGGTAGACTGACCGCCCGATAGGCTTGCTCGGCTGTAGCGTTGCATTATACCTTGTTCAGTTGCTGGTGAGCGGCTCGATTAGGTCGGCGTTGTGCACAAGCAGAGCTATCCACAGCAAAAGTCATAGCGCTTAGCTGCCAGAGCTTTGCTAGCCGGCAACATCCGATAGCCCAACCCCGGCACTCCCCCTTTCAAGCGGCGGCTCACAGGGCAATCCAGCACGCACACTACAAAGAGGTCGGGTTTGCTTTGATAATAGCCGCCTTCATCACCGCATACTTCTCACGCACAGAAACGGGAAAGGCGAGCATTGCGGGGGTGGCGATGAGCGTGAGGATGGTCGCAAAAGACAAACCGAATACGATAGCTTGTGACAACGGCCCCCAAAAAACACTCATTTGACCAGAAACGCTGTAGCTTCGGTTAATCAAGTCAACCGATAAACCACAGGCCAGAGGTAGTAAACCAAACACAGTTGTCACCGTTGTTAGCATCACGGGACGCAACCGTTGTGATGCTGCTCGAACAATAACGTCACGTACATGCAATTCGGGGTGCTCGTCACGCACGTGATTGAACGTATCGATAAGAACAATATTGTTGTTAACGACGATACCAGCCAACGCCACAACGCCTACACCCGATAGGATTGCGCTGAAAGGGTTACCCGTAATTATGAGGCCTAACAAGACACCCGCGGTCGACATAATTACGGCCAGTAAAATGAGCGCACTTTGATAAAAACTGTTGAACTGAGTGACCAGCAACACGAACATCAGTAACAACGAAATTAAAAATGCCACCTGCACAAACGCCATCGAATCTGCCTGCTCTTCATTTGCTCCTCTAAACTCAATTTCTAATCCGGCCGGAAATTTTTGCGTCGCCAGCCATTCTTGTATTTCGCGAACCATCGCATCGGCATACACACCCTCAATCACGTCAGCTCTGACGCTTTCGACTGGCACACCATTTACACGCTCAAATGAATCAACACCAGGCACTGGCGCCATATGGACAAAGTTAGACAGCGGAACCATGCCTTGGGCAGTACTAATGCGAAGTTCCGACATTGCGCGAAGGCCACGCTCACGCTCTGGGTACCGAACTCGAATGTCAACCGCATCGTCGGCCCCGTCTGGACGATATTCATCGACCTTCACACCATTAGTCACCAGCTGCACAGCAATACCTGCCGACGACACGTCAGCGCCGTAAATGGCGGCCTGCGCACGGTCTACTGACAGTCGCCACTCTATCGAAGGCAATGCACTACTATCGTCAATGTCGACGAGCTGGGGCATAGTATTCATATACGCGCGAATTCGCGCGAGCGCCGGCTCAAGTAAGGCACGGTTGGTAGAACGCAACTCAATTTGAATTGGCTTGCCAACGGGCGGGCCCATTTCCATCGGCAACACATCTACCGAGATACCTGCAAACTGTCCTGAACGATCGCGAATCTGCTGCATCAGAGCGTTGCCCTTGACCTCCCGCTCACTCTCAGGATACAACTCAATGAACAAAGACCCTATGGTATCGGAGCTACCGCTGTTACCTAGACCAAACTGGTCTCCGCCGTTGCCACCGGGGAGCATCGTGCGCGCATTAACCGCTCGAATACCCTCCAATTGTAAAATTTCATTTTCCACCTGTTTAACTAATTCATTCGACTCGCTGGCTGAAAAATTACCTCTAGCACGCACTGCAACTTGAATGTACTGTGGGTCTGAATCGGAAAAGAACACCATGCCAACGCCATATTTACCGTAGCCCCAAAAAATACTCAGCAGCAAGCCGCCAATAATTGCCATGGTCAAAAAGGGTCGAGCCGCTACACCCGCAAGCATACGTGCATACTGACCCGTCACTGAATTTAATCCTGTGGGATCGCCTGTCTCGAGCAAGTGCGCTTCTGCAGAAAGTTTGCCTTTGTGGGCATCGGGCTTACCAAATAGCGTACCTAACACGGGACCAAACATTAGCGCATATAGCAGCGAACCGCTCAATACAGTGAAGACTGTCACTGGTAAGTAGCGCATAAACTCGCCCGATACTCCTGGCCAAAACATTAACGGTAAAAACGCTGCCAAGGTCGTCGCTGTAGAGGCAACCACGGGCCAAAACATCCTCTTAACGGCCAGCGCGTAAGCTTCTTCATGCCCGATACCATCAGCCATTTGACGGTCTGCATATTCAGTAATAACGATGGAACCATCGATTAGCATGCCCAAGCCTAACAACATCCCAAACATCACCATAAAATTAAATGTGTAACCCAGCAAATAGATGATAGTCACTGAAAATAGTAACGAGACCGGAATACCCAAGCCTACAATGACACCGCTCCGAAAGCCCATCGCTGCAACCACTACAACCATGACTAGCGCCAGCGCGGTAAAAATATTGCCCTGTAATTCGGTGACCTGCTCATTGGCAAACTCAGCCTGGTTCTGCGAGATCAGCACTTCAATGCCGTCGGGAATATTCGGGCGCGCCGCATCGACAATGCCCAACACCTGTTCGACGGTATCGATCACATTGCCATTAGCACGCAGCGCTATAGCAATTGACATTGCTTCCCGCCCGTTAACTCTCGAGTAGCTGGTGCGGTCTTTAAACGTACGGTGGATACTAGCCACATCTCCAAGCGTCACTACCGTATCGCCTTGGGTGCGCACTGGAAGACCGAGCACATCGACTGCCTCTTCAACCACCGACGGCACTTTGACTGAAAAGCGTCCCTGCCCCGTATCGATACTGCCTGCAGGAATAAGACGATTATTCCGCAGCAAAGTGTTTATCAGCTCCTCACTGGAAATGCGGTAAGCATTTAATGCCCCCGGATCGATAATGACTTCAAGCAACTCTTCACGCCGCCCCTGCAAATTAGCTGCCAGCACCGATGGAATCGTCTCTAGCTCATCTCGCAGGCTCAAAGCCGCGGCATAAACCGCACGTTCACTGACGTTCTCGCCAATTAAATTGATTTGAATGGTCGGAAAATCGTCGGCCGATAGCTCTCGCACAAAGGGCTCTTCCGCCGTCTTAGGTATCTCGGCTTTCGCGCGATCCACTGCCTCACGCACGTCTATTAACGCCTGATCTAAGTCATGCTGTACCGAGAACTCAACGAACAAAGTTGCCATGCCTTCAGACGCTATCGCACGAAGCTCTTCAACGCCTTCAATCTTTCGCAGTTCGATCTCCATTGGTTGGACAAGCAGGCGCTCGGCATCCTCGGGAGAAATCCCTTCGTGAACAATACCCACGTAAAAGAAAGGTAACTCTACATGGGGATTATTAGCAATTGGTAGGACAGAGCGCGCAATAAGCCCACACAAGACTACAACGCCCATCATCAGCAAGGTTGAGCGGGTACGACTAATGGCCGCGTCAATAAAAGTGATCACTGAATATTACCTGCAGGGGCCGTGCTTACCACCGATGTCGGTTCAGCCAAATCCGCATTCAAAGCCCCAGCTTCAAGTACCCTGCTTGCCCGGCTTACCGAATCAGCTTTGATGTTAGGGTTGTCTTGCGCATCAACATAAATAGGCTCAACCAGCTGCCCGGCTAAAACAAACTCTTGTCCAACTGTAATTAAATTAACCTTGCTTGGCAGACCGGTTACCCAGGCGCCCTGAGCAGTGTCTTCAATGATCTCTACTGCATGAAATACAACGCGGTTGTCTTTGTCGATTAACCGCACGCCCATCGCTCCGGCATCATCAAGACCAAACAAAGCTGGCGAAACTTTATGAGCCAATACTTCATTGAGTTCAATGCGAACGCTTGTAGTGAGGCCCGAAGGGACAGCATAGTCTGCATTTTCTACGGTAGCTTCTACCGAATAGGTGCGGGTAAGCGGATCGCTTTGTTTACCTACAAAAGTTAATCGAC
The DNA here is from genome assembly GCA_943788835.1 of uncultured Pseudomonadales bacterium. Taxonomy (GTDB): domain Bacteria; phylum Pseudomonadota; class Gammaproteobacteria; order Pseudomonadales; family UBA7434; genus UBA7434. Next base: position 411,949 of record CALSRU010000004.1, on the reverse strand, counting down.
CCTGTATTTCCTCGCCCACGCTAGTCGACCCCGACACAGCGGTACCCAATTGAACATACCCAACCTCTGCTTCTGTAACTTCAGCGGTGATTAGCATAGGGTCTAGATCAATCACAGTAGCGCATAAAGAACCGTTGGTAGCATAATCACCTACATTGAGAGGCAAGCTCTCAACCACACCATCGAAGGGTGCGACGATACGCGTTCGCTCCAGGTTTAATTCGGCACGACGCACACCAGCGCGTGCAGATTCTAGTGCAGCCTCAGATCGGGCAATGGCAGTTTGAGATTGTAGACCTCGAGCTTTAAGTTTTTGGCTTCCCGCATACTCAATTTCAGCTTCTTTCAGTGCCGCCTGCATTTGGGTGAGTGCAACTTGCCGGTCATCTAGCGCCAACTGACATAGCAGATCCCCTTGCAAGACACGGGCTCCTCGCTCAATGGGTCGGGCAACAACTTTACCTGCAACCTCTGCTTTAACATCAACCATACGTTTGCTTTGTGTCCTGCCACGCAAAGTCAAAAATCGTTTGCGGGGCTGCGCATGGCGCACCTCGGCTCGCACTTGGGCAATATGCAACTGCCCTTGAGCTTCACGTTCACTATTTCGGTCCGATAGCGTTACATGGTCCGTCTCAGGCGACTCACCAAAAATAATACCCGATGACATCCAAAGGATTAATCCACCGCCGATCAACAAAGCTATGAGCAAATTTTTGTGCATAAAGAGTTTTACCGCTGGAAATGTTGAATAACAACTAGATCGTTGACTGTGCTAGCAAGAGCTCTCACCGCCAATGGACTTCTGTGAGCGCCGCCAATGTTATCGGCCGAGGTGAACAGTTTAATTAACGCCGACTGGTATCTCATAGTTAAATTGTAGCTACGGAATTAGACCTTGGAGTGATATGCCATGTCAGCTGACGGCACGAGAATAACAAAAACGACGGCCTCTCAAAAGAGGCATTAATACTTGCAACCATTTCCACATTACAAATTATTTAGCCTAAGCAATTTCTTCTTTTGTTATGTGCGGTGATCATGTACGTACTATGAGTGATCGTAGATCATAATGCTTTGATCAATTGATCGGCACAAACAATTTGCCAAGGCTACGTCCGTGGCATCTCTTTAATGTAAACATCACGCTTGGCATAAGGGATTTCGATATTGTGCTCGCCTAGCGTTTTATAAATGCCCATTAACAACTCGTGCGTAATCCGGCCCTTATCTTCTGGCATGTCTATCCAGCACAATAATTCAAAGTCCAGACTCGATGCACCGAATGCGCGCATTCGAATACGGGGCTCGGGATGGCTCCGGGTTTTTGCATGCGCCTGACCGACATAGGTCAACAGCTCGCAAACATAATCAACATCTGAGCCATAAGCGACTCCGACAGGAACAGCGATACGCATCGACGATGAAGGCCCGCCACTCTCGTTGACAATTTTAGCTGCTCCTATCACGCCGTTGGGAATCGTTATCTCTACATCACCACGAGTCATCAAGCGAGTGCTTCGCAATCCAATAGCGACCACTTTGCCGCGTTCGCCTGTGTCGAGTGTAATGTAATCATTGATTTTGTATGGCGCATCCGCAACGATAAAAAAGCCAGAAAACAAATTACCCAGCGTATCTTTAGCAGCAAAACCTACTGCAATACCCATAATGCCGGCTGACGCCAACCAGCCCACCGGATTGATACCCCAAATCATCAGAAGAATATAACTGCCAACCAAAATCATCAGCAGCTTACCTGTCAGATCAAATAACGGGACTGTGCGCGATTCAATAACCTTAAAGCGATGGTCGCTCGAAAACGCCTCAAGCATAATTGTGGTTAACTTGAGTGAAGCCAGCAACCAACTCATCACGATAAATGACAACACCGCATGAATTAAAAACTTTTCACCCCAGGGTAATTCTGCCAACGCAATAGCCAGTGTCACCCCAAAAAGAAAAACTGTATTGAATAATGGCTTGCGCAATATTTGCAATATCTGATCATCGGCTGCGCTATTAGTTAGGCCAGCCGCACCCTGCAACAGCCGAAAAACGACGAGCCGCAGCACCAAAGCCATCATAAAAAAAACCACAACTGTTGCTGATGCGGCTGCTAACGGGTAGCCCGACATAAACTCCCAAGCTGGCTGCAATAATTCTGGAAGGAGGCTATCAAGCGTTGGCAATTGCTCTGCCATTGCCACCGGCTCACTTTGAGAGTCCAATGCCATGGTTTCGCCAGCCGTGTCCTGCACAGCGAGAGTTTTGTTGTCGTTACTCAATGTATTTAGCCTTTTATTACAATTTAGAATTACTAAAAACGAACCTACAGAGACTACTCATCGTTTATTTGCCGATAAATTTAGGCGTTCGCTTTTCTTTTTTTGCCTGCATACCTTCAACGAAATCCTGAGACGAAAAACAACTTTCCGACAAACTCTTGGCGGAATCAGCATCAAGCCGCTGCCGCGCTGAGTGATCGATAATTTGCTTCATCGATTTAATCGATAGCGGAGCAAGCTCACTAATCGACACGTACCATTGACTAACTCTGCCTTGTAATTGTTTAGGCTCTACCAATTCATGCAGAAATCCGCAGTCATACATGCGCTGATCGTCAAAACTTTGCGCGAGCATCAGCAGCTGCTTCGCGCAACTAACCCCCAACTGATTAACGACTCGATGAATACTCTTGGCGGGGTAGCACACACCAATTTCTGCTGCCGGAATTTGCAAGCGCGAGCCGACAAGCCCGATCCGAAAATCGCAAGCCAATGCCAGATCAACCCCTGCACCAAACACATTACCATTGAGTGCACAAAGCGTAGGGACGGTTAAGTCTGAAAGCTGCTCAGAAACTTTAGCAAAGTTGTCGCCATTAAAATTCGCAGGATGTAACTGGTCGAGTGCCGCGCCTGAACAAAACGTCTTCGTACCGGCACCACTCACCACCAATGCTCGAAGCTGTGCATCCTGCGCCAATATCAACAACAGTTCATGCAATTGATCGAGTTCATCCTGCCCCAGTGCATTGTGCCGTTTGGCATTATTAAGCACCAAGCGGCCTAGACCCTCTTCGCAACTATACAAGATGGTTTTCTTACTCGCTTGTGCGTTCGCCATAGCATGCTCGCCATACAGGGTGATGAACTTTGTTTGTAATGTATTTAATACGTTATCATACCGCTCTCTCGGCAACCACTACAGAAATGTAAACCCCAAAAAAATCAACATTCGCCGCACATCGTCGCACGGATCCTTCTCATGCAAACTATTATCATTACAGGAGCTGCCTCAGGCATAGGCCAAGCCACAGCAAAAAAACTAGCTTCGCTAGGTTGGCACATTGGCGCAATGGATGTGGACGAAGAAGCTCTGTGTGCACTCACCACAGAAATTGGCCCTGAACGCTGCTATAAAGTGGCTTTGGACATTGCTAATCCAGAAGCCATTCGCTGCGCATTTGCTGAGTACGTGGCTCATGCCGGCCACCTCGACGCCCTATTCAACTGCGCAGGCGTTCTCGAGGTAGGTGACTTCGCCAGTATTAGCCCGGCTAAGCATCAACGCATTATTGATGTCAATATGGGTGGTGTGCTGCACGGTACACTTGCGGCGTTCGACTATTTACGGCATCGTGATAATGCACGCGTCATCAACATGTGCTCGGCCTCAGCTATTTATGGAGTGCCCAGTTTTGCGAGTTACTCAGCGTCGAAATTTTTTGTCAGGGGATTAACCGAAGCTCTCAACATTGAGTGGCAAGAGCACGACATTTACGTATGCGCTATTGCGCCGCCCTTTGTGGACACGCCCATGCTCAAAGATACGAGTAGCCCCTTTATTGAAAAGCTCGGCATCCATTTATACGCTGATGATGTTGCATCAGTGGTGGTTAAAGCATTAACCGGTAAACGTGTGCATTACTGGGTATCGACCCAGTTGAGGATTTTGCAACTACTCTCAAAATGGCTTCCATCTCGCTGGGCGAGAGCCAGCTTAAAGCAGTTGGCCAAACGTTGAACCCCAATCAGCAGGCTTACCGCTCACCAATTGTGGTGCGATGCAAAAGGCGCGCATACCCGTCGTACCCCCCCTCCGCAGCATGCAGCAATGAGCGATTATCCCACATCACCAGCATATTCTCTTGCCACTGATGGCGATACTGAAACTCTACACGCGTCTGCCAAGCATGTAACTCAAGAAGTAGCTCAGCCGCATGATCATCATCTAAACCCTCAATGCCAATCATATAACCAAAACAACCAAAAATGCCTAGCCTACCCGTTTCTGGGTGAGCCCTAATAATACTGTGGCGCTGTTCAGCATTTGCCTCATCGCTAGGATGAAACGTCATACTCATTTTCTTCGCCTCTTCGTTATCACCGTAGGCACCTTGCTTTGAATAACCATAGCGTGCCGAATGCACCGCGAACTTGCCCTCCAGTTTTTTGCGCAACGCCTCCGGCATTCTTTCAAGAGCCATATGCTGATTAGCAAAAACCGTATCGCCACCACAAGGGGGAATCGTTATACTAAACAAACACGTTCCTGCCGGTGGTTTGGCTTGAAAACTCCAATCCGTATGCCACACATTGCCCACAAAAACCGGCCCTGTTTCATCAGCTGCACGCTGTACAGCAATGACATGAGGATGACCCTCAATGGCTTGAATAAATGGATCATCTCCGAACGGGCCAAAGTATTGTGTAAAGCGCTCTAAATCTTGCGTTGTCATGGACTGCTCAGGAAAAGCCAACACATGGTGCTCTAGCCAAGCCGCACGCAGCTGCTCAACCGTTTCATGGGCCAGCGGCTCTGTTAAATTAACCCCTGCAATCGTTGCACCGCAGGACTGCCCGGAAGGCTCAATTTTTATCATCACTCGCCTCAATTTTTGAAGTCTATCGCGGCATGATAGCCCCATACACACAAAAGAACTAGCCGTTAACCAAACTGCATTAACGGCACTGCTCTGCAACAAAAGCCATGCAAAGTTCATCCATTATAATTTCACCCAAAACCGCTAGCGGTGAAACCGGCACTCTGCTTTAATATCATCCTTCGTCACCTCGCTTTGGCTCTATACCTTTAACTTTAAACTAGCGCCGCGCATTAACTTTATTTAATTTTTTTACCGCGCTTCTTTTCATCAAGAACGCCGAACGTCACAAAAAAACACCATTTGGCTTTAATCAGGAATTACTTTATGTCAGATAACACTCCACTTTTTAAACCCTTTATTCACAACAAAATCGAGCTGCCTAACCGAATTGTTATGGCGCCAATGACTCGCAACCAGGCACCGGGCGGCCAAGTCAATCAAAAAATGATTGACTACTATGTCCGTCGAGCTGAAGGCGGCGTTGGCTTCATTATCACCGAGGCAAGCTGCATCAATCATGCCGCAGCATCCGGCTACCCAGACGTTCCCTTCATTGGCCGCGAAGACACCCTGAAAGGCTGGCGTCAACTAGTCGACGCAGTCCATGCAGCGGGCTCGAAGATTGCTGTCCAATTATGGCACGTTGGAGGTATCCGCAAGCCTGGAATAGAGCCTGGAGGCGAGCTTCCTGGGTACAGTCCATCAGGCATGATAAAACCGGGTAAAGTCACCGGCCACACTATGAGCGCCACAGATATCCAAGAGGTTATTTCTGCCTACGCACAAGCAGCTAGTCAAGCGCGAGACGCAGGCTTTGATGCCATTGAAATACATGGCGCTCATGGTTATTTGATTGATCAATTTTTCTGGAGTGGTACCAATCAACGTATTGATGCCTACGGCGGGAGCATGCCAAATCGCTCGCAATTCGGCATAGAGGTCACCCGCGCTATTCGTTCAGCGGTTGGTGACGATATGCCGCTCATCATGCGCTTTTCACAATGGAAGCAGCAGGATTACGCCGCCCAATTATGCACAACGCCTGAGCAACTTGGTGAGTTTTTGTTGCCCTTGCGAGATGCCGGTATCGATTTCTTTCATTGCTCGGAACGACGCTTTTGGGAGCCCCAATTTGATGGCAGCGCCCTTAACTTGGCGGGGTGGGTCAAAAAAATTACTGGCCTGCCCGTTATCACTGTTGGCAGTATCGGCCTAGACAACGACTTTTTGCCTGACAGCAGAGCGGAAATATTTGGCGAGGGTGGCACCGCCAACATCGACGGGTTAATCGAGCGCCTCGAAGCTGGCGAATTTGACTTAGCCGCGGTAGGACGCGCCTTAATTGCCAATCCTGATTGGGCCAATAAAGTTCGTGACAATGCGTCCGAAGAGTTAGTGGCCTTTGAAAAAGAAATGCTCTTCAGTTTAAAGTAACGACCTACGCTTTTGACATAGCGCGCAGGCTGACCATTCTTATCCCTTCGCACCACTCATGACAAGCGACCTTAACGCAACACAAGAAGAGCAGCGCAGGGCCAAACCAGATCAAGTATCTGTTGGGAGTTATGCGTATTGCGGTGCATACACCTCAGCAACTGCGGTAAAGAAGAGTTGCTTGCGTGCACGCATAAGCTGTTTTGCCTCACGCATATCCTCCTTGACTGCAGCCATTTTTTGCTTAAGTTCAAATTTCTGTCGAGTTTCAAATTTTTCGATGTAGCTGGCTTTTAATTGGGCCTGTTGCGTTTTAAATTTTTCCCAGCGACGAGTAGCCTCTAACCAGTCTCTCTTTAACGCTTCAAGCTTACGTTCATATTTACACCATCGCGAGGGCTGTGATTGCGTTTGTGCCCTCTGCAAAGCTCGACGCGCGAGTATCTGCGCTTCTTTGTGCTTGCTCGCTCGTTGCAAGCCCTTAACTAGACCTAAGCCTCTGAGTAACAATATGACATACCGAGTAGGGTCGAGTAACCAGCCGCTCCAGCCAAACCCGTTGCGGTAATCATGCCCATGGTCGTGATGGTCGGCATGATGATTGCCCTCGCCCAACGGCCCCATCCAAATATAATTATTTTTGGCCGAGCTGATTGCGCCTTTAGTCGCACCCCACAAGTGCGTCACACTATTGACAGTCCAAGTATTGTGCTGCGCTAGAATGAAACCGCCCACAGCGGCCACCTGCAAGCATAGAGCGCCTACCACGGTGCCAGTTAATAAAAATCCTAACAGCAGCGGTAACAAAAAATTCAGTAATATCAATAACGGCAGGTAGAGCTTATCTTGCCAAATTAACATACGACCATTCTTAGCTTCATAAGCTTTTTCTGTAGCTTCATTATCCGGATGAAAGAAGAAATAAGTCAGCATATGCGACCACAAGAAATTTCGCCACGTGCTGTCAAACCAAGTGGCACTGTAAGGATCAAGATGGTGCTTGCCGTTGCGATCGACGCCGTGATGAATGATGTGCATGGCCGCCCAACGACGCACGCTCCCTTGAATTGCCAACACCTGCCCAACAAAACCAAATACAATATGCACAGGCCAACTTATTTTTCGCGCTGCACCGTGGGCGATTAAGCGGTGCGCATAAACCGTGGTAGATAGGCACGCAACCAAAGCATGAATCAACGTCCAAGCTAACATGATTTTCCAAAAGCCTGCCGGAGCATAAAGGTAAGCCAACGGGGTACCAATCAGTAGCACGAGGTGAGTAACCGAAATAAATATCGTATTTACCCAATCAATAGTAAAACCCTTACTAGGTAAATCGCGAATACGTTGATAAATCGGCTCATTCGCGCCTGTGATTGCATCAAGCTTTGTGGCATCACTTCCAGAGTTATATGTAACGGCCGATTGGGGAGTCAGAGGCATAGGGTTCTACACTAATAAATAAGAAAAAAATCCGAGCACTGGAGCGCGTAATAAGCACTCGCTTCCAGCCTATCATAGCATCTCCCAATTATCCGTGGCACAGTAACTCACATTTGTACACTTGTGAAATAGACCACTAACTAATACGACCATGGTCTTATTGTGCGACAGCTCAAGCTCAAATATCCGCTAGCTATAAAAGTACTAGTCAGTCACACGACAGATTAAGGCATATAAATTATTGCACTCCGTCGGTATTTTGACCAAAAAAATGGAACTTGGTTCCGAATTCTAGAATGAGCCAAGGATTACCCGCTGTAACACATTGCGCATCAACAAACGACTTTTCAATCTCGCAGTCATCAAATTATCGTTGTCATGCGTAGAAAGGACATTAATTGTCGGGAGAATATATTGACCCAGTCTAACGATCCGCCCACAACATTGAAAAATGGGGGTATCGCCGAACCATCGAAAGGTAAATCCTTACCCACCGGTCGACTAAAACGCTTGAGTAAGGTCGCCCGTATTGCCACCGGCGTGGCAGGCGGCATGCTAGCCGAGGGCACCCGACAACTCAAAGCAGGCAACCTACCTCGCCCGCGAGATATGCTACTCACGCCAGGCAATGCTCGCCGAGTGGCTAAACAGTTGGCTGATATGCGTGGCGCCGCCATGAAATTTGGCCAACTTTTGTCGATGGACTCCGGCGAGTTACTGCCCAAAGAGCTGGCTAATATTCTTGCCACGCTCCGCGCGCAGGCACAGTTTATGCCCGCTGCACAACTCCACCAGGCCATGCAAGCAGCTTACGGAAATGCGTGGCGCAGTGAGTTTTTTGAATTCAATGAAAGACCTATTGCAGCCGCATCCATCGGCCAGGTCCACAGCGCACGGACCCATGATGGTCAGCATATTGTTTTAAAAGTTCAGTACCCTGGAATAGTCAAAAGCATCGATAGCGATATTGACAACATAGCAATGCTGCTAAGAATATCTGGCTTAGTCCCGGCAGGCATAGATTTAACACCGCTCCTCGATGATGCAAAAATACAGCTCAAAGACGAGACGAATTACAAAAAGGAAGCACGTTATTTAACAAGCTTCACAGAGGCTCTTCAAGATGATAGCCGCTACTGTATACCGACTTTATTCCCCAGTTTAAGCCGGAGCAATGTCTTAGCGATGAGTTTTGTGGAAGGCAAGCCCATCGAGCAACTCGTTGAATCGTCACAGTCAATTCGCAATGAAGTGATGATTGCTCTGTTCGAACTGATGTTGTCCGAGCTATTTGAACTGCGGATGATGCAGACAGACCCTAACTTTGCCAATTATCTTTATAATCCTACTACTGAAAAAGTCGTGCTACTGGACTTTGGAGCTACCCGTAAATTCAAAGCAAGTTTTATCAAACAGTACTTAACTCTACTAAAAGCCGCACTTGCTAATGACGAAGCAGGCATCTGCAATGCCGCAGAAAAAATTGGTTATGGTGTAGGCGAGTCAGACTCGCCCTACCGGCAGCTAATCATCGAGTTATTCAGCATGGTGTTAGAGCCTGCGCGGACCGATAGGCCCTATGATTTTGCTGCCTCTGATCTGCCGGCACGACTAGCCAAGCTCGGAGACGACGCCAAACAGCATGTTGACTTTTGGCGTGCCCCACCCGCTGATTCAGTCTATATTCACAGAAAGGTAGGCGGCATGTTTTTACTCGCGAGCCGACTCAAAGCAAAGGTAAATCTAAACCAACTCATGCAGCGCTGGCTTACATAGCCTTGGGCTACCAAAAAGGTATCCCTATTTCCTTAGCGCTGCTGTGCCAACCAATCAGCCACGGCCAAGCCCGTCCCCATGTTCCAAGGCTTGAGTCGATCGACCGGAACCACCCTAAAAGAATCAAGCTCTTGATTGAGCTTGATCTCTCCAAAAGCCGCAACGTGATACGCGATAATGACTTGGTTTTGCTGCTCGAACGGGTAGACGCCCACTAAGCTGCAACTCGAACAATCAAGATTGAGTTCTTCTTTGGTTTCACGCACCGCACACTCGGCAGGATCCTCTCCTGCCTCCAAAAAGCCGGTAATTATTGAAAAAAACTCTTTGGGCCAGCTCACATTATGCGCCATCACCACGCCTTCAGGCAGCTCAACAATAATTGCAACCACCGGGGTTGGATTATTCCATTGCACAAAGCCACACTCGGCCAAGGGACATGCTTTGCGAATTTCAGAGTTAATTACGCACTCTACTAATGCGCTAGCGCACTGCGGACAAAACTTATTAGACATAAAGAAACCAAATTACCGGTAGGACACGTCACTTGCCAGTCGTTCAACAAAGCAAGCGGCAAGGGCAAATGTTAACGGAAACAAACATCAGCATCAATCACTGCATAATTGGGCTGCGTATGTGAAGCGCCGTAAGGTCATGATGGAATGCTAGAGCAAGCACTAAAACTGCGCAGAATAGTACCGAATGCAGCTAGTATTTCGGGAGACCTACTATTTTTTATACCTAGCGCTCTTTGATCCTTTCCACAATCATCAGGCCCCTTACGATTTGGAAGGCAATGTACCTTCATCTGACTTAATAGATATAAATTATTTACCGGCTCTTCAATAAAAAAGTAAAAACTTTATTAGGATCGCGTTTTACGTCAGGCAAAAGGGCTGTAATTCGTTATATTAATTACTGGGACTAGGCATGCAGATCATAGCGCAGAGGGATAACAGACGGAGATTCAATGCAAGCTGCCGCTCCCGCAAAAATATCAAGGCCTCACTTTATTAGATGGCGCTTTTTATTACATTAATTGAAGACAATCTAACGCTTTAATTAAAATCTAAGCTGTAAGGCTATGTCGAAGCTGTAATTATTCCCGATTCATCGTCGATAGAAATCGTCGGCGCTGGCGCAAGTTTACATTTAGCACCACTAATACACTCACGGCTTTTCACATCAAACTTATAACCATGCCACGGACATTCAACAAGGCCTTGATCAATATCACAGTCTTGAAGTGGACCTAGCATATGCGGGCAGGTAGCTGCAAACGCCAGCAGCTTGTTATCAAGCATCACTAATTTATAAGGATTATTATTAAAGCTAAACGTGAGAGGTAATTTATTCTCTACCTCAACGAACAAGCCCAGCTCAATCGACTCGAGCGGCTCGATACTTTTACCGAGTTTAAGTCGATCCAACTCATTTTGACGAGTTGCCATCATCCACAAATCTTCGTCATATAATTGGGCGTAAGTCTGTACTAATTTTTCAGCGTATAAATTTTTCAAGAAATTAGGTAGTTTGGGTATATAAAAGTCGACAACAATCTTAATTTTATTTTCTTCAAGCTCAAAGGCATGAGTCCAAATTTCAGTCCCTTTGCCTAGCCCACCCGTCATTCGTGTTATCCAACAATTTTTCTCACGATCTAACCGCAATTCCAATTCCATACTATTCATGAATGATTTAGGTACCAAATTACCGTTAGCTCGCCACCCCCAACTACCTTTATCAATTATTTCTAAGTGAGAAAACGAGGTCCTATGAAGCCACGGTAAATGTTCGCCGTCTAGCGCATTTTCATACATACGAGCAAGACTTATTGGCAACTCACGAGTGTAACTTGCAACATGAGGAAGGCTAAGCGACATTGTCGGCCAGAGCTTACGGAGCCAGTCAAGAATATAAGTAAGGAGAGTAATAAGCCTATCTCAAAGTGGAAAATGGATCGATCAAAGTATAGTGACTAAGACCTATAATACGCATGAAATACAGTAAGGTAACCGAATTAATATTTGATCATCCTGCCAGAATTAGACTTGTAATCGATAGCATACATCGTATCAAAAAACTTGACGAAAGCTGTCTAGTATAGCGAGAGCCTCATCTGACCCTATCTATCAAGACCTTGCGACCCTGTTGTGGGCGCACAGCAATTCTATAGGTGATTGAGGAAGACTACGATAGGATGGGTTTGATCAGTAAAGAATGTGGTTCGTTTACCGATCACCAAAATTTTAGGGGTGTCGCATAAACGCCCGCTTATCCACGTATGCTTTTGTTGCGAAGTGACTTTACACGAAGGTATCAAAACAAAAATGAACGCAAAATGTTTTAGGCAAAAAAAAACAAGGCATACGCCTTGTTTTTTTTATACCGAGGCGATTAGATCGCTACGATGTTCTCAGCTTGTGGTCCTTTCTGGCCTTGAGTAACAGTAAACTGTACTTTTTGACCTTCAGCTAAAGTTTTGAAGCCGTCGCCTGCAATTGCGCTGAAATGTGCAAACACATCAGGGCCAGACTCTTGCTCAATAAAACCGAATCCTTTGGATTCGTTAAACCATTTAACTGTACCAGTAGTTGTTTCAGACATATATAAATACCAATTTTCTATAATAACGAATTACCCCATCGCTCAACTACTGCAGAAGAGTCTGCTCCGTAACTTATCGATGGGCGGTTGTGCTGGAAATACGACTTACTTATAAACTACAGGACGAGACACTACTTAGAGAAGATCGAACAGTGGCATAAATAAAATACAATTTTCTAGCATGTTCGAGTATATGCGCCGGATTGCGCATGTCAACCAAAAAACACCAGAAAAGATGCATGCGCCGTTTTTCTGACTGCATATTATACATATCCGTCTGCCCCTGCTATCAGAGGCATTGCACACCACATGAATGCATTCTATTGCTGAATATAGCGCCGAATCCAATCATTCACCTGACGATTGCCCGGCATAATTCGGGACAAATCAGCCAGAAACGGCGTTAATTCTTGCACCCGCTCATATTTTTCTAAATACCCAATCAGCGCAAACAATACATCCGGCTGGTAGGGCCAGCTCTCGTTAGCTTCTATTAAAGCTGCGATAGCACGGTCACTTTCACCCGCCGATTCTAGCGCAACGGCAAAAACATAAAGGTATCGAGGCGAGCTGCTATCAAGCCGCGCAGCCTGCTCCAGGACCGGCAATGCCTGAGGCATTTGCTTCTCCCGCACCAGCCAAAGGCCAAGTGCGTGCTGCGCCGCGGCACTATCGGGCGCTACCAACAAAGCTTGATCCAACAAGCCCTTTGCCTGCATCGCGGCACCACGCAAGCGATAAAAATCAGCCATATTGAGCAACGCCGGTACATAATTTGGTTCAATCAAGAGCGCTTCTGTCAATGCTTGCTCAGCCCGGTCAACAGCTCCGCGCCGACTGTAATAGTCTGCCAATGCCATTTGACCGCTAGGCGAGTACTGCACACCCCTCAAGCTCGCCTCATATTCGCGCATCAGCTCCTCAATACGCTGCTCCTCTGGCTTCAAGTTTGGTGACGCAAAGTTACCGGCTCGATCGATTAATTGCCTAGCCACCGACATACGCACGACTTTACTAGGATCCTCAACCCATTTATCCAGTAATTCGAAGCGCTCTTCTGGCCCTAAAAAGGCTAATGCATCAACAGCTGCACGACGCACTAAAGGATCTTTGTCATAGAGGGCATCCTGCAAGGCTTCGAGGGTAATCCGCGCAGGGAAATTAACGCCCTGTGCTAATAACGTCGCACGCCTAACTGCTGCTACCGAAGGCTCTTGAGCCAACTTCAATATAGCCGGTAACTGAGTAACATTAAGCAGGCGAGCCTGCGCATTTATTTCGCTATAAACATCTTTGCGCTCATCCCCATACAAGCGAACATACTGCGCGGCCACTTTTGAATCGATCCAATTGTGATGACAATCACTGCAAGCATCAGGTGCGCCCAACGCATTCGATGCTGCGGGTCGCGGAATTGAAAAAGCATGATCCCGTCTTGAATCCACCTGCATATAAGTATTTGATGGCATGTGGCAGTTAACACATTGGGCGCCGTCTGAGTCCATCGGATGATGATGGTGTTCAGGTTGGTCAAACACCGCCGGACTGTGGCACTGTGCACAAATAGCATTACCCGGAACCTTCAGCTCCCCACTATGAGGATTATGACAATTACTGCATGTCACGCCAGCCGCATGCATCTTACTTTGCAAAAATGAACCCAAAACGAAGACCTCGTCTTGAATATGCCCATCAGCGTGATAAAGCCCTTGGTCAAGTAGACTCAAGCCATAATGGTCATGATAGGCGTCTGCACCACTGGTAATACCATCAAGAGCAGTCTCAGGGCTCGTTAACGTTGCGCGTCGCGAATGACAGCCACCGCACACTTCTATTTGCTGCTGCCCATTACCACCCACGTTGCGGGCAATGCCCTCACCGGGCTCAAATACAAATTGGTTACGGTTAGTCGGATCAATAGCAAACCCTTTACTACCGCTAGACTCAGCGGGCGTATTAAATTCCCCCTCACTCGTGCACTCCAACACGTCGATCGGGCTGGCTGCAGCCCATTGTAGATGTTCTTTAGCCGGCCCATGACATGCCTCGCAAGCAACGTTGATCTCAGACCAAGTCGTATCGAAGCTGCGAAGCTTGGCATCGTAACCTAGCTCGACCCTGGTACTATGGCATTCGGCGCACCGACTATTCCAGTTTTGCAAGTGCCGCGTCCAAAAAAACGGATGCTCCGGAGTGATCATTTCATCGGGCTGTAAATGCATCCAGCGCTGACCACCCTCACCCGCTGGCCGACTATCCCAGGCAATACTTAGCGCCTGAATGTGGCCGTTAGGCAGCTCAATAAGATATTGCTGCAACGGGTAATGGCCAAATGTATATTGAATAAGAAAATCTCCCCGTACAACACCTTGCCCCTTAGGCTCGGTCTCTTCGCCTGACGGGGTATCAGCAACAACCGTACTCACAAAATAATCCCCATCGCGCATAAAGAATCGGCTGCGGATATCGTGAAAGTCAACTTCCACGTTCGGAGAAATCGCCGAGTACCGTGCGCTCATTTGCTTCGGCCATAGCCTTAAAATGATCGGACTGACTCCATTGCTCATAGGCTTCAGCATGACAACCCACGCATTGCAGCGACCCCACATAAGCATCAGCAGATGCCATAGCGTCCAAGTCAGTAAAAGTCATCAAGCAGGCCGTCACCATCAGCGAGAGAAAGGGCGCAGCTATTCTTTTTGTAACCATAAAACGATCTTTTTAAATTTATTAAGCGCGACTCATCAGCTCAATAGTATGAGAAAAATAAGACAGCGCACAATAGGCTAAGAGCAGTCCTTGAGCAGGTCTAGAACCCAGGGGCAAAAGCACAGCGAATGACTCATAACTCGCACCCACTCCTCTAGCAACCCTTGTATTATCGAGCCCAGCAAGCTCAAGTCAATTCCATCAAACCATAAAACCCCTAAACTTACTAAGTCCTCATTGAAGTTCGATGCCGCAAACCGTTAGCTAGAGCTTGTTGCGCTATTAGCTTGTTAGTCTATTGAAGGCGGCCTGTGGCAACACTACAATATTCAATAGTCAGCCCCAGAGTGGGCGCGGACTGCGTTAGAAACATTCATATAGCCTGCGCTATGCTACTCTTATTTGCCACTCAAACCACTATAACATCGCCATAGGCAACGAACGTATGACCACCACCTTAAAGCTCGATATCGTCTCAGATGTGTCATGCCCTTGGTGCATCATTGGTTATAAGGCACTGGATGAGGCACTGCTCCGACTTGCACCAGATATCACGGCGCAAATCACCTGGCAGCCCTTCGAACTCAACCCCTCAATGCCACCCGAAGGCCAAGATATTGTTGAACATATCACAGAAAAATACGGCATTAGCGTAGCCCAAAGCGAACATAATCGAGCCGCAATTAAACAGCGTGGCCTAGAAGTTGGATACTCATTCGGGGAGCTAGGAGGAGGAAGGATTTACAATACCTTTGATGCGCATCGACTGCTGTACTGGGCTGAAAAAAGCCAAAACCAAATGGCATTAAAGCTAGGCCTGTTTGATTTGTATTTTAAAGCCGGTGGTAATCCCAGCGATCATCAACAGTTGCTAGAGGTAGTGGCCAATAGTGGCTTGGATGGAGCAACCGCAGCCGACGTGCTCGATTCCGAGCGCTATTCACAGGAAGTCCGCGCAGCGCAGCAGCACTATCAGCGTCAAGGCATTAATGCCGTACCTGCTGTGATTATCAATGGACAATATGTGATTAATGGCGGACAACCCACAGAAACATTTGAGCAAGCTTTGCGCGATATCGCCGATCAAATTGGGCCTGTTCAAGCGCCCCACACCGGCGACGTTTAAGTAACGCACTTAAAGGAATCACACCACTTGAGCATTAGAGAAAAGTACCTAATCCAGCAGACAAAGCCAAGCGTATCCCATGCTAGTATAATAGAAATCAATAGCGCGCCAACGGCTACAATTTAACGGTGCCTTAACGCTGACGCACATTACTATAGTTTATGCCAATATCATCTAGCCTATCGTCATTAAAACCGCTAATTATGCTCGCCAGCGTGATTGCGCTGGTATTAGTGGTTAACGGGCTAGTCGATAATATCGAGTTACTGCGCTACGAGCGCGCTAGTTTTAGCGAGCATTGGTGGCAGGGTTTGAGCCACGTGCTACCGCACCTGAACCTCAGACATCTGTCGCTCAATCTGCTTGCGTTGCTGTGTATTGCAGCAATATTTGGCGAAGCATTCAAATCATTCAATTGGGTGCTGGCATTGGCGTTTTCAGCCATGGTCTCAGCTGTAGGTCTGTACTTTTTCAGCCCGACAACCGACTGGTGTGTGGGCTTATCGGGAGCTTTACACGGCCTGATGGTATATGCCGCACTGCGCTCACACGCGAGTACCGTTTGGCTGCTGCTCATCGCAGGCAAAATAGCTATTGAACAAATTGATGCACTTTCTCAGCTAGGGCTTATGTCAGTGACCTCTGAGTACATTGGTCATACAGTCATCATTGATGCACATTTGTGGGGGGCGATTGGCGGATTAGTCTTTTATACGTTAATTCACTTCGTACAATATATTTTAGTCTTCATTGAAATCAATTCAACACGCCCCTGAAGCTGACCCACTGCCGATTTTGCCATCCAGCATAAGGCCCCCCTTTGCACCAACCATCCACAATGGATCTCTTATGTCCTTAGCTTTTCGCCCAACATCGCTCCTATAACCATGCCGAACCACTACTTTACATGCCCTGAACTGCCGGCACCCGGGTTCACCCAAAGTTGGCACGGACTGCCCGGCGCCTCACGCGCCCTGTCGCTACTCAGCGCCGTGCAACAAACGACCCAACCTACGTTTTTGCTGGCTGTCACCCGCGACGGCAATGAAACAGAAGATTTGTTTGAGGCTCTAAAATTTTTTAGCGCTTCACAACAAGCACAATCAAACGGCAGCCCCTTGAACTCCCAAACCCAAGAACGAGTGTCTGTCGTGCAATTACCCGACCAAGAGACCCTACCCTACGATCACTTCTCACCCCACCCTGACATAATATCGGACCGACTCAATACCCTTTATCGCTTGCAGAACGATGATGGACTGCAGCGCAAAGGCATTTGCATCATCTCAGCCGGCGCGCTAATGACAAGGCTTTGCCCACGAGGCTATATCAACCAACACAGCTTAGTTGTACAGGTAGGCGAAACTTTAGAAATAGAGCAACTCAAACGGCGCCTAGTAGAGGTGGGTTACCAGCACCGAGAGTCGGTTTTTGAACACGGTGACTTCGCCGTGAGAGGCTCAGTGCTCGATTTATTTCCAATGGGCAGCCAGCTACCCTACCGCATAGAATTATTTGATACCGAAATAGAAAGCTTGCGAACCTTTGATCCAGAAAATCAACGCTCGCTTGATCGCATTGATGCTCTGTCAATCCTGCCGGCGGGTGAAGTGGCCTTTGACAAAACCGCTATTAACCAATTTAGAGACCAATGGCACAACGAGTTTAATCACGACCCAGACATATGCCCAATTCATGGCGATACCGTTGCCGGCATTGTCAGCTCAGGTATTGAAGCCTATCTACCGATGTTTTTTGATTGCACCGAAACGATTTTTGATTACCTGCCTGAGCACAGCGTGATCTGTAGTTATCCCGAACTCGAAGATTCGCTGCAAGGTTTTCGTCGCGAAGCGGAACGCCGCTATACCCAACAAAATATTGATCCGACTCGCCCGCTGTTGGCGCCAGACAAACTATTCTTAGCCATCGACGAATGCTTCGGGGCTATCAAACGATCGGGCCATATTAAAATTTGCGCCCTCCCAGCGAAAGAACCAAGACAACCTGAACGAGGCGAGTATATTTTCAATTGCAGCAGCAATGCGCAATTACTCATTGACGATCACAGCAAAACCCCACTACAGAATATAGAGAACTTTATTCTCGATTCTGAGCACGAATATACAAGATTATTGTTTTGCGTGGACTCGTTGGGCCGCCGCGAAGTCTTACTTGAAAAATTAAATGCCGCGGGTATAACAACGGTTGCCGTTGAACAATGGGGAGACTTTTTAGGCAGTGATGGCCAAGCACACCAACCTCACCTAGCCCATGGCGTGTCAGTCACCAGCTTCAATCGCGGGGCTTGGCTACACGATCTCAACATAGCAATCGTTGCCGAGCCTGAACTGTTCGGCATCACCATTAAGCCTAAAGCCCGCAAGAACCGCGACAAAAACACACTTGCAGAGGCAACCATCCACAGCTTGGTGGAGTTGCGCATAGGCGCGCCTATTGTGCACATTGACCACGGTGTGGGCCGCTACCTAGGCCTTGAATGCATGCCTGTGCCGGTAAGCCAGAACCATAGCATTGATGCAGAGTTTATGACCCTCGAGTATGCCGGTGGTGACAAGCTTTACGTACCGGTCACTGCCATGCATCTGATCAGTCGTTATATGGGCGGCGATGAAAATACAGCCCCGCTAAACAAACTCGGCACCGACAGCTGGGGCAACGCCAAGCGTAAAGCCATTACCAATGTGCGAGATGTTGCCGCCGAACTGCTGGCCATCTATGCCAAACGCAAAGCCATGCACGGTTTTGCGCATGGATTGGAGGCTGATGATTATCAGCGCTTTTGCGGGCAATTTCCTTTTGAAGAGACCGCTGACCAACAAAATGCCATTGACGCCGTAGTTAGCGACATGCAGTCGCAGCAAGCCATGGACCGACTCGTTTGCGGAGATGTTGGTTTTGGAAAAACCGAAGTGGCCATGCGCGCTGCTTTTGTCGCGGTTCATAACAGCAAGCAAGTAATGGTGCTGGTGCCCACGACATTACTGGCTCAGCAGCACTTTCAAAACTTCCAAGATCGATTGGCCGACTGGCCAGTAAAAATTGATACCTTGTCGCGCTTTCGCAGCGCTAGTGAACAAAAGAGTGTGCTTGCGGCCTTCGCTAGCGGGAACATTGATATTTTAATTGGTACCCACAAATTAATTCAAAAAAGCATTGTCGCCAAAGACCTCGGTCTAGTGGTCGTTGATGAGGAACATCGCTTTGGCGTGAGCCAAAAAGAGCAACTCAAACGGCTGTGTGCCAATGTAGACTTGCTTACCATGACCGCCACGCCGATACCACGCACCCTTAACATGGCAATGGCCGGGCTGCGCGACCTATCGATTATCACCACACCTCCGGCTCGCAGGCTCTCAGTAAAAACCTTTGTGCGCGAAAAGCAAACGAGCTTAGTGCAAGAGGCCATGTTGCGTGAATTATTACGCGGCGGCCAAGTATTTTATTTACATAATGATGTCAGCAACATTGAACGCACTGCCAGAGAAATAGAAGAACTTTTGCCTGATGCTCGTGTAACTGTGGGGCATGGACAAATGCCCGAGCGCCAACTTGAGCAAGTAATGGCCGACTTCTACCATAAAAAATATAATGTCTTGGTCTGCACCACCATCATTGAAAACGGTATTGATATACCCAACGCCAACACCATTGTAATTGAGCGCGCCGATAAATTTGGACTCGCACAGCTTCATCAGCTGCGTGGACGCGTTGGCCGATCGCATCACCAAGCTTATGCCTATTTGTTCATACCACAGCGTAAGCGGCTCACCAAAGATGCTGAGAAACGCTTACAAGCTATTGAAGAGTCACAAGACTTGGGCGCCGGCTTCATGCTTGCAACACATGACTTAGAGATACGCGGCGCAGGTGAGCTGTTAGGTAGCGATCAAAGTGGGCAAATTCAATCTATTGGTTTCTCACTCTATCTCGATATGCTCGACCGCGCTGTAAACTCACTTAATGCAGGCGAAGAAATCGACCTCAACTCACCGCTGGAAATTCAGGGAGAAATGAATCTTCATCTGCCCGCGTTAATTCCGCATGACTATCTGCCCGACATTCACAACCGACTAATTTTATATAAGCGTATTGCCAGCGCAGAAAGCAACGAGGCGCTGCGCGATATACAGGTCGAGATGATCGACCGTTTTGGCTTGTTGCGTGACGAAATTCGCAACCTCTTCACCCTCATGGAGCTGAAATTAGCAGCTCGCCCTATTGGTATTAAAAAGATTGATAGCGGCGAACGCGGTGGGTTTGTAGAATTCACCACCAAAACAACCGTAGACCCAATGACTATAGTCAGCATGGTTCAAGATTCACCGCACATTTTTCAATTAAAAGGCGCCACCCGCTTGAACTTTAAACTGGATCTGCCAGAATCGAGTGATCGGATAGAATGGGTCAGTGCGCTGATTCTTCAATTGAGTAATGCCTAGATTGGGCGAAAGAGCACCCCGTGTATTATTGATCGGGCCGCTTTGACTTTTGGAAACGCGCTACGATGCTTATTGAAAAACGCCCCAACATCAACTTGCAATGGCCTCTGCGTCAGGATGCACGCAAGCTCGTGCCGTGTTGTCTAAAGGCGACGTTCTGCACAATAGCGCTAATGAGTATGGTGGCCACTAGCACACTGGCAGAAGAAACCCACTCGGTAGCTCCACCCATCAACATTGATGACGTCTACCGTATCGAGCTAATTGTATTTGCCGATGCCTATGCCGCTACCCGCAATTCGTCACTTGCCGCAGAGAGTCAGCCAGCGGAGCAGTGGCAGTATCATGGATCGCTGTCATACCCAGAAAATCTGGTTTTTTTACGAGACGTCGTTGTCCCTCCAATCGCGGACGCCCTTAATACTGACCTCCTTGATGCCGAGCTTAACAATGTCGATCTCATTAATGCCGATGGCTTTAACACCACAATGCTTCAAGACCCTCAGCCATTGCCCACTAACGTGAGTGGTATCAAGAGTGAAGCGCGCATCGAAACTATCGATTCAACTGGCGATTCAACTAGCGATTCAACTAGCGATGGAACGTCGAAAAATGTCGCTGCGGAAAGCTCTGACTTAAAAGCCGATCTCGCACAAGACCCTCTTGAAGCGCGCCCAGCAATCCCACCTCTGCTGCTAAAACTTGAAGCGAGCGAGTCTGGCCTAGCGCAAATCGCTAAAACGTTACAGCGGCGCTCACAGTATCGCGTATTATTTTATGAAGCCTGGAATCAAGCATTAACCGATCGCCAGCAAGCGCCAGCTATTCCTCTGAACGGGGGCAGGCCCTACGATGACTTTTATGAGTTATCAGGCACGGTCACATTAAGTAAAGAACGTTTTTTACACATCACTACCGACCTGTGGCTCAGTGAATTCGAGTACCAAAAATCAATAGCCGAATCGGAACCTTGGTACGCAGCAGAGAACCAAGAGCAGCAATTTCCTACCCCGCCTACACCACCAGAACCTCCGCCACTCAGCAACAATAGCGCCGATTTGCCCGAAGAAGCCCTATTGCTCACCCAAGCGGTACCCGCCCTGCTAGGCGACTCACCTGTGAACGAAACCCCTGAACCGGCCGTGGGCTTTTCAGACGAATCGACTATCAACGCAGGCCCACAACGGCCGGACTATGTAGTGAAGCGCACTGCCTTATTGCAGGAATATCGCCGCCTCAGGCGCGATGAGGTGCACTACTTGGATCATCCGTTATTTGGCGCAATCGTCATGATTAGCAAATACGAAGAGCCTCTAGATCAAGCGGATGTAAACGAGTAGCGAACGCCATGGTTTAGCTTGGGAATCCTCTTAAGGGCGAACGGCTTTTGCGCTATATTGAGCCTGCCAAGTAATGCTTCAAAATATCTGCAACCGCAGCACTAGCAACCGCCATAGCTTGGTCAATATCTGCCATAGAGATAACACCGTCAGCCACACCAGCAGCTGGATTAACGACCATACAAATACTAGCGACGGGAATGCGACGTTCGCGGCATAACGCAGCTTCCGGCATCAACGTCATTCCCACCAGATCACAACCATCTCGGGCTATCTTACGAATCTCGGCAGCACTTTCAAATCGAGGCCCCTGCGTGCAGCCGTAAGTACCTCCATCATGCAATGGAACATCAACGCGGCCTGCGCATGCTAACAAGCGTTGCCGCAAATTAAGGTCAAACGGCTCGGTAAAATCAACATGCGAAGAGAAATTCTCAAGCGTATCGAAAAATGTATGCTCGCGCCCGTAGGTATAGTCAATAATCTGATCAGGCAGTACCAAGGTTCCTGGCGAAAAGGCCGCTGAACATGCACCAACTGCGTTAATAGCAATAATCGCATCAACGCCCGCTTCCCACATTGCATGAACGTTAGCTTGATAATTGACCTTGTGCGGTGCAATCGTATGCGTTTCGCCATGACGCCCGAGAAAACATACAGTTTCTTGAGCATTACCAACTGTTGAAGAGTCGTTATACCGAGCCAATTCGAGTGGCGCAGACGGCTTGCCATATGGGGTTTGTACCGCGCGCTTTTCTACATCATCTAACCAAGCTATCTTCGACCAGCCACTACCACCAATAATTCCTAGCAAAACAACCTCCTCACTCCAACATGTTGCGCCTACAACAATAATTACTGACGGGGGTCAGCTGTAACCAAGTTTTCTGGGAGTTGCTGTAAGTCAACGACGCGCGTTGGAAAAGCCACCGAAGCCCCGTGGGAGTCAATAATAGCGAGAATTTTTAAAAGCACATCTTGCTTCACTTCGTGAAAGTGTTGCCAATTCGTGGTGTGGGTAAAACAGTAAACAAAAAAGTCGAGCGATGACTCAGCAAATTTATTAAAGTTAACCATCAGGGTCTGCTCTGAATCAATTTCTTCGTGTTCGCGCAGCATCGCCTCAATACTTACCGTAATTTTCGCTACTGCCGCTGAATCGTCATAGCGCACACCAATCGTTTCGTAGATGCGCCGATTAGACATGCGCGAAGGATTTTCTACTGAAATCTGCGCAAAAGTTGCATTAGGAATGTAGAGTGGGCGTTTATCGAAGGTACGTATTCGCGTGAGCCGCCAGCCAATATACTCAACCGTGCCCTCGATTTCTTGGTCAGGCGAACGTATCCAATCACCAATAGTAAAAGGCTTATCGAGATATATCATTAAGCCGCCAAAAAAGTTAGCCAAGAGATCTTTGGCTGCAAAACCTACCGCAATACCTCCAATCCCACCGAAAGCCAGCACGCCAGAAACGCTATAACCCAACGCTTGCAACACCACGAGTGCCGTGGTGATCATCACCGCCAAACGCAGCAACTTTGCCATAGCATGCACAGTAGGCTCGTCAAGGGTAGACTCGTCATTGCTGGAGTAATGCGTGAGCCATTTTCCTTCAACTGCGCTTATGAAACGGATTAAAAACCACGCTAGCAAAAAGATAATTAGCACATCACGCAGCGGGTCAATAGCTGCCAATATCAGCACATCTGACACTTCGCGCACAATATCTGCAGCCCAGCCAATGCCCACGACCCAGATAGCTGCGCTTGCCGGTCGCCGAGCCGCAAATAACAAGGCGTCATCCCACAGATTACTCGTATGTTGCAGCTGAATTTCAAGCCTATTAAAAAACCGGCGGGCAACGTAATTTACCAGCAAGCTTAAAAAGACAATAATAAATACCTGCATAATCCAAGCTTGGTCGGTACCTGCTTGCGTTATCATGGCTGCTAGTTTTTCAATCATTGATTTCATCTTCTTTAAAATTAAATAAAATGTTCGCTCTTCTCAGCAAGTCTAAGCTCTACGAAAGTATCGAATTGCGCTAACGCTTCAAGCGCCGCTTCACTCACCAGAACAACAGTCTACCAACTTATGCTAAAAAAAGAACGCGCCCAATACATTGCTAAAAGGCTGAACGAGTTGTACCCAGAGACACCTGTCCCGCTAGATCACAACGATCCGTACACATTATTAATTGCAGTATTACTCTCGGCACAATGCACCGACGAGCGCGTCAATCAGGTGACACCGGCCCTGTTCGCGCTAGCCAACAACCCCTACGATATGGCTCGCCAAAGCGTCGATGACGTTTATCAAATTATCAGGCCCTGCGGACTGGCACCGCGGAAATCTGCCGCAATTGTCGCTCTTTCACAAATTTTAATCGATCAGCACAAGGGCGAGGTCACTGCCGATTTAGAAATACTTGAGACTCTCCCGGGCGTCGGACATAAAACCGCCAGCGTTGTCGTGTCGCAGGCATTTGGGCAGCCTGCGTTTCCGGTGGATACTCATATTCACCGTCTGGCACAGCGCTGGGGGCTAACCAAAGGTCGCAACGTGGTGCAAACAGAGCGTGACCTAAAGCAAGTTTTTCCGCGCGACAGTTGGAACAAACTGCACTTACAAATCATTTTTTACGGGCGTGAATACTGTTCCGCCAGCAGTTGCAATGGCACTATATGCGAGATTTGCCGAACCTGCTATCCACGGCGAAAAAAACCAGTCGTCGCTAAGAAAGCATAAACTATTTCCAGATACAAAAAACCCGGCACCAAGACCGGGTTTTTTGTATCTCTAACGACTACTTAAATATCGTAGCCGCGCTCATTGTGGGAAATAATATCGAGGCCTTGCGTTTCGTCTTCTTCTTCGACCCTAAGACCGACCATTAGATCAATGACCTTAAAAATGAGGTACGTAACTACCGCAGTAAAGATGATGGTTGCAACGATGCCTGTCACCTGCACGCCTAGCTGTGCGCCCATCGTTTGCCCGTCGACACCAACAGGGCCTTGACCACTGAAAGCACCAATCTGCGTGCTGCAAAAAATACCGGCCATAAACGTACCTAAGATACCACCAACGCCATGCACCGGCATGACATCGAGCGAGTCGTCAATTTTTAAAGTTTTCTTTAGGAATTGCGTAGCAAAGAAACACACAATACCCGCTGAAATACCAATCACAACACCGCCAAGAGGCCCAACGAACCCAGATGCCGGAGTAATGGTGCCTAAGCCTGCAACCATCCCCGTGATAATACCCAACACACTAGGCTTACCGAACTTAATCCACTCCATCACACTCCAAGCCATAGCACCACAAGCCGCTGAAAGATGGGTCACCAAAATAGCCATGCCCGCATCACCATTAGCGGCTAACGCACTACCGCCATTAAAACCGAACCAACCCACCCACAGCATGCCAGCGCCAGTTACTGACATTGTTAGATTGTGAGGAGGCATTGGCGTAGACGGAAAGCCCCTGCGTGGTCCGATCATCATAGCAGCAACCAGCGCAGCGATACCCGCTGTTATATGAACGACTGTACCACCGGCAAAATCAAGCAAACCCATCTCGCCCAACCAGCCACCGCCCCATACCCAATGACAAATCGGAGCGTAGACGAATAGCAACCACAGCACGGTAAACCACACTACGGCACTGAATTTCATTCTTTCGGCAAAACCACCAACAACCAGGGCTGGAGTGATGATAGCGAAGGTCATCTGGAACATTAGAAAAACACTTTCAGGAATATCACCGGCCAGCGTGTCTTCACCCACACCGATTAAAAACATCTTATCTAAGCCGCCAAAAAATCGTCCACCTTCACTAAACGCAATGCTGTAGCCCGCCACAAACCAGACTACTGATGCGATACACGCTATAGCAAAGCATTGCATGAGCACCGACAGAACGTTTTTGGAGCGAACCAAGCCGCCGTAAAATAAGGCGAGCCCTGGGAGGGTCATAAACAGCACTAGGGCTGTCGCGGTCATAATCCATGAGGTATTGGCCGCACTCAAACTGTCCGCCCACGCCTGTGTCGGCAACAATGCGAGCACCAACGACATCACTAGCAGCCGGCTCGAATGAAATTTTTCTATAGACATGTAATCGCTCCTAAGATTCAGAAAACTAATTTCTTTTTTAATTGTCACTATTTTAAGGGCTTGCCTGTGAACTATAAATTCGCTGGCCGCCGTTTTTGAAGGCGCGTATGGTACCCAAAGGCTAACATTACGGCAAAAGAGGATAAAAAAAACGGGGGGTTTCTGCACCATTTAAGGGCGGACATTGTATGCCATTGGCAGATTTGGAATGAAAAACCTGCGCCAACAACCAACTGCATAGACCTGTGAGGAGCACAATTGAGTACAAACCTTGTCAGGTCTCGCGCACAAGGCCGCGATAAAACGCGACTATAAGGCCCGCCCTGCCTACTTTGTCAGGTTGGCCATACCATTTTCAAGACCATTGACTGTAAGCGGATACATACGGTCTTCGAGTAAATCACGAATTAATTGCGTCGACTGAGTGTATTTCCAGCCATCTTCTGCCTCGGGGTTAATCCAAGCCGCCTTATCATAGCTACTGAGTAACCGCTTCATCCAGACTGAACCGGCCTCTTCATTCCAGTGCTCAATACTGCCGCCAGGCTGCATCACTTCGTAGGGTGACATCGCGGCATCGCCCACAAAAATAACTTTGTAATCGCGACTATATTTATTGAGAATTTCACCAATCGGAATACGCTCCTCATGGCGTCGACGGTTATCTTTCCACACAGACTCATAAATGAAATTATGGAAATAATAGAACTCCAGGTGCTTAAATTCGGTTCGCACGGCATTAAACAACTCTTGCACGGCTTTGACGTGATAATCCATGGAGCCACCCACATCAAAAAAAACTAACACCTTTACAGCATTATGCCGCTCCGGAACCATTTTGATATCGAGCATACCCGCATTCTTAGCCGTGCTGCTGATGGTATCGTTGATGTCCAGCTGATCTTCAGCCCCAGTACGGGCAAACTTTCTCAACCTGCGCAACGCAATTTGAATATTCCGCGCACTAATTTGCGCATCGTTGTCGAGATTTTTAAAGTCACGGCGCTCCCAAATCTTAGCCGCTTGGCGATTGCCACCCGCCCCGCCAACTCGCATACCATTAGGATGGTAGCCTGAATGCCCGAAAGGTGAGGTGCCGCCGGTACCGATCCACTTGTTGCCGCCTTCGTGTCGCTCTTTTTGTTCTTCGAGACGTTTCTTAAATTCTTCAATCAACTTGTTAAGGTCGCCTACTGATTTCACCTTATCTTTTTCTTCATCGGTCAACTGCTTCGTGATTTCACTTCGCAACCAGTCATCAGGAATTAACGCCTCGAGCATCCCTTCTACCGACTGCAAACCGTCAAAGAACGCTTTGAAAGCACGATCGAATTTATCAAAATGCTTTTCATCTTTTACCAAGCAGCATCGCGCAAAATGATAAAATTCGTCTTGATCGGCAAACACTAATTGCTTGTCTAACCCATTGATAAGATCAAGCAGCTCAGTGAGACTCACCGGCACCTGATGCTTTTTAAGACAGTCAAAAAAATAAATCAGCATAATCGACTCAATATACGCGGCCTGAAGTCATCCATATGATCATCTCGCGGTCTCGCGACGATGCATAAACGCTAACCGCTCGAGCAGCTGCACATCTTGCTCGTTCTTGACCAGAGCGCCATGCAGCGGTGGTATTGCCTTGCTTTGATCGCGGTTTGACAAAATCGTGTCGGGAATATCATCCGACATAAGCAACTTCAACCAATCAATTAACTCTGATGTAGACGGTCGCTTTTTCAATCCTGGCACGTCGCGCAATTCAAAAAACACTTCGAGTGCTTCGGCCGACAGCTTTGCACTAATGTTTGGATAATGCACTTCAACAATTTCTTTCATAGTATCGACACTAGGAAAGCTGATAAAGTGGAAAAAGCAACGCCTTAAAAACGCATCGGGCAACTCTTTTTCATTATTGCTGGTAATTACAATGATCGGGCGATTCACAGCTTTAACCGTTTCGCCCGTTTCATAAACAAAAAATTCCATACGGTCTAGCTCTTGCAACAAGTCGTTAGGAAATTCAATATCGGCCTTGTCGATTTCATCAATCAGCAGCACAGCGCGCTGCTCACTCTCGAACGCCTCCCACAATTTACCCTTGTT
Source organism: uncultured Pseudomonadales bacterium (assembly GCA_943788835.1). GTDB lineage: Bacteria > Pseudomonadota > Gammaproteobacteria > Pseudomonadales > UBA7434 > UBA7434. The sequence continues at coordinate 383,930 of CALSRU010000004.1, read as the reverse complement.
GATATAGTTGCGCACATCGGCGACTTTATGATCACCCAATTGTGAGTCGCGCAAACGTGAAACTGCGTCGTACTCATACAACCCCTGATGCGCTTTAGTCGTCGATTTAATATGCCACTGGACCAGCGGCGCACCCAATGACTTAGCAATTTGTTCAGCCAGTAGGGTCTTACCGGTGCCTGGCTCACCCTTAATCAAGAGTGGCTTTTCTAATACGATGGCCGCATTGACTGCCATTCGTAGATTTTCTGTAGCGATATACTCGGCTGTGCTTTGAAATGTTGTCACCTAACTAACTCCCTAGCTGTGTTTTACTTAATATTTTATTGGCATATACCAATGAACTCATATCGCTTCTTGAACGTCGAATAAGACGCACGTTGGTTGCGCCACCAGCGCCACCGTCAAACTAAAAAATGTACAGCGGCTTGATAAACCCTGTGGGAATATGAACTAGCAGCTCTAAAAAGATGGGCTAACAAGCTGCGACCGACCGTAACCAAGATGAAACGGCCTAAATTAACTCGAGCAAAGTTTATAGAATGGAATTAAAAATACAAGTGTGGGAACCGATCATGTCCGGGCTAAATAAAAACAATTACGGTATAAAGCTTGGCTATAGCGAAGTATTACACGATGGTAAGACAAGTCGAGTAAGTTTAGGCGCAGCACTAGTCCTTATCGGGGCGCTTAGCGAGCTTTTCACTCATGTCGCTATCAAGGTCCAAATCATCATCTAGGTCAAGACTGACCGAATCATCAGGGCTTTGCACGGCATCTTCTACTACAGTATCGTTGCCTTGCGCTGGGGCTTCAGCAACAGGATCGACTGGTGGCTCAACCAACACCTCAGCAGAATCTTGCGTTTGACTAGTGGCCTGATCGAGCGCCTCATCAATTGCCGCATCCAGATCATTGAAGTCAGGCGCATCTTCTTGTTTCGGCTCCCCAGGCTCGGGGTCGGCCTGCGTCGACTCATTTTTTTCAAGCTCATTCGCTTCCGACGATTCTGCTTCTGCTTCTGCTTCTGCTTTTAACTTTGCAGATTCGGCCTCTTCAGCTGTTTTTTTTTGCGCAGCCGCTTCATCACTCTCCTTCGCAGCATCACGCTCGGCGTCGCGAACACGCCTATCTTGTTCTCTGCCCTCATCATCATCATCTTCGTCAACGACTGCGGTGGCCGTCAATTTTTTGTATACCAGAACAAGAATCGCAATCATCAAAAGGTTGCCAACCCCTAAGGCTGTGTAAATCATCCAGTCTTTGTTTTTTGGCTCACTCTCTGCAAGCTCACTCTCTGCAGGCTCAGTGTCTGCGGTTGGCGGCTCATCGGAAACCGCTCCATCGTTTTGCGCCGACTCTAATTCGACCTCAGTTACATCCTCTGGTACTGGCTCGGCAAGAACTTCAAGAGCCTCCTTCGGAGCTTGTTCAGGCACAGTGTCTTCCGACAAGTCTAATGCAACTACAGCTTCTCGAATCTCTGCCTCTGCAACGACCGGCTCAGTAGGGATTGGCTCATCAACAACTGGCCTAGTAACAGGCGCTTCAATCGCTGCTAGTTCAATCTCAGGAGCAGACTCGTTAGCGGCCACCGCCGGTACAGTAAAAATCACTTCTCGTGTGCCAATGTCGAGTTCCGAATCACCCGCTGCGACTTTGCCATCGCCTGTTGCAATGCCGCTGTCACTATCACTGCGCTCATCAGGCATCGACCTAACAAACATATTAATTACGTGCTTGCCACGCGCTAAATCGGCAGCCGTATACGACCAAACCCCGGCAGCTTGCTCGCTAAACTCCACAATTTGCAACTCATCTTGAGGACCAATGATGTTGGCATAAACGCTTTGTGTTGAATTGATAAACTGTGCTGCCTCGGCTATCACTGTTAGTTTAAACTGTGATTGCTCTTGATTAACTGCCAGCTCCGTTCGGAACGGATGACGAACCATAACGTTCATCTGACGCTCCCGCTTGAAGGTTTTACCATCAACCAATACACTTATCGCAAAAGGCCCGTCATCGGTTAGCATATCGAGATTTCGGCGATAAACACTGCTTTGAACCGCACTAGGCTGTAGCACTTTTTGCCAAACCTGAAAGTTAGAATCTGCACCCACGCGCGCAACCGCTGCGGATACTGTTAACAAATCTAAAAAGTTCTTATCTGTAATCGCCCGACCGCCATCGTTGAGCTGGACGGTAAGCTGTTGGGGTTGGCCGATATAAACATTAGCTGGCAGCGCACCGGTACTCAGTTGAAGATCGCTGACAATAGTCACGCGATTTTCAGGATCAAATTCAGCATTAATAAGCCACTCGCCCGCGATGGGCTCCTTGATAGTCACCAAATCATAACTTCCATGACTCAGCCATTTCATACCGGAACGTGCAGTAGATGCGTTAAATACCTCACCGCTCGGACTAGTTAATTGTGTCGCCGAGGCCTCAGGACGCTTAAAGACGAGTACGGTAAACTCCTCGACACTGGTATCAATTAAAAAGCGGTTATCTTCAAGCGGCACCCGGTCGCCGGCGGCGGCTTGATCAACCGCACGCAAAAAAACCTTATTCAAATCGGCAGCACTTTCAGCTAGTGCAAAGATTCCATTGGTTGCTCGAGATAACGACTGAAGCAGATCAATATCGGCATTACGCGATAATGCAATAGTATGAATGGCAACCCCTGCAGACTCATACTCCGGTAGTATTTCGTTAAGCAGCCGCTCCCGCTCACGCTGATTAGTTTCAGCATCAGCAGATATGTCGACCATACCGTCAGTCAATAGAATAACTGACTTCTGAAAATCATTGGAAGCGGGAAAGCCCTGCGGGTCACGATCATAGTTGGCTTTTTCTAAAACCAGGCCAATATTTGTGCGCAGCGCAACAGAGTTAATGCTCTTCGCTTGCGAAGACGCCTTTAACCGCCAATCAGCTGTCACTTCACCGTGAGGCACTACCATATTAACAAAGTTGCCGAACGTCCAAACACCGGCTTTGCTTTTAGCCGGCAACAATTGAACCAAGAGATCCAGCGCTGGAGCTCGTAGATTATTAGGATCATTTTTTTTCATGCTGCCTGAAATATCGATTAGCACGCGAACATCAGCGGGTTTGTTAACCTGAGCATGCAACAAGGCTGGACTCAGTAGCACACACATTAACAGCACGGCTAAGCGCAACTTCCCCACGGCCAGAAGTTCGATAGATTTACCGATATAGGCTATTGGTACGCCACCGCGTACTGGCAAATAAGTTCTTTTGAGAAAATCAATCATAATCAAGTTCTCTAGAGAGGCCGCTTAAAGCACGCAAGAAAATACCTTAACTAATCTGTGTGACCTAATCTGATCACTCGAGTGTTAGTGCAGTAATGCAACTGACGCCGCCATAATGAAAAGCATTTATATTACAGTTATTTATAGCAGTTTTTGCAAGTATAACAAGCACTAACAAGCGTTTGAGTGACGGCCGCTAAGCTCCTCGAATTACAAATTAGCTGATCGAATTACAAATTGGCCAATTTATCAGCAGAATACAGCTCAACTGAACACAAGCTAGCCAGCTGTGAAGGAAAGGCAAAAAGGCGGGGCAAAAAACAATCAATTCAACGGGGGCGCCGACGAATGAAAAGCAGAACGACTAAAGCCGCGAAAAAAGCGACTAAACCAACGCTCAACGGGAGTAGCGCATTTATAGCAAGCTGCTTTGAGCCGAATACCGCTTCGAATAAAGCCACGAGCCAGGCAGGCGCCAGATTACTCGTCTCGGGAACTGCAGCAGGCGTGAGTAAAATAAAACCCAGCACTAATATCACCAACAAACGCCAGCTCAACGGCCCAAGCTGCCGAATCAAATAAGAAAATGCCACCAAACTCGTCACCACCGCTATTGCGTAAACCGCCCAACCATTCATAGCATTGCCACCCTATTCTGTCTTGTAGTCAACTAGCCAAACTTTGGCAGCGCTTCGTCACTAACCACTAACTGCCGTATCACGCCTTTTTAAAGGCTATATTATGGCGGTCGCTAGCGCTCGTTGCAGTACCGGGTGGCATTTGCAAATAAAAGCCACGCTCGACCAATTCCTTCATAACCACCAAGACATCAGCACCAGCCAACTTGCGCTCGGCATTCAGCGCTAACTGCATCACTTCGGTTAACTTACCCAGCGACTCGCGCAACGCTGTTGGGACCGCATCTAATGTCTGTTCATTTGAATCTAGGGGTGTATATAAATAAGCACCGGTTCGACGCTCACTCCGATAGATGACACACATACATTTTTCGTCAGAAAGTTCCAATCTACACCCTTATATTACTGATCAAGCTACAGCATCCGACGATGCATCGGCATCGAGAACCATGGCAAGTTTTTTTGCTAACAAGGGCGCTCGCCACCCCTGGCCGATGACTGAATCATCGCGCATATCAATATACTGCTCAAGATCCCGTTTCTTGCCCAGTATTTCAACCGGTAAATCGAATTCATCCGCCACGGCTCGCGTGACTTTCTGTAATCTCTTAAGTAGCTCTCGATGACTTCGATCGCCCTTATTCACCAGCTTCAGGGCAGGCTCGTCGTGTGCTGGTTTGATAGCCTGAGCGACCAACTCAAGCAGCTCATCGCCCCATCGCCTAACGGTGGTGTGCCTGATTTGTGCAGACTCACTCAGAGCATGACGGGTGGCGGGCAAATGAGTGGCAATATCCATCAGCGTTGCATCTATGGCAATACGGCCCTTAGGCACATCCTGCTCGCGCGCCACTTGTTCGCGCCAAGCGCACAAACGGCTCAATACAGCAATCCCCTCTTGCGGTAGCCGCCAAGCTGCCTTAACACGCAAGTATAGCTCTGCATCAACGACGACCCTAGCTGCATTAAGGCAAATACGGGCACAATCTTCTTCACACCAAGACTCACGGTTCATGGCAGTTAATCGATCGGTGAGCATATGATAAATATCTATCAGCCAAAGCACGTCGTGCAACGCATACTGACATTGATCTTTACTCAAAGGCCGCTGCAACCAATTTGAACGCGTCTCGGTTTTCGTTAATTCGTGCCCTAAAAGCGCTTCAACCATTTTTTGGTAACCTAAAGAAAATCCTAAGCCACATAGTGCGCAAGCCACTTGGGTGTCAAAGACATTAACCGGCAATGCCTGAAACAATGTACTAAACACCTCCATGTCCTCCGAGCAACTGTGCATAACTTTAACGACGCATGGATCTACCAAAATATGAATCAACGGCGAAAAGTCATCAATGCTCAATGGGTCGATAAGACAAACTTGTTCACCGTAATGTAACTGAAGTAGCGCAGGCCTCGGATAATAAGTCGTTTCGCGAACGAACTCGGTATCTAATGCAATGACTTTGCAATCAGCGAGTTTTTCACACAGTTCGGCAAGCTGAACATTGTTATCAATAAATTCAAAGGGCTGGTTATACATTGCTGTTCCGCGTATTAGCTATCTTATAGGCCTCGACGCAACAGGTTAGCGCGCGCAAGAAAAAATACTTTACTTAATTAAATTTGCCACGGCCCACAAAGGCTCGAGCGATCGTGCCGCCGTCAACATATTCAAGATCTCCACCAAGCGGCACGCCGTGAGCGATACGACTCACTGACACTTGATGCGATGCTAAGTGCTCGGCTAGATAGTAGGCCGTTGCTTCGCCTTCAACCGTCGTGCCAGTTGCCAGTATCACTTCATCGACATCACTCGCTGCCACTAACTCTAACAAAGCCGGCACACCAATTTGTTCGGGGCCCACGCCATCTAATGGCGATAGGTGCCCAAGTAAAACAAAATATTTACCGCGGTATTCTCCACTTTGCTCAATAGAAGAGACATCCATAGGGTTCTCTACCACGCACAACATGCTGCCATCGCGCTGACTCGATGAGCATATGTTACAAACTGTTTGCTCTGTCAGGGTTCGACACTGGGCGCAATGGCCAACAAACTCAATAGCTCGCGTCAGCGATTCTGCCAATTCTAAACCCGCATCTCGGTTTTTCTCCAAAATTTGCAATGCCATGCGCTGCGCCGACTTTGGGCCGACACCGGGTAAACAACACAACGATTGAATTAGAGACTGGACAAGCGGGCTATGAGACATAGAAAACGTATTTTATATTATTGGGTAAATCGAAGCGACGAAAGATACAAATGGCCAACTAAAAGAGCACTAAAATGGCATTTTAAAACCATCGGGTAAGTTCATACCCGCTGTCATATCGGCCATGGTTTGCTGCGTGTTTTGCTCAACCTTGCGAACGGCGTCATTGACTGCTGCGGCAAGTAAATCTTCTAAAATGTCTTTATCCTCAGTTAATAAAGAATCATCAATAGAAACACTTTTCACATCGTGACGGCCGGTCATAACAACGGTCACTAACCCCGCACCAGACTCACCTTTAACTTCTTGCTTGGCCTGCTCGGCCTGAGTTTCTTGCATCTGCTGCTGCATTTTTTGCGCCTGCTGCATCAGTTCATTCAAGCCTTTCATTGCCTCATCCTCTATTCACTTTGACCCAAAAATAATTAGCTACCGGGTTGATCTCCCTCCGGCTCAGTACTCACTGGCACTACGCTTTCCATATCTACTTCGCCATCAAATGCCTCAAGCAAAGTTTGGATATTTTCATCTTGTTGCACAGCCACCATTGCTTGCTCTTGTCGCTCATCAAGCAAACGCTGCTTGTACATTGCCGGTGTCTCAATATCGGCTGTTAAGCCACACGCAACCCAATCTTCAACAATACGCACACTGACCTTTACCGAACAACCGCAAAAAATACTTAAGCTCGTTGCCAGTCTTTCGCTGTGCTCTTCTTTATATAGCAGCGCGTCAGAATCTTGAAGTGCAAATTCGACATGACAACTGGCCCCAAGTCCGGCATTGAGCGGTACGCAATGCCCAGCAATCGCTCTAACCACACCACTAAGCGGCAAGCGGGAAAAAATCTCACACCAGCTCACCGGGTTCAAACTGGCAGGATCAAAAGGCGCTGCAGCCAGCTCATTATGACCCGACAAATCTTCGGCCTGCTCAGATACGCCCGCAGACTCGGAAGGCGATCTATTATGCTGAGCCATATCAACCGATAATCGCGTACTTGCCTCGGCGCGGTCACTGACCGCCGCGGGCTTTTTTGTTGCATCCACCCTCTCAGTTTTTTCGACTGGCGACTGCCTTGCCGCGTTTGGCCCTTGCGCAGACTCGCTTGGCTCCTGCTCAACCTGAGGCGATAATGGCCTCGACTCAGTCGCAACCCGGGCTGGGTCAGCTAATACTGTATTACCATTTACGGGCCTAAAAGCCAATAAGCGCAATAGCAGCATCTCCATGCCAGTTAATGGGTCTGGGGCCAAAGCCATATCACGCTTGGCATTTAACAAAATCTGGTAGAAAAGCTGAATATCCTCTGGCGAAATACGCGTAGCATAGTCAGCAATTGTCTCGCCTAACAGCTGCGCTTCTGCGCCGGCACCTGGAACAACTTGTTCAACAGCCACTCGATGATACAGGGCCAGAAGATCATCAATCAGACGGGTAAAATCCGTTACCCTCTGTGCGTAAGTAGCTAGCTGTGCTAATGCCGCGCGCCCATCACCGTCAATAATCGCATTAGTCAAATCTAGCAACACCTGGTGGTCAACAACCCCAAGCATATCGTTGACTTGTTCGAGCAGAACCGAGCCACTACCAAAAGAAATAGCCTGCTCAATCAGGCTTAAGGCATCGCGCATACTGCCTGCTGCGGCGTGCGCTATAACCTGTAATGCAGCTGTTTCTGCGCTGATTCCTTCAGCTTCAAGAATATAATTAGCATGATCAACTATTACCTGCGCTGGCAAATTTTTTAAATGGAATTGCAGGCATCGAGATAAGACAGTTGGGGGTATCTTTTGCGGATGTGTAGTAGCCAAAATAAACACCGCATGCGGAGGTGGCTCCTCCAGAGTCTTCAATAGCGCATTAAAGCTACTATTCGACAGCATATGGACTTCGTCAATTAGATAAATTTTATAACGCGCGGACGACGGTGCGAACTGAACATTTTCAAGCAGCTCGCGCGTATCTTCTACCTTAGTTCGCGATGCTGCATCAACCTCAATCAAATCAAGGCAACGCCCCTCACTAATTTCGCGACAAGATGTGCACTCGCCGCATGGGCTTTCACTAATCCCAGTCTCACAGTTTAGACACCGCGCCAGAATCCGTGCAATCGTAGTCTTGCCGACTCCGCGCGTGCCGGTCAGTAGGTAAGCGTGATGTATACGCTGCTGCTCTAGCGAATTACCCAAGGCCTGCAATACGTGTTGCTGGCCCGCTAACTCGGCAAACGATTGCGGGCGCCATTTTCTGGCAAGAACTTGGTGAGACATAAAGCTTTCAATGCATATTGGTTGATATTAGGGGGCACTAGAAGCACCCTCAAGCTTACCCCGATTATACACCGGTTCGACCGCCCACCGCGCGCCCGATAGGCAGCAATAAGGCGCAGAGCAACAGCGGTTGGGCAAATTCTCAGAGCTAAATAGGAAGGAAACGCCCGCTAAGCAAGCAACGCACTGGTAAATTGGTGGTGAACCCCAACCAGCGACACTTCGGCACACGAGTCAATAACTACCGTTGCTCCCTTCCGGGCCTGGCGGGGTTTACTATTTATCGTTGCGAAGGAACCAGCTGGGGCCACCATAATACAGCGCTGATACGCAGGCCGCGAATTATGACCAAAGGCGTGCACACACGCAAGCCTCGGGAGATGTGCATAATCAAACCTTCTGTTAACTCAGGCACACCTTTCAATACGGAGCAACTTATGCTGCCCGTTAATGACCAACCGAAAGCTACCAGAAATACCCTCTCGCGTAACAAACGGCTGTAAACGAATGGCTGGAAATCGCACAACCCTGCCATCACGGGCGGTAGCTACCGCCTCCTTAGCTACACCTCGATAGAGTTTAAGCAGCTCTTCGGGGCTAATTATCAGCTCAACGATAATAGAGATTTCATCTGGCCGGTGGCGAGGTCGATTCATAAAGCAAGAATAGCTGATTCTGGTTGGTTATTTTAGCTGCCAATAATAGATCACTTAAACCGAGAGAGCTCGCATCACATTAAATAAGTCAACGGCTCCCAAAGTTGAACTTTAAGCGAGCAGGATAGTCATTGATAATCGATATCAGACATGCAACAGCGCACGCTCTTGTATACAATGACTCCCGTTTTGTCGATGAGAAAAACTTAGCGGAAAACAGATCCCCATCGTTGCACATGCCCATGATTATAGCGCCGCAAGCCAACGAACGGCTCAGTTTAACCATTAATCTAAATTTTTGATTACCCAATTATGATACAAAATACTCAGGCTCTTTTTTCACTTCGCGATTATCTTTCGGAAAAAATTGTAGGCCAGTCTCGATTAGTCGAGCGACTCATTATGGCTTTGCTAGCCGACGGACACCTGCTGGTAGAAGGCGCCCCTGGTCTTGCCAAGACCCGCGCCATTCGCGCACTCGCCACGGGGCTCACCGGCGACTTTCAACGTATACAGTTCACGCCAGACCTACTCCCTGGCGACGTCACCGGCACGGACATTTTTCGTCCGCAAACCGGCAACTTTGAGTTCCAATCTGGACCTATCTTTCACAACTTAGTACTGGCCGATGAGATCAATCGCGCCCCGGCCAAAGTGCAAGCAGCTCTGCTGGAGGCTATGGCTGAACGACAGGTGAGTGTGGGTAAAACGACATACCCATTACCTGAACTCTTTTTGGTCATGGCCACACAAAACCCTATTGAACAAGAAGGCACATATCCTTTGCCCGAGGCACAACTGGATCGCTTTTTACTGCATGTAACGGTCGACTACCCCGACGCAGCAACCGAGTTAGATATATTACGTTTAGTACGCAATGAGCTGCGCGGCGACCTCGGTCAAGCCGAGGCTAGTATGCCCGCTGGCGACATCGAACCCGTTACCGATGCATGTATTTTTGCCGCACGACGCGAAATTCTCGACATGCATATGTCACCGGCAGTCGAGCAGTACATTGTGCAGCTCGTCATTGCAAGTCGGACACCAGAAAAATTTGATATGGCGCTAAAAAACTGGATAGATTATGGCGGTAGCCCACGTGCAACGCTTGCACTTGATCGCTGTGCTCGCGCCAATGCATGGTTGCGCGGTGATGATTTCGTCACGCCCGACGACGTGCAGGCAGTTGCCCATGACGTACTGCGACACAGAATTATCGTTAGCTTTGAAGCTGAGGCCAACGGCATTAATGCCAATACGGCTATCGACAAACTCATTGATATCGTTCCCGTTGTTTAATTATTTACAAACGCATTACGCTCTCTCTAATCTCAGGGGCATGCAACGGATTATGCGTCATGCGATTGCTCGCATTGACCGCATTGACCGCACAATAAATGCTCTGAGCTGCGTGGTTCATGCAAAGGTAGCGACTAAACTGCACACAACCAGCAAGTGGCGTTTCTAATGGCTCGCGGCGCACACACCACGTTAAATAACTTGTTGGGGCTTCGGCATGCGGCCAAAGATATAGAATTGTTTTCGCGCCGGCGTTCACGTAGCCAGCTGGCAGGCGGAAGTAGAACTTTATTCCGTGGTCGCGGCCTAGAATTTGAAGAAGTGCGCCACTACCAAGGCGGTGACGAGCTCAGAGCCATTGATTGGCGTGTGACGGCCCGCACCGGTATTGCTCATACCAAACTTTTTCGTGAGGAGCGCGAGCGCCCCGTTTTTTTATTAGCAGACCAAAGGCGCTCGATGGCGTTTGGTAGCCGCTGCTGCTTTAAATCAGTTCAGGCGGCTGAAGTAGCAGCCCTGCTAAGCTGGGCTGCACTAGATCACAATGATCGCATTGGTGGCTTAGTTTTTAACGAGCAGCGTCATATCGACATTAGGCCCGCCCGCAGCCGAGGAGCGGCACTACACATGCTGAAGGCACTCGACACATTCTCTAATGAGCTAATTGCAAAGCCAGCGAGCTCTGTTGCTCAGCCTGCCAAGCCCCAAACTAAACCTCCTGCAATTAGCCTTGAACAAATGTTGGCTGAGCTTCGTCGAGTTGCCCGCCCCGGCAGTGCCGTGTTCATTGTCAGCGACTTTATTGATTTTGATGATGCCTGCGTAAAACAGCTGCATCAACTCGCCAGACACTGCGACATTAACGCCATACTCATATATGACCAAATGGAGCAAAATTTGCCAGCCCAAGGCACAATGGCGTTTACCGATGGAGCGCAGCGCCGTATCTTGAACACCTCTGCTCGTGGGCTGCGTCGCGATTTTTCCGCCTCATTTTCCAAGCGGATCGACGATACTCGCACCGCCTTACTGCGACTTGGCATCGAACTGAATACCCTCTCCACGCACAGTGATGCATTGAGCGCACTAGCGAGCTGGTATCGATCTGGACGAAACCAGCAGACGTCTGTCAACCTCCATCGGTCGACCGAGTCTCACAATAGCAAGAACCCGCTTAGAAGCTCATCGAGCAGCACGGCATCATGAAACTGTTAGCCGCACTCCAAAATCATACACTGCCCAATGCTTGGGCGCTCGAGTTATGGCTGAGCAATGCTGCAGGCCATATAATAGAAAGCATTCAAAGCAGCTTTATCTTTAATCTGCACCAGCTACCGCCCTGGATCAACAATACACCCGACCATGGCGTTGTCGTTAATACAGGCCAAGACCCTCTCGACGCACTACCGCCTCTAATGCTGCCTACCCCAATAAGCTGGTGGCCACCAACTTTAGGGTGGTGGATAGTAGCAGGCATCTTCATTTTATTGAGTTGGGCGTGCTACAGGCTTTTAAAAAACTTCTGGCAACGCCGACGAAGGCGACTGCAGATACTTTCGGCATTAGATGTGATCTATGCCAGCTATCAGCAGGATGGCAATATCAATAGCTACCTTTTGCAAACTAATGAACTTCTCAGGCGTTGCTGTAAGCACTACTACCCTGATCGGATTGCATTAAATCAAACTGGTCTAGCTTGGCTCGCCCAGCTAGACCAGTTGGTTTCTCGACCCTGCCTTAACTGCGTGCAAGGCCAGCAATTATTATTACACTATCAAGCAGCGCCGAACGTGGACGTCTCTCGTCTACAAAAACTCGTCCGACAATGGATTCAACAACTCCAGTTCAAACCAGCTCCGGCGTCTATCGATCGATCTCCAGCCCACACAACGGCCCGAGGTGACACGTGACATTACAACTCTCATGGCCCTTACTTCTGCTGCCACTACCCCTACTGATCTATCTCTACCTACCTGCGGTTAACGAACAGTCAGCAGCATTACGCGTGCCATTTTTTGCAACCATTAGAAGCCTAGAGACGCAACATAAAGGGTCCGCTCGCGCTGACTGGGCAAGACTGATAGGGTTAATCATTTTGTGGGTATCACTTGTCATTGCATGCTGTAGGCCAGTCATTATCGGCGAGTCTGTGACGCTACCCACCTCGGCACGCGACTTACTTCTTGCAGTCGATATCTCTGGCAGCATGGACGAACGCGATATGCTTATTGAAAAAACGCCCGCCACGCGAATCCAAATGGTCAAACATGTTTTGAGTGGTTTCATCGACCGGCGCGCGGGTGACCGAATTGGATTGGTGCTCTTTGCCGACCATGCCTACTTACAAGCGCCACTTACCTTTGATACCAGCACGGTCAAACAGCTTTTACTTGAAGCGCAACTCGGATTCGCGGGACAAAAAACAGCTATTGGTGACGCTATTGGAGTTTCAATCAAGCGCCTGATAGAAAGACCTGCCGAGTCACGCACACTGATATTACTCACCGACGGCGCAAATAATTCCGGCAGCGTAACGCCGTTAGAAGCTGGTCAATTAGCCGCCGAGCAAGGAGTGAAAATTTATACCATTGGTATAGGCAGCGAAAGAACGACGCGCGCAGGTATCTTTGGCCGCTCATTGCGGCGAAATCTAAGTGCGGATCTCGACGAAGAAACTTTAACCATCATCGCCGAGCAAAGTGGTGGTCGTTACTTTCGCGCTACTAGCCCACAAGAACTAGAAGCCATTTACGCAGAACTAGACTTGCTAGAGCCGGTAGAACAAAACGAACAAAGCTTTCGTCCCATCAAAGAATTATTTTACTGGCCACTCTCACTAGCGCTTGCGGCTACGCTCGCCCTGCTATTGCCTAACCTGCGCATTAATACTCATGGCCTAAGGCAGCCAAAGCCATGAGCGAACTACTGAATACTCTCTTAACGCTGCATTGGCTGCGCCCTTTATGGCTGCTGGCAATACCACCGGCATTACTCTTATTTTATTGGCATTGGCACACTCATCGTGGCCAATCACAATGGCAGCGGGTGATTGACCCCGCGTTACTTAGCTATCTTCTAAACAACTCAGCCAACGTCCTTACGGAGCGAAAGCGCGCGCTACCTTTAGCCGCCTGTGCGCTGGCTACAAGTATTGGCCTCGTAGCCTTGGCAGGACCGGCATGGGAGAAACTTCCGCAGACTCCTATAAAAGCTAGCAGTACCGTTATCGTGATAGCTGATCTGACGTTATCGATGCATACTCAAGACATCGCTCCCTCACGCTTAACCCGCATGCGTTTTAAGTTGCTTGAGCTTTTGGCGCGACGCGATGAAGGGCATACTGCACTCATCGCCTACTCTGGTGATGCGCATCTCGTCAGTCCACTCACCGACGATGCGAAAACCATTGCCGCACTCGTCCCCTCACTCAGTCCAGAAATCATGCCAAGCATTGGCAGCAATGCCAAGGCGGCTTTTCTACTGGCAGAAACCCTACTCAAAACAACGCCTGATAGAGCACGCATTGTTTGGTTCACTGATGAGGTACTCAGCCGCGATAAAGCCGAAGTAAGCCGCCTTGTGAGCGCTAGTGGCGCCGAACTGATAATCATCGGCATTGGCACAGCAACCGGTGGCCCAATACCACTGCCCAACGGAAAATTCCTCAAAAATGCGCGAGGCACAATCGCAACGGCAAAACTTGACTCCACAACACTGCGTAGCCTGGCGAGCAACAGTGGCGGCACTTATATTAATATGCGTGATGATAACTCCGACATTGCGCTCGCGCTAAAAAGCACCGCAACAAGTGATTTCTCGCATGAGAGTAACAATCCACTGGTAGATGATTATGCACAAGACACGCTCATGTTCGATGCATGGCTCGATCGCGGCGCGAGTCTTTGTTTTTTTATTTTACCCATAGCACTATGCGCCTTTCGCCGCGGCTGGGTGCTGACGTGTCTACTCTTGCTACCTTTAGCCTCTATACAGCCAATAGCTACTTATGCTGATGACAGCCCGGTAAACGTTCCACCAAGCCAAGTTGAATCTTCAGCCACTGATGATACAGCCGTCCTAAAACAGCCGCCTAAAAGCTGGCGCTTTCAAAATCTCTGGCAATCACCCGACCAACAGGCCCAAAAGCTATGGCGCAATCAACAATATGAACAAGCCGCACAATTGTTTAAACGCAGCGATTGGCGCGGTGCGGCGGCCTTTCGCGGCAAGCAATATGAAAAAGCGCTCGACGCATTTACACAAAACCTAGCCGCTGAAAAAAATGCGGCCAGCATCACTGATACTAGCAGCATCTCAAAGACAGCCGACGCCTATAAGGATGTCAGTGCCGAGGAGAAGAAAACGCTTGCCTACGCCCATTATAATTTTGCACATGCGTTAGCGCGCAACGGTAGTTTACCCGAGGCCATTGAGCAGTATGCGCAAGCACTTAAGCTGAAAGAGGATTTTGCTGCGGCAAGTGAAGCAAAAAAAATTGTCGAGAAACTTCTGGAACAATCACAGTCGGAGCAGCAAGATCCATCGCAAGACAATGCAGAAGAACCCGCCGACAACTCGTCGGACGATCCGTCTGACGAAAACTCGCAGCCCGGTCAACAGACGCAAAACGATGCAAATAAGCAGGATAACGCCCAAGACCGAACCGCCAGCGATAGTGAGCAGTCTGCAGACAACAACTCGGCGCAAAATGAAGATCAATCATCACGCTCGGCAGATTTTAGCGGCACTTTAGAGGAGCCGGCCAAACCTAACGAAAGTGAACCGGGCACTGCTTTCGATGGCGCCGATACGCAAATTGATGAGCTAACCGGAGCGGCGGAGGAAAAGGATCAAGAGGCTGCTTCACAACAGTCACTACCGACACAAAAACAATTAAACGAGGCCGAGCAAGTCAAATTACAGCAATGGCTCAATAAAATAGAAGATGACCCCGGTGGTTTACTGCGCCGAAAATTTCAATATGAACGCCAAGTGCGAGAACGCCAAGGCAACGTTGTCGATGAAAGCAAAGATGGTCAATTATGGTAAACCACGTAATTAATAAACCGCATAGCCAGACAAATCAAACCAAGCGGCTCACTTATCTATTAAAGTTGGGCGGACTTTGTTGCTTTTTATTCATTGGTTTATGTCTGCCAAAATTGTCGTGGGCATTGGTAGTGACTGCCGATAGGCAATCGCTACCCTTCAATGAAACCCTGCGTTTAGAGCTCCGCAGTAACGACAGTAAAGGCTTCGATACAATCAATATCCAAGCAATTAACGAGCATTTTACTATCGTCAATCGATCATCTCAGAGTGAATACTCGATGGTGAATGGCCGTACCGAATCGGTACAAAAACTAGTACTTACGTTAGCACCCAAGGCAGTAGGCACTTTCACAATTCCACCTATCACGCAGCGCAAACGCAGCAGCGCCCCGATAACAATCACTATTCGCGAACCAGTAGCACCACCGGATCGATTAGATGATCAATCAATGGTGGTACAGGCTGAAACCGATAAAGCCAATGCCTATGTCGACGAGCAGGTACTCTATACGTTTCGTGTTATTTATCGGGTCGGGTTAAACAATGCTGAAATCACCCCGCTAAAAATTCCTAATACGGACATTACAGAACTCGAAGATGTTACCTATCAACGCAGCATCGGTGGGCAAACTTATCAGGTAGTGGAAAAACGCTATGCTCTATTTTTTAAAGAAGCCGGCGCCATCAACATAGAACCTCAGGTACTCACCGCGGTCATTGGCGCAAATCGCAGTCGTTTTGGCCTCGGCTTTAGCGCAAATTCATTAGCCGGCGGCCGGCAAATAAAACTGGGCGCAGACCCTATAAAGTTTTTGGTCAAGGATATTCCCGCTGCCGCGCAGGGTAAATCATGGTTGCCAGCAGAGAGTCTCACCATAACCGAGCAATGGGACGATAGCGACACTAACGCCGTTGTTGGCCAACCTCTCACGCGCTCGATCGAGATCTTTGCCGAGGGCTTAGCTGGAGCGCAACTTCCACTGCCCAAAAGTACAACCATTGATGGACTCAATATCTATCCAGAAAAACCGGCTTTCATTAGCCAACCATGGCAAGGCGGTGTGGCAGGCAAACGCGTTGACACCTTTGCACTTATACCCACACGCTCTGGTAACTTTACGCTACCCGCAACAACGCTAACCTGGTGGGATACAAAATCGGGAAAGGAACGAACCGCAAGTTTACCCAGCAAAACCTTTTATGTTGCCGATGCACCCAATAGCGCGAAGACGAATACGTTGCCCGTATCTACACAACGAGCAGAAGCTTCGACACCAGCAGGCGCTGGCTCACAAACAATCGTTGGCCGCAGCGACTTAGGAAATACCATCGAGCCTACCGACGATAAAAGTCCGACGTCTTTTTGGCGTAATATAGCGATTTGGGCAATGCTTGCCTGGCTTGCAACAGTAGTAGCTGGCGCCCTATGGATTAAACGCAACCGAATAGCAGGCAAGGCTAGACCAAATCAACGGGCAAACCCCGTCAAAAATCCAATCAACGGCGGCGCTTGTCTCCGCACATTACAACAGGCCTGTGCAGATAATAATGCCGCCGCAGCTAAGCAAGCATTAAGCCTATGGTTAAAAGCCTACGCTTATGAACGCGCTGGCCACAGTGCATCCTCCATGAGCCACCTCTCAACAGACAACGCGTTTAATCACGCTCGTAGCAGCGAGGCCATCATGGCCTTAATTGGCAGTGCAGCACTCACCAAGGCAGGCGAAGATCTCAACGCTTGGCTCTACAGTGCTCCTAGCGATACAAAGGATCAGCCAAGTTGGAACGGCGAGTTACTCGGTGACGCTATACGCAACCTGCCAAGTGTCGCGACTGATAGCAAAGATACTTTACCGCCGCTTTATCCCAATGGTAAAACGATCCCTTGACCTATTTGGCAGAGAGCATTACCGTATCCACCGCTTACCTATCACCACTGCCAGAAACCTATGCACTATTATTTTGATCCACGCTCTCTGCGTATTTTTGTTTTAGGTATTGCCAGCGGCCTACCGTGGGTTGTCATCGGCTCAATGCTAACACTCTGGCTCAAGGACGCGGGGCTGAGTCGCTCCAGCATTGGTTATGCAGGTGCCATTTATGCAGCCTACTCAATCAATTTTATTTGGTCGCCATTGATTGACCGAATTCATCGCCCGCTTGGGATCAACCTCGGCCAGCGTAAAAGCTGGATTGTAGCAACCCAGCTTATTATGATACTCGCCTGCCTTGCCGTGGCAACTACCAACCCCGTCAGTAATGCAAGCCTAACTATATTACTCTGCCTCGTTGTTGCTATAGCCTCAGCCACGCAAGACATTGCTATTGATGCATTTCGCATCGACTCTATAACTGAAGATGAAAACGAATTGATGTCAGTAGGAGCCGCCATGGCAATTGCTGGTTGGTGGACCGGCTATGCAGGCATTGGCGCAGTAGTTCTTCTATTAGCCGATCATTTCACTCTCGACTGGCCTACCTTGTATAGGATGATTGCACCAGCATTACTAACAATTACCGCTCTAGTGATTTTTTTTCCCGAGCCTGACACGCAAAAACGACAGGCCAAACAGCAAGGCGTCAGAGAAAACTATATCAATGCGGCTAAACGCCAGTCGAGCTACCGTAAACTACTTGCGCTAACCGCTACAGCAAGCCCACTGGTACTCGCCCTTTGGCTGCTATCTGGTGGGGCCGGCATTGCCGATACCATTAAAGAATCGGCTTGGTATGTTCCGTTGGGATTACTGGCGGGTGCCGGTCTTTTAACGTCAGGAATGTTATTGATTGGTAATAATCATCGGATGACAAGCAAACTTACTCACTCGAGCTCACCAGTGGATAACAACTTCGATAAACTCGATTATTTAAGCGCCGCCCTAGCCTCGGCAGTTATCGCACCACTGGCAGCATTTTTTAGTCGCAACGGCGTCAAACTCGCCTTAGGAATATTATTATTTATCGTACTATTTAAGATCGGCGAAGCATTTCTAGGCCGAATGTCGCTAGTCTTTTATCGGGAAGTTGGATTTAGTAATTCTGATATCGCCTACTACTCCAAGTTAGTGAGTTGGGGTGTCACCGTTGTATTTTCACTGCTTAGCGGTGCTTTTGTGGTGCGCTTCGGCATTGTGCGCGGTCTTTTTGTGGCCGGTATAGCCATGGCGGCCAGCAACCTCATGTTTGCCATATTGGCTTCGCTGGGACCGATCAAATGGCTTTTCGCCACCACGGTCATCATTGATGGGTTTACCTCGGCTTGGTCAAACGTAGCTTTTGTTGCATTTTTATCGTCTCTTTGCGACAGAACCTATACCGCAACTCAATATGCGTTGCTGGCTTCACTGGGAACACTGGGTCGAACTTTTTTTGCTTCATCAAGCGGCCAGCTAGTTGACTGGCTGCAGGGCAACTGGCCATTATTTTTCATTCTTACCGCTCTGGCTGTGGTGCCGTCCTTACTCATTTTATTAAAGCTGAGCAAGCAGCTAGAACGCGAGCCTGCATTCAAACCGCCCGACACTCCCGCATCCAGGTAACCAGTTAAGAACTCAACAACTCAACTTTGAAGAAAACCGTTGAGGACGCTGTTTCTTTAGCTAATTAAGGAGCCACTATGAAAGCGGAATTCGCTATCTGGGGCGGTCACTAGATCAGCCTCTATCTCGCCAAAAAGGTCGATGCGCTGCTCAACATCGATCATTCCTTTGTTCGCTGGAACTCCTTTAAACGCCGACGCTTCGATATCATTATTATGCGCCAAGGCATAACTACCAGCGAGGCTAAGATAATCTTTAAAGTGCCTAGCTTCAGATTTTAGCAACGACAAATAAAACTTACCTAGAGCAGTGTCGATGGCGCTAATCACCGGTACGAGTAGCGCAAAGCGCTCACACGAACGCGCTTCTATAAACGCACTGACAATTAGCGTATCAACAAGTTTTGCAGGCTCATGGGTTGCCACATGCTGGCGCATTCCTGCCGCATAACGTGAAGGGCTAACATGCTCATAATTAATTTCTAATCGCGCCATCTGCTCAAGTACTTGCTCAAAATGTCGCAACTCTTCCCGAGCAAGTTTGGAAAGCTTGTGTAAAAGCTCAGGCCGGTCAATATACTTATACAATAAATTGAGCGCTGTCGATGCTGCTTTCTTTTCACAGTTAGCATGATCAATCAAAAGCAGACCTAGATTAGCCTCAACCTGCTCAAGCCAAGAACAAGGTGTTGCGCAACCCAAAAAGCTTCGAACCGAGATTAAATCAACACCATAGTCGTCCGAAGCTGTATCGCTACTTGACACCGCACTGTTAGAAGTTGCATTCACGTATTTTCACTCTTACTAAGTTGGGATTAAGCTTGGAGCTCAGGTCGCGCCGAAAACAGCGCTAAACTCAAGCATGGAATAAAATGCCAAAGCATTAGCTAACGATTATCGTCGCTGCCCTGACGCGCTCTGAATTGGTTGGCCACGATATATCTCTCATAATGGGCCACCGACAACAAATAAAACTCATGATCTATTTGCTCTCGCAACTGCAGCAATGTCCATTGCTCTTCCTGCTCGCGTCGATTAAATCCATAGTCCTGCGTATCTTTTATTTGGCTAGCGCCAGCACGCAACAACTCGTGTAGCCAGCAATAGGGGTCACGATAGCTCGCATAACGAACTTGCTGTAACTTAAGCTGATCAGCAAGCCGCTGTGAATCAAAAATATGCAACCGATTAGCCACAACCCCGCTGAGCAAATGATCCAAACGCTGGTCGATGGAGAACTTTTGGCTGCCATCGTAGCTATTCCACCGGATCACCTCATAATCGAAACGCTTGCAGCCTCGGCACACTGAGTCTCCTATGCCTGTAGAACAGACACCTACACAAGGCGTTTGAACATGCTGAAAGAGCTTCATAATTTAACCCACCAGACCATAAAAACGGTCGACAGAGGAATCCGTAAGTAATGTATACGTTAAGATTAATACTTTTCTCAACAGATAATTAACAAGTTAGCTGCACCGCTGAGAACGTGAAAAACAGAGGCCTTGCTGCCAAAGGTCGACGACGCTTGGCTCAGTTAGATTCGCGGCTGACCAAGCAATCAGCTCATTACATCAAGCCACACGCCCGATGTATACGAAAATAAACTCGATTTAACTACAGATGAATGTTCGTCACAAGTCAGTAACGGAGATTACAGCTTAGCTCTGGCTAAGCTCGGCTGAAAGCCCGCGATATAAGCTTTGAGCTGATCAAGATTGGCTGCTGAGCGCTCATCAGCATAGGCGATCTCATTATATTGCGTTGTGATAGCGCGAATCTGCTCAGCACTTTGCGGATATTTCTCAATAATACGCTCTGCAAAGGCTTGCGGAGTTTCCGACTTTGTCCTGAACAAACCGAGCCTAGCCGAAACTTTTTTACAGAATTTTAAATACAGCATTTTTTCTGGCGAAAAGTTGATGCCCCGTGCGCCCCTTAGTATCCATAGTGCCAAGATCCCAAGCACAATTAGCAAAATACCAGCGACCAATATCCCCAACTTAAGCGAGGTAACACCACCTAGCAAATCGTTTAATACATCTCGCTGCTCGTCGGCGCCAAAACCAACAACCTTTTTCTGCCACGTATAATTGATGGCATCTAAGCGCAGGCGCAAAGCCTTGATGAGCCCCATATTTTTATAGAAGAGCGGTGACAACAATTTATTATTAGCAAATTCCGAATCCCTCTCAAGCGAACCATCAAAGCCTAAATGAATGCGATCAGGTGCCACAATATACGTCGGATCAAGGCGAAGCCATCCTGAGCCGGCCCGCCAGTACTCTATCCAAGCGTGGGCATCCAACTGCCTCACATTTAAAGTCATATTATGCGGATTGATTTCCCCTCCCTGATATCCCACCACCACCCGTGCTGGAATATTGGCTGCACGCAGTAAAAAAGCAAACGCGTTAGCATAGTGCTCACAGTAACCACGCCGGGTACCAAAAATAAAATCATCTACCGTATCACGACCTAATGCTGGTGGCTCAAGCGTGTAATAAAAGTCCTGCTCGAGCATATATTTGGACAACTGATCAACGTATTCTTGAGGCGAGGCTGTACGTTCGCGCAAGTCTGCAGCGAAGCTCAGCGCGCGCGGGTTAAACCCAGCAGGTAGCTTGGTGTATTCAACTCTCTGAGCCTCAGTTATGTTGAGGCCCACGCTATAATTCACGTAAGATTCGACCTCTATACCGACAGGTCGGTCTAAAGCCATTACGCTACGCAATGCAAAATCTTCGGTCTGTACAAAAGCCATAGTAGACCCCTGTGTTGAATCGATAGGGATTGCAATGGGCAACATGAAAAGCCAGTTTTTGCCGGTCGGCTCAATCGTCATTTTGTAACGCAGAGGCTCACCATAGAGTTCATACTTGGCTGCCAAATTCTCTGACCCAGGATTTCTTGTCAAGTAAGAACCCACCGACCATTTGCGCCCATCGAAATTTGACAAAGTCATACCCCGCCAATACATGTCTTCGCGTAGCGGCATTGGCCCATCGAATTCGACACGAAACGCCAATTCATCGGATTGATTCAGCTTAGCAATATCACCCGGTTCTATGTTATCGCTCATACCTATTCCGGCAGAAGGAACATTGGTAGGAACCGACCATATTGGCTCAATGCGGGGAAACACTAAGAAAAAAAGAATCATCACTGGTACAGCTTGCGCAACAAGCTTGCCAGCCATGCGCATGGCCAAAGCAGGTTCGCGGTTGTACAACGAATGTTGTGTCGCCACCATTGCAGTAATAATCAGGACAACGCTAAAAACCTGATAGATGGCAAGAAATATTGACTGCGAAAACAAAAAGGCTGCCGCCACAATAAACAGCGCCAGACAAAAAACCAAATACATATCTCGTCGAGTTCGAACTTCAATTAACTTAAGAGAAAACGCAAGAATTAAAAGCGCTACCGCAATTTCTAAACTACCCAAGCCACTAAAAGATATTGCGACACCCAAGCCGCCTAACGCTACCAATGTGCCTCGGACAATTTTTCCTGGAAAACTTGCCTCACCTCGAAACATGGCAACGCGCCATACAGCACACAACAGCCAAAAGGCGATCATCCACCAACTCATAAGCCCCATAAGCGGAATGATCACCGCCAGCTGGGCACTTAACAACCAGATGATACTATTGCGTGGTATTTGCTCTGCTGCACTCATAGCGCAACACTCGGTTTAGGTGAACCTGCTTGTCGAATTGATCCGGCATAAGAGCCAGAAGACTGCTTAAGTGGCAATCTATATAACGCTAATTCCGAGAGCAACGCATTGAGGTGAGGCATACCACGACCCGGCGGCACGTTAACACTAGGTAGTCGTAAACCGTATTCATGGTGCCCCGCCTCTGCCACCAGCGCCCAGTGACACAGCTGTTGCAGACGCTGTTCATCATCGCCCGTCGTTTTATTCCAATCTAACCACAGCCTGTGATCAATATAATCGACGAATTGCTTACTCGATAGCTGACCAGTCTTAGCAAATGTTTTCCACGCCACTGATCGCATACTATCGCCAACGACATAGCTACGAAGACCAAAGAAATCATCACTACCGGCACGCTCCTGCATACCCGATTCGTGGTAGGCACTTTGACTAACTGGATCTCCAGCGCTTTTATCAGGAAAGGGATAAACTACAGTGTCGATGGCTAAGTCAACCCAGGTCCAGGCAGTAATTAAACCCAATGGATAACTGGTTTCAACTTTAATGCGCCCCGGCTTACAAATACCTCGAGGACCTGTTCTAAAACGCATAGGGATACTGCGTTCGGATTGTTTAGCGACATCAATTCGATCCGAAGATATATCCTGCCAACTGAGTTGCACACCAAAATGCTGACGGCCTGACGCCGAGAGCATAATGGGGAAAATAGCTTGCCGCCCCGCAAAAGCTGCCTCCGCCGAGCGCCCCGAAATCTTTAAGCCCATTAAATTGCCAAAGGTATGTAAGATAGAAACAACAAATAATCCGCCTAACAAAAAAACCAAAGCGAAAATGGCGCTGTTTTCAAAGTTGATCGCCACCAGCAATAGCATAATGAGCAGCCCCGTGAATACAAGGCCGGCTCTCGATGGAAAAATAAAAATATTACGATGCGAAAGCACTTGCTCACGCTGCGGAGGGAGGCGCTTGTCTATCCAAGCACGCCAGGACTGACGCCAACTAAAGCGGCTACGGCGACCCTGCCGCCCACGGCGATCGCGATAACGCTTTTGGTACAGGTCACTAGGAATACGCATGCAGAAAAATCAGCCTTAGCGAATAGTGGCGCTAAGACTAAAGCACATCGACAGCATCTAGCATTTGCGCAACTAGCGACAAACCGTTACTTAACGTACCGTTGGTTGATGCCAGACGATGAGAGGCCACCCACGGTAAAACCGATTGCACATCCTCAGGGATAACGTGATTTCGACCGTCGATAAATGCCCAAGACTTAGCCGCTTGTAACAAAGATAGGGTGCCTCGCGGCGATAGCCCGTAAGCAAAGTCAGCAGCAGTGCGCGAATAATCGACCAATCGCTGTAAGTAATCGAGCAATGGTTCTGATACCTTGACGTGATCGACCCTATCCTGCAAATCTATCAGCATATCAACGCTCATGCATTGGCGGACGGACGTTTTATGTTGGCCCGACAAACCGGCCTGGAGCATAAGTCGCTCTGCATCATGACCCGGATAACCCAGTTCAATACGCATTAAAAATCGATCAAGCTGTGACTCTGGTAATGGATAGGTACCCGATTGACTGCCAGGGTTTTGGGTGGCAATCACAAAAAAGGGTTTTGGCAACGGATGCGATACACCATCGATACTTACCTGCCGCTCTTCCATCGCTTCCAATAATGCACTTTGCGTTTTTGGCGTAGTGCGATTGACCTCATCGGCCAGCAACAGCTGCGTAAACACCGGGCCTGGAACAAAGCGAAAACTCGCAGAATCCCGATCAAATATAGAAGCCCCTAATACATCAGCCGGCAACATATCGCTAGTAAACTGGATTCGCTGATAGTTCAAGCCCAAAGCGTCTCCCAGCGCATGTGCCAAAGTAGTTTTGCCCATACCGGGTAAATCTTCTATCAGCAGATGACCCCGCGCCAGCAAACAACAGAGCGCCATACGAATTTGATCTTCTTTACCGAGTACCGCCTCGCCGACTGCAGCCATAGTTGTGCGCAGCGCTTTATTACCATCACTGTCAAACGACTCTTGGGATAACTGGGTAATGCCGGACATCTAGGTCTCCGAGGATTAGATCATCACTGTTAAAATAAAGGTGGAACTGAGATCGACCCAATCATTCTGTCGACACAAACAACCACTGAAGCTCAACCACCGCCTCACAGTGCGTTAATTAGGTAAGTATAGACTTCGATTATCAGTTCGCGGGATTAGAAGCCCCGAAGACGAGTTTTTTTACCAAATAGCGGCTAAGCCAACCCCATTGAAGGCGATATCGGTTAGGTATTGCACAATCGCAGAAATCTGTCCGTGCTGATCAGATGGCAGCAGCGCCACGTTCTAGGTCGGCAATCAGGTCGCTACATGCCTCTAGCCCGATCGACAAACGAATAAGATTCTCAGTGATGCCTGCGGTAGCCTTCGCCGCATCGCTAAGCCGCCCATGAGTGGTTGTTGCGGGATGGACGATAGTACTTTTCGCGTCACCAAGGTTAGCCGTTAGCGACATTAAGCGAGTCGCGTCAATGAAACGCCAAGCCATCGCTCTATCTCCGCGTATACGAAATGACAAAACGCCGCCAAAAGCACTTTGCTGCTGCTGCGCCATAGTATGCCCCGGATGGTCTTCAAGCCCAGCATAAAATACTTTTTCTACCCAAACTTGCTCGGCTAACCAGCGGGCAATATGCAGCGCACTAGCGGAATGTGCGTTCATACGCAGCGACAACGTTTCAAGCCCTTTAAGAAAAACCCATGCATTGAACGGGCTCATTGATGGACCGCCAGCGCGCACTAGAGCGCGAATGGGGTCAACAAACTCAGCGCGGCCAACCACTGCACCACCCAGACAACGACCCTGCCCATCCAGATATTTAGTGGCTGAGTGCACGATCATATCGGCACCTAGCGCTAATGGCTGCTGTAATGCGGGGGTGCACAAACAATTATCGACGGCCAGCATAATTGAGTGCTTGCGCGTCAATTCAGATAGCGCGCCGATGTTGGCAATTTCGTTGAGTGGATTCGATGGTGACTCAAGAAAGAATAGACGTGTGTCTGGAGTAACCGCAGCTGCCCAGCCAGACAGATCAGTAAGACCGACGTAAGTGACTTTTACGCCGAACTTAACGAAAAAGTTATCCAATAACACAACCGTTGAACCAAACACGTCACGCGAACAGACAATGTGATCGCCCGCCTTAAGGTGGGCCAAGCAGATACTCATGATTGCAGCCATACCAGAGGATGTTGCAATGCAATCCTCCGCGCCCTCTAATGCAGCCAGCCTCAGCTCAAAATTACGCACCGTAGGATTCGTATACCGCGAATAAACGCTACCGCTTGTGCCTCCGTTAAATCGAGACGCTGCATCAGCGCAGTCTTTGAATACATAGCTGGAGGTTAAAAATAAGGCCTCAGAATGCTCATCTTCAGCTGTGCGACGCTGACCAGCTCTCACCCCGAGTGTTTCGCGATGCAGGTCTTGCGCAAATTGATCCTCTAAAACCAGCGCACAATTTTCATCACCATCGGTGGAATCAAAAGGACTATCGGTCATTACACTCACCACTCACTAACATTTTTTATCCAACGACCCTTCGATCATATAACCATCTTACAGCGTTAGAAGAACACCCTTTAGGAATTGTCATTGTACAAATCAACGACCGATGCCTCGTCGGGCACGGTTGAAAACCCATTAGACTTTTCAGCTTGCGCCTGATCATTGCGCCTGGTATCCAATTGATCGAGATAATCTTGGTCGACGTCACCGGTCACATACTTGCCATCAAACACTGCACAATCAAAGTTTTCGATTTCGGGATTACCTTCTCGAGCCGCATCAACTAAGTCCTCCAGATCTTGATATACAAGCCAGTCCGCACCAATCTCAAAGCCGATTTGCTCAACAGTTTTGTTATGTGCTATCAGCTCATCCGCTGAAGGCATATCAATGCCATAAACATTAGGATAACGCACCGGTGGCGCGGCAGAAGCAAAATAGACTTTTTTCGCTCCAGCCTCTCTGGCCATCTGAATAATTTCATTACAGGTGGTTCCACGAACTATAGAGTCGTCCACTAATAATACATTTTTATCTTGAAACTCCAACTCAATTGCATTGAGCTTTTGACGCACGGACTTCTTTCGCGTGCTCTGCCCCGGCATAATAAACGTCCGACCAATATAGCGATTTTTTATCAAGCCCTCACGAAACTTAAGATTCATATTGTGCGCCAGTACCTGCGCCGAGACGCGACTAGAGTCAGGGATAGGAATAACCACATCAATATCGTGATCCGGATACAAGCGCATAATTTTTTCAGCTAATTTCTCGCCCATACGCAAGCGAGCTTTATAAACAGAGATATCATCAATAATCGAGTCCGGGCGCGCGAAATAGACATACTCAAAAATGCACGGACTATGCGCCACATCATGGCTACACTGCTCAATATGTATAGCTCCACTACGTTCAATAAAGACGGCTTGCCCCGGCGCAACATCGGCTATGCACTCAAAGCCTTGCGAGCGCAACGCTACACTTTCTGAGGCAATCATATATTCAGGGCCAGTGCTAGTCTCACGCCGACCATAAACTAATGGTCGAATGCCATGCGGATCACGAAAGCCTACTATCCCATAGTCGGCAATCATAGCCACTACCGCGTAGCCACCGGAGCAGCGCCGATGTAATCCTTTAACTGCGTGAAATACATCGCGTGGCGTAGGCGTCAGCTTGCCAACTTTCTGCAGCTCATGAGCGAAAACATTGAGCATGACTTCAGAATCAGAATCAGTATTAATATGCCGAAGATCCTCGCGGAAAACTTCGCGCTTTAAATCTTCAGCGTTAACAAGATTACCATTGTGAGCGAGCGCAATCCCATAGGGTGAGTTGACGTAAAACGGCTGCGCCAAAGCAGGGCTAGAACTGCCTGCTGTTGGGTAGCGACAGTGACCAACACCTAGGTCACCAATTAAATGCTCCATATGATGCTGTCGAAAAACATCACGCACAAAACCGTTGCCTTTACGCTGATTAAACCTACCTCCACCATAGATCATCATGCCTGCCGCATCCTGACCGCGATGTTGCAAAATCGTTAGCGCATCATACAACGTTTGGCTCACACCCGACTGGGCAACAACACCGACTACACCGCACACAGATTGAATTCCTCGCTTATTGCTTAATTACTGCTAACTTTTAATGACTACCGCCATAATCGGCAAAATAAACAACCGACTACTATAGTCCCGCACTACACAATCAACCAACAGCTTTGACCAAGTCTTTGGGACGCCAGTGTGACATATCGCCAAACGTTTGTATGGCCCAGTCTTCTAACATTAGGAACTTTGGCACTAACTGTGATTGCGTCCACCAATCTTGATCTTCTACCGTAATAATATTCGGAATAATCATCAGACAAGCCAGCACAACTATCGCGCCACGCAACAAACCAAAAACCGTACCTAACATCCTATCAATTGGGCCAAGCCCAGCTTTACTGACTAAAGAAACAATGACCTTGTTGATTAAGCCGCCTACAATCAATGTGCCAACAAATAAAATAATAAAGGCGCTTATGACCCGAAGTGTCTCGTGTGCAAACCAGTCTGCTAAATAAACGCCAAGCTGCGGACTAAGCGCTACGGCCACAGTAAAAGCGACCACCCAAATAAGTAACGATAGCGCCTCTTTGACAAAACCGCGCAACAGACTCACAAGAGCTGAAAACCCCAAAATGATTAAGATGGTCAGATCCAGTTCGTTCGTCATATTAACCAAGGCACCATAGTTCGTAGGCCTTCTAAAAAGCTACCCACATGGCTAAACATCTCGCAACCGTCGAATAATCGCATCATTGACCTTATGCTCGCGTTGAATTTTAGCCACAATTTCCTCGGCCTCGGCGTAAGTCAAAACTGGCCCCACGGCGATTCTATAAGGGCCTGCTTGGCTATCTGTAGCTGGTTTAACGTAGGCTTTAAACTTCTTGGCCAGAAGTGTCTCTTTAAAGTTTTGGGCGTTGTTCCAGCCATTAAATGTGGCCACTTGCACAACGTAGGAAACAGGAATTTTATTTTGATCAAGCCGAGGCTGACTTTTCTGCGACGCCGATCCGGGTCGCGCAACTACGGCAACCGCGGTTTCGGCAGCATTTTTTAGAATCTCAGCTAAATCTTCGGCCTCTTCGCTCAATCGCTCGGTAACGGCCTGTTCATCCCCAACACGGTTTATTTTGGACGTTTTGGACAAGCGCTTCGCATCAGCATCAGCTTCATTGACAGCGACTGCGCTTGGCATATCAGGAATATTAACTGAAGGCACTTGGGTACGAGTAGCCTCATCAAAATCGAACAATACCGGCCAAAGGAACCCTGCCAGAATCAGCAAAACAGCCGCACCGGTAAGACGTCGCTTTAGTGCCTCATTCAATGTATTGAACCCCAACACAGAACACCCTCACCCATTGGCAAATTGCGCTCGTTGCAGTCAGCATAACGTTTATGCAGTAACGATTCTTGAATAGTGCAATGCAATTGCTTATCTCCGTATTGCGCTTGATACTGGCGCCGATAATAACTCAGTCAATCTTTGATTCGCCCAAACTCCGTCAGCTCGCATGGGCATGCCCACATTGCTCGCTACGATTTTACCGATCCCCACTACTTGGCGATGCCATGTGATCTAACGCCTCGCAGACAGTGTAAAATGAGCCGCAAACGACTACCTTATCGACGCTAGTAGCTTGTGCAAGAGCAAGTTCCATAGCCTCCGCCACGGAACCGGCTATGATTGCATTAGCTTTGTGTGCATGATTGGCGCTTTGGTTTTCTTGCAGCAATTGGCGCATTTTACCTGCTTCTAGCGCCCGAGGACATTCTGCTAGTTGTGCAAAAATCCATGCATCTGCACAGGGCAATAGCTGGTCGATCATTTCGTCGACGCGCTTATCGGCTAATGCCGCAAAAACCATCACAATCTTTCCATCCGAAGCGTGCGCCGCCCTAGCGCCCTCACCCAAACAAAACTTTTTTTGCCCCAAAAGTGCAGTTGCTAGACGTTGCACCGCATCGGTATTATGGGCCACATCAAGGATCACCTCTCTGCCCGCAAAAGTGTGTCTGGACTGGCGGCCTAGCAACACCGTCTTGCTTAGCATACCTTTGAGCGTGGCGGGTTTGGGCAATGCATTGAGCAAGACTGCGACTTGCAGCGCCGAGCTCCAGTTGTGCTGCGCAAGCACAGGCTCGGGTAAGCTTGCCAGCTCACAAGACTTCCCGTCGAGACCTTTACCACGCCAATGCAAAGAGCCTTCATAGAGGCTAAAGCCATGACCTGACGGTTTTTCGTCGTCGGCTGTGCAATCAATTGTATTAGCCGTGACACCCTCGGCCCAGTAAACGCGCGCTTCCAGTTTTTCAGCAATAGCCGCTAAAGCTTTGGGCGGATTAGGATCCCCGATAACCGCCGTCCCACCCGCTCTTAAAATACCGGCTTTTTCCCGCGCAATTTGATCGCGCGTGTGGCCAAGCCAAGACTCGTGATCGATGCCAATATGAGTAATAACTGCGATGTCTGGAGTAATAATATTGACGGCGTCGAGCCTGCCACCCAAACCCACTTCAAGAATAATATAATCAAGCCGCGCCTCTCTAAACAAAAGCAGTGCAGCAAGTGTTGTAAATTCAAAATAACTGAGGCTGATGGGTTCGTCTTGAGCAACATTTGCCGTAAATCGAGCACGATCAACCGCCTCAAAAGCAGCACAAAGAGAGTCATCGGAGGCCTCGCCCCCATCGATCATTACTCGCTCATTGAATCGCTGCAAATGAGGCGATGTGTAGACACCCACTCGAGGCAAGGCACAAGCCTCATGAGGCTCCTGTAACAAAACCTGCAAGGCTGCAACCACTGAACCCTTGCCATTGGTACCGGCAACGGTGATGGTAGTCGCGGGCAAAGAATCAACCCCAAGGGCTCTACCAACCGCAGCAACTCGATCAAGCCCAAGTTCGATACTCCGAGGATGGAGCGTCTCTAACCAGCTCAACCATGCATCGAGTTCTAGAAAGCGCATATGGACTCAACCGCATTAGCCATAACTAATAAAAGGATACCTTGGAATCATTTGGGTTTTGGCGAAAGCACACTCGACTGAGAAGTAGAACTTGGTGCTAGAGGGCATAAGAATCGCGACTTCATCTTCGCGAAAAAGTCAGGATCACTGATCAATCACCACGTGTTCTGGATGATCATCCCCAACGGCATTATCAGGTGCAATTACTGCAGACTTTGAGCCTTCGCCCGAGCCCCCGCGCAGCTGACTATCGGCTTCAAGCATCTCGACATCGGGTTCATCGTTACTTGCCATAAGCTTATCTAACAGCCTTGCTATGGTCGCTCGCATATCCACCCTCGCAACGATCATATCTATGGCACCGCGTTCGAGCAAAAACTCGCTGCGCTGAAAGCCCGGTGGAAGCTTTTGCCGAATGGTTTGCTCTATGATGTTAGGCCCTGCAAAGCCAGCCCGCGCATTGGGTTCGGCGATATTAATATCGCCCAACATTGCCAAACTAGCCGAGACACCACCATAAACCGGATCGGTCATCACCGAAATATATGGCACGCCGGCCAACTTCATTTTCTCAAGTACGGCACTCGTCTTGGCCATCTGCATCAGCGAAATCAACGCTTCCTGCATGCGTGCCCCGCCGGTTGCACTGAAACAAACCAGCGGACATTTCGCTGCAAGAGCCGCATTGGCTGCTCTAGTGAATTTTTCGCCAACGGCATAGCCCATCGAACCGCCATGAAAACTAAATGCAAAGGCTGCCGCAATCAACGGTCGATTTTGCACGGTACCCGACATAACTACCAAAGCATCTTTCTCGCCAGTTTTCTTTTGCGCTTGTGTAAGGCGGTCTTTGTACTTTTTAGTGTCTTTAAACTTGAGCCTATCAACGGGCAATACGTCCATTGCCAACTCTTCACGATCCGCTTCATCAAGAAAAACATCAAGTCTACGCCGAGCATCGATACGCATATGGTGCTGGCATTTCGGGCATACGTCCAAGTTTTTCTCTAATTCAGGGCGGTAAAGCACCGCGTCGCAACGCACACACTTCTTCCATAGTCCCTCAGGTACTGAGGCACGATGATCAGCTTTTTCGTCGACTGCCGACACAAACGAAGGCTTTATTTTATCTAACCAACTCATAAAATTTTGTAACTCATCATCTGTATTTACTCGACGCTATTCGCGCCAACCGAGATATCTTTAACTAACTTTGCAACCACCTCACCCAAGACCTTGACGTTCAAATCTCCGGGTAGTTGTTGCTCTGCTGCCGCAGCGATATTGCTAACTAGCACGCTACCAACGACGACTCCATCGGCAATGCCCGCAACCGATTTAGCCGAAGCGGCATCTTTGATACCAAAACCTACACAAATAGGTAGCGACGTACACTGCCTAATTAAATCAACCTGCGCAGCCACCTCTGTGACATTTAGATGCCCTGCGCCAGTCACACCCTTGAGTGAAACATAATATATGTAGCCGCTTGCTTTGGCACAAATTTTTTCAATGCGATCCGGTGAAGTAGTCGGCGAGATCAGCAAAATACTGTCTATATCCTGCTCAATCAACAGACTGCCTAGCTCTCCGATTTCTTCGGGTGGCATATCCACAGTCAGAACGCCGTCAACCCCGGCATTGGCAGCCTGCTGCGCAAAGGCAACGTAACTCATTGCCTCGATCGGGTTGGCGTACCCCATCAATACCACTGGCGTTTGCTGGTCAGTTTCGCGAAACAACGACACCATCTGCAACACGTGAGTCAGGCTGACATGATGGGCAAGTGCTCGTTCATGTGCTAACTGTATGACCGGCCCCTCAGCCATAGGATCCGAGAAGGGTACGCCGAGTTCGATAATATCGGCCCCCGCATCAACCAATGCGTGCATCAGATCAACGGTGGCGCCCGGCTCAGGATCGCCCGCTACGATATAAGGAATAATGGCTTTGCGATTAGTGTTTTTTAGGTTTGCCAGCGTAGCTTTAATCCGACTCAAAACGTAATTCTCTTTTTCACGGCACAGTGCGTGCTACTGATTTAAGCTATGGCTAACGGGCACATAGCACTAGTTAATAAAAACCGACTCTACAATGTAATACCATCGAGCTCAGCTACCGTTAAAATATCTTTGTCGCCTCGACCTGAAAGGTTAACCATTATTGATTGGTCTTTATCCATCGTCGTTGCTAACTTGGCTGCATATGCTAGGGCATGACTCGTCTCTAGCGCAGGCATTATGCCCTCTATTTGGGTGAGCGTGCGAAAAGCATCCATCGCTTCGTCATCATTAACAGCCACATAATTGACGCGCCCAAGATCTTTTAACCACGAGTGCTCGGGCCCTACGCCAGGATAATCGAGGCCTGCTGATATTGAGTGAGTTTCAATGATCTGCCCCCCCTCATCTTCCATTAAATAAGTTCGGTTACCATGTAAAACCCCAGGGCGACCGTCACTCAAAGGCGCTGCGTGCTTACCCGTTTCAAGACCAAAGCCACCAGCCTCCACACCATACATAGCGACCGTACTATCCTCAAGCATGGGGTGAAAGAGGCCTATAGCATTGGAACCACCGCCCACGCATGCCACTAGCGCATCAGGCAATCGGCCAGTGCGATCAATCATTTGTTGTCGCGCCTCACGGCCAATAACTGATTGGAAATCGCGAACCAATTGAGGATAAGGCGCAGGACCTGCCACGGTACCGATGATGTAAAAGGTATTGTCGACATTAGTCACCCAATCGCGCAGGGCCTCATTCATTGCGTCTTTCAACGTCCGGCTGCCCGACTTAACAGGGATAACTTCGGCGCCAAGTAGCTTCATGCGATAAACGTTTAAAGACTGCCTCTGGACGTCCTCCTCCCCCATGAATACCTGACACTCCATACCAAATCTGGCCGCTATAGTGGCGGTAGCCACCCCGTGCTGCCCCGCACCGGTTTCCGCAATAACTCGCGGCTTACCCATAAACTTTGCCAACAATGCCTGGCCGACCGTGTTATTGATTTTGTGCGCACCGGTATGATTGAGGTCCTCACGCTTGAGGTAGATCTGAGCACCGCCCAACTGCTTACTCCAGCGCTCAGCATGATAAACAGGTGAAGGGCGGCCTACATAGTGCGCAAGGTCTTTGTCAAAAGCTTGCTGAAAAGACGGGTCATCCTTGAGCTTTAAATACAAGGCCTGTAAGTCATCCAAAGCTGATATCAGTGTCTCAGCAACGAATCGGCCACCATAAGGCCCAAAGCGCCCGCGAGCATCAGGCACCGCGCCGTAATCAACAGGCGGTGATATAATGCGGCTATCTGCTTTGCTATTCATAATGCGTTTACTCTCACCTATTCATTCCCCCCTACCAGCCATCTGCCGGCACGGCCACTAGCGCCGCGAAGAGGTTTGTCTGACCTAAAATTGTTTTGCTGCTATCGGTTATCCAATACGGTCTGCACAAACTTTTCGATCTTTTTGGCGTCTTTTATGCCCGCCGATATCTCGACTCCACTACTGACATCTACAGCATAAGGCCGATGAGCTTTAATCGCCTGAGCCACATTTTCTGCGTTTAATCCACCTGCCAAAACCAATGGGCGGCTATTTTGCGCAGGCAGCAGATCCCAGTCGAATTGCTCACCTGTTCCACCGCGAGCCGCATTAGACAGCGCATCAAGCAAAAATCCTCTGGCTTGGGTATGCCGCTGCATCTCTTCATTAAGAGCAAGTTTTGCTTGATCTTTTACCGCTTGCTCCGCGTCTACGAGCGGCAGTCGCACCGCTTTGATATAAGGCAGCCCCGCCGCCTCGCACTGCGCCGCAGTTTCGTCGCCATGAAACTGCAACAAACTCAAAGGCAATCGCTCGACAGCCTCTTGAATAAAATCATCGTCAGCATTTACAAACAAACCCACCGCTGTAACAAATGGCGGTAAATCAGCGAGCAATCGAGCCGCCTGTTCAATCGTCACAGAGCGCGGACTGGCCTCATAAAAAACAAACCCCAGCGCATCGGCTCCACAAGCTACGGCGCAGCAAACATCCTCGCTACGAGTCAACCCGCATATTTTAATTCGGCTTGGCGCCATCAATGTTTACCGCCGGAGATATGAATAGGTCCCAATTTCTGGCCAAAAACTCAAAACAAGCGCCAGAAATCACCCGGGCTGCCTATCGGTTTCGTTGTGTGCAGGATGGTAACAAATAAGCCTCTCATACGCTGCGGCTATCTCATAGCAGTAATACCAAGCACCCTGAGCCGAGCACCTTTTTTATTCGCCAAAAAGCAGCGATTCGCTCTCTGGCAAGCAAAACGTGCGCGGGTAAATGGCGCGTCGTAAATAAAGGCCAGCCGGGCTAGCCGTCGCCGCAGCCTGGGTTCGATCTTGCCGCTCCAACACCTCTTGCATCCAGCCACAAGGCTTAGCTCCACTGCCCACAGCCATAAGACTTCCAGCAATATTGCGCACCATATGCAATAAAAAAGCGTTGGCTTTTATCTCTAGGCATACTCGCTGACCGGCCCGAAATACCCGCACATTATGAACATTGCGCATCGCTGTACGACTTTCGCAACCGGCTGCACGAAAAGAAGAAAAATTCAGCTCACCAAGCAAGCATTGAGCCTCTTGATTCATTAGCGCCGCATCGAGCGGGCGGGGAAAGTGCGTAAGTTGCCCTGCAAAAATTCCGGGGGCGATTTGGGCATTGTGGATCCAGTATTGATATTGCCGGGCCACCGCGGAAAAACGCGCATGAAACGAAGCATTTACCGGCGCCGCCCAAACAACACGAACCGCGGGCACCAATAGGCTATTCACACCCGCCACCCACGCTTTATTCAGGCGATCAACGGCCACATCAAAATGAGCAACTTGACCACTCGCATGCACGCCTGCATCGGTGCGCCCGGCACAGACTAACTGCACTGGATGGTTAGCAACTTGGCTAATGGCCGGTTCGAGGGCACCCTGAACCGTGGGTAGCTCAGGGGAAGCTTGGCGCTGCCATCCATGAAAGTTCCTGCCGTTGTACTCAACACCAATGGCTATACGCTGAGTCATGCCGTCTGCATGGGGGTATGCTCGGTCGCGAGCAGCTGAGGATATTGGGGCGATGCTAGTCGGCACGGTACGAATGGCTCCAAAAAATATTAGGCAAGCCTTAAGATACAAAAGGAGTTGGCCGCCAATGCGAGATCAAAAAATAAATCCGCCATGCCGCAAGAAACACCCTGGCAGCGGCGTCTCGCATGATACACAGGCCAAATTCGGCGGTCTAATGAAATCGACACGCGCCCCGCCAATTTATGTGCTAACGGCAGCAAGCATGAGCTACTGCGAGTCAAAACTTTGCGCATAAAAAAACCGGCGCCATAACCGGTTTTTTTTGATCGTACTGCGTGACAGGGCAAAGCCTATAATTGCTTTAGCATTTGCCGCGCTTCCTCGCATTGTATCTCGCTGCCCTCATCCACCACTTCGTTGAGGATCTCGCGCGCGCCGTCAAAGTCACCCATGTCAACATAGGCACGAGCCAAATCGAGCTTAGTGGTCACTTCGGCCTCAATGTCTTCAGCCGATAAGGTTTCTACTTTTGATAAATCAATATGACCTGCAGCGTAAACCACACTATCAACGGGTTCATGGTCAACCGTTTCACCAAGGTCCATTGCACTAGCTTGACCCGCACTCTCATGATCCTCAGAAGGACCCACGAGCATTTCAAGGATTTCGGCAATGTCTGCTTCGCGGGCTGGGTCCAGCAAAAGAATTTGGGCTTTCTGAGCTTCGAAGCGATCTTTGTCGCTTAGCACCCCATACACTTCAAGCAGCTTCATGCGCATTTCAATATGCGACGGTTCACCCTCGATCGCAGCTTCTAGCATTAACACAGCCTGCTCATTACGGCCGTAGGCGAGATAAATATCGGCCTCAGCAATCACTTCGTCAGGTGTTTCAGGAGCGCGTGACTCTGCCTCCGGGCCGCCGAGCTCGTCATCATCACTGCCATCAAAACTGCGCTCGGCATTCTCATTATAAAATTCTTCCGCTATATCCGTCTCAGCTGCCTTGGCCGCAGCCAGCGTTGCTGCTGCATCGACTGCACTAACCGGCTCTGCAGGTTCATAAGCGTCTTTAGGATTAGAGCCTGGATCTGGCGGAGCATCAAAAACTGTCGCTTGGTAGTCATCTTTTCGCTGCGCAAGAATCCATACGAGCAAACAAGCCACTAAAACTGCCAACCCGATAACCCACCACAAGTAACTCTTAGCACCTATCGTCGAATTGCCTGACGCCGCGGGAACAACAACCTCAGCTTCAACCGGCACAGTCGCAGGCGTATCGACTTGCCTGCGGTCTGAGAGCTTGGCCGTGGTGGTCACCTCGGCATCCAGCGCAGCACCACTCTCGTCCAGTGTCGCCTGTAACGATTCAAGCTGCTGCGCCTTAAGCTCTAAAAGCCGCTCAATGTCATCAAACTTAGCGTCTATGTCTTCAATGCGCTCAACCAACGACTGATTCTCTAACGATGCTCGATCGAGACTTTCAAGGCTGCTAGCCAACTCCGCTTGAAGCCGAGCGATCTCTCCATTACTCGCACTAACTTGAGCCGCTTCTGCACTCAGTGCTTGATTTCGCGAAAGCACAGCGTCGCCTTTCGCAGGTAAACGTGTGGCCGTAGAGGGGACTTCCCCAGACGAGGTATTGAGAGCCTTAGCCGGCGGCACGTCTGCGCGCGGCCGTAGCTGGTTGTCTGCGCTACCTGCAGAGTCTTGGATCAATGCATTAGCTTGAGTATCTGCTGCGCCAAGCGCCCTTGAAGCCGACGGACTTGTTTCCGTCACGTCACCCGCATAAAAGGGCAGATCCAGTAAAACCGTGTACTCTCTTAGCATTCGCCCATTGGGCCAGCGCACTTCGAGTAAGAAATTCAAGTAAGGCTCCCGCGCAGCCTCATTGGTGGTCACCTCGAGCACGTGATCACCACTATCATCCAGCCGCACTCGAAAGGAGAGATCGCTTAGCCAATGCGAGCGCTCGACATCAGCGCGCGCGAATTCGTCTGCCGTTGCAAGGCCCGCAATAATTTGACCCGCACCTAAATTCTGCGAATTGATTAACGGCACTTCAGCAACAAGCCGCTCATTTAGCTTAGATTCGACGACAATATCACCAAGACCTAGCGCAGAGACCATACCCGCATGCAGCAGCATCACCAGCATAACTGCCGTTGCTAACTTTGTTTTCATAATTAAATCCCATTGCCGCCAAGGCATGCAGTCAACCAAGTAAAACAAATCTTATGCGCTAGGCCACTAGCCACTGTTTATACTGCGCTAAAATCGCGGGCCTTGAAACGCTGTGGCATTGGGTAAGTATTGGTTATATATGCTGCTTTATCAAGAGTTCGGCAATCTGCACGGTATTGAGCGCAGCACCTTTTCTTACGTTATCAGACACAACCCACATATTTAGCCCTCGAGGATGAGAAATATCCTCGCGAAGCCGCCCCACATAGGTTGCATCTTCACCAGTTGCGTCTCCAACAGGAGTTGGATAACCACCATCCTCCCGCTTATCAATCAACGTAACACCCGGAGCACTAGCGAGTAATTTTCGCGCATCCGCCAAATTGATTTTATCCCGCGTTTCAATATGTACGGCCTCGGAATGACCATAAAATACTGGCACACGCACGCAGGTCGGGTTCACCATTATGCTAGGGTCAGCAAAGATCTTTTGCGTCTCCCAAACCATTTTCATTTCCTCGCGGGTGTAGCCATTCTCTTGGAAAACATCAATTTGCGGCAACACATTGAAGGCAATTTGATGCGGATAAACGTCCGTCTCAGCAGGCTGACCGTTGAGCAAGCGCGCCGTCTGGCCAGCTAGCTCTTCAATACCTTCTTTCCCTGTGCCCGAAACAGCTTGATAGGTGGCCACATTAATACGCTCAATGCCTACCGCGTCATAAATGGGCTTCAATGCAACCAACATCTGAATGGTAGAGCAATTCGGATTGGCAATTAGGTTACGGTTGGCATAATCAGCGATAGCTTCGGGATTAACTTCCGGCACAACTAACGGAACATCAGCCTCATTGCGAAAATGCGATGTGTTGTCGATCACAACACAACCTGCTGCTCCAGCCTTGGGCGCATATTCAGCCGAAATTGAACCACCGGCAGAGAACAGACCTAGCTGCACTTTAGAAAAATCAAAATCTGCTAAATTCTGAATAGTGACTTGCTTACCATTGAACTGAATACGCTTACCCGCCGAGCGCTCGCTGGCCAAAGGATACAAGGTGCCCACAGGGAATTTTCGTTGCTGCAATATTTCAATAATCGCTTCGCCAACTGCACCAGTCGCTCCGACCACTGCGACATCATAAGTTTTAGACATTAAAAATCTCTCTGCTGTATACATGCTCGCCACAGTGACGACCTAAACTTAAGGACGCACCGTGGTGGCGATAAATAAGAAAATACAAATAATAAAAGTTCTATTAGCTAAATAACCAAGGCATACGACTACGGTGCTGCTCTTCAAATGCCGTAATCGTATCCGCATCTTCCAGCGTCAATGCAATATCATCCAAGCCATTAAGTAAGCAATGCTTACGAAAAGTGTCAACCTCAAACGCAATAGTGCTGCTATCCGGAAGTGTGATGACCTGCTGCTCCAAATTAATCGACAATTCAAAGCCTGCCTTAGCACTAGCTGCTGCAAACAATTGATCTATTTGCTCCTCCGGCAGTTCAATGGGCAAGATGCCATTTTTAAAGCAATTATTGAAAAATATATCTGCAAAACTTGGAGCTAGCAGACAGCGGAACCCATAATCCTCAAGCGCCCACGGCGCATGCTCGCGACTAGAACCACAACCAAAATTTTGGCGTGATAGCAAAACACTACCTTCGCTGTAGCCTGCCTGATTCAAGACGAAATCGTCATTCAAGGGTCGATTAGTGCAATCCATATCGGGCTCACCTTTATCGAGATAACGCAACTCATCAAACAAATAAGGACCAAAGCCCGTTCGCTTAATCGATTTGAGAAACTGCTTCGGAATGATCATATCCGTATCGACATTAGCGCGATCAAGCGGCACAACAACACCTGTATGTTTAGTAAATGCTTTCATGTTTATGCTTCTCCCATTTCGCGAATATCAACAAATCTGCCAGCAATTGCGGCAGCCGCTGCCATTGCCGGACTAACCAAGTGAGATCGGCCACCAAAACCTTGTCGCCCCTCAAAATTTCGGTTAGATGTTGAAGCACAGTGCTCACCAGGCTCAAGCCGATCTGCATTCATTGCCAAGCACATCGAACAGCCCGGCTCACGCCACTCAAAACCGGCTGCAACGAAGATCTTATCCAAACCCTCCGATTCTGCCTGGTCTTGCACCAACCCTGAACCGGGCACGACCATCGCTAAAGTAATATTACTCGCAACGGTATGACCTTCAACAACCTCTGCAGCGGCCCGTAAATCTTCGATACGAGAATTTGTACACGAGCCAATAAAAACTTTATTCACTGGAATGTTTTTAATAGGTTGTCCGCCTTCAAGCCCCATATATTCGAGCGCCCTTTCAAGCGAATTGCGTCGCGTAGGATCGCTTTCATCAGCAGGCTCGGGAATTCTGTCAGTAATTGCACCAACAAGTTCCGGCGACGAACCCCAGGTGACCTGCGGAGCGATGTCTTCGGCCTTTATAACAACGACTTTATCGAATACCGCATCATCGTCACTAACACAATCGCGCCATGCCTCAACCGCCATATCCCATAGCTCACCTTTAGGCGACATCGGTCGACCTTGACAGTAATCAATGGTTTTTTGATCGACCGCAATCATGCCAGCACGAGCTCCCGCTTCAATCGCCATATTACAAACGGTCATGCGGCCCTCGACAGAGAGGGCTTTAATAGCGTCGCCACCAAATTCTAATGCGTACCCGGTTCCGCCGGCTGTGCCGATTTCACCAATGATCGCTAAGATCATATCTTTAGCTGTTACACCGCGGCGCAATTCACCATCGACACGCACCAGCATATTTTTCATTTTGCGAGCCAGCAGGCACTGCGTCGCCATTACATGCTCAACCTCAGAAGTACCAATACCGTGCGCCAGAGCCCCTAGGGCACCGTGGGTAGACGTATGGGAGTCACCGCAAACAATCGTCATGCCTGGCAGTGTTGCACCCTGCTCGGGGCCCACTACATGTACAATCCCCTGCCTACGATCATCAATCTTAAATTCAGTAATACCCAGCTCATCGCAGTTATCATCGAGCGTTTTAATTTGCACACGCGACACTTGATCGGCAATACCCGCAAGCCCTGCACTGCGCTCTTTACTTGTGGTTGGCACGTTGTGATCCGGCATAGCGATATTGGAGGCCACTCGCCACGGCTTGCGCCCAGCTATTCGCAGCCCTTCAAATGCCTGCGGGGACGTTACTTCGTGAATGAGTTGCCGATCGATGTATATAAGCGCGGTGCCGTCATCGCGCTGCGAAACCAAATGTTGATCCCACAACTTGTCGTAAAGTGTCTTACCTGCCATAAGGAAGCCCCTGAGTATTACCTATTAATAATAAACCAAACCGATATCGACCTAAGTTAGTGCCGATAATTCGAGGTCAAAGGATAGCGAAAAAACATGGATAAATAAAATTCATTATACTTATAATAACCATTCTTTATGGGAATGATCGTGCTGTGGATGGACTTTTTCGGCACCGTTCGGAGCAAGCCGCATTCAAGGCAAGAAAAAGAAATACGAGGTTTTTCCACCATGAAATCACTAGACACCGACGCATTGAGAGCCTTTATCATTGTGGCGAACAGCGGCTCATTCTCCATAGCAGCCTCGCAACTAGGGCTAACCCAGCCCGCAGTGAGTAAGCGGATCGCCCAACTTGAAAGCCAGCTAGGCACAAAGATACTCGACCGGGTAAGCAAAAAAGTAGCACTTAACGAAGCCGGCCGAACACTGCTGCCCAAAGCTCGAAGCGCCCTGCAACAGCTTGATGAAGCCTATCAGGCGGTGATAGAACTTGAGGGTAACATTGCCGGAACCCTGTCGATCGCCTTCAGTCATCACATTGGCTTGCACCGGCTCCCGCCCTTCCTTAAAAAATTTTCTGCGAGCCAACCACAAGTGCGCCTTGACATTGAATTTGTGGACTCAGAGCAAGCCTATAACCGACTAAGGGAAGGCAGCAGCGAACTTGCGTTAATCACATTAGCCCCCGACCCACAGAGAGACATGCATGCAACGGCGCTATGGGCTGACCCATTAGTATTTGTTTGCAGCCCTGAGCATCAATTGCATTTGCGCGATCATGTTTCACTCGAAGATCTTTCGCAGCTCGATGCCATTTTGCCAGCGGCCAATACTTATACAGGCCGAATTGTAAGCACTGCTTTTGCCAAGCAAGGCCTTAAACTGGGGGCAACCATGACAACCAACTACTTAGAAACGATAAAAATGATGGTGTCAATTGGGCTGGGCTGGAGCGTTCTCCCACGAACAATGACCGAGGGCCTTGAAATAATTCATGTGCCCGACGTGTATCTGGAGCGATCACTCGGCATCATTGAACACAGTGGACGTAAGCTATCTAACGCTGCAAATGCCTTTAAGACGCTGTTAATAGCATAACCGACTCAGCCATAACTAAGCGTGAACGCCAAAGTAACAACAGCCAAAGTAGCAACAGCCAAAGCCGCGCCCATCAGACAAAATTAATTATAGGTCGAGTGAGCCTACGTTTTCATGATAGATTTTTTTCACATCATCATAGGCAGATTGATGCGCTTCAGTTAAGTAAGGCATCAGCATACTTAACATCTGAAACACGCCGCGATGTAAAACCACCGTTTCAGATAAGCCAACCGCTCTACTTTTTGAGTAATTAAGCCAGTGCGTTTGCAAAAGCACAATGTTTTCGCTAACCATGCCAATTTCATCATCACCCATAGCAAGCACGCCGGCCTCTCGCAGATCTGTTAGCAGCGCCACCGCCATCCGGAATTTCCGAGCAAGCAAGCGCCTAAAACGCGGCACCAACTCCGGGGTCCGATGCAAAATGTCATGCTGATTTTCATAAAAAAAACGAAAGGCATGAATTCGCTCAAACAGCACGTACAAATATATCCACCGATCGTCAATACTCAATGATTCTAACGAAGCGTTCAATATATCAACCAACTCAGACTCAAACTGACCATATAGCTCAGTGATGATGGCGCCCTTACCCCTGAAATGATAATAAAGGTTGCCTGGGCTTATATCGATTTCTGCAGCAATATCTACTGTTGTGACATTAGGCTCACCCTCGTCATTAAACAGCGCAAGGCTAGCATACAAGATTTTTTCGCGAGTCTTCATGACAACGTCTACTTTATTTCCAAGGTTGATGAAGGCCAAAGCCGCCTACAAGCTAACAAAGATGCAGCCATTATTGTTTTTCGCACAAGACACGTCCAGTGATTTGTATAACTGTTTTATGGGTAAAAAAAAACCACCCCAGAGTATGAGGTGGCATAAAGATCGGTGCAAAGTACACCTATAGGATCAGAGATAAAAACTGGAGACTACCTTACTTACTACTTACTACTTACTACTTACTTAGTCGTGCTAAAAAAAATACTGCCATGTACTCCGCTTATTTGGTGGAGGACTGAGCATTCAATTGAGCAGACAAACTAGCTAACTCTTGCTCTAACGAACTAACTTTCTTTTCCAAACGTTCGACTTCATCACTATCAGAGGAGCGGGTACCGGACATACCGAGATACGTACGCATTTTTTCAATCCGTTCTTCAATAGCTATCTTGGGCGTTGGCAATGGATTTACCAACTGCTCCCGAGTCTGCTTCTCTAGCTCAGCGCCTTTCTCAACTAGCTCGTTAAAAAGCTTGGCTGATTCCTTTGACGCACTAGAATATTTTTCTGCCGCTGCATCAAATGCCTTGCCATGAGCGCCTAGTCCTGCCAGCCAAATATTTTTGGCAAAATCACTCGATTTTTTTCCTTTTTCTGCACTCATAAATACTGCCTGCTTTACTGCCTTGCTTTCTTACTGCGCTCTAAAATCAACTTAAACAACGAAAAAAGGTCGGTAGCACCCACTGCATACTACGA
The DNA here is from genome assembly GCA_943788835.1 of uncultured Pseudomonadales bacterium. Lineage (GTDB taxonomy): Bacteria > Pseudomonadota > Gammaproteobacteria > Pseudomonadales > UBA7434 > UBA7434. Next base: position 340,017 of record CALSRU010000004.1, on the reverse strand, counting down.
ATACTACCGACTTTTAACTTGCACTTTTTTTCTCTTAGCCAACTAGTAACTCACTAGTAGCTGGCTAGAAGCTGCCTAAAACCTAAGCTGCCTTGCTAACTTCGTCCTTCTTAGCCGGGGCTCGCTTAACAGGAGCGCGGCCTTTGCGCGCCACAGTCTTTTTGCGCGCGGGGGCTTTTTTACTAGCCACACCAACCACCTTATCACTTAGATCGGTAACTAACTTAGCAACCTTATCTACTTGCTGCTCTACAGTAACTACCCCTTTCGCTACTCGTGTATCAGCAGCCTTAAATTCACTATATAAGTCCTTTAACTGTGACTCAAGCTCCTCGCCACGTTTGATATAGTTTTTCATATCTTTTTTACGCTGCTTAGAAAACTCAGAATACTTGTCCACTCCAAACTCATAAGCAACCTTCTGAACTCCCAGCGATGCATAAAACATATCTCGCGTAAGTTCGATGATTTTGCTCTCGCTAGACGTTGATTTCTTGGCCACGATAGATACCTCTTCAACTTGATACATTAAAAATACGACTGGCTATTGCCTCGCCGCCGAAGGGAATCCCTTCATCTGCGAGTAGATTAGCCAATATAATTAGAATTAGCCTTCTAAAAAACCATTCCGAATTACTCATGCGTCTTCATGGGATGTACGATCGTCAGCACGATCGATAGTCGAGTAGGCAACCGGACACCGCGCTCTTCAAGACCATCAACCGAGCGCATTGCCACTTTTACCTAAGGCGACCGTGGCTAACCTTCCCCGGCTTTAACCTCATCCAATAGTTCAGATAAAGCGCTCAAGCGAAAATCGCCATTAGCAACAACGCAGCAGATAACAACGCTCCAGCAAAAGGCACAAGTAAAGGAACCGCAAAACTTTCTGGCGATTTATCGTCGTCGATTTTTATTTTGATTAAGGATACATTTACTAGGACGAACACCGCCAGCACTATGATACTAGTCATCTTAGCTAGTGAAGCCAAGGGAAATAACAGAGCCAACACAGCCACAGTCAGCGTTACCAACACGGTAGCAATCACTGGCGTTTTTGTCGTGGAGTTAACAGAGGACAGATAACTAGGGGCACCACCTTGCCGAGCTAACCCATAAAGCACTCTTGATGCCATGATGATCTGCACCAGTGCGCCATTAATTATTGCAATTAAACTGATAAGACTAATTAACGTGGGTGAATAACCGTAGTTTTCCATGAGCGTTGCAAAGGGCGCCTCACTAGCGGCTAGCTGCTGCATTGGCAATGCCAACACCGCCAGCACTGCTACAAAAACGTATAAACTAGTTGCCATGAAAAACGCTAACAAAATGGCTTTAGGAAGATTTTTGCGTGGCTCAACAACTTCCTCCGCCACATTAACCATGTCTTCAAAGCCAATAAATGCATAAAACGCCAGGGTGCATCCGCTGATAATCGCCAACGAGTTTACTTGATTGATGGCTGGCACTAAATTTGGCCATTGCGTGGGTAGTGTAAGCAAACTGTCTTTGGCAACCGCGATAACCAACAATAACCCGCCTATTTCTATTAACGTGACTACTGCCGCTGTCACCATAGACTGCCTAATCCCCCATATAGCGACTAAACCTATGAGCGCCACCGGAATAAGAATAAGCGGAAGTGCGGGTAGTGGCAGTAATTGCTGGCTGTAACCCACAAAGCCGTTAGCAAGGGTAGCCGAAGATACAATACCTGTGAGCACAATGGCATAGCCCACCAGTGTGGCAAGCCAAGGACGCTGAAACGCCGCCAACACATAAGTTGCCTCACCAGCACTGCGAGGGTATCGCGCACTCACCTCGGCATAAGAAAATGCCGTAACTGCCGCTATCGCTGCAGCAAGTAAAAACGCCATCGGGGTGTAGATCCCCGCTTCACCGGCGACTTTACCGATCAGAACATAAATACCGGCACCGAGAATTGAACCGGTGCCAAACAACGTTAGCTGAAGGAGGGTTACGCTGCGATCGAGCTGTATATTGTTTAATGGCTTATGCATTAGGATTATTCATGATGAAAGTCGATTTCAGACACCCTGCCCTCAGTAATGCATCGAACGCTGCAGTAAGCTCTTTACCGGCAACAGGAATCTGCGATTGATTGAAGACTAATGCATGCCAGCACGCTGGTATTTTTCTACCGCAGGCATTAGCGCCGAGCTGCGATACACGACTCGAACTTTCGATTCACCACATAACTCTCGCAGTTTTTCCAGTAACTCTTCGCTGGGTTGGACAAGCCAATTTGGACCTAAATTAATAACTGAACTCGCCGTAGGTCCGGTGTAAGCAATTTGCAGCACACATTCACCTGCACCGGTGCTATTAATCTGCCCACGCAATAGCTCTCGCAAGCTTCCAATAAAGCTTCCACCTACCTCATCAGAGCTCAACTCTAAACGAATCCCTTTGGCTTGCTCCTGACGCGCCTGGGCAAGGCTTTGTACTTTTTCGGCTCTTATGCTAAGACCGCCTGTGTAATCATCTTGTCTCACTGCACCGTCAACAAGAATAATGGCATCCTTTAATAATAACTCCCGCATATCATTAAAAACTTTCGCAAACACCGATACCTCTATACGCCCAGTACGATCGTCTAGCGTGAGGAACGCCATCGTCTCGCCTTTCTTGTTCTTCATTGTGCGCATAGCCACGATCATCCCTGCCAAACGCTGCTTGCCTGACTGCACTTGCACAGCATTTAAACGGCGCTTGACCATTCGATTAATTTCTTCATCGTAAGCGTCAATGGGATGCCCTGACAAAAATAAACCCAGCGTATCCTTTTCAGCGTTGAGAATTTTTTGCAATAACCAAGGACGTTCATGACGGAAGTCTTCATACAAATTACTCGGATCGGCTCCGCCAATTCCGCCAAACAAATCATTGATACCCGCATTCTCATTCGCGGCATGCTGATCTGCAGCATGCATTGCATCAGGTAAGGCCTTCATCAAAACCCAACGTGACTCACCTAACACATCAAACGCTCCGCTTTTAATCAACGCCTCCAGTGCGCGCTTATTAACTTTACGCGAGTCGGTACGGCGACAAAAATCAAATAGGTCTGTAAAAGGCTGTTCATTCCTCGCCTCAAGAATCGCTTCAACCGGCCCCTCACCCAACCCCTTAATTGCGCCCAGACCATAAATCACATTTTGCTGAGCATCGACACTAAATAAATACTGCCCGTCATTAACGTTAGGCGGCGTATATTCGACGCCAATATTTCGGCATTCATCAATCAACGTCACGATTTTATCGGTATTTTGTAATTCAGAACTCAATACCGCGGCCATAAACTCGGCGGGATAATGTTTTTTCAGCCATGCCGTTTGATACGAAACTAAAGCATAAGCTGCCGAATGCGACTTATTAAATCCATAACCCGCAAACTTCTCCATCAAATCAAAAATATTTTTGGCTAACTCATGATCATGGCCCAGCTCCTGCGCACCTTGCAAAAACCGCTCACCTTGCTTGGCCATCTCTTCAGGTTTTTTCTTGCCCATAGCTCGGCGCAACAAGTCGGCTTCACCTAAAGAATAACCTGCCATAGTTTGAGCAATTTGCATAACCTGCTCTTGATACAAAATAATGCCGTAGGTTGGCTGTAGTATTGGTCGTAAACTCTCATGCTGGTACTGCGGGTGAGGAAACGCCAGCTCTGCTCGGCCTAGCTTTCGATTAATAAAATCGTCGACCATCCCTGATTGCAGCGGCCCCGGCCGAAATAGCGCCACCAAAGCAACAATGTCTTCAAACGTATCGGGTTTAAGCCGCTTGATGAGATCCTTCATACCACGCGATTCCAATTGGAATACTGCCGTAGTAACCGCTTCTTGCAACATCTTGAAAGTAGCCGCATCATCAAGCGGTATGTCGATTATATTTAATGGCTGCTCGCCACCATCGGCGCGCCGCTGATTGATAATGACTAGAGCCCAATCGATAATTGTGAGTGTGCGCAACCCTAAGAAATCGAACTTAACGAGTCCCGCTTCCTCTACGTCATTTTTGTCATACTGCGTTACCAGCCCCTGCCCACTTTCATCACAATAAAGCGGTGAAAAGTCGGTTAGTTTAGATGGTGCTATAACCACTCCACCAGCGTGCTTACCTACATTCCGTGTAGTGCCCTCCAGTTGCACAGCCATATCCCAAATTTCTTGAGCATCAGTGTCATCCCGCAAAAATTGACGCAATACTTCTTCTTGCTCATACGCCTTGCCAAGTGTAATACCCACTTCAAATGGAATCATTTTGGAAAGCTTATCAGCTAACCCATACGACTTACCTTGGGCCCTTGCCACATCGCGCACTACAGCTTTAGCAGCCATGGTGCCAAAAGTAATTATTTGACCTACCGCTTCACGCCCATAAGTGTCGGCCACATACTTTATTACCCTATCGCGCTTTTCCATGCAAAAATCAACATCGAAATCGGGCATGGAGACCCGCTCGGGATTAAGAAATCGCTCGAAGAGCAGATCGTAAGCCAGAGGGTCAAGATCAGTAATATCCAGCGCATAGGCCACTAATGACCCCGCTCCAGAACCCCGCCCTGGCCCCACCGGAACGCCGTGCTCCTTAGCCCAGCCAATAAAGTCCATTACAATAAGAAAATAACCGGGGAAACCCATTTGTAAAATCGTATCTACTTCAAAATCAAGCCGAGCCCTATAACGCTCTTGAGTCTCTTTGAAGTCCGGCGACGAAAGATCAAACAATTGTTCGAGCCTTCGATCAAGCCCTTGATGAGAAATAGCACGGAAGAAGCTTTCTTGTGTTTCGCCTTCAGGAATTGGGTACTCTGGCAGCCAGTATTTGCCCAGCTCGACGTGGACGCTGCAGCGCTTTGCAATAGCCAAGCTGTTTTCTAACGCCTCAGGTATGTCGCTAAACAACTCTGCCATTTCATCAGCTGATTTAAAGTATTGCTCGCTCGTATATTTTCGTGGCCGGCGCGGATCATCAAGTGCTCGCCCATCATTGATACAGACTCGCACCTCATGCGCCTCAAAATCCTCACGGCGCATAAAGCAACTGGTGTTCGTTGCAACCACAGGAATGCTCAACTGCTCGGCTAAGGCCACCGACGCATGGATATAACGCTCATCATCAGCGCGACCCAAGCGCTGTAAATCGATATAGAAACGATTGCCGAAAACCTGCTGCCATCTTTTGGCCGCTGCTCCGGCAAGCTGAGGATTAGAGCCGAGTAACGCTTGACCAATGTCTCCCTCACAAGCCCCCGACAACGCGATCAGCCCTTCGTTAAACTCTTCAATCCACTCTCTTTGTACAAACACACCACGCGTCGACTGTCCCTGAGTATAAGCTCTAGAAATAAGCTCAATTAAATTTTTATAACCCTTTTTATTTTGCGCAATGAGGGTAATGGTTTTGTAGCTCGAAGGATCAGCAAGATCAAACCATTGTAAGTCTGCACCGAAAATTGGCTTAATACCTGCTGCAAAAGCGGCTTTTTGAAATTTAACCAGCGCGTAAAAATTGGTCCTGTCGGTAATAGCAACAGCAGGCATACCACTATCGGCAGCATGAGCCACTAATTTCTTAACCTTGAGCAACCCATCGGTTAACGAAAATTCTGAGTGGTTACGAAGATGTACAAACGGCGCAGTCACCCAACAATCCTCAGCCACTGAAGTACTCGACTCGCTGCCACGGGCGTATGGCAAAACATCAAGACCATCTTCAAGAAGCAGACGCCGGCTAGCATAAAAGGGACTCGCACCGCTAGCATGATGTGGACTGCAATATTCGTCTCACCGGAGCAAAGCTTTTTCTGTGGTGTATCGACGCACCATGCTCTTCCAATGCCTGTAGATGCAGAGCAGTAGGATAGCCTTTATGGCGATCAAATTGATACTCTGGATATTCCTGCGCCAACGCAATCATTTCTCGATCACGCACTACTTTTGCAATAATCGAGGCTGCGCTAATGCAATCAAATAAATTGTCGCCTTTCACAATAGCCTCACTAGGGTAATCCCAAGACGGCAACCGATTGCCATCAACCAAGACATATTCAGGCTGTGACTTAAGGTTTGTCACAGCACGATGCATAGCCAGCAACGAGGCATTGAGTATATTGTGCTGATCAATTTCAGCGACACTCGCTCGACCCACCGCAACCGCTGCTGCCTGCGTATAAATAGACTCATACAGGGCGTCGCGTCGAGCTGCGGTAATCTTTTTAGAATCTCTTAAACCTTCAATGACATTCATCGGATCAAGGATTACCGCTGCTGCAACAACGTCACCCGCTAACGGCCCCCTGCCAACTTCATCGACACCCGCTAGGCAATCGCCCGCATAGGCAATGGGGGGGATAGTTCGATTATGTTTTATTTTCATTAATCACTCTTACTAAGCCCATACAATTGGCCTACTGTAGCCAAGTCTATCCTCTGACGAGGGCAACAACTGCCCTCAAACTCAAATGCTCACTGTTCTTGATCTCATTGTCAGTCGTGACGCCATGATATAAAAATTCTCGCGGTTGGCGGTCACTAACGCCTCAACAAGCCATATCTTTGTGGCCTTTTTTAACATCAGCTAAATACGCCCACCGCGAGCCAACGATAAGACAGTACTAGCCGCCAACTGATCAGCACCTAGCGCCAACTGGCTGCGCAAGCCTTCAAGCTTATGTTCAGTTTCGCTGCGTAGCGACGGGTTAACTAGTAGTTCGAGTAGCGCATCAGACAAACATTGCGGTGTTGCCTGATCCTGAACAAGCTCAGGCACAACCCGCTCACCCAATAACAAGTTAGGCAGTGCTATGTGCTCGCTTCTGATCAATCGCGATGCGATTGCATAGCCCATACTCGACATACGATACGCAACAACCATGGCTTTACCTAACAAAGCTGCCTCCAGCGTGGCTGTGCCAGACGCTAACAAAACAACCGTTGCCTCGCGCACACATGCGTGAGCTGCGTCACGACCAAAACAACGTTGCACGGTCAGGCAGGAACCAAGTGAGCAATACTGCGTTTGCTGCAAAACACTTTGGATCTTATCGTATAAAGCTGGCGTTGCCGCCGGAATAACTATTTCTAACTGAGGTATGCGCGCCACACACAGCAGCGCTGTTTGCAAAAAGCAGTCGATTAGCGCATTGACCTCACTACTGCGGCTGCCAGGCATAATGCAAAGGCGAAGCATTTCGGCGCCGTGCGCAGTTTCATCGCTTGCGTGAGCTTCCGTTTCAGCGTCAAGTTCAGCAACGACACTAGCGGCAACACGATCAGCCAGTGGATGCCCAACAAATGTTGCGTCAATGTCATGTTGCTCTAAAAAACCCACCTCAAATGGCAGCAGCGCCAATACGTGATCAACACTCGCACGAATTTTTTTAACGCGGCTTTGCCGCCATGCCCAGACCGATGGACACACATAGTGACAGGTCGGTATTGCGTAACGCTTGAGCTTTTTTTCCAAACCAAGATTAAAGTCAGGTGAATCGATACCAACAACGATATCAACCTTTAAATTGATAAAATGCTGATACAGTTGTCGCCGCAACCTGATGAGATCAGGCAGTCGTTTGAGAGGCTCTATTAAACCCATCACCGAAAGCCGCTCCATTGCAGCAATCGATACAAAGCCTTTTTCAGTCATAGCCTGACCACCCAGGCCAGTAAAGCTCGTATTGGGCTCCAGCGCTTGGATAGCATCGATCAATCCAGCGCCCAACGCGTCGCCCGACTTTTCGCCAGCAACAATACCAATGGTTAAAGGAGTGTTAGTTGAAGTCAATGAGTGCGCCGGTTATAAGATTGTTGAACACATGGCCATCAACGCGCCGTAGATAGTGTGCTTATTAATGTATTAACACACTCACAATAGGCACCTGAAAAGAATCTAAGGTGCGTACAACCACTTTACTAACCTCGGATGATTCCGCGCTTAGAACCCTCAATCGAGTCAACCAGACGTTGAACGACATCGTTATCGGCAGCAATTGAGTGCAAATCAGCTAGCGCATCTTTTAACTTTAATTTTTTTCGATACAAAATTTTATAAGCTTGCTGAAGCTGCCGAATATCCTCTGGAGCGACCCCGCGGCGTTTTAAGCCCTCAACATTGATCATTCGCGGCGTGGCCGGATGCCCCTCGGCAATAATATACGCAGGGACGTCCTGAGTAACTTTACTCATGCCCCCAATAAAGCAATGCATGCCCAATTGGCAATACTGATGTATGCCGGCATAACCGCCCACAATAACCCAGTCATCAACAATGACATGGCCGGCCAACACTGCGTTATTAACAAATATGCAATGGTCACCAACAACGCAGTCGTGCCCTATATGAGCGTAAGCCATTAGTAAATTATTGCTACCTATTGATGTATCGCCACGATCTTGTACCGTGCCACGGTGCAGCGTGACACCTTCGCGAATAATATTATCGTCGCCAATGGTTAAAGTTGTAGCCTCACCTGCATACTTTACGTCGGGCGTTGCCTCGCCCACTGTTGCGAACTGAAAAATCTGGCAGTTACGACCAATCGTCGTTGGGCCCTTGACCACAACATGCGAGGCGATGACGGTACCCATGCCGATTTTTACGTCAGCACCAATAACCGTGAAAGGCCCCACACACACATCGTCTGCAAGCTCAGCCGAAGGATCAACAATAGCCGACGGATGAATCATCTTAGAGCTTCCGGTCGGCGCAAAGAATCTCACCACTCGCAGCTAACTGCCCATCAACCTCAGCCCGACAGCTGAACTTCCAGATTCCGCGCTTTTCTGCGAGTATCTCGGCATGTAAGTGCAGCTGATCGCCTGGCACCACCGGACGCTTAAAACGCATTTTATCGGCACCAACAAACAAATAGATCGATCCATCCGCCGGTTTTTTATTGACTGTTTTAAAACCCAGAATACCTGCGGCTTGGGCCAATGCTTCAATAATTAATACTCCGGGCATGATAGGCAACTCAGGGAAGTGCCCAGTGAAAAATGGCTCATTCACTGACACATTCTTTAACGCTGTGATGCGCTCACCCAATTCAAGTTCAACCACCCGATCGACCAACAAAAAAGGGTAGCGATGCGGCAAATACTCTCGAATTTCTTTAATGTCCATCCAAAGGCCTGTAAGTTATTGGTTATCGTTTTGTCTGACAGAAGGCGGAAGCTTGGTCGCCCAATTTAAGTTGACTCATTATCATCTACGCCGATTTTATTGACTAGTTGCTGCTCGAGCGCTTTAACTCTTTTGTTCAGTTGTTCAAGTTGAGTAAAACGAACCGCGCTTTTACGCCAAGTTGCTGCCTCTTGCATACCCGTTCCAGACGCATAAGCGCCCGCTTTGTTCACCGAACGATTGATAAGCGTCATGCCAAGCACGGTTGTTCCATCGGCAATGGTTAAATGGCCCGCAATGCCAGCCCCGCCGCCAATGCTGCATTCACGCCCGATCGTTGCGCTACCAGCAATGCCCACACAACCGGCAATAGCCGTACCACGGCCAATTTTAACGTTGTGTGCAACCTGCACTTGGTTATCAATAATGACGTCATCCTCGATAATGGTATTGTCCAATGCACCGCGATCAATAGATGTGTTTGCTCCAATTTCAACGCGATTGCCAATGACTACGCTACCCAACTGAGCGATACGTTGCCAACGAACGTCGCCATCGCTAGCATCGCGAAATGGCGCATAACCAAAACCTTCAGAACCAACAACGGTACCAGCCTGGATTCGCACCTGATCACCCAAGGTTACTCCATGAGCCAGCGTCACATTGGCACCTATAAAAACTTCGTCGCCCAGCGTAGACTCCGACTCGATAACGGCGTTAGCTAAAATTTCTGCATTACAGCCAATAACCACATAATCATTAATGACCACGCCAGCAGCGATCTTTGCGCCGGCACCAATCACCACATGATCACCAATGCAAGCCGAAGGATGAACCCCCTCAGCTGGACTGGGACGCTGCTCAAATAGCTGGGTAAGCTCAGCATAGGCGCGGTAAGGCTCGCTGTGCACCAAACAATGCACCGGAACATCAGCGCTAACAGCCTCGCTGGCTATTACGGCCAGCGCTTTCGTATCAGCAAGCTGGGCACGATAACGGGGGTTAGCCAAAAACGCTATTTGGCTGTTATTGGCGCCCATCAACGTGGCTACGCCGCTGGCCTCTTTATTGGCAAGCTCATCACCACCCACACAGCGAAGCTCAGCGCCCAAATGCGCAGCGATACTTTTTAGCGAGTAGTTGGCTGTCGTTAAAGTCATGCTGTAATAGTAAAAACCGTGTAGATTAGTTCGCCCGCCTACTTAATCGCATTAAGTCGTTCGGTCACTTGATCAGAAATATCATATGAGGCATCTGCATGCATCACAGCTCTCGCATCACTGCGCAAAAGTAGGCCTATGTTTTGCTCTTTAATCAAGCCTTCCAACACTTTTTGCGTATCGGCGGCACGAGCCTCATAGGTTTTTTCAATAAATTCTTTTTGCGTTTGCTGAAGTTTAGACGCTACATACTTTAGATCTTGCTGCTTATCCAGAATGCTTCGCTCTTCTGCATCTCGCTTTTCAGCACTCATCACTGCGCGATCCTTTTGATAGGCCGCAACCATATCCTGATAGGCTTTTTCTAGATCTTCAAGCTCTTTCATATTGGTTTTAAAGTCAGCCTGGTTTTTTAAATCTTCGAGACTTTTTTGCGCCTGCTCTGTTTGCAATACTGCCCGCTGAATATCTACAACCGCAACTTTCGAAACCCGCTCCTCAGCCAAAACTGCCGATGGCAACAAAACTACCAACAGGCTAGTTAATACGTAATTCATAATGGTTTTTTTCATCACTTCATTTCTCCATAGTACTGTTGATAATTAAAATGCTCCGCCCAGAGTAAACTGGAAGAATTCTGTTTTGTCATCAGGCTGCTCTTCTATTGGGAAGCCAAAACTAAATGACAGCGGCCCAAAACCTGAGAGCCAAGTTAGTGAAAGTCCCACGGAAGAGCGCAACTGAGACCATTCAAAATTAGAACAGTTCAGCTGAGTAGATCGACAGGAATCGTTAAATACATTACCGATATCATAAAATGCCACAGTACGCACCGCACGACTGCCTTTGGCAAAAGGGGTAGGTAAAATCAGCTCAACACTGCCCTCCGCTAAGATGTTTCCGCCAAAGGGGTCGGGGTCTAGATCAACAGGCGAACTCAACAAGTTACCATTATCATCTGCAAGATAAGTCCTAAGCCCGTCGGTTGGCGAAACCAACACCTGCCCCGTGTTGTATACGCGAGCCGGTGTACTCTTAGGGCCAAGGGTATTACTTTCAAATCCGCGCACCGAACCGATACCGCCGGTAAAGTAGTTCTCAAAAAACGGCAACTCATCAACGCCACCGTAACCTCTTCCGTAACCCAGCTCACCTCGAACTCGAAGCGTAAAATGACGATTTAGCGGCTTATAATACTGGCCATTGTAAGACAATTTGAAATAATCGATTTCACTGCCTGGCACAGTGGCCTCGAGCTGCACTGAATTGGCGTGCCCCGCTGTTGGAAAAATACCCCGGTTCAATGTCGATTCACGCCAACTACTGCTCAGAGTCACCACGCCAAAGTCATCGCCATTAACATCGACAAAACCTGGCTCTGACAACAAAAATTCCTCTTCATTGGTGAGCACAAGTTCGGGAGATACGCCGGGCGTATATATTTGCGATGTATCAATTGCTGTTGACACTTTGTAGGCAATGCCGGGCTCTAACGACACCTCCGCCAATGGCGACGCTTTAATTTCCTGAACAGCGGCAAAGCCCGTTTCGATTGTAGTAGATGTATACCCAATACTGAAACGAATCGACTGAGTTTCACTTAACGGATAACCGAAAATAACCGATCCGCCCCAGCTGTTGGTACTAAAACTGGTCACATTTATCGCATCAAAATCGGTTTCACGGGCAAATACCGTAAACCCTCGGCTGACACCTTCAGGTGTGTAATAGGGGTTGACATAAGAGAGGCTATAACTTGTTCGATAGCTGCTGCGATTAGCCTGCACATTGACCTGTCTGCCCGTACCCATAAAATTGTTCTGCTGGAAATCAGCACCAAAAATAAGTCCTACGTCTTGGGAATAACCAAGCGAGGCCGAAACGCTGCCGAACGATTGCTCATCAACGACAAACTTTGCGTCAATTAGATCGTCACTGCCGGCAACTTCTGGGGTCTCCACTTTTACGTTATCAAAGAACCCGAGGCGCTCCAAACGCACGCGCGAGCGCTCGATGAGATCTGTCGACGCTATAGCGCCTTCCAGTTGACGCATCTCTCGACGCAACACGTAGTCGGCAGTTTTGCTATTGCCAGAAAACTCAACTCGCCGTACGTAGGTACGCTTACCCGGCTCGACCAAAAAAGTAATATCGACGGTTTTTTCGTCTTCATTCACTTCAGGGATACTTTTTATTTCGGCAAACGCATAACCCTGATTACCCATCACGCGCTTCATCAAATCTTCGGTGGCAGTCACCAGACCCTGCGAAAAAACTTGGCCACCACGAACTAAATAAGCGCGTTCAAGCAATGCTGCCTGCTCCTTAACTTCTCCAGCCAAATCGATATTAGCCACGGTATAGCGCTCGCCTTCATCGACTGTGATACTAATATAAACAGAATCTTTACTCGGCCCCACTGAAACATTGGCTGATGCAATGCGAAATTGTATATAACCACGATCGCGGTAATAGTCTTCAATATTTTCTAAATCGCCCGAGAGTTTTTCGCGTGCATACTTATTTTTACTGCCCAGCTTAGTAAAAAAAACCGCGGTCCTTGAGCTCCATCAATTCTAAGAGCTGTTCGTCGCTGTAATGTTTGTTACCGACAATGTTAATTTTTTTAATTTTTGCGGGCTTGCCTTCGTCAATCACAATATCTACTGCCACGCGATTACGAGGCTCTGCTATCACATCGGTGGTCACCTGGGCATCATAACGACCCTGGGCACCGTACTGTCGTGCTAACTCTTTGCGCATCCCCTCAAGCGTTGCACGCTGAAAGACCCGCCCCTCGGCCATGCCTTGATTGCGCAAGCCATCAAGCAATGATTCTGTTTGAATAGCCTTGTTACCCTCAATGCTAATAGCACTAATCGAGGGACGTTCCTCAACCAAGACCACTAGCACACCTTGATCGATACCCAACTCCACATTTTGGAAGTTGCCCGTACCAAACACAGCACGCACAGTATTAGCCACAGCTGACTCAGTAAGCCGGTCACCCACATCAAGCGGAAGCACGGCAAACACGCTTTCGGCGGCCACACGCTGCAGGCCTTCAATGCGAATATCTTTAATCACAGCGTCACGTTGAGCAGCAGCAGGCATCACCACACACAAAGCCAATAACAACGCAGCGATGTTAGTAGTTAGCCGGATACAGTACTTGGTAGGCGAGCGCCAGCAATAGCTCAATAAAAGACGAAATGGGTTACGGATGTGTGTATCAAACAAAACGATTGGCGCCTATAAACGAGTAAAATCATTATACAGCGCCAGCGCCATAATCGAGAGTATTAGCATTAGACCAACTTGCTGTACAAATTGCATTATGCGCTCGGGCAAGGGCTTACCGGTTACCGCTTCGGCACCCAGCATCACTAGCTGACCACCGTCTAGCACCGGAATAGGTAATAAGTTGATGACCCCTAAGCTGATACTGATTAAAGCCAAAAACTGCAAATAAGGTGTTAAGCCGGAAGCCGCGGAGGCGCTAGCAATTTTAGCGATAGTGACTGGGCCGCTGAGATTATCGGTGGAGATAAGCCCAGCCAACATTTTTTTAATTGAATTCAAGGTAAAGCCAATCATGCTCACGGTTTCTTTACTTGCAACCCACAAGCCTTCTAGGATTCCGGAGCGCACTAAAACCTGCATATTAGCGGGCATTTCGGGAAGCGCCACTGATACACCGATCCGCCCTACTAGTTCTCCGCTTGCCAAGCGATGGGCCGCAGGAGTGAGCTGTATTGCTCGGCGCGCACCATCTCGCTCTACTTCAATATTCAGTGCTTGATTCGGGCTCGTACGAATTAACTCTACCGCGTCCTGCCAAACGGCAACCGGCTGGCCGCCAATAGCCACCAATTTATCACCGGACAACAAACCCGCATTTGCTGCAGCTTGCCCAGCAACTACCTTGTCAATAACCGCTGGCCATTCCGGTTGCCAAAACTCGAAACCCAGTGCTGTAGAAGGCGCCTGCATTTCACTGCCAGACAACCAACGCTCAATATCTAAAGCATGGGAATTGGCCACATTGCTACCATGCATACTGGTGGCAATGTCGATCTTGCCGGTATCACCCACGCGCTGAAGTAAAGCCATATTAACCTGCGCTCGGCTCTGCACAGGCTTACCGTCAATAGCAACAATTAGCTGATCACTAAACAAACCCGCACGCTCTGCTGCCGAGCCGGGTCTAATCTCACCCACAACAGGCTGGTAACCCTGCACCCCAATCACCGATACAGCCCAATACACGGCAATCGCCAATAAAAAATTCGCCATCGGGCCCGCAAGGATAATCGCTGCGCGCGCCCACAAAGGCTGACGATTGAATGCATGCTTTTGTAGCTCTGGCGCAACCTCTGCTTCGCGCTCATCAAGCATGCTAACAAAGCCGCCCAAAGGGATAGCCGCGATCACATAACGTGTACCACTTGCATCCGTTCGCTGAAGCAGCGGACGACCAAAGCCAATAGAAAAGGTCAATACCTTAACGCCCAACTTACGGGCCACCCAAAAGTGACCAAACTCATGCACCGCCACCAAAATGGCTAACGTTACGAGAAAATAAAATAATGTAACGAGCAAGAAGCTCTCCTATATGTCAACGAGGGCAATCACGCCCGTGTGCTTTATTCAATCATACCCGCGGCCAACTGGCGCGCCTGCTGATCTACCGCTTGGATATGCAATAACGACTCTGGTTCCGTGCTTGGTATTTTTTCAAGCGTCTGTTCAACGATCTTGATGATAGCGGGAAAACTTATTTGCCCATCGAGAAAAGCCTGCACGGCCATCTCATTAGCAGCATTCAATACAATAGCCGCAGTCCCATTATCATCAGCGATCTGTCGCGCAATACTCAAAGCCGGAAAGCGCCGTGTATCAGGCTGCTCAAAGGTGAATTGAGACATACTTGTCCAATCCAACCGCTCAACATTCGACTGAATTCTTCGTGGCCAGGCTAATGCGTGGGCAATGGGTGTGCGCATATCCGGGACACCAAGCTGGGCCAACACTGACCCATCAACGTACTCGACCATTGAGTGAATGATACTTTGAGGATGTACGACAATGTCCACATCACTGGCCTGACAATTGAATAACCAGCATGCTTCAATCAGCTCAAGCCCTTTGTTCATCATGGTAGCCGAATCAACCGAAATCTTCCTGCCCATAACCCAGTTAGGGTGAGCGCATGCTTGCTCAGGGGTAATGGTATCAAAAGCAGCCATGTCGAGCGTTCTAAAAGGGCCACCGGAGCCCGTCAATAAAAGCTTGCGAACCCCCTGCTCTTTTAACGACAAGCTCTCATGCAATAAACTTTCTTGCGCGCTCACTGAAGACCCGCCTACCTGGATACGAGTTCTATTATCGAGGCATTGAAAAATTGCATTGTGCTCGCTGTCAATCGGCAACAATGTTGCACCCGATTTTTTGACCGCTCGCATAAACAAAGCCCCAGCAACTACCAGTGACTCTTTATTAGCTAACAAAATCTTCTTGCCCGCGTTAGCAGCTGCCAGTGATGACTCTAAGCCCGCAGCGCCAACAATAGCGGCCATCACCGTATCGACCTCAGCATGGCTGGCAACGATATTTAAAGCGGCCTCACCGCTTAGCACTTCTGTTGTAAGCCCTGCCGACGTTAGCTTGACTTGCAGCTCGGCGGCGGCCTGACCATCACTCAACACAGCGAAGCGTGGCTTATAGACAAGGCATTGCTGTTCAAGCATGCGCTGATCGCGATTCGCCGTCAGTGCAAAAACTTCATAGTCACCTGGGTGCAATGCGACCACCGCCAACGTGCTGCGACCAATAGAGCCGGTGCTACCCAAAATAGTGAGACGTTGCAACGATTGCCCAGCCGCTGGCGCCACCCCACGCGGATGCGGCCTGACCTTGTCTGCCAATAATTGACTCTCATTCTTCACGCTGTATTTATCCAAAGTTTGCACAACTTTTACTTAATTCAGATCCAACAGAAAGACTGACCTCACTCGAGGCTACCAATTAAAAATCATCACAAAAAACGCCAACAATGGAACGCTTGGAAGCATACCGTCGATACGATCTAGAACGCCACCGTGCCCCGGCAATAGGGACCCGCTGTCCTTAACTCCGATGTTTCGCTTAAGTACACTTTCAAACAAATCGCCCAGCACTGACGCCGCCGAAAGCAAACCTGCAATCAAAACAAAAATCAATAACGAGGCCGACTCAACGCCATAAGATGCAGGAGTGGCGGTCATTGACTGCAATTCGCTTGAGCCTAGCGACGGTGCATAATTTTTAACAAGGTCTAAAATCCAGACGTGAAATACAACGGCCAATAATTGAGCCGCAATAAACCCGCCCCAAAAGCCTTCCCACGTTTTACCAGGACTCACTTGTGGCGCCAGCTTTCGCCGACCAAAAGCTTTGCCAGAAAAATAAGCACCTACATCGGCAATAACAACAATCGCGACAACATAGACAATCCAGAATTTGGCCAGAGGATTAACACTTAAGACAGTAAAACCCATCGCACCAAACAGCAAAATAACAAGGCCCAGGACCAGCTGTGCACGAGCAGTACGCAACCATTGCCAGCCCGACGGATATTGCAACACCACTCCGAGTAGCATCAACCATACCAGCACAGCAACAGCTAGTATTGGCTGCATCAGACCCATCGGCACAGAAGACCCTTGTCTAACGAGCGCCCACCAAACTCCAAACATAAGTAGCCCGACAAGAGCAGTAAATCCAAACCGATAACGGGAGCGCTTTTCACCTGCTAGAGCAGACCACTCCCAAGCCGCAAACACCAAGACCGTACTGCTGATAGCGCTCAAATAACTTGCGGGCAAGATCATCAGAGCGACTAAAAAAGAGGCGGCAACCAAAACTCCGGTAATAATACGCTGCTTAAGCATTGCGCGGCCCAACGTTAGTGTCGCTATGGTTGGCGTTCGCAGGATCTAAACTGCAAGCACTTTCTTGACCCGCTCCGCCACTATTTTTTTCAGCGAGCGTGCGCTGCTCAAGCTGAACGCCCGTTTGCCCGAAGCGACGCTGTCGGATGCCAAATTCTAACAGTGCTTTACGAAACTGCACTTCATCGAAATCAGGCCAGTAGCAATCACAAAAATACAACTCAGCATACGACAAATGCCATAACAAAAAATTGCTTAGCCTGTGCTCAGCACCAGTACGAATACACAAATCAGGGGCTGGTAAATCAGGCATAGCGATATGCTGCGCCAGCAATCCCTCATCAATTTCATCAACGCCAATGCTGCCATCGACCACTTTGCCGGCAATGGCACGAGTCGCGTCTGCAATATCCCAACGGCCACCATAATCGATAGCCAACACGAGGTTGCTAACGCTATTGCCTTGGGTCTTTTGCTCAGCAGCTTTCATTAAGCCAACAATATCGGCGTCGAGTCGATCACGCCTACCGATAAATCGCACTCTCGCTCCGCGCTGATGCAGCTCCTCAACTTCGTTTTGCAAATATGTTTTAAGCAGTCTCATCAGCTCGAGCACTTCGGCTTCAGGCCGCTGCCAATTTTCACTGCTAAAGGCAAACAGCGTAAGTACTTTAACAGATCGCTCTTCGCATACTGAGAGCACCCTGCGAATGCTTTCAACTCCCACCTGATGCCCACTCACCCCCGCCAGCTTTTGTTGCTTAGCCCAGCGATTATTTCCATCCATAATTATCGCCACATGAGCAGGCACGGGGAAGCCATCTGACGGCACCGCATCGGCAGTGCCTGAACTGTCAGATCGTTTAAAGATATTTTTTAAATTATTTAAAATCGCAGATATCTTATTCATAGCGCTACTCGCAGCCAATACTCACAGGACGTAACAAAGTGCACTATATTTCCAGCAGGTCGACTTCCTTGGCCTTAAGCTCTACTTCAACTTTAGCTGCGAACTGATCGGTTAATTTCTGAATATCATCTTGGCCTTTGCGCTCTTCATCTTCAGATATTTCTTTAGCTTTTTGTAATTCTTTTAGGTCAGCCATCACGTCGCGACGAATACTACGTAATGAAACTTTTGCATTCTCGGCTTCATGCCTGGCTTGCTTGATAAACCCTTTGCGAGTCTCTTCAGTTAACGCAGGCATAGGCACTCTAATAACTGCTCCGGCCGTTGATGGATTCAAGCCCAGGTCAGATTTCATAATGGCTTTTTCAATATCAGGAACTAGATTTTTTTCCCAGGGCGTTATCGACAGCGTACGACTATCTTCGACAGTAATATTCGCCATTTGTGTTAATGGCGTCTCACTCCCGTAATAATCGATGCGCAAACCTTCGAGAATGCTGGGGTGTGCACGCCCAGTTCTAATTTTATTAAATGCTGACTTTAGCGCATCAATACTCTTACCCATGCGTTCAGTTGCATCTTGCTTATATTCATCTAACACGTGGAGTTACCTTTTTTATTGAGACCGGTTATTCTACATAATGGCGCAGACAAGACAGCTGTGCTTGTATAGCCAACAGTATGTCGCATGCTTCGCACCGATATTCAAGCGCAGAAGACAATTCTTATCGTCTATTTTATCAACGTGCCCTCGTCACCGCCCACTATAATATTCACAAGAGCACTCGGTTTTTCCATTTTAAAGACCCTTACTGGCATTGAGTGGTCTCGACATAAGCATATTGCCGTCAGATCCATAACCCCCAACTTTTGCTCAAGTACCGAATCATAGCTGAGCTCATCATATTTTTTAGCGCTGCTATTTTTAACAGGATCTGAATCATAAACTCCGTCAACCTTAGTCGCCTTGAGCATCAGCTCGGCATCAATCTCAATCGCACGCAGCGCCGCTGCAGAATCGGTTGTAAAAAAAGGATTGCCTGTTCCCGCTGAAAAGATGACCACATCGCCCTGCTCTAGACAGCGAATCGCCGAGCGCCGGTCGTAACGATCGACCACGCCACTCATAGGAATTGCCGACATTGCTGTTGTCGCAATATCAGCTCGTTCCAGCGCATCTCGCAGCGCCAAGGCATTCATTGTGGTGGCCAACATACCCATCTGGTCGCCGGTAACACGATCCAGCCCTGCCGCACTAAGTGCCGCACCGCGAAACAAGTTGCCTCCACCAACAACCAAGCCAACCTGCACCCCCATGCCCACCAACTGACCAATCTCGAGCGCCATCCTATTGAGCACACTGGGGTCTATCCCAAAATCGCCCTCACCCTGAAGCGCCTCACCACTGAGCTTCAATAATACGCGCCGATACCGTCCACTCGTTTCCGGTTGAGCCATCTTAATCATCCTACCTTGATATTCATCTTCAAATATTCATCTTCAAATGTTCAGGCCGAAACATCGAATCCCACAATTTTTTGCGCTCAACTCTTGCCACGGCTGGTCTACACAGGCGTTGCAGCCGGCCAACCTACTTGCAACGCCCGAAAAAAAAGGGCTGTATAAGCCCTCTTTTAACTAACTGCTTTGCTGCACCTGGGCAGCCACTTCAGAAGCGAAATCCACCTCATCCTTCTCGATCCCTTCACCCACTTCGAATCTGACAAACCCAACCACGTCAGCACCCGCGTTCTTCAACAGCTGGCTCACTTTGAGATCGGGGTCTTTAACGAAAGGTTGTTCAACTAAGCTGCTCTCAGCAACAAACTTGCGGACGCGCCCCTCAACCATCTTTTCAACGATTTCCGGCGGTTTTCCACTATCTGCAGCTTGGGCAACATAAATTGCGCGCTCTTTCTCAAGTACTTCTGGCGACATATCCGAAGGCTTAGCGACTTGCGGATTAACTGCAGCCACATGCATAGCCACATCTTTGGCGAGCTCGGCATCACCACCGATTAGGTTCACCAATACCGCTATTTTACCGTTGCCGTGCACGTAACCGCCCACAACATCTCCGGTGACTAGTTCGGCACGTCGCACTGTAATATTCTCTCCAATTTTCTGTACAAGCGCCTGGCGCTTATCTTCCAAACCAGCAGACATCAGCTGCGCTACATCAGTTTGCTGCTGAGCTGCCACTTCGGCGACAACCGAACCGACAAATCCCAAAAAATTAGCATCGCGAGCGGCAAAATCAGTTTCACTATTAACTTCAACCATCACACCGGATTTACCATCATCAGCCAATTGCAATGCAATTGCGCCTTCGGCAGCCGTTCGCCCGGCTTTCTTTGCAGCTTTCATACCGCTCGATTTGCGCAGTTCTTCGATCGCAGTGTCGATATCTCCACCGGCTCCAGCCAATGCTTTTTTACATTCCATCATGCCCAGACCAGTACGATCTCGCAGTTCTTTTACCATGGATGCCTTAATCTCGGCCATTCCAGTTACCTCATATATGAAAATTAATTTTGCTTGTTAAAATACGCTGGCCACCCGCTGGCTTGTATAAAAATACCTCAAACGTGTTTTAAGATTGTAGTCTTGGAAACTACTGCAAGCCTGTATTTTGTCAGAAAGCACGAACGCCGCTCGGCCAAAGCCGAAGCGGCGCAACTTGCTAATTACTTTTCGTCAGTAGCAGGTTTTTCGTCAGCAACGGGTGCTTCAGTAGCAGGCTCTTCGGCAGCAACAGCCTCTTCAACGAATTCATCCTTTGCCACTACAGCAGGCGCGCTTGCCGCTGAGGCACACGCATCTGCAATGGCTCCGACATAAAGTTTAATTGCGCGGATAGCATCGTCATTGCCCGGGATAACGTAGTCAACGCCATCGGGATTACTATTGCTGTCGACGATACCAATAACTGGGATACCTAGCTTGTTAGCTTCGGTAATTGCGATACGCTCATGGTCGACATCCACAACAAATAGAGCATCGGGCAGGCCAGCCATATCTTTAATACCACCGATACTTTTTTCCAGCTTCTCTTTCGTTCGGGTACGCATTAAAGCTTCTTTCTTAGTCAGCTTCTCTAAAGTGCCATCTTTTTCCTGAGCTTCTAGTTCACGGTATCGATTAATTGAAGCACGGATTGTTTTGTAGTTTGTCAGCATGCCACCTAACCAGCGATGACTAACAAAAGGCATATTGCAGCGTTGAGCTTCTTCTTTGATGATTTTGCTCGCTGCCCGCTTAGTACCAACAAATAAAATTTTGTTTTTACTCGCTGCCAGACGTTCAACAAATGCCAACGATTCATTGAATGCAGGAACGGTTTTTTCGAGGTTGATGATATGGATTTTGTTTCGCGCGCCAAAAATAAAGGGCGCCATTTTAGGATTCCAATAACGACTTTGGTGACCAAAATGAACGCCAGCTTGTAACATCTCGCGCATACTAACGGAGGTACTCATAATATTTTCCTTTTTTAGGGTTAGGCCTCCACTCACCCCATCAATCCAACCGCAACGCGTTGCTATCAACCCGCTTTGGCACCCTGGAAGACGTGTCGGTGTGTGTGAGAATTAGGTTTAACAAATACCGCTACTTTGGCGGCGCAGTTTTATACCACAGCATAGCGCGTTCTCAAAATGCTATTTGGGGTAATTCCGCGACTAAAGGGGAAAATACTTGGGAAACGGCTGGGCTACACCTGTTTAGTACTATTTTAAGGGGCAACATGGGACAATACAGGGCAAGCCTAAGTGGACTTGGTACTGCCACCATCACCTGTAGCACCTGAACTGCGCAGAATCATCTGAACCAGCTTGACCTCGGCCTCGCTCACACCCAGCGCGGTAATAACTTCACTGGCCAAAGCCCCGGCACGCAAACGGTCGGCTATTTGGTTCAATGATCCCGACGCTGCAACCACATCTCCTGAAGCCTGCATTTTCAGAACATTGTGCATCTGCAGCTCAAGCTCTAACAAATGTCGACCGAGGCCCTGCTGACTGTCTTGCAGCAAGCCAATATCCCTATTAACAACTTCAACTGTAGCCCTTAACTCATTGTTTTTTATTGCCAGCCTTGCTAGCAAGATGACTACAAGCAACAGGGCAAGGCTCACGCCACCTAGCACGCCCCAAAGCTCCATACTCACGGCCTCCCAGACTCAGAATCTGAACCTGTATCCGCATCGTCACCCAGCACACTTGCCGCCAATAACAATCGATGCAGCGCGTCAACGTCAACGATAGCGCACATCTTTTCAATAATGGTTCCTGCCAGCCACTCACGACGAGTGTGCTGACTCCGCCAGCGAACCTCACTCACATTGATATCCATTTGACCGCCGATAGAATCAACAGCAAAGCACCAATCCATGTCGCGGATCAGCAACACTTGTCGATAATTGGACACCATATTGTTATCGTAGCGCTCTGGCATAACCAACCTTGCCGTATCGACAATCACCCGATCATCAACCTCACCCAGACAGCATTCAAGAAACGAATTCTGCCAATTAGACTGCTCGGCAATATTAGAAACTTTCAACGATGGAGCGATGCAATCAGCCCCGGCAAAAGGCTCTACCTTACCCAAATATTGAAGCGGCAAAGCCAGCTTGAGGTTGGCAATCTTAAAGGTCAAGCAAGGGATCTGCTCGCTAACCACCCAAGCCGGCGCAGCAGCCAACGCCGCTGGCCGCAATACTCGGCCAGCCATTTTTTGCGCAACAGCTTCTTGAGCTAATTCGAGGTGCTTTACAAAAGCGGTATTCCTACTGTGCTCTGCCGCCGCCAAACTCGCTTCGACCGTGGGAGGATCAATCGAATCTGGCGCCTTGATGCCAACGGCTTCTGTAGCCTTTTCGACTCTAGGGCTTGCCGCCGCATTAGCCGCGAGCGAATCCGAAGGAGCGCTTACCAAAGCCTCATGACTCGCAGCAGTAATCGGTAGCTCGCTTAGCAACCCTTCGATGTACTGCTGCACCGCATGATCCGACTCAATTAACAATTGCATGATAACAATCCCTACTAGCCGCTACGAAATCACGACTATTGAAGCCCGCTGCACAGACAGCAGAACAAATAATTTGCGGTTGAATAAACCTGTACACAACAGAACGCTGCATGCACCCTAGATTGATACCCATGCTAGGCACGCAGCTGGCTTTCATTCTGTTTTTCGTCTTGTAACAGCCGAGTGAGCAACTGACGATATGCTCGCACTGCTCGGCTATCAGGGCTATGGACCGAAGGAGCCAGGCCTTTCTTGCTAGCATCACGCAGGCGAGTGTCAACCGGGATGGCAGAGCGCCAAAGCTGCGTAGGATATTGCTTACGCAAGCTATTGAGGGATGAGGTTGAAGCCTGAGTGCGTCGATCAAACATAGTGGGCACTATCGTTACACCCAAGTCCTGCGGGCGTGCTTTTTGCACCATCTGCAGTGTACGAATCATGCGCTCCAATCCTTTTATGGCCAAGAACTCGGTCTGCACAGGACAGACTAAGCGCTCACACGCGGCCAATGCATTAATCATCAGCACACCAAGCACAGGCGGACAATCCAGCAAAATATAGTCAAAGTTTCCTTTGACCGATTGTAGAGCGCGCATAATGCGCAACCCCATACCATCCTTGCCCGTCATCTGCCGCTCAACAGTCGCTAATGCCGGCGATGTAGGAATGAGGCTCAAGCCTGGCACCGATGTCCCGGTGCACAGTCCCAGCATTTCCTGCGTAGTCATACTCTCGTCTGCTTGGAATATTTGGTAGCTCGATCGAGTAAGTGAGTCGGGGTCGTAACCGAAGTAACTAGTCAATGAACCGTGCGGATCAAGATCAACCAATAAAACTCGGTGACCCTGCTCAGCCAACAAGCCACCCAGCGTAACTGTTGTCGTCGTCTTTCCGACACCACCTTTCTGATTCGCAACTGCCCAGACTCGCACGGATCTATCCCCTCAAAAATATATATGGAACCTTGGCAACCTACGCATTTCAGCGCCAACTTCAACGCCAACTGGCAGACCCGCCAAAGGCTTAAAGCTCCGCATATATTGACTATTAAAAAGCCAAATAATGCGCCTCAGTCGTATTGTCAGTGTTGAATGCGAAGTGTCTACCACTACAAGTCAAAGTGCAACCCAAGGTATTAAAATCAACACAATTGAGCATAGTTATATACAGCACGGCAAGAGTTATCCACAGCGACCTGATAATAGCTCACCGCAGAATTCTCGCAGATCGATGGTGAGAATTAAGACAGCCAGAGAGGCCCGACGCGAGGTACTCTTTTTGTTTGCGGGCGAGAGCAGATGCCGACAATAGGCTAGCCGTAGGAGAACAAAAGATTTAGAGGGAAAAGTGTTTGCTGCAAGCGCGATGAGAGCCAATGTTAATTGATACTTAACCAAGATGACCGCAACACAATATTGCAACAACTCATTGGCTTGTTGACTCTGCCGATGCCTCGGTTTCGCCGCTTGGCTCAATCAGGGCCGCCTCAGGATAACGATCAGACAGCCATGCACGCGCCTCATCCATCGCGCTGCGCTCCAAACCGCGCACCAGAGGCACATCCTCGGCTGCCGATTCAATACTAGGCGTGGGAGCGATAATCAGATCGTCGACTTGAGCTGCATCAGGCCGCAGACGATTGCGCGTAGACACCATCAACACAATACGCCGATTTTTACTGCGTCCAGCCTCAGTCGAGTTAGACTGGGCTGGCTGAAACTCCCCATAACCGATCGCGGCTAAGCGCTCCGGCTCAATACCTCGATTGACCAACTGCCTAACCACCGCTGCAGCGCGCGCGGTAGACAACTCCCAATTGGATTCGAACTGCACAGTATTGATAGGAACATCGTCCGTAAACCCCTCAACCCGAATCACGTTGTTGTGGTTGATTAAAGTCATCGCAATATCATCAATAATCGCGGCCGCCGCTTCACTCATTTGTACACCACCGCTACTAAAAAGAACCTCCGACGGAAGTTCAATTTGCAACCACCGCTCATCGCCTGCCACAACAATCAAATCTTTCTCAATCAGCGACTGAAAGCTCTGCTCCAACTGTTCAGCAATTCGAGTGAATGTCTCAGGAACTTCGTTGGCATCATTACCGGGCCGATCCTCAAGCGCACGCCCGTCTAAATCAATTGGCGTATTCGTATGAGAGTGTTGCGGCTGCCCCTCTGAAAAAATGTTTTGCTCGTCGATCGGCGCATTGAAAGCCTCAGAAAATGTCGCCGATAAAACGCGGTATTTTTGCTCCGATACTTGGGAGATCGAATACATAACAACAAAAAAATGCCATTAATAATGTCATAAAATCGGCATAGGATACCAACCAGCGATCGTGGCCGGTTTGCCCGCTAGCTGCTATCAGCGTGTTGCCACTTAGCCGCGACTGAATTCGTTTATAGCGCATACTGGTATTAAAAAATCGCCTCTAGCGAATGACGCAAGTTATCTGTTTCAGGAGACTGCAAAAAAACCCTTTAACTTTTCATTAATTGATCGAGGGTTCTCGCCTTCGGCAATCGATAGCAAGCCTTCTATAAACATTTCTCTAATTTGTGTTTCATGACGGGAATAGGCGCGCAACTTATTAGCAACAGGCAACAGCAACAGGTTAGCGAACCCCACACCATAAATAGTCGCAACAAAAGCCACCGCTATGCCGGTGCCCAGCATACTGGGATCTGCAAGGTTGCCCATGACATGAATCAAACCCAAAACTGCGCCTATGATACCTATAGTCGGGGCATAACCACCCATCGCGTCATAAACATTAGCCGCTTCATGCTCGGCACGCTCTCGGCTAATTAAATCGACTTCCATTACCATTTTTATTTGCGCAGGCTCATTGCCATCCACCAAAAGCTGTAAACCTTTTTTTGCAAATGGACTCATCTCATTCTTGACGACTTTTTCTAAGCCGAGCAGCCCTTCACGCCGCGCAATATTTGCCCACATCACGATTTTATTGAGCTCTTCTTCAAACTGATGTTGTGGCGCTTTAAAAACCAATTTAAACATTTTCAATGCACGAACAAAGATTGGTTGAGGCGTTTGGAGCGCGGCAGCGCCAAAGGTACCACCAATAACAATCAGCGCAGCAGGACCATTGAGCAAGGTTGATAGATGCCCACCCTCAAGAAAGTTACCGCCCAAAATTGCAGCAAATGCAACAACAACTCCAATAACACTTAAAAGATCCATACTTATATTTCTTTACCTTAAATTATCGTTACCCATAACAGGCCGCACATCCGAAGCGGTAGATGCACCCCTTAACTACTCTTTATTCTGAGGTCGATCACTTGAATAAACTAATCTCAACTTAACCTCTAGCTGCGCAGAAGCTTCCTGACGGGGCTTTTCCAAATCTGCCGCGTCAACCCACCAATTGGCATCGGATAAAAGCTGTGGAATGTCAGAGGAAGCTAACATCCTTTCAAAAGCCGCATCCGTTAAGTCCCCATAATCAGGCTGGAGATCGACAACATTATCATCTCTGCATAGCGGTCGCAGTGGCACGCTAACCAAACGACGAGCTTCAGCCAGCATTTGATGGGTGTCTGCTAGTAACGCCTGATCTGCTGCGCTAACCCGAACAGCAGTCAGTTTATGCACACCGATGAGTTGATAGGCTCGCTCTAACTGTTTGGCAATTCGATCCACACGGTCACATTGTTGCGCACCTACAGCTACCGCGATTGGATTACGGGTATAGACCAGCGTATTCATTGTTCTAACTAGACGCTTCAAACTCGATATAAGTTGCTCATTCAACCAACGAACATTGTCAGCGGTCACATCAACCTCGCCAGGCCGCCGCTCCCACAGCTCGCCTTGCGCTGAAAAATTGAGATTGTATGAATCTGGAGATCGGGTATCCATTATTAACAGCTCTTTGCTCTTCTACCGTAACAAAACAAGGACAACATTACCCTCGCTAGTGCCTCTTGACGCAAGCCGATGGAGCACCGGAAAACTCTATTGCATCACTCTACGGATAAGTCTAGAAGATGCCAGCAAACTAGCCAGCAACAGTAACAAAGATCGCTTATAGTGGTAAAAACCCGCCCTGAATCGGTTAAACATTCAACACAGTGAGCGCTATTCAACCAAGATGGCGCGCAACCGCAATGCAGCCTGAGCGTGTAGCTGACTCACGCGTGACTCGCTAACACCCAGCACCTTGCCAATTTCCTTCAGATTGAGCTCCTGTTGATAATACAGACTCAGAAGCAGTTGATCACGCTCGGCAAGCTCGCTGATAGCCGCGGCAAGACGTGCTCGCAGCTCATCTTTCTCAACCAATTCGGCTGGATCAACATCCGTATCAGCAATCGCGTCACCTCGGGTACCGCCCTGATCGTCACCAAGAACCTCATCAAAGCTAGTCAGTTTGGCGCCCAGTGTATTCTTGGCCATCGCATGGTATTCATCGACATCGACCCCCATTGTTTCAGACATTTCACTAGCCGTTGGGTCTCGGCCGAACTTGGCTTGCAGCTTTTGATAGGCACTTGCCATTGTGCGGGCATTGCGATGCAAAGATCGAGGCGACCAATCGCCGCGACGCATTTCATCGAGCATAGCACCGCGAATACGGATGCCAGCATAAGTTTCAAAGCTTGCGCCTTTGCCGTGCTCGAAATTGGTCGCCGCATCAAGCAGGCCTTCAAGGCCCGCTTGAATCAAATCGTCAGCCTGCACCGAGTCAGGTAAACGCGCGAGCAGATGATGAGCAATGCGCTTGACCAAAGGAGCATGACGCTCGAGCAATGTTTCGATGCTCGATTGATTATTATCACTGTAAGGCTGGTTAGTGCGCGGCATCCGCTTTTTTATTCACTATGATTGAATTTTGCTGCGTTAAAACAGCTTTATTGTTAAGAGACACTGGTGGCCAGTCACGCTGATAAAAATACATAGCTAAAAGGTAGCAACGCTGACTAAAAAGCACGAGCATCAACACCAACCCTGTGAGTTAATTATGACTTGCTAGCAGACTTTCAACAAAAAACTCTAGGTAACCGCTAGCACCTGTAGCCAAGGGCCATTTGTCTACTTTTTCTGCCAACTGGCCAAACGCCTTTGAAACTGAGCTATTCGGATAAAGCGCATAAACAGCCTGCTGCTTGCGTACGGCCTTGCGGAGTAATTCATCGTGTGGAATGTCTCCTGCATAGTGCAGCATCACATCAAGAAAACGATCAGTAGTGGCCACGAGTCTGGCGTAAAGCGCTCTGCCTTCTTCATTGCTACGCGTTTGATTAGCGAGCACACGAAAGCTTTGTACGCCATGATCTCGGTGTAATACTTTAATCAGTCCGTAAGCGTCGGTAATCGAGGACGGTTCATCACACACCACAACGAGCACTTCTTGAGCTGCGCGAACAAAACTGACTACTGAATCTGAAATGCCTGCAGCGGTATCGATAATCAATACGTCAATTTCATCAACTAAATCACTAAAGGCAGCAATCAACCCTGCATGTTGCTGATGATTGAGGCGCACCATCGACTGAGTACCGGAACTTGCGGGTATAACGCGAATGCCTCCGGGCCCATCTACTATCACATCGCGCAGACCACACTCACCGGCAAAAACATCTTCAAGATTGCGCGCGGGGCGCAAGCCTAATAGAACATCAATATTTGCTAGACCTAAGTCAGCATCGAGCAACACCACACGCTGCTTAAGCTGCGCTAGAGCCATACCAAGATTAATAGAGACGTTGCTTTTACCAACGCCGCCTTTCCCTCCCGTCACGGCAATAACACGAACGGTCGACGAATTTTTAGCGGATTGATTTGTGGGCGTGGTTTGCTCAGAAGCCGCCAATGTATTGTCCACCACAGTAATTTATAAGAAAAGTTTTGCCCGAGTAAACGCTTCCAATGCAGCGCGCCCGAAAAAAAACATCAATGCCTGTAAATAACTTATTGTATACGATTATAGCGAGCAACGAATATTGACGTATATAGACTTCGCAATCTCAGCTGACAGACTAAGCTGACAATCTGACTTGACAGTCGACTAAACACTCAACGACGGCACCCGGTCGCCTGCTTTTATATTGAGGGTAGGCGCCAGCACTTCAAATGCCATCTCATCTGCTTGCTCAAATGATAACTTCTGGAGCATCTGCTGCTTACTCGGGACCGTTAAGTGCTCTGGCAAAAGCGTTCCTTTTGCTACATAGGCGGCCTGCATGCGCTCGCTCAGTAGTAAACTCATAATTTCGCCAACTGATTGTGCTTGCTCGTAAAACGTCAGTACGCAACCCACTGTGTGCGGTCTATTATATTGCTGAATAACATGGCGTAGATAGCGCTGTTCTCCTGTAGCCGGTAGAACAAGTAGTTCGCTAATTTTAATATTCTCAGCATGCGCCTCATCAAACAACCCGTGCAACGGTTTTTCCTCATCCAGACCATTAGCCGTGTCGATCAATACCGTTCGAAAGCGTGAGCACTGGTTAATTCTTTGAGTGAGAGAAAAATCAGCATCCACCGGCAAATAAGTAATGCCAGCTAATGAGGTAAGCTGCGATATAACCTCTGAGCGAGCACCTTCCAAACTTATGACAGCCACCTCATCTGCTTTATCTTGCTCAATAAAGCGCCCCAACAACATCGCCATCACAGAGCTTTTACCTGAACCTAGGGGGCCGACTAGAGCAAATAGACCACCGCCGTCTATCACTTCTTTTTCCAGCAGCGGCAGCACTAAATTAAGTTGCTCAAGGCAAGCCGACCAAAGTGCCTCGACATTACTACCGCTTACATTTTGTAATAATGCGGTAATCACCGTTTGCGAAAAGCCCATTTGCAACAATCGCTGCATGACAATGTATTGTGCCGGTTGAGGGAGAACGCTCTCACCATGATTACGCGCTAAAGAGTCAGCAAGCAGCGTCTTTAACTGTTTCAATTCAACCTGAATTGCATCTATGGGCATACTTTCTTCTTGACGGGCCGAATCAACTGAAGTCAGCTGTTCTAATGCTGATGCAACATCAGGCTCAGGCAGGCTCTCACTTTTGACTCGTGGAGACTCATGCGGCAAGTGGTGGATCTGCTCGGCCAGTGCGGTAGCCGTATCCCTGATTCCAATACCGGAATCCAAAGCCGTTGATGAATGATGCATTTCATCAGCATCCAGATCATCAGCCTTGGCCGGACTGCCTGCGGAATCACCTAACAAGGATGGATAATCAGTGCGCAAACGAGCTAGCGTATCGCCAAAAGACCGGCGCGACTGAGCATTATGGCGCAGTGCTTTAGAGTCCTCATGAGAACGATCGCTCGAGCCATCAGCCGATTCTGCAGCAAACTCTGATAACGGCTCAATCGGCAACTCTAGCGCCACTTCATCAGCGGCGCGACGCCCATTTGCACGACGCTCATTCCTGCGTCGTTCACCATACAACTGACTCATATCTATATTGTTAGTGGCAGCACCAGGTGGCAAACCAACGACCTCAACGCCGCTGTCTACCCGCCGTGAAGCTAACAGAATGGCCTCTCCACCGAGTTCATTGGTCAGCATCTTCAGCGCCCTACCCATATCGGGAGCTACAAACCGTTGCACTCTGTTAGCTGTATGTTTTTGCATGGCGCTACTCCGTAATAAGCGCTTAACGAATCATTAAGCGTTACAAATTTAACCCACCGTGTTCTCTATGGTGATTTGTTTATCGTCAGGTATTTCGTTGTATGATAAAACCGAAAGCGGATGGCTACTAAACCTTGCTAATCGCGCCATAACGGGGCGCAAAGTGGCAGCTACAAGTAATACGGCAACATGGCCTTTAGCCTCTTGATCTCGCGCTGCAGCGCTGAGAGAACTTTGCAACTGTTCAGCAAGCCCAGGCTCAAGCGTAAGCTCACCAGCTGCTTGCTGCGCCATTGATTTCATCAACATTTGCTCCATCGACATGGCCAGCGTAATGACAGGTAAATTCGTTTCGCTACCAAAAATCTCCTGCACAATCGATCGTGATAAAGCCACACGAACTGCTTCAGCCAATCGAGTCGGATCTTGATTAACTGCCATATTAGCCACTAACGCTTCAGATATAGTGCGGAAATCTCTAACTGGAACCTGTTCTTGCAATAAGTTCTTCAGCACGCGCAGCAATACCCCCATACTTACGGTATCAGGCACCAACACCTCAGCAAGCTTGGGTGAATGACGAGCCAAACGATCAATCATCTGCTGCGCTTCTTCGTGGCCTAGCAGCTCATGAACATGTTTCTGTAACAATTGATTAAGATGTGTCGCAATGACGGTACTGGCATCAACCACTGTATAGCCCAGTGTCTGAGCATGGTCTTTGATGGCATCATCAATCCATACTGCATCCAAGCCAAATGCTGGATCCTTCGCAGCTATGCCCTCTAAACTGCCAAACACCTGCCCCGGGTTAATGGCTAAATGCCGATCAGGATGAACCTCGGATTCGCCAACCATGACACCCATCAGCGAAATCCGATAACTACTGGGCTGCAACTCTAAATTATCGCGAATGTGCACAGCCGGAACTAAAAATCCAATTTCTTGAGATAGTTTTTTACGAATGCCTTTTATCCGGCCCAAAAGCTCGCCCGACTGATTTTTATCAACCATAGGAATAAGCCGATAGCCTACCTCAAGACCAATCATATCGACGGGTGCAACATCGTCCCAACCTAGCTCACTATTAGGCGTTTGAGCCTCCTGCGCTAGTTGCGCTCCCTTTTCACGCTCACTCTCCTGAACTAAAGCTATCTTTTGCATCGCGGAGCGCTGAACGTAGAAGGCACCTGCGCTGCAAGCCGCAGCTAGAGATAAAAATGCAACGTGCGGCATTCCAGGAATCAACCCCATGATTGCCAACACCATAGCCGCAACGGTAAGCGCCTTTGGTGAGCTAAACATTTGGGTAAAGACTTGCTCGCGCATATCGCTTTCACTGTTAACTCGAGTGACCATGATCGCAGCAGCAGTTGACAGCAACAACGATGGCACTTGCGCAACGAGGCCATCACCTATAGTCAGCAGCGTATACACCTCCACTGCTCGCTGGAAGTCTAGGTCGTGCTGAACCATACCAATTCCTAAACCGCCCAGTATGTTGATGATAAGAATCAAAATACCGGCCACGGCATCACCGCGCACAAACTTGCTCGCACCGTCCATAGCACCGTAAAAGTCAGCCTCACTGCTAATTTCTTGACGCCGCTCTTTGGCCTCTTCTTGGGTCAGTGTGCCTGCGTTAAGGTCAGCATCAATGGCCATTTGCTTGCCGGGCATCGCGTCCAATGTAAAACGGGCACTCACCTCTGAGATACGACCAGCACCTTTGGTGACCACCACGAAATTGATAATCACCAAAATGAAGAACACCACTAAGCCGACAGCATAGTTGCCACCTACCACTACTTCGCCAAAGGCTTGGATCACTTTACCCGCGGCATCACCACCGGCATGGCCTTCGAGCAACACCACCCGCGTAGATGCGACGTTGAGCGCAAGTCGGAGCAAGGTTGCGACCAGTAATATGGTGGGGAAAACTGCAAAATCGAGTGGCCGCATGGCGTACACCGAAACCAGTAGAACCACAATTGAGAGTGCAATATTGAACGAAAACAGAGTATCGAGGAGAAAAGGAGGAATCGGCAAAATCATCATGCCGAGCAGCGTCAACAGCAGTATCGGCACGCCCATATTGGCTTGTGCTGCGCTTCCGAATCGTTGAATTGCTTGATCTGCCAAAACTGCGCACCCATGAGAGAATCTTGCATAGCCGGCAACAAAATATTGACGCTAGCGGCCTTAATAACTTGGTTACAGCAAGAACCAAACCAGTTCTTAATTTATCTACAAAAAACTTTCATCCCACGGCAATAGACGCTCGACTGCGGCTAGCGATCTGGCACTTCACCACTTGCATCAAATGCCATGTCGTCGGGTATGTCGAGCTTGCGGTTGAGTGCTCTGACCTGCGCATCGGCTGGCCGCTTACTGCTACTGGCTTGACGCATCTGGAAGATAAATGCTAACACCTGGGCGACGGCAAGATAGAGTGAAGCTGGAATTTCATCGTTAATCTCAGTACTAAAAAATACTGCTCGAGCGAGCTGCGGCGAGCGCAGTAAAGGCACTTCGTTAATATTGGCGATTTCACGAATTTTCATGGCTATTTCATCAGCCCCTTTGGCCACTACCACCGGTGCTCCGCTACCGTTAATGTCGTACTTTAATGCCACAGAAAAATGCTCGGGGTTGGTAATAACGACGTCGGCTTCAGGTATTGATGCCATCATGCGCGACTGCGCGAGCTCACGCTGAAGTTGACGAATTTTACTTTTAACTTCTGGCTTTCCTTCTGAGTCTTTATATTCGTCCTTAACCTGTTGACGCGTCATACGCAATTTTTTAGCGTTTTCAAAACGCTGAAAAGGCACGTCAATTGCGGCAATAATAATCGTCGCGGAGCTCATTCCCAATGCCGACCAGACCAAAATCCAGACCGCATGAGTAATCGCTGGGACCAGTGATTCTTGGCCTAGCGACAACAATTCACTGCGCATATACCATAGAATCATGCTGGCCATCAGAGCAACGAGCGAGAACTTAGCAATGGCTTTAAACAATTCAACGAGCGCTTTCGCCGAAAACATCCGCTGTAGACCTTCCAGCGGGTTCATTCGGCTGAGCTTGGGTGTTATTGGCTTGCTGGAAAACAACCAACCACCCAAACTTATCGAACCTATTGCACCAGCTATCATCAACAACACTAAAATAAGCACGACTACATCAATGACAGAATCCAATGAGCGCCCTAAATGCGAAATCATGTAGCTGCTATCGAACACTGCGTCGCGATCGAATGAAAAACTGCTGCGCATGACACCCTGGAATCGCTCGGCCAAGGTCGTACCAAACATAAGCAACGAAACTCCGCCAGTCATCAACAGTAGCGTCGTTCCAAGTTCACGTGACCGAGCAATTTGACCCTCATCGCGCGCCTTCTCTAGCCGCTTGGGGGTCGCTTCTTCGGTCTTTTCCTGCCCGCTCTCGTCTTCGGCCATAGCGCTAGATTAACTGCATTAGTCGTTTATAAGATTTGTTATTGCCATATAGCCAAGCCCGCGGAGTCTCAACACCAACTCATGTCGCGATCGCTCGACCGCAACCCGTCAGAATCTCGACATCTGGACTGTAAATTAAGGACTTAATTAATTGTGCTGCAAATACGAGGCCAAAAGTAATGTGGCTGCATTTATCAGAAATTCGCTCATGGAGCGGACAGGGTTATGTATAACTAGCTAGAGGGATCAGAGAGTTCGTCTGTCTCTTTACGCAGTTTACGACGAACATTCATAAGCACTTTACCGTAGGTATTGTTACCGCGCCGATCTCGGCCGCATCCCCAAAAATAATCGTACTGGCTATTTTCAACCAAAGTTTGTTCACCGGTATTCAAAAGCTCCTGCGCAAGCTCTGGATAGCTACGCGCTCGAATATATACGGCACGCGTCATCACGACCTCTTTCACATTGCTCCAATCATGACGTATTCTTTTGAGCCTTGTTCGACCCATTTTACGTGCGACCGCAGGGCTACTGGCCTGCCGAATTTTCTCGCGATACTCCTCATTATCAAACTTCATCGCCTGATAATAGTGCTCCACAGACGGCCACTCATCGCCTTCAAGTTCAAAGCTGTAGCGCGACCAACTGCCCAAGAGCTCTTCCGGGTCCTTGCGTGATAGATAAATTGAGTTTTCATCAATTTCAGGGAATATACCCATCTAAGCGTTTCCTCGTGTTAAGTAACTGAGCGCAAGATTAGGCAAGCTCGGCGCCAAAGGTTTTAACAATAATATCAATTCGAGTGAAAGGTAGCGATATCTCTAACATTGGCATCTGCGACATACGTGTGAATAAGCACTCAAGACCCAAAACAATGGTACAGAACAAACGACGTCTCCGAAACAACGCGCCGCTACCCCACTCTTAATGTTTATTGCTATCATTTAAACAATATTCGACAAACACGAATAATTATTATTAACGAATAATTAAAACGGCTTAGGCAACAAACGGGCTTAACAACCAACACCAAAGCCATCGACCCTTTTTAGGAGAGACACACTATTGCACAACATTCACACTGCTCTGGCTGCTGAGTTACAAGCTCTTCAAGAAGAAATGGTCTCTTTGCAACTGTGGGAATTAGAGCGTCCAAGCGAAGCCGCGCTTGCGAGCAATGAGCCTTTTTGTATAGACACCCTCAATTTTTCTCAGTGGCTTCAGTTTATATTTTTAGAAAAGATGCACGCTATCATCGACCAGGGCGGTCCGCTGCCATCTCAATCTGACATTGCACCACTTGCAGAAGAATACCTTAGCAAAAAAATAGAAAAGGGAACAAAGCTGATAGAAAGATTAAAATATATTGATGATTTGATTTCGGGGCGTATCCAGGCCAAGGCAATGATGGCTCGATTGTCCTTATGAAAAGCTGCAGCCAAAAAGACTCCAACTTGCAACCAAAATCACTCGTTAACCCCTAAGAATTTGGGGC
The DNA here is from genome assembly GCA_943788835.1 of uncultured Pseudomonadales bacterium. Classification (GTDB taxonomy): domain Bacteria; phylum Pseudomonadota; class Gammaproteobacteria; order Pseudomonadales; family UBA7434; genus UBA7434. The sequence continues at coordinate 304,254 of CALSRU010000004.1, read as the reverse complement.
TAGCTGGCTCTTGAGAACTGGATACCTTTGGATTGATAATCACACATCTTAATACCAAAGGCCCCGTCCACGTGGGCTTTTTTAATAAAGTAATCTTTTTCCAAGCGCCCCTTCTCTACGTCCATTAAATTAATAACGCGTTCCGGCACCTGGTTTTTGCATTCATCAAGTATTTGAATGATGCGCGGCAGATGCTGATATTTGTGGTTCGAAGCCAACACCAACGCGACCTTACCATTAACCAACTCAACAATTGTGCCCGGCGGATATAACCCAATCATTTTCATGAAAGAGTCAACTAAATGCCCATCAAAGTGAGTGTCGCGTGACTCATAGAGAATTCTCAGCGCGTCCGTCGTTGGCATACCCGGCGCATAGCACCTATCAGCTGTTACTGCATCATAGGTATCAACAACAGCGATTATTCTAGCGTAGGTAGGAATTGCCGCACCTTTAAGCCCCCTTGGATAACCGTTCCCGTCGATACGCTCATGGTGCGCATACGCAACATCAACGGCAGCGCTCAGTATATTAGATGTCGAAAGCAATAAGTCGCGACCATGAGCTGCATGCCTCATCATCACGGCCCACTCATCTTTGCTTAGTCGCGCCGGCTTATTGAGTATTTCATCGGGAACTTGAATTTTGCCTACATCGTGCAGCAAGCCGCATAAACCAAGATCATTGAGTTCTTTTTCGTTCATACCCAAATGACGGCCAAATGCGATAGCCAAAATACACACGCTCATGCAGTGCTCTGACGTATATTCATCTGAATTACGCATTTTAGCCATCCAGAGCAATGCGTCTGGATTCTGCATCACACTCGTCACGCATCCGGAAACCGCTTCTTTCGCACTTTTTGTATCAATAGCATGTCCTAACCTGACTTCATCCATGAGTGTCTTGGTTATCTGCCTAGCCTTTTGATAGATGTTGCTCGCATTCTCATGTTCATCTTGGGCGGGCACTTGGTGGATCAATGACAAATGAGCAGGGCTCTCAAATACAGCTTGAGTCTCAGCTTTTATCCATTTACTAAAAACCTTGTCGACCCAGACGGTGTCACAATATTCACGCAGTAGTGCAAGGTGTTCTTCTGTTTCAATGATAAAGCCTTGGGTTACAAACGGCGTTTCCAGCCAGCCACGGTCAAGATCAGAAACGAACATACCGAGCTGTAGTTCAGCTACGTGAATGTTGACCGATCGTTGCGAGACAACTTGACGCGCGGCGCGCGAAACGGACGTTTTCATATTAATTAATTCCCTGATGCTTAGTTGTAAGATGACAACCTAGGCGGCTTACGACTAGACACTCCCTGTCAACCTTGGCTAGATAGCCCGCAATACTAAAAAGTATAGTACAAAAGTCAAACAGCAGGCTTTCAGTCCATCCAATTATCACCACCCGCAAAAAACACAGGAAGAAAGGCTAAGCACGGCAATAGAAGTAGAGGGTTGCCAGGAAATTAAATTATAAAAATCACATAGGTTATCTGGCTAGGAGGCGGGGCCTGACTTATCTCGATCACTCTTCAGTGTGCTAACTAAGCTTTCAAACTGATCGCTGTTCTGCTTATTCATATCCATCAATGTGCGGTGAGCATCAATGACCGTTTCTTGCATCTCTGAAGCAGACGCATCAAGCAAGGGTAGCCGGGGCAATTGAGGCACCAACGGCGGCATCGAGTTATGCAGCACAAAGATAGCACTAAACCCCATGCTCATCAGTAGCCTTTCGATGTCTGCATCCTGTAGATAGATTTCAGGCATTCGACCAAGATCTGCTTTAGCTGCTATTGCAATCTTAGCGAGAATACCTAACGTCGTGCTGTCGAGATTTTTCACCTGACAAAGATCAATCAAAACCAATTCGATCGCCTGAGTTTGGAAAATGTGCCTACAATAATCTTCTAGACTCACGCTCCAAGTCAAACGAACATCACCAGTCATGCGAAGATAGAATGTTTTATCCTCGCATCCAGCAAACACTTCACCACTTTGCAACTGCTTACCCTCGCACAACGCAACCAGACCCATATTTTCTTATGCCAAAAGCCGCCAAAAACCTACCACATATGTCATTCAATGCTTGTCGACCAAAAGCACTGCAATATCATCGGGATATTTTTGCGTAGAATCAACCGCATAATTTTTCAAAACGGACTCAGGGTCCGCTCGAGAGGAAGGAGCATGATTTAATAAATATTTTTCTTTGGCTGATAGCGATGCATCTTCAAGCACCTCTAATATACCGTCTGAAAATAACATCAAACGAAACTCCGATGGCAAACTCAACTCAACCTCGTCGTATTCAGCATCATCAAATAAACCTACCGGCGCACCCTTACCCTCAAGATAATGCGCTTCATTGTTCGCAATCAGAATAGGTAGAGGCAAGTGCCCCGCCACTGTATAAACCAAATTATTTCGTCGCGTATTTAACACTGCATAAAATAGCGTTGCATGCTTGCCAATCCCGGTAGCCATTAACTCAGCATTAGCCTGCACTAGAAACTCAGCCGGATGTAGTATTGTATCGGTACCACTATGGTTATATTCGCTGCGTACTCGCGCTGTTAGATTTTTCAGTAGCACAGTCACAAATGCCGACGAGGCACCATGACCAGAAACATCGGCCACAAAAAAAACAACGTGATCGTTACCAACCGTAACGTACTCTACAAAATCGCCACTAAGATATAGCGAGGGTACAATTTGATGGCGGAATACATAAGCTCCCTTCTGCATTGGGCTCACTGGCAACATTTTCATTTGCACCATTAAACCCGCTTGCTGATCTTGCTCAAGCACAGCCAAATTATTTTTCAAAACGCTATTAGCCTGCTCTAGCTGTGCCCTATACCGGCTATTTTCTTGACGCAGACTGTATCTTTCAAGGCTTCGCTCAATAGCGTGCTCGAGAACTTCGAGGTCTACAATAGGCTTCATCAGAAAATCGCTGGCGCCCAATCGCAAGGCCTCTACCACATCAGTCATTTCACCCTCACCAGAAATGACAATGATAGGCAGCTCAGCATCTTCATTGGATATAAGTTGCAAAACACTAACCCCGCCTACCTCAGGGAGATTCAGGTCGCAAAGGACACACCCAGGACTTGCAGTCTGTATCATGGCCAGGCCTGCCTCCCCACTTGAGGCACTAACGGTATTGTATCCGGTCTTTTGCAAGTAATCGGCGACATGCTCTCGCATCGTTGCATCCGCATCAATGATTAAGACCTTGGTAAGACTTGTGCTATTCGGGTAATCCACAATAAAACTCTTTTATAATGCGGCGGATGTCAATTTTGCCGCCCGTATTCCACTTAAATATTTATTCTACCAAGCAACCGTAAGCTCTTATTACTATTCTGTCCACTCAAAAAGCTGCCCAGGTTTCTGCCTAAATTGACTAGTTTTTTACAAATCGTCTTCCGCTAAATGGCAGAGTAATGCGCTGGATAATATGCCGCGGATAGATTGAGCTTACTTTAATGCGCCCCACAGTGGTCAAACGATTCATTAAAAACGCCTAAAAATCATCGCCAAATGAATCAAAATCATCGGGTAAATCACCGTTGGCTATGTCTGAACGCCGCTTCTGCAAAAAAACCTCTCGCAAAAATGTGTACCGGTCGCCCGTAATTAAACTTTCAACATCCAATATATCAGCGCGAACATCGATGACATTGAGCGCACGAAGCCAATTTCGAGCTGACTGATCGTCAAGGTAGGTAAGCGGCGACATGTACATGTCTGGAAAAAAACCCACTGTATCACGCAGACTGCTACCACCCAGAAAAGGCAAAACGAGATAGGGACCGCTCTCAACGCCCCACACGCCCAGTGTTTGCCCAAAATGCTCATCACGCTCTGCCAAACCCCAGCCAGAAGCCACGTCGATAAGCCCCGCCAATCCAGCCGTAGAATTGACCAAGAGCCGCCCAGTGGAAACGGCCATATGCTGAAAATCCGCCTGCAAACCCGCATTGAGTAAATTCCTTACTTCGCCCAAGTTATCAAAGAAATTGCTAACGCCCTTGTCAACGATGCTTGGCGTACTCCAGCGATAAAACTTTGCCACCGGCTTCAAGGCCCAACGATCAAAAAGCTCATTAAATGCATATACCTTGCGATTAAATTTCTCATAAGGGTCAACAGGGCTTGCCCAGCTATTCGTTGGCGCTACCACGAAAAGCAAGCACAAAAAGACAAAGCTGGCAGCACAAATTCTTCGACATAACTTAACCGAAAGCCATTGACCACAATCCTTCGACAGCAGAGTAAACGAGCCTGGGGCAAAGAACGTGAAAAACATGTTAATAGCGCGTCCTGTTCTTGTTTTTGGCGAGAGGGATGTTAACAGTGGCCGATCGTAAAAACCACTTGGGCAATGTCCCCGCGGGCTTCGCGATTATACAAGCCAAAGGATATCAACCTACATCAGCTTTATAGTGATTAAAACTACAGTATTTTGGTTGGTCAATTTAAATAATAGATGATATCCAAACTATGTAGCTGTTCGAGGATGACCCGGCCACCATCAATCACTTGAGCCAGCTCGGGGTGCCGCAGTTCGATGGCAATTGTTTGCAGCAAATCTCGACCGCTAGCGCCAGCACCTTGTTCCAAAAGCTCCAACATACGCCCAGTCACCGCATTGCATTCCAAAAATCGGACTTGATCTGCCCGGTTACGATAAACCACCAAACAGACAGGATCGGCACTAGGCTGATGAGGCTGAAAGTGCTGGCCAATTTTATGCACCGGATAACTAAAAACCATTGGCCAAGCCAGTGGCGATAAGTGAGGCACGCCATCGATGAGTGCTGCATCAGTATCATGCTTAATCATCGATGCCGGATTTTCTGCATCTGAGAAAAAGAGTGCTGATGCTGCCCACTCATACCGTGCCAATTCAAGCAAAAATGGTTGATCACTATCGCTTGCGGGATGTTCATTTTCTAAATAATTAATAAATTCACCGCCCCACTCCGTAAAATATGGGGTTTGGCAGCTATGAATACAGATGAAATTACGCACTAATTCCTGCCAATCCTTATCACCATAGAGAGAACGCACCACAGGAAAAGCACTAAGGGCCAGCCGTTCAATATTGTTATAAACGAGATCACTATAGATTTTAAGCCGCCGACTCTCAATAAAAGCGGGCCCAGCGTTTACTTCGGGGTTGCGCATGTGGGCACTAAAACGCTTCTGGATAGCGACCATCTCATCGTGCCCTTGCGCAGCGACAGCGCAGTCTTTACCACCAAGCTTGCTAGTGTCAGACATTCGCCCCGCCATTAAAAAGCCTCTGCACGCACCGCACCTGGGCAACCTCCCCCATTAATTCGGCCATAGGCGGAAAATTGAAATCTCGCTCAAGCAGCGTAGGTACAACTCCAAACATTTGATAGGCGTCTCTCAATAACTGCCAGACTGGCTCTACGATTGAATCGCCATGGGTATCAACGCGTAAATCCTGAGTTTCAAAGAGATGACCGCCTACATGCATATAAACGATGCGATCTGCAGGCAATCTCTGCATAAATGCTTTAGCATCATAACCATGATTAACACTATTCACATAAACATTATTAACGTCTAACAGAATATTACAGTCAGCTTGCTTTACAACAGCATTGATAAAATCAACTTCGGGAATTTCTTGCTGGGGCGCGGCATAATAGGAAACATTTTCAAGGGCTATTCGCTGACCTAAAACATCCTGCACTCTCGCTATGCGCTCAGCTACAAACCTAACTGCATCACGTCTAAAGGGAATCGGCATCAAGTCGTAGAGATGACCGTGATCGCCGCAATAACTCAAATGTTCAGAATAAATAGGACATTGGTGTTGCTTTATGAACAAACCAATGGAATTTACCAGCTCGAGATCAATGGGGGCAAAACCACCGATGTTTAGCGAAAGACCGTGCAACGCTAGCGGAACCCGCTCCGTCAGGGCTCGCAGAGTTTTGGCATAGCGCCCCCCAACTCGAATCCAGTTCTCGGGGGCCACTTCTAAAAAATCAAATGATCCGTCAGGCGCCGCGGCTAAATCATCAGCAATTTCTCTACGCAGGCCAATACCAGCCACTGCACTCTCTGCTGACCAGCAAACTGACGTCATAGTTCATACGCCCGAGCAACTAAGGTGTAAGCACTCGGCTCGACGGCTACTCTGCTATCTCCAGCATCATGAATTAGGCAAAGCAGCCTGCAACTGTCCAACGCGCTCCGATCCCTATTTATCTTTGTGACATCATTCCTCGCCTTCCTTAGATTCGGTGCCGCCGCCTTCACCGCCACATGCGCCTTCACCGCACGCGCCCTCACCACATGCACCTTCACCGCATGCGCCCTCGCCCTTAACACCAAAGAGCACAGTGTCGTAACCTGTTCCCAGCGGTTGCGCCGCGAATGGATTCACCCCTGCGCTAGCCCCAGCGGTGAGAGCCGTGGCCAAGAAAGCCGCACCCAATGTCGCCGATGCAGGTTTTACATTACGTTGACTCATATCAGACTCCTCATTAATTTCACTAAATACATCCTCAGCTCACGATGCCGTGCCCAGGTAACGGCATTTTACACAAAAAGACCCTTGCAGTGCATCTTCACGTATTGCCTATAAAACATGAATACAATCCCACAATTAATTGCGCGGGGCAACCCACAATGAGTAGCGAGTAAACTTAAGAAGAACCTGGAAAAAAGCAGCGGCCATCGGCCACGAATGAAGACGCTCGCCAGGGGCAACCTAACGGATGTGGATACAGACGGAAGCTTGGAGCCCTGAAATAAACTCAGAGACAGGCAGCAAGCTGCTCAGCCTTGCCGTGCAATGACAGCTTTTCCATACTCTCCTTGAGTGATGGCTTCTGAACATTTGCCTCAACCATAGCAGCCTGCGAATTAGGGCTTACCGCGTCACTGTCGATAGAGCTCAGGTCGGCCTGGCCTGTATGTTTGTTATAAGCAGACTCAACTAGGGCTGGGGCAATGACACTATCTTGCGTGGCGCTCGCTTGCTTGGCAATCACCGAAGCTTGCGCCTGCCGCAGCCAGCTTTGAAGAGGGGCAAACAAGTCCTGCTCGGCACCCTGATCAAGCAACATGGATAGATGGTTGTAGCGCCGCCTACTCGCTGCTATTTGGTCTACGACTAATAGCCTTGCATCATGCGGGCCTAATTCATGAATGAAATTTCGCACATCAACAAGGTTTGAAAACACCTTATCGCTGGCTGCTGCCAAGTGCAATGTTGGCGGCACTTTGGCGCTGAGCAACGCGGCGGAATAATCGAACCCATCATCACCACACCACCACTTACCATTCATCCAGCTGGCATACGTTTGATACCAACTCGCATTTTCATCGGCAGTTCCCAGGCCCAAGCGTGTTGCCGGAAACAAGTTGCGCCAGCTAACGAGTTTTTCAGTGATTGAGTGACAAAACACCTTCACACAGAAACCTGCAATTCGCTGGGTTGCACTAAACCGTCTGCGCCCATTAAAAAACACCCATTGTTTTGCGCAGCGCTGGGCTTCTGGCATTCTGGCCCAAGCAGCACTCAAAAGCACGGCGCCAAAACCGTGAGCGACCCAAACATCCGGGCCTGTGGCGCAGGGCTTAAGGGCCTCAGCTACAGCGGGTTGCTGTGTATTGTTCACTACAACACTGTGTTGAGCAGCGGACTGCAGTAGCGAGGGAATAGCCTCAGTGATCAAGTCATGCACGGTTAAAGACGACTGCTGCTGATTCGGCACTAAACTCCGCCCTCGCCCTCCTAGATCGGCAACAAACACCTCATAACCTAAACCTGCCAAGTAACGGGCCAAGCCGCGATTTGAGTCATCATAAAAAATACGCCCACACTCAGCCTCACCATGCAGCATAAATACACTGCGTCTGGGCTGACCATGAGAATCAGTTAAATGATCCAATAGCTCAGAGGAAAAATGTGCCACATCGTGCTGGCTCGGCGTTCCGGCTGCAGGCAAAAAATGCCGAAGATGAAGCTGCTCACCACCGGACAGCGACACCCAAATTGAATTGACCTTGAGCAAAGCGCCGGCATCCGCCTGCTGCCCGCCCCCAATAGAATTATGATCCGCGCTGTCATGGCTAGCGCACATCGCTTCGTCGTCAGCAAAAGCGTCTAACTGCCGCTCTGCTTGCTTAGCTAAACTGCTGTTTAACGAACCAGTGGATATTGGTTGAAGTCGATCATTTGCCACGCTTTTTGAACTCTTTGAATTGAAACGGGCACAACGGTTTTTAAATGCTGCGCAAATAGCGACACGCGCAATTCCTCAAGCAGCCATCTAAAATCAGATACCTGCTGATCATAAAGTTGCGCGCGTGGGTACTTATATAGCAAATTATGAAGGGGCTGCTGCAAAGATGACAACTTTTCACACAATTGAGCATCTTTCACATCCCTACCGCCCAAGCGATCTAACCGCACGGCAATGGCTTGCAAGTAGCGAGGCAAATGCTGCAACTGCACATAACCTGCTTGCAATAAAAAACCTGGGCAAACTAACTCGTTAAGCTGCGCATCGATATCCACACACTGGACAGGGAAATGTTCGCGCTTTTTTTGCAGCAGAGCTGACACCTGGTGATAACCCTCCAGTATTCGATAAGTCACTTCCTCTAATTCGTTAGCCACAGCAATAAGGTCTCCGCGCCCTTCGTCAACACTCTGCTTAAACTCGGCCTCAGTGTGCGGCATACCCTGCTTAAAATCGTCAAAACAAGAGTGCACAATCGCCAAGCGAATTAAATCGCCGACTAATTGCTGGCGGTCGCCCAAATGAACATAGGGCAAGATCTTTTTTGTGTCTTTGAATATTTGCTTTTTCAAGTAGCGCACTTTATCCGGCAAAGCATACATCGCCAGATGCGGCAAATTGCCCCGCGTTTGCGCCTCAGCTTCTTTTAACGTAGCGCAGCGCCCTATAAGCAGCCTTTCCCCCTCGCGCTCCAGAGACATAAAACCGGTCAACTCGCTCACCGGTGCAGCTAGCTGCCTCGCTGCATTAAGATCGCCAAAACTCCACTGAGTAATGGGGCTCTCTTTAACCTCATGGCTCTTGAGGTCACTACTACGTTGCTCAAAGTCTCGCAAACATTCATGCTGCAATGCAGCAATATCTCTACCTTCGCAGATCTGCTTACCCTGCATGTCACTGACTTCAATACGCAGTTGATAAAAGGGATCCAACTTATCCAAAGCCAGATTTCGCCAAGTGGGCGGATCTATTACCACGGCGTGATGTATTTTTATCTGGGCTGCCAACTCTACAAAAAGTGAGCGCGACTGACTAATACAATCATCAATAGCAATATACTCACATAACGCCTTGGCGACTTGGGCAGCGGGCACTAATCTTTTGCGTTGAGTTTTAGGCAGCAGTTTAATCAGCTCTGTGCATTTATCTACCAGCATGCCGGGCACTAACCATTCAAATGACGCCAAGGGTATTGTCCCAATCTCAGGCAGAGGTATGCGCGCTGTGACGCCATCATTGGCCTCGCCCGGTGCAAAGCAGTAGCTAAGCTCAAAGGCTTGCGTGCCAACCACAAACTGGCCAGGATACTGCTCCATTGCATCCACAGGTGGTGCGCACGCATAGGCCTCTTGCTCGGTTAACAGCAAAACCTGCTGCTCTTGCGCCGAAGCCGTCGCCAACCATTTGGCCAAATCTGCACGGCTCACGATATGCGTGGGTATGACTCGCTGATAAAAAGCCTGCAAAACCGTATCTTCCACCAGCAGATCACGGCGCCGCAATCTTGCCTCAAGTACACGTATTTTTTCTAAAACGAGCCGATTGTGTTGCCAAAATTTGGCCGCAGCAAGGAGTCGGTGATCGGGGTCTAACTGCTGCTCAACCAGCGCAGCTTGGATAAATAACTGCCGCGCAATCAGGGTATCGATAGATGCGTAGGCAGTGAGCGTTGACGATTCAAGCGTCAGGCCAAAAAATAAAGTGCTGCGTTTGGCCACAACCTGCCCGCGTTTCCGATGCCAGTAAGGCTCGGCATATTCATACTTAACTAAGTGCTTGAGCTCAGCAGCAATCCACGCCGGGTCAATCGCTGCCACCGTGCGCGCATAGACTTTAGATGTTTCTACAATTTCACCAGCCATCACCCAGCGCGGCGCTTGCTTAAATTGTGACGACCCCGGAAAAATAGAAAAACCCAGATTGCGGGGACCCAAATAACGAGCGAAACCTTTTTTTGCCTTTTTTCCAGTTACGACCCCTTTGCGCTTGCTGCGGTCATCTAACCGCCCTAGCTGCAGCGGGGCCCCTGTCAAGATCGCGCGATGGATCTGTTCATAGGGTAACTCGTCATCAGGCAAAGAAAACCATGCAGCGGGTAGCAATGAAGCGCCTAATTTAGTCGCCGGGGCTCGGATGGCCAGACGTAACTGGCGGTGCATGTCGCGCCACTCTCGCATACGCATGTAAGACAGGTACTCTTTGGCACAGAGCTTACGCAGCTGGCTCTGTGTCATGGTCTGACGCTGCGCCTCAAAATAATCCCACAGCTTGAGCCACGCCATAAAATCCGATTGCGAGTGAGCGAAACGCTCATGTGACATTCGCGCAGCCTCACGCTTTTCAACCGGATTTTCGCGCGGGTCTTGCACAGCTAAGGCACTAACAATGACCAAAATTTCAGCGGCGCAATGCTTTGCTAAGCCAGCTAACAGCATGCGGCCAAGACGAGGATCAATGGGTAGTGCCGACAGCTGTCGGCCGACGGCTGTTAATCTACCATCAGCATGCATGGCACCCAGCTCAACGAGTGTTTTGACCCCGGCCGTCACCTGCCTTAGTGCTGGCGCCTCGAGAAATGGAAACTTTTCTATATCACCGAGCCCCAAGCGCTTCATCTGTAAAATAACAGCCGCTAACTGCGTACGAAGTATTTCAGGCTCGGTATAGTCTGGCCTACTATTAAAATCCTCTTCGGTATAAAGCCGATAACAAACGCCAGGGGCAATTCGGCCCGAACGACCAGAGCGCTGCTGAGCACTGGCTTTGGATATCGACTCAACCTGCAAACGCTGCAACTTACTTCTAGGGCTGTACCGGCTCATTCGCACCAAGCCACTATCAATCACATAACCAATACCCGGCACGGTAATCGATGTTTCAGCTACATTAGTCGCTAAAACGACCCGGCGCTTTTTACGATCACCTCTTTTAGCATTCGCCTCCAGAGTGAAGATACGCTGCTGCTCGGCAACACTTAAACGGCCGTAAAGCGGCAACACTTCATACCTATCGTGCAGGACGCGCAGAGCTTTACTCGCATCGCGAATCTCACGCTCGCCTGGCAAAAAAACCAGCACATCTCGCGCTAATGAATCACGGTTTAATAACAGCCCCTCAATCTTGTCCAGCGTCTGGATTAAATGGCCATTAAAATCATCTAATGAATTCTCTGCCAAAGATTGGACGGAAGATGCTTGGCTGACTCTCGTCGTTACTTTTTTATCATTATCTATTTGAGTTGTGTCATCACCCTTAACGGCACCACACTCATTATCGGCAAGATATTCAATAGCAACAGGGAAACTGCGGCCTGGAATCTCTATTATTGGCGCTCCGTCAAAGTAATCAGCAAACCGTTTGACGTCAATCGTTGCCGAAGTCACTATCAGCTTAAGATCGGGCCGCCTAGGCAAAATAGTTTTCAACATGCCCAGCAAAAAATCAATATTCAGACTGCGTTCATGCGCCTCGTCAATAATAATTGTGTCGTACTCACGCAGGTGGCGATCACTATGGAGGTTAGCCAATAAGACTCCATCAGTCATTACCTTAACTCGCGTACCCTCATCGAGCTGCTCGCTGAAGCGATGCTGAAAACCCACCAGATCACCCACATTGGTACCCATTTCTTCAGCAATCCTGGCAGCGACGGTGCGAGCAGCAAGTCGCCTAGGCTGAGTATGACCAATGCGTCCAAATTGGCCGCGGCCCAACTGTAGACAAATTTTCGGTAACTGCGTGGTTTTACCCGAGCCGGTTTCGCCAGCAACAATGACCACTGGATGCTGGGCAATCGTTGCTCGTAAACGATCAATATGCGAGGCAATCGGTAGCGAGGGTGGATAGGTCATATCGGCTAGCGGCGCACTGCGCTTCGCCACAGACTTGAGTGAAACTTGCAGCGCACGCAACAAACGCTGGGAGTCATCAACACAATCGTGTTTGTCGCTTGCCAACTTGCTAATTTTCTCAAGCTGGCGCGACAAACGCCCTCGATCTTTGTAAAGAGCACTTGCAATCATCTCTAGCAAACGCTGCGCCTGAGCAGGCACATCGGCCGGGCGCAGCTCGTCGATGAACACGAGCTGTGAAGCTACCGTTAATTTTGAGCGGTGAACGCTATTTGACGACATACCTTGCTTGCTACTCGATGAAAAATCGAGCTGTAGTTTAACAGAGCTTGTGCGAAGGTGCGCCGCCTTGAGCATCTCACCGTAACAGGTAGGATTTTTTACATGTTTGCTAACGCGAGCGTTGATGCCCCACACTTTACTTTATAATAGCAACCGGAAACATCGTCCGAGCAACGCCGACCCACAGTTGCCCACTGTGCAGGCGGCTAGACGACAAAAAAAGCGAACCGCACACTTTCCAGCAATACTCGGATGCTACTTTAAGTGCGCCCACCAATGCATAGAACAAGTAGATAGCAAAGACATAGACTGCCTATGAGCGAAGCCAACAAAACACCACGTCCATCAGTTGCCTACAGCAATAAAATAGAACTCCTACTGCGGGATGTGGCATGACGCTGTCTGCCAATGAACGCCCTATCCCCTGCACCACCAGCGACCAAGTTTCTGTCGATGCAAGTGGTGCCGTGCGTAGCCTGCGCTTTGATGATATTTACTTTAATCCAGGTCAAGGCGCTGCAGAAGCACAGCATGTATTTATTCAGGGTAACCAACTCGAACAGCGCTGGCTTCAGGCCTTAAAAAATAATAACAGGAACGGCAACTCTTCAAATGCAACCAATCATTTCATCGTGGGTGAAACAGGTTTTGGTAGCGGCCTCAACTTTCTGGCTACAGTTAATGGGTGGGTAGAGTTACATAAACATTTGCCTCGCTCAGCCCAGCCGCGCCTATATTATTATGCCACTGAGGCGTTTCCTCTCACCCTGCAAGCAATGAAAAAAGTTCATGCCGCTTACGATCCTTTTCCTACATACTCAGCGGAGTTGCGGGCCAACTACCCCGACCTAGTCGGCAGCGACTATCTCATACCGTTTGAATTTGACGGCTGCACGATATCCTTGGTGCTATTGTTAGGCGACAGCTGTGACGCGCTACAACGTTTAGAATTCTACCCATCAGCAGACATAACATCATCCAGAACAAACCGCACAAATTTATCCTTAGCAGCTCCCTCACCGTCGCCATTGGGGCTATGCGTTGACGCATGGTTTTTGGATGGCTTTGCACCAAGCAAAAACCCAAACATGTGGCACACATCTCTCTTCACGTTAATTAGACGCTACAGCAGAATTGGCAGCACAGTGGCCACATTTTCTGTTGCCAGACCGGTGAGAACAGGCCTTTCGCTGGCAGGCTTTACCCTGCAAAAAAAAACCGGCTTTGGCCGTAAGCGTGAAATGCTCACCGCTACTTATGCAGCAAAAACATCTTCATTAGCAACCGCACTAGGGCAGCATGAACACGACCAACCGGCCCCTTTGAAAACCAGAAAATCCGCCTTTTCATTATCGCCGTGCTTTTTTCGGCATGCTGAAAAAAGTCACCACGAGCAAACCAAGACCACCAGCGAGCGGCCGTCTGCATTAATAATCGGAGCAGGTATTGCTGGCTGCAGCACGGCATCTCGCCTTGCCCAGTCGGGCTGGCAGGTAACGGTGCTTGATAGGCGGGCGCGCTTTGCCGATGCCGCGTCAGGCAATTCTGCCGCGGTGCTCTATGCGCGAACAGCTCTGCAACGATCCAAACTTGCCGACTTTCATGAGGCTGCTTTTCACTACGCTGTGAACTATTATCGGCAGCTAGAGTCAGCTCACGCGCCGAAATCAGCTGGTACCAACCTAACTGATCACCAACAAAAACGACCCGCCAACCACCTAACAACTGGACTCAACGGCATGCTGCAACTCACTGAGCAGCTAAGCGATGAATGGCTCGAGTCTCACCCAGAGTGCCACAGCCGGCGCAACTTAAACGCCACAGCCGCCAGCGCAATAGCGGGCGCAACCCTTTCGGAGCCCGCCATTTATTACCCCCGGAGTGGCCATCTGAATCCGCGTGCTGTGTGCGAGTTTTTATTGAATGATCCTGCGATTAAACTACTCACCTCCACCGCGGTGGATAGCCTTGCATACCACGCAAATATAAGCCATGGACAATGGCAAGCGCACCTAAACAATGCCAATGTGCTTCATGCCGACATCGTTGTTGTGGCGTGCGGCCATGCCAGCGCCGAATTCGCCCAAACCAACTGGCTCAAGCTTAAGGCATTGCGAGGGCAAACATCGGACATACCAGCCAGCAATCGTTCGGCAAAGCTTCGCGTAACACTGTGCGAAAAAGGCTACACAACCCCATCGATACATGGCCTTCATAGTATCGGCGCGACCTACAACCTAGGCGTCACCAATACGCAAGTTACCGTTGCCGACCATATAGAAAACCTAAGCAATGCTCACCGGGCTTGCGCTTCGATGCCTGCGCCCGCCACCCATGAAACACTGGCTCAATCAATCCAAGGCCGAGCTAACTTTCGCTGCGTCTCACCAGACTACATGCCCATCGCTGGGAGCGTGGTTGAGCCAAAGGCCTTTTGTAAGAGCTTTACCAGCTTGAGTCACAATGCCAAGCAAACGCCCACAAATTTGGCCGCGCCCATACCGGGTCTATATATCAACACTGGATATGGCTCGCATGGCTTTACCATGGCACCATTGGCTACAGAGCTTCTAGTTGCAGAAATAAATGGCTCGCCAGTGCCTTTAAGCGATACGCTGCGACAGGCCATTTCGCCGTCTCGTTTTTTAGTACGGCAACTTATTCGAAGCAATGCCAACAGGCGAACTAACAAATCAGGCGCGCATGAGTAAAATAAACTCGAGACATTTTTACCACTTTAAATGGCTACAACGCTCAGCACCCTCAACTAACTAAACAGGTACTACCGATTAATAAACGAGCACTTGACAGACACTGCAAACGCCGATTGAGAATGATTAAATTATCGGCTCTGTGCAACATCGTTGTGGTCCTAAAGGTTGCGTTGGCAACCGGCACCTTAGCGCATGCCAATGAACCTCACGTTAATAGCCAAGCGCAGTTGCCGCTTGCATTTAGATGCGGAGCAACGAGGCATCGTTCAGCAGTTGCGGGGTCGCCGACCCCAGAGCCACTTAGCTTTAAGCTGGTTGACCACTATCCCCATCGTAACAATGCATTCAGCCAAGGGCTTATTTTTCATCAGGGTTATATTTATGAGTCGACCGGCTTGTACGGTCAATCAATGCTGGCGCGCTATCCATTAGGGCAGCTTACCCCTGATACTAGCCAAACGCTGGATGACAAGTATTTTGGCGAAGGGCTCGCTATGGTCGATGACGAGTTTGTGGTGCTGACCTGGAAATCAGGCGATGTGCTGCGCTATCGGCTGACTCAGAACACCACCGACGCCACCACCCAATCTGATTCACAATCGCAAGCCAACACGTTTGAGCTGACTGCAACACAGCAGATCGAGAGCGAGGGTTGGGGACTGACCTCCAATGGCACAAGCCTAGTCAGCAGCGATGGTAGCTCCGCGCTGACCTTCAGAAACTTGGAGACCTTGAAACCAGAAAAGAAAATCATTGTGCGTGTCATGGACCGACCCGTTAAGCACCTCAATGAATTGGAGTGGGCCAACGGCTGTATTATGGCAAACATTTGGGGCAGCGATACAGTGGTCCTCATTGACCCCACTGATGGTCAGGTACGATATACAATCGACCTTGCTTCACTGGCTAAACGCGAGCGCAACGATCAGGCCAATGTTACTAATGGCATCGCCTATCGACACGACAACGGCAACGTGCTGGTGACCGGCAAAAACTGGCAGCATATCTACGAGCTAGAACTCAGTAACGCAGCGCAATAACAGTGCCTACACAGCACCTAGCCGTGCCACAAGGCCACGCAGTGATGCAAGAATCCCATAGGCGAGTGAGTCAGCTAGCTCTCTAATATGCCTACTAGCCAATTTACCGACTGACCACGCCATCAACTGATTAAGCGCTTGAGCAAACGTTGAATCACCACATTACTTCGCAGCATTGTGATTCGAAACGTAGAGTCAAGTACACTACACTAAAGCCAAAACCTAATTAGGAAAATAGTTTTTCAATGAACATAGATACCAATCAATCAACGTTTAAACTCCTGACCACTACCAAGATAGCATCGCTAGACCTGCGCTGCGAGGAGTACCAACATACCCGGACTGGCGCACGTCACATTCATCTTGCAGCCGACAATAAAGAAAATGTCTTCCTAGTGGCCCTGCGCACCGTACCTACTGACTCTACCGGTGTTGCACATATCCTCGAACACACAAGCCTTTGCGGCAGTAAAAAATATCCGGTTCGCGATCCATTCTTTATGATGATCCGCCGCTCGCTCAATACCTTCATGAATGCATTCACCAGCTCCGACTGGACCGCCTATCCGTTTGCTAGTCAAAGTCGCAAAGACTTCGACAACCTACTCACAGTCTATCTCGATGCCGTTTTTTTTGCGCGTCTAGATCCACTTGATTTTGCTCAAGAAGGCCATCGAGTTGAATTTGAAAAAAGCGACGATGCAAGCAGCGATTTAGTTTATAAAGGTGTCGTCTTTAATGAAATGAAGGGTGCGATGAGCTCTATTTCATCTCAACTTTGGCAAGCTGTAGGTGAGAATTTATTTCCCGACAATACCTATCAATACAACAGTGGCGGCGAACCTGCTGTTATTCCGCAACTCAGCTACGAACAGTTACAGTCATTTTACAAAAAACACTACCACCCCGATAACGCCGTCTTTTTTACTTATGGCGACATCCCTGCCTGTGAACATCAACAAAAGTTTGAAGCGCTGGCGCTGCAACATTTTGCCAGTGACAAAACGGTCATCGAAGTTCCATTGCAAGCACCGTTCGACAAACCAACCAGCAATACCAAGGCCTACCCCTTAGCTAAAGGCGAGGCGTCCGCCAAAAACTGTCACCGCGTAATGGCTTGGGTTCTCGATGATATACGCGATCCTATGGCAGTAATGGCCGCGCACCTACTGTCGAGTATTTTGCTTGAAGATAGTGCCTCTCCCCTTCAGCAAGCGCTTGAAACAACCGAGCTTGGCAGTTCTCCGTCACCGCTATGTGGCCTTGATGATTCAGGTTTGCAAATGGTTTTTGTATGCGGCCTTGAAGGCTGCGAAGAAAGCGGACAAGATGACTTCGAAGCGCTCGTCCTAGATGCCCTGCAAAATACAATTACCCAAGGAGTCGAGCAGAGCCGACTGGTTGCTCTGCTCGACCAGTTAGAATTACAGCAGCGTGAAATCAGTGGTGACAGCCACCCTTATGGACTCCAACTTATTCTCTCCTGCCTCGCCACAGCCTTGCATCGCGGCGAGCCGGCCAGCATGCTCAACATCGATCCGGTGTTAGAGCAGCTGCGCAAGGATATAGAGGCCCCGAATTTTATCTCTACGCTAATCAAGAGGCTTTTACTCGACAACCCTCACCGTGTAACCGTAACGCTCACCCCAGACGCTCACCTCAATCAACAGTTGATTACTGAAGAAACAGATCGACTTGCAACAATCAAAGCCGCGTTAAGCGAAGATGAAAAACAGGCCATTATTGCAACGAGTAAGGCACTCACGGAACGTCAAGCGGCTGTTGATGATCCTGGCGTGCTACCAAAAGTGGGATTAGACGACGTGCCCGCCATGGCTGTGCCACCCACATTTAACCCGCTCGATTGCGGCGGCCGCAAGCTCGCCTACTACCCACAGGGCACCAATGGCTTGACCTATCATCAAGTCATCGGCTCACTGCCCCCGCTTAGCGAGGCACAACTGTCAATACTTTCATTACACAATCGCGTGCTCACCGAGGTGGGTGTCGGAGAACAGGATTACCTGCAAACACAGAGCTGGCAAACCGGCGTTTGTGGTGGCATTAACGCTTACAGTTCAATTCGCGGTGAAATCGACAACGAGCAACGAGTGCAGGGCTATTTCACGCTCTCGGCAAAAGGTTTGGCTGCTCGCGGCAGTGACATTGATAAGCTTCTGGCCAGCACCTGGAATGATGCCCGCTTTGATGAGCACCAACGAATTGCCGAACTTATTGCTCGGTACACTGCCCGCGCCGAACAGTCAGTCACTGGCAATGGCCATGCACTGGCAATGAGCGCGGCCTGCCAGGGCATGAGCCCTATCGCTAAACTTGGGCATAACAGCAGCGGCTTAAGAGGAATTCAAAAGCTTAAAGCGCTCAATAAAAGCCTTTTAGAGCCATCAGCACAAGCTGACTTTAGCGCTCAACTTGCTGAGTTACATCAACTGCTCAGTCACAGCGAGCATCAATTTTTAGCCGTTGGCGAAGCTGACCAACAAGAAAAAACGGTTGATGCGCTGATGCAAAACTGGCCGGCTCAAAATACTGTAAAAAGCGCACTGCTAGAGTTGCCCGCTACGCGACAACAAAGCCGCCAGCTATGGGTTTGTAACTCCCAGGTGAACTTTTGCGCGAAGGCCTACGCTACGGTACCCGTGGGTCATGCCGACGCAGCTTCACTGACAGTGCTAGCCGGTGTATTACGTAACGGCTTTTTACACACCGCTATTCGTGAGCAAGGTGGCGCTTATGGCGGTGGTGCCAGCCAAGACTCGATGAATGCCGCATTTCGCTTTTACTCTTATCGCGATCCGCGGCTATCTGACACTCTCAATGATTTCGATCAATCTATTGCTTGGGTTCTCGAAACGCAGCATGAGTGGCGCGTCATTGAAGAAGCCATCTTGGGCGTAGTCAGCTCACTAGACAAACCATCATCGCCAGCTGGCACAGCTAAACAACACTTTCATGATGCTTTATTTGGCCGCAGTCCCGAGCAGCATGCGCAGTTTAGACAAGAAGTGCTTGACGTTACAGCCGCCGACTTAATACGCGTCGCCGAGCATTACTTGAAACCAGAACAAGCCAGTATAGGCATAGTTACTCACAGCGGCGAAACAGCGCAGTATGAATCCCTCTGCGAGCGCAACGCCATCGAAATAATAACACTTTAGCCCAGTGGCGAGGGTGAGTGTGAGGCAACACATCAAAACCAGTTCTAGCGCTACTCTGCCAAAGTAACGCTCAGCTGGCCTTGCTCGACATTCAGCTGACTGATCCCAGCGGCGAAGCTCTGCCAAAAGCCCTCGCTACTGCCAAACTCACTAATCAAGTCGGTGTTTTTGAGATTACCCAGCCAAGCACTGGGAATCGGCACGCCCATCACGCTGACGCCGCGCAAAATCGCCGTGAGCTTGCCCTTAGTGTAAGCAAGCTCCAAACCTGCGCTGACTCGCACCGTTTTTCCACCCAAAATTGGAAACGCAGGGTCTACCGGTACCAGCAGCTGGGCACTCACTAAATCATCGTAAAAGTCTATCGCTAACTTATCAGCTAAGTTAGTGTTTCGCGCCAGCATTGCATTAATCTCACGCTCGCTGAAAGCCAATTGACGCTTAGCTCCAGCCTCAGTATAAACGCGAGGGGCAAGTGGGCTCGTTGCGGTACCAAGTTCTTGGTTCAATCGACTAGGGTCAAGCTGCTCAAGTTTTTCTTCTAATTGTTGGGTTTCGTTTGCATTCAACTCAACCGGATCGAATGGAGACGGTGAAAAATAGTAACGGTAAGCCAGCAACATCACGAGCAACGTCAGGACGAAGGTCAATACCACCACTAACCACAGGGGCCAGCGGCGCGCTAAAAACGCACTGGATGCTTCTGATTTTTTTTCTAACGAAGGATCTGACTTCATATATCAACTCGGCTCACGACAGCATACGCATCATTTCGACCGCTGAGCGGCCCATTAGTTTTAGTTAAAAATACGCAGTCAATGCGCGCACCTATACTGCCAAGATAGCAACGGTGCAACTGCAGAACAAACTAGAATACACCCATCGCAACAGCTGCTGCCATTGCCTGGCCTAATTCTTCACAGGCTTGTAAGTCCTTCGCAGTCACATTACCTCTTGCTATAACAGGCTCGGCGACCTTACGCATGGGATACCCTTTGAGTATACGATCAATTTCTCTGACCGCACCACGCCCATCATTTCCGGCGCTAATAAACAGCGCGTAAGGTATGCCCAGTTGATAATGCTCGGCCGGATAATAAGTCCGATCAAAAAAATCTTTTAGCGCTCCAGACATGTAGCCAAAATTTTCGGGACTACCAAAAATGACGGCGTCTGCTGCCAACAAGTCTTCAAGTCCCGCATCAAAAGCCTCTTTAACCGTTAGCGCCACACTCGCTTCACCTGTAATGCCACGCACCACAGCTTCGGCAAGCTGGCCCGTGTTACCTGATTGAGTATGATAAATAAGCACTAGGTTTTTCATAACGAGCCAAATGGGTGTGTCACAAGCGACCGCAACCGACGACCCCAACAAACTATAGGCGACCGATCGTCAATATAACCATGACGCAGTGACTTGCTGAGGATATTGTTTTAATCATTTAAAAATCGATTTTAAGCTGCCACAGTATCGTTAACGGTATTTGCAGCAATAAAATTGAAAGTTCGGTAAAGGGCATCGGCGGCCAGTACCGGATCATAATTCCGGCAGCCAGCGTCTAAAAAGTTATGTGATGCTTCCGCATAGCTCAAGCGCTCAACAAACTGATTATGTTGGCGTAAATTCGCTTCAACTCGCCCGAGCGCTTGCTCACAGGCAAATAAACTTTTACCCGCGCCAACTATTTGGGTGGGAATATCAAGCGAGCCAAATGCAGACAAACATGTCTCTAAGCCACTGGCATAATAACTCGCAATACAACGAAATTGAGTAGGAAAATAGCTTGCTGCAACTAACGACAGCCGTCCACCAAGACAATGGCCGAACAAACTTATACGCGAAGTATTCATATCGCCACGGCTGGCAATAAACTCCAAAGTTGCACCAATGTCATCCATCGCTCTTTGCTCACGAATGCCGTGCATAGCCTCTAGCGCTTCATCAAAATCTGCAGGTAGTGCCGAAGCCTTGCTACCGGCATCATGATACAGATCAGGAATGGCTACTGCGTAACCCTCTTCGGCAATCAAACGCCCTATAGAACAAAGAGCCAGATCGACCCCTGTCATACCCATCAATAAAATAACCACGGGATGCGGTCCAGCGGTGCGCGGCTTAATAATTTTAACCGGCATACAACCCCCGGCATGCTGATCAATGAGCGTTGTACTGTCATCCAGATCATACATTCGGCTTAAATTAGTGAGCACGGTCATGGTAAAACTCCTTAACACTCAGGCATTTAACTGAAGTCTAGGAGAATCACAGAGCAAGGCTTTGGTAGTATGTAGCGCAAAACCATGGCAAAAATACATCAATAGCTAAAAATTGCTCGATAATTCACCGCTCAGAGCACTACCCCGGCAGACTTTGGCAAATGCCAACTTGCACCCAAACAGTTACTGTATATAATTACATACTGTAAATTTAATCAGCAGCACAGTTTAACCAAATTTAGCAGCTGAACCCAACTTAGCACGTCAACCTAACCCGGCAAGAAGGCCCGCGCATGCAACTAACCAAACGACAAGAGCAAATACTCGGTTTAATTAAGTCGCATATTGAAGCAACGGGTCGCCCGCCCACACGAGCCGATATTGCAGCTGAGTTTGGCTTTAAATCGGCTAACGCCGCCGAAGAGCACCTCAAGGCCCTCGCCCGCAAAGGTGCGATCGAAATGATTCCAGGGACATCACGAGGCATTCGACTGATTGATGAGACCCCTACAGGCATCCCTCTCATTGGCCGCGTTGCCGCGGGTAGCCCAATTCTTGCAACAGAACATGTGGAAGACTACGTGGCAGTCGACCCAAGCTTTTTTAAACCAAGGGCTGACTACTTACTCGAGGTAGTTGGCGACAGCATGCAAGACGTAGGAATTTTTGACGGAGACTGCTTAGTCGTGCATAACACGGCCCAAGCGGCCAATGGTGAGATCGTTGTAGCCAGAGTGGATGACGATGTCACGGTAAAAAGATTTCGCACCACACGCAGTAAGCATATCGTGCATCTGGAGCCGGAAAACGTCGATTACAGCACGATCGTTGTCGATTTGCGCGAGCAGCATTTCAAAATAGAGGGGTTAAGCGTTGGGGTTATCAGGCGTCAATAGAACCAAGATGCAGACCCTTTTTTAACGCAGATACAAACATAGTGCTCGAAAATCTAGTGCAAGACCCTCGACTCAGCGTCGTCAGTCAATCGCGCATCCGACTCATGCCCGTCATTTTTTTCACCTGATTCGGAGCGCACGATTTCTAGCTGGGACGCCGTTTCAATGCCGGCATGAATCATCGCTCGGGCAACTTCAAGCCTGCCCTCTGGCAAATAGTTTTTAGATTCATCCGAAAAATGAATTGTCATGAGTGCGTCGCCTTCACCATCGGCGCGCTGCAAGACAATATCTCCGTTGACTAATTCAACTATTTCAAGAAATGATGACACGATAAAACCCCCTGTTGTGTGAGGGAAGTATACCATCGACCGCGTTGAATTGCAGCCCGTCTCCTCTGAAAAAGCCGCCCATCCTAGCGCTATTTTGCCTTAGTTTACTCGCAAGATTTGACGCTCGGTTTGGCTATTAATACTCTACACCGTGCTCTCGGATGCGCGCATGCAGCTTTGTAATCTCTTGCTGCCATAGCAAGCAATCTGAGGGAGAAAGATGGATTTCGGCCATGCTAATTTCATCGGTTTTCACCCTCCGAGCCTTGGTTTGCCAGAGGCGCCGGTAGGTCTGAAGCATTGCCGAGATAGGTGTTGCCTGACGAAGTGCGCCGGCTAATTCTTGCAAGACCTGAGAAGGCTGGCTCTGTAATGCCCTATCGAGCATCCCTTCGAGGCCGCCAGAAGCAATTGCACTGCCGCTATCGGCAGCGTCATCTTTAGGGATGGTAGCTTGTACTAAAAAGAATAGTGCTCGATGGAGAGCGTCTAGCGAGGCCTCACAGTAGCATTGCAACTGCTGACCGTGGAATTGCCCACCGCCATTAGCCTGCTCTAACAATTGACCCTGCTCGGCCAACAAGCGCGCAAAATATAGAGCCTGATTGATAGACCCAGAATAACTACTCTCGCGGCTCAATGCATGATCTCCTCTGACTGTAAAAAATAGAGGGCAGGCACCCCATCACTCCGCTGGCTTTTTAACACTAATTTTTTTCGCAGGCACTTTTTTCTTAACTGCTTTCTTTTTCGCAGCTTTCTTTTTAGGGGCCTTCTTTTTAGTGACCTTCTTTTTAGGCGTTTTTTTCTTAGCTGCAGCTTTAGACGATTTCTCCGTTATCACCCATTGACCATTTTCAAAATCGGCTCGCCAACCGCTTGCCTTCCCATCATTTTCAGTCATTAAATATTGTTGCTTGGTTTTACGCATGTAACGAATTTGCACACGCTCACCATCGCTATCGGTCACAGGGCCCTCTAACAAGAAGTGATACTTGGGATCAATTTCTGTTTTGTGCGGCAAAACCTCATCAACAAACGGAGCGCGAGTTTCTCGGTTCTTCGGGAACTGGCTCGCTGCTAAAAAAATACCTGCAGCGCCGTCGCGCAAGACATACGTGTCATCCACCTTCAGGCATTGCAACTCCGGCATAGGCACTGGATCCATTTTGGGCGGTGCCGCCTCCCCACTTCGCAGTAATTTGCGCGTATTTTTACAATCATCCGCCATGCAGCCAAAATATTTTCCAAAGCGACCTGACTTAAGTTGCATCTCAGCACCGCATTTATCGCAATCGAGTTTAGGTCCATCGTAGCCCTTAATTTTGAACTGGCCCTGCTCAACCTCGTAACCATCGCAATCGGGGTTATTGCCGCATACATGTAACTTGCGCTGCTCATCGACTAAATAACTATCCATAGCCGTTTGACATTTTTGACAGCGCCGCTTGTGTATCAACAAGCGTGATTCAGCCTCGTCGTCGGCATCGGCACTGACAACTTCATCACCCGACACCAAATTAACTGTTTCTTTACAGCGTTCCTTTGGCGGTAAACCGTAGCCTGAGCAGCCTAAGAAAACTCCGGTACTGGCTGTACGAATCTGCATAGGCCGCCCACATGCCTTGCAGGGCACATCAGTCGTTGTGGGGTCGTTTAGTCGCAGCCCCCCTTCAGCAGCGTCAAGCTGCGCCACTGCCAGCTTACCACTAAAGTCTGTATAAAAATCGTCAAGGACGTTTTGCCACTTCCTACTACCGTCGGCAATCTCATCTAACGTTTCTTCCATGTTAGCGGTAAAACTATAATCCATTAAATTTTCAAAACTTTCGTTCAATCGCTCGACCACGATATCACCCATTTTTTCAGCATACATACGACGATTTTCAATGCGCACATAACCACGGTCTTGTATCGTAGATATAATTGCTGCGTATGTTGAAGGTCGACCAATACCACGTTTCTCTAACTCTTTAACCAAACTGGCCTCAGAATAACGAGCCGTCGGTTTGGTAAAATGCTGGCTCGGATCGAGTTTAATAAGATCCAGCGAATCCCCTTGCGCAAAGTTGGGCAGCAAGCGATCTTCTTCTTTTTTGGACATGGGCGGCTGCACGCGAGTAAAACCATCAAAGCGAATAACTCGGCCTCGAGTACGCAATTCATAGTCCGCTGCAGTTGCTGTGAGGCTCGTGCTCGTAAACTGTGCATTGACCATCTGGCAGGCAACAAACTGACGCCATATAAGCTCGTATAAGCGCACGCCATCAGGATCTATGCCATTTAAATCAGACGGCATCATATCAACATTGGACGGGCGAATAGCCTCATGAGCCTCCTGAGCGCCCTCTTTACTGGAATAATTGCGAGGCTTTTCAGGTAAGTATTCTGCACCGAAATGCCCCTCGATATAACCGCGACAAGCGGCTACCGCATCAGCACTCAGATTAGTTGAATCAGTACGCATGTAGGTTATGTAACCTGCTTCGTATAGACGCTGAGCCAACATCATGGTTTTTTTGACGCTAAAGCTCACGCGTGTGCTCGCAGCTTGTTGTAGCGTCGAGGTAATAAAAGGCGCTGAAGGTTTGCTCGATGTGGGCTTGTCTTCACGCTTACTAATGCTGTAACTCGCCGCACTCAGCGCCGCTAATGCGGCATCACTCTCAACTTTACTCGTTGGGCGAAATTTTTCACCATGACCTCGCGTGACCTGCATACGCAAGCCTCCTGCGCTGCCGCCAAGGTCCGCATAAACGTCCCAATACTCTTCCGGTATAAAAGCGCGAATTTCACGTTCACGCTCGACGATCAACTTAGTGGCCACCGACTGGACCCGACCGGCAGAAAGACCGCGAGCTACTTTTGCCCATAGCAGTGGCGACAACATAAATCCCACCACGCGATCCAAAAATCGCCTTGTTTGCTGAGCATACACCCGATCCATGTCAAGCTTGCCAGGTTTTTCAAACGCCTTTTGAATCGCTTTTTTGGTGATCTCGTTAAACACCACTCGCTGAAAGCGACTATCATCACCGCCAATAATCTCTCGCAGGTGCCATGCAATAGCCTCCCCTTCGCGATCAAGATCCGTTGCCAGCACGATAGTCTCAGCGCCAGCCGCCAAACGACGCAACTCATCAACCACTTTTTCCTTGCCGGGTAGAACTTGGTAGTTGGGCTTCCAGCCTTTGTCAGGGTCAATGCCCATGCGCATGACTAGCTGACTACGAGCTTTCTTGCGTTTGTGAAGAATTTTTTGGTCAGGAGACATCTTGCGCGTTTTCGCCGCTTCGAGTGCTCGCGCCTTCGTATCAACCGGCTTACCGCTGCCAGAGGTAGGGAGATCGCGGACATGCCCCACACTCGACTTTACGATAAAGTCGTTGCCCAAATACTTATTGATCGTCTTCGCCTTGGCCGGCGACTCCACGATTACCAATGACCTTCCCATAAACACAACTCAACAATTGATTACGATGCCGCTTTACTATAGTTCAGCATCAATAGCTCGGCACAAATAGCTCAGCGTGCTTACTTCAGCATGAATACTTCAGCACGAATAGTTCAGAACAACGGCTCAGCACAGTGAAACCAGTCAAGAGATCAAATATCAACCGCTATGGGCAATATTTGAGCTTTCGGACCGCCTAAACCTAGCAAAATTTGAAAATCCAGCTCGAGGGGCGACATATAATAGGAAGGATGGCCCTCCGGTCAAGTAGCGATTTGAAATATTACCGACCACAGAGCCGCATCGGGTCTAATTCTAAGTCTTTGAGCAACACGCTACTTGTCGCGGAGCAAAGCATTAAAGGATTGCCCTAGTTATTAGCATGCAGCACCTTGACTAGCGCACTCTACCCCGACGGCCAGGATCTAAAAAGCTCGGCTAATCTATTTAACAAACCCGAATCAAATGCGGATCTCGCGATCAAAGCCTATACCAAAACAATAATTGCCGCTTTATGACTTAGACGCCCAAAGCAATGAAAACATGACAAGATGGCCCCGAACGCGGGCGACCTGGAGGCCCGCCCTTGGAAGCGCTGCAACAACATGGTTAAATTTAAGCAACTTTAAAAAACGCCTCACTACGTTAGCTTATCGAGTCAGTAATCTGCCTGGCTTACGCAACACACAAAAGAGCCACCCTTAAAAACACCGGGCCGATTAGTTAGGATAAAAAACGGCTGCACCTTGCCAAACACGCAACTCTACTGGAAACACCCAAACAATGATCGACATCGGCGCCAATTTAACCAACGAATCGTTCGCTAGTGATATTAACGAAGTACTTGAGCGTGCAAAAAAAAACCACGTCGAAAAAATCATCGTTACGGGATCGAGCGTCACCAGTAGTCAAGCGGCTCTGGAGCTAGCCCAACAGCATCCGAACTTTTTGTATGCAACAGCTGGGCTTCACCCGCATGCGGCTGACGACTTTAATGAAGAGACTCTCGCTACATTTAAGGCGCTCATCCAAGAGGATGCCGTAGTAGCTGTAGGTGAGACAGGTCTGGATTTCAATCGCAATTTTTCCAGCCAGGAAAATCAGATACATTCATTTGAAGCTCACTTGGCCTTTGCCAAGCAAACTCATAAACCGGTTTTTTTTGCATGAGCGCGATGCTTTCGACATCTTTCACCCCATCATGCGTCAGCATCCAGAACTATGTACTCGCGCCATCGTGCACTGCTTCACAGGAAGCCTCGATGCACTTAAAGCCTACCTCGATCTGGGTTTGTATATTGGTATCACAGGATGGATTTGCGATAAAAAGCGAGGAGTGCGATTGCGGGAGATTATTCGCTACGCGCCAATTGACCGCTTGATGATTGAGACTGATGCGCCCTATTTGATGCCTCACCGCGACCAGCTTAAAAACAAAATGACACATAAAAATCGCAATGAACCTTGGACTCTGAACTATACAGCCCAGGCTTTAGCCGACTCGCTGGAACTCGATATTGAAGTGGTGCATAAAAAAACCCGAGATACCGCGGTAGACTTTTTCAATCTGTAAAAGGACGTGGTGCTTGTCTTGGTGATTAAGCCTATAGCCGTGCTTTTAATGCGCGATACTCAAAAATGCACGCAAACGACTTGGCGGAAAGGGCCATTTTAATTCTTCACCCGTATCAGCGCGCTGCAACACAGGGATACTCCAGCCATATTGCTCCAACAGTTTCGCCTCACTGGTAATGTCAGTCTTAACGAGTTGCCAGTTTCTCTGGGTCATTGATCGAACCATCGCCTCAGCCTGATCACACAGTTCACAGTCCGCTTTGCCGTATAAAGTTAGCTTGAACATCGAACCATTCAACCTTTATCCGAAAATATCGTTGTTAAGTGCTGCACCATAGGAATAAAAATTTTAATAATGGACTCATTAACATCTAATGCCGTGTATTCCATACATTACTGACAGAGGAGAGCAACTTGTCAAAACTACCGGTCAGAGCCGCCTGTACCGACATACCTAGCTTTTCTTGCCAATGCTTTTTCTCAACGTAACTGACCTCATAAACGGGAGACGTTTTAGCCAATGAGGTTATATATTCATCACTCGTACTAATCTCATCAATTAATAATTTCGCAAGTGCCTGCTGACCATACCAAGTCTCTCCAGTGGCAACCGCTGCAATATCTAACTGAGGGCGATAATCAGTCACAAAGTCTTTAAATAATGTATGTGTCTCTTCAAGATCGCTAACAAACTTTTTACGCCCCTCATCGGTATTTTCACCTAACATCGTTAAGGTTCGCTTGTGTTCTCCTGCGGTCAGCAGTTCATAATCAACGTCATTCTTTTTCAAAATTTTATTAAAATTGGGAATGCTCGCCACCACACCGATGGAACCAATCACAGCGAAAGGTGCCGCCAGTATTTTATCGGCAATACAAGCCATCATATAACCACCGCTGGCAGCCACCTTATCTACACAAATAGTCAATGGCACACCAGCGCTTTTAAATCGCGCTAATTGAGAGGCTGCCAAGCCATAGGCATGCACCATGCCGCCGGGACTTTCTAGCTTAAGTACAACTTCATCATGTTTTTTAGCAATAGTTAATACCGCTGTAATTTCCTCGCGAAAGCCATCAACCTCCGACGCTTTCATATCGCCATCAAAATCAAGCACGTAAACCGTCTTTTCTTCAGCAGGCTCATCTATTGCCTTGTCCTGTTTCTTTTTAGCTTGCTTTTCTTTGGCATACTTAAGTTTGGCTGCCTTCTTTTGATCTTTAGCTTTTTGCTTTTCATCAGCGCGCTTCGACTTGTCATACTCTTTCAAACCGGCCGCATCCATCACTGCAGATCGAATAGCAACCTCCATATCTTCATAGTGGTCATTGAGTTTTTTTACATGAAGCTCGCCGCCTTTGTCATGCCCTGGGCGCTGACTTGCTGCCGCCACGGCACCCACTATTAAGAAGGCAGCAACCACAAAAGTAGCCGCCTTCGCAAAAAACAAACCATATTCAGTCAAAAGTTCAATTAACACTGTTGATGCAACCTCTGTGAGTAAACATTCAGGACGCCATTAGGGCAAACTTACGGAGCGAATTAAACAAGGATTAGGTGGGGAAGTCTATGCCGAGACTTGAGCCTTACGGACTAATTATGCGATTAATGGCTGATATCGGCAAAAGCACCCCAATACCAGTGGCTTAAACTGGATTTAATCAGGATTAACGTAGTCAATAAAATCGATTCTACTCAACGCAGTCGCTTAATTGGGGCATTCCAGCGGCCCGCATAGACCTTCATACTAGTCGATGGCTTGGCAAGTTTAGCCCCATCGTATAAGCCGAATCACAAACCTAAAGAGAGCCCATGTTTTCGGCAATGAGCTGTTGCATAGAGGCGTCTAATTTACCGCCTGCCGCCAGTTCATGTAAAACGTATTCGATCGATACCAAGCAATCAGCAATTTTTTCTAAACGAGCCGTGTCCCCGCCCTCCTCGCTATCATATTCCTCACTAATTCTGGCAGCGCATTTTTCGGCTAGATTTGCAGCGTCCATTAAGCCAACCATTTGAAAACCACCAATGGCTCCGATCAAAGAGCTTCCCACATTAGAAATATGCTCTCGATCGTATTCAGACTCTACATAACTGTTTAGGGCTCGTATTGACAACCTAATATTGGCTTGCATTTCTTTGAACAAGTTCTGATGTGCTTGAGCGATCATACCGTCTTCGAGAGAGAGACTAGCATCATCTTCATTCTGACCCACTGCACTGTTCATCGAATAGCACAACAACGCATTTTCAATACTCAAAATTGAATTAGCGACCTGCAAAAGGACCTGTTCGCTGGGCATATCTACCGTCCACGACTTTACGTTCTCAGCCGCAGACTCAAGTACTAAGGCCGGTTTATTGAAATTACAAAATTTAAGTACTGCTGCAATCGCATGCATAGTCGATGTCAAGTAATTCACATCAGATTGCTCACACAACTCACTTTCAGACATTACGCTCAGGCGTTGCTTGAGCCCGTCAAGCAGCTCACTAATCGACTCGCTCATAGCCATTAGTGATTCACGCAAACCGCTCTCAACGGACCTACGCTGGGCAACGATCTGCTTATCTGTCCACTTGACCACATCGATATTGAAAAAATCTTGAAACCTACTTTGCGCATACTCCTGATGACCCGCCAACATTAGCAGCGTAGTCAGCTCACGAATCGCATTTGAATTCTCAGGCTCATGAAATTCAACAAACTCACCTTTCGACATTTCTCTAAGCCAGCGATCAAATCGCGCAAAAAAGTGCTTGCGCTGCGGTGTCAGCTCAAGATTACCTTCTGTAAATTGGGTCACTAGCATCGAAATACTCGCCCAAGCCGCCTGCAACAGTGGCTCATCTATCAATTCTGCTGAGCGCTTGGCAACGTGGTCAACGAGTGTCAGTTGTTCGTCCGATGAAGAGCCGCGTAACAAACCGATAAGTGCTACTTGGTACATTTTGCGAAGCCGTCGATAAGTCGCTTGATTATTTGCTATGGCCTCTCTTTGATTCGAGTTCTTTTTATGCTCGGGGTTGTAATCAGGAGGACTCGGGTTTGCATGCGCCGCATTAGCCTCATCACACAAATCGAGCCGCTCTGGTGCAAGCCGCAAATTAGTAGCAATACCGGCTATCTCGCTTTCATCAACAAACGGTGCCAATCCGGCGCTCGCCAACTTGTAAAAGAAAGGTGACAAAATCAAAGGCATTTCATCGCCTGAATTGGCGCGTAATGAACGTATAAAATCAATATAAAGCGACAAAAAATAGCTAGCCTCAAAAACAGCTTGCCGCTGCTTTACATTGGCTAACGCTGGATTATCACCCAGTTTCAATACCGCCATCTTCAAATGGACCACAAGTCTTGCAGGCTCTGCCATGTTTAATATCGTAAGCGCACCCGCTATTTCTTCTAGCTTCGATGCAATTCTCCCGGCTGCCGCAGCCTCGAAAGGCGGAGCCGTATCGATCTCATCCCAGTTACTGTCCAGCGCCTTGGCTAAAGCCTGTTGTATTTCGGCGATTTCATCTTGCAAGCTCTGCAACGAGCTATCGATGTAGCGATCACTCTTGGCCCTATCGATTTTTTCAGCTAATGCCTGTGCCATATCGTAAATATTCCTATAAAAATAAGAGGCTGCACGAGTCTTACAAAACATTTTTTATCGGGCGCTGCACTGGCGATAAAAGTGAGTTTTAAACATGTTTGACGGTATTTGATACGTGCTGGATTAACTATAGATAAGTAAAAGTGGCGGCGTATGCTTAACTAATAGGTGGTAGATTTGTAATCTAATTTTGTGAACGACTTCAAACTTTCAAGTTCATTTATCGGCCCTATTCAAAGATCATGGCCTACGATTGGGCGAATATCGAAGCCCACCATGCGCGCCAACATTTAGAGACAATCAATTGGCTTTATACAGTTCGAGATTTACCAAGCGATAAAAAAACAGCGAGTGATTATTTTACAAACAGTAACAATGTTGGCGTGCACGGTAATGCGTACCTCATGTTAGGAATAATTCAACACTCGAAAACAATGTCTGCCGATTACGGAAGACTATAATGACACCCACTAAATAATGATCTAACCTTAGTAATTAGCTTTACCACGTAAGGCCACTGATTTAGTGGCTAAAAATCACACCAAGGAATCGAAAATGACCACCCTATCTACGAGTCAGGCGTTCTATAAAAACTTTTTGGGGAACGCTCCCGACTGGTATAAAAGCGCCATCATATTGTTTTTGATTCTGAACCCAATCATGCTTTACACAGTAGGCCCATACGTGACTGGCTGGCTGCTTATTATTGAGTTCATCTTTACTCTAGCCATGGCGCTGCGGTGTTATCCGCTACAAAGCGGTGGTTTATTAGCCATCGAGGCTATTGCGCTAGGGATGGCCTCGCCATCTGATGTAATGCATGAAGTTGAACTGAATCTACCGGTGATATTGCTGCTGGTATTTATGGTGGCCGGTATCTACTTCATGAAAGACCTGCTGCTGTACACATTTACTAAATTACTTACCAACGTAAAATCTAAAACACGTCTATCGCTGCTCTTTTGCTTTGTAGCCGCGTTTCTCTCGGCCTTTCTCGACGCATTGACGGTTATAGCGGTCATCATAAGTGTCGCTGTAGGCTTTTACAGCATCTACCACAAAGCGGCTTCGGGGCAGCACAACGGTGAAGAGGACGAAGAAAAATTTGGCGATCACTTCCGCAAAGATCTCGACCAGTTTAGAGGTTTTTTACGCGATTTAATGATGCATGCAGGAGTTGGTACCGCGCTGGGAGGTGTTTGTACGCAAGTAGGCGAGCCACAAAACTTAGTTATTGCTGCTCAGGCGGACTGGCAATTTATTGAATTTTTCTTGCGTATGGCGCCTGTAACGATACCTGTGCTGGCCACTGGTTTATGCATGGCAGTTTTGCTGGAAAAAACCGGCTGGTTTAACTACGGCTGGCAGCTCCCCGATAGTGTTCGAACTATTTTGCAAGAGGATGCCGCCGCTCATGATGCTCGGCGCACTCAGCGAGAAAAGGCAGCGCTTATTGTGCAAGCCATTGTAGCGGTCTGGCTGGTCGTTGGATTAGCGCTTCATTTGGCCGAAGTTGGCATTATTGGCTTAACGGTAATCGTACTCACCACGGCTTTTAATGGCGTAACCGATGAACATGCGCTGGGCAAAGCATTTGAAGAGGCTCTGCCCTTCACGGCATTGCTCGTTGTATTTTTTGCGATTGTGGCTGTAATTGATCGCCAAGGACTATTTACAGGCATTATTGGTTCGGTTTTAGCACTGGAGCAGAGCTTACAGGTGCCCATGTTTTACCTTGCCAATGGTTTACTCTCAGCGATTTCCGATAACGTATTTGTTGGTACGGTTTATATAACCGAACTCAAACAAGCCTTGACCAACAATGTCATTAATCGTGAGCAATTCGATATGTTAGCGGTCGCGATCAACACCGGAACTAACATTCCGTCGGTTGCCACACCGAACGGTCAAGCAGCGTTTCTATTCTTACTCACATCGTCGCTAGCACCGCTCATCCGCCTTGGATATCTCACTATGGTTTACAAAGCCATACCCTATACAATAGCAATGACTTTGGTTGGCCTAGCTGCGGTAAATTATATCCTCCCACCGGCCACCGACTATATGATAGAGCACGAGCTAATCCAAGATCATGCCAACTACGAGCATAGTGAGTCGATAAAACAGGGCCACGGAGAAGGTTCACATGGTGGGCACTGAGTAAGTCAATCGCTGTGTCGCATAGGTGCATTTTTATGCCCCACAGGAACGATGATTGTCTTGACAATGCACTGCCTTGATTAGCCTATGTTAAAAAACGCTCTAGCTGGTTTTACACTTACTATCCTTGCCCTGCTGCCACTTCGTTTGGTACAGCCTTTTGCTTGGGTTATTGCACGCTGCGTACTGGGGTTTAAAACCACCTTACAGCATGTTACTGCCACAAATATTAAGCTCACTCACCCCACTCTCAGTGAACAGGGCAAAATGCAGCTTGTTCAGCAATCGATCGTTAGTACGATAGCCACAGCGCTAGAAATGCCGGCTGTTTGGCATCACAGTAATACGTGGCTCGATAAAAAAATAACAGCGGTACATGGCGAAGACCATCTGCGCGAGAAGTTACACGCCGGCCATGGCGTTTTAGTGATCTGCCCGCATGTGGGCAACTGGGAAGTATTTGGTCGTTTTCTACCTCGCTATGGTGAAACTACAAGCTTGTATCAGCCACCTAAGTACCGCAGCCTAGAGGCCATGGTGAAAAAAGGGCGCGAACAATCCGGCGCCCGCTTAGTGCCAACTAATCAACGCGGCATTGCACAACTTCTCAAGGCACTCAAACAGGGACAAATTGTAGGCATACTGCCTGATCAGAGACCGAAGAATGATTCAGGTGCATTTGCTCCATTTATGGGCGTACAAGCATTGACGATGACGCTGGTCTACAAATTACTGCAACGAACAGGATGCAAGATTATCCTGGGTTACGCTCTGCGAGATGCTAATGGCTTTAGCATTCATTTCAAGGAAGCTCCTGCAGAGATCTACAGTAAAGAACAAGACGTGAGTTTGACGGCCATGAACCAAATGGTGGAAATGTCAACGCAAGAAGATGCAGCCCAATATCAGTGGGGCTACAAACGCTTCAAGCGATTACCCAACGGAACTTACCCTTACCGAGCAAGCTAAGCTTATAAACTGGCGCTCTTACGCTCAGCGGCATCCTGAGCCAATACTCACTGCTACTTGACTGAGTCGAGTTTGTGCCAGACGCACTGTCCGTCACTGATTTTTTGAATATGTGCAATCAGTTCGTCATGCGCGCGCTGCTCATCTGCATCGGCTTGAATAATTGGCAAGCTAACACTGCGTTTGCTTAAATCTCCGGCTAACTTTTCGGCGTCTGTTTGCTGTTCGCTGCTCTTAGCCTCAGTCGCTAATTGCAGGGTTGTTTGCCCGCCGGTCATCAATAAATAAACGTCGGCAAGAATTTCTGAATCTAAGAGTGCCCCGTGTAATTCTCTGCCTGAATTATCTACACCATAGCGCTTACATAGAGCATCGAGACTATTCCGCTGCCCGGGATGCTTTTGGCGAGCTACCGCTAAGGTGTCGACCACGGTGCAGATATCGGTTATCGACTTGACTTTATGCCCGAGCAGGCGCAACTCATGATCGATAAAGCCTATATCAAACGGCGCATTGTGGATAATGAGTTCAGCACCATCAACAAACTCAATAAACTCTTCAACTACCGCAGCAAAGAGCGGCTTACCCGTTAAAAATTCGTTACTGATGCCATGCACTTCTAACGCGCCCGCCTCTACTTCGCGGTCGGGATCGATATATTGATGGTAGTGCGTTCGGGTATGGCGGCGATTAATAAGCTCTACGCAGCCCACTTCGATAATCCGATGCCCCAGTGTAGGCTCAAGCCCCGTGGTTTCAGTATCTAAAACAATTTGTCGGGTGGACATAAAAAACACACCTAAAGGTTTTGATATACGCCTCGATGTAAGAGGCAGTTTTTACGATGGTATCCAAAAACATTGAGACAACTGCGCGATAAAACACAGCGATTAGCTATGCAACTAAAGCTGATCTACGCCCCGATTAGCGAGCTCATCGGCTCGCTCATTTCCTGGGTCACCATTGTGCCCTTTTACCCACTTCCATACTACGTTGTGGCGCTGAGCTTCAGTGTCGAGCAAAAGCCATAGATCAGCATTTTTAACGGGTTTTCTAGCCGATGTTCGCCAGCCGTTGCGCTTCCAGTTTTGCATCCACTCAGTAATTCCCTTACGCACGTACTGCGAATCAGTATGCACAATAATATCGTGCGCATCCTCAAACAAACGCAGCGCCTCAATGGCCGCTAAAAGCTCCATACGATTGTTCGTTGTAGAAGCTTCGCCGCCGCAAAACTCCTGCTCACCACTCGGCGCCTTAACATAAACGCCCCAGCCACCAGGGCCAGGATTACCTCGACAGGCTCCATCAGTATAAATTTCAATAGTCATTTGCGTTGTTAGTTGCTCCGAATGTGGGGGTGTAACAGCGCATAGTAGCGCTCTAGAGAATCTGGTTTAAGTCAGTGCTTGCTAGGCTATGTTAACCGACAAATCTTATTGTAAGGTGAAACCGTCTTTAGGAACATGTATTCATCCTAGCCACTGTGAATGGCTCGCCTACGATGATCTTTTATGGGGTTGTTTTGCATGTGCACCTGCCCTGCGTGAAGAGCGCAGCGACTGACGCCAAGATGACATAATTGGCGTAGCGGTAAGCGTGCGCTTGCGCGCCAAAGTAATATACCCCAGTCCTATTGGCAGATGCATAACCTCCCCCCAGTCCTCAAAAAATTGCAATCTATTTAACCAACGCTCACTATTAATAGGCGGCCGATAGAAAAATTGCTTTTGCTGAAGCACATCGTAGTTCAACAACGATAACCAGTCCTCCAAGCGACCTTGCCGAATAGGCTTGAGTAAGGCGGCATTTTTGTTCAAACGCTTTGTGGCTGATGCATCAATACCTGCTGAGCGCTGCTTCCACGTATAGTAGCGCTGGTAAGCGGGCCAAGCACTCATTGGATTAAAACCGGCTATCAACAAATAACCCCCGGCGGTAAGCGTTCGCGTAGCCTCACGCAGCAATTGATGCGGCTCGCTCGCAAACTCCAACACATGATGCAGAAGCACCACATCCACACAATCACTGGCTACCGGCAGGGACTCATAGTTGGCACAAACGTCCTCATTCCGCGCGCTAGTCGGCATCTGGCGCCGACTGACAGGGGCGTAACCCACTTTAATTAATTGACCGAACTTTGATTCTTCACAGAGTAACCCATTCTTTTGGACACTCAACTGCAAGCAATTATAACCAACCAGCTGAGGCAGCAATTGCTGAATTTCGGCGCGCTCAAGCGCTAACATCGCCGCACCAATGTCAGAGTCAAGAAATGCCGAAAAGCCACTCATTAACTCTGGCATTAGCATCACTTCAGCCGCTTCTTTTTGCATTGCAAGATTCGCTCAATTAACTCGATAATCGTTTGACTAAGCCACAGGCCGCCTGTCTTTATGTTGCACTTACTTTTTAGGCGTTACAACGACTCGCGCCTGCTCAGCAGTCACGCCATGCTTGATAGGTGTATTTTAACAGCTACTTGCTCTAAAATTCATATAGAACAGCGCAATTATCGAATGCCGAATAAGCAGTAAAACGTTGAGTCGCGCACAATGTTTACTAGCACCTCATCCGCAATAGTGCCCATCATGAAAAATAACGCCAACCCTAGCAACCCGCCGCCTTCGTCAAAGAAGGCGCTCAAAATCACCGGTATTTCCGCATTCCAAGATAATTACCTCTGGCTCATTGACGATGGCGAATATGCCGTTGCGGTTGACCCAGGCGATGCACAGCCGATACTTGATGAGCTCAACAAACGCAACCTGACCCTCGCTAGCATCTTAGTTACGCACCACCATGCCGATCATATTGGTGGTATCGATACTCTGCTCAAGCACTATTCTGTGCCGGTCATTGGGCCCGCCGACTCACGCATTCCACAGGTGACGCAGCGAGTGGTCGATGGTGAAACTTATACGCTACTGGGGCAAACCGCCCAAGTGATAGAAGTGCCGGGGCACACACTACACCATATTGCGTATTTTATTAATCAACCTAACTCATTCGGGGCGCCACTATTATTTTGCGGTGACACGCTGTTTGCCGCCGGATGCGGCAGAGTTTTTGAAGGCACCTTTGCTCAAATGCGTCATTCACTTGCTAAGCTGCGCGAGCTACCCGAATCCACCCGCATTTATTGCGCACATGAATATACCCAGGCTAATCTAGCTTTTGCGTTGGCAGTAGAACCAAAAAACAAGGCATTGCAGCAGCGCATAAAAAACGTCAACGAGCTAAGAGCAGCGGGATATCCGAGCATCCCATCGATACTTGCCGACGAGTTGGGCACCAACCCTTTTCTGCGCTACGATACCGATCCGGTTATCTCTGCGGCCGGCCGTCGAACAAATACAAACTTTGACGCTCACAATAATGGGGTAAAGTACGATCACGATGTAATATTTGCCGTTATCAGGCAGTGGAAAGACACCTTTTAATGAGGCTTCACAATCAAACGCCTTGCCCACGAAAGCCCTCTACTGGAACCCATTTGATACGCAATTTAAAGGTTCAAGCTGTAATAATAAAAACTCTCTCAATCGCGCGCGCTTGCCTGTTGTTAAGTCTGCTGTTGTTAAGCCTGCTTTTGATAGTCAGCTGTGATCTTGGCCCGAGCAACAGAGCCACCGGTGCCGCTCAACAGATACTGCACTTAGGCAACGGTACCGAACCGAAAGACCTAGACCCTCATATTGTTACCGGCGTCACCGAGCACAACATTATTAGCGCCCTGCTTGAAGGCCTAGTGACCGAACACCCTAGAACCTTGCAACCCGAGCCTGGTGTTGCTGCAAGTTGGAGCATTAGCGAGGATGGCCGGCGTTATACATTTAAACTCCGCGATAACGCTTACTGGTCGAATGGCGACCGCGTAACAGCAGACGATTTCCTGTGGTCATGGCAACGCCTGCTAATGCCTTCACTGGCAGGCGAGTATGCTTATCAACTCTATCCTATCGTCAATGCAGCAGCCTTTAACAAAGGTGAGCTGAACGATTTCTCTCAGGTTGGTATCAGCGCACCCGACCCTCAAACCTTAATTATTAATTTGGCCTATCCTACGCCCTACTTTTTATCGCTACTTTCGCACTTCAGCACCTTCCCTGTGCACAAAAACACCGTGCTTGCTCACGGCAAGCAGGATGAGCGCGGGACACTGTGGACACGAGCGGAAAACTTCGTAGGCAACGGGCCATTTGTTTTAAAAAAATGGCGGCTTAACTATTTAATTCAAGTCACAAAAAATCCATTTTATTGGGATCAAGAAAACGTTGCTCTTAACGAAATACGGTTTTATCCCATTGATAATGCACAAACCGAAGAACGCATGTTTCGCACCAGCGCACTCCATATTGCCAGCAGCATACCCGCCGATAAGATTGCCAGCTACCAACAAAACCATCCTGAGAAAATATCGATTAACCCCTACTTGGGAACGTACTACTATCGTTTTAATGTTACACGCGGCCCGCTGGTCGATCCACGTGTTCGGCGCGCACTGAGTCTAGCTATTGACCGACAAATGCTGGTTGATGCCATTACTAAAGGCGGACAAATACCAGCCTTCAGCTTTACCCCACCCAATACCCAAGGCTATCAGCCGCCGTCTGGAATCCTGCGCTACGATGTTGACCTTGCTCGCCAACTGCTGACCGAAGCAGGCTTTCCCAATGGTAAAGGTTTCCCGACACTTGAGCTTCTTTACAACACCAGTGATGGCCATCGACGCATTGCAGTCGCTGTTCAACAAATGTGGAAGGAAGCATTAAATATTACTATTACTCTTTCAAATCAGGATTGGAAAGTATTTTTAGACCGTGCTCAATCACTTGATTACGACATTGCCAGAGCCGGCTGGATTGGTGACTACGCCGATCCAAATACTTTTCTAGATATGTTTGTTACCAATGGTGGCAACAATCAAACCGGCTGGAGTAATCCCCAATACGATCAACTTATTGCCCAAGCAGCCACGCAAGCCGACCAAACTTTGCGCTACAAAAACTTTTATCAGGCTGAAGAATTATTACTCAGCGACAGTCCCATCATGCCAATATACACATATACCCGCGTACAACTCATGCACCCGGAAGTCAAAGGCTGGCTAGCCAATATTCTCGACCACCACCCGTATAAATATGTATACATTGATCCCATAGCAGTCAATGATTAACGAATGTGTAGACAACATGTAGGCAACGGGTAGCTACAAGGTATCCATTGATGAGAGCGCTTTTATGTTAAAGTTTTTTGCAGCCCGCTTATTTCAGGCCATACCGGTATTGTTTGTTGTGATCACGGCTACTTTTTTTTTGGTTCACAGTGCACCAGGTGGGCCTTTCGACGCTGAAAAAACACTGCCGGCAGAAGTGCTCGACAACCTTAACGCGCGCTACAATCTCGATGATCCCTTATACAAACAATACCTAAGTTACATGGGTAATCTTGTACAGGGCGACTTTGGGCCATCATTTCGGTACAGCAACCGCAGCGTCACCGAAATGATTTTAACCGGCCTACCCATAACCTTTGAGCTAGCTTTATACGCGATGCTTATTGCGCTGATTATTGGCGTCAGCGCGGGCATTGTCGCATCGATCAAACCCAATACAGCACAAGACTATATCCCCATGTCGTTGGCCATGGCGGGTATATGCATGCCCTCATTTTTAATGGGACCACTGCTCGTGCTTATCTTTGGCATCAGTTTAGATTGGTTGCCCGTGAGCGGCTGGGGCTATGCTCCGGGCGATAAAATCCTGCCCGCTATTACCCTAGGCACAGGATATGCAGCTTATATCGCCCGACTTACGCGCGGTGGCATGATTGAAGTATTGGGGCAAGACTATATCCGCACAGCGAAAGCTAAAGGGCTACCAACCCCCACGATCATTTATCGCCACGCACTCCGAGGAGGCCTCGCGCCAGTCTTAGCATTTTTAGGGCCCGCTTTTGCCGGCTTGCTGGCCGGTTCATTTGTGGTTGAAACGATTTTTCAAATCCCCGGGCTAGGCCGTTTTTATGTTCAAGCTGCATTTAACCGTGACTACACCATGATTCTTGGTACAACCATCCTGCTATCGACACTCATCGTTGTGTTTAACATTCTGTCAGACATCCTCACGGTATGGCTAAACCCCCGTCTAACGCTAAAAGATTAACAATAATGACTACGACCCAACTGAAAAATACGCATAGCAATAGCGACTACGGTAGCTACTCATTGTGGCGTGAGGCCAGTTATCGTCTGAAAAAAAACACGATGGCCATGCTGGGTTTTTGGACCTTGCTGGCTCTATTTGCAATCGCCGCCTGCACACCTTGGCTTGCACCCTACGCGTATGAAAACCAAAATCTAGCACTCGGCGCTTCACCACCATCTGCACAGCATTTATTGGGCACCGATATCCATGGCCGCGACCTACTCACTCGCTTGATGTACGGTAGTCGCGTTTCTTTGTTAGTAGGCTTTGCAGCCACAGCCGTTTCGTTAGTGATTGGCATACTATGGGGTACTATTGCAGGCTACATAGGTGGGCGTATTGACGCCGTTATGATGCGTATTGTTGATATCCTTTATGCCCTGCCTTTTATGATTTTTATTATTTTATTAATGGTGGTTTTTGGCCGAAGCTTCCTGTTACTCTTTTTAGCCATTGGCTTGGTTGAATGGCTGACTATGGCTAGAATTGTGAGGGCGCAAGTACTAAGCGTACGCAAACAGGAATATATTGACGCCGCCATCGTTACAGGCCTAGCTCACTGGCAAATTATTTATCGGCATGTCATGCCCAATATTCTCGGCCCTGTTATCGTTTATATTACGCTAACAATACCTAGTGTGATCTTACTCGAATCCTTTTTAAGCTTTTTAGGCCTAGGTATTCAACCCCCGCAGAGTTCTTGGGGAGTTTTAATATCACGGGGCGTTGAAAGCATGGAGGAGTATCCGTGGTTATTGATATTTCCTGGCTTAACATTATCAATAACGTTATTTTCGCTGAACTTTTTAGGTGACGGACTGCGAGACGCACTCGATCCACGCACGGCAAAAAACTAATGTCAAATCACCTTATTCACAGCCAATTAAAATTAGAAAGGCTAAAGTGCTTATGAGCCTGCTTGACGTGTCCGCATTGAATATAGATTTCAACACCCGCGAGGGCGTCATCAATGCTGTGAATAGCGTTTCATTTACTGTCGACCGCGGCGAAACCTTAGGGATCGTCGGCGAGTCAGGCTCGGGCAAAACAGTTTGCTGCAATGCCTTAATGCGTTTACTCCCAACACCGCCCGCGGCTATTAAAGGGCGCGCCGTGTTTGATGGGGTCGACCTGCTCACGAGTTCAGAAAGCAGATTACGTTCAATTCGTGGTCGTCGCATCGGTATGATTTTTCAAGATCCTATGACGGCCTTGAACCCGTTTATGCGTATTGGTCAACAAATTATGGAGCCTTTGCAGCTACATTATAAAACGCCAAAAGAGCTCGCACGAAAAAAAACACTCGCCATACTGCAAGAGGTGGGAATTGATAAGCCTGAACAACGTCTGGACTGCTATGCACATGAACTTTCTGGTGGTATGCGTCAGCGCGTCATGATCGCAATGGCACTGATCACTGAGCCCGACTTACTTATTGCAGACGAACCTACTACAGCACTTGATGTGACCACTCAGGCACAAATTCTTGCCTTACTGAACGAGCTGCAACAGCGGCGCAATATTGCCATGATATTCATCTCCCATGATTTACATGTCATTAAAAAAATCGCCACACGCGTATTGGTTTTACAAAAGGGCTGCATGGTCGAGCAAGGTCGCTGCGCACAGGTGTTCGCCGCACCTCAGCATGACTATACCAAAAGTTTGCTGGACGCAATTCCAAAGGGAAAAAAGCCTACACGCTATCGACACGAACAACCGCTCGCGCCCAATTTTCTAAGCATTACAAACGCGTCAATTTCATTTCCAGCTAAACCAACACCCAACCTAGCTGTTAAGGATGTCAGCTTATCTATTGCGCGTGGAGAAATATTAGGCTTGGTAGGTGAATCGGGCTGCGGTAAAACCTCACTTGCGCAAAGTCTGGTGCGACTCGTTGACCTAGAGCAAGGTGAAATAAAGCTAAAAAATAAATCGCTGACTTCGCTCAACGAAAAACAACTACGGTTAGCCCGCAAGGATATGCAAATGATATTTCAAGATCCTTTTGCTTCTCTCAACCCCCGCATGTCTATTTTTGAAATTATTGCAGAGCCGCTAAAGCTACATGGTTTGGCAACCACCAAACGATCATTAAATGAGAAGGTCTTGGCCCTCATGTGCGAAGTGGGTCTAGAAGCTAACTGGGCACACCAATACCCTCACCAGTTTTCGGGAGGTCAGCGCCAA
Source organism: uncultured Pseudomonadales bacterium (assembly GCA_943788835.1). GTDB lineage: Bacteria > Pseudomonadota > Gammaproteobacteria > Pseudomonadales > UBA7434 > UBA7434. The sequence goes on along the minus strand of CALSRU010000004.1, from coordinate 261,275 downwards.
CGAGTTGCCATAGCCCGGGCTATTGCCGTTGAGCCTCAATTAATTATCGCAGACGAGCCGGTCTCTGCACTTGATGTCACGATTCAAGCGCAAATACTAAAATTATTATTAGACCTTTGCTGGCAGTACAGCATCAGCATGATTTTTATTTCTCATGACCTTGCTGTTGTCCGTTACGTCGCCGATCGTATTGCAGTAATGCAAAAAGGTCAGATTGTCGAGTTAGGCAACACTGAGGCTCTGCTAACAAATCCTCAACACAGCTATACGAAAACACTACTCGCAGCGCGCCTGTCCTGAACCACCAAACCTGTATTTATTTTTCAGACACGACTCGCTTTAAACTGCGTGGCCGATATTACATAAAGTCAGATAACATAGCCTTTTACATAGCCTTTTACATAGCCTTCTACATAGACCAGTAAAGCCCGTACAAATCGAGTTAATTCATTTATAATCGTAGGGTATTCCCGCTAACCAACACTATGTTTAGGCACGCTATGGCTACCGAAACAATTATTTTCACTGTGTTCGCCCCGGACCGCCCGGGCATCGTTAAAAACTTGTCCGATATTGTGCTGGCGCATGGTGGCAACTGGCTTGAAAGTAGTTTGACGCGGATGTGTGGGCAGTTTGCGGGCATCGTACACATTAGTGTGCCTGCCACACAAAAAACCAGCGTAGAAGCCGCACTCGCTGCAATTGGCAGCCTGAACATCCACGTAACCATTCACGGCGATGCGGCGAATGGCAACAACGTTATTGGCGAGCATCAAACTGTAAGGCTCACAGTCGAAGCCAACGACCGCGAGGGCATCGTTGATGAAATAGCCAGTGCTCTGGCCACACATCATATTAATGTTGAAAAGCTCACATCGAGCTGCTCGAGTGCGTCGATGGCCGGCTACGATATCTTTCAAGCCAATATAAAAGTTGCCTTGCCTGAACAGCTAACACTTCAAGAGCTCGAAGCAATTTTAGAAGATATTTCTGACGATGTAATGGTGAGCGTAAAAAGCGATTAACCAACGCCAATTATATCCAGACTAATTATCTTTACGCCTGCTGCCTAGCTTAAAAAATACGCTAGCGTATTCGAAACCAGCGATTAAACGCACTGCGAGCCCGGGAAATACTGTCCAAACGCTCTTCATCCACACCAAAAAAGAAAAACTCACCTGGGTGCCGCAAACGTTTAAAGGGATTGGTAATGCGATTAATATATTCAACCACCAACCTAGGCGTGCCTGCTTTATTGTCTCGATTAAAATTATTTTTCCAATCTTTTAAAAGTTGTATTTTTACGAGCTGCTTCGCACTTTGTTCATCCCGCGCTTTTATGCAACGTGGTGCCACAAATCCAGCAATGGGAATATCGGTACCACGCTCAAGACGAATATTATCGGCAATCACCACAAGATAGTATCGATTCATGTAACTCGCATTCCATTCACAATTGGTTAGCATAACAAAACCAGACCGCACTACAACTACCCAGTGCGTCACGAGAGCCTCGCAATACCTGATAAAAAATCTTTCTAACTGATTAAAAAAGGTTTGATGCTTAAAACCAATATGCCACTCACACCTAGGAAAAAAACACTAAAACGTAATGGCTGACGCTTAAAATCATCCACAAGCCCAGAGAGAAAAGAGTGCTTAGTTACGGGATTACTCTCTCGCATTTGCTGAACTCTCTGCTGTTGGTAATGATCAATCAAGGTGCGAGCTTTGCTATACTCACGCGCATCATGCAACCAAATAGCAGGGTTGGCCGTTTGCCAAATATTCTCTTGCGTCTCATAAAATTCAATATCATGATCAGAGAGTAACTCGCGCACGTCATGGGCCTCATCTTCTCCGACATGCTTAAGCGAAAATACCTTTCTATTCATCGATTGCATCAATATTCAGCCCTTATGCCTAATCACAGAGTTTACGTCGTATCGGTCGTTAACACAGCCCGCTTTGGATTTTCTCTACCGACCGAGTATGACAGTAGGAAAATATAGAATCCAGCCTGACTCGATTGCCTAGCCGCCGCGGCACTGAAGCCAAAGACACGCCATCAACCGCTAATATTAGTCAGCTTTTACGCCAGATAACCAGCGGGCTGACCGCGTAAACTTGATTCAAAATGGCCAGCCCTACTGCAATCACCGCTGCTACGCTTATCATCAGCACCCAAACCGCTGTATCCAAGCTTAACGCCATAGGCAGCTCAAAGACTTGCCGCCCTAATAAAAAGACGAACAATGCCCCACTGCCACAGCCCACTAATCCGGCAACCAAGCCTGAAAAACCAAGTTCAACCATCGCAATTCGCTTCAAGGTGGCAGCCTGACCACCCAGCGCCCGCAGAATACTTTGCTCATGTAAACGGTCATCGAGTGAAGCTCTTAAGCTTGCCACCAAAACTAACAGCGCCGCAAAAACCGTCACCACCGCTAAAGCCTGCACGGCCAGTCCCACACGGTCGAGTACGCTTTTAACTTGTGCCATCAAGTCACCCACATCAATCAATGCCACAGCAGGAAATTGACTACCCAGCTCATACAGCGCATTTACCTGCTCCGGCAAGGCCAAGAAGCTTGTCATATAGGTATAGGGGTAAGCCTTTAATAAAGGTGGGGACAAAATAAAATAGAAATTGGGCTGCATGCTATTCCAATTCAAGCTGCGAATACTGCTTATCTCAACATCTAAAGACTGATTAGCGAAACTAAATTGCAGTGTATCGCCAAGCTCAATATCTAACTGTTGAGCAATAGACTGCTCGACTGAGACACTCGCTTGTTGATCATTACCATGCCACTGGCCGAGCACGACTTTATTACCGAGCGGCAGTCTTGCTGCCTCGGTCATTACCATTTCACGGCTTAAGGCTCGCTGTGCACCCGGGTTATTTGCCGCACGCACGGCAGTGGATTGACCATTAATCGCTACTAATCTCGCCCGCGCGACGGGAAACAACCCTTGACTTGAAATACCCTCCTCATCGCCATATTTACTCCAACGATCGCGTTCCGACTCAGCGATGTTCAGCGCAAAATAGTTAGGCGCCGCCTCGGGAATTTGCGCCTGCCAACCAGCAAGAAGCTCACTGCGCAAACTGACAACCACGACTAAAAGAGAGAGCGTCATAGCCAGAGCGGTGGTGCGAATTTGACTGGGGCGACGCTGTCGACTAAAGGCGCGAAGACCCAAATAAACAACCGGCATGAACGCCATAATTTTTGTCTGCGCTAACGCTAAAAATCTCTGTAAACCCATCACTAACAAAGCAACTAACAGCCAACAAAATATCACCAGTAATAATAAGCTCCCGACCACGGCAAGAGTGGCCTGCCAATTTTCGCTGAAGGAATGCAACAATAAAGTAAAAGCAGGTAGCAACCACCCCAGCGTATAAGTAGCGCCTTTAAGCCCTGTACCACTGCGCAACAAGCGCATGGGCGAAACCTTAGACAAACCCTGCACCACTGGCAAAGCGAAGCACACCAAGCAAAATAATGCCGTTAGTACAGCCAGTATAAAGGGTTGCGATGAATACCCTACTGACACGTCGACCCAGTCGCGAATGACATAAAATCCAGCCGCTTGCAAGGTGAATCCAGCGGCACAGCCAAGCACTGAGGCACCTAACCACCAAGCTGCAAACTGCAGCAAATAACTTCGACTAAGCAAAGAGCTACTGAAGCCTGCTGCCTTCCAAATGGCCACCGAATGCTGTTCACGCTCAAGATATTTGTAAGCCGTGACTAATGTTGCAACTAGCGCTAGTAAAAGTGCTGTAGCGCCACCAAGATTCAAAAAACTTTTAGCACGCTCAATCGTTCGAGTCGTGCGCTGACTACCTTGCTGACTAGAAAAAACACGTTGATGCGGACCCAACTGGGGCGTTAGCCATTGCAACATATCATCTATGCGACCGCGCTCGCCGGCCAGCAACCACGTGTACGTTGCCCTACTTCCAGCACTTAGCAAACCGGTTGCGCTCAAATCATTTTCATTCATGAGCGCTCTCCCTGACAAACCTAAGCTAGGTAAAACCAAGCCAGGCTCGTCATGAAGGACCTGCACGAACTTTAAACGGACACTACCCAGCTCAACAGAGTCGCCTGGTGTAGCATCTAGCCCGCGCGCTGTTCGAGCATCGAGCCAAACTTCACCAACCCCAGGCATGGCGGTAGCAACTGTAGGCTGCGCGCTCAAATCTGGCGCAATGGTCAATTGGCCACGCAGTGGATATGCCTGACTCACCGCTCGCACTTCGGTTAACTGCAATGCCCCTTCAAAGTAAAGCATCGATGACAAACTTACGCTGCTAGCTGCTTGTAGCTCTTGCTCAGTAGCGTATTGCTGCCATTGAGCTAACGGTTTGGGATCGATTGCGCGCGATGATTCAACCAACAAATCAGCTGCCATAAGTTTGGCATTTTCAGAGTATATGGCCCACTCAATACGTTGCGTGAATAGCAAGATGCCGCAAACAATGGTTACCGCAAAAACTTGGCAACACAAAAAAAGCCACAGCTCGGCACTGGGCTTACGCCGCAATAAGCGCCACGCAAAGCGCGCTACCGCCGCGATACTAGGAGCCTGACTCAACGTGGTTACTGACATACAAACTACTCGTTAGTGGACAGCTCAAAGACTGTGTCGCAGCGCGCTGCCAACTGCCGATCATGGGTAACTAAAACCATGGTTGATTGGGTAGAACGATGTAAGTCAAAGAGCAGGTCCATAATCATGCCCGCCGTTTTTGCGTCGAGACTACCCGTAGGCTCATCGGCCAATAACAGGGCCGGTTCATGCGCGAAGGCCCTAGCCAGCGCTACACGCTGCTGCTCGCCACCCGATAATTGTCGCGGGTAATGATTGAGGCGCTCACCAAGCCCCACTTTATGCAACCATTGTTTGGCTAGCGTTTCATCACCATTGTTGAGTAACTGTAAGGGCAGCAATACATTATCAAGCGCTGTCATATCCGGAATCAGCTGGAAATTTTGGAAAACAAAGCCCATCATCTTTCCGCGCAATGCCGCTCTCCAATCTTCGTTATGGTCATAAATATTGAATGTTTCACCACCCCACGTAACATCTACCACACCCGTGTCGGGAGGATCCATACCAGCAAGCACACCTAACAATGTGGTTTTACCTGAACCGGAGGCACCCAAAATTGCACACGATTGTCCAGTCGCCACAGCAAAGTCGATTGCACTAAATATCTCTATCCGCTGCTCGCCAAGTTGCAGCGCTCTAGTTAAATTGTGCGCCGAGAGCGCCAACGTCTTTGCTGTTGTCATAGGAGCTACTTATCAATGCGGTGGCGCGCTTCGTGTGCGGCCGATTATCGTCAAGGGTTTGAAGGCTGAAAGTACTGCATGGGTATCTCGCTACCCGATGCACATCTTATCGTGCCCAAAGTGCGTATACCTTTGAGAGAATATTATTAAATGCTACAACTTACCACCTTTGTGCCAGTTGCATGAGTGACGCTCGCAAAAAATACCTCCGAGCAGGTAATTATGCGAAAATAAAGGCCTTAAGCTTTGGCAAAGCAAAATAATGCAGTTTGGCGAATTTCAAACTAACGAGCGCCCGTCAACCAAGCCTGACACGAAAACTTATGCAGCAACGTAGACCTGACCAAAAAAATCGAAATCGCCCGTCGTGGTCACGACTTGGGCGAAGCCTCAGTTCACTGTGTTGCTCCTGCTTACTATTGATAGTGAGCAACACAGCCATAGGCGAGCCTTCAACATCAGGTGAACAGCAACAAGCGCCCGCATCGATCCCCACGCTTTTGGTGCTAGGCGATAGCCTCAGTGCCAGCTATGGTTTTGATCCTGCCTTGGGATGGGTCACATTACTTGAAGCTTGGCTGCTAGATCAGTCAATACCTGTGAGCGTAGTCAATGTCAGCATCAGCGGTGAGACCACTTCAGGCGGCCTACAGCGCCTGCCTGCCGCCTTGGCACGCTGGCAGCCAGAGCTTGTAGTTATTGCACTAGGGGGTAATGATGGGCTGCGCGGCACATCGCTAAAAGTCATTAGCAACAATCTCGAAAGTATGATCAAACTGAGCCAAGAACATGGCGCTAAAACGTTGCTTGCCGGCATGCGCATTCCGCCTAATTACGGACCACGTTACACTCAAGGATTTTTCGAAATTTATGCCCGCTTGTCGAGCCAATACGACAGTGCGTTGGTGCCTTTTTTACTTGATGGCATAGCGACCGAAGCAAAATTAATGCAAAGTGATGGTCTCCATCCCAGTAGCGAAGCACAGGCATTGATTCTAAATAATATTAAACCGGCGCTAAGGGCGCTGCTGCCACTTTAACAAAACACGCTCACCCAGCGTTTGTTCTTTACGATTTAAGTAGCCATTGACTATGAACCCTAGCGATCTTTCATTTGATGCGAACCATATTTGGCACCCCTACAGCCCTCTAAGCCATCCTATATCCCCCTTGGCAGTGCGCACGGCTCAAGGCGTCACACTGGAACTTGATGACGGCCGTCAACTCATTGATGCCATGTCGTCATGGTGGTCAGTCATACACGGCTACAATCACCCTACTATCAACGCGGCAGCCAAAGAGCAAATTGACCAGCTCTCACATGTGATGTTTGGCGGCCTCACTCATCAACCCGCTGTCGACTTGTGCAAAACTTTAGTCGAAATAACGCCGGCAGGACTGGACAAAGTTTTTCTTTGTGACTCAGGTTCAGTGGCCGTTGACGTTGCTATGAAAATGGCGTTGCAATACTGGCAGGCTTTAGAGCAACCCAAAAAGACTAAATTTGCTGCCCTGCAAGGTGGCTACCATGGCGATACGCTCGGAGCGATGTCGGTGTGCGATCCCACTACCGGCATGCATCATTTATTTAGCGACACGCTCGCCCAACAGCACTTTATTGAGCGCCCTGCTTGTGTATTTGGCTCATCATGCAAACCGCAACACATCCTTCCCCTCGAACAACTGTTAGCTTCCGAACACGAAACCATTGCAGCGGTTATTCTTGAACCGATTGTTCAAGGGGCCGGTGGCATGTACTTTTATGCGGCCGAATATCTCCAAGCCGCTCGCTCACTATGCGATCACTACGGGATTCTTTTGATTGCCGATGAAATTGCCACGGGGTTTGGGCGAACCGGTAAATTATTTGCTTGTGAGCACGCCGATATAGCACCGGACATTTTATGTGTGGGTAAAGCTATGACAGGAGGCTACCTGTCACTAGCGGCCACCCTCACCACTGACGCAGTCGCCGATGGTATTGGCCGCAAAGAGCCTGGCGCATTTATGCATGGCCCCACCTTCATGGGCAACCCACTAGCCTGCAAAATAGCCTCAACCAGCATAGACCTTTTATTGCAAAGTAATTGGCAGCAAAGGCTTACCTCAATCGAAAAAAAGCTAGGCGAAAATCTACTGCCCTTAAAAAACCATGAAAAAATTCATGACGTTCGGGTGCTCGGTGCTATTGGGGTCATGGAAACGCATACACCCGTTGACATGCAAAAAGTGCAAAAAATCTTACCCGAACTCGGTGTATGGTTACGCCCATTTGGCCGTTTGGTTTATACCATGCCGCCATTTATTATTGACGCTAAGCAGCTCGATGCCATTACACATGCCATGCAAGAAGTCGTTGAGCGTTGCACGTAGGGAGTTGCCATTAATTCACGCAATGCTGGCTTTATACTCGCGCCAAAATGGCGACCGGAAGCCCATGAAAACGTGCAGGCACACCACTGAGCACTCAAAAGATCAAGACAAGCAATTTTATTGATTCTCATCAGCCAGTTTTTGCATGACGGCAACTTTACCCAGATAGCTTTCTAGCGTCATACCCCCTCGCAGCGACTGCGCTGTGAAAAGTAAAAAGGCTCTAATGTCCTCGACATCTTGCGGCGTAATTTGACCGGCAAAATTAGGCATGCCTTGGCTTTCGAACAGGCCTTGCAACACAATTTGCTGCAGCAGTTGATAAACCCCAACATTTGACCGAGTCAGATCGGGTATGGTGCCGTTACCCGTGCCTGGAGTGCCATGACAGCTCATGCAATTTTCAGCATAGCGGTTGTAGCCGCGGCCAATAGTTAGCTCGCTGGCATCAGTAGTAAGCTCAGTCAGCGGTTTTGCAAGCGGTGGTAACTTCGCAGGTGGCGGTGCATCGCCACCTAATTTAAACGTATAGAGGGTGCCTGGATGCAAACGCGGTACTGCCTGAAAAACCTGACCTTGTATACCGCCCCAACCTACCAATACGCTAATGTATTGCTCGCCATCCACCATGTAGGTAATGGGTGGGGCCACCACACCAGAGCGCACGTCGTATTGCCAAAGGACCTCGCCATTCGCTGCATCGCGAATTGAAAATATCCCCTGCGCATCGCCTTGCAATAACAGCCCATTAGCCGTAGTTAAAAGTCCACCGTTGTAATGCAAGACTTGGTCAACACCCCACACTTCACGCTGCTGAACAGGGTCATAGGCAATCAAACGCCCCGAGACCGTCCAAGGAGCGGGCGCGCGCGGATTCGGGTCGTACACGCTATCGGCATATAAGCGCGCGCTTAGTGACGTGTTAGCTCCCCCTGCGCCCATAAAACCACGCGCCGAATCATAGCCTACAGCGGGGTCATACATGTAAGGCTCACTTTGATTAGAAGTAGGAATATAAACCAAACCTGTTTTACGATTAAAGGCCATGGGTGGCCAATTGTGGCCTCCATGGCTGCTCGGCGAGATCCAATGAAGCTTACCATCTTCGTAACGAGCGCCCTCATTTTCTACAGGACGACCCTGTGCGTCAATTGCACTGGCCCAATTGGTATAGACGAAGGGCTTGGCGGAAATAAATTCACCACTGGTACGATCGATAACGTAAAAAAATCCATTTTTGGGTGCCTGCATTAACACCTTGCGCATCCTGCCGTCTATTTCAATATCAGCCTGAATAATATGCTGCGTAGCGGTGTAGTCCCAGGTATCACCCGGTGTCGTTTGATAATGCCAAACATAACTGCCGTCACTCGCGTCGAGCGCAACAATACTTGAAAGATAAAGATTGTCACCACCATCTGGGCTACGGATCATGCGATTCCAGTGCGAACCATTGCCTACACCGATATAAACAAGATTCAGCTCTGGGTCATAAGTGATGGCATCCCATACGGTGCCCCCACCGCTTTGCTTCCACCACTCGCCGCTCCATGTTTTGACGGCATCTTTAAGGTCGTCATGTTCAAACGGCAAAGCTGGATCACCTGGTACCGTATAAAAACGCCATCGTTGTGCACCACTGCTAGCATCATAGGCTGTCACATAACCGCGTGCCTTCATATCAGCCCCGCCGTTACCAATAATTACGAGCCCATTAGCAATTCTAGGAGCGCCAGTAATTGAATAAAAGGTGTCTTCGGGTACGGTTTGAACTTGCCAATTTGGCTCTCCACTGGCCGCGTCAATCGAAATCAGCCGCCCGTCGAGCGTGCCAACAAAAACCGAGCCACGGTACAGCGCCAGCCCCCGGTTATTAATGCCGCAACACAGTTGCGCCGCTTTTTTACTAGGCACCTGCGGGTCGTAAGTCCACAAACGCTGGCCACTGCGCACATCGACAGCGTACACAATTGACCAAGGGCCGGTGAAAAACATAATGCCGTCAACGACTAAAGGCGTCGACTGCAAGCCTCGCTTGCTACCCACATTGATTGTCCAGGCCAAGCTTAGATCCTGGAGGTTATCGCGATGAATTAACTCCAGCTCGCTGTAGCGATCTTCAGCATAATTGCCTCCATGCGTTAGCCAATCACCATCGTTCGCGTCAATATTTTGCAATGCTCTGTCATCGACCTTGCCCGTTGCGTAACGAATATGCTCAGCGGACCCTTTTGGCTCAACGCCCTGAGGCCATTGACAGCTAGAGATTGTGCCTACCAATACGACAACTAAACCGACGTAACATTTAACGACTAAACTTTTCATTATCGCGCCTCAGTTTTAATCATGCTTTAGGTAATTAAATAATTATTCCATTTGACCTTACGTAATCTGCGCCGATACTCAAACGTGCTACCAGCCCAGTTATTAGTGATTCTCCCTCCATCCATGTACCAACTCTCTTTAACATCAGCAAAGCTCATTTTTTTTAAACGTGTTTGGATCTCATCATTGTACTGTGATTCAACGCTCTCTTTTACTTGTAGCGTTTTTTGTCCAGTAATTTCTAGCCGCTCAATACACTTGACGATATATCGAGCCTGCGCCTCAATCATAATAATGATCGAGTTGTGACCTAAATTCGTGTTCGGTCCATACATCATATAAAAATTAGGAAAATCATACGTATTAATACCTAGGTAGGCATGCGCGCCGCCGTGCCAATGCTCACGCAACGAACGCCCACCCAATCCTTGCACATCAATGGAGGCTAGGAAGGGGTTCGTTTTAAAACCCGTACCGTAAATGACTACATCAAAGGACTCTTCGACCCCATCATTTCTCAGAATACCCCGTCTTGTAAACTGCTTGACACCGGACGTGTCGAGGTGCACATTATCGCGTACTAAGGCGCCATAATAATCATCAGAAAACAAGATGCGCTTGGCGCCGATTGGATAATCGGGCGTTAATTTTTTAATTAAGTCCGGATCTTGAATAACCTGACGCATACTCTTTTGCGCCATCCATTTGAGTAAACGCTGCGCTATACGATTTCGCCGCATAGCCGGCAACACCAGCCATTCGCCACGAAGCCATAAACTCAATCGATATAGGCGAGTAATCAACGGAACTTTCTCAGAGACCCACTGCTCAATGGACGCATACGAGCGATCTTGCTTTGCAATAACCCAATTGGCACTGCGCTGAAACACTGTTAAATGTTCAACCAAGGGCGCTATTTGCGGAATAAACTGCAACGCACTGGCTGCATTACCAATAACCGCCACTCGCTTACCTGCAAGTTCAATTGAGTGATCCCATTTGGCCGAATGAAATTTAGCGCCCGTGTATTGTACTTCACCTGCAAACTCAGGCTGCGCAGGAAGATGTAACTGCCCTACTGCAGAGACAACATGCTGGCAACGAAACGTATCGCCCTTACCGGAAGTTATGCTCCAAACAGCTTTATGCTCATCGAACACCGCGCTTTCAACCCGCTGATCAAACGCCACCTTTTCATACAGGCCATATTTTTTAGCAATATTTTTTTGGTAATCAAAAATTTGCTGTTGCTCCGACCATTTAAATTCCCAGGCCGAGTTATGCTCAAATGAATAGCTGTACAATGCTGAAGGGATATCGCACTCCGCCCCAGGGTAGGTATTTTCACGCCACGTACCCCCGACCTCGCTAGCCCCTTCTAAAATCAAAAAGTCCCTCAGGCCTGCTTGCTGAAGCTTAATAGCCATACATAGGCCAGAAAAACCCGCACCAATAATAATGACTTGATAATCTCTATCGTGCATAAATATCACTATCTAAAAGGTTCTTGCCGCTAAAAGATTGCAGCCATTGGGTCATAGCGCATTGACAAGCTAACAGTAGTCATCAGCCTGAGGTTATTCAAGATGACTACAGAACGTTTGCGTCAATATCAAAGGTGGTTTTTCCAAAGCCTGCATCGCTAGTTCTCTGTCAAAGAATGACTCTGCCCAAGAATCACTTCACTTATACTTCGGGCCAATCTGTCATCCGCACTTAGTTAACTTTCACTTTATAACATCAACACCTACTATCTTGGTTGCATGCGAATACCGCCGTCCATACGAATGCACTCACCGTTGGTGTAGTCGTTCTCAACTATGTATTTGGATAAATGGGCAATTTCTTCGGGACGGCCCAATCGTTTTGGATACAACGTAGAGGACACGAGACTTGTATAGGCTTGCTCCGGCAATGTATCAAATAACGGCGTATGAATGAGACCCGGCACAATAGTATTAACGCGAATACCCACCGATGCCAAATCGCGAGCAATAGGCAGCGTCATACCCACAATGCCGCCTTTCGATGCACTATAAGCAGCCTGACCAATTTGGCCTTCGTAGGCCGCAATTGATGCTGTATTAATGATGACCCCACGCTGACCATCATCATCGAATGGCTCTTGCGATGCCATTTGTGCCGCAGCCAAACGCAATACATTAAACGAGCCAATTAAATTGACGTTGATGACATGTGTAAAAGCCGCCAAAGCCATCGGCTCTCCCTTGCTAACCGTCTTGGCCGCACTGCCAATACCTGCATAATTATTGCAAATATGCACTGCACCAAATGCAGCAACGGTGGATTGCATAGCCACCTGCACTGCCGCTTCATCGGATACGTTAACGGACTGATAAATAACCGCATCACCGAACTCTGCTACCAATGCAGACCCGCGCTCGTCGTTCATATCAAATACAGCAACTTTTGCACCAAGCGATACGTATAACCGCACCGTAGCCTCACCTAAGCCTGACGCACCGCCAGTAACAATTGCTACTTTTTCCGCAATATCCATCCCTCAAAACCTCTTAATGACATTGTTCAAAATTAATAACGCAACTCAATCCATTAATCCAAGATACTGCTGTAACCCTCGGAAAATATCTCACGCCCAACAATCAGTTTCATCACTTCAGAGGTGCCTGCATAAATTCGATTCACTCGCGCATCAGTGAACATCTCGCAGATAGGGTATTCACGCATATAGCCTGCGCCACCATGCAGCTGCACACCCAAATCAATCATTTTCCATTCGATTTCACTGGTTAGGCATTTAACTTTCGCGCCTATCTCTGGCGTTAATTGATCGGCATTAAGTAAATCCACGCAGTGATCAACATAGGTTTGCGCCATGTCGATTTCCATATCCATTTCGGCCATTTTGAATTGCGTATTTTGCATATGCGCCAAAGTTTTGCCGAACATTTTACGCTCCATACAAAACTCACGCGTAACGTTAAAGGCAAGGCGCGCACCCGCAATAAACCCCACGGCACCCTGCAATCGCTCCTCGGCAAGACCGTGCATCAAATACAAAAAACCTTTGCCAGGCTCACCTAACACGTTTTCTTTTGGGATTTTTACATTGCTAAAAAACAACTCAGCTGTGTCTTGAGCCTTCTGCCCCATTTTGTCGAGATTACGGCCGCGCTCAAAGCCCTCCATACCACGCTCTACAATCAACAGCACCATCGCATGAGGGCTTTCCGCGCCATCAAGCTTTGCCACCACAATAATGACGTCGGAATTAATGCCGTTAGAAATATAAGTCTTTGAGCCATTCAATAAAAAGTGATCGCCCATATCTTTCGCTGAAGTTCTCATACCCGCCAAGTCACTACCCGCATCAGGCTCCGTCATAGCTATGGCTAATATTTTTTCTCCGCGCACACAGGCCGGCAAGAAACGTTGCCTTTGCTCTTCATTAGCAAATTTATCAAAATAAGGCCCCACCAAACGGCTGTGCAGTGAGTTATACCAACCCCCACACCCACCCCTGACGGTCTCTTCAATAATGATTTGCTCGTAACGAAAGTCATCATCACCCAAGCCGCCATACTTCTCATCAGGCCAGACCATTAAAAAACCTTGCTCACCAGCCTTTTTGAAAATCTCACGATCAACAATACCGGCTTCTTTAAATTCTGGCATGCGAGGCGACACCTCAGTCTCTAAAAAACGACGATAGGCCTGTCTAAACATTACCTGTTCTTCAGTGAAACTTCTCATTGAATCTCCAACACTTATCTAATTTTAATTAAACAAGAAAAATTGATTAACAACACTCAAAAAAACGCCGTCGAAAAAAGACCAAAAGCCTTGCACCGTCCAAGCCCGCAGATTTAGTCAAGAGCACAACAGCAGCGAGTCCATTCTTTGCGCCGCATCAAACAAACAGTTCGTTAGCTGCTAACTTATCTTTTACAATCTGCGGGCAAGCGAATCGCTGACCAAATTCAGCCTCAAGCTCTCCACATCTATCAATGAATTTTTGCAAACCGTAGGTATTCACAAATTGTAAAAATCCACCCGTCCAAATTGGCGCGCCAATACCCATAATGGAGCCAATATTGCCATCAGCAACGGTGCGTAACACGTTGGTTTCGAGACACTTCAACGTCTCAATGACCTGCCTGAACAACAGGCGGTCTTTAATGTCTTCATCGTCAAACTTTTTATTCTCATCGTAATATAAGTCGTAGAGTCCTGGCCAAATATACTTTTCACCCGTTTCAGGATACTCATAATATCCACCGCCATGATGTCTGCCGCCGCGGCCGTTATCGGTAATCATATCTTTAATAATCCGGCGATTATTGTCACCATTACCCCATTTATCGAGCACGCCCATTTCTTCCCAAGTTTCCATCGCCTTACGACTTAACTCCAAACTGGTTTCATCTTGCACCGCCAGAGGACCAACCGGCATCCCCACTGCTTGGCCCAAGTTATCGAGCTTAACCGGGTGGCAACCTTCGGTAAGAATACGCCCACCTTCATCAAGGTAGGTACCAAACGTTCTCGAAGTGAAAAACGCCAATGAATCATTAACAACAATTGGCGTTTTGCGAATTTGCATAGTGTAATCAAAGGCCTTGGCCAGAGCCTCATCACTAGTCTTTTCACCACAAATAATCTCCACCAATGGCATTTTGTCAACCGGGGAAAAAAAGTGGATACCGATAAAGTTTTCGGGCTTGGCACTGCCTTCGGCCAATTGTGTGATAGGCAAAGTAGAGGTGTTAGAACCCCAAAATCCATCGTCAGAAAGATATTTTTCGGTAGCAGCGGTAATTTTATTTTTCAGCTGAATATTTTCAAAAACAGCTTCAATAATTAAATCGCAACCTTGTAGGTCTTCATCATTAGCGGTGGGAGTAATCAAACCCAGTATAGCCTGAGCTTTGGCCTCGTCCATGCGCCCACGCGACACTTGTTTTTGCAACAACTTTTCTGAGTAAGCCTTGCCCGCTTCAGCAGCTTCATCAGAGATATCTTTTAATACCACTTTAATGCCAGCCATTGCCGACACATAAGCAATACCCTGGCCCATCATTCCTGCGCCTAGCACACCTACCTTACGCGTTAGGTTCTTCTCAATATCTTTTGGTCGACTTGCACCGCCGTTGACCTTATTCAGTCCAAAAAAGAAGGTAGAAATCATGTTTTTAGCTTGTGGCGTCATCACCAATTGCGTTAAGCCACGGCTTTCTACACGCTGCGCGGTGTCAAAATCAACCAGTGCCGCCTGAAAGGCTGTATCAAGAATAACTTCGGGAGCCGGTAACAAGCCTCGTGTTTTTTGACGAAGCATCGCAGGTGCCATCATTGCCATTTGGGCATTTTTGGGCGAGTTGATTTTCCCACCAGGAATACGAAAGTTCTTAGCGTCCCAAGGCTGGACGGCAGACGCTTCGTCACCTTGACTGGCAAGAATATAAGCTTTGGCTTTAGGCAAAAGGTCTTCTAACTTGTCGACCGTCTCATCAATCATACCAACGGCTACGGCCTTCTCTGGCGTAACCTTTTTACCCTCAAGTAGGTAAGGCAATGCTTTTTCTATACCCAGCAAGTTAGTCAGCCGCACCACACCGCCGCCACCAGGAAGCAAGCCTAAGCCTACCTCAGGCAAACCGAGTTGAACCGACTTGTGCTTGTAAGCAATGCGATGATTACAAGCTAAGCAAATTTCATAGCCACCGCCCAATGCGGCACCATTAATCGCCGCCACTACCGGCACGGGCATCAATTCTAGTGCTCTAAACTCTCGCTTAACCGCCTCGATCCCCGCAAAGAATTCTTGCTCCATACCCGGCTCTGCCGCTAGTAAACTATGCAGGTTACCGCCCGCAAAAAAGGTCTTTTTAGCGGAGGCAAAAATTACCCCCATCAAATCGCTTTCCTGAGTTAAACGTTCAACCGCAGCGCTCAATGCTGGCAAAAACTCATCGTTCATGGAATTGACAGGACCCGTCATATCCATGGTTATGGTAACGATGCCATCGGTATCTTTTTCGTAGTTAAATACACTCATGTTAAGGTCTCTTCTTTAATCGTTGCGAATGCCTGCCATGCAGGCCACTCATTAATACGTAGTTTTTTACTGGCGCTGTTACACTCTACCGGCCCTTAGACGCGCTCGATGATGCAAGAAATACCCATACCACCACCCACACATAAGGACAGCATGCCGCGCTTTAGTTGTCGGCGCTCAAGCTCATCTAACATAGTGCTTACCAAACAGGCTCCGGTGGCGCCTAACGGATGCCCCATGGCAATAGAGCCGCCATTAACGTTGGTGATCTCATGGTCAATATCGAGATCTTTCATATAGCGCAGAGCTACTGATGCGAAGGCCTCATTAATCTCCCAAAGGTCGATGTCATCTTTGCTCAAGCCGGCTTTAGCAAGGCATTTTTTTGCCGCGGGACCGGGCCCGATCAGCATGATAATAGGATCGGTGGCAAGTACCGCTGTTGCAACGATTCTGCCACGCGGCGTTAGACCAAGATCTTTACCCGCTTTTTCACTGCCCACGAGCACGGCACTAGCGCCATCAACAATGCCCGAAGAATTACCCGGCGTGTGCACGTGATTGATGCGGTCAAGCTGATTGTATTTATTTAAAATAATATCGTCGAAGCCAAAAGGCCCCATCGCTTCAAACGAAGCACGCAAGCCAGCAAGCCCCTCCATCGTGGTATGCGGTTTGATAAAATCGTCTCGTTCTAAAATATGCAAACCGTTGATATCCTTCACGGGCACGACTGAATTGTCAAAGTAGCCGCTGTCTCGCGCCAATGTTGCACGCTGCTGTGAGGCCATTGCATAAGCATCAACATCCTCGCGCGAGTAACCCTCTAACGTTGCTATCGTGTCGGCTCCAATGCCTTGAGGTACAAAACCTGTTTTTAAAGCAAACGCCGCATCACTGGCCATAGCACCGCCATTACTGCCCATCGGCACGCGTGACATACATTCCACACCGCCGGCCACGACCAGATCTTCCCAGCCCGAGGCAATTTTTTGCGCCGCAATGTTCACCGCTTCAAGACCTGAAGCACAAAATCGATCTAGCTGAACACCACCAACAGACTCGTCCCAATCAGCATTTTGGACAATCATTTTTGTCACATCGCTACCCTGCTCTCCCACCGGCGATACACAACCCATCACAACGTCATCGACATAGGAGGTATCTAAGTCATGGCGTTGCTGAATTTCGCGCAACAAGCCCGCGCCGAGATCAATGGGCTTTACCTCATGCAAGCTGCCATCTTTTTTACCCTTACTACGAGGTGTGCGAACGGCTTCATAAATATAGGCGTGGTTACTCATCTAAAACCTCTTTGCTATTAAATCAATGGGAAAAAGTAGAACGGTATAAACCCGCACTCAAATACCGAATAGGTGAGCGGGACGGGAAGTGTGGGGCCTGAACGGCTCTTTAGGCTCGTGGGAATCTTAGCAGCGCCCGCCACCCCGCAAGAGGCGCAGAGTATGGAAGGAAAAAGCGCTAATTACAGTGACCGCAGGTATACAAAAAAGTGACACTTGGTTACACTATCGAATCATTGTTGCTGATTTAACCTTATGAAATCGTCCACCGTATCTTCGAGCTTCACCCTCAACTTAATAGAAGGCGCAAGCCAAGCTGGACACGATATCGACACGTTACTGCTAGATAGCAACATTTCACCCGCTCTTCTGCAGCAGCCCGGCTCGCGAGTGACCTACCTCCAGCAATCAAAGCTATCGCTTGCCCTCATGGAGCTGATGCAAGATGAAATGATGGGGCTCTTAGACAGGCCCATAAAACCCAACACCTTTAAAATGCTGGCCTACGGTGCAATCAATGCCAAGACTATTGGCGACGCCATTAAGATTTGGGAGCAAGCCACTAAAGTGTTGGATATAGGGCTACAAATGTCCGTGCAATATGACGAGCAGCAGGCGTATTGCACTGTTAGACAAGAGTACCCGGGACAGATGAAAAATGCTTACGCTGTGGAGCACTGCCTGTTCACCTATCACCGCATGCTGTGCTGGCTGGCCGATCAAATGATCCCCATTGCGGCTGTCGAACTTGAATACTCTAAACCTGATTACGCCGAGGAATATCGCCGCCTTTTTATTAATGCCCCCATTCGTTACAACTGTGAACGCTCTAAAATAGTATTTAGCCGAAGAGTACTGGCGGTAAAAAACATACGCGACTTCACCCAACTCAAAGCATTTTTGAGGCAAATGCCTTTAAATATGTTTTCTACACATTACGATGCGCTGCATTTTTCGGCCAAAATCAGGCAGTGGCTAGAGCGATGTCTAAACAAAAATAATCAGCTGCCCGATATTATTCAAACGGCCGAACATTTTCAGAGCCAGCCGCAAACGTTGCGCCGCACGCTGGCCAAAGAGGGCATCACCTTTAAAGAAATTAAGTCAGCTACACAACGCGATTTTGCGATCGATTTAATTAACAACGAGAAAAAAAGCGTCGAGACTATGGCTTTTGAACTGGGCTTTTCCGAGCGGGCAGCATTTATTCGTGCATTCAAACGCTGGACTGGACTGACTCCGCTTGCTTATCGCAAGCTGAGTCAAGCCAGTGCTGACAACAGCTAGCTGCCTAGATAAGGTCAACCGCCAAATCTGAAAGTACGTGAACGGTTTTGCCCACGTCTAAGGCCTTTTCATTCGATGCATTACCCATCAGTGCACGCTTATAAACGCCCTGACAAATAGAGCATAAGCGGAAGAAACTAAAAACCAAATAAAAATTCCAGTTAGGAATATTTTCGATTCCGCGCAACTCGCAATACCGCGCAACAATTTCTTCTTCGCTTGGCACGCCAAGCTCTTGCCTATCGAGCCCCGCTAAACCAGGCATAGAAATACCACCTGGCAAACGCAAGCCCATACAAAAATAAGCCAAATCGGCCACGGGGTTACCGAGGGTTGATAACTCCCAATCGAGCACCGCAATAATACGAGGCTCTTGGGCATGCAATATGACGTTGTCGAGGCGGTAATCACCGTGCAAGAGCGTAACGTTTTCAATATCAGCAGGCATGTTTGCCGGTAGCCAACTAATAAGCTGCTCTATATTGTCGATAGTTTCGGTTTCAGCGGCCCGATACTGCTTCGTCCACAAGCCTATTTGGCGCTCAAAATAATTTTTGCCCTTGCCGTAATCGCTGAGCCCTACCGCCTTTAAGTCGACGTTGTGAATGGCGGCCATCACTTCAATCAACTGCTGGTGCACCAAGCCTCGCTGAGGTTTATCTAATTCGGGTAATGCAGCGTTCCAGAATATCCTGCCTGCCTCATAACTCATCACATAAAACATGCTGCCAATAACACTGCGATCTTCACACAAGTGATAGGCAATAGGCACGGGCACGTCGGTATCACGCAGTGCCGATATCACTTTAAATTCTCGATCAACCGCATGCGCCGACTTCAGCAACTCACCTGGAGGCTGACGACGAAGAACATATTGGCCGCTAGCGGCCGTGATTAAAAATGTAGGGTTAGATTGACCGCCCGAAAATTTTTCTATCGACTGCAGCTCCCCAAATGATTCTATATGTGAGGTTAAGTAATTGCCGAGAGATTCAGCATCTAATGCAGAGGTACTAGACATAATCCTATTCCATAAAATGAATTGATGACCTAATTTATTTCAAAGCAACCCAATCTGAGGGTTGCCACTTAAGAGGGACAAAACGTTTAACTCTGTTTAATCACAGCTGTTGCATCTAAAATGCAAGAGCGTAACGCTTGAGCGCGGCCGCCACATCGGCTGCCAACTCATCTTCATAAGGCATGCCAAAGGCGGCAATATTTTCACGCAGGTTCTCCATGCTTGTGGCACCAATAATGGTAGATGTAACGCCATGAACCTGATCACACCAGAGCAACGCCAATTGCGCCACAGTAAGGCCATGCTTCTGGGCTATTGCCTGATAGGCTGAAACAGCCTCGTCTACCTGCTCGCTAGCACGAATAAGCCCTTGGCGCTGCGTCATTGTCCAACGACTGCCCTCTGGACGAGCTCCTTTAAGGTATTTACCACTAAGCACACCACCTCCTAAAGGCGACCAAGGCAAATAAGCCACGTCTTCCATTGCGCAGGTTTCTACCACGTAGGGAAAGTCGATATGCTTCAATAAATTAAATTCATTCTGAATGGAGGTTATTCGTGGCAAGTTATGCTCTTTGGCCAGCTCAATATATTTGCCAATACCCCACGGCGTATCATCCGACAAACCACAAAAACGGATCTTTCCCGCCTGCACACACTGGTGCAAGCCTTTGAGTATGTCGTGCATACTATCCAGTGCCTGCGCAGCATTAGTCTTACCGTAATCAATACTATCAGGCCAGTGACGCCCGAAATGTGGGTGCAGATGATTAGGCCAATGCAGCTGAAACAAATCAATGTAGTCGGTTTGTAAACGCGCTAAAGAATTGTCGACCGCCTCAATAACCGCATCACCCGTAATAGGCCCACCGTCACGGACCCAAGGCAAACCCTTGCCGGAGATTTTTGTTGCCAACACAATATCACTGCGCTTGGCTTTATTATTGGCCAGCCAATAACCCAGTATGGTTTCGGTTGTTCCGTAAGTCTCGGGTGCCGGTGGTATGGCATACATTTCTGCAGTATCAAAAAAATTAATGCCCTGCTCAAGCGCATAAGCCATTTGATCGTTGGCATCTTGCTGCGTATTTTGCACACCCCACGTCATGGTGCCCAGACAAACCCGAGAAACCTCAAGCCCGCTACTGCCTAGTGTCGAGTATTTCATTATTTACGCTCTCAGTGAATTTGATGACTGGAGTTCAGCACCTCGTTGAAAAGCACTCCAACTGAAGGCGCGGATGATAGCAAGCTTGAAGACATGAATCGACCGCTGCACTCCTCAACGCTCGCTTTTTAGCACTATTTAAACTTTGCTGATAATTGTTGAGTTGGCAAAGTGCAAAAATATGCGTCCCACGGACTTCCCAGACGAAATACTTTCTTCCATTGCTTCTGCCGACGAGAAAGATAAAAAGTAGCCGTCAAATGACAACTCTCAAGCCAATCATTCCGCTATAAACCTGTACAACAAACAAGCAAGACATGAAATCCTACAGGCAGTAAACATAACAACTTACCTCACCCCGCTCCAGCCTGCGCCACAAAATACGCGGCAAAACGCTTCATACTCAAATCAATAATTATCGGCCGGCCTAGTGCAAGTGCCCTGCAAGTTTATATATAATTTTGGCGCACAATCGCCTGCACACAAGGTGCAGGCGCCGGCTTATGTCCCAACCTTTGCTTAAGAGAAATCACTATGCTGGCAACCCCACACTCGCGCTGGACTGCATTTGCTATTCATTTGGGCATCAGTGCTTTGGTTTTTCTTGTACTAGCCGCAGTCATTATTTTTGTTTGGTACCCGGGTTTTTTATTTCAAACCGATGGAGGCTGGCAAGGCATCCGACTGATAGCCGGCATTGACCTTATTTTAGGTCCACTGCTAACGCTTATTGTTTATAACAAAGGCAAGAAAAGCCTGCCTATAGATTTATCTATTATTGCTTTGGTACAAGTTTCAGCTCTGTGCGTGGGCACCTATTTAGTTTATCAGGAGCGCCCGCTGGCCATTATATTTGCCGATAATAGATTCATCACCATGTCACATAACTCTTTTGCTTTTTCGGGCCTCAACCCAAAAGAAATTCCGTTAGTGCAGCAAGACAAAAAGCCAGCTTGGATCTATGTGAAGAGCCAGCCAAATATGCCGGGTGAAACAGACACACAGGCGTTTGCTCGACTAGGCCCCAAGCATTTGCGAGTGGACGACTACCGGCGGTTTTCTGACTTTAAAAATGATTTGTACAACGAGGGGATGCTACAGCTAGAAAACCAGCAAAGCTACGAAGCAACTGGCGAAATCCGTTACTTAAAAATGATTTCACGCTACTTTGAAGGCTACTTAGCGTTTGATATTGCCAATGAAAAGGTAATCCACACCATCATTACCAACAGCACTGATGTCTACGGAGTTCGCAGCAATTAAAACAGCCATGTTGTGGCGTTAATGTCAGCGAAGACGTTATGTCCAATTAAGCGCTTTAGCAAAGCTCTGCATTGGCGCACGTTTTAGCCCAAGAGCTGATCGGCGTGCCGCTTCCACCACCAGAGGGCACTAAGATATATTTGTCGTTACTTGAAATACCTTTGTATTCATTGGGAGTAACAATAATACAACCATCGATAACTGACACCGAGGCCACCACTGCAGACGGTGCTGGTGATGACGGAATACCATTTTGCCCGAGGTCACAATCGTTGATGTCATTAGTAAACGAGCAAAGCTCTACTGCAGCCTTAAAAGCGGTAGCAGCCACAACAACCTCGGTATAGGCCGCTTTTTTCGTGTAAGACGTGTACGAAGGAAGTGCCACGGACGTCACAACCCCAATAATGGCGACCACAATCATTAATTCAATAAGAGTAAAACCACGTTGAGCCGTCGCCATATTCTAATTCCTGTCTTAACTTATCTAATGAGCATTTCGCCAACTCCGGTTAAGCCCAAGTATCAAAAGTTGGGGGAGTTGCTGATAGGACTCAACTAGAAATAACGCGAGATAAACTCACGACTGTGTATCAAAACCTGACCATAAAAAGCCTAGACCATGCCCGAGCACTTTTTTGAAAAAGTGCTTCAAAAACTGCGATTAATTACGCAAGCGCCGCATTATTGGGCAGTTGCCATCCCACCTTTGTAGATAGGTTAAGTGTGCGGCAGGATGAATCTGCTGATACAGTAGAAATGAAATCGAAGAAAAAAAGGAACTGCAAGCCAAACCCTTAGCAATTACAGATAGCATCGGCAGAATCGTCTGACGCAATCATCTCACGCAATAATAGGGCGGATACCGTAGCCCGGTGAAGCCGCCTAACTAATAAGGCAGGTTTTTAACCGCGAGGCTCCGCAATGAAAGGGTGCAGAGCCAAGCTAAACAAGCTTTCACTTTAACAAAAGGCCACATTGCTACAGGTTGCAACCCATAATGTAATTGGCGCACCTAAACCGCCACCGGTTGGAACGAGTGTATAAAGATCATCACTGGTGAGGCCCTTGTAGGCGTTAGGCGTAATCACGATGGTCCCGTCGGTTACCGCTACCGAGGCAACAGCCGAGGACGCCGACGAAGGAGGAATACCATTCACACCAATGTCACAGTCGGTCATTGCATGCGTCAACGAGCAAACTTCTACCGCTGCCTTAAAACCGCCCCCGGCCAGTACAATTTCGGCATAGGCTGCTTTTTTGGTATAGGTGTTATAAGCGGGCAAAGCAACTGCCGCCAAAACGCCAATAATGGCCACCACAATCATCAACTCTATTAACGTAAATCCGCGCTGCATAGGCATCCTATAAATCCTTTATTACCTCTTGAATTAACCAACCCCATAAATATAGAGAGGGGGCACAGTACAAGTTAAGCCATTTAAAAAATAAAAAAAAGGAGGAATAAATCCCTCCTTTCTTCTTTGGAGCCTAATTCTTAACAGTAAATGCCATTAGCGCATGTTTCGGTCCACTCCGTAATTTGAACGCCGTTACCGCCGCCTGAAGGCGCTAATTGGTAAGTGTCAGTCGCGAGAATGCCTTTAACCGCATTTGGAGTCACTAAAATGGTCCCGTCAGTCACAGCAACCGATGCAACAACAGCAGAATCCGCCGTAGATGGAACACCATTAGTGCCAGTATCACAATCAGCAAGCGCGTTGGTTAACGAACATACTTCAACGCCCGCTTTATAAGGGCCAGTAGCCAAAATCACTTCAGAAAACGCCGCTTTTTTCGTGTAATTTTGATACGCCGGCAATGCAACTGCGGCCAAAATTCCGATAATCGCAACCACGATCATCAATTCAATAAGGGTAAAACCTGCTTGTGTTTGTTTTTTCATTGGTCAATCTCCGGGTAAATAAATAATTTAGTAGCGGTTCTTTTAAACGGCAGCTCAACGCGAACCACAATCTCAAACAACCCACGATCTAACCATAGACACGAATATGCGCCTTTGCACAATCTTATTATCAATTAGCGTGCCAATTCATATTTATTTAGTCAAAGGCAAAACTATCAATAGGTTAGCAGTTAATACTCCTATTTAACTTCGCGTTAAAGCCTCTTTACAACTGACTAAAGTGCGCCTATTTGTCAGCAGCTGACAAATAATGTCAGTATGTGACGCGATCATCATCAGTTAAGGATCACAAGCAGCCGCTTTTATGGTGAGCACCGCATGGGGCGCCCTACTTTAAGTAGCACCGGCCAACTACTTAGCGGCTAAAATTTTAGTGCCGTCAACGATCGCCTTAAATGCGATCAATTAATTGCCACCAATTAACCTCCAAAAACCGCAAGCTGAGATCATCACGGTTAATGCATGCTTAACAGCCTACAAACCATCAAATAATCAGTGTGTTACACCTATTGATTGCTATACTTTTCTAGGTTGCTTGTGGGGTGATCTACCCCAAGTGATTTGCAGAACATAGAGCCTTCAAAAGCTCAAAGCTGCAATAATATTATTAAGGGCTCGTTTATTGAATGACTTAGTCAGTTATCCGCCAGCGATTAGAGATAGCCATTAGGTAAGATAAATAAACCAGTGCGTGTGTAACCGATAGTCGGTTCAAGCTTATCGTTCGATCCGAGTTAATAGTACGGTGTAAACTCACGGTAGAGGATGCAGCCCAAATCCATAGGGGAACAGGTTAACGGTTATGAATGCTAATGTAGTAATGCCCTTATCCGGCGTAGCTAGGCGATTGATTGCTGACCATATTATTGACGAAGGCCAGGCGCAAGAAGCCTTGCAGGGCGCTTCGCAGCAAAATCTCACGCTGGTTTCTTACCTTGTGCAAAATGGTGTGGCTGACGGTACCAAAATAGCCAACGCCATTGCCGATGAGTTTGGCACACCGCTGCTTGATGTGCGGGCTCTGCGTAAAGAAGCTATACCCAGCGAACTGATCGACGCCAAACTTATTCATCGCCATCGGACGCTGCCGCTGTTTAAACGCGGCAACCGGTTGTTTATAGGCGTTTCTGACCCCACCAACTTACGCGCTCAGGATGAAATTAAGTTTCATACAGGGCTCAGCACCGAAACAATCTTAATCGAAGAAGGTGCCCTAGCCGAAGCGATTGCCAAATATCTCGATGATGAAGAAGTAGCATTTGGGCAGAAACTGGCAAGTTTAGATGACGCTGGACTTGAAGATCTTGACATACAGGCCGTCGATGAAGATGGTGAAACGCCCGAGGCCACAGAAACCGATATTGATGAAACGCCCATCGTGCGCTTTATTAACAAAATATTGGTTGATGCTATTCAAGGTGGGGCTTCGGATATTCACTTTGAGCCCTACGAAAAAACGTATCGGGTTCGGTTTCGTACTGATGGCATTTTAAAGGAAGTGACTAAGCCGCCCAATAATCTTGCGCCTCGACTAGCCGCGCGTTTGAAGGTTATGTCTAAGATGGATATTTCCGAACGTCGTGTGCCGCAAGACGGCCGCATTAAAATGAAACTGTCTAAAACTCGCTCTATCGATTTTAGGGTCAATACCCTGCCCACTTTGTACGGTGAAAAAATTGTTTTGCGGATACTCGACCCGTCTAGTGCGCAAATGGGCATCGATGCGCTGGGCTATGAAGAAGATCAGAAGAAGCTATTTCTTGAAGCTTTGCACCAACCCCAAGGAATGATTTTAGTCACTGGCCCCACTGGCAGCGGTAAAACCGTTTCTCTTTATACCGGGCTTAACATTCTCAACAGCACCGAGCGCAATATTTCTAGCGCAGAGGACCCCGTAGAAATTAACGTTGATGGCATCAATCAGGTCCATGTTAATCCTCGAGTAGGCCTCACGTTTGCCACGGCACTGCGTTCGTTTTTGCGCCAAGATCCCGACGTTATTATGGTTGGCGAAATACGCGACCTTGAAACGGCAGAAATTTCCGTTAAAGCTGCGCAAACCGGTCACATGGTCATGTCTACATTACACACCAACAGTGCCCCCGAGACTATTAATCGACTGCTGAATATGGGCGTGCCCGCATTTAATGTTGCTACATCGGTATCGCTGGTTATTGCCCAGCGTCTGGCCCGACGCTTGTGCGAAAACTGTGCAGAGCCTGCAAATTTACCGATTGAGACATTAATAGCCGAAGGCTTTCGCGAAGAAGATCTAGAAATTGCACAAATTATGCGCCCTGTGGGTTGCGATAAGTGCAACAACGGTTACAAAGGGCGTATCGGAATTTATGAAGTTGTTCGCATAACCCCAGACCTACAACGTATTATCATGGAAGGGAGCAACTCATTGATATTAGCCAAGGCGGCCAAAGAGGCTGGCTTCAATACCCTCAGAGATTCTGGACTCATTAAGGCCGCCAAAGGGTTAACGAGCCTAGAAGAAGTAAACCGCGTCACTAAAGATTAAGCCTGAATTAATAGCAACAGGAAATCTACAGCGGCTTTAAAAAACTAGCTTAGTTAGATTTGAAAAAATATTTAGCCATACACCAGCCAGCCTTTTGATGCGCTGAAAATTGAGAGAACAGCATGGCAACGCAAACAGCAAAATTGCAAACCTACGTCTGGGAAGGCAAAGATCGCACTGGCAAGACGGCCCGAGGCGAGCTGATGGTAGCCAACCAGTTAACAGCCAAAGCGCAGTTACGCAAACAAGGTATTGTAGTAAAAACGGTCAAACGAAAACCCAAACCGCTTTTTGGCGAGCGATCCAAAGCCATCAAGCCCATGGACATTGCCATGTTTACAAGGCAGCTGGCCACCATGATGAAAGCCGGCGTGCCGCTTGTGCAAGCTTTCGACATTGTTGCCGAAGGTCTTGAAAATGCCAGTATGAAAAAACTCGTGGCAGAGCTCAAAGTCGACGTTGCCTCAGGCACAGGACTGGCCAATTCTTTACACAAATATCCGCGCTACTTTGACGACCTTTTTTGCAATCTTGTGAATGCTGGTGAACAATCAGGCTCACTTGAAACCATGCTTGACCGCGTAGCAACCTATAAAGAAAAAACTGAAATACTTAAAGGAAAAATTAAAAAAGCACTAACCTATCCTGTTGCCGTAATCGTAGTTGCCCTGGTGGTGACAGCTTTGCTATTGATAAAAGTAGTGCCCACATTTGCCGAAACGTTTAGTAGCTTTGGCGCCGATCTACCGGCATTTACGCAGTTAGTTGTTGGCTTATCTGAGTGGGCGCAGGCCAACTGGCTGCTGGGTTTAATTATTATTATTGTCGGCGTGTTAGGCTTTCGTGAAGCTAAATTCCGTTCCAAAAAATTTGCCGACTGGGTTGATGCCTCTTTGTTAAAGGTACCTGTGATTGGCGAGATTATCGATAAATCGGTCGTCGCACGTTTTGGCCGTACGCTTTCAACAACGTTTTCAGCCGGCGTGCCACTGGTCGATTCGCTTGAATCGGTTGCGGGCGCTGCTGGCAACGCTGTTTACTACCGAGCCATATTTAAGGTGCGCGATGAAGTGACCTCGGGCACGCAGCTAAACCAAGCGGTAAAAAATGCCAAGGTCTTCCCCACGATGCTGGTGCAAATGATTGCCATTGGTGAAGAGTCCGGCGCCCTAGATGAAATGCTAGAAAAGGTTGCCGTACACTATGAAACTGAAGTTGATAATGCCATTGATAACCTTACCGCATTGCTCGAACCATTAATCATGTCGGTGCTGGGTGTACTGGTTGGCGGACTCATGATCGCAATGTACCTCCCTATTTTCCAACTAGGTGCAGTCGTTTAAGCCCTCGACCTAACTCAGTACGGGCGCTTGCAGGCGCCCTTTTTTTATCACAGCGTTTGACTTTACTCTCTAACCTTTTGGCGTCAATTCAATACTCAAAAATATTATGCAAGCAATCCAGTTAATTCTTGAATACCCAGTAGCCTTTGTTAGCGTTGCCGCCATTGTCAGCCTAATGGTTGGTAGTTTTTTAAATGTCGTTATCTATCGGCTACCCATTATGTTAGAAAATGCTTGGCGCGCCGAGCTAGATGAGTACAACAAGCCCGCAGAAGCCAATGTAGCCCACGACGCTAACGCCAACGGTTTGTCGCAGCCATTCAACCTGTCTACGCCACGATCCCGCTGCCCCTCGTGTACCCACCCTATTAGTGCAATAGAAAATATTCCGGTGTTTTCTTATTTGGCTTTACGCGGCAAGTGCCGCTCTTGCCGAACACCGATTTCTTGGCGCTACCCAGCTATTGAAGCACTGACTGCGGTGCTGTGTGGATTCATTGCGTGGCAGATGTTCGCAACACCCGCTGCGGCAATGGCAGCTATAGGCCTCACTTGGGCTCTTATTGCTCTAACATGGATAGATTACGATACGTATTTGCTACCCGACAACATCACCCTGCCGCTCATTTGGTCAGGACTTATCGCCAATTATTATGGCCTGTTTACCACTCTGCAAAGCGCCGTTTGGGGAGCTATTTTCGGCTATCTTGTTTTATGGTCGGTGTTTTGGTTATTTAAAATCATCACCGGTAAAGAAGGTATGGGTTATGGCGACTTTAAACTGTTGGCCGCCCTAGGCGCATGGCTAGGCTGGGAACTGCTGCCCATTGTTGTACTTCTCTCTTCGTTAGTGGGCGCAACCATTGGTATTGCGATGATCGTATTTGCCAACCATGAAAAGAGCAAACCTATTCCATTCGGACCCTACCTAGCTATTGCAGGCTGGATCGCATTGGTGTGGGGCGAGCAGATCAATCAGGCGTATTTTCGGTACATGGGACTTATTTAGTGACGGGTAAGATAGCTACCACGTTAGTCATCGGTTGAGCACACACTAGCCAAATGAACCGCCCAATATCAACCGCGAACCGTCAACAAAATAAACTAAACACGGTAGCTGCTACTGAGCCTTGCGCGATTTGGCAATAACCTCGTAGGCTGCTTGAATTTCTTGCGTCTTTTCGGTGGCCATCTCTAACATATCCTCAGGCACGCCTTTGGCAATCATCTTATCGGGATGATATTGACTCATGAGCTTACGATAGGCACGCTTAAGTTCTTTGTCTCCCACTTGTTCGGTGACGCCTAATGCACGGTAAGCCTCGGACAACACTGCCGCCGAGGACGCACCTTGCTGCGCACCCGAAAAACTATGCTGCGCTTTAAGCATAGCCAGCAACTGCTCAAAGTGACGCGCATCAATACGCAAACCATTGGCAACCTGACGTAAAAATTGCTCTTCATCGGCGTGCAACTCGTCATCGGCCATGGCCATTTCGACCAAAAAAACCACAAGATTTCGTTTTAAATCGGGCCTGAAGCGGCTAGCTACCGCAAATTCTTGTAAGGTTTCTTGAAGTGGAAAGTTAGCTTGCGTACCTCGCTTAAAACTGGCAATCGCCTGATCACGTCGATCACCACTAAGACCAAGCCTTACCATTAATGTCTCGGCATGCGCAATTTCATCTTCGCTTACACGGCCGTCGGCTTTGGCCAATACGCCGAGTAATGCAAACACCGTATCAAAAAATCGAGTCGCATTTTCCGCTTGGGAAGAGAACCCTCCCGACAAATTTTTAGTGAGTCCTTGGGAGAACAATCGGGCAATAAAAAACCCAGCAACACCCCACCAAAAACCTCCAACCAAATACCCTACTAGTGCGCCAACGAATCCAGCCATTTAAACAACATTACTCCTACACAAATCAAGTTTAAAACCATCAATACTATTTTTTTGTAATCGTACAAGCACCATTAATCAGTCAGCCAGAGCAAAGCAGCTGGTTGAGCTCATGCAAATTTCTCACGGTGTAGTCAGGTGCGCGAATTTCGGCGTCTTCAATGCTGTAGTTGTCTAGGTGATCATCAGTTGGTGCAAATAAAACTCCTGTTAAACCACAGTTAATGGCGCCGGTAACGTCATTCAACGGATGATCGCCCACGTGCCAAGCTTCAGCAGCTGAAGCGTTGAGCTGACGAAGAGCATACTCAAAGACACGCATATGAGGCTTGTGCGCGCCAGTCTCCTCACTGACTATAACTTTATCAACCAACTCACCCAGCCCATGCAGCCCAATCTTTTCATGCTGCATGGCTTCTATGCCGTTAGTAATGATGCCAATAGTCATGCCAGATGAGCGCAAATTCGTCAACAATTGCACTGCACCCGGCTTCAGCTGAGTGCCCTGACTGGCTTGATAAGAAAAACGACGACCCATAGCTACCGCTTGCGACTCATCCAACTCACTTTTGACCAGCGCATGCCGGAAAATTTCCGTCAATGCATCCTTACCTTCTTCTCGGCAAGCAAACATGTTTTTCCACAAATATCCTGCGCTGCCCCTCATAGCACTAGCGACTGCTGGCTGCATGCTGCCGTCGACCACAGTTTGAGGAAAAAAAGTTTTAAAAACGTCAGCTATCAGAAAACTAAAATCACTGGTGTTGTCGATCAGTGTTTCGTCTAAATCAAAAAAAATAGTTGAAGGGCGAAGAAGCTCAGGCATAAGACAGTTTTAAAACGCTCGGTGGTTGATACACGCAGTCAATTGTGCGCATCAAGCAAAAAATAGTTGCGCCGCATTGTATCAACAAGTGGCGTCCAAGAGCAGCCGCCCCTGCCGCAATGTTACAGATCGGCAACTTGTCTAGCCTTCTGGAATCAGTCTCAATGAGCCATGCCCTTTAATACTCGGACCAGCGTTCGCCATTGAGTTTTCGCTCATCATATGACATAGTGTAAGCCAATACTTTGCAGTAAGAGCGGAATCCCGCAAAATGTCCCCTTTCAACTGCTTCCTCCCTCTATAATACCGGCCAACCATCAACCCAACTCAAACGAATTAACCGCACCACGCCAATTTATTTTTATGAATGCACCAGAACCTACCTTAGACATCAGCGGCAAAATCAGCCACGATTTTAATGATGCAACCACCACCAATACCGATTCTTATAGCTGCCAAAGTCGCTTCCAGGAGTCCACTGCGCCGATGAAGCCTTTACGCATTGCATTACTCGGTTACCGCAGTCATCCGCATGTAGGTGGTCAGGGGATTTATATTAATTATCTAAGTAAGGCTCTGGTAAACATTGGCCATAGTGTCGATGTAATTTCTGGCCCTCCATACCCCGAATTAGACCCTCGCGTTAGGCTAATTCAACTGCCGAGCCTTGATTTATTTGCCGCCAAAAGCCACGTAACCGCATTGCGCTGGCGCCACCTAAAATCATTTAGCGACACCTATGAATGGTTTAGCATGCTTACCGGTGGTTTCGCCGAGCCCTACACTTTTGCGCGTCGCGCAGCCAAATATCTGCATGAACAGGGTCATAACTATGACCTAGTGCACGACAACCAATGCTTAGCCTACGGACTGCTCACCATTGAAAAAAGCGGCCTGCCGGTGGTAGCTACCGTACACCATCCGATTACACGTGATTTTCAATTAGCACTTGCTGCGGCTAGCTGGAAGCATAAATTACTCGTCAGACGCTGGCACTCGTTTTTGCACATGCAGGGTAAAGTCGTTAGAAAACTCAAGCACGTGGTGACCGTTTCTAAACAATCGCAAAAAGATATTGTTAGCGCATTCAAGCGCCCTGCCAGCCGCACACCTATTATGTATAACGGTATAGATACCGAAACTTTTGCGCCCATGCAAAGCGTTATGCGTGAGCCTTACTTGCTTATCACCACATCGTCAGCTGACCAACCCCTAAAAGGCCTACGCTTTTTGCTCAAAGCCATGGCACTGTTAAAATCGTCCTACCCTGATTTAAAGTTAAAAGTGATTGGCAAGCTGAAAAAAGATGGCGACACTGAAAAGTTACTGCGCCGTTTACATTTGAGTGATTCAGTTGAATTTATTTCTGGCATTAGCACGAAGGCATTGGTGCGCAAGAGTATAATCGCGCCAGCATTGCCGTGAGCCCGTCACTCTATGAAGGCTTTGGCTTGCCTGCCGGTGAGGCCATGTCCTGTGAAACCGCCGTCGTGACTAGTGACGGCGGCGCGCTTCCTGAGGTTGTCGGTGATGCGGGCCGCGTTGTACCTGCCGGTGATAGCCGTGCACTTGCCGGAGCTATTGATGAATTATTGCAAGATCCCGCTCTGCGCGAGCGACTTGGCCAAGCGGCTAGAGCGCGTATAGTGGAGCAGTTTAGCTGGCAAGTAAAAGCTCAGCGTTTAAGTTCTTATTATTATCAAGAAGTGCTTGGGCACAGTGCCGAAATCAACGATTCAGTAGACACACAAGCAGTTGTGGCTCACGCTATTGGCTCAGACGCAGTCGTTCAAAACCCAATGAGCTCACAGTTACCATTAGCTGATGCGTCACTTCCCCATAACAATAAACTGTCAGAAGATTCTTCTGCTGCCATATGCTAACGGTCGACTTTAAACGCTTAAATATCAAAGCCGGTGATCGCTTGCTAGATCTTGGCTGTGGCGAAGGTCGGCACTGTATCAACGCCTCTATTGCGCACGCCGACATTCAGGTGGTTGGTGTTGACCTCAGCCATAAGGATCTTACTGTCGCGCGCTCACGGCTAAACAATTTCGATAGTGAATTTGGCAACACAGCAAGAACAAATCCAATGACGCTATGTCTTGCCAACGGCCTGCAATTGCCCTTTAGCGATGACAGTTTTGACCACATTATTTGTTCTGAGGTGCTTGAGCATGTACCCGACTACACCGCTATGCTCGGTGAAATTGATCGCCTTCTAAAACCAAGCGGCACACTTGCCATTAGCGTGCCGCGCGCATGGCCTGAAAGAATTTGTTGGTGGTTAAGCGATGCCTACCACCAAGTGGACGGCGGCCACATTCGCATTTTTAAAGCGGCTGCACTACATAATGATATTCGCCACTTTGGTTTCAAGCGCTATGCTCGCCATTGGGCTCACGCCCTGCACGTACCCTTTTGGTGGTTAAAATGCTTGTTTTGGCAAAAGCGCGATACCCACCCTTTAATTAAAACCTACCATAAGTTCTTAGTTTGGGATCTCATGAAAAGCCCCTGGTTGACTCAGACCCTTGACGCCCTGCTCAACCCTGTAATGGGTAAAAGTATCGTCATGTACTTTAAGCGAGACACCTCATCATGAGCACACTCCATCCTGTCGACGAAAAATTTCCCGAGGCGCTGCTGCGCTCAACGGTAAATTTTATTCTCACTACACAAAATGAAGACGGCAGCATTCCTTGGTTTACTAACGGCAAAACTGACCCTTGGAATCATACCGAAGCTGCGATGGGCTTATCTATTGGCGGCGAGCATCGTGCGGCGGCCAATGCCTACGAGTGGCTGGCCAAGCAACAGTTAGACGATGGCAGCTGGTGGGCACACTATGAAAACACTACACCTATTAAGGGCGATCGCCGCGAAACCAACTTTATTGCCTATGTGGCAACGGGTATTTGGCATCACTATTTAATTACCGGTGACCACCTATTCTTAGAACGTTATTTTTCTATGGTAGAGCGAGCTATTAATTTTGTACTGGGCTATCAAGCACCTACCGGAGAAATTTATTGGGCCATAAACGAAGATGGCACACCGCGTGAGGATGCGTTAATTACAGCCTGTTCGTCTATTTTTAAAAGCTTAGAATGTGCCATTCACATTGCCAACACACTAAAAAGAGATTCGTTCGCATGGGCATACGCGCGCCAGCGATTGGAAAATACCTTGCATTACCACCCTGAATGCTTTGATCGAACATGGGAGAGCAAAGCGCGTTACTCAATGGACTGGTTCTACCCTATTCTTACTGGCGTTATCCGTGGCCAAGAGGCCAAAGCACGACTAGAAAGACGCTGGCAAGAGTTTGTCGAGCAAGACCTCGGCTGTCGCTGCGTGAGCGATGAACCGTGGGTTACGGTGGCCGAATCGTGCGAGCTGTGTATGGCCTTGCTAGCTACAGGTGATAAAGAGCGCGCAGCCGCTATTTACAACTGGTTGCATCAGTTTAAAGATAACGACGGTGGTTACTGGACCGGCTATGTCTTTCCTGACCAAGCGATTTGGCCAGAAGAAAAAACCACTTGGACCGCTGGCGCTATACTGCTAGCGGCCGATGCCCTCACTGATCACACCCTTGCTTCAGGGTTATTTAAAACCTGTACGTCATTAGACGTCGATGGCAATGTTGCGCAAGCGCAAGATTAAGCAATGCGCCGTAACAAACCCAAAGTATTCACCGTAGGCAGCGCCTCGAACAACCCCGAAGCCACAGCGAGTTTCCAAATTTCATAGGGCGCCTGCCCTCCATCGGCCGGGTTGGGAAAAATATCGTGAATGGCTAGTATGCCTCCTAGAACAACATGACTGGCCCAACTACGATAATCGCATAAAGCGGCCTCCATACTATGGCCTCCATCAATAAACACCATACCTAACGGCGTGACCCAGTGACGCGCAGCCACTGCGGAAGTGGCCACCAACGGCACGACGGTGTCTTCTAGCCCAGCGCGATCTAGCGTGTTGCGAAAAACTGGAAAACTGTCCATCTTTTTGTATTGGTCATCGTATAAATCAGGGTCGTGATACTCCTCACCTTGCTGATGCTCTTCTGAGCCTCGATGATGATCCAGAGCAAACAGTGTTCCGTTTTTTTGACGACAAGCAGCGCCCAAATAAACCGTAGATTTACCGCAGTAACTTCCTACTTCTAAGCAGGGTCCCAGTGCAGACGTCTGCAGAGCATACTCGTGTAAAGCCTGCCCCTCATCAACGGCTAAAAATCCTTTAATGCTGTCTATATCTATATCAATATTCATATTCGTATCTATATCAAAGTTCATATTCGTATCACTCATAGCAGCACTGCCATGACTCCACCGTAACGTTACCTTATTGAAACAAGGAGAATAAATGGCGAAAATAAGTGCTATTGAAAACACGGGGCGTTACCATAATAGGCCACTGCCGAAGGCGCAAGCAAAACCTATTTGGCAATGGATAAAATCATAAAAAAAACTCACCAACCGCCCGCATCAGCGCAACCAATATTAGGATCGAGCTTTGAGAAAAAACCATCAGCCCTATTTTATAAAAAAGTTCATTACCGGGCTAAACCGTTTTTACATTGCGCATTTTGTGCGCCCACAATTTACGCTGCTCGGCCGTATGCCCCAAATTTTTTCGCCACAGCACTTAGTAGTATTTGGCGACAATATTAGCGTTGGCAGCTACGCACATATTATCAGCTCGCCCGATAACAAGATTCGCTTAACCGCTTGGCCGAGCAAAGGCCAAAGTGCGCGCATAGACATTGGCGACTACTGCCTTATTTCGCCGGGCACTCGCATCTCGGCTGCGCAGCATATACGTATTGGCAACGGCTGTATGTTTGCCGCTAACTGCTATATTTCGGATAGTGACTGGCATGGCATTTATAACCGCACGCGGCCATTTCGCTGCACTAAGCCCATTCACTTAGCCGATAACGTTTGGCTGGGTGAGCGGGTTATTATTTGCAAAGGTGTCAGTATTGGTGAGAACTCGGTGATCGGTGCCGGCGCCGTCGTTACGCATGATATTCCGGCCAATGTGGTTGCCGCAGGTAACCCTGCCAAAGTGATCAAAACTATAAACCCCAAGCGACGTATGCTCACGCGCGAAACCCTCTTTCGCGACGCCGAGCACTATTATGAAAACATGGATGGCCTAGACCAATACACTCTGGCAGGCAATTCAATTTGGGGCTGGTTGCG
The DNA here is from genome assembly GCA_943788835.1 of uncultured Pseudomonadales bacterium. GTDB lineage: Bacteria > Pseudomonadota > Gammaproteobacteria > Pseudomonadales > UBA7434 > UBA7434. The sequence goes on along the minus strand of CALSRU010000004.1, from coordinate 225,443 downwards.
CAGTGTTTTTTTTCCTAATCAAAACGATTAGGAGGCAACCGTTCGCCCCTTCAAATGCCTAAAAAAACCTGTCTCATTCGCGTAAATTAACGCCCGCTCCATTTCGGTTTACGTTTTTGTGCAAAGGCCTGCGGGCCTTCATAAAAGTCTTCGCTGGTAATTAGCTGATCAAACACCTTGCCACTAGCTGCTGCGGCTTGCGCAGCATCTGCAAACGAAGATTTTTCGGCCAGCAGTTCGAGCGTCAAACGAATACTCGAAGGCGAGTTTTCACACAGCATGGCTGCATAATCACGAGCAGCGGCTAATGACCCACCGGCCGGTACTACCTGATTAACAAAACCCAACTGCTGAGCTTCACCGGCTTCAATATTGCGGCCCGATAGAAGAATGTCCATAGCTTGCTTCAGAGGGATTTGACGCGCAATACGGACGATACCGCCACCGGCAGCAATTAAGCCCCGCTTCACTTCAGGCAATGCAAATTCCGCCGTTTCATCAGCAATGATAATGTCACACGCCAGCGCGATTTCCATGCCGCCGCCATGCGCAAAACCATTCACCGCTGCAATCACCGGCTTGGTGCGCCCTTGTCGCGAAGTCAAGCCGCCAAAGCCTGAATGAGGCACCCAAAAAGGCTGACCACTAGCCGAATATTTAAGGTCATTGCCCGCCGAGAATGATTTATCGCCGGCACCTGTAATAATGGCCACCCACAGATTCTCATCGGCAAAATAGGCATCAAAAATATCAGACATTTCTTCATTGGCCATAGGGTGCAAGGCGTTATAAACGTCGGGGCGATTGATAGTGATTTCGAGCACATGCCCACGTGTTTCAACTACACAAAACTCATAGCTTTTTTGCAGGCCAATTTTCTTTTTGGGTATGAGCGCACGCAAGGCCTCAACACTGAGTGCCACCGTGTTGCCTGCGCCACTAGTTTCAACAACCACCTCAACACCCACCATATCCTCGGCCAGTAATTGATTTAACAAGGCCGTGTCGTCTTTATGGTTGTTAGCAAGAAAGCGCGCACCAGAATTTTTCATGCGGCCAGCAATAACCGCCCTTTTAGCTTCGCCTCGGCGATGAGCAACTGTGTACGATTCAATAATGGCGTGGCCCTGTGGCATAAAATCATTAGCTGGTGAATCTTGATCACGCACCTCAGCCTGAATAAAACTCGAATCACAGTGCTGCCAGCCAGGCTGACATGAATAAACACCTACCGAATGCTTATTAATCATGCCGCCATTGGCACCCACCAAGCCATATGCATGCGGCGCTTTGCGCAACGCCTCGACCACCGAGGCAATCCCATGCATTGAATAATTGTTACCGGGCCCACCAAAAAATGGCAAGCCACCAGTTTGGGTTAAACTCACCTTGCGATCACCCAGTTGCAGGGCTTCTTGCGCGAGCCACACGACAATAGGAAAACAGCTGTACACATCAAAAACATCAATCTCTTGGCTGGTGACCTTCGCGCAGGCAATCGCGCGCTGGTAAGTCAGCTCTAACGCTTTTGATCGAGCTAGATTTTCCCGCTCCATTAAGGGCAGATCTTCAGCATCAGCGTAGCCATGCAAATAAACCCACTTCGCTTCATCAATACCCAGTGCCTTGGCTTTACCTACTGTAGTTAACAAAACCGCCGCTGCTTGATTCACGCCATCTTTGGCCACCACTGCCTTAGTGTATGGATAATCAAGAAAAGGCACATCAGCGCCCAACGTAGCAATACTTTCTGCGCTGTACGCTTGTTGAAACATGGCGTAAGGGTTACTGGCCGCCACTTGCGAAAAAGGTGCAAACAACTGACCAATTTGCTCATAATAATCAGCCAGGCTTTGACCCTGCTGTGCACGCCGAGCATTTTCGCACAGGGCATATTGCGTAGTAGGGTTCATCAGCTGATGTTTAATTTCTTCAACACCAATCATACCTTTTATGCCTAAGCCACCGTCTTCAACGCTGCCCTCTATCGTTTCATTCCAGTCGAGCGTTACACCCGCTTTGAGCGCTGCCTTGGTTGTAGCCACGGCTTCAGCGCCGGTAAGCAGCACCATACTTGCTTCGCCATCGGCCAGCGCCTCACACCATTCGTTGACCAACTTTTGAGGGGTATTGCCACCACTAGCGGTATGAATAGCACGATGCGGTGCGGCGTTAATGCGCTGCGCAACAGAGCGCGGTGGATTATTCGAGGTGCCAAAAAAGGCGGGCATAAAAGGAATACTATCGGCAGTGGTTCTGACTGTTGCCAGCACATCAATTTCAGCTGCTAACGGCTGCGTATCGGCTTCTTGATTATCCAACGCATCGCGCATGGCAAGCTGGGCTGCCCGCACCGCTAAATCGATGGGTGACGAGGCCTCTGATAAATTTTCTTTAACTGCTTCGACAACCTGACCCACGCCAATAATGATGGGGGTATTTTCACCTAACGACATAGTTTTAAACCTGTTTAATGATGCGAGTGCCTGAGAATCGCAGCGGGTGTAGCAATTAAGCGCCGCGGCGAGAACTTTACCTAACTAACAAAAACCATTTTCTGGATTTTTTTCCATAAAGCAAGCCACAGCCACTAAATATCCATTTCGTAATAAACTAGCTGCCCTACTTACCGACAAGGCAGAGAATGGAAAGAAGAGATCACAATAGAAACATCACTTTAACGCGCCGCCGCTGTTACTTAGCGGGACCTTTTTATCATTAACAGCGAACCACAATGACTGTATACCCGATATAATAGCCTGCGGTTGCATTACTGCACACACCACCGCCACCGCTTGGCCCAATGGCATTAATGCGTCTATTAACCGAATAAGTGCCATGCTTTTACCGCAAAATGTTATTGCCTACCGATGAACCAGTACCCTGTTATATGAAAAACATTGATCGAACCTTTTGTGTGGCTCCCATGATGGACTGGTCTGACCGTCACTGTCGTTATTTTTGGCGGCTGCTCTCTCGCCAAGCAGTGCTTTACACCGAAATGGTCACTACAGGCGCACTTTTACACGGCGATATTGCGCGCCACCTCGCCCATGATGTCGCCGAACACCCGCTTGCCGTGCAGCTCGGTGGTAGTGATCCCCAAGACCTTGCCCATGCCGCTAAGCTCTGCGAGCAGGCAGGCTATGGCGAAATTAATCTTAACGTGGGCTGCCCAAGCGAGCGTGTGCAGTCGGGGGCTTTCGGTGCCTGCCTGATGAACGAACCCGACACCGTTGCCAATGGTATAAAAGCGATGCGCGATGCGGTGAGTATTCCTGTCACCATCAAGTGCCGTATTGGGGTAGACGAAAACGACAGTTATGCGGCCTTGAGTGAATTTGTAGCCATCAATCAAGAGGCGGGCTGCTCTACCTTTATCATACACGCACGCAAGGCTTGGCTTTCGGGGCTGAGCCCCAAACAAAATCGCGAAATACCGCCGCTCAACTACCCCATAGTTTTTCAACTTAAACGCGACTTCAATGACCTGGAAATTATCTTAAATGGCGGTATTAAAACACTTGAGGATTGTCGCGCCGCACTAGAACAGCTCGACGGTGTGATGATTGGGCGCGAAGCCTACCAAAACCCTTACCTGCTTGAGCGGGTCGATGCCGATATTTTTGGCGATCAACAAGCACCGCTGCAATCGCGACTCGATATTGCCACAGCCTACGCGTCTTATATTGAGCAGCAATTGAGTCTTGGCTCGCGCCTTAATCATATGACACGGCATATATTAGGACTATTTAATGGTATGCCTGGCGCGCGGCAATGGCGCCGCTACATTAGCGAAAATGCGCATAAACCCGACGCAGGTATCGACGTTTATTGGCAGTCACTCACTATTATTAATCAAGCCCACAGACTTGCACAGCAACGTCGAGAGTAGTCCTTACACGCTGAGTGTTACAGTAGCTTTAATTGGCTTGTATACAAATCATCAACTGCTTGGATGTCGATACTGGCATCACTATGGCTTGGCGTGGCCGAACTCGCGTTATCGGCGTCCATAGTCGCAGTTTTGCTAACGTCTGGTTGTAAATGCGCAACACTTAACCCCAGTAAACGTACCGCTCTATCGCCAGCCTCGGTTTTGGTTAACAAGCCCGGCAATAAGCGTGTAATGCTTTGTTTATCGCTCAAGCCACCATCCGGTGAAATACTCCGCGTCACCACCTCAAAATTGGCATAGCGCAATTTTAATGTGAGCGTTTTTGCAAAGGTATTTTTAGCCTTCATGCGTTCTATCAAGGTTTCGCAAATAAGCTCGAGCGCGGCCAACATCTCATGGGTATTTTGCAAATCATTTTGAAAAGTGCGTTCGGCACCAATCGACTTGCGCTCGCGATTGTTGTTCACTGGGCGATGATCAATACCGCGCACAATATTGAAGTAATACAAGCCCTGCTTACCAAAGGCATCCACTAGCGCAAGCTGCGACCAATTTTTTAAGTCTTGCCCAGTTGTAATGCCCAGCTTATTCATTTTACGCTCGGTGGCCTGCCCTACCCCATGAAATTTACGCACCGGCAAACGGGCCAGCAAGACCTCCGCCTCACCCGGTTTTATTACGCAAATACCATTAGGTTTATTGCGATCCGAGGCAAGCTTAGCCAAAAACTTGTTATACGACACGCCCGCCGATGCAGTGAGATTAAGCTCATCAAAAATAGCTTGGCGTATTTCGTTGGCTATGCGCTGGGCTGAACCGCCAAATCGCTGATCGGTGCGGGCCCGATCAGTTACATCTAAATAGGCTTCGTCTAACGACAATGGCTCTACTTTATCGGTGTAGCGACGAAAAATAGCCTGAATTAAATGGGATGCGTCTCGGTAGGCATTAAATCGCGGAGGTACAAAAATAGCCTGCGGGCATTGACGATAAGCTTGACTCGAAGGCATGGCCGAGTGAATGCCAAATTCACGCGCTTCATAGCTACAAGCCGCAACCACACCGCGACTGTGCGGTTGCCCGCCTACAATAAGCGGTTTGCCACGGTACTGGAGGTTGTCTCGCTGCTCAACCGAAGCGAAGAAGGCATCCATATCGATATGAATAATTTTTCGCTTTGACTCAATAGTATAAGAACGCTCAACTGTCACCGAAGCGCGATCTTTCACTATTAATTCACCCTGCAACGACTGCTCATCAGATTGCATAAAAAAAGACAGATGCCTGCATAGTTGATCTCAAAAAACCCATTGATAGTTTGCCATGCTCGTGACCCAATAGGCAAAAAAACTCGTAGTAAGTTTTATTGTTGCGCCCCATCCCACTGGGCGCTGGCGCGTTTTTCAGCTAAGCTGCCAGAGGTCAATACCACTCTCTCAGACTGATCTACCTTGCAGCCAAATAATGCGGCCAAACAATATGACCAAATAATGTCATCAAAGTAATGTGAGCAAATCCTCCACCGAAACCATGCTGTTATACAAAACCTTATTGCAGCTCCTAATTAACATTCCAATAAATTGGCCTCCTTATGCGCCCTAGCCGCAGTGATTTAGCTCCTACCTCCGCAAGCTGGTCTAGTTTGACCGACCTGCTACCTTACCTGCTGGAATTTCGGTTGCGTATTGCCATCGCTTTAGTCTGCCTAGTGGCTGCCAAGCTCGCGAGTGTTGGGCTGCCCTTTGTGCTCAAGGATATTGTTGATCAACTCGATACCAAAACCAGCCAAACGGCTCTTTTAGTGTTGCCGCTATCACTCTTACTTGCCTACGGCATAGTGCGCTTTGCCAATGTACTTTTTGGCCAACTACGCGACACCTTATTTGGACGAGTGACCGAGCGTGCTATGCGCCGCGTCGGCTATAAAGTGTTCGCGCACTTGCACGCACTGGACCTGGCTTTTCATCTAGATCGTCGCACCGGCGGCTTATCACGTGACATTGAGCGCGGCGTTAATGGCATTAGCTTTTTAATGCGCTTTATGGTTTTCAATATTGTGCCTACATTCCTAGAATTTGGTTTGGTAATTGGCTTGCTGGCATGGAACTACGAACCGGCTTTCGCGCTTATTGTTTTCGTTGCCGTAGTAGCCTATATCGGCTTTTCGGTGGTTGCCACCGAATGGCGTACGCGCTTTATCCGTGAGGTCAATTTGGCTGAGTCGCGTAGCAGCACTCGCTCAATTGATAGCTTAATTAACTTTGAAACAGTGAAATATTTTACCAACGAGCAATATGAATCCGACCATTACGACACCGAGCTGGCTAACTGGGAAAATGCGCGCCGCCGCAACCGTCTCACACTGTTTGCATTGAATGCAGGCCAAACACTCATCATAGCCATCGCCACCACACTGGCCATGATTTTAGCAGGCGCTAATGTGGTAGACGGCACCATGACTATTGGCGACTTTGTGTTGATTAACGCCATGATGATACAAGTATTTGTACCTCTTAATTTCTTGGGTTTCGTTTACCGCGAAATGAAAAGTTCGCTAGCCAATATTGAAGCGATGTTTGCACTGTTAAAAATAGAGACTAAAGTCAAAGACCTACCTCACGCTAAATCATTAGTAGCTCACAATGCAAAAATAGAATTCACTAATGTGAGCTTTGCATACCAACCCGAACGGGCAATATTACATAAGGTAAACTTTGCACTCGAGCCACGCCAAAAGCTTGCTATTGTTGGCAGCAGTGGCTCGGGTAAATCGACTATTATGAAATTACTGTTTCGATTTTACGATTGCACTAGCGGCAGTATTTCTATTGATGGGCAAAACATTAACTCAGTCAGTCAATCTAGTTTACGTGCAGCTATTGGTGTAGTACCCCAAGATACCGTTCTATTTAACGCCAGTATTTTCGACAACATTCGCTATGGCCGAGTAGATGCCAGTGATGACGATGTTTGGGAAGCTATCCGCATGGCGCACCTGTACGATTTTATTGAACGCCTACCCGAGCGAGAAAAAACGCGTGTTGGCGAGCGTGGACTAAAACTGTCGGGCGGCGAAAAACAGCGTGTCGCGATTGCTCGGGCGGTGCTCAAAAGGCCGCCTATTATGATTTTTGACGAAGCCACATCGTCACTCGACAGCCAGTCAGAGCAAAGTATTTTGGCGGCGATTGCAGAGATTGCCCGCGAACATACTAGTATCGTGATTGCGCATCGGTTGTCGACTATTGTTGATGCAGATTCTATTGTGGTCCTTGAACAAGGCCAGCTTATAGAACAAGGCACACACGCCCAACTGCTGCGCCAAGGCGGCAAATATTTTGAGATGTGGACCATTCAACAAAAAGATACTGACCCTAGCAGCGAAGCATCATCGGTTGACTAACACGGTGTTAGGCGATCTATTCGTGAGGACTAAAAATCGTAGGGCTAGGCAAGGCTAGGCCGCAAATGGAGCAAACATCCGTTACCCGCCAGTGTTAAGCGATATATCGTTACGCTTTTGCCATCAACAACCTGCTGCTGCCTTTCAAGGATGCCTTTCTCAACTAAAAAGTCGAGCATCTCAGTCGATAGCTCTTCAAACTTAGCTTTAGCGGCAATTTCGGCTTGGGTTGCCATACCCCGCAATGAGTACAGCGCTTGCATTACACGCGCCTCGTGCTGTGAAAACTCGTGCAGTGGTCCTGCATAAGCTGGAAATTGCTTCTCGTGGTAGCGCCCGCAAACACTTTTATAAGACTCTTGCATTGCATCAATATCATCATCCTTGCTAAGGGTAAGCTGGAAGGAATGAAACACACCCGCCATTTTGTCCCGGTAATCTACCTTGGCAAGAAAAATAGGCAACCCGCAATCTTTAGCCACATGATAGAAGCCTGTTTTCCATTTGGCTACGCCGGCCCGAGTGCCTTCGGGGGTAAACAAAAAGAAAATGCGCTCGTTTTTATGCCGTTTAACAAACGTTTTTATTTGATCGACTTGCCCCGATGCTGAGCGGTCAATGGGTATGCCACCCAGCCACAACATAAATGAACCTATTACTGGCAGTTCGCACCAACTTTTCTTGATAGAAAAATAAATTTTAATATCCAATAAAATGGCGACGCCTAGTGCATAGAAAAAATCCCAATTGGATGTATGAGGTGCGGCAATAGTCACTCCAGCACCGTCGCCTAAATCGCTAGTAGTTTGCCACCCAGAGAGCTTAAACCAAACACGATAGAAATATTTGAAAAAAAACTTAAAAACCACCCCATCAAAAATGGTTTTATCACGCATGGTGCAATTTTTTTGTTTCAATGACATATAGCTGCCTTATAAAGGAAAACATTGGCAAAGTTTCTTTCGCCGGACGCCCATTTTAGTGCCCAACTCCCATCAATACCTGTGAGATATTCCCACCCAGAGCGCGCAAGCATAGGCTTTCGCTCTACAACGCTCCATGCGCCTAACAGAACGGTCACGGCTTTCTAAACCTCAAACCTGCTCAATTATAACACGATCTCATTTTATAATAGACGGCAAAGCCCTTCCCTCACAATAGCAATAAGCATGCAAAAGCTTATACAACAAGACCGCTCGTCAACCTGTGTTTGTCTCACTCAGCGCAAAACAGTACACTTTAGAGGCTGAAGAGGCTAATAAAATCGGCGACTAAGCTAAGCAGCCACCTTTTCAAAACAAGATAATTTTTAGCGAGAACAAGCGTCTTATGAAAAGTCATCGTTCCATGCTACGGCCATTAATGATACTGCTGGCCGTTTTAATTAGCACCGCACTGATCCTACAATATGCGCCCATTATGCAACGCGTGTATGCATTGGCTACGCTGGCCGATGCCGATAAAATTGCAAGCAATTTCATGTCAATTGAAAAAAGCGTTCCCGTTAGTCGTGTCGCATCGTCCAGTATGCCGCACCGGTTTGCAGAATCGTCACAACCAATTGAGCTGCCGGTTTCTTTTGTTAGCCAACAAATAACCAATGACACCGAAGAATTTTTACAGCAAACCGGCTCAACCGGTATGTTAATCCTCCGCAACGGCCAAACGGTTTACGAACGATATTGGCAGGGCATGCAACCAGACACCACGCACATTTCTTTTTCCGTTGCAAAGTCATTCACCTCTGCACTGATTGGTATTGCAATCGATGAACAGCTGATTGGCAGTGTAGATGATCCCGTTGTGATGTATTTACCGGAGCTTAAAAATAGTGGTTATGCCAACGCCACGTTAGCCGACTGCCTAGAAATGAGCGGAGGTATTTTATTCAACGAAGACTATGCTGATAAAAAATCGGACATTAATCGCTTTCAAAAAAATTACGCCATGGGCGGTGTAATGAGCGAATTCATCAGTGAGTTGGCGTCGCAAAGAAAGCCTGGCGAATTTAACCAATATAATAGTATGGACGCGCAAGTGGCTGGCATGGTCTTGCGGGCGGCCATCGGCGAGCAATCACTAGCCGATTACATGCAGGAAAAGCTTTGGCAACCGTTAGGCGCTGAGGACGAAGCTCAATGGCTGATAGACAGCGAGGGCATGGAATTAGCACTGGGCGGATTAAACGTCACCTTGCGCGACTATGCCAAATTGGGTCAGTTATTTTTACAAAATGGGCAATGGGGCAATCAACAGATAATCTCTGCCGACTGGGTTAAGCAATCGACGGTACCGCATGCTCCGCATTTAATGCCTGGCTATGACAACCCGCTATCGAGCCAAGCCTTTGGCTATGCTTATTTCTGGTGGGTGCCCATTGAACCCTACGGCAATGATTTTTTCGCCTCGGGCATCTACAACCAATACATTTACGTCAACCCTGAAAAGTCATTGGTTATTGTTAAAACCACGGCTAACCCCCATTTTACGAAAAACATTTTAGGTTCAAAGATAGCTTATGTTGATTTATTTCAAACAATTGCAAAGGGTCTGTAAATCAGATTATCCAATATTCGCTTTCTGGGCGCTCACGCCTACATTACAAGCCCAAAGGCTGGCGTACGAAACGTCGCCAATACGTTGAAAGCATGCATTTCTCATATGCTAAAATATAAGACAACTGGTAGCGACAGCCCTAAATAGTCATCAAAAAGGGAGATAGGTTGAGTAGTAAAAGGCTGCTGTCAACCAACAGAAAGTTGGCGCGATAGTTACTCTAAATAACCAATAAAAAATTAATATTCAGGTAGTAGCAGAACTCGAAATTTACAAAAAAAAACGGTTGGAGATAGGACAATGCTGCAAAAATTCAAATGGCTAACAAATTTAAGCGGCCTCCTCCTTCTTATAATAGCATCAACACTCAGCGCACAGCCCTCTTATCACTTGTTCGAAAGCGGTCATGTAAGGCCCATGGCCATGTCGCCCGATGGCAGCAAGTTATTTTCAGTGAACACCCCTGACAATCGCCTCGAAATTTATTCTGTCACCAGTGAAGGGCTCTACCACGTCGGTTCGGTGCCGGTAGGCATGGAGCCCGTTGCCGTTGCGGCTCGCACCAATGATGAAGTCTGGGTGGTAAACCATTTATCTGATAGCGTCAGCATCGTTGATGTCAGCGCAACATTGCCATTAGTTGCAGGAACACTGCTGGTTGGCGACGAACCGCGCGATATTGTTTTTGGCGGCACGAACGCCGATCGCGCATTTATTAGCACCGCCCACCGCGGGCAGCACCGTACGCATTCGTCGTTAAACAGTGTAGCCGGCGCTGGCGATCCACAGCTAACAACCCCAGATGTTGGGCGCGCGGACGTTTGGATATTCGATGCCAGCAATACTGGCCTCAATACGGCGATCGGTGGCATACCGCAACGTATTATTACAACCTTTTCAGATACACCGCGCGCACTTGCTGTAAGCCCCGACGGCAATACAATTTATGTGGCTGCATTTATGTCGGGCAATCGCACCACAACGGTCAGTGAAGTCTCAGTGTGCAACGGTTTTCAAATGGCTGGCGGCTCAAACTGCCAATCTGGTGCACCCGGCGGTGTACCCGGCCCCTTTACCAATGATCCAGCGAGCGGTAATTCCGGCGTTGCACCAGAAACCGGTTTAATCGTCAAATTTGACGGCAATAGCTGGCTTGACGCTGTTGGTCGTGATTGGAGCGCCATTGTGAACTTCGGGCTTCCAGACAAAGATGTTTTTTCTTTCAATGCCAACACCACCTCACCTAGCGATCTCAATCTAACTGAGTATGCAGGGGCAGGCACAGTACTCTACAACATGGTTGTAAATCCTGTTACTGGCAAACTTTACGTGTCTAACCATGAATCACCTAATGACGTTCGCTTTGAAGGCCCCGGTGATTTTGGAGGTAGCACCGTACAAGGTAATCTCTCTCAAACGCGCCTCACAGTCATTGATCCTGTGACGGGAAATGTAGCGCCTAAGCATTTAAACCAACATATTGACTACACTAAACTGCACACTGAAAATGATCCTCAAACACATGCCGACATTGCTGCTATGCGGCCACACACGCTGGCAATCCCATTACAAATAGTTACTAATAGCACAGGCGATACTGTGTATTTGGCAGCTTTTGGTTCCAGCAAAATTGGTGTGTTTACAGCAGCTGAAATTGAAGATGCTAACTTTTCAACGAATTTTGACCCGTCCGCTGCAAGTGGCAATTATATTGATACCGCAGGCGGCCCCAGTGGATTAGCGTTAGACGAAGCCAATGGCAAACTTTATGTTATGCAGCGCTTCGATCATAGCATTGCTGAAATTGATTTAAATTCGGGCGCAACACTTGCCACACATTTATTGTCTGATCCAGAACCGGCGCTCATTAAAAATGGCCGACCCTTTCTTTACGATTCACAACTGAGCTCTGGTAATGGTGAGTCATCGTGTGCCAGCTGCCATGTATTCGGCGACCTAGATCACCTAGCTTGGAACCTAGGTGATCCTGACGAGGCGATTTCGGCTACTAATAATCAGCCCAGCGCGACTGGATTTATCGGCCCACAATTTGGACCTCGCCCCTTTCACCCAATGAAAGGCCCAATGACGACTCAAACGCTACGCGGTATGGCAACTCACGGAGCCATGCATTGGCGCGGCGATCGGGTTGATGGCTTTTTTGGTGCTGACCTGTGCAATGAACCCAGTGGGGCTGCCTGCAGTGAGGAGGCCTCATTCAACAATTTCATTTTGGCCTTTGAAGGGCTGTTGGGCAAACACGGCACGATCAGCCCTGCACAAATGCAGCAATTTACCGACTTTATCTTACAGCTGCGACTGCCGCCCAACCCCGTTGCTAACCTAGATAACAGCTTCACACCGGCTCAAGCCAATGGTGCAGGTTTTTTTGTTGGCCCAACAAGCGATCAAATTTTTAATTGCGATGGCTGCCATAAGCTAGACCCTGCCAACGGTTTTTTTGGCACGGATGGACGCGAATCGGTTGAGGGGGAACCGCAAAACATGAAGATCTCGCACCTGCGTAATCTGTACCAAAAAGTCGGGATGTTTGGCACTTCACATGTAGGAGGGCCCGGCACCGACCAAATTCGTGGCGCGGGCTTTTTGCATGATGGCTCTATTGGAAGCGTTGACCATTTTTTAAGTGCCCCTGTATTTCCACAATTACTCGATCAAAATGGCACGCCCAATCAGATGAGAGCTGATGTTGAGCAGTTTATGCTTGCCTTTCCAACCGACTTAGCGCCGATAGTTGGCCAGCAAGTTACACTTACCGCCAGTAATGCTTCATCGGTCAATGCCCGTGTTGATCTATTGATTAACCGAGCTCAAACGAGCTTCACATCTTTAATTCTTGGTGGCGTAACCCATGAGTGCGATTTGATAGTCAAAGGTTCGGTGAATGGCCAAGCGCGTGGCTGGCTGCTGCAGGCTAACGGTTCATTTGTTGACGATATTGGCAACAGCATTAGTGAGGCAGCACTCCGTGCGCTACCGGCCACTGCGGGCCCACTAACTTTTACTTGCACAGTGCCTGGTTCGGGTGTGCGCATGGGCATAAATCGAGATGAAGACGCACTCCTCGACGGGCTGGATAACTGCCCTGCCACCAATAACAACAATCAACTCAATAGTGACGGCGATAATCAAGGTAACGCCTGTGATATTGACGACGATAACGATGATTTAACTGATACCCAAGAGACCGCTTTAGGTACGGATCCAATTCTTTACGATACCGATGGCGATACATTCAGCGATGGTTTTGAGGTGGCGCAGGGTTCCGATCCGCTATCAATAATCTCGACGCCGGAAACTATCCACATTCCGCTCTTACCCTGGCTGGCCAGCTTTATGTTATTTATAACCATGGCCGGCATCGCCAGCCGTCGCCACACCACTCAAAAGCCATCGATTTGAATGCTGAACGCGACTAAAATTTATCGGAAGTCAAGGCTACCCATTGCTTTAACCCTAGTGGTTTTAGCTGCGCTTTATTTTCGTAATCTAGCACCGCAAGAGTCGGTCTCTGAACCAGAGGCCATTAGCTCATCAACGGATCCAACTGAGCGGGCTGTAAAGCAAGCCGAGGATGGACTGGGGGAACGTTCGACTAGTGAACCAGAAATGTACAAACCGAAAACACGCGAGGAACTTATAAAAATCTCTGCTAGCAATGCACGCTCAACCGAGCCGCCAGATCTTATGGCAAACAGCATTAAACTTCTAGCCGACCCCAGCGGCAGCTTCACCATTCCAATAGGTGGAAGCGCCTTCCAAATCACCCTTGCAGACCTTGAAAATAATTTAATACTGCGAATTCATAACCCTGGGCTCGCACAAGACGCAACGCCACCGCATGCTCGCATCATTAACGATACTGGCCGGTGGATTGCCGACACGACCATCGTCGCTGATATTATCGAAGTGCAGCTGCCTAGCCATGCTTTGGCTTCAGGCATGCATATGGTGGACATAACTCACACGACGCAACAACATGCCTCGCAAGGCCGCTTTTTACTTGATGTGACACTACCCTAATTTTTTGCACGCCTCCTCGAGAGACTCACAAGGATTATTGTGCGGGAAGTTTTGAATTTTCGATAGTTTGTAGCCATGTTGCCAACTGATCGGCCCCACCAACCAACTCCCCATCGACAAAAACTTGCGGTGTGGTAGCCACGCCGCTCACCGCTGCTAGCAAGCTAAGGCTATGCCCGCCCTTACCCAGCTCAATTTCTTCAAAATTAAACCCTGCATCGTGCAATTTTTGTTTTGCTTTCGTGCAGTATCCACAATTAGGTTTAGTAAAAAGCGCTATGCGCTTTGGCAGAACTGCCGTTGGATTGAGATAATTTAGCAGCGTGTCGGCATCTGATACTTTGAAGGGGTCGCCTGGCTCATTGGGTTCGATAAACATTTTCTCGATGACGCCGTCACGCACAAGCATCGAATAGCGCCATGAGCGCATACCAAAACCCAACTCATCTTTGTTGACGAGTGCACCCATGCCCTGACTAAAAAGACCGCTGCCATCGGGAATAAATTCAATATTGTCTGCTTGTTGATCCGCGCGCCACGCCTGCATAACAAAGGCGTCGTTAACCGAGACACAGGCAATACTATCGACACCGCACGATCGGAACGCAGGCACTAACTCATTGTAGCGCGGCAAATGCGTGCTTGAGCAGGTCGGTGTAAACGCGCCTGGCAAAGAAAAAACCACAACGGTTTTACCGGCAAACAGGTCACCGCTAGTTAGCGGGACAAAACCGCCATTGCTTAGCGTTTGAAAAGTCACATCGGGAACGCGCTGGCCACTTTTATCTTGCATTGTCATAGATATTCTCCTGAGTTGTGAATGCTTGCTGATTGAGGAGAATCATAGAGACAAACCACACATAACTAAAATCGTTTGTTTTTATCAAAACGATAGCTTTTGCAAATACATCAGGTTAGAGGTCAAATAAAAATCAGACGCTAGGAGACGGTAGCTTCTACTCTCAAAACTGGGTGGTTATTAAATTCCGGAGGTAACTTATGACGGGCATTGTTGAGCGAGTTGGTAATTGGTGTCGCTAGCAATGGGACGGGCAACCCTGGCCGCATTAAGTCGGTCAGTATGTCCTGCGACTGCCCGGGCTGCAACCAAGCTTTAGCGCTTTCAATATTGAGTAGAAGTGGCTGACGCTTATGAACAACCTCAAACTGACTGACCGCAGCAGTAGTGAGGATGGCGCACGAGTAAATCTCTTGATCTCCCTGCTGCCAATGCTCCCAAATGGCAGCAAATAAACAGATGCTTTGCTCGCAAGCAATTTCGTAGGCTTGCTTATGACCTGCTACCGTTTGCCATTCAATAAAAGAACTCGCCGGAATAATTGCCCGCTGATGTTTGAACGGTTGAGCGAAGGCCTTGCTGCTAGCAACCGTTTCGGCACGGGCATTAAACATGGCAAATTTTTGCGACGGTTCTTTTACCCAACGAGGGGTAAGCCACCAACGCATGTCTCGCGCTGCATAGGCTACCTCGCCATCCACTAATGCACTATTTGGCTGCGAGTAAATAGTCATTACAGGCTCGGTGGGCGCAATATTATACCGAGCAGGTATGACTACCCGATCGAGGCTAAATGCTTGAAGCGCATCGTGTAATTGTGGGCTATCCGTTAAATTGAAGCGACCACACATAATTATTACGCCATAGAAAAACTAACGGAGGACTTGCAACCAATGCCGAATAGCTTCCGCGGTTTGCTCTGGCCCTTCTTGCGGTGCTAAGTGACCCAGACCATTTAACTGCTGAACCTGCAGCACACCAGCAACTCGATTGTTAAAACGATTGACCAACTGATCATAACGTTGCTGCGTAAAAATAATAGAGTGCTCACCTCGCAGCAATAATGTAGGAACCTTAACTGATTTTAAATAGGGCCAAACATAGGCTGTCGTTTTAAAATTATGTGCCTCCCATAGCGGTGAAAAACGCAACTTCAACCCTTCCGTACTTTCCTCTAAGCCACCCTGCGCATAGTCATACAGTGCGCGACGAGTAAAGCCTCGGTACGTTGAACGCTTTACAATGTAACTCATAAAAGATTCGCGATCAGGCCAGACATCGCGGCGCTCTTGCGTGGATTTAATTAGTGGCAACCGATCTTTCAACCAATTGGGGGCTACTTTCATGTAAATAGCCCCGCCTATGCGGGGCACTGTACCTGGATCTATCATCACGAGTGATTTGAATAAGTTGGGCTTTTGAATGGCCGCCATTAAACCAATGGTGGCTCCTAGCGAATGTCCCACATAATGGATAGGTTCGTCGTAATTGTGCTCTGCAAAAGTAAGAAAATCGCTCACATGATTACGCCAGTTTATATGGCCATGTGGCTTACCCGCATTGGGCCAAGCTCCGCGATTATCTAATGTGGTCACGGTATAGTAAGGCAGCAATTGCTCAATAAAATAATGGTAGGTCGCAGCCGGCAGGCCATTAGCCGGCGCAAAATGCAATAGCTCCTTACTCTGACTCAAATAACGTTGCCAACTGGCCAGGCCCGTGCCAAAGTCTGTATGTTGCATTGCATACGGCGATTCGTAGGGCACCACGCGTTGCCCGATAGTATCCATTTATTGATCTTCCTCTTCAGAATTTGAGCTGCTAGTCCCGCTCTTGTAATTGGCTTTTGTCTTAGCTGCCAAACTGTCGTCATTGCCGACCGGCTGATCAACGATTTCGTCGTCCATTAAAATATTTTCACCACTTGCAGCAAAGTGCAGCGCCATATCAAACGCTTTTTCGGTGAATCCTCGTACTCGCTCAAAACCCTCATCGGATAATTGCCTTGCGGCATCGCGCTTACGGTAGATTTGTACAATTTGCATTTCTCGCTCTGCCTCAATAACGAGCTTATCAATACCAATTTTTTCAAGCATGTTTGAAATGCGTGGGTTGTATGTTCGTGCGTACTTCAGAATAAATGGTAACGGATTATTACGCGCATAAAACGAAGCCAAGCGCAGTAATATTTCAAACGGCAGCGCCGCACGGCCGTCTTCAATAGCTTTGAGTATATCCGGATTCTTTATATCAATCGCACCCGCTAATTCGTCGAGCGTCACACCAGTCACCTGACGTAAATCCTTGAGAGAGCGCCCAGCTATGCCCATGCGCTCGAGCTGCTCGGGCGTTCTATTTAGAACCCTGTTAGCTTGGTCAAGTGTCTTGCCCGCAGCATACGTTAAGGCGGCGCCTGATACGCCCTTAACACCATCAAACAAAGCGCCAAGACCGTCTAGCGTTGACGCTATAGGATCGCGGGCAGATTGCCCAGCAAGGTCGTCTTGCGGAGTTTCTTCGAACGCCGCGGCTAGTTCATCCTCAAGCGTTACTGCTTGTTCACTAACGGTAGTTTTTCCACCGCCTTTTGCATCTTTATTCGTATCCGTGCCCATGTTGCTACTCCTGCAGACTATTTGCTCTAGCTGTTGCCGCGCGTGATTTATTGTAACGCCAAGACTTACCGCCCAACGGCAGATTCTCCAGTCTATTTTACTTCAAATTGATCCTCGTCATATGCTGACAAAACAACAGATTGGTAGAATTGAGCCGTTCATTGAAGGGGCGCCACCCTGACGCCAGCAAAACTGACGTGGAGATTGTGCCGTGATACGCAACAAAGATTCTTTTCGAGAACGGCTGCACAATGAAAAAAAACGCGTGGAAGAACTGATCGCGCGCACTAATAAACACCTGTATCGTCGTGAAGAGCCCTATAGCCAAGACTTTGCAGAGCAGGCCGTAGAAGTTGAGAACAACCAAGTTGTTGAGCAACTCGACGAAGATGGCAAGGCCAGCCTAGTTCGGATTAATAAAGCGCTTAAAAAGCTCGATGAAGGCTATTTTGGCTTGTGTGAAGATTGTGGCGAGCCTATTGATCAGGACCGCCTCCTAATCGTGCCCACCGCGCCCTGTTGCGTCGACTGTGCAAAGCTGCGCGAATAGCCCGGCGAAATTTGGCAAAGCGACAGATATCCAACCTCGCATCAGCCAACCTTAACCCCCCAGACGAACTATTCAATGCGATCGACTGCGCGAACAAAATCGATAATAAAACATAAGCTTTTGACCCTTGCACGCACTCGGGTCAGATCATAGAATGCCAATCACCGATTGGCTGGTCAAACCCGCCTCACCGTTGGCTTAGCCATTGAAAACTAGCCCAATTGTCAGCTCAGCGAAAACCTCCAAAATCCAGCTGAATTTAACACCAATTAAAAATAACTTCACTTAGGAAACGACATCATGAAATCCTTTAATCACTACTGGCTTATCCCTGCTTTCGTTTCTCTTTTGGCTGGATTTAGCAGTTTGAGCTTCGCCGACTCCTATACGGTACAAATTGATTTGGATGGCTTACATAGCGATGCGGATTCAGGTATGCAGCAAGAGACTTATCGTTTACGCAATACGTTTTACTTTAAAAAAATCGATACTGGACAGGCTATCTTTCAAGAGGCTGCGTTCCTTAATAAAGCATCCGCAATATCGTTATCTGTTGCCAATAATGAAGAAACCGTGTCGTCTATTGATGATAGCTGTTGCGCCTGGAGCGTTGATGGAAAATATGTAGCAAGTGAACGCTTTATTTTTCAGGCAGACTACAATAATAATTCAATCAATGGTGTAGACGAAACTAACTTTGGCTTGGGTGCTGGTTTGTATATCAATGACACAACGTCTTTGGTCGTCGGCTTTGCACAAAAAGAAATCGATGACGTAGATCAAGATTTTAATACGACGTCGATCAACTTAAAAAGCGTTATCGATGTTGATGGCGAAAAAACAGCTGTGGGTGATTTCACTGCCTCAGTGAGCGAAAACCCAGGCGCCAATACGGTAATCGAGTTAGATGGCAGCATGGACTACTATTTTACGCCGCGATTTAGCTTAGGCGGCCGCTTTGCCACATCATTACCCAACAACGGTAACGACGCAAATACCTACGGGCTACAAGCTAGCTACTTTATTGCCGAGTCCTTTGCTGTCGGCGCATCTTTCGCCACTACTATATTCCAAGAGGAAGACGACACGGCCAGCATTGATAATACCGATACCTTCACGCTTACGCTCACAGGCCGCTTATGAAAGACAAAGCCGAGCTGATCTAAGCGTATCTTTTTGCCTGAGTATGTCCCTACTCACGGGCTAACGACGAACATAAGCTTAAAGAGCGGCTGCTCATGTACACTGACTCAATTCAACCAGACTGGTCGCCAGCGACCGCTTTAACAGGAGATATACGATGGGCCGTGCCTATCAAAACCGCAAAGACTCAATGGCAAAAACGTCAGATGCCAAGGCACGCGTTTATAGTAAGTATGCTAGAGAAATTTATGTCTGCGCAAAATCCGGCGGTATCGACCCCGATGGCAATTTAACCCTTCGCAGCCTAATTGAACGCGCAAAGAAAGATCAAGTGCCTACCCATGTGATTGACAAGGCTATCGACAAGGCGTCGGGCGGAGCCGGCGAAGATTTTGAAGTGGCGCGCTATGAGGGGTATGGCCCGGGCGGATCGATGGTGATTATCGATTGCCTCACCGACAATGCTACCCGCACATTCAATGATGTACGTTTATGCTTCACTAAGAATGATTGCAAAATTGGCACCCAAGGCACCGTCATGCATATGTTTGACCACGTTGCGATCTTAGTTTTTAAACACGACGATGAAGACGCCGTGCTTGAGGCTTTAATGATGGCAGATGTTGACGTAGGCGAATTCGAAAATGAAGGAGGGATGATCACTGTCTTCGTTCCGCATACCGAATACTTCAAAGCCAAGCAGTCACTTACTGAAGCCTTTGGAACGCTCGCCTTTGAAATCGATGAGATTCAATTTGTGGCACAAAACACTGCGCCCGTAGATGCCGAGCATGCAGAGAGTTTGGAAAAATTTCTTGCCATGATCGATGACCTCGACGATGTGCAGCGCATCTATCACAACGTAGAAAATGTGTAACCGGCCCCTCCTTGAACTTTAATAAGCTAGCTCAGCGCCCGCAGTCCGGCCGCTGAGCCCTCAAAAAGGCAGAAAATCCTGATTTAATTGTATATTTCAATGCTATTGAGGGCTTTTTTAAACAAGATTATATGGGCGTTATGTTTTCTGTGTCTCAGCATACTTCAACCATCGATACGCACTTGCGTCACTGTTCTGTAGCTCGCAGCTTTTAAGAATTCATTGCGCATTCCCAATTAGCACTCACCCAAATCAATACCGCATACCTTGGGCACTGAGCCTTTTATTGTCCGTAAAGGAGTAGCTTTTTAGCATGCTTACATTTCAAAAATACTAGGCTTCGAGCTATAGTGCAGACCCTCTTAAAAAATATTTTTTCTCTCGCTTATGGAGCCACAACAATTCTAGCTAGATATGCCAATACAATACTTAACGATTTTCGCTATCGTTTAGGCGAACACGACGCTGTTTTACCACTCGCCGTACTCGGTGTTATATCCGGTTTATTAACGGGCATTGTCATTAGTCTATTTCGCTTAGCCATTGAAGCTGCTTCGCACTACAGCATTGAATCGCTAGCTGATACGCCGAATAACTCAATACCGTTCAGCCTCAGCGCTTTGCTCAAAGCAACTACCGCAAGCGCAACTAATACTGACCGCTTTGAAATACTCAATACCGCGCTATGCTTTGGCTTGCCTTTAGGCGGCGCAATATTACTTGGCCTAGTCTATCAACTGCTGCCAAAACACCTTCACTACACTGGTTTAAGCCATGTGCTGGTGACGCTGCACAAACACAACGGGCGTGCGCCGTTGGCTAATGGTCTAGTGCAATTCTTTGGCGGTATTGTTGCGCTAGCCAGTGGTCAATCAGGTGGCCGCGAGGGTCCGGCCGTTCACTTAGGTGCGGCAGTGAACAGCCACCTTTCAAACCGTTTACATCTGCCGCACAACAGCATGCGCACGCTCATTGCCTGTGGCGCTGCCGCCGCCATTGGCGCATCGTTTAACACCCCCATTGCCGGCGTTATTTTTGCAATGGAAGTCATCATCATGGAATACACGCTCATTGGGTTTGTTCCCGTTATTCTCTCGGCTATATCAGCAACAACCCTCTCACAAATTATTTTTGGTGATGCGCGCGTCTTTAATGTGCCCGATATGAGCATGAGCTCACATTGGGAAATCCCCTACTTAGCCTTACTCGGCTTTGCCTGTGGTTTTGCCGCACTGCTTTTTATGCGTATTCAATTACTCACACAAAAATTGCAGCATTGGCCGGTGCTCATTAAATTTACTCTAGCGGGTTTATTAACGGGAAGCTTGGCCGTGTATCTACCCGGCGTTTTAGGGATCGGCTACGACAGCGTTAATACAGCGCTAGCTGGCAACTCGCATTGGCATTGGTTATTGATGTTGTGTCTGGCCAAAATCATGGCATCCGCAGTCAGCAGCGGCATGGGCATGCCGATTGGCATCATCGGGCCCAGCTTAGTTATTGGCGCGAGCTTAGGTGGATGTCTCGGTTTTTTTGGTGCCGCCTGGATACCCGAACTCTCCTCTGATCCCGGCTTTTATGCACTGTTAGGCATGGGCGGCGTAATGGCGGCCCTATTAAATGCGCCTTTAGCGGCTATTATCGCGATTTTGGAATTGGCCCACACACCCGAGGCCCTACTGCCGGGCATTATTGTCATCGTTATTGCTACGCTATGCTCAGACCAAATCTTTGGACAAGACTCAGCCATTGCAACAGTTTTAAAAAGCCAGGGCATTAACCTTAGTACTCACCCTGTCACGCAAGCTCTCAACCGTATTAGCTTGAGCGCTGTGTGTGATAGAAACATAGAAAAAATCGACCCAGTGGTGAGTGCGCAACAACTTGAGCTAATCGCACAAGATGAGCCACGAGCGGTAGTTCTGCAGCGCGACACCGACAGCTATTATTTAATAACACGCAAAGAATTTTTGCAGTGGTACGAAGCACTATCGATGGAGGAGAGGCACAATATACGCACTGTCGATCATCTACTAGAAAGCTTAAAGCAAGCAGACATACCCGTTCAATCCTTGCAGCAAATCGCCATTGAATCAACGGTGACCGAAGCACGCGAAGCCTTGCACAACGATCAATGTGACGGTCTCTACGTTATTGACCATTACGGCCCGATGCGTGGCATTCTGCGCAAGAGCACCTTAGAAAAATTAATTGCCAGTTGGTAGATAGGTTTTTTAACGAAAAATTTGCAGATGTGTTTGGCTAAGCCGCAGGCGCATGGGTGGCGAGTACCGTCATTTTCAGATCATATCTTGCCTGCAACTGCGACCAAGCATAATGGTCAAGTGCAGGACAGTGTGGCCGTGCTTGGGGTCGCCGCCACTCACCTAGCTTAGCTACCATTGCATCAGCATTAATTGCCGGTGCGGGATGCCAATCATACAAATACGTCGCAGCGAACTGCTCTGGATAGACAAGCTGATTAGGTAACAATGGTAAACAGCCCTGCTGTACAGCCTCAAGAACGGCAATACCCTGAAAATCATGTAGCGCAGTTGAGATCACGACATCACATGACTTCAGCAGGCTTACATATTCTGTACGCGATTCTACAAAACCCCATTGTCCTAAACGTAAACGATTCGATGCAGGCCCATCAACGGTGAGCAACTGCTTAATCTGCTCAAAGCTATCCGGCAATTGTCGAAACTGCTGACCCACCACATGGATAGTGCAATGCAAACCGCTGTCTTTTAACGCAACGATTAGGGCTAATAAATGCTCTGGGCCCTTGTCGTATTCCCAGCGATGATTCCAAACAAGTTGACACGGTCGATCGGCACCCCACGCTGCAAGGGGAACATTATTATGCGTGCCTTCATCGCTTGATTGACGGTCGCTGTCCAGCAGTAATGCGGATAATGGCTGTGAGGCATGGAGTTGCAGCGGCACGGGCAGCACGTCGGCCTTGTTGGCAATAGTAGTAATCAAAGCGGAATTCCATTTTTCGGGAAATCGCGCCACCAGTTGCCGCATACCCGCCAGAGCTGTAGAACGATTCCAGTCGGAATTAAAACTAATAGCATCAGCACACAAACAGCCATATAAAAATACCATCTGTGGCTCAAGTAATGCGCGTTTATTATTCGCAGTTTGCGCTGAACTCGGATAGGCGAATTGATTTTCGTGGCAGTAGAGCCACAGCGGCACCTGCGCTAAGTTGGCAAACAAACCTCTTACGGTCACTACATCAACCAATGACGTCGCAATTATTAAGTCATAGTCTTGCTCTAACGCCACGCGCTGCTCTAACAGCCAGCTAATAGGATTGGTGCGCACCCGAAAATTAAAATAGCGTGGCGGCAAGCTCAGCACGATCCAATCGACATCGGGAAAATTTTCGACCATGCCTTCGCGCCAATAGCGATGACTCAATGCATCATAAGCAGACAACAATAAAACACGCATGGTTTAACCGTCAAACTGGTAGAGAAAGAGAGGTGATAGGATCTTGCAGTAGCGAGTGAGCAGGCATCTAAAAAACCAAACCTACAAGCGAGCGTAAAACGCTTTGAGCGCTTCGTGCATCAGCAGTGCATCATGACTGCCAGCCAGTTCTCGTATGGAGTGCATGGCAAATGTAGGCAAGCCAATATCGAGTGTTTTGACTCCCAATTCGCTCGCAGTAATTGGACCAATCGTACTACCGCAAGCCATGTCACTGCGCATCACAAAGTTTTGCACAGGGATATCTCGCGCACTACAAATAGCGCGAAAGACGGCCTGCGTCTCGCTATTTGATGCGTAGCGTTGATTCGCATTTACTTTAATAACTGGGCCTCCGTTCATAAGAGGCGCATGATTCGCATCGAGTTTATCGGCATAATTAGGGTGCAGTGCATGAGCGTTATCTGTAGAAATAAGCATCGAGCAAGATAAAGCACGAGCTAGATTACTCGGCTCTGATTCAATACGCTGAAGCACCTGTGACAAAAATGGACCACCTGCCCCAGCGGCCGTTTGGCTCCCCACCTCTTCGTGATCACTACACACTAAGAGCGACCAATCCGCAGCAGGCCCCCGTTCGTCACACGCATGAATTAAGGCTTGGGTGTCGACATAGCAAGAAAGCAAGTTATCAAGCCTGGCTGCAGCAATAAAATCACCATGTAAACCAATAATGGCTGCTGACTGAGTATCGTAAAGGTACAGCTCATGATCGAGAACTTTTCGCTCGCCCACTCCATTGTCTGACGCTTGGTTACGCTCGACTTGCTCAATTAGCAACTGCTGAAAATCACCATCACTTACTTGCGCATCGACGCTTAACAATACCGGCAAATGCTGCTGAGGATTGATTGTCCGAGACTTATTCGCTTCGCGATCTAAGTGAATAGCTAGGCTCGGAATTGTTGCGATCGGGCATTTAAAATCAACTAACGCCGATTGAATCGCTCCAGAGCCATCTGAGTAATGCACACGGCCCGCAATAGACAAATCTCGATCGAACCATGGGTTCAGCAGCGCGCCCCCATATACTTCTACACCAAGTCTCCAAGCATTATGCTTATGCAGATCTGGCTGTGGTTTTATTTTCAGGCATGGGCTATCGGTATGCGCACCCAGCATTCGCCAACCGCACTCAGCCACAGGCTTTGCCCCTTGCTGCCAGGCGATCAATGAAGATTGATTGCGGGTAACGTAATATTTTTTGCCCGCTTTAAGTGTCCAGCACTCACTCTCATCCAGTAACTGAAAGCCCGCCTCGGATAATAATTTACTTATACTCTGCGTGGCATGAAAAGGCGTCGGCGACTGATCAATGAAATTGCAGATCCCGCGGTTAATAACCTCGCGTCGCGAGGTTATTGTGTTGGGCTGGCTGTCATGCTGGATGGTCATACATTTTCCTGGGGAGTTATCGGTTCAGCCACTGTTTATCACGGCAAGTTTTTATTACATCGATAGATCTATTGTAGTAATCAATAGCCTATCAAACCATAACTTCTTAACAGTCGCACAATGAGCCTCGGCAATCCTGCCCATCTTGAATAGGTACAACATACGCAAAGGCTGCTCGGTCTTAGCTGAATTTGATAGGCGAGCCCGATAAGGCAAGTAGAGATTGCGCGCCAAGCATTGGTACTCAGCAACACGAGCTAAACAACAATATGCCTGAAGTATTTGTGGCTAAACAAATGTATCGACACCAACAATTAATTCGCTACCCGCAGGCGCTTCGGTCGCACCTAGGCTCTGGGTCGACAAATAGCTAAGCACCGCATTACTCTGTGCCGAGGACAAGTTTTCAAAGGATGGACTGGCGCGAAAGCGCTGACTACTATCTTGACTATCAAGCTGACTTACCGATGTGATAACACGGCGTTCAGATCCAGCATCTAGTTCCGCAAATTGCCGCTGTGCCTCACCACGCTGATCGCTTACCTCACCACTTTTATCATCAATTTCAACAATGGCCGGACGCGAGCGCGCCTCTCGCCCCTGGGCGGGAAGATAGGTAGAGCCATTGGTAACTGACGAAATGGGCAATTAGCCGTCCTCAACTGAAACTTGTCCGCGCCTCGAGCCGCGTTTAAAGCGGTGCTGCGCTGAGTAAGTGCGCCCGATTATAGCGCCTGTCGATGCTCGCGCAAGGGCCTGATCACCGCCTAGCCCTTCCAATGCCAACGCGGCACACTGCGGCGACACTAAACGGGCAATATGGCGGGTGTGGTGTTTGGCACGCTGCAGGCTCAAGCGCCTGACGTAATCATTAGCACAATCAACGCCAAGCCAAGAACCAGTCGATACCAAACAAATGGCATGAGCCCAATGCGCTCAATTACGCGCAGAAATAACGCAATACAACACCAGGCACTCACCGCACTCACCAACACTGCGGTAAATAATTGCGGCCAATGGACGATCGTATTTTGCTCAAATAACTCGATACTGAGCAGGCAACCAGCGCCAAAAATGATCGGAATAGATAATAAGAAAGAAAAGTTTGCGCCCTCTTTTTTTGACATGCCCAGCAGCACCGCTGCAGTTATGGTCACGCCCGAGCGTGAAGTGCCGGGCACCAGTGCAAATACCTGAGCGGCACCGATGAGCATCGCTAGCCTGAAACTCAGTGGCAGTGCTTGTACGTTGCGCCTACTGCGCCACTCAGCTATACCGAGCAATAAACCAAACACCAACGTTGTGGTCGCAATAACTGCGGTTGAACGCAAATGAGTGCCAATAAAATCTTTCGCTAAAAAACCCACCGCCACTGTCGGCAACGAAGCCAGGATGAGCATCCAGGCTAATTGTGCCTGCGGATCTTTGACCCAGCTTTTAACGCCAACCCCCGAACGCCCATTGAGTAGCAAAGGCACAGAAGCAAAGCTTACGAGCCAAGCCCTAGCCATTGCGCGCAACTCATGCCTAAAATAAAAAATAACCGCGCTGAGTGAGCCCACATGCACGGCCACATCAAATAGCAGTCCTTGATCGGGCCACTTGAGTAGCTGCGCCGGCAAAATCAGATGAGCCGAGCTCGAAATAGGCAAAAACTCGGAGACCCCTTGAATGAGAGCCAAAAGAAATGTTTGGATGAAATCCATTTAAAGCAAATACCCAGTTGGTCAAAGACGAGAGCGCGCTAACGTCATTAAGTAAAATCACGGCTCAAAAACTACCGTTAAGTATTCACCAATCGTTAAGTCATTACGCAAAACAGTCGGTTTTTATAATAAGAACGTCGCTCTTTATTATCAAGCCTATAAAAGCATAGCAGTTCAAATTGCCTTAGTCGGTAACCTTGTCGCGCACATAAATGGGTCGCAACTCGGTAGATTTAACGGTTTCTCTACGCATAAATTGGTGCTCAGCCAATCCTATCACTCCGCCTACCGACGGCGCCGCATTGCAGCTATCAAGACTCAAAAGACTACTAGCCCACTCAGGCATCTGCGCCCTATAAAGCATGCCCGACCCCAGGATATACCTCGCTGCATTATCCACCGCCAACTCAGTCAATGTAGAATTATTATCGACCAATGAAGAAACTGGCACGCTGGGCAATTCGCTAGGCGGCAATACCTGCTGTTTACCTACGAGTCTGACACCACCATGGTCACTGCAATACCAACCGCAATAGACCTCGCTCTTGCGTGCATCAATGGTGGCTAAAACTAAAGCGCCAGCGTCTCTCTCTTGTTTGTGATCAATGTAGAAATCAAACGCCAAAACTGCCAGCGAAGATACCGGCACAATAGGTAACTGGGCGGCAAACGCTAAACCCTGCGCAACAGCAATACCAATTCGTAACCCAGTAAACGAGCCCGGACCTACACACACCGCAACACAATCCAAACGCTTCAAATCGAGCCCTGCCTGCTCAAGAACCTCCTCAATCAGATTTAATAAGATTCGAGAGTGCGATGGCTTCTGCTCCGTGCGCTGAAGTAAAACCCCGTCATGTAACAGTGCCACCTGACTGTGTGTGCCGCTGGTTTCCAGCGCAAGAATATTCAAAAAATTGGCCCCGTATAAGCAAGTAAGGAAAGCAAACCTTGGTAGGAATCAAATGTTACACTAAAAGCTGGATTCACAAGCTAAGCAATGCCTTTTGCCACATTATTAAAAAAACAACCCAGCGAATTTTCCGAGCAAACATGACCACGCTAACTAGCACGCCTATTGCGAAACAACAGATCGCCGGACTGGTATTGGCTGGTGGCCGCTCCCGTCGCTTTGGCAG
This sequence comes from uncultured Pseudomonadales bacterium, assembly GCA_943788835.1. Taxonomy (GTDB): domain Bacteria; phylum Pseudomonadota; class Gammaproteobacteria; order Pseudomonadales; family UBA7434; genus UBA7434. Next base: position 197,811 of record CALSRU010000004.1, on the reverse strand, counting down.
CATTGATAAAGGACTGCAACTATGGCGCGGATTACCGCTAACTGAACATGTTGTCAAAAGACTTGCACCGCAGGTAAGCAAGGTAACCATCAGTTGCAATAATAATTTACAACGCTATCAGCAGTTATCAAAAAAATATCGCCACCCCTACCACACGCAATATCAACCGCTGATATTGCGTGATTCAATACTACCTGCCGATAGCGGGCCTTTATCGGGGATCTTTGCTCTGCTCGAATGGTACGACAAAAAAACCAATCATGGGGATTTCAACACACCGAGCCATATCATGGTATGCAGTTGTGATAGTCCCGTTATACCCCAGGGTTTGGTGAATGATCTGGCGAAACTCCTCGACCAAACAAACAGCAGCGCAGCCTATCCGGTAGTCGGTGATGATCATGCACGACTACTATTACTCCTGGAGGTCGAGAGTGCAACATATGCTATGCAACAAACACTCGATGCGTCCTGCCAACAGCCTGCCAATCTCTCAGTCAAACACTGGCTAAAGCGACTCAATACCAGCACTCTGTCGCTTTCAGGCCAGGATATTGGCGTTAATATTAATTATCCCTCTGACTTTGCCAAACTCGAGCAGTACAGTTCTTAAAAAAGCACTGATAAGTACATCCAAGAAGTGGGAAATCTTCTCGAATGACGCATGCTCACAACAAGTATTGGCTACTTTGATTGCACCCCTTTTATTTAGGTAAAAAAAACCCCTCACTAGGAGGGGTTTTTCAGCTTAGCCCTTGCGGGGTCGGCCCGGCTTACGTTTAGCCGTTTTCTTTACTGCTTTCTTCTTGGCTACCTTCTTTTTAGCTACTTTTTTCTTAACTACCTTCTTTTTAGCTACCTTCTTCTTAGCTACCTTCTTCTTAGCTACCTTCTTCTTGGCTACCTTCTTCTTGGCTACCTTCTTCTTAGCTACTTTTTTCTTGGCTACCTTCTTCTTAGCTACTTTTTTCTTGGCTACCTTCTTTTTAGCTACTTTTTTCTTAGCGACTTTCTTTTTGGCTACTTTTTTCTTAACTGCTTTCTTCTTAACTGCCTTTTTCGCTGCTTTTTTCTTCACAACTTTCTTTTTTGTTGCTTTTTTCTTGGCTACAGCCTTTTTCTTGGCTGCTGTTTTCTTTTTCACTGCCGTTTTCTTCTTAGCAGCTACTTTTTTCTTGGCCTTGCGTTTAGTCGCGGCCTTCTTTTTTACCATTGCCATGTTGAGTCTCCTCACGTTACATGTTGTTGTCTAGACAAATACAATTTCAACGTTGATCGATCAAAAGCCAATAAATTAAATACTGCGCTTAAGCAATCTAAGGGAATAAAGAAACAACTCTCTAAGAAAACTCAACATTTAACAACTGACACTTCATCTTAGTTAAAAAGTAAACTAAATTCACGCTCTTGCAAGGTTTTTTTTTGTGAAAAAATGAATTTTTATGCCTGTTTTTGAAAAAAAAACTCTGTTATCTCTTTAAACAGACAATTTATTCAATTTAGTCGTTAGTTATTCAAAATAATATCAATTGGATATTATTTTGTTTTTTCTCAATTTAAGACAACAAGTGTTACTTAAAAAAACCAAATTTTTTAATCGCCGTACAACAAGTTCCACGCACCAATTATAAAAAACAGCTGCTTTTCTTAATCAGCGATGTAGCAGATTTTGACTAGCTCAGTTTTTTGGGCGGCAAACACGCCTATGTTGCAAAGATAACAATAGATTCAGCACTACAAGCCTTTTTATACTCAACGGTGATATAAAGCCGATTGTAAATAACCGAATCAGAGGGCGCGCAATTCTAAAAAAGAATTTTTCTTCGTTATATTTTAAATATTCACTCGGAACTGGTGCGGGACATGCGATTAAAAACAGCCATTGCGCATTGCCTGCGAACTTCCTTGAGTAATTCACTCGCCTATCCAGGGGCTTTAGATAAAAAGCCCGATCAAAGTGCCAAATGCTATAAAAACTGTATAAAGATAAAAAACCTATTTATTCATGGCTTTAAACAACAGCATTAAAACGAGTAACACTTGCGGTCCATCAAAGGCAAAAAAGGGGCTTTATTTGAGTAACATGCTTATTTTTTTAAACAATTAAGTACTTTCGCCTTAATTTCATCAACCGAACCAACACCCGCGACGCTAAAATAGGCCGGCGCTTGAATTGCGGCCGCACTGTCAGGCTGCATCGTTTTGTAGAAGTCGACCAATAGCTCTGTTTGCTCATGATAAACAGACAATCTTTTCTTAATTGTCGCTTCTTGATCATCTTCGCGCTGAATAAGTGGTTCGCCAGTTATATCGTCGACACCTTCTTGCTTAGGCGGGTTGTGATCAACATGATACACTCGGCCAGACCCCTCATGCACACGTCTCCCACCTAGTCGATTAACTATAGCTTCGTCCTCTACGCAAATTTCCAATACATTATCGACCGGCACGCCCGCATCAATTAACGCTTGCGCCTGAGGGATTGTTCGCGGAAACCCATCAAAAAGAAAACCGTTGTTACAGTCAGACTTTTGAATACGCTCTTTAACCAATGCGATAATAATCTCGTCAGAAACTAGCCCGCCACTAGCCATCACCTCTTTAACCTTCAAGCCAAGCTCTGAGCCTTCTTTAACAGCTGAGCGAAGCATATCGCCGGTGGAGATTTGCGGTATACCAAACTCTTCCATAATAAATTGAGCCTGCGTGCCTTTTCCTGCACCAGGAGGGCCGAGCAAAATGATGCGCATAAACTACCTCTTATAAAATACAAAACGGCGACAACAGTAACCTTTAGCGTGGTCTAACCCACACAAATGTATTCGCTTGTGATTACATAGATGGCTTTAACTGGCTACTGATAAACGTATAGACTCGACGCTAATGAGCTTGGGGTCTTACTTTATGAGCGAACAATACACATTCCCCCAGCGGATAACAAGCACTCGACCAACATAGCCGCTTTGAGAATCTGCTTACAATTGGCGCAAAACTAGACTTTCGAAAATACCCGACAACCATTTTCATATCTGGTGCTTAGCCTGCACCCATAATGCTTCAAGGCTACTCGATAAATCTGCATCCGCTGAATTATCTAACGCTGCTGATGCCCCGATGCCTCCATTTAGCTGGTTTTTAACAAACTCGGCCCGCCGAGCAAATTTTTGATTGGCTTGGCGTAAGCACTGCTCAGGGTTCAGCCCAGCTTTTCTGGCAACGTTAACACAGCTAAATAAAACATCGCCAAGCTCGTCGGCTAACTGCTGCTCAATGATAGCTCGGTCTGTCTCGGCATCAGCATCGGTATTAACAGCGGCTTCCTGTGCGCTGTTTAGAGCGCCTCCCTCGCCGGCTGGCATCGGGCGCATTGCCTGCAAAACTGCTTCAAGCTCGCTCAGTTCACTGCTCAAACTAGCAAATGCACCGTGTATGTCAGGCCAGTCGAGGCCAATACTGGCCGCACGCTTTTGCAATTTCACGGCACGCGCCATCGCGGGTAGCGCCAATGGCACATCGGCAAATAAACCCTCTAACTGCTTGTCATTGCGTTCAAGCTGCTTAATGGCTTCCCAATTTTTAACCACAGTTTCTGCATCAATAGCTTCGCTTTGTGGCGTTACTTCGTTTGTGGGGTATAGCACACCACGAGGGAATACATGCGGATGTCTTCGCAACAACTTTTTGCAAACCCCGTGCACAACATCATCAAACGCAAACTCTTTGCTCTCATGCGCAAGCTGTGCCAGAAAAACCACTTGAAACAAAACATCACCCAACTCATCTTGTACTGCCGCTGAATCATTTTGCTCTATCGCCGCAGCAAGCTCATAAACCTCTTCAATGGAATAATTGATAATTGTCGAAGGGCTTTGGGCAAGATCCCATGGACAACCACCCACAGGCGCACGCAAACACTCCATTAGATAAAGTAGATCTTGAATGGTATACCGCATCAATAGCTCACTCGCTCGTAATTATTGAAGTTAAAGAGCTCAAACGGAGACTAAGTTTCTCTTTGCGCGCTGATGACATTGGGGAGATTGCTCAGCCTGCCCAAAACGTTGACCAGTTGATCAAAATTAAATATCTCTATATTGAGCTTCATATAAGCTGTGTGACTCTCGCGGTCGGTATAAGTATTGACGTTAACAACGTTAACCCTCATAGCTGCCAAGAGCGTTGTGATGTCGCCTAGCAAACCCGTGCGATCGAACGCTTCGATAGTCACATCAACAGGGAAACGCTCGCTACTGTGATCCGTGTCGGATTCATTCCAAGCCACGCTAATCACGCGCTCGGGATGCTGTGCCCCTATTATAAGAAATTCATGGCAATCTTTTCGATGGATAGTCACGCCGCGGCCCAAAGTCACATACCCTTCTATTTCGTCGCCTGGGAGAGGCTTGCAGCACTTGGCCATATGGGTAACTAGATTACCCACGCCCACCACCGTCACAGAGTCTCGCACCGCCGGTGACGACGGTTTCACAGGCTTAAATAACGATACCTGTAAATCCTCAGCCTCAACAAATAAATTTTCAGCTATGCGCAATACTTGACTGGCACTAATATCGCCGCCACCCAACCCCACATACATTTCGTCGACGTTTTTACAATGTAGATGCTCTGCCAGAATTTGGTAGTCAACGCTGGTCAAAGCCATGCGTTTGAAGTCACGCTCCAACAAAGCCTTCCCGTCTTCAATATTTTGTCCGCGCGCCTGCTTTTTAAACCATGCTTTTACTTTGTCTCGAGCTCGGCTAGAGCTTAAAAATCCCAAGTCAGCTCTTAACCAATCTCGATTAGGTTTTATTTCTTTGCCCGTAAGAATTTCAACTTGTTGCCCGTTTGAGAGCTCGGTGTCGAGCGGTACAATACGACCATCGACTTTGGCACCTCGGCATCGGTGCCCTACTTCTGTGTGCACATGGTAGGCAAAATCGACGGGGGTCGAACCGGCGGCTACGTCTACCACATGCCCCTGCGGAGTGAACACATAGATGCGGCTGCTAGCAAAATCTTCACTAAGTTCTTGTGCCAAATCACCTATATCGCCCTGCTTATTATTGGCTCGAAGCGCTTTCCGCAGCCATTGAATTTTTAACTCATAACTCTGCGACTTAGCGCCAACGTCGGTGCCCTTGTATAACCAATGCGCGCATACTCCCAGCTCTGCTTCACGATGCATATCGCGCGTGCGAATCTGCACTTCCAAAATTTGCGCATCAGGACCAATAACCGCCGTATGCAAGGATCGATAACCGTTTATTTTTGGGTTGGCAATATAGTCGTCAAACTCACCGGGGATATTGCGCCACAATGTATGAACCACACCGAGACTGGCATAACAATCACGAAGCTCATCAACCATAATTCTGATAGCGCGGATATCATAAAGTTGATCAAAGGAAATCCCTTTACGCTGCATTTTTTTCCAGATGCTAGATATATGTTTAGCGCGACCAGCAACTTCCGCTTCTATGCCAGCTTTTGACAATTCACTTTTAACATGCTCAGTAACGTTTTCGATATAGCCCTGTCGAGTCAGTCGCTTCTCATCCAAAAGCCCCGCTATGTTTTTATAAGCATCAACATGCAAATACCGGAACGCTAGATCTTCCAACTCCCATTTAATATGACCTATGCCTAGTCGATGGGCCAACGGGGCGTAGACATCGTTGACCTCACGAGCCACTCGCTGCTGGACATCGGCAGGCGCATTCTTTAATTCTCGAATAGTTTGTGTACGTTCAGCCAGCTTAATCAAACCAACACGCACATCATCGACTAAGGCAACAAGCATTTTTCGAATATTGTCGACCTGCGCTCCACGCTGACCCAAAACGGGTTGCCTATCACTGTGAAGCTCTGAAATAGCCGCCATACGCAACACGCCTGTAATCAAGTCTGCGACTTCTTTACCCAGTTGCGTGGCAATTTCGCTTTGTTTGATTTGATTGGATGCCACTACTGGGTACAAAACCGCAGCGATGAGCGACTCCTCGTCAAGTTGCAGCTCACTCAAAATGGCTGCCATCTCGAGGCCGCTCTCAAGGTAGCTGGGTCTTTCGCGCTTAAGACTTCCCGGGGCTGGGGGCTGTGCCTTTTTAGCTAGCCCACAAGCCAGCCTCATGCGCTCTCGATCGGCTTCATCGTCAAAGCCCGGTAGCTGCGCAAGCCACGCATCCACATTAAATATGCCTTGATCAGTCTCTGGAAGACGGCGGACCTGAACCATGTTTTCAGCCTACATCGCTTTTAAAAAATTACTGAGAACCATCACCATTGAAAACGCCAGTTGATAAATAGCGATCGCCTCGATCACAAATAATTGCAACAATCACAGCATTTTCTACCGTAGATGCAACCTGCATTGCAGCGAACACCGAACCACCCGATGATACACCGCAGCAAAGGCCTTCGCGCTCAGCAAGTTTTCGCATTGTGCGCTCGGCATCCCTTTGGCCAATATCAAGCACCTTGTCGACGCCCGCAGCATCATAGATTTTTGGCAGATAGGCTTGCGGCCAGCGCCTGATACCCGGAATACTCGCACCGTCCTGAGGTTGCAATCCAACAATCTGTATTGCAGGATTTTTTTCTTTCAAAAAACGCGAAACCCCCATTATTGTTCCGGTGGTGCCCATTGAGCTGACAAAGTGTGTAACGGTGCCCCGAGTTTGCTCCCAGATCTCAGGCCCCGTGCTTTCGTAATGCGCTGCGGGGTTATCAGAATTACCGAACTGATCAAGCACTCGGCCTTCACCGCGCTCCTGCATCGTTAACGCAAGGTCGCGAGCCCCTTCCATACCACAATCACTAGTCACTTCGATCAGCTTGGCACCGTAAGCACTCATCGCTAATTTTCGTTCGTCACTCATGTGACTCGGCATGATCAACACCATGCGATAGCCTTTTATCGCCGCTGCCATCGCCAATGCAATACCGGTATTGCCAGAGGTCGCTTCAATGAGCGTATCACCGGGCTTAATTTCGCCACGAATTTCGGCTTGCCGAATCATGTTCACCGCGGGCCGATCCTTAACCGAGCCGGCGGGGTTATTGCCTTCTAGTTTAAGCAATATTTGATTACTACCGGCATACAATCGCTGCAGCCGCACCAATGGAGTGCTGCCGACATAATCTTCGATGGTGGGAAATTCCACTAAGTTCGCTCACTTGTTTAAATTAAGGTATCAATGCTGGGCGCATTATAACGAAAGTCATGCCGATTGCCCCGACAATCACGCTAAGTGGGAAACAAAAAAAGGGCCATAACTTGATGGTCCGCCGGCATTATTTACTGATCAATACAGCTGACCTATTCGATCAAGTAACCTCACTAATAGGTACTTAGCATTTACTCGGGAACTATCCATTAGCTGTAGAGCTCTCGAGTTCGGAGCGGCCGATCACCAAGATGCGGAGCCAGCGCCTCGCGCACAACCTGCTTAGCATAGCGACGCACCCGAGCATCACTATAGTCCGCATCGCGTATTCTCATGATTACCCAGCCCGGAATGGAGCGCAATCGGTTCCCTGCGACCTCAGCATAGCAACGCGCAAAACCATGTCCTGAGTCGAAGCTATAATGCAGCTCCTCGTTAATAGGTGTGTGCTCGCACCACTCACGCTGAAAATCAATAGCAAAACCCAGGTCTTCAAGTAATTGGATTTCGAACGTACGCAAAATCGCTTCAACTGAACTATTGGTATCCGCACTATCACTCGCCAGAGCGGCTAAGTCCTGTAAGGTGTTTTTATAAAGCAGATAGAGTCCATTTTCATGCTCACTGCTAGGTGCTAAGCGCAACAATAACTCGTTCAAATATAGCCCAGAGTAAAGCACGCTGTAACTTAGATTTGGCGCAGTGTTTATGGTTTCTACTTGCCTCACGGTTTTCAGTTCACCTCGCCCAAACCAGCTCAATGACAGTTCGCCAAAAGGCTGCAAAGTGCCTCTTAATCTGCCGGCCGCTTTGCCGCTACCATAGACTCCGCGGCATACCGCACTTAACAGCCCATGCTCGGTAAAAAACTCAACAATACTGCTGGTTTCTCGATATTGGCGCTGGTGCACCACAAAGGCTTTGACATTCTCAGCGCGATTCATTGAGCCCTATCATTGGTCGGCATAACCTAAACTTTTGAGCATGCGCTCATCATCAGACCAACTACCTTTAACTTTCACCCAGAGTTTTAGCATCACTTTTTGATCGACTAACACTTCTATATCAGCGCGCGCCTGACTACCGATCAGTTTAAGTTTTTCACCTTTAACACCAATCAATATTTTTTTCTGACCCTCACGCTCTACCCATATCACAGCACTAATTGTAACGAGCTTACTTGTGGTTTTATATTGCTCTATTTCTACCGCAACTTTATGGGGCAACTCATCGCCCATCATTCGCATGATTTTTTCACGAACGATTTCTGCCGCCAAAAATCGTTCGCTGCGATCCGTGACTTGCTCGGCATCATAAAAATGCGCACGTGCAGGCAAGCGTTTGCGAATAGCTGTTTGTAGAGGCTCAAGGTTATAGCCAGTTTTAGCAGCCACGGGCACTACATCAGCCCAAGCCAGTTTGGCCGATAGCGCCTGAATGTGTGGCAACAACCGGTTTTTTTCTACTAGGTGATCCACTTTGTTGATCGCCAGAATAACGGGCGCAGTCGACTGGCGAATACTCTGTACCACGTATTCATCTTCGTCGGTCCAGTTGAGTCGATCAACCACAAGAATAATGGCATCAACATCTTCAATAGTACTCGTTGCCGCTCGATTCATGTAACGATGAATAGCACTATCATGCTTGCGCTGAACACCAGGCGTATCGACAAAAATGGTTTGGTACTCATCTTCCGTATCGATGCCTACAATGCGGTGCCGAGTGGTTTGCGGCTTGCGAGAGGTGATGCTGATTTTCTGCCCCAGCAGTTTATTGAGCAATGTCGACTTGCCCACATTGGGGCGGCCGAGAATGGCCACAAACCCGCAAAATTGCTTATCTTCATCGGTCATTAGCGAGTCACCGGTGCCGCTAATTTGATTGGATTTACTCTCATAATATTTAAAGCCATGGTTAACAATTAATCTTAGAGGGCCTGCAACTTACCCAACATAACCGTTGCCGCCTGTTGTTCAGCCTCACGCCGACTATGACCTTCGCCGCGAGTAGCATGAGCAAGCTGCTCAATGTGGCAAGCTACGGTAAAAAATAACTTGTGATCCGGACCATCTGTGGCTACCACCTCATAACGCGGCAAGCCAAGCTGCTTAGCCTGAGTCAACTCTTGCAGCTGTGTTTTAGCGTCTTTGCCTTCGTCTAGCAAGGATATTTCATCCATCCTGCCAGCCAACAACCCGTTGACCACAACCTTACATCGATCAAAATCACTATCGAGATACACAGCACCAATCATCGCTTCTACGGCATCCTCCAGTATCGACTGCCTTGCTCGGGCAAAAGACTTGCGCTCGCCCATACCCAGCTCTAGTAATTCATGCAAACTCAGCATTTCGCCCACCTGCGCTAAGGTCTTACCTTTTACCAACGTTGCACGAGCTGTGGTCAACTTACCTTCTGCAGCGCCCTCGTGCTGTCGATATAGACTGTCGGCAACTACCGCATTCAATACGGCATCACCTAAAAACTCCAGCCGCTCATTATTGGGTTTGCCAGCGCTTTTGTGGCGCAGAGCCAACTTCAAAAGTTTTCTATCAGTAAAGGAATAACCTATAAGTGCTTCGAGTGCAGCGAAACCAGTAGACATTGTATTAGACATAAAGAGGCGCAGGCTGAAGTGCCGGGCTAAAAGAAAAAAAGAGGCTTTTCGCATCGTATAAATGACGATGCATTCCCAATAGATGTACCAACTTACTGCTGCACATCACATTCCTCGAACGGGAATGGTTGTGCTGTTATTGTCAAACACCATCACAATATCGACGTTGCCAATAATATGAATACGCTTTTCGTAATTTGCGGTAATTTTAAAAACACCTTTTATTTTTTTAATCTCTATGTCATTAACCTTGATTGCACTAATCATATCGATATTCAGTCTCTTCGATAATTTATTCTCTATCGCATTTTTAGTTACTGTGCCAACGTCAGCAAACTCAGGCTCTAGATCATTCAATATCGATTGAATATTCCAGTTCTGAAAATATATCGGTATCATCTTAATTGCACAGGTAAGCAGCAACCCACCTACCAAGATCACAAGCAAAGACCCAATCATACCAAGGCCTTTTTGCCCATGGCGGCTCGCTAAACGACCCCGAGTTAGGCTTCTATACCTGTCAACGCTCATGCTTCATCCTCTGCTGCTATTTTAGCTTGCTCCGCCCAGTAAAAGTTTAGCATTACACCCGTATCGATCGCAGCTTATTTGAAAGACCCTACTCTATCAAAAGTAGGTAAATTCCAGCCAGGCTCTTTATGCATCCAAATAGCCACTGCCTTTCCAACAATCCTTGACTCTGGAACAGGCCCCCAAGATCGGCTATCCGCGCTGTTATCTCGATTATCACCCATCATAAAATAATAGCCTGAAGGCACAGTTACCGAAAAATCATCACTCCGGTCGACAGCGATATTTTGTTGAATTTCATGCTCAACATCGCCCAAAAGCTCATATTTTTGTCGGTACAACGAACGTTTGTCACCGTCAATGAGTGTCTGCTGCTGAACTTCGCCGTTAATCGTCAGCACTTTATTTCTGTAAACAACGGTATCGCCAGGCAACCCGATTACCCGCTTGATGTAGTACTGTTCTTTGTGCGGCGGAAAAAACACCATGACATCGCCACGCTCAGGTTCGTTAATATCGAGGATCTTGTTGCGTATAACAGGCAGACGAATACCGTAGGTATATTTATTCACCAAGATGAAGTCGCCAATCAATAATGTTCGCTCCATCGAACCCGAAGGAATTTGAAAAGGTTCATAAAGAAATGATCGAATAACAAAAACCAGCGCTAATACGGGCGTAAGTGACTTGGCATTCTCAACCAAAGCCGATTCTTTTTGACCCGGCATGCGTTTCTTGCTCAGCCACAGCAAATCGACCAGCCAAATTCCAGTCCCAGCCAACACCAGGCACAATAAAATAAAGGGGAAATTAATATCCATTAAATGCACTTACCTTTTTTGAAAAAATATTTAACCACACAGACTTCAAGCTAACAGCTAACGCTGTGCAGTAATTAGACTTTTAAGGCTTCATCGAGTCACTAGCAGCACTGCACTAATCAACTTTTAATACCGCCAAAAACGCTGATTGTGGAATTTCAACACTGCCCACTTTTTTCATGCGTTTTTTTCCGGCCTTTTGTTTTTCTAGCAATTTCTTTTTACGAGTAATATCGCCACCATAACATTTTGCTGTTACGTTTTTACGCAAGGCTTTAACGGTTTGGCGAGCGATAATATGACCGCCTAAAGCCGCTTGAATCGCTACATCAAACATTTGCCGCGGAATCAACTCTTTCATAGCTTCAACCAATGAGCGACCGCGACTCTCTGCTAAATCACGATGCACAATAATAGCTAATGCATCAACCCGCTCACCATTGATAAGTACATCAAGACGTGCCAACTTAGCCGGCTCAAAGCGCACAAAATGATAATCAAGGGAGGCATAGCCTCGACTGCAAGATTTCAATCTGTCGAAAAAATCTAACACCACTTCATTCATAGGAAGTTCATAAGTTAACGCAACTTGCTTACCCAAGAATTGCATATCGATTTGAACACCACGCTTTTCTACACATAAGGTAATGACATTGCCTAAATATTCTTGCGGTACCAATATATTTGCGCGCACGATCGGCTCGCGCATTTCAGCCACACTACCCAATTCTGGCAAACGTGATGGGTTATCGACCTCAATCGTCTCACCCTTGTTGGTAACCACTTCATAAATTACGGTAGGTGCCGTGGTAATTAAATCGAGATTATATTCACGCTCAAGGCGCTCCTGAATGATTTCCATATGCAGCATGCCCAAAAAGCCACAGCGAAAACCAAAACCTAGCGCGTCTGAAACCTCAGGTTCATAAAACAATGAAGCATCATTAAGCGTCAACTTCGCTAAGGCTTCGCGAAATGTCTCATAATCATCGGAACTGACCGTGAACAAACCCGCATACACCTTGGGCTGTACAGTTTGAAAACCCGGCAATGGGTCAATATCCTGCGTACTAGCGTGGGTAAACGTGTCGCCAACCGGCGCGCCGTGAATATCTTTAATACCCGCAACGATATAGCCCACTTCACCTGCCGCAAGCTCATTTAATGGTGTTTTATGCGGTGTGAAAACACCTAACTCATCAATTTGATGTGGCTTACCTAAGGTCTTAGCTACAATTTTATCGCGCTTGCGTAAAGTACCTTGCATCACGCGTACGAGCGACACCACACCTAAATAATTATCAAACCATGAATCAATAATCAACGCTTGCAATGGAGCGTCACGATCGCCTTGCGGAGGCGGGATATCGGCAACAATATGCTCTAAAGCCGCCTCCACACCTAAGCCAGATTTTGCGCTTACTTGGCATGCATCGGTCGCATCAAGACCAATAATATCTTCTATCTCTTGTGCCACCCGATCCGGCTCAGCTTGCGGCAAGTCTATTTTATTGAGAATTGGCAGGACTTCTAAACCCTGCTCTATCGCTGTGTAACAATTTGCTACCGATTGCGCTTCAACACCTTGCGCTGCATCGACAATTAAAAGCGCTCCCTCGCAAGCGGCTAGTGAGCGAGATACCTCATAAGAGAAGTCGACGTGCCCCGGCGTATCGATAAAATTGAGTTGGTACGTCTCACCATCATTAGCTTTGTAGTACAGGGTGACGCTTTGTGCCTTGATCGTGATTCCTCGCTCCCTTTCAATATCCATTGAGTCGAGCACTTGCTCGGCCATCTCGCGCTGCGTAAGGCCTCCGCAGGTTTGGATAAAACGATCGGCCAACGTTGATTTGCCATGATCGATATGAGCGATGATAGAAAAATTTCGGATGCGTTTATCAGCAGGATTCATAACGACTAAAACCCTAGGCCAAGATATGGCAACGATAAGCAATTACGCGGGCAAAACGGGATGTGTAGCATAGATAGGTTGATTTCAAGGCGCCTAATTTCAATAACTAATTTCGCAGGCAATTAGCCTTGCAACCCAGAGATCTTTGGGCCGACAAATGGCAGAACTGCTGCGGGGGAATTTGCGTGGGATTGTATATCAAGCCCCACAGCGATGCTATTTGCGTTTGCTGAACATAGTTGGACTTTTACCGGGTAGAAGAGACACCGGCCGCCTGCCTAGGCGTCTCGCGCGGTTGCAAAAAAACCGACCAGAGCCTCAGCTAACTACAGATTCCAACAAAGTTGGCTCAGCGGCACCGTTTGCCACTAGTCGCTCGCCCCAAACTCGCCCAACTGGCAAACCTGCTCCGAGCCCCAATAAACCCGAACATGCAACCACCCAATCGGCCAACTGTAGCCAATCGGCAATGGCTGCCGCCAACAAAAGACCAGCAATTGGGAGTAGATAGGCCATCAGTGCAGCTCTGACTAATACGCCATCAGGAATGCCCACCTCAACCCACTGACCCACAGTCAGCAATCCGGCGCGATTAGTAGGACAGCGCACACTATAATAGCGTTGCTTTCTAGCGAACCAACGCCCTAAGACGCCTTGGCCACAAGTATCCTGTGCCGCGCAATCGCCACACGTCGAACGCCGAAATGCTTCCAGCCAAACGAGGCTTTGTCCGCGCGTTGATGTTTGTTCAACGGACACTACGCACGCACGCTCTATGGTCATTCCAACCACCTCAGCTGGCAATGATTCCGGCGCAGCGCGCGTTGCCGGCAATGGCTCGTTATCGGTTCCTAAAGTCTGCATTGTACCCAGGGCACTCTCTTAAAAAAGCGGTTGATTCTCGGCCTCTTAAATTGACCCGTATCTGTGGTCATTAAAAAACAACCCAAATCGGCTAGCCTGCATCATCTATGTTCTTAACTCACCCAGCAGCAAATCTACTATTTTACTTTTGCTCGCGTAACAGAATTAGCAATTTTTTCTGCTGCTACTAGCGGGATCTCACCAACCACTGTGACGCTAAAAAGCCCCTTCCTATCTTCTTTAGCCAGCGTATGAGCCATCGTTGCACCGCGCCGCCGCGAATGCTGCCCAAGATCCGCATTATCTTCAACAAACACACTAAATGCTGTCAGGCCGTCACTATACATTAAAGGCCGATCGTGACCAGGATCTGGTCCCAATACTCGATCGTCACTCGCCAGAGTGAACGCCGGCGGCACCCACCCAACATGCCAAGAAGCTGAGCTAGCATGCTGGCGCGATTGAGCTCGAGGTTTTTTTTGATCTTGTTCGAGCGGCTTACTGGCCTGCTTTTTTAGTACCTCGGGAGCCAAATCGGCATCGGCTATTTCAGTGCCAATATCAATTTGCGTATATTCAAACCGCTCAAGCACCGTGCGGTCGGCGTCCATCATCAATGAGCGCAATAACAATTTAGTCGACTTATCTAATGCCAGCTGAAAGCCATGTCGATAATTATCTTTCGGCATCAATGTAATCAATGCTACAGCCCTGCCAGCAACGCGATCATGCCCATCAAAAGACACTTCATACGGTTCGCGCAGAGCAGCAAAGCGCGCAGAATAACCACTTGAAAAATCCGATTCGGAAAAATAGTCACCGGCACCACCAGCCTGCGCATCTAGGCTGGTCATACCGTTCACCGCATCGATATAAACAACACTACTGCCACGCCGAATAAATTCTCGATGCTGGCCGCTCATATGCACCAGCCTTTCATGCTGAACGCCCTCTTTTATGGCATGATAAATGCGCATAGTGTCCATGCGGCTACCCTGTGTATAAACAAGATTACCGCTGTAATTAAGTTGCGCCGAGTTGTCGCTCATATCCATCAACCACTGCTCCGGATCTTCCGAGGCAAATGACACCGAGGCAAGCAAGAAGCAGCCCACAAAAACGCACACACGCATTGCCAAAACGACCCGCGTGAAATTGTTTTTGCGCGATGTACTAACTATCAAGGGAATAATCATACGAACATATTCATCATAAGATGGACGCACTGTTGAGTGGGGAATGTTTCATTAATTTTTAGCGATGCAGCACAACGGCCCATCAATCCTCTTCAAAGTTGGCTACTCTGGCGAAAGGAACAATGCCCTGTCCGTTTTGACGGGCGGCATGGTTAGCGTGTTCAAGCAGGTATTCATGCAAACGCTCTTGTGCGCGCAAATTATCGCTCTCAAAATCGGTTTTAGCGCTGGCCCGCTGCTCATTAACTTGCATGGCTACTGCTTCACCGGCCGGCGTAGCCACATAGCTCGAGGTGTCATCAGAGGCGAGCGTGCTTGACCCTACCCCAGCCCCATTTAATTGATATTGCTGAACACCAACAATCACCGCTAAGGTCACCGTAGCCGCCACGGCAAAGCGCGACCACAAAGGTGTGCCGCCTGAGCTTGCAGCTATGCCAGACGCATCAAGTCCTAGCGAATCGTCTGCACCTGTCTGCAAATGTGAGGGCTCCTGCGCAATTGCCTCAGCAACGACTGTGGCAAAGTTTGCCTGCGCTACATGACTGCCTCGCTCATCCCTCAATACCTCAGAAAACAGCTGATACCGACTCCACTTTTTCAGCTGGATGGCTCGCTCAGCCTCACTACAATTTTCAAGCTGCTTGAGTACGTTGCGTAGTTCAAGTTCAGTCATTTCACCGTCAGATAGCGCCGATAACTGAGAATCAAGCTGGTCATTCATAGGGTTGTCCCGGTTCTATTAATAATAAAAAATAGCGGCTTTAAGTAAATACTGGCCACTGCCAGATAGAGTCAAGAATCTAACATCGGACCCACCGATTTATCGATTGCCTCACGAGCGCGAAAAATGCGCGAACGCACAGTGCCCACCGGACAGGACATTACATCGGCTATATCTTCGTAGCTCAGACCGTCAAATTCTCGCAAAGTTACCGCCGTCCTGAGGTCCTCGGGTAAATTATGCAGCGCGCGCCGGACGGCAGCAGCCACCTCGTCACCGTGCAGCCTAGCTTCGGGCGTTTCGATATCTTGCAACACATTAGCACCGGCATAATCATCCGACTCAGCAACATCAACATCGGTGTCGGGTGGGCGCCGCGAACGCGATACCAAGTGATTTTTGGCCGTATTAACCGCTATGCGATACAACCACGTATAAAAAGCGCTTTCGGCTCGAAATTTGTTGATCGCCCTGTAAGCTTTTATAAAAGCCTCCTGTGCCACATCTTGAACTTCTGCCGAGCGCACGTAGCGGGCCACTAAACTATGGATTTTATGCTGGTATTTAAGCACGAGCAGATCGAACGCGCGCTTATCACCTTGCTGCACCCTGGCCACCAACTGCGCATCTGTTTGGCTCATGGCAGAATATCCATAAAGGTAGTATTCAACCGGCCTGCCAAACATGGGCTAAAGCCCATGCCAATGACACATGAACAAGTGCTGCTATGAATCCACTTAATGATCGGGTAGCTCCTTTGCCACTATGCTGGCTGTGCCCGCGAAACCTGGCCTTCGAGGATTGTTTAATGTGCACAGGGCACGTATCCAATTATTTGTTGCGTCTGTCCGTTATTCTGGGCCTTATAATAGGTGGCCTTGTCTTACTTTGTCTATGCTCGAGCGGCGACATTAGCCGGCCATCTATAAGTGCTCTGGGCCATACACTCCATTTCACTAAGGCGCAATGAAAAGCCCAAGCCCTATTGTTTCGAGTGACTGTGACCATTAACATGCCATAGAGTTCACCATGCAACGGTTTTATGTGATTGCTCGCCCAGAACCCATCAATGCATCATAACAAACACCGCGCCTTCAACCCAGTAAGGGTGACAAGCCGATCCCAGCAAACAGGGTAACGCACTCCCAGTTTGTATATTTATCAATCGCGAACTTTAGAAACTCTCAACAATGAATATTACTCGTCAATATGATGTGGTTGTAATTGGAAGCGGCGCTGCCGGTTCAACAGTTGCCCTCGCACTTGCCGGCCATGCCAAGATCGCCGTCATATCCAAAACCGACTTGGCCGAGGGTTCGACCCGATATGCCCAAGGCGGGATTGCTGCGGTACTCGATGCAACTGACAGTGTCGAGTCACATTGCAACGATACACTGCGCGCTGGAGCCGGCCTTTGCGACGAAGATGCCGTGCGCTTCACTGTTGAAAATAGCCGTAGTGCAATTGACTGGTTAGTCGATCAAGGGGTACCGTTCACACGTCAACAAGAGAACGTGCAGGCCACATCAGCCCCTATTCATGGCAGTAATGAAAGCCACACTCAAAGTGAAAATAATTATCACCTCACCCGCGAAGGCGGCCATAGCAGCCGCCGCATCATCCATGCTAAAGATGCCACCGGACAAGCCGTGTCTACAACGCTGCTCGGAAACCTAGGCGCACACCCATCCATTGAAACCCTTGAAGATCATGTTGCGATCGACCTGATCGTAGAGCGAGACTTACCCAAACCGGTTTGCACTGGCGTGCATGTCCTAGACTGCAGCACTCAACAAGTCATCACTTTGCATGCTCGCTTTGTTGTGCTGGCCACAGGCGGGGCTAGCAAGGTCTATTTGTATACCAGTAATCCCGATGGCGCTAGCGGCGACGGCATCGCCATGGCTTGGCGCGCAGGTTGCCGCGTGGCCAACATGGAATTCAATCAATTTCACCCTACCTGCCTGTACCATCCGCAAGCAAAATCATTTTTAATTAGCGAAGCGGTCCGCGGCGAAGGCGGCAAGCTACTTTTATCCAACGGCCATCAATTCATGCCTGATTTTGATGCGCGCGCCGAATTAGCGCCGCGCGACATAGTGGCAAGAGCCATCGATCATGAAATGAAGCGACTGGGAAGTGATTGTGTCTATATCGATATTAGTCATCGCGACTCAGACTTCATCATCGATCACTTCCCAACGATCTATCAGCGCTGCCTCGACTTAGGCATAGACATGACGCGTGAACCCATACCCGTGGTACCGGCTGCTCACTACACCTGTGGCGGCATCATGGTCGATGATCGCGGCAGCACCGATATAGAGAATCTGTACGCGATTGGCGAGACCAGTTTTACAGGGCTGCATGGCGCCAACCGCATGGCCAGTAACTCTCTATTGGAGTGTGTTGTGTACGCCCAAGCTAGCGCCAACGATATCTTGGGCAAGTTGACCTCCACCCAGTGGCTAACGGCGCCACCCTACTGGGATGAATCTCAGGTTACCGATTCAGATGAAGACGTCATTATTTCCCACAACTGGGACGAACTGCGGCGCTTTATGTGGAATTATGTGGGAATTGTGCGGAGCAACAAGCGGCTTGCGCGCGCTCAACATCGAGTTAAATTACTGCGCAGCGAAATTGCCGAATACTACAGCCATTACCGCGTAACTAACGACCTTATCGAGTTGCGAAACCTAGCCCAAGTGGCAGAGTTAATCATTGAATCGGCCATACGCCGAAAAGAAAGCCGCGGCCTACACTTCACAATCGATCACCCGAAAACCGATGCGCATGGCCACAACACGGTCCTATTTCCGCCAAACTATCACGATTAGTTTAATGGCAACTTACTTTTGCGGCCGGCAACAAAACCAAATACATTCGCAAAAGCACCCACTGCTCAGGCGTAAGAGCGTCACGCCAAATCACACAATAGCGCGACCGCATTGACGAGTTATCGCGCCACTGCAACATTAAAAAAAAGAAGCAACGATAATAGACGGCGCAATCGACTCGCTGCCACTGATCATTGAGGAGCAATTGCCAGCTCTGATCGTAGAGTTTAACACCTCCAGGACGAGCAACCCCCAACAACCCACAGCGGTAAATGTCTAGAACGAAAATCAGCAAAAAAGTAAGCATACACAGCGCCCCCTGCCAACTGCCGGGAAGCTTTGCGATCACTAAAACAAAAGCCGAGCAATAAACCCCCAACAAACAGACCCAACTAAGTCGAGAGCGGGTGAAAATAAAAACGTTGTCATCCATGCCAGCAATCCGTTGCCTGTGTTTAACGCTAAATTATCATTTGACGCTTTGTTAAACGCACTGCGAGCGCCTGCGCCGCGACCCTTACAACTCGTGAGTGCGCGTTATCTAAAAGCCCAATTCACGACTCGCTTGATAGGCTAAAATTTCACTTACCATTTGAGCAAGCTCACCGCTAGGCGGAGCCTGCTTCTTTAAAAACCAATCAAATAATTGCTGGTCTTCGCACTCAAGTAAGTACTTATAGCGGGCTTGCGTATCGAGGTCGAGTTCAGGATAGCGCAGCTTGACAAAAGGCTCGAGCACCAAGTCAAGCTCAAGCATCCCGCGTCGACTGTGCCAGATAGCTCGATTATGGTCGATCTTTTCCTGCTCCGAGGCATCCATAAATGATCTCTCACCTTTAATAAGACTAAGCTTTTCAATGGCCGGGCGTTAAAAACGCTTAAGGCTGATAGGCGGGGACCTATATTACGCTGTATTTTACACAGGCGCGCTCATCGAAGACACCGTTTTATTTCAATGAGTAAAGCGAAGTAGGCTATTTGATTACTGCTATTATCAACTAACAATAAACCCCATCTAACTCCTTTTTACAGTAAAATTAGGACCATGAATTCAACAGCACACGCTTATTTAGACTCCTTTTGGCAACATTTTTACGAGCATCGACCGGAGCTCGAACTATTTAATGCACACTCGTTTGCTACTGCACTAGCCACTATCGAACCTGACAATCACCGACATATTGCACCACTGCATCAGCTTGGCTTGCTCTGTATATCTGGAGACGACGCCACGACTTTTCTACAGGGTCAACTCAGCGCTGACGTAAACGCGCTAGCCGTCGGAAAAACCACGATGGCCGCACACTGCGATGCAAAAGGACGAATGCACTCCAACTTTTTATTGCACAAAGTGGCAGATCAGCATTACTGGCTGCAACTGCACAACTCTTCGGCCGAACTGGAATGCACCGCACTCGCTAAATACGCTGTTTTTTCTAAAGTCCTCATCACAAACCTGTCAACGCAATATGCCTGCTTTGGGCTTGAGTCACCTGCCCATGCGCAAGATATACTTGCTCATGAGGCCATTCAAAGCGTCATTACTGAGGTGGCGGTCGATGACCTCATCAGCTGCATCTGGATACCGCGAGACAAGCTAGATAATCTGCTTGACGCCCTGGAACAAACCCACACGCACTGGCTAGGCTCCGGCAATTGGCAAAAAATTATCATGCAGCGAGGCGTCGGATTTATAGAAGATAACATTAGCGGTGAATTCATTCCGCAAATGCTCAACCTTGATTGCATCCACGGGATCAGCTTCACGAAGGGCTGCTACACGGGACAAGAAATCATTGCCCGAATGAAGTATCGCGGAAGCGTCAAGCGCCGATGCTGGAGCTTTAGCGCGGAGTTATCATCGTTTGAAATAACCCAACTGACACGAATTGAAGCTATTGATCAATTCGCTCGCTGCGCTGCTGCCGGTGCTGAGATTCGCAATAGCAGTGACCAAGTAGCAGGGCAAGTCGTGAATTCAGTGGTTAACAGCCTCGGGGCAGCCCACGGTTTAGTGGTAATCAAGCTGTCTATGATTGAGGCTGAGGCCTCATTGCACCTGTGCTGGACCGATACTCAGGGCAAAAAATTGACCATCCCCATCACGCTAACACCGCCGCCTTATGCTATACCTAATAACTAGTGCTACTACCTAGCAACCAATCATTATCAAGCCTTTGGCGGCGCTCAAAACCCTAACCTGGCCGCTAAAATGCAATGATAATGATGGTTTTTCAGCTTACCTAAGGTCGGGTGAGTTAAAAAATCAAATGGTATAGCAGGCTAGTGATGCTGCGGATAAGGTGATTACTGCAAAACTCTAGCGCTCAACTGTTTTCATCAAGAGCATTTCACAAACAATGCTCTTGCCCATTTTTTCTGGACTGTTATGGCCGACATCATAGACAACGTACGCGACAGCATTCTTGATGCGATAAAAACGGATCGCATCACTTTACCGACGCTGCCTGAAGTTGCCCTAAATGTCCGCGAGGTTGCACGCAACCCCGACACCACGGTTAATGCATTGTGCAAAGTCTTAGAAAAGGACGCTGCCATTGCTGCGCGCGTTATCAAGGTTGCTAACAGCCCTCTATTTCGCGGCGGCAAAGCCATTGATAATTTAAAAACGGCCACCACCAGACTCGGTGTTCGCTACACATCAAATCTTGCTACCGGTATTGCGATGAAGCAAATGTTCCAAGCCACCACGTCGCTGGTTGATGACATATTGCGCGCCACATGGACAAACAGCACAGAAATAGCGGCCTATGCGCATGCGTATGCGCAACTGCAGCCTGGGTTACATCCGGATCAGGCGAGCTTAGCAGGGCTAACCTATCGCATTGGTGTATTACCGATCCTTACTTTTGCAGAAGAGAACCCCAAACTACTGTCGAATCCTGAGCTGCTCAAAACCATTATTGAATCAGTGCATCAAGATATTGGCATGCATATCCTCAGAGCCTGGGACTTCCCCGATGAACTCATTGTGGTACCTAAGCAATATTTAAATTTTGAACGCGATATTCCTAACGCAGATTATGCTGACTTAGTGGCCGTATCGGCTCTGCAGGGAGCCGAAAATAGTGAGCACCCCTTGCATCATATCGATATTGCAAAGGTCAAAGCCTTTGATCGACTGGGCTTACGTCAAGCTGCCACCGAGGCAGAACAAAATCAGATGATCGAACACATCGAGCTCGCCGCAGCTGTTTTTTCTGAATAAAGTAGCCGACACAATATCCAGCCATTGCCCACATACTGGGTCCCTGAGCTAAATCACCTCGGCAAGCAAGCACAGCGGCGGCACATAACTCTCACCTAAAGTAACCCAACATCGCGCAGATACAGTGGTAAACTCCGGCACAGAGGAATCATTTTATGATTGTATTTGGTCATCGAGGCGCTGCTGGTGAAGCACCCGAAAACACACTTGCTGGCATTAGACATGCTATAGCTGCAGGCGTAAAAAACATAGAAGTGGATTTGCGCTTATCCGCGGATGGCCAGCTTTTCCTACTACACGATCGCAACCTGAGCCGAACCGCCGGCATCAACAAAAATATAGACGCCCTAACCTCGCATGAACTGCATGCGGCCGATGCTCGGCTCAGCTGCACGCATTGGTCTAGCCCTGCCCCCTGCCCCATACCGACTTTAACCGAGCTATTGACGCAAACACCAGAACTTGAGTGTATTCAACTCGAAATCAAATCAGACTCGTCGACAAATATTACTGCAACCGTCGATGCACTTGCTTGTGAACTGAGGGACACAACCACTGCAAGCCGGATCGTGATCACATCATACGACGCGAATATTCTTAAAGCTTTACACCAACGCGCCTCACACATCCGTCTAGGACTTGTCGCCAATCACGATTTACTTGCCGCATTCAACACCGCATCCGCGCTCAACTGCGCATTTATGTGCTTGCACTATGATCTCATTCTAAACTGCAGTGAAGAACTCATCAAAGCTTTAACTGACTGCGCAATGCACATTTCTTGCTGGACAGTTAATTCGCAAGAAGTAGCGTTAGAATTATTCCAGCGCAATGTCGACAGCATCATCACTGACCTGCCAAGTAAAATACTCCCGCTATTTGACCCCGCTACTTAGCCTATTTTAAGCTTGGCATAAGCGTTAGATCCTGTTCAGCTTGCCATAAACTTGCAACCAATAACTATCATGACCTATTGAGATAGGCACTAAGCGTTCAAGAACCACGAACAAACGATGCAAACGATGCAAACGAGATCTTTAAAAAATATTTAAAATAATTTCCCTATGCGCTTGTAACCCTCTCTTAATTCATGGCTCAATTCTAATAACGAATCAAACGCTTCGTGACCCGTGCGTCCGGCCTCCTTACCTAGCTGCTTACTTTTAGCTTGCAGCTGGTGCCATTGCGTTTCGAGTTTCCTCCATTCATCGTGCGCTTCCATGTTGGCAAGATGCACCTGCACCTTGATCTCGTCTCGCTGCGTTTCTAACCGCTCAACTAAGGCCTGAAATTCTTCGCGGATATCTTCGGTGGTAGTCATCGGTAACCTCTTGCGCTGAATGTATTGAACGTCGGTAGTAGAGGGCCGGCGCAGGTTTCTTGTCGGCAGATCATCACAATAAGCTAAGCATGATCAAACGACTTAAAGAAAACCCATGCGCGGTCGTCTATAAGGCCTTAGCTTACTCGGACTGGTTTTTGAAATATTGATTTACAGCAATGTTTTAGCCCATTGGTATACTTATTATCTATCAATAGCTTACAGGGAAAACCTTTGCTAAAATATGAAAAGAGGTTGCGCGACCAGGAACGTCAAAAGGTGTCTCACGCTTGGCCACCAACTCCGTTGATCAATCACTGGTCAATATAAAAACCCCTCTCTGCCCCTCTCTACTTCCTCTTTAAAAAGGCAAATAAGCGCAGCTCTCTTACGTCATCGGCTTGGAACTGGACAAACCGGAGCGACTAACTAATCTCAAGCTAGCGCTATTAGCTAGAGTGCTAGCTGAGGGAAACACTTGCGCAAGCTCCAGCTGACTCATCTGCCAGTGCTCGCCCAACACCGCAGCCAACCATGAATACACATTACTGGTCGGCCTCAAGTCTCTTTTTTGAAACAGCGCGCTCTCTGACAGGCCGGGCCACTGACCTAATACTCGCCCGCCATTGATTGCCCCGCCAGCAAAAAACAGAGCGCTAGCCGTACCGTGATCCGTTCCCCCTGTTCCATTTTCCTTGGCTGTGCGACCAAATTCAGTACCGACAACCACTACCGTATTTTGCCACTCGCCACCCAAACCCTCCTTCAACACTGCAAGCCCTTTATCAAGCTCTTTTAAACTTCGAGCAAGACGATTTGCCTGCCCTTTGTGCGTGTCCCATCCTCCGAGCTCCAGCATCGCGCAATCGTTTCCCTGAGGACCCACCATTAAGCTTGCACAGGAGCGCACTAAATCAATAAAGCGACCTTGCCTTTGCGTGGTTTGCATGGAGTTAGCCTGCTCCTGCAGGTCGAGCCCATCTTGCAACAAGGTACTGAGCTGCTCGTCTTGCTCATACAATTTCAACAAAGACTCATAGGTCGCCGTTGACGCATCTTGCAAACGGCTGGGGTACCAGGTGTTAACCGTAGCATCACTGCGTAAACTAATCGGCGTCGCACGAGCGATCGCGAGAGCACGTTTATTTTTCGCTTGCACCGCTCGACCCAACCATCCCGATTCATGATCGATGCGACCGAGCCCCGCCTCCAAAAAATCTTGCCCGTCAAAGTGTGAGCGTGACGGATAGCCAGAAGACACCGCGGCCACCGGCAGCAACTCTTTAGCCTGATACCACGCATGGAGATTCACTAAGCTCGGATGCAAAGCATAGCCATTAGATAAGGCCAAAACGTCTTGCTTAATCGCCTTGTAAAGGGTTGGCCGCAGTTTAGATAAATCGGGGTCGAACGTCGGTACCAACGTATGCAACGGGTCGAGGGCACCACGCAGCATTACCCATACAACCTTTGGTGAGCCCTGCTCAGCATCTTTTGCCAATATCAACGGTGGCAGCGACAGAGCTGCCATCGACACGCCCGCTAAACGACACAGTTCTCGACGCTTCATCACTACCTCCTCAAAAACTCTGGACTCATCAACAGTAAAGTCAATGCCTGTTCACGGCTCTCGGCACGCAGCACTGATTGAGCGGTCCGCTCACTCACAGTATCACCAAGACACTGGCGCATAATTGCTTGCTCACTGGTTGTTTGTGCCAAAAACTTTGCTTGATTGGCAATCGATGTACTCCACTCTACGCGACCAATAAGCGCACTAGCACCGCGCCAGTCTGAGCCTAGATCACTGTAACCGGCCGGCGATCCTGATTGAAAAGGTTGCTGGCCTAGGGTCGCTAACGCATTCCATATTTTTCTGCCGCTAAATGCCGGTAGAGCAATACCTCGTGCCGCAGATATGACAAATTCCCGCGGCGTTTTAAATTTTTGTGCGGGCGTCTGCCAAGACTCATCGGCATCAATCAAAGCCTCCATCACACGACGAATGTTACCCTGACTTTGAAGCCAAGCATCAGTCAACTTAGCCTGCAAATCTGCAGACGGCTCATCAGCCACAAAGTGTCGGGCAAGCTTAAAGCACAGATGCTCAGCTGTAGCCGGATGATTAGCTAAATCGCGTAACATAGCCTCGGCCTGCCTCACACCTAGTGGACCTGCTTTCTGCTTATAGCGCCTCCCGAGCAGTGTTCTTATTCCAGGCTCATGACCCCTATCACGAAAAACAAAACCTGTCGCTTTTTCTTTAATGGGCATAGCAACACTCCAGCCACTCAGTGCTTTGGCAAGCTCAATCACATCAGCCTGGCCATAGCCGGCATTAACACCCAGGGTATGCAGCTCGAGAATTTCGCGCGCTAAGTTCTCATTGAGCCCTCTCCCGCGCTTTCCTGCTCGCGAATTTGGCCCGAAAGATCTTTCATTATTCAAATAAGTAAGCATGGCAGGATGCCGTACCACTGATAACAGCATTTCTTCAAAACGCTGATCTAAGTTTGGCGCGATAGCCTCTCGCTCCAACGTCGGAGCCAATGCGACCATCCTCCGCCCCGAGCTAGAAACACTAAAATGATTTGAAAAAAAATCCAGTAGCCGCCAACTCAAACTGATATTTGAATCGATAGCCCGCTTGGCTACGGCGATAGACATTTTCTGCGCAGACTTGCCGAATTGAATCGACGGATTTTTCTCTTCCGCCATTTTTTTTGCCGCTTTTCTGTCACGCTGATATTCCGCCAACGCAATCTCGAGTTCACCAGAGCTGGCCAAACCATCATTAAAATCAAGAGCCTGAAGCTGCTGTTTGAGCCACGCTCTAGGATTCAAAGAGGCAGCCGCAATTTCACCTGACTTGGCGCCCAAGCCAAATCGGTTAGCTGCAATAACGCCTTGAACTGACATCGACATAAAAACTCAGCCCTCTTATTTAACTTATTTGATATAGCCCGACCGGCTTACGGTACTGGCCGCCTATTTTTCAAAATATTCGATGAAAAGCCCTTACAATCACAATAGCGCCTAAGACTAAGACGCGCCATAAAAGGCCATCCAAAATCAGACATAGCACCTTCTGTAAAAACGCTACCCGCTTATCTCAATAGCGCGCATAATCTTCGCTCTCTGGCAGTTCAAGAGCCTACTGGTACCCGCCTAAATACGTCTTCTACAGCCTCTATATTGCACCTTTGGCGACCTTATCGTCAATGAAGGCCCAGCCTCCACCCACATAGCCGATCAACACGCATCGAATTCAACAAAGACGAAGTACACTCCATAAAAACGCCATACTTACGCAAAGCTTTCTCATTACTAACATAACTAACGTTGTAAGTCGCTTTTCGCCTACAAATCGCGATACCGCTCCAGGCATCGACCAAACATAGCCTACCGGAACATACCCGGACTAAAGTCCTGCATTGAAGAGAGCCTAGCCAAAAACTGCCATCTAAATTTAGATGGCGAGCTTACCACCCAATAGCATAAATATTCGTGCGCTTACTGATTTTTAGCGCCGCACATCGCTTATTATTTTTATAAAAAAAGGCCGCATGATGCGGCCCTTTTTTTATAATTTTTTAACTCACGTTTTTTACTGACAACTAACACAAGCCTGTGAGCCGCTGATTGATGATGCTATCGGCCTCAGTCATGATTTCGTCAATCAAATCTTTCACCGTAGGTATGTCATTAATTAGGCCTGCCACCATGCCACACGACCAAGCGCCGGCATCCATGTCACCGTTGCTCATAATACGGGGATAAACTCCCGCTACCTCTTCAATAATATCTTCAAACTTAAGATCCGCACCCAACGCTTTTTCTTTCTCAAGCAAACGCTCTACCGCTGGATTTGTCAAAACCCTTTCGGTGTTGCGTAAAGGTCGCATCACTAAGCGCGTATCGAGCTCGCTCGCCGCGACAATAGCCGCTTTAACATTCTCATGCACCGGTGCTTCTTGCGTAGCAATAAATCGCGTGCCCATATTAATTCCTTCCGCACCCATCGCTAACGCCCCAACGAGGCTTCGCGCATCGGCCATACCGCCAGATGCCACAAACGGAATCTCTAGCTCATCGGCCGCGCGAGGCAATAAAATAAAGTTAGGGATATCATCTTCACCTGGATGCCCGCCACACTCAAAGCCATCTACCGACACAGCATCACAACCGATGCTCTGTGCCTTGAGGGCATGACGCACTGCTGTGCATTTATGGATAACTTTAATACCAGCATCTTTCAGCATAGGTAGCCACTTAGCAGGGTTATTACCTGCCGTTTCAACCACGGTTACACCGCCATCAATAATGACTTGCATAAGCCCTGCATAATCGGGCGAATTCACGGTAGGCAAAAATGTAATGTTTACGCCAAATGGCTTATCGGTCATTTCACGACAGCGAGCTATTTCGTTAGCTAGTTTTTCGGGCGTGCCCTGCGTAAGCCCAGTAATAATGCCTAAGCCACCCGCATTAGAAACCGCGGCAGCCAGCTCAGCAAAACCTACATAATGCATACCACCTTGCACAATGGGGTGCTCAATACCGAACAATTCAGTGATCTTTGTTTTCATAGGTTATATCCTAGTTATGTGGTTAAAAATTTATAGGCTTAGTGCCGTATTTAAAAAAATGTCATTAATTGTGCCAAATTTTATTATACCGAAAAATGGCCTAAAAAAACGGTCGATCCCCCTAACACGGCCCATCGCTTAGGTTCGCGTTAGTCAACTCAAGGAAGTGGTTACAACCCAGCTAATACGGAAAGTCGTGCAAACTATTTGATTTGTAATGAATCAAACCGTTCACGTACCCCCTCACGCATAGTAAAACGCCCCGGCTCAGGAATAAAGAAAGTGCCATTAAATCGCACCAAGGTTTTTTCACCGCAAGCAACCGTGCCGCCAGCAAAACCCACCCGACGTTTGACCGCTATCAAATCTAAATGGGTTTCTATCCAATCACCCCGCTTGGCGGCGCTCAAAAAATCAAAACTCAAGTTTAGTGTGGCAGGCGCGTTGCCTTCATCGAGCCTGCGCCGAATATTCCAAGCACAACAAATATCAGCCAAAATCATCGAAACGCCTCCATGACAAATATTAATACCATTGAGATGGTTTTTTTCTACCCGCATACCTAACACAGTCTCTTCTTCACTCTGTTTAACGAACAGAGGTGCGAGCACGTCGGCAAAACCCACGCCTGCAGGAACCAACGTAAAGTCATCGGGTATTTGAGTATCACTCGTCATGCATTAACCTCTTCATGAATAGCGACTGACTCAGTGGACTTGGTGTCCATGCAGCGCTGCAGTCCTTTTGGGAAGTAAAACACCGGCGTCGCCGAGCTGCAAATTACAGGATGGTAAGCAAGAGCGAAACATATAACAGCACTTTTTTTGTCATAATCGGCCAACTCGATTGGCTTCTCAAGCAGCGCTGCAACACAAGGAAAGAGATACGTGCTTATAATGACACTCTTTAAACACCGGCGTCTGATCACCAAAAAAACCTCGATAACAAAGGAATCATCGTTACAATGAAAATCCTCTATTACAAAATGCGCGCTGTCGCGGTCACATGGCTGTTACGTCTTATGCCGCGCCAAGCACCCATGATATTCAAAGGCACAAACTCTAGCCTCGCACTTTGCGAACAAGTCGCGGTACTAGGCTACCAAAAAGTACTCATTGTCACCGACAATTTTCTTTTTACCTCTGGTTTACTCGACAACATCATCAGCACCCTTGAGGCAAGCAATGTCCGCTTTGCGGTTTATGATGGCGTCCTGCCGGACCCGACCTTCGATCAAGTTCAAGCCGCTGAGAAAAAATTGCGTGACGAAAATTGCGAAGCGATTATCGCTATCGGCGGAGGATCGGTTCTTGATGCAGCAAAAATGACAGCTATGCTCCGCACCAACCCTGGCGATCTGGCCAGTTTTACTGGAATCCGACCATCCAAGAACGCCGGTACGCCATTATTTGCCATACCTACCACCGCTGGAACCGGTTCTGAGATCACTTTGGCTGCGGTGATAACCGACCCCATATCACACATGAAAATGCCTATAGGCGATGGCAAATTGCTTCCACGTTATATTGCTTTAGATGCCGAACTCATGCGAACTATGCCGCCATCGATTACAGCGGCAACTGGCATGGATGCATTGACGCATGCAGTTGAGTCATACCTATCAAAGGCCTCTCATCAAGCATCCGAAGAGCATGCCTTTGCTGCAATTAAATTGGTATTTAACTATCTACTATGCGCTTTCAAAAATGGCGACGATCTTGTGGCGCGGGACGCCATGGCTCAAGCCTCATTTTACGCGGGTGCTGCATTTGACAAAACATCCGTTGGCTACGTTCATGGCATTGCTCATCAGCTCGGCCGTTTGTGTGGAACCCCACATGGCAATGCAAACGCAATGGTGTTACCCGAAGTGCTGCTGGCCTATGGCGACTGTGTGCACAGCAAGTTGGCCAAACTAGCCGAACTTGTTGGCATAGCGCCTACCGATCAAACCGACGCGCAGCTAGCGCAACAGTTTATCCAAGCTGTCATTGATATGCGCAAACAAATGGACCTCCCACTGAAACCACAGGGTCTGAAAGAGTCGCATATCGCTGACGTTGTAAAAGAGGCGCTAGCAGAGGCGGGCTCACTGTATCCAGTGCCACGCTATATGTCGAAAAAGGAAATCGCTGACCTTGTCAGGCCGCTTCTGGCATAAAACTCATCACTGCAGCGCATCGAAAAAAATTGCTAACAGCGGGTATTTTAGTCGAACACTTTGCCGCGCAGTGCTTTCGTGCGGCCATCGCGAGTCTTACCGTCCATTCGTTTTTTCTGTGAGCTGCGCGTAGGCTTACTAGCGCGGCGAGCTTTCTTTTGCACCAATGCAGCGGCGACTAATGCGCGCAGGCGGTGTAATGCATCATCACGATTTTTTTCCTGTGTTCTAAAGCGCTGAGCTTTAATGATTAGGACACCCTCTTTGCTAATTCTCTGATCGCGCAATTGCAACAAACGCTGCTTGCAAGCAAGAGGCAGCGACGACGCATTTATATCAAAACGCAAATGAATTGCCGAAGACACTTTATTAACATTTTGACCACCCGCGCCCTGAGCTCGGATAGCCGATAGGTCTATTTCCGAATCGGGAATGCTGATGCTGCTCGATACCTGCATGTTATTCCTCTAACCTCAACCTACCTCGCCACGGCCTGCATTGTTGCATGCGCAGACAGCTCTGTTAAGCCGATTGGCAATTGCTAATGCCTATACCGCAATACCATAGCTAGAGATCGCGCCAGAGCTCTAGTATCATATAACGCTGCTTTAGCCGCCCCACACTTCATCACCCCGGTGCAAGTCACACGACCGCGATGAATGCGCTCACTAACAAGCTCGAAACCTTTATCAGTTCAATATAGGACATTCCACCTCACTATGCTCAACCAACTAAAAAAGTTATTTGCCATAAGCCCTACTGAGCAAGCAGTGCCGCCACAACGCCTCGCCGAATTGGCCGCCACCGCTCTGCTGCTTGAAGTTAGTCATGCCGATCACCATGTGGATACGGCCGAAACCGAGGCTATTCTAGCCATTGCTCAAAAGACGTTTAACTTGGCCGATCAAGAACTCGTTGACTTTTTTTCAACGGCCGAACTTAAGAAGTCGGACTCCATATCGCTGTATGAATTCACCGATGTCATTAATCAAGATTTTGATACCAGCCAGAAATTTCAGTTAATCATAGATTGCTGGCGCATTGCCTATGTCGACGGGAATATCGATCGCTACGAAGACCACACAATTCGCAAAATCGCCGAACTCATTTACGTCAGCCACAGTGATTTTATGCGAGCCAAGCACCGTGCAGTGTCCGCCTACAAGCGCACAAGCGATTAACCCATGGACCCTGTCACTCAGGGCGCTCTGGGCGCAGCTCTACCAAGTTCAGTGGCCAAACCCGAGCAGTTGCGCTCGGCAGCCATTGTTGGCGTGATAGCAGGCATGGCGCCAGACCTTGATGTACTTATTCGCTCTTCTAGCGATCCACTTCTGTTCCTGGAGTACCACCGGCAATTTACCCATTCAGTTCTATTTATCCCTATAGGAGCCCTGCTGTGTGCCGGTTTTTTATATGGTCTCTTCAGACGACCTTTAGCTCTCTCGTTTAAGCAAACGTTGCTATTTAGCTTTTTAGGCTATGGAACGCACGCGCTACTCGATGCCTGCACTAGCTACGGCACACTGCTGCTGTGGCCATTCAGTCATCACCGCTTTGCCTGGGACACGGTCTCGGTCATCGACCCACTAGTCACATTGCCGCTGCTTGCGCTGGTTTGCTTAGCCTGCCGGTATCGCACGAGTCGGTTCGCCCTAGCGGCTGTTGCCTGGGTAGTGCTATATCAGGGGCTTGGCTATTATCAGCAACAGCGTGCCATTCATACGGGATGGCAACTAGCCGAGCAGCGGGGCCATACGCCTGATCAAGTACTGGCTAAACCGAGCCTTGGCAACATAATTTTGTGGCGCACAATGTATACCCATAAAGGCAGCCTCTACAGTGATGGCGTGCACACAGGTATACATATACGTCACTATCCGGGCAACGCCATACCGCTACTCGATCAGCTGCGCGACTACCCCTGGCTCAATCCAGCATCGCAGCAAGCCCGCGACATTGCACGCTTTAACTGGTTTTCACAGGGCTATGGCGCAGTCGATCCGAGCACCCCTCTGCGGATAATCGACGCTCGTTACGCGATGCTACCCACCGAACAAAGCGGCCTGTGGAGCATTCAGCTTGACCCAAGCAGTGACCTTAATGCGCACGTCGAGTATGTGGTCAATCGACAAATTGGACCCACAAGGCTCAACCGTTTTTGGCAGATGCTGCGCGGACACTAAGCCACTACTCATCCAGCCACCTGATCGAGCACTGAGTAAATGACTTTAGCGAGGCGCGCCTTGCTATTTTTGGCACGTTTTTCTATCGTAATCTGCAGAGTCAGCACGTACAATATTCGAACTTAGTACTTCTCAGCCCGCACTAGAAATCAAGCACCTCCTCGAACGCCGTGGTTTAAAGCAGCGTCTGCCCGCTCAGGAACGCGAGCACCAACGCCAAAGTTACCATAGCGTCTGTGATAAGACTGTGGCACGGCTGATCAGCTGACGAAAAAGTTATTGAGCAAAGTCTTTAAATCTGCAAGGCTCCATCGAACCACAGCGGCTTTTCGCTGCGGCGAAAAGCACGCAAACTAACAGGATATAGCTAACATGATACGCGTGGTGTTCAACCAAAAAGGCGGTGTCGGTAAATCCAGCATCACCTGCAACCTGGCGGCTATTAGTGCCGAGATGGGCTACTCGACATTAGTTGTTGACCTCGATGTTCAGGGCAACTCCAGCATGTACTTAGGCTACGACATTCATTCAGAAGAAGCGCTCACCACCGGCACTAGCGTGGCAAACATCTTCAAACAACGGCGCGGCCTACTCTCAACTAAACAGCCACCGGATGAGTACGTGCTGGCAACCGAGCATGAGAATCTATTCTTATTACCGGCCAGTATTGAATTAGAGGCGATGGAAAAAGATCTTGAAAGTCGCTACAAAATATATCAACTCCGTAAAGCGCTGGAACAACTCGATCAGCACTACGATCGTATCTATATTGACACTGCCCCCAACTTTAATTTTTATAGTAAATCTGCTCTCATTGCCACCAATACTGTGCTCATACCATTTGACTGCGATTCGTTTTCCAA
This sequence comes from uncultured Pseudomonadales bacterium, assembly GCA_943788835.1. Lineage (GTDB taxonomy): Bacteria > Pseudomonadota > Gammaproteobacteria > Pseudomonadales > UBA7434 > UBA7434. The sequence continues at coordinate 164,782 of CALSRU010000004.1, read as the reverse complement.
ACAAGCACTCTACAACCTCATTGATAACATGATGGAGCTCAAAGAAGATCACAATGAAGACCTTCGCATAGAGGGCATCGTTATTAATCAGTTTAATGCCCAAGCGAGCCTGCCTGCACTTTTGGTTGAAGAACTAAAAGCCGAAGAAATGCCGGTGCTCGATTGCTACCTCGGCAGCTCAGTAAAAATGAAAGAGTCGCATTATCGACAAACGCCTCTTGTGTATATGGCCCGCTCGCACAAACTGACTCAACAGTTCATCGCACTCTTCGAGAAAATTGAACAGATACCGCCAGGCAGTTTTCAGCTTAAAGATTCGGCAGCACAAACTGAAACAGCTAGCGCCCATTAGCACGCTTGAGGTACTGCCCCAATCAATTAACAATACGCTCTGCAATCACACACCACTATTGAAGCGCTGCATGGAATGCAGCGACGATAATCAAAAGGAATCGAGATATGCTGAATACCCATAACCATTCAAAAAACACACACCCTGCTGCCAATCATGCACTATCGCTGCTGCAACATACGTATGGCTATGATGATTTTCGTGGTGAGCAGCAAGCTGTCATTGAAGCCGCTGTCGACGGGCATGACACGCTAGTACTGATGCCCACCGGCGCTGGCAAATCTATTTGCTATCAAATCCCGGCACTGCTTCGCCAAGGTACCGGCATTGTTATTTCACCACTTATCGCATTAATGCAAGATCAAGTCGATGCGCTGCTGCAATTAGGAGTGCGTGCAGCTTTTCTCAATTCAACGCTGAGTGCTGATCAACAGCAGTTAATTCGTCGGCAAATGCAGCAAGGCGACATTGATCTAATTTACATCGCGCCGGAGCGCATCAATCAACCGGCAACGCTCAATTGGCTGTGTGACTGTGCCATCTCTCTAATCGCTATTGACGAAGCTCATTGCGTATCGCAGTGGGGGCATGATTTCCGACAAGATTATCTCCAGCTCAATCAACTAAAAAATTATTTCCCTACTGTGCCGCGCATGGCCTTGACGGCTACCGCCACACTCGTCACCCGCAACGAAATTGCTCTACGCCTAGGGCTTGAACAACCCAAAACGTTTGTCACCAGTTTTGATCGACCCAACATCCATTATACCGTGAGTCAAAAGTCAGAACCGAAAAAACAGTTGCTGCGTTTTTTAACGGCGCACCGCGAAGAAAGCGGAATTGTTTATTGTCTTTCGCGCAAGCAGGTAGAGTCGACCGCTATTTTTTTGGCTGATCGCGGTCTCACTGCATTGCCCTATCATGCGGGGCTAAGCGCCGATCAACGCAAACATAATCAATCGCGCTTTTTGCGCGAAGAGCAAATTATTATGGTTGCAACGGTAGCCTTTGGCATGGGTATCGACAAGCCTGACGTGAGGTTTGTGGTGCATATGAATTTACCCAAAAGCATGGAAGCTTATTATCAAGAAACCGGTCGCGCCGGTCGCGATGGCAATGCCGCACATGCCCATATGATTTATGGCCTTGAAGATATCGTGCAGCTCTCGCAATTTATCGATCGATCCGACGCCGCGCTTGAATTCAAACGCAACGAAAAACAAAAGCTCGACACCTTGCTTGGCTGGTGCGAACTGACCGATTGCCGCCGTTTACCGCTGCTTGCTTACTTTGGCGAAACCGATGGTCGTGCCTGTGGCAATTGCGACAACTGCATGAAACCACCCGAGACATGGGATGCGACTGAACACGCACGCAAATTATTATCCTGTATCTATCGCTTAGATCAGCGCTTTGGCGTGATGCACACCATTGATGTGCTGCGCGGTAAAGCCAGCGAAAAGGTTGAGCAGTTTGGCCACGCACAGCTCTCAACATTTGGCATTGGCGCGGAGCTGTCACAAAACCAGTGGCGTTCTTTAGTGCGACAACTCATCGTACGCGGCTTTATTTTTGTCAATGCCGACCGCTATGGCGCACTTGCACTAACCGATTCGGCGCGCGCTCTACTCAAAGGCGAACTGGCCCTGCAGCTGCGTAAAGATACCGCCCAGCCTAAGCTTAAACAGCCAAAAAGTGGCGCAAAAGGCTCTGGCGTGTCACCGGAAGATGAAACCTTATGGAATAACCTGCGCGAATGTCGCAAAGCGCTCGCAGACCAATTCAACATACCACCGTATATGATCTTTCATGATGCAACACTAATGGAAATGATGGAGCTGCACCCCGCAACGCAGAGCGATATGCTAAAACTCAATGGCGTAGGCGATGCTAAACTCGAAAAATATGGCAGTGCCTTCTTAGAAGTTCTGGCAGACCATGTCCAGAGCGTGAGCTGAACCCGGTATACACTTAATTAAGCCGACGCAAGAGATGCTGAACACGATTCAACAATGGGTAACAGAGCACGCCTACCTAAGTGTGTGGATGGCGGGCTTTTCACTGGTAACCTTACTAGTGAGCGTGCTTGTATTACCCTACTTTATTGCAGCAATACCCGACGACTATTTTATTAAAGAGCACGGCCCTAGCGGCATTCGTAAAAATATTAGCCTACTGGCATTACTTAGCCTCAGTCTAAAAAACTGTATTGGTGTAATGCTCATACTAGCCGGACTGGCCATGCTGATACTTCCAGGCCAAGGAGTATTAACGCTATTAGTCGGTTTGGTACTGACTAACTTTCCGGGCAAGCATCAGTTAATAAGGAAGGTCATTGCACAGCCCAAAGTGCTAGCAGCCGTCAATTGGCTTCGACGCCGGCGGCATAAAAACGCATTCAAAATAGATTAAATACCTAGCTTACCCAGCAAGTCAGCAATTTCACGCAAAAATAATTCAGCCGTCGGGTGCTCTACTGCAAAGCGAGTTTCAAGCGCTTTAGCCCGTTCGAAAAGCGCACTACTCTCTTCAACTGGTTGCGCAGCATCCTCCGGGACATGTTGCTGAATATCTCGATCCAGGGCATTGATTAATGCGCGCGTTTCATCATCAATATGTGCCGCATCAAGCTCTGTTTGCAACTGCGCTAACAACTCGCGAATTTTTTGGTTGCTCATTGGCTGCCTCACTGCAATAAATTTAGTCCGACCGATCAAAGCATCAATGGCTTTAATCACACATCAACTAGCTTATTGCTCCTCGGGTAAATGTACAATCAAACCGTCTAGCTCATCACTCAAGGTCACTTGACAAGACAAGCGACTATTTTCTTTACGCTGCGCAGCCGTGCCATCAAGCATTTCGGTTTCAAAATCGTTGGGCGGACCCACCAGCTCGACCCAACCATCGCCGATATAGCAATGGCATGTGGCACAGGCGCAACCACCGCCACACTCAGCAACAATACCCTCAACGCCCTCATCAATGGCCAACTGCATGACGGTATTACCCACAACACCCGTTACTTTTTGCTCAGACTCATCTGCATGAATAAATGTGACTGTGATCATTCTACGACATCCTAAATATAGTGATTAACCCGATTATCTATAGCGAGACAACGCTTCGCAAGGGTACATGTTAACCTAAAATTATGCCTCTTCGCTGCGTGCGAATGACAAAAGTAGAACATTTTTATTGAACGCCCCTAGCACCAACATGCTCCGCCTTCCATCGTTTTGATCACTCAGGCTAAAGCTTGCGAGCAACGTACTCAGCAGCCTTCAAAGCGCAAACCATTAAGGCTTTGGGCGAGTGCAAGGATAAAGACTTCATGAAAAAACCGACACTTGAGTTTGCCTTATAAAAGCGTCAAACTAAATTTTTAATCGTTATAAGAATTAAAGGAAATAGGTATGAGCCTTACGGGCCCTCTTGAGCAATTCAACCTCCGTGTTAAAGCCAACCCTGATGCAAGCTACCTCAACCAGCCGCGCGATGGGGCTTGGACGAGCTACACATGGCGCGAAGTTGATCAAATGGCGCGAAAAATAGCTACTGGCTTGCTCTCACTAGGGCTAAGCAACGGTGATCGCGTCGCTATTCTGGCCAAAAACAGTATGGAGTGGGTCGTCACAGATTTCGCGATAGCCATGGCCGGCATGATCAGCGTACCTATTTACTCTACCGCCGGAGCCAGCACCATCAGTTATGTGCTAGAACACAGCGGCGCTAAAGCACTCATGATTGGTAAGCTAGACAGCTACGATGCCATTCAACAAGTTGACACTAAGCCACCCACTATTGGCTTTCCTTATCCCGACGTTGTCGCCGACTATCGCTGGGCAAACTGGCTAGATGAGCACGAACCATTACTCGAAACCGCCAAGCACGAGCTAGACAGCGTCTACACGCTCGTATATACCTCAGGCAGCACCGGCAAGCCTAAAGGCGTTGAACTATCAGGACGCAATCTTGCCGCCGCCGCAACCGGCACACTTTCATTTTATCCAGACAAAACCAATCGCGTCATTTCCTATTTACCCATGGCGCACATTACCGAACGCTCACTCGTTACTATGCTCTCGGTTTACAGTGATTTAGAAATATTTTTCAATGAATCGCTGGCGACTTTCTTGGATGATTTGAAATATACCAAGCCCACACTGTTTGTTTCGGTACCTCGGTTGTGGGCCAAATTTCAATCTAAAACGCTCGAAAAAATTCCCGACCGACGCTTACAGAAACTACTATCTATTCCGCTCATCGGGCCTTTGGTAGCTGCAAAATTACGCAAGCAATTGGGGTTTAACTATTGCGAATCGTTTGGCTCAGGCACTGCGCCTATTGCACCGGCCCTACTCCAATGGTTTTCTCGCATAGGTATTGACATTTCTGAAGGCTGGGGAATGACGGAAACCAGCGGCGCGGCTTGTTTTAACTTGCCATTTGAATCATCACGCCTGGGCACGATTGGCGGCCCTATCGAAGGCAATGAACTAAAAGTTGATGAGAATGGCGAATTACTCGTACGCGGGCCTGCCATTCTGAAACGCTACTATAAGAACCCTGAAGCCACTGCTGCTGCGTTTGACGGCGACTGGTTTAAAACCGGTGACAGAGCAACTCAACAAGCCAACGGCGCTTGGAGCATTACTGGTCGCGTCAAAGAGCAATTCAAAACTGCCAAAGGAAAGTATGTAGCACCCACACCCATCGAAAACCTGTTGGGCACTAACAGCTATATAGAGCAATCCTGCGTTACAGGTTCAGGTTTGCCACAGCCCATTGCACTAGTGGTTATAAATGAAGGCGACACTACCGCGCGTGAAGTGCTTCACGAAAGTCTTTTAGCCACCCTTGAAGAGACCAACCGACAGCTAGAATCGCACGAGCGCTTGTCGGGTATTGTGGTATGTGACGAGCCATGGGGGGTCGAGAATGACTTGCTGACCCCCACGTTAAAACTCAAGCGCGATCAAATCGAAGCTCACTATAGCGATGTCATCGCCAAGCAACATGGCGAACAAGTCTCGTGGACGGCCTAACAGGGTCGTTCAGAGAGCCTTGTCAACGGCGTTGTTTTAATCAAAAAATTGCACGGTGTCAGCCAATTCCGCGCGCTCCATTTTAACCTCGTTAATTTTTGCCTCAGCATCGGCATAGCCAAATGAAAGCCCACAAAGAATGCCGTTGTCTTTGGGGATGTTGGCTAAATCAAACACCGGCTGCGGAAAAAAAGCCAGCGCGCCCTGGGGGCAACTCGCCAACCCTCGTTCTACCATCAGCAGCATAAGCGACTGCAAATAAATACCTATATCAACTGCGTTAATAGGCCCCATCGTTTTCGGCATGGAGATAAATGCCACGTGCGGCGCACCAAAAAACTGCCAGTTCTTTACCATTAGCGCATTGCGTGCATCTTTGTCTTCACGAGCAATACCCATGGTAGTGTAATAACCAGCTGCGCAAGCGTATTGCCGATCTTTGTATACACCGGCTAGATCTTGGTCAAAAGCCTGGAACGCTTGCTCTGGCTTTTTACCCAGCATGATTTCAGTCACCAAGGCATTTTCAAGCGCATCGCGTTGTTCACCTGAAACTACCGAAACATGCCACGGCTGGGTATTGCAGTTAGATGGACTTTCTTGCGCAATAGAAAATATCTCACGAATCACTTCAGCAGGCACTGGGTCCGGCTTAAAGCCTCGAATAGTTCGGCGTGACTGCATGGCTTGAGTAACATTCATTATTAATGGCTCCAATAAAAACTGATGGTTGACGACTTAGGCAAAACACCTAATACAGCGTCCAAATTAAGTAGATAAAAATTCAGCATGAAAAGCAATGTGTTCTTCTATAAAACTGGCAATAAAAAAATACGAGTGATCATAACCCTCTTGGTAGCGAATATTCATGGGGTAATTCGCTGCGGTACTCACCTCAACTAGACGCTCAGTTTGTAGTTGCTGAGGCAAAAACTCATCGGCAGTGCCTTGGTCAACCAACACCGGCAAATGGTGACTCGCTGGACCCACCAGTGCGCAAGCATCATAGGCCTGCCAAACGGCTCTATTAACGCCTAAATAGCCACCTAAGGCTTTTTCACCCCATGCACAGGTCGAGGGCGAGACAATGGGAGCAAACGCCGACACACAACGGTACTGCGCTGGTTTTTTTAGCGCCGCAATTAATGCACCGTGCCCACCCATCGAGTGCCCTGAAATACTCGAGCGACTCGCATCAATAGGAAAATGCTTAGCTATTAACTTGGGCAACTCAGCCGTGACATAACTGTACATTTGATAATTTTCGACCCACGGTGACTGAGTTGCATCAATGTAAAATCCAGCGCCCAAACCAAAGTCCCAGCTACCTTGCGGATCATCGGCTACGTGGTCGCCACGTGGGCTGGTATCGGGGCAGACAATGGCAACACCATACTGTGCAGCATATTTTTGAGCACCAGCTTTAAACACAAAATTTTGCTCATTACAGGTTAATCCTGACAACCAATAAATCACCGGCACTGGGCCCTGCAGTGCTTGCGGCGGCAAGTAAACCGAAAAACGCATGGTACAAGCCAGTACCTGGGAGTGATGCTGGTATTGCAGCTGCTGACCATCAAACAGTTTGTTAGAGGCTAACTTTTCAAACATTAATAAAGCACCACCGAGCGGATGGATTGACCGGCATGCATTAAGTCAAAGGCATCGTTAATTTTTTCCAGTGGCATGGTGTGAGTAATTAAATCATCAATGTTGATTTTTCCTTCCATATACCAATCGACAATGCGCGGCACATCCGTGCGACCTCTGGCTCCACCAAATGCTGAGCCTTTCCATGAACGCCCCGTGACCAACTGAAACGGTCGCGTAGAAATTTCCTGCCCCGCACCCGCCACACCAATAATGTAGCACTCGCCCCAGCCTTTATGGCAACACTCAAGCGCTTGACGCATAGTATTGACGTTTCCAATACATTCAAAACTGTAATCGGCACCGCCACCGGTCACATCAACAATGGCATCAACAACATTTTCAACTTTACTCGGATTGATAAAATGCGTCATACCGAATTGCTTCGCGAGTGATATTTTACTCTCATTAATATCAATACCAATAATTTTATTGGCCCCCACCATTTTGGCACCTTGAATGACGTTCAATCCAATACCACCTAAACCAAACACCACAACATTGGCACCGGGCTCCACCTTTCGCATCAAAAGCCACCGCACCAATGCCGGTCGTTACGCCACAACCTATGTAGCAAATTTTATCGAAAGGAGCATCTTCGCGCACCTTAGCGACGGCAATTTCAGGCAATACCGTGAAGTTGGAAAAAGTCGAGCATCCCATGTAATGCAAAATAGGCTCACCATCAAGCGTAAACCGACTGCTGCCATTAGGCATAACGCCGCGACCTTGCGTTTCACGAATAGCTTGGCAGAGGTTAGTTTTAGGGTGCAAACAAAAATTGCACTCGCGGCATTCAGGCGTGTACAAAGGAATGACATGATCACCAGGCCTCACCGACTTCACTCCCGCGCCTACCTCTACCACTACCCCAGCTCCCTCATGCCCAAGAATTGCAGGAAACGCGCCCTCCGGATCATCACCAGACAAGGTAAAGGCATCGGTATGACAAACGCCCGTAGCCCTAACTTCCACCAGCACTTCACCGGCCTGCGGGCCTTGTAATTCAACATCGGCTATTTCGAGCAGTTTGCCCGCTTGAAAAGCAACGGCGGCGCGTGTTTTCATGAACTCATCCTGTATTGATAAATACTCATCTCTACTGCAATTAATACGTAGCGGGCTATTAAAAAAATAAACCGCAATCACTATTTAATCAGGTCTTTCGTGGGTAGCAAAATGACGACCAAGAAAAACTCCAACAGCCGCCCATAAAGCAGCGATCGCTGCCCCCACTAATGCCACACCGGCCACGCCTAAACCCAACAATGCGGTCAACGCTGTGAAAGACCAACCCCAAAACACATCGCCACCACGGTAAACCACCACATCAATCACCTGCTTGGCTTTAAATCGCGTTTCTCGGTCAACAATTGTAAAAAGCATTTCTCGCGCCGGACGAGTAATCCCGTAGTTACCCGCGCGACGAAATATTTGCAGCGCCACCACCATCCACACCAGCGGCACCAATGCCACCGTTAACAAACCCAGCACAATACAAACCGGTATCAGTGCCAGCGTTAGCGCAAGTCCAAAGCGGCTCGCCAGTCGCGAAGTAATAAACATGCCAGAGATAATTGTTAATGTATTGGTTGCCACGTCAATAAGCGCCCAATACTGGGTGCGCTGCTCACGGCTAAAATCGACCATTAGATTCTTTAATTCAAAATAAACGAAACTACCAATACCGGCATATAAGAAAATGAATAAGCCAATGCCTAGCAAAAACGGGGTTTTTAAAAACACCTGATAGCCTGCCAAGGGGTTGCCACCCAAGCCTTTTTGCATCGCTATATCGGCATGTAAATCGTGATTACCTAAATCAACATGCTTAAGATGTTGAATATAAAATATCAGCGGTATGGTCGCCATTAGAACTAAACTTGCAATGAGCAACAAATTACTGGTGCCGATATTCTGTGCAAAAAGGGCTGGTATGGCAGGCCCCACAATGGCGCCAATGCTTGCACCGGTAGTAATAAAACCAAATAAACGCGTCGACTGGTCTTTGTTAAAGGTATCGGACATAAAGCTCCAAAAAACCGAAACCTGAAATAAACTAAACACACTCACCCAAACATAAAAGGCTTTATTCACCCAGTCGATATTCACTGAACTACCCAGCAAAATATAAACACACACAAAGGTACTGGCAAAAAATCCATAGATACCGGGCACCAAATAGCGTAGCTGGATACGCGAAACAAAATAGCCGTGAATAGCTGCGGCAATAAAGCTAAACAAAAAAGTAAATGTCCACAATACGCTCACTTGCGCATCGCTCCAATCGCTGGCCATTGCATCACGCACTGGCCGCAAAATGTAATAGGCTGCCATTAAAACAAAGACTAAGGTAAACGAAACCATCGCAGCACGTAGTTCATGCGGCTCTATTTTTGCCGTAAACTGCATCAAACGCTTCATACGGGCAAATAACTGAACACTCATCAAACACTCCTCAAAGCCATCTAACTAGAACGAGTCGCGTCACTAATCACACAGCCAAAAATAAAAAAACTTAACTCAATACCGATCAGATTGGAGCCTGAAACCTTAGCGGACGATCACTGTTCGCCAGATTGCTCCAACCAAACATCAACTACTACACGAACATCAAAGCCTACGCTCGGGTCATCGGCCCAAGCGCCATTACCTATGCCAAATACTACTCGTGGCACTACAGCCTCACCCAGCAAGCGCACTGCACCATCAGCCTGCTCGTTCCAACTAAACAATAAGTCAACCGTGTGCTCCATGCCTTTTAAACGCAACAGACCGTGTGCAACAAAATTGGTGGTGACAAGACTGAAACGTTGAGCAATGAATTGGGCGCTAGGAAAACCGGCAAAATCGAGCCACTGAGAATCTCCTAGCAAGCTATCCATATCGGGTGCACCAATAATGGCACTCGTCACGTCGATAGTTACATCGAAAGAGGCGCTGGCTAAATTTTCAGGATCAAAAATAATACGTGGCGAAAAACGCTCAAACTTTCCTGTAAATTCGGAGTCCACGTAAGAACCAACAAAACCGAGCTGGCTAGATGCTGGCTGCATTACCCAGCTAGGCGGTTTATTTAACAAGGAACTAGTTTTACCGGCCTGAGAAACTGCAACATTGTGCAATGGTGCTACCACTTGGGCAGCACCTTTACCCATCGTCCGATCCATCGAGTCAGAAATCGAATGAGCACTGAACCATGAAAAAACAATCACGATACCGATAATTACACCCAGCATGTATAAAAAATTAGCTGCACTCCAGCGCTTGGGCAACATACGCGACAGCACAGTTAATCCCAGCACGTGGTGCCTAATCGCCATAGCAATATGCCCCGAGACTAAAGCAGCTAACGCAATAAATAAAAACTTATGCGCACCCAAAGCGATGTCTTTTACGGAGCTATCGGCTGGCCATATCAACGGCACTTCAAAAAGACCAAACCAGCGAAAGGGAAAGTTTGCTGCAGAGGTCAGCAACCAGCCACTCAGCGGTAGCAAAATCGCTACAGCGTAAATGGACGCATGCCCTGCACCGGCGAGCTTTTGCTGTATGGGCGATAAGCCTTCAACAGGCCTTGGGCCGCTAGAAAAAATACGCCAAGTGATCCGCAACAACATCACCAACAGCACCGAAAGACCCAGTGACTTATGCGTAACAAATAATTTTAACTTAGCTGGCGACAAATCTAGTTCATTGGCCAAAAATCCCAAGGTTGCGGCAATAACCAGCAAGACTACGACTAACCAATGAAAAAATTGCGCAGGCTTAGGCCATACCGTTAGCGTGGTTCGCTGTGATAAATCTGTCACTACTTTATTGCAGCCTCCAACCAATCAGTAAACTTTTTATCTTGCAACGTTGCAACCCTTTCAACCTTTTAACCTTTTAACTTTTAAACTTTTAAACTTTTAAACTAAGGCAAGCATTCCGAAAATTTATCAAGCACAATGGTCAAAGATCCTTGCGAAAAAAATCTATACCAAAAGACCCGCTAATGCGGGTCTTTGCTGCAACTTGTAGGCACGTACTTTACTGGGGTGCTGACTTAACTACAGGGGAAGTGGAATTACTATCACCACTATTAAACCACCCTAACACCGAATATTTAATGTCGCGAGCTATCAGTAAATTCACAGGCACTAACAGCAAAGTAATCGCCGTAGCAAAAAGAATACCGCAGCCTAGTGATATAGCCATGGGCACCAAAAATAAGGACTGCGTATTCGTGACAACCATCATCGGCATCAAACCAAAAAATGTAGTTAACGAGGTTAAAATAACTGCCCTAAAACGTTTGACACCCGCCTCCTCTACAGCCTCATCCAGAGTATTTCCTTCATTAGTTGACTGCCCAACAAAATCAACCAGCACTAGGCTATCGTTAATAACCACGCCAATCAAAGCCATCAACCCCATGTAGCTCAACATCGTCATGGGATGACCCAACAGCATATGCCCTACCACTGCTCCAACTAAGCTAAAAGGAATAACTGACATAACAATAAAGGGCTTGCCATACGATTTTAACGGCAGCGCGAGCAAGCAATAGATAAAGAATAACAGCGCAAACATCGATAAAACTAATACTTGAGAGGACTCTCGCTGTTCTTTTGCTTCACCTTCAAAGCTATAACTCACGTCGGGATAATTAACTAACAGCTGATCGATATAGCCTCGCAGGTCGTCCATGAGCGCCAAAGCATTGGTTTTCTCTTTGTTGAAATCTGCTGTAACGTTGATAACGCGATAACGATCAATGCGCTTGATTTGAGCCGGACCTACCGCAGGAGAGATGTGCGCCACATGAGCTAAGGGGATACGCTGACCATCAGGTGTATCAATTAATAATTCATCTAACGTTGCCGCATTGCTTCGCTCATTTTTTGGCAAGCGTATCAAGACGCGCACATCGTCTCTGCCGCGCTGCACGCGTTGAGCTTCGAACCCACGAAAAGCCTGGCTAATTTGCCCCAGCACTACAGATCTTGTTAAACCCAACACCTGCCCTTGTTGAGTCAACTCTATATGCAGTTCTTCTTTGCCCTGCGCCAAGCTATCGGCAATATCAAAGACTGTAGGGTACTGTGTCAGTCGCTGCTTGACCTGCGCCGTCACCTCATCGAGTCGTTCAAATGAAGCGCCCGCAAACTGGACATTAATGGGATCGCCCACACTAAAAATCTCGGCACGGTACCTAATCTCGTCAGCGCCAGGCACGGTGCCAATACGTTTGCGCCACTCTCGTGTGACCTCCTGAGACTCAACCGAAACAGGACGATTCTCGGGTGAAAGTAATTCGATAGCCACCGTACCGATATTCGAAGCATTGCCGCCGGCACCGCGCTGCGCCCCCGTCACTGCCAATACGTGGCGAACAGAACTATTGCCCTGATCATCTGAATAATATGCTTCAAGCTCCTTGGCCACACTGGCAATGCGCGCAATATGGCGATCAGTGACTTCGAAAGGTGTACCTACTGGCATTGTAAGTGAAACCACTACGGTTTCGGCAGGCACTCGGGGCATAAAAGTAAAACGCACCCAACCACTCGATAACAAGGCCACGGTAATGGCGAACACACCAACAAAACCAACCAATATGCTATACCGGTTGCGCAGTGCTTTTACTAACAAAGGCTGATAGTACTTTAAAATAAAACGCTCAAACCCATTAGCTACCTTCATCTGCCACGCAAACAATTTATTTTTCTTTTGGCGATCAGTAGGCGGTTTTAAGCGTTTCAAATGCGCCGGTAAAATCAACTTAGTTTCAATAAGCGAAATCAGCAAAACAGAAATAACCACTGCAGGAATTGGCGCTGTCATTCTGCCTAGCATGCCCTCCATCATCGCCAACGGAACAAACGCTGCAATAGTAGTTAACACCCCAAACGTGACGGGTATGGCTACACGGTTGGTACCGTGAATAGCTGCATCTACACCGCTGCGGCCAGACTGCAAGCTCGAATAGATACTTTCGCCAGTAACAATCGCGTCATCAACCACCAAGCCCAAAACTAAAATAAAGCCGAACAGGCTCATAATATTAATAGTGTGCCCAAAATAACCTAGCAGCATGGTGGAACCGATAAAGCTAATAGGAATGCCCACCAACACCCAAAATGCTACCGCTGGTCGTAAAAAAATCGCCAACAACAGCATCACTAAAATACTGCCCTGTACCATGCTCTTTGTCAGCGCAGAAATGCGCTTTTTTAAATAAGCCGCATCGTCATCCCAATAAGAAAGAGCAACCCCGGCAGGCAGCAGACCTTGCTGGTCTTCGATATATTGCCTTACCGTGCGCGATACCTGTATCGCGCTTTGTTTACCCACACGAGAGACAGCAACTGTAACGCTGTTATCGCCGTTAAACGTTGAATTGAGCCCATCTTCGGTGAAACTATCGCGCACCGTCGCCACATCGCCAAGGCGAGTGAGCGAACCATCGGCATTGCTCTTAATAACAATGGCCTCGAAATCACCTCGTCGATACGCCTGGCCCTGCGAACGAATAAGAATATCGCCGCCACGAGTTCGTAGGTTACCTGCCGAAATATCCTGCGAATTAGCCTGCACGGCGCTTGCTACATCTGCCAACGATAAGCCTAAATTACGCAGGGTATCTTGGGGAACTTCAATATTTATTTCATAGGCTCGCTCATAGCGTAACTCTGCCTGCGTGATACCTTCTAACCGCAGTATGTCTTCACGCACTTTTTCGGCATAAATTTGAATTTCATCTTTACTCAACTCACCTGAAACCACAACAGAGATAACGGCATAATTAAACTGCCGCAAATTGATGATAGGTTTTTCGGCGTCCACTGGAAACGTGTTAATCGCATCGACCCGTGACTTCACGTCGGCCAGCATTTCGCGCGCATCATAGCCGCTATCAACTTCCAGCCTAATGGTGGTACTGCCCTCGCGCGACAGACTTACCATTTCCTTAATGCCTTCTAAATCTTGCACCGCCTCTTCAATGCGTACGGCCACACCCAACTCAATGTCTTCTGGCGTTGAGCCGCGCAATGCCACCTGTATAGAAATCGAGTCAGACTCCCCAGAGGGAAAGGTTTCAACTTGCAGCTGAGTGAAAAAAGCAATGGCCCCACCCATGATAATGAGCCACATCAGCAAATTGGCCGCTACGCTATTTCGTGCAAACCACTCAATCACCCGCAACTGCCTCAGCTGAGATCGTAAGCGAAATATCTGATGCCTCAGCCTGAGATTCATCCGCTAAATTCGTAACCGACCTTTCATCTTTAACCACTAAAACTGGCGTACCAGAAAAAACTTGTCCAAGCGAACTTAGCACAAGCTCCTGCCCAACGGCTAGGCCATCGCCAATGAGTGCTTCCACTTGATTTTGCCAAGCAATGCGAATAGGTTTGCGCTGCAGCACACCCTCTTCAACTACATAAACAAAACTACCTTGATAAATCGCAGAAACTGGAATCACAATAGCATTTTCGAGTATTTTACCTGCTACCTTCGCAGTTACATATTGGCCTATTTTAATTTGCGGCTGACGGCCCGCTTGATCTTTCGACCGATCGACTAACGATTGGCTTGAGGTGGAAGGGACTACAGTAAACTCAACAACCTCTGCATTCACAGTTGCATAGGGATCATCAATTTCGGCAATCACATGCAATTGACGCGACGCACTATCAATTGCACTCTCAGTGCGAACTACTGCCCCTTGCCATACTTGATTAGCTACTAGGCCAGAGAACAGCTCAACACGCGGGAATACTTGATCAGCACCTTTGGAATCTCTGTAAACTTCAGGTAAATTAATATAGGTTAAGTCACGGTCTCTAATTGGCAAGCGAACCTCGAGCTTACTAGTGGCATAGATTTCTCCGAGCACCGAATTCACACTTACAACCTGCCCTAAATCGACATTGCTGCGCATTACCCTACCATCGTAAGGTGCGACAATAGTAGTTCTCTCTAAATCTAACCGAACTTTTTCCAAGTTAGATTGCGCGGAAATCAGATTAGCTTCAGCAGCTTTTAACTGCGGCTTGCGCAGCAAAAAATCATTGGGCTGACTAGCTCGACGTAAACTTTTCCAGTCTCGCAGGGCCAGCTCTGACTGCGCTTTTTCTTCCTCAAGCGCAGCCTGAGCAGCCAACAGCTGCGCTTCGGCTATTTTAACATCGGCACGATAATCTCGGTCATCAATGGTGAGCAGCGAATCGCCTGCCTGGAAAAATCCGCCGTTATCAAAATTTTCAGACACCTTAACAATCTGCCCAGCAACTTGCGCCACTAACAGGCTTTGGGTGCGCGGGCTTACCGTGCCATAGCTCTCAACATTCACTTGATAGTCCTGAGCCGCTAACACCTGCGTCTTTACACTCATTTGCGGAGCGTTATCAGGTGCACGACTTGGCTGTTTGGGTGAGAAGACTTTTAAAGCCACCGCCAAACCTACCAGAACAACAAAAAGCAACACGGGCATTACGCGCCGGCTTATGATGATTTTCAAATACATACCCCATTAACTAAAAAAATAAGTAACACACACAAACAACATATCAAACAGCGTATGTACTGCTATCTAGTAATCGTAACCGGGGTTCTGCCGATTTAATTTACGTAGTAGACCGGGCCAAACTAGATTGTCGCCAATGCCCTGTGTAAATGCGCCTTGTGCCTGTTCGCCCACGCGATGACCCATATCTACACTTTCTTCATGCAAATACTCAGCGCCGCCGGCAGCTTGAGCTAGAATCTGCGTTTTGCAAGCATTTTCTAACAGGTACATGCGCAAAAAACTAATCGCACAATTAGGCCCTACGCTAAGCGTACCGTGGTTGCGCAATATCAACAGGCTCTTGCTGCCCAAATCGGCAACCAAACGCTCACGCTCATCAAGGTCTAAGGCAATACCTTCATAATCGTGATATGCAAGGTCATCATAAACCTGCATTGAAAATTGGGTGTAACGACGCAGCCCCTCTTTTTGCACCGACACAGCAATACCATAGGGCGTATGCACGTGAATCACACAGCCAGCATCTTCGCGCGCACTGTGCACGGCCGAGTGAACTGTAAAACCCGCCGGATTAATGAAGTAAGGCGTGTCACTTTTAATGTTGCCGTGCAGATCAATTTTGACCAAGCTTGAGGCCGTGATCTCATCAAACATAACGCCGTAGGGGTTTATTAAAAATCGCTCATGTCCGTCTTCATCGGGCAGTCGCAAAGAAATATGCGTAAACACCAAGTCGGTCCAACCGTACAGCGCCACAAGCCGATAAGTCGCAGCTAATTCAAGTCGCGCTTGCCACTCTGCTTCGGACACAGAGTCTTGCAGGCGAGTAATTTTAGACGGGTCAGGAATATCGAATCCCGTGGTTTTTCCGGTTACCTGATCGAGCTTTTGCATGTTTATCATTAACCTCATTAATCGAGCGGTATTTAGCGAGCGATAGTACCAGTTTACCGCTCAACTGAGAATATTCGGCCCGCCTCTGTTAATTTAAAATAGCAACGTTCTAGAGTTCACAGACAGCAAGCAGGAGTGTCATCACTAGACATCCATCTACGGCTTAGCGATGGCCAGCACAAGTTGCTCAGTAAAATCGATAGCCCTTAACAAGCTATCTGTGGCCAAGCGTTCATTGGTCGCGTGGATCGAGCGACTGTCGCTCATAGACACACGATAGGCACGAAAGCGATAAACCTCGTCAGCCACAATCTGATAGTGCCTCGTGTCGGTGGTTGCTGTCAGCATACCGGGCACGATTAACGATTCAGGAAACACTTGCGCTGCCGCCTCACTAATGCGTGCATAACCCTCGCCATTTATATCGGCCACCGGCGGGCTTTGCCCCCATGAATCTAACTTCACTACAATATTTGCATCATCAATTAACTCAACGACCGAAGCCACTACATCATCAACATTGTCGCCAGGCAGTAAGCGCATATTCACCACCGCATGCGCCTGTTGCGGCACCACGTTTTCTTTTACCCCGCTATCTAACATCGTCACAGCAGAGGTAGACCGCACCAGTGCATTGTTGGTTCTGTCCCTCGCCATTTGATGCGCAATTGGACTGGCTCCCAACCACTGATTACGCATCAGCCAGCCACTTAGACCGCCCACCTCTGGACCCATCACCCGCAGCATGTCAGTTACCGGCTCAACCAGCTTCACGGGAAAAGGGTTGTCGTGGATTTTAGTTACCGCTCGGGCCAGACTCACCGCGGCATTATTGCGCGGCGGAATAGATGAATGGCCGCCATCGCCGGTAGCGGTTAGGTGCAGTGTGATATAAGTTTTTTCCGCCAAACCAACCAGTGCCATCGACTTACCAGCCAACATCGGATTATCGGGCAACACAATACCGCCCTCACCCACCATGTAAGCAAACTTAACTCCGCGCTCATGGAGTGCGTTAGCCACCACAGCAGCACCCTGATGCCCGCCAATCTCTTCATCATGCACCATAGTAAAATACAAGGTGCGCGCGGGTGTATAGTTCGCCGCTAACAGGCGTTCAACTGCTTCAAGACTAGTAATAACGGCCATTTTGTCATCGAGCGCACCGCGCCCCCACAAGTAACCGTCGGCTACCACACCAGCAAACGGTGGATGCAGCCAATCTTGCAAGGTGCCTTGCTCAATAGGCACTACGTCATAATGAGCATCTAACAATACTGGGGCTAATTCAGGCTGAGATCCACGCCAAGTTAACAACAAACTGTAATCGGAAAATCTCTCAACGCTAAGCACTGAAAACACGCGGGGGTAAGTTTGCTCAATAAATGCTAAAAACCCAGCAAAGGCTTCATAATTGATCTTCTCAGCATTTTGAAAACTCACAGTTTCAAAGCGCAACGCTTCAGCCATGCGATCAACCGGGCTAGCTTGCACCGTACTAAAAAGAAGTAACGTAAAGGCTAAGCTAGTAAAGCAAATCATTTTAAGAAAGTGATGCTTAACTTGCTTAACGGTTGCTAAAGCTTCTGCCCTATCGTGCATGCACCTACTCCACCGCTAAAATAATTTTGCCAATATGCGCACTGCTTTCCATCAGAACATGTGCGGCATTAGCCTCCCTCAATGGAAACACCTGTGAAATAACGGGCACAATACTACCGGCTTCAATCTTTGGCCAAATATGCGCTTTTAAGGCGCTGGCAACCGACGCTTTATAGTGCGCCGTGCGTGGCCGCAAGGTTGAGGCCGATAATGTCAGCCGCTTCGAGAGCACCGAGGCAAAATTAACGTTCGTCTCAAAGCCATTTTGAAAATTAATGTTCGCAATACGGCCATCAACTGCAGCCAAGCGAATATTCTTTTGAATGTAGTCACCGCCCACCATATCGAGAATAACATCGACACCTCGACCTACAGTAAATTCCTTAATCTCTTCAACAAAATCGTCCGTTTTATAATTGACCGCGAAACTAGCGCCAAGTTTTTCGCAAGCCGCACATTTTTCGGCTGAGCCTGCGGTGGCAAATACAGTAGCACCCTGCGCAACCGCCATTTGAATAGCCGACACACCAATGCCTGACGAGCCGCCATGCACTAAAAAAGTTTCTCCTGCGCGCAGCGCCGCTCGCTCAAATACGTTAGACCACACCGTAAAAAAAGTTTCGGGCAAGCTCGCTGCCTCAATGAAGGAGAGCCGATCAGGCACTGGCAAACATTGCCCGGCCGGCACATTGACGTGCTCGGCATAGCCGCCCCCATTTACTAAGGCGCACACCTTGTCGCCTTTTTCCC
The DNA here is from genome assembly GCA_943788835.1 of uncultured Pseudomonadales bacterium. Taxonomy (GTDB): domain Bacteria; phylum Pseudomonadota; class Gammaproteobacteria; order Pseudomonadales; family UBA7434; genus UBA7434. The sequence continues at coordinate 145,968 of CALSRU010000004.1, read as the reverse complement.
AACCCTCTACCGCACTACCTAACTCAGCGATGGTGCCCGCCACCTCAAGCCCCGGCAAGTCGGAGGCACCGGGTGGAGCAGGATAGAGTCCCATCCGCTGAATAATATCCGGCCGATTGACCCCTGCAGCAGCGACCGCAATAAGCACTTCGTCATCGGCAATAGCCGGAATAGCCCGCTCAGCCGGCACCAATACCTCGGGCCCGCCGGGGGTAGATATTTCAACAACCTTCATTCAGTGAACTCCCGATATAAGGTCGCAGAGTATGCCATCGCCACCATAAAAAAACCAAATAAAGGGAGTCTCTAAACCAAAAGTAATATTCGAGTCAGCGTTAGCTTTTGTATACGGCAGTAACAAAACCAATCCATCGATCAACATTACCAAAGAGCCATATCGATCTGAGCAAGCTGAATGACGCCCCGACCAAAATGACGACGCTAAGGACCTATACCCGCATGAGTGCCACTAAACCCTTAAAGCGCGGCCCACCTTCCAACAGCGGTATTCAAACGCAGTGTAATCCGTCTGTGCAAAGCATCGTAAATGCGCAGGCGCTAGTGGCCAGAAAGGTTTGTTTGCTTGTTGTGCGCGCAGTAACTTCACAGCAACTAGACCCGACCTAGCAAAGCTCAATTAAACCGTCGACAACGAAATGGGATATGTGACTGCCGGCCGCAATCAAACGGTTGCGGTAATCTCCGATCCAAGCTGTGTGTAAGCTGCCTAGCTATGGGATTTAGGCGATGTACGCACACTTAAGCACTGATTCAACAGTAGCTCTACTAGCTATATCATCATTTGTTGCAGATACAATGATTACTCTCAGCTTAGATATTATTATTCATAGCCAACTTTGGAGTTCGATCTGCTTTGTATAGGCCCCAATGTTTCTCGGGCTCGAATGGATCACATGAACCTTTCCAATTTTCATCAAAAGCTTCGAAATAATAGACCAGCACTTGTTCTTGCTCGGACCAATCCATTAACTGCTGAAAATATTGCTTTTGATAAACTTCGTTGACTTTATCGACATCAATGCCTTGACCATTTGACGCAGTCGCCCAGCCAGCCTCCGTGATAACAATTTGAACATCTGGATATGCTTGGGCAACGGCATTATAGTTATCAATTGTATAAGACAAGCCTTCCTGAATGCTTTTATATTCCCATACCGGATAAGTATGAATGGAAATAAAATCTATCTCGTCAACTAAGGGCTTCAACTTATCTAACCAAGGAACGTAGTTCTCACAAAACGTCACTGGCTGACTAACAGCTGCCTTGAGTTGTTTTGCGTAGGTACACAAACTATCGACCGGCACCATATGGTCAGTCCAGCTAACCGAAGCTTCATTACCAATTGAAACTGAACTTACAATATCCTGATATTTATTAGCGAGCTTAATCAACTTAATAATTTCTGTTTGATTATGCTCTTTATTTTCCTGCAGCTGCTCGGCAGTATACTCAGCCCCCCACGGACACTCAGGGTTGCTTAGCTCCGCAATAATATAGGCACCCAACATCACATCAAAAGGCATACCTTCTTTACAGATGACATCCAATACCATTGCAGAATGTGTATCGCTGGCGTACAGACGCAGTGAATCCCACCGCCCCTCTAACATGAGCAAATCTTGCTTAATCTCTTCGTACGAAGGCAGCACGTCCGAATCAGGGCTTTGCCCATCACGATAACCTGAGTAACAAATGGCTCTGGTATAAGGGAGTGCGACAGATGCTGATAAATTATTATTCATATTTTAAATTTACACATATTTAAGTTTTTCGTCTTTATCCCACAAGCCCCAATAAGCGCCAACATCACCCTCGGCACCGACCTTCCACGATTCATCAAACGAGGAAAAGTAAAAAATATCAACATCATCAGTTTGTGCCCAATGTTGGCTGTTGAGGAAATAACGAATAGCATTCTCTTGCGAGGGCACCGCACCGTAAAACGTCTGGCCTTTGTTCGGCCAACCGGTTTCAGTAATAATGACTTTTTTTCCTGCTGCAGCTTTCACCGTACGACGATACATATCTTTCATATATAAAAGTGAATACTCAATTGCGCAGCCCTCCCAAAAAGGATAGCAGTTGGCTAGGATAACGTCACATATTTCAGTGATCGCAGGGCGGTCTTCAAATTCGTAGTAAGCATCCACATAACCCACAGGAACGTCAGGCGCGGCTGCTTTGAAACGACGAATATAGTCGAGTAGTTGCGCTTCTGTTAGGTCACCGCGGTACATAACTTCATTGCCCACAGCAGCCACATCAACATAACCATCATTAGCCAGTTTAATAAGCGCTTCAAGCTCTAGCTCATTCTTTTCTTGGTCATCGCCTAACCATGCGCCCACTAACGTTTTGAGCCCTTGCTGCCTCGCAACTTTGGGAATTAACTCATTACCCTGTATGCATGAAAAGGAGCGCACCCACTGCACATAGGGCTTAATGATCGCCATTCTGCGCTGCACTTGCACCAAACTTAGCTCGTCGCCAGGCTTCTGTCCCTCTTCGTAAGCGCTAAAGCCGATGCCATGCATCCCTCGGTCTGGATTTGCTTTAAAATAATCGCTCAATTCCCCTCTCTCAGCGGAGGACACACTCATCCCTGAAAGGGACAATATTTTCCCGTCTCTTTTAGACATTCACTTCATTACCTTGGTCAATTGGATTGGACTGAAGATGGCTCTCCTGGTATTGCACTCGACAACACCGTCAACCGGAGGCGAAGGCACAGCATAGCCGCCTTACCCTCCGCCGGGGCGATGCTACGGGAGCGACTGTGAACTTTCAATTCAGAGCACAACTTTTGAGATGAGCCGCCTAAGTTACATGGTGAATCGCTAAACTTGACCGTATTACTTGCTCATTCTTACCTCGTCTGGCCCCTTTTAGGAGCCGCTGCTCACAGTGGAACCGGCTACTTGCTACAAGCCTTCAGTGCAGCTCTGGGTTGCGGCCAACGACAAGGCAGGTCAGAACGATCCGAAAATATCAAGACACCATTTAAGTGCGCCGTTACGCGCTATTACCCACCTGCGTAACGACATTAATACTATCTTAGTGATTCATCCATATACCATTGGTTTTAAATCCAAAGCTGAAATCCAAAACCTGTCGGATTATTAAACAGCGCGCTCATCGGTAATCACGTGCTCAGAAGTCTAGAATTACGCTTAGATTTAGCCATAAGGCTAAGCCACTCTTACTTTGTAGTAACTCAATACTACATTCATGACATTGTCCAACATACTTAAACGAAATAGCGATTTTTAATCCTTATTCGGCTTTTTAGCGCTGTCGAATTATTGAACAGCTGTGAGATGTTATATCATCTCAAAGCCTAGCAACGGCAGACCTCCATGGCATTTCCTGAGATTGGCATGAATGATGCTTATTTGACCACACGAACTCATTTAAATTTTTTTCAACAAAACTTAGGAGGATTCAACCGTGAGAATGAAACCATTAATGAGTGCCTGCGCAATTGCATTAGCCGCAAGCAATGCCAGTGCGGGCCTTATGGTAACCGTAGAAGCCGGAGGGCAACTAACTTCCACTCAAACTGGCGTGACGGAAGTCAACTTTAACGATGGAACCATAGGCTCTTACACTGATGGCACCTCATCGGATTACTCGATTTTTTCCCAATCACAAAGCGGATCGGCCCAGCCCTATGGTATAGATAGCAAATTTTTGAGTGTTCCCAATCCAAAGAGAAACGGTAGCGCTTCCTTTGAGCTAGATGGTGAATACAATTATTTCGGTTTGTACTGGGGTTCTGTTGACACTTACAACGGCATCGAATTTTTCCTAAACGGAGCTAGCGTGGGTGAGATCTGGGGTGGTGACGTAGAGCCTCCACTCCTTGCTGATGGTAATCAGGGCAGCTATACATCAAACCGGTACGTGAACTTCTTTTTCAACGGTGGTGACACTTTTGACAGTATTACCTTGACGAGCAATGGTTTTGCTTTTGAGTCAGACAACCACGCCTATGGCAATGTTTCTGTTCCAGAACCCGGTTCGCTGGCTTTATTGGGCTTAGGTTTAGCGGGACTGGCATACAGCCGCCGTAAGAGCTAGCACGCAACTCTGCACCCTGACACCTCCACGCCGTTGTTATTGCAGCGGCCGTGGATTGTCCGTGCCAAGGGCGAGTAAACAGCCCGTTTTATGCCGCATCGGTTGACAAGCCGAGGCAAAATAATTACTGTAGTATTGTTGTTTGGATGGCATCCCCCAAGCCATTAGAGTCTCCCCCGGCTCATAGCGTTTGCAATCAACCCGTTACTCTGGAGTGCACGTTCGTTCGTTGTGTTTAATAACGTCTGAATTTGTCCTCGCACGTAATATTTTGTTAGCAAGCGCGACATTGGAACAAATCTAATGTCAACGTTACCCCTGGAGAATTTGTTTTGTCTTAAATTCTTTTAGGGATCGTTTACTGTGAAAAAAATATCCATTCCACCTCTTAGCATGCTGCTCTTTTCGCTTGTAGCTAGCCCTAGCTCAGCTGTTTTATTAATGCAGCGGATCTTAACGTTCCTTCCTTTCGCTCTTTTTTCCAATGCAAGCGCCTCGGCAAAGCCAGATATTTCTGCCTTAAAAGCACGTTGATAATGACAGCTCAACTACCGCCACTTAACGCTCAAGCGTTAATTTTAAACTGTTGCCAAGCCTCGTAGATTTTTGCGGCGACACCCAAGGAGAAAACTTATGCAAGGCTCAACCACCCGCTTTTTAATCGCCTCAATGCTGCTTAGTTTGTCGGCCACCGCTCAAGCGGCTGTTGTGGCTTTTTCAAATATTGTTTCTGGCGACGGCGCGCCCACTTTTTTTGATGAGAGCACCACCACGCCCGATGCCGTTAATGGCAATGTACTAAACATTGGCCTAAACAATTTCGGCGCAGACGGCACATCAAGCAGCAATACAGCCGCTGTTGATGCACTGTCGCTGGTCATTACCGCACCTGAGGGCTACATGATCACGTCACTTTTATATAGCGAAGCTGGCCAGGCAGAAACAACCGGAGGCACTGCAGTGGCCAGTGGCTCCATTGTGGCCGATGGTATGCCTACAAATTTCGCGACCCAAGTGTTTTCACCGAGTACCACACTGAGCGCATGGAGTATCGAACCGGGCATCATCACGATTGATAACAAGCAATCTATCGCGGTGTCGGTCACCAACTCCCTGTTTGCTTATGCGTTTGGCCCAACAGATATAGCCATGATCGAGAAGACGTCGGCCACCCTCACCGTTGGACTCACGCAAGTTCCTCTGCCTGCCGCAGCATGGCTGTTCGGCTCGGCGATTGCCGGCTTGATTTACAGCAAAAGCCGCTTAACCTAGCTTTGATAACAAATCCGGACGAGTAACGAATGAACATATTATGCCCATATTTTAATAAAGCGCTTGTTATAAGCACGCTTGTCAGCGCCGCTGCCAACGCAGCGCCGATCCAATTTGATATCTCATCGACTGTGACCGACGCAGAAGGAAGTTATATTGGCGGCGTTCTCGTTGGTGACACAATCACGGGAACACTGATAGTCGACGATGATGCGGCTAATGGTGGTCCTGGTTCTGACCCGGGTCCTGGTACGAATCCAGGTCACGAATACACATCTTTCTGGGAATTTAATGGCCCCCCATATGGCGTAAGTTTGCTGGATGTACAGCAAGGCGCTGGCTTTAGCAGTGAAACTCAGGCGATTGTTGTCAATGATGGCCTTACTATTACTGCAGAAGACACCGGAGGAATAATTCCTGACGGAACATATGATTGGATAGAGATATTGGGCGCTACCACGTCGGATTATTGTCCTTCCACTGCTGATTGTGGAGCAAATCCGAATGAAATCTTAGTGGCAGATGGAGAAGAGTGGACTCTGGCTATCTTCGCCTCAGATGATTCTTGGTTTACAGGCGGCAGTATTCCACAGAGCCTGCCTACAGGTTACACCGCTTTTCTGATTGGACTCGAATTTGATGACGAGGGCAACGAAACCGGAATCATACTTTCGCCAGTAGAGACGTTAACAATGACGGCAGTGCCCATTCCCACAGCAGCTTGGCTGTTCGGTTCTGCACTGGCAAGCTTAGGCTGGATACGCCGCAAGCAGACTGCTTAAGTCACCACACCGAATGCAGCAAGGGGCCGTCGGTCTTTCATACCCGAAGCTGGCCAGGCAGAAACAACCGGAGGCACTGCAGTGGCTAGTGGCTCCATTGTGGCCGATGGTATGCCTACAAATTTCGCGACCCAAGTCTTTGCGCCGGGTACCACACTGAGCGCATGGAGTATCGAACCGGGCATCATCACGATTGATAACAAGCAATCTATCGCGGTGTCGGTCACCAACTCCCTGTTTGCTTATGCGTTTGGCCCAACAGATATAGCCATGATCGAGAAGACGTCGGCCACCCTCACCGTTGGACTCACGCAGGTTCCTCTGCCTGCCGCAGCATGGCTGTTCGGCTCGGCGATTGCCGGCTTAATCGGTGTTCGTGCCATGCGCACCTAACCCCAATGGGCCTGTAAAAAGCCTCGCTTATGCGGGGCTTTTTTGTAAGCGTTGAGGCAAAACCAGTTGGCCCGACCTTCCCGCCCGACCCGGCTTTTAAAGCATGGCCTTAACTCAGCATCGATCGTACACCTATTCACATGCCACAGATCTAGGATCAACTTGGCCCGCCGAAGGTTAGCGCATTTAACTAACATATTCGTCTAGCGTCATTATTAACGCCTTACCACCTGTAGCAACCTGTAGCTAACCTGTTACTACATTACTGTAATTCTCACTGCCTTGCTATGTTGCACAAGCCCCAACCAACAAGCCTCTCGTGCCTCGGGTCGGTACGCATTAGAAAGAGCTTACTACCGTATTTGATTAACCAGCGATGGCTGGAAAAACCTGTTTTTCAACGACAACCCGTGCAAACCGTTGATTAATTCGGGACAGTGATGCGACAGCAATAAAAAAGCATCAACAGGCGCCGCATTATTTTTGCAGGAAAAATCGACCTAATTTGATCAGTCATTAAAAAGCCTGTAGCTTTATTTTTCATAATCTATAAAATCACGCCGCAATAGCAGAATTTTAAAAGCGGCAGCTGTCGTTGAATAAACTGTTAGCTTTCACTACAAGGAAATTTCAAAGTGTTGACTCTAAGAGAGCAGAGCTATAACTGGGCGATCAATCATGCATTGAATCTCGGTGATACTGATGTATTTCCAGCGCCATTTGAATATCAAGCACTAAGGCATGACTGGGACGCAGTCAAGGCGCAGTTGCTGGGTGAAAACGTCATGGATTGGGGTACTCGTCCGGCAAGAGCCCTGCTGTCGCCTAAAGCAAAATATGGCTTCCGAACCATTACTCAACTTGATCCGTTAGACTTTCTTATATATAGCGGACTGATTTACGAAATTGCAGCTGAACTTGAAAGTCGAAGAGTCCCGATACAAGATGAGATAATCTTTTCATACAGGGTCAATACCAACGCAGAAGGGCAGCTATTCGATCCTAGTATTGGGTATAGACAGTATTTAGATAAGTGCCGAACTAAACTTGCTGCTGCACCAGCTGATTCGTTTGTCGCCGTAACTGATATTTCAGATTTTTACTCGCGCATTTATCACCACAGACTAGAAAATGCACTGCGGGCTGCTACGACTAATGCGAATCATGTATCTGCCATAATGAAATTGCTCTCGGGCTGGAATGGAACTGAAACTTTTGGTATCCCTGTCGGCTGTGCTCCATCAAGAATACTTGCTGAAATAACTCTTTCTGATGTGGATGAAGCTCTTTTAGCAAATGGCATCGACTTTGTTAGATTCAATGACGACTACAGAATATTTGCTAGTTCTCAGACTGAAGCTTATCAGCATATTGCATTTCTGGCGGAAACGCTTTTTCGCAATCATGGGTTGTCACTTCAGCAGCAGAAGACAGAAGTGCTGCCTGTAAATGATTTCAGGGATAAATATTTGGCTACTCCATTAGATCGAGAAATGGATTCTCTCCACGAAAAGTTCCATGCTTTGATCGAAGAGCTAGGCATGGAAAGCTGGTATGAAGAAATCGACTATGATGATCTTAATGAAGAGCAACAAGAACTTATAGATACATTAAATTTAGGTGAGCTTTTTAGAGAGGAAGCAGAATCAGACGAGCCAGACATACCTGTTGTTAAATTTTGTCTTCGAAGACTTGGGCAGCTAGGAGATGATAGTGTAGTTGAAGATGTTTTCAAAAATCTAGAATCACTAATTCCTGCGTTTGTCGATATCATTCAGTACTTTAAAGGTTTACGTTTTTTAAATGAAGCGAGCCGATCTGAATTGGGCGGCCGTCTCTTGGCATTGTTGCAAGATTCAATGGTTAGTGAATTAGCGTATCACCGCATGTGGATAATGCATGTATTCACAGAGTCTCGAGAGTGGGACAACGAAGGCCGATTTGTTGGTCTTTATAATCAAGAGGCTGACCAGGCCTGTAAACGAAAACTAATTTTGGCAATGGGTCGATCAGAACAACGACATTGGTTTCAATCACAGTGGCGGACTTTGTTTGAGCATCCACACTGGCAACGACGAGCGGTTCTTGTATCAGCAAGCTGTATGCCCGCTGATGCGAGAAGGCATTGGTACCGATCTGTAGAGCCACAACTTGATCTATTAGAGCGGGCGATAATACGCTGGGCTCGTGCAAATCCATTTAGTCCGTGATAGCTAACAAGTCAATCAACTTCGCGCCTTCGGCGCCGGACGCACAAAAAGCGCGCGCCGGTTATTGAGGCGTTATGTCCCTCTTTACCTAAACCCTTATTCGAACAAATAGGATAATTTATGGAAAGCCTTTCTATACCAAGCGTAACACCTCTATACATCGCGATACTTGGAATACTATTTCTGATTTTTACGCTGCGAGCTGGCTTGTATCGCGTGAAAAACAAGATATCTATCGGCACTGGTGACGACCCTGAAATGGTACGCAGGATGCGCTCTCAGGCCAACTTCATTGAAACAGTACCCATGGCAATTTTTTTACTAATAACCATGGAATTTCTAGGTGCCTCTGAAGTATGGCTACACAGTTTATGTTCGCTTCTAGTTTTAGGGCGTATTTCTCACTATCTCGGCCTTAGCGAACTAGGTCCATTCCTTTTACGTCCTCTGGGCATGGTCTCTACACTCATTTCCATTCTGCTCAGCTCGATCTGGATCTTTGCCAATGTACTCTAGAGGCCACCGACGGGCACATAACAAGGCCAGCCAGAGGGACTGTCGCACTGCGTGCGCCAGCCCCTGCTGGCGGCGTTAGCACCCATTAAGTCTCGCGATGCTGTCGCACATCTTCAGCGAGCCAGGCTTTAATCAAAGATTGATAAGGCACATCACGTTTGTTGGCTTCAATCTTAATGCTTTCCAGCAATCCCTCTGGCAAGCGTAGTGAAATTGTTTTTGTTGAAGGTTTTAAATTAGGCATTGCAACACGTTGAGCTTGCTTCCAATCAACGTAGTCATTGGAATCATGGGTCTCCCAAAATTTGCGCTCTTCTGCTTCTGTTTTAAATTGGGGTATTTTTTTAAGCTTGCTCATAGAAAATCCTCTCTTTGCGGTGCATGTCGCGAGCGGAAATAACACGGATCAATGTATCATTCGAACGCAAGGTAAACGTCACATGCAGCAATCGAGCGCTGTCAGTGTTACCCAAGGCATGGAAACGGGCTTCGGCCTGGCTGTGCTTGTCATCCGCCAGTACTATGAGAGGCTGGTTAAAAAACATTTGCTCCGCTTCAAATTGGCTAACATCATGTTTTTCAACGCTTTTACGCGCATTACCTTCATCCCAATCAAAGCCCGTTATTTGCGTCCAATCAATCATATTTGTATATTACCATCATATACACATATAGCAAGCCATGCTAAATTTTAGGGGGTTAGAGCCCTAATTACCTCAAAACGCCGACCACCTTAAGATAGACTTGTGAGCCATCCTGCTGTGGACTAGGGTTCTGGCCCCTAAATTCGCTGACTACTAAAGGCGATTCTTTTCAGCGTTAAGCAGATAAAACCAAGGACAATAACTTTATGCCCACCAATAATGACACTTCAACTCAGTTACTAGCTTACAGAAATGCCAAAGGTAAAGTGCTTACTTTAATTTCTTTGCTCTTTCCTTTTGGAGTCGTGGCCTTTTTTATATTATTTTGTTTACACAATGAAAATTATGCTTTGAGCGAATCCGTAGAAATTGGCAACATTCAATTGATTGCTCTCATTATTCACGGGCTTTACTTTCTTATTCTTCCCTTTGGGTTTGAGTTGATGATCGACAAACTTCCATTTCCGGGCAGTCCTGAAAGCTATCGCTTTGGCAAAATACCAAAGAAACCAGATAACCTCTACTGGATGATGACAAACTTAAGTGGCGAACTATTTTTTTTGGGCGCTGTTATGTTATTGCTAATGGCTTCACAAGATAGTGTGCCACGTTGGGTTCTTATATTACCCATCGCGCAATGTGCTTACAACATGAAGAACGATTTGCTTTGGGTTGCGTTAGGAAAAATAGTCTCCCCTGTTCGAAAACCCATGTCATTTATGATGCTCGACTGGTTGATCATTGGTACTTTTTTTACCATCTACATAGTTCATTTTTTTACGTCCTAGCAAATCTTAGAGGCCATTAATGCGTAAACTATTTGGGCGTCTTAGGGGTCAGTCTTAGAAATCAGAACCCAAAATTTTTATCCATAAAGCCTTAGTCTAATCGCACGCTTTTTGTTGCCATTTTTTCCCTGGAGTACTGCGCAATGCAACTAGGCAAATAAGCAGCAAGTGACCGTCGGTCTCTTATACGCGTGCCTGTACAATTACTTACCTATTCGCTCTTTTAGTATTGAACTTTACACCAACGAACCAGTCACATCCTGGTCATCAATTAAATCAGAGAATTACTTTATGAATAGGATCAAAACAGCATTGCTAGCAAGCCTATTAATACTGACCTCACAATTAGCGCAAGCATCGAGTTCTCAGCCAGAAATTTTCAGTGTTTTGTTTTACGCTGATTGGTGTGGAAGTTGCCGAGTGATTGACCCTGCGATAGCAAAAGCCCGTGGTCAATCAGACCTGGATAATGAGCCAGTTCTATTTGTACGATTGGATTTAACCGATGCTACAAAAAGGAATCAATCTCGCCTAATGGCTCACGCCCTAGGTTTAAGTGATTTTTATGAGAAAAATGCTGGCAGAACCGGATTTATGGTGCTGGTGGACGCGGAAACAAAGACTATTCTATCAACAATAACTAAAGCGTCCGATGCTAAAGCTATAACAACCCAAATAACCAATGCTATTGCTACGGCATCAAGCTAAAAAACACGTCATCTGCGGTTTGGGGGCAGAGAAAAGATAGGCATTCTCTTGGGGTTGAATAAAATGAACATCTTTACTCTGTCCGCAAACTTCCTAGCAAACTGCCTGAGCAAACCTTTAACAAAACCTGCCAAATTTCATTCAAACACGCTGCGAATCAATTACCGGCAGGTACCAACCCACATAATAAATCACCCACATAAAGCACTTGTTTGGTTTTAAAGCTCTAGCGTCTCTAGCATCGAATCCGGAACTAACAGTGGATTTTTAGGCAAATGGCTATGAACTCTTTTTGCCCATGCCCGTATTGCAGGATCATTGATTACCGCTTGCTCTCTTTTCATACCCATGAATGTGCTACTGGCGATAATGGGAAAAGCTGAAAGATCAGCCAATGTGGGCAGACTTTGGCTACCTAAAAACGGCCCTTCTGCCAAATGGTCTTTGAATTCTTTTTGTAAACGCACATTCATGTCGGCCAAGCTTTCAGTTAAATCTAATTGGCTAACCATACGGTTTATAAAGGGCGCGCGCTTAACAGCAAATGGCCAGATCATACGTATAAAAAAAGGCAACGGTGTTGCATGATTCACGGCACTTGCCAATTTCCAGCCATTGCGAATAGCGTTCCAAGTATTTTCCCATTCTACCCCGCCACGAAAATAGCTAGGAATTAAGCTGCTGCTAATCCATCCGTCTATCGCTAAGACTTTTTCTCGTGCGTTTTGCTGCACTGGCAGAATCGGTCTGTCAGGATGTAATTCATCTAACCATACCCCAAGATCACTCGAGTTTTTACGCCACTCATCGCCAATCATTAATACGGGGACTTGTGTTTGTTGGCTAAAGGCAATTTCCTTATTGTGCAATGGGTTGACGGCTACAAAGCTGTAGTCCAAATGCTTATACTTTAAGTAACACCCTACTTTTTGTGCGTAGGGGCTCGTCGGGTAGGAGTAGAGAGTGATTGGCTTCATAATTTTAATGCAAATCCTATTGAAAAGTTTGACCAAAATATTAATCAAACGATGTTGAGTAAGCTGACTCTAAGCAACGCCTAATTGGAAAGCTAGCGCCCAATTGGAAAGCGGCACTTAATTGAAAAGCCGCATGAATAACTAACCCACCTTTAACATTAAAATTTTAGTATTAAGCATTAAGACGAACCATCCCGTCTACATCCAATGCTAGGCGCGCAAGCGAAACCCTATTTTTTTCTCAGCCGCACACTGCCTAAAATCATCACCGATAAAAACAGTGCGAGCATTCCAAGGGCGCTCATTGCCGGCACTAAAAAATCCGCCGTGGTCGGATCGGTGCCGCTGTTAACTTCATCACCGTCACTAACGCCATCACCATCGGTGTCTGCATTGAGTGGATCAGTGCCGGTATTGCTGCTATCAATAAACTCACCGCTATTTAATTCAACGCTGTCTAGCAAACCATCACAATCACTATCGCCAGGATACAAACTGGCATCACAGCCGGTTGGGAACGCACCACCATCGCTGTCTATTTGCTGCAAATAGGCCACTAAATCTGCGCGCTGGTCAGCGTTCAAGTGACTGCCATGGCCGGGGATGAGTAAAACCTCATCCAACGTTTGCGCCTGGCCATTATGCAAATAAGGAGCGGCAGACCAAATACCTTTTAGCGTTGGCGTTTCAAAACCGATGCCCGCCAACGGCTGATAAATACCGACACCCGAAGAAAGCTCAATGGTGCCTACATCATGTCGCAAGCCATCGGTAAACTGCGCACCGGCGTGGCAGCCCGAGCAGCCCTGCGCTAAAAAAACCTTTCGTCCCGCTTCTGCATCGGCACTGAGCGAACGCGCCGCTGAGCGATCAGGACTTGCTGGCAGCGTATTTAACGAGCCAACATAGGCGGCAAGTGCATCGAGTTCTGCGCTTAATCCGGCCTTAGGTGCAGCGAGTGGATCGGCTGTTTGCGTAAACTGCGCCTCACTTAAAAAACCGGTGCCACTAAAGGCACTGCGTATTTCATTTTCAAAATCTTGCAGCTCATCAAAACTCCCACTCCAATGCACATTGCCGTGACCTAGGCCACTACGGCCGCGCAAGTCTATGGTGTTACGCAAGCCCTCCCCCCGATCGGTAAAGTCCCAAACTCGACCATCCTGCCCACCGTCTAAATGGCAATTAGAACAACTGATATAACCATCGAGGCCCATTCGAGTATCAGCGGCATTGTAAAATATCCGCTTACCGGTGAGCACCTCGGGGCTAAGCAACTCATTGGCAACCGTGCTGATGTTAGCAATGGGCGTTGTACTAACGCCTCCACCGGCCGCCAGTGATGCCACATCAAATACCGAGACCGAACGCTGCATAAAGTTGTGCGTGAATAGCCGCGAACCATCGGGAGACAGCACTAGCCCCTGCGGCGCTAAACCCGTTTGTAAGGCCGCTAACGAGGAGCCGCTATAGGCATCGCGCACCTCAACCGAGTTATTGCCAGACAACGCCACAAAAGCCCAATCGCCTAATGGTGAAAAGCGCACCGCAAACGGCAGACTGCTATTGTCAATATCAATTCGCTCAGCTATTTCCTCAGTGCCCGTTGCTAAATTAATTTTAGAGGCAATAGCGCGAACAGTATTTTGAAAGGTCAGCGGCTGACCATCTCGAAACAACCCTCTATCAACATTGTCTTTTTTGGACGGCACCCAAGCGCGCGTGCCGTCTGGGGAAATACTGATTGCACTAATATAGTTGGGTAAGCCGCGTCCGGCATTAGAGGCATCGGGCCCTAGATCTTTGGCCAATGCAATACTGTTACTCACTGTTAGCGTGGTAGCGTCAACCTCGGTCACCACACCATTTGTGTTAGACGAAATAAACCGCGTTACCAATATTCGCAAGCCATCGGCTGTTATAGCAATGCCACGGGGCCATGACCCCACCGCAACGGTGCGCAAAATAGCGCGCGTCACTGCATCAATCTCTACCAGCTGGCCGGTGGCCTCCAGTGTTATATAGACGGAGCTGGCGTCGGGTGAAAAAGCAATACCGTAAGGCGCGCTGCCGTAGGGCAGCGCAATGGTCTGAATAACGGCACCACTACTTGGGTTAAGCACAGTGACGGTGGCGTCATCTTGGTTGACCACCCAGACATTCCCGTTGGCCGCAAGAGCCAGCGTGCGCGGATGGTTGCCGACGCTGTATTCGGCAAGTTTTATCAGCCCGCTGCCGTCAATTTTTGTCACGCTATTATTGTCGGGATTAACCGTCCAAACCCAATCTTGCGCCGCGTGGTAAACGATTGGAGACGAGGCCGTGGGGGCGGTCTGCGTTAGTGGTAAATAAACCGTTTGCAAAAAGTTTGCGCTGGTTTGCTGGCCCTGTTGATCTCGCACGGTCAGTTGCACCGTGTAATGCCCCGGCGCGCTAAAGCTATGCGTTACGGCAGACGCAGTAACGAATGCAGTGGGCGGCGTGCCATCGTTAAAGTCCCAGGAATATTCCAGTACGCCATCACCACCGCTGATACTGGCAACATCAGCAGCCACCGCGGAACCAACCAGCTCAGCGGTACTTTGCGGCAGTTGCACTAACAACGGCCCGCCATTACCCGGCGATGCCAGCCCAGCGATTTCACTGGCATTTAGCAGACGATTGTAAACGCGCACATCGTCAAGCCCCCCATTCAGTTGCCAGTCGTTGGCGGTCATCTGCCCTAGGTGAAGGGTGGCATTAAGATTAAAGTTGTTCACCGTAGTCGGGTCTTGCGTGACTTCATTGCCGTTGTAATACAATTGTACGAGGCCTGCTGGTCGGTCAACGGCTACTGCCACGTGGTTCCATTGATTAAACGCAAAGGTACCGGTAGGCGAGAAAGCATGATCGCCGGTCACATCGTTACCGGCTTCAAAAACAATACGGCCGTCTTGGGTGTCGTAGCTGTTAACAAAAAAGCGAAAACCACTAGGGATTAGCCCACCTTGAATATTAGCGGCAAAGGTTTGAATATTAAATTGACTGGAATCGGCTTTAGCCCACATGGCGAGCGTGAAACGTTCGGCCAAATTAAAGTTACCCGCATTCACGTAATCGTTAACTCCATCAAGCGATAAAGCCTGGCCTCCAATCACACTGTCGCTACTAAACTGCGCCCCGCCCTGCACCAAGCCATTGTTGCCGCTACCGGTAGCATCAATGGCATTACCATCCATTTCCCAATGCGCAGCCAAACCCGGTGCTCCATTGCCCAGCGATGTGCTCGCCGTGGACGGGTTACTGTAACTCGAGTTACCGTTATGGTTACTACTACGCACACGATAAGTGTAAGCGGTGGCTGCACTTAAGCCGTCATCTTGGTACAAGCTGGTACCGGGTGCCACCGTTGCCACCTGTACAAACGGACCGCCAGCTTCACTGCGTTCAATTAAAAAGGCGGCTTCGTTATCGCTGTTGTCTGACCATGCAAGATCAATGGCGCTGGCTGAGGGTGCCGTTACATTTAATGCACTGGGCGCCGATGGCAGTGTTGGATCGGCTAATAAAGCCATGTCAAAACTCGTTAACACGCGGTTATAGATGCGCACATCATCAATGGCGCCATGTAGTTCAAACGCCGAGAACATACGACCCAACTCAAGCGTGCCATCACTATCAAAACTCGTTAAAACAGTGCCATCAACCGTCATGTCGATGCCGTTGTAGTAAATGTGTACCTCACCGGCGATGCTATCCACGGTAACAGCAACATGATTCCATTGATCAAAGGCAAAACTACCGATAGGTGTGTAGGCCACATCACCCTGCGTACCACTCTGCGTCTCAAAACGAATACTGCCGTTGTTAGTAAGATACTCATTGACAAAAAATCGAAAACCATTGGTCGGTGAACCGCCTGTCGTGTTGGCAGCCAACGTTTGAATATTACTCTGCCCAGAATTTATTTTTGCCCACATCGAGATAGAAAACTCAGACCCCAGATTAAAGTTATCGGTTGCAACATAGTCACCTACTCCATCCAGATTTAACGCTGTAGTACCAACTGCTGCGTCTGCTGAGAAATTGCTGTCGCCGTTTAAACTAGCCACATGGCCATTGCTCGAACCATCAAAGACATCGCCATCAAATCGCCAATGCGCCTCTAGCTGATCGTTAGGCCCCGTACCAGGCGTCACTATCGAAACCTGGCTGGCAAAAACTGAATTGCCGTCACCTTGTGCCCTAATGCGATAGCTGTAATTGGTAAACGGCGCCACCGTTATATCTGAGTAAGCAACACTATTCGCTGCTAATTGTGCCAGCGGCAAAAACGGTCCACTCGCTGTTTTTCGTTCAATTAAAAATGACGTTTCGGTACTGCTGCTATCAACCCAACTCAAATCAATTTGGGCATTAGAGATAGCCTGTGCCGTCAAGCCAGTTGGCGTGAACGGCGCGGTACCGGCAATAGTTCCACCAGTGGCAAAACGGGTAAGCGATGCGACCGCCATACCGTTACCCGCAAGGTCTTCGATGCCATTGGCAGACACCTCAACTTCATAACTGGTATTGGCCAAAAACGGCTGGTCAGGTACAAAATTAATTGTGCCAGTTTGCGTGGTATACGTGCCGGCTACTGCCGAACCACCTACAGGACGCACGGTAAACGTACTTGAGTTAACCGTGCGCGGATCAATTTGATCGCTAAGCGCGATACCGATCATTGACGTGCTCGCAACTTGGGTTTCGCCGTCGACGGGGCGAACTGCACTCACTACCATACCTTGCGTATCGGGCTGAGTGTCGTGTGCCAGTAGGTAGCCGCCAGGCAGGGCTGTGTCTAATACGCTGTTACCAACAAAAACTAGGTTACCCATTGGCAATGCAAATTCGGGGTCGGACTGTGGGCCACCAGGCAGTGGCGCACTAGCAACCAACTGCATTCGGTTGATATCGATCTTTTGATAGGTATCGTTACCAAGATTCCCTAGGTGAATGAATTCATCTTGCAACATGGGGTAGCGCGGTGTGCCACCAGACAGCACGTTGCCAAGATGTACAATATTACTGGGGTCGGTCAGGTCGTAAACATGCAAACCCCCTTCTTGGCCACCGCTGTATAGTCGGTTGCCATTTAGCAGCGATGTGTAGGTGTTATCGCCAGGAATGCGCAGTACATCGAGTAATACAGGGTTTAATGGGTCGCTGATATCAAAGGTCACAACACCATTGGTCTGACTGGCTGAAACGACCAACACATTACCCAGAATATGCGTCGAACCGCAGCGAAAACCCACCAGTGCCGGCATATCAATTTCACTGGCAACCACAATATTATCGGGGTTTGAAGCGTCGAGAATGGTCACCCAGCCTGAGCCACCGCCATAACCTTCGCCGCCTTTATAAATATAGGGCGCAACGTAATAGGTCCACAAACTACTAGCGGCACCACCCATAGTCCCGCGCCGCTGCGGCGCTGCTGGATTAGTGATGTCGTAAAGTACGCCGCCTTCGGCTCGCACCGTCATCAAGTCATCGGAAAAGCCCATGGCATGGGTTTTAAAAATGGTGTTATCGGGCGTCGAGCTAAACAGCGTAGGTGCGGTGGGATCAGCGATATCCCAGAAAGTCAGTGCACGCGGCTCGTTGCCAATACCACCGCCGGCAACAATAAGATAACCTCTGTGCATGCCTGCGAACGTTGGCCTGGCGCCAACTTCAGCCGTCGTAAATGTACGCAGCGGGGTGAACAGTTCGCTTGGCTGAAAGCTCAATGCAGGGACGCCTGAGCCGTCCTGCGCCCTACTGGGCAGGATGACAGCGAACAACAACACAATCGCAATCAGCAACCTGAACTTCATTATTGAATCTCGCTAAGAACTCATCTCTTAGCGTACTATAAAAACGTGGCTTACGGGCCGCGTTGCACCACTTAACAGCCACATTATCCTTTTATACCGCTACTTCATCAGGCCCTTCATCTATATCTGCTATGGCGTCCCTTTATACAAACCAGCCAAAAAACGATGCCTCTGCCCCGAAAAGGTAATAGCGCGCGACCAGCGATCCCCGCTAGATAGATAATTCCCATAGTTTTTGTATTGGGGCTCAGCAGCCGAACTGTTTTGCAAGGTCAGTGGAGCAACGTCAGCAGTGCACGTACGGTTACACTATCCATCCGATCAGAGCGACACCGCTAAAGCGCAGCCTGCTCAGTGATCAAGTGCTGCGCAAAGAAGCGCACAGTCTTCGCCAACTCTAAGCTTTATACCACCTAGGATTTCAATCACCCAACACAGCATGGCTGCTGGTATAAAGCGGCCTATACCAGCGTAACCTTGCGACGGGTCAAACCCAGACCGACTAAACCCAGGCTAATAAGAACCAGTGCCCCCGGCTCAGGAACACTGACGGGCTCTAAATCCAAATGGAAGCGCTTGTCGCCTCGGATAAACGCAAACGTCTCTGTCCCTTGTCCATTAAGAAATGAGCGATATGCCCCACCACCATCGTACCCGTCCATTGACGACAAATAAGGAATACCGCTATGCCAACTAACGCTGCTAGCTGTCATGGCTACATCAAAACCATAAACTTGATTCGCGCTCAACAAAATCGGCGCATCTAGCGTAAACGTCAGAAACTGTCCTTGCAAAACCGGCGCAACTTGAACGAATGAAGTCGCAGCATCTAAGCCGGCGAAACTGGTACCCGATACCGAGCCAACACGGACGTCATAGTTCTTTTGTTCAGGAAAAGCCGTATTGCTTTGCAGCGTGATCGCACTCAAGTAGGCATCATTCGCGCCCATCGTAAAGGTTTGGCCGATAGCACGCGTGTCAGTCCACAACTTCTCACCGTACGTGTTACTCAAGTCCATTGTCGAGATGTCTGCGCCATCATTTATGGGCGAGTCATCACCAATAATAATGGGAACGGCATGAGCCGAAGCCATAAAAATAACCCCAGCGATACCAACACCGAAACCGAAAAGTGATTGTTGAGCGATCTTGTTCATTAAAGTGACCTTTTAATTAAATTCATTGACATTACCCTCCATAGCCACCACACGGTATATTGATCATGGGCATCTAGTGCGCATGCGCTATCTCACGCTCTGGCTGGGTTACTTACTACCGGCAAGCAAGTAGCATACCAACACTAAAAACCTATATATTTTAGGTGTATAGAAAAAAGCAGCAGAGGAAATGTCAAGCTTTTCGACATTCACACCGAGCTTAGCGCGCATCTCAGGAGCAGATCGCGCCTTGACGAGCGAGGCTATCAATGTGCTGTATTGCACGACAAAGGTTATTAGGAGTAATAACACCGACCAATAGGGGGGTAAATAATCTGCTATCTAAGCAGTCGGTTATGCAGAAATCTCCCAGCCAACCAAACCCGCCTTGCACTCACGGGTTGCTAGTCAAGACTCGGACCCCTTTGAGGCTTTTTATCTTCTGCAAAGACAGTAACTCAGGAAGAAAAATTCGCTTTACTGAAGTGAAAAAACGCAGACTCGTATTAAATTGTGTATCTATAAAACCTAACGGCAAGCCTAAGCGGAACATAGAAAGTTGAAATATCCCTTCTTTTGCTGCCGCTAATACCTTTCCGGCCACAACCGTGTTACCTACGACTAAATAGGTATCAATAGCGCCAAACGCAATCAACATGGGTTTGTTAACCGGCTTAAAACACTTTAAAGGCCGAGACCTCGCTAACAGCTGAATATTACGTGCGGCACTCTCTCCCATTTCAATAGCAAAGTAAGCTTGTTTGCGAATTGGCTTAGGCAATTCGCCTACATCGCCAATAACAAATACATTATCGGCATACTGACTTTGCAAGGTTTGTTTAGTAGGCGCCCAGTTGTCGCCCTGTTTGAGCAGCCCCGAACGAACCAGTAGCTCTGGCGGCTTCACTCCAGCAGCCCAAATAGTCAAATCCGCGGCTACGGAGCTGCCATTGGATAATTCAACCTCATCAGTGCTCAAACTTGTCACTGCGGCGCCAAGGCTCAACGCTACATTATATTTTTTGAAGTACTGACGAATATCTGTGTCTAGCTGATGGGGCAAGCTGGGAAGAATTCGAGCACCAGCCTCGACCAATGTTAGATTGAGTCGCGCATGGAAAGGATCGTGCCGCAGCAGCTCTCCCAACGCCTCTACCCCAGACACGCCACCACCGACAATGGCGACATTAACCTTGTCCTGCCTATCTAACAGCGTCGACAATCGTTTTTTAATCGCTCGGATGTGATGTACAGCCAAAAATGGAAAGCTATTTTCCTCTGCCCCAGCCGCACCGTAAGTTTGTCTTTCACCGCCCGTTGCCACAACACAGTAGTCGTAAGGCAGCTGTATGCCGGCCTGGGTATGTACGAGATTATCTTCTATTGAAATGTTTGACACGCTATCTTGCAAAAATTGATGCCCTAATCGTTGCAAGATTTTCGATCTCGACAAAAGCAAGCCATTCTCCGACTTAACCCCCGACAAAATCTCATGAATGTTAGGCGTCCACTCAAAATTTTGTAGCGGGTCAATTACCGTGACATCGAATCTTCTTGACAATTTTGACGCCGCACTAAGCCCAGCAAAATTGCCGCCAACAATCACAACTCTCTGTCTATTTCTATGCACGAATTGCCACATAATGAGCTTCGATTCAGACTAAGTGATGAAAAACCATGGTGCAACAGTGGGTCGAGATTACTGTCACGCTCAAAAACACTGAATTTGCGTTACCGAGAAGAACCAGAGTTTTACTGCCACTGATTTTTTCATTAGTAAACTTAAACGATATGGATCGTGGACGGACCACACCATGCAACCACACCAGGCCCTACGCCAATTGCAAACCTTACGGCTTAAACGCTGAACTCAGAGTTCTTTATGGGCAGCTGACGAATACGCGTGCCGGTTGCATTAAAAATAGCGTTGGCCAGTGCCGGAGCAATCGGCGGAGTACCCAGCTCGCCCGCCCCACCGATCGCTTCGCCGCTATTGATAATGTGCGTTTCGATGACCGGGGCATTAGACATCCTCACTGAAGGATAATCATGAAAATTACTCTGTATAACTGCCCCGCTTTGAATAGTAATTTCTCCGTAGAGCGCTGCGCTCAGGCCATAAATAATGCCTGACTCGACTTGCGCCTTGGTGCCGTCTGGCGACACAGCGTATCCTGCATCAATAACCGCGACCACACGATCAACAGAAACGGCCCCTTCACTCACGGTAACTTCAACCACCTCGGCAATAATAGAACCGAAGCATTCTTGCAGCGCAATACCGCGTCCGCGCCCTGGAGCAAGTGGCGTATGCCACTGCGCTTCGTCAGCCGCTTTTTTTAACACTGCGAGCTGTCGGGGCAAATGTTTGAGCCGCGCAGCTCGGTACTCGTAAGCATCTTGATTAGCGGCGGCGGCCACCTCATCAATAAATGACTCGGTAAAAAAACCATGCTGCGAATGATCGACACTTCGCCAGGCACCTAGAGGAATATGCGTTGGACTAGCTACATAGCCAATGTCCTTAGCATCGACAGCATAAGGAATCAGAGGGGCTTCGATGGGCTCCATTTTTCCGGTATAGGTGTTTTGCCATGCGATAAGATGACCCGCGTTATCCAGTGCACCACGAAAACGACTCTGTACCGCAGGGCGATAGAAATCTTGTTGCACATCTTCTTCACGCGACCAAATCAACTGCACAGGACGACCCAATTCAGCCGACAACAGCGCTGCCTGAATAGCGAAGTCCGGTCGAGACTTGCGACCAAAACCGCCCCCCATAAAACAATTATTTAAGGTCACATTTTCAACCTCGAAACCAAGGGCATCTGCAACCGCTTTGCGAAAGCTCAACGGGCTTTGGCAGCCAATCCAAATCTCACAGGCTCCTTCACTAACCACCGCCGTCGCGTTGAGCGGTTCCATGCAAGTATGCGCAAGAAAAGGCACTCGATAATCGACATCGATTACTTGCGCTGCTCTCTCCATAGCACCACTCAAGTCGCCCTGCGCTTCATCAGATTGCCAGTTAGTATTGGCGCTAATATCCTTATCAAATTGCGCGAAGATCGTCTCACTAGACACCGCATCATTTTCTGTAGCGGCCCACTCAATACTCAGTGCATCTAGGCCTTTTTTTGCCTGCCAATATCCCTCGGCAACAACAGCTACCGATTCTGCCGAAGAAAAACCTCCTACTATTGCACTGAATTCTGCAGCGGGCAGACGAACTACATCCACTACACCGCTTATCTGCCGAGTTAGACTGTCATCAAGACTCCCGATGCCCCCACCAAAGGAAGGAGCACGCTTGACCGTGGCGTATAGCATATTCGGCAGCCGTATATCCAAAGCAAAAATAGCTCTGCCATCAACTTTACTAGGCAGGTCATGGCGCTGAACATCGCGCCCCATAATCGTAAACTGATCCGGTGTTTTTAGCGGCGGCGAAGCCGGCGGCACCATCTCCGCAGCATCGCCTGCAAAAGCCGAATAAGGCTCTGCACGCCCGCTCGCTTCGTGCAGTAAATAACTGTTTTGGGCAACCACTTGATCGACCGGAACCTTCCAGCGGTGACTGGCTGCAGTGCGGAGCATATCTTTGACCGCGGCGCCGGCGACCCTCATACCGTAAACACCGGTGCTACGCACACTTAAACTACCACCCGTAATCTGTAAATCAAGGGCTTGAGCGGTGCGAATCATAACGCCGTCGACTGTGGGAACCACGAAATCGGGCATATCGACGCCACCCATGAGCAGGGCCTTACCCATCGGATAGTTAGCAAACGTGCTGGTCGCTGGAGCCTCCTCGAATTGAACGAGATTCCAGTCCGCATCAAGCTCATCAGCCAGCATTTGCGCCAGTGCTGTGCCAGCGCCTTGACCCATTTCGGAATGAGGCACAATGGCTGTGACCACATTATTACTGTCTAGCTTAACCCACGTATGCAAAAGTTTTTCATTGTCTGCTTTTACATAGCTAGACAGTTCGCCTGCCCTGTTACCTGGACGAATAGCAACGCCAACAATCAAGCCACCGCCTGCAATTACCCCTGCGCTAATAAAACCACGTCGCGTCCACTTACCCAAGGGCCTTCTCCTGCGCAGAGCTGCCCGAGGCAGGGTCAAACTGTTGAACACCGGCTGCCGTCTTAATGGCTTTTCTTATGCGGCTATACATGCCGCAACGACAGATATTTCCTGCCATAGCATTATCGATCTCAGCATCGGATGGTGACGCATTCTGCGCCAGGAGTGCTGCGGCCGACATCAGTTGACCCGACTGACAATAACCACATTGCGGCACCTGCTCATCGATCCAGGCTTGTTGCAGTGGATGCAGTTGATCGGTGCCCAACGCTAATCCTTCAATGGTAGAAATATTTTGCTCAGCAACAGCCGAGACCGGCGTAATACAAGAGCGAATGGCGGTGCCATTGACATGTACGGTGCAGGCACCACACTGAGCGATACCGCAGCCAAACTTGGTTCCTGTTAGCTCGAGCTGCTCACGCAGCACCCATAGCAACGGCGTTGCGGGGTCTACCTGTATTGTTCTTTTTATTCCATTAACGGTGATTACGGTCATGTATAACTCTCTTCAGTCGTTAAGTATTTTCAAGTTTGCGACGTCGGCTCAAAGTAAATGGCCACACCAAGTTTGTCAAATTACCATTGTGCGAACTTCGAGCGAAAAGATTCATCGCTTCATTCATTTTTTATCTGATCAAGAAAAATGTCCAAGTCTTCTGGGGTATCAATATCCAAAGCACTGGCACCTAATGCCAAGCTCTTAGGTCTTGGCGTGACACTTTGCAACAGCATTTTAGCGCCCTCGTCACCCTCCATGTTTTTCAAAGCACTAAAATGAGATGGACCAAATATTGCGGGCACACCTAGATGAGCACTGTAACGACTACAAGCTAACTCACTTCCTTCAAACAAACGTATCAAACGCTCTAAATAATCACGATTGACTGCCGGCTGGTCGGCCAACAGAATTAAGATCGCATCACATCTATTTTGGAGATGGGTCGCGCCTGCCGCAATTGAGCTACCTAATCCTTCCTGCCATTGTTCATTGAAAATGAGTTTAGTGTTGGAGATTTTTTTGCTTAACTGCTCAGCCTGACTACCCAAAACTGTGTAAACTGAGTTTGGACAAAGGCTATTCGCTGTATTGATACAATGCTGTAGCATTGGCCGCCCGTCTATGAGTGCGAGCTGCTTGTTCGAACCAAAACGCGAGCCACCACCGGCTGCAAGAATCAAGACCGCGATCTTCATAAGAGATTACTTATAGAGCCGGCATCCTTAGCGTTAAAAACAGCCTGGCATTCAGCTAAAATGGATAGTGCAACGTCCTCTGGTAACTCACCGCCTAGGCGCAGCCCCGCAGGGCCTGCGATAGGCACCAACAAGTTGTTCTTGTTTAAGCCTGCCAGCTCTAAGACTTTTTCTTTACGCACAGCTGGCCCAAGTAGAGCACAATACCTAACTGTGGATGTTTGTAGCACGGCCACAGCATTGGCATCGAGTTCCAAGTTGTGAGTCATGACAACCGCTGCATCAAACAGATTAAAGAAGGGTTCCTTGTGGAGCTCGAGCGGCGAGCATCGCAGGATAGATGTCACTCGCATAAAATGTTCACGGCGCGCATTTGCAGGCCGCGGATCGCATAGGGTTACTTCCCAACCCAAGGCAGCCGCAAGGTCAGCCAATGGCCGCGCATCGACACCGCCACCCACTATAAGCAGGTGCCGCGGCGGCCTAATCAGTGTTGCTAACCAAGTACGATCATTAAAGTCCATTAGCAATGATTCTTGACCATCTAATTGAGCAGCAATGGCGCTGAAATCATCGCTGTGCTGCTGTACAAAATTCGCCTCAGCAATTTCACCCGACTGAGTGATTCTTTGCAGGAAAATACAGCGCTGACGTCCATCTAACGCATTCAAGACTGCAGGTAACTGCAGATAATCATTTTGTGGCGTTAGAGGCTGCAGCAAAATATGAATAATGCCTCCGCAACCAATGCCCAATAAGAAAGACATATCGTCTTCATCATTCGCATCATAACAAATCAACATAGAGCGCTTTGACCGCATCACCTGCGATGCTCTTTTTTGTATATCGCTTTCCAAGCAACCACCGCTTAATAGGCCAAACTGTTGACCAAGATCATTGAACATCATCATAGCGCCAAGTGATCGATAACTCGGCCCCTCTATTTTATACAATGTACCCAACACCCATTTCTGCGCGTCGCGCTTGGGATACCACTGTTTGAGTTGTTGTGAGAGCTGATTGAACATGAGAAAAGATTCTGTATAGAGTCGCTTTTGCATCACTTATGGGTACTGACGGGAATCCCAAAGACTTTTCACCGCCTAGAGACCACAATAGCACCGCCCCTGCCAAAAAGACTTAAATAAGTGTTAACGGTTCACTCTCGAATTGAATACCAAGCCAGCCGTCCAAAATAAAATTACGAATATTGGCGTGGTCCTCGCCTGCCGGATGACCTAACACATCGTCACGGTAGAATTTTCCAAATAGCGCTAAAGTTTCCATCTCGCTGAAGCCATTGAGTTGCGCAAAAGCGAAAATCTTGCACGAGCCTTCATTGGTACCTGCCTCATTAACAACAGCGCCATTAGTAAATCGGGCAGGCGTATATTGGTACAGCGCGTTAATCAACGCTATAACTTGATCAAAGTTTATGGTGTCGGGCGCGCCCTGCACCTGATCGCGTAATGCTTGAATTGACATAGTCTCTCACAATAAAAAATAGAGGATTTCAGTTTATAGAGCGCGCATTATCACCGACAAAGCGACAAGGTCAAAGGTCGCTGGCTATAAACACGCTCTGAATAATATATTCGCTCATAGGTTGGCTCTCGGCAGCATTACGCCCCTCCCTGCGTACTCTTTTAAGAATTAATCGTCGATAGCGAGGAACGCTCGCAGCCTGACTAATCTATTTATACCTTCATATGTATAAATTGGGGATGACCGCGCTGAAATATGAGCAGATAATACACCCCCACACGCAACAAGTTGAATAGCATGCTTATCAATTGGTACCCGGGCCATATGAACAAGGCCCGCAAAAAAGTCAAAGAAATTATGCCCAACGTAGATATGGTCATCGAGGTGCTTGATGCGCGCCTGCCATTCTCTAGCGCAAACCCGATGATCGAGACCCTGCGTGGTCAAAAGCCTTGCCTGAAAGTTTTAAGTAAGTCCGACTTAGCCGACCCCAAAATAACCGAACAATGGCTGACTTTTTTGCGCGAACAAAACCGGACCGATGCACTTGCAATCACCACTGAAAGCCCGCGCATAGCGCGCACGATACCCAATCGAATATTTAAATTTTTTCCCGAGCGTGACACCCACAAGCGCCCGCTAAAAGCTCTTATACTTGGCATTCCTAATGTAGGAAAATCAACTCTGATAAATACGCTTGCAGGACGCAAAAGAGCACCCGTGGGCAATGAGCCGGCCATCACTAAAGCGCAGCAGGAAATTAAGCTTAGCGACCAATTAGCATTAATTGATTCACCAGGGATGACATGGCCGGGGTCAAAAAATGAAACTGTCAATTATCGCCTTGCAACAAGCGGAGCTATTCGCGACACCGCCTTTGAATACGATGACGTAGCCCTGTTTGCAATTGAATACTTAATGGAACGCTACCCCGCCAATATTTGCAAGGCATACCAACTAAAAGCAGAGGCCTCATCACCACTGGAAACACTGGAAGAAATTGCTAAGCGCCGAGGGTGTGTGCAGCGCGGTGGACCCGATTACCAACGTGCCGGTGAATTGGTTGTACATGATCTGCGCGCAGGAAAATTAGGCAAAATCAGTTTGGAAGCACCAGGCACTGATTGCGAGTTAATAAAAGTATCATAAAAAGTGGCTTTAAAAATAGCAGAGCGTGGATTTCGGCTGCACGATAAAAAATCCCCGCGGCTCAGCGGATATCAATAACGCCTCGTCGCTTATTTAAGGTCACGTACTGGGCGTGCAATAGTCATCACGCTCTCACCAGCTCGCACTGGTGGACCAGCCAACCCGTAAAGTGCGTAGCCTCCTATGGGTGCAACTACACGTTCAAGTAACTTTCCTTGGTAATCGGTTATAACGCCAAGAGGGTCACCTTTATCAACAAAGCGGCCCCTTTTTTCGTAGGGCGCCCAGATACCATCATGAGGGACTGGCACAGAGACTGTCCCCTCAAAATAGCGCGGCGTAAATCCTTCTGCCGGTACATTTGCTGCCGAAGTCATACCGAGGGCCATTACTACGTTTTGCAGCCCTGCGACGATAGCAGCAACGTCTTCAGAGTTACTTTCGCCATTCTCTCCAATTTCCACGAGCAGCGTCGGCGCACCGGCTGCAACTGCCTGCCGGTTCAACGATCGACCACGATCAACCTGCTCCTGTGTGTCCATACTGTAGCGGACGATGTTGGGAAAGTTAAGCGCGTGCGCCACCTCAAGCGCCTTTGTGTAATCAGTCGCTAGCTCACCGCCATACACGCCGACAAATGCGTCTAACCACTCGCCGCCATCGCCACTGTGCACGTCAATTACAAAATCAGCCTCGTTGATTACCTGTTTCGAGAGCACCCAAGCTATCCGCTCAGATTGCGTCCCATCTGACTTGCCCGGGAATGCTCTATTCAAATTTTTTCTATCGTATGGATTCATGTAGGGACTACGAGCCTCAAACGCTGAAACATGAGCCAATTTCACGAGGGTTAGCTTCCCAATCAATGATTCAGGATCTATACGAGCGGCCAACTGCTGTAACGCTAGTATTGGCGCAAACTCATAGCCATGGACTCCAGCAACGATCACCAGATTGGGGCCTGGGCGACTGCCTTGAAAGACGGATAGTGGAATAAAGGTGGCCGGATCGCTCTCCCCAGCCGGCACCACGAGCTTATGGTCTAGACGCTGCGCAATTTTAGCGCTGTCAGCCTCGACTAAATTTGCATCCGCATGAAGCCACCCAGAAAAAAGCACGAGATGTAGGGCAAGGTGTCCCATGAGCCTCGCGCTCAGGATGTACCTAACAGCTGCGCCTGCTTGAAAAAACTTAATGTGCTTTTCATCGATATTTTTCATTTCGCTTTTTTTACTACACGCATACCCTGTAACAAATATTTCGCCACGCACGCCTACAACAAAAAGACGAAGCCCCTAAAAAATGCGCATGAAAAGCGGACGAGCCCAGCGCGCATAACCATCGGGCTATATTCTAGCAAAAATCAACTTTCAACGAAGCGCCACTGAATAAAAATCAAGTTGTAAAAGTCGCTGCATCGGGTAGTTAAGTCCTTTAGATCGACCACTTAGTTTGGTTCAGAGTAATGCGAGCCGTGACCGTCGATTTTTTTACAACGCCAACATCGAAAAAACAGAGCTCATGGATTGATAGCACGAAAGGTGGAGTGACTAGCCGCACAGTTTTCGCCAGCGAGAAGCATTTAGGGCTTGTTTATTAGCGGAAATCGAGCAGCTAGCACATTGGGTAGCGCCTGTATGTGGTAGCACCTGTATGTGGTAGCTGCTGGATTTGAACATAGCAAGTTAGCTCGCTATGCTGACTCGCGCCTTTGCTGTGTCATATTCAGATTTTAAACGATCAACCAAGTCTCCAGCGGTTAACACATCTTTGATGGCACCAATACCTTGACCGCAACCCCAAATATCTTTCCAAGCTTTTTTATCAGTATTACCACCAGAGCCAAAATTCATTTTTGACGGGTCACTAACGGGTAAGTTATCGGGGTCCATTCCAGCGGCGACGATAGAAGGCTTCAGGTAATTGCCGTGCACACCTGTAAAAAGGTTAGTGTAGACAATGTCAGAAGAGGCATAGTCGACCAGAGCTTGCTTGTAATCTTGCTCAGCATTGGCCTCCGCTGTGGCGATAAAGGCCGAACCAATGTAGCCTAGATCCGCTCCCATTGCCTGAGCGGCCAATACGGCATCCCCGGTGGCTATCGAACCCGATAACAGCAGCGGGCCATCGAACCACTCACGTATTTCTGATATGAGGGCAAAAGGAGACGTTGACCCCGCGTGACCACCGGCTCCAGATGCAACAGCGATTAATCCGTCGGCTCCCTTGGCTATTGCCTTTCTGGCGAAAAAGTCATTGATAATATCGTGTAAAACGATACCGCCGTAAGAGTGAATTTCTTCATTCAGCTCGGCCCGAGCACCCAGTGACGTGATCACAATCGGCACTTTATATTTCTTACACAGCTCGACGTCTTGATCCAAGCGATTGTTAGACTTGTGCACAATCTGGTTAACGGCAAACGGTGCCGACGGGTTATCAGGGTTTTGAGCATCATACTCTGCAAGTTCAGTAGTAATTCTATCCAACCACTCGTCCAGCATTTCAATGGGACGGGCGTTCAAAGAGGGAAACGAACCAACAATACCGGCTTTACACTGCGCGATGACTAGGTCCGGAGTCGAAATGATAAATAACGGAGCAGCAACAACAGGAATAGATAACTTCCCTTTTAAAATATCAGGCAGGGCCATAAAACAAACCTCATTTAGTTGAACGTTCAAATTAAATTAGCAAATTTCGCCGATAATATAATATGCATAAAGTTGCATAGTCAAACAAAATATGCAAAATGTTGCATAAGTTAATCAATTGTTAATAGGGATTCCTACGTTATGGCCCTTTCTCACGCCATTATGACGGCTCTACTTGAGGAAAACTTGTCGGGATATGATCTCGCCAAAAAGTTCGACATGTCGCTCGGGTTCTTTTGGCAAGCGTCTCATCAACAAATTTACCAAGAATTAAAAAAGATGCTGGAGCGCGGTTGGCTAAGCTCGGACACCGTGGAACAGGCCGGCAAACCGAACAAAATACTTTATGCATTAACCGGCGAAGGAAAATCGGCTTTGGACAACTGGGTTGTTGCAGAGACGAAAGCACGCTCGGCAAAAGAAGACCTGTACGTGAAACTCTACAACATTGGTCATTGCGACCCTGAACCGTTAATCGGCGAAATCGCTGATCGGCAATTGCAATGCCAGCGGCAGTTAGCGTTGTATTTGAAAATAAAAGAGCGGCACTACGCTGAGCCCGAAACGTTACCCGTTAATCGAAAAGGTATCTACTTAGCACTGTCGGCGGGCATTCGACAGCAGCAGATGCATATTGATTGGTGTGATGAGGCTCTGGAATTACTGGGTGCCGTAGCTTGAGACGATGGCTTTCATCGATGATCTAAGAACAGGCGCTCAACCGCTGCAATGCCGCGCAGGTATTACTGCGTTATATAGCCAATTAGCGAATGGCTTCACTGCACCAAACAATTTCTTCCATTTTGTTTGGCTCTATACAGGGCCTTGTCGGCCGCCTTTATAACTTGCTCAGGCTTGTTAAGCAGGTCCGTACGCTCCGCTATTCCAATGCTGATAGTAACGCTGACCGTTTTTTTCCGACGTTTTTTATCTGGTTTCTTGTTACGGTTTTTCGCACCGGCCTGCGCATTTTTCGGTCTCGTCTTCCTGTCTCTCAAGGTAATACGATGATCGCCAATGGCTTCTCTGACAGCTTCTAAATGTGGCGTGCATGGCTTGAGTGATTTCCCTGAAAATATCACGCAGAATTCTTCGCCACCATAGCGGTAGGGAGTGCCTCCCCCCGTGGTTTCAGCAATATGGTTAGCGACAACTTTCAGGACATCGTCGCCAACATCATGGCCGTAGGTGTCATTGAATTTCTTGAAGTGGTCAATGTCAATCATCGCAACCACATAGCGACTGCCCAAACCTCGTAACTTTTCATTCAAGGCTCTTCTGCCCAATAATCCGGTAAGGTCATCCCGATAGGCCATTTCAAATGAGGACTTAAGCAAACCCAAGATCATGGTTAATCCAGCTGCAGAAAACATGATGGTCGAGATCAATAATTGGTCGAATTTTGCCAGCGTAATAAAGCTTAAAACAATACAGATCGTGAAGGACGACTCTGCTTCTGTATTGCGAATAAGTAAATAGCATAGCGATACCAATATTGTAGTTCCCATCCACGCACTGGCATAAAGCGAGGCAATAAGCCCGGGATAGGGTCTTAGTGGCATCGACTGAAAAATGGCATGAAGCTGCGAGTTGCCGCCCGTGCTGACGAAGATACAAGCAGCTGTCAGTAGTAGTGGCCCGATCAATATGGGCACAATGCCATAGCGGTTCCATAGGCCTTTTTCGGGGATAACGGCTAACAGGGCTAAACCAAAAGGTAACAAGATACTCACGGTTGTAAAAAGGTAAAACGATAATGGCTCTTCGAGAGCTGTTTGCAAACGGTTTTGGATTAGCCAAAACGCCACTGCCATTAATAGTGCTGCGGAGAAAAATCGTGACCGATTGAAGTAGTGGCTCAGCCCGATGACAATAACGAATAACCCATAGGGTAATAATTTTAAAAGCTTGACGTAGTCGTCCGGAATTTCATCGAGATAATTGAGCGAAATGATAGCTGCCAGCATAAGCAAGAGCGGCACGATCAAACGAACCAAGGGTTTGAAGTAAAGCGACATAGCAGCAGTTATTTATTATGGCTGGATGGGTACAGAGTATAGATGATAAATTCATTACTGGGCCCTTACTATTTTAGGCGTGTCTTCAATTTAAGGTGCAATGGCGCTCTCACCTAACCATTGGCTCGACATTAAACTAATAACGATTTGAATTACCTTTGGGTACCTGGGCATGTATCGCTAAGTGCATGTATCGCTAAGTGCATGCATCGCTGAGTGCTTGTATAGTCCGGCAGTTCAGGCTTTAGCGATGCTGGACTGAAGTGCTAATCACCACGGCAGATAAGATAGTTCAATATTAGCGGGAAGCAACCACCGATCTGTATCAACAAATGAGCCAGGCCAGCTTTTGTAAGCTCATTTTTTCAGGCATCTATTTCAGCATATCCAGCCCGATGGCCTCAGTAACCTTAATGCCACCTATAGCCGCTGACAAGATGCCACCCGCATAGCCGGCACCCTCCCCAGCCGGTAGAGAGCGCGAGTATTTATACTCTGGCAGTCTTCGCCACGCTTGATGCAGATGGGAGATGAACTTCAGGTTTCAATGCCGGTCAGCACCGCGTCTGGCATCGCAAGGCCTTTTATTTGTTTGTCGAACGCCGGAATAGCCTCACGCATGGCAGCAATTGCAAATTCTGACAAGGCCTGCGACAAGTCAGTCAATGTAACTCCGGGCTGATAGGATGGCACCACGCTGCGTAACGCTTGCGATGGCCCCCCTGCAGAAAATCACCGACCAGCTGTGCCGGCGCATTATTATTTCCTTCGCCCATTTTATAAGCGAGCGACTCAAGTTCGCGTTGCAGCTCAATACCCGCAAAAATGACGAAAGCGGTCATATCATCATCTCTAATAAACGTTTAACTGCTAAACGTACTGCCCTGCACAAAAACCAGAAGACCAGGCCCATTGAAAATTGTAGCCACCTAAATGGCCACTCACATCTAAGACCTCGCCGACAAAAAATAGGCCATCATGACTCTTAGCCTCCATCGTTCGAGAACTCATGCCGACCGTATCCACACCCCCCAGAGTAACCTCAGCCGTGCGGTAACCTTCAGTGCCTGAGGGTTTCAATACCCAGTTACTAAGCAGCCCGCCAATCTCGTTCAGCCGCTTGTCACTGTAGTCCGCCAACTTTCGATCTGCATCATTTAACCACCAGAGCGTCTGTAGCTCAGCCACTAGTGCCTTGGGCATTCTTTGCGCCAGCAACGTGCGCAGCAGGCTATGACTCTGATCCCGCTTGGCCTGCAATAACCAGCCACTAACATCCAAATGCGGTAGGAGGTTGATCGCAACGGTATTGCCAGGACACCAGTAATTGGAGATTTGCAAGACCACGGGGCCACTAACACCGCGGTGCGTGAATAAAAGGTTCTCAGTGAACGACTGGCCATTACAGCAAACCTCCACCTCTAAGGCTACACCAGCCAAGCGCTCACACAGTGACTTTGTCGCGTCACTAAACATCAGGGGCACCAGTCCAGCACTGCGCTGTGTCAATGCCAGTGAGAACTGCTCGGCAATGTCATAACCCACACCACTGCCGCCTAGGGTCGGTATGGAAAGCGCTCCAGTAGCAACGACCAGAGATTGACAAGCAACAGAACGATTCGCCGCCTCCTTGTTTCGCCCCTGCTCGAACCCTACCGAAAAACGGCTGCTCGAATCACCAACGGTATTAATCGAGCTAAGCTCGCAATGAGTGACGATCGTCACTCCAGCTTTATCGCACTCCTGTAACAGCATCGAGAGGATATCCTTAGCAGAATTTTTACAAAAGAGCTGCCCGTGTGCACGCTCTTCATAATCGATACCGTAACTCTCGACCAGTGCAATAAAGTCCCATTGCGTGTAGCGGCTCAGCGCCGACTTACAAAAATGTGGATTGCCAGAAACAAAGTTCTCCGGCTCAACAACACAGTTAGTGAAGTTGCAGCGGCCACCACCCGACATGAGAATTTTTTTTCCCACCTTGTTGGCCTTTTCCAACACCAGAACACGACGGCCACGCGCCCCTGCGATGGCCGCACAAAATAACCCAGCCGCGCCGGCACCGAGAATAACGACATCGTAGTGTTCTATTTTTTCGTGCAATATTTTCTCATTGACTAGAATTTTAACTGCAATTATATAATCTCAGAATATGCCCACTATCCCAACTGGAATAATCGCTGTGTGGTAGGCTAACATTTTATCGGCTCACACTTTATTGGCCAACATTAATTTTGGCCTGACATTGGATTATCGCCTATGCAAGACAACATCATTGACGCTATTGGTATGCTGGGCACGCTGATGGTCATCCTAGCCTATTATCTGTTACAGCTCGAGCGAATCGACCCTAAAAGCCTTGGCTACAATGTCATGAATTTGATGGGGGCCATCTTGCTCTTTATCAGTCTCTGCTTCAATTTCAATCTTGCCAGTTTGGTGATTGAAGTTTTCTGGATCGGTGCTTCAGTGATTGGCCTATGGAAGTACTGGCGCCGACACGCGGCGATAAAAGTTTAGTAGGCGTGCTTTGATTTAAGAGGAAATAATCAATGAAGCGATAACGCTAAGCTAATATTGGTCGAGCACAAAGCACGGGCGAGATACAGGGCAAGGCCTCTATTATTGGTAAAAAAAAGTCCGAATATGATCTACGGGGCAACCGCCCTAATGGCAAAGCGCCACTCGTCAGGATTAGCGAAAACATTACTCGAAAATAATGATCGTATCACCAAGCCTATGTCTCGCCTGTTGATAGCTGCAAGTAGAAGCCTGGGCTTACGTTTATTAATATGAAACCACGAGGGAGCGAACTGTGCAAAAGTACGTCAGCCTATTAATAATTTCAGCAACTACCATCGGAATATTTATACGCGGGGATGAGCTATACGCCGTGATTGATATGGTTGCTCTTCTCTTTGTTGTAGCTATGGGAATCGGTCACGCACTTGGAGCCAAAGCAGCTGACAATAAAATCACCCGGTTTGGTGATGGGTGCGTACGCGGTGGCTGGCTAGGCTTTTTAATTGGGATAATACAGATCATAAACAGAGACGGCGCGGCACAAATAGACCCTACAGTTATTGTGCCGGCGATGGCTGTAGCGTGCCTTACCCTTCTTTACGGTTATATCTTCAAATTGCTCTCTATGCAGCTCGACTGACGCCTATAGTCGCCTTAACCAACCCATTGAATAGCAGCTATCATCAATCCAGTATTATTAGGCGACCCTTTATGCGCCACGCATTTGTAGGCCGGCTGAAGTTATCTATACCGCCGGAGCCATTGTAGCGAAACCATTAATCAATATGCGCTACCACATACATAAGACCGATTAAATCGACAGCTTTTAATCAGGTCTAAATGGCTGGTACTGTGTAAGCTGCTGCATGGCCTCATCAATTGCAAAACTGTTAGGCTTTTGTCGCGAGGGAAACTGCTTAAAGGACTGACCAAACTGCAGCGCCTTTGCGGAACCATAAAAAATCCACGCGCTGTTATTTTCCCACCACGTGTTGTAGCCATTAGAGTCGGTGTCGGCGCGCTCGTAGGGATCGCGTCTTAAATTAAACAGTTTGGGTATACGCAGTGATACAAAAGGTTCTCGCCACACATCAAACTGCTTGGCACGCTGCTCGGCGTAGACCACCTTCCAGTCGCCGGTACGCAAGCCCAGCAATTGGCCATCATCGCTAAAATAAAAGAACTCTTTGCGAGGCCCTGCAGGCTCGTCGCCGGTCAGATAGGGCAGAAAGTTGTGGCCGTCGAGATGAACTTTAAACTTTTTATCACCAAAGCTACGACCCTTTTTCAACTGGCTTACCAACCTGTCTTCGCCAACGGCGGCCATCAGGGTCGGCACCCAGTCGAGGTGCGACATAACGCTATTGGAAACTCGCCCGGCGGGTATTTTGCCGGGCCAGCGTACCATCGCGGGCACTCTAAACCCACCCTCCCAGTTAGAGTTTTTCTCACTGCGAAATGGCGAGATAGCCGCATCTGGCCAGGTATTATAATGCGGACCGTTGTCGGTGCTGTACATCACGATGGTGTTATCATCGATATCCAAGTCCTTGAGCTGCTGAAGCATTTCACCAACAAGTTCGTCGTGCGCCACCATAACATCGTTATAAAAACCCTGTCCCGACTTGCCCAAATGTTTTTTCGCAGGGTGGGTCCAAAAGTGCATGCCGGTGGTGTTCAGCCAGACAAAAAATGGTTTATCTGCTTTGTGCGCACTCTTAATAAACTTTTTGGCGGCCGCGGCAAATTCTTCATCCACTGTTTCCATACGCTTGCGGGTCAGTGGACCCGAGTCGACTATGGTCCCTGCGTTTTTGTTGATGAATGGACCTGACAACGCTTCCACCTGCTGACTGCCATTGACGGCAGCGCCCTCCACATTCGCTTTCGCATAGCTGTGAATTACCCCTCGGGGATTGGCCATAGACTGGAACCAGGCCTCTTTCGGATAGTCAGGACGCTCGGGCAGCTCTTCCGCATTGAGGTGGTAGAGATTACCCAGAAATTCATCGAAGCCATGGTTGGTGGGCAGGTGTTCATCGAGGTCACCAAGGTGGTTTTTACCAAAGTGACCCGTGACATAGCCCAGCGGTTTGAGCATTTCGGCCAGCGTCGGATCCTCAGCCTGGATCCCAGTCGCCACACCGGGCGTGCCTACTTTGGTCAAACCAGTACGCACCGGGTGCTGGCCGGTAATAAACGCCGAGCGCCCAGCGGTGCAGCTTTGTTCAGCGTAATAGTCTGTGAACATAATGCCCTCTCGGGCAATACTATCGATATTAGGCGTTTGGTAGCCCATTACCCCATGGCTATATGCGCTGATATTGGTCTGGCCAATATCGTCTCCCCAAATAATGAGAATGTTGGGTTTGTCGCTGGCCGCCTGTGCAGCCGGGCTGGTCAGAAAGATGCAAATAGTTGCCGCAAAACAGGCGCGGAGTACGTGCGGTATGCTTTTAGAAAATGGGGTATTGATCATCTTTGCTGTCTCGCTGTTAGGTATATAACGAACATTTGCTGACGCTTTTCCAAGACTAGGCCGCAATGCACAGAATTATGTACGCGTTGGTAGCATAACTGCAAGTAAAGCATGCGAGCCCAACAGCTAATGACGGCAATAGGAACGTTTTTTACCCGATAACTCACTTTGATTAAAAATGTATTTAAATACTTTAAAATCAACGCTACCTTCCCATTTCCGGCGTACTCGGCCCTTAGCCTTCTAAGTGTTGCAATCATTTATTGCGGCTAACACGGCAGCTCGATAAATAAGCGTAACAAATGGCAACTGCAGGTACTGACCTCGCACCCTAAAAGGTTGAGTCAGCTGCCTGCATTATTATGGGATGTGAAAAAAAACGAATAAAACTTATTTTGAACTTTTTAAATATTACCTAGTCTTTCTAAGCACTTAATTTGCGATGCGCTCAATTCAACAATGGGATACCCAATGATTTATAAAACGTTAAGCTCTGCTATTACATTTTTCACCCTTTTCATACTTAGTCTGCCGACCTCTGCTACCGAGAAAGGTTTTTACGGTGGTTTGACGATTAGTCAATTTGAAGCTGAAGAGCAAGGCATTACCAGTTCAGAAAAGGGTCTTGGTATTATTGCTGGATACACTTTTAACAGATACATCGACTTGGAAGCCTCTGTATTTGATGCCGGAGACCATAATGATCTTGGTATGAAAGCCGAGGGTGTAAGTCTTAGTGTTGTAGGCAAGTACGACATTAATGCTGACTGGCAATTGTTCGCAGAGTTCGGTGGCGTTTCGCTTGATCTGACAATCGATGAAGCAACTACAACAGTCGATCCGCAAGGCTTAGACACCTTGTCAGATGGACGCGACAGCAGTTTCTTTTATGGTTACGGCGTTAAATATAACATCGGCAAATGGTCTTTATTTGGCAAGCATTCTCAAGCCGATACGGACGCGGATTTTAATATTTTTACACTGGGTGCGACCTATCGCTTCTAGCGATGAATACGAACTTTAACCGCTAAAGTAAGCCTGCAGCATTATGTATTATTCCAGCTAGCGGGCTAAACTTGCAGAGTCATCGGCGATTGCAAAGCCTGCCTAACAAGGATCACAGTGTTGAATAGCATGCTGTAGTCGCCCTTTTGGCCAGAGCCGAAAAAGTATTGCTGTTGCACCATCTTCGTTGCTGCTGAAAAGTTTGTTAACCTAATAACGCTAACATAGCTGTGCCTGATAACCCTAACATGGCTGTGAATACAGCATGGAGTCGTAGAGACTCTAGCTGATCCCAGTTTAAGTTTCAGTTTCAAAATGCTTGTGGTCTGCTGCAACCTACCGCCGCGTACTTTTAATCTCTATTTTCTAGCTTTTCTAAGCTCATTTTATCCTTGAGGCTCATTAAATAAGCGGCGCCACTAAGTATAAATATCGCACCAGCTTCAGCAAGCAACGTCAGGGCGTCCATCTCCTTGCTCTGCATCACAATCAGCCGGCAGAGCGCCGTAATGGCAATGATGATGGGCAATGTCACAGGGATTCGATTGGTTGAGTAGAACGCTCCAATCATGCCAATGATTTCAACATAGATAAATAAAAGAAACAGATCCGGGAGAGTGACCTCGCGGGCCATAAAAATTGAGAAGATTGCGTCCGCTGATGCTACGACCGTCAACAGCCCGATAACCGCAAGCAAGGTTTTCTCGCTGATGATAGTAGTCCAATGCAAGCGTCGATTTAATCGGTTTCGCTCAAGAACCGCATCGAGCACACGATCAATGGCAGAGGGCTTTTGTTGCTCGGAATCGCTAGGTTCATTGGGCATGATTTAGTTTTCCTTATTCTGATCTCGCCTTAATATACTCGAAAATACACAGAAAGATACCCAGAGTGTACAAAGCTTAACCGCCCGAGGCTCACAGCAATCTGAACCTGAAGGGACATTAGAAGAGAAAACACGCATTTCCCGACAGCCTTCCACGGGTGTCGCAGTAATTCAATCAGTTATGGCCGGCGAGGCAACTGCCAACTGTTTTGCCCTCTTGCGAGGTACCATCAGATACCGATGGCAGAATTATTCATCTACAGCGTTCTTCTGATGCGAAAGCACTCAAAACCTTAACCGTGGCAATCTCAACTTGCGCCGCTCGACCTTCCGTCAGTTGAGCATGTTCTGCTTGTCCGATATCTTCACAAAAGTAACTGCACTGTGACACAGCCCAGCTGAAACTTCTTTTACATTCTCTCGATGCCCTGAGCAATCGCCTCAATAAGCCCTAGCTCAACAAACCGCCAAAGCCTGCCACCAGGAGACCCAGCCCGAAAACCCAAATGGCGCAGGCAATCAGGTCATAGCGCATGTACTTAGCCACTGGCAAGGC
The DNA here is from genome assembly GCA_943788835.1 of uncultured Pseudomonadales bacterium. Taxonomy (GTDB): domain Bacteria; phylum Pseudomonadota; class Gammaproteobacteria; order Pseudomonadales; family UBA7434; genus UBA7434. Next base: position 106,589 of record CALSRU010000004.1, on the reverse strand, counting down.
ACTCACGCCCGTAAGCATCGGTACAACACTACGCACAGCCGGCACAAGGCGACCAATGATAATTGACAGCTCGCCATGTTTTAACAACAGCGCTTCGGCCTTGCCCAAATTACTTTTATACTTTTGCGCAAAGCCCGTGTGATGAAAGCCAGGACCCAGCTTACGCCCCAAAAAGTAACCGACATGGTCGGCCGTAGTAGCCCCCAGAAAAGCCAGCGGTAACATTTGCCATAGTGTAGCAATGCCTTGGGCATACAACACCGTGCAAATACTCAGCAAAATAGCGCCCGAAACAAACAGACCTATACCCACGCTGGCCTCAAGAAAGGCAACGGCAGGGATAATAAATAATGCGTAATCGCGATAAGCCTCGACCCACTCTAAAAACACATCACCAATCACGAGCCCGCTTCCGTGTAACTTGCTATATTTTTAACGACCCGCTCTTGATAGGTAACGTCTGCACTACACGCTTTAAAGCGGCCCGCCATTATTGTGATTTAGCCTGCTGAGGCACACGGCGTAATTTGGCTAGATCGTAGCCCTCTTCTTTAATGATACTCAGAAGCCGCTGATAATCAGCATCGGCAATAATCGGTTGCCGCGCCATTAACCATACGTAGTCACGTTTAGTCCTGCCAATAATCGTAAACGCGTAGTCATCATCGACATACACAACCCGATACTCCGCTTTAATTGGCCAAATAAACTGCATGCCCCACACAGCGTTGCCCGTATTTTCGCGGACAAATCCCATGGGTTGATAGGTCTTTTTTTCGCCTTCAAAACCACCTTTGTTAAACGTAAAAGTGGTGGCAATTTTTCCGTCTACGGGCTTTTCGTAGCTCTCTATCGCATTGTATGCATCGGTTTCGATAAAGGTAGGAATATTGGCGATAACATACCAATCCCCCGCAAACCGGTTTAAATCAACAAAAGCTTCCGTGCGCAGCGGCGGCTGCGTAGAGGTGGACTGGCAAGCACCGACCAACATCAATGTGCATAGCAGTAGAACTTTAATTAACGACATTGCTTTTACCTGAGCTGTATTTACGTGCTGTGTTGATGTTTTTAAAATCTTGACCTAACAATTTCTACCAGCCGCTAATTTAATTCACTACCGTCTCAATAGGCAAGGCCTGAGCATTGCCACTGGGTGGAATCATTAGTGGATCGTAGCGCAGCGTGCGACCGCCGGCTGCTACCGACTCCAGTGCCAACCAACGAAAATCACGCGCGCCGTACCACAACGTTATGGGTCCAGCTTTTAAATCGATAAGATATTTTACTGCTGCAAGAGTCTCATCGTTGACCTGTATCGACTCCTCTCCCACCCGTGTAATGGTCACATCCTCATATTCCCCAGTTTGACTATTGAGTAACTTATCTTCAGTCAAAAATGCCGGATTCCAATAGGCAAAGGTCATAATGCAAGCCGGCAATTCTTTTTCGGTGCTAGCTGTATTGACTTGAAAGTAGCTATCGTTAACCTGCCCCGCCACCGAAAACTGCTCACCGTTGGCGTCAGTTTCTGCATTAATTGAACGTAAACAATTGCCCTGCCAAACTTCGGTGTTCTGATGTCTATAACGATACAAATTAACGAATAAAACTTTTACATCGAAACTAGCGTCAGTTTGAATCGTTTGCGATCCATTGGCCTGGCTCACTGTAAACTGATGGCTGCCTATTTCACGGTCATCAAGTAACACTTTGAACTGCCACTGTAACTCCTGCGGCAAACTAGCGCCGGCGCTAACGCTAAATAATAAAAGCAGTGTGGTGAGCCAAAGTTTCATGGTGATTTTCCTCTTGATGGTGTGCCCGCCAATGGCTAAAACATGCCTTCATCACTAATGTTCGGACTCGGGCTCATGCCTGCTCTTATTATGCTACTACGTCTAACAGTGAAGAACGGCGCAACGTGAGCTTGACCAGGTCTTTGTTAGCCTGTGTCTAATGATGATGGCATGGTTAGCCCCATCGATCGATAACTTTTGGAGTGGGTTCCGAGGGGTGAAGCTCCCTGCACCGGCAAGCTCACAGAGCCCCTAGGGTACTCCACGAAGCAGCGCACTGGGGGCACAGCTACGACCAGCTATTTTTGCGCAGTGCGCTTAGCGCTCTCCGGCCCCGTGCTCAGCTTCGCTATCGGCTGACAACTTTTGTAAATTCTCTACCGCCGCTATAGTGGCATCGCGAATCTGACTAGCCTCTTCACGGACCTGATCGCTCACATCAGCCATAACCGCGCGCATACGTGCCGCCGGATCAAGCCGAGCAGTTTTGAGAAAGCCAGTAACTTTTTCGTTTTGAGACCACAGCAGCCGATTCAACGCATTGCTTAATAATACCTGCGGATAATGCGCAGGCGTGTCGGTAAATTGCATGGGCACTGCCAGCGCATTTTTCTCGTCATCGGTGGTAAACGAGGCCTCAATAAAACCGGCCACCGAGGCGCTCAACGATACCAGCGGTGCTTGTAAAAGCCCGGGGATGATCACGTCACCCTGCCAAATTGGGGTAACACTTAAACGCGGTGCGGCAACAGCTGTGCAGTCGATGAACAACGAATTGACCGGAACTGGTGCAGTGCCGGCTGCACCATGGAGTAACCCAGGCTCAATCAAACTAACACGGCCAATTTTGATGACGTCCTCAATCTGCCGTAACAAATCCACTTCGCCTTGAGAAATTGTCGGGAAGTGAAACGTACTGGGCAAGCTACTTGGGTCTATGCGCAGCATGTGGCCGTGCTTTTCTAGGTGCAGAAAAATCTCATCGGCGTTACTGGCCGTTGCCGCAATGCGCATTTGCTCGAGCTGCCAGCCGGTAGTATTGGCGGCATATTTGGCACCAGGCTGCGTTGAGGCTCGATTAATTAACCATGCTTCACGCGGGCGAACCCAGCTAATTTTAGCGGCATCAACGCCCATATTCAGCAGCCAAACACCCACGTCCATAGCGGTTTTGCCCGCGCCCACAATCACGTAATGCTCGGGTGTCTTCGCGCCGCCCAACCAGGCCTCGGGCAGCTTGCCGGGGGTGGTTAGCTGCACACCATCGGCAATGTCAAACTTGCGCTTGTGCGTGGCGGGCACCGAAGCTGTAAACGTGCGGCAATCGACTAGCTTGCGCCGCACGTTAACTTGCGTTTCCTTACCCGATAAACTGGACACGAAACTATGCTCGCCACTTTCACTTAGTTGATACTTAGACATCGGGTAGTAACTTACGCGCCCACTGGGAATAAACCGCTCGTGCATCGCCCGCTCAAAATAACTAAGCACCTGCGTACCGGTGGCCAACTCGTAAAACCCTTCATTAGGTCCAGCACTGTCAATCCTGTCATCGCCCATGTCCATCGAATTGAGCCCATAGGTTGCGCTGGGTTGATGCAGAGTTACAAACGGATAAGCGACATTCCAATGCCCACCCGGCTTGGGATGCTGATCAACGAATGTAATATGCGCATCGCTATGGTCGAGTAGTGCGTCGGCAAAAGATAAGCCCAGCGCACCCGCCCCTACAATTAAATAATCGGTGTCTATCTGAGCCATGAACAGATTCCTAATGCGTGATATTGATCGATGCGGAAATTGACAAAATAAAGAGGGGCAACAACCCTCAGCCACAAGCTTACAGAGTTATCGCAAGCTAGATCTAAGCATAACTCAGTACGTCCAGCCAATTCGATCAAGCAGCATTAAAGAGGCACAAAAGCTTTTCATTCGCGCTAAGCTTGAAGAAAAAAAAACTGCGTGTAAAGTTACACCTTGGTCATACGCTTTGGTCCTATGCCAAGATCAAAGCATTGGGTGTGCTTACCCCGCCTTCGCCATACTGAACGTTGGGCACATGAACCAAGCCACCCCTGATGCGTTGTTATTGTAAGCTATTCGGCTAAATTGTCGCCCAGTGTATCGACATCTTGATAAGTTAGACCAAACCCATAGGCGAACAGTGGCGCATAGTTAACATCGTTGCGATTTAACTCAAATTGAGTATCGCTGGCAGGCCATGAGTACGATAGCGTGCCAGTGAAGTCATGGTTCACAGCCCCTGAAGAAGTTCGAAAAATGACATCGGCCACACCAGCCCCTTCACTTCCAGGCAACCACGCCATGACAAAAGCGGTAGAGGCATTGAGCTCTTTATTCATCCAAAGGGGTCTACCGGATAAGAAAATAGATACAACAGGAATATTTTGCGCCTTGAGACTTTGCAATAATGCAAGATCCGATTTAGCACCTGCTTGATATTCAATACCACTGAGATCGCCGCCCGACTCAGCATAGGGGCTTTCGCCAAACACCACGACAGCAACGTCCGGCGGTGCATTGACATCAAAAGCGCCGGCAGCACTTAGCTCAACCGTGCCGCCAGCAGCAGTAACAGCAGCTTCAATACCGCTCCAAATGGAAGTAGCCTGCGGAAAATCAGCATTGGTGGTACCTGTGCCCTGCCAAGTCACGGTCCAACCTCCGCACTGCATAGGAATATTGTTAGCCCCGCTGCCCGCCACTAACACTTTGGCGTTTGGACTGAGTGGTAGCAGGCCGCTGCTATTTTTCAACAACACTAACGACTCGCGAACTGACTGGCGCGCCACATTTTTGTGATCAGCAGAATTAAAGCGGGTCAGATCGTTTGCGTAGGTGCGCAGCGAAGGCCTACTGGTATCATACAAGCCACTGCGAATTTTAACGCGCAATATTCGCGACACCGCATCGTTAATACGGGCCGTAGATATATCACCACTCAGTACTTGTGCCTTAGTGTTAACCGCAAACGACTGCCAATCAAAAGGCACCATAATCATATCGACGCCGGCATTGATGGCCTCTGCACACGAATCGTTTGAACAGCCCGGCACTTGTGCATGGCCATTCCAGTCACCCAATACAAAACCATCAAAACCCATTTGCTCTTTCAAAACCGTCGTCAACAAGTATTCATTGCCATGCAGCTTACTGCCATTCCAACTGTTATACGATGCCATTACGGTTTGTGCGCCAGCACCTAACGCCGAAAAATAGCCTCGCCCATGCACGTCGCGAAGATTTTCTTCGCTACTAACGGTATTGCCTTGATCCACACCATTACTAGTGCCTCCATCACCCACAAAATGTTTAGCCGTAGCTACAACATGCGCGGCACTAAATAAATCTCCGCTACTTGCGTCGCCCTGCAAACCCTCAACCATTTTACCAGCATACCCGTGCACAATATCGGGATCTTCTGAATACCCCTCATACGTCCGACCCCATCGATCATCGCGCACAACCGCAAGAGTGGGTGCAAAAACCCAGTCGATGCCCGTTGCCGCCACTTCTAAAGCGGTGACCTGACCTATTTGCTTAATTAAATCTGGGTTATTCATGGCACCCAAGCCAATATTGTGCGGGAAAATAGTGGCTCCCCTAACATTGTTATGGCCATGTACCGCATCGGTGCCCCAGAGGATCGGCACTGCAGTACGGTTATTAGTGGTGTCGATGCTAGCCAAATAAAAACTATCGGCAAGGTTGACCCAATCAGCCACGCTAGATGATTTATTGCCATTCGGCCAAGAACCACCCGCATTGAGAACAGCCCCGAGGTGATAATTGCGCAGATCATTTTGTGACACCGCATGGATCTCGGCCATGATCATCTGGCCCACTTTTTCATCAAGCGTCATTTGATTCAAAATGGATGCAATCTCCTGATCAACGTCACTATTGACCGCGCTATTAATGGCAGGCCATGTTATTTCAAGCGGAGGTTCGGGCGGCTGAGTATCGCCGCTGGTAAACGCATAAACCTTCGCCTCCCAAATGGAATAACCATAAACACTCGTGCGGCTGATACCATAAATACGCAGATAACGATAAGTGCCAGAGACGTCAACTTGGTCGGTGCGATCGCCGAAAGTACCATCAGTTTCATTGGCAAGTGTGGTCCAGGCGACATTATCATTAGAGCCCTGCACCTCATAAGTGGCGGCATTGGCGGCTTCCCAGTAAATGTCCAAATGTGAGAGCGTATAGCTCTGACCTAAGTCGAGCGTCAGCCAGCTTGGGTCAATGCCATGCGATGACTCCCAGCGCGTGGTGTTATCGCCATCTACAGCAGAACTTGCTCCACCTGAGGCGCCAAAACTACTTGCAGTGGCCGTGGCCTCCACTAAAACCGGCGGTCCAGGTACCTGCGCAACTAGCTGTATGCGCGTTGCAACGCCCGACAATATATCGACCGAAATAAACGCGCACACTAGAACCACCGAACCAGAACTGATTTGTGCCAACCGCCCCTTGCCAATAAAGGCGACCGTCAAGGCAAGCATCAAAGCAAGCGCAGTAAGCCCGGCTAAACCGTTTAACGGTACGTTGACACTCACCACGTCGGGCTGCCCCGGCAGCGATGCACCGTTATTAGGGTCGGAACCAAAGGCCAGCTCTAAAGCATCACTCACGCCATCGCTATCGCTATCGAAACCACCGGGGTCTGGCGCCGGCAGCGTTGAACCTACAAAGCCTTGCGCTAAATCCGCACTGGCAACCACTGCTAGCGGCACAGCGATGTCGATATCCATCGCCAAGCCATTAACCTCACCCGAGATCGTCAGATCAAGTTCACCAACGGAACCTAACGAAACACCGCTGGGAATATCGATCTTAACGGCTATTAAGTCACTGCTATTTGCCAAAATACTATTAGGCAGCACCTCAACACTGAGCGAGCTGATAATGGCAGGCGAACTATGGCTAAGACTCACCGCGTTATAACTGCTGCTGTTCGAGTTACTCAGTAAAATATAAATTGTATTATTTTGACTGTCAGCTTCTACATCATAGGCATACGCGGCTACCGATGAAAAAACTGAACACAACAAAAGCGAAAGAACGTACGACAAAAACATTCGCCCCAAACACGGCCTGAAACGGCTCAAAATAGTGGCAATGCTGCTTGCTGGGTTGGTCATAATCATTATTTTTTGAGTTTTATTTAGAGGGCCTATTGATCTATTGACGAGGTGTGAAACCATCCGGAATTAACTGAGGGCGCCGGTATTAGCCTTAGTATAAGACAGAGCTGCCCTTACAAGTAGGAATAGGACAGGAGTTGCGACAAAAGGGTAAGTTAAAGAGCTGCCCTTGCCCCACTAACATACCAGGTAAGCTACTCAAGTTATCAAGACGCTACTAAGCATTAAGCAACTGTTGTTCTTTAAACGATGCTAAACCTGCTTGCACTAAATCGTAGGTTTCATTAATGTCACTGGCCACGTCTCCTTCGAGCACTTGTAAGCTATCGAGAATATCACGAGCCTCACTAAAACCTTGATCGATACCACCACTAATGACCTGCAAAAATTTTTCGAGCTGCTGTTCAAAACTGAGGGTGTCGTTACTATTTTGAAAAGCGGCGAAAAAGGCCGTTGATTGACTAACAATTCGTGAAGCCGTCGCCTCGGGAGATACATCGGTATTGCTATCAAGCGCCACCGACAAACTGTCGTCACCTAAATACGGCGCCAACTGCTCGTTAATTGCCTCTATGGCTGCTTTTAATACCAATGATTGCGGCTGGTCTTTGATGCCAATGCTTACACTCTGCTGCGACTCTAAGATAGCCTTGTTAAGTTGGCGCTGACTGATTTGCGATTCTGATAGCGGCACCGGTGTTGACGCCCTGTCCACCGATGGTGTTGAAGCCGACGTTGAATTAAGCGGATTGGCTGGCATGGGGCACCTCTTGCTAAGTGGGTAGCGTAGGCCTTAAGTATCGCTTAACTTTTATACAACTGCCAGTGCAAACGAAAGCGCCGAAAGTTAAATCTCTGCAGCATCACTAGAACGGCTTAAGCCTTTGAATGAACTGAATAATTCACACACAATTTTGCTACGTAAACGCCGCACAGCATTACTCTGCGCAACCTCCCCCTCACTGTGATGGCGGTTTTTGCGGCACATTAGAAATAATTCAGCGGCACCTTAATATAACTAATGCCGTTTTTTTCAGCCACGGGTAGCTGCCCTGCTCGCAAATTTGTTTGCAACGACGGCACCAACAACTGAGGCAACCCCAATTGTTGGTCACGCGCTTCACGCAAGGCAATAAACTTTTCCTCTGCAGTGCCCTCTTGCACATGAATGTTACTGGCAAGCTGCTCGTCAATGGTGAACTCACATCGAGGCCTGCGATTATCGGGAGGGTAATCGTGGCATAGAAACATCCGTGTTGACCCCGGTAATGCGAGTATTTTCTGAATAGACGACCACAGTTGCTTGGCACTACCACCGGGAAAATCACAGCGCGCCGTACCAACATCAGGCGCAAATAACGTATCCCCCACAAAAACAAGGGTGTTCTCAACGTAGAAAGCCATGTCGGCTGATGTATGTCCAGGTACATGCAAAGCACTAACTGTTAGATCACCTACCTTAAACGTTTCGTCCGGATCAAAGAAATGATCAAAAAAAACATTGGGTCCCGCATCCGCTTCACAGATACTAAGAGCCTTACTAAAAGTATTACTCACTGCGTTGATCTGAATACTGGCGCCTATTTTACCGCCCAGATGTTGCTTGATATAGCTTGCCGCACTCAGATGGTCGGCGTGAATATGCGTTTCTAATATCCACTCCAATGACAGTTGATTGTCTTGAATAAAATCAATGATTTCATCGGCCAAAGTCGTACCTGTTCTAGCGTTGTTGTCGTTGTAATCACAGACTGCATCTATCACTGCGCAAGCCGTATTTGGCCCCGCATGCAGTACATAGCTAAAGGTAGATGTTACTGGGTCGAAGAAATGTTGCACTAGCGCATTCATAAAGTATCACTCGCCATCGAAAAGAACTGGCCATGCAGCAATAACCCAGCGGCAACCAACGCAAGCAAAGCAAAACTCATTTGCAAAAAATCATCGCTTAACCACGATGACAGCAGCCGAGCGAAAAACATCCCGACAATAGCGGCAGCAATAAACCAAACTCCCGCCTGAGGAATCACTGCGCCGGCACTCAAAACCTGCAAAACCGTTCCGGCAGAAACCAACGCAATAACTGCAAGCGATGTAGAAATAATACTCTTTGCATTTAAATCGCTGTATTGGCGAATCGCCGGGACAAGAAAAAATCCGCCACCCACACCCAACATACCGGTTAACAAACCCGAGACACCGCCAATACTACCTAGTGTTAAAAAACAGCGCCGGCTCCAATGAAACTTTCCGGTCGCTGGATTCGTTACGCAATTTTTTTCAAAAAAAACCTGTAAATCTGCTTGGCTTGAGCTGTATAGCATCTGAATCATTACGCGCAAACTAATAAAAATTAGCAGCGCCGAAAAAATCCCCACAAGTGCCGCAGCGGGAACCAGCAAAGCCAGCTTGATACCTAGTGGCGCCAACATAACCCCCGCAATGGCCATTAAAAGCGCTGCCTTGTATCGAACAGTTCTTTTACGCAGCCCGTCAACAGCGCCGATAAACGCGGCTACACCAATCGCGATTAAGGCAATCGGCATAGCTTCTGGAATACTCATGTGTAAACCTAACGCAAGCGCAGGCACCGCAAGTATGCCACCACTGCCCGTTAACCCCAGAGCCAAGCCAACACCCACACCTAAAAGAACTTCAAAAATCATGCGGTTAATTTATCTCTGCTATAAAAAACTAATTTGGCAAGTAAAGATTCTTTATCTACCTCCAATATTCAATCTTGGAGTTGTGTCATTTAACTTCTGTTTTTTCTAACGACTGTGCTTTTCTTAACGACGGTACTTTTTAATGAAGATATAACGATATTTTTTAACGAAGCTATCTTTTATCAATCACCATTTTTCTGCGGCGAGAATTAAGCGCGGAATTAAGCCGCCTCGCTGCCTGGCAACAAACCCATGGTTAGAACCGCTATTTTTTCGCCCTCAACGTATTGCTCCATAACAAGCTCCTGCTCATTTTGCGTTACTGTTTTCCATACCCCCACTGGCTTCGGAATACCGCGCAGAACGATTGGCATGGCGCGTGTTTTCAAACGGATAACCGGATCAATATGCTTGTAACTTTGCTCATTACCGCGCAAGATACTACTGGCAATAGACCTTGCTTGATGGGCAATAGGCTCAATAAAGCGGCACGCGACACCATCAATACTGATGCAGTCTCCCAGCGCATAAATATTTTTTTCACTCGTTTGCAAACTGCGCGCATTCACCGCAATACCATTGTTAAAGGTCAAACCTGCCTGCTTGGCTAAGCGGTTGTCTGTTTGCAAACCCGTAGCAGCAATAAGCTGGTCATAAGCGACCTTCGAACCATCTTCGAGCACGACAGATGACTCACCAGAAGCGTTCTGCTCCAGGCCTGCAATATGTGCATTGGCATGATGCTCAATGCCCTGCTGCACCATAGAGTCGACCAAACAGCTTGCAGCCAATTGAGGTAGCAATGCTAAAAGCGGATGCGCATCGCGGTTGATGAGGCTGACGCGGTGACCTGCTTTGTTCAAATCCTCAGCTAGCTCACAACCAATCATGCCTGCACCAATGATGGCCACGCGTTGAGGCCCAGCACGCAGTGCTTTCTCCAACCCACCCCAAGATTTGAGGTGATTAACATGCCAGCAAGCATCAGCCTCAAGCTGCATAGGTAAGTAAGGCTTGGAACCCTGGGCAAGTACTAGATGTGTGTACTCGATGGTGCCACGCGTCGTTCGCAACTCATGCCGAGCAGCGTTGAGCCCAACGGCAAAAGCACTCGTGATGAGCTTGACACGTAAGCGTCTGCCTGCATCCTCAGCCGTTTCTCGAACCAGTTGCTCAGCAGAAACACCGCGACTCATAGCAACCGACAGCTCCGGTTTGTGGTAGCGATCCCCCTTGCAAGCACTCAGCAGCGTGATGGGCACATCGGCATCATCTTTGCGAATCGCTTCGATGACCGACCAGCCTGCTAAACCGGCTCCAATAACAACAATGCCTGGCTGTTTAGAAAAAGCCACCGTCTGCGGAGCAGCAGTAATCTGCGGCCGTTCAAACGGTTCAAAATCGGTCTTGGTCACTCCACACAGGGGGCATTCCCAATCATCAGGAATATCTTCAAATCGTGTGCCTGGCGCAAGTCCGCTGTCCGGATCTCCTTCGGCCTCGTCATAAATGAGACCACAGGCTCGACAAATGAAAAGACGCCACGTTATGGTGGAGTGAGTCACACGCACTAACCTTCGCTCATCAGCTTGGCCATTTCCCAGCGCAAATGTTTAATCGCAGGCGTGACGATGCCAACAAAATGTGCCTCTCTAATTAGGCGTTGCGGCTTGGATTTCATCAAATAGCCGCGAGCACCCTGATGCAACAGCGCTGATTGCGAAGCTTTTAGTGCTAACTCAGAACATTGGGCTCGGGTATCTAGCACGTCTAACATATGTTCCTTACTGGTGTCGTAAGGATCCTTAGCCAATTGCATAATACGCGCGTGAAGGTCTTTTAATTCGGCTTCTAATTCGTCAGGGCGATTATGAAGAAACTGATTGACGTGCCCCAGCGACACTTCCACTTCACGACAAGCATCAATTGAAGCTTGAGTAACACCCATCGCCCATCCTGTTTGCAAAAGGATGAAGGCGCCGCGAATTTTTTTAATAAAAGGTCTGGCTGGGTCGGCAATAATTTGCGCATCACTCACAAAGTATTTGTTCAAATTAAGCGCCCAAGTACTGGTGCCTTCCATGCCTGAAAACTCTGGACACTTAGTGAGATTGACCTCCTCGTTGATGTCCAACATAAACATCACTTCGTGCGAACGGCTGCCATCACTATTATCAATAGCAGCAATCGCTCCACAACACTGGCCATCGGCAATATGACTTACCCAAGGCAGCGTACCCGAAACAACATAGCCGCCCTCTACTTTATTGGCCTTTAGCGCCATAGCTTCAATGTTAGTAAACGCCTTCATTGGGTTAGACAGAGCCGTGCCACCAAAAGTTGTTCCCGTGGCGTGGTCAACCAAGCGATTGACCAAAGCAGGATTACCCGACAGCTCCATATATAAACCGCAGACATCTTGACACCATGTAATAAAACCCGTTGAACCGCAATTGCGGCTAATGGCACTCATATTGTTGATGGCAGCATCGAAGCGCTCACCATAAGCTTTTAAATGCGGCAAAAAAGCACCGGCCTGCCCCAACTCACCCATAATGTCGGCCGGGTAATAGCCATCTTGATCTATGCTATTGGCGACGGCCGACAGTCGCACAGAGGCCACCCTTTCGACATCGCATAAAATGCGTGCATCATCGTCCCAAAAGCTTTCATCTTCATTAGACAAAGCAGTATTGTTCATATGTTTTCGCTCCAATTGATAGGCTTAAGCAGGCAAGGCACACGTTAGTCCATTCGGCTAATATCGAATGCAATAGGATTACGCATCGTGTTCGCCACTGGCGAGAAATGGTTAGCATGCTTCACCACTTCATCTAGCTCTTCTGGGCTAGCATCGCCTTCCACATTCACTTTCACGCGGATGTCTTGAAAACCCATATCTGCCGGTTGCTTCTCGGCACCACCGGCACCCCATGCTGCAGGATTACCGATATCGCCTTCCATGAATATCTCCAATTTCGACAGTTTGATATTTTTCCAAGTCGCTACCGCAGTAATACCAACCGCTAAGCAGCCACCCAAACCAGATAAAACAATTTCACCAGGCGCAGGCGCCGTGTCTTCGCCAAAGAGATGCAGTGGCTCGTCGACCACAACTTCATGCTGGTTGATATGGCTAACAGTGCGATACTGACCGTCGGTGACGGTATGGACTTTATTCGTGCCGCGCATTTCAGGATTGTTGCGGCCTTTTTCTGCAAATGTTGCAAGACCATCACGATCGATAGGGCGAAGGTAGGAAGTAATAGTGGTAGGTGCTTCAACACTCATGGTGCGTCTCCGATTAAAATTGCCTAAGGTGGACATTGTCACAAAGATAATGCCTTCTCTATGGCTTAATGCAGAGGCTATGCCAACTATAAAATTTATTTTTTTATTATATTAAAATCATTCACTTAAACTATATATGTGCATCGCACAATGATTTTACCCACGCCCAGAAAGAGCAATGTGCGACATTGTCATCACTTTTTGCCAAACTAAAATACAGCAAAGTGCAAAAGCGCCAACGCGGCAGACCGCTAACTTTCGATTGAGAGTTTTTCTAATCGATAACGCAATTGTCGAGTGGTCATACCCAGTAAGCCCGCTGCGCGAGTTTTATTACCACCCGTACGCTTTAATGCGCTAACAATTTCGTCTGCCTGATCCACTCGAACGCGGTTGTAAAGCCGGCCACTGGGTGCGCACTCAGCGCCCCCTGCTGTGGGCTCAAAATAACCAGTCTGTGGCGCACTAATCGCCGAGCGAGCCGGCAGTGCTGCAATTGACTGCGGGCTTAGATCCGACGCAAGATGGCTATTGATGACTGATTCTTGATTTAGGATAAGTTCAATGTCACTGGCTTTAATGCTCCCATCAAGCGAGATGAGGACCGCGCGCTTCAAGACATTTTCTAACTGCCGAATGTTGCCTGGCCAGTTATAACTTTCCAGTCGCTCGAGGACGCCTGACTCCAATATAGTGCTGGAACCATACTCTTGATTAGCCCTTAGTAAGAAGTGCCTAGCTAAAATTCGGATATCGCCATCGCGGTCGCGCAGCGCAGGCAAATAAATAGGAAATACATTAAGCCGGTAAAATAAATCTAACCGAAAATCACCCTTGTTAACGGCCTCTTGAAGATTTTTGTGAGTCGCTGTAATGATTCTGACGTCGATGGGAATATCTTGAATTCCGCCCACCCGCTGGATCACCTGACCTTCTAAAACACGCAGTAATTTCGATTGCAACTCAAAGTTTAAATCACCTATTTCGTCCAAAAACAAGGTGCCACCGTCGGCCAACTCTAACTTCCCCTGCTTTTGCTTCACCGCCCCCGTAAAAGCTCCACGTTCGTGGCCAAATAATTCAGACTCGAGTAATTGCTCTGGAATAGCAGCGCAATTTATGACTAAAAATGGCTTGTCTTTGCGCGGACTGTTGAGATGAAGAACCTGTGAGAAGCGTTCTTTACCCGTACCCGATTCGCCATTCAAAAAAACAGTAACGGCTGTTTCAGAAACCATCATTATTTGTTGGAGTGCATTACGAATGGCTCGGCTCTCGCCCAAAATACCATGGTCGGCTTGCTGATTGTGCAAGGCTCCCTTAAGCTCTTTATTCTCTTGCGTGAGTTGCTCGGTACGAAGATCAATTAAATGATTTATTTTTATAATTTGCGCAACAAACGTTGCCATAATCCTCAGTACAACTAAGTCGGCATCAAAAGAACGGGATCGTTGCCGCAACCGATGCACACCTAATACACCAATCGTGTTGCTACCATCTAAAATAGGAACGGCCAAAAAAGAGACTACCTCTTGCGGTAACGTCTTTCTATCAATCGCCCGACATAAAAAGTCGGGCTCCTCATCAATATTTTGCACCACCGATTGCAGTCCGGTACGCATTACCTTACCGGTGATGCCATCGTCTATGTCATAAATACCGCGCGCCCGCTCTGCCTTTTGCAAACCGTAGCTATAACGAATTTGCAATTTATCGTTCGCAACCGACGGTAGCAGAACTCTACCGCGGTTCAAACCTAAAAATTCTGAGATTAAACGTAAAATACCGGTGATGGCCAATTCGGGAGCATCCGAATTGCCAATGAGTTTAGCCGCCTCGTGAATCACTCCCAGATCGAAGTCACCAGACTCTTGCATCATTGCCGCTGGCTGCTGCAGGAAACGGGTATTACCTGACGAAGTGTTATCCGAATTAGATTGATCCGCCTTGTTCGAAGTACTCATGCCACTCGCTCGCTTTGTTAGACATTGTCAACAATAACTTCTTGCTGGCAAAATCCATGCCCAAAGTGAGCTTATAGGAGTTCATTGGCATCTTCGATAGCCTAAAAATAATATTATCGACCGCACGCACTGCCACAAACAGCGACGACTGTTACATACCAAGCGCGCTCATCAATGCGCTCTGAAGGTAGGCAGCGCCAGACAACAAATCACAGCTAATCCTCCAAATGCCAATTAAATCGCTTAACTAACAAGCCGCATAGCCAATCGAGGCAGTAACCAATCACGCCTATAACCAATACTATTGCCGCCAATGTATCGTAGGACAAAGTGTCCCGTGCGTCGTTAATCGCATAGCCCAAACCACTCGTCACTCCAAGATACTCGGCGGGCACCAGAACAACCCAAGCCACACCTACTGCGAGACGAATACCAGCAACCACATCCATCATAATGGCGGGCAAAATAATTCGACTCAACATTTGCGGACCCGTAGCGCCCAAGTTACGTGCAACCTTGAACCAGTTTGGGTCAATCTTGCGAACGCCATGTGCGGTTGAAAACATGATGGGCCAAACAGCCGCCATCACAATTAAGAAAATTATCGCGGCATCCCAACTCGCAAAAGCAAGCACCGCAATCGGCATCCAAGCCAACGGGCTGATCATCCTTAATATTTGAAAGGGCACGTTAGCAATTTTCATGGCTGTGCCAACATAGCCAATCAACACTCCAACAGGAACACCGATAGCAACGCCCCACAGCAAGCCGATCAAAATGCGGTACAAACTCGATGTAATGGTTTGCACTAACTCTCCGCTAAGAATCAATGCATACAACGCCGAAAATGTCGGCCCTGGCGCGAACGCCGAAAACGCCGACAAATCGGGATCATTTCTAATCAAGTAACCACCAAACCACCAAAGCACCAAGAGACACAAACAACCCAACACCGGATACTTCAACTGGTTAGCCACCCAGAGAACGCCGCCCATCAAGGGCGGCATATTTGCGCGGTTTCTTTCCAAACTAGCACTGGCGGTGGTCATAAATTAATAATCTCTTCGCGTTCAAATGGATTTTCAGCGTTGAACCCTGGTACATCTTCCCAGCCGCTGTGCTTCTCCATGGCAGCCTTAACAAATTGATAGTCGACCAAATCTTCAACCACAAAGTTAGGATCTAGATCCTTCAAAAATGTAGCATCGCCGCCAACTAACGTGCTTTTAAGTTCGTTCACAATCAACTTAGTGGCCGATGGGAAAGGCCATGGTTGAAAGTCAATTCGTCCACTCTCCCAGTCGGGATTTTGTATAGCGTCTGGCTCTGCATAACTTTCCTCGTCATAAAGTGTCATGGCACGCTCGACCACATTGGCCTTCATCGGCAGGTACCCTTCCCCATCTTTAGACAGCAGGTAGGCAACCTCCTTTTTGTTTTGCTGGGAGTAAATTTGAGCCTTAACAATCGCATTCATCACTTTTTGAGTCCACTCAGGATTAGCTTTAACCTTGTCCTCGTTCATACAGACCACGCAGCATGGATGATTTTTCCACATGTCACCAGTAAAGCGCAGCATCTTGCCGCCTGCCAACAACTCTCCTGCTGCGTTGAAGGGCTCAGCAACAATAAACGCGTCTATTTTCTTCGCTGCAAGGGCGGGTGGCATATCAGGCGGCGGCATAATCTGTAAGTTTACTTCGTCCGCTGCAAGGTCTTCTCCATATCCTTTGATGACCGGTTTCAAGCCTACATTTCGCAGAGCCATTTGTAATACGATATTGTGCATCGAATACCAATATGGAACTGCCACCTGCTTACCACCTAAACCATCAAAACTTTCCACTCCAGTATGCTTGCCAACCACTAGCCCTGAACCATTGAGATGAGCCCACGACATGATTTTTACCGGAAAGCCATTGTTGTAGCGCATCCACATTGGGATCGGTTTTAAAAAATGGACCAGATTAAATTTACCGGCAGCAAAACCTTCAATCAGTGGTGACCAACCACGAATTAGCGTGGGCCTCTCGGTCTTAATACCCTCCTCCTCAAAAAAACCTTTGGCATGTGCAACCAACAAAACCGTTGCGTCGGTAATGGGCAAATAGCCGATACGCAGCACTTCATCTTCCGGCGGCTGAATGCTCGCCCAAGAAGCTGCGCTGCCGGTCAAACCAAATGTGGCCGCCAAACCACCCATAGCGAGTGAATCCATCACGAAATCGCGGCGATTCATCTCGTGCTCCTGCAAGTAATCAAGGTCATCTTGGCTCATAGCATCGTCGTTTGCCTCATTGAGACTGACTGATGTGGTAGGTGTCGTGATCTTCTTCATAACGTTTTCCTTTTGTGTAAGTGAATTAGGCTGCAACAGTTTTGCTAATTGAGGGATCGCTCGCTTGAATGCTGGTAGTTTCTGTTTGCACGAACATCTGCATTAACTCATCTCGCAAATGCTGAAATTTGTGATCCATATGCCGACGCGGCCATGGCAGGTCTACGCTTAGTTCGTCGACAATACGCCCGGGGTTTTGCGACATAATCAGAACACGATCGGCCATCGTAATCGCTTCATCAATGTCATGCGTTACGGTTACCATAGTTATATTGAGCTTGCGGCAAATGAGAGGGACCTCTTCTTGCAGAGCGCCCCGAGTGAATGCATCAAGAGCCGAGAAAGGCTCGTCTAACAAAAGCACTTCAGGCTCGGTTGCCAGCGAGCGTGCTAGCGCCACGCGCTGCTGCTGGCCACCGGACAAGCTCTGTACACGGGCATCTTTTCTGTCGTGCAGCCCCACCATGTCCAACAAGCCGTCGATTTTTTCACTCGCTTGGGCAGGCGAAACGCCAGCAAACAGTAAACCCAGAGCGGCATTCTCCTTAACTGACATCCAAGGGTACAACGAGGCCTTTTGAAACATCATGTTCCACTTGGCACTAGGCTTCTGCACTTGCTGGTTATTGATTCTTACGCAGCCCTCGGAAGGTATTAACAGTCCGGCCATCATGTGCAACAGTGTTGATTTACCGCAACCACTGCGCCCTATAAGCGCGCACAACTCACCCGGCTTGATGCAATTATTAATGCCCGACAAGGTGTTGGGTCCCGCTGCCTGATAGCGGTGAGAAATATAATCGAGTGAAATCGTTGCACCCATGAGGGTTGCTCCTACAAATAATGTTTTCCTGAAAACGTAAACAAACACTACCTTCTAGGCTGCAATTAACAGGCCAATAATTAAATTTACATGCAAATCATACTGTTGTGAAAGATACAATAAAAACAGCTGATTAAAACTGTTAGTCAACTCAAGCATTGTCCAACATTGGCAATCTATGCGCAGAAAATACTGACATATTGTCGAGCAAGAAATGCGATTTTATTAGGTATGCCTGACTGCTTAGCACTTGATGCGTTGGCTAATAACGCAAAAAAAAAGGCCAGCCGAGGCAGCACATGACGAAGCCAAAAAGAAAAAGGAAAGAAGAAACTGGGCAAGAAGGAAAGAGTTTTATACAGCGATGGCTTTTAATTTCTCGTTAAATTGATCAACCAAAAAAACTGTATCGGTTGAAAAATTCCGGTTATTGCTGATAATTTCTATAAATTTATGTGCCGTGAAACAGGCTCTAAAGAAAGCTTTATTTAAATTTTATAATCGGCCAACAAGGCCACCTTGCGTATCAGAAAATAATCTACATAACTTTCAATGTGCGGCTGGTCGAATTACGCAACGACCAGCCGCATCAAATTGACAACAACAAACGTTTTAGATTTTCACACCAAACCACACCCACAACTTCTGTGTGTCAACGGCATACCCGTCGCTGCTGTAATCTGCATATTTAATGCCTGCGCTATAGGCCTTACCAAACTTCATGCCGTACACAACATCCAATTCTGAGCCATAATCATCACTGCCATTATCGGCTGCAAAATCATGATAAATCGCCGCTAGCTTACCAGGGCCGAACTTTGTACCTACGCTTATGTAGGTGTCGACCAAACCGTTCGCTGGAGTGCTGATGAACGTGTCGGCCCAGCCATTGAACTTATGTACCGTAGCCAATGGAGTAGCGAAACCTACCTCACCATCATCGGAGCCCAACACTTCATAACCAATTTTAGCGGTAATGCCACTAACTACTGCACCTGCTTCTAAAAACATGTAGTCCATTGAATTATCAACGCCCGCATCATTCTCTAAACTTTGGCTGGCATACTCTGCCGCGTACATAACTTTGATGTCATCAATTTTAGTGCTGCCCGTTAAGCTAATGCCATAAGTGTCTCGCACAGTATTGAAGCCAAAATCATCTTCTAACAGATACGCATAGCCTACTATTTTTCCAAAATCAGTGGTGTAAGCTGCATTCAAAAGGTTATCTTTTGAATCTTGATCCTGCACTTCCGCAAAAATTCTATTGCGGCCATAAATGTGCGCTAAGGTAACCGATAGTTTATCCATAGGCTCGAACTTAGCCGACACCGCATCATACGTTGCCCGATCCTGACGCCAGCCAACATGACCGATAAAACGCTGACCATCCAAAGCGATTACCTGAGCGCCGACTTTAGCAGTCACTGACTCGTTGCTATATTGAATAAACGCCTGATCAATTTCAGTTGTCCCTGGATCAGCAATCACTGAATAGACGCCAGTGTTAAAGCCTGTTGGGGGTACAGAATATTCATCTTGGCCGGCAATAGCGCGGCTATCTTCCATTTCAACCAGCGCTGAGAAGCCGCTGTAACTACCCGTTTTATAGCCTACACGGGTTCTAATCGTTGCTGCGGTTGCATCTTTTAATGCATTGTCCTGCTCAACAGTTTCATAACGCATGCGAATATCAGCAAAACCCTTGCCGCTAGTTAGCGCCTCAGTAATTGAATCGGCTGCAGTGGCCGTGGCTGTAACAGACGATGTCATAACAGCTAGGCACGCGGCTGCCATAGTTTTTGGACGAAGTCCAAGAGGTCGCGTGCGATGTGACATATAACTTTTCATAAAATAATCCTCGATTGACTTAGGTTGATTGATGGCGTTAACCATTTAACGGTACGTTGATAGAGCTGCTGCCGTTGATGCAGCTTTTAAAAAAAAGAATTAAGCGCTCACCCCTTATGCCACAGCGTCAGTGACATTATCGCCACCTTCTTTTTTGTTAAGGACTAGCCTGCGCCCAATAAATACTCCCAATTCATAGAGCAGCCACATGGGTAGTGCTAATAACATCTGCGAGATAACGTCGGGAGGCGTGAGAAACATGCCCAGAACAAAGCAGCCTACAACTACATAGGGCCGTTTATTTTCAAGTGACTCTGGGCTTATCGCGCCCGATCGAAGAAGTAAAATAATAGCAATGGGTATTTCAAAAACTACTCCAAAGGCTACAAATAACTTTACGACGAAGTCTAAGTAGCTCGCAATATCAGTCATCACAGTGACGCCCTCTGGAGCCATAGAAGTAAAAAAACCAAACACCAACGGTAAAACGACAAAATAGCAAAAAGCGATACCACTATAAAAAAGAACTACGCTTGAGGCGATTAAAGGAAAAATTAATGACTTTTCATTGTTGTATAAACCCGGCGCCAAAAAGGCCCAACCCTGATAAAGCACAACCGGCAAAGCTGCCACAAAGGCCACGAAAAAAGTTAACTTGAAGGGGGTCAGGAAAGGCGTTGCCACCTCAGTTGCAATCATTGAGGCGTTTTCAGGCAAAAAAACCATTAAAGGGTTGGCTATAAAAGTATAGATTTCGTTAGCAAAGCCTACCAACGCTAAAAAAACTATGCCAACGGCAAATAGTACATACAGCAGACGGTCTCGTAGCTCGAGTAGGTGACTGACCCACGTCGCTGCAACCGGCTTACTTGAATGTTCAGCATCTGCATTCATAGCATCGAACCCGCCGGGAGCGCTTCATTAGCTTTGGTTCGCGCGATTTGCTCTATTTCGTTTTCGCAAGCCACCGACTCCTCGCCTGTGCTGGGAAGAGCAGCGCCGACCTGGCTGTGTAATTCGTCGTAGGCCTCTTGATCGTAAGGCATAGCTACTTCACCCGAGTCAATTTGCTTGTCGATGTCTGATAACCCGGCTTTGATTTTACTGAGATTATCCATCACATCTTCGTTATGAATTTGGCGTCGAATCTCATCCATGCCTATTTGCTTTTCTATTTCACTACGCGCGCTACTTAGACTTCGCTTAACTTTGCCGAAGGTGAGCGCCGCCGAGCGAACGGCCTCAGGCATTCGCTCGGGCCCCACTACCAGTAGAGCCACAACCGCAATCAGTAGTATTTCAAAAAAGCCCATAAGCTATTTGGTCTCGGCTTGGCCGGCATCTGCTACAGCAGGCTGTTCGCTAGCAGCAGAGTCATCACCAATCGCTTTTTTAAAGCCTTTAATAGCGCCGCCTAGATCACCGCCAATGCCCTTTAATCGCTTCGTACCAAATAACAGCACCACAATGGCAAGTACAATCAACAGCTGCCAAATACTAATCCCACCAAATCCCATAACACTCTCCTAAACTTGTTTGTTGTTCATTGCAAATCTTCTGAGCCTTTTGTGCCGACTAACAGAATGACTAAAGGCGGCGATCAGCTGCATCAATGGGCACATCGTTGATGCTGGCCTCGCGTCGTTGCATTTGACCATTACTCGCAAACTCCCACTGCTCATTGCCATATGAGCGATACCACTGACCTGCGTCATCGTGCCACTCATACTCGAACTTCGCCGAAATATGATTGCCCGTAAAACTCCAAAGCCACTTTTTGAGTTTGTACTCGTGTTCCTTTGCCCACTTACGTATTAGAAACGCCTTGATGGCTTCGCGACCATTAAAGAACTCGCCTCGATTACGCCAAGTTGAGTCCTCGGTGTAGGCCATGCAAACCCGCTCGGCGTCGCGAGTATTCCAGGCGTCCTCCGCTGCTTGAACTTTTTGTTTCGCAGTTGCCTCAGTAAAAGGCGGTAAAGGTGGCTTTAGTTCCATGGTCAACACCAAGTGTCTCTTTAAAATTAGGCCAATCGGCCTACGTTTTTTTGCTCATGTTTAAATTGAGTTCACCAAGCAATGGGCTTACCAAGCGTTGTATTTAAGAAACTTTCCATCCATAGTGATAACCACGCGGTCACCTTTAGGATTTTCTTTTTTCTCAACTTCCATAGTGAAATCAATGGCACTCATGATGCCGTCCCCAAATTTCTCTTGGATGATTTCTTTTAAAGTATCGCCGTACACGCCCACTACTTCGTACAGACGGTATATACAAGGGTCTGTAGGCACAGCTTGATCCCATATTTTGGTAGGGAACGCTTCGAGAGCTGCGTTGACCTCGGCATCAAGGCCTAATGTTTCACAAATAGCCGCCGCCGCTGATACAGGGGTACTATTCATACCTAAACAGCAAGAAGTTATAAACACTGGAGACATATCCGCAGCCGCTGCAATGGTTTCCCAGCTCAGGCCTTTCGCTGCCTTAGCAGCCATAATCATTTCGGTCATTTCAATTTTGGTCATAACAATTTCCTCTCATTCGATACAAAAAATTAGATGTCAAATTTATAAATTTAGGCGGCTGGTACAGACAATTTTTCTGCCGCCTGATCAATTACAATCGGCGGTTCAGTATCACTCGGCCGATTAATGGCAACTGGATTGACCGTTACCGGGTACTCGTTGGGCTGGGGTGACTTGCCCGATAGCTCCTCCGAGCGATTAACAAGAAAGTCCACCAGATAATTTCTGATTTTGTAATAACCGGGATCATCTATAATGGTGCTGCGCTTACGCGGGCGAGGAATGTCAACAACAACCGACTCGGCTACACGCGCCTTTGGCCCGTTAGACATCACTATGATCCGGTCAGCCAGCAATATAGCCTCGTCAACATCGTGCGTGATCATAAACACTGTTTGCTGAGTCTCTTCCCAAATCTTCACCAGCTCTTCTTGAATCAACCCGCGTGTGAGGGCATCCAGCGCACCGAAGGGCTCATCAAGTAGCAACAGTTTGGGTTCGGTGGCAAAAGCTCGCGCGATACTCACACGCTGACGCATACCACCCGAAAGCTCTGAGGGCTTAAGCTTTCCTTTGCCGCCCAGGCCTACCATCTCTAGATATTTATTACAGTGATCGTCGAGTTTTTCCTTGGTCCAGCCCGGCCAGCGTGCACGCACGCCAAAATAAACATTTTGAAAAACCGTAAGCCACGGTAGAAGACTGTAGTTTTGAAAAACAATCCCACGGTCAAGGCTTGGGCCAACGACTTCTTGGCCATCCATAATCACACCACCCTCGGTAGGCTCATCTAAGCCCGCCAGCGCATTCAAGATAGTGGACTTACCACAGCCGGAGTGACCGATGATGCAAACGAACTCGCCTTTATGAATACCAAAGTTGGCGTTCTCATAAATTGTCGTGGGCTCTTTCTCGCCTTTCACCGGGTAGCGTTTAGCTAGGTTTTGCACGTGAACAAAATATTGCGACATTTTCTCTTACTCTTTGTATTCAACGAATTTCAGGGCACTAGACAGTAGTAAATCTAAAATCATGCCCACCAAGCCGATCATTAAGATGGAAAAAATCACAGCAGTTAAATCTAAGTTGTTCCACTCATTCCAAACGTAGTAACCAATACCAGTACCCCCTACCAACATTTCGGCCGCAACAATCACAAGCCAGGCGATACCAATTGAAATTCGCATTCCTGTGAGAATGGTGGGGGCTGCGGCTGGTAGAATCACCGTGAACGCTGTGCGCAGGTGGCTCAGTTCATGGGTGCTTGCAACTTTCAGCCAGTCTTCCCGCACGTTGGCCACACCAAAAGCTGTATTAACCAACATCGGCCAAATGGAGCAAATGAAAATGACAAAAATGGCAGATGCTTCGGAGTCTCTTATAACGAAAAGAGCCAGCGGCATCCAAGCCAGCGGAGAGATGGGTCGCAACAACTGAATAAAGGGGTTAAGGGTTTGATACATCAGCGGTGACATGCCAATCAAAAAACCCGCAGGTATGGCAATCAAAAAAGCCATGAAAAAACCAGTTAACACTCTGTAGAGTGAATAACCCAACTGAATACCAATACCCTTGTCATTGGGACCGGCATCATAAAACGGATCGCCAAGCTCCTTAAAAGCCAAGGTGATGACTTTCGATGGTGGGGGCACCCGCGCCTCTTGATCAGAAGACCCCAACAACATCTCATACTCAGTGAGTGGCTCGGTGCTCTCTGGGGGCTGAACGACCAGCTCCCAGAGGCCCAAGAGTACGATGCTAAACACGACTGTGAGCAGCATCGATTTCATGCGTAACGACATATTTAAAGGCATGGTCTCTATCTCTTAATATCGAAACTTGCGATATATTCTTCGGGCTTGCTGTAGTCGAACTCTTTACCCATGATGGTGTAGTTCTCATAGGTTTTGTCCGGCGCGCCGTAACCCAACTCTGTCAGCATCTTTTTCGCATCAGAAGCCAGATACACCTGCTCAGCAATTTTCTTGTAATCGATGCTGCCTTCAACATAGCCCCAACGCTTCATCTGCGTGAGAATCCACACCGCCATTGAGTGCCATGGGAACGGGTCGAAGTCGATACGATCGGGAACTTTTTTAACGGCACCTAACCCGTCAGCATACGTACCGGTAAGCACCTGCTCGATTACAGGAATAGGCTGATTCAAATAATTTTTCGGCGCTATCGCTTTGGCAATATCCTTTCGGTTAGCGGGGTCTGAAGAAAATTGCGTTGCATCTACAATAGATTTCAACAGGGCGCTGTAAGTATTAGGATTGGTCATAGCAAACTCTTGACTACAAGCAAAAGCACAGCACGGATGCCCTTCCCAGATATCTTTAGTCAGCATGTGAAGGAAACCAATTTTTTCCCATACGGCGCGCTGATTAAATGGGTCTGGCGATAAGTAGCCGTCGAGGTTGCCAGCGCGCAGGTTAGCCACCATTTCTGGTGGTGGAACTACTCGAATTTGAATATCTTTATCTGGGTCGATACCAAATTCAGCCACGTAGTAACGCAATAAGAAATTGTGCATGGAATACTCGAACGGCACACCAAATTTAAAACCCTTCCATTGTTTCGGATCGCGCTTATCTTTATGTTTGTTGTGCAACACAATGGCCTGGCCATTGATGTTCTCAACCGCGGGCATAATGTAAGGTTTAGCTGAAGAGCCCGCTCCCATCGTCATTGCCAATGGCATGGGCGTTAACATATGCGAAGCATCGTATTCTTTGTTTAGCGACTTATCGCGAGCAACTGCCCACCCCGCCGTTTTAATGACCTCTACATCCAAACCATATTTTTCATAAAAGCCTAATGGGTGCGCCATGATGATGGGGGTTGCACACGTGATGGGTACAAAACCGACTTTCAACTTGGTTTTTTCGAGCTGGCCCGACGACTCTTTCACTGCAGCCTTGATGGAATCCATTGGCAACATCGTACCCAATACAGATGCCATAGTGCCGCCGCCAACTGCCTTCATAAAGGTGCGGCGATGCATATCATTGTGACCAAAAATACCGCGAACAATCGCGTTTTCAACCGCTTGGTCGAGCATGTCCTCACTAGAGTCAAACTGCTTTTTGTGCGCCGTATCGGTCACACTACTTACCTGCATTTGATCAGCTTGGCGCTCCATTAAGCGCGTGCGCTCAGCGTCGCTAAGCATAACGGGTGATTGCTTTTGCGCAGCGCAGACCGAGCATTCACAGCGCTGGTTGTGCTTTAACGAAGCATCACCGTCATAAGGGTTGTTCAAACTATTAATGGTCATTTTAGAGGCCTCTTAAAAATTAATTGCACTACTAAAGTGCAAGATTTAATGATTGGGTTGCTAGCGGTTTACTGTGAAGCCTATTAACAGCGGCTATAACAATAAAACTTAGCTTCACACCCTCCGCTAATGCTAGAACTGTGCCAAACCCGAAAAATTTTTTTAAGTCGTTGAAATGATTGAATTATTAATATTTTCTTATCGGCGAAGATGAGTCACGAAAAATCGTTATGAACGAATTTTCGTTGCGCAAACAACGAAAACTTGGGGTTTGGCATAATTATTGAAAGACCTAAGGCCAAGCAAACGCGCTAACGCATCCAGCCCTGAGGTTTTTTTACTGATGACCACTGAACAAAAAATATTTATGTCTTCACCGCTTGCACAAGTGCTGGTCGATCCGATGACCGACACCATTTTGCTTGCGAACATAAGCGCCCAAAATACTTTTTGGAGCCCGAACAAAGCATTAATCAACCAGCCATTGAGCCAATTTTTTGCTGGGTTATTTCCTGACTTAGTGGTGCTCACTCAAGAAATATTATCTAAAGGCAAAGCTTGGCGTGCCGAAATGATGCTGCGCTCTCCACAGGACAAGCATCATCGAAAAGTAGAAGTGACGGGATATATCGCTGGTGGTTTCCCTAAGCGCGAGCCGAGCCTAAGTAAAGATGAAAATTGCCAACCCGATAAACATATTGTTTTTTGCTTTCAAGACAAAGAAGTCATTGATCGAAACCGCGCGGCGGCGCAGGCCAATGAGCATTATTTGTCGGGCATCAGCCAGTGGCGCCGAGTTGAAAGAGTTTTTCAGGAGATAGAGCAAGACAATCAACTCATTTTGAATGCTGCCGGCGAAGGCATTTATGGCGTTGATAGCGAGGGACGCACCACCTTTCTTAACCCCATTGCAGAAGAATTACTAGGCTGGTCCAAGGAAGACTTATTTGGAAAAAACATTCATACAACAATACACCACTCCCATTCATCGGGTGATGCTTATCACAGCGTAGATTGCCCCATTTATGCTGCGTTTTGTGACGGCGAAGTTCATCGCGTGGTCGATGAAGTATTTTGGCGACGAGATGGAACGTCGTTTCCAGTGGAATACACTAGCACCCCCATCAAAGATAACGGCCATTTAGTGGGCGCTGTAGTTATTTTTCGTGATGTCACCGAGCAAAAACATTCACAAAAAAAATTGCTGGGGGCCTTGCGTGAAATCGAATCACTCAAACAGCGCCTTGAGCAAGAAAATGAATATTTGAAAGAAGAAATTAACGATAACTTTAATTACCAAAACATTGTGGGAAAAAGTTCTGCTGTGCAGCACTTAGTCAATCAAATTGAGTTGGTCAGCCCCACAAATGCCACCGTACTAATTTGCGGCGAATCGGGCACGGGCAAAGAATTAATTGCCCGTGCCATTCACGAGGCCAGTGAGCGGTCTCACCGACCGTTAATTCGAGTCAATTGTGCAGCCATTCCTCGAGACTTGTTTGAAAGTGAGTTTTTTGGTCATGTGAAAGGCGCTTTTACCGGGGCCATCAATGATCGCCTAGGACGTTTTGAGCTGGCCGATGGCGGGACTATATTTCTTGATGAGGTCGGCGAAATACCCATAGAGCTGCAGAGTAAGTTGCTACGCGTACTGCAAGAGCAGCAGTTTGAACGTGTTGGAGAGGCAACTACGCGCAAAGTAAATATTCGTGTAATTGCAGCAACGAATCAAGCTTTAAAAACGCTAGTAGAACAAAAGCTGTTTCGGGAAGATCTTTATTTTCGTTTAAATGTATTCCCGATTGTATCGGTGCCCTTGCGCGAAAGGAGAGAAGACATACCTTTACTCGCCATACACTTTATAGAAAAGTCTGTCAAAAAATTTAACAAGGGCCCAATGAAAATCTCATTAGCTCAAACCAACCAGCTAATGAATTACGACTGGCCAGGTAATATTCGCGAACTGGAAAATATCATTGAACGCCAAGTGATAGTATCACCCAGTGAAAACTTAGTATTTGATAACCTGCCCACTAATCAGAAAACGCAAGCTGTTGAGAAACGACCCCATCAGCCGCAGGCCATAGTGACCGAGCTTGACCGCAAGCAACAGTTAAAAACCGACATTATTGATGTATTAAAAGCGACAGGCGGCAAAATTTATGGCCAAGATGGTGCTGCGCAATTTATGGGGATAAAGCCTACGACACTAGCGTCACGAATAAAGAAATATAGAATCGATATAAGTGCTTATAAAAAGCAATGATAAGTATAAATAAGGCAAACAAAGAACCCACCGAGCGTTTTAAACGCTCGGTGGTCGCTCGTACCGAATTGAGTAAAGCTAGAGGTTAAAGCGAACGCCTAACCGCAACTCTTCTGCACTACCAGAATCAGCATTAACATCAACCCGCAAAGACAGCGCAGGCGTTGCATAAAAAGCAGCCCCTACTTTTAATGCAACCGTAGAATCTTTCTCTTTGCCTTGATCAAAATCCACCTTGCTATCGGTATAGCTGGCCCCGGCACTCAGCTCGACGCTATTGGAGATCATTCCGCGGCAAGCCACATCAAGCTCCCAAATTTCACCATTACCATCCCCATTGAGAAATGCTTCGGGGGTTGTACTTTTAATTTGTATGTCTTGATATATTACATCTTGATAGACCAGCGAAACGACTAGATCGGTGGTATCGCCTATCGATACACGCGCGCCAGGCCCGAAGCTAAACCCAGTG
The DNA here is from genome assembly GCA_943788835.1 of uncultured Pseudomonadales bacterium. Lineage (GTDB taxonomy): Bacteria > Pseudomonadota > Gammaproteobacteria > Pseudomonadales > UBA7434 > UBA7434. The sequence continues at coordinate 78,142 of CALSRU010000004.1, read as the reverse complement.
ATGTCACCGCCACTTTGTTCGTAAGAACCGTCCTGATAAGCCCCACGAATAAAAAACCGGTCATCCATAGCCAAGCTTCCTTCGACAACGAACCCTCCAATGTCATATTTTCCCTGCTCGCCAGCACTAATGGAGTGGTCACTAATCTGTAAATAGGTGTACGACAAACCCTCGGCCATTGCACTGCCAGACTGCAGAAGGGCTGCGCCAACCATCAAATACGGTGTATATTTTTTTCTCATGATATCTTTCTTACTCCTTTTGAATTTTATTGTTACCGTTTAAAAGCCCGGTGATGATACTTTTTAAAAGCAGAGAGGAAAATCATTTTTCCTCTCGACCTCTGCGCTGGTGCTCGAGTAATGCCGCGCATTGGCATGCATCACTTTTATCCAGTTTTTTAAAAAATTCACCCCTCCACGGAATGTACCATAAGAACGAGGGGAGCTTTCTACCTCAACAAGAGCGGTTACGGCTTCTAGCAATCCAGGTTAGCTGAATGATCAGTGGAGCTCGTGCTAACAGCACCCGCCACCTGTTCAGCACTCCCTTTATGCCGCCCGATAGGCCAGAAAACCCCAAATCTGATTAAATAGTAGCCGATTGACCGGCGACATAGCTGATTTAGTTCAAAGATCGTTTTGTATTGTTGAATATATACGCAAGCGGGGTTATGCTTCGGCTGATCTCGCGTGATTTGCATTCTAAAATATAAACAAGTATGCCCGCACGCTGGATTATCTGACGGCCTGTTCTCCCCTGAACTGGCGGTTCAGTTTCATGTTTAATCGAAAAAAGCCTTGCTGGCTGAGTGGTTGCAATGCCTCAAAGCAATGCGGCCGGTGAAGCGCATCAGCAAAGCTTTTTTGTGGCTTATCCTGGAGACCTTCGCGTTTTGTCGCGCTTGTCTGTTGTTCTGTGATTGTCGTAGCTACCTTAGCCAGCGGTGCCGTTGCGTACTTGCTATCTAGTCGTGTAACACTCGAATGTTTTATCGTCGAAATAACTCGAACTTTGAAGGTGGTTTAAAAAAATGAAAAATATCACACGCTTTATTTTTACAGTGATGGTCTCGGCTGCTTTGTTTTCTGCCTCTAGCGCCTTCGCCGCATTCACCGGAAATACTACAATTCTTGTCAATGGCTCAACGTTTTTAGATGGCGGTTTAAATGCGGGAGTCCAATTTGCACAGCCCGGAAACCCGCTTAACTTTCTTGACGGTCTAGTTATTTCTGCGTCAGGCACTTTAGCATCGAATTCAGGTGGCAGCGCAGTACCGACCGGCTTTGTTGATGCCAACCCATTTGTCGACTTAGACATTGCTTCAATCGGCGTAGGAGACACGTTGATGTCTTATGGCGATGTGCTGCTCACCTTCGATAGTCTCATTGCGGTGGTTCCCACCTCAGGCATAAATACCAATGGGTCTGTCGATTATGCAGGGATGGGCACCATAACGTATCAAGGTGGTGAAGCGACTGATATATTTTGGCACTACAACGTAGCCGGCGGTTCGGTAGGCGTGGTGCTAGACGCGCAGGGCTCTGCGAGCTCTGGATATACAACTTTTGCTGCAATGACCGTACCCGTTCCGGCAGCAGCATGGCTATTTGGCTCCGCAATGGCTGGCATGCTCGGGTTGCGCCGCTTACAAAGTTAGGGCTTTAATCGATTCACAAGGGTATTGTGAATCCGTTGAGACCGAGCGGCAGCTAACGTAATAAGAGCTTCCCGCTTCTAATGGGAAAGAACGTGTAATCGCAGAGGTAATTGGCTTAGCAAAATACGATAAAGCTGGCAACGTAACTAAAGTGCCTAAGAGCGCAGGGCTTCCGGAAAACCGTTTCTAAATAGCCCTATTTACTGTCGCAAAAAGATTTAAAATTTAATAATAATTAATTTTGGAGATGTAGTTATGTTGTACCAAAAACTAAAAATGTCCGTTACTAAAATCAGTCAACCCTTGGCCTACCTTGCAGGCGTTCTGGCTATTAATTTATTGGCTCCTCTAAGCGCCTCGGCAGCCACAGTGAATGGGTCGGTAACACTCGCCACCAGCTTTGGCTTTGTTATTGAGTCGGGCACTGAAGCCGGTGTCGATTTTATTGATTTTGCCTCTGGCGCCGTCAACCCTTCACCATCCTTTGATAACGACATTTCAACGGCGCTTATCACTTCGGTTGCCGGCGACTTTGTAACCGCAGGTATTACTCCAGGAACAAATGTCGACGTAAAAGATTTTCGCTTCGATCTGGTCGGTATTGACAACCCAATACTAATCGGTAGCGTTTTCACATTTTCAATCACCGATATCACGCCGCCGAGTGAAACTGGTACCGGCGCCGGTGACTTTTCAGGCGAGGGTATATTAATAGATACCACAGGCACCTTTGACCCTACGCTATATGACTTCACCTTCAATAATATTAATGGCGATTTGGCCCTTATAACCAACACAGCTGTGGGCGACCCGATACCTGTGCCCGGCGCATTATGGCTATTTGGCTCGGCCCTAGTCGGATTGTTAGTAGCGAGGCGCAATCTCAGCTAACAGCTACTCAATACCAACAGCGGCTCTTTCGGGGGCCCTTTTTATTGGTGGCTATGCTGACCCTAAACGCCCCTCAGGCCGCCAACCTATTCACTAAAAATGGCAGACTGCACGTCTGCCATTGAGACAGTGCAGCCATAGTCATTGGATAAAATCATTAACAATAAACAATTCAAATTACTGATTATATTGCTATTAAAAAACCATCTCTTATTACAATACCCGTTCGGGTTCAACTAGGACTGACGGCGTACAATTAGTTCTACTACTGCCAGATAAACCTGCGCACTAAGGCCCGTTAGTGGAATGACCTGAGTAGCGGCAAATTAAAATTGCGCAGCCAACAGGGTGTGTAAAGCAATGAGCGAGGCAATCGCAGAGCGAAAATACTTGAACACAGAACCGTCTTGCCAAGAGCATCTTTTTGTTCGTGGATGCAATTGCGACCTAGTCTTTTCTAAATCAAACTGATTTTTGTTATGCGCATCCAAAACCAGCGCACAAAAATAAGGGGCCAGTCTCTGCCCCTTATTTTACTGCTACTGCTGTTGGCAGGTTCACGCTCTGCTATCAGTCTTTCTTTCTACGAATAGCTGTGAGACCAGCCAGTGCCCAGCCGAATAACCAGACCGCTGCCGGCACAGGAATCGGTGATGAGCCAATATCTACCGATAGGTCAGCTAACTGCATAGGCTGGTCACTCGCTGCAAAAACAAAGTTGTACGCTCTGGTGTCTACAGGCAGCGTCTATCAGGATAACCACTCCTGCTCAAACGCTTGATCTGTGTCGCGGACACCTGGCGTTGAAAGCAAGGAAGGACTATCAGCGCCTATTAAATTCTGGCCATCGTTCATAAATACGCTAGTAGAATCAGGCGGTGTCCGGTACGTCGCTATCTGCAGCGCGATTGAAGTCAGACAGGCACAAGGTGAAATAATAATATGTCTTCAACTTTGTCTACGGCTCCTCGTGCATTGGCAAGAGGTTGCTAACTAACAGGGGCTGAAAAGACTTTGAAGCTTTGAAATGGCGGACCGGACGGGACTCGAACCCGCGACCTCCGGCGTGACAGGCCGGCATTCTAACCAGCTGAACTACCGGTCCGTATGACTTGAACGTACTACCGAGTGACGATAAATACGGTAAAAAATGGTGGGTGGTACAGGGATCGAACCTGTGACCCTCGCCTTGTAAGGGCGATGCTCTCCCAGCTGAGCTAACCACCCACGTTGAGAGGGGCGCATTCTACCGAAAATGTTCGTGTTGTCAAACATTTACCACCTAAAAAAACTAACAATAAGTACGCCTGTTTTTAAAGCTATGCCACAAGTCGTTAAAGCTAGGATGCAGACTCTCTTATTCCGAAAAAGGGTATACTGCGCGGCGTCACTCACCTGCCCGCCTTGCGGTTAACCGATTTTATTTATCATGCGTATTTACAAAGACTTTTCTTTTGAAGCTGCCCACCACTTACCCAACGTGCCCGAAGACCATAAGTGCCGCCGGTTGCACGGCCACTCGTTTCAGGTGCGCATTGAAGTGGCTGGTGACCTAGACCCAGCCGCCGGCTGGGTGATGGACTACTCGGAACTGAAGGCACACTTTGCGCCCATTTATCAGCAGCTAGACCATCACTACCTTAACGAAATTAAAGGGCTGGAAAATCCAACCAGCGAGAACTTAGCCAAATGGATTTGGCAGGCATTAAAGCCAACCCTGCCGCAGCTTAGCAGCATAGAACTCAAAGAGACCTGCTCAACCGGCTGTATTTACACAGGAGAGTAGAGGCGGGCTACGAGAATGCACAGCGCATACTGTAGTAGTGCGCAATTAACCGCAAAAACAGTTACCCACACGCTGTCTGAAGTCATTATTTTATACAGTTAGAGTGAAAACCTAACATTAAGTTATACAAAAGCCTCTTAACCATCTGTTTTTTATAAATAATTTTTTATTTTTATACACTGCTAGCAATATTTAGCTTCGGCGAGCAGGCGCCTAGCCAAAGCCAAAAAACTTTACGCACCAAGTTATCCACAACGCTACAGAGCCCTTACCCGACTAAATTGCAGCCATATTCACTTGCTTTAGTAACGGCTAGCGCGCGATTAGGTAGCCGCGGGCCACGACGAAAAATAATCGCTCACCACATGCTCGGCCGGCGACCTGAGTGCGCCAGCAACACTGCCCATATATAAAAAACCAACAATATGCTCCTCGGCCTGCAAGCCTATGTCGGTCATAAAGCTGCGGTCGTGACTCAAACTACCTGAGCGCCACATGGCTCCGTAACCCAGCGCATGTGCCGCTAACAACATATTACTGGTGGCGGCTCCTACCGATAGCCACTGTTCAATAGCCGGCACTTTAGGATGCTCGCGCAAACGAACCACTGCCACAATAACTAAGGGGGCTCGCTGCGGCGAATTAAGCCTGCGTGTTTGCATAGCCTCGCTCAATGCTGGATCTTGGCGCAGTGCTGCAGCCACCATTTTTTCGCCCAGCTCTACCCTACCCTCGCCCTCAATACACAAAAAGCGCCAGGTACGTAACGCTGCATGATCCGGCGCGCGCAAAGCCGCCTTAAAAATTACTTCGCGGTGCTCGGGTGTAGGCGCCGGCTCAACCAGACGTGGCGAAGACACCCGTGTGTGCAAGGCAGTGATAGCATCCATTAACAATAATCTCTCAAGTTCTGTTATACGCGCGCTGACAAACAAGTCGAGCATTATACGTGATAGTCGACACTGAGTTTCACACTAGAGCCACCGCACTTTATAACCAAGGCCTAGACAGTGTCATCTAACCATTTTGCATAGGGTGAGGTGACCGGCAGATCAACCGGTTTGTTAAAGCCTGGCACATACACTTTATTGGTTTCAAAGCGCAGAGCATCACCGTCCATTACATTATTATCGAATAAGTATACAGGGCTTTGCGTGCCGCTCAGCATTGCTTGGTCATAGCCGTTTGCATTTTCAAGCGTTTGCTCTCGCTTTTGCTGGTAGTTTTTCCATGCCACTGCGCCATGCTTCTTACGTAGCATCTGCTCCACCACGGTGGGCGAAACCACAACCGCCGAGGCGTTATTGCCCCCAAACCCTTTAGCGTTAATGATGGCTAGCTCGGTGCCATCAGCCCCCACATCTTTGTGCTCACCACTAATAGTCAAATGACGCGTTTGCACATCGGCTGCGGGCTCATCGATGTTGGTGATGCCTGGCAAAATGCCCTCTTGCCAAACACCCAAAGTAGCCATTAACTGATCGGCACCGGCGGTTCCGACCGAGTGACCCATAAAGTTTTTTACTGCCACTACCGGCCAATGCTCAATGCCAAACTCGCCAGCAACGCTGCTTAAAACAGCCGATTCAGTCACTCTGTTTTGCGGCGTGCTCGTGCCGTGCGCCTGTACAAAACTACGTTCACGCACAGCGTTCTGGCCAAGCAAAGCTCGGCCACTTGCCAAGGCGCGAGCCATGGTCAAATAATTACCGACACCAGGCGCTGAAATCGATTTTTTAAAGCCATCCGCATTCACAAACACATCGGTGGCCGCGCCATGAATCTGCGCGCCCAACTCGCAAGCTAACGCGTCGTCGAATAGCACAACAAATTGCGCCGACTCGGATAACGTGAATCCGCAGTTTTCGCCAAACGGTCGACAGGCACGACGGTAATCGAGTTTGCCGCCATCGAGCTCGCGCAAGCCCTGCGCGGTAGCCAACGCTCCCATAGCCGAATAGCCCTCAATAATATCGGGCAAGATAGGTGCCTCACTGCCGCCCACAATGGCCACACGACTTTTGCCCGCTTGAATATCGGCAATGGCCTGGCGCAAATTATAAAGAAACGATGCGCATGCACCCATACTGGTGCCGGTAGTGCCAAGGCTACCCAAAAGATAAGCATTAATAAAATCTGCCGGCATTTCAGCAAAACCCAGCGGGCATTGTTTGGAGCTGACGCGCTTGCCGTTAAACCTCGCTGACAGCATCCCTCCGCTTCCCTGTGCGTCGAGCTGGCCCATTCCGCTGCCGGCATAAACGCTAATTTGATCGGGCGATACAGCGCCACATACAAGCTGCCAGTCGATACCAAGAGAACCTAGCGCATCAGATGCACCAAACACCGTCATCTGCAGGCCGCGCGGATGATTGCGCGAATTGTACAAAGTGCCAGGGTCAAACCCCGCTGGCAACTGCCCCGCTGTATGGACCTTTAACTCCCGATGTGAAGGCACAAGCAGCCCCTGTGCGCCGCTAACGGTTACTCGGGTATTACCGTTCACTAGCGGCTCTAATTGCCACTGTGATGGAACCTCTTTAGGCAAATGCCGTGTATTGACTTCAAACACTGTAGGCACCTGCTCCGAGCCAATCGTTTGCATAGCGTGATTACTGGGCACAGCCATAGGGTCGAGCAATGCAGGATCTAACTGTCTAATAAGCGTGCCCGCTAGTATTTGCTCCTCAGCGCCCGTCGCATCCACCGCCACCCGCATCAATTGGCCAAGGCTGGCCAGTGTTGCTTGTTTTTGCGTTGCATTAAGCGCATCAAATATTAGTCTACGGTAAGCGTGTCCAAACGAACTGCGGCCGGCCGGGCTGATGCCGCCATAACTAACAATCACGGGTAAATGGGTCACTCGATGGTCCTCAGGTTTTGGAATCATGCTGGGGTGTGCGGGCCTTCCACAGCGGCTTACCGAACTGCACTCCAGAAATTGAAGTGTAGGCAAACGAACCCAATTAGCGATATTGAATTAAAGACATTTACTATTATAATTCAGTCATTCTGTAACTATTTTTAACCCAGCAACTACACAGGGTAATAAATTCCCCCATGCCTCAAATTGCTTTTATCGCCTACGACAACTGCCTTGCCTCAAGCGTTAGCTTAGCCAGCGAAATGATCAGCGCTGCGATCGATGCGCAAACATCCGCCACACGTGAATTGATGCCCCTGCCCGGCATCTATGGCTCCAGGCGCAGAATACGCTGCGCAGGCGGCATTGAAATTAGCACCCAAGCGCATCCCAAAGCCATTGCCAGCCCCGATATTATTTTTTTAGCTGCTATATGGCGCAACCCATTGAGCGTAGTGCGCAAGCAACAATACCTAATTCCACTGCTAAAACGCTGGGCAGACAACGGCACCAACATTTGCGCCATTGGCAGCAGCAGCTGCTTGCTTGCCGAAGCGGGCTTACTCGATCAAAAAGCAGCAACCACTCATTGGACTCAATTAGACAAATTTAAGCAGCGTTACCCGGCCGTGAAAATTCAAAAAGATTTTTTAATTACACGCTCAGATAATATCTATTGTGCCGCAAGCATTAACTCGATTGCCGACCTGATGATTTATTTTATTGAGTCTTTACACGGCAAAAAAATTGCTCAAAAGGTTGAAGCAAATTTTTCGCCGGAGGTAAGAAAGTCGTATGCCACTAGCCTTTATATTGATCAAGAACGAAAATCACACAGCGATGAAGATATAGTCAGACTTCAGCACTGGATGCGGGAAAACTTTAAACAAGCCATTAGCAGCACAAATATGGCTCAAATGATGGACATGAGCGTGCGCACACTCAACCGCCGTTTTAAATTGGCTACCAACTCGACGCCTAATTATTATTTGCAGCAACTAAAAGTTGAATATGCAAAAGCCCTACTTAAAAACAGCAACCTCAGCATAGGAGAAATCGCTCAGCAATGTGGATTTTGCGATGCCAGCCACTTCAGCAGCGTTTTTAAACGTTTCATGGCAATCACAGCAGGCGACTATCGATCGGCCGTTAAAGCCAAACTTTTTTCATAAGCCTAATCAAAAATATTAAGAGTTCATGACGCCGCGATTAACGACTTAATGAGTGAAGAGCTATTAAAAGGATAAAAGCTCCCCCCCTATCCTGCATATAGGCACAGTAATCTGGACGCTATGATGAGGGCAAAAGCTAAGGTAAAAATAAGACAGGCATGAGAGGTGGCTTGGAGGGCAAGCACACAGTTAAGGAAAGATTCAGCTAGTTACAGCTTCTGACCATAGTGCTTGTCATACCGTCCAGCCATACCGCCTAGTTATAGCTGCTAGCCCTCATAATCAGTCATCACGGCCAGCCAGATTCCAAGTAGCCTAGCTGGCATAAAGCTCGGCTATTTGGTCGGTGGTAAAACCTCGATACTGCAAAAAGCGAACCTGACGTGCCTTTTCTTTACTTTCGGCAGGCGCTTCCCTGCCAAACTTCTTCTCTTTAGCAAACTTAACCAGTCGATACCAATCAAACCCGCCTTTTTTTATGGCCTGCTTAGACAGCTCGTCTTTCACACCCTTTTGGCGCAGCTCTAACAAAATGCGGGAAGGACCAAACCCTGCCCCGCTTCGATAACGCGAATAGGCCTCAGCAAAACGCTCATCACTCAACAAACCTTGGCAGGTAAGCCGCGTAAGCTCTCGGTCGATAATTTCATACGCAGAAAACTTCACCAACAGCTTGCGTTGCAACTCAACCGTCGAGTACTCGCGCCGAGCCAGTAAGTCCATAGCCGAACGACGCACGCTCTTTACTAACTCTTGCGAGGTTTGCTGCGGCGCCTCGGATGCAGGAACCACTGCCTGATCACATTCTTTTTGCGCCAAAAGCGGTAAGCGCTCTTGTGACCTTGTAAGGCCTTGAAGAGGCGCCTCGGCAGGCGGATGACGTCTCTCTGCTTGCAGCAATGACGGGTTATTGTCTGACATAGCGGCGATCGCCCAGTTTAATCAATGACTTCGAGCTCGCCCGCTTCTTCTTGGGCAGGCGCATTCGACACCGGCGTTAGCAGTTGAGTTCGAATGAGCGTTTCAATTTCGTCGGAGATGGCTGGATTTTCAACCATAAATTTCGCGGCATTAGATTTACCTTGGCCGATACGGTCTTCTTTGTAGCTATACCAAGCACCCGCTTTATTAATAAGCCCCTGCTTAACACCAATATCAATAAGCTCAGCTTTTTGAAAGATACCCTTGCCATACAGAATTTGAAATTCAGCCTGCCTGAACGGCGGTGCCACTTTATTCTTAACTACTTTCACCCGAGTCTCATTACCAACGACTTCATCGCCATCTTTAACGGCACCAATTCGACGGATATCGAGCCGAACTGAAGAGTAAAATTTAAGTGCGTTACCACCCGTTGTGGTTTCTGGGTTGCCAAACATGACACCAATTTTCATACGAATTTGGTTAATAAAAATAACGAGGCAGTTCGAGCGCTTGATGTTGCCCGTGATTTTTCGCAGCGCCTGCGACATAAGACGTGCCTGGAGACCCACATGATGATCACCCATGTCGCCCTCAATTTCGGCCTTAGGCGTGAGCGCTGCGACCGAGTCAACTACGATGACATCAACAGCACTTGAGCGCACTAGCATGTCGGCCACTTCCAAAGCCTGCTCACCTGTATCCGGCTGTGATACTAATAAGTTATCGACATTAACGCCCAGTTTTTCAGCATAGCCAGGATCTAGTGCATGCTCAGCATCGATAAAGGCTGCGGTACCGCCCGCTTTCTGACATTCAGCGACAACCTGCAATGTTAATGTTGTTTTACCTGACGATTCCGGCCCATAGATCTCAACCACACGGCCTTTTGGTAGACCACCAATACCCAGCGCAATATCTAACCCTAATGAGCCCGTTGAGATAGACGGTATGGCCTCTCGGTGCTCATCACCCATGCGCATGATAGTGCCCTTACCAAATTGCCTTTCAATTTGCGAGACGGCAGCATCAAGTGCTTTTGTTCGGTTATCTTCCATTGGAGTGACCTCTTGTTTGACAGTATGGTGAAATAGAACCCGCTATAAAAAGGTACTGATGGCACCAATTAAGCATCAGCAGCTAATACTGTATATTTAAACAGTAATAGGAGCTTTTGACAAGTGTCTTTTATAATTTTGTAGATATCGCGCAAACCGCATCGTTGCGGGGCAGCAAAACTCAACGTTAAACAAAAAAAATCGACTAAGGCCGGCGAAAAGTACCTTAGCGCCCACAATAGAATTGCACACTGCACTGCAGAATCCCAGCGCACCCAGCCAAAGCCCCAACGCTACGCCGAATCGAAATGTATTCGTAAACCACCGTATTCGTTTTCAATGTAACGCATTAACGCGTAGCAGAACAGCGCAACCCCGCACATCTCACACAGCTCTTCAAGCGTGTAAAGCACGCTGTACAATATCGTTTCTGAGCCCCTCAAATCTGCTTCATAAGCGCTAAAAACTTCAATACCAACGGCACCACCGACAAACATCGCGCCCGCGGTAATAAAAAGTAGCATCGTGACACGAGGTAAGGCAAACACAAAGCGGAGATAGGAAATAACGAAAATAGCCAGTAAAGCGCCATAAGGCACAACCCACGCAAAGAAAAGATAACCGGTGGCATCGACCCAGCGGCGATCCTCGAACAAATCCCCCACCTCTTCGTGCAGCGCCAACGCCTCGTCAAAGCCCAGAAAAGTAAATATCACAGCCAGTAAAATCCAGTGATAGCGATATGGCGCGGCCGGCGTTTTTCGTTTTTGTAAAGCAATAAACCAGAGCAATGAGGCTGCAAAAAAAATAGCCATATGGGAATAAAGCGAAGGCAAGTTACCCTCATAATCAAAATCAATTACTTGGACAAAATCAAACACATCGGAATCGTCGATATAATAGTAAGCCACTAGTTGTGCAATGTGCAGGGTTGCCAGCAAAGCAATAACGCACAGCAAACACATAAGAACCGACTTAGGGCGAATCGTAAAGTCCACTGCATTAACTCCAAAAAACTATTTACCAAACATGCTCAATATATACGGCTCATAAAAAAACCGCCAGCATAAGCCGGCGGTTTGTTACTCGACAGGGGCAGTTTATTTTAAAAACTTACTGCTCCTTATTGGAATGGATAGCTCGATCAATGGCTACCTTTTTTACGGCCACCTTTAGAGCGCTTATGGTGCTTTTTGTGCTTACCTTTTTTGTTTTTCTTTTTCATTTTTTTACTACCGCGCTTAGATCCCTTAGAGCCTTTAGAGCCTTTCGAGCCTTTATCCAAACGCGCAGTTTCATGCACATCCACAACACTTTCTGCTGCACATGTATAGTCACCCGTAGTGACTGCAGACGCAGTGGTGCTCGATTGAACACTATTAACCACTTCAACCGTCCTAGTCAACGTCACCATCTCCGCCGCCGCTATGGAGGCGACCGGGGTGCCAGGAACATCACCATCAAACACATCAATGACACGCACATCATTAGCCGGCGTATCGCCAATGTTAGTGACCTTATAGATAAAATCTACGCTAGTGCCACCTAGAATGCCATCGTACAAAGATAAAGTTATACCGCCGAAGGCGTCCCCTATTTCTAGTGGAGCTGAACACGAAGTATGAAATTCATTCACTTCGGTGTTGCCCAAGGCATCAGTCAGCGTCACCGTCGTGGATGAACCAAAACCACTTAGAGTAAAAGAGTCACCCAGCGCAATCGTAGATGGTGTTACTGAACCTCTGCTAACACTGACAGTTACTTCGTCCTGAGGAGGTAACAAAGATTCATCAACAGCCCCTGTGCAGACTGGCGGTTTTATCATAGCGGTCAGCGCTTCGCTATCACTCATTGCGCAGCCGCCGCCAGAATATTCAAAGGTCAATGAATCAGCCTTACCATTGACATAACATCCGGCACCGCTGGGAGGAATTTCACACAATGAAGACGGCTCTTGTGGCGTGGAGTCGACTACCGTGCCATATTTATCAACAAAAGCAATGACGCTCCAATTAGATGATGGTGAGCCATCGTTGAGCGGAGCTGGCTGTCCAGCAACATAAGGCACGGAACAGCTAGTATGTATTTCTTCCTCAACACCGTTGATGCTTACTGTTAATCTCGAACCGAGGTCACCGGGGCGGGCGTCGACCGTCATATCAGCCTCTGTCGCTGCGGCAAGAACGGTTGTACCTGGTGTTAGATCAACTCCGGTATAGGCCACATTGCCACCGTAGTTACCTATAAAAGTAACGTTGGCAGCCGTTAGAGCAGATCCGGTGTAGAGCAGCGTAGTTGCCGCAATTTTTGCCTGGCACTCCGCACTCACAGGCGGCAGATTAACCAAACAGGTAGCTTCTAAGCTAATTTCACAAACGTCAGGCACCACATCTTGAGCACCCAACTGGCCTTTAGCCCCGCCGGCAAAATCAACGGAAAAGTCCCCATTAAAAGTTGAAGTTTCACTAGTGAGGTTTATCCCAACGCCCCCACTGTACAACCCAGCTAACTCACCGCCGGTAACAATAAAGGTAAGGGTATAAGCGTCGTTTGAAGTGGCAGCACCGCCCAAAGCTGTAAAGCTTGCGACTTCGCCCGTCAATAAAATCCCGTCATAAACGGTACCAGCGATTACGGCATTACCCTCAATAAGTAGGTCGTCACCGAGCGATCCTCCCGCAAGCGATCCGGCGCCATCAACTTGTATTTTTACCGTGAACGTTTCTGTACCGGAACCAGTAGCATCACCAATTCTGCCTCCCGGAGGAATGACTGAGAGGTCAAGCCATGTCGATGGTGCGGCAGTAAACTCAAAAGATTCGTCTGCAGCGACATACACCAAGTTACCGCCGCTAAAATTAATTGACGGCATCCCCAATGTCAGTGGTTGCGAAAACGCATGGCTGGAGAGCAACAAACCAAACATTGCAGCTAATCTAAATAACACGCCATGAAGCCCTTTACTTGTACAAAAAATTTTCATAAGAACAGCCCATCCTCATCATTAAACTAGGTCGACCAAAAGACTTAACCACCTTAAATTAACCTAAGTACTTACCGGCAAGGCTAATTTTTATTTAGTACTTAACGCGCGCACGCAAACCAATCGTGCTGAATAAAGCGGAAACAAACAACCATGCTGACGCTGGAATTGGTATCGGTGCTATATCACCAAAAGTGCCGAAAGCGCTTCCAGAAAAACTTGTATTGAAGTTTTGGTCGTTGTAGCCAGTCACCGAAATTATAATGCCACCGAAACCACCTGGCGTTAATGCATAAAATGGTGCTAGCTCGCCGCCTGTAGGATCGAACCGAAACTCAAGTATTTGCTGGGAGTCGTTACTAAACCCAAAGTCAAAAAGGTCTGCCGTGAGCAGCGTTCCAGAAGCATTGATAATACTGCCTGAGGTGTCGCCCACAACGGATAATGAGCCACCCACCAACGTACCACCGGCACTTATTTCTGCATTTAAGGTCACCTCTCCCAAATATCCGAAAAAAGTACCCGATATTTCTTGATCAGAAGACCCCGAGTACAACATATCAGCACCGGCTGTCATATCGAATTGATCGGTGGCTGCATCGTAGGTCACACTACCGAGTGAAAAGGAGATATCAGGATCAAACTCAGTAAGATCAAGATTAAGAGGCGCGGCATACGACCATGAGCTAGACAACGTAATAACGGCAACAAAGGCGCTAAAACCTAATTTCTTATACGACATAAGTAGAACTCCGAAAACTATTTCTACAAGCTAGATTGAGTTGGCTTCATTTCTTATTGCAGCAATCGGCTCAGGCCAACTTTTCTAACGGATTGTTTTTATCTAAAAATAATACTATTTCTAGTCAATATTTTTACACTGCTCGCCGGGTCATTTTTGGGGGAGACCGCCGCTTCTATCTTCTCTTTATTGATCGTTTTTTAAACGAAATTTTATTGTCTATGATCGATAGTAACTCCGCCTGCTCATTTTTGCAACGATAATCGGCGCCGCCTTACATTCTAGGCACAGGGGCCCTGATACCGAACTTAACCTGCTCGGTCCTCGCCCCACGCAAGCAATCCTATAAAATCACCCAGATCAAAGGCTTACACCTCGCGCGAAGTGGCGGTCTATCATCGACCCAACGGCATTAGTTTGAACCAGATGCGCTGCGTAATAGGTGTGAAAACACCGAATACGAGTAAAATCACTGATCCCACCAATACCCTTTTTTTGTAATGCAGCGAGGTAATTTAGCTCTGCAAGCTGCTGGCGTATGGTCCCAGACATGTAACTGTCTCGCGCAGCAATATAACGGGCATGATCCATCGCTATTTCAGCCCTCAAGTCCGCGGAAGCATCAATTTGGCGCTGTAACACAGAAATATTGCCTGCCGCCTCAAGTCCGTCTAGCCAGTAATTAAGCTCTTTATCGACGAGCCAAAACAGGGTAGGAAATGGTTTTTGATCCACCAAACTCTCTACTCTGATAACACTTGGCCCACCCTTAGCGTTACGAACTTGTACAGCTGCCAAGCCGCGCGGCTCTCGACCCAATAGTTCAGTGATCAATAGCCTGTCATCGCTAGACACACCCTCACCCATAATTGCCTTACCACTCACTTCTAAATATGATTACAACGGTACGATGATTATTAGAGCCATAAAAAAAGCCCGACACAAGCCGGGCTTTTTCAGCTGAGAAGCGCTAGAGCTTTTCGGCTAACTCAGGGAGCACGGTGAACAGATCGGCCACCAAGCCGTAATCGGCAACCTGAAAGATAGGCGCATCTTCGTCCTTGTTGATGGCAACAATCACTTTACTGTCTTTCATGCCCGCCAGATGCTGAATGGCGCCCGATATGCCCACAGCGATATATAGATCAGGGGCTACAATTTTTCCGGTCTGCCCTACCTGCATATCATTGGGAACGAAACCCGCATCGACTGCTGCGCGCGACGCACCCATAGCTGCACTGAGCTTATCGGCAACGGCTTCGATTAACTTGAAGTTTTCGCCATTTTGCATGCCTCGACCACCGGAAACAACGACGCTCGCCGAAGTCAATTCAGGACGATCTGATTTAACAATTTCTTCACTGACAAAGGCTGATATACCTGCGTCATGGATCGATGCAAGAGCCTCAACAGCAGCTGAACCCCCAGTTGCTGCCACTGCGTCGAAGGCGGTGGTGCGCACTGAGATTACCTTTTTCGCATCACTTGATTGCACAGTAGCAATAATGTTGCCGGCATAGATGGGGCGCTCGAAAGTGTCCCCACTAATTACCGCCGATATTTCCGAAATCATTTGTACGTCTAGCAAAGCTGCAACACGCGGCAAGAAATTTTTTCCCCCAGTAGTTGCCGGTGCCAGAACGTAATCGTAATCAGCAGCCACTTCAGCCACTAAACCGCTTATATTTTCTGCCAACTGGTGCCCGTAGGATGCATTATCTGCACTCAAGACTTTTGCCACGCCTGCCACTGCACTTGCTTGCTGCGCAGCAGCATCACAGTCTTGACCAGCCACCAAAATGGTTATGTCGCCGCCAATCGCTGCCGCTGCAGCGACCGTGCTTAACGTGGCATCCTTTAATTGGGCATTATCGTGTTCAGCTACAACAAGAATACTCATCAAATCACCTTCGCTTCATTTTTCAGTTTATCGACCAGTTCATCGACACCCTCTACTTTTATACCTGCTTGGCGCTGGGGCGGAGGAGATACTTTGACCAGCGTTACGCGCGGAGAAATATCCACACTCAATTCGCCAGGAGTTAATGTGTCGAGCGGTTTCTTTTTTGCCTTCATAATGTTCGGCAAGGATGCATAGCGCGGCTCGTTGAGACGCAAGTCTGTGGTGACAATGGCTGGCAAAGTCAAACTCACAGTTTGCAAGCCTCCATCGATTTCACGCGTTACATTAACGTTTGAACCGTCGAGTTTAACAACCGAAGCAAATGTTCCTTGCGGCATGCCTGTAAGAGCACCAAGCATTTGTCCAGTTTGGTTATTATCGCCATCGATGGCTTGCTTGCCCAGAATGACCAGATCGGGCGATTCTTTTTCGACTACTGCCTTGAGTAACTTAGCCACAGCCAATGGCTCAGGGGATACGTCAGTCTCAATTAAAATGGCTCGGTCCGCGCCCAACGCGAGCGATGTGCGCAACTGCTCTTGGCAGACTTTAGGCCCAATTGAAACTGAGACGATTTCAGTTACAGAGCCGGCCTCTTTGAGGCGCACAGCCTCTTCAATCGCTATTTCACAAAATGGGTTGAGTGCCATTTTGACATTGGCGAGATCGACATCAGAGCCGTCGGCCTTAGGCCTAGCTTTAACGTTGTAGTCGATAACGCGCTTGACTGCTACCAAAACTTTCATAGAGTCTCCGCTTATTAATCAATTGTGAGTGTAAGTACTAAGTGTGTAATAAAGGCGTCTCGACAACTAAATTGCTGTTGAGATAAACGTCGAAGAATTATCAGCAAAAAAGAGCGCGGTATAATGTCTATATTCTTGCCTTAGGTCAACCATCTAGACGTGTTAATCATCGACTATTTAACTGAATCAACAGTCTTTACTACTCGCTTTGCACAGCATATACGCTACCTACATCGCCGCAGATTAGATATTTAACAAAAATTTAGTTTGCGGACTCTAAATTAAAGTCAGGTTTCACTTTATTCGACATTTTCATGGTTGGGCGACAACAATTTGCATATAATTCCAAGGTGTCTAATTGCTCAGTGAAAAGCCATTTAACAGTGGCTTTTAGCAGAGCAACTTGGCACTCGTTCACGCGAAGTACCCTTTTGCAATTAACGAGCAGGCCCTAATATGATGCGATCAGTGCGCACCAGCAATGCAAATATGCAAAGCATTGTGTTCCTCCGATTTCACAGCGACTATTGCAGATTGTTCTAGCTCAAATATAGTTTGATAGAATTTCACGCAACAAAAAATAGCCATTCTTGCGGGTCAAACTTGACTCGCCTTACGATAGAAAAGTCTTAGCCGAGGTAAAAATTATGACGAGAGAGTCGATGGAGTTTGATGTGGTAATTGTTGGCGCCGGGCCGGCTGGCCTCTCCACTGCCTGCAAGCTAGCACAGCTTGCTCAAGCTAGCGAACAAGAAGTTGCTATATGCGTGGTAGAAAAAGGCTCCGAGGTTGGCGCGCACATTTTATCGGGGGCCGTACTGGACCCTCGCTCCATGAACGAACTCTTCCCTAACTGGAAGGAATTAGGCGCGCCACTTAATGTTCCTGTTAGTGAAGATAACGTTTTATTCTTACCGAATGAAAAGTCGGCTTTTTCTGTACCCACTTTGTTCAGCCCCGGCCTGAAAAACCATGGTAACTATGTCATTAGCTTGGGTAATGTATGTCGCTGGCTAGCCGAGCAAGCTGAATCACTAGGCGTAGAAGTCTACCCCGGCTTTGCTGCTGCAGAAGTACTCTACCACGAAGATGGTAGTGTTAAAGGAATCGCAACAGGCGATATGGGACTTAGCGCGACCGGTGAGCATAAAGACAGCTACATGCCCGGCATGGAGCTTCATGCAAAGTACACCGTTTTCTCCGAGGGATGCCGAGGTAACCTTGGCAAGGAAGTCATAGCACGCTTTGAATTAGATAGAGATTCGGAACCACAACATTATGGCATTGGCTTTAAAGAAATTTGGGAAATTGATCCTAAAAAACATCGATCTGGATTAGTAGTGCACACCATGGGCTGGCCCGCAGCAAAGAGTACCGTTTCGGGCTCGTACCTCTATCACGGCGAAGGCAATCAAGTTGCTGTAGGCTACGTGGTACCTCTTAGCTACGAAAACCCTCACCTTTCACCTTTTGATGAATTTCAACAGTGGAAGCAGCATGCCAAGATAAAAGCCTGTTTAGAGGGCGGCAAACGCATCAGCTATGGTGCGCGTGCGATTATTAAGGGTGGCCCACAATCACGCCCTAAAATGTCCTTTCCTGGCGGATTGTTAATTGGAGACGACGCAGGCACGCTAAACTTCGCCCGTATAAAAGGCAGCCATACGGCGATGAAATCAGGAATGATCGCAGCCGAAACTCTTTTCAATACGCTAAGCGCCGAAACCCAAGAGCGTGATATTACTGCCTACCAAACCAATTTCGACAACTCTTGGCTAAATGAAGAGCTGAACAAATGGCGCAACTTCGGCCCGCTGCTACACAAATTTGGCGGCATTATTGGAGGCGCGGCAGCCTTTATCGACCAAGGGATACTGCAAGGCAAATTACCTATCACCCTATCGGATTCGACGCCCGATCATGCACTTCTAAAACCTGCCGCTGATATGCCGAAAATCGAATACCCCAAACCAGATAATGTGATTAGCTTTGACAAGCTATCTTCTGTGTTTCTATCTAACACCAACCATGAAGAAGACCAACCTTGTCATCTCCACTTGAAAGATAGCAGCTTACCTATAGCGCATAACTTACCGGTATATGATGAGCCTGCCCAACGTTACTGCCCTGCCGGCGTCTATGAGATTGTTGAAAAAGATGGCGAACCGGCATTTCAAATCAACGCTCAAAACTGCGTTCATTGTAAAACCTGCGATATTAAAGAGCCCTCGCAAAACATTGTTTGGGTGACGCCCGAAGGAAGTGGTGGGCCAAACTACCCAAACATGTAATGCTAATTTTGATTCAGGCCGAAATTGGCGCTGCTTAATTGTCATGCCAACACACTGAACATCTAAAGGAATTCGAATAGGATCAGGGAGGATCCAAATCCGGCGAGCTACAGCCGGCCTAGCGTGTACTTAATGCCGGACGACTGCAGTAATAGTATGCCTTGGATTTCGTTAGGCACACCCCACTCAACCAACTGATAATAACAACTGCGAGAGGCTCGCGCATATAAACCGTCACGAACATGTACTTTGGGCACTTCGGTCATCTGACCCGGCGGCAATGATAAGTTTATGCGATGGCCGTCACCAATGACGAATTCGTCGCCACAATTTGTCGTCGCAATAATTTGTTGTGCCGCACCAGGATCATGACGCTCAACCTCAACAATCACGAAGGGTAGATCATCGACCTCTATCTTCAGAGTCTGCTCTGGTGCTTGGATATAATAATCGTTATCGATTGTCATTAGTTGTTTGGCAAACAAACGCACCATAGCATTACGTTCAATTGGCGAGTCGTTGTAAAACCATCGTCCATCGCTATGGATCCTTATTGGAATTCTACCTTTACTCAGCTTGCCGCCAATCATGCTCAGAACCCTTTTTTATGTTTAAAGGATAACATCGGTTTTTATTGCAGCATCTAACTCAAACCCAATGCATAAAGATAGATCGTATAGCAAGACACTAAAACTATTGCTTAGTTTTTGTCTGCCCTGATCTTTGCAAAAAAAAGCATAAAAGAGGCCGGCCAACAACTACCCGTTATGCCCAGCCAATAGAGCTGCCGTATGCTCGAATGCACGCTTAAACTTATTTTGCCCTCGCGTCGAGCTAAATGCTTGCGACGACAAAAAGCTGATAGTTATCTGATCAAACGATCGATTACTATGCAGGTCCGTTATATTAATTTCAAGCCTTCTCGCATGTGTTGGATTAACCGTTTCACCATCAAGCCGTGAAATATCGTTTTCACCAACCACCTCAGACGATATGACTAATCCGCTGGAAACTGATGAGGGCCGACTTCGAAGCGTTAAATAAAAACCTTGCTCCCCAGGCGACTGATCACCACTAACCACAGCCACCGAATTAAAGTAAGCCCCTAATTGATGACCCAATTCATCAACTAATTGTTGATTATCACCAGCCACATAAATTTCCGCCTGACTGGATAAGGGATATCGCAGCTCTCGATCAAGTTTATATGAGGGAACATAAGGCACTGTAGATAAAACGGCCCCTGTCAGGCGATTCAGTGCACCAGCATCGGGGTCAGTGAAGGTACAGGCCTGTATCAGCCCACTGGACAGAATGACAAGCCAAGACCAGATCAATCGCTCTAAGCGAGGCTTCAGCCTTACTCCAAATATATTAGCATCCATACAGCCACCACTAATGACGAAAGATCGACGAGCCTAGCTCGGCACACGCATAGTTAAAGCTACCTAGGCCCTACAGCTATTCGAGTAGTCCACAAGGCAAACCCTGAAAACTCTCTAGTAATAGTGTAGAAGCTAGCAGGGAAAAGTTCTCGGTGAGATGAACAAAAAAGCCCAGCAATGCTGAGCTTTTTTGGGGGATATAGCGACGACAGTTTAGATCGCAGATCAGCATATAAAAACTAAATTATGGGTCGATTCACTTAAATCTGGCGTCAACCACAAACTCTCATAAAGATTTCGAAAGCGCAAAATCGACTACAATAAACGAACGGCCGTGACGCCTTCAATTTCGGATAGTGCCGCAACTACAGATTCCGTCGGCTTTTGCTCAACATCGATGATGTTATAGGCCATATCACCGCGACTCTTATTTAACAAGTCGATAACATTAATTGCATTCTCTGCCAGTACGGCGGTAATGCTACCTAACATGCTCGGCACGTTGACATTACAAACCGTCAAGCGATATCCGGAAGTTCTATCTAATGACAAAGGAGGGAAATTAACAGAGTTGAGAACATTGCCATTCTCTAGATAATCTTGTAATTCTTTTGCCGCCATCACTGCGCAGTTAACCTCAGCTTCTTCGGTGCTAGCACCAATGTGCGGCATAAGCAGAACGTCCTCCCGCCCTATCATTCCCGGCTTAGGAAAATCGGCAATGTAGCCTGCTATTATTCCGGCATCAAGTGCTTTGATAATTGCTTCACCATTCACAATTTCTGCACGCGCGAAGTTTAGAATTTTGCAATTTGGCTTAGCCACCTTTAACAGTTTTTCATTAACTAAGTCACGAGTTGCATCAAGCACAGGTAAATGCAAAGAAATGAAGTCAGCCTTGCCAAACAAAGCCTCAATAGAATTCATCTTTTCTACTTTGCTCGACAACCTCCACGCGGCTTCAATAGAAATAGCCGGATCGTAACCGATCACATTCATCCCCATGCTCAAAGCCATATTCGCCACCTGCGACCCGATAGCACCTAAACCGACCACACCGAGCGTTTTACCTTGAATTTCGCCGCCTTTAAATCGTTTTTTCTCTTGCTCTAACAATTTATTCATGGCGTCATTATCTTCAAGTGCAGCCAACTCATCAACGTACTTAACGCCTGGGATAATGCCGCGCGAACCCAGCAGCAAACCTGCCATAACCAGCTCTTTTACAGCGTTTGCATTGGCCCCAGGGGCGTTGAATACTGGAATGCCACGAGAAGTACAACTATCAACCGGCACATTATTAACCCCAGCGCCAGCACGCCCAATAGCTTTCACCGATGCGTCTATTTCGGCCTCTTGCAGTTTATGGCTACGCAATAAAATCGCATCAGGCCCTGTTTGCTCTGGGCCAACGCTATAATCTTTCTTATCGAATACAGCGATGCCTTCGGGGGCGATATTGTTGAACGTTTTAACACTAAACACTGTGATTTTTCTCCGTACTTAAAACTGGCGGTATACGTTGAAGAATGTATACCGATCGAATGAATAAATTATGGAATATCGTGATAGCAACTGCGTGCTTAATATCTTGTAATCACAGCCGACTGCTTGAGATTTTCTATATAGGCACTGAGCTCTTGACGAGCAACAGCATCAGCAGACTGCTGCTTTAGCAATGCCTGCTGATTCGCATCAAGCGCACCCTTGCCATCAGAGACTGAATTGATTTTGAATAAAAACTGCGTACCGTTCGATGAGACAACGGTCTCGACCGTTTTTCCTTCGCTGGAGCGTGATGCAGCAAAAATAGCTTCAAGTAACTCGCGAGGAAGCGTTCGAGTTTGACGGGTAACGTCGCTGGCTGCCGGAGCAAGACCAGCAGCAACCATGACCTTACTGAATTCGCCGCCATCGGCAACCTGCTGCACCAACTCTACAGCCAGCTCACTCAGTGCAAGCTCAGCTTTTTGCTGCTGAAGACGAGTCTCAATTTGAGCACGCACTTCGTCAAAATCGAGCTGCCGAGGTTCGTAGGCGTCTTTAACCCTGACTACAACTCCCTGACTGTCATTCAACTCAACAACTTCACTATT
This sequence comes from uncultured Pseudomonadales bacterium, assembly GCA_943788835.1. Lineage (GTDB taxonomy): Bacteria > Pseudomonadota > Gammaproteobacteria > Pseudomonadales > UBA7434 > UBA7434. The sequence continues at coordinate 55,645 of CALSRU010000004.1, read as the reverse complement.
CATTCCGTCGTCGAGCACATCGGCACTAAAAAGAGCGTCTAACACTCTTGAATCTGAAAATATTTGTTGCTGTTGCGATGTCAGCTGCGCATCTTGACCTGATGAAGATGAATCGCCCGTACGCGTGATGCCGCTAACCGACTCAACCGTACCATTGATTGCCGAAGCGGGCTCTACAAGATCGGCCGCATTGAATGCCACGTCCGCAACTTGCGCCATCACTCTGACATATTCCTTGGTGGCCGAGCGGCGCTGAATTTGCATTTCTATATCGCGCTTCATGTCGTCAAATTCAGGCATGCTAGTCTTAGTGATATCAGTAACCGTTATCAGGTGTACACCCGCATCCGTGATGACCGGAGCAGAAAGCGCCCCCTCGGACAATGCGAAGACAGCCTCTTCAAATTCTTCAGGAAAGGTGCCATCTTTTTCCGCATAGCCTAAGTCGCCACCGTCCCTTGCCGAACCCACATCTTGCGAATACTCAACAGCTAATGTTTTGAAGGACGCACCCGCATTATATTTTTCAGCGATTTCTGCCATTTTTTGCAGAGCATCAGTCTCAGACTGATCGCTGTTAATCTCTAACAATATATGCGCAACTTCCCTACGCTCAGTCTCAACAAACTCATTTTTTTGGCTGTTATATTCAGCCACCACTAACGATTCGTCGACAGACTCTGAAAATGCCTCACGATCTATCAACAAGTACTCAACGTCCACGTTCAAAGCTGTAAGAAATTCAGCTTTACTCGCCTCGTAGTATTCCATCAATTCAGCTTCGCTAGTATCAGTCGATTGAGTGATAGATCCAATTGCAAGTTCGACCCAATCAACAGCACGCGTTTCGTTCACAATCTCTAGTATCAAGCGAGTGTTCTGCTCAGTGACAAATCCGCTCTGTAAAATGCCCGCTCTAAGTTGACCCAAACGGATGTCTTCGGCCAAGCGGCCCTTGAGGGTATTCAAATTAAAACCCGTATCTGCAAGTACCCTGCTCATTTGTTCGCTAGAAAATTTGCCATCCACTTGAAACGCCGTTGTCTGCATAATCGTTTGCTGTAATAACGCTTCGGGAATCGTCAGAGACAACTCACCAAATAATTGGCGAATTAACGTTGACTCAGTTAGCCTTTGGATTGCCGCAGGGGTGAGTCTCTCTTGGCTTAACTGCTCAAAATCCACGTCCTCACCCATGCGCGAGGCCATCTCATTACGCAACAGCACTACTTCCTGAGCAACTTGCTGCGCATCGATTTCCTCTCCATTCACTTCAAGCACGGTTGCCGCCCCCCCACCGCCGGTGAGAAGTGACTCAGCTCCAAACAAAACAAATGGCACTATGATAATCGCGAGCAATACCTTGCCCATGCGACCTTTGATATTTTCACGAAAAGTTCTAAGCATTAATTATTAAACTCAAGACATAAATTATTAAAGTTGAAAGCATGTCGGCCGTGACTCTCGCCGAAAATATTCACTTACGACTGACTACATGGAACACTGCGCGGCTTCGCTCCAGACTTCACATCATAAGACCGCGGTTGCTGGCCTAGTTCAAAAGCCTAAAACGAAATAATGGAAACGCCTGAGGAACCGCTTACCTTGCAAGCGCCTTACTGACTGAATACGAATAGACAGCTGCTGCCTTATCAATTAGAAAGGGCTCAGATAGACGCCATTAAATCTATCGGCTTGAACTGGCCTCAAAAAACCTAATTTACTGCGTCTTTAAGTGCCTTGCCCGCTTTAAAACCCGGTACTCGGCATGCCTTGATTTGAATAGTCTCACCCGTTTGAGGATTCCGACCTGCACGAGCGGCACGATCTTTAACCTGAAAAACTCCAAAACCCACTAAGCTTATTGGATCGCCGTCACGGAGAGTTTCTCCGATGGTATCTAAGGTTGCATCTAAAGCTCTTCCCGCCGCCGCTTTTGATATGTCTGCAGATAATGCTATGGCGTCTATCAACTCCGACTTATTCATAAATAACTCTCCAAGGTTCTTTAAAAGCTGTATTCGATTACTTTAAAACGGGTTGGCCTGCTTATAAATCTTGTGCGGGCCCACAACATGGAACTCTCCGCATCCAATTCTTATTGGGGCCTGTCCGCCCTCAAATGCCCAGCCGCCCCTAAGAAACCGGAGACAGCCTGACACAAAAACAGGAGCGGGACTTTATCCCAAACAGCCGAACCGGGTCAAGGTTAGATCGATTCGGTTTAATTATTTGTGAGGTTTTAGCCGATATCGATTTTTCCGCCCCTTATGCCACCTCATTATTGACTAAATAGTCACCTAGCGTCTTGATGATCCCAGCTTGGGCTGAATGGTCAAAAACAATCTATTAGTGTGTTTTGATCCTCGTATCAGGTTCGCCTTCATGCTCCGAGCGCTGCCGATCATTCGAAGGCGCCGTGACGTTATATTCCTCATCACTTAACGGGTCCGGCATTTTTTCTAGCGCAATCTCTAAAACCTCATCAATCCACTTAACAGGCTTTATCTCGAGCGCCTGTTTAATATTCTCTGGAATTTCTTTTAAATCACGCTCATTTTCATCAGGAATAATAACCGTCTTAATGCCGCCTCGATGAGCTGCCAATAGCTTTTCCTTGAGGCCACCAATAGGCAACAACTGGCCCCGTAATGTAATCTCACCCGTCATAGCGACCTCGGAACGCACAGGGATTTGCGTCAGCGAAGAGACTAAAGCTGTGCACATTGCTATGCCAGCGCTAGGCCCGTCTTTGGGTGTGGCGCCTTCAGGCACATGAAAATGAATATCGTTCTTCTCATTAAAATTAGCCGCGACTCCCAAAACTTGGGCTCGAGAGCGCACTACCGTAGTGGCTGCCAGTATCGACTCCTGCATAATATCACCCAGCGAGCCTGTTTTTACTTGCCTGCCTTTACCGGGCACTGTGGCTACCTCGATAGTAAGCAATTCACCGCCAACCTGCGTCCACGCCAAACCGGTAACTTGACCAATTCTATTTTCAGCATCCGCCTCACCATACTTAAACTTTTGAACGCCGCAGTAATCCGCCAAATTATCTGCATTGACTACCACTGGGGCCTCGGCGTCTTTGGTTGTAATAGCCTTGATAACCTTACGCACTACTTTTGAAATATTCCGCTCTAATGCCCGCACGCCGGCCTCACGGGTGTAGTGTCGAACTAGTGACATCAAAGCCGACGTTTCCATTTTAAGCTCGCCGACTTTAACACCATTTAACTCCATTTGTTTTGGAAGCAAGTAGCGCTCAGCAATGTTTAATTTCTCATCTTCTGTGTACCCAGGAATTCTGATTACTTCCATGCGATCTAACAACGGCGCCGGAATGTTCATGGAGTTTGAAGTACACACAAACATCACATCCGACAAGTCATAATCGACCTCCAAGTAATGATCATTAAAAGTATGGTTTTGCTCAGGATCGAGCACTTCCAAAAGTGCAGATGCTGGATCGCCACGATGATCCATCCCCATTTTATCAATTTCATCTAACAAAAATAACGGATTCTTGACGCCAACCTTCGATAATTTTTGCAAAATTTTGCCTGGCATTGATCCTATGTAGGTACGACGATGCCCCCTAATCTCAGCCTCATCACGCACACCGCCTAGAGCCATACGCACAAATTTTCGATTCGTCGCACGAGCGATAGACTCCCCCAGCGATGTTTTACCAACGCCTGGTGGTCCTACTAGGCACAATACAGGTCCCTTTAATTTTTTTACCCGACGCTGTACGGCAAGATATTCAATGATTCGATCTTTAACTTCCTCAAGGCCATAATGGTCCTTATCGAGGATTTTTTGAGCCTTATTCAGGTCATATCTGACCTTGCTCTTTTTCTTCCAAGGAATACCTGCCATCCAGTCAATATAGCTACGAACAACTGACGCCTCAGCAGACATCGGTGACATCATTTTCAACTTATTCATCTCAGCAGTAATTTTCTTTTCTGCTTCTTGCGGCATTCCAGCCTTGTCGATTTTCTCTTGCAACTCATCAAACTCGTTAGTCACATCATCCATATCGCCCAATTCTTTCTGAATCGCCTTCATCTGCTCATTGAGATAATACTCGCGCTGCGACTTCTCCATCTGCTTTTTAACACGGCCACGTATTTTCTTTTCGACTCTTGACAACTCTAACTCTGCATCCATGAAGCCCATTAATAGCTCGGCACGCTCCGCTACTGAGGACTCTGACAATACAGATTGCTTCTGCTTAACTTCTAACGCTAAATGCGTAGCTACGGTATCGATAAATCGTGAAGCAGAATCTATGCCGGCAAGTGAACTGAGCACTTCTGCCGGCACTTTTTTACTTACCTTGACATACTGTTCAAATTGCGCGGTAAGAAGCGCAATTAATTCAGCGCCGACCTTTGCTTCAACTATTTCTTCTTCACAAATTTCATAGTTGATACGCAAAAAAGGACGTGCCGCTAACTGGTCGCCGTCATCATCTGACGCAGTATCATCCGGAACGTCCTCACCTTCGGCAACACCAAGGATTTTTGCACGATGCCCACCTTCAACAAGTACTTTCACTGTGCCGTCGGGCAACCGTAGTAATTGTAAAATTGTTGAAACAGTGCCTAATGAATACAAGCTTTCAATGCCTGGATCATCTGTATCAGGTTCGGTTTGTGCCACCAGTAATATTTGCTTGTCTTCAGCCATTGCGGCCTCAAGCGATTGAATAGATTTTTCCCTACCCACAAACAAGGGAACAACCATTTGCGGATAAACGACAACATCTCTTAGTGGCAGTACGGGTAAAGATAAACTCATAGATGACCTCTATCTGGAAAGATATGCTAAAGCGCTACGCTGAACCAGCTTGGCACATCTCTACCTTAACATTAAACTGAATACGCGCCCTGTGTAATGGGCACAGAAATAATTTAGACGCGCAGAAGCACAGGCGCGCCCTTTACTCATACGCTTCTATTGGAATATGGGGGCAAAAAAGGCAATTGCAACTTATGAGGGCAACAATCGAAGACACTAAATGCTGACGGCAGCATCTTAATGGGGTTCAATAAATACTCGGTATGTAGAGCGAATCTAGCCGACGGACGCGCTCTAAAGAGCGCAAAAAGAACCTTGCTCAACAACCCTGTAAGCAGCCGCAATAGCCTGCTCCAAAGAGCCTAAATCAAGCGTCGTCGGCTGCTGTTTTGGGTTCGGCCGCCTGGCCATAAACGATAAGTGGCTCAGAGTCGCCAGAAATGACCGATGCGTCGATGACTACTTTGGCCACATTTTCCTGCGATGGAATCTTATACATGGTGTCGAGTAGGACCGACTCCAAAATTGAACGCAATCCGCGCGCACCAGTCTTACGTTTCATGGCTTTCAATGCAATGGCTTGAAGAGCATCCCGCCTAAAATCAACCTCAACACCTTCCATTTCAAACAGCTTGCCATATTGCTTAGTTAGGGCATTTTTAGGTTCTGTTAGTATTCGAACGAGAGCGTCCTGATCAAGCTCCTCCAGTGTTGCTATAACCGGCAATCGGCCAACAAACTCAGGAATCAAACCGTAGCGCACAAGATCCTCTGGCTCAAGATCATTCAGCGTTTCACCAAAGTTTTTCGACTCGTCTTTGCTCTTAACCTCTGCGTTGAAGCCGATGCCGCTCTTCTCGGAACGGTCTCGAATAACCTTGTCTAGTCCAGCAAACGCGCCGCCGCAGATGAACAAAATATTGGCCGTATCGACCTGAAGGAACTCTTGCTGCGGATGTTTTCGCCCGCCCTGAGGGGGCACTGAGGCTACGGTTCCTTCGATTAGTTTTAGCAGTGCCTGCTGAACGCCTTCACCAGACACATCGCGAGTGATTGAGGGGTTATCCGATTTGCGCGAAATCTTATCGATTTCGTCAATGTAAACAATCCCTACCTGCGCCTTCTCGACATCATAATCGCATTTTTGCAGCAGTTTTTGAATGATATTTTCGACGTCTTCACCCACGTAACCAGCCTCTGTTAACGTGGTCGCATCGGCTATTGTGAAGGGCACATCCAGTAAACGGGCGAGTGTTTCCGCCAACAGTGTCTTACCGCTGCCTGTAGGGCCCACCAGCAAAATATTGCTTTTACCAAGCTCAACTTCATCTCGCCCCGGTTCGCCTTGGCGCAAACGCTTGTAGTGGTTATAGACTGCTACCGACAACACTCTTTTGGCCTTAGCCTGACCGATTACATACTCATCCAACGTTTCGTTCAGCTCGGCTGGCGTGGGCAGCTTGTCACCTTTAAGCTCTGAACCGCTTTCTTGGACCTCTTCACGGATGATGTCGTTGCACAGGTCTACGCATTCGTCGCAAATAAACACTGAGGGCCCCGCAATAAGCTTGCGTACCTCATGCTGACTTTTGCCACAAAACGAGCAGTAAAGGAGTTTTCCGCTATCGCCTTCTTTGCTGTTATCACTCATTTACAATCAACTCCGCCAACTTATCCACAATCGCTAATTACAACGATCTCTGATTTTTTCTGCTCTGCTCCTACCACCTGGGAGCAGACAGGATCTATAGTAACGCTGAGCTCACTTTATACGCAAAATAAATCTAAATTAAAAGACTTGAACTGCTATAAAGCAACCCAAGCTATTTTTCGTGGGTAGGTCTGGCCTCCAATACTTGATCAACCAAACCATATGCCAGAGCCTGCTCAGCGTTCATGAAATTGTCGCGCTCAGTGTCGCTTTGAATCGTTGCAAGATCTTGACCTGTGTGCTCAGCCATTAGGCGATTCAACCTCTCGCGAATGATGAGTATCTCTTTAGCCTGAATATCAATGTCTGTAGCTTGACCCTGAGCGCCACCACTTGGCTGGTGAATCATCACGCGACTATTTGGCAGACAATAACGCTTACCCTTTGCTCCACCGCCCAACAGAAAAGCCCCCATACTAGCAGCCTGGCCTAGACAAATAGTACTCACATCAGGTTTGATGAATTTAATCGTATCGTAGATTGCCAAACCTGCTGTCACGGCGCCGCCTGGCGAATTAATATACAAGCTAATATCTTTGTCGGGGTTTTCTGACTCTAAAAACAACAGTTGAGCAACGATCAGATTGGCCATGTTATCTTCGACTGGACCCACCGCGAAAATAACTCGCTCCTTGAGTAGCCTTGAGTAAATGTCGAATGAGCGCTCGCCCCTAGCCGTTTGCTCGACAACCATCGGCACAAGACCCAAATTTTGGACGTTCATGGCGTCTTGAGAATAAAAAGTCAAAGTCTCTCTCCTAACATGTGGCAACGACTAGCATTATTGCTTTGGTCGTAGTTTGACTTCTGGGGTCGCTACCCCGCCCGTCATTTTAAGCGCTAATACCTATAAATCGTCGGCGCTCGAAAATCACAAGACGCTCGATGATGATACGCTGTCAGCAGCTAATAGTTTAGTCTCCGGCTAAAAGTTTTGCGCGGACAAAGGGGCATTTTTCGCAATAATTGTCGCAATGAAACGACGCGCTTAGAATGGAGCATGGAAGACGTTGCGCGCAGCGCGCGCAACAGGTATTTCAGTGTAGTCAGCTTGCAGCAGAACTACCTGCAGCAATGACTTCATCATAGCTAGCATTTTTATCTGTGACACCAGCAAGCTCCGCTATTCTTTCTACCACGAGCTTTTCAACCACGAGCAGATTGATTTGTTGCAGGCGAGACTCATCGGAGAGATACAAATTCCTCACCTCGTCTGGATCCTCATAAGATGCGGCAATATCATCAATAAATTCAATGAGTTGCTCTCTAGTTGGCTTGATTTCGTAACTGGTCACGATGTGATTTAAGATAACGCCTAAGCTAACACGCCTTTGCGCCTGATCTTGGAACATCTCGTCGGGTAACAATGAGCTATCAAATCCTTGCGCATCGCCGCCAAACCGCTGAACCGCTTGCTCTCGCATCGCACCCACTTCCTGAGCGATCATAACTGCCGGCAGCTCCACTTCATTTGCTTCGCATAACCCGTCCATTACCTGCTGCTTAAGGTCATTATCAATGGCATCCTCGAGTTGGCTTTTCATATTACCCTGAACTTTCTCGCGAAACTCTTGATAATCGCCATCGACCTCAAACGCTTTAAAAAATTCAGCATCAAGTTCGGGTAGCGTTTTCTCATTAACCGTATTAACGGTGACGGCAAATTCAACCGCAGCGCCCGCTAATTCTTTAGAATGATAGTCTTCAGGAAAGGACAGCTTTAACGTTCGCTCCTCCTTCGCTTCAGCCCCAATTAGCCCTGCTTCGAAACCCTCAATCATTTGCCCCGACCCTAACACCAAATCAGAACCTTGTGCCGTACCGCCCTCAAATGCTTCACCGTCGCGCGTGCCAAGATAATCAATATTAAGTTGATCCTTCTCCTGCGCAGCCCGCTCAACCAACTGCCACTCGCCGCGCTGATCACGCAGTTTTTCGATCATCGCATCGACATCACTGTCACCGACTTCAGCCACAAACTTTTCTAGCTTGAGATTAGCCGGGTCCGCTAGATCGATTTCAGGAAACACCTCAAACGTGGCCACAATCTCTAGATCGTGGCCGGCTTCGTTTTTAGTAAAATCTATCGCTGGAGTGCCCACAGGCGTCAATGACTCTTGGCTAACTGCCTGCTGGAACGATTGATTCGCAACCTCGCCAACCACTTCGTCTCTCAATGCTGCCCCAAAACGCTGCTGTACGACTTTACGCGGCACCTTTCCTGGACGAAAACCGTCTAGACGGATCTTTTTGGCCGTATCGGCGAGGCGCTTTTGCACTTCAGTATCAATTTGCTCAGCGGGAATAGCCAGCGTAAGTTTGCGCTCTAGCCCTGACGTGGATTCAACAGAAACTTGCATTACCCTCTACCTCGGTATGGAATTCATAAATAAGCATAGATGACCCTGAGTTAGCTGATTGTTTTGGATCGAATAGTCTAACAACTCAAGTGCCGATAAATATGGTGCGGACGGAGAGACTCGAACTCTCACGGGTTGCCCCACTGGAACCTAAATCCAGCGCGTATACCAATTTCGCCACGTCCGCTTAATTTCTTTCTAAAATTGTCCGCCCTCTGCCTGAATCCCGAGCGCCTTTGTATCCGGCGAGATACTTTTCGTGCCTCTCACCATACGCAACTCACCATGCCAAGAGGCGATAGCCGACTCGCCTGAAAACGGATGCGGATTTTCACACATGTAAGCATTCTTTATCAACCACTTAGCGACCTTCATTTGCAGATAAACGGGCAGAATCGCCAATACTTATCATTTGTTGGCCTTATTTGCTCAGTTTACCGCCCAACCGCTGAGCCACCAGCAAAAACACTTGCCTTGTCCACCCTGCCTTGAGTGCACTATCTCGCAATTAAGACCCCCACCTCCACCACTCGATAAATAGACTCACACGGACACTTTGACCCCAGCTTCCCACTTGCGCTGGCGCGTAATCTCTAGCATCCTCACGCCCGCCCTTATTACATCAATCTAAAAAGACTCACACAGAGCACCTTGAAGAACCATACGATGGCAAAAATATCTATTCAGAAGAAACACTCCAAACCTGATCAAGAGATTGAGGCGCTCGTAAGCAGCTTGCAGTCTGAGCTAACTCAAGGGTACGGTTGCCGCTGCAAGCGCAGCGGCAATAAACTTGAAATTAAGCGCAGCGGTGTCACTGGGACACTGCGGCTCCACAAGCAGCAAATCGATGTCGACATCGCACTAGGAGCCGTGATGGGCGTGCTCGCCCCTAAGATAGAGTTATTCATCAAAACTAAACTCGACGAACACCTCGACTAAACCTCTCTGCAGCAACTAGTTGGTTAGGCAGGCCGGATCAAATACATAATCGCCTCGCAACCAAGCAACTATTTCTTGCGCCAATGGAGAATCAATAGCCGCATAACTTCCAATCATTGCTGAGCATTCTTGCACAGTGAAATTGCCCAACCCTTTAGTTTGAAAGTGCTGTGCATCCCGCAATAAATTTTCGCTAAGCGCTGGGCAATGGCGCGACAAAAAATCACACCAATTTACATCAAGGCATGCACCGTCAACATTGGCCCGTTCAACACTAGCTCGAGTCGCACCGAGCGTATCAACCTTTTCATCCAGTTGAGAGCGACAAGCATCGGCGTAAACGGCGGGTAAAGTTGCCAGCGGTAATAAAGATAGGTGCGCCTGGTTCATACCGTTTGCAAAATGATGTGCGGTGTAATCTTGCAACCATGACGCACGCCCAGTAAACGGCAAGAGATGCAAAAACTGACTCATTTTTTTGCCATCATTTACCGGGTAGTTATCCCACAGAGACGGCTTGCGCCGAAACTCAGAGGCTATAAAATCGAGATTATCTCGGTTAAAACTAACGCTACATACCTTCTCTCCTGTCCAAAAAATATTTAGCGAAGGGTCTAGACCGCTTCCAAGATCGGTCCAATAATTTTCGGGCCTTGGCCCAAATACTTTTTCTAACACGGGGTCTGTGGTGTAGTAAGAGGGACAAACAATAATATTTTTTACTTCGCAGCGATCACTGAGATAATCAATAATCTGTAACTGATTGCGCGCCATTGACTTACCGGTCTCACGCATGTCATCGAACAAAATACATAAGGTTTCGCAACCAACTAGGCTAATCTGCTCAACCTTACTGGCCAAAAATGCGCGATCTTTTGCGCCTGTAATGCCACCTAAGCCCAGCGGCGAAAAACCCACCCCAAAACCGACCGACTCTGCTCGACAAATTGCAGAAAGGTTTTGAAGCTGCTGCAACTCATAATCAGACCAAGCGACCTGCCAATCGCGACGTAACTTAGTATCACTTTTTGGCGCATAGATGTAATTGCCGTAACCGAGGTTCGCGAACTCAGGTATGACAGCAGCTCGATCTCGCGCCGACCAGGCTCGACCATAAAAGCCCTCTATCACACCAAGCCTTTGATTTTTTGCTACTTCCATCTCTACCTTTACGTGTTTTCGTTAGCGAATCGCATCCGCAGTTCTCAAAGTATGCAGCGGACAACGTGATGAAAACCGTACCCAACTACAATCAGCGCACATCAACATAAAATATCTGTACATTTATTGGACAATTCCTGAAAAGCGACTTTACTAAAGATTAAGGATGTTACTTTCCCCAGTAACATCTGGAGACGAAAGTCTCATATGTTCCACTCCTATGGTCTTTAGCCCCGCGAGTTTCTCAAGGGGCTATTTTTTTGCCTGTAATATTATGCGCTACAGGCCAGCATTATGCAGTGTCCAAGGCTGATCTTTCATGAGAAAGCCGCTATCGCCTCAATTAACGACGCAGCCAAAATGTGATCAAACCGCCAACATCCCGTCTCGGCGATGAATAACAGCTTAAACGCCGTGACACGCGGGCGGATCAACAGCACAAGGATTCACCGACCATAAACGCGCGAATTCAATTAGAAATGCGGGTACGAAAAGATTGCAATGAAGCGGGTTGTTTATTGATTGGTGCTTATAGCGTATGTGTAGGTCGGTCGGACTCAAGAATGCCTGCGAGATAATTCTCTATTTTTTTAGTGGCCGTATCATCTTGCGCACTAAATTGAACACCGATACCTGCCGCGCGATTAGATTGTGCTCCTTTTGGAGTGACCCAAACAACGTGGCCAGCTACTGGAATTTTCGCAGACTCATCCATTAGGTTAAGCAGCATAAACACTTCATCCCCAATGACATACTGCTTGTTGGTCGGAATAAATAACCCCCCGTTTTCTAAAAAGGGCATAAACGCCGCATAGAGCACAGCTTTATCTTTGATGGTTAAAGATAAAATGCCGCTCTTGGCGTTGTTTTGTAGTGAATCACCCATTTTACTAGCCACAGACAATTGATTTCCCGCCTTATGAAACGGCTTTTTACGAACCAGCCAAACATTAGCTCTCTGGGAGCAAGCCATGCGATACTACATGTCACTGCGGCATCGCCGTAATGGCAAGGCTACCTGAGATATTAAAATCCTCTTCTAATATAGCTGTTTGTCACCAATCCGCCAGCTGCAAATATAACCATCACCCTCAAAAAAACAAGCTGTTCGCTTTTTACCCCTTTGACTCGTTTGAAATTTTCCTGAAATTAAGCACAAATGCCTCAATAAATAGCTTTTTATTAGGGTTGCTGCGCAAGCTCGTTCGAGTACGCATTACCAGCGACTGCATTGCTAATGCGCGCCCCAGCGGCGCCCCAAGGTGCTGCCCTGACTGGTTTGCAACATCAGGACTGCTCGAGGCCAGGCCCTTCTGCAAAGATGGCTTATTAACCAATCCATCGGCAGATAACCGCCCACTTTTGGCCGCATCATGGATGCGGTAAACCAGAGCGTCGAGAAACAATTCAAAATTTACCGATTCGAGGCTCGCTGTGAGCGCACTGACACTTTGCGAACCACTCAAAATAGCTTCTGCCATTGTTTCAAGAGAGGCACCCGCTGTGTTTTCTGCAAGCACATCTGCCGCCTTCTCAGGAAACCCTCGACTCAGTCTAATTGCTTCGTCGACTTGACCTCCAGCGTAAGCTGAGGCCAGCCAGCCACGAAGCTCTTCGTTAGTAGGCATCCTCAAGTTTATTTTTAAGCAACGCGAATTAATAGTTGGTAGTAATTGACGGGGCGAATTAGCCATCAAGATAAAATAAGTGTCTGAGGGCGGTTCCTCTAGCAGCTTTAACAGCGCGTTAGAGGAATTATCGTTCAGCCCATCTGCCGGCCAAATACAGCAAACCTTACTACCTCGCATCTGCGCTGTTTGCTGTAGCTTCGCTTGGATTTCTCTTACCGAATCAATAGGGATGCTCTTCCTACCATCAGGGATAGTTAATTCGTAGTGATCTGGGTGGGTCTGCGCCTGCATGAGCAAGCACGACTGGCACGTTCCACAAAAACGTTTAGCGGTAATGTCATCGCCTTGAGCATGCTCTGCCAAATCGATTGACTTGTCGCTCACAGCGGCCTGACATAACAAACTTGAGGCAAGCTCGCTGGTAAAACGCCGCTTACCACTATGATTTTGCCCGCAAATCATAATTGCCGGATGCAAAGCTCCGGCATGATAGACCGCTAATAATTCGTTGATCGAGCTAACATGCCACGGCAGTAAGCCCTCTAGTAATTCGCTCATCGATCAACGGTGTCTAGCAAGGTATGGAGCGCTAGACCAATATCTTTCTGGACTTCAGCAATAGTCTGCGCGGCATTAATATGCGCATATCGCGCGGGGCTTTCTGCAATACGATGAAGATAAGCCGAACGTACACGCTCAAAAAATAATGTCGGCTCTTTTTCAAATCTATCCAGCTGGCCTCGCTGAGTAATTCTTGCCAAACCAGTTTCTAAGGGCACATCAAGAAAAACGGTTAAATCAGGACGCATGGAGCCTTGCACGAACTGCTCTAGCAATTCTACTTTCGCCACACCCAAATCACGGCCTGCGCCCTGATACGCATAGGTAGCATCGGTAAAACGATCGCTAATGACCCACTCGCCTCGCGCCAGTGCTGGTTTAATCACTTGCTCAATATGCTGCGCTCGAGCCGCAAAAACCAATAGTAATTCGGCTAATGGCACTATGGATTCGCTATGTTCCGTCAACAATATCTCACGAATTTTCTCGGCCACAGGTGTACCGCCAGGCTCCCGCGTCACACAAAAAGGGATATTCTGTTGTGCAAGGTACTGACAAATAAAATCAAGGTTTGTTGATTTACCAGCACCTTCGGTGCCTTCAATAGTAATGAATTTTGCGATAAATGAATCCTCTTGCCTAAAAAAAAGACTGCGCCCATATCCTAATCGCGCCGGCCTATCCAGGCCCTACTTTCGGCGCTGATTGGTAGTTCGATCGCCGATTTAAGATTTGATACTGCTGCACTGCACGCTGGTGCTCTTTATAGGTTACCGAAAAATGATGGCTACCATCGCCTTTTGCAACAAAGTAAAGTGTATCACCCGCTGCCGGATGCAAAGCCGCGCGAATAGCCTCACGCCCAGGAAGAGCTATTGGCGTAGGCGGTAGCCCATGGCGGGAGTAGGTATTGTAAAGCGTATCACGCCTCAGGTGCTCCCTAGTTAAATTACCTTTAAAATCACTGCCCAAGCCATAAATAACGCTCGGATCAGTTTGCAACCGCATTCGCTTTTGCAGGCGACGCACAAACACCCCCGCAATAGCCTCTCTTTCTTCGATAGCTCCCGTTTCTTTTTCGATTAACGAGGCCATAATTAAGGCCTCGTAAGGGCCAGCATACGGCAAGTCCGCTTGGCGAAGATCCCATTCAGCCTGCAGAACTTCGACCATATTTTGGTGCGCTCGGCGAAAAACATCAATCGTCGCGCCTACCTTTACAACATGATAAGTGTCAGGGAAAAACCAACCCTCTGATGCATCATTACCACCCATCATATCGCGCGCTGCATCAGACAAAACATCACGTAATTGACCCTCGATCAACGCAGCACTAAGCGGCCTGTGTAAGTCTCTAGAATTAACCGACTGCTGAGCTAAAGCACTATAGGCCTCTATTGCCGTAAAGCCTTCTACAATCGTTACTGGATACTGTACTGAAACGCCCGAAGCCAGTAATGCAAACAACTGGGCGCGTGATGGTGAATCAGGTAAGCGGTACTCACCGGCCTTGAGTACTAAATTGGGCTCGTAATAACGTATTGCTAATTTGGTAAGAGACCGACTTTCCAAGACGCCCCTACCAACTAATTGCCCAATTACTTGATTACGGCTCGAGCCTGGGCTGATTAAAAAGGTCTCGCCAGAATCAATTATCAAGTTTTCAGAATGCCAAAATGAATGCAGAGCCTTGCTGGCACCCAAATAAAAAATCAAGGCCAATAAAAGCGCTGCAAACATTACATTAAAAAATTTTATCAAAATAATTATTTTTCCAATAAAACGATTTTCAACTCGTTGGACCATTTTTCATATATTTTGGTACGACTGGGACACTGCTTCTTGCACCGCTACCAACCGCTTACTATCGGTAAAAAGCACTTGTTCCCCCGATAATTTTTTACATGAATGAATTGATCGAACACCGAGAATCGAATTGCAAAGAAAACCAGCATCGCTTTCAAACAACCGCTGCAAGGAGATGTCTTCTTCAGAGCAAGTAAAACCTAGTGCCGGAAAAATATCACGTAACAAAAAGTTACGCATTACACCCTCAACGCCACAGTCATCAAGCACGGGAGTAATAAATTTATCTTTTTCGAGGATAAAAATATTAGAACTGACCGACTCTACGACCTTACCACTTTGACTGAGCAACAAGCCTTCGTCACAATCACTTGCCTCTTGTTCGATTTTTGCGAGAACCTGCTCAACCCTGTTGCAATGTTTTATCTTTGCAAGCTTCGGCTGCAGGCCAAGGCGCGTTTCGCACTCTATCATTGAAACCGATATTGGTGCGGCTAAGCTTGTCTCTTCGGCCATGATAAATCGACGCTGCTGAGCGCCCCGAGTAGAATAACCCGCGTTATTCGCACCTCGACTAACCACAAGTTTCAGCCTGAAGAAGCCATCCCTCGCCGGCAACCCGCTCAAAAATACATCAAGCTCACGGTGTAATACTTCATCAGGAAGATCCATTTTCAACACTGACAGCCCTGATTTTAAGCGGGCCACATGGTAATCTAACAGGTGCACACGACGCTGTTTAACTAACATCGTTTCAAAAACGCCATCGCCGAACATATTCAATCGGTCAAGAGCAGTTATTGAATCTGTAGCAAACGCCTTATCGCTACTGGGCAAAAACGCGCCGTTGAGCATCATTAGCATAGTTTTTTAACGACTCAAAATTTTATTATATTGCGCGAAAAATTACGGTACCGTTAGTGCCGCCAAAACCAAATGAATTCGACATAGCGCAGGCTATCTTTTTTTGCTGCGCGACATGTGGCACCAAATTTAAATCGCATGCATCATCAGGATTATCTAGGTTGATGGTGGGTGGTGCAACGCCATCCCGAATCGCTAAAATTGAAAAAATAGCTTCAACGGCACCGGCTGCCCCAAGCAGATGGCCCGTCATCGACTTAGTCGAGCTTACTGCCACATCAGCACCGCCATTTTTTAACACTGTTTTTAATGCGAGGCATTCTGCGACATCGCCTGCCAATGTAGATGTTCCATGAGCGTTAATATAGTCGATACTTGAGGCATCAATTTTTGCATCAGCAATTGCATTGCGCATTGATGCAGCAGCACCGGCACCATCGGGTGGGGGTGATGTCATATGATATGCGTCACCGCTCATGCCTACCCCGAGAAGTTCTGCATAAATTCGCGCGCCACGTGCCTTGGCAAACTCATACTCCTCTAAAACCAAAACGCCTGCCCCGTCACTCAAGACAAACCCGTCGCGGTCCTTATCCCAGGGCCGACTTGCTGCCGTAGGGTCATCATTACGTGTGGACAATGCCCGCGCCGCAGCAAAACCACCTAAGCCCACCGGCGTAGTCGCCATCTCGGAACCTCCCGCAATCATCGCATCGGCATCACCGGCCTGAATCAGACGCGCGGCCATTGCAATGTTGTGGGTACCCGTCGTGCACGCAGTTACCACCGCCAAGTTTGGACCTTGAAATCCATACTTCACCGATAGATCACCGGCAATCATATTGACAATAGAACCCGGTACAAAAAAAGGAGACACCCTTTTGGGACCTTTGTTTTGTAAAACGTCGTAGGTATTTTCTATCGCTCCAATACCACCAATCCCCGACCCGATCGCCGCACCGACTCGTGGCGCATTTTGCTCGGTTATCTCCAAACCAGAATCTTCAATGGCCTCGATACCAGCATACATACCGTATTGGATAAATGTATCCATCTTGCGCGCTTCTTTTGCACTGAGCCGGGACGTCACATCAAAATCTTTCACTCCGCCACCAAAGCGCGTGGAATAGGCTGAAACATCGAAGTGAGTAATGGACGCTATGCCACTCTTACCGGACACAACTGCACTCCAACTATCGTTGACCGAATTACCCACCGGACTGACCATTCCCAATCCGGTCACAACAACTCTTCTAGCTGCCACAAAAAAACTCCTGCGCAATTAACAAAACGAAAAAAGCCGCGTCTGAAGTACAGCAGCGGCTTTTTTAAACTCATATACAAAGACGAATATCGCTCATTTCAATTAGGCGACAAATCATTTGGGCTGCTGCGATGATTGATCTGGTCCAACTACTCCGCGCTCCCACAGGCTACTCATCCAAAGAAGCAGACTCACCTGTTGTTAAACGGTAAATCTACCTAGAGGTAGTTAGTCAAACTGCATCAAAGCACCAGCAATGAATTGATGCCCGCAAACAAATAGTGCTTTGATCTAAACCGCCCATGCAGGAGAGCTTAGAAAGCCCATTTAGTCGAGATTTTTTTCAACGTAATCGATCGCAAGCTGCACCGTAGTGATCGATTCAGCTTCATCGTCAGGTATTTCAGTTTCGAACTCTTCTTCTAATGCCATTACTAGCTCAACTGTATCGAGTGAGTCGGCGCCCAAGTCTTCAACAAAAGAGGCAGAATTTTGAATCTCGTCTTCTTTAACACCCAGTTGCTCTGCAACGATTTTTTTTACACGCTCTTCAATGCTGCTCATTGTCTAATCAGACTCCTATAAAAGTGAACATAATATGACTGCGCAGCGCCAGCCGCACACAAATTTTTAATTACCAAAACGGTCCTGAGCGATAGAATCTTATCTTACAGTACCAACGGCCGCCGCTTGAATCAATATCTCAGCTAGTGCCCGAACAATCTCATCTCTTGACAATCTCGCCTTGAAACGCGGCGCATTGTACCTGCAAAAAATCGGCTTTGTAAGAGGCATTTGAACGCATATTAGACGCCTACTAACGCAGTCTCGACGAAGCCTAGACTGCTTACTTTTCAACCTAACAAAACTGCTTACATCATGTACATTCCGCCGTTTACATGGATGGTCTCACCAGAAATGTAAGCGCCGCCATCACCCGCAAGAAAAGCAACCACTGAAGCTATTTCTGCGGGCTGCCCCAGCCGAGCTAAAGGTATTTGACCAGCCAGCGCTGCCTTTTGCTCTTCCGGCAGTTCGTTAGTCATATCCGTTTCAATAAAACCGGGAGCCACAGTGTTAACGGTGATTGAGCGCGAACCAAGCTCTTTGGCAAGCGCCCTACCAAAACCCGCGATGCCGGCTTTAGTTGCCGCATAATTAGCCTGACCTGCGTTGCCCATAGACCCTACAACAGAGCTAATATTAATGATCCGTCCCCAGCGAGCTTTGGTCATGCCGCGCAGGCATGCCTTAACTACTCGAAAAGCTGCACTTAAGTTGGTGTCGATTACCGAATCCCACTCCTCGGCTTTCATTCGGAGAATAATATTATCTTTAGTTATCCCAGCATTATTGACCACAATCAGTGGATGACCGAAGTCATCAGCAATTTTTTTCACAACGCCCATCACTTGCTCCGCATCCGTCACATCAAGTGTATAGCCGCGCCCCGCAACACCGGCTTCAGCAAGAAAATCAGTGATCGACTGCGCACCTTTATCTGTAGTGGCCGTACCTACCACTATGCACCCAGCCTGACCTAATGCCAACCCAATCGCCTTACCAATACCACGGCTTGCGCCAGTCACCAACGCGATTTTTGGTTGCGATTGTTCGCTCATATTTCTGTAGCCTTAAATTTTAAATGGATTTTTACTTGTCTGAGCAACCATAACCTTCGACAAAAAATAGCGGGCACTCAATGACCCTTTTTAAATCAGCTCGCAAGAGTCGCTTGGAGCGCGCCCGGGGCTTCAATAGCCGCTGCGTTCAAGGGCTTGTGAATCCGCCTACACAAACCACTCAGCACCTTGCCAGGACCACACTCCACAACGCGCTCAACACCACTAGCGACCATAAACTCGATGCTTTGCGTCCATCGCACAGGGCTCGCTGTTTGCTCCACCATCAATTGACGGATTTTACCAGGGTCTGATTCAATGTTGGCATGCACATTATGGACGATGGGAATGGACGGCGCATGAAATTCAACTTTCGCGATTGCTGCGGCAAGCTGCTCAGCAGCCGGCTTCATTAAGGAGGTATGGAATGGAGCACTTACCGGCAGAGGCGCCACGCGCTTAGCTCCTGCTTCTTTAAATAAAACGGCAGATTTACTCACTGCATCCACATTTCCAGCAACAACGACCTGACCCGGCGAATTAAAATTTACCGCCTCAACAACATTCCCATCAACGGATATGTCCTCGCAAATTGATACAATAATCTGGTCATCAAGGCCTAAAACTGCCGACATAGCGCCCACACCCTGCGGCACTGCTTGCTGCATGAATTTACCACGATCACGAACTAAGCCAACGGCCGCATCGAAATCGATAACACCGCTGCATACTAAAGCGCTATATTCTCCAAGACTATGGCCCGCCATTAAGGCCGGTACACTGCCACCCAAAGCTTGCCAAACCTGCCATATCGCAACGCTACTAGTTAGCAACAAGGGCTGTGTTTGTTCGGTAAGGTTGAGTTGCTCCTGAGGGCCGGATTGTGCAAGCGCCCAAAGATCATAGCCCAAAACATCAGACGCACGGACAAACAGCTGTTGAATTGAACTGTATTCGTCAGCTAGCGGCGCCAGCATTCCCACCGACTGAGAGCCCTGACCCGGAAAAACAAACGCTAATTTTTGATCGATCATTGAGTCAAGACTCCTGTATGTTTTTATGTCTGCGCAGCCTAGGAACTTATAAATCTTGGTTTACACATTGTAGGCTTGCGCGGGCACTTACAAATCAAGTGCTACAAAAACTCGTCATCGGCATTAAGAACGCGCGTTACCGAACACTACGACTCGTTTATTAGAAAGCAAACTTATAAGATCAGATATGGGATGGGCATGTAACAAATACAGTTGGCTACATACATATTTGGCTATAAAGGGTAATGCACTCCAAACACTGTCGTCACCGACAGTTTAGCAGCGCGGATATTACTTGCTTACCGCGTACATCAGCAGAGGTAAAACGCGCCGTTATGAAGCGCCATTTATGCTTCGCGGATATCGCCTGAACACCGTCAAAAAATAAAAGCCCGCCAAGGTGCCGCAGTTTTACGTGCAGCCAAGAGATACCCTAGTCGTCGTGACCTGTATCCACGACCTTTTTGCCTCTATAAAAACCTTCAGCGCTAACATGGTGCCGCAAATGTTTCTCACCACTCGTCTCATCGACCGATAACGTGTGCTCAAGCAGACTGTCATGAGAGCGACGCTGGCCACGTCGCGAACGTGTTACTTTACTTTTTTGAACTGCCATTACTACCTACTCCAAACTTTACTATGAACGATTAAATTTAATTTCTTTCAATGCCGCAAATGGATTCTTCACCGGCTCTTCGGCTAATTCATCAGGCTGTACTTCCAACCCATGCGCCCAAGCAACTTTTTCTTCCTCTTTGACCGACGCCATCACCATTTTTGTAACCACTTCCTTCGCTTGAACCTGGCCAATTGAGTGCAGCGCGACTATGGGCAGCGCCAACAAAACCTCATCCTCAATCAAGCTATAAACATCTAAATCATCACCGTCTAACAATAACGGTTCAGTGGTCCGCAATACTGATGCGGCCTCTTCATCGTGCGCCACTACCGTAAGCGTTGAACATGTTTTAACGAGCACGCTAACCGGCTTCAAACACCGCTGGCATTGCATGGATACGCGACCTTCAATTGTCGCCTCAACCGTCCTTTTACGACCTTCGTTGATATCAAAGCGTAAATTGACCGAAAGCGGCTCTTCAACTTCAATCACTGCAGCGGCAACGCGACTAATTTCTTTGCCCTTCACCAATCCGGAATAGGTGCTACCCGCGATTGCCGCTTTGCGCGCTGAAATTGTAGACGGAATATTTTGGCTAGTCATGGTCGGGCGCTGCAGGTAATAATCGGTCGTTCGCAGAGGCTGAGCGGGCAGTATTATAGGCTTATACTCTGCAGCGTCAACGATGTTCTAGCCCTATTTGCACGCACTCTTAACTATTTTATCGCGCATAATCAACACTCTAACTCCACGCAAGGCATCTATCCCTAACAAAATTTGCCTCATAGTGGGCAAACACACCGTGATTCTGAGGTTTTAACACCATGAAAATTGTTTTAGGATCAAGCTCCATCTACAGGGCTCAATTATTAGCTCGCATTCTGACCGACTTTGATATCGACTCGCCCTCAATTGATGAAACGCCACTTGCCGACGAGCCTCCTGAACGACTGGCGATCCGCTTAGCCCGTGAGAAAGCCCAAGCTGTTGGTGATCGGCACCCGCAAAGTCTAGTTATTGGTAGCGATCAGGTCGCCATTTTACGCGAAAATGGCGGTCACACACATATATTGGGCAAACCGGGAAATCTCGAGGCCGCTACTGCACAGCTTGCGCGCTGCAGCGGCCAGCGTGTCGAATTCGCAGTGGCGTGCTGCCTGCTCAACACGATTAGCGGGAAACTCATCGAATTTCAAGAAACTTATCAAGTACACTATAAAACGCTATCAGATGACACCATTGCCCGCTATTTGCAGCGCGACAAACCTTACGACTGTGCCGGTAGCATTAAAACTGAAGGCCTAGGCATTGTGCTACTAGCCTCTCAATCAGGCAGCGACCCTAGCACGCTGATCGGATTGCCTTTGATGGCATTAAGCAACGCATTAGAAAGCCAAGGTGTACGAATAATTTAGCATGTAAAACAATGAGTTAAAAAATAAATGACGGTATATGCCCAAGGCAATGGCACGCAGACTGCTCGGCTTTACAGAGCTTTACATTGCGCCCGACCAAATTAACATCCAGTTATGGATAATAATGTTCAGGGGATCACAGTTACTACCGAAGCGACAGATGACCCACTCCAGCATCCGCCGCTTCATATTCTTTCTTCATTTGTTTTTTCATACTCCTAGACATCGCCCGCTTCTCGCGGGCTTTTTTTTGCCCCATTCACAACCCCACCTCAACGACCCTTCCAAGCCAAGCTTATGGATAGCCGTGAATGTCGACCACTTAGCAAGACACAACAGGTACAATAGAGAACGGATAGCTAATTCAAACCTGTACTCAACACGCTTAAACCTTCTGGCTTACACGAGGTGTAATCTCTCAGCATGACTTACCGCGTACTCCTAGTAGATGACGACACAGAACTGTGTGAACTCCTGACCCAATACTTACAAAATGAAGGCATCGAAATAACGCTCATTCATGACGGCCTGCAAGCAGTCGAGCACTTGCAAGCCCAGTCTGCAGAACGCCAAGACTACGACGCCATCGTGCTCGACTTTATGCTGCCCGGCATGCAAGGCCTCGATATACTCCAAAGATTGAGAGGCTTTTCTAGCACTCCTGTTTTAATGCTCACAGCCAGAGGCGATGACATAGACCGCATTGTTGGACTCGAGGCTGGCGCCGATGATTATCTACCAAAACCTTGCAATCCTCGAGAATTACTAGCCAGATTGCGAGCTATTTTAAGGCGCACCGAAAATCAGGCCGTCACAACAAAAAAATCATCACATGACTGCCACGGGATCCACCTAGATACCGGCAACAGAACTTCAAATGCCAATGGAAAAGCACTGGACCTAACGAGTGCAGAATTTAATACATTAGCGGCACTAATGTCACAGCAAGGAAAAATCGTTAGTAAAGAAGACCTCACGAGCAAAGCCTTGAATAGGCAATACACCCGTTACGACAGAAGCATTGACGTGCATATAAGCAGCATAAGAAAAAAACTGGCTGAACATATACCCGATGCTGAAGTCATTAAGACCGTGCGCGGTAGTGGCTATATTTTTGTCAATGAACTCGATGCTTAATTTATACTGGAAAATATTTCTTGGCTTTTGGCTCACTGGCTTAGTGCTTGGTGGCGGCGCAATTTTTGTCAGCCAACAACTACACCCGAAAGCCCCATTAGAAATTCGCGGCTTATCACCAGCCGAACTGGTTAACCGTACCTCATTTATTATTCGTCGAATACCCGAAGAGCTCAATGATTGGCAGACCCGTCTTGGCGAAAATGATATTTTTTTATATATCGACACATCATCATCTAACTCATTAGCCTCAACCAACCCGCCTGCTGGAATTACCAAACTATTTGCCGCTCTCGACCCTCAAAATACAGTTGAGCGATCTTCATTCATGCGACTAAGTATTGGCAAGCTAGAAAAATCTCCAAGTGGAGGAACAATCAAGTACGCTATCGACATGCCGAGCATCACGCTGTTTCGGCTTAGGCAATTATCAGAGCAATTGATTGTTCAAATTCTCCTTGCGTTAGCTATCAGTACGGCAGCATGTTTCATTATGGCGCGCTACCTTACACGCAACTTGAAACAAATCAGTGAGGCTAGCCGCCAACTCGCAGAGGGGAATTTTGATGCTCGCATGCAAATCACCAATCATGCAGCGAAAGACGAACTGACCGTTCTCGCCGAAGACTTCAACTTAATGGCCGATTCAGTACAAGCAGGTATCGAAAATCAAAAACGATTAGTGCGTGATATATCTCATGAGTTACGTTCTCCTCTCGCCCGCCTGCAAATTGCGCTTGAACTAGCAAGGCAATCCGGCTCCGACTTAAATAGCGGCAGTCAGCGACAACAAAATAATACGCAGGCCCTAGACCGAATTGAAACCGAAGCCAATCGCCTAAACGAAATGATTGGCCAGCTACTCGCTATACCCGATAAAAACGCCAGCTTAGATGACATAGTCGAGCTGGGCGAACTTATCACAGCCATTTTGGATGACAATCAAATTGAAGCCAACAACAAACAAGCGAGCTTCTCTTTCACCAACCGCATTGAAGAAGCGTTAGTTCGTGCAAATGCTACGCAACTTCATTCGGCGCTGGAAAATATTATTCGCAACGCCATTCACTACACCGACGAGTGCAGCTCCATAGAAATCACGATTGAGCGAGAAGAAATAAATTGCGCAGCAACAGGCAACAAAAAGAAGGACGTTCCACTGCAGCAAATACAGTTTCGTATCACTGTCACCGATAACGGACCCGGCGTACCTAAAGATGATTTAGAAACTATATTTGAGCCATTTTACCGAGTGGATCGAGCGCGAAATCGCAAGACTGGCGGCTATGGCATCGGCCTAGCCATTGTCCATCGAGTCATCAATGGACACCGGGGCCAGGTTATAGCAAAGAATAGCGGCCATGGACTCCGTGTCGAGGTCGTATTGCCCGAACTTGCCGATCTTTAGCCGCAGGCAACAAATACCCATCAACACGCACTCTACCTTAAGGCGGGGCCTGCCAATTGAGCGATACCCATACTAAAACTTGCGCCAATGCGCTTAGCAAAAGCCTCTATGGGGTTAGCCTGCACCGTATAATCACGGATGGTTTCGTTGCCAATAACATCACGGGCTACTTTACCCACACTACCCAGCCCATCAACCAAACCTTTGGCAACTGCCTGCTCACCGGTCCAAATCAACCCTGAAAAAATCTCTGGATCATCAAGCAAGCGAGTACCTCTGCCTTTTTTGACTACGTCAATAAACTGTTTGTGCGTTACGGTTAGCACCTCTTGCCAAAATTCACGATCGCGCTCTTTTGACGGCGAGAAAGCGTCAAGAAAGCTTTTATTAGTGCCAGCCGTGTAAACCCGCCGGTCAATACCCACTTTTTCCATTAAATCACTAAAACCGAAACCGGCGCTAATAACCCCGATAGAACCCACTAGACTGGCCTTATCCGCATAAATTTCTTCAGCTGCAGAGGCAATATAGTAGCCACCGGAGGCCCCCAAATCAGCAATGACTGCGTAGATTTTCTTTTCGGGATGTAAATCTCGTAAACGATAAATTTCATCGTTGATCAACCCCGACTGCACCGGACTCCCGCCTGGGGAGTTAATGGCCAAAATCACACCGATTGAATTTTCAGCCTCAAATGCATCGCGCAAACCTGTGACAATCGCATTGGCGTTGGAGGCTGTCTCTGCCGCAATAATCCCATCCAGCGAAACCAAACCAACATGCTCTTTGCCACCGCCTGAAAACGACCCGCCGCCTGCAGGAATCAACATGACCAAAAAGAATAATAGATAGAGGAAGGTCAGTGATTTAAAAAAGACACCCCAACGTCGAGTTTTACGTTGCTCAACCATTGAGGCTAGCGCGACTTTTTCTAGAATTCTCCACTCCGGTCGATCTGTACCACCAACAGAATCACTTTCCTGAATCGCCTTATCTTTTGAATTAAACAAAGCCTTGCTCCCAAAATAAATTAAAATAAACCACGCTATCAATAATAGCTCAAACTCTGACACCCAATGGGATAGCCTACACCATGGGCTCAAGACTGTTGCGGCACATGTCTATGCGTCATACAAAAATCGAACAAATAACCAACAGGCGAGTCTTAATACGTTAGATTTTGCAATGCTTGCAAGCACTTTGAGCCCACCAAGAGAGCTAACGCAAATCAGGCCAGTCCAACAGTTCAACAATGCTGTCCATAGACCACTCCGGCTGAAAAGCCTTCAACTCGTCCACACTATGAACTCCATAGTTGGCTGCAACTTTAGCCATACCAATAGAAGCGGCCATTTGCATATCAAAACTCGTATCGCCAATCATCACTGCTGCATCTAATGGTGTTTTTGTTAAGGCTAAAAGCTGCTTTAGCATAGTGGGGTCAGGCTTCGATTGAGATTCGTCAGCTGTTCGTGTGGCAAGGAAAGCACCCTGCAAGCCGCTAGCGGTCAGAGCGCGATCCAGCCCGGCGCGACTTTTACCAGTAGCTACAGCTAGCGAATGTCCACGTCGCTGTAACTCTTCAAGCGTTGATTCTGCACCCTCAAATAACTGCATACCAAAGGTCGAGGCCTCCAATGCCCGAAAATGCTCGCTATAACTTGCACAAAATTGATCGATATCATGCTGAGTTAACTCCTGATAAAGCTTTTGTGCCGCCTCTCGAAGGCCTAGACCAATAAGCACCGCGCATTGCCGGTGTCCAGGCACAGGCAGACCCACCGCAGCGCCGGCTTGTTGTAGTGCGCTCACAATATGCGCCTCGCTGTCGGCTAATGTGCCGTCCCAATCAAATATCAGTAACATCAGTCACTCTCAAAACCGAGACAAAATCATGTCTCAAACCCAAAGATAAAAGAAAAACTAAACGCAACACAACAATCTTACTTAAATGAATCAATATTGACTGCCGTCTGCCACATCATCAATCAGGGGTGACCATGAAGCAGGCAAAGGCGCACTAACCACCTTCATATGACCGTCCATGGGCAAGGTTATCGACAATGCGTGTAAAAAAAGATGCTTGTAGCCCTGCTGGCGCAACCTCTTGTTAATCCCATCATTACCATATTTAGGATCGCCGACTATCGGATAGCCCGCTGCCTTGCAGTGCACTCTAATTTGGTGTGTGCGGCCCGTAATGGGCTGCACATCAAGCAAGCAATAGTCTGTAATCTGACGCTTAACTTTGTACAGCGTTTGCGAAGCCTTGCCCTCTTTATCCACGCATACCATACGCTCGCCCGACTGCAGTACATTCTTAAGCAACGGCGCATCCACCCTATCCAGCCCTTTAGGCCAGCGCCCGATCACCAACGCAGCATAGTTTTTTTCTAATTTTTTATTACGTAGCCCCTCGTGAAATCGCTTCAATGCGCCGCGTTTTTTAGCTATCACTAGGCACCCCGAAGTATCTTTATCCAAGCGGTGGCATAGCTCCAAATTCTCGCCTGCTCGATCCGCACGAATCTGCCGCAACGCCTCAATTAAACCCAACGATTCACCACTGCCCCCGTGCACAGCCAAATGAGCAGGTTTATTGAGCACCAACCACTCGGCATCTTCAAACAAGATAGCTCGCTCTAAAGTGAGTGCCAAACTGGGGCTAACCTGGCCAAGTTCATTAGGGGTGGGTAATTTAACAGGCGGAATACGCACCACATCGCCACTCTCTAGGCGATGCTCAGGCTTAACGCGGCCTTTATTGACACGCACCTCTCCCTTGCGAAGCAAACGATACAGTCGAGATCTGGGGAGGCCTTTGAGGCGAGATGACAAAAAGTTGTCGATTCGCTGACCAGCTTGATCAGCTTCAACCATCACAAACGAGACTTTTTGGTGGGTAATACTCATAAAAACAACAACTTTTATCAAGCGAGCAGCGAGTCTGCCCATCCCTGGAGCCAACATTTTACAGGCTATAGAATTGAGCTTGTGCATATAAAATGGTATTCTTCGACACCGACGGCGCTGAATGATTGTCACCCAGGAGCAAATGGGCGTGTTGGGCTGCAAGGCCAATCATCAGTTCACAATGATAATTTCTTTGGGCATCAGTCGCATTATGAATCATGAGGCGACTTGCTATTTAGAGCTCAGAATGGATAGGCACACATGCGCTAGGGCGGCTTCGTTGAGGCGATGTTAACACGCTGCTAGCGTAATTGATCCGCGGTAAGACCCAAATGGAACCAAATACCCTTGAGGCCTGTCTTACTTGCTAGGGTCGAAGTCTCGCTGAGACAATAGTGTTAACTGTATTGTCCTCTAGCAGCCGGTACTTGTAACAGTTATAGGAACTCATGAGGGGCTACTCTCTTCTATAATCTATAATGTAGGGTGCGGTTGGCCATCTAACCCTGCTAAACCATTAGGAAAATACAACGGAACGCAACAAAAGCGCTTCTGGCAGAACAAATTAACTACAAGCCTTGCTCACTTGCAATGAGATGGTCGATCAGTCGACCCACTCAAGAGCAAAAATGAATATGTAATAGGCATTGCTGTCAGCACTACCTATTTGTGGCTTCGAT
The DNA here is from genome assembly GCA_943788835.1 of uncultured Pseudomonadales bacterium. Taxonomy (GTDB): domain Bacteria; phylum Pseudomonadota; class Gammaproteobacteria; order Pseudomonadales; family UBA7434; genus UBA7434. The sequence continues at coordinate 27,705 of CALSRU010000004.1, read as the reverse complement.
AAAGGGTTCAATCTAACGAGTACTGGTAACTTGACTAATGGGTAACGAACACCCCACGGTGAAGTCCAGCCGTTGAAACATTGAGTACATTAAAATTTAACCGAGGACAAACCAAGGAATAGACCATCAGCAACAAAATGGGGAGTAAGACCCACCATTTTGTCAGCGCCGATTTTTTTCGGTTAGCCTTGTCTGCTGGCTAATTCAGTACAATATGACGACCTAAAGCGCGAGTAATGAGGGGTAAAAAAACCGTCAGCGCAAAGGTAGAGTGGCTTAACAAGCCAAAATATGAAATCGAACGCCTGCTGAGCAAAACGCCAATAGACGTTGCGAGAGAGAATGGACAGTCAGGACGCAGACGCACCATGCGGATAAATGATTTTTGCTTTATCTGCTTGCACGCAGCAATGTTCGAGCACTGACCAAAGCCGAAAAATGAAAGAGCTAATAGCAATTAACAGTAAGCAAGCTTTAGCTCTTAGCAACAGATTTAAGAGTGACTATAGCAAGAGCCAGATCGATCCGCTTGTAACGCCATGATCGCTGACATATTGAATACTCAAACACACTATTACGCTGGATCCTATGCTCCCCCTTGGCCAAATTAGGTTAGCGGAACAGCCTAGAACAAAGCGACACTGGCATACCATGCCGCGTTAGCTTCAGCAGTTTGAGAGTAAGTTCAGCATAATGAGAAGTTAAGCGCACAAACTGGTGCATCCGCCAAGATAAGCTGGCATAGAATGTCGTTAAGTGGCCCGTACTTTTCAACACGGATAAGCTAACGCTATTCTTCGGCCAATAAAGCATTCTTAGGCGAGAGCAGCTTGCGACTATTGCAAAATAAAGCGCGGTTACGCTATTGCATTAGGTTCAGCGAAGTAAGGTTATGTAAAATAACGCGGACTGAACACTCTTATCGGGCTTTTAACCTCTCTGTAAAACTTCATACTCTCTTCCTCTGCACTGCCTCAGTACTCACCTTATTTGGCTGCTAGCTTCGGCTTTGCGCCATGTTGTGCGCCAGATTTCGCCATGATGTGATTGAAGTATTGCCTAATTGTTCTCACACCATTAAAAACAAGGACTGAGTTGCCAATGCAATTCAGCCACAGAGGAAACAAAATGAAACGTATGTTAATTAACGCTACTCAGCCCGAAGAGCTGCGTGTAGCAATGGTCGATGGCCAGCGTCTTTACGATTTAGATATTGAAAACCGTACTCGCGTACAAAAAAAATCAAGCATCTATAAAGGCAAAATCACTCGCGTAGAACCAAGCTTAGAAGCAGCCTTCGTAGATTTTGGAGCCGAGCGGCACGGCTTTTTACCGTTAAAGGAAATAGCCAGAGAATACTTCTACCGCTCACCCTCACAAGCTCAAGGCAGAGTAAAAATAAAGGATGTCGTTAAAGAAGGAACCGAAGTTGTTGTTCAGGTTGAGAAAGAGGAGCGAGGCAGCAAAGGCGCGGCACTCACTACCTATATCAGCCTAGCTGGACGCTACATGGTGCTGATGCCTAACAACCCACGCGCAGGCGGTATTTCACGCCGGATCGAAGGCGAAGAACGCGATGAACTGCGCAAGACCATGAATGAGCTTGAAATGCAGGACGGCGTGGGCGTGATTGTGCGCACTGCCGGCATAGGCAAGAGTGCCCAAGAACTACAGTGGGACTTCGATTACCTAATGACAATTTGGAATGCTATTACCGAAGCGTCATCATCACAAAAAGCACCTTTCTTGGTCTTCCAAGAAAGCAATATCATTGTTAGAGCCATTCGCGACTACGTGCGTGATGATATCGGTGAAGTATTAATAGATGGTGCCGATGCTTACTACGAGGCCTCACAGTTTGTTGAAATGGTTATGCCTAATTACGCTAACCGTATCAAACAATACCAAGATGAAATCCCGCTATTTAATCGCTATCAAGTAGAGAGCCAAATAGAAACGGCCTTTCAACGCGAAGTTCAACTGCCATCGGGCGGCTCAATTGTTATTGATCCCACTGAGGCAATGATTGCTATTGATATTAACTCGGCGCGCGCCACCAAAGGTGCCGACATAGAAGAAACCGCATTGCAAACCAACCTCGAATCGGCCGATGAAATTGCTCGTCAATTACGTCTGCGTGATATGGGCGGCTTAGTTGTTATCGATTTTATCGACATGAACCATTCCCGCAATCAAAGAGCGGTTGAAAGTCGTATGCGCGCCGCACTAGAAGCCGATCGTGCACGTGTTCAAGTCGGCAAAATTTCTCGCTTTGGTCTGCTTGAAATGTCTCGACAGAGACTGAGACCCTCGCTCGACGAAACCATCGCCTCTATCTGTCCTCGCTGCAGCGGCCAGGGCACGATTCGCGATACAAAATCACTCGCACTGGTTATTTTGCGCCTCATTCAAGATGAATCCCAAAAAGAGCGCAGCGCTGAAATCCGTGTGGTAGTCCCGGTTGAAGTGGCTACTTATTTGCTTAATGAAAAACGCGCAGCGATTCGCTCTATAGAAAAAGCCAACAACTTGCGAGTATTGGTTATTCCAAGCCCGGCACTCGAAACACCTCATTACGAAGTATCGCGTTTACGTGAAGGTGACTCTGAAGTTGGCGAAACCGTTAGCTTCGATTTAACGGCCGAGGCTGAAATTGAGGAGTCGGTGCATGAAGCGCGCAAACACACAGTAGCCCAACCCGTGGCTGCGGTAAGCACTGCTTCATTTTCGTCTGTCAAACCGAACCGACCGCAAACTGCAGACCCTGAAGCTAAAGCACCAACGATTGGCATTCTAAAAACATTGTGGAACAAGATTTTTACGGCGCCAATTGAAGAGCCAGCCCCAGCAACTCCAACCAGTAAAAATCAACGTGGCGGTAATAAACAAAACCGCCAAGGTCGCGGCAATCAACGCAATCGTGGCGGCAATGCCAATCGCAGCCGCAATGACGAGCAACGATCTAAGCAAGGTGGTAACCGCAGCCAGAACGAGCCTCAAAGCGGCCGGCAGCGTAACCAGAAAGCCGCCAATAGCACAGCACCCGATCGCGACAATCAACGCGGCCGTAACCGCAACAGGCGCAAAGAGCCACGTGCGGCGCAGAATGAGACTGCACCGGAAAGACTAGAAGACAAAAAAATTGACACTACGAATGAAGCTCAAGCTGCAAATAGAGAACGAAAAAGCAGCGCTAATCGCACACGGCGCAATCGTTCAAACGGTGAAAAAAGTAGCGATACAGTCAAACAGTCAGTTGAAGCGACTAACGATACAGCTGCATCTTCACCAAATACAACAGAGGCTTCAAATGAGCCAAGAACTCGCCCCGACAATCAACGTGGCCGCACAGCACGCGGACCAAGACGTCGTGGCGGCAGACGCAGTGAAGCAGCCGCCACTGCTACAGCAACGCTCCCATTGACCGGTGAGTTGAGTGACATAGCTCAAGGCAATAACGATGCCCCAGCACCAGTCGTTGAAGGCGCAGAGTATGAATCCGCGCCCGCAGCTGAACGAGCCATTGGAGTCGCGGTAACTGAAAATATGGCGCCCGCGCCTGAGACAAAAAATGACGATGCAAATGTGGCCGCAAAGCAAGCGCAAACCACAGCCACTGAAACCAGCCAAGCAGGATCGGCTGAGGCCCCATTGGTTAAAACCGCGCCTGCTGAAGCAACGCCGGTTGAAGTAAGTACAAACAAGAACGATATCCTCAACCAACCAGCGCTGGACCTTCAAGATAGCATCCAGCCGGATAATAATGCACAAGTCGATGGTAAAGGTAGCGATGCTCAACACCAGCCGACGCAAGACGCTGCCATTACTGCGGAAACTCGTAATGGCCAGCCTCTGGTCGATAACGCTGACGGGCCTCGTGCGAGTAATGACCCACGAGCACGCAAAAAAGCCGCTGTTACTCACGAAATTACCAGCTCTAAACTGGAGATAAAGATGAGCCAGCCACTGGTTGCAGACCCATCGGCTATTGCACTCAAAGAAGTTCATCGCGCACCGAATGATCCACGTGCCGGTAATGCGGGCAATGAAGACCCAGTGGAAAATACATCGCACGAAAGCGCGTAAATCTACCATGCAAAACCCTTGCGAGTAATTCTAGTAAGGGTATACTTGCGCAAATTTTTTGGAGAGGTGGCTGAGTGGTCGAAAGCACTGGTCTTGAAAACCAGCGACGGTTCATCCCGTCCCAGGGTTCAAATCCCTGCCTCTCCGCCATTTGATGTTTTAAGCAATAAAGTAAAACCGAAAGCCCTGCGTTTTAGCCTATAAAACGCAGGGCTTTTTCGTTTAGGGGCATTCTCCTCCTATCATGCAGACCTATATAGTCGCACGCCAACTGCCGGGTAGTACGCTGGGTAGATTTAAGTGTGGAGTATGGCGATCAAACAAAAACTTACTGCAAAAAAGATAACTCATTAAAAAAAAAGAGGGCTTCCACTCAAGTCACGGCTGCCTTTACTTGCAATTCAACAAAGGTGTTTCCAAGTATTAGGTGTATCGCTACTAGGTGCAGCATCGACATAACCAGAGTTAACAAGCTTATGCCGGCTATCGCTGGTACCAGAAAGCTATCACTTTCTGGATCGGTCTCAACCTTGCTATAATTTTCTTAAGTCAAAAAACGTTTTTACTGCGAAACACACAATGGCAATTATTAGTCCTCAAAGACGCGAACATATAAACCGCTGGGGTATTTGGCGGAGCCTGTATGAATTTTTAATGATGAGACTTCAGCGGCACTGCAGCTTGGTTTTTTGTGTTGTTATTACGCGGCCACTCAGAACAAGCGTGCCTCCTCTCGCAGAGAATATCGGCAGAGAATATCGATTTCTAAGCGAGCCAGAACTCATTAAATTTGCCAAGAATCAAGAGCTGCAGCTCAACCCGAGCATTGCCAAAGCCGCTTTTAAAAAAGGAGATACCTGTATCGGAGCCATCAACAATGGGCGTTTAATTGCCTATTTATGGCGCGCTTACTCTCCTACTAAACATACCGACGACTTGTGGATTGATTTTGGACCAGAAGCCCGCTATTCGTATGATAGCTTTACTTTGCCGCATTACAGAGGCCAGCGTGTACTCACCACCTTGTCACTGTCAACAGATGCTCTGGATCAACGCGGCCGGAAAAAATCTATTGCTTTTATAGAAACTCATAATTATTCATCTCTAAAAAATGCGAAATTTTCCGGAAACAAGATCGTAGGGTATGCGGGATACTGGCACGTTTTTGGAAAGTATTACACGTATCATTCTAAGGGGTCTAAAAAGGAGGGATTTCGATTTTTTGCCCGTGAATCAATCACCAATACTTGATGAGGCAAACACAACTCGCATGCTCAACAAGCCAAGCTCTGCACGACTACTGCTGAATTAAAAACTCTGAAGTAACATTCACGCCATAGACCGCATCTTTGAAGCGATTAACCTCATTGGACGCTGCCGCAACCCCCTGAATGAGAGCAGCGCGTGCACCGGAGTTACTTGCTTGCTTTAACTGCCCTGCATTCAAGTAAAAATCTAAATAATCAACCATTGCCTCGGCTTTATCGGCATTGCTACCCGAGGCGCTATTCCAAGCAGCTACAAGGCGCGCAGGATTCAATGTTACTTTCATCTGATCAGCTGTGTAATTCGAATAATTCAAGGATCCCGGATGATACATATTCTCATTAACTAATTTATTATAGACATTCATCGTGGTGAAAATTTGAGACTCTGTCATTAACTGCATTTCTGGGGCCACCAATGATTGACTAGCAATCGCACCTGATGGAGAGAAATCAGGGAGGTAAAAATTAAATACTGACTCGGACCCCAGCGAATATTGCCCTAAATTCAGACCTCCTATACGCATCAAGCTTGCACCCTCATCGTAACGGTTGCGCAGTGGATACAAAGGACTTTCACTATCTTCAAAAGAGATCTCAGAACTGGCTTGCAACAAACGCATCGTTGCGGTTAGCTGAAGCAAAGGCTCTTTGACCTTACCATATGTGCTTGAGTTAATGACGCTGGGATTACGCGCTTCCGGATCGAGTAAGATAGTTTTAATAGTAGCTGTTAAGTCGCCAGTGCTGCCAAAAGCATTAGCCACACGCTCGATGTAATCAGCGCTCGGGTTCGATGTCACGAATCGCTGTATTAACAGTCTGCTAATATTTGGCGCAGTAGTTTGGTGACTAACTAGTGCATCGACAACAAAGCGCAATTCATTTTCAGCAGCCTGGGTAGTGTCTGAGCTTGCAGGAACAGTAACCGTCTGACCATTATCGGTGAACAAAATCTTCTCATCATAATCATGCCATGCAGAAAAAAATTTCATTGGATTAGTCCAGCGGTGCTGCTCCTGGTAGCTGCTGTCACCTCTGTCAAACCAAGGATTAGACGTTTTTTCGCCATTGAGAGTATAGTAACTGAAGCCCATACCAGTGAAAACTCTGGCCACATTTTTTATCACTTCGTTGTTATAAGTAGGCATTGGCAAATTGTTCTCGCCTAACAATATGCTGCCATTTTTCTCACGATGAACTAAACCAAAGCTAAAGAGTTGCATGACTTCTCGGGCATAATTTTCATCGGGATATGAACCAGCTACGGGGTCAGCTTTTTTATTACGCAGATGGCTTAACCATGTACCCATAATAGGATGCACACTAACGTCAAATAAGGTGTCGTTATAAAAACCAAATGCATTATCAGCAAGCTGGTCCCAATAATGGGCGGTGCCACGATGAGCCTTACGAATCGTGGCTTGCGTATCGGCCACAACGAGTATTTGACTTAACGCAAATGCCATACGCTGACGCAATTGATCTTTCCCGTTCACTGCCATTGGCCAAAATGCATCTCGACGCAGGTAATAACCAGGCTGAAATGTTCCATACATAGCAGAGGGCGTATCACCAAACGCGAATAACAGTTGCGACTGCTCCATCAAGTCATACATGCTAGTTGGTGATGTGGCAATTTGCAGATCAATCCAATCGCTATAGATCTGCAAACGATTGCTGCCATCGGCAGCAATTTGATCACGCAAAAGCGTGTATTGCTCTGGCGTAGCCCCAAAAGTTGCCTGAGTTAAAAAACGAATAATATCTCTGTCGACATCGGCTGCTGTTAATACTGTTTCTGCGGGCGGCTCAACGCCTGCATCGTAAACCATAGTTGCCGAAATTTCGCCTGACGGGTAATTAGCTGTATGGATATTTAGGTAAAACTCGCCATTAAAAAGCGCATCTAGCATGGCCTGTTCAGTAACAAAAATACCGCCGGGTGCTAGGTCCCATGAAAAATCATAAACGCTGCCACTCGCATGCACATCTTTGAGAATGGTACCGGATGGCGCTAAATGAATATGCTGATCAGTTTGTACAGAACTCAGATTAGAAAAATTATAATTTAGCGTGGCATTCTCGTTATCGCCATCGAGAATCAAACTCAAGACACCGGACCCAGAAGTTACGGCGTTGTCTTGTGGCAAAAACACACCATAAAAAACCTTGGCATTGCCACTGTCATTACTCGCATCAGTAATTAGGAGACTGACCGTATCATTTACGCTCCTTTCATAACCAGCGCCCTCTTCTAGCGTAATTCGCACATTCTCGGGGACTTCATGCTGACCATCCTGAATAGGCTTTAAACGGACAACACGTGAATTTTGGTTCGCGGGTAGCGTTAACGTCTGACCGACACTAGACCCATCATCAGCATAAACTAACATATAGTCATTGCTGCTTGCAGAACCCTTAACGGGGTCAAGGCTACCGTTCAAGCTAAAAGCAATCGTAAGTTCTGCAGAACCCGATGAGCGCTGAAGACTAAATTGCGCCGCTTGCTGACTCTTTTCAATGGCTAGCTCGTCTATTAAGCTGATCGACACAAGATCGCCATTGGGGGTGGGATCACATAAATTACCTATGCCATCTTGATCGGTATCAATCTGCTCTGCGTTACCCACTTCAGGGCAATTATCGTCGAACAAATCGACGCCATCGCCATCATCATCGCGAATCGAACCACAGTACTGCTCACCATCGCCAAAGAGACCCTCGTTACAGGTACAATTAAAACCCTGTGGTTCATTGCTGCATGAAGCATTCACGTCACATGGCGACAACGACAAACAAGCGTTCGACACATCATTAACATCAATACGCACAGCAACATCACCATTACTCGCTGTAGTCAAATACAGCGCTTGAATATCAATAGCTGCGTCGGGCGTATCATTTGCTGGATCCGTTGCTATGGGGTTTACCCCCTCCCAAGCAACACACCAACCCCAAAGCGAGCAGTGATTATTTAATTCACCATCAACTTTTGCTATGAAGGGCATACCACTCAGCCCCCAAAGTAAAACTATACCGCCTGCGGAGATACCAAGCCGCTTATGCTTAGCACCCAGAAAAGCGAGCGAGATGAAAAGCACAAACAACGCTAGATACGGCAAGCTAGGAATATTCTCACTGGGTATTACAGCAAAGGTAATCGGCGCACCATTGTTACTTTCTAAAGTATCAACCTCATTGCTGCTAGTGTTTATAGCATGCAGAACAACACGAATAGCATTTGTACTCAGGAGCGCATTGCGCGGAATAAAAGCCTCAACAGCGTCGGCTTGATTAGTTTCTTGATTTAATGTTGCTGCCCAAAAACCGTTGGCCAATGTCTCTGGGCTGTTAAAATCCCAGGTAAGTCCTTCGCAAGAAATAACGCTGCCCGAGAGTCCATATTGATTGGTCTCGCCCGGAGCAAGCATTGTTAATTCAAGATACCGCTCAAAACCATTGCGATACTCTGGACTACCATCGGGACCTATATCGTAGCCGCACCCGCTGCCAATATTATTATCGGTGTCGACAAACAGACGATAAGTAAAATTATTTTGGCTGAATGCAGTAAGACTGATCGTAAGACTCAATAAAAGCATAGCCAAACAGCCAAAGCCTCGAACAAGCGCACGTCGACAAAACCATATGCTAATGAGCATCTTGCCATTCGATCGGGTCAATGGCGTCATACACCACCCATAGGACTAATGAATCCTAAATTTGCATCACTCTGGAAAGGGTCGGGGAAATTAACCACGCTAGGAAATAACTGAGGGAGCTCAGACTTGCTCAAACCAAACCAATGAGCAATCACGGATACACATTGGGTAGTAGCAGTTGTTGGCACCCAACGACCTCTTCCACTACTTGCATCGAGACCCTGATTCAGCTTTAAGTCAGGATGCTCGCCAAACAACTGCCCACCTTCAATCATGCCACCCATTAAGATGGCATGACCACCCCAAGCGTGGTCAGTCCCAGTGGTCGCATCGTCTCCATTAGGTGTCAATGTTCGCGCAAACTCTGAACCGACAAAACTAAGCACATTGTCGAAATCGCCCTGCGCAGTAAGCACATCACGAAAACCCTTCAAAGCGGCATCAAGCTCCCCCATCAAGACATCATGATCCGCTAGTAAATTTTTATGCGCATCAAAACCTGTCATCTTGACAAAGTAAATAGGCCGATTATTCCCAGTAGACGCTCGCCCTGCAATCATTTTCGCTATTGTTTTTAATTGCGCACCAATTTTTGTATCGGCCGATCCAGCAGCCGCAAAAATTGCATCATAGTCAATCCCTGTAGCAGTAGCTTCGCTAAATGCATCATTAATAATACCCTGAGCATCGATAGCAGAGTTAAAAATGTCCCGGTGCTTCTGCATCATCAAATGAGAAGATGCATCAATTGATCCTATCGCTTGTTCAATCATGGACTTCCTAGTGCCGTTATAACTCCATAACGGTGTGACGCCGTTAGAACCTAATACATAAGGGCTTAGGATGCTATCTTGACTCACTTGAAATGCATTCAACCCAGACAAAGAAATCAAGGGCGAAACCGTCGATGCACTATTGTAACCATCTACCAATTCAGCCAATCGACCGCCCCAGCCAAAACTGAATGGTAGTGCCGGCTCACTTTGAAATTGTCGCTGCTGATCTGCATGCGAAAATAATTGCGGTGGCAAGGTGGTGGTGTTAGTTAAAAACTGGTCGCGAGTAGTAGGTTCAAATAAATTACCAATATTACAAATGAGCGACATATCTTGATTGTTAAACATTTCGGCCATATGGCCGCATGCTGGATGCAGACCAAAATCATTATAATTTTCTCCACCGTATATAACGGCGGGGGCTGATAAGGTAATCGGCTGCAACTGGTCAGCAGGCAACGCAACTGCGCGGCGCCCTGCTTCATAATCGGTGCGCAATGCACCAGCACCGCGAGGAACTAACATATTGAAGGCGTCGTTACCGCCGTCCAAAAAAATAAAAACTAGAGCCTTATAATCATTGGAGGCCAAACTTTTTGACGCACCCAACAAACTAGCTAAACCTAAAGTTTGCATAGCTGCAACTGAAGACAGGCAAGATGACTGCTTTAGAAAATCACGGCGTGACAAACCTTTATTTTTATATGCCATTGAGGCCAGCCTTTACTTTTTATTAAATATCGCTGCCACATGTGAGGGACATAATGTGCAGTCGCCTGATCGCATCAATTGCAGCCTGTGTTGCACTGCAGTGCGCCTGCGAATTAAGGCTTATTCAATTATTGACGTGAAAGGCCAAGCTGTCTAGTAAACACGCAGCGCACTACAACTGCTTTTTTGTATCAGTCTGTCGCAGAATTATTCTTCTCAAGGGAGCGCGGCCAATTAAAAACGCTAGCTTTCGATCGCTTCGCTCAAGGCATTGAATCGACCGATTAAATTAGCTAACGTTCTCATGAAATTGTTAAAGGACTAATCCCCTCTAGCATGGCTTGCAATAAGGCCTACAAACCGAGGAATCAATTCTTGCGGCAAATCATGTCCCATACCATCTATCAACTCCAACTTAGCGTCACGAATATGTCGGGCCGTGTCGATACCGCCTGCTACATTAACTAAAACATCTTCTTTACCGTGAATAACCAGCGTAGGCCGTGTAATGGTTTGCAATGCCGCAACACGGCTACCGCAATGAATAATCGCCGCAATATGGCGTAAGCCACCGGCCGGATAATAACTTCGCCGATAGCTGCTTAAAATCTTTTCTGTCATCTCTTTCTCACTTGGAGGAAAAGCAGGGCTACTAATTAGTCGAAGAACTTCCTTCTTATTGGCTAAAACAGCTTGCTCAGAATTGTCAGACCTCCGCAGCATTGCAGCGGTTATATGGCGCTTTGCGGCTGGTATTTTCTTATCACCGCTGGTAGACATAATGGAGGTAAACGTGTGAACGCGATTTGCTGCATGAGCCGTAACTAATTGGCCAATCATACCTCCCATGGAAACCCCAACAATATGCGCTTTATCTATTTTTAGTGCATCTAACAATCCTACTGAGTCGTCTGCCATGTCTTTTAGCGAATAAGGAACCTTCACAGACATTCTTAACTTAGATTGGATAATCAATTTAGCAATATTGGGCGGCTTGGCACTTTCTATTTTTTCTGACAAACCAATATCACGATTATCATAGCGAATGACCCAATAGCCCTGCGCCGCTAACTGCTCACAGAATGATTCAGGCCAGGCGATCATTTGCGTGGCCAAGCCCATAATAAGCAACATTGCGGGGTTAGTAGAGTCGCCAAACTCGTCGTAGGCTAAGCGCACGCCGTTGGCGATTACATACTTTTCTTGCATAGACAGAAACCACCTAGAAAAAATGGATTAATCATAAAATAAGATAGCCATTTCAAATTAATGATGCACAATAGCGGGCCACCACTCACGCGACTACAACGCCTCTAAAACTGTGCGGGGCGTTAATATTTGCGGCAAAATAAGTGGCTCTTGGCTCGGTTTATAAACAACATAGAGCGGCACACCATTACGAGAAAATGATTCCAAGTACTGTGTGATTTGCGGATCGCTATTAGTCCAATCTCCTTTTAAATACACTATACCTCGCTCATCGAAAGCCTGTAAAACCGATGCGGTTTTTAATGCAACTCGCTCGTTGACCTTACAAGTAATGCACCAGTCGGCCGTCATGTTGACAAATACGGTTTGCTCGTCGGCTAAGGCCTCAGCCAAACGCTCAGGAGAATAGGTATTGGCCACACCGGAGTTGGCAGAATGAACGCCTTGTGCGCCCGCTTCCGTCGCCGGTTGAAACGCCTTACCCAACGACAAGCCCGTCACTAAAAGTAGTAGAGCAAGCCCCGCGCTTGAACACGACAGTAGCCGCCCCAACGTTGCGCGCACACTGTACAAGGTCACACGCCACAGCCAAACTGCCAAGGCCAGCATAACCAATCCCGCCAACAGCAACGCCGTTGCATCACTACCGGCTTGCTTAGAAAAGACCCACAACAACCACACCACAGTTAGATAAATAGGAAAAGCCAAAATCTCTTTTAACCTGACCATCCAGTTCCCCGGCGCAGGCAAAGCATTAGCAAACGCGGGAATATAGGCAATTAATAAAAACGGCAGCGCCAAGCCCAGGCCCATCATGGCAAACGTTAGTAATGCAATAACAAGAGACTGGCTTAGCGCAAACCCCATAGCCGTGCCCATAAAAGGTGCCGTGCATGGTGTGGCAACCACGGTGGCTAATACACCCGTAAAAAACGAACTGTGCCAATTGGTACGATTCTCACCAGTGGCTGATTCAAACTGCCTTTGACCCATGTTTTGTAGTGAGCCACCCAACTCTATAACGCCCGACAGCGACAAACCCAGCACGAATAGCACATAAGCGAGCGCCGCAATAAACCCCGGTGATTGCAGCTGAAAGCCCCAGCCAATTTGCTCACCCAGCGACCGCAGCGACATAAGCACAATGGCCACTAACAGAAAACTGCTTATAACGCCGGCGGTATAAGCTAAACCGTGATGATGCCGCTCCCGCGGCGAATGGTTACCATGCTCAACAAGACTAATCACTTTTAAGGACAGCACAGGAAAAACACACGGCATAGCATTGAGGATTAAGCCCCCTAGCAAGGCCAGCAAGAGCACGTAAAGCAAATTTTGTGGTGCATTAGAGCGGCTGCCCGACCCAGGCCTCTCTGCTGTGTCGTTAGAAGAGGCCTGGGTCTGACTCAAAGAAACAAGTTTTGGCGTATGTTCAGCCAACACATCGTAGGCCTGTAAGCCATCCTCGTCCGCTGCTGTAACCAGCAGCATAGAAACAAAGTGAGGGGCGGATTCAAAATAAGGGGCTTTCGGCGCCGTAATAACCAAAACATCGCCGACGATTTCAACGCGCGGCGGCAGTTCATTAGAGACTAGGCCTTTGTTGGCAAAAAATACCGCGGGCTGGCGACTCAGTACCGGCAGGTTTTGCAACGGCAACTGCACCTCTATCTGCTGGTTGGTGCTGAATACAGCCGGCGCGCCATCCAGTTGCTTGGGCATTGCCATACGAGCGAGGGCAAAGTCGTCGCGCAAGCTTTCGTTCACAAGGTTGGGCTGGCTTGCGGAATCGGCTACTGGCAGGGCTAACTCAAAATCTCCTTCGCCAGGAATGCACACCTCCTCGCATACCAACCACTTGGCATGGGCTCGCAAACGTACCAAACCATCAGGACTCTGCTGCGCTAATTGGTTTAGCTGCGCTTGCCCAGGAATAGCTACGGGTATTAACAGCCATGTATCTGCTTGGTGACCAAAGCTGGTTAAACCGGCGTAATCAATCCTTTGTGGAATGGGCCACTCTATTTCACCGGCGCGAAACCCCTCAGGAAGTTGCCAATTGAGGCGCGCCTCTAAGCCTGTGTCACCTGGATTGCGCCAATAGGTATGCCAGCCTTCGTCAGGCTGCAAACGCAGCGCAAGCGGCAACACGCGCCCAGCAACCAAATAGCGATGCTCACTTAACAAATCAGCACGCATGTGGCTACTATTGACCCCAGCACTCAGCACCGCTTTGATGGCTAGGTGTTCACGCTCTTGCGCCGCAGCGCCAATACTGATGAATTGCACCAGGCCTAATACGAGCACAAATAGTTGCACCAAACCAGCGGCTAAACTTCGCGCTGCTGACGAACCAGAACCATTAGGTGGTAAAACAGCCAACAGAATACTCCTATGACAAACTCAATGTAGCCAGCCGACTCAATAAAAAGAGTAGCTCAAACACAAAAATTTACGGCCTGCACCAAACGCTGCGCAACGATCCGGCCACGCGTGCGCAGCCCTGCTGAAAAGTCAGAAGCAAAAGGCGGTACAGGATAATCTAATTAGACCACTTGCGTAGCCACACCAATGGCAGAACGCACAAAATTAACGTGATATGAGCCACTAGCTCGCTTGAACCAGCGTCAATCGGCTCAATTCGAGATTCGGACACCAGAAACATGATTTAATTCTCAACGGTATATTAAGTCTCGCAGCGATGAAACTTAATCCAGCCATTGAGGGTCGAAACAATAGTCCGTAGGGTCCCACTTGAAGGGCTAAAAAAACCGCCATACTGCTCAAAGCACAGCCAATACAGTCCCTTAGAGCCTCGGCTGAGAGCTCCATGCCTGTAAAGAGTGTAAGGCTTGCGTTTACTTATCCAATCCGTATCATTATGTGTATCGTATGAAAAATAGTTACACGCTAAGAGTAGGAAAGTGAGTTAAACTGATAGAGTAGCGCACTAGCTAGCCACATCTCCACAACTCGAAACACTGAGAACCGTAAGAGGAAATACAATGCAAGATCGACAGTTATTTGAAGCCAGAAGCGCCAATGTTGGCGTATCAATCGAGACGCACAAGGTATTAAAAAATACCTACATGTTGCTCGCTATGACGCTATTGTTCAGTGCAGCGACTGCTGCAGGTTCTATGGCATTGGGTATTGGCCGCGGCACGTCACTGATGATGTCGATTGCTGCTATTGGTATCGTTTGGTTCGTATTGCCACGCACGCAAAACTCCGCATCGGGCATTTGGGTAGTTTTTGCCTTTACCGGCTTACTTGGCGCTTCTCTCGGACCGCTACTTAGCCATTATTTGGCGATGCCAAACGGTCCAGCATTAATCACTCAGGCCCTAGGCGGCACTGCGTTGGTTTTCTTTGGCTTGTCAGGCTATGCACTGACGACGCGTAAAGACTTTTCGTTCTTAGGCGGCTTTTTGATGATTGGCTTGATCATCGCCATTGTGGCAAGCATCGCCAATATCTTCTTTGCTATCCCGGCAATGTCACTGGCCATTTCGGCAGGTATTGTGTTGATTATGTCTGGCTTAATCCTGTTTGATACCAGTCGCATCATTAACGGCGGCGAGACGAACTACATACGCGCCACCGTTTCGCTGTACTTGAACATTTATAACTTGTTTGTCTCTATGCTGCATTTGCTGGGCGCAATGGACGACTAATTAATAGGTCGTGGACAAAGCCAAAAGATGTAAGCTTTGTTGGTTCACCTAGTAAAAAGCCCCGCTATGCGGGGCTTTTTTTGTGCCTTGAAAAACCTGCTTATGGCTTTGGAGACGCATACCCATCAGGATTCTTAGACTGCCAATTCCAACTATCGCGAGTCATCGCATCCAGCCCCAACTCGGCCTCCCAGCCCAGCTTACTTTTGGCCAGTGACGGGTCGGCATAACATTCGGCTGCATCACCTGCTCGCCGATCGACAATTTGATACGGGATATCTCGACCCGACACGGCGGCAAAGGCCGCGACCATGTCAAGTACTGAGTACCCATTACCTGTGCCCAAGTTATAAGCCACGACACCTGGCTCCAGCTGAAGATGCTCTAACGCCGCTAAGTGCCCCTTAGCAAGATCAACCACATGAATATAGTCACGCACACCGGTGCCGTCGTGAGTAGGATAATCACCACCAAAGACAGACAATGACGCCAAGCGCCCAACCGCGACCTGCGAAATATAGGGCATTAAGTTGTTAGGGATGTCGCTGGGATCTTCACCAATTAAGCCGCTGGGATGAGCGCCGACCGGATTAAAATAGCGCAGCAATACTGCCTGCCAGCGGCTATCCGATGCACCAAGATCCCGCAGCATCTCTTCAACCACTAGCTTAGTGCGGCCATAGGGGTTCAATGCGGTAAGAGGAAAGCTTTCGTGTATAGGCACGGATTCAGGGTCGCCATAAACCGTAGCTGACGAACTAAAAACAATATTGAACACATGATGGCGCTGCATCACCTCGAGCAGAACTTGCGAGCCATGAATGTTGTTATCGAAATATTTGAGCGGCTGCGCTACCGACTCGCCAACTGCCTTGAGCCCCGCAAAATGAATGACCGCAAAAAAGTCATGCGCCTGAAACACTTGCTCTAGTGCATCTGCCGAGCGGATGTCCACCTCAACAAACTGGAGTTTTTTGCCGCTAATCTGCTCAACTCGGTGCAGCGCCTCGAAGTCGCTATTTGATAGGTTATCAACCACAACTACTTCGTAGTCCTGGCCTAGCAGTTCAATGCAGGTGTGGCTGCCAATGTAGCCGGCGCCCCCCGTTACCAATACCTTTTTCATAGTAAAAACTATCCTTTGGTTGACTCAATCGTCCATGAGGACCCTACTATCCACTCTCTATTCTCTATTCTCTATTCTCTATTCTCTATTCTCTATTCTCTATTAACAGCCTAATACTTAATGCCTAATCCTGCAAAATCATTGGGTACAACAATAATAGCTTCAATCGTACAATGCAGCCGTTTAGAATGACGGTTAAATGACACATCCACTCCATGCGCCATGCTGCAATGACACAGCCCCTAGTTACTTGCGGTTTAACGCGCACCATCACCACCCACAAGAAACATATATTTTATGGAGAATCATGAATCTAGCGACGTTGTCGAGGCTATAGAGATACCCTCTCTCGACTTTGCACCACAACATTATGAAGAGCAGCTAGCCACTAAAGCGGCCAAAGTCTCTGACTTACTCTCACCATTCGCTTCACCGCCTATGGCTATTTTTGCATCGCCGCGTCTTCACTTTAGAATGCGCGCCGAGTTCAGAATATGGCATACCATTAATAATGATATTCGCGAGTGCTTTTATGCAATGTTTGAGCGCAGCGCCCCCAAGACACCCATCCGAATTACTCAGTTTCCCATTGCTTGCCAACCTATTTGCAACACGATGGCTCCGCTGCTAACAGCCATTAACGCCTCTGACATACTGGCGAAAAAACTTTTTCAAGTAGAGTTTTTAGCCAGCTCGACAGGGCAATTAGTGGTCACACTTATTTATCATCGTCAACTCGATGAGGAATGGGAGGCCCTAGCCAAAGCTCTTGAAATTGAACTTGATATTTCAATCATTGGACGCGCTCGCAAACAAAAAATTGTTTTATCGCGCGACTTCGTTATTGAAAAAATAAAAGTCGATGGCTGCTACTATCAATACGAGCAAAAAGAGAATAGCTTCTCTCAACCTAATGCTCACATTAACCAAGCAATGCTAGAGTGGGTAGCTGCCTACTTTGCAGTGCGCGACCACAACACAAACGAAGATTTTATAGAGCTTTATTGCGGCAACGGCAACTTCACACTGCCATTGGCGCAATTTTTTCGCCGCAGCATTGGTACGGAAATATCTAAAACGAGCATCGCTTCTGCCCAACGCAACTGCGAACTTAACGATATTGATGGTATTGATTTTGTGCGTCTAAGCGGAGAAGAAACCGCCTGCGCCATGAGAAAGGAGCGAGAATTTAGACGCTTACGTCACATCGATCTCGGCAGTTACAACTTCACAACTGTGTTGGTCGATCCGCCTCGTGCAGGCTTAGATGAAAAAACCTTGCAATTTATCGCCCAATTTCAAACCATCATTTACATATCTTGCAACCCTACGACTTTGGCAAACAATCTAACTTCGTTAACACGCACCCACTGCATTGATAAGTTTGCTGCATTTGACCAGTTCCCGTACTCTGAACATTGTGAATGCGGTGTCATATTAACGCGCACGGAATAGTTGGTGCTAAATCTTAACAATTTATTATTTGGGGTCATCCTATGAAAGCTACTGCATTAAATGAGAGTGATATTCAAACACAACTTGAGCTAGTGCCGAACTGGCAACGCGATACCAAAAGTATTGTTAGAGAATATATTTTTGCTGACTTTGTTCGAGGCTTTTGGATTTATGTCTCAAGTTGCAATGCTGGCCGAAAGAGCCAATCACCATCCGGAATGGTCGAATGTTTATAAGCGAGTCACGATCAAACTAACCACTCATGATTGTGCAGGGTTAAGCCAACTGGATTTTGCATTGGCGCATGAAATTGATCAAATTGGTAAGAGGGGTGCATGATGAATTTAGTGAAGCAGTAACTGTCGCATAAAACCATATAATTAGACAGGGTAGGCAAAACGTAAAAGGCCTACCCCAATAAATATTTCACAGCAATACTAACCTTCTAAGCAGGTTACGCATGCGGCTTTGACAAGACGTCCGCTATGACCGTTGCGCATTGGGCGGGGCTTTGCGTCGACGCTTGTCATCTCGGCATACATGGCACGCTCTCGCGATATAACATCACGCTCGTGAGCATAAGGGTATACCATCGTTTGCATGGCACCGCTTTTCAAGAATTTTTTCGTTTCTAACAAAGCGATCTTGGCATGTAATAGCTCATGTAAAAAAGCATCGGCCGGACTAGCAACGCAATGTGAAACATCTAATCGGCAGTGGTCGCTAACACCTAATACTGCGGCTGAATTTGGATCGAAATGGATGGTGACAGAACGAACACTAAAATGGTCGCCTCGTACCTGGGTACTGAAGTCATTCGCACGGTAGCGCATCCGCAGAGGCTGGCTCTCTAAGCTTGTTAGCAATTCATAGGCATGCGGCTGCTGTGCAATATACGCGGCTAATTCCTTTATATCTGTCGCCATGCTGACCGGGTCACTCGATGTCTTGATCCACATTTTTGCAAGTATTTTCTCAGCGGTACTGCGAGCAGCATCTGAGTGATTAGCTTCAAGTAGCTCGGATTGCTCTTGAAAGGCCTGACTCAATTTTTGCGGGGCGTAACCATTGTCAAAAAATAAATCATCCGGTGCACTAAATAAATGTAAGGACTGAACGCGCGTAGCGTCGAATTTATTACTCATCAAATAATCGAACGAGGAGGCATCACTAGCAATACTTGGCGATCCAGCCACAAGACTGAGCCACAACGTGACGAACATGACCCGAGAACGTGACAGGACACTCTGAGGTAAACCCTTTAAATGCTTAGCTATTGTGTACAACTGAACTGCCTCTAATTGCCGTTTTTTTACTCACTCTTGACTTAACACTAGCCCGAGGAGATCGATAAACAAGCAAATTGGCAGCCCTTTAAATGGTTTTGTGAAGTGGTCGGCATCCTCGCATTTTGGTTTTGTTTTCTATTGGCACAATCGGATATTTCAATGATTTTTTGAGCAAGATCGATCCACTTGGTCTAGCGCATCATCAATTTCTAGTCTTGCAGAACGCGAAAAGCCCGTATGCGGCTTAAGGCATACAGGCTCTTATTGCGATGGCTCTTCACGCCACCCCTTGGGTCGATCTAACTAAAACGCTGTAATCTGCTCAACATCTCCAACACAATGATCGTCAAACCTAACGCTTCAAATCAACATGTACACGCCGATTGTAAGCCCGATTTTCTGTCGTGGTATTAGGCTTGGCTGGTAGCATCTCGCCAAAGTGAAAGGCTTCAATGTACTGAGGTAGAACCCCTTGAGATTGAAGGTGGCGTGCTGTAGATGCCGTACGTCGCTCTGACAACGCAAGATTATAAGCCTCTGATCCGGTGTCATCTGTATGGCCTGCAATTGAAACTGCCTGAAACAAATCTGATTCAATAAACAAATGAGCTACCTTACTCAACCGCTCAGCAGAAGCGCGCGTAAGTTGGGCGCTGTCGCTATCAAAATGAACGAGGCTGGAAGCTAACTGCTGCCATCGCGGATCCGTATAGTCCTCCTCACAAGGCTCATCGTCTAACGCCGCATTATCTGCGGTAGAAAGCGAATTACTTGTATAGCCACAAGGCAATTTCAGTTGGCCCTCGCCAATCAAACCCAGTGACGCCGACGTCATGCTACTCACATTAGTAAAAGCAACTTGAGGTGCAATAACATTAGCCACATTAATTGACGGATTGGGCTCTGGCTCTGGATACTCCGCTTCAACAAAACTTTGAACATTAACCCAATTGACAAAATCGCTGGTACCCTGATTGGGCACAGACTCTAGAAATTCCGGGTTGTACACATTGGCAATTGAATCGATACCACCACCGCCATCGACCAATACAACACTGAACCCGCTCACAGGTTCAATAGCCTGGCCACCCATAGTAAATGTATCGTCACCACCTATCCCTTCAATATTCTGAGCGAAACCAGCAATTCCAAATGTGTCGTTTCGTGCACCGCCCTGCAACAGCCCAGTGCCTAAGTCATTCTCTAAGCGCCCGTCATTTTCTATGACAAAGTCGTTTTCAATACCCACTCTTGCAAACAAGCGCGATACATTGTCAAACGTGACAGCCGCATTATTTTCCCAATCACTATTATTAACTCCCTGCCAACCTGCTGAGCCACTGTTGGTACCCTCAACATGATAATTAGCCAAGCCCTTGATAGTGTTGACCGCACCCAGACCATTAATTTGTGCAGTAGCAACCTGTGCGACGCCACCATCAAGCACGCGAAGCTCACCATCACTTGCTTGCCCACCAACGTTTATTTGTAAATCACCGGTCTCTACAGAACCTCCCAAAGCCACTATATTGCCCTCTAGGCTGACTGCGCCATCGGCAGCATCAAGAGCACCAAGATTCAGTAAATTACCTCCACGCCCCACCAAGGTTATTGTTCCTTGCTCGTTAACAGTGATGCCAGTGGCCGTTATAACGCCCTGATTATTCAATGCAAGACTCGTCGGGTCAGCAACCCATGCCTGTAAATCGACATTCCCGGCAGTCACGCTGGCATTATTAGTTGCCGTAATACCCGCAGAGCTTTGGCCTACTGGCAATGCGCTTTTTATTGCGATCATATCACCCACACCAAACATCACATCCACAGAGCCGGCTGCAACACCATGAAAATCACCGCCCGGCACAGTGACCTGACCGTCAATTGATAGGGAGTCTGATAGCACTAAAACCTCAGCCCCCTGCCCAACAACATTTAAACCATTGAGAGTGATGTTGGCAGCTGAAGCTTGTTGAGCATTTAATTCATAGTTCCCCTGCTCAAATTCTTCTTGATTAAGCGCATGAGAAGATAAGACCAGCCCACCAGCGGTGTTAGTTAAACTAGAAAAATCGACTGTAAAATTATTGCCCGCAAGAACACCGCTGGTATTCAAAAAGAATACACGCATCCCTAGGTCGAGCGTGCCATTGAGTATGCTCTGCGCACCGCTATCATCACGAATCACACCGACCCATTCAGCCGAGCCTGTGCCACCTGGCAACACATTTAATGTTTCGCTTGCCCCCAATGTAATCTGAGTTGACGAAGAGACCACACTATTATTTTGCAGAAAAGTCACGGTACCTTCCTGACCCGCTAGTGTGTAGGACGCCGAACTAGGATCAAGGTTCATGGTACTAGGCAAAGCCCAAAGGTTGGCAGAACACAATGTAAAGATGCTCATGCCAATTAGACTATTGAATTGATGCATTTTTTTTGTTTTTAAAATTTTCATACTATCACCCACTTTAACAACTTAAATAAAGTATCGCGCTGACTACGCGCCGTTTAACTCACTAAAAATCAATACCGGTGCGCAACCAAAATTGGCCGTCATCACCATTATCAGATTCGCGACCACCAAAAGGCATCGCGTATGAAATATCGATAAACGCTTGCTGTGCAGGCAAACTGAGGCGCGCGCCAATACCCGCACCACTGAGTTCCTGGCGCTCGACAGTGCCACTGCCATCGCGATTTTTACCCCAACTATAATCGGCAAACACCGTCACAGATAGAATGTCACTCCAGCCATAATCACCAAAAGCAATAGAATCGGAGAACAAGCCGCCATTAATAACCCAGCCCAAACTGGTGAAAAGACCTCTGTCGCTGGTGAATTCACCGGTAGGATAAGCCCTAACTGTGTAAGGTCCACCAAGGCTCATTTTCTCAAGCGATGAGAGTTGGTCGTCGGAGTACTGACCGGCGAACAACAACAATAATGAGTTGTGGCGCGACACTGTTTGCAACCGATTATACGTTGACGTGACTTTGCTAAATCTTGCCCTCTAGCGTTGGCGCGCCGCCGACTTTCGTTAAACTATTGTTGTTACCCGTTTCGTCCATCGAGCCTAAAACATCATTAAAAC
The DNA here is from genome assembly GCA_943788835.1 of uncultured Pseudomonadales bacterium. GTDB lineage: Bacteria > Pseudomonadota > Gammaproteobacteria > Pseudomonadales > UBA7434 > UBA7434. The sequence continues at coordinate 5,354 of CALSRU010000004.1, read as the reverse complement.
CTTTGTGCAACGTTATTGAGCCGCGATACAAACCGCGAAAACGCTCGTCAACGCCCTCTGCAATAAGCGACGCTGTGGCTACTGTTAACCGGTCAACACCATCTGAAAATCCACCGTCAAAAAACTCCACCTCTGCTCTTTTGGTTGATAAACCGATTTGGGTAGCCAGATTGAATGCTCGAGAGTTTTTCCAGCGCGAATACAAATAGGCATCGGCAATTTCTGTGTCACCCTCTATATTGAGTGCCCTTGCACTTGCGATTTCAACGTCATAACGCGTTTCACTGTAGGCAACACCGAAGGTGTGTACTAGCTCAGGGGATGTTATTTCATAACCCACTCGCACGTTACGCAAGTCACCGGGATTAAATGTTTTAATCGCATCGACAGTAATTCGGTCTCGGTGACCCGTTAAATTATTGACCTGTAAGCCCAAGGCCAAACGCCAATCACCGGTTGATTCAACACCATAGTTATCAACGCCGATCGAATAATTAACTCGCTGATCCGTTACTGTTTGCAAAATAAGCTGTGTTTCACCAACCTGCTCGCCAGGCTTAAACACGGCTATTGCAGAAAGACCCGGTAGTTCGTTAAGTTTTATTAAACGCGATTCAAGCGGTTTTAGTAATACCGGATTACCCTGCATGTATTCGAAGGGTTGAGTAATGCGGTCGGAACGATACAAATGATTATTGTCTGCAGTCACTGCGCCAACAATGCCCGCAAAAATACGTACACGAACGATATTATTTTCAACCTCTTGCGGAGGCACGATGGCTTTAGCCAGTAAGTAGCCGTCTGCACGTAACTGATCGGTCACTATCATGGCCGCTTCATCCAGCTGGCCTATCGTTAATCGGTTATTATTACTCGTTAAAAATTCCTGCAGTAATTTCTCGGCGCCTTGTTGATGCGCAGCATCAATCACACCCAGTTCTTCATACGTGGCAACAATTTCCAAAACGGTAATGCGCGGACTATCGTCAGTGGGTATCTCACGAGCATTGGGCAAAGGCACGCGAATGACGTCGCCCAAGGGCTGAGGTAACACTGGTGGTTGTGTTCTTGGTTCAATGACACCCGGATCGATTGCTGGTTGTGCTGCGACCTGCCAAGAGCAAGTTAAACACACGCCTATTATTGCTAAGCCGCGAACCACCATGCGGTTATGATTAAAGCGGCCTAAACCATTGATAAGGCTTTTAGCGGGTACGCTGTTGTGAGAAAACTTGTTGGCCATCATTTTCCTATCATTTACCTGTCATTTAACTATCAATAACCTATCTAATTACTTATCAATTCTGATCAACTATGCATGCCAAAATGGTGTTGCCTTAGCTATTTAGAGCCGACACTTTTGCCCAAGTAACTACGCGCACCTGCCAGAAGTGAAAAGGCACTTACAAACAGTAAACCACTCGCAGGCACTGGAATCACCGAGTCAATACCCACATCAAAGTTATCGACATAATAAGAACCGTTAAAACTGGTGAGCTCAAGAGGCGCGCCCGAGCCTGATTGCATAGTCTCAAGAATATCGACCTTACTGAATGCGGTGTTAAACTCAAGGCCTAACGTAACTTCAGTATCACAACCTTGGCTTGGGTCACTAGACGGAAATTCATAACCGCATGATGATGTCGTACTTGAACGCAGTATATTTACCCCGGCAATTAGCCCGTCGTCGCCGGCTGCGAATGCCCCGTTTTCACCATTAACCTCTACTGTTTGCGATTCAGAATCCAAAGCAATAATAAAAACATTGTTAAGCTGCACGCCAGCTTCTACATTGATGTCCCAATTGTTGACATTTGCCGAGGACAATACCAGCGAAACACCGCCCGTAGCACTGCCACCATTTTCGTTGGTTAGATTGATTGTTATCGCTGAGGGCTGTGCAGACCATGACTGATGCGCCCCTAGCCAAATTAACTCTTCGCCGCTGGCATTGCTTCCAATAATACTGCCGCTCGTGATATTTTCAAACAAGCCATAGCTTTGGCCTGCATAGCTATAAGTGAGTGGATCACCAGACGCTGCAGACGGCGTCGAAACGCTAACCACTGCCGAATGCGCTGCAAACGTCACACACAAGCCACCTAATAATAAACAAAACTTTTTCACCGCAATCACCACCTTTAGGTTGGGATACGCGAGAAGAGCTTGGTGTGTTGAATCTAAAGATGAGCAAAGAAATGCTCGGAGAAAAAGCTATTAGTTCATTGAAAAACGATCTTTGAGTAATCGTCTGCACCTAACTAAAAATAGTAAAGAGGCGCTTTTAATTAGCTAATGTACCCCGCTTTAGACCAAGCTCTACTCACTGTATCGCTTCGTTCAAAACAGGGGCCAAGGGGACTTATATATTACTCGAGCAAGCCACAAAGTCAATCGTTTATTTTTTACACAGCGCGGACGCAGCTTGATTCCAACTCAAGGTTTATCCGCAACCTGTTGTTTTCAATTGAATTTATAGAAATTCTCAAGGCCAGAGCATTCATTGTTACGGCTAAACCATTGCTAAACGGTGCACGGCATTCATAGCTCAGCTATGCTACTGCAAAAAACTTTTCGACTATTGCATTAAAGCTTTGCGGCTTTTCTGCATGGGGCCAGTGCCCCGCTCCAGCAATTTCTCGATAGGTGAATTGAGGAAACAATTCACGCATAGCAGGCTCATTTTCAGGGCGAATATACTTAGAGTGTTCACCGCCAATCAATAGAACCAGCTTGTTAAACGGCGGGCTATCACCAAGACTAATACCCGCGCGCAGATGATCATACGACTGTGCCAGCTCATCCAAGTTGAATTTCCAGCAGAAGGACTGCCGCTGCTTACGCAGGCTTTGCAATAAGAATTGACGCGTTGGCAGGTCCTCAACCAATTCACTCAATAATTTATCGGCCTGTGAGCGCGACTCTACAGCCGACAAATTTAAAGATTGCAAAGCCGTAAGAATTTCGCTGTGATGTGGTGGGTAAGTAACTGGCGCTATATCCACTACCACTAGCCTATTAACAAGTTTGGGGTAACGCAGCGCTAGGGACATAGCAACTTTGCCACCCAGCGAATGCCCTAGTAATTTGCAATCGGATACATTAAGACTAATAAGCGTATCTGCAACGCGATCGGCCATCGACGGTATATCCAGTGCTGCTTCGTGCGGAGAATCTCCGTGATTGGGTAAATCAAGTGCATACACGCGGTGCGTGCCAGCCAATTGCTTACCTAGCGTGGCTAAATTGCGACCGCTACCAAATAACCCATGTAACAGAACCACGACATCGTCGCCGCTACCACTCTTCTCAAAAGCTAAACTCATTAATCATTTCCTAATACAGTAAAAACATTTATTACAGCCGTTACGCCCCACTACCGAAAACACCCTTTATAATATCCGCCTTAATATCGACTCACTGTCAATCATGGCGATCTAATATGTCCTCTACGAGAAAGTACTGCCAAACTTATCGGTTGTTTTTTATTTGTGCTGCACTGCTCAGCATAGGGGCATGCCAGAGTCATTCATACAATGAAACAGTCTATCCTTTTTTAATCAATGATGAAAAAATTGAGAGCTCTAAACCGGTACGCTTGGTAATGAGCCATGAAAACTTTGGCGCTCCTTCAAAGAATTATTTACAAGCTTACGAGAGAAAAATTGATGCCGCCGTTGAAGAAAAACTAAAGAAAAATAACTATACCATTGTCGATAATAGCGATTACCGGAAATTTTGGCGCGAAGCCAAACGAAAACATGGCTCGCCGTATAACACGTCAACCTCCCAAGTCAACGCAACAGCATTTCAGTTAGTAGTGCGACAAACGTTAAATAAGTTAAAAGAAGCGAATACCGCCGACGCCATCATTTTTACCGACCTGGTTGAACAACCGGTAGTTTTTGGAGGTAACAATAATCGTCTCGCCAAATGGCACGGCGTATCGCGGCGGCCTGGAGTCAAGGGCAGTGGCGCTGTGTCAACCGAATTTGATTGGTCTCAAAGCGTACCCGCTGTTTCCCTGCGAATAACTATTTATGACATTGACGGCAAGCTATTGTTTAAGAGCATTGGCGGACTTGAAGTGACACGGTATATCGATACACGTAAAGTCAGTGGACGCTTTGCGCGTCGCGATAAATTATTCACTAAAACTTCAAACATTAACGAGGGTGTTGCCTTAGCCCTGCATCCATTCATCATTGCCGAGGGCTACCCACAGCAATAGTATGCTTGACGATAACAATAGCCCAGCAAGCTATTCGGCCTTAAAGTTTAGCGACGCCGAATTGATGCAATACCGTAATCCAGTCGGCTGAGGACCGTCGTTGAACACATGCCCAAGATGAGCATCGCATGCCTTACAAACAACTTCGGTGCGCTGCATACCATGTGAATAATCGGTATTTTCCCCAACAGGACTGCCTGACGCTGCCTGAAAAAAGCTTGGCCAGCCAGAGCCAGAGTCGTATTTGTCGTCTGAGCGAAATAGTCGCTCGCCGCAACATATGCAGTGATAAGTGCCCTGAGCTTTATGCCCGTCATACTTACCGGTAAATGCACGCTCGGTGCCTTTTTGCCGCGCTACTGCGTACTCCTCTGGGCTCAGACGCTCACGCCATTGCGAATCAGTTAAATTCACTTTTTTGGCCATGTTCTACTCTCCTAAAATGGAACGCCAAGCCTTTGCTAGCCAAGCAACCCACGTCGACATATACAGCTGACTGATAAAAGGCTTTTTGAAGATCGGTGTTGGCTGCTTTTACACCAACTAAGTGTAGATATTACCCCGTTACAAGTGCTGAGGTAAGTCTATAATCTAAAATTGAATGTTTTATTGTACTGAGCTCAAAAGACCTGTTTTTAACACTACGTTGGCAACCCATGTGAGCGCGACAGACACCCACATCAACATCCGCTGCCGACCAATAGAATGATTGTGACCATGCAAAAAATGAACAAATCCGACAAGCTTCGCGACGTATGCTATGACATTCGTGGCCCCGTACTGCGTGAAGCTACGCGACTTGAAGATGAGGGCAACCGAGTACTCAAACTCAACATTGGCAACCCAGCGGCCTTCGGACTACTTACGCCCGACGAAATTTTACAAGATGTCATTCGCAATTTACCTCAAGCCCAAGGCTACTGCGCTTCAAAAGGCCTTTATTCGGCTCGCAAAGCTGTTATGCAAGATTGCCAGTTGCGCGGTATCCCCAACATTGAAATCGATGATATTTATTTAGGCAATGGGGTGAGCGAACTCATTGTTATGGCTATGCAGGGCATGCTAAACAATGGCGATGAAGTATTAATCCCTGCGCCTGATTACCCTTTGTGGACAGCTGCAG
>CALSRU010000003.1 GCA_943788835.1 uncultured Pseudomonadales bacterium | reverse complement strand
GTACTCCGTAAAGCCCGAAATCACCTTTCTCAATCATTTTTACATCAGAGTGAGGTGCTTCAGACCTATAATCAAATAGCTGGTGAGCATATTCATTAAGCTCTGAGGCGTCGGGTGCAATTTCAAAGGCCGAGTCATTGAATAAAGGGATTTTTAGATCCGGAAAAAGAATACCGTTAAAAAAGTCCAACCCCTGCTGTGCCACCACGCGAAAACGTGCAATAAAATCACCACTAAAATATGCGGGATTAGAAATCGCAAGATTGTAAATATCGAGATAATTCTCAAGCATGAGACCGTGATACTGCGGGCTCCGCTCGTAATGCCCGCCATCAGCTAGGGTTTGTTCTTCCAGCTGCACTAATAAGTCTCGCATCGCACGCTGTCGCCAGCGCTTGGCATCATCGCCCTTAAAAAAAACACCCGCAAATAACAATGCTTTTAGGTTTTCGAAGTAGTGGTTAGCTAAAATATGTCGTTCATCGTTTTTTTCAAGCCACAGCGCCTGCAAATAAAGACTCTCAATTATCTTATTGTGGTGTGAGCAATTTTCTGTGACTAGGTAAAACACCCAGTTAACAATTCTTAAGCTTGCGGTAAATGGTTCCCAGCCCGGCTCGCTTCCTTGAGAGTTATGGTCGATCCAGCTTTCAATCATCGAATGTTTATTACTGGCACAACGTTCCTTCTCTCGAAGATAATCAAAGTAATGCAGGTTATAGCGCCACAGCCGAGGTACATCCGATGGTGACCAATCTACATCCTCACCCGACAGATCTTTCTTAATGTTTAAAAAACGGAATTGGTTGTCTGCGCAGTATATTCCTGAAATAGCAATAGGGGCTTGCACTACAATACCGCTTGCCACTTCAGGAGCACCAGCCAACTGCACCGACGCAGCTGGGAATTTTCGACGCCATACAAAAAAAGCCAACTGACTTGGCTTTAAATGTTTAATCGTATGGTAAAGACGAGCGATTTTAACTTGCACGCGCTTCAATCCTTTCAGTTAGGAAATTTGATCTACCACGTCAAAACACGCATGCGCTACTTCTAGCAATTCATCAACTGGAATAAGCGCTGAGGAATCGCCTTTTTCAATCGCATCGACGAATGCCCTAGTGCAATTAGACTGCCCCTTATCCTGCCGCCACAATCGCTGCGACTTTAATCCTGGCCAACCAAATGCTTTGAGCGACCGAAAATTATCGACCTGGGCAATGCCACCACCACAAAAAACTTCTAAGCGCTCCTTGGGGAACCCCTTATTACCATTGGCTAGGTAATTCACCGTACCGATCGAACCGTTTGCAAAGCTTAAAAGAATGCTCACTGAATCTTTACAGGATGAATCCATTGCTCGAGCCTGAACATCAACAATAGAGCTATTGGCGAGGTAACGCAGCAAATCAATAAAATGACAGCCTTCACCAATGATACGACCGCCCCCAACATCCATATCCTGCGTCCAGTGATCGGCCGGTATTTCACCGGCGTTGACGGTCATCACCATCGAAACCGGCTGCGATTTTCGAGCCAGCGCCTGAGCAATCGGCTGTATCAGTGGTGAATAGCGCCGATTAAAACCAACCATTAAGAGTGGCGCCCGATCCATTGCTGTATAAAAACTGCCAAGATCATCCAATTCTTGCCGAGTCAGCGTTAAAGGCTTTTCAACAAATATGTGCTTGCCTGCTTCCAAGCCTTTTCTCACCCAACCGGCATGGCTATTGTGACGGGTTGTGATTACTAAGGTATTGATCGCTTCGTCTGCTAACACCGAATCCGTATCGGTGGTCGCTTCTTCTATCTGGTTTTTCTTGCCTACATGTACGCTACTAACACCCGTAGCTGACGCAATTGATTTGAGTCTTGCGCCCGTTGCAGCAAATGCCGGCACCAGTACACTTGAGGCGTAACCGCCAGCGCCAATAAAACCGACACAGGCTTGAGATGCTGTAACCGCAGGCAACGGCGCATTAAGCGTTACCGTGCGCTCGATTTTTCCCGCGGGCTTCGAAGGGTATTGCAGTAATACGCCCAGAGGATTACCGCTGCTGATTAAATCATAGGCCTCGGCCGCCTGCTCCAGCTTAAATCGATGGGAAATCAGCGGCTTCATATCAATGCGACCTTCAGCCATCATATCGAGAATCGCCTCGAAATTGCGCTGCTCGGTCCAGCGTACAAATCCCACCGGATAATCGTTACCCTTCTCTTCATACTCCGAGTCGTATCGCCCGGGACCGTAAGAACACGAAACCTGAAAAGACAATTCCTTTTCATAAAAGTCAGCGCGCGACATTTCCATACCGACAACGCCGACCAAAACGATTCGACCACGCTGACGGCTCATCAATGCTGCTTGATGAATAGGCTCATTGCTCTTGGTTGAGGCAGTAATCAACACGGCATCGACGCCCCGACCACGACTATATTGCTCAGCAATAGCTAAAGGGTCTTGCCCTGCCGATAAGTTAACGACCTCGGCGCCTAGCTGTTTAGCAAGTGCTACTTTTTCTGCATCGTAATCAATACCCAGTACTCGGCAGCCATGTGCTCGCAATAGCTGCACAGCCACTAAGCCAATCAAACCTAAACCAGTGACGACGACCGTTTCGCCCAAGGTAGGCTTAATTAGCCGAATACCTTGCAGTGCGATTGCGCCAATAACGGTAAAAGCCGCCGACTCATCATCTACAGAATCGGGAATAGCTGCGCAAAGGTGTTTCGGAACTGACACATATTCCGCATGCTTACCGTTGGAGACGACCCGATCACCAACAGTAAAGCCATCGACATGACTTTCAACAATTTGACCGACATTGCAGTAGCCTAACGGCAGCGGTGTATCGAGCTTATTTCTTACCGCATCGACGGTTGGCATTAAACCGTCGGTCTTTACCTTTTCGAACACCTGCTTGACTTTATCGGGTTGAGAGCGGGCCTTTTGGATGAGGTTACTTTTTCCGAAATCCACAAGCATTCTCTCTGTCCCAGCAGAAACAAGCGTTACTGCTGTTCGAGTAAGTAACCCGTTCGTCGATGCACTAGGCGCAGGCACATCCTCTAAAACAGTTTTACCGCTTTTGAGATCCTGTAATATCTGTTTCATTTATCCTCGCTACCTTAAAATTGTTTCTCACTTAATCCAACCAGCATCGCTGGGGCTGGGTGAGCTATATTTCTCTATTCTTTATAACCCTAGCTGGGACACCACCAACAATACTAAATGCAGGAACATCCTTAGTGACGACACTTCCGCCAGCAACGACTGCACCTTCACCGATAGTGACACCAGGCATCACTAAACTGTTTCCACCAATCCATACATCAGGACCAATAGTAACTTTAGCCTTATCATGGCCAGCGCCGAATATTCTGCCGTGCTGCTTTGGAATATGATGATTGGTAGAAATAATTTGTGCGCGATAACCAATCAATGTCCTATCACCAATTTCCACCCCGCCTCCAGTACTCACCAAAACACCAAGCGCCAAATCAACGTCGTCACCCAGCAACAAACCACGACCGGGAGCAATCCAAACCCCGGGATAAAAAGTGCAACGACGCCCAATTGTTGCCCCGTTAAGAACCAAAAACTTCGCTTTAAACCAGCCTAACAAGCGATATCTCGGTAATGCAAAAAGAATTTGCTGAATGAACTCATAACTTACAACTAGAATGGGCTTTATCATTTCCATGGCTTATTCACCTATAGTTGTCGATTTTTCTATTATATCGAGGTAGTTTTTAAACCGCTGTTCAGAGGTTGGATAAGAGGCCAGCTGAGCTGTTCCTGCAGCGACAATGGGAGCTTGATCCGAATCTATCAGAAACTGAATCTTATCTACCAAAGAACATGGGTTTAAATAGTCATAATAAATAGCAGCATCACCGCATAAAGATCGACACCAGCTCAGGTCACTAATAAGCAGAGGTTTTTCCATGGCCCAGCTCTCGCCAATCATATTACTAAAGCTCTCTAACGTAGAAGGCAATACCGTAAAATCACTTGCACGGTAAAGCTCTACACACCCTTGCTGAGCTACTGGCCCAAAATTAAAAATAAAATCTCCTAAGCCTAGCTGCTCTACTCTGTCCAGCAATCGCCTAGCCTCCACCCTATCAGCAGGAATCGTCAGGACAAATCGGACTCCCTTCATTTTTCTTTCACGTAACACTTGGGCAGCGTCCACCAAAAATTCAATATTTTTATTTGGATGATAGCCGGCGAGAAGAAGAATATTGATGCCAGCAGGAATTCTTTTACAGCGCTCCCTTGTTTCTGCATGGTAAGCATCTTTAGCGACAAGAGAGCTTGCTGCAGCCCGGACAAATTTCACCTCTTGCTCATCCAGACCATATTGATCGACCGCCCTATCAGCCAAATCCTTTGTCTCGAAGATCCGCACATCAGCTTGCAAGACACGCCGCAACCTTTGCCCATCTATCACACGTTTAATCAGTCTTTTCGCCCAAGGCAACTTACCCCAGAAATCCAACTCAGGGTAAAATAAATTTGAATAGGCACAGCCGACCACATTGATACATTTTGCGGCCGGCCATTGAGGGCCAAATTGGGTGTAGATGAGGGCCGGATCAATCTCCCTAATCAACTTTTTACAACCGTAATATTCAAAGAACAATCGGCTAACTATATTATCTGGAACGGATTGCACCAGTTTAATATTTGCCGTGCCGCCATAGCTGGAAAAAGCCCCCCCCTGACGCGCAACGATAAACCATTCATGCTCTTTCCCATATCGTTCCGCCTGCCGCAGAAAGTCCATCGCAACCTGGACACCGCCCCCCGTTTTTAATGGGAGAAAATTAAGCAGTACTCTCAAAATTCACCTCAACATGGTTCGGTAGCAGTCAGCGTAATTTGTCAAAAGACGCTCTGTAGAAAACTTAGTCTCTACCCCTCGAGTCACCTCTTCGTTTAAACGATTAACACCCTTTTTCACTATTGCATGAATACACTGTGCAAGCCCAAAAGTATCCCGAAGATCAAACCAATAAAAGCTATCTTCCCACTCTTGGAGCGCATATTTGTTGGCTGGAATGTCCGACACGATTGCCGGCATACCCAATGCAACAGCTTCAACTAACACGTTGGGCATGCCTTCCCACTTTGATGGAAATATTAGGCAGTCCGCGCTCTGCATGATTTTGTGGATATCGTCAGTAAAGTCATATATCACCACGCGCTTATCCAGCGAAAAACGCTGAATGAGTCTATCCAGCAGCACACGATCTTCACCCGCACCGTATATTTCATATGACCATTTGCTTTCCGATGAGAGCGTGCTTAGCGCCTCAAGAACAGCTGGGTAGTTTTTTTGTCTAGTTAGCCTGCCGAAGCTCACAAGTCGGGTCAAGCCCTCTTCGCTTTCATTACTTTGAAAGTCACCCGAGGCCACATGCACGGCATTCGGTATCATGCAACCGTTTTTTGCAGCATAAAGTTTCCTGTAAAATAAGGACGACTGCTCAATAGGATTATTGCTAACAACTTTATCAGCAAAACAAAGAGCGGCCAGATACTCTAATAACAAAATTGGCTTGTAAAAAAACATCCGGTTGCGAAACGAAAATGCCACTTTACAACCATGCATCCGGCCCAAAACCATTGCCGGCACAGTAACGTTCCAAGGAAGCCAAGCATGCACAATGTCCGGTGCATAATCCTTGATCGCCTTTTTTAGGTCTTTGGCTAACGCAAAGCTTATTCTACTGTCTTTTAGCGCCTGATAGATCTTAATTTGGGCAAACGAATCATCCGCGACCTCATCAGACACGCAAAACACAGCAACATCAAAACCATAGCGCTCTGCGTGAGCAGCAATCAATGATAATTGACGCTCTGCACCGCCCCCGTTCAAAGAATGTATACAGTGTAATACTTTCAAAATAAAAATTTGCGCTCCAAATAGCTCCTTTTTTCATCCTTACTAAGCGATCTTATAAAATCAACCCGCTCACTGATTGATGCGCGGTATTCATCTTTACTTTTGATGACTTTTGCGGGTGCCCCAACCGCAACGCTAGATGAGGGAATATCGCTCACCACTACTGAACCAGCACCGATAACCACATCATCACCTATAACGACGCCCGGCATAATAATTGCGCCAAAACCAATAAAAACGTTGTTGCCTACCACGATTGCTCCAAAAACATCGATGTCTGGCTCAGTATTCCGAAAGATCCAAACGCCACCATCATGATTTACAAACTGAACGCCTCCGCAAACGGTGACATGACTACCTATAGAAATTAAGTAAGGTTCAGATCCAAATGTTCCACCACTGGGTCTAATGCTAATGAAACGACACCCATCGCCAACTTTAACACCTATAGAGCGTGCATACGCTATCGGCCTTAACCGTGCAAAAACTATAGCTCGAATTGTTTTAAGAAACCTCAACAACATAAGAAGAGTCCTTTTGAAGGAAGTAAATGCACCATGCATTCATTAGCAATTTCACAAAGTAACTTATACACAGTGAATATACCGCACCGCGTAACCCATAGATTGGCACTAACAAAAAAACCGTAGCGACAATGGTCAACAAGAATAAAACCGAGAGTCGGGACTGCACGGCAAATTGCCGACGCGCCGTCATACCAACACCTAATATTACTGATACATACAAAATCAACCCGGCAACCATTACCCAGACCAAGGTCATCCCGTGACCTAAAAATTCCTCGTTATAAACGAGCAAGAGCACCCAATCGCCAATAAAGAAAGCCACCGCCACTCCACAAACTCCCATAATCAAGGTGGCGAAGCACAATTTAGCCAACAAATTCTTGTAACCACGTTGGTCCTGAAGGTGTAACTTTGCCAGTCGCGGCGTTGCACTTTGCCCCAGCGCATTGACCAACGTTGAGCCAACCATAATAAAATAAGCAATACCGCTATAAACTCCCAGCTCCTTTAAGCCTACGTAATGCTCAATAGCATATCGGGGTATGTTGGTAGCCAACGTATTTACCAGCACGACCACACCCAATGGCAATACAACTTTAAATAGTGACCAGTACTGCCTCGCTTTCTTGTCATGCAACAAAAAGCGGAAGGAAATATTGTTGGCCCTAAGCGCCGGCACATCGTAAAAGGTAAATACCAGTAAGTTCACCGCAACCAGTACCGCGGCGGACAGAACCAAATTAGAAAAAACAACCAGTGCCAATACAAATCCAGCTGACGATAGCACACCCCTGATGATTAGCGATTTGCTGAGCAAGTCCATTCTTTCAACTTTCTGTAACGCTCCATAGGATAAATCTGAAAAGGACTCAACGAACTTTGCCATCGCAAGAATGATTGAAAACTCTACAATTTGGTTAGAATAGGGCAGCACAAATACCAGTAAACAAATGAAGGCCAGTGACATAACGGATGTAAGTGTTCTGAATCCAAGATAGTCGGAGAAGTTGTACGCGTCCCTAACATCAGTTGCCTGAGCCGACCGCAAATTAAAATTAGAAAAAGAAAAGACCGGGCCGACTATCGCCATTCCCAAAGCATAAATACCAAGTGTTTCAGCGCCCATCAATTTAGCAATCATCGATATAATGAACCATTGGCTGGCTGCATAGAGCACATTCGCAGAAAAATTCCACGAAATATTCTTTTTAAGCGATATCACCGTAACCGACCCATCTTCCTAGGAAGCCTTTTCCCTAAAACCAACTTAGAAAAAATCCACCATAGCAATAGGATTACCAGCATAAATGTAAACGGCTTTATGAAGTTAGAGAAGTCATTCCGCACCGTTCTTATCAGCGGCCAATACATAGCGCCCATAAAGAGTAACAATTTTGGATGCAATATAAGCGTTTTGTGATCGAATAGTCCGAGCAAAGCCCCAATCGAAACAAAAAACACCACAACCCCCGCCAATCCAAAATTCAAATATGGCTCAGCCACAGTAGAAAAGCCTACACCTTGGCCGAGGTCGTACTGATCTCGAAGAATTTTATAGGTCATCCAATCCGAGGGAGCCATATCGACTACGACATTTGGATCCGACTGCATATCTTCTTTAAACTGCTTTCTACTGCGCTTCGAGCTGATCTGAAATCCAATATTAGGAACAGAATCAACCACAGCATTATAATAGCTGCGGCCCAGCCTATATGGCTCTTCATGCGGAACAAATCTAAGCGTATGCCCTACTATACCTACGGTTTGCCCCAGCGTAGCCACATCTCCAAGCGAGCTTTGCTCATAGCTTTGAATCAGAGCATCCTTGTCAATGTCCCCATAGCTTCCCATTAATCTCAAGTATCCGAAAAACGACACTGCAAAAATGGCCACAATAGCTAGAACAACCGCTACGTAAAATGGCAATTTATTGCCTTTCTTCACCCACAAAACCACCCCGGCCAACATAGGAAACATAGCAGCGGAACGATATCCAGAAAACAAAAAAAGCAGCAAAGAAAAAAACACCAGTGCCCACGCCAGTCTCCTCTGTGTTGGTTTCGTGGCCGTTAAAAAAAACAATAAGACTGCACCAGGGAAAATCATCATAAATGCCCCAAAGCCCCTAGAGTCTGCCGAACTACGAAATATTTCAAACCTCTGATAATCGAGTAAGTTTCCATATGATTGAATAGCCAACAGAAAAAATATTGCAGATGCGAGCAATAACCCTAGGCTACTCCAATAACCAAATGACAGTGCTTCTTGACTTCTCGCTATCGCTAAATCTTTACTTATGTATTTCTTCTTAACAAACCAAGTCGATAATGCGACTCCGACACCAATAGAAGACAACGCAGCTAGCACTAACCAACCTGCCCTATCCATCCAAGGCGCCACCTTAGGATCCCAATATACGGGCTGCCCAGTGACGATCGAATTAAAAATGATGCCCAGATGAAAAACCGTGAGACCTAGGACATATGTGGAAACAATTAAATAAACCGATTTATAGTGCAAGTAGGTCAACGTGAAAAATGCTATCAACCAAAAAAGGGACAGCCAAGCGAGCAGGCCAAAATCGGGAATTGAAGCCAATTCCTGTGCAGAAAATTTACTGCAGGCAAAAAGCAGGACGCCTACTCCAATCAAGAATAGCATCAAGGATGCAAGCGAGCCGCCTCCCTTGCTATATAAAACTTTCTCACTCACTCAGCTAGCCTTAATAATATAGTCATCCAAAACCTCATCTATAAACTTATATTCTCTAACTGTCTGCGCATTTACATTTACCCCAAAAAACGCCTTATTTTTTAATGCGAGTAGGAATAATTTTCTGGCAGCTTCTGTGTCATGGTGGTTTTGCATGTAATAATGGAAAAGCTCTAATCGGCTCGATCCTCGGTCAGGCAAGATTCTAGTTTCTTTCTTGAGATCCTTGGGCCTGCTTTCGTTCATTTCCCCATTGAGACCTAACCAAGAATCTCGGGAATTGCCAATAATTATTTTACTTGGATGCCTTTCTCGCAGGGCCAACAATGTTTGCTGCAGAGCGTCTGTCATCTCTCTATAAACGATAGGATTACGTATAATTGACCTATAAATTGTGCACTGATCTAAAAATATACCGGCGTAATCATCTGATCTTAATGTCTTATCACATGCACTAAGGAATTTTTCTTGCCATTCATCTAACCGTGGATCAAAGATTCGCTTGCGCTTGGCAGAGGTCGAGGTTCGGTAAGTGACGGTTGGGCTGATTCCACCACGGTGGAACCACGAATTCTCCGCGCTTCGCATTACATCGTGACCAGGACCCGGCACAGTCGTTTCCTCAATGACCATCTGATAAGCGAGCATTTTTATATTAGGATTTAAACGCCGAACTCTCTCACGCCACCACCTAAAATGAGCTCTATCATCCTGTGGCACCAGCGCAATAGGATACTTTGCAACTTGCTCTTCCTGACCTTGTTGCGACTTGATACCCGGATCAATATAAGCGATGCAAAATAAAGGCCTCATGCCATATGACCAATCAATCAGCGAACTATCAGCGTACGGCTGATTAGATGCTGGAAACAATATATCAGGAATCGGGGCGGCCATACCCATTGGCATCATTAGCGTCGCCGAGCTGGCAGCCAAAAAACCTCGTCGTGTCATCACAGGTCTACTTCAGCACGCCGCGTGTATCGACAACAACCTTCTCACTTAGATCTATTGCCTTTAAACCGCAAAACTCCTTATGGTCTACGAGCAATACAACAATGTCTGCTCTCTTGACTGCCACATTTACCGCCACCAAAGGAAAATCTGAGTGCTCTCTAATGTTTGGCTCGCATATCAATAATTCACCAACATTTCCTGCCTCTAATTGCTTAACAATATCAAAGGCTGGCGATTCCCTAAGGTCATCTACGTCTGCCTTAAAGGCCAACCCTAAACAAGCAATTTTCGGCTCCTTAAATTTGCCAGCACATTTCTTCACCCGCTCGACAACCCAATTAGGCTTGGCATCGTTCACCTGTCTTGCAGTTCGAATTAAATTCGAACAGTCAGGCGAGCGATCGACGATAAACCATGGGTCAACCGCAATGCAGTGGCCACCTACGCCAGGACCCGGCTGGAGAATATTGACTCTTGGGTGCCTATTTGCTAATTCAATGACCTCCCACGTATCGATACTTTCCGTTTCACAAATCATTGACAGCTCATTAGCAAATGCAATTTGAACATCCCGAGATGAGTTTTCGGTTAGCTTAACCATTTCGGCCGTTTTTGCTGTAGTAGCTAAGACCGCACCACGCACAAAGCGCTCGTAAAAATTAACTGTGACCTTTGTTGACGCTTCGTTAATGCCGCCTACAACCCTATCATTTTCTACAAGCTCAATCAGGATCCGTCCCGGCAATACGCGTTCCGGGCAATGCGCCACATACACCTCTTCACCGACCTTATGCCCTTCGCTCTTCAAGATTGTGGCCACGACTTCGTCGGTTGTGCCAACGGGACTCGTTGACTCTAGAATGACTAGATTACCGGGCTTTACAAAGGGCGCTATTTTCTTTGTTGCCGCTTCAATATAACTAAGGTCCGGCTTTTTTCCCGAGATATGATCCGGCCCGCCATCTTTAAATGGCGTGGGTACTGCAATAATAAAAACATCGGCCTCAACTGGCTCTAGGCTTGCTGATAAATTGCCTGAATGCACGGCTGATTTAACCAAAATATCAAGATCCGGTTCGACAATATGTATTTCCCCGCGATTGATGGTATCAACTACCTTTTGAGAGACATCGACGCCGGTAACTTTAAAACCCTTAGTCGCTAATAGCGAAGCTGTAGGCAAACCGATGTAGCCTAAGCCCATCACACAAATTGACTGATAGTCTGAAGTCGAACTCATGGAAATCCTCTAAAGCGATATTAAATAAATTAAAAAAACTAGTTCTTATAGTAACTTTTGTACCACTCAACGAAGCGCTTTACACCCTCTTCAACTGAGGTGTTCGGTTGGTAGCCTACATCATTCACAAGCGCGTCAACATTGGCGTATGTATCAGGTACATCTCCGGGCTGCATAGGCAACATATTTTTCTCAACCTGTTGGCCGATTGCCTGCTCAAGCAACTCGATAAAAGTTAATAAGTGAACCGGCTTGTTACAGCCGATATTATAAATACGATAAGGCGCATTCGACGTGGCGGCATCAGGGTTGTCGCTTGACCACATGGGGTTAGACTGCGCCGTGTTCTCTGCAGTGCGTAAAACGCCTTCAACAATATCATCGATATAAGTAAAATCTCGGCGATGGTTGCCGTGGTTGTAAACGTCAATCGGTTGCCCTGCAAAAATACGCTGCGCAAATTTAATGGGCGCCATATCCGGTCGTCCCCACGGGCCATACACAGTAAAAAAACGCAAGCCAGTAGTCGGCAATTGATATAAGTGGCTATAGGTGTGAGCCATTAACTCATTCGATTTTTTTGTGGCTGCGTAAAGACTCAGTGGATGATCGACGTTGTCACTGACTGAAAACGGCTGCTTTGTGTTAGCACCATAAACCGAGCTGCTAGAGGCATAGACTAAATGACCGACTGCATGATGCCTACAACACTCGAGCACATTACCAAAGGCCACCAAATTTGAATCGATATATGCTCTGGGGTTTTCGAGAGAATAACGCACTCCGGCTTGAGCGGCTAAGTGAATCACCTTGCTAATTTCATAGCGCACAAAAACATCGTCAAGCTTATTTGCATTGGATAAACAAAACTCTTCGTTATGATAATTGGCAAAGCCGGTTAGACGCGCCAGCCTTGCGTGCTTGAGATCTTGGTCGTAATAATCGTTAACGCTGTCAACGCCCACCACCTCATACCCTTGCTCGAGTAATTTAAGCGCCACTTCACAGCCAATAAAACCTGCCGTTCCTGTTACTAAATACATAGCATACCCCTACAGCCGCCCATCAACTTGATCCGCTGGGAACAAATATTTTATGTCGTAGAGAATGCCTTGATCACGCATCAAACTGCGGATAGTGTCTACACCCATTGCAGCAAACTGCTCGTGGGCGACCGCGACGATTACCGCATCGTATTTGTTGTCTGTTAACGACGTAGTCAGCTTAAGACCAAACTCATGCTCCGCCTGTTCTGCCGACACCCAGGGATCATAAACGTCAACATTAGCATTGCATGCCGAAAGCTCCTCAATAATGTCTACAACGCGAGTGTTACGCAGGTCGGGGCAATTTTCTTTAAATGCCAAGCCCAAGACCAAGATATTCGCATCAACGATATGAATGCGATTGAGGGTCATTAGCCGCATAACATTTTGTGCCACTATGCCGCCCATAGCATCATTAAGACGTCGACTAGCGGAAATAATTTGTGGGTGGTAGCCAGCGGCTTCAGATTTATGAACTAAATAATACGGGTCGACGCCTATGCAATGCCCCCCTACTAGCCCCGGTCTAAATGGCAAAAAGTTCCATTTAGTGCCAGCAGCTTTTAAAACATCTTCTGTATTAATATCGAGTCTCTGAAAAATCATCGCCAACTCATTAACTAAAGCGATGTTGGCATCGCGCTGAACATTTTCGATAACCTTACAGGCCTCGGCCACTTTAATACTGCTCGCAAGGTGAGTTCCAGCCATGACAATACTGGCATATAAATCATCGACAAACTGCGCCACTTCAGGAGTCGAACCCGACGTAACTTTTAAAATATTAGTAACGCGGCGCTCTTTATCGCCAGGGTTGATTCGCTCAGGACTGTATCCCGCAAAAAAATCTCGGTTAAATAGCTAAACCCGACTGCTGTTCGACAATGGGCAAACAGACTTCTTCGGTGCAGCCCGGATAGACAGTGGATTCGTAGATCACCACATTGCCCGGCGAAATAAACTGGCCAACTAGTTTAGAGGCCGCCTCAAGCGGCGTTAAATCGGGACGCTTACTCTGGTCAATTGGCGTAGGGACAGTGACAATATATACATCACACTCAAGAAGCCCTTCCAATCATTCGTGTAACGAAGAAATTGGCTAGCTTGCATCTCCTGCGAGCTCACCTCAAGGGTCTCATCGATACCTGCACTTAAGGCCTTTACTCTTTGCTCATTTATATCAAAGCCAACAGTTTCATAGTGCTTACCAAATTCAACGGCTAAAGGAAGCCCCACATAGCCAAGGCCAACAATCCCTATTTTCGCATCTTCCAATTTGATCATCAGTTAGCGACCCACTGCCGTATAAATAAAGCCCATATCTTCTAGTGATTCACGCTCATAAATATTTCGCAAATCGATAAAAGCATTGCCGCGCATTAATTTTTTAATTTCACATAAATCTAAATTACGGTACTCATTCCACTCAGTCATCAACACTAGCGCATCAGCATCTTGCACTGCAGAATAAATGTTGTCGGCATAGGTTATGGTATCGAATAGCTCTTTTTTTGCCTCGCCCATACCTTGAGGATCGTGAGCGATAATAACTGCACCTTTATCGAGTAATGGCGGGATGATGGAGAGTGCAGGTGAATCGCGCATATCGTCTGTTTCGGGCTTAAAGGTCAAACCCAATACTGCAATTCTTTTACCTGACACATCACCCAATACCGTGCGAATTTTTTTTACCATGCGGGCTTTTTGCGCAGCATTGACCTCAACCACACTTTCTACAATTCGTGAGGGAACGTCGTTTTCTTGCGCAATACGAATTAACGCAAGCGTATCTTTAGGAAAACAAGAACCGCCGTAACCTGGGCCGGGATGCAAAAACTTCTTGCCAATGCGGCCATCCAAGCCCATGCCTTTGGCCACGGCATGCACGTCAGCGCCAACCGCTTCACACAGGTTGGCTATTTCATTAATAAAACTAATTTTAGTGGCCAAAAAAGCGTTAGCGGCATACTTAGTGAGCTCCGCACTTTCCCAGTTAGTCACCAGAATAGGCGCCTCAATGAGGTTTATGGGTCGGTACAAGTCGCGCAATACCTTTTCAGCACGCTCGTCCTCAACTCCCAGTACCACTCTATCGGGTCGCATAAAATCGCTAATTGCTGCGCCTTCACGTAAAAACTCTGGATTAGAGGCCACGGAGAAATCGGCTGCAGGATTCACTTCGCCAATGATGCGCGCAACCTGTGCTGCAGTACCCACCGGAACAGTCGACTTATTAACGATGACTGTATAACCCTGTAAATGTACACCAATCGCTTTCGCTGCTTCATAAACATAAGTTAAATCGGCATGCCCATCACCGCGGCGCGTTGGGGTACCCACTGCAATAAAAATAATATCAGCGCTAGGCACCTCTTGTGCTAGTTGGGTAGAAAAATTCAAACGACCGGCTTGCACATTTTTTTCAACCAGCTGATCAAGTCCCGGCTCATAAATTGGAATCTCACCACGTTTAAGCGCTGAAATTTTATCGTCTATTACATCGACACAGGTTACCGATGCACCAAACTCTGCAAAGCAGGTTCCAGATACCAGCCCCACGTAACCTGCACCAATCATGACAACTTTCATTCAACAAAACCTTTCGAAAGATTATTTTCACAAAAACAATGTGAAAACTTTTAGCAATTCATTAAAACAATAACGCTAGATTTAACAAGGATTAACTGGCTCATCAAGCACGGTAGCAAGATCAAACCCCACCGATTCTTTTACCCGCTCTCTTAGCTAACTGCAATTGCTCGCTATTACCCGCAAATCGATTAACACCACCAATTTTTCTGCCCTTTACAACCTCCAAGGCAATCTGATAATTAATGGTTTGCAAACCGGCTGCATAGGCATGTACCAACGCGACATCACACAGGGTATTAATTAACCGCGGCACACCCCCACTAAAATAAAAAATAACCGCCATAGCTACCGAGTCAAAAATATGGCTCGCACTTTTTTCATGACCAGGCTTAGACGCCGTGATTAATCTATGTCTGATGTAATTGGCTGCTTCCTGCCAACCCAGAGCATTAATATGGTATTCAACCGACACTCGCTGGGCAATTTGCGCCAACTCCGGCAATTGCAACATATCTTGCAGTTCTGGCTGACCCGTTAAAATAATTTGTAACAACTGATCGCCATCAGCATTAATATTGGTAAACAAGCGCAGCTCTTCAAGTGTTTGGGCATCCATGTTTTGTGCTTCATCAACAATCAGCACGGCGCGTTTACCCTCACCCCACTCGCCAATCAAAAAATCTTGAATGTCGCGAAACAAAGCAACCTTGTCTTTGTCTTGGTGCGATAAATCAAACGCCAATGCGATCCACTGCGTTAAATCACCCAAGCCGGCATGGGTATTATTGATCAGCCCAATGGTGAGCTGCTGCTGGTTAATATTCGAAAGCAAGTGCCGCAGCAAAGTGGTTTTACCACTACCCACCTCACCCGTAATTACTGTGATACCCGTCTGCTCATGTAAACCGTATTCGAGCATACTGTAGGCTGTTTTATGCTTATCTGAAAAATGCAGAAATTTAGGATCAGGTATTAAACTAAAAGGTTTTTCTTGTAATCCAAAATGCTCTCGATACATAACCTTTACTCAATTTTTCAGCCAAAGCAATTTTTGAAAAAAACTTACAAGTTCCAATAGAGCTACAGGTCAACCGTAACGAACTTTATTAAGTACCGAGCCTATAATGTTTGTCCCCTCAAGCAACTGATAGGCCCGCTCGACATCTGCTTTTTTCGAACCCCCCTCCTCTAAGACCATAAGAGTGGCATCACATTTAGGTGCAAAAACCAGCGCATCATCGTGATCAAGAACCGCAGGCAGATCAAAGACAATTAATCGCGATGGATAGCGTTCAACCAACTCGCTAACGGCACGTTTCATTTCTGGCGAACTGAGCATTTCAGAGGTGAATGCGCCCTGTGGTGTACCAGGAATAACCACCAAGCGCTCATAGCCTGGATTAATAAGCACATCTTTTAGATCGCTCTCGCCGGTTATGTAGTCCATTAGGCCCGCATCGACCTCTTTAATACCGAGGCAACCGGCAACGCCTGGGGCTCGCAAGTCCAGGTCGACCAGTAACACCGTTTGGTTGGCTTCAAGAGACAAACTAATAGCTAGATTGACTGCTGTTAGGGTTCGGCCGCTGCCCGTTTTAGGGCTGGTAATGGCTAGTGTTTGCCAATTATTGTCACGGAATTTTTTTAGTATTTGGCTACGTAATTGACGATAAGGTTCGGACCGACTGTCATGCGCGAATCCCGCGACAATACGCCGCTCTTTCAAGTCGACCTCGTCTAACGCGATTGTTTTGGTTTGCGAATATTCGATGCGAATAGAATTCTCATCGCGCTCATTTTGCCTTGCACTTCCCTTGGCTGAGCCCGACTTATTCGCAAGCGAAGAACCTCTGCGGAGCGGGCCATCGGACTGCGCTGAATCAGGACTCAAATCAGACTCATTGCCGATGTTACCCTGCCTTTCACGCCGAGCTTTTTCGATGGCTTCTTGGATACGTTCCATTACAATACCTATTTTTAACTATGCTGCTTTGCAGTTAATTAATGACTTCAATAACCGGCTCTTTGCGTATGTTAATTTCTCCCAACACAAAACCGCTCTGCCACTATCAATTAATGCCTAACTTTCTTAACAAGATGTACCACGTGACATCTAATGGCTTAATGAAGAAATGAAAGCATGTCAAAGTAATCACGCCTACTGCAACAAGCCCTAAGAAAATATAAATACGTTTTCGATTGTGCTGGCTCGCCTCAAGGGTATTTTCCATGTAACTAATGGCAACCAGAGGAGCAGCGCCAGTCAGGGTGGAGACTTCGCTAATAGTATAAATACCGTCATCTAATGCCTCGAGCAGCAAAGCCATACCAACGCCAGCACCCAGCGCCAAAATTCCGCCCAACAGTACGAGTGCTGTGCGGTTAGGACTGACCGGATCTATAGGTAATTCAGGTGGCTGGATTAAGGTAAATCGCTCACCTTTCTGCTCTGTCTCTAGGTTTTGAGCCAACTCAGCCGACATCTGCTTGTAGCGGATCTCTTGGTATTTAGCGATCGTGTTTTGATAATCACGCCCCAAGCGCGAGAACTCTTTTTGCACCTGGGGTGCACGAGAAATATAACCTTCATACTTCTCTATTTTCAGACGTAAATCAGCAAGCTTTGCTTCACCGTTGCGAATGTCCGCCTCAGCCCCTTGCAAGCGAGTCTTTAACAATAAATAGGCGGGGTTATCGGGCGCTTCTTCGGCACTCGCGATTACCGAGTCACTCAACTCTTTTTCTAAACTATCGATTACCGCTTGCGATGTTTTAATTTGAGGGCTCTCTAAAGTATATTTGTTTTTTAGCTCGGCCAACCGATCACGCTCAGCGCGCAACTGCTCCAGCATTGCCTTGCGCTCATCACCTACCGTACCCGACTCAAGCAGTGCAGCAACTTCTCGGCGCAATCGAACCACCGTAGGGTGATCTTCCTTATAGGCCGCCGAAGCTTGCCTTAACTGCGTTTGCAGTGCCTTCAATCGGTCGGACTCGCCCAACACAGTCTGCCCAGAGGAAAGCACAACCGGTGCATTAGGGCTGAGCAAGCTTAAATCACTCTCCAGCTGAATTTTGAGCTTTTTCCATTCTTCAATCATGTAAGACAGGTCGTTAAGCTGACTCTCGGTGCGATCAACCACCGACCGATTAAATTGATCGGCCTCTGGCAGCGCGCCTTTGTTATTTTCATCCTCTTTAAACGCAGCTATGGCTGCGTCTAACCTCTCCAGCTCTTCCGATAACATCTTACCCTCAGCCTGGAGAAAGTCTGATGTACTCTGCGATTCGGTCGTTCGCTCCCTGAGGTTTTCGTCTAGATACAATGTTGTAATTTCGTTCGTTATTTTTTGCACTTTACTTGGCACGTCGCCGTCGAAAGCCAGACTAAATGCAATAACAGCGGTCGAGGGACGCCCACTACGAGGGTCGACCACCTCGGCACTAATAGGACGGATAGACACAGCATCACGAAAGTCTTGCGCTATCTCGGTACGGGTTTTGCGCTGCATTTCGCTCTCGCTGTAGAGCTCATATTCTTCGACAATATTCATAATATTGCCGATAGTCATGATGCGCTGTTTAATTTCCTCGATACGCTGCTGGGCATAACTAGTAATCGTTGTGCGCACAAGGTCATCGGGTATATCCTGCTGCTCAATTAAAATAGTCGACTGAGATCGATAAGTAGGAGGCCAGGCAAACGCGGTGATAACCATTAATACGAAGACAATGGCCGCTGTAATAGCCATCTTGCGCTTGCGCCTACGCAGCACGTTAATATAATCGCGTAGCGACTTTCCTTCTTCTTCAATATCGAACATGGCTGCGGGGTTATTCATAAAATTTTTATCTTGTGCTTTTTAATAAGTAAAATAGCTAGCGCGGTTTTTGTTCGCTACTAGCGTCTAGTTATACCGCCGAGGTATTGGTTAATTAACATTTAACCAAGCGTCGTCAAGACAGCCTGCTTATGCACTGCTACTAGCCTGCTCACGGCACCAGCACCACATCGCCACTGTGCAACAATATGTTACTTTCAAGGCGCTCTCCGTCTTTAATCTTGCCGTATTTAAATCTAATAGAGCGCTGCACGCCTTCTGCATTTCTACGCAGTACTTTAATGCTATTTTCAGCGGCAAAGCTGTTCAGTCCGCCCGCCATGGCCAGCGCCTGGGTCACATCCATTGGCCCGCTAAGCGGAAAGGCACCAGGGCGCTGAACTTTGCCCAGCACATACACTCGGCTTCCCGAGGCATTCAGTATTGAAATGACAACGTTAGGCTCATCTTTAAGGTAACGATTGAGGCCCTCAGCCACAGCAATCTGAACCGCATTCACCGTGCGACCGCCCGCCATAATTTCGCCCACAACAGGCACGCTGATAAAACCGTCAGGCCTAACTAATATCTGCTCGGAGCCCAAGGTCGGCTCATTCCAAACCGCCAAAGACAAAATATCGCCAGCATTAATTTCATAGCCACCCATCGCAATGGCGTTTTTATCACTTAGGTTTTCCGCATTTAAGGTTTCGGCATTGATTCCCACCCAAGAAGTACACGTAAGGAACGCCGCCAATATAAACCGAAGCGATATTGCACAAAGAAAACGTGACATACCCGCATGAACCCTATCCTTTTGAGGACAGTTTAAGGCGGTAGAGGAGGCAATAAACTTATACCCTAGCAACATATTTGGCCGCTCCTAATAACTTTTTTTTAAAATATCTATTTTGTTTCGCCGTCAAAAATCAAGCTCAACTTGAAGTAAAAGCATAGCCGAATATAACGTTTGTGACTGATTATCATGAAGTTTTTGTTCGTATTAGATATATTTTCAAACAAATACTATGCTGCGGCTCGGGGGGCACGTGCAATCGATCAAAAAGTCAGCGCAACAGACCGAGCCAACGTTAATATGGCCATGTGTCTGAGCGGAGGAGAATAGGAGCTTTAGAGGCTTCACCGCAAGGTCAAGCAAGGTAACTTCACCAAGCTTTACGTATTTTTGCACGATTCATCTGGATAAACAGACCACTGGCGACTATTCAAAGCCACCAGCAAACAGAGGTTATGATTTACCACGCCTTTGAGCTGAATGGTAACTAGGCGCTGCAGTCAGATGCAGTCAGCCGCTGCTGACTAGTAATTGCTGCGGGGAAGCGCTCTTTTAGCAGTGCAACCGTCCGTTGCAACACCACCGCATCATTACTTGCTCGATGTCTAACTATTTTAAGCTGACCCAACACTTCATCTTTAGCTTCATGCCAATGCTCTAACTGCTGCTCAGTGAGCAAAGTGACTGTAGATTCCACTTGAAAACGCTGGCGAACTCCGGCAGCTTGATACAACTTTGCCAGCCAGCATGAATCATTACCCCATGCATCTGAATAAACCACGGTATCACCTAACCACTCATTGAGCATCAGGGCTACTTTAAGCGCCGACCGCCCATTTACCAGTAGTATTTCTCGGGTAATGCCATGCAGCGCTTCAGCCTGCCCATCCCAATGCTCCCACTCATAGAGCGGGCAGATCAGTGTGCAGTTTCTGCTGCCATCGGCCAGCGCAACGCCCACTTCAATCGGGTAACTACCGTTGCCTAAACCTGAGGCTTCAACATCAACAAAATTGTGCATGGAATATTAAAAACCTATTGATTAGAGCTGCCATGCCAATGGCTAAACTGCCACCGCGCAAAAGAAGCAAAACAAAGTCGACGCATAATGAATATCACCATGCTCTGGCCACTTCTGTACAGTCTAGACAAAACTTGCGAACACACAGATTTCTTTACGCAAGACTGTGCACCCCGTGGCATCTTCTACAACATGGCCGGCTGATTGAGCGCAGCCACCGCCCAACTTGGATAAAATACAACCTACTCGCAAAAAACATAGGCCAAAACTAAGCCCCTTGCTTAAACTCCCTACTTATGCGGTTTTTAAGATGACTCTTGCAGCTGATTCAGCACATCGAGTATTGAAGCCAACCGAACTAGCGTATCGTCCATTTCAAGCCAGCGGTATCTAACCGCTTCAGGGACCGGCATCAAGCTCGCTAACTGCCAACTCAAATGTGCCGCATCATTGCGCCAATAATTTTCATCACCCCCGGCAATATAACCCACGTTGCGCGCATAGTCATGATCGAGCAGAGACTGCAACACGGCGACTAATTCAACAAACTGCTCTGGCAACGCAATAGATCCCTCAGCGGCAACGGTCTCGATATTAGCCATCACCAGACCAGTTTCGCTCATATAAGTCTCATGCACTCTAAACTTGTAAACCCCCTCGCACACAACCCCCAGCAAGCCATTAGGCTGCTGACTGAAATCGACAATACGTACCGCGGTGCCGATTGAGACAATAGGCGGGGGAGATTTTTCAGCCCGCGGCTCAGGTTCTTGCGTATCAAGCATGATCAAACCAAAGCACTGTTGCGAAGACATACTGCTTTTTATTAAGTCAAGATAACGCGGCTCAAAAATCTGCAAAGCGGTTCGGCTATGTGGCGTGGCCACCAGCGGTAAAGGAAACAAAGGGAAATCTGTTTGCATAGCACCACCCAAGAAGAGTTAGTCAGTTGTCAAAAGTTCTATAGCATTTGCATGTAGAACGCTGGAATCAACATGCTTTACTGCAGGAGCAGTCAGTCGCTCAAGCGCTTCTAATTCTCGCATAGCGTGCAGCGGACCATGCGTGCATAGCTCTACCCGCGGCTTAAACTGCTCACACACTTGCGGGCGCTCGGGCGAACCAAACAGTTGGCAACGTCTGCTCGTATCCAGCTGCACACAGTGCTCACCGGCCAGCTTGCCGTGCGGCATCCCAGGAATTGCAGAAGAAATAGTAATGGCTATACAGCACGCACCACAATCAGGCTGGCAATCGACTATTGTCTCTTTCGCCTCACTCATAAAAATAAGTGAGAGCTCATTCTTTTTCTGGCCCTAGCGGTTTAAATACAATGAGTAAACGCGGCAGTAACATGAGCGCTCCCATCAGCGCAGATAACATTGCAAAGCCAGTTAGCAAACCAAAATAAATGCTCGGCTTGAAATTCGATAAAGCCAAAATAGAGAAGCCAAAAATGATGGTCACTGATGTGTAATACATCGCTCGCCCTATGCTGCCATGACAGCGATGCATAGCATTAATATAATTTCTATCGGTTGCGAATTCTTTTTTAAAGCGGTGTACATAATGAATGGTATCGTCAACGCCAATACCAATACTGATTGCGGCAATAGTGATTGTCATCATGTCTAACGGCAAACCAACCCACCCCATACCGCCTAGCACTAACAGAGCAGCCAAGGCGTTAGGCGCCACCGCGATCATAGCCAGATTAAGGGAGCGAAACAAAAGCATCAGCATTGCCGTGATCGCAATAAAAACAAAACCAAGCGTTAGAATTTGCGATTTAAACAAACTTTGCAGCATATTGTTGTACAAAACCAACATACCCGTAAAACGGTACTGATCAGCGCTATACCCTAAGTCTTGCTGCATATACTGATCTAGATCCTTTAAAAAATCGTTGCGGCGCAGGCCACTGCTCGTTTCTTTGACTCGCACCGAAATTCTGGCTTCATCGGCCTCGGCATTTAAATAAGGGTCAACCATGCTCGATTTAATAATGTCGCTAAGGCTGCTGTATGCCAATGCCAATTGGATATCGTCGACGTTACCCCCCAGGTCACTCATGATTTGATAAAAGGTAGCTAGCGATAGTACTTTTCCGGTTTCCGGCAGGCCATCGAGATGATCATGTATCGTTTGGACCGTATTCATACCCTGGCGCGTAAACCATTGATTAGTGCCCGCGCCACTGCTTGAAGCATCAGCTGAAAATTCATCTTCGTCAAATTCATCCTCCCCAAACTCATCAAACTCATCTTCAAAATTTTCGCTGACTAATACAGTCGAATCGCTTGATGGTTCTGTATCACGGGCACTCGAAAAAAGCATAATATCGAGCGGTATCGTTCCACCTAGCTCGCTATCGATAAGCTCCATACCTTTGAAAATTTCTGTATTTTCATCAAAATAATCAATAAAACGATTTTCTACCTCTAGCCGCATAATACCTAGCACGGCAAACACCGCAAACATTGCACTCGCCCACAGCACTGCAACACCATGCTTCTGGGCGATATGTGCAAACTTAAGCGTAAATACACCATGGTCGGCATCATCCGTACGCCTGCCTTTGGTATCGGGCTTGGGCAGCCCACCAATAGACATGCCTACCGGCACAACAATAAAGGTCAGCACTAATGCAACCAAAACACCAATTGTCATCATCCAACCAAAATCAATAATTGGCCGAATGCCACTTATCACTAACGAGCCAAATGCAACAATGGTAGTAAGCGCTGTATACACGCAAGGTCGCACCATTGATGCCACCGTCATTAACGTTAACTGCTTTGGCTCGGACAATGGCAACAGCACTTGATACTCTCTAAAACGAACAACTAAGTGAATGGATATAGCCAAGGCGATAATCAGCAATATAGCTACGAAGTTAGAAGACACGACCGTCATACGCCAATCGATCCAACCCAGGAAACCCAACATAAATACAATGGTGAGCACACATGAGGTAACCGGTAAAATAATCCAGCGAACCGCTTTAAAAATTATCGCTAGTAAAAGCACCATGAAGAGCAGAACACCCAAACCAAAAGTGCGCAGATCGCTTTGCACAAATTCAACCATGTCACTAGCGATCATTGGCACACCACCTAGGTAGATGGTTGCAGCGCCCAACCGATGCCGCTCAAGTACGGCGCGAGCATCAGCGACTAATTGCTGATGTCGCTCGGCGGCAATACTGGAGTAGTCCTTAAATAGTTTTTCCGCGTTAACCAGCTCGCCCTCTTCGGCTGCAGTCAAAACACCTTGGCGCTGCTGCATGCGCAATGTCTCACGATTTTTTAACAGCGTAATATATTTTTCATCACGCTTAATATTAACCTGCAATGCCGTTGTGTTGCCGTCTTGACTACTTAACAATTCCTTATAAATGGGGCTGTCTCGTAACTCAAGAGCCACTAGCTGGCGATCAATGCCCGCTGTTTTTAACGTGCGCACAGTATCGGCAATACTTGAAAGCGATGCCTTAGGCGAATAAAGCAACGGCACATCCAATATGGACATAACCGAGGCAACACCGTTTATTTGCGCCAAGTCATCGGCTAACTTTTGTAACAAGGCCAACGTTTCATCGCTCAATAACGCTGCTTTAGGTTGATAGGCAACTAAGAGAAATTCTTCTGATGCATAACGCTTGCCGACCTCGCGATAAAATTCAAGATCTTCATCTCCCTCCAACACTAAAGAGTCAGCCGAGGCATCGACTTTATAGTCAGATGCATGCATAGCAAAAACCGAAGTGAGCAAGACGAGTAAAATGATTACTAGCCACGGATGAGAAAGTACTATTTTTTCGTAGAGCCGTGCAAAGGCGGTTATTTTAAAATCGTGGTCATTATTTTCCACGGTTTGATCTCCGT
The DNA here is from genome assembly GCA_943788835.1 of uncultured Pseudomonadales bacterium. GTDB lineage: Bacteria > Pseudomonadota > Gammaproteobacteria > Pseudomonadales > UBA7434 > UBA7434. The sequence goes on along the minus strand of CALSRU010000003.1, from coordinate 72,393 downwards.
AACTTCATGGTTGGGTGCATCAGAAAAAGCTATGCATCATATTGAATTTGATCAGCGCGCCCTAAGTCTGTGTACAACGACTAAGACGCAAGCGCCGCTAATAATTTTGCGTGAATACCCGCAAAACCGCCATTGCTCATAACAATAATCACATCTTCCGCGCGTACCTTAGCAGCAACTGATGCAACTATTTCGTCTACATCATCAATCATATGAACGTTATTACTGATGTCAAAAATCGCCGCAGCTTCGGATTCAGGGGCGCACCACCATACTGCATCAGCCGTGGCCACAGCCTTGGCCAGCCGACTATTATGCACCCCCATGCGCATGGTATTTGATCGCGGCTCAATAACAGCGAAAACACGCTGATCAGGAAACTTCCTGCGCGCGCCCTCTAGCGTTAACTCTATAGCCGTCGGGTGGTGCGCGAAATCGTCATAGATTTGAATATGATTAACCTCACCCACTAACTCCATCCTGCGTTTTACATTTTGAAAGCGACTTAGCGCGGCACAAGCCTCAGCTACCGAGATACCAGCAAGGCGCGCAGCCGCAACGGCTGCCAATGCATTTCGTCGGTTATGCTCGCCGCTCAGCGCCCAGCAAATAACGCCGCGCTCAAGTGGCTTTGCACTTTCAATTCCTGCTTCATCGGTGGTGGCCATACGGCAAATACTAAACGAGGCATCATCGGCGCTTATATCGGTAATATACCAAGCGCTATTGTGCCCGGCTAAATAATCAAGCGATGACCAGCAGCCCATTGCCACAACTTCTTCCAGTGCCGCCTGAGCGGGCATTAAGATATGCCCATTTGCCGGCACGGTTCGCACTAAATGATGGAATTGTCGCTGTATCGCAGACAAATTGGGAAATATATCGGCGTGATCGAATTCTAAATTATTAATAATCAGTGTATCGGGCCGATAGTGCAAAAATTTAGAACGCTTGTCGAAAAAAGCACAATCGTATTCGTCGGCTTCAATCACAAAATACTCACCTTGCCCCAAGCGGGCCGAGCAAGAAAAATTGACCGGCACTCCACCAATCAAAAATCCTGGCTGGGTATCAGCACACTCGAACACCCAAGCTAACATACTCGCCGTGGTAGTCTTGCCATGAGTACCCGATACAGCAATGACCTTTTTATCACGCAGCACGTGCTCAGCAATCCACTGAGGCCCCGATTGATAATACAGTTTGTTATCCAAAACAAACTCAACCGCTGGGTTGCCTCGCGATAGCGCATTGCCGATAACCACCACATCGGGCTGCAACACATCTAGACCATGCTGAGCATATCCTTCGAACAGCTCGATACCAGCATCTTCTAGTTGCGTCGACATCGGGGGGTAAACCTGCTGGTCCACACCTGTCACACGATACCCTAACTCTCGAGCAAGCAATGCCACGCTACCCATAAAAGTACCGCAAATACCAAGAATATGAATATGCATAGTAAAAGAGCTTCGCGCTTCTAGGGAGAGGACCGTCAACATCTTGAACGGTTTGTATTGGTTTTATAACGCGCCATCAAAAAAATGGCCAGTCGCAATTTTCACAGCACCCGCAGCCCTCGTTCACCCTGTGCTGCAATTGATTTATCTTAGACTGCCAAGTAAGGCATAAAAACAATTTGTACAATTACAGCAATAAGCAGCCACGCCGCGGGCTACAATGCGCCCAAAATAAGCCAAGCGGGACGCGAGCGACTCACTTGGCATCGCTACAGCCATTATTTCACGCTTGAGGCCCACTCGTTCATGTCAAAAAAAAATGCGCTATATGCTCAATCTGGCGGCGTAACCGCGGTAATTAACGCTTCAGCCTGCGGTGTAATTGAGACAGCTAAGCAGCATCCTCAATCGATTGGTAAGGTCTATGCTGGAAACAACGGGATTCTTGGCGTCTTGCGCGAAGAACTCATTGATACCAGCCGCGAGGGGTCCAAAAGTATTGCGGGCTTACGACACACACCCAGCGCAGCCTTTGGCTCTTGCCGCTACAAGCTCAAGAACATTGATGAGCATCAAGCCGAATATGAGCGACTCATCGCCGTCTTTAAAGCCCATAATATTGGCTATTTCTTCTATAACGGCGGCGGCGATTCACAAGATACAACCCATAAAATCGCTGAATTTTCAGCGCGCGCGAATTACCCAGTACAGTGCATTGGCATTCCCAAAACCATAGACAACGATCTGCCTCTTACCGACAATTGTCCCGGCTTCGGCTCGGTTGCCAAATATGTGGCCATCTCAACACGTGAGGCTGCATTTGATGTGGCGTCAATGTGTGCCAGCTCCACCAAAATATTTGTACTTGAAGTGATGGGACGCCATGCAGGCTGGATCGCAGCAGCTAGTTCGCTCGCAGCTCAACATGATGGAGATGCTCCGCACATCATCTTATTTCCCGAGATAGCCTTCAACCGTGAAAAATTTTTACGGCGTGTTAATAACTGCGTAAAAAAACACGGCTATTGCGTCATTGTGGCGTCGGAAGGCACACAAACTGCCGATGGCAAATTTTTATCTGATGGCGGCAGTAAAGACGCCTTTGGGCATATACAGCTAGGCGGCGTGGCGCCCGTGATCGCCAACATGGTGAAAGACGCACTGGGCTACAAGTACCATTGGGCAGTGGCCGATTATTTGCAGCGTTCGGCTCGCCATATTGCCTCCAAAACGGATGTCGACCAGGCCTATGCGCTGGGCAAAGCAGCTGTCGATTTTGCCGTGGCTGGACACAACGCCATTATGCCCATAATTGTCCGCGGCAAAGGTAAACGCTACAGCTGGAAAATTGGCCAGGCGCCACTGGCCGATATGGCTAACACCGAAAAAATGCTACCGCGGCACTATATTAGCCGCAATGGCTTTGAAGTAACTCCAGCAGGCAAAGCTTACCTAGCGCCACTCATACTCGGCGAAGATTATCCACCCTACAAAAATGGCCTTCCCGATTACGTGAAGCTTAAGAAACAGCAAGTGGCGAAAAAATTAAAATCCGTGAAGATGTAACAGCGACGCCAACGTGACGAGCCAACTCGATATTAGCGGGCAATAAAATCCTGTGCATTGCGGTGGCACCCGAGCCGAAAACGAACGCCGTTTTTACCCAAATTTTGCCAGCAGCCCCGCTCCCTACTAGGCACTTTTCATCTTCTATAGTATGCTGCGCGCCCGTTTTGGCGGGAACTTAGGCTAAACGCAATCAAGAATTATGGGCTTGGGCAGCGCCGTTGAGGACCTAGACCCACCACTATATGTAGGCAAACCTCCCAATTGGACTCATGTCCCTACGATTGGGGGCCTTGGGCGCTACGTTCGCCTTAAACTTTAATCTCCACTTAATGGTGTTGTATTTATGAGCTTAATTAATGTTACGTCGGGTAAAGGCAACCCAGAAGAAATCAATGTTGTTATCGAAATCCCAGCTCACAGCGACCCTGTGAAATATGAAGTTGATAAAGACACCGGTGCTTTATTTGTCGACCGATTCATGTCGGCAGCTATGTTCTACCCCTGTGCCTATGGCTACATCCCAGCAACACTGTCTGAAGATGGCGACCCGCTAGATGTCTTAGTCCATTGTCCATTCCCCGTGGTAACTGGCTGCGTTATCCGTAGCAAGCCTATCGGCATTTTAAAGATGGAAGATGAAGCGGGTCTAGACGCCAAATTACTAGCAGTACCTGTGGCAAAATTGCTCCCTTCCTCTGACGGAGTTAATGAGGTTTCCGACATGCCTGAATTGGTCATCAATCAAATTGAACACTTTTTCAGACACTACAAAGATCTCGAGAAAAATAAGTGGGTTAAAATCATCGGCTGGGGTGACAGTGCCGAAGCCAAAGAAGAAATTCAAAAATCTATTATTGCTGCTCGATAGCAATTTATTCTTAGGCTATATCGGCTTAGGAAAGGATTCAAAAAGTATAAAAAAAGGCCCGCGATGCGGGCCTTTTTTTATCGCTATTCATACAAATCATACAAATTCAATGCATTAAGCGGCTTTCTTCTTACCCACTTTCTTTTTAGCAGTTTTCTTGGCTTTCTTTTTAGACACAGCTTTTTTGGCAACTTTTTTCTTCACTACCTTTTTAGCAGATTTTTTCTTTGCTACTTTTTTCGCTGCCTTCTTAACAACTTTTTTAGCCGCTTTTTTCTTAGCCGCTTTTTTAACTACTTTCTTTTTAGCTACCTTTTTAGCTACCTTTTTGGCGGTCGACTTTTTAGCTGCCGACTTGCGCACGACGCTCTTCTTAGCGGCTTTCTTTTTCGCAGCTTTCTTTTTCGCAGCTTTTTTCGGTTTAGGGCTTGCCACTCGTTTAGGAATGGCGGCTAACAATTTCTTGTAAAGCTTACTGCCCTTACCAATTGCCTTGTGCTTAGCATAAGTGACTACGGCCATATTCCAAGCTTCGGCTTTACCATGAGCATTAATTGAATAGCTCGTGCAAATAATTTTTCCATCAGACTCAGAAGCAATGCCCACTTGAAAAATTGGCGTTTTAGTTCCGCTCTTCTCAGTTTTGACTAAATAGCTAATGCCGCGGACTGAGCCGTTTGCATTAAAGCAGCGCTGAGCTTTATTAGCTTGCTTAGCTTTCACTTGATCTTCAGCGAGCTGATCATCACGACCATTGGCTATATTTTGCACGCGTTTTCTAGCCGCACCCACCAACCTTTTACCATTCTGCTTCAGGCTAAAGTACTCCTGAAAGAGCTTGGCATCAACGGTACGTCGAACGCGATAGCCGTAAAACGCTTCATTATCTAGTAATTTAACACTCACTCTATTTCTCTCCCAATAAATAAGTAATCTCAGCGGTACCTTTACAAGACAGTCTCATCTGTAAGATAAACGCCGACACAACAATGCAATGCCAAAAATTAATGCAATGCCGAAAACTGCAACCTCTCACGGCAAGTCGCATTCAGACACACAAATTTATAGTTCAAATTAGAGGTTTATCAAGAAAATAAGAGCCGCACGACAGAAAACATGCAAAAAACACGAAATATCTGCATAACTTTAACCGTTAGCCTTAGTGGTGATGGCTAATACAAAGAAGCCCTGCCATTTAAACACGCAAACAAGCGGAATCGTTGGGCAGAATCTGACTCTATTTTAAAAATAATGCCGGCTCACAGAGCTTACTAACGCGTTATATCTTGCTGCATAGATAAAGATGGCGCAGCGTCACTCAAATCACCAACAATCTTGGCCGGTACACCTACTACGGTAACGTGAGCGGGCACAGACTCTAACACCAAACTACCGCCACCAACTCTAACACCGTTGCCAATTGATATATCACCCAATATTTTAGCGCCGCAACTGATCATCACACCGCTGCCAATGGTTGGGTGGCGCGAGCCCGCGGATATACCCGAACCCCCAAGTGTCACGCCATGCAGCATAGAAACGTTGTCACCCACCACAGCAGTTTCACCAATAACGATACCCGTTGCATGATCAAACATTAACCCAGCGCCTAACTTGGCCCCAGGATGGACATCAACATCAAACAGCATACTGGTCATATGTTGAATATAGCGTGCCATTGAGCGACGCCCATTCATCCATAAATGATGTGAAAAACGATAGGCTTGAATAGCCAAGTACCCTTTAAAATGCATAAATGGTACGCAGTAATTACTACAAGCTGGATCTCGATCATAGCAGGCAAGAATATCGCACAACGCAGCCTCAGCAATCTTAGGATCTTGAAGCAAACACTGAGTAAAAACCTCACCCAGCATCATGGCAGAAACAGTTGCCGCATCAAGTTTGGCGGCCAACTGGCAAGCTAAGGCTTCAGCAAAATTTTGGCGCTCAATAATGCTACTGTAATAATAACTGGCCAACAGGGGCTCGGCTTGAGCCAGCTCGCGTGCTTGCTTGACCATCGACACCCACAAATGCTGCGTATCTTTCATGCTTTTTTGCTGATCTATGTCTGTCATATTAAATAGAAGCTCTAATAAATAAGCGTTTTGATAATTTTTTTAGCCGCCCGTTACACAGCGATATAACCGGCGTAAATAGCCTCGAAATTATCAAGTATTGCGCCCTGCAAAGCCATCTCTGGCTGGCGTGCATAAAAGGCATGCAGCGTATCGCAATTTAAGCATGCTTCAAAATGCCGACTAGTGGGCCAATGACTTAAATGCCAGCGCTCCGGTGCAATGCCCATAACTTTGGCGCTGTCGCCTGATGCGCTATGCACGGGAGCACCTGCAGAAGGCTCTGCTAAACGCTGTGCACGGTCGACACCTGCGTCCAACTTGGCTGCATAGGGCCGATAAAACCCATAGCTATGATCATTGTTAATCATGCTATCTAACCAGTCGTGTAATCGTGTAAACGGCCCGTCGTTATATACCTCAGCATTCGTCAACTGAACACGATAGCCTGCAGGTATGGAGGCACTATCGACCACATCTATATCCGTACCCCAGTGATGGCGCGACGCCCCAGGTAATGCCGACCAGCGCAATATTGCGAACAGACATTCATCATCACTCATCGCGCTAACGTCTAACACCTTGCCATGGGGATCTAATACCGGCCGCACACCGCGGGCTTTGTCATTCCAAATTTTTAATTGTCGCGAAAAACTGCGATGAGCACTTACCGCACTAAGCTCAAAACCCGCAGCACGCGCGCTGTTTTGCAGTGCACGCCAATCGGGCAGCGTACAACGATGCAGGCTAACGCCATGGCTTTCAACTAGATCAGGGTTTTTCTGGCCTGTTAAGCACGCTAGATTATCGGTATCATCATTCATTATAATATCGCTAAATTACTCATTATATTCACCAAGCTCATACGCACTCCAAACGAAGGTAGTGCATTGCGCGAATGCGCCAAGAGGTTGCACGCCATTATGCATTTTATTTGCGCCATCAACGACATTGAAGAAGGGACGTCAAAAGGTTTCACTATTGGCGAGCAAGCGATTTTTGTTGTTAAAAAAGATAATGTGCTGCACGCTTATCATAATCGCTGCCCACATTTAGGTATCGAGCTTGAATACCAAGAAGATCAATTTCTCGATTCCGAAGGAGCATTAATTCAATGCTCGACCCACGGCGCCTTATTTTTAATTGACAGCGGCCACTGCGTCAGCGGGCCTTGTCAGGGCGATAATTTAACGATTGCCGCCACTCAAATTGAGGCCGGCTCGCTCTATCTAATTAATGCAACGTAGTAGCGCCTTGCGCAACCGACCTACTCAACTGCGCAAGGCGTTAGTGTTAACCCACCATCAAATGACTCGTGGCAATTAAGCGATGTACCACGTGAAATCACTACTCGCTGGCCGCTAACCCCTCCATTCACAGCCGCATCACTCTCATCCTGAGTAAGGCGCCTGCCTGTGTCGGGGTCGCGCGCCGCCACGTCAATTAAGTAAACTGACTGCAGCACATCATCAAGTACATACAGCCGCTCAGCATTCGCGTCATAACTCATCCCTAGCGGCGAGGTCATTTGGTTGGCGCCACTATTGGCACTCATTACCTGAGGCTCTGCAGCAGCAGCTTCGTCTATATTGACCGACACAGAAAACACCTCACGGTTGCCCCGATCCAACATCAACAATTCAAGCTGAGTGTCAGAACTGCGGCTGCTGTCGCTAATCATATCGACGATATCCATACTCGCACTATTGGCAAGGTTGTAGGTAACGCTTGCACAACTCCCGTCAGCTCGATCAATAATATGCAGCGTTGGCTCATTGGCCTCGGCCACTATCAACGTAGCGGAATCGGTTACGGTGATTCCTTCGTCGTCTTTGAAAGCGATTCGAATTAACATTTGTGCGGCATGATCAAATGTACAGCCGCTAATTGGAAATTCACTGCGGTTACTATTAGCCGGATCAGCAGCACCCACTTCAGCAGGATCAGCATCTGTCACGGCGGCAATATCGATGGCCATGATTGCATTGCCGTTTAACACATACATCAACTTTTCAACATAAAACAATTGCTCTGGAGACTCTGGGTCACTGTCGTGATCGCCGAATTGTATGTCGCCATAAGCTGCCATTGCCCGTGGGTCATCAAACGGCAGCGAACTGCTTGGGTTTGAATATAAGCTACGCACAGAGGACGTTGCCCCAGAACTGACAAATGGCACGTTGATGAGCGTATCATCATATTGGTCGATGACCACAAAGCCATCGGCCGTTGGCGCCACCTGCAGTAATACAGGGCGATCAAAACGAGTACTCTCATAGGTGGCAAAATCAACCGCTTGCTGTTCTTCACTGTCTGCTGAGTTGCCGCCGAGCGCTTGATCAAAACGAGCACGAGCACCTGTTTGTAAATCGATACTCACGAGTGTGTTCTGCGACTCATCGATGACGAACATGCCCGAACCCGAGTTCAAAACATCCACCGCTGAATTCAGTGTCACACTAATAGAGTCGGCCGCGAGACCCTGGGCACTAGAACCCTTGCCCGCATCAACATCTGCCTGATTCAGTGTCACGCTACCCGGTAAAAAAGTACGCCCCCCCAAACTAACAGGCACTTCCGGCGTACCGTCTGGATCAGTCTCCCTAGCTGCAACAGCAACAATGGCGCCCAATTGGTTGTCAAGCACGAGTAAACGATCATCGTCTGTTGTAGCCGGTGTTTTTCTATCGTCAAAAACCAGCGCCTGTGGCGATTTGAACAAATTATTCGTGTTAGGCGCTGTCGCTGCCGACAATAGTGTTTTTTGGCCATCTAATGTCTCGGTACCTGAAGTATCAACATTACCCGAGACATTAACTTTAAAAATCGCACCATAAAAAATAAAACCACTGGCGGTAAATGGGCCTGCATCAGACACATACAAATCGCTGCCCTGAAGAGCTAACCGTCTAACTTGTGAGTAGGTTAAAACTATAGCCTCAGATTCTCCCGCCTCAGAGTCTACCGCCTCATTCCCGTTATTTTCTTCACTAGGCTCGGGAGCAGCAAGTACTCGGCTAAACCCAGTCGCAACATCAATAACAATGACTTCGTTAACACTCGCATCACTGACAAACAAGCGGTCACCAGCATTCTGCTGCTGAAAAGCAATATCTAACGGAAATACCAAGGCCGGCTCTTCTGGTTCTGGATTGACAGCAAACTCTTCGCGCGCGCCGGTATTAAGCGCAACTTTCACCAAATTCACACGTCCTTGATCGGCTACGTAAGCGACATCATTCGCAGTATCTATGGTAATCGCCACAGGCTGCACGAATGCAACACTACTCGTCGGCGTCACCGCATCGGACAAGATACTGCGCACACCGCTATCTAAATCAATCGCAATAATGGCCGCCAAGTGGCTATCTACTACCAAGGCACGATTGCCATCTATGACAAAATCTACCGGCTTATCCATAGCAACGCCATTGTTATCGCCCGAGGCTGAAAACAGCGTTTGTACGCCCGTGTCCAAATCAATTTTCAGCAGGGCCTGACGCGCGCTATCCAGCAAAAACCATTGGCCGCTGGCATCTTTTTGCAAATCGGCCTGCCACATCCATGAGCTGCCACGCGTGGCAAAAAATGCATTGGCTGTCGAATACTCACCAAAAGTAGCCACATTGCTCACAGCACTAATACCCAATGGCAATGTGTCTGCCGATACTAATTGCTGCCAATTAAAAACTGGGTAGGGAGCATCCTCAAGAGTATAGGGAGGTTGTGCGTACTCACCATTATTAAAAATAGGGTCTAGGGCAATCGGGTCTGCATCAGTGCCGTCGTCAAAACTCAATTCAATTTGCTCAACAACACTTTCATTGGTTCGGGCTACAGCAATTCCCGACACAGTCATATCACCATCGGTGGCTACTACTTGCGATACGGACGGGAAATCAAGCGCATTAACAGGAACAATAACGCCAGTCGAATTTTCATCATCGCTATTAATACAACCGCTCAACAGCAGCGCAACAGCGCAGCCACTCAACACCTTCAATAATAACGGGCCGAAACTGCGCGACGAAGGCGCTGCACTCACGAGCCGCCTAACCACTAAGTTTTTTTTATTTCGCTGCGTTCCACTTTGCGCCATCAGTTGCTCGGTATTACCTTTGCCTAGATCCAACAAACTTTGCTACCCTCGATTTAAAATGTGATCGTTTAGAAATGACGCCTGCTTGCAAGTTGATGCAGGTCGGCCATTATAACCAAACCATCTGGCGCAATGCCTGCCCCACCTTTAATAGCTGGTCACTAATAGACAATTTAGTGGTTTTTAAGCGCGCAAACTGACGGGTACCAGAGCCTCAGACCAAAGTGCGCTGCATTCGAAAGGCTTAGCCCTAACCACTAAGCGGCGCAGTTTACCTTATTCTATGAGTCAGCGGTTTGCCCTATGATCATTTGCCGTAGAACCTTGCAACAACACGCACAGGTTGAAGGCAGGGGGCAGTCAGAGGTGCCTAGCTTGATTGATTTTAGCAATTTACAGTGGAATACCTGCACCTTTTCTGGTAGATTCCCCGCCCTCGTTGATCGAGGGGTGTGTTCTTACAGATTCGCGTTGTACCCAATAACGGCTTGTAACAGCAGTAACGCACCAAACAATACAGAATCAACAGGATCCAACTGCATCACTTTTTTCTGGATCCTCTCAATCGCTAAGGGTAACTTTGGCAGTGTTTAGTTAGCGATAACTCAACGGCCAAAGCATGAGTCAAGCACCCACTGGCGAGAAGCAACTCGAAAAGAGGGTTTTAACATGCCGGCAAAAGCGCGCAGTAAAAAGAAGAACGAACTCGCAGAAAGCTTTCAAAACTTTACGCCGTACAAGCCTAAGCGCGGCGAAGAGTACATGGGTGAGCCACAGCAAAAGCACTTTAAGGCCATATTACTCGACTGGAAAGGCCAATTAATGGAAGAGGTCGACCGCACGGTCAGCCATATGAAAGACGAAGCGGCCAACTTCCCTGACCCTGCCGATCGCGCCACTCAAGAAGAAGAGTTTAGCCTTGAACTGCGCGCCCGCGATCGCGAGCGCAAACTGATTCGCAAAATTGACAAGACCATAGACCGCATCGATGCTGATGACTACGGCTTCTGTGATGCCTGTGGTGTAGAAATTGGTATCAAACGGCTCGAGGCCAGACCTACGGCGACACTCTGTATCGATTGTAAAACACTCGATGAAATCAAAGAAAAACTGCAGCTAGGCTAAGTCATCCTGCACACTCCAGACTGCGCAGCCTTTAGTAGGCCACAACCCGCCTCACCTACCCTGCTCTTGCATCGCCATCAGCTGTGCTAAGCACAGCGGCTAAGCACAGCGGCGGCCAAGAGCAGCGCTACATTGGCCGTTTCGCCCCGTCGCCCACCGGGCCCTTGCATCAGGGCTCGCTGCTAGCGGCTTTGGCTAGCTTTTTAGACGCCAAAGCTCATGATGGTAAATGGTTACTGCGCATTGAAGATGTCGATCAGCACCGTACCGTTCACGGTGCCAGCCAAGCCATTTGTGAAACACTCGAGGCCCACCAGTTGTTCTGGGACGGAACACCCATCATCCAATCCGATCGCGACGCGCGTTACATTGAAATCCTGCAACAATTGGCTGCACAAGAGCGAATTTTTTACTGCAATTGCTCGCGCAAGCTGCTCAAGCAGCATAGCGGCCCCTACCCTGGCTCTTGTCGCAAGCACAAGCAAGCCCACTACCGGCTAGCCACCGCAACCGAACCTGCCAGCCACGCCATTCGCTTTGATGTAGGTCACAAACAGCCTAGGCAGGAGCAGTTTATCGACCGCATTCTGGGACCACAAAGCTTTGATATCGGGGCACTGGGCGACTTTATCATTCGGCGACGAGACTCGCTATTTGCCTACCAATTGGCTGTTGTGGTGGATGATGCTGACCAAGGGATTACCGATATTGTGCGCGGCGCCGACTTGCTCGACTCCACCCCCTGGCAAATACTGTTACAGCGTGCACTAGGGCTCAAAAGCCCACGCTATGCACACCTTCCGCTGTTAGTAAACTCAGCCGACCAAAGTAAACTGAGCAAGCAAACCGGCGCCCCGGCAATTGATAATTCGCAAGTCGTGACTAATGTGTTACGCGCTCTCCATCAACTGGGCCAAGCCCTGCCAATAGTGCCGCCCTCCGTCACAAGCACTGCGCCGAGCAAAAGATCTAGCCTACAAGACCCGCAGCTGGTTCGTGACATCTTAGCTCACGCAATTGCTCACTGGGACGCTCATAAAATACCCATCTCACCACAGCTGATTACCGACTAACACTCTGATTTATAGAGTAAAGCTTATTTTTTCGCCAGCCCCTTATTACTCATTATCGGCAAGCCAAGGCGCCGTCAGCCTACAGGCTAACACCTACCATACGTAACAAAATTAGCTATTTGCGTTACAAAGGGTTACATTATAGCCGTGAGTCGAAGGGGTCTGAAAATACTCATCCCTTGAACTTATCACCGCATTGAGCAATCCGCGACATAGGGGCCGAGTGATTTGAAAAAGGTATTGATTGTTGAAGATGATCAGCTCATCACCGCACATATTGCACGACTACTCACCAGCATCAACATCGAGGCGGATTACGCCAGCGGTTTAGCCGACGCCCGCCGTCAATCCAAACAGATTCAATATGACCTTATCCTCAGCGAACTGGAATTACCCGACGGTCCGGGCACCGACCTAATCAAACTCACTGGCATCACCCCAGTACTTATCATGACGAGCTACACCAGCTTACAGACCGCGGTTGATTCAATGCGAAAAGGTGCCGTCGATTACATTACCAAACCGATTAACGATGGCGACCTGCTTCAAGCGATTGAACGCATTAGCTCTCTACCTGTTTCCAATGCAGAGCAACGGCCCATCACGCAACCACTACCGGGCATGATTGGCACCAGCGAACCGATGCAGGAAGTGTATCGGCGTATCAAAAAAGCCGCGCCCACACGCTCTACCGTGCTTATTCGAGGTGAAACAGGAACCGGTAAGGAGCTTGTCGCAAGAGCCATCCACGATGCCAGCGATCGATCTAAACAACCCTTTGTTGCGGTCAACTGTGCTGCCATACCCGAAACACTGATTGAATCAGAGCTTTTTGGTCACGAGAAAGGCGCCTTCACAGGTGCAGCGGGTAAGCGCTCAGGACTCATCGAAGCGGCCGAAGGTGGCACTTTATTTCTTGATGAAATTGGGGAGCTACCTAGCGAGGCTCAAGCCCGGCTGCTGCGCTTCATCCAAGAGAGTGAGATTCGACGCGTAGGCTCTAGCCAGTCGCGCAGTGTCGATGTGCGACTCGTTATTGCAACACATCGCGATTTGCAGGAGATGGCCAAGACCGGGCAGTTTCGGCCGGATCTTTACTATCGCATCAACGTTTTCCGGGTGTTTTTACCCGCCCTGCGGCAACGCGGCAAAGACCTGCTCGACTTAGCCGAGTATCTACTGGCCCGCGCGGCACAAAAGTACGAAAACCCGGGGCTATACCTGCTACCAGATGCTATTCAAGCCATCACTAGTTATGACTGGCCAGGCAACATACGTGAACTAGAGAATGTCATTGAACGCGCCGCCATTATGGCCGACGACAACGCCATTCATCGCCATTTACTAGAAATGGATGTGGACCTGGTGGATATCAATCGCATCAATGCCGAGACGTTAACGCCGCTGTCAACTCAGGACAACAGCAACCTGAGCTTAACCGAACAATCCAGCAACGGCCATCCAACATCGGTGCATCAAGATCCTCAGGAAGACCTCTCACTAGAAGAATATTTCCAACGGTTTGTACTTGAAAATCAAGAGCAGATGAACGAAACCGAACTCGCTAAAAAACTCGGCATCAGCCGTAAATGCCTCTGGGAGCGTCGCCAGCGTTTCGATATGCCAAGGGTCAAGCCTGCCGGCAAATCGGCCAATCAAGCCGCCGATAACAGCGAATAGTGCCAGCCAACTGCGCGACTACCAGACTGATCAAAAATGTTACTTTTGCCGCACAGTAAGCCGAAGGCGTAACATTTTATGCCAACAAAAGTGTAACCCATAGAAACGCAACGGAGACACTAGTCGAGCCTAAATCCCCCAATCTATTGTTTTTTATAGACTTTCTATAACTGGCACACGCCATGCACTATAACAAGGACAAATAACAATAAAATCAAAAGCTCGTGCTAATAATATAATAAGTCGAGTGGGAAGAAATCAAATAAAAAAAGAGATGAAGACCTGGATGGGGAGCTTGCTCCCCATCGCCATTTCTGGCGTTCTGAAAATCAACCCGCCTTACTGCGTGGCAGCCAACCTAGCGCACTTATATTCACGACAATAAACGCGCCGCATTTTGGAATTTCCAGCACCCTGGAGCCTTTCTGAGCGCGCTTACTGGATGGTACCTGCAAGCTTGCAAACCCCGCAGAGTTGAGGCATTAGACCGGCTCGCAAGGCTGGCCCGTATGTTACAATCGTAGTTATTGATGCACCTGGGATTGCTTGGCATGAACCAGCGTATGTATAACCTATCACCGCAACGGCTCTAACTATTTACACTTCAACCTCTCAATCAAGCGCCAACAATGTGCTGCGTTTCCTGAATTTGTATCTGGGTTACTTGCCTAACCTAATAACCGCCTCTAACTGCGCCCAACTTCAGATTGGCAGCGCAGCGCCATCAAGATACCTGTGGATTCAATGCTAAAAAAAATACATAAAGCCGTCCGCTCACTGTTACCTACTAATGACGCCATGGCCATTGAGGACGAGCCTCTTGTGCTTGAACGCGCAGAGCATTGCATCTCTCGCAAACAGATCAGCAAAAATGCACTGACCGTTTTATACGACCTGAACAAAGCTGGGTATGAAGCCTACCTCGTTGGCGGCTGTATCCGCGACCTATTATTATCAGGCAAGCCAAAAGATTTTGATGTGGCAACCAATGCCACCCCCGAACAAGTGAATGCATTGTTCCGACGCGCTCGTATTGTTGGCCGCCGCTTTAAAATTGTGCACGTGCGATTTGGTCGAGAAGTCATTGAAGTTACTACCTTCCGCGCCGCTCACCAAGAGCCGCAAGCAGGCACCGACCCGCGCGGCGAGCAGAATTCACAAGGCATGCTGTTGCGCGACAATGTTTACGGCAGCTTGCGCGAAGACGCCTTACGTCGCGACTTCACAATCAACGCGCTCTATTACAGTGTTGATGGCTTTCGCGTATTCGACTACACCGCGGGACTGGCTGACCTCGACAAAAAACTGTTGCGCATGATCGGCAACCCCGCTCAGCGCTATCGAGAAGATCCAGTGCGAATGCTCAGGGTGATTCGGTTTGCAGCTAAACTAGGATTCACTATTGAAAAAGCAACGGCTGCACCGATTGCCGATATGAGCCATCATCTTGAACAAGTGGCACCGGCACGACTGTTTGATGAAATCAGTAAACTATTTCTTGGTGGCCAGGCCTACAAGATTTTTCAACTGATGCTGAAGTACGATCTCTTTGCACCATTATTCCCCGGAACGTCTCGCTGCCTTAATAAAAACAACGCGCTTGGCAAGCAGCTCGTTGAGGCGGCACTCACCAACACTGACCAACGTATCGAAGCGAACAAACCCGTCACGCCGGCATTTTTATATGCCAGTTTATTGTGGCCCGTGTTTATTGAGCACCGCAAACGACTAGAAAACAATGGCATGCATGCCGCGCCAGCCAGACAAACAGCTAGCCAAGAGGCTATCGAACAACAAATTGCGGTGATTTCAATTCCGCGGCGCTTCAGCATCGCCGTCCGCGAAATTTGGAATTTGCAATACAATCTCGAAATGTCCAAAGGCAAACGCGCCGTCACGCTATTGAGCCATCCGCGCTTTCGTGCAGCTTACGATTTTTTACTCATGCGCGAACAAGCCGGTGAAAAATTAGCTCGGGGCAGTCAATTCTGGACAGACCTGCAGATTGAGCATCCCGACCAGGTACGCACCACGCCAGTGAGCAGTCGTAGTGGCAGACCGCGCAGGCGCAGAAGTTCTGGGGCGCGCCGCCAGCCTGCAACCGACTAAGCCGCGTAGCCTGAAATTTTTAGCCTATGGATGCAAAATTGAATATCCCCCCCGTAACTGCCGCGCAGCAAAAAGCAATCATCTATATAGGCTTGGGCAGCAACCTTGGCACGCCGATTGAGACTGTCCTTATAGCGATGACTGAGCTGGCCCAACTGCACCAATCCAAACGTCTCGCCTGCTCTTCGCTATACCGCAGCGCGCCTATTGGGCCTGGGGAGCAAGGTGATTATATTAATGCCGTCGTTAAAATCGAGACCCAGCTGCCGCCCAATGACCTACTGAGCGCCTTACAAGCCATAGAGCAGCGCCATGGCAGAGAGCGTAACGGCCGCTGGACACCTCGCACATTAGACCTAGATATTTTACTCTACGATCAGCTACAAATAGCCCATGAGCATTTATGCATCCCACATAGCCACATGCTTCAACGCAATTTTGTTCTTTGCCCACTGCTGGAGATAGCAGGCAACCTAACACTACCCGACGGCAGCCAACTGACCGATCGAGTAGCCGACTGCCCAGCTGGCCGCTTAACGAAATTACCCAACCCAACGCCATAACGTATAACTTTGCTGATAATATATGCAGCGCGTTTAATCTGCCGCACCGCGTAAATAACTACTCGGCACAGGCCGGTTATTGATTATAATTGGCGGAATAATAAAGGGACTTTAAAAAATCGGTTGATATTGATAATGGCGCATTACACTTTATGAATAATGAATCACTCGACCCAAAAGAGTCTATGGCCGTTAATCCTAGCTGGCTAGCCTCGATCATAAAGGATCGTGAAATACCCGGCTTTATTACGGTTGAGGGGCCTATTGGTGTTGGCAAAACCACCCTAGCTAAACGCTTAGCTAACGCCTTCAACTATGAAACCATGCTCGAACAGGCCGAGCAAAATCCATTCTTAGGCAGCTTTTATAAAAATCGTCGCCAAAATGCACTAGCCACACAACTGTTCTTTTTATTTCAGCGCGCCCAGCAAATTCAAGAAATGCGCCAGCATGATTTATTTTCGCCGGTTCGTATTGCCGATTTCCTCATCGAAAAAGACCAGCTGTTTGCTAAAGTTAACCTAGACGACAATGAGTTTGCACTTTACCAACAAGTGTATGCACAGCTAACCATTGATGCACCCAAACCCGATTTAGTGATTTATTTGCAGGCTCCTGTTGACGTACTAATGCGCCGGATTGCCCAGCGTGGAGTTAACATCGAACGAGCCATTGATCGCGAATATATTGAAATGCTTAACCAAGCTTATAGCGAATTTTTTCTTTACTACGACGATGCCCCACTGCTAATAGTCAATTGCACCGATATAGATTTCAATGCCAATCAAGATGATTTTTTAGCGCTCGTCGATTACATGTTAAACATTCGTGGCGGCAGACATTATTTCAACCCCACCATCTTTTCCTGATTGGCAAGCTCACACTCTACAGGTATCTAATGCTCGAAAAATCGGTTCCACAACTCCTGCAGCTAAAATCGGATGCAAAAAAATTCAGTGTTGTTGCTGTCTATGATGCAACACTTGCCAAAACAATTGCCGACGCTGGTGTCGATGCCTTATTAGTTGGCGACTCACTGGGTATGATAGTACAGGGCAAGGCGAGCACCGTGCCTGTAACCATTGATCAAATGGCCTACCATACAGAGGCAGTTGCACGAGGCAACGCTCGCTCTAACAGCCCAGCCTTGGTTATTGCCGACATGCCCTTTATGTCTTATCAAAACATTCAAACTGCACTAGAAAATGCTGGCCAGTTGATGCGCGCTGGCGCCAACATGGTCAAGCTTGAAGGCGGGGCATGGTTGGCAGAGACTGTCCAGCAACTTCTGCAAAATGGTGTTCCGGTTTGCGGCCACCTCGGCTTAACACCGCAATCAGTCAACAAGCTGGGGGGCTACAAAGTACAAGGTAAAAGCGATACCCAGCGCACGCAGCTCTTGCACGATGCACTGGCGCTGACAAATGCTGGAGCCGACTTTATTGTATTGGAGTGCATCCCCGCAGACCTTGCACGCGAAGTAACAGAAGGCATTGGTATTGCGACGATTGGTATTGGCGCCGGACATGCGACCGACGCACAAGTTTTAGTTGCCCACGATTTACTGGGGCTTAGCGAGCGCCCCGCTCGCTTTGTCAAAAACTTTCTCACTTCCGAAAATATCTTTAGCGACAACCCCATAAAAGATGCCTTCTCAAGCTTCGATAAAAGCGTCAAGGCAGGCACCTACCCTGCGGCCGAGCATCAGTACAACTAATACTATGCATACCAAGTAAACCATCACCTCTAACAACCCGACCCAATTAACGGTCAGCCACCTGCTGAAATAATCCATGCAAACTCTTAATCAAGTCACCTATTTACGCGCCGCCATCCGCGCGGAAAAAGCACAGGACAAACGCATTGCACTTGTACCTACCATGGGCAATCTTCACGCTGGACATTTAGCGCTTATCAAGCGCGCACACGAAATCGCAGACGTGGTGATCGCTAGTATTTTTGTCAATCCCATGCAGTTTGGTGCTGGCGAAGATTTCGATAACTATCCACGAACACTCACCGAGGATTTAGCGAAACTAGAAGCAGAAAACACGCATTACTTATTCACTCCTGATAATAAAGAAATTTATCCCAATGGTATTGAAGCACACACTAAGGTAAATAACGCAGCGCTTGGTACAAACCTAGAAGGGCACAGCCGTCCGACTCATTTTGAAGGGGTGTGCACAGTCGTTAGCAAACTTTTTAATCTAGTCCAACCCGACATGGCTATTTTCGGCGAAAAAGATTACCAGCAGCTCGCAGTTATTCAGCGGATGACTGAAGACTTATGCATGCCGATTGATATTGTTGGGGTGCCCACCATCCGAGAAACCAGTGGGCTCGCCATGAGTTCACGCAATGGCTACCTGACTGATACTCAACGCAAACAGGCCACGGCAATATACGCCGAGCTACAATCGGTCAAAAAACAAATACTGTCAGGCAGTACTTCATACAATATACTCTGCATCGAAGCAAAAAATGAACTGCTAGCGGCGGGACTCGAGCCAGATTATTTTGAGATATGCGATGCAAAGACCCTCACCCCCATTCGTGAAAATGTTGACAGTGATAATATCGTTGTACTCGCTGCTGCATTTGCTGGCAAGACGCGATTACTCGACAACATTTCACTTTCAATTAACAAGCGCTAGGCGTAGAGGTTATGCAGGCCTTTAAAAAATATTTGCGTCGGCTATCAACGCAGCCTCAATCCCAACTAGGCTTCTCCAGAACTTAGAACGCAAACTATTTCTATAAAATCCCTACAGGTATCTATTTATGTCCACTTCGAAAGTTTACCCTGTAAAAGCTGGCTCCCTAGCCAACACCCACCTTAACCGCGAACAGTACGATGCAATGTATACCGCATCGATTACGCAACCGGAAATGTTTTGGGCGGTACAGGCATCGAATTACCTGCAATGGGATAAAAAGTGGGATACGGTTCGCGACTGCGACTTCAGTCAAGGCAACATCGCATGGTTTAAAGGTGGCCAGTTGAACGTTACCACCAACTGCATCGACAGACACTTGCCTGATCGTGCTGAACAGGTAGCTATTATTTGGGAAGGCGACGAACCATCAGATTCACAATCCATTACTTATGCCGAACTGCATGATGCGGTGTGCAAATTTTCCAACGCACTTAAAAGTCGCGGCGTCAGCAAAGGGGACCGGGTATGCATCTACATGCCAATGATTCCTGAGGCGGCCTATGCCATGCTAGCTTGTGCGCGCATAGGCGCAGTGCATTCCGTAGTATTTGGTGGGTTTTCGCCCGACGCATTGAGTGATCGGATACTGGACTCCGATTGCCGAGTAATCATTACGGCCGATGAGGGCGTTCGCGGTGGTAAAAAAATCCCTCTCAAAGCCAACACCGATATAGCCGTAGGCAAATGCCCTAACGTCCATACCGTGGTAGTCGTCAAGCGCACTGGCGGACAAGTTCAATGGCAAAAACATGACGCTTGGTATCATGACTTGGTAGCCACCGCTGACACTCACTGCACGCCGGCGCTGATGGACTCTGAAGACCCGTTATTTATTTTGTACACCTCCGGTTCAACCGGCAAGCCCAAAGGCGTAATGCACACCACAGCAGGGTATTTACTCGGCGCAACCATTAGTCATAAGTACGTCTTTGACTATCAAGACGGTGATATTTATTGGTGTACTGCAGATGTTGGCTGGATTACTGGGCATTCATATATTGTGTACGGACCATTAGCTAATGGCGCCACTACACTGATGTTTGAGGGCGTACCCACCTACCCTGATGCGTCACGCTGCTGGGAAATTTGTGACAAACATAAAGTTAATATTTTTTATACTGCACCCACTGCTCTGCGCGCACTTATGGCCTTGGGCGACAACTACGTAACACGCACATCTCGCAACTCAATAAAATTGTTAGGAACTGTTGGCGAACCTATTAATCCCGAAGCCTGGGACTGGTATTACCAAGTGGTAGGTAAGGAAAAATGCCCTATTGTGGATACTTGGTGGCAAACCGAAACCGGCTCAATCATGATCTCACCACTTCCTGGTGCTATCGACCTAAAACCCGGCTCAGCGACACTGCCATTTTTTGGTGTTGAGCTCGCCATCCTTGATGAGCAAGGCAACGAGATGGCTGGTGAAGCCGAAGGCAGCCTCGCAATCAAACAATCTTGGCCCAGCCAAATACGCTCCGTCTACGGAGACCATCAGCGCATGGTGGATACTTACTTTACTACCTACCCTGGCTACTTCTTTACTGGCGACGGAGCGAAGCGCGATAGCGATGGTTATTATTGGATTACAGGGCGAGTAGACGACGTACTCAACGTATCGGGGCATCGCATGGGCACTGCAGAAGTGGAAAGCGCGCTGGTATTGCACAAAGATATCGCCGAAGCTGCGGTAGTGGGATACCCACATGACATTAAAGGCCAGGGTATTTACTGCTATGTAACACCTATGGCAGGCTCTGTGCCATCAGAAGCCTTGAAAAAAGAACTCCGAGCGCTAGTTGCCAGTGAAATTGGGTCAATTGCCAAGCCCGACCTTATTCAATGGGCACCGGGGCTACCCAAAACGCGCTCAGGAAAAATCATGCGTCGTATATTACGTAAAATTGCTGCGAATGAAATTGATAACTTGGGCGATACGAGTACGCTGGCAGATCCCACAGTGGTAAGTAACCTCATTGCAGAACGAGCCAATCAGTAAAGGTCAAAGCGAGTCGTTAGGTATTAGTCGTTTCGTGCCGACCGCAAAAAAAGAAAAGGGAGCCGCTGAGAACTAAGAACTAAGAACTAAGAACTAAGAACTAAGAACTAAGAACTAAGCTATTCTTTGTCGGTTGAGAATAACTCTAAAATACCCGAAAAATCTTTTTTAGCATTGCCGTTGCCAGCATGCATGGTATACAAGCTGTGCGCCAAAGAACCCATAGGCACAGATGACTGACTCAGCCCAGCCGCGTCCAGTGCCAGCCCCAAATCCTTGAGCATTAATAGATTTATAAAACCGCCCTCGTAATCGCGTGAAGCCGGTACGCCGTCCATCACTCCAGGATACGGGTTGTATTTTTCTAAAGACCAATTGCCACCAGAACTCTTACCCATAATCTCAGACAAAACAGCAGGGTCAAGCCCATTGTCGACACCAAGTTGCAGTGCCTCACAGGTACCAATCATGTGCACTGCCAACAACATATTGTTACAAATTTTTGCTGTTTGACCCGCGCCTGCCTCACCGGCTCTAAAAATATTCGTGCCCATAGCGTCTAGCACAGGTCGCCCAGCCGCAAACGCCTCTTCGCTACCGCCACACATGAACGATAAAGTACCTGCTGCTGCCGCAGCTACACCGCCCGATACGGGTGCATCAATCGCACGAATACCTCGCGCAGTTGCCGCAGCTGCGACTCGTTGAGAATTCTCTGCTGCCACCGTAGAGCAATCGATCACTACGGTATGCGTCGACATTACATCTAATAGTTTGTCGCCTTCTATATAAATACTTTCAACAATACGACCACTGGGTAACATCGACACAACAAAATCAACGCCTTCAATGGCCTGTACGGCAGTTGCAGCACTTTTACACCCGGCATCCTCTGCGGCACTCAAAGCAGCCGTAGACAAATCAAAAGCGGTCACAGCAAAACCCGCTTTCACTAAATTGGCCGCCATACCGCCACCCATATTGCCTAAGCCTATAAAAGCCACGCTTGCCATATTGGTTTCTCGCCCTATTTTCATTTAAAACTATTGGTCAATAACCATTTAGGTCGCCACTCGCTACAAATCAGCCAGTGGGTTTTCTTGCCACGGCGCCGAAAAAAATGATTCGATAAGCGCTTCAGGAATAGCCGCTATATTAGAAAACTGCCATTTTGGTTTGCGATCTTTATCCACCAGCAAGGCGCGCACACCTTCGGCAAACTCGGGGTATCGAATGATATTGGTCGACAATAGTAACTCGGCATTCAAAACTTTCGCCAAAGGCTGACCGACACTGCGGGCCAACTGCAAATCAATTAATACAACACTCAATGGTGAACCTTGCAGGAGAGTCTTTTGTGCTTTTAGCAACCACGCATCATCGGTTTGCAAAGTCGCTATCCGCTCAAAGACTGCTTCAATGTTATCGCCACTACATAGTGCATTGATAGTATCAATATGCGGCTCAATATTACCGACAGTGGGCGTAACCGTTGCTGTTGCTTCATCGGCTGTTGTTTCATCGACTGTCGCTGCCCTGCAGCTGGTTAACAGCATTGACATGGCATCATGCGTAGCAGGCGCTCCGCCTTGGAGTTTTGCCAGCACAGTATCAAATTGGCTGCGCTGTATAAACACATCGGCAATACCAACATATAGCGCATCGGCAGCATTAAATGCAGCGCCTGTTAGCGCCAAAAATCGACCTACCTGAGCCGGCATCTGATTGAGAAAAAAACTACCGCCCACATCAGGATAAAGACCGATACTTACCTCGGGCATAGCAAAGCGACTAGTTTCAGTGACTACCCGATGACTAGCACCTGCAAAAATGCCTAGGCCTCCACCCATTACGATACCATCACCCCAGACCACAACAGGCTTGCCAAAAGTATGAATAAGATAATCTAGGCGATACTCGCGCGCGAAGAAGTTTTCGGCTTCAACACAGGGGCCGCCTGGTGTGGCAAGCGAACTATTACGCAATGCTTGCACGTCACCACCGGCGCAAAATGCCTTTTCACCGGAACCACTAATCATCACGCATACGACAGACGAATCGCTCTGCCATACAAGTAACTGCTGTAACAACTGCTCAACCATTTCAATAGTAAGGGAATTGAGTGTTGCAGGCACGTTCAGCTCTGCCGTGCCTATTTTTCGATGCTGCGCCGCTGGCAGCTCTTTAAAAACAACCACCGCACTTTCAGCATGAACAGTTTTTTCTGAGGCATCCATATTCAAGCATTCTTCCACAGCGGCGCGCGCTTTTCGACAAAAGCAGCAACCCCCTCTTTTTGATCTTGGCTATCCCACAGTTTAACGAACAGCTCACGCTCCTTCGAAAAATTGCTATTTAGCGGCTGCTCTCGCGCCGCCATAATCAGCGCTTTGCAATAACGTATCGATGTTGGGCTTTGCTTTTCAACTTTAGTCGCTAGCGATAGCGCCTGCTCAACTACACTGCCGGCATCAACGATTTCAGAAATCAAACCAATCGCCATAGCTTGCTGGGCACTGAGGCGCTCACCTAGCAGTATCATCCGTTTTGCCCACTGCTCTCCCACCAGCCACGCAAGCTGCTGACTACCCAGCCCACAAGGAAGCAACCCTACACCCGCCTCGGGCAATGCCAATTGCGCATGAGGCTCTGCAATACGCACATCACAAGCTAATGCCACCTCTAGACCGCCACCCATTGCATAGCCATTAATTGCGGCAATAGCCACGCCATTGTAATTAGCTAACGCCTCAAAAGCCTGGCCAAAGGCATCGGCAAACTCGAAAGCTTGGCCTTTATCGTCGTGATTAAAGCGATTCAAATCGGCTCCGGCTGAAAAGAATTTCTCCCCTTGCCCAGTCAATACCAATGCATAATTATTTTTATCGGCATTGAGCTTCTCAACAATCAAAACCAACTCACTCAAACTTTCAGGAGTCCAAGTATGTGCGGGTGGGTTAGTGAACGTCAGTAGAGCTGTATGTCCGTGTATGTTAAGTGTTAGTGCGTTACTCATCGTATTGCCTCGGTGCCACCTTCTGCCAATAATCGTCGTGCTGTAATGACACGCATAATTTCATTAGTACCTTCTAAAATTTGATGCACACGCGCATCCCTAAAAAATCGCTCAATAGGGTACTCGCGAAGATAGCCATAACCGCCATGCAACTGCAGAGCCTCATCACAAACACGAAAACCTATATCAGTAGCAAAACGCTTCGCCATGGCACAATAGGTCGTTTTGTCTGCGTCATCATTATCTAGCTTATAAGCCGCAAGTCGAACCATTTGTCTGGCAGCAACTAGCTCGGTCACCATGTCGGCCAACTTGAATTGCAACGCCTGAAAATCAGCGATTGACTGGCCAAATTGACGGCGCTCCTGCATATATTGCTTAGCATGATTAAGGGTAGCCTGAGCCGCGCCAATTGAACAACTTGCTATGTTAATGCGGCCACCGTCCAGCCCTTGCATCGCTATTTTAAAACCTTCGCCTTCACGCCCCAACAGACACTCCGCGGAAATGCGCACATCTTCAAAGCTAATAGTTTTGGTCGGCTGACTATTCCAACCCATCTTTACTTCATTTTTTCCGTAGCTAATACCGGCCGCATCGGCAGGCACAACAAACGCCGAAATACCTTTAGGTCCGTCGTCAGCAGACCCTGTTCGCGCCATCACCACTAACACATCAGTAGCGCCGGCTCCGCTAATAAATGCTTTGGCGCCATTTAAAACGTAATACTCGCCATCAGCCCGAGCCGAAGTCCGCAAATTACCGGCATCTGAGCCGGCATCAGCTTCGGTTAAACAATACGAAGCTAATTTTTCGCCACTCATCAATGCCGCGCCCCAATGCTTCACGATCGTATCGCTACCCCATTGGGTAATCATCCAGCTGGCCATGTTATGGATAGAAATGAAAGCCGCTGTCGAGGTACATCCCGCCGCAAGCTCTTCTAAAATAATGACGGTATCAAGTCTCGATAAGCCTAATCCACCCACTTTTTCATCACAGTACATACTGCAAAACCCTAACGCACCGGCCGAGGCGATAGTTTTTACCGGGAAAAGTTTTTTTTCATCCCATTCTTGAGCATGTGGGGCCAACTCACCTGCAGAAAAGTCACGTGCAGCTTTTTGAAAAGCAAGCTGCTCTTGATTTAAATTAAATTGCATAAAATGCCTCGACACTGCAAAGAAAAAAGACCTTACCTAATGTGGTTTTTACCCGGCCATACTGGTTACGCCTGCTATGCGCTATTCGTCCGAGGGGTGGGTGCCAGACAGTGTTATCCAAACGTAGAAATAAGTTAGGGCACCCAAGATTAATACCATGGGTAACACCCATTCATGAAACAGATCAAACTGATCAGGTAAATATAGATCTACCAACAACATGCCAGCAATACGCAGAATATTCAAAAAGAACATGACGAGTAAGCCCAGCATAATAACCAGCAATTTCACATACCACTTACCAGGCCAAGCACCCACCGTTGAAATCAACACGGCAAAGACCATACTTGCATCACAGCCACGAGCAACAATGACATAGGATTCGCTACCTTCGGCTGCAAGTATTTTGGTGTATACATCACTTAACGCTTCAACCACTACCGTATGCATTCCCAGCACATAATTGAGCAACCCAGAGGTAGATGATGCACAGAGCTCCAAATAAAGCAGAAAAGGGTCTGAGTCATACAGGTACCCGTTATACACCACAAAAAAACTGGAAAACAAAAAACCTGCCAAAAGCATAAAACGCAGGAAACCCGCGTTTTCAAGAACAGCATTTACTAGCGAATTATTAGATTCTTGCGACATATAGTCCTATTCGCCAAGCGCTGTAAGCCTGACTAAGCAATGTTTGCAGCTATTATTCATGGCCGCGACAAACAAACCTGTCATCGCGAGGCTCATCAAGGATGTTAAAGAAATCTACCGTCAACCTAGAGATAGCGCGGCACCCTCACCGAGACTTCAAAGAGTAACATTTTTTATATCCATCAACTAGATCAAGCTGATAGCAAATTAGGAGGCCGAGAGAGGTTTAACGACAAAACTCGCGCAGGATGAGGTATCAACACAATGATGGATCACTGTGATGATAGATTCCCATGGGATACTCTCACTAGAACTGCCAAACACTCAATATTGCTCGAAGCCTAAGCTTTCCTCAGCCAGCTGCTCGGCTTGCATATCTTCGTACGAAACCATTTGATCAGCGCCCGGCTGCACATCCGCCTGCGCACCGAATAATTCCAGCAGCTCGTCATCTTCGATATCAAAAAAGCCCGTCCACTCCATTAAAGGCTGCCATTGAATGAGATCGTCAGCCACCCTATTGGGTGGCATATCAAACAAGGTTAAACCTGCATCTAGAGAGCGAATATAGTTTTGCGTATCGCGCAAAGTTGTAATATGGGGCAAACCTATTTTCTCTATAAATGCATTGAGCGTCTGTTCATATTTTGAATTATTTTTTATGCGGTTGGCAACAACACCTATTTCTATATTGGGGTCATCGAGCCAACCCGAATTACTTAGCTTCATCCAAAGCCGCATTGCGGCCTTTAGATCAATAGGGGACGGCATGATCGGAATAATTATTTTGCTGCTCGCTTCAGCGATGCTCGCATGATCAAAGATGGCGGTAGCCGGCATATCATGAATAACGACTTCAAAATCGCCATCAATAGCAGCACCTTCGTAGGCTGCAATAGCGGCAATTTCAGCGCAGCGCCGCGGACGTGACTTAAGCCAATCATGCGACGAAGCCTGCTCGTCATGATCGGCCAATGCTACACGCAAACCTAAAGTCGAAGCATAAACTGCCAAATGGGTAGCAATCGTGGTCTTCCCACAACCGCCTTTTGGATTGAGCACCACAACGTGTTTCATCGTGTATCCTACCAATTATCTGTTTTAATCAGTGGCTGATAGTAATAGTTATCTGCCCGACAGATAGTCTAGACAGTAACGATTTACCTAAGGGTTTTATTTTTGTGAGATATTTAATAAAAGTTAAGCCTAAAGTTTTCCGTCAGGCATAAAAAAACCCCGCATAACGGGGTTTTTTTATTTACTGCGTTGCTGAGCTTATTCGGCTTCAGTAGCCGCTTCGCCTACAACTTCTTTCATACTCAGCTTAATGCGACCACGCTGATCAACGTCAAGCACCTTCACTTTAATCGTTTGGCCTTCTTCTAACACATCGGTTACTTTCTCTATGCGCTCACTTGAAATTTGCGATATATGTAACAAGCCATCTTTTCCGGGTAGAATCGTAACAAAAGCGCCAAAATCAACAATCCGAGCAATGGTACCCTCATAAATTGCGCCAACTTCAGCTTCGGCTGTAATTTCATTAACGCGATCAACTGCCGCTTGCAACGAAGCTTTATCCGATCCATAAATGCGAATAGTACCGTCATCGTCAATATCGACCGACGCACCAGTCTCTTCGGTGATTGAACGAATAGTAGCTCCACCTTTACCAATTACATCGCGAATCTTATCAGGATGAATCTTAAACACGTCCATGCTCGGCGCATTTTCAGAAAGCTCTTTACGTGGCTCAGAAATAATCGTGTTCATCTCGGCCAGAATATGCAAACGAGCAGCCAATGCCTGACTTAACGCCATTTCCATAATTTCTTCGGTAATGCCTTCTATTTTAATGTCCATTTGTAGAGCGGTAATGCCATTATTGGTACCGGCAACTTTAAAGTCCATGTCACCAAGATGATCTTCGTCACCCAAAATATCAGTTAAAACAGCAAACTTATCACCCTCTTTCACCAAGCCCATCGCTATACCCGCAATCGGTGACTTGATAGGAACACCAGCATCCATCAAGGCCATACTGCTACCACAAACTGAAGCCATCGACGAAGAACCGTTAGATTCGGTGATCTCAGACACAACACGCACTGCGTAAGGAAATTCCTCAACCGTTGGCATCATCGCTAGCACGCCACGCTTGGCCAAACGACCATGACCCACTTCACGACGACCAACAAATCCAACGCGGCCAGCCTCGCCTACTGAGTAGCTAGGGAAATTATAGTGAAACAAGAAGTTGTCTTTATAGCTGCCATGTAAGGCATCAATAATTTGCGAATCACGAATAGCACCCAACGTAGTCACAACCATCGCCTGCGTTTCACCACGCGTAAATAAAGCCGAACCGTGCGCCTTAGGCAACACACCTACCTGCATTGCGAGGCCCCTAACCGTTTTGTTATCGCGACCATCAATACGAGGCTCGTGATTAACAATACGTTGGCGCACAATACTTTTTTCTATTTTACCGAACAGCTCTTTCACTTCATCAGCATCGATGTCTTCACCAGAAAACTCGTCAACTGCTCGATCACGCAGAGCATTAACTGCTTCGTAACGTTGGGATTTTTCTGTAATTTGATAAGCCTCACCCAATGATGCGCTGACTGAAGTGCTGAGTGAACTATACAGTTCCTGATTAATTGATGCAGCTTCCCACTCCCATACGGGCTTACCGGCATCGGTAGCCAGCGATTTAATCGCTTCAATAACCACTTGCATTTCTTGATGAGCAAATAGAACCGCACCCAGCATTTGATCTTCGGTCAGCTGATCGGCTTCAGACTCAACCATCAACACGGCGTCGTCAGTACCGGCCACAACCATATTCAGCTTGGAAGTTTCCAGCGTCTCGTAAGTAGGGTTCAATAGATAGCCATCAGTATCAGAGTAACCTACTCGCGCACCACCAATAGGACCACTAAAAGGAATCCCTGAAATAGCTAGTGCTGCCGAGGTACCAATCATGGCCGGGATATCAGGATCGATATGGTTTTCAGCTGACATCACCGTACAGATTACCTGTACTTCGTTTTTGAATCCGTTAGGGAATAAAGGTCGAATAGGGCGATCGATAAGACGCGAGGTTAAGGTTTCTTTTTCAGAGGGTCGCGCTTCACGCTTGAAGAAACCACCGGGGATTTTACCCGCTGCATAGGTTCGCTCTTGATAGTGCACTGAAAGCGGGAAAAAATCCTGCCCTGGCTTGGCTTTTTTAACACCAACAACGGTACATAGCACAACGGTATCGTCCATCGACACCAATACAGCCCCACTGGCCTGACGCGCAACACGACCGGTCTCTAATGTAACGGTGTGATCGCCGAACTTAAACTGTTTAGTAATAGGATTCATACGAAATCCTCCAAGTTAAATCATTAAAACAGCTAGCACCCATGCACTAGCTGCATTGAATAAGATTTCAAATGCCAGATATTCTTTGGCAAAGAAAAATGCTAGCGACGCAAACCAAGACGCTTAATTAGCTCGGCATAACGCGCTGTATCTTTACTTTTCAAATAATCGAGAAGCTTGCGACGCTGATTTACCATGCGAATTAAACCTCGACGCGAGTGGTGATCTTTTTTATGACTACCAAAATGCCCTTGCAGGCTATTTATATTGGCTGTAAGTAACGCTACCTGAACTTCAGGAGATCCGGTATCGCCTTCTTCACGCTGGTAGTCATTAACAATTGCTGCTTTTTCAGTTGGACTAAGAGCCATTTTCTTTTCCTCATAATGTGCAATTAAAAAGATTGGCCTACCCGTGCACATTTACAGGTAGGTCAATATTGGTTATTACTCTGAGGCGGCAAACTCCACCGCCCAAACTACTGCCATTGCTAGCTCGCCACCAAACGCTTTGGCGCGACCCGTCCACAATCATCTATTTCGCCTACACCAGCAAAATCGCCGCTGGCCAGTATAATTTTCACCTGTCCCGCTGCCGGAGAACCAGGCACCTGCACTGGATTACCACGCAACAAATAAAAACCGGTGCTTTCATTCAATGTCACCTGCGGCAAATGCGGCAGCGCGTCCGAGATTGAAATCAACCATGCATCCAACGGCTCGAACACACAAGGCTGCTGGGTAAATTGATTGTCTATAGCAAGCTGCCGATCACACTCGGTCGGTTTGCAGCGCTCAAGTTGCGACAATGTCACCGCCTGCTCAATCCTAAATGAAGCCACTCCAGTGCGACGCAAGGCGCTGATATAGCCGCCAACACCCAACAAGCGACCTATTTCTTCGGCAAGGCTTCTAATATAGGTGCCTTTAGTCACCGTTAAACGAATATCAATTTCTGCTCCGCAATATGCATCACTAGGTGCACACTGCTCAACACCATCAGCAAATTTCACGCCGACGCGATGCTCAAGCAACTCAATGTCAAAGACATTAATACGACGCTCCGGCACATCAATCGTTACACCCTGGCGTGCCAACTTATACAAGCGCTGCCCTTGATGCTTAAGCGCAGAGTACATAGGTGGCGTTTGCCATTGCTCACCCTGCAACGAATTAACGACATCACTAACCTGCTCATACTGCAACTGACTAGCGTCGGCAACAAATGTAACCTGACCATCGGCATCGGCAGTATCACTAACCGCACCTAAAAAAATGGTCGCATCGTAGGCCTTATCGGCATCGAGCAAATAGCGAGAGAATTTAGTCGCCTCACCAAAACAAATGGGTAGTAGACCCGTCGCCAAAGGATCAAGGCTACCCGTATGTCCAGCCTTATTTGCACAGTATGTATACTTAACTTGCTGTAAAACGCTATTTGAGCCTGCCCCAGATGGCTTATCTAACAAAAATATACCGCTGAGTGCTCGGCCTTTCGGCTTCCTTCTAGACACTAATCAAGCACGCCATTCAATACGACAACCATAACAATTTAACCTATACGCTAAATTCATTTGTCTTGTGGCCCATCACTGGCCACAGCACTATCAATCAAATTTGATAGATACTCAGCCGCTCGAACACTCTGATCAAATACAAAATGTAACTTAGGCGTCGAACGCATGCGGCTTTTTGAAGCCATTTGCGTGCGTAAAAACCCTGCAGCACCATTCAGTACAGCAATGGGCTCGGCAGCCTGCCCAGCGTCATCAACCCCCAAAAAAGTCACGTAGACTTTGGCATGAGCGATATCGCGACTAACAGTAACCTCATTAATGATCGCGGTACCCACACGCGGATCACGCAACTCTTGCTGCAGCAATACCGACAGCTCTCGCTTAATGAAATCTGCTACGCGGTCACTGCGCTTATATTCTCTTGGCATGTATACAGCTAATTGTGGCTAATAAAAAAATAGGCATGCTACAGGCATCAAACCTATAGCGATCTTTCGACCTCATGGATGTCAAATACTTCAATTTTGTCGCCTTCTTTGACGTCAGTGTAGTCTTTGATGCCAATACCACACTCGGTACCGCTACGGACATCACTCACGTCATCTTTGAAGCGACGCAGTGAATCCAGCTCGCCCTCGTGAATCACGACGTTGTCGCGCAAGACGCGAATAGGCTTATTACGAAGCACCTGCCCTTCTACCACCATACAACCTGCAACCAAGCCAAACTTAGGCGATTTAAATACATCGCGCACCTCAGCGGTACCCAATATTTCTTCGCGTTTTTCTGGCGCCAACATACCCGAAAGGGCATCTTTAACGTCATCAAGTAAATTATAAATGATGCTGTAATAACGGATTTCTATGCTATCGCGCTCAGCCATGCTGCGCGCACTAGACTCGGCACGAACATTAAAACCAAAGACTACAGCCGTCGTTGCTGTAGCAAGGTTAATATCAGCATCGGTTATGGCACCCACACCGCTGGATACGATATTAACCTGTACTTCTTCATTGCCTATTTCAAGTAAAGCCGCACAAATAGCCTCGGTAGAGCCCCGCACATCTGACTTGACAATGACATTAAGCGTTTTTGTTTCGGCTTCGCCAAAGGCTGCAAAAATATTATCGAGGTTGGCTTTCTGATGACGCGCCATTTTCACATCACGTGCTTTATCACGTCGATGCTCGGCCACTTCACGCGCTTTGCGCTCGTCCTGTACCACCAACACCTCGTCACCCGCATTAGGCGTGCCATCTAGGCCCAGAATTTCTACAGGAATTGATGGGCCTGCACTATCTATAAGTTCACGTCGCTCATTACTCATATTTCTGACACGACCAAACTGCGTGCCCGCTAGAACCATGTCACCGTTACGCAACGTACCTTGCTGAACAAGAATAGAAGCAACATTGCCACGGCCTTTATCAAGCCGCGACTCAACCACAATACCCTTGGCTGGCACATCAATAGCCGCTGTTAATTCCAACAACTCTGCCTGCAACGATAACGCTTCAAGCAACTTATCAATGCCCTCGCCCGTTTGTGCGGATACCGGAATAAACTGTGTTTCACCGCCCCACTCCTCGGGCACGACTTCTTGCGCAACTAATTCATTTTTTACTCGCTCAAGATCAGCCGACTCCTTGTCGATTTTATTAATAGCGACCACTAAAGGCACTTCAGCTGCTCGCGCATGCTGAATAGCTTCAATGGTTTGCGGCATAACGCCATCGTCTGCTGCAACTACCAGCACAACGATATCGGTGCACTCCGCGCCGCGAGCGCGCATAGACGTAAAAGCCGCGTGGCCTGGCGTATCTAAAAAGGTAACGACACCGATCGAGGTAGGCACTTGATAAGCACCGATGTGCTGTGTAATGCCACCTGCCTCACCGCTGGCGACCGTCGACTCGCGAATGTAATCGAGCAACGAGGTCTTACCATGATCAACATGACCCATTACAGTAACCACTGGAGGGCGTGTTTGCACATTCTCAGCATCTTCATCGATTGCAGCTGCAAGCGCATTCATCAATGCTTCTTCAGTAATATCGTCGCTAACAATTCGATATTTATGCCCAAACTCTTCCACAACCAATATTGCCGTTTCTTGGTCGATACTTTGATTCACATTAGTCATCACGCCAAGCTTCATCAGCTCACGAATAACCGCATTAGCCTTGACCGCCAACTGCTGTGCCAAATCAGTCACGGCAATGGTTTCGCCAAGCTCTACTTCATGAACGATTCGCTCAGTAGGCTGCACAAATTCTTGTTTGTTAATAGCCTGCAGGACCCGGTTGGCGCCTATGCCGCGAGAGCTCGTACCGTCTTGCAAAAATTCGTCTAGGCGCAGACCTTTGCCGCGACCTTTGCCGCGCTGCTTAACCTGCTTACGCGACTTACCTGGTTTTTTCTTGGGCTCATCATCGTCAGTTCTCAAGCCTGGCGCAGCTTTAAAGTGCTTAGGCCCTGCCGTTTTTTCTTTTTCGGCCTGATTAACTCGAGCCGCTGCTTCGGCTTTAACGCGAGCGGCTTCTTCAGCTTTATTTTTAACTACCGCATCGCGGCGCGCCTTCTCGGTAACTTCTTGCTCTTTACGCTTTGAAGCAGCTCGACGACGCAACTCTTCAACGTCAAATGGATCGATACGACGCGTGGTCGGTGCAGCCGTATCGTCTGACTCATCCGCCGGCGCTGCAGTGTTAGCAGCCTCGCCTTCGGCGGCGGCTAATGCTTCTGCTGCCGCATCGGCTGCCGCTTCCGCTGCCAAGGCTTCGTTTTCTAAATCTGCATCAGGTTCAAGCTCGAGGTCTTCATCACTGCGCTTAACATAAGTGCGCTTTTTACGGACCTCAACGGAAACCGTTTTTTTACCCTGCGAGCCACTGGTTTTAACAGTGCCTATTGTGCGGCGTTTTAAGGTAATACGCTTCGGCGCCTCAGTACTAACTCCGTGGCTACTTTTTAAATGCGTAAGTAAGCGCTGCTTGTCGTCATCCGACACAGGCTGCTCGCCCGAAGAGTGGTCGAGTCCAGCCTCTTTCATTTGCGCAAGCAAACGATCTACCGTGGCGCCGACTGTTTTAGCGAGTTGACTGACTGTCACTTCCGCCATGAACTTTTCTCCTAAACTGCTACAAACACATTAATGCTATGAACTAGATATTTCTATACGACAACATTGACTATTGAGCTTCTTCTTCAGCAAACCACGGAGCACGCGCCGTCATAATTAACTTACCAGCACGCTCGCTATCTAACTCCTCAATATCAATCAAATCTTCAATGGCCTGTTCAGCCAAGTCTTCCATGGTGACAATCCCTTTATTGGCCAATACAAAAGCCAAATGACGGTCCATGCCTTCCATGTTCAGTAAGTCTTCAGCCGGCTCACTACCTTCTAGCTTCTCTTCAGAGGCAATTGCCTGAGTCAACAAGGCATCTTTTGCACGCGCTCTGAGCTCTTCTGCTATGTCTTGATCAAATCCTTCAATAGCCACCATTTCTTCAAGAGGTACATAAGCCACCTCCTCAACCGAAGTAAAACCTTCCTCGGCAAGCACTAAGGCCACATCTTCATCGACGTCCAATGCTTTCATAAACATTTCAACACGTGCGCCGGCCTCTTCTTCGCCTTTGACGGCTGCGTCTTCCGAACTCATTACATTGAGTGTCCAACCAGTGAGCTGAGCCGCAAGGCGGACATTTTGACCGCTACGACCAATAGCTTGCGCTAAATTATCTTCGGCCACTGCAACATCCATAGAGTTAGTCTCTTCATCCACGATGAGTGACTCTACTTCGGCAGGCGACAAAGAATTAATGGCGAGCTGTGCCGGGTTGTCATCCCACAAAATAATATCGACTCGCTCGTTGGCCAATTCGCCCGACACTGCCTGAACTCTAGAACCACGCATACCTACGCACGCGCCGATAGGGTCGATACGCCCATCATTCGTTTTAACGGCAATTTTTGCGCGAGATCCAGGGTCACGAGCTGCAGCTCGAATCTCAATAACCTCTTCAGAAATTTCTGGCACTTCGATTTTAAACAATTCGATTAACATTTGATTACAAGCGCGGCTCAAAATAAGCTGCGGCCCGCGCGTATCTTCACGAATTTCTAACAAAATAGCTCTAACGCGATCACCAACCCGAAAGGCCTCACGCCCTACAAGCTCCTCGCGCGGCATATAGCCTTCGGCGTTGTTACCCAAGTCGACAATGACGGCATCGCGGGTAACTTTTTTAACTGAGCCGTTAACCAGCTGACCTTCATATGCACGATACTCATCGACAATTTGGGCCCGCTCAGCCTCGCGCACACGCTGCACAATAACCTGCTTAGCGGTTTGAGCTGCAATGCGGCCAAACTCAATATTTTCAACCTGCTCCCGATACACATCGCCAATTTGCAGGGCCGGATCTTTTTCGGCAGCTTCTTCGGTGGTGAACTCAGTTCCCAAAATCGAAAGGTGGTCATCAGGCATAACGGTCCAGCGACGGAACGTCTCATAGTCACCCGTCTCGCGATCAATCATGACCTCGATATCTGACTCTTCGTCGTAACGCTTTTTAGTGGCGGTCGACAGCGCCACCTCAATGGCTTCAAAGATGATCTCTCGATCAACACCCTTTTCGCTAGAAACTGCGTCTGCAACTAATAAAATTTCTTTGTTCATTTCCTTCCTCGATCGCTCTAAACCGAAACACCGATAGTTATCATAACCGTTCGACTAACATGGCAGATAATACAACCCGCCGCACACTTAAAAAATTGACAGTGCGCGACGAGGACGCCGCGCCAAATACCTATTTTTCATTACTCAAATTCAGGTAACAGCTGGCCTTTCTCAATCAACTCGTAAGGCAAGACATATTCAGTTTCGCCCTCAACAATAGCTAGCTCGCGGCTATCAACATCAACCTGATTAATAACCCCCTTAATTTGCCGGCGACCCTCATAAGGCATCGCCAACTTCACCCTAACCGTGCTACCAATAAAACTAGCATATTGAGGCAAGTCAAAAAACGGCCGCGACATACCTGGCGACGAAACTTCCAACCGGTAACCCGACTGAATGATATCTTCAGCATCAAGCAGCACCGACAACTGTCGACTCACCTTTGCGCAATCATCAACATTTATGCCACTGGGCGAATCAATGTAAATACGCAGCACGGCATTAACCGAGCCAGACTGATATTGCAGCCCCCAGAAGTCCAACCCGATGTCTTCCACTACCGGGCGAACAATATCTTGTAAACGATCAACTAGTGCCACTACTTTATCTACCGCTGCCTAACATTCGCTCTGTGCCGCACTGCCAATCATTTAACAGCTGAATTACAAAAACAAAAAACCCCTGATGACAGGGGTTTTTATAAAAACTTTATGGCTTAACTCGCACCCGCAGACCACCGATGAATGCCATTAACTCTGTAGCGAATTTTACAACACCAGCGCATGGCTGTATGTCATTGTAAAGTCCGACTATGCTATGAGTTATAGCTCTCATACGTTCATGTTACACAACGTATGCGACCGTACCACCAATGCCTTGCGCAACTCTGTGCGTCTCAGGCTTTAACATCATTAATCACATAATGTTCGAGCGCCTTTCTTAGCCAAAATTACCCTAATAAAACAGCTGACCGTCGTGCTCAGCTCCCGCTGCCTATCGAACCGGCTAAAACGGGACTGCATTATAGGGATGCGCCTTAAACAGGTCAACCAGACTTGGCAGACCATGCTGTAGGGTATTTACATCTAAAGACTCAATACAAACCAATCCTCTCGACAATGAAGAATACCGCCATGGTCGACACAGGTAGTGAGCCCCGAAAAAACCTAAAGTTGAGCTGGAGTGCTAGTCAGTACAACTGATTACAGTAAGGCGAGCACACACTCAATGAGTACAAAAAATCTCAAACCATTGAAATATATCAAAAAAATGCAATTCACTGCCAGCACTTGCGAAAGCAATTAGCCACCAAAAAAAAGCCCCGCATAAGCAGGGCTTTTAAATAGAAGCTCAGCGAGCTCGAAGCTAGTTCGTGCCGAATAAGACGCCTTGAGCAACATTAATAACAGCACCCTCAGCACCATCAACTAAACGTAAAAGCAAGCCATTAGACGAATAAAAGCCTTCAAGGACAAGGTCTGAGCCTGCAAAAGCGATCGTCAGACGGCCATCATCCTCAACGACGACTGAACCCGAGACCAGCGAACCTAGCGCCACAGTACTCGGCGCTGGCGCTGGCAAATTGTTACTGTCATCCGCAAATTCAGCTGCGATACTCGCAATATCACCTGCCAACGTCGCTAGGCCACCCGCAAATGAAAGCGTTGCGCCTTGATAGGTCAGCATATTGACACCCGATGTTGACGTTTCAATCACCACACCTTGCAGGTCGTATGACTGGCCATTGAGGTCAGCCACAACCACACCGCTATCTAACTGCACCGCATAACCGCGCTGTAAAATAGCTGAATTTCCACCTGTTTCAGGCGTATAGGCTGCTAGAGTCAACAATTCCAGATCGTTGGCAGCAAAGCCTGTAATCGTGCCGCCGCTAGTGGTCACCGCAATTTCACCACTACCTGCAACATTAACAGCAATCCCCGTAATGCCCGAGCCAACCGCACTCGCCGCCAGAGAGCCCGAAACACTGCCCACCGCACTGCTCACAGAGCTAATATTTGTCTGGCTGATAGCACCCAACCCATCGGTAATAGCAATCTCGCTGACGCTACTACTCAAATTCATCAAGGCCGCTTCGGTACTATCAGCGTAGCCGGCCGAAAATTCAACCAAGCCATAAGTCAACCCTGAAAAAGCGGCCAATACCAGATTCTCAGGGTCAGGAGAGTAAACACTCAAGCCTTGCGCTAAGTAACCACCAGCAATCGAACAATTGGCTGAAGCCGCAAGGTTCTCTGCAACTGCTCCTGCACCAGAATTACCGCCGGCAATAAAACCGCACACAAAAGACCCCTCGGGCGGCTGAGGGTCAAGCTCGACAGCAGGCACAACACTGGCATCTAAAAAGACTAAGCCTGTTGAATTACCACAGTAAAATTCCGGAGCGCCACCGCTGCCACTGGTACTAGTCGCAACTAGCTCAGCTATCGCCGTATCCAGCGTTGGCTGATCAGTAAATGCACCCAAAGTAATATCGGTAGCACACGCACCCCCACTACTCACCGGGTACAGACCTACTTCAAATTGCTGTGTGCCTACAAAGCTTTGGCCAAAAGGCGCATAAACCGTACCCCCTAGACCATACGACAAGTCGGTTTCCACATCGATAACGGCATCAGCACCCGCGTCATACTCGGCGTCGACATTGTACTGGGCAAAATCAAGGGCAAGCGCCCCGGATGAAAGTACTGCATTAACCGTTTCAGGATCATCATTAACAGCAGGCCCTTCCGTAATGGGGCCTACCACTTGAGCAGTGGTGCAGTCGACTCCGGCCACACAACCGTCACCTAGTGCAAACTCAGCCAGAACTTCGTCAAATTCATGATCTAAAGAAAAAGTACCGTCACCTTCACCATCATCACCTAGATCTAGTGCGTTCGCGCCGACGCCTGCTGGCGTGGCGCCAGACAAAGCGGTCGTATTATTGCTGACCGTCACGAAGCTAAATTCATCTTGACTAGCAGAAGCAAATACCCCTGAAACATAAATATCAGCGTGATAATTTGCTACAACATTATCGGGCCTTGGGTCGGCATTATCGCCAATACTATCGCCGTCGCTATCCGCAGACTCTGCAGGATCATTGGGAAAAGCATCGCTATTATCGCCTACACCGTCGCCATCACTATCAACAGTCTCACTCTCATCATTAGGAAAGGCATCGGCGTTATCGCCTACACCGTCGCCATCACTATCGTTCGTTTCTGTAGGGTCATTGGGGAAGGCATCCGCGTTATCACCCACGCCATCTTCATCGCTATCGACCGACTCAGTGGCATCATTAGGGAACGCATCAGCATTGTCACCAACTCCATCGCCGTCACTGTCAGCTGACTCAGTGGCATCATTAGGGAACGCGTCAGCATTGTCACCAACACCGTCTCCATCACTATCGGCAGACTCAGTGGCATCATTAGGAAAAACATCGCCGTTGTCGCCAACACCGTCTCCATCACTATCGACCGTTTCTGTAGCGTCATTTGGAAAGGCATCTGCATTATCACCCACACCATCTTCATCGCTATCAGCCGACTCAGTGGGATCATTAGGGAATGCATCTGTATTGTCACCAACACCATCTCCATCGCTATCAACAGTTCCGTCAGGGTCTTGCGGAAGATCATCAGCGTCATTAGGCACGCCATCTTGATCAGAATCGGGTGAGGAGGCATCATCAAACTCAACGCCTGACTCTAAAGGACCATTAAGACCCGTTAACTCAGTCTCAAGCAAGGTTTTAATAGCGTCCGCTGCTTCCCAGTTATCGGTATCATTAATAGCTTCAAAAACAGCATCGGTGGCTGCATCGTCCAGAACGCCATCGGCAATATCGGCGATTATTGCCTGCATCAATGCAGCAGTATCTTGCCCAGAGGCTGCTGCCGCTGCGGCTATTGCATTAACAAACGTCTCAATAGCGAGTCGGTACTGGCCTACATCCTCTTGCAACCCTTGCGTTTCCTCTTCTTGCAGCGAGCGCGGTGCCGTAACTTCATCAAGGATGGGTGAGGTAGTAAAAATATCAATGGTTGAAGCCACCCCAAAGCCAAACAAGTTTTTAATGGCTTTCTGGGCGTTATTAAGCTCACCCAACACGCCCAACTGAGTCAGCTCATTATTTGCCGTTGCCGTTTCAATAGCCAAGCCCAATGCCAAAGTTGTTAGTGGCGTGGCGTAGTGGCGGCGGAAAAGATCGTAACTGCTAGAAGCGGGGTTGAATACCGGCTGATAGACGTCAAGATCTCGAATAACCGTCACTACTTGGCTGACCACTGGAGCCTCACCGGTTGTGAGGTCGATTGTATTAGCATCGGCCGTTACTACCAGCACCAAAGCATCCAGCACGCTGGTGATGCTTAGGGTAAGGTTATCGACTAATCCTGTAGAGGCGCTTGATCGGGTAGGTGCCAATAATAGCGAAGTACTGCTGTCACCATTAATGATGTAATCGGCAAGAGTAAACACCTCGACTTGGGCATCAAGTAATGGGCCATCAACGCCCAATGCATTTAACGTCACGGGCTCTGCAGGCTCATCCTGTCCGTCGGAGCCCCCACCACAAGCCGTTAAAACAACTGCAAAAAAACTCGCACAGAACCACTTGCCAAGCGACGGTAAATGCATAATAAAAGTACTCTCAGATTGATAATGGCGGTTTAAAGTTTTTAATCACTCTCGATTGCCTACAAACCACGCTGCGATCTAGTGTTTTGTATAACAAAAAGCCACTTCAGGTAGACCCAAAGCAGCGATTGCGGAGGCTGGATAAACGCACTAAATAGTGTAACCGTTAATCTTTTTGTTGGTTGAATCATTGACGATTCAAAACGATACGTCAACCCGCCCTACCGTATTTTTACCCCGTCACAACCACTTACTCAGAAACGTCATTTAACAAGATATGACCATTCAGCTCATAAGCCACGCCGCCAAGCGCCTACATCAACGATCTGCACTTAAAAGCTCCAGTAACGGGCCGCTTGATCCAGGCATTGTTGGACGACCACGATCAATGCGAAAAAGGAAAAACTGCAGGGTCAGCCATGCAAACTCGACCTAGAAATACATCGAGCGGTCGACCGAATAGAACGGGGGGGAGGCGATAATAGAGACGGAGCTAACTAATGAATATTCGCAACATCGGCAACCTGTACCGCCGATTGTTTTTTACAGAGAAAATCAAACCTTGCAAAAAGATGGTGCCGAAGGCGGGACTTGAACCCGCACGAGCATAGCTCACTACCCCCTCAAGATAGCGTGTCTACCAATTCCACCACTTCGGCTAAATTAACTTCTGACCTACAAGGCACCTTCGCAGCGCTTAACGGTCATTATTTTTTGAACTACTTTACTGCGGAATAGAATCCACAACGTCGACGGCCGGAGCATCATCGGGAATACCAATATCCGACAGGTCAACCGCGGCGTCTGGCTCATACGCTCCAGACTCAGGCAATCGATCCAACTGAGCCTCAAGCTCAGCTTGAGCATCATTAGCGGCCGCATCCTCCAGCGCAGACTCAGAGAACAAATCATCAACGCCGCTCACGCTGCTGGCCTTTTGCTTGGCAATAATAGCCAAGCCAAAACTGGTGACGAAAAAGGTAACCGCAAGAATCGCTGTAGCGCGAGTCAGCACACTGCCACCACCGGCTGCGCCAAACAACGTTTGACTGCCGCCCCCGCCAAATGAGGCGCCCATATCTGCGCCTTTACCTTGCTGAAGCAAAACCAAAGCAATAATGCTTAGTGCCACCAAAACATGAACTACTATAATAATTTGCTCGATCACTGACTTATGCCTTCCGCTTTGTTTAACTCACTGTTCTATTTATTTCGCCGCAACCTGCCTCGAACTCCGACCCGCTGTCTAACCATTCGGCAAAAACTTATTTATACCTCAACCTTCTGCAAGCATTGCGACGCATTAAATATCGGCGCACCCTAACAACGCCTAGCAGCCGCCCGCAACAGCCAAAAACTTATCGAGCTCCAATGAAGCGCCGCCCACGAGGGCGCCATCAACATCGGGTAACGCTAACAAATTCGCTGCGTTATCGGGCGTTACGCTACCCCCATAAAGCACCCGCGTTGCCACCGAATTAATAAACGGCGCGGCGACTGATCGGATATGCGCGTGCATACTCTGCACCTGCTCGGAACTAGCTGTATTACCGGTACCCACAGCCCAAATCGGCTCATAAGCCAATATAACAGCCGACTCAGCCGACGGCGCCAACCGTGACAACACCTCCGTGATTTGCCGGCCAACAAATTTGGCGTGCTCACCACCCTCTCTGACCAACGAACTTTCACCAACACAGATAATGGGCGTAATGCCTGCCTCTAACAAATGGCTGGCTTTTTGTGCAACTATCTCGCTCGTTTCACCAAACAATGCCCGTCGCTCAGAATGCCCCACAATAGCGTAACACGCGCCCAACTCTCGTAGCATACCAGCCGACACTTCGCCGGTATAAGCGCCACCAGATTGCGCTGCGACATTCTGCCCGCCCACACTGACCGTGGAGCTGTGGGCGCTCGCAGCACTAACTAGGCAATCAATATGCGTTGCCGGCGGACAAATCACCAGCTCAACAGAACCTATATAACCAGCTAAACCGCTGGCAAATTGATGGCACAGCACTTTCGTGCCGTTGAGCTTCCAGTTACCCACCACAATCTGTTTACGCATGTGTTTGCCTGCACACTACCCGTTATTTAAACCACGACCCATGCAAAAAACACAAAAGATACACAGGCATACAGCAACCAAAGCGTGGCAAAAAAGCCCAGAATCGCAACCTTTATTCAGGCCCAGCCAAAAAGGGCGGCAATCTTACCTAAGCGTCCAAAAACATACAAGCGCATGACTGCCGATAACGGCCTAGAGACAAAAAAGCCTAATTCAATGCCCGCCTAACTAGACTCATTCACAGGCCATATAGCTCAACTTGTGTGCGTCCATAATTTATCCAACCAAAAGACCGACTTTTTCCGCCAAATCAGTAGCCAGCCGATGCACTTGCGCTTGATCACGCCCCTCAACCATTACTCGAATGAGCGGCTCTGTGCCCGAGGGCCGCAGCAGCACTCGACCTTCATTGCCTAAAATATCTTCAGTCTCACGCACAGCTGCATGAATGCCAGGATCCGCATCGAGGTCAACACTTCGCATGCGCCGCACATTAATCATTACCTGCGGAAACATTGTCATGTCACTGACTAGCGACGATAGGCTCTCACCACCGGAGACCACAGCGAATAATACTTTAAGCGCCGCTACAACCCCGTCACCGGTACTGGTTACATCTGAACAAATAATATGACCCGAACTTTCACCGCCTAACAACCAATTATGTTCGCGCATCAATTCTTTTACGTAGCGGTCACCCACGCGCGCTCTGACAAATGGGACGCCTAGATCACGCAAGGCCAGCTCAAAACCAAAGTTAGACATCAGCGTACCAACCACCCCAGAGCAACTGCCCTTCGTGCGAATGCGGTCGCAAGCAATAATGTAAAGAATAGCGTCGCCATCCAACGCATTACCTTGCTCGTCAACAAATAAAACCCGATCACCATCACCATCAAAGGCCACGCCAATATCAGCCTTACACTCCAATACCTTAGCTGCCAGTGCCTCTGGGCATGTAGAACCCACCCCTTCATTAATATTTAAACCATCAGGCGTCGCACCAATTGTTATCACTTCGGCGCCCAACTCTGTCAACACACTTGGCGCCACGTGATAGGTCGCGCCATTAGCGCAATCGACTACCACTTTCAAACCGGCCAAAGTGAAGCCTGTAGGTACAGTACTTTTACAAAACTCAATATAGCGACCGCTAGCATCTTCAACGCGTCGCACCTTACCCAGTGCTGATGACTCGACCATTTCCATAGGCTTTTCAAGCTCAGCCTCAATGGCGTATTCAATATCGTCAGGTAATTTTTGCCCGTCGGCCGAAAAAAACTTAATGCCATTATCATAAAAAGGGTTGTGCGAAGCACTAATGACTATACCCGCGGTACAGTGAAATGTTCGCGTCAAATAGGCAATGGCCGGCGTGGGCATAGGGCCAATTAGTAACACATTAGCGCCAGCCGCAACTAAACCAGCCTCAAGAGCAGATTCAAACATATAGCCAGAAATGCGCGTATCTTTTCCAATAATCACACGCGGCACATCACTGCCGCGACT
Source organism: uncultured Pseudomonadales bacterium (assembly GCA_943788835.1). Lineage (GTDB taxonomy): Bacteria > Pseudomonadota > Gammaproteobacteria > Pseudomonadales > UBA7434 > UBA7434. The sequence continues at coordinate 28,408 of CALSRU010000003.1, read as the reverse complement.
ACCAAGCCGCGAAAAAACTCTACCTACCGCCCACCCAAGCTTTAACATGAATTCAGGGGTGATAACGCCTTCGCCAACTTTCCCACGAATCCCGTCTGTACCAAAATACTTTTTGCTCATAAGATTGCTTTGCCATTTTTAAAATAATTTTTTGAATTGACTGGCCGCTTCTAACGATAGAGATCAACTGGAACGCTTAACAGCATAAGCCATCTTTACCGCATCGACAGTAGCCGCCACATCATGTGTGCGAACAACATTCGCACCGTGCATGACGGCAATACTCGCCAGTGCAACTCCGCCGAACAGCCTCTCAGCCACTGGCTTGTCGAGAACCTGACCAATCATAGACTTGCGTGACATTCCCACCAGAATCTTGCACTGTAAAGAGTTTAGCCGATCAAGGTGAACTAGCAATTGCAGATTGTGCTGCAATAATTTTCCAAAGCCAAAGCCGGGATCAATCATGAGTTGCTCGCGCCGCGCACCGGCCGCACACAATGCTGTAATTCGCTGATTCAGAAAACCTGCCACCTCATCAACAACATCATGGTACTGAGGATCCGCTTGCATAGTCCTCGGCTCGCCAAGCATATGCATGAGACACAACGGCAAGCGAGATGCCACAGCCACCTCAAGCGCACCCTCGCACTGAAAACTGCGCACATCGTTGAGCAAACCCGCTCCGGCCGCAGCCGCTTCGCGCATAACCGCAGCAGTGCTGGTGTCAACGGAAATCACACAATCAAGTTCAGCCGCTATTTTTTCAACCAGAGGTATAACCCGATCAAGCTCCTGCTGCTCAGAGACCGGCTGCGCGCCCGGCCGTGTCGACTCGCCACCCACATCAATAATTACCGCACCTTCCGCAACCATATCGCGGGCCGCTGCTAAGGCAACATCAAGATTGAGCGCGGAGGAATTTGCCGTTGCCACAGCCGATGAACGAAAGTGGCGGCCGCCATCGGAAAAAGAATCGGGCGTGGCATTGAGGACTCCCATAACCAGGGGCTCATCACCAATCTGCCATATCGTACCTAGAGGAGAGCTAAGCTTCACATTTCAATCCAAAGCGAGAAGGAATTAACTAGCCACAAATATGCTGCATAAGAAAAAGGCGGCCATGGTGCGCCGCCTTTTTACTTAGTGCTCGCCGGCGGGACCGCCGATAGGAGGCGTCTTCCCAGACTTTGATGCTCCCGATTGATCGGGCTTATCACTTGCAGCATTCTCAGCGTTCATAATACCTGAGTCACCGCCCGGTTCATCGTCGTCTGCCCAGTTGGCTGGCTTGCGCGGAATGACTCCGTTCATGATATCTTCGATTTGATCAGCGTCTATCGTTTCGTATTTCATGAGCGCATCAGCCATACTATCAAGTTTTTCGCGATTTTCTTGCAATAGGTCTTCCGCTCTGGCGTAGCACTCATCAATAATACGACGAACTTCTTCATCGATACTATTGCGCGTATTTGCTGACACATGACTCGCGCTCGCGCCTGCCGATTTACCCAGAAAAACCTCCTCTTGGTTTTCCTCATAAAGCAGCGGCCCCATTTTGTCGGACAAGCCCCATTTAGTAACCATATTGCGAGCCATTTCTGTCGCCCGCTGGATATCGTTAGATGCGCCGGTGGTCACCCCGTCTTTACCGTTAATAATCTCCTCGGCGATACGACCACCAAATAAAGAACAAATCTGGCTGAGGATATGCTGCCTACTGTGGCTATAACGATCTTCCTCAGGGAGAAACATTGTCACACCCAAAGCGCGTCCGCGAGGGATAATACTCACCTTGTAGACAGGATCATGATCAGGGACCAATCGCCCCACGATAGCATGACCAGCCTCATGGAAAGCGGTGTTAAGTTTTTCTTTGTCAGACATCACCATTGATTTGCGCTCGGCGCCCATCATAATCTTGTCTTTGGCTAATTCAAACTGCTCCATCGTCACTAACTGCACGCCGGCGCGCGCGGCGAACAACGCCGCCTCATTGACCAAGTTGGCTAAGTCTGCACCCGAGAATCCAGGCGTGCCACGCGCGATGACCGACGGTTTTACATCCTCGCCAATGGGCACTTTGCGCATGTGTACTTTAAGAATCTGCTCGCGACCCCGCAGGTCGGGCAAACCGACCACCACCTGACGGTCAAAACGCCCTGGCCGCAACAGCGCGGGATCCAGTACATCAGGTCGGTTAGTTGCTGCAATAACAATGACGCCATCGTTACCATCAAAACCATCCATTTCAACCAGCAGCTGGTTGAGTGTTTGTTCACGCTCATCATGCCCGCCGCCTAGACCTGCGCCACGATGACGACCAACCGCATCGATTTCATCAATAAAAATTATACACGGAGACTGTTTTTTCGCCTGCTCAAACATATCGCGCACGCGAGAGGCGCCAACCCCAACGAACATTTCAACAAAATCCGAACCCGAGATAGAGAAGAAAGGCACCTTGGCCTCACCTGCTATGGCCTTGGCCAGTAACGTTTTACCTGTGCCGGGCTGACCTACCATGAGGACACCACGTGGAATACGGCCACCGAGCTTTTGAAATTTACTGGGGTCACGCAAAAAATCAACCAGCTCTTTCACCTCCTCCTTGGCTTCATCGCAACCGGCCACATCAGCAAAGGTAGTTTTAATCTGGTCTTCACCTAACAATCGCGCCTTACTTTTTCCAAAGGCCATTGGACCGCCGCGACCGCCGCCACCGCCTTGCATTTGCCGCATGAAGAACATGAACACCGCGATGATAATAAGAATAGGAAAGCATGCGACCAGCAACTGGCGCCACAAGCTTTGCTGCTCGGGCTCGCGCCCCTCAATTTGCACACTGTGATCCAGCAAGTCGCCAATTAGCTGCGGATCCTCCATATAAGGCCTAATCGTTTTAAATCGTGTGCCGTCAACGCGCTCGCCAAGGATAGTCAAACCTTCGGTTTCGATTTTCCTTACTTGGTCGGTCTGCACCTCAACAAGAAAATCCGAATACGATAGATTCTTAGTTTGCTCGGGGCTGTTGACGTTTTGAAACACTGTGAGCAAGATCACTGCGATGATGACCCACAATATTAGATTTTTCACCATATCATTCAACGTGCTAACCCCTTAGACATATTTTAATAAACGATCCGAGGCCAATGCAGCTCACATTAGACTCAACTCAAGGTAAAAACGACGTCGACTAAACTAGCCCGACTCCGAATTTGGTTAATAATACAAAACTCATGCTTATAAATCTGCACCCAGTATAAGTGCAGAAGCGACTTATAACTTGACCTTAATCACTATTTGCAGCCGACTTTAACCCCAACCAAGCCAACAGTATATGGCTTTTAACTTGCATCGACTTCAACTGAAGCCTTTACCTACTAAATACACTTCGCGCGAGCGAGGCCGCGAAGCCGCCGGCTTGCGTGTAACCACCTTACTAAAATACTTACGCATCTCGGCAATGTATTGATCAAACCCTTCGCCTTGAAAGACCTTGCACACGTAACCGCCGCCAGGCTTGAGGACTTTGACGGCTAAATCGAGCGCGAGTTCAGCTAAATGCATAGCGCGCGGCTGATCAACACCCCGATTACCACTCAAGTTGGGGGCCATATCTGAAATAACAAGGTCTGCGCGCTCATTGGCCAACATAGCCATCAAAGCGTCAAAAACCTCATCTTCGGTAAAATCGCCCTGCAAAAACTCTACATCAGCTAAATTGTCCATTGGCAAAATATCGGTGGCAATCAGTCGACCACGCTCCGCAACCATTGGCCCAATAATTTGCGACCACCCCCCCGGAGCAGCACCTAAGTCAATGATCGTATGGCCTTTTTTGATGAGCTTGTCTTTTTCGTTAATTTCAATCAGCTTAAATGCGGCACGTGAGCGATAGCCCTGGCGCTGGGCTTCTTTGACATAATAATCATTAAAATGCTCTTGCAGCCAGCGACCGCTAGCTTTTGATCTGTTATTGGTCATCGCAGAGAAAATACTTATCCGTTAAACAAAAAGAAATACCGCTATATAAAAGCGCGGCGTGTGCCGCATAGCGCTAAAATACCGCCAAATACATTGAAGGACTCAACAACCACACTTTTATTCGGGCCCCACTTCAACGCTTTTGCCCACAAGCGGATTTTACGGCTGAAACTCTCACAATGACACTTAGTAACGATAGAAAAAGACACCTTAGGCAAATCGGCCACGATTTAAAGCCAGTGCTCACTATTGGCGATAAAGGCCTTACTGCGTCGGTGCTAGGCGAACTGCACCGCGCCCTAGAGGACCATGAGCTAATTAAAATTAAAATGCGTGTAGATGATAAATCGGCTACCCGCACAGAAGTACTGGCAGCGAGCCATGCTGAACTGGTTCAAGCCATTGGAGGCGTACTGTTAATCTACCGAGCAGCGAAAAAACCCGACCCTAAGTTATCTAATTTGTTGCGCAGTAAGTAGCATCTAAACAATAAGCACGAAACAAACCAGCCGCAGGACATCGTCACTGCGGCTGGTTGTCAAAGCAATATATCTTAGGTAACTATACGGCAAGTTGGAGGGGGCGCATAGCGCCCCCTCCTGCCAGAAGACATGCAGTCCTTGCCTATCCTATCCTTGGATCTGGTGGGCAGCTTGCCCACACCTCCCTGGCAATGTGTTCTTCCTGAACACGATTTAAATCATACAATAACCGCTTTTAATGGCAAGCCATTTCTGGTAATTATTGGCTTTTCTGTAGCTATCGCTCGCTTTTTAATCAGTTTCTGTGCGCGTTATAAAAAAAGGCTCCGCAATAATGCAGAGCCTTTTAATAACAGTCGTTAAACGAGCCCCCAAACTTTAAGGTGAGGTGGGAATACCCCAAACAATTCCCTGAGCAAAGCCGCTTTTATCTTCAAAAAACGAAGCTCCAGCCTCACTCAGAATGTCAGAGTAGAGCTGCTCGTTACCCACATCATTGCGCGCACGCTCACTGACCTTCGTCAGCGCGCCTGAATCACCCACGATGATAAAGCCACAACTTGGGTTGTTCGTGGGTTGCGGGACGATTACTGTGGGCGGAGCACCATTCGGGTTGAGCTGCACAAACTCCACCGCGGCAGGATCACCACAATAAAAATTGGTTGTCGCAGGACCAGCCCCACCACCCACGGCAGCAATCGGCGTTTCGATAAAACGCAACAACAAACCTTTACCCTTCACAAAAAAACCTTCCAGCTCGACACTCAGAGGCGTTTCATCACCCGGTATATAACTACCCATCTCGATACGCCCAAGCTGACCATTCGTTATCGTCACAGCCCGATTCACTTCATCGGAAGATTGCTGTGTGTTGCGTGCTGCAATGGACACATTAGGTAAGACCGTATCTGGCTCGCTGTAATCACTGGTACTGATGGACGAGCCACCGAAGTTTAGGGTGGCTTTAATTGATCCATTAACATCAGCAAAACTAAGCTCAGCGCTATTTAATGAGCCAGCAGTAAGGCTATTTAATGCGGGGTTTATGAAGAGCCCCTGCAGAGCATAAGGTGACCCCGCCAGTAGATCAGCTTGCGTGGCTGTGACATCCAGCTTCACACCAAAACCGCGCAAGTTATCAGCCGATACCGCAATCAACTCACCATCGGCATCTGTCATTGCTCTGAGATCAGTACCCGTTATCGTTACCGCGCCGTCAAGCGACACTGAATAGCCTGCCGGCGTTAGCTGCGGCTCGGAGTATTTAACAGACCCGTCACCGGCAGAGCCCTGCCCAACCACCGCATCAAATTGATTGACGCCCACATTAGCTGGCGTGACCAAACCTGCCCCATCAAACGCCATGGTGTAAATACGGGACTGTGTAGCAACCAAAGCGGTACTCACCGCACTATCGTAAGCGATGCGCAAGTCAACAAAGCCATAACTGCCATTTAGATCAGCATTTTCATGAGACGCGTCGGTATAGAGTAATGTAGTAAGGCCTTGATCTCTTCTTGCAGCGACCAACGGCCCTGCCCCTACAACCGGCAAACTTAGCCCTTGCGTGCCGACAAAACTCGACTTACCCCAAGGAAATAACTCAACACCATCTAAAGTCAGGTTAGGCTCAGCGTAGCTAGCAATAATAGTCGTATCGGTATTCACCAGCGCTCGAGCTTCAGGAGGCTGCTGAACCTCGGTCGCCACGGCTGCGCCAAAACCGGCACCGGCCAAAAGCAGGGAATTTTCTGCTGTTTGGTATTCACTGCTCACAATAAACGTGTTGTCATTTACGCTATCCGAACCTAAATCCAGCTGGTTAGCCGGAGCAGAAACCACCACTTCATTGGTATCACGCAGGACGCTTTCACCGATAGTCTCTAGCTTAAAGGAACCCGCCTCACTGCTTTGCTGCAGCAAGAAACTATCAAAGTGATAACTCACCGTATTCTCCAGCTCGCTCGGATCTTTGTCGTTGGGAATAGTATCGCCATCTTTGTCGAGGTCGCAGATATCCCCCAATCCATCCAAATCAGTATCGGTTTGATCGGGGTCGCTTAATGATTCGCCAGGGTTCATTTCCTGCAAGCCGCCAAACGAAACGTCAATACAATTATCCGTAGAATCGTCAACCCCATCGCTATCAGCATCACCCGCTGAATTAGGATCGAAGGGCAGTGAATCTTGAGCATTCAGTACGCCATCGCCGTCGGCATCATTGTCACATAAATCGCCTATTCCGTTGTCATCGCGATCGCCCTGATTTGGATCGTCTAACGCTTGAACAACAGTGGTACTAAACACTCGGTCATCTCCAACACCTTCAATAGCAAATAAATTAAAGGTGTCGGCGCCACCAAAACTAGTATCGATACAATTGTCGCCATCACCACTCACATCATCGACACCGTCACCATCTTTATCGGAAGTAACGCTGGGATCAAACGGCTGGTCGTCGTCGATATTCAGCGCATTGTCGCCATCAATATCGTCATCGCAAATATCGCCAAATGCATCGTTATCATTATTGGCCTGATTGGGATCAAAAATCGACTGAGGCGTGTTGGTATAAGTATTAAAAACGTCATTACCTCCTAAACAGTTATCCTGACCATCATCCACACCATCTGCATCCTGGTCGGCGTCACAAATATCACCCGTACCATCATTATCGGTATCGGTCTGATCAGGGTTGGTCTGATCAGCGGGGACCTTCCAGCCGGACAAGCAATTATCGCCGGCATCATCAACACCATCACTATCACTATCACCCGACACTTCAGGGTCATAAGGCGCACTATCGTTGGTGTTAGCAAATCCATCACCGTCAAAGTCGGCAGCGGCCGGCACACTATCAATTGCGCCTGCTAACGGTGCAGACACATCGGGAAACTCGCCCTCTAGCAAGGCTTCAATAGTCGCCGAGCCATCAGCAGAAGGAAGGCGCTTGCCATTTAAATATCCTGAATCAACGGTATTAACAGCATCTACAACGGCTTGTTCGATTGTAGATGGCGAGTCACCAATTAACCCGTCAGCAATATCAATTTTTATAGCCTCGAGCACGATGTCCGTGCTCTGCCCCAAACTATTTGCCGCTTGCGCCACCACCTCGGCAAAAGTTTCAATGGCCATACGGTAAGCTGCCACTGCTTGCTGCTCTTCCAGCGTCACGGTGCCTTCATCGATGATGGGTGGCGTATTAAAAATATCAATATCAGTAGCCATACCAAAGCCGACTGCCTGCAATACTTCAGCGCTTGCAGCAGCGAGCTCAGCCTCAACAGCTGCAGTATCACTACTATCACCACCAGCGGCTATGACTCGACCCTTAGCCCGCTCAACAGCCAATGAGGTAAATGGCGTAGCATAAAAACGCGTACTAGCGCGATTGGCGAATTGCGCAGCAGAAATGATCGTGCTCACCGAGGTGATCGCAGGCGCCTCACCGGTAGTTGTATCAATAGTGCCCCCATTCGAACTGATACGCAGCAAGAAAGGTCCGTCACCAGGTTTGCTGCCATCCTCGTCAGCCGCTTTAAGAGTTAAAGTTGCCAAACCATTGGCATCGGTTCGTGCGTCGGCGTCAAGCAAGCTTGGCGGGCTTGGCGGCTGACCCAAAAAATCAGACAAGCGAAACAGTTCAACCACGGCGTTGGCCATTGGACCATCGGCACCCAGCACATTAATTATTTGTTCGGGATCATTACAGTTAGGATTAGTAGGCGCGCAATCTCTACTTGTGCCGCCACCGCCGCAAGCAGCCAGCAAAGAAAACAAAAAACCTACAACAACTAACTTAGTAAGATCGCGGATATGCATAGTCATGCCTTTTAAATTTGGAAACGTATGATGGTGAATAAAAGTAACCTTTTACTACTTACTACATTTATTTTTCAATTTTGTTACTGCGGTTTTTTTAATTGCTGCGCATCGTTAATTTATTTTTTTGGTAGGCCGGCCTTTGATGCAGTTAGCGTACTTTTACTCCCGCATTAAAAACATTACCTACGAAGAGTTCATCCAAAGAAAACAGCATGCTTAGCATTCGTTCGTGCTACCCAGATACATAACCCAGATACATAACCCAGATAAATTAAACACACATTTCTTCTTTTATGGTGTAGACGAACTTCAGCTATGGTGTAAACGAACTTCAACGCTCATGATTAACGATTAGGCACATGCAGTCAAGACTTACGGCACGAGCTATGAATACACTTTTGAAATGGTTGCTATTTGAACGAAGGGCACCAAGCAAAAATTGGTGACGCTGTAGCGCCGCAGTACAACGCCGCTAAGACAAGCCAAACGAGCTGAAGCTACAGATGATCTACTCGATCTATCTCATACTCAATTTGACCACTTGGCGCATTGACTACCGCAATATCGCCCACTTCTTTGCCAATCAAAGCACGCGCAATGGGCGAGGTCACCGAAATCTTAAGTAGTTTAACGTCAGCCTCATCTTCACCCACAATTTGATAGGTGACCGTCTCATCAGTTTCAACATTAATGACTGTGACTGTGGTACCAAAAATCACTTTACCGGTTGGTGGAATTTGATGAATATCAATCACCTGCGAATCGGCCAATTTACCTTCAATCTCTTGAATACGACCTTCACAAAAGCTTTGCTGCTCGCGCGCGGCGTGATACTCAGCATTTTCTTTTAAATCGCCATGCTCGCGCGCCTCGGCAATAGCCTTAACAATCTTAGGCCGATCAATTTTTTTCAGTCGCGTAAGCTCCTCGCGCAGCGCAAGCTCACCCAACGTTGTCATTGGCACACGGTTCATACAAAAATTCCTTAGCTTGCCTGAACTACAAGAGACTCATGCAAATCTTGCAGCCGGTTAACAGTTAACTCATTGGTTACATGCAACGCCTCGCACAAGGCCATAGCACCAGTCAACGTGGTGGTGTAATACACTTTATTTTGCAGCGCGGTACTGCGAATGGTCGCTGAATCGGCAATGGCTTTTGGCCCTTCAGTGGTATTAATAATAAGAGCGATATCGCCATTTTTAATGGCGTCTACAATGTGTGGCCTGCCCTCTAATACTTTATTCACAGGCTCAGCAGTCACACCCGCTTCAGCCAATGCCTTGCGCGTACCCGATGTCGCAATCAAATCAAAGCCATGCACCAACAGCTCTTTAGCAACACTCACCAAACCTGGCTTATCGCGCTCGCGCACACTCAAAAATGCCGTGCCCAGCTGCGGCATCACCGCTCCAGCACCTAGCTGCGCTTTAGCAAAAGCCTCGGGGAAGGTCGCGCCTGAGCCCATAACCTCACCGGTTGATTTCATTTCCGGGCCTAAAATAGGATCAACGCCCTGAAATTTAGAAAATGGGAATACCGCTTCTTTTACACTCGAAAAATTAGGGATTCGTTCTTTAGTGAAATTTTGCTCAACCAGCGTTTTACCCACCATGCACCGAGCCGCTACTTTAGCCAGAGACACGCCAATACACTTCGACACAAAAGGAACCGTTCGCGACGCGCGAGGGTTAACTTCAATTACGTATATCTCATCGTCCTGCACAGCGAGCTGCACATTCATCAAACCAACAACACCCAACTCTTTTGCCATGGCAGTAACAATGTCGCGCATCTCTTGCTGCTGGGCAGCAGGCAAACTGTAGGGCGGCAACGAACATGCCGAGTCACCTGAATGCACACCAGCCTGCTCAATGTGCTGCATCAATGCCCCAATGACAACCTGCTCTCCATCAGACACTGCATCGAGATCAACCTCAATTGCCGCATCCAAAAAGTGATCGAGCAGCACAGGGCTTTCGTTAGAAACTTGCACAGCCTCGCGCATATACCGGAGCAATTCTTTCTCGCTAAAGACAATCTCCATAGCACGACCACCCAACACATAAGACGGGCGAACCACCAAGGGGTAACCAATATTCTTGGCCGCCTCTATTGCAGCTTCGTCCGAACGCACAGTTTCATTGGCCGGCTGTCGAAGCTTGAGCTTCTGAATCATCTGCTGAAAGCGCTCGCGATCTTCAGCTCGATCAATCGCATCGGGCGTAGTGCCCACAATTGGCACGCCAGCAGCTTCCAATGCACGCGCCAACTTAAGCGGCGTTTGCCCACCAAACTGCACAATCACACCCTTAGGCTGCTCTATATCTACTATCGCCAGCACATCTTCAAGTGTCACCGGCTCGAAATACAAACGGTCCGAAGTATCATAATCCGTAGAGACCGTTTCCGGGTTACAGTTAACCATGATGGTTTCATAACCATCTTCGCGCATAGCCAGTGCCGCATGCACACAACAATAATCAAACTCAATACCCTGACCAATACGATTAGGACCACCACCTAATACCATGATCTTGTCGCGATCACTGGGCTGAGCTTCACATTCATCTTCGTAGGTTGAGTACATATAAGCGGTAGCGCTCGCAAATTCAGCAGCGCAAGTGTCTACGCGTTTGAATACAGGCTGCACCTTGTGCAACTTGCGCGCATCACGCACTTGCTGTTCGGTGCAGCTTAGTAATGCAGCCAACCTAATATCCGAAAAGCCTTTGCGCTTGAGCTTCCGCAAATCGTGCTCAGTCAATGTAGCCAGCTGTTGACCAACCAACGAGCCTTCAGCAGCAATCAAATCTTCAATTTGCACTAGGTACCAAGGATCGATACCTGACATCGCGTAAATCTCTTCGGTATTCAAACCTGCGCGATAAGCATCGGCCACAATCCAAATACGGTCAGGTCCCGGCGTATGGAGCTGCGCTTTAATATCGCTCAGCACGTCCTCTTTATCTAAATCTAACATGGGGTCGAGACCCGCTGCTCCCACTTCCAAACCGCGCAGAGCTTTCTGCAGCGACTCTTGGAAAGTTCGGCCGATTGCCATAACCTCACCCACCGATTTCATCTGCGTGCTAAGTATAGGTTCGGCTGTGGGAAATTTTTCGAAAGTAAAGCGTGGAATCTTTGTTACCACATAATCAATAGCTGGCTCAAACGATGCAGGAGTAGCGCCCCCAGTAATATCGTTAGTCAATTCATCGAGCGTATAACCAATAGCCAATTTGGCTGCAATTTTCGCAATAGGGAAGCCAGTAGCCTTAGAGGCCAGCGCCGATGAGCGACTCACGCGCGGGTTCATTTCAATCAGTACCATACGACCGGTATCGGGGCAGATGCCAAACTGTACGTTAGAGCCACCCGTTTCAACGCCAATTTCACGCAACACGGCAAGCGAAGCATTACGCATCAATTGATATTCTTTGTCGGTGAGTGTTTGTGCAGGCGCAACGGTTATAGAGTCACCGGTGTGCACACCCATCGCATCAAAATTTTCGATCGAGCAGACGATAATGCAATTGTCATTTTTATCGCGCACCACCTCCATCTCATACTCTTTCCAACCAATCAGCGACTCGTCTATTAGCAATTCGGTAGTCGGCGACAAATCGAGTCCACGCTTACAAATCTCCTCGAACTCTTCGCGGTTATAGGCAATACCGCCGCCTGAACCACCCATGGTGAATGAAGGACGAATAATGGAGGGAAAACCTAAATAGTCTAATGCAGCGAAGGCCTGCTCCATATTGTGGGCAATAGCCGAGCGCGGCGTTTCTAAGCCTATAGCCTTCATCGCCTTGTCGAACAAATCACGATCTTCAGCTTTGTCGATTGCCTCTTTAGTCGCGCCAATCATCTCGACGTTATATTTTTCAAGCACACCCTGACTGGCTAAATCGAGAGCACAGTTCAAAGCAGTCTGCCCACCCATAGTTGGCAGCACAACATCGGGGCGTTCTTTCTCAATAATTTTTTCAACGGTGCGCCACTCAACCGGCTCGATATAAGTCGCATCGGCCATCGCCGGGTCGGTCATGATAGTAGCCGGATTGGAGTTAACTAAAATAACTCGATAACCCTCTTCTTTTAATGCCTTACAAGCTTGCGCACCCGAGTAATCAAACTCACAGGCTTGACCAATAACAATGGGCCCTGCGCCGAGTATAAGAATACTTTTGATGTCGGTACGTTTTGGCATGTCTTATAATTCTCCGGCACTTGCCGTATTGGCGGCCGATTGCATCAGCTCAATAAATTGGTTAAACAAAGGGGCTGCGTCATGCGGGCCAGGACTCGCCTCAGGATGCCCCTGAAAACTAAATGCAGGCTTATCGATTCGCGCAATACCCTGCAGCGATTGATCGAACAGCGACTTATGCGTCACTTTCAAAGAGCTGGGCAAGGTGCTTTCATCCACGGCAAAGCCGTGGTTCTGGCTGGTGATCAACACCGTGTGATCCTGCAAATTTTGCACAGGGTGATTGGCGCCGTGATGACCAAATTTCATTTTGATCGTTTTCGCGTTGCTCGCCAAAGCCAGTAACTGGTGACCCAAACAGATCCCAAACATAGGCTTATCAGATTCGAGTAGCTCACGGATTGCCTGAATCGCATAATCACAAGGCTCAGGGTCGCCTGGGCCGTTCGACAAGAAAATACCATCAGGCTGCATTGCCAATACATCACTGGCGGGAGTTTGCGCAGGCACTACGGTTAAGCGACAACCGCGATCTACCAACATGCGCAGTATGTTTCGCTTCACGCCAAAGTCATAGGCCACCACATGGTAAGGCAGCTTCTCAGCAGAGCGCTCGGAATGACCCTTACCTAAAGCCCAGCTAGTCTCACGCCAGCTGTAAGTTTCACTGCAACTCACTTCGCGAGCCAAATCCATACCCGCCAAACCAGCAAAGCCCTTGGCTTGCTCTAATGCGCGCTGAACATCAACGTCTCTCACACCGCCGGCAGCTGCTATCACACAACCGCCTTGCGCACCTTTCTCACGCAGTATGCGTGTCAGCCTGCGTGTATCGATATCGGCGATCGCCACCACTTTATTTTGCACCAAAAATTCCGCTAGGGTTTGCTCACTGCGAAAATTACTGGCCAATAACGGTAGATCTCGAATTACCAAGCCGGAGGCCCACACTCGATCGGATTCATTATCTTCAGCATTGGCACCGGTGTTACCAATATGCGGATAGGTGAGCGTGACAATTTGTTTAGCGTAGGAAGGGTCGGTAAGGATTTCTTGGTAGCCGGTCATCGCCGTATTAAATACGACCTCACCCACTGATGAACCCTCAATACCAATCGAAGTGCCGTAGAAGACACTTCCATCCTCAAGTGCAAGCACCGCAGAATAGAGCGACAAAATAGAGAGCCTCAATTACGAAAATGAAAGACGGGTAGCTGTAAAATTTAGAGCTTTACGAAGCGCAAAAAAGCAATAAAGGATAATCTCCCGCCTCGCTTTTTAAATACGCACTCCAGACGATGTCCAAGAGCAGAAAAGGCTTAAATATTTCAGTTCTAAGTCATCAACTTCGGAAAGAAATTGATGCCCGATTTGTAGCGGGAGTTTATGCAATAGAGGGATACTTGTCTACCGCCATTGCGGGGTAGAAATGAGTAAATTGGGTTAGCTGACTTAGACTGAACCGGCCGTCGAGCAATCGGCAATCAGTTCGAGGCTATTAGTTCGAGGCAATCAGTTCAAGCCCAGCACATCCTGCATATCGAACAGCTGCGCGGGTTTACCTGCCACCCAGCTCGCCGCTCGCACAGCACCGGATGCAAAAGCCATACGCGAGCTGGCCTTGTGCGTAATTTCAACTCGCTCGCCTTCATCGGCATACAAAACCGTATGGTCACCCACCACATCACCACCACGAATGGTGGCAAAGCCAATGGTTTTCTGGTCGCGCACACCGGTCTGCCCTTCTCGGCCATACACAGCAACATCGGTTAGCTCACGCCCTAAAGCGCCAGCAACCACCTCACCTAAGCGCAATGCAGTCCCTGAGGGTGCATCAACCTTATGCCTGTGATGGGCTTCAATAATCTCAATATCCGCCGTATCACCCAACACACGCGCCGCCAACTCGCTGAGCTTAAAGCACAAATTCACACCCACGCTGTAATTGGCCGCCATCACTGCAGGAATCGGCGCCAATACATCATGCAATTGCGTCAACTGCTGCGCATCAAAACCGGTGGTGCCAATAACAATGGCTTTATTGTGTGCCGCACAAAGTGTCGCGTTATGAAGCGTTGACAACGGGGTTGAAAAATCAATAAGCACATCAAAACTATCGATGTGTGTCTCTAAACTGTCACTTACCTGCACATCATTGCGGCCAACACCCGCTAACTCGCCGGCATCGCAACCTAGCAGTGAACTCCCGGGACGCTCGAGTGCAACGGTCAATTGAGTGGCGGAATTTTCGGCCAATGCCTCAATCAAGGTTTTACCCATGCGGCCAGCGGCTCCATTTACGGCAACTCTTAGCATTGTTTGCATCCGACCTAATTGATAAGAAGTGTATGTTACAAGATTATAAGCACCCGCGCCTCACTAGGCCCCCAGGCGAAAGCACCCCACACGCGCGTACTTTAAGCAATCAATGAACCGAAGGCTCAGGCAAAAAACTATTTTTTCATATCATCAAAGAATGAGCGTACACCTTCAAACCAAGAACTCTTGCGCGGCGACTGGCTGTGCTCAGATGAATCGAAGCTTGCCTGCAATTGCTTAACGAGATCTTTTTGCTCTTTGGTGAGATTCACTGGAGTTTCAACCACCACTCGGCACATCAAATCACCCGGTGAGCCACCACGCACAGGCACCACACCCTTACCACGCAGGCGAAACATCTTACCGGTTTGAGTTTCAGGTGGTATTTTAAGTTTTACACGACCGTCGAGCGTAGGCACTTCAAGCTCCCCACCCAATACTGCGTCGGCAAAGCCAATAGGCACATCACAGTACAAATGTTTGCCGTCGCGCTCAAAAATACCATGCTCGCGCACATGTACTTGGACATACAAATCCCCAGCTGGACCGCCATCAGGCCCTGCTTCACCCTCGCCTGCCAAGCGAATACGATCGCCCGTATCAACACCGGGAGGCACCTTCACCGACAAAGTTTTGGTTTCTTCGACACGCCCTTGCCCATGGCAGCTAGGACAAGGATCTTTAATAATGGTACCCGCACCACGGCAATTGGGGCAGCTTTGCTGCACCGAGAAAAAACCCTGAGTCATGCGCACCTGACCCTGACCATCACACGTACCGCATTTCACCGGCGAGCTGCCTGGCTTAGCGCCAGACCCATCGCATTTTTTGCACGCTACCAATGACGGGATTTTGATTTTTAGCGTATCGCCATGGACCGCCTGCTCAAGTGACAGCTCAAGGTTGTAACGCAGATCGGCGCCACGCTGAGGACCGGCGCGACCACGACCGCCGCCTCCACCTGCGCCCCCAAAAATATCACCGAATACATCGCCAAAAATATCGCTGAAATTACCGCCGCCAAAGCCACCCGCCATTTGCGGGTCGACACCAGCATGTCCATGCTGGTCGTAGGCCGCGCGCTTTTTAGTATCGCTTAATACTTCGTAGGCTTCGGTGGCCTCTTTGAATTTTTCATCCGCCTGAGGGTCATCTGGATTGCGATCCGGATGGTACTTCATGGCAATGCGCCGATAAGCTTTTTTAATTTCTTTGTTTTCGGTGCTGTTACCCACACCCAACACTTCATAATAATCGCGTTTTGACATAATCGACTACACCAGCCTCTAGCCTCGCGGCCCTTTACATTGCGCACAACCGCTCAGCGCAGGCCGTACAATAAAAAGTAATTTACCTATAACAACTTGGGGCCGATGCGCAAACATCGACCCCAAACCAGCCTCAACAGCGGCTACTTTGCCACCGACCTAACGGCCTTACTTGTCTTCTTTAACTTCTTCGAACTCAGCATCTACCACATCATCGCCATCGTTCGATGAAGTATTTTCGGCGCTAGCACTGGCGTCACCCATATCAGGTGCGTCACCCTGCTGAGCTGCCTGCTCGGCATACATTTTTTGCGCTAGCGATGAAGATGCTTCAGTCAATTTATTTGCCGCAGCATCAATAGCCTCTTTGTCATCCGTTTTAACGGCTTCTTCAACACCTTTAATGGCCGCTTCAATCGCTGACTTCTCTTCGGCTGTTGCTTTATCGCCGGCCTCTTCGAGCGTTTTGCGCGAAGCATTAGCCAAGCCTTCGGCCGTATTGCGCGCACCAGTAAGCTCTTCAAATTGACGATCAGCCTCAGCATTTACCTCAGCATCTTGAACCATTTGCTGAATTTCATCATCCGACAAACCCGATGAAGCTTTGATGACAATGGATTGCTCCTTCCCTGTGGCTTTGTCTTTGGCCGACACGTTGAGAATGCCGTTAGCATCGATATCAAACGTCACCTCAACCTGTGGCATACCGCGTTGCGCTGGCGGAATGTCAGTCAAGTCGAATCTGCCAAGCGACTTATTCGTGCTAGCCTGCTTACGCTCACCCTGAACAACATGGATAGTCACAGCAGTTTGATTGTCTTCAGCGGTCGAAAAGATTTGCGACTTTTTAGTTGGGATAGTCGTGTTTTTCTCAATAAGCGGTGTCGCCACACCACCCATGGTTTCAATACCCAAGCTTAGAGGCGTCACGTCTAACAACAGTACGTCTTTCACATCTCCAGCTAACACGGCACCTTGAATAGCCGCACCCATGGCCACAGCTTCGTCGGGGTTAACATCTTTTTTCGGCTCTTGGCCAAAAAAGGCCGACACTTTTTCTTGCACCAGTGGCATGCGCGTTTGACCGCCCACCAACAGAACCTCATCAATTTCTGAAGGACTCATATCAGCGTCTTTTAACGCAATGCGCACTGGCTCAAGCGATCGCTCAACCAAGTCACCCACTAACGATTCAAGCTTAGCGCGAGACATCTTCACAACCAAATGTTTAGGCCCGCTGGCGTCTGCAGTGATATAAGGCAGATTAACCTCAGTTTGCTGTGAACTCGACAATTCAATTTTAGCTTTTTCAGCGGCCTCTTTCAGACGCTGCATAGCCAGAGGATCGCCTTTTAAATCCATACCGCTGTCTTTTTGGAACTCCGCAACAAGATACTCAATCAACGCTAAATCGAAGTCCTCACCACCTAAGAACGTGTCGCCATTAGTCGACAATACTTCGAATTGTTTTTCACCATCAACATCAGCAATTTCGATAATGGAGATATCGAAGGTACCACCGCCTAAATCGAACACCGCAATGGTACGATCGCCGCCGGCTTTATCCATACCGTAAGCTAGTGCTGCTGCAGTTGGCTCGTTAATAATACGTTTTACTTCTAACCCAGCAATTCTACCGGCATCTTTAGTTGCCTGACGCTGCGAGTCGTTGAAGTAAGCAGGCACAGTGATAACCGCCTCTGTGACTTTTTCGCCAAGAAAATCTTCGGCGGTTTTTTTCATTTTCATTAGCACTTGCGCAGCAATTTGTGGCGGTGCTATTTTCTCACCATTAGCTTCAACCCAGGCATCGCCGTTGTCGGCTTTAACAATTGGGTATGGCACCATAGAGATGTCTTTTTGCACAACACCGTCGTCAAATTTTCGGCCAATAAGGCGCTTCACAGCGAACAACGTGTTGGTAGGGTTAGTAACTGCCTGACGTTTGGCTGACTGACCTACAAGCACTTCGTCACTATCACTGTAAGCGACCACCGATGGCGTTGTACGATCACCTTCAGAGTTTTCAATAACTCGGGCTTTACCACCATCGAGTACGGCCACACATGAATTGGTGGTTCCTAGATCTATACCAATAATTTTACCCATGATTCTCTCCAACACATCGACCCTGAAGGTCACAATTAAATAATAAAAACTTGGTAGTCTGCGTATCGGCCAATCTCTTCAATAGCCACTTACCACCTAACTTTCTGCTTACACTTGTCTATATGGGGGTTGCCGGCGGACTTTCAAGTGCTGGCAAACCCGTTACTTAACTTGCCAGCCTCACTAAGACTTCGCCACAACCACCATCGCCGCGCGCACCAAGCGGCCGTTGAGGCTGTAGCCCTTTTGCAACACGTCAATCACACTATTGGGCTCAACAGTCTCACTAGGCACCATAGTGATAGCTTCATGCATCTGCGGATCAAACGGCTCGCCATAAGGCTCGAGCACATCGACCGAAAACTGCTTGAGCACATCAAAAGCACTCTTTCGAGTCAGCTCCAAGCCTTCAATAATGGCTTTTAATGTGTCTGATTCCGCGCCGTCCACCGCCTCGCCACCGGCCTCGGTTTTAGCACCGGCCTCAATCGCTCGATCGAGGTTATCCAACACCGGCAACAGTGATGAAATAAGCTTCTCCTGCCCGTATCTATGGGCATTTTCAACGTCGCGCTCTGCCCGCTTGCGCACATTTTGCATTTCAGCTGCCGCACGCAGGGCGTCTTCTTGGGCGACCACTAACTTCTCTTGGACGCCGTCTAACTGAGCCTGAAGCCCCTCGGCATCACCACCTTCATCAGCGGGCGCAGAGCCTTTTTCAGACTCGGCCGCGGCTGCTTCATCCGCCGGTTTAGTTGTTGCCAACTCTTCTGTGGTGTCAGGGTGCTCCCCGTCAACGCTCTGATCTTGCTTGTCTGCCACGTAAAATCTCCGCTTAAAATAACTGCTGCAATACCGAATAAACCACTCGTCAAATTAGTGGCTGGCCAGCGCGAGGCATGTTGGGGGCGACACCAGTAAAATTCAAGGCAAACTGCTGTAATTATGCCGCGACCCATGCGACTGCTCGGCAAGATAGGCTTAGTAAGCCCCAAAGAGAACCTTTGAGAGGCAAAAGGGGGACCTCCAAAAGTGGGGAGGGGGGATTGACCATTAACTCAGCGAGGGCATGCCTCAGCCTGCAACAGGTCTTTGCCGCTCAGTGGCTCGCTTTTCTAGCCCTTAAGGGCTGCAGAGAGCAGCCGAGCCGTAATATCGACCATCGGCACGACCTTTTCGTAAGCCATGCGAGTGGGGCCAATCACGCCCAACACCCCTACCGGTTCACCTCCGGCCTGATAAGGTGCGGTAATGACTGAAAAATCATCCAGCACCTGATAGCCAGATTCTTCACCAATAAAGACCTGAATGCCCTGCCCGTGCGCGCAACGCTCCATCAAATGCAAAATATCTTTTTTTTGCTGAAACGCGTCGAACAAATCGCGCAACCGCTGCATATCTTCCGACTGCCCCGCTTGACTCCCCAGCAAATGAGCCTGGCCGGCGATAATATAGTCACTCTCAGCAGGCACTACGGATTCGAGAGCCTGACTAGCAAAATCGATAGCCGATTGCATGAGCTGGTCAATCACAGATTTATCTTCGCGCATGCTCGCCAACAACAGCCCGCGCGCATCCTGCACATCACGCCCCGAATAATGCTCATTGACAAAGGCCGCCGCCTGATGAAGCTGCTCCTCACTGTAATCTTTATCGGTATGAATGACCCGGTTTTGCACCTCATGCTCATTGAGTACCAAAATGGCCAACACGCGCTTGCTCGACAACGGCAAAAATTCTAACTGCCGAAACTGCAGCTTCGCGCTGCGCGGCAACAGCACCAAGCCGGCCTGCTGAGTAATATCCGACAATAAGGCCGAGGCTGACTCGGCTAAGCGAGCGGGACTGCCACCGGCACTAAATCCATCTTTTATTTTGTCTTGTACGTCAGAGGAGGCATGCACATTAGTCGTCACCATGCTGTCGACAAACAGGCGATAGCCTCGATCGGTGGGGACTCGCCCCGCCGAGGTATGCGGCGACGCCAGATAACCGCCATCCTCAAGCTCAGCCATAATATTGCGAATACTTGCCGAGCTCAGCTTAAGCGTGGCATCTTGAGCCAGCGTTTTAGAACCCACAGGCACGCCATCGCGGATAAAGCGATCGACCAGAGTCGTCAACAGGTGTAAATTTCGCTCGCTTAATTCTTTTTGAGGCATGGCAAATATTCAGATTTTTTAAGTGGCGCCTGGGTACTTCCCAAGCAAAGCGCTAGCCTAACCAATAGACCTTAGCTGCTCAGACCCTCGCATTACTGACGCAGGCTTTCACGGCTCAAACTCTTCACAGTGCACACAGCAATTAGTTGAGATAAACTTACGCCAACTCTGGCACCGGCGCAAGCTGTTGCAGTGCTAATTAACCGCAGGCTTTACATGCTAACCCACATCGCAATCAAAAATTTTACCACGGTCGAGCAACTTGCACTTGAGTTTGCCACGGGGCTCAGCACCATCACAGGCGAAACCGGCGCCGGTAAATCGGTCATGCTCGACGCCCTGGCCTTAACGCTGGGCAGCCGCGGCAACACCAACGTACTGCGCAATGAAAGCCAAGCTGCCGAAGTCACCGCCAGTTTTAGCCTCAAACCCCAATCGGCAGCCTTTGCATGGTTACGTCACAAAGAACTGATCGAAGCCGATAGCGACGAAGTTATTTGCCGCCGCATTTTAAAAAGCGATGGTCGCAGCCGCTCATTCATCAACGGCAGTCCGGTTAACTTATCCGACCTTAAAGCCATCGGCGAACAGCTCGTTGATCTACACGGCCAACATGAACATCAATCACTACTCAACAAGGCCACTCACCAGCAAATGCTCGATGCCTTTGGCAAACATCAAAACTTACAATCCGAAGTGGCAAAAATAGCCCAACAATGGTCAGCAGTGCAAAGGCAAATCAATGAGTTTCGCGCAGCCAACAAAAACCCTGAGGCGCGCCAGCAATTACTGGCCTACCAAGTTCAAGAACTTGATAAGTTAGCGCTCAGCGAGGGCGAAACGCAAAAGCTTGAAGACGAGCAAAAAATGCTAGCCAATGCCGAAGATCTTTTGCGCCAATTGCAGATAGCTACTGACTTATGCGATAGCGACAGTGGCGGAAATAATAGTGGCGCGTTAACCGCGACACGCCAGTCCATTGCACACTTAAACGAAGGCGTTAGATCGTTACCCGACCTGCAAGGAGCTATTGATTTACTCGACTCAGCGAGTATTCAAATTGAAGAAGCCTTAAGTGAAATGCAGTCTAGCGCGGAGCGCGTTCAGATAGACCCGCAGCGCTTGCGCGACGTCGAAACACGGCTCGATGCTATTTACGCCATTGCACGCAAACACAACATCAAACCCGAGCAACTCGCCGCACAGCATCAGACACTCAGCCGCGAGCTAAAAGCGCTAGAAAACTCTGACGAAATAATTGCCGGATTACTGACTGAGCAAACCGAACTCACCACGCAATTTGATAAAAAAGCCCAGCAACTCACCAAAAAACGCAGCGCCGCCGCTAAAAAACTCATTGCGGCTGTGAGTAAAAAACTCACCGATTTACAAATGAAGCACTGCAAATTTGAAGTGAGCCTGAGCGAGTGCAAAGCCGACGCGCCGTCAAGCAGTGGACATGAGAGCGTTGAGTTTTTAATTGCCACGGTGCCCGGCAAACCCACTCAGCCCTTGGCTAAAATTGCCTCGGGTGGAGAGCTCTCGCGCATTAGCCTTGCGATACAAGTGGTAACCGCACAAACTAGCGACACTCCCACATTGGTTTTTGACGAAGTTGACGTGGGCATTGGCGGCGGCGTAGCTGAAGTAGTCGGTAACTTATTACGCGAGCTGGGCAGAACTTGCCAAGTATTTTGCGTGACCCACTTAGCACAAGTAGCCGCCAAAGGCAGCCAGCACTTATTAGTCAGCAAAGAGATCTCTAAGGCCAATGCTACAACACGCATCGATCGCCTCGATAATGAAGCGCGTAAAATTGAGTTGGCCCGCATGCTCGGTGGGCTCGACGTAACAGCCTCGACACTGGCACATGCCAGCGAGATCTTAGAGTCAGCCTAATAAAAAATAATTGGAAAGCTAGCTGGGGAAATTACCGGAGAAATTGCTGGGAAAAGTGCCCAGAGCATAATGAAAAAATAAATCAGCAAAACATTTTTCGCAAGCGCCGCACCGCCTCTTGCAACTTTTCAATCGAAGTGGTGAAAGCAAAGCGCACATGCTCCGATGCTAAGTGAGTACCAAAATCGGCACCCGGGGTAATGGCAATGCCGTGCTCCTCCAGCAACTGCAAACAAAAATCTTTTGAGTCGAGCTGCGTTAAGCCACGAATATTGGCATAAATATAAAACGCACCAACCGGCTCAGCTTCAATACCAAAACCAATCGCACGCAACTCTTGCAATAGGTAGTTACGTCGCAGCGCATATTCTTTTTTACGCTGCTCTAAGACCGCCAACGCCTCGGGTTCAAAAGCTGCTAGCGCCGCATACTGAGTGGGAGTAGACATAGAAATAAACAAATTTTGCGCAAGCTTTTCTAATGCAGGAATGGCCTGGGCAGGTGCCACCATCCAACCCAAGCGCCAGCCAGTCATACCAAAATATTTTGAAAAGCTATTAAGCACAAAAGCTTGGTCTGTCATACCTAACACTGACGCCGCAGCATCACCAAACACCAGGTCTTGATAAATTTCGTCAACAATTAAATTGCCGCCGCGCGCCTGACATAATGCCAGCAAAGCTTGCATCTCATCGGTGGTGAGTGCAGTACCCGTCGGATTTGACGGTGAGGCCACCATCACACCCACGGTGTTATCACGCCAATATTGCTCGGCAACGGGCGCAGTTAATTGAAAACGTTGCTCCGCCGAAACGGGTACAAGCTGCGCCCGCCCCTCAACTAAGCGTAAAAAGTGTCTATTGCATGGGTACCCAGGGTCGGTCATTAAAATGCCCTGCCCGGGGTTGACCAACAGCGCACTCATTAACAATAAGGCACCCGAGCCGCCAGGCGTAATCATGATGCGCTCGGCCGGTACATCCAAATTGTGTTGCTGTCGATACCAACGCGAGAGCGCCTCGCGCAGCTGCGGGATGCCCGCCGCGGGCGAGTACGAGGTATGGCCTGCATCGAGCGCTGCCTTCGCTGCCGCCACTACTTGAGGCAGGGTAGGGAAATCTGGCTCGCCCGCCTCCATATGGACAATATCAACACCGGCGGCTTGTAATTCGCCCGCGCGGGTCAACATTTCTACCACGCGAAAAGGCTCAATATCAGCCACCCTATCGGCAAATTTTAACGGGGAATTGGCATGATCTTCAGAGGGATAACGTGAGGTAATTGGCGCTCGCTCCAAATGTTGGGATGAAAAAATTAATCAACGTGCCTAGGTTTTACATACAGGACCATACTGTGATCAATGATTTCAAAGCCATGACGCTCAGCAATTTTATGCTGCAAGGCCTCAAGCTCGGCGTCATAAAATTCAACGATTTCACCGGTTTTAGCACACACCATATGGTCATGATGCTCGCCGCGCTCAATTTCGAACACTGAATGCCCGCCTTCAAAATTGTGCCTCACCACTAAACCCGCTGCTTCAAATTGAGTCAACACGCGATAAACTGTAGCCAGACCCACATCTTCGCCCGCCTCAAGCAAGCCTCTGTAAACGTCTTCGGCGCTCATGTGCCGGTCAGCATCCGAGGCATTTTCAAGCAACTGCAAGACTTTCAGGCGCGGCAGCGTAACCTTGAGGCCCGCACGCCGTAATTCTTGATTTTCTGCACTCATTTCCATGACACCCATATGACAATCGCACGCCAGCTCTATACACTGCTGCGCGTATTTGCTGCATTAAAACGCTATTATTTAGTCTGCCAAGACCCGATAGTAGCATTCTCTAAAATCTACAGTATTATTGCACTATAGCGATGGGTAAAACAGTACCGGCCAACATTCGCACGGCCCTTAGCGATGCGGCATGTTGAAGTTTGCCGCGCCGACAAATACAAAGCGCCCCTCACAATAAACCATACAGGATTAAAACCCTTTTCATGCCTTTTTCATTTGCTCAGCTGAACACGCTAATACCGGCCCTTGTTAACACCACCGCCACTAAACTGCTTAAGCAGAGCGTTGTGGTTGCACTGATGCTGTTAACCGTGGGCTGCAAAGGTTTCTTAAGCCCGCATAAAATTGCCATCCAACAAGGTAATATCGTCACCCAAGACATGATGGATAAGCTCAAAGTTGGCATGACGCCGCGACAAGTGCGCTACGTACTCGGGACCCCGCTGGTGGTCGATGCATTGCATGACGAGCACTGGCACTACTTGTATTCGCTGCGCTTGGCCGATGGCAGCACCATCGCAAAAAGCCTAACGCTCACGTTCGACCAAGGCATAGTGAATGAGATCAATACCGATTATGAATTTCCCAAAGCGGCAAAACCCGACGAAGCAACCAGCGCCAGTGAAGCGACAGATGAAGTCAATAACGAAATAAACACCTCTGCTAGCTAGACAAGAGGGCCTCTCAATCGCCCCTTAACCGCTTAATCGCCCCTCAACTGCCGGCAGCTTAATGTTCAGCCGCCTGACGCGATTTTTCAGCCCGCGCTTTGCGCGCCGCTTTAGGATCAGCCACCAAGGGACGATAAATTTCGACACGATCACCGGCGCGCAGCTCGTATTCTTTGGGTTTTACTGACTTACCAAAGATACCCATTTTTGCGACCGTTAAATCCACACCGCCAAACTCAGCCGCAATACCCGATTGCACTGCCGCATCATAGGCGGTGCAACCGGCATCGACCTGCAACACAATAATTTTTTGTTTTGCCGGCGTAGCATAAGCCACTTCAATCGCCAGCTTGGGTGTCTTTGAGTCATTCATTCGTTTGCGGGATCACTCAACGGTAGTTAATGATTCATTGCGCTAAAAAGCGTAGTGTATTGGCCTGTACACGAATTGCCACTATCATCGCCCTTTACTATTCACCGATTAGCGGGCTAACCGCCAATTGCGTGCATCTTCACTGCTATACTGCAGCGTCGCAACCCAGCAAAACGACCCGTGTTTAATTAGAAGTCATTCATGTCTAAAAAGAAGCCTCAAACTAATACCAACGTGATCGCGAAGAACAAAAAAGCGTGGCATGACTATCACATCACCGACAAATTTGAAGCCGGCATGATGTTAATGGGCTGGGAGCTCAAAAGCATTCGGGCGGGTAAGTGCCAGCTGGTCGACAGCTATGTACTGCTCAAAGATGGCGAAGCATGGCTACTAGGCTCACACATGGAGCCGCTCAAATCGGCCAGCACCCATGTTATTGCCGACCCCACTCGCACCCGTAAACTGTTGCTCAACCAGCGCGAACTGGGCAAACTCTTTGCGGCCACTCAGCAAGAGGGCTACACTTGCGTCGCGCTGTCGCTGTATTGGAAAAAGCACTTGGTTAAATGCGAAATTGGTATTGCCAAGGGTAAGAAGGATTACGACAAGCGCGCGACCGAAAAAGACCGCGACTGGAATCGACAAAAACAACGGGTCGTGCGCCAACACAACGATTAATACGCCCAACCCGTATCTCACTGCATTCTTCTCCATTTAGCTATAAGATCTCGGCGCCCACCAAGCGAGCTCTTAATGCCGCCAAGCAACGCCGTCACACCCCTCAGCACCTCCATCAGACTAGACCGTCTATTCTATAAGGTTTACTATTCGCAGTCGCGGCCAATAGCCACACATGGCTTTGGTGCCAGCAATGCAGGCTCCAGCTTAAAGAATTGTTAACCCTATGAAAAATAGTGCAAAAAAATCAAACACCGACAAGCGCGCCACCATTATCGAGCGCGCTGGCCAACTGTTTCTTAAGCTGGGTTTTGAAAACACCAGCATGAGCCAAATTGCGTTGCATGCCGGCGTAGCCAAGCAAACGCTTTACAGCCACTTCGGCAGTAAAGAGGCGCTCTTCACCGCCGCTATAGAAGAAGCCTGCCAAAGGCATGAGCTTACCGAAAATCTTTTTGACACCAACAAAAGTTTTGAAGAAGTACTACTCGCCGTTGGCAACCGCATAGCCGAACTGGTACTCAGTGATGAATCGCTGCAACTCAACAAAATCTGCATCAGCGGCAGCGATCAGTACCCCACTGTGTCTAAGCTCTTTTGGGAAGCCGGGCCACAGTGGCTTACCGAGCAACTAAGTAGCTATTTTGAGGTCAAAGCATTAGCGGGCGAAATTAGTATGGTCGCAGCCGATACAGAGTCAGCAGCCAAACATTTTCTGTCCTTAGTTCGCGGGCAAGAATTACAGCGCCGCCTACTCGGTTTGCCGTACTGCAGCGATGATGATATCGACCAACATATCCGGCGCTGCGTCACTTTTTTTATGAAAGCCGTTGCCACCTAGGCTGTATGGTGCCGCCTAAACTTTAAAAGGCTGGTGTTTAGTGAGTAATTTATCTTATAAGTACAGAGATTAGCGTATACTTATAAGGTACTTAATTTGGGGACGATCCGGATTCGACGCCGGTTACAAAACCAAAGGTGCATGCCGAGAGGGTAGTGACTCTCGTTAAACAATCGCTGTAACTTTATAGTTGCCAACGACGAAAACTACGCTCTAGCAGCCTAATCCCTGCTAGCAGTTGCCATCGGATGCTTGTAAACGAGAAGCGACTGTCATACAGAACAAGCTAGTCTGGCGGTATGTTCAGGGCCAACGGGCAAAACTTTTACTGGGCTCGTTTCTCATCACCCTGGCCATTGGGTCGAGAGAAATTAAATTAATAGATGGTGCTAAGCATGTAGAGCCGATGGCAGAGGACTGACGGACGCGGGTTCAACTCCCGCCGTCTCCACCAAACAAAAAAGCCCTAATAAGCCTTAAGTAGGCATTAGGGCTTTTTTTTCGACCGCGTTTTACCCCTGTTTTATTGACAGGCATTAAAAGCGCTGCCCACCAAAAACCGAATAGTCATACCAAGCTATTTGATACGGCGGTTTAATCCCCTGAATATGCCAACCCACGCCAGACTCAAGCCAAGCAACGCAAGCCACCCAGATGAAATGGGAACGGTGGCAGTCTCTGGTGGATCGAGGGGGGTCGCCAGCGAAGGCGCCGTCTGGCTAGTCAGTGTAGAGCCGTTTTTAAAGTAAATAGTATTGACAGCCCCAGCTGTCCACCCAGGCTGCGTATTGGCAGATATTTCCTCAAGATTATTACTCGCAGATACGACGCTTGCATCCGAGTTGTTCCCTTCAATGGCAGCGATAGCCGCGCTAGCTGCTAAACCACTGTTTTGTATGCCCTGGCGTATATTCCAACCGTAAGCGTTCCACGGATTACCGCCCGATGTGTTCTGGTGACAAAGCTGGCAATTTACGAGGTCGGAATCAGAAGCTGGGTAAGCCGACTGCCAGGCTGCGAGAATAGACGGCCGAGCAACGGCGACCTGCGCGGTCAACGTCAAAAGCATTGTCAAACAGTAAAGGCTAGATTTGATTTTCATCATGGCGGACCCCTCACTCAATATTTTTATTTTAGTTTACCAACGTGCCCGACTGGTGCCGAAACAAGCTAGCTGTTGCCCCTAAGCTTAAAACTGGACCGCTTTAAGCCTAAATACTGGGAGTGTACTGTCCTTTACGCAAGCAGGCCACTTTGGATCACTTGTCTCTCATGCGCAAAAGAATTTGACTTTAAAGCGGCAGCCTCGCAGAGACGGCAGTATTGATATGAGGCTGCAGACCTATCGCCACAATCATCAGAAAGCACACCCTAGCGCCGCATGCCCAAAACCAACCGCTCGCAAGACGACTCGCTGACCAACCCCTTCAACCAAATGATATGTTATGATATAACGTATCATTTATATTTGCCTTTATGGGACACATATCGTTATGAATCAACTTCCTGTGACTGTACTTTCTGGCTTTCTTGGCGCCGGTAAAACCACAGTCTTAAGCCACATCCTCAATAATCGCCAAGGCAAAAAGGTCGCTGTTATTGTCAATGACATGAGCGAAATCAACATTGATGCTGCAATTGTGCAAAACGAAGTATCACTGAATCGCAGCGAAGAAAAGCTCGTTGAAATGAGCAATGGCTGCATCTGCTGTACCTTGCGCGAAGACCTGCTAGAGGAAGTGACCAAACTGGCCAAAGACGGCCGCTTTGATTATTTG
>CALSRU010000002.1 GCA_943788835.1 uncultured Pseudomonadales bacterium | reverse complement strand
AACACTTCTTCTGTGTCGGTAACATCATATAACCATAAGTCGAGGTCATAGAGCATGGCGTTGATAAATAAACCATCACCGCTGTAGACATCTAAATTCCATGCCAGCGTTACATCAAGGTTGGCATCGCTAGTTAACGTTGGCAGTAAATAGCTGGCCACACTATTCGGGTTGGCATCACCCGCGCCGTTGCCAAAGGCTTCGTCGTAATCAAAGCCAAGCAAGCTCACTGATGTGTTGCCGCCATCTTCCTGGCTATCTTGTTCGCCTGCGGTCATGATTTGGTGGCTATTGAAGACATTGGCTTGGCCGGCACCAAAGCGGCTGTCTAGGCCATTATTAGTCCTGTAGCCTTCGGCGCGGTAGTCTGT
This sequence comes from uncultured Pseudomonadales bacterium, assembly GCA_943788835.1. Taxonomy (GTDB): domain Bacteria; phylum Pseudomonadota; class Gammaproteobacteria; order Pseudomonadales; family UBA7434; genus UBA7434. Next base: position 119,075 of record CALSRU010000002.1, on the reverse strand, counting down.
TATGTCACGAATGAATCGAATGACCTTGCCGTCTTCGTCTCGAACAGCGGCAAAGTCTTCATCTTTAAGGAAGTCGTTCTCTCTTGTGTTACTTGTTATGCGGTCGGCACCGGCCATGAGAACGGCTTTAACAACTTCAGACTTCTCTGCATGGCGAATATTAACGCCCATGTCTGAGGGCGATGAATTTGAAAACGTGGCGGTAGCATTTCGTGCGGTGTCTAAAAGCACGGCCGTGATAGAAGAGGCGACAGCCGTTCCATAGCTTGTATTGCGTATTGGGCTGACCACATCAGGGCGCTGTCGCGCGCCGTTATAGAGGTTGTCTACCACAGCGGCTACCTTGCCGCTCGAGCCTGAGGTAATGCCTATATAAATACTGTTGTAGCTACTGCCAAATAGAACTGGACTTCGAGACCTGTTGCCTGCAGAGACGATGTTGATGACATCTTCGTGGGATGTGGCCCAGTCGAATCGACGCAATAATGCGGGATTATTTTCGATATCAGATGAGATGGAGCTGAAGTTGTTGATTCGGTTATTAAACACCTTGGCGCCTAGTGAATAAAGCAATGCGTTAGGCTGGCTTGGGCCAACGTAATTTGTGAGTGGAATAAGCTTGTTATAGATAAAATCGGATAGATTATAGTAATCGGCTTCAGTAATACCGTTTGCTAGGCCTATATCTTGACCGAAAATATATTTACTAACCTCCGATGAGTGACCAGAGTCGAAGGTGGAACCGCCAGATGCATCGTTCATGGTTACTTGGCTGATTTTGGGGTTGGTGTAATCTAAGTTAGGCAGCCATGCTAATACTCAGGGTTATCTCTGCCTACAAAGGCCGGCTCTATAATTCCAATGCTCATTCCCAGCGCCATTAGGCGTATCCGCTCCCATTTCGTTTAGGAGTGCTGTATACCCTACATCATCCCTAACAGTTTGTCCGTGGGCGCTTTGTATAAGCACTAAAAGCGCTAACGTAATGATGAATTTAAGCGGATTTAAAAGGGACGAGTTAAACAAGCGATGGCCTTTTGGATTTGGAATATACAGTCTATTTTTCACTAGGCTTATGGTGCGTTGTTGCGCTAATGCGAGCCTATATTCTTGCATATAGGTGGAGGTTTAGCGTTTCGAAGTAGTGCGGCGTTAAGCGCGCATTAACGAGCATCCACCTGCCGAGATATTATCAGCTAATCAGCTGCATGCGTACAAATGGTTTTTTCGAATAAGGCAGTATGTTGTGTTATTACTAGAGCGACACTTTTTATTATTGTTAGGCGTGCGCTCGAAGCAATTGTATGAATATTGTTCGGATGTGGAGTTGTTAATGGACTAACGTGACCACGTTTTCGGCATAGGACTCCATGCCAACGTTAGCATGACACGATTTCGCTCAGTTTGCGGTCGTTGTGGTGATTTCAGTTCTGTTCGATATTCATACTGTAAGCGCCCGCTCCATTCTTGACTAAACAGATATTTGTAGCCTGCAAGTACATAAATATTTTCTCGGTCAGCAAATCGGATCCTCTCCAACTCAGCATCATAGGCGCGATTATTCCAGATGAAATTCAGATTCAATGAGCTGAGCGCGGAGAGGTTCCAGTCGTTACGCCAGCTTACTCGCGTAGTCAGGTTTAATACGCCATCGCTGGTGGCTTGTTCATTTTGGGAGGCTGATAATGAGGAGGTTAATCGTTCTCCCGTGTAGCTAAGAGATGCCTCGTAAGAGGCGGTTCGATCTTTGCGACGTTGAATATACCGGCCCCTTTGCTCAACCGAAATGCTGTCTCGCTCACTGCCTGTCTCAGTTCGGCCTGCCAGTATATTGAGGCTCAGTGCTTCGTTGATTAGGTAAACAAAGCCAAGCTGCAGTGAAACGGTATTTTGCTGGGTTTTGAAGCTTTCAATGTCAAAGCAGGGTGCACGAGGGTTGCCGAGATTATTGTTGGGAATGCCAACAGTGATAAATGGGATCGGTATGAAGCCCACGGCATCGAGGCAGCTTTCTAGTCGGCCATCTAGGTCAGGCCCAGTGACGTTTTGACTTGCGGCCAGTTCCAGCAATTCTTCAGTAAAGTCTAAGCCGAGGGTGTCATCTGGGAGATAGCGACTGTAGCTAGCTTGCGTTTGCAGTCGCAGTCGCGAGTTCATGGAGTGTTGCCAGAGCCCATTGGCGCTGTAATAGGCGTAACTTGATAGGTTGTCGCTTTGATAATCGCGCAGTGAGCCGCTTAAGCTGCCGCGTAAAAGATTTTTTTCGGTGAGATAATACAAGCCGCTGAGAGTAAGGTTATTGGCGTCGGCGCGCGTAGCTTCCGTTTCTCGCGAGCCAATATCAGTGTCTAGATCTTCCAACGTACGCGCTGAAGTGTGGTTAGTCTCGGCCTCGGCCGAGATTGAGCCTTTTTCAAATAAGCGCTGATAAGATAGTGTGGCTTTTTGGTCGTCTGTGTCAAAGCGTGTTTCGTCAAAGCGGTCAAAGCTCGCGATTGTTCGTAGCCTGACTGTCGAAATTTGATCATCATAGCTAAAGTCAGCGGCAGCAAGTATTTCTAGTCCATTCAAGGGCTCTTCATTAGTTGGATTCATGGCGAGGTTATCGTTGTAACTTGCCACTGAAGAAATAGTCGGCTTGAGCTCATACTCCGCAGCGAGCACCGCAGGTGTTTGCACCATTTGCAGCAGCATCGCCAAAGCCATCATGCCAAGAATAGTAATGTGCCTTTTTGTACAAAAAACAAACGAGCCCCGGCATCTATCTATTAGGGCGAGCCTGCAAATGACGTGCTGGGCTTGATTGTTATAGCAGTGAGCTTGCATGGTGTATTTTTGTCTCAGAATCAAAGAGGTTTTATTGTAGAATGGCGCGGCTAAGGCCGCAGCAAAAACTGTCGACTGTAAAAAAGTATAGCAGGGCGACACGCTAAGGTTAGTTGATTGGGATGCAGGAGAGGCAGCGTTGGTAGGCACTAAAACAAAAATCGCCATTGTCGGTATGTCTTTTCGTTTTCCCGGTGGCATAGATACTTCGGCCAAGCTGTGGGAGGCACTTTCTCAAGAGCATGATAATGTCTCTCAAATCTCGGCTAGTCGCTGGGATAGCTCGCTTTTTGAACACTCCGATAAAGCTTCGCCGGGTACCAGTTACATCTTTCAGGCCGGGCAGATAGACAACGTCGATACCTTTGACGCCGCATTTTTTGGTATTTCACCCCGCGAAGCTGAGCAGATGGATCCTCAGCAGCGCCTGTTGCTGGAGCTATCTTGGGGTGCACTGCAAGACGGCGGTCAGCCGGTAGAAAAATTGCGCGGCACTCAATGCGCGGTCTTTATGGGCGTTGCCAGCAACGACTATGTCAACCGTCACCTCGAAGACCTAGCATCGGCTGACACTTACACCATGACTGGCAACACCGGTAGTATCGCTTCCAATCGTATTTCCTACTTTTATGATTTTCATGGCCCCAGCGTCTCAGTTGATACGGCTTGTTCCTCATCGCTGGTGGCCGTGCATGAAGCATGTAAGAGTTTGTGGCAGGGCGAGGCCAGCGCCGCGCTGGCTGGCGGGGTTAATTTATTACTGCACCCAGCGCCTTTTGTTGGTTTTTCAAAGGCATCGATGCTTTCGCCCACTGGGCGTTGCAAGCCTTTTTCTAGTCAGGCCGATGGTTACGTTCGTTCGGAGGGCGCAGGCATTGTTTTATTAAAGCGCCTTGAGGATGCCATTCGTGATGGCGATCGCATTCATGCGGTCATCACTGATTCGGCTATCAATAGCGATGGTAAAACCAATGGTATTAGCCTGCCATCTAAAGCTGGGCAGAGCGAGTTACTGGCATCGCTATATAGTGACGGCAAGGTCGACATCAACACGGTTGATTACATCGAGGCGCACGGCACCGGTACGCAGGTGGGTGACCCTATTGAGGCCGCAGCGTTAGGCGAGCAATTGGGTCAGCGGCGTTCGCATAACCGTGTGCTTCCCATCGGTTCTATTAAGGGTAATTTAGGGCATTTGGAAACCGCATCGGGTATTGCTGGGCTTATTAAGCTGGTGCACTGCTTGAAGTATCGCACCGTGCCGCCTACCGCCAATACCGATGGCGCTGGTGAGAATATTGATTTTTATGATTTGAATCTTCGTGTTAATCAGCAGATGCTCGATTTAAGTGGTATCGATAGGCCGCTGCGTATGGGGGTTAATTCATTTGGTTTTGGTGGTGCTAACGCGCATGCGGTGTTAGAAGAGTACGTGACTGAGTCCAACCAAACCGAGCGGTTGCCTCAAACCGCTGCAGGTGTGCCGCCCCTTTACTTAGCGGCCAATAATGCCACTGCATTGCGGACTCTGGCGGCCAAATATGGGCAGCTACTTGGCAGTGGTCGTGCTAGTTACTACGATATTGCTTTGCATAGCTTCACCAGGCAAAGTCGACTGGCCGAGGGTGTGGTGTTCACCGGCGACTCGCATGATAGCATAGCGCGAGCGTTAGATAGTTTTGTAGTAGATGACGCCGCGGAGCAAGCCCATACGGGTCGCTTTATTGCTGGCGATAAACCATTGGCATTTGTGTATAGCGGTAATGGTAGCCAGTGGCAGGGCATGGCCTGCGAGTTACTAGAGCAAGATCCAGAATTTGTTGCCTTAATCGAACAAGTTGATACAGGTTTTTCCCAGTACATTCAGTTTTCAATTAAAGATGAGTTGCTGCGCGATGTAGACCACTCGCCTATGCGGCTAACCGAGTATGCTCAGCCATTGTTGTTTGCTACGCAAGTTGCGCTCACACAATGGTTTGCTGCGCGTGGGCTGGTGCCTGACTATGTGCTAGGGCATAGCGTAGGCGAAATTGCTGCTGCTTGGGCGTCGGGTGCGTTAACTTTAGATGATGCTATGCAAGTGGTCGCCGTGCGCAGTGCCAGCCAGGCACTGACCCGCGGCACTGGCCGTATGGCCGCTGTGGCAATAGATCTACAGAAAGCGCAGGCGTTGCTTGAAGAGTTAGCTATTCAAGGTGATGTTGAAATTGCCTGTGACAATTCTAACCACTCTGTTACGTTATCGGGCTCACTCGCCAAGCTCAAAGTTATTGAGTCCTATTGTGAAACGCAGGCCATTCGCTTCAAGCTGTTAGACCTTGATTATGCCTTTCACAGCCGTTACATGGATCCGATCAAATCGTCCATACTCGATGCACTCAAACACATTAAGCCAGTTAAAAGCGCTCGGTTCATTGGCACGACGGCAGCTGATAAGTCGGCCGGTGAATGGCTAGATGCCAATTACTGGTGGCGTAATATTCGCGATTGCGTAATGTTTAGAGGCGGTGTCAATAAAGCGATTGATTTGGGCGCGAGAATTTTTGTTGAAGTGGGCCCGCACCCGGTGCTGCGCGCAGCCATTCAAGATCAGCTTAGGGGTTCGCGTAATAAAGGCGTTGTGATTGCATCAATGACGCGCACTGGCTCGCAATACTTAGAGCGCGATGCTGTTCTTTACAAGGCTTTTTTGGCAGGGCATGCAATCGATTGGACGCATTGTTTTCCTGCTGCAGGTCAATGGGTAGACGTGCCGGCGTATCCCTGGCAGCGACAGCGTTATTGGGTGGAGTCGGGCGTCGATATTGACTGTTTGGTCGATCGCAAGCGCGCACATCCATTATTGGGCTACCGGCTGCAATCTGCCCTGCCGATTTGGGACATTAATTTAAATGCCAGTGATCCTGTTTATTTGCAAGATCATGTGGTGGGCGGCAGCACCGTTGTGCCGGGCTCGGCTTATGTAGAGCTGGCTTTAGCCATGGCCGCCGATTGGTATGGGTTTAGCGACTTTGACCTCACGGACATGATAATTGTGGCGCCACTCGTCATCGATGCGGATGATCATAAGTTGCTGCGCTGCACACTTAATGTTGAGCGCAATATTTTTTCTGTGAGTAGCCGCCCGCGGACGAATCAAGATGGATGGACGCTACATTGTCGCGGCAAGATAGCTGAGGCCGGCGCCAATGAGGTGATGGCGGACACTGCTGCTATTGGCCAGTTGCTAGAGCAGGCACAGTCCATTGCCATTGATCAATTTTATCCAGAGTTGGCAGCTCGCGGCTTGCAGTACGGCGACACGTTTCAGGTCGTGCAAGAGGCTGCTTTAAATCAAAGCTCGGTTGTCGCTAAATTAAGTTTGCAGGCTGCGCAATGTAATACAGGGCATTACGCCCATCCGGCTGTGCTCGATGGTTGTTTTCAGCTTGCCGCGCTGTTGGTGCCTGAGCATTATGCCGACCTGGCTTACTTGCCGGCGCAAATTGATCAATTGCGTTGGTTGGGTTCTACCGACGATGTACTTGCCAGTATTACGTTGCGTTCGGTTAATCGCCGCCAGCTGTGCATTGACATTGTGATGGTTGACCAATCAGGTCGGTTGGTTTTATCGGCGAAAGGCTGTCGATTTAAGCCCATGCGCCTGGAAATGGCTGATAAGCCGGTAGGTCGTTATCAGTGGCAGACATTTTTGTCTAACGAAAAATCTAAGGCTGCGCAGTCATTTTTTGCCAATTTTTCTCAGTGGTTTGCTGACTATCAGCGAGGGCTTGCATCGCGCGTTGAAGATGCTCAATGCTTTGGGCGAAAAAATCCCAACAGCATCGAGCAACACTATGCCGAATTTGTGCCGTTGGTCGACGCTTTATTGGCCAGCCTCTCGATAGAATTACTTCGAGCAATAAGCCTTGATGGAAAAAATGTTTCGCCAATCGATTTAGCTGCCCGTGGTAAAACGTCGATTTTAGAAAAAAACTTTTTTAGCTGGATGCTGCAAGTCGGTGTTCAAGAGGGTTTTTTAGAGAAGCAGGATGCAGGCGAATACGCGTTTGTTGGCGCTATGGACGAAACGGTTGATGATATTTGGCCGTTGTTGAATGAGCTGAGTGGTCATGGTGATGAGTTGTTGCTCTTAGCGACTTCGGTGCAAGCGCTTATGCAGCTTTTTACAGGCAAAAGTGGTCGGCATGTCACGGGCATAAATCACGTCGATGGTGTACTCAATGCCGACAAAATCACCGACTTTACTCAAGAGAAAAGCCATCGCGTTTATGTCGAAAATCTTTACCGCCAGGGCCATGCTTTCGCTACAGGTAATTGGCTGGTGGCTGAAACGATTGAGTCTTGGTTAGCTAGCCGTGCCACTGTTTCGGCCGTTAATATCTTAGAAGTCAATGCGGCCTTTACCGGTCTTGCGAGCGGTGTTGCCACTCAGCTACTGGCCGAGGATAACTACGCCTTGTTTACCAGTTCTTCCTCTGGGTTTAGCCAGGCTAATGCAGAGTTAGGTGGTTTACATAATGTTGGCGTGCAATATGTTGAAGATTTTGCGCAGATGGCTCCGGATGATTTGTTCGCTGTATTGCCAGGCCAAGGTCATGGCTACGACATTATAGTGCTGGGTCACCTCCGAGGCAGTGCAGAGGTCGTTGAGCAAGTCGTTGATGTTGTGGTTGGCTGTTTGAAACCCGGTGGTGTGTTGATTCTGGCTGATCGCGCGAATAACCGATTAGATGATGTCTTGCTAGGTTTAGATACTCATTGGTGGCAAGCCAATCAAGACCTAGGTATTGGCAATCTTATTAGTCAAGAAACCTGTGTCGAGTTGCTGATTAGTAAGGGTCTTGAAGTGGCGCCGTTAGTGCTGCCCGAGTCCGTTTGTGCCGATTCAGATTTTGTTTTGGTTGCGCAAGCGCAGTCAGAATCTCAGGCAGGCAAACAGTCAGACAGTCAGATTAACTCTGGCTTGTCTGCGTCAAGCGATGGGCGCAGTGATCAATTTAATAATGCGCCAGCCAGCGAGCTGAGCGCCCCTGCGGCTCAAGAATTATGGGTGGTCATGTTGGCCGACAATGCTACTGCCCAAAGCGCTGCTGCAGCAAGCAATGAGCTCATAGCCTATTGTCAAAAGCACGATATACGGCTGGCCTTGGTTCATAGCGCTAATACCTTCGCGCTGAGTCCAAGCTCAGTCGACGGCTTTGCGGGCCAGTTAAAATTTTCAAGTGCTGCCCATTGGGATCAGTTGTTGGATGCATTACCCAGTGCACCAAGCCGAATCATCGATGCAACGGTAGCGCCTTTTAATGCTTCGTTAGATTCGCCAGCTGCAACTAATCAGCGCTGTCATCAGCTGCAAGCTTTTTTTCAGCATTTATCAAGCCTTGCCCCCGAGGCTTGCCCAGCGGTAACGGTTTTAACGGCTAGCAGTTTCGTATTGCCCGAAGCGTCAGCGGTTGAGGTTAATCCCAGTGAGCGTGCTGTGTGGGGTTTTGTGCGCACATTAATGAACGAATACTCTTGGATTTCACTGCGCCTTATTGATATTGAATTAGCAAGCCCTACTTATTTTAATCAAGGCTTGTGCGCAGAGATTCATGGTGCCACTGAAGAGACAGAAGTGCTGCTGCGCGACAATAGTCGCTATGTTAATCGTTGGCTTGATGTCACCGACAGAACGTTCATGGGCAATGCAGCGGGCAATCTCACTGAACCCTCCCGCGCAACCAAGCAGTATCTTGGCAATGCTACTGATCCCGATACTGATGCTGAGTGCACCATTGAACCCACTATTACCCTCGGTATTGATGAGCCGGGGCAGCTAGCCAATATTACTTGGAAGCAGGAAGAGTCGCTGGGCCTCGCGGCTGATGAAGTTCGAGTTAAGTCTCACTGTGCCGGTTTGAATTTCAGAGACGTCATGTTTGCCATGGGTCTGTTGCCCGAGGAGGCGCTTGAAAACGGTTATGCCGGTGCAACGCTTGGCATGGAGTTCTCCGGCGAAGTTGTTGAGTTGGGCTCGGCGGTCGGGGAGCTTAAGCTGGGTGACAGGGTTTTTGGCTTCGCGCCCAATTGTTTTGCGAGTCATTTGGTTACGCGAGAGTCAGCGGCGCTTAAAATGCCTAGCGCTTGGAGCTTTGCCGAGGCGGCAACAGTGCCGACTGCTTTTTTTACCGCTTACTATGCATTGGAGCATCTCGCTAGGCTTCAGCCGGGCGAGCGTGTACTGATCCACGGGGCTGCAGGCGCGGTAGGTTTAGCGGCTATTCAAATTGCTAAGCATTGTGGCGCTACGGTTTATGCAACGGCGGGCAGCGTTGAAAAGCGCAGTTACCTGGCAATGTTGGGTGTAGAGGCAATTTTTGATTCGCGCACTCTCAGCTTTGCCGATCAAATTCTTACGGCAACCGGTGGGGAGGGGGTGGATGTTGTATTGAATTCACTCGCCGGTGATGCCATTGCAAAAAACCTGAGTATTTTGAAGCCTTTCGGCCGGTTTATTGAGCTGGGCAAAAGAGATTTTTATGCTGATTCGTCGCTGGGCTTAAAGCCGTTTAGAAATAATATTAGTTATTTTGGCGTTGATGCCGACCAACTTCTTAATGCTAAGCCGAAGCTGGTCGGGGTGCTACTGCAAGAGATGATGCAGCTGTTTAATGCAGGTGAACTTTATCCATTAAAATATCATGTCTTTCCTGCGGCTGCCGCTGTCGATGCATTTCGCTATATGCAGCAGTCCCGCCAATTAGGAAAAATTGTACTGGAACTCGATGCTTTGCCTGTCGACAGCGCACTAACACCTACTGCAAGTGCGCAAGCGTTAGAGCTTGATGAGCAGGCTACCTATCTTGTCACAGGTGGCTCTCGAGGTTTGGGTTTATCTGTCGTTCATTGGTTGATTGAAAAAGGCGCGCGGCATATTGGCGTGGTGAGTCGCCAAGGTTCGGATTTTGATAGTGCGGACTCGAATTTTGATGCATGGCAGCTCGATGGCGTTAAAATTTATGATTACATCTTAGACTTGGCGCTCCCGAATAGCTCCGAGCAGTTAAAGGAGCTGGTTGTTGATTGTCCGCCTATTAAAGGCGTTGTTCATGCGGCCGCGGTGATTGATGATGCTTTGGTGGTGAATGCCAGTGACGAGCAGCTGGATAGAGTGATGCAGCCTAAAGTGCGTGGCGCTTTGGCGTTGCATGAGCTCACGCAAGCTATGTCGTTAGACTTCTTTGTGCTGCTGTCCTCTGCTACTACGAGTTTAGGTAGCCCCGGCCAATCGGCCTATGTGGCGGCTAATAGCTATCTTGAAGGGCTTGCCGATTATCGTTTGTCACAGGGTTTGCCGGCTATTTGTGTGGCCTGGGGTGCTGTTGATGATGTGGGTTATGTGGCTCGCAACAGTCGTGCTAAAGAAAATTTAATCCAAAAATTCGGTGCAAAAGGCATAACCTCGTCGCAGGTTTTAAAAGAATTAGAGCGTCAAATTATGAGCGCTCGCAATGCGGCTATTGGCTCGTCGACGGGTGTCGATAGCATTACTCGTACCGGCTCCTTTCTTTACCTCAATTGGGCCGAGGTGCGACGAAGGTTGCCGACGGCAGCACAGCCAAAATATAGATGGTTGGATGGTTGCGCAGATATGGCTACGGGCGATACCGAGCTTGTCGACTTGTCAGCGCTGCTGGCTGAGTTGGAACCCGCCGCACGACATGCCAAAGTAGTAACGTTATTGGCTGCGCAGGTTGAAAAAATTCTGTGTATGGCCGACGGAGAAATTGATCTTGAGCAATCGCTTTTTGAGCAGGGTATGGACTCCTTAATGGGAGTTGAATTGGTAGGCATTATCCAGCAAAAATTTAGTGTAGACATTCCTCCTATGGCTTTAGTTGAATCGCCCACACTGCCACGCGTGGCCGATAGAGTCTTGCGCGCTTTAAGTTTAGATGCGGCTGGTGAACAGGGCATTGAAAGCGATGATGAAGATATGGATCTGCTTCGAATCGACTCGTTGGCGGATAGGCATGCGGACACCGACAAAAGTGATGTAGAGCAAGTAAGTTCTGCGCTGGCGTCGCCTGACAAAAAAGTTGATCATGGCGGTCAAGCGAAAGAGTAACCGCTAGTTAATGGTTCCACAACAAGACGGTATGTAATGAGCCTAAAAAATAAAATCATCCAAGATGTGAAGCGTCGTAAGCTCAGCCGAGCGTTGAGCGATGATTCATCACAGACTAACGATGCCGATGCTGTAGTCGATTCGCTCCTTACCCTGGGCAGCACAACTTCTTTTGAGGCGTTTTCTGAGTATAAAGATATTCAATTACACCGTTTTGCGGCAGAAAAAATGCGTATTGAGAGTCCATTTTTTAAAGTGCATGAAGGTTTGTCGCAAGATACATCGATGATTGCCGGGCGGGAAATGTTAAATTTTTCGAGTTACGACTACTTAGGCATTAATGGAGACCCTAGGCAAAACTCTGCAGTAAAGTCAGCCCTAGACACTTACGGTGTATCGAGTTCGGCAAGTCGTTTGGTGTCAGGTGAACGCCCTATACAGGGCCAGTTAGAGAGTAGGCTGGCTGAGCTTCATGGGGTTGATGATGCGGCTATTTTTGTGAGTGGTCACGCCACCAACGTAAGTACCATTGGCTGTTTGTTTAATAGCGCCGATCTTATTGTGCATGATGCGTTAGTCCACAATAGCATACTGGAGGGCGTGCAGCTCTCTGGTGCGCGGCGCGCGACGTTCCCTCACAATGATATTCAAGCGCTTGAAAAAATATTAGTTGATAGTCGCCATAAATATCGACGCACTTTGGTTGTGGTGGAAGGCCTTTACAGTATGGACGGCGACTACCCCGATTTACCGCGGTTGATTGCACTTAAAGACCAGCACGATGCGTTATTGATGGTTGATGAGGCGCACTCTGTGGGGGTGATGGGCGAGACGGGACGAGGGATTGCAGAACATTTTAATATTGATGCGCGCGATGTCGATATATGGATGGGCACGCTGAGTAAATCTTTTGCCAGTACCGGTGGTTATATTGCCGGTAGTTCTGCGCTAGTCGATATGGTGAAAAATCTGGTGCCAGGGTTTGTGTATAGTGTGGGCGTTGCGCCGATGATGGCCGCCGCTGCACTTACGGCGATTGACATTTTGCATCAAGAGCCAGAGAGGGTGGCCAAGCTTAAGTCCAACGCACGCTTATTTGAGTCGTTGGCCAAAAAGCAGGGCATTGATACGGGGCTCAATAGGCAGCTTGCAGTGATACCGGTAATGATGGGCGATTCGATTAGTGCAGTTAAAGCGGCTCATCTTTTGAGTGAAGCGGGTGTCAACGTACAGCCAATTATTCATCCGGCGGTTGAAGAGCGCTTAGCCCGCCTGCGTTTCTTTATTTGCTCTTCACACAATGCCACGCAAATAGAGCAGGCGGTGGAGGCATTAGCGAAGGTGATGCGAGAGCTCGACCTTATTTAATGTCAGCCAATCCCCCATCGCGACGCATTATTTTGTGCTGTCATGCTTCGGCTTATGGCAGCAGGGTGTTGGCTGATCTGATCGCTGGCATAGGTTCTGATTCGGTGGCTGCGGTGGTGGTGTCTACTCGCATCCGATACGAGCGCGGCAATGCGTTGCGCGATATCCTCTCAATTGTCCGTACCAGCGGCATTCGTTATGCCTTTTATCTACTGGTTATTACAACTTTATTTAATTTTTTTGCGCATTGGCGGCGCTCATCGAATCGTTATGCCCTCCCTTCTGTCGCGCGGCAGTGCGAAAAACATCGACTGCCTCTATTTAAAACTAAAAACATTAACAGTGCGCAGGGGCGGCAATTTATTCAGCATCAAGTGGGGGCTCAAGATACGATTTTATTGACGGCCATGTTTAACCAAAAACTCTCGATCAGGGTATTGTCCCTCCCTCAGCTCTTTTGTGTGAATTTACATCCAGGTCAGCTGCCTCAGTATCGAGGAGTCGATCCGGTTTTAATGGCCTGCTGTGAAAAGCAAGATTATCTTGAAATGACATTGCATCAAACGGCAGCTGAGCTAGATGAAGGTCATGTTTTTCGAAGCAAAAAAATTGCGGTAGATCCCTCCGCCTCTTTGTTTGCTCAGCAAATGCGATTGTTTGCCGTAGGCGCTGATATTTTCATGCAGTGGTTAAGCGACAATGCCTCACAGGATCTTCGCACAATGCTAGCCTCAGGCAAGCCGCAGATTGGCAAGCCTGGCTATCATTCTTGGCCCAAAAAAAATCAAGTGGCTGGGCTAGATAAACTTATTGCCTTTTCGGATTTTAAAAAGTTTTTCTAGCCGCTACTTTATTGGCTGCGCTGACGGTTATTCTATGGGGCTGCCGTAGCCGATATTTTTTAGTATTGCATCACTCCAGCGCGCAGGAAGAATATTTAATAGGCGCATGCCCCAACTGATGAGGCGCGGAAAAATAATAACGAGGCGGTTTTTTTGTAAGCCTTTAACGACAATCATTGCTGCGCGCTCCGAGCTAATTATGAAAGGCGTCGCTCCAGAGTAGGCTGCGGTCATATCAGTCGCAATGAAGCCGGGCATTACGCAATGCACTGTTATACCTTGATCAGCAAGCCCGCCTCGAATGCTGTCAGCGTAAGCTTTTACACCGGCTTTGCTCGCACAATAGCTAGGCGTCAGCCCCAGTCCTTTAAACGCAGCAATAGAGCTGACTAAAACAATACGGCCGCTTTGTCTTGCTTGCATGCTAGGGATTAAAGCGTGGGTGCAGGCCATAGTAGCAAGCAAATTAGTATGGATGATGGCGTGTTGTTGCTGCCATGTTTCTTGGTTGTTCTTGCTATCGCTAGTGATGCCGGCGTTGAGGATAGCGATGTCAACGGGTTGCTCGGCAATTGCTTGGATTGAGGCAATAGTGGCGCTGGGATCATTCAGGTCAACACCATAGCAGTCGATGTGGTCACAGTAGGGCGTACACTGCTGTTTGGTAGTGCTAAGGTTGTCGGTGGTGGTCGCTAGCAACGATAGGTGCAAGGTCTCATTGGCTTGTTCGCTGTAGTGCTTCGCATAGGCTAAAGCCAAAGCTGCACCTAATCCTCGCGAGGCGCCAGTGATAAGGATGTGAGTCTGTTTATTTTTGTTGGGCATGTGTTTTATCGTGGTCTATTGGTCGAGTTGGATCGGGCGTTTAGCTAACGCTGTGCATCGTTTGGTTTTCATAAGTGTGGCTGCTATAAGTGTTGCTGCATTTTTTTATAAAAGAAGGCTCGGAGTTTTTGGTTGTCGGGTAGGGGCAGTGGCAGAAACGGTGCCCGCCATGACGATGCCCACAGTGCGTCACGAGTGCTGCCTTGTGCCGCGTTGCCGCGAAAGTGAAAGCCAAAGGTGTTAGCAATAATTAAGCTATTGGCTGGCACGGTAAAGGACTTAGGCGGGTGCGGCGTCAGGTTTTTCCGCCCAGACTCATCCAGCCTAAATGATCCGCGTGCAGTGTAGCGGTTGTCGGTTTTACTCGCGATGAGGCTTTGTTGATATTCCCAGCGAAGTCGCTTAACGGTGAGTTTATGTGACGCTGGGTAATAACAAAAAGGTCCTTGCTCTGCGCTTACATCATGAAGAAATAGCCAGGCTTTCATCGTGGGGTGAAACGCATCGGCATGCGCCATCTTTTGCGGATCATTGGGTATCTGTTGGAAATCAGTTGACGGTTGCTGAGCGGCCAGCTTTTTTAGATGGTTTTCAATGCGTAAAAAATAAAACCACGGGCTGAGCAACATGCCTGATGCATAGCGCAATCGGTTGAGTAGAGCGGGTTCACGCAAAATAGATTGAATAGTGGCTATTTGGCTTTGTAGTTGTGGGTTAAGAAGCTGTGAGTGCGTCAGGGTATCGCCTTGCCGGCTGCTATGAAGCCTGACCGCGGGATGCTCAAATGACTGCTGAAGCTGTTTAAACACCTCCGGCGGCAATACATTATCAACAAGCAAGAATCCGTCGCGATGAAATGCGCGTCTTTCATCAGCGCTGATTAAAAATAACAAAAAGGCTTGGCGTAACCTGAAAATGCCATGAGCGAGTATGACTCGCACGATATGCAACCCTAAGCGATTGAGTCGCGGACTGCCAATGATAGGGTTGTCTTGGAAGGATTTTGCCTGGGTAAATAATGCAAAAAAATTCGCTATCCATTGCTTGCCGGTATCAAGTGTTGAGCGCAAGGCGTTATGATCCAATCCGAGTTAAATGAATCACCATTATGATATTTCCCGTCTATGAATCAAGCACTACATGCTATTTGTTTTTCTCGCGGGCTGGCTCGCCAGCGGCATTGGCAGCGCTTGCTGGGCGTAGATGAGCTGAGCTGGGTGTCGAGCTTATTTCGCTCCCCAAGGGGCGCTCGGGTTGAGGCGCCAGCATCTGCCGAAGGCGGTATTAACCGTCGAGAAGATAGGCCGACCAAAACTGTGCTGGTTGATTGGGGTAACAAGCGGCAATCTATTGCGCAAAAGTATCAACAGCAGCAAGGGTGTCCACTCTTGCGCTTAGAAGATGGCTTTATTCGCTCAATAGCTGCGGGCCCCGCTGTGAGTCGATGGCGACAATCGCTACTCAACCCATCCTTGTCTTTGATCGTCGACGATATGGGTATTTATTATGATGCTCGCCAGCCCTCACGATTGGAACACTGGTTGAATAAGGGTGTTTGCGACGCTTTAGTTGCGGCAGAGCCTAGTTTGGCCGGCGCGCACAACCGTTTGCACAAGCAGCCCTATAATTTGGATGATCCGCAGCTGTTGCTGCGTGCGCGGCAGTGTATCGATCAAATAGTCACCGCGAAATTGTCTAAGTATAACGACGCGCCATCTATTGAGTTGCCTGCGTCGTCGCGCTACAGGGTGTTACTGATCGATCAAGTGGCCAGTGATTTCTCTATCGTTGGCGCTGGCGCTAACCACGCAACCTTCGAGCGGATGCTCGATCGAGCGCTGCAAGATCATCCTGATGCTGAAATTATTATTAAAGGTCATCCGGTTGTTAATGGCGCCAATGCGGCTGGTTTGCGCCAGAAGTTATTAGGTGTTTTTAGACGTAAGCCCAGCGGCCATTATCATCGGGCTGCAGTCGAGCAGCGTGCGAGAGAGTGCGCAAGCTTCAATGGCCGGCTGCGTTTTATCAGTGATCAATGTAATGTGGTTTCATTGCTTCAGCAGGTCGACGAGGTTTATGTTGTTTCCTCGCAAGTGGGCTTTGAGGCATTGATGTTGGCCAAGCCGGTGCGCTGTTTTGCGCAGCCCTTTTATGCTGGCTGGGGGCTGACGCAAGACGAGTCTCCGAGCCGGCGACGGACGGCACACAGAAGTATTGAGCAAGTTTTTGCCGCCGCGTATCTTGCTTACAGTTACTATTTTGATCCGTTAAGCGGTGAGTGCTGTGAGTTAGAGGTGCTGCTCAATTTTTTTGACCGTCAGCGTGAGTACTTTTATAAAAATCAAGGCTTGAGTATTGGCCTGGGCTTCCCCCCTTGGAAACGCGCTTATTTAAAGTGTTTTCTTTATAGTCCTTGGGGGCAGGTGATATTCTGCCGCAGCGGTGCACAGGTGCAGAATAAAATAAGTCAGCACAGAGCGAGGGTGTTAGACGGCTCGGGAGCGGATGGCCTCAATAGCGCAGTGCGAGTTTTTGTTTGGGGTGCAAGCCATCAGTATCAGGGTTTAGACGAAGTCGCAGCGCAGGGTGTTCAAGTTATTTGTGTCGAGGATGGTTTCATTCGATCGGTCGGTTTAGGTAAATACTATGTGCCGCCGGTTTCGCTGGTATTTGATGGTGGCGGTATATATTACGATCCGGCCTTGGCGGATGCATCCCAGGCCAGTGACCTTGAGCGAATGCTTGCTACTCATGACTTTACCGACGATGAGCTTGCAGCGGCCGACCAGCTGGTTGCGCAATTAGTCATCACGCGGGTCACTAAATATAATGTCGGTTCGGCGGCACTGCCTAAAAGCTTGGTGCAGCCCGAGCAGTCACGCTCAGTAGTATTGGTCGTGGGGCAGGTGGAAGATGATGCGTCAATTAAAATGGCCTGTGCCGATATTCGAACGGACGATCAGTTATTAAAGCGGGTTCGCGAACGTCGCCCCGAGGCGCTTTTGGTTTATAAGCCGCACCCCGATGTGGTGAGCGGTAATAGTCATAGCGCTGAGCAGGCTCAGCGCTATCGAGAGTCACAAGCTATGGCCGATGTCGTGATCACTGAAGCGTCAATGGCGGACTGTCTTGCGGTGGTCGACGAGCTGCACACCATGACTTCACTGGCGGGCTTCGAGGCTCTGTTGCGCGGCGTGGCGGTATTCACTTATGGCATGCCATTTTATGCGGGTTGGGGCTTAACAGAAGACGCCCTGCATGCGCAGCGACGCAGCCGTCGTTTGACCCTCGAGCAGCTCGTTGTGGTAGTTTTGCTACGGTATCCTCGTTACATCGATTATCGTCAGGGTTATTTTCTCAGTGCTGGGCAGGCACTCGCGGGTCTCACATCAGACATGACCCAGAGCGCTGTAGTGAGCGAAAAAATTCATTCAAAAATGTGGATTAGGTCGTATCTCAAGACAAAGAATTTGTTACTTTCGCTGATGTATGGCTTAATCGCGGCTCGAAAAGAATAGTGCTTTTTGCAGCGCCGTTCGGCCGGATAAGTTGGCAAATAATAGATTGGAAGCGAGAGTGTTTGAAAGCCTTTTAAAGCCGGACCATAACGCAGAGCCAAGCAATCGTTTCGTG
This sequence comes from uncultured Pseudomonadales bacterium, assembly GCA_943788835.1. Taxonomy (GTDB): domain Bacteria; phylum Pseudomonadota; class Gammaproteobacteria; order Pseudomonadales; family UBA7434; genus UBA7434. The sequence continues at coordinate 101,468 of CALSRU010000002.1, read as the reverse complement.
GCGCGTCATGTCTTATTTTTGCAGGGGCCGATATCGCCATTTTTTAAATTGATGGCCGATAAGCTCGAAGCAGACAATTGCCGCTGTTTTAGAATTAATCTCTGTTTTGGCGACTGGTTATTTTGGCGCGGTAGAGAGTCAACGCAGTTTCGTGGCCGGCAAAGTGACTGGCCAGAGTTTATCAAGCGCTACCTGATAGACAATGCCATTACTGATATTGTGTTGTTGGGAGAGCAGCGTTTCTACCACAAAGAAGCGATCAAGCTTGCGCAAACCATGGCAATTCAAGTGATTGCTACCGACTTTGGTTATTTGCGGCCCGATTGGATTACCTTCGAAAAAAACGGTATGTCGTCGAGCTCTCAGTTCCCTAAATGCCCGGACGCCATAATGGCGCTGGCGCAAAAGGCCCCGCAGTTGCCCGCCGATCATCGCTATAGCGATTCGTTTGTGCAGCAAGTCGTTTGGGATATGCAGTACCACCTGCTCTCAACCCTCTGTGCTGTGCTTTACCCCGGTTATCGCTCGCACCAGATTTATCACCCTATTTTTGTCTACCTAGGCACAGGTTATCGCTTGTTGTTGCAAAAGCTTTATTGGCGTAAAAAGGCTGAGGGGATCATTGAGAATTTGCGTGTAAACGGTGATTCTTATGTAGTTTTGCCGTTGCAGATGCAAAATGATTTTCAAATCCGCGCCTATTCCCAGTTTGACAATTTGCAGCATGCAATTAAAGACGTCTTAGTCTCATTTGCGAAGCATGCTCCGGCGGCTATGAAATTGGTGGTGAAAATTCATCCCCTTGACCCGGGTTTGATCAATTGGCGGCGCTTCTGCGATCGGCTTGCCCATGAATATGAGTTGGGTGAGCGTGTGGTCTATGTCGATGGTGGGTCGCTGGATCGCTTGATCGATGGTGCTCAAGGCGTTGTGACCATTAATAGCACGGTGGGTATCTGGGCCTTACGTCGGCTCAAGCCTGTTTGTGTGTTGGGCGAAGCTATTTATCGTGTCAAGGGTTTGGTTGCTGAAAACCTAAATCGATTTTGGGTTGAATTACGCAAACCAGATAAGGCTTTGACCGATGCTTTTTTCGAGGCGATAGCCGGTTATTTGCACGTTCGCGGCGTTTATTATGGTCAGCCCGGCCTTGCTAATGCAGTGGATGAGGCGGCGGCTCGGTTGCTGCACGACAGGGTCAATGATCTGATGATTGACGACGATAGGGCTGATCATGCATTGGTTGAGCCTGAATTTGATGCTGAGTTGGATGGTGAGTTGGATGCTGAGCTTGAGAGCGCCAGCCAAAGTGAGCCAGTTAAGTCCTACGCTTGATCGCGCCTTAAATTACTGGCTTAGAGGCTATTTTAGCAGCGGCTGTTGACGCACCTACAGCAACTCTATAGAATTCGCGCTCCGCGGATTTCGCAGTATTACGTATATCTGTTAGTTTCTCTCTAACATCGCACATTGGGGCGGTGTAGGGAACGGGTAAAACCAGTTAACTTATTGAATTTTGGAGTAAATTTGCATGGCGACGATCAACCAGTTGGTTCGTAAGCCGAGAAAGCGCAAAATCAAAAAAACCGACGTACCGGCTTTAGAAGCCTGTCCACAACGTCGCGGTGTTTGTACACGCGTTTATACCACCACACCAAAGAAGCCAAACTCGGCACTGCGTAAGGTTTGCCGTGTGCGGTTAACCAGCGGCTTTGAGGTCTCTTCTTATATCGGTGGTGAGGGACACAACTTGCAAGAGCACAGCGTGGTACTGATTCGCGGTGGTCGAGTTAAAGATTTGCCAGGTGTGCGCTACCATACGGTGCGCGGGACCCTCGATACGCAAGGTGTTGCTGATCGACGTCAGGCGCGTTCGAAGTACGGTACTAAGCGACCTAAGTAAGTAGCGCTCGCGAGTCACTGTAGTAAGAAACCTAATTAAGCGGCTGCAGCAAAATCTGTGGCCGTATTAGTAAAAAATTCGGTGCCAAAGCAGAGGTGTTTTGGCTGAAATTTTCATTCATAGTAATCGGCCAACCCAAGGTATTTATTACCCCATCTGAAAATATGACGCAGCGTGAACAATGCGCCGCCAGTATCAAAACAGTAAGGCCAAGCGGTTGTAAAGCACGGCAAGAAGCACTGCCATACTTTTGCAACGAGTCTTGGGTAGCCTGAACGAGGAAGCACCATGCCAAGAAGACGCGTCGTCGCCAAACGAGAAATCCTACCTGATCCCAAGTACGGAGATATCACTCTCGCTAAATTCATGAACCATTTGATGGTCAGCGGTAAAAAATCTGTCGCTGAGCGTATTGTCTATGGTGCTTTGGATATCGTTAAAGAAAAATCTGGTAATGATCCGGTTGAGTCATTTCAAGAAGCTCTCAAAACAATTGCACCGACGGTCGAAGTTAAGTCTCGCCGCGTAGGTGGCGCTACTTATCAGGTTCCGGTAGAAGTACGCCCTTCGCGACGCGAAACGTTATCTATGCGTTGGTTAGTTGAGTATTCGCGTGGTCGTGGTGAAAAATCTATGCCTGCACGCTTAGCGGGTGAAATTCTTGATGCTGCGCAAGGTAAAGGCGCCGCCGTTAAGAAAAAAGAAGACGTGCATCGTATGGCCGAAGCCAACAAAGCGTTCTCGCATTTCAGATTTTAGTTTTATTCTGCGTATGTTGTTAGTTAGGTCGGTTCTACTGACCTAACTAGCTGCAGCGTTCACATTTATTTTTGTTTAGGAGTAGCCATCGTGGCACGTAAAACGCCTATTAGTCGCTATCGTAATATCGGTATCTGCGCGCATGTTGACGCAGGTAAGACCACCACTACCGAGCGAGTTTTATTTTATACCGGTCTGTCTCATAAAATTGGTGAGGTGCATGATGGCGCCGCCACGATGGATTGGATGGAGCAGGAACAAGAGCGCGGCATTACTATCACATCCGCAGCAACTACTTGCTTTTGGGCAGGTATGCAGCAGCAGTTTGACCAGCATCGTGTCAATATCATTGATACCCCAGGGCACGTAGATTTCACCATTGAAGTTGAGCGTTCACTGCGTGTGCTCGATGGCGCTGTCGTTGTTTTGTGTGGATCATCGGGCGTGCAGCCGCAAACGGAAACAGTTTGGCGCCAAGCCAATAAGTACCAAGTGCCGCGAATGGTGTTCGTTAATAAAATGGACCGCGCAGGCGCCGACTTCCAAATGGTTGTTGATCAATTGAAAGAGCGTCTTGGTGCTAACCCAGTGCCATTGCAGATGACTATTGGTGCTGAAGAAGATTTTAAAGGTGTTGTCGACCTCGTTAAGATGAAAGCGATCATCTGGAGCGAGGAAGATATGGGTACAACCTTCGAGTACGAAGAGATTCCCGCTGATCTGCAAGATGTTTGTGCAGAGATGCATGAATACTTAGTTGAATCCGCCGCTGAAGCGAATGACGAGCTCATGGAGAAGTATCTAGAAGGTGGTGAGCTCAGCGAAGAGGAAGTTAAAGCAGGTCTGCGTGCACGAACTCTCGCTAATGAAATCGTTCCAGTATTGGGCGGCTCTGCGTTCAAGAATAAAGGCGTTCAGGCTATGCTGGATGCAGTTATCGAATACATGCCTTCGCCGGCAGAAGTCAAAGCCATCGAGGGTATCCTTGATGACAAAGACGAAACAAGCGCAATTCGTGAGGCTGACGATGACGCACCTTTTTCTGCGCTAGCTTTTAAGATCGCAACCGACCCGTTTGTGGGAACGCTAACGTTTTTCCGCGTTTACTCGGGCGCGCTTAACTCAGGCGATAGCGTTTTTAACCCTGTTAAAAGTAAAAAAGAGCGTATTGGTCGTATGGTGCAAATGCATGCGAATAATCGTGAAGAAATAAAGCAGGTATTGGCAGGCGATATCGCTGCGGGTATCGGCTTAAAAGATGTGACCACTGGTGATACATTGTGTTCGCCTGATGCCATCATTACGCTAGAGCGCATGGAGTTTCCTGAACCGGTTATTTCGGTAGCAGTGGAGCCTAAATCTAAACCTGATCAAGAGAAAATGGGTATTGCTCTAGGCAAGTTAGCGCAGGAAGATCCATCATTCCGCGTGAAGACTGACGAAGAGTCGGGCCAAACCATTATTTCAGGAATGGGTGAATTGCACTTAGATATTCTCGTCGACCGTATGCGTCGTGAGTTTAGTGTAGAAGCGAATATTGGTAAGCCTCAGGTGGCGTATCGAGAAGCGATTCGAAATACTTGTGACATCGAAGGCAAATTTGTTCGACAGTCGGGTGGTCGCGGTCAGTACGGTCACGTTTGGGTTAAGTTCGAGCCAGCAGAAGACTCTAATGCCGAAGGCCTTGAGTTCGTCAATGAAATTGTTGGCGGCACGGTACCAAAGGAATATATCCCCGCGGTAGAGAAAGGCATCGCCGAGCAAATGCAAAATGGTGTTCTAGGCGGTTATCCGTTGCTTGGTCTCAAAGCAACTTTGTATGATGGGTCTTTCCATGATGTTGACTCGAATGAAATGGCTTTTAAAGTGGCGGCATCGTTGGCGACCAAGAAGTTGGCCTCCGAAGGTGGTGCGGTATTGCTTGAGCCAATTATGAAAGTTGAGGTTGTAACGCCTGAAGAAAATATGGGCGATGTGGTGGGTGATTTAAACCGCCGCCGCGGTATGATTGCAGGCATGGATGAAAATGCTTCGGGTAAGGTCATCAACGCTGAGGTTCCATTGGCAGAAATGTTTGGTTATGCGACTGATCTGCGTTCGGCTACTCAGGGTCGTGCAACGTTTACGATGGAGTTTCAGAAATATTTTGAGGCGCCGAGAAACGTGGCTGATGAAGTGATTAAGAAAGGTGCTGGCTAAGTGCAAATTTTGCCAGACCATTGGTTAACATAACGTTTAATTTTTTATTATTTATATAGAGGGTAGGAAAGTGGCAAAAGCAAAGTTTGAACGCACGAAGCCCCACGTCAATGTGGGCACAATAGGTCACGTTGATCACGGTAAAACGACGCTCACAGCAGCGTTAACGCGTGTTGCGGCAGAAATTTTTGGCGGTGAAGCGGTTGCGTTTGATGGCATCGATAATGCGCCAGAAGAAAAAGCGCGCGGTATAACTATCGCCACTTCACACGTTGAATACGATACGCCAGAGCGTCATTACGCTCACGTTGATTGCCCAGGTCACGCCGATTATGTAAAAAACATGATTACGGGTGCTGCGCAAATGGACGGTGCGATTTTGGTTTGTGGTGCTACTGATGGCCCTATGCCACAAACACGCGAGCACATCTTGTTGTCGCGTCAGGTAGGTGTTCCTTACATCGTTGTGTTTTTGAACAAAGCCGACTTGCTAGCTGAAGATTGCGGCGGTGCTGGTTCAGAAGAATATAACGAGATGCTTGAGTTGGTAGAAATGGAGTTGCGTGAGCTGCTCGATACCTACGAATTCCCAGGTGACGATACGCCAATTATTCCAGGTTCAGCTTTGATGGCATTGGAAGGAAAAGATGATCACGAGCTAGGTACTACTGCGGTGAAGACGCTGCTTGAAACGCTCGACAGTTATATCCCTGAGCCTGAGCGTGCGATTGATGGTGCATTCATTATGCCTATCGAAGATGTATTCTCTATTTCAGGTCGCGGTACGGTTGTTACCGGTCGTGTTGAGCGCGGTATTGTTAACACGGGCGATGAAGTTGAGATTGTTGGTATTAAAGAAACACAAACTACCACCTGTACGGGTGTTGAGATGTTCCGCAAGCTGCTTGACGAAGGTCGAGCTGGAGAGAACATTGGTGCGTTGTTGCGTGGTACTAAGCGTGAAGACGTAGAGCGTGGTCAAGTATTGGCTAAGCCGGGTAGCATCAATCCACACACTAAGTTTGAAGCTGAAGTGTATGTGTTGAGCAAAGACGAAGGTGGTCGTCACACGCCATTCTTTAAAGGCTATCGTCCACAGTTTTACTTCCGTACGACTGATGTGACGGGCGCTTGTGAATTGCCTGAAGGCGTTGAGATGGTAATGCCGGGAGATAACGTACAGATGAAGGTTGAGTTGATCGCACCGATTGCGATGGACGAAGGCCTGCGTTTTGCGATTCGTGAAGGTGGCCGTACTGTCGGTGCGGGCGTTGTAGCGAAGATTCTTTAGTAGCCCCTGCGCTCATTGATAAAAGGCCGCCCTCGATGGGCGGCTTTTTTTTGCGTGTTAAAAAGTATTGGCCGCAATCTATCTAGGGCGAGCTTCGCTGGCCAATTAATCATTAATTGGCGGTTGATACCGATAGCATGATTTGCGATGCGCTATTAAACGGATCGCCGGCTGGCATGCTATACCGGATTTTGAGGCTTGTCGGTAGTGGCGACCCGCTGGATGCGGTTTTAGGTGTGGCTCCGTCAGCGGGTGGTTAGAGGGGTGTGTGTGCTTATTTTGATAGTGTTAGGACGGAGATTTTAGGTGTAGAGTTCGGGTGTAGAGTTCAGGTATAAAGCTCGGCAATTGCGCGAAAAATAGCGAGTAGGGCTAGCATCGTAAGCAATAGTTTTACCACCCATTCAAACTGAGTCGCATCAACTTTTTGTCGCCAACGCGTACCTAAAAATGAGCCGCTAATGGCAGCGGCTCCCATCAACAGTATCTCTAGCCAGTAATCGCTGAAAGCAAAACCGGCAGCAACAAATATTATTAACTTTAAGATGTGCCCTGTAGTCATAAAGATGGCTAGGGTGCACACAATTTGATGATGATTGTTGAGTCGTCTCAGAAGCAGCGGCAGTGGCAGTGGGCCGGGTGCGCCTACCATGAGCCCTAGCCCCGTTTGTAAGGCGCCAATCATATAAAAAGAATCAAGCCTTCCCGCTAGGCGCTGAAATTGTCCGCTCCAGGTGTTGAGCATGATGTATAGGCCAATCATCAGAGGGATGTAGGTTAGTGAAATGTTGAATAACGCAAGGGCCACAAGCCCAATACCTATGACTGAGCCAAGCGCATGCTGCGCTGCAAACTGCCAGTGAATATCTCGCCACGATAGCGCGGCTCGGCTAGTGTTACTCAAGAGTTGAATGGCGCTATGCACCGGGATTAATGCAGCGGCAGGCAGAAAGCTTGGCAAGGCTGCAATGAGTAACATCCCACCACCAAATCCAAACACGCCGGCCACTGTTGATGTGGTTAGCGTAATTAACATCAGTGTAAGTGTTGTCAGGTCAGGCGCTATCAAGTGGCAGTACTCTGTTTTTTGTGCGCAGGTTGGGCGCTGAAAGATGTTATGGTGGTGTTTAGTTGTGTTTAATGACGGCTCTTGTGCGGTGAGGGTTTGAAGTTTCGCAAAGCGATCAGGTTTTATCCAGCAGGCTATTTAATTGACTGGCTTCAGCGCTTATTTGTCTAACGTAACAAATTTCTCTGGAAGAGTCTTGGTGAGCGACTAAAATTAACCGATGAAAACAGCACTTGTACTTTCTGGTGGCGGCGCACGTGGCGCTTATCAGGTAGGCGTATTAAAAGCGATTGCCGATATGCATCCGAAGCATGCTAGTAATCCATTCTCTATTATCAGTGGCACTTCGGCGGGTGCTATTAATGCAGTGGCGCTTGCCTCCTCGGCGAATAACTTTCGCTTGGGTGTTAAAAAGGTCGAAAAAATCTGGTCGACCTTGCATGTTAATCGTGTGGTTAAAGCGAGTGCCGTTGAGTTGTTAAAAAACGGGTTGAAGCTATCGGCATCGTTTTTTAACAAGGGCATTGCCCGCGGCAGACCCTTAGCGTTGCTGAATAATGATCCCCTGCGCGAAATGCTCTCGCAGGTTATTCGGTTTAATAATATTCAGCGCCGCATTGATGCTGGATATCTCGAGGCGTTGGCTATTACGGCCACTAGTTACGCCACCGGCAACTCAGTTTCTTTTTTTCAGGGTAATTCTGAATTGCGCCGTTGGCGGCACAATAAGCAGATTGGCGTGCCTACTGTATTAGATGTCCATCATCTCTTGGCGTCTTCAGCTATTCCTACCGTATTTCCTCCAGAAAAGATTAATCGGCAGTACTTTGGTGATGGATCTTTGCGGCAGCTCTCGCCCCTTAGTCCTGCATTGCGCTTGGGGGCAGATCGAATTGTTGTTATTGGTGTGCGTGGTCATAGTAAAACTTCAATTGTCGCGCGTCGTGATCACATGCCTTCGCTGGCTCAGACCATGGGTCATATATTTAATTCGGCTTTTATTGACTCGCTCGAAAACGACCTCGATCATTTGTTGCGCGTGAATGAGCTGCTCGGGGTAATTCAAAATGAGGCGCCGCATTTTATGGGTGGGCCTATGAGGCCTATTGATACCCTGGTTATCAGGCCTTCTGTTGATTTCGATAAGCTCGCCGGCGAGCATATCTCTGATTTACCCAGAGGTTTGAGGACTGCTTTAAAGGCAATGGGCGCTGGTAATAAAAGTGGCGGGGGCAATCTAGCCAGTTATTTACTATTTGAGTCGGCCTTTTGCAAAGAGTTGATTCAGTATGGCTACTCCGATGCAATGGCTGAGTCTGAAGCTATCCGCAATTTTTTCGCGCTAACGCCCTTAAAATAGGGCTTTTCTTGCTTTCAAGCTACCTGCTCGCGCTCGCCAGCAGGTCATTAAGGCTCATTATATTTAAGCTCAAATTCTGTTTGACACATTAGGTGCTCGGCTATAGAATGCGCGCTCGCTTTTGAGGGTGTGCGTGTTGCTAATTGGTTTGTCAAATCAGCCAATGATGCGTTTCACGCTGTCTCGCAAAAGTTATGCAGCGCTTTCTTAGTTATGCAAAGCGTCGGTTCTTTTTTTGTGGAGTGATAAAACGTGGTTCAAAGTCAACGCATTAGAATTCGCCTTAAGGCTTTTGATCACCGATTAATCGATTCCTCCGCAGCTGAAATCGTGGAAACCGCTCGTCGTACAGGTGCGCAGGTCCGTGGCCCAATCCCACTGCCTACCCGTAAAGAGCGATTCACAATTCTCGTCTCCCCGCATGTCAATAAAGATGCGCGTGATCAGTACGAAATTCGTACTCACAAGCGTTTGATGGATATCGTTGAGCCTACCGAAAAGACTGTCGATGCGTTAATGAAGCTCGACCTTGCGGCGGGCGTGGAAGTACAAATTAGCCTCGGCTAGGTGCAAGCCTAATCGAGATGTGGAGTTACCTGCAGCGCGCCAGCGTCAACGGTAGCAATCTTCGGTGTAACGTTAGCGGCTCGCACGATGCGAGTGGTAGGCGGCCAGAGCGGGTAATCAGCCCCGTACACTAAGAGGTTTTAAAAATGACAATAGGTTTGGTCGGCCGCAAAAGCGGTATGACACGTATTTTTACTGATGATGGCGTTTCGATTCCCGTAAGTGTGGTCGAGGTTGAGCCGAATCGGATTACCCAGATTAAAACTGCTGAGACTGACGGCTATGACGCTGTGCAGGTAACTGTTGGTGAGCGCCGTGCTTCGCGCGTGACCAAAACTGCTGCGGGTCTTTTTGCTAAGGCGCAAACTGGCGCGGGTCGCGGTTTGTGGGAGTTGCGCTTGCCGCAGGCTGATGCTGAACTTGCGGTAGGTGGCGCGCTTACCGTCGATACGTTCGCGGTAGGGCAAAAAATTGACGTCACAGGTCAGAGTAAAGGTAAGGGTTTTCAGGGCGGTATTAAGCGCTGGAACTTCACCATGCAGGACGCGACTCACGGTAACTCAATATCGCATCGATCGAACGGTTCGATAGGTCAGTGTCAAACGCCGGGTCGTGTATTTAAAGGTAAAAAAATGTCGGGTCACATGGGTGCTGAGCAAGTGACTATCCAGAATCTTGAAGTGGTTCGGGTAGATGCGGAGCGTAATTTAATTTTAGTTAAGGGTGCAATTCCCGGTGCGCCAGGCGGTGATGTAATTATCAAGCCTGCTGTTAAAACTAAAAACTAGACCGGTACTGGAGGAGAGAAAATATTATGCAACTAGCTCTTGCAGAACCAGGTAACGCCAGTGCAGGATCCGTTGAAGTTTCGGATGCTGCTTTTGGTAAAGATTATAACGAAGACCTTGTCTATCAAGTCGTCACAGCCTACATGGCCAAGGCGCGGCAAGGTACTCGGGCGCAAAAGACGCGTTCGGAAGTTAGTGGCGGCGGTGCTAAGCCGTGGCGGCAGAAAGGTACCGGGCGTGCTCGCGCGGGCACTATTCGCAGTCCTATTTGGCGTACTGGTGGTGTTACGTTTGCTGCCAAGCCTCAAGACTTTTCGCAAAAAGTAAATCGCAAAATGTATCGCGCCGCTATGCGCGCCATTTTGTCGGAATTGGCGCGCCAAGAGCGCTTGGTAGTGGTGGAGAGTTTTGCGCTTGAGGCGCCTAAAACTAAGGCCCTTATTGCTAAGCTTGCTGATTATGGCTTAGCTGGTGCTTTGATTGTTACAGAAGACGTCGATACGAATTTGTACTTGTCGTCTCGAAACTTGCACAAAACCGATGTGCGCGATGTTCACTCTGCCGATCCGGTCAGTTTGCTTGCTTTTGAAAAGGTGATCATTACTGTAGCGGCATTGAAAAAATTTGATGAGGTGTTGGGATGAATCAGGAGCGCCTATTAAAGGTATTGTTAGCGCCGCATATCTCAGAGAAGGCAGCGCTTGCTGGGGATCAGTCGAATGCAGTTGTATTTCGCGTGGTTCCTGATGCAACTAAGCGTGAAATAAAAGGCGCCGTTGAGCAGCTTTTTAAGGTTAAGGTTGAGGCAGTTCAAGTCCTTAATGTGAAGGGTAAGGTTAAGCGCAACCGCTACGGTTTAAGCGCGAAGCCAAGCTGGAAAAAGGCTTACGTAAGTCTGGCTGCCGGCCATGATATTGATTTCGCTCTAGCTGATTAAGCTGGCGCAACCTAATAGTTAGTGTAAAGAAAGTTTTTGGAGATTAGCGCAAATGCCAATCGTAAAAAGTAAACCAACATCGCCGGGTCGGCGGTTTGTAGTCAGGGTTGTAAATCCTGACCTGCACAAAGGTGCGCCATACAAGCCACTACTTGAGAAGAAGAGTAAAAGCGGCGGCCGTAACAATGCGGGTCGCATAACCACACGTCACCGTGGTGGCGGTCATAAGCAGCATTACCGCGTGGTTGATTTCAAGCGCAATAAAGACGGTATTCCGGCAAAAGTTGAGCGCCTAGAGTACGATCCTAATCGTACTGCGCATTTGGCCTTGTTGTTATACGCAGATGGTTCGCGTGCCTACATCATTGCGCCTAAGGGTGTTGGTGCTGGTGACAGTGTTGTTTCTGGCGAAGCATCGCCGATTAAGCCGGGCAATAGTCTGCCGATACGCAATATTCCGGTTGGTAGTTTGATTCACTGTGTTGAGCTTAAGCCTGGCAAGGGTGCGCAGATGGTGCGCTCGGCTGGTGGTAGTGCGCAATTGGTTGCTCGAGAGGGCTCCTACGCTACTTTGCGTATGCGCTCAGGCGAGATGCGCAAGGTTTTGGTGGAGTGTCGGGCGACGTTGGGCGAAGTGTCTAACAGTGAGCACAATTTGCGTTCGTTGGGTAAGGCTGGTGCGTCGCGCTGGCGTGGTATCCGGCCGACGGTAAGGGGTGTAGCAATGAACCCGGTTGATCACCCGCATGGTGGTGGTGAAGGTCGTACATCTGGAGGTCGTCACCCCGTGTCGCCTTGGGGTATGCCAACCAAAGGTTACAAAACTCGTAAGAACAAGCGAACCGACCGCCTTATTGTGCGTCGTCGCGGTTCTAAATAAGCAGGCCGGAGGAGGCAAGCGTGCCACGTTCATTAAAAAAAGGTCCGTTCATCGATCTGCATCTGATGAAAAAGATAGAAGTAGCCAACGAGAAAAACGAAAAGCGTCCAATAAAAACTTGGTCGCGTCGCTCTATGGTTTCCCCGGATATGGTGGGATTAACTATTGCAGTACACAATGGTCGCCAGCACGTTCCCGTGTTTGTGACTGAAGATATGGTTGGCCATAAGTTGGGAGAGTTTTCTCCTACTCGTACATACCGCGGCCACGCGGCTGATAAAAAAGCCAAGCGTTAGGCAATTTGTGAGGTTATAGGATGGAAGTTGCAGCGAAACTTACAGGCGCCCAGATATCTGCACAGAAGGTGCGTTTGGTGGCCGATCAAATACGCGGTAAAACTGCTGAAGACGCTATTGATATATTAGGCTTTAGCAAGAAAAAAGCGGCTGGAATTGTGTTGAAATTACTCAATTCGGCAATAGCTAATGCCGAGCATAACGAAGGCGCAGATGTTGATGAGTTGCGTGTTTCTACCGTTTTCGTTGACGAGGGTCGCACCATGAAGCGACTGAAGCCTCGTGCCAAGGGTCGCGCTGATAGAATTTTGAAGCGCGCCTGTCATATCACCGTTAAAGTTGCCGACTAGCCCGGCTCGTTAGGAGAAGACCATATGGGTCAGAAAGTTCATCCTACTGGAATCCGTCTTGGGATTACTAAGCAGCATAGTTCGATTTGGTATGCTGATGGAAAAAATTATGCCAAGCGGTTAGTTACCGACTTGAGTGTTCGCGAGTTTATTGAAGACAAATTAAAAAGTGCTTCGGTCAGCAAGGTTGTGATTGAGCGCCCAGCACAAACGGCGCGCATTACTATTCACACTGCGCGCCCTGGTATTGTGATTGGCAAGAAAGGCGAGGATGTCGATAAGTTGCGCAAGGAGTTGACCCGTCAAATGGGCGTTCCGGTTCACATTAATATCGAAGAAATTCGTAAGCCTGATCTTGATGCAAAGCTTGTAGCGCAGAATGTAGGCGGGCAGTTAGAGCGCCGCGTAATGTTCCGACGTGCTATGAAGCGAGTTGTACAAAATGCGATGCGTGCTGGAGCTGAAGGTATAAAGGTTCAGGTTGGCGGTCGTTTGGGCGGTGCTGAGATCGCCCGTTCAGAGTGGTATCGCGAAGGCCGCGTGCCGTTACATACATTGCGCGCTGATATCGATTATGCGACACACGAGGCACTAACGACTTACGGGATCATAGGCATAAAAGTCTGGATCTTTAAGGGTGAAGTTCTTGATGTCGAAACGCAAACCGAGCAAGCCGCTGGCGGTAGAAAGTAAAGGTTTATAGTAATGTTGCAACCTAAACGTACAAAATTTCGCAAGGCCCAAAAGGGTCGTAACCGTGGTTTAGCACACCGGGGTAGCAAGGTAAGCTTCGGCGAGTTTGGTCTGAAGTGCACCGGTCGAGGACGTATTACAGCTCGACAGATAGAAGCTGCCCGTCGTGCCATGACCCGGCATATTAAGCGTGGCGGTAAGATCTGGATACGCGTTTTTCCAGATAAGCCTATCACCCAAAAGCCGTTAGAAGTTAGGCAGGGTAAAGGTAAGGGTAACGTTGAGTACTGGGTTGCTCAGGTTTGTCCGGGCAAGGTGCTTTATGAGGTTGAGGGAGTTTCGGAAGAGATGGCGCGCGAAGCATTCGCGTTAGCTGCCGCTAAGCTACCACTGCCCACCACATTTGTTAAGCGTACGGTGATGTAAATGAAAGCCAGTGAATTGAGAACTAAATCAACAGACGAGCTCAATGCTGAGTTGCATAAGTTATTGGAAGAGCGTTTTCGCCTTCGTACCCGAAAAGCAACCGGCCAACTAACTCAGACGCATCTGTTGCGAGAGAATCAGCATGATGTTGCACGACTAAAGACCGTGCTGAAAGAGCAAGCGAAATAAGGCATAGATGATGGCAAACCAAGAAAAATCAGCGCGCATGGTAACCGGTAGAGTTGTTAGCGACAAAATGGATAAAACGATTACTGTTTTGATAGAGCGTCGTGTTAAGCATGCTCTCTACGGTAAGTACTTGACGCGTTCGACTAAGTTGCACGCGCATGATGAAAAAAATGATTGCCAGGTGGGTGATTTGGTTGCGATAAGCGAGTCGCGTCCACTATCGAAAACCAAGACCTGGATGTTGCAGGAAATTTTAGAGAAAGCTGCTGAAGCATAGTGGTTGAGGGTTGTTGTTTGGCCTTTGCCACATCAGCCCTTGTGATAGCAAAATATAACGTCTGTGTAGCGCAACGGTGCTGCAAGACTAAGAACTGGTTTGGAGCCATACAATGATACAAACGCAAAGCTATTTAGAAGTCGCCGATAACAGTGGTGCGCGGCGAGTTATGTGTATCAAGGTTCTAGGTGGTTCGCACCGACGTTACGCTCGTGTTGGCGACATTATTAAAGTGACTGTTAAAGAAGCTATTCCGCGTGGCAAGGTGAAGAAAGGTCAGGTGATGAATGCTGTTGTGGTGCGTACTAAAAAAGGTGTTCGTCGTGCTGACGGTTCACTGATTAAGTTTGATGATAATGCGGCGGTGCTGCTCAATCAGGCATTGGCGCCAATCGGTACTCGTATTTTTGGGCCGGTTACTCGCGAGTTACGTGGCGAGAAGTTTATGAAAATCATTTCTCTGGCGCCTGAAGTACTTTAGCGCTAGCGATTGAAGAAAAGAGGTTAGTCATGCAGCGTCGAGATAAGCGCGTTGCAACTAGAGAATATAATCCCAGTACGAATTCTGAAAGCGTAAGGTTATGAAGAAAATTAAAAGAGAAGATGAAGTTATCGTCATCGCCGGTAAAGATAAAGGCAAGCGCGGCAAAGTGCAGCGCTTGGTTGGCGAGACTAAGATATTGGTGAGCGGTCTGAATATGGTCAAGCGCCATACTAAGGCTAATCCGCAAGCGGGCGTGGCCGGCGGTATTGTTGAGAAAGAAGCTCCCATGCAGATATCGAATGTGGCGATCTTTAACCCGAAAACTAACAAGGCAGATCGTGTCGGTTTTCGTGAAGAGGGCGGTACTAAAGTACGTATTTTTAAATCAAATAACGAATTGGTCGAGCTTTAGGCCCTCTAGGGTCTAGTAAGCGAGTCGAGTAATTCGAAGGTTTAACATCAGGCAGACGACATGGCTAGGTTGAAAGAATTATATAACGCGGAATTAGCGCAGAAGCTCAAAGAAGAGTTGGGCTTAGACAACGTAATGGCAGTGCCGCGTATTACTAAAATCACACTGAATATGGGCGTTGGCGAAGCGCTTGGTGACAAAAAGGTTTTGGAGCATGCGGTAAGCAATTTAGAGCAGATTGCTGGTCAGAAAGTTGTTGTGACACGCGCACGTAAGTCTATTGCGGGCTTTAAGGTTCGTGAAGGCTGGCCTATAGGTTGTAAAGTTACTTTGCGCAGCGAGCGCATGTATGAGTTTTTAGACCGTTTGATTAGTATTTCTATACCTCGAATCAGGGATTTTCGTGGCATGAGCCCTAAATCATTCGACGGCCGTGGCAACTACTCAATGGGTGTGACTGAGCAGATTATTTTTCCAGAAATAGACTACGACAAGATCGACACCATTCGCGGTCTAGATATTGCCATTGCGACCACGGCGAAGACGGATGAGCAAGGTCGAGCACTTTTGGCAGCGTTTAATTTTCCGTTTAGAGCGAAGTAGAGCACTAACTTCGATAAGATTTGAGAGAGCAGAGACATGGCTAAACAATCAATGATAGAGCGCGAAAAAAAGCGTGCAAAAACTGTCGCAAAGTACGCTGTGAAGCGCGCAGCACTCAAGGCGAAAATTGCTAATCCGGAAACTTCCGATGAAGACCGCTGGGAAGCTCAGATGGCGCTTCAGAAGCAGCCGCGCAACGCCAGCAAGTCTCGAGGTCGTCGTCGTTGCCAGGTTACCGGCAGGCCTCACGGCGTTTACCGAAAGTTTGGCTTGTGTCGTAATAAGTTGCGTGAAGCCGCGATGAATGGTTATGTCCCAGGCTTGGTAAAAGCCAGCTGGTAGGTTTGTTGGTAAGTTCGGGTAATATTTTAAGAAATATCGAAACGCTTGTTAAAGCGGAGAGTTAACAAATATGAGTATGCAAGATCCTATTGCGGATATGTTGGCCAGAATTCGTAACGCACAAATGGCTGAGAAAGTGTCGGTGGCAATGCCATCTTCAAAGACTAAGGTTGCCATTGCTAATGTGCTGCAAAGCGAAGGTTATGTGGGTGGCGTAGACGTCAAAGATAATGATGGTAAGGCGGAGCTCACTATTGAGTTGAAATACTTTGATGGAAAGCCTGTCATTGAAGAGATTCATCGCGCTAGCCGACCAGGTTTGCGGGCCTATGCGGGCAAAGAAGATTTGCCTACGGTACGTAATGGTTTAGGCATATCGATTATTTCGACCAACCGCGGCCTGATGAGCGACAAGCAAGCTCGTGAAGCGGGTGTGGGTGGTGAAGTTATTTGTACGGTCTTTTAAGAAAGTCCATTTGTTTTTGCCTGGGATGATGCTAGGTACTCCGGCGAGCCGGTCAAGATTGGAATATAGGGTTTAGGTAATAGATATGTCACGAATTGCGAATAATCCAGTGACGCTGCCCGCGGGCGTCGAGCTAACGGTTGTTGATCAGCGAGTCGCTGTGAAAGGCAGCAAAGGTACATTGGAGATGGCTTTGCATAGCCAGGTTGGTGTGAACATTGACAGTAATGTCGTCACGTTCTCCGCGCTTAATAGCAGTAAAGCATCGCGAGCTATGTCCGGCACGGTTCGGTCCTTAGTGAGTAATATGGTTCAAGGTGTGAGTGCGGGCTTTGAACGCAAGCTTGTCTTGAACGGCGTCGGTTATCGAGCTAAGGCCGCTGGCAGCACCATTAACTTGACGCTGGGTTTTTCTCACCCTGTTGAGTATGAGTTACCAGCCGGCGTTACCGTTGAAACTCCAAGCCAAACTGAAATTGTTTTGAAGGGCATTGATAAGCAGCAAGTGGGTCAGGTGGCTGCCGAGATACGTGCTTTTAGACCGCCAGAGCCTTACAAGGGTAAAGGTGTTCGCTATGCAGACGAGCAGGTTCGTCGTAAAGAAGCGAAAAAGAAATAAATAGCGATTTTTTTCAAAGATTTGTTGCGGAATGTTGTTTTGCATACGCACAGTTTTAATGAGGTCAGCATGAGTGACAAAAATAAGGCTAGATTGCGAAGAGCGCGACGTAGCCGGGTCAAAATCAGAGATCTAGGCGTCGAAAGATTAAGCGTTAATCGCACGCCAAGACATATTTACGCGCAGATACTATCGGCCAATGGCGATCGTGTTATTGCGGCAGCGTCCACCTTAGAGAAATCTTTGCGGGAGTCAGCAACAGGAAATGTTGACGCAGCAAAAGCGGTGGGTTCATTAATAGCTGAGCGAGCTAAGGCGGCCGGTGTTGCTGCGGTGGCGTTTGATCGCGGCGGTTATAAATATCATGGTCGAGTTAAGGCGCTGGCTGATGCCGCGCGTGAAGCAGGTCTGGAATTCTAGGGTAGCTATATGGCGTTTAACGATTCAAAAAAAGATAACGAAGAAGGCTTGCAAGAGAAATTAGTGCAGGTTAATCGAGTTGCTAAAGTGGTGAAAGGTGGCCGAATTTTTGGTTTTACTGCCTTAACTGTTGTTGGTGATGGTAATGGCCGCGTTGGCTTTGGCCGGGGCAAGGCGCGTGAAGTGCCGGTCGCGATCCAAAAAGCTATGGAAGCGGCGCGACGCAATATGATTGATGTCGACCTTAAAGCGGGCACCTTGCAGTACGCTGTTAAAGCTAACCATGGTGCGTCAAAGATCTATATGCAACCCGCTTCAGAGGGTACGGGCGTTATTGCAGGTGGTGCGATGCGTGCGGTATTGGAAGTAGCCGGTGTGCATAACGTGTTGGCTAAATGTTACGGTTCGACTAACCCGGTCAATGTGGTGCGTGCCACCATTAAGGGTTTGGGTAATATGCGGTCGCCGAGCCAAATCGCAGCAAAGCGTGGCAAAAACTTATCTGACATAGTTGCTGATAAAACAGCCTAGTGATTAGGCTTTAGCGGCCCATTTGTGAAGCGCTAAGAGCCGGATTTAAAGAATTGGAGTACAACCATGGCAGCTACAAAAACCATTAAGGTTAAACAAATCCGCAGTAGTGCGGGACGTATTAAAGCGCATAAATCCAGTTTGCGCGGTCTTGGCTTGCGGCGCATCAATCATGTTGTGGAGGTTGAAGACACTCCTTCAACGCGCGGTATGATCAATACCGTGCATTATCTTGTGGCCATAGTTGATTAATGGTTGATTAATGGTTGGGTAGTTAAGAGTTATTTTAAAGTTAGTCGTCGTTATTGAGTGGTTTTTAGCAGCATTTGCTTAAAGCCCGATACAGTCAAGAGTTAACAGTTAGGATTAAAGAGTCATGAGCGAAATGATGCGGTTAAACAGTTTGAGCCCAGCTGACGGTCATCGAAAAGCAGCCAAGCGCGTTGGGCGTGGTATCGGCAGTGGCTCGGGTAAAACCTGTGGCCGCGGTCACAAGGGTCAAAAATCGCGTTCTGGCGGTAGTGTTCGTCCAGGTTTTGAGGGCGGGCAAATGCCTTTGCAAAAGCGTCTGCCTAAGTACGGTTTTACGTCGCGTATCGGCCGTGTTAGCGACCAAGTACGCGTTGGTGACTTAGATAGCGTCGCTGGCGATGTTGTTGATGTCAGTACATTAAAAGCGGCAGGGTTAATTGGCCAAAAAATGGTACAGGCTAAGATATTTTTACAGGGCGAAGTCACTCGCGCTTTGACTATTAAAGGTTTGGCTGTTTCTAAAGGCGCTCGTGTAGCAATTGAAGCTGCCGGTGGCAGTATTGAAGATTAATCAGTTCGAAGTTTGCCAATATAACAACGGCGTAAAGGTATTCATTCGCAATTATGGCTAAACCAGGCTTAACACCCAATATGAACTCTGGCCTAAGTGAGCTATGGGCTCGGCTTCGTTTCGTATTGCTAGCGATTTTTATTTATCGCGTGGGCACCCACATCCCGGTGCCAGGAATCAATCCTGATCGGCTAGCGGAGTTGTTTACTCAGAATCAGGGCACGATTCTGGATATGTTCAATATGTTTTCTGGTGGTGCCTTGGAGCGCATGAGTATTTTAGCGCTGGGTATAATGCCTTATATCTCAGCCTCGATCATCATGCAGTTAATGAGCTCAGTGAGTGCTACGCTCGATCAGCTGAAAAAAGAAGGCGAGTCCGGCCGGCGTAAGATTACACAATACACGCGTTATTTGACGGTGGCGCTGGCATTAATTCAAGCCGCCGGTATGTCGAGTGGCCTGGCGAGCCAGGGTCTGGCTTACGTGTCAGGCATGGGTTTTTATATCCCGGCAATAGTTTCGCTGGTGACGGGTGCGGTTTTCATGATGTGGCTGGGTGAGCAGATTACCGAGCGCGGCATTGGCAATGGCATTAGTATTTTGATTTTCGCGGGTATCGTTGCAGGCTTGCCCGCTGCTGTTGGTCAATCACTTGAGCAGGCGCGCACCGGTGAGATGAATTGGTTATTGCTCGGCGGCGTATTGGTATTGGCTTTCGCGCTTATCTTTTTTATCGTGATTATTGAGCGTGGGCAGCGCCGCATTACGGTTAACTATGCCAAAAGGCAGCAGGGCCGAAAAGTGTTCGCAGCGCAAAGCAGTCATTTGCCGCTTAAGGTCAATATGGCTGGTGTAATACCTGCTATTTTTGCATCAAGTATTTTATTGTTCCCCGCATCGATTGCCCAGTGGTTTGGCCAGTCGGGAGAGGGCTCGGAATGGTTGCAGGACTTAGCGCTCTATATCAGTCCAGGGCAGCCGCTGAATATATTGCTGTTTACTATCTTCATCGTGTTCTTTTGCTTCTTTTATACGGCTTTGATGTTCAATCCCGATGAAGTGGCTGAGAACCTAAAGCGTCAGGGAGCTTTTATCCCAGGTATTCGTCCGGGTAAGCAGTCAGCAGATTATATCGACGGTGTGTTAACTCGTTTAACGATGTTTGGTTCGATGTATATGGCAGGCATTTGTTTGTTGCCGCAGTTTTTACAAGTGACGGCCAATGTGCCTTTTTATCTTGGCGGTACTTCGCTACTGATAGTGGTCGTGGTAGTTATGGATTTCATGTCGCAGGTGCAGTCGCATTTGATGTCGCATCAGTATGATTCGGTCATGAAAAAAGCTAATTTGAAGAATTTTGGTGGCAGTGGTCTGGCACCTAAGTAAGTTATTAGGATAAGCATTATGAAAGTTAGAGCTTCGGTTAAAAAGATTTGCCGCAATTGCAAAATTATTCGTCGCAAGGGCGCGGTTCGAGTGATTTGTAGTGCCGAGCCCCGCCATAAGCAGCGTCAGGGTTAGGTGGTAGGGTCGTCAAGGGGATTACTTAAGACGGCAAAACAACAGATTCGCCGATTGATTTTTCGTTGTTCAGCAGGTATTCTTGCGCGCTTTTTTGGTTTGAGCCTAAAACCAAGCGGGGTTTTTTCGCAGCAAGCAGAATGTCCGATTAAAGAGAACAGCACATTTAAGAGAATACTGGAGAAAAAGAATGGCCCGTATAGCAGGCGTCAATATTCCTGACCACAAGCATGCCGTTGTGTCACTTACCCATATCTTTGGCGTAGGTAATACTACCGCGGCTGCATTGTGTAAGGCTGTCAACATCGACCCGAGCACAAAAATCAGTGCTCTGTCAGAATCTGAGATTGATGATTTACGCTCAGAAGTTGCTAAGTTGCCGGTTGAGGGTGATTTGCGTCGAGAAATCTCAATGAATATCAAGCGCTTGCTTGATTTGGGTTGCTATCGGGGTCTTCGTCATCGTCGGGGTTTACCACTGCGCGGCCAGCGAACTAAAACCAATGCCCGGACACGCAAAGGGCCTCGCAAGCCAATTCGTAAGTAGATAAACCGACAATTAACAACTTTATTGATATTGATAAAAAGGTAAGTAAATAGCATGGCAAAGCCCGGAGCACAAAGCGGCCGAAAGAAGGTCAAGAAGGTAGTAGCGGACGGTATCGCACATATACATGCGTCGTTCAATAACACCATTATTACGATTACTGATCGACAGGGTAATGCGCTTTCATGGGCGACGTCTGGCGGGTCTGGCTTTCGTGGATCGCGAAAAAGTACGCCGTTTGCAGCGCAGGTGGCTTCTGAACGAGCAGGTACAGCGGCCAAAGAATACGGTCTGCAAAACCTTGATGTTAGGGTAAAAGGACCGGGGCCTGGCCGCGAGTCTGCGGTGCGAGCGCTCAACACGTGTGGCTACAACATCAACAGCATTACTGATGTGACACCCATTCCACACAACGGCTGCCGACCACCTAAGCGCCGTCGCGTTTAAGTTGTTAGGTTATTAATTAGAACAAATGGGCACACGTTAACGTCTGGCTCTCATCAGTGAGTTTCGCGGTTAGCCCAGTAAACAATCAAGCATACTAGCTTATTAGTCAGGATCGAAAACTATGGCTCGATATTTAGGCCCAACTTGTAAATTAGCACGTCGCGAGGGCACTGATTTGTTCCTCAAAAGCGGCGTACGATCGCTCGATAGTAAATGTCGCGCAGAGTCTGTGCCGGGTATGCATGGCGCTCGTCGCGGTCGTTTGTCAGATTATGGTGTGCAGCTTCGCGAGAAACAAAAAGTGCGCCGTATGTACGGGATTTTAGAAAAGCAGTTCCGCAACTATTACAAAACTGCCGCACGCAAAAAAGGCGCCACGGGTGAGAACTTGTTGCAATTGCTTGAAAGTCGCCTAGATAACGTGGTGTATCGTATTGGTTTTGGTTCAACCCGTTCAGAGTCACGTCAGCTTGTATCACATGCCTCGGTGTTGGTGAATGGTCAGGTGGTGAATATCGCTTCTTACCAAGTGCAGCCTGGTGATCTTGTCTCGGTGCGTGAAAAAGCCAAGAAGCAATTACGCATTCAATCAGCTATGTCTTTAGCCGCCCAGCGTGGCCGTGTCGATTGGATTGAAGTGAATGAGGGTAATCTTGAGGGCACTTACAAGTCGGCCCCAGAGCGCGCTGATTTGCCTTCGGAAATTAATGAAAGTTTGATTGTTGAGCTGTATTCGAAGTAACAAGCAAGCTTGGTAGGTGTTTGAGTAGTGTCGGCGCGAGTGGCAATGGTCCATTGGGTCGATTGGGTTTAGCAGTCTGAGAGCGGTCGACTGCGGCATAAGATTTCGACATGGGTGATCTCATTGATCTAGACCGGTCGAGTGTTTCTTCGGATGTAAGCCCCATCCGAAAACCAGTTAATCAATTACAGGTAACGATATGCTAAGTGCAGGCAGCGATTTTCTAACACCCCGTTTAATTGATGTGCAAGAACTCAGCGAAACCCGAGCTAAAATTACGCTCGAACCTCTGGAACGAGGTTTTGGTCATACGTTGGGTAATGCCTTGCGTCGTATATTGCTTTCTTCTATGCCTGGTGCAGCTATCAGTGAAGTAGAAATTGAAGGCGTACTTCATGAATATAGTGCTATTGAAGGCGTGCAAGAAGATGTTATTGAGATCCTGCTCAATCTAAAGGGTATTTCGGTTGTAATGAATGAGCGTGATTCGGCGGTACTTACGCTGAGCAAATCAGGCTCAGGCGTTGTGACTGCAGCTGATATTCAGCTTGACCACGAAGTTGAGATCAAGAATCCTGAGCACGTCATTGCTCATTTAAACGGTACGGGCAGCTTGTCGATGAAGCTGACGATTACCACTGGGCGTGGTTATCAGCCAGTTGATTCACGTCAGACTGACGATGAAGAAACTAAAGCGATTGGCCGTTTGCAGCTAGATGCCTCATACAGCCCGGTACGCCGAGTTTCCTACGTGGTTGATAGTGCCCGTGTTGAGCAGCGTACTGACCTTGATAAGCTAATTATTGATTTAGAAACCAACGGTACGTTGGATTCTGAAGAAGCCATTCGTCGCGCAGCAACGATCTTGCAGCAGCAGTTAGCCGTCTTTGTCGACCTCGAGGGCGAGAAAGAATTAGAACCTGCGCAGCAAGAAGAAGAAATTGATCCTATCTTGTTGCGTCCAGTTGACGATTTAGAGTTGACTGTGCGTTCGGCAAACTGCCTCAAGGCAGAGAACATTTATTACATCGGTGATTTGGTTCAGCGTACTGAAGTTGAGTTGTTGAAAACGCCTAATTTAGGTAAGAAATCACTGACAGAAATTAAGGACGTGTTGGCATCGCGTGGGTTGTCGCTAGGCTTGCGTCTAGACAACTGGCCGCCAGCCACCTTGCGCAGCGACGACAAGTTGCTGGTTTAAAAAACTATTCATTAGATTTATAGATAGGAAATTACATGCGCCATAGACATGCCGGCAGGCAGCTAAACAGAAACGCGTCACATCGAAAAGCGATGTTTCGTAATATGGCTAATTCGTTGTTCGAACACGAGCTTATTCGTACTACCTTGCCTAAGGCTAAGGAATTGCGCCGTGTTGCCGAGCCGCTGATTACGCTAGCGAAAAAAGATAGTGTTGCTAATCGCCGTCTGGCTTTTGACAGAACACGAAGTAAAACAATGGTAGGAAAGTTGTTCTCTGAGTTGGGGCCGCGCTACGAGTCTCGCCCTGGTGGTTACCTGCGTATTTTGAAGTGTGGCTTTCGTACAGGCGATCAAGCACCGATGGCTTATGTTGAGTTAGTTGATCGGCCACAGACAGACGGTTTTGATATTGATGATGATTTCGATTTTGATGACGAGTAAGCATCGATAGAAAAAACGGGCTATAAAAAACCGCGATTAAGTTCGCGGTTTTTTTTGCCTTCTATTTAATGCTTGCTAGGACATGCGTTCAGTGGCACTAAGTTTTGCAAGCTTAAAGCATAGGTTTGAGAAAGTTACCGGTATACGAATTTTTCTTTTTAGCGACAGTTTCAGGCGTGCCTTCAGCAATAATTTCTCCGCCACCGCTGCCTCCTTCGGGGCCGAGGTCAATAACCCAATCAGCGGTTTTCACCACATCGAGGTTGTGCTCGATAATAACGATGGTGTTGCCTTTATCGCGCAGGTGATGCAGCACCGTTAATAGCTGCGCGATGTCAGCAAAGTGCAGGCCAGTAGTAGGCTCGTCTAAAATATAGAGTGTTTTACCGGTATCGCGTTTGGATAGCTCTTTAGACAGCTTAATGCGCTGGGCTTCACCGCCCGACAGTGTGGTGGCTGCTTGGCCCAGTGTAATGTAACTCAAGCCTACATCCATTAGGGTTTGTAGCCGCTTGGAGATGGCTGGGATAGCGATAAAAAATTCGAGCGCATCCTCCACCGTCATTGCTAAGACATCAGCTATCGACTTGCCTTTGTATGTTACTTCTAAGGTTTCGCGATTGTAGCGTTTACCTTTGCACACATCGCAGGCCACATAGATGTCGGGCAAAAAATGCATCTCAACCTTAGTTACGCCATCGCCTTGGCAGGCCTCACAGCGGCCACCTTTGACATTAAAGCTGAAGCGCCCTGGTTTGTAGCCGCGAGTTCTCGCTTCTTGTGTGCCCGCAAAGAGGTCGCGCACTGGCGTAAAGATGCCGGTGTAGGTGGCAGGGTTTGAGCGTGGGGTTCGACCAATGGGGCTTTGATCAATATCAATACATTTGTCGAGTTTTTCAAAGCCTTGAATGCTTTCGTGTGCGGCAGGCTTTAATACCGTGGCGCCATTCAATGCAATGGCAGCGGCCGGGTAGAGGGTGTTGTTGATAAGCGTGGACTTGCCAGAGCCCGATACGCCGGTGACACAGGTCATGAGCCCCAGTGGTATTTGCACCGACACGTTTTGAAGGTTGTTGCCCGTAGCGCCGTTTAACTTAAGGTAATAGCCGGGTTTCGCTTTGTTGCGCTTTTTGGGTATGGCGATGGATTTTGTCCCCGACAAATATTGTCCGGTAACCGATCGTTTGCAGTCAATAAGATCCTTGAGAGTGCCCTCGGCGACCACTTCACCACCGTGCACACCGGCCCCAGGCCCGATGTCGACTACGTAATCAGCTTGGCGAATAGCATCTTCATCGTGTTCTACCACAATCACGGTATTGCCAAGATCGCGCAGTTTAGTCAGTGTTTTGAGTAAGCGTTCGTTGTCGCGTTGATGCAAACCTATGGAAGGTTCATCTAAAATATACATAACACCTACGAGCCCCGCGCCAATTTGGCTGGCCAAGCGGATGCGCTGAGCTTCGCCGCCGGAGAGGCTGTCTGCGCTGCGATCTAGCGTGAGATAGTTCAAGCCAACGTCGACTAAAAATTCCAGCCGCTGGCTGATCTCTTTAACGATTTTATCGGCTATTTCACCGCGCTGACCTTGCAGCTTTAACGTTGAAAAATAATCGAAAGCGCCAGCTACAGGCAGGGAGGCAATGTCAGGTAAATTGGCGCCATCAATAAATACGTGCCTTGCGCTGCGTCTTAACCGCGACCCATCGCACGTGGAGCAGCGCTGTGTGCTAATGAACTTGGCTAACTCGTCTCTGACAGTTTGTGATTGGGTATCGCGAAAACGTCGCTCCATATTGGGCAGGATACCTTCAAATGGATGAGTGCGCTGGTAGATATCTCCACGGTCATTAATATAGGCAAACGTCACCTCTTCGTCACAGCCATGCAGCAACACGTTGCGATGCTGCTTGCTCAGCTTTTCAAAAGGCTTGTCAATATCAAAGCCAAAATGCGCGGCCAGCGAGGTGAGCAGCTGGAAGTAATAGATACTACGTTTATCCCAGCCGCGAATCGCGCCCTCCGATAAGCTGGCATCAGGGTGCTGAACTATGCGCTCTTGATCAAAGTATTGTTTCATGCCCAGGCCGTCACAGTCGGCACACGCACCGGCTGGGTTATTGAATGAGAACATTCTTGGTTCTAATTCGCTGATGCTATACCCACAGGCTGGGCATGCATAGTTGGCCGAAAATAATCGGTCAGGCTGATCGCCATCTAAAAAACCAATTGAGGCAATGCCTTCGGCAAGGCGTAAGGCCGTTTCAAATGAGTCGGCAATACGCTGCTTGAGATCCTCGCGTACTTTAAAGCGGTCGATCACGACATCAATCGAGTGCTTCAAGGTTTTCTTCAGTAACGGAACTTCATCAAGGTCATAGACCTCTCCATCGACGCGCACCCTGACAAAACCTTCTTGTTTGAGTTTGTCAAACAGCTTGAGGTGTTCACCTTTGCGCTCTTTAATAACGGGCGCTAGCAGCATAATTTTGCTGCCAGCGGGTAGGCCCAATACATCGTCAACCATTTGGCTCACGGTTTGAGCCTCGAGCTTAACGCGATGATCAGGGCATTCAGGGGTGCCAGCTCTGGCGAATAGCAAGCGTAAGTAGTCGTATATCTCAGTGATCGTGCCCACTGTAGAGCGAGGATTGTGTGACGTTGACTTTTGTTCAATAGAGATGGCAGGGGACAAACCTTCAATATGGTCAACGTCGGGTTTTTCCATTAGCGATAAAAATTGACGGGCGTAGGTCGATAACGATTCTACATAGCGGCGTTGACCTTCTGCATACAAGGTATCAAAGGCAAGCGATGACTTCCCTGAACCAGAAAGGCCAGTAATGACAATCAGCTTGTCTCGCGGTAGCTCGATATTTAAGTTTTTAAGGTTATGAGTGCGAGCGCCGCGTACAGAAATTTTATCCATGGTTTAATTTTTACTGTTTAGTCTTTTTGGTGGAGCGTGATAGTGGTCGGCATAGTTGGAGATAATGCTGGTCCATCAAATAAGCGGCCTAAGTATATAGTGATATGGGAAGAGCGATATGCCATTCTGCATTACTTTGCGCCTATTCTGATGTAGCTGGTGTATTCGAGCATGTACCGGGCTTCCACTTGACGGTGCCATATTCTAGGTGGGTGAAATACTGAAGGCAGCCCACTAGTATACGAAGAGCTGTGGCCTTGGGCAAACCGAGCTCGATCAATGTCGATCGCGGTGAGAGTCTCTTGGCTGGCTGTGTTTCAAAGCATTGAAATAAGGCGTTCTTGAGGCCTTATTTTTGTCCGGTCGAAGCGGTTGAGGTGGGTACAGTGGTGGCCATAAGGTGAGCAATCGTTTATATTGCACGGCTAGATTCACGGGTAAAGCCGAACAAAACGACTCAGGAGAAAAATTATGGCGCGCGGTGTAAACAAGGTTATTTTAGTCGGTAATATAGGACAAGACCCCGAAACCCGTTTTTCAGGCTCAGGCGCCGCAATTACCAATGTTAGCATTGCTACCAGTGAGAGCTGGAAGGATAAACAAACCGGCCAGCAGCAAGAGCGCACTGAATGGCACCGAGTGGTGTTTTTTAATCGCTTGGGGGAGATCGCGGGTGAGTATCTGAAAAAGGGCTCGAAAGTGTATGTAGAAGGCTCGTTGCGCACTCGCAAGTGGCAAGATAAAAGCGGCCAGGATAAGTACACGACTGAAATTGTCGCCAACGAAATGCAAATGCTCGATAGCCGTGGAGCAGGCCAGCAAGGTGGTGGCGGTCAAATGGATCAACAACAGCAGTACGGTGGCTCGCAAGCAGCTGCACCGCAACAGCCTCAGCCTCAACAGCCAGTAGCGGCTGCAGCCGGTGCGGATGATTGGGATGACGATATCCCGTTTTAGACCTTAGAACTACGTTTTTCAGGACAGTAGTAGTTGGGTGTTACTGCCGCTGTTTTCCCCTCTTATTGGCGCCTGCAAACAGCCTCGTCTATACGGGGCTATTTTTTTGAAAAATATAAAATTATATTTTGGATGCCTATTATTATGCCAAATCAATTCACGGGTAAGACGGTAATTATTTCTGGTGGCGCCGGCGGCATAGGTTTGGCGCTTGCTAGAGAATTGGGTGCCAATGGGATGAATGTGGTTATCGCTGATATCGATCAAGTGCAATTAGCTAGTGCTGAGGCTAGTTTACGTGACAGTGAGGTGAAGGTAGTGGCGTGCCCGTTAGATGTCACTGACTTTGAGCAATGGCAAGCAGTAGTTAGCCAGGCTAAAAATCACTTCGGAAAAGTTCATATGGTAGTGAACAATGCTGGTGTGGGTGGCTTGCCGAGTAGGCTCGAAGATGCCAATCATGATGCATGGCGTTGGGCTATCGACGTCAATCTAATGGGCGTTGTTTATGGCGCTCAAGCGGCGACGCCATCTTTAAAAGAACATGGAGAAGGTGGCTGGATTATTAATGTTGCCTCTATGGCTGGCATGGGCGGCATGCCCTATGCCGACGCCTATTGCGCGACCAAAGCCGCTGTCGTTTCACTATCGGAGGGTTGGGCTGCAGAGCTTAAACCTTTTGGTATCAATGTATCTGTTTTATGCCCTGCGTTCGTGAAAACACAAATCCATAACTCCCATCGCAATATGCAGGAAAAATATAAGTCAGCAATAAAAAAATCAAAGGCGCCCACTGTTGATGCCGATGTTATAAAAGGGGCTGCGGCTTTAGTAGAGGCGGGTATACCTCCGGAGCTGTTGGCGAAGCGAGTGGTAGAAGCAGTGGCCTCAAAGCAGCGATATATTTTCACGCATCCTAATTATCGCAATGACATTGCGGCACGGGCCAGCCGTTTAGATGATGCATTTGCTGATGCCCAAGCCAGTCCTTTGGTTGGGCATCTTATTGATGAAGATGTGACTTCATTTTAGTGATAGTTTAGTCAGTGGATGATTTCATATTCATTGCAGCTAATAATAAAAGACCCGCAAATATGCCTAAGTTTTTAACGAAATTTTGCAGCTCATGTTGGGTGTTTACGCCTTCATAAACATTCCAAAAATCATGCAGGCTTACATTAATAATTAAAACCATGCCTGCTAAAGCTAGAGCACAGAGAACCACTTGTTTGTTTATTAACAGGCAAATGCTGGCGCCAATTTGAATGATGCCGGCCAGTGCAAGCAGTATGGGCACCATTACCATGCCGTGTGTTTCCATCAGTGTTACGCCTCTATCCCAAGCGACGAATTTCATGATGCCAGGGTAGAGGAAATACAGTGCAAGTAGGCTTCGGCCTGTATGGGTTAGTGCAGCTTGCATGGGTTGCTCCTCATGGTTTCTAGTTTTGAATGTGAGTTTTCCTGCGCACGTCTACGCTGCACTGTTTTTATTTTGCAAAAGAATTTCTATTTCAGTGATTCTATGGGGATCTTCGAGTCGTGGCTCTCGTCTTTTATACACAAATTTATAAGCGATATTATCATACCCTTGGTAAATAGAAGGATCTTATGTCTGCTATTGATTTATGGATGCCTCTTGTGGTTTTCTGTTGATGAGGTTTTTTATATAAAGTTAATTTTTTTGGTAGAGGCTTTGACTACGGCTTCATTAATTAAATATTGACATGTGCACGTGCTATTGAATACGATGGAAATAAGACAATAATTAAGTAAATGCGGAAGGAACTCGTTATGTTTGCGTCTAGAAACATCCTTTATTCGGTTTTTTGCTTACTCACTTTTCTGGCAAGCCCTTCTTCATTCGCTAATTCTTTAGAGGATAGTCTAGTGGTGCATTACCCTTTCAACGAAGGGGTCGGCCCTGAGGCGTTGGACGCAGCAAATCATAATAGCAGTGGGGTGTTGCAAAATGGCGTCACATGGGCGCCTGGTCGCCATGGAAATGCTTTGCAGTTTGGCTTGCAAGCGGATGGCCATGTCATTTTACCGAATCCCTGTTCACGTCTTAATCCAGAGTATATTACGGCATCAGCGTGGGTTAATCCTGATGTTGTGGGCAATAAAAATTATTATATCGTTAGTAAGGGGCGAGATTGCTGTGATAATCCTGGGCAGGGTGGCTATAACCTTTGGGTAGGTAGCAATGGGCGCTTGAAGGCTTCGATCTGGCTGGCTTCCACACAAACCAGCGTGAGTGTGCAAAGTGATACACCTATTGAAGCAGGCGAGTGGGCGCATGCCGCGTTTACATTTAATGGGGTGCAGTTGGCGCTGTATATTAATGGTGCGAACGTGGGGTCTGTTGCTGTTGCAGTCGATGTTATTCAACCTTCAGACAAGCCGCTTACTATAGGTGTGCTTTCGCATGCCTCGTACAATTACTATGGATTTGATGGCTTGATTGACGATGTGCGTGTATATAACAAGGCACTAACCGAGGCCGAGTTGCAAACAGTTATTGGTGAGGCTGATGTGGATCCTGGAGCCAGTACCTTTGGCGATGATCAAACGGAGCTGTTCTATCAGAGTTTTGATGACCAGCAATCGATAGATGATGCAGGCGGCACTGGCAGTGACTACGCGCTCGTTCCAGGGTTTGTCGGTAATGGCATTCAATTGGATTCGGGCGCATCACTTACTTTTGATTCCGTCGGAAAGATTAATCGTCATTCAGGGGAAATCAATTTTAAGTTTAAGCCTGAATGGGATGGCAGTGCTTTAAGCGCTACTCAGTACCTATTCACCGCAAGGGGACGAGTTAGCGATAATCGCACGGTTGATTTGCGGATATTTATCTACAAGGGAGGAGATAAGAGCTACTTTGTGTTGCGATTTGATAACTTATTTAATTGTGACCCGGCTAATCAAATCGTGCCGACCTGCCAAAGAGAGGTTAGCACAAGTGCCTTAGAGCCTGAGGTAGTGATGAGTTGGGAGGCTAATGATTGGCATGATATCCGAGTCGTATGGAATAACGGCAATGCAAATCCCCAGCTTTTGTTTGTCATTGATGGACAGACCATAAAATTCAATCATAAAGCCGTTGATTTGTGCGACTTTGCATTTGAGTCCATTCATATTGGAAGTTCAGCCGCTAACACACAGCCGGCGGCGGGTGTCATAGACGAATTGTACATTTACGATAAATCCATCATTGCTACGCAAAGATCAGCAGAAATTTATAGTAAATACACGCGAGATAATAATATCCAGGAGGCGCATGAAACCATCCATAACTCGCCTGATGCACAGCTGCTCGATGCATCTATTGCAGAAGGAGAGAATGTTTTCTTTTTCAAGAAGAAGCCTTTTGAAGCTGTTTATGAGGGTAGTTTACCTGAGCAAGCAGATGTGGCTAACGCACTGACCTTCAGTATTTTACGCAATCAATACGAAACGCTATTCTTTAATGTTTATAGCCGGTTGGATATTACAGAGGCTAACGTTCAGATCAGTGACTTAGATGGTCCGGGCGCTGTAATTAACAGTAGTGACATCCAACTGAAAGTAGTGCACAACTGGTTTCAATCGGGGCGATTTTCTGCGTTTCGCGATGTACTAGCCATTTATGTTCCAGAGCTACTACTGGATGATGACCGCATTGATTTCACCGAGCAGGAATGGGCGCACAATAATCTACCGCAGTTTGCTACACATGAGGGCGCTTGGACATCGATGCAAAGCAATACTGCTAAGCAGTTTGCGATTATTGTTCACGTGCCAGAAGGTCAAGTGCCGGGGGCTTATAGCGGCACGGTGACATTCACCACAGATACTAACGTGGTAAAAACATTGTCAGTCAACATAGAGGTGTTGACTCCGGTTCTGCCTGATATCGACAAGTACGTTGGAATCTATCATGAATCAATCATTGATGAGACGCTGGCTAGCAACCGATCAGTTACGCTCGATCGATTTCGCAAGCAGTTGGCCGATATCAAGGCACACGGTTTTAATAGTATTGGTGTTTATAGCGCTGATCCAACCTATATTGATGAGGTATTTGCCGCCGGCCTTGATCAATTAGTTGGTATTGTTAGCTTTCAGGGTGCGGACTTAGCTAATGGCATAAGCGCGCTTTTACCGAAATATGATGAATATGATTTAGAGCCGCTCATTTTTGGCCGTGATGAGCCATACCTCGACGACAGAATTATTAGTCACATTAATAAGTCAGCGGTAATAGATAGCATGGGTGCAAGTGTAATCACGGCTATTAACATCGATTCGGCTAATGAATTAAGAGATTGCGGTGGTCGTGTATATCTCTTGCCCGGTATAACAGAACCTAATAATTGCCAGCCGTTAGATTATGAAAATCTTAATCCGGGTTACCCAGTAACGGCTGCTTATTTTACTGATATTGTGAACGCACCTTCGTTAAAACCAACTGACCGGAAGCAGTCTTACTATTGGCAATTGGTGCAAGAGTATCCGGGCGTTAGTCGATTTCACGCAGGGTTTTATTTTTGGTTAAATAAGATGGATGGTGTCTTCCCCTATGTGTACAACAAGGTGAGAGCTAATCCTTACGACGATTTCGATGCGGAGATTAATAGCACTGAGCGCGATTTACATATTGCCTACCCATCGGATGACGGCCCAGTGCCCACCATACAGTGGGAGGCACTAAGGGAAGGGCTTGATGATTATCGTCATCTCATGGCGTGGCAAGCGTTAGAGCAGTATGTAGACATATTGGATGGCCAAACAACCTCAAGCGTTGCACCTCAATCACGAGCAATGATCGATGGTATATTGGATAAATATAAAGATATTCAGAATCATAAGACGCTGCCGATGTCAGAATATGCGACCGACCGAGAGACGCTAATTACTGAAATTATATCGTTGGAGGCATATATTCAAGCCGAAGACCCAGATCGAGACCAGCAGGCTAACCTTGTGGATTTAGACGATGATAACGATGGTATGAGTGACGTTTGGGAGCTACAGTTTGGGCTTGACCCATTGGATGACGCTGATTCGAGCGTTGATGCGGACAGTGATGGTTTTAGTAATCTGGAGGAATTTGAAGCGGGTAGTGATCCGACGGATCAAAATAGTATGCCGGGAATAGATGTTCCAATGATGCCCGCCTTTGCTCTTGTCTGCAGTATGGCTGTTATATTTTTCTCTTATGTGTTGAGCGGACGAAGGCGAGAGTTAAATGTTGAGACTCAAACAGAATGAATGCTGTGCAAGCAGAAGCGGTGGTTGGCTGTGAGGCTGCTTAGGTGACTGATTACACATGAATCTGTATGCTATCGGGGCGCCTTGCGAAGGCTTGCGTTCACTACTACAGTATTACTATCGCTGCCAGTTTTCAATGCTATCAGACAAGCTAGCTTGTCGATGTTGATAGTAAAAGTAAGTGGTACTGGCGACGGCTGAAACCCCTACGTTATGTAGCTGGTGCTAGGTCGAAAGTGTAAAAGCGCATCGATTATGTAGTTCGGTGCGTTTTTTTTTACCTGTAATAAAGCACTAGCCGGGTGTTGATCGGCTGTGGTGTGCGCCTAGTGCTAAGGGTCACAAAGGGCGGGCATTCACGCAGTAGATTAACGCAGTACGCTTATTAGCGTCGAGAGCGACGACGAGAGCTCTGTTTGGGTGGGTTGGAGAGTAAGTGTTCGTCACGCTTTGCCAGTGCAATATGAAGTGGCAAAGCGGCGGCTATTGTGCTGCTGTCTGATGAACTTGGTGTTGAATCAGGTGTGGTGACGTTAAGGGGTTTAATCGCTACGAGCGCTAGCGTCTTTTCAAAGTGGTTTTCAAACACGTTCCGGTAGGCTTCTGCTCGATGTCTCAGCGAACCCGGGGGCGCGGTGTTGATACAAGCATGTCCAATGAGGCAGGCTGACATTTCGCTGAGGCCCTACAGTTTGTTTAAAAGCTACTCAATGCTAGCAGAGCTATACCAAGACCCGCAAATTTTAATGAGTCGGCTGCTTTACGCCATTCAAAAAGCGCATAAAAATAGGCCAATGGTGGCAAGAATACCGAGCACAACCCCCATGTAAAGTCTTCATTGGCGGCGGTGATAATAAGCAGGATCCAGCTTGCTACTAATGAAATAGCTGCAAATGTGATCATGACGGCAGAAAGTGGTTCCATAAACAGGTCCTTGGGTTGGCTGGTTACATACAAAACAGGCGTAGAATAGCAGATTTTACTGCCGACTGGAGCTAGTCAGTTTGGTGATTGTTATCGCTGTATGGAGCCCGACCGCGCAGCCTCTGGCTGCTATGGAAGTGCTTTGTTGTGGTGAGGGCCAACGCATTCGGTTACTTATTTCATTTTCATAGGCCGCAGTACATTGATGGGGCTATACTTGTACGACTGATGGAGGTCGCTGGATGCACTATCCGGTGGTCACATAGCTCATGGCCTGATGTAGTGGCCTTAGGTAAATAAAAATAGTCCAACACTCAAAATATGCAAAAACCCACCCGCTTAGAACAAAACATTGCTGCATTGGCTAAATTGTCCGATACAGAAAAAGTTGCGGCATTTGATAAAGCCGCTTATGCAGTGGCTAGCTTTTCAGGTTCACTAGAGGAGCTGGAGAAAGCGCTGGGCATGTTGATGATTGGTTATCAATTTGGTTGGAAGGTGTTGCTGTTGGTGCACAGCAAGCGCACCATAAAAAAATATGAAAAAATCCTCGATATAGATATTAAAGAGTTTTTCCCTGCCGAGGGCAGTAGTGCTAAGCGTTCAATGGGTTTAGATTTGGCGAAACAAATAGGCAACTTTTGGCAGGTGGTGAGTGGTGACATTAAAGTGGACAACCGTCGCGACATTGAAGATATAGATCAGCATGCAGCATCCGAAAAGACACCGGATGCCAGCTCCAAAGAGTGATTGCGAGTAAGCTCCGCCAAAGTAAATTTTTGTTTAAACGTAGGCTTAGTCGACGAAAAGCTTACGTGCAACTCCACCACAGCCTATGCCGGTCAATACCGGGATAAGCCATCGACCACCGCCTTCTGTTAATAGCATCCATTCCAGTGCCCATGGGGCATCTTTTGTGTAACCATATTTGGCTACCGCGTTCATATAGCCTACCTCAAGGTTACCTAGTAACTGCAACGGTACCGTCAGTGCAGACACAAACAAAATAGCCGGTATGGTCAATACGGCAAGAAATATGCGTTGTTTAAAGTTTTGCAACGGAAAAGCAAGGATAACCGTTAGGAGTATAACTAGGGGGACCAAGGCATGGAGGACAGTGCCATTTGATTCTATAGTCCTTCCTGCGGGTAGGCTTTTATCGGCAACAATGGGAATGGCTCGAAGTGCAGTTGCAGCCAGAACAACTTTTTTCTCAGTTTCGTTTTTTATAAAAACATGGGTTTGATAGTTGCTATCAATTTGTTCTATCACTTCGCCATAAAATGGAGTCAGTACTTTAATGAGATGTTCGCCCCAAAAAAAGCCTGCCAAGGACAACGCTAGCCATATTAAAAAAGCTTTAATGGCTAGCTTAAGCTGCAAGTTATTGTTCATCATAATTGGCAATCATCTTATTGATGCAAGCTGGTAGTTGATTTTTCTGCTTAGTTTTCTCGGTTGCTGTCTTGCATCGACCAGCGAGTCCACCAAAGAAAAAAAGCGGCGATTAAAAATATAATTAACGTGGGTGCAAAGTAAGTGTGCACCATCGGGAAGTAATTTCTATTCCATTCAATGAGATAATATAGGCCTACAATACGGACCTGGTTGATCGAGTAGACCGCTATCGTCCCTAACACCACGCCGACCAGCAAGTGCTTAAATTTGGCGCCAAACCCCAATATAGCAGCCATTAACATAAACCATACGCCAGAGCCGTCACAGCCCCGCACAATGTTGAGTACGGCTTTGTTTGAGGAAATAGTATTGTCCTTGACCCGCACCTTGCGCTCCGGCGTCATTGTGTTGATCACTTTGGCTGCGGAATGCCCAATCAAATTGGGATAAATGACGGTGCGCAAGGTGGTATCGGGCACTTGATGGTAGGCCCAATGAAATACACCATACAGAATGGCCGCAACAACAACAAAACGAAGAGTATGAAAGTCCACTAGATATCCTATTTAGGGTTTTTATGGCGGTTATTGTACCAGTAAAATTGGCTTCTTTAATCCAATTGCCTACATTAGCTGGATTTCACGGCACACCGAGATATTATTGAGTTTAGGATAAAATATTGTTTTAGGCCGAGGCTGCAATAAAAAATGGACTGCTGTTTGGGCGCGAGTAAGCGCTAAGCCTTTTTTTATTGGGCTTCGTGCAAGCATAAAGATGATTTTTTCTTGAATTTTTCAGGTGGAACCATGGGTTCACTAAAGGATTGAAGCTCTCATGAATGATAACGTCACGAAAAATCAGCGTAAAACTCCATCGGATTTGGGACCAAAGCAGCCATTTTCTGAGCAGAGTTTTTGGGATAAATTAAAGCGCTATGCTGTGGCTGCAGGTAAAGACGTAGTAGAGCTGGCGCTAAAGCTCTACTACGTGATGAAAGACGCTGATACACCGGCGCCAGCCAAGGCCGTTATTATGGGGGCCTTGGTTTATTTTATAGTGCCAGCCGATGCGGTTATTGACTTGTTGCCCGGCGGTTATGTCGATGATTTGGGCGCTTTGATGGGGGCGCTTTGGACGGTTTCGAAGCATGTCAAAGACGACCATGTCGCTCAGGCTAAAGAAAAATTGCTTGAGTGGTTTCCTACCGATGAATCGAACTGATCGTTAGATGATTGATAAGGCAGCTGATGAGCTCGGTGTTAGTATATTCCTAAAAGCAGCATGCAGCTGCACTCTTTAAAGTGACAAAGTCTTAGACAGCATTTTTTATCAGGTCTATAGTTTTTTTGTAGATTTCTTGTTGAGGTTACGTCACTGGCGAGGTGCAATTATGACTATGGCGCGAACTGTTAGGGGGCATCTAAACAAGGCGGGGGTGTCTTACGAGGTGCTAAATCATCCGCACTCGAGCACAAGTCGGCAAAGCGCCTATCGTGCTCATTTATCACCGGCAGAGGTGGCTAAGGCGGTAATG
Source organism: uncultured Pseudomonadales bacterium (assembly GCA_943788835.1). Taxonomy (GTDB): domain Bacteria; phylum Pseudomonadota; class Gammaproteobacteria; order Pseudomonadales; family UBA7434; genus UBA7434. The sequence goes on along the minus strand of CALSRU010000002.1, from coordinate 64,883 downwards.
ACCTCGGATGGCATTGACTATTTACTATGTGTGATTCCGTCGGCCAATCGTTTGGTTTTTTCCTGGCTAAACAGTTATACCAACAGCGATTATCGGTTGGTGAAAGAGAGCGATTTAAAAAATTTATTTGACGACTGCGAAGTAGGTGCTGTGCCAGCTCTGGGCCAGATCTATGGCTTTCCTGTCATCTGGGATGAAAAGCTGGGCGAGCTGCAAGATGTTTATATTGAGAGTGGCGATCACGAAAATTTAATTCACTTAGACCAAGGAGCGTTTAGAGAGTTGATGGGCTTGCAAGAGCATATGACCATTAGCTGCCCCGATTATGAGCATGGCGATTTTATGTCACATTGAAAAATAGGCCATTGAGTTCAGCCATTCCTGAGTCACGAACATACGCGGGCTGTTTTAAGCAAAGCCTTTGCTTAGCTAGTTTTTTTTAGGCGCGTTAGCCCTTCTTGAAAAGTGGTTGCCACCAACATGCCGCTGGTGTCGTAAAAACTTCCTCTGGCGCAGCCTCGCGAATTTGATGTCGATACAGGATTGCAATCGTAGAGCAACCATTCATCGGCACGAAATGGCCGATGAAACCAAATAGCGTGGTCAATTGAGGCAAATAGCATTTTCGACCAAAGTGCTCTGCGTTCTTCTATTGACGGCGCATGGGGTGTTACGGCGGCCATCAATAATCCAAAGTCACTGATGTAGGCCAGTATGGCGTTGTGGGCATATTGTTCATTAGGCAGTGGATCGTGAGTCTTCACCCACCAGCGCAGTGAAGTTGTTTTGTTCTCAGGGTCGGGCTCAACGCGGTAGGCATCGAAATCGCTAGCCAGCAAGCTTATAGCATGCCTACCCGAGTCAGGGGTCAGTAACCCCATTTCGGTTAATTGGTCGGGTGTGGCTGGCATTGTTATTGATTCGTAGTGATCAAGTCCAGTTTCTTGTTTTTGAAATGAAGCCGACAATGTGAATATGGGTTTGCCGTGCTGGCTTGCAACTACTCGCCTTGCGGTGAAGCTGCCGCCATCTCGATTGCGGTCTACCTGGTAAATAATGGGTATATCGAAGTCACCACGCCGCAGAAAATAGGCATGCACCGAGTGCACCTCGCGGCCTTCTACCGTACGCCGTGCGGCTTCTAAGGCCTGCCCTAGCACTTGTCCGCCATAAACTTGGGGTGTGCCTATGTCTCTACTTCTCCCTTCATAAGTATCTTCTTCGATTTGATCCAGCTGCAAGGCTTCGAGAATTTTACTCACTTGTTTTTATTCCAGTTGATGGCCCGAGCACAATGGGCAGGTGGCGTGAAGGGCTTCGCTAGGTCAAGCGAAGTCACTGTGTAAGGATTGAGTGTCAATAAAATCACGGTCGCTAAACGAATCGTGCAGCGCAGTACCGGTTTGGCGGTCTAATTATAGCGCTAAATCAATCGATCATGCGCTGTTTACACAGAGTAAATGGCGAGCTTTATCATAGGCGGTGACTTGTATGCAGCAATATATACGCGTTGCTTTATATGCGTTGCTCTATAGCTGGTTTTTAAGCGCGCTGTGTGATGGTGGATAAGTTGGAAGTTTGCAATAAGCTACAAAAGGTTAGGCACAGAGGAGATGATACAAAAGATATGGAAAGATACGGAAAATTACGAAAAGTTTAGGTCGTGCTAAAGACTATACATCGTATCTCAACACGCTTATTCTCAAGCCACTGAACTGAGTTTTTTAGCGGTTTAATTTGATCTTAGGCTAGAGAAAGACCTCAACAAAAAGTTCATTTTAAAAGCCGCGCTCTGTTTGGCTCTCCGTAAATGAAGCGCAATACCCCTTGCCAATAGGATTTGCTATGAAGGTTGCCGTAAATACAATTTTTATTGTTTGCCTACTGGCTTTATTAGCTAGCTGCAGTACAACGCTGAGTGTGGCGGACAAAGGTCGGTCTGATGACCGTTTACCTGAGGCGCTAGAAGGGTTTGTGTTGAGCGATTTGCCGGCGCGCGAGATGCCCGGTTGGCGCAAGCCTGAGCGCATACTGGTAACGTTGGCATCAATGGGGATTACCGACGGACTCGAGCAAGAGTTAGAAGGCGTCGATGTTTATAAAGTTCCTGGTTTTGCTTTTAAAGAGGTTCCGTCAGGGCCCTTTGATGTGATATTGAGTACGTGTTCTGTGCCATCTAATTTGCGTGCAATAAAAAATACCCATTGGGTGCATAGTTATTCCGTGGGCATTGAAGGGTGTTTGGCCCATTCAAAAATAAAAAATTCCGACGATCTTTTATTAACTAATAGTCGCGGTGCTAGCGCTTCAACCATAGCTGAGCATGCCATTGCGTTGATGTTTTCACTCGGGCGTAACTTGCCACTCTACCAGCGTAATATGCTTGAGCAACATTGGGCTGGTAATAACGCGCTGCCCCGTGAAAATTTTTGGTCATTTGAAGGTAAAACGGTATTGGTGCTGGGGCTGGGCAGCATAGGTCGTGAAGCGGCACAACGCGCGCATGGTTTGGGTATGCGCGTGGTTGCTACGCGCAATAGTCGTCGAGAGGGGCCCGATTATGTTGATTATGTGGGCTTGTCGCACGAGGCGCTCGCGCTTGCAGCACAAGCCGATGTGGTCATTAACGCCTTGCCTTTAACTCCAGCAACGCAAAATCTTGTTGATGCCGAGTTTTTTCACGCAATGCCTACCGATGCGCTATTTATCAATGTAGGCCGCGGCGGTACCGTTGACACGGCTGCCTTGGTGAGTGCGCTAGAAAATAATACTATTGGTGGGGCGGGGTTGGATGTAGTAAACCCCGAACCGTTACCTAAAACAAGCCCTTTGTGGGGTTTTAAAAATGTGATCATCACTCCGCATGTGGCGGCAATGTCAAACAAAAGTCTCCAGCTGACGCGCCTAATCGCACAAGAAAATTTGCGGCGCTACATTGTTGGAGACAGGCTTATCAATTTTGTTAATCGAGAAAATGCTTATTAGCTATAAAAATTTTGACTCGCGCGGTCCAAACAGCCACCAAATGATAAGACCAATCAGAGGTAGCACTAAAATGACTACCACCCACAGACATTTTTTAGCCATGCTGCTGCTGCTTTGTAATATATTTAAAATTGCCCACACATCGGCAATGAGTATCAGCAAGCCAAAAAAACCTGAAACCTGCATGTCCATAATTTATTCCTGTCAAGATTGGCGTTCGGGCTATGGTGGCTAAAAATTCCGTTTAACGCAATGCTGCAGTAAAAGATTTTTCATGTTTTCATGTCGAAAGTTTAGTGTCGGGTAGGGCTGGCCTCTTTTTTACTCGATGAAACATTGGTATGGATGCGTCAGTTGTTAAGTGCATTACTATATACTTGGCGTGCCAATCACTTCAGTAACCCTCATGCTGCGAGATACAGCGGGAAGCGCCAACTATGTCCTCTACCATTGATCCTAGCAATGCTGATGCCCCTATTAAAATGCACTACCGCGCTTGCCATTTGTGTGAGGCTATTTGTGGTGTTGCAATACAAACTCAGGGCGAGCAAATTTTATCAATTAAGGGCGATCCTGACGATCCGTTCAGCCGGGGTCATATTTGTCCTAAAGCCGTGGCATTACAAGATTTACACGAGGACCCCGATCGATTGCGTAAACCGGTCAAGAAGGTCGATGGGCAATGGCAAGAAATAAGTTGGGAGCAGGCCTTGACTGAGGTCGCTGAACGTATTGCTCAGGTGCAAAGTGCGCATGGTAGTAATGCTTTGGGGGTCTATGCAGGCAACCCTAATGTGCACAACTATGGCAACATTACCCATGCTAAGGTTTTACGCAAGGCGTTGGGCACACGCAATAATTTTTCGGCGACATCGTTAGACCAGTTACCGCACCAGCTAGTGGCTTACCAGTTTTATGGTCATCAATTTTTAATCCCCATACCCGATATCGATCACACCGATTATATGCTGATTATTGGTGGAAACCCTCTGGCGTCCAATGGCAGTTTGATGACGGTGCCCGATGTGAAAAATCGTTTGAAAGCGATTCAGCAACGCGGTGGTAGATTCGTCGTCATTGACCCGCGCAAAACTGAAACGGCTGCGATTGCCGATGAGCATCACTTTATAAAACCGGGCAGCGATGCCTATTTGTTACTCGCTATCATTGCCGTTCTTTTCAAAGAGGGCCTAGTCAACCCGGGTCATCTTAGCCAGCACCTAACGGATTTAGAGCAATTGCCAGAATTAGTTGAGGCATTTACTCCGGCATTAGCTGCGCAACACACAGGTATTGCGGCCGCCACTATCGAGAGTATTGCTCGAGAGCTAGCTAGCACACCAAGAGCCGTTTGCTATGGCCGTATGGGCGTTTCTGTGCAGATGCATGGGGCTTTATGCCAGTGGGCTATTCAGGTTATTAATATACTCACCGATCACGTCGATAAGCCAGGTGGCGCACTAGTAGCGTCGTCGGCGGTGGGTTACGTTCAGCCCGGCGAGCCCGGGGCTGGTCACTTTAACGCGTTTCGTAGCCGCGTAAGTGGCTTGCCAGAATTTTCCGGTGAGTTTCCAAGCACAGTGTTGGCTGAAGAAATACTCACGCCAGGAGAGGGTCAAATTAAAGCGATGATGACGCTGGCTGGTAACCCCATTTTATCCGCACCTAACGGCCGGCGCTTGGAAGAGGCTTTTTCAGGTTTGGATTTTATGGTCTCAGTTGATATATATATCAATGAAACCACGCGGCATGCCGACTATATTTTGCCACCTACAACGGCGCTCGAGCACGATCATTACGATTATGCCTTTCATCGCTTAGCAGTGCGCAATACCACCCGCTTCAACGAACCGGTGTTTGAGCGTGAGGCCGGCGCTCTGCACGACTGGGAAATCATTAATCAACTTTCTGCCAAACTTGGCGAATGTAAAAACATTGCCGTGCAGTTGTTACCGCCGCCCGACACGATGATCGATATAGGCTTGCAGGCTGGACCTTACGGTAAAAATAGTACCCACGAGCCCCCATTGAGCTTACAAGTGTTAAAGGACAACCCTCATGGTATTGATTTAGGGCCATTGGTTCCGTCATTGCTGGATCGGTTATGTACGGAAGATAAAAAAATTCATTTACTGTGGGAAGATATTCCAATCGACATTAAACGGCTCAGTACTGAGGCACCTACTGTTGCGAAGGGCGAGCTATTATTGATTGGTAGGCGTCATGTGCGCAGTAATAATTCTTGGATGCATAATTCGCATCGTTTAGTGAAAGGTAAGCCGCGCTGGCAATGCCTGATGCACCCGTATGACCTTGCAAAATTATCCATCATGGATGGACAGCAAGTGGTTATAAGTTCTGTAGCCGGCGAAGTGACCACGCAAGTCCAGGCCAGTGACGACATGATGCCTGGGGTTATTAGCGTTCCGCATGGTTGGGGGCACAAGCGCGAGGGCGTGCAGCTGTCGATCGCATCGCAGCATGAGGGTATCAATATGAATGACCTGACTGACGATGCTCAATACGACAAGTTATCGGGTAATGCCGCGCTAAACGGTGTGCCGGTGCGCGTTACCGCTGCCTGATTGCTAGTTGATTTAAAGTAGCTGGCGGTGTGTGCTAGTCAGCTTTCGTATCTTTACCCGGGGTAGAGTTCGGTATAGTTCACCGCTATGCCATTGTCGGTAATAAAGCGCATATGCTCACGTTTGAGTAGGCGGGGGTCACTGACTCCGCAGCTACGGGCAATAATGTTGACTTCTTTGTGCATATTTAATGCGTAATGGCTCACGCGACTGGCTTTATCTATAGGGTCAAGGCCTGTTTGCAGGCGCTTGTCGTGAGTCGTGATGCCGGTAGGGCAGGTGTTTTTGTTGCAGCGCATGGCCTGAATGCATCCTAACGAGAACATAAAGCCGCGAGCGCTATTAACAAAGTCTGCTCCGGCACCAAGGGCCCAAGCAATATCGACTGGGTTGAGTAATTTGCCACTGGCAATCACTTTAATTCTATCGCGTAGCTTGAAACGATTGAGGAGGTCTACCACCAGCGGAAGGCTTTCTTCTATAGGTGCCCCCATATTATCAATTAAGCTAAGCGGGGCGGCACCTGTGCCGCCGTCGCCACTGTCAATGGTGATGAAGTCTGGCGCGCAAGCTCTCGCCACGATTCAAAACTCGCGGTGAATAGTTGTTCTAGCTCTTGATAGTTGCCCGCGACATACTTTTATGCCTGTCGGGCGACCACTAATAGTTCTAACTCGCTCTATGAAATCAAGCAGCTCGTCCGAGCTAGATATTTCGCTAAAGCGATTAGGACTAATAGCCGACTGGCCGATTTCAATACCCCTAATGGCTGCAATTTCTTCAGTCACTTTCTCGCCAGGAAGTATACCGCCTTTACCTGGCTTCGCTCCTTGGCTTAATTTTATTTCTATCATTTTGACGGAAGCATGAGAGGCCACTTTTCTAAGCCGCTTTTCTGAGAGCTGTCCCTGTGAATCGCGCACACCGAATTTAGCGGTCCCAATTTGAAAAACCAAATCACAGTTGGCGGCTAAATGATATTCAGTAAGTCCGCCTTCGCCAGTATTCAGCCATATGTTGGCTTGTCGAGCCCCATTAGCTAATGCTTTGATAGCCGGTACAGAAATAGCACCATAACTCATAGCCGAGATATGAAAAAAACTGGTTGTTGTATAAGGCTGTGCCGCTAGTGGCCCGATGGTTACCGGTGCAACAGATGTTTCTGCATCGAGGAGTGGGTATAAACTATTAGTAAAATAGATAGTACCAGGTATACGCAAATCAACGGTTGAACCGAAGGCAGCTGTATTATCAAGATTTTTAGCCGCGCGATAAACCCAACTTCGCTGAGCGCGGTTAAACGGCATTTCTTCGCGATCGAGGGCAATGAAATACTGGCGAAAAAACTCACCAAAGCTTTCAAACAAATAACGTAAACGGCCAATAACAGGAAAGTTGTGCCTCACCGCATGCTTTGTTTGCAGCCTGTCTTGAATATAAAACACTAAAATTAATAGAGACAAAGCAGCTAATAAAAGCACGAAGCCGTAAACCAAAAATTCAAGCACTATTCTTAAAGATTCGGGCATTGGGAAGTGACCATTGGGTTATGAGTGGGCGTTGAACCAATATTGCTTGCAATAATATCACTAACTTTGTGTCGAACAGGCCGGAGGTGAGGCTTTAGTTGCTTCGCGCAGCGTGGGGATATTCTACATCATTAGGTTTGCTGAGGAAGCCTGGGTGTAGTCAGCAAAAAAGAGACTGGTCGGTTCAATAGGGGGGGCTACAGAGAGGTGGGGGCAGCTTTAATGCCTATTAATGTTTTAGATCATACTTAAATGACATGGCTGTCGGGGTAGTCATTTGGGTCGAGCCCCTCAATGTGCAAGTCCTGAAAATTGTCGATAGCTTTTTTAACATCGTTAGAATCATCGAATAGCGCGATGTGAAAGAGGGCATCACCTTCGTTGACTACCGGTAAATTATTGCGCCCAATAATAATGCCAGTCACAGGTGATTCAACGAGCGTTTCATTTTCACCAATACTGTCGGCAATGCGCCCAACTATCTGATTCGGTTCGACTCGACTACCTAGCGGTACCTCAATACGCATAAGGCCTGCTTGAGGGGCTCGCACCCATTGTGATGAGCGGGTTTCAATCACTTGGGGTTTGTCAGCTGATTTTGAGGCGCCTGATTTTTCGGCCGTTTTTCGGTTAGGAATCATTTCCAGCGCGCGCAGTACGTTGGTTATGCCGCGAACGCCAGCTCTTATTGAAAGGTTATCAAAGCGCAGGCCTTCGCCAGCCTCATACAGCAGCATCGACAGGCCTTTCTCCATTGCGTATTGGCGCAGTGAACCGTCTCGCAGGTTGGCATCAATAGCCACGGGTGCACCAAAGGCCTTCGCAAGTCGCGCACACTCTGGGTTTTCGAGGTTTGCACGAATATGCGGTAGGTTAATGCGATGGTTAGAGCCGGTATGTAAGTCAATACCGTAAGAGCATTTATCCACGATTTCGCTGGCAAATATTTTTGCTACTCGGGCCGCAAGCGAGCCGCTTTTAGAGCCAGGAAACGAGCGATTTAGATCGCGTCCATCGGGGAGGTAGCGAGTGTGATTAAAGAAGCCGTAAACATTAACGATGGGTACGCAAATTAAAGTGCCGCGTAGCCGGCTTATCGCTTTGATATGTAGTACACGGCGAATGACTTCAATACCGTTGATTTCATCACCGTGAATGGCGGCGGAAATAAATACAACCGGGCCGTCTTTTTTCCCATGCACCACATGTACCGGCATAGAGAGCGGCGTATAGGATGATTGGCTGGGCAGCGGTAGCGATAAAGTTGCGCGTGTTCCCGGAGCAATGGTTTCACCACATATTTCAAAGGACGTTCTTGGCATATTAACCAGAGCCTCGGGTTTTTGTTCTGCTAGGTCTCGCGTTCTTTTCAATAAATTCTATGATCAGCGTAGCAATATCTTTTTGCGTAGCCTCTTCAATCCCTCTGAGTCCCGGTGATGAATTGACTTCCATTATGAGCGGGCCGCGGTTCGATCGCAGCAAATCAACGCCGCATACATTTAGTCCCATTACTTTGGCAGTATTGACGGCTGTTTTTCGCTCTTGTGGTGTTAGTTTGACGAGTGTTGCGGTGCCGCCGCGATGAATGTTAGAGCGGAATTCACCTTCGGGTGCCTGTCGCTGCATGGCGGCAATAACTTTATCTCCCACAACGAAGCAACGTATGTCAGAGCCGTTTGCTTCGGCAATAAACTCTTGCACCAGTATGTTGGAGTTTAGCCCCATAAACGCTTGAATCACGCTCTCAGCGGCTTTTTTTGTTTCTGCCAATACCACGCCAATGCCTTGGGTTCCCTCGAGCAGCTTTATGACACAGGGCGCTCCACCCACTTCACGAATTAACCCTTCAACATCTTTGGCTGAGTGAGCAAAAGCGGTCGTCGGGATGCCAATATTTTTACGCGACAACAATTGCAGCGAGCGCAACTTATCGCGTGAGCGCGACACAGCAACCGATTCATTAACGCAGTAAGCGCCCATCATTTCGAATTGGCGAACAACCGCAGTACCATAAAAGGTCACTGAGGCACCGATGCGTGGAATCACCGCATCAAAATCAGCAGGCGAAAATTCCTCGTCTTTATAATGGATGCTTGGCTTGTCTGATGTGATGTCCATAAAGCACTGTAGATGATCGAGCACGCGAACATGATGGCCGCGCTCTATGCCCGCTTCAACCATCCGTCGGGTGGAATAAAGATTTTTGTTACGCGATAGTATGGCAATATTCATTAAGTAATCTCCGGCGTGAAATTAGCTGGATATAAGTCGTCTACATCCAGCTCTCCCAGTGCCCATGAAAGGCTTGAATCGACAATAAAGCGGGGTGCTAATGATTGCCTGCCAATCAGCATGCGATAACCCATTTCATCTCTATTAGTTAGCGTGATTTCTGTTGTGTAGCGATGCTCACCAAGCGCAATGACTGTATTAATCACAGGGCGAACTTCAGCTATTCCGTTTGAGCTCGTTATTGAGCGCATCTCTACCACTGAGGCACTGCATTTAATTTCAGGATGCTTGCGTCGTTGCAGTGGGTGAATAAAGAATTCAACCCGCGTGCCTTCGCTTGTTTCAAAAAAATTTAACTTAAAGGCATGAAGTGATGACGTTTTTGCACCAGTATCAATTTTCGCAGCTATTGCTGGCAAGCCTAGCGAGTCTAGAGCGCACCATTCTCTCCAGCCGATAATAGTCTTGGCTTTTACCGGGTATTTTTTTGAATGTTCAGACATGGGGAGCATCCTGCGATTTGCATGTTCAGCATGGCTAATATTGATCGCACTATACACCATGATTGTTTTTCTCCAATACTGGCTCAATACTGTATTAATATAGGAAAAAAACCTCTTTAAATGATTGGCGATTGGTGGAAAATGGTGTCGTGCTGGTTTTTTCTATTGCGCCAAGTGGGTCACTAACAGATTTGAGCTAAGCGCCGAGATGTTGGTGCTTTATTTGTTATGGTGTTTTGCGGGGGGGCATAACTACGAAGAATCAACTGCATACAAAAACGGGTATTGCCTATTGTTTATTATGCCTTTAGCGGGCTACTTATCGTGAGTCTGATATGAAAGCTTCTGCACGCTCACCGAATTATCCAACAAAATATAAAATACTTATTATCGGGGCGGGTATTGGTGGCTTGAGTGCGGCCATAAGTTTGCTGCAAGCTGGGCATGAAGTTCATGTGCTTGAACAAACAGAAGAGTTTGCTGAAGTGGGTGCCGGCGTGCAGTTAAGCGCAAATGCCACGCGAATTTTACGCGCACAGGGTGTTTTAGATGCGGTAATGGCTCAAGCAGTAGCGCCTAGTGCGGCTATTACGCGCTTGTATAACAGCGGCGCACAATTGTTACGGGTGCCCTTAGGTTGGATACACCGCTTGGCATTTGGCGCGCCTTACCTGCATATTTACCGTCCCGATTTACACCAAGTACTCGAGGTCAAGGTGCGTGAACTATCGCCAGCTGCCATTATGCTCGGTGCTACGGTGCAAAGTGTTGCAGAGCAGGCCGATGGCGTGACCGTGCAGCTCGCTAATGGCAGCTCGGTTAGCGCCGATTTATTGATTGGTGCCGATGGCATTAAATCGGTAGTGCGGCAACATATTCAAAGCGGTGGGGCGTCCACATCAACTATGCCTGCAGAGCCTAGTTATACCGGTAACGTTGCTTGGCGCGCAGTTGTGCCAAGCTCGCGACTGCCGAAACATTTTATGGACAAAGTGGCGAGCGTTTTTGTTGGTCCTGGCAAGCACATAGTGATTTATTATTTGCGCAATCAGCAGTTAATCAATTTAGTGGGCGTGGTTGAAACAGCCACTCATTGGCCGCATGAGTCGTGGCAGCAAAAAGCGCCGTGGAGTGAGTTCAAGGCTGATTTCGAAGGCTGGCATCCGACGGTGCAAACGCTACTCGATGCCGTCGATCACGATGCTTGCTATCGATGGGCACTCTACGAACGACCGCCGCTAAATAACTGGAGCACACCGCGTACTTCCTTGCTAGGTGACGCAGCGCATCCTATGCTGCCTTTTTTAGCGCAAGGTGCAGGTATGGCTATTGAAGATGCCTGCGTACTGGATCGGGCATTACAGCAAAGCACGAGCCCTGCTGCGGCCTTGCAATGCTATCAACGCAATCGCATGGGCCGCACTCAAACCATTCAGCAGCGCGCCACCGATAACGCAACCTTGTTTCATTTGCCTACCGAGCAGGCATTGCGGCGTGAGTTTAGGCAGGCCATGTTTAGCCGCCAAGCGCGTGCCACTATGCTGGCGCTGTATCGCTACAATGCGCTTACGGTAAAGTTATTGTAAGTAGAATATAAAGCTTACAGCCAATTCAAGAAGAGAATGATTAAACTATGTCTGTAATTTATTTAGTACGCCATGGGCAGGCTTCGTTCGGCTCCGAAAATTATGACAAGTTGTCACCATTGGGCTGTACTCAAGCTGAAATGCTGGGCGAGTATTTTTCCCATGCGGGTATTCACTTCGATGCAGCTTATGCCGGCGATTTAGCCCGCCAACAAAAAACTGCGAGGCTGGCCTTGGCATTACAGCCTCATGTGCGCGAGCCGATAATTGATGCACGGCTTAACGAAGTCAACAATGACGAGCACTTTGAGCATTTGTTACCTATTGTTTCAGCGCAGGATCCAGCTATTCAGGCTTTGTTAGAAAAAGGCCTGCGTGAGAGTCGCGATTATCAAAAGGCTATTGAGGCGGTGTTTAATTATTGGGTGTCGGCTGACTGTAAGCATCCGGCGATTCAAAGCTGGGCTGATTTTTCTACCGATGTGTTGAAGGTTTTTTCCCACATTAGGCAAGCTGAGGGGGCGGGTAAGACGATTGCCGTTTTTTCATCGGGTGGCACTATTGCTACCGCTGTTGCGCAGGTATTGGAGTTGGGAGGCGAGCATACCTATCGCTTTTATGAGCCCATGATGAACTGCTCTATTACACAAATAATTTATGGGTCTAAGAAGGCCTCGCTTTCAGTGTTTAATGATATTTCATATTTACAGGCGGCTGGGCTACAAAGGAATGAGCATAAGCAAAACAACTTGGTGACTTATCGTTGAGGTTTTTTATATGAGTATCGAGCTACAAATAGGTTTACTGCGTAGCGTATGAAAATACCTACTCTTTATTTGCATATCGACGGCGCTTCTTGCGCCAGTTGCGTGCAAAAAATAGAGGGCGCGTTGAAACAAGTAGCCGGTGTTGATGATGCGGTCATGAATTTGGCCGATAGTACGGTAACGGTGACCGGCAAAGCCGATATCTCTTCACTCATCAAAGCTATTGCCGTTGCGGGTTATACCGCGCAAAGTATCCGCGATGTATTAAGCTTGCGTGCGGTGTCTGAAAAAGAGCAAGCCGATCAGCGCTATTACAAAGAGCTCATGCGCAACATGTGGGTTGCTCTATCGCTGGGCATGGCACTCATGCTGTATGGCATGGTGATTGGCGACATGAGTGTTAACTCGCCCATGCAGCGCGGCGTTTGGTTGCTGGTCGGCTTACTCACCTTAGCCGTGATGGTAGCGACGGGACGCAATTTTTATGTCGGTGCGTGGCATTCGTTCGTCAACCACAATGCAAACATGGATACCCTGATTGCTTTAGGTACCGGAGCTGCTTGGCTGTATTCTATGTTTGTGGTGGTGTTCCCCGCGCTGGTACCCGAAATGGCGCGGCACGTTTATTTCGAAGCGACCGCGATGATTATTGGTTTAATCAATCTGGGTTTGGCATTAGAAGTCAGAGCGCGTGGTCGCACCTCAGAATCTATTCGGCGTTTAATAGGCTTGCAGCCAAAAATGGCGCGAGTGATTCGTGATGGAGAGGAGTTTGATATTGCCATCGAGCACGTGCAGCTTAAGGATCAGCTGCGGGTGCGCCCGGGTGAAAAAATATCGGTCGATGGTCGCGTGTTAACAGGCAGCACGTCGGTTGATGAATCGATGCTCACCGGCGAGCCCATGCCAGTTGAAAAGACCGTGGGTGATGCGGTAGTGGCGGGAACCATCAATAAAAATGGCTCGATTGTTGTGGTGGCTACCGGCATTGGTCGCGATACGGCGTTGGCGCGCATTGTCGAGTTGGTCAAGCGTGCGCAAAATTCTAAGCCACCTATTGGTCGTTTAGCCGATAGTATTGCCGCGTATTTCGTGCCCGTCATTATGATGATCGCATTAGCCAGTGCGCTGCTTTGGCTTAACTTGGGCCCTGAACCCCGTATTGCGTTTGCTATGGTGTCCTTCACTACGGTGCTCATTATTGCCTGCCCCTGCGCCCTGGGTTTAGCCACGCCTATGTCGGTAATGGTGGGGGTGGGTAAGGCAGCTGAAGCCGGTGTACTCATCCGCAATGGTGCGGCCTTGCAAACAGCCTCTAAAGTGTCCGTTATGATTTTAGATAAAACGGGCACCATCACGTTGGGCAAGCCCAAAGTCACCCACATCGAGCTAGCACATGCGAGCGATGCAAAAAGCGTGTTGCAATTAGCCGCTAGCCTCGAATCCGGCTCCGAGCATCCTCTGGCCTTGTCGATTATTGATTCTGCCAAAGAACAAGGTCTTTCGTTAGATAAGGTTGCCCAGTTTAAGGCGGTGGCGGGTCATGGCGTGCAGGGGCGTGTGCGCGATAGCATACGGTGTTGTTTGGCAATGAAAAGCTGATGCGCGATAACTCCATTGATATTGCGGCTTACCTCGCGAGTGCGCAGGCGATGGCCGCTGGTGCTGCAACGCCCATGTATTTGGCCGTGGATGGACAGTTGGCGGCTATTATTGCGGTGGCCGATCCTATTAAAGAAGACTCCATTGCAGCCATCAATCGCTTACAACACTTAGGCCTGCGCGTGGTGATGCTAACCGGTGACAACCGCGCCACAGCTCAAGCGGTTGCTAAAAAAGTTGGTATTACGGAATTTTTTGCAGAGGTGTTACCCGAAGAAAAATCCGCCAAAGTGCTTGAGTTGCAGCAACGCGGTCATATTGTGGGAATGACCGGAGATGGCATTAACGATGCGCCTGCTCTTGCGCTGGCGAATGTGGGATTTGCTATTGGTACCGGCACCGATGTGGCTATTGAAAGTGCCGACATTACTTTAATGCGCGGCTCCTTGCATGGCTTGGCTGATGCCATTGCGGTAAGTAAGGCAACTTTGCGCAACATCCGGCAAAACTTGCTGGGCGCTTTTATTTACAACACAGCTGGCGTGCCTATCGCCGCGGGTTTGTTGTACCCCTGGTTTGGCGTACTACTCAGCCCCATTATTGCAGGGGCGGCCATGGCATTCTCGTCGCTGACCGTGGTAAGCAATGCTAATAGATTACGTTTTTTCAAACCGCATTTACATACTACGAGCGCGCTTGCGCGCTCGTTAGATGAATGAAGTGGATGAATGAATATGATCATGTTTAACCTGTTGGGTTTGGCGTTAATTGCATTTATTGCTTGGTGGTTTTGGCTGTATAAGCCGCGCCAACTCAATGTAAGTCAGGGCAGTGTGACGATCGTGGTTGAGAAAGGAGTTTACACGCCAGCAAAAATTCAGGTGGTGGCAAGTATGACCCAGCCTAAGCCAATCACACTGAGTTTTATTCGCAAAGATGCTTCGCCATGTGCGGCTACGCTGAAGTTTGCCGATTTAGATATCAGCGCGGAGCTACCTTTGAATCAACCGGTCGACGTTACATTGCCGCCATTGCAAGCGGGCAGTTATGGGTTTACCTGCCAAATGCAGATGTATCGGGGTGAGTTGATTGTTGTCAATCAATAAGGTTTTTTCGGCTGTGTTTTTAGATCCAACTCATCATGTATAAAAGAGCCATTTGAGTCATCGATTCAAAGCAGTCATCTATTTAGGCTGATTGTTGACTCTTGCCATCATGGTGGCAAAAAAATCTTCGCGGTTAGCCTCGCGATCGACACTGATTTTTTGCGCAATGTCACAGCCGGCTATTAGGGTTTGCCACTCTGTTAAGCCTTCGATCTCATCACCTATCTTCCAATCTAAGGCGGAGCTGCCCACGCCATCGACCACATTCATTACGTAGTGCAGGTAAATATCGGCCATGGTCAGTTTGCTGCCGGCAAGATATGGAGTAAATACACATAGATGGATCAGCGCTTCAATGCCACGGCTAAGCGTATTGCGTACCTCTTCGGCCACTACTTTAGGCACAGCTGTTTGAGTAAACACGAAGGGTATGAGGCGGCGACAAGGCAGCTCTAAATAAAGCTCGCTAATCTTCATTATCTGCCTAACTTGGGCGCGAGCTTCGTTATTGGCGGGGTAGAGTGGCTCCTCAGGGTAGGCATCTTCTAGGTAGTCACAGCACACACTCGACTCCGATAAATGGATGCCTTGTTCGGTGGTGATGGCCGGTATTTTACCTGCGGGGCTTATCTCAAGAAATTGCTCATTAGCCCCATATTGGAGGCTCTCAGTAAACGGAATGTTTTTGTATAACAGCACGTGTTTGATGATGTTGTAATAGTTGCTGTAAGCAAAGCCGTGTAGGGTAATCATTGGCTGTCATCCTGAAGGGGGATATATGTGAACAGGCTGTTTCAGTGCTTTTACCGCTATTTCCTTAGATCGCGTGCAGGATTTCGGGTGGTAAGTCTACGAGCTGGCAGCGCTAAGGGCTAGCAAAGGCAAAACAGGAGGATAAAGTACTTTGCGGTACGAGATACTTACAGGAAGTTAATATTTTAAGGTGGCTGAGGTGATTTCTAGCTGAGGGTACCTACTTCAGTCCGAACAGTCATTGAATTGACGTGATGTACAGCAGGGGTTCATCGGCCGATCAGGCTAGGGAGCACTCTCAGAGTCTTCATCCCATATGGCTTCATCAAAAACCATATTGACATCCTTGCTAAAATGAAAACAATTAGCAGCGCGGGTTAGCATGGCGTGGTCCGTTTTATTTTCAATGTTTTGTAGTGACAACTTGTCGTTGCCTTTAAAACGGATGACGTACTCGGTGGAGGGTTGTAGCACGCGGTGCGCCTTTGCCAGTTCTCTGCCATTATTATCTCGGACTAACGCGCCGCGCTGGGAGAGCCGTCCGCCGCGGGCAACTGACCAATAGCCGGCAACATAGCCAACGCCCAGTTCGGTTTTATTTGTTAAGCTTGCCTCCGCCGGGATCTTATCTTCCATGTTCGAATCTGATGTCGTGGGAGACGTCATGTCGATGATGGGTGATCGGCTAAATAAAGAAAAGCGCCCGTCTGTAGTATACGTAGCACACCAACTGGTATCAGCCCCGTTGGCTCCCTCCCAGCTACCCAGAAGCCTATTGTAAGTGAAGTCCCGATCTAGGCATGAGGCCTGTGTAGCTAGCAAAACGATCAAAATTAACTGTTGAATTAGGCTTCGCTTGCTCATCTGAGGTGTCTCTGAGGGTTGGCAATGGTTCAGGCGTTCTTCAAAACATCGGCGGAGGTTAAACTAATTCTCTAGAAAAAATTGTATCTTAGATTTAAGCCAATTGTTCGTGGTGGACGGATAAAACCGAAATAGGCTCGCTGAAAATTAATTCCGCTAGCTATCGGCACCGGAGCGGCCGAGCCAATAATCGTTTCGTTGGTAAGATTTTGGCCAGTAATAGCCACGGTCCATCGCCCGTCAAAATCTGAGAGGCCTAAACGCCCATTTATTTGTGTATAGGCCTCCTGAGCAATATCAGCGTCTTGCGCAACATCAGTAAAGTAGCCGCTGTTGTAGAGAATGTCCACAGTAGGTTTGAATACTCCAAGCTTTGCAATTTCGGTCTGGTAATTAAATGTGAATGTGCCTTGCCACTCTGCAACAAACTGGTTCGTTCTTTCATTGAAATCGCAAAAGATCGGTGAGCCGAACAGCAAGTCATCGAAAGGCACACTGCCACTAGGTAGCGGTTGTGATAATGAACCGTTTCCTTGGGTTGTGGTACCAAAGTCACCACCACTTTGAGCGCGAATAACTTCTTCATAAGCAATGGGAGATACCGAGCCCGTACTTGCGCCGTCAGGCGCAAACCCCCCTGCATCAATAACGACAACCACATTGTCTGGTCTTCTGTTAAGTGCACATGTGCCAGTGATGAAATCGGTGAATTCAAAATCAATCCAAGCCAACGAATATTGCATATTAAACTTCTCGCTCAAGGCAAGAAAGCCTTCTACTTCAACTCCTCGAGTTTCTGCGGCACCTGCGTTGGTGACATTTGCACCCACTTTCCCGTCTGATCGGCTTGTTTGTAGGTTAGTGAACTGGCTAAAAAATGCTGTCGCAGACAGCTGTCCATTACCTTGAGGGAAAAACCATTTCGTGCCTAATTCATAAACTAGCGCACTCTCATCCTTAAATTCAAATGTGCCGACGGGAGCGCCTCGCCCGCCGGGAACGTCAGGCCGAGTATTTGATCTGGCATCGAAGCCCCCAAGCTTATTTGCTAGGCGTACCGAGGCCAGCGTTGTTAAATCGGTAGTGATGTCCCATTCAAAGGTGATGCTGGGTAGGAGTGTTTCCTCGCGCCTAACTTCGTTCAGCGGCGCTGAATCAATACCGGTATTCGGTACGTCGTAACGATCAGTATGCACTTGCAGCCCAAAGAAAGTCACAAAATCACGCGTGGCAATCTCCATTGAGTTTAGCAATGCCTCAGAAATATTGGGTGTTCGGCTCTCGCGACCCACAGCAAGAGGATCGACATTGATGTCAAAGTCAACAAAATCTTTATCTGTGAAGTAAAGCTCTTTAAAGGCGGCCTTTTCGCTATGAGTGTAGCGAAGGCCAATCGTTGATCGGAATACATCGCTCCAGTTAAATGTAGACTGAATGAAAGCTGCCTGAATAGTATTGCTTTGCTTAAAGTTTCTGATAATACCGAAATCCGCAAAACCCTGAATTTGCTCCACCGTGATGAATTGGGCGAAGAAAGCACCCACAGGTGCGTTAACGTCAAAGGCGTCTAATGAACTGCCAGGTGGGATATTCCGAGAGTCAATCTCAAGGTTGATATTATCCCTAAACTTCAAGTGCGAGTTTAGGTAGCTTGCTCCAGCGGTGAGCTCAATAAAACCGCCTTTGGGCGATTCAAATTTTAGCGCTTGATAAATTTGATCATAGTTCTCGCTCTGATTAATGACAAGCAAGGGCATCGGCGTTATATCGCCATCAATCGCCTCGTCGAACGAATACTCAATGTAGGACGATGTTGAGGTCAACTTAGAATCATTTAGCCAGAGGTCGCTGACGAGCGTATAGTTTATGCTGTCGTTGTTGCTAAATTCCTTGGTGTCTGCGGCTCGTTTGTAATTGGCCGTTGTATCTAAAAGCCCCGTTGGAGCGGTGGCTCCATTGTCAGAGTAAAACTCGCTCCATTGTGAAAAATATTCGTTACCCGCGAATAGGAATTGCTCAGTCGGGACTCCATCTACTACGAGCCCTTGTCGGTACCTAACGTCGCGAGGGGCCAGCAAGTAGTCGGATTCAGTGATCCATGGGGTGGCAGTTAGGGTTCCAGCGACCAAAGCGTCTCGGGTGATCTCAAAGCCTATGGGGGTCAATGCAGTTTTGTCTAGCCGTCCAGATTGTTCCGAAAAAATCACTTCTATGGGCCTTCCGGTAGTATCGAAAGAACCGCGTTCGGCTTTAAATTTAATAGAGAAATTATCCGTAGGATTGAAACCCAGAACGAATCTGCCCGTCAGTTCGTCTACCCCCGGCTCTAGGCTATCTTGAAATACATTCTCCATGTAACCGTCAGATTTTTTGCTTTGCACCACTGCATTTATTGCAAACCAATCGTTTATGGGCCCGCCGGCAGTTAATAAGATCTTGCGGTCGTTTTGAGCCGGCTGATAGTTTAAATCGATACCGGCTTTGAACTCATCCAAAGATAGGTTGCTGAGCATGTGCACTGAGCCCGCTATACTGAAGTTCCCATCGAGAACGTACTGGGGCCCGCGCAACACTTGCACACCAGCCAGGTCTAGAAATGGTGAGCGAGCCATGTTGGCTCGTGGGAGCGGCACACCATCAGCATATAAGCCAACCGATTGATCGAAGCCTTGATTTACGCCAGAGCCAATGCCGCGAATGAAAATGTTGGTACCGGTAATCGATTGGGTTAGTACGAGGTTGGGTACATAGGCCGCTACGTCTTCAACGTTCTCTATGCCAGCATCGGCCAGCTTTTCAGCATCAATAGCTGATACCGAGACCAAGTCATCCAAAACTTGGTCCGTCATTTGCTCGCCTTGAATAATCACTTCTTCAACATCTTGCGCGCGAGTATAGGGTGCGGCAAGCAGTGCTGCACTGAGTAAAAAACCAAGACCGGCGCTGTTGATAGAAGATGGGGTAACTTTTAAATAGCTTGTCAACTTCATTTAAATTCTCGCTCGGTGATCCTTATTTGTGCGTATTTGCAAAACATATTATCGTAAATGCACAGAGGCCTTTGCAAAAAAAGGGCCTGACTTGCCGGGTTGCATCCTGATTTTTGACCTTTGCCTCACGTTCCTGCTTTAGCCTGTTTATTTTTGCTTTTTTATTGTGCAAAAATTATCAGTGTTTTTTTTTTGCTTTTCTGATCTGCAAATTAAATGAGGGAACTTCAAATCCCCTTATGTCACACTTGATGTCATATTTGACTGCACTATACTAATGTTGTGTGGCGCTTTCAACCGGAACATCGTCTAGCTGAAAAAATCACGCGTTACAAATAGTTGAGAAACTTAGTTATGCCGTTAGATTTATTTAAGCATTGCTATGTCATGTGATTTGATCATAAGCCAAAGTTGAAGAAATTGGCGGAGAACTAAAAGTTTTGAAAACTAGTAGGCTAACATTAATATCAATAATGAATGGAGAAGTATCATGAAAAAATCAATTTTAGCGGCAGCTGTGGCTGCAACAGGTGCAGGCATGCTCATGAGCGGCGGAGCAATGGCATATGATAGTGTTAACTGGCAAGGTGGTGCTCTAAAAGAATATCACCAAACTATGGCCACGCTGCCTCTCTTTGGCACTAATGCTTGCGTATCAGGTAACTGTACAAACCCGGCTTTTGGCACAACGCTACCGGGGGAAGCTTTGAGTCATATCATCATCACGAATAAAACGCTTGGGGGTGCTTCGGGAGCTTACACGCCCACAGCTGATTGTTACACTTACAGCGCTGCTGATTATGTTTTTGATGCATCGGGCAATGCAATTCCAGACACAGGCAGCGCTAATTTTACTAGTGGCGATATGACAGCCATACTACGTACAACCTCAAACACTTATGTTCCTCAAATTGCTGCACCCTACGCAGCGGCTGGATTTCAGAATACTGAAAATCTAGATGCAACTCCAACCGTGTCGAGCATTTGTACGAACTCAGAAGGCCAAATAACAGGCGGCTATTATGGGTTTTTTGCGCTGGGCGTTACAGGCATCAACAGTTATATCGTCACTTCATGGGATAGCAAAGTTGCTGTAGCTTACCAAGGCGGAACAGCAGGCGCTGTCAGTCCTTTTGGCAACCTGCCTTCGTTTGCTGATACGCAAACTCTCATTGACACCTACAAAAGTGGTGGCACTGCGTCAATTGGTCCATACCCTGGCCCAGCCGCTGGAGCTGGTGATACTAGCTGGGATTTAGCTGGTTTCATCGATGTTGCATACACAACATGCGATGTATCGACTGAATGCGGGCAATTTGGCAAGTCTGTGCCGGTACCGGCTTTTGCTGCAGCTGCCTTGGGTCTTGGCTTGCTCGGTATTACTTACCTGACTGGCCGTCGTCGCGCTATCAAGTAATAGGCGGTTTTGCGATGGATAGGTTCGTTTAAGATTTTTTTATTCGAACAAAAAAAACCCGGTTTATCCGGGTTTTTTTTTGCTTGTAGTATTTAACATGCTCATGCTCTGATGATTTTTTGGCAAAGCAAGAGGTTTAACGATGGGCTACAAATGCAGTCCCTAAGTTTTTGTGCTCTTTATAAGCAATGGGATGGTTCTCGCTAATTGTAAATCCTTCTTTTTCGATAAGGTTGACGAGTACGCCAAGTTCGGCGGGAGATAAAGCAGCGGTTTTCAAATCCACTATGCGATCAATGTAGCTTTGCAAATGATTTATTGCTTGATGAATCGCTTTTTTTCGGTCAATGCGTTTTCGAATAGATTCTTCAGAAAATGCATTAAACATAGACTGAGAATAGCGCTCAATTTCAAGGCCTGCCTTTACGTCGCTCATAATGTCTTTGATTTGGAGAGTTGCGGCGTTAATAGCATTCATTTTTTTCCGAATTTTAGGCTTGGCGATGATTTTTTCTAAGTCTTTACTTCTGCCAAATAGGCGATCTAGCTCGAAAAAGAGATCATGGATTTTTACTTCGCGTAAGACTCGTAAATGACGGTCCAAAGATATTGTTGATCCTTTCAAAAGAAAAGATTCATTATTGTGTAAGATGAAGCCGACTTTTGCCTTGGATTTTAAAACTCGACTGATCTCAGGAATCGACTCCTGTAAATTAGAATACTCTAATCCGTACTGACTGATCGCTAGATCGATTGAGTCATCGTTAAAGGGTAGTTTTTCTATTGCTGTGTTGCCGATGAAGTCAAGCATTGGAAATTTTTTTCTATCTTTATTTAGCACTTTGAACGGATCGATGTTTGCCGTATCGATACCAGTAACTTTTGTAATTCGTTCTTGCTGAGAAAACAGATCGTTAGCAAGCCAAGCGAGTGCTCCGTTGCCGCACGCGAGATCGATAATGCTTTGGTGGTTGCCGTCTAGGACCTCATGCCAGAAGTCTGCAATGTTTAAATCATAATTCTCTTCAAACATGCTGGGTAGCGTTGTGGTTGTTTGATTGCTCCACAATGCAGACCATTTTTCTGCACTAAGATTACTCATTTTTATATCTCTAAGTCAGGTACGGAGATTTTTGGGCCCGCCCACTAATATTATGTGACGCTCTCAAACATAAATAAGGGTTACAGGCTAATGCGTTTGATGCTGTCAGGTAAGGGAACCGACTGAGTCAGTTTGGCCCATGATACGATAGCCCACTTTACCCCGACGGTAAGTGGGGTAGATTCGTGCGTAAAAATATGATTTGAAGGAAAGAAAACAAGGTCCCCTGCTTTAGGTTTATAAGTATAGTTTAGGCGGGTAAATTTAAGTTCGCCTCCTTCATAATTATCGTTCAAGTATAAAAGCAAGCTGATATCCCTATCTAGTACTTTGTAAAATACCCCGTGCTCATCATCTTGCTCTGCGTCTGCATGTGCCCCATATTTGCCTCCAGGCCCGTATCGCAGCATGCTGGCGGGCTCAAACGACTCGATCTGCAATCCTGATCTTGGTGTTATTTCGTTGGTGTAGGCTTTGTGCAATAGCGAATTGATTTTCGCTTGGCGAGTTCCCAGCGCAACGGTTTGTGTGACTCGTCCTGCATCTTTTTTTTGAATCGTCTTCCCTGCCATCGACTTCTCTAAGTCGATGGTTGTCAGCCAAGATCTTTTTTGTTTTTCTGCCCAGCGTATTAAGTTGTTTATTTGTGGGGCGCTTAAAAAGTCGTTGACAATAGAAATTCCATTAGGAACTTTTCGTTTTTTTGATTTGGGTCCGCAGCACAATGAAAACGGCTGCTGGCTGCCGCAGTAACATGCGGTGTCTTCAAGAAACGAAAAGTTTTTTACATAGCGTCTGTTTTGCATATAAGAGTCGCCTCATTTCTCCGTATTCTGGCTTCCAAGAAGTATATCAACTTTTTGACTAGTGTTCAGTTAGTATGAGCCTTGAGGAAACAAGTAGAAAAACAATAGTAATAACCAAGTTGTCGCTAGTTATCAATACATGCATGTTAGGTCTAAGCATCACAAATCACTATCGGTAGTTGAGTATGGCTTATGGGTTGATAAAGAAATAATCGCCCGATATTTTTATAATGTACCGAATTTTTTGCAGTTTTTAGGGTATTGGCTTTAATAGTATTGGCACGTTCTGCGCTTGAATATGGTTTGCAATGCCATAACAAATGAATCTATGACCTGCAAAGTGGCGCTCTTAAATGTTAGTATAGCGGCCATGTCAAGAATCACTGCGGAATAACGAAATGTTGCCAAGCCAGCTAAAAAAATCTAACGCTAATGAAAAAGCAATAGGAGGTTTCTTCGGCAATAAAGGTATGCTGAAGTTCGGCGCAATATTTTTTTCGTTGTTTTGGTTGTTGAATTATTGTTACAACAACTATTTTTTGGGGACTAATAGTTTTGGGCAGTACCTTGATGTGTGTGTCCCAATTATAAGAGATTTACTGAACATGTTAGGCGAGCAAGTTGAGCTGAGTTCTTTGCCTAACGGTATGCTCGGCGAAATCCGCGCGCACGATGGCGCGGTAATACGCTTTGGCGAGGGCACTGATGGCTTGATGATCATGGCTGCATTGGTGGCCGCTATCGTTGCGTGGCCCGGGAGCCTGCCGAAAAAAATCGCGGCTGTTATTTTAAGCATGATTACGATTTTTATTCTTAATATTGTGCGCGTGGCGGCGATGCTGAAGGTAGATGTCTACTTCCCGTTGCATTTTGATGTGATGAATACTTGGGTGCTGCCCGGCGCACTGGTGCTGGCTGCTTTGGGCTGCTTTTTACTCTGGATTAAAGTATCAGGCCAGCATCCCTTTGATGACAACCCCACCTAACATCTCGCACTGCCTATTTATTAACGCTTCCAGCGAGATCTAGCTCTCTTCTGCGGCCTGAATCTTTACAAAATGACACAAATAATGCCATAATATTCTGGCTTGGCATGTGAATGCTTGGGGCCGCCGCTTAGGCTTGCCGCGGCAGCGGTTAATGTGCTGCGAGCCAAAACCAACCCCGCTGGCCTTTTTTGCTGATTTTATTCTCGCTTTTCTCTAAGATGTTGCCTGCTATTGTGGCTGGCGGTGTGTTAGTGGCAGTTTTTAATGTGCGTGTTTAAGTAGCTTCGGCACTTGAGGCTGGTTTTTTCTGTCATTGTTGGAGTTAACAGATGAGTACCACTTTATTCGATTTAACCGGAAAAATTGCTTTAGTGACGGGCGCAAGCCGTGGCATTGGTGAATCCATTGCTAAATTGTTAGCTGAGCAGGGCGCCCATGTTATTGTTTCTAGCCGCAAAATAGATGGTTGCGAAGTGGTATCTAATGCCATTAACGAGAGCGGCGGCAGCGCCGAAGCATTCGCCTGCCACGTGGGTAACATGGATGACATTAGTGCGATTTTCACCCACATTAAGAACAAGCACGGCAAATTAGATATTTTGGTCAATAATGCTGCGGCTAATCCGTACTTTGGGGATATCCTCGATACCGACTTAGGTGCCTACACCAAAACAGTTGATGTGAATGTACGCGGCTACTTTTTTATGTCGGTTGAGGGTGGTCGCTTAATGCGCGACAGTGGCGGCGGTACTATCGTCAACACCGCTTCGGTCAATGCGTTAATCCCTGGGGCTTTGCAGGGTATTTATTCTATTACTAAGGCGGCAGTGGTGAGCATGACCAAAGCCTTTGCCAAGGAATGTGCGCCCCATGGCATCCGCGTGAATGCGTTGCTGCCGGGCTTTACCAAAACTAAGTTTGCTGGCGCTTTGTTCAGCAATGAAGAGATTTATAATACCGCTATTCAAAGCGTCCCCATGAGGCGTCACGCTGAGCCTGAAGAAATGGCAGGCACCGTCCTTTATTTGGTCTCCGATGCGTCGAGTTACACCACGGGCGAGTGTATAGTGGTGGATGGTGGCTTCACTGTCTAGGCGCTGGGTAGGCGTTGTATCAAATTCATCTTAAAGGTTAATGAGGTTAATTATGTCCGAGTTATTTAATTTACAGTTGTCCGACGAGTTTGTGCCAACGCTGGAGTTGGTGAAGCGTTTTATTGAAAAAGAAATTGCCCCGCTAGAAGAGGAGTTTCATCATTCGCCTAACAAAGACGATATTTGGACATTGAGTGATCGTCAAAGTGAGATTATTGAAGGCCTCAAAGCCAAAGCACGCGAGCAGGGCTTGTGGAATTTCTTTTTGCCCGATTGGAATGGCGAGGGTGTTAGCAACTTAGACTACGCATACCTAGCCCAAGAAATGGGTAAAAGCTTTATAGCACCCGAAGTATTTAATTGCGCCGCACCCGATACCGGTAACATGGAAGTGCTGGCAAAATACGGCTCGCCGGAGCAACAAAAGCAGTGGTTAGAGCCGTTGTTGGCGGGGGAAATTCGCTCGGCTTATGCGATGACCGAGCCAAATGTAGCATCGTCCGATGCGAAAAATATTTCCACTACAGCTGTGCTGGAAAATGGCGAGTGGGTCATTAATGGCGAGAAGTTTTATATCTCGGGGGCAGGCGATAGCCGTTGCGCCATCATGATTGTTATGGTTCAAACTAACCCCGACCCCGATGCGCCAATGTACTTGCGCCAGAGCCAAATTTTAGTGCCTATGGATAATCCCGGTGTTGAAGTGCTGGGGCCCATGCATGTATTTGGTAATCCCGATGCACCCCACGGCCATATGCACTTAAAGTTTGATAACTGTCGTGTGCCCGAAAGTAATATTTTGTTAGGCGAAGGGCGTGGCTTTGAAATTTCCCAAGGGCGTTTAGGGCCAGGCCGAATTCACCACTGCATGCGTGCGTTAGGTCAGGCTGAATTAGCGTTAGAGCTCATGATTAAGCGTGGCTTATCACGTGAGGCGTTTGGTAAGCCGTTGATTAAGTTAGGTGGTAATTTTGATTTAGTGGCGAACAGCCGCATTGAAATAGACAGCTGCCGTTTAATGGTATTGCAAGCGGCTAAGGCCATGGACGTGCTGGGTAACAAAGAGGCGCGGATTTATATTTCGGCTATTAAAGCGATGGTGCCTAAAATAACCGGTGAAATTATTGACCGAGCCATTCAAATGTACGGTGGTACCGGCGTTTCGCAGTGGACGCCGCTGGCTTCAATGTATACCGGCAATCGAACCTTACGCTTAGCCGATGGGCCTGATGAGGTGCACCGCATGGTGGTGGCAAGAGCCGAAATTCAAAAATATAGCTAGGCCTGTGCCCAAAGATAGCCTTATTAAACCCATACAATCTTATTTAAAACGCGATTGAACAGAGGAGTTAAAAATGTCGATTGATTTAACAGGAAAAGTAGCCATTGTGACAGGTGCGGGTAACGGCCTTGGGCGTTCTCATGCTCTGGCATTAGCTAAGTTAGGTGCCAAAGTGGTCGTTAACGATTTAGGCGGTGCGCGCGATGGCAGTGGCGGCGGTTCTGAAGCGGCTAATGAGGTGGTTGCTTTAATTGAAGCCGATGGCGGCGAAGCGTTAGCGCATGGTGCTAACGTGGCGAAGTTTGATGAAGTCGAAGACATGGTTAAACAAACCATGGACAAGTGGGGTCGCGTTGATATTTTAATTAACAATGCGGGCATTTTACGCGACAAATCCTTTTCTAAAATGGAACTCGATGATTTCCGTTTAGTGGTTGACGTGCATCTTATGGGAACGGTGAATTGCTGCAAAGCCGTCTGGGAAATTATGAAAACCCAAGAGTATGGCCGCATTGTGGTCACAACCTCGTCAAGTGGCATGTACGGTAACTTTGGCCAATCAAACTATGGCGCGGCTAAAATGGCAGTATTGGGCTTGATGAATACTTTGGTTATTGAAGGCATGAAATACAACATCCGCGTGAATGCGTTAGCCCCAGTAGCGGGTACGCGTATGACTGAAGATTTGATGCCTGCGGAAATCCTCGACATACTCACACCCGAGGCTGTTACAGCTGGCGCATTAACGCTGTGTCACGACGATGCGCCTAACCGAATGATTCTTTGTGCAGGTGCGGGTGGTTATGCGAGTACTCGTTTGTTTGAAACCGACGGGGTCTATTTATCCCCCGAAAAGCAAACAGCCGACGATGTTTTAAATAACTGGGCTGCAATTAATGACACGAACGACCAGTCTGAGCTTGAAACGGGCGCGAAGCAGTCGGAGAAATTTTTGACGAAAGCGATGCAGCATTTGCAAGCGCAAAAATAGATGGCTCGTCCATCGTTAATTTAACTTACAAAGAGTTTTTATTATGAAAGATGCCGTAATAGTATCCGCCGCACGCACGCCCATAGGTAAGGCTTACCGCGGAGCCTTTAATGACCTTGAGGCTCCATCGCTATCATCGCACGCTATTACCGCGGCGGTTGCTCGCGCAGGTGTTGACCCCGGCGAGATTGATGATTGTATATTTGGTGCCGCGCTTCAGCAGGGCACTCAGGGCGGTAATTTAGGCCGACAAGTTGCCATGGCTGCCGGCTTGCCGGTATCGGTATCGGGTATGTCAATCGATCGCCAATGTTCATCGGGTTTGATGACCATTGCCACTGGCGCCAAGCAAATTATTGTTGACGGTTCACCGGTGATCGTTGCCGGCGGCTGTGAGTCTATTAGTCTTGCGCAAACAGAGCATATGAACATGCATCGGTATGTCGATCCTATGGCAATGGCGCATGCGCCTAATATCCATATGCCGATGCTCGATACGGCCGAAGTGGTCGCTAAGCGCTATAACATTAGCCGTGACGCGCAAGATGAATACGCGCTGCAATCTCAGCAGCGTACAGCAGCCGCGCAAGAAGCGGGACGTTTTGACGATGAAATTGTGTCGGTAACGGCAACGCAGTTAGTAACTGACCGCGCTACCGGCGACGTCAGCAAAGTTGAAGTGACCTTAGCCAAAGACGAAGGTAATCGGCCTAGCACTTCACTGGAAGGTTTGAGTGGTTTAAAAACAGTGCGCGAGGGCGGCACCATCACCGGTGGCAACGCCTCGCAGCTTTCTGACGGCGCAGCGGCACTCGTATTAATGGATGGCACGCTCGCTTCACAGCGTAACATCGAGCCGATGGGTGTTTATCGCGGTATGGTGGTAGCAGGTTGTGAGCCTGATGAAATGGGTATTGGTCCTGTGTTTGCCATCCCTAAATTGTTAAAGCGCAATGGCTTAAGCATGGACGATATTGGCTTGTGGGAACTCAACGAAGCCTTTGCTGTGCAGGTCATCTACTGTCGTGATCAATTAGGTATTCCGAACGAAAATCTCAACGTAAACGGCGGCGCTATTTCTATTGGCCATCCCTATGGTATGAGTGGTGCGCGCATGGCAATGCATGCGTTAATCGAAGGCAAGCGCCGCGGTGTTAAATATGTGGTAGTCACTATGTGTGTGGGTGGCGGCATGGGCGCTGCAGGTTTATTTGAAGTCCTTTAAGTTGATGTAACACCATGGGCTGCTCGCATTTATTACTGCTGGCAGCCCATGGTGCCTTCCTAACTCTGCTGCGCGTTCGCCGCATCGTTCGATTTACCACGCGCTACCCCCCTAGTCTTTTTTCAAATACTTATTTTATTTATTCTTCCCAATCTAGTGCTATCTCAATCTACTGATCTCTTATGCGCTGTTGATATTTTCTTCTAGGCAGTCCGGCGCAAAATGACTGTCTGTTAATACCCATAAAGTGAGAGTTATGTTGCGATACAATGCGACAGTTAAATCGGCCAAACTTTTTAGGACTAACTAGGATGCATAAAAACGCCTTGTCTTTTCAAGAATTGATTTTGCCAGCGATATTTTTAAGTGCATCGCTTACATCTCACGTACTTCACGCCGCCGCACAGGCTACAGGTCTGAGCGCAGTTACTGTGAATAACGTGCTTAATCCTGGTGTTATGCATAGCAATGCGGGCGGTCAGCCTGATCGCCTATTATGGGGCGAC
Organism: uncultured Pseudomonadales bacterium; assembly: GCA_943788835.1. GTDB lineage: Bacteria > Pseudomonadota > Gammaproteobacteria > Pseudomonadales > UBA7434 > UBA7434. The sequence continues at coordinate 35,966 of CALSRU010000002.1, read as the reverse complement.
ACGCATTTGCATACATCCTATTCCTTTGATGCCTTTCTCAATCAAAATCATTCGGCCGACCCCGATACAGCCTATCGCTGGGCTAAAGGTCTGCCCGTTATTCACCCATATAATCGCACGCGAGTGCAAATTGAAACACCGTTAGATTTTTTAGTGGTGGCCGATCATGCTGAAACAATGGGTGTGATAAGAGCCTTAGTGAACGATACCGCTGAGCTGAGTGAAGTGGGGTTTTTTAAAAGCCTGTTGCGCCGCATCTATATTTATTTTTTGTTAGATGCGGTTGAAAAAAAAGAAGGTAAACAAATTTTTGCCGACTATGCGATTCCTGTGGCGCCAAAAACTCCAGGCGCGCCCGATCCAGTAGTCGACCCCAATAATGAAATGAATATTGATTTATTGGGCGACACTACAGCAGTAGAAACCACTGCATGGCATGAGATTATTGATGCCGCCGAGCGTCATAATGACCCTGGCCAATTCACAAGTTTATTGGGTTGGGAGTGGAGCTCTACACCCACCGGAGCCAACCTTCATCGAGTTGTGCTGACACCCGACGGCGCCGACAAAGCCAAACAGTTTTTACCCTTTGGCTCCGATCAAAGCCAATACCCCGAGGACCTTTGGCAGTGGTTGGAGCAAACTCAGGCAGCCACCGGTGCGCGATTTATTGCCATACCGCATAACTCCAATATTTCTAAGGGATATATGTTCGGCACAACGACCTTGAAGGGTCAGCCCATCACAGCCAGCTATGCGCGCCAGCGCGTTCAATGGGAGCCGATTGTTGAAGTCACGCAAATAAAAGGCGACTCGGAAACACACCCAGATTTTTCGCCGGATGATAAATTTGCCGACTTCGAACCCTATGAATTTTATATTCAGCAAACGTGGGAGTCTTACGGACCTAAAGAGGGCGATTATATTCGACCGACGCTCAAGCAGGGTCTTGCCATTGAGCAGCAGGTAGGAGTGAACCCTTATCAGTTTGGTTTGATTGGTGCCACCGACTCGCACACGGGTATGGCCTCGGCTGAGGAGTATAATTTTTGGGGAAAAATGGCGACCGACTCAACGCCTGAAACCAAGCGTGGCGGTTTGATTCGCGATGCAAAAGATAGTGCTACAGGCTGGCATATGGCTGCCGGTGGTTTAGCGGCAGTATGGGCGTACGATAATACGCGCGAAGAAATCTTTGCAGCGTTTAAACGCAAAGAAGTTTATGCAACCACCGGGCCTAGAATTAGCGTGCGGGTATTCGCCGGCTGGAATTTTAATGAAGCTGACGTTGTGGCCCAAGATTTTGCCAGTGTAGGTTATGCCAAAGGCGTACCGATGGGCAGTGGCTTGTTGCAGTCCAGTCAGCCTATGCGGCCACTGCAATTATTGATTCGCGCGGTAAAGGACCCGTTAGGTGGTAACCTCGATCGAGTACAAGTTGTCAAAGGCTGGGTAGATGCAAGCGGTCAAACGCATGAAAAAATATTTAATGTGGCGTTTGCACACGAAGATAGAGCAGCGGCAGATGGTGAGGTGCTGCGCGAGCTGACTAGTACGGGTGAATTAACGGCCATTGGCAGTACTGTCGATGAGTCTATTCCTACTTATACCAATACTATTGGGGCTGCAGAGTTATCTACGTTGTGGGCCGACCCTGAGTTTGACGCCGAGCAACGGGCTTTTTACTACGTGCGAGTATTACAAATCCCTACACCGCGCCATTCACTGTACGATGCGGTGGCCTTGCAAATTGAAGCACCCGAAGAGGCCCCGGCCACTATTCAAGAGCGTGCTTATACATCGCCTATCTGGTACTCGCCCAGCAGCAGCCAGTAATGCCTTTTTATAATTGCCTCGCGGTCCATTAATCGCTAGTTAACAATTGGTTTTTATCCAATAACAATTTAATTGAGTTTATAGTCATCATGAAACGCTTTTTCACTGAACCACTCCTACAGTTTTTTGTGCTGGCTGGGTTTTTATTCATTGTTCTCGATCTTCTTATGCCACAGCGGTTAGCGGTGGTTAAACCTTTTGATATTGCGATCACTGAAGAAAAAATAACCGAATACCTGCAGTTTCAGCGCAAAAGCTTTAATGCCAGCGATGCTGCCACGTTATTTTCGGCTATGAGTGCATCAGAAAAACAGGTTCTGCACACAAGCTATGTGAGAGACGAAGTATTATTTAGAGAGGCGTTAGCGCTGGGCTTGAATGAAAACGATGAAATCATAAGGCGCCGATTGATTCAAAAGATGGAATATATTGCTCAAGGTTTTTATGACGATATAGCGCCGATTGATGAGGCGCAATTAGAACAGTTTTTTGTTGCCAATAGCGACTTATATGCGATCGAAAGTTTTGTTACGTTCACCCACATATTTGTCAGTGAAAAAACCCCAATGGCTCAGCGAGTGGCTCAGCAGTTATTGAATGAGCTCAACGCAAAGCAGGTGACGTTCGCTCAGGCCGGTCAATATGGCGAGCGCTTTTTATATAGTCGCAACTACATTGAGCGCACGCCTAGTTTTGTCTCCAGCCATTTTGGCGATGCCTTTCAGCAGGAGGTTTTTGCCTTAGCGATAGATGGCGTTTGGCAAGGGCCACTGAGCTCTGATTATGGTTGGCACTTAATTTTACTGAAAGATAAAGCTGCTGCACGGACGCCCGATTTGGTGGAGGTGGCCCCCATTGTCTTGGCCGATATGCAGCGCGAGCAGCGCCAGAAAATCAAGGCGCGAGCTATTGAGGAGCTTGTTGCAAAATATACAGTGGTAACCGAGCCCTCTGCACGCTCAGGCGCGAGTTATTAATGTTCTTGCTATCTCGCTTTTCAATACTCCTGAAGCGCCATCTTTTTTGGACGCCATTTCTGCAGCTTTTTTTGGCGCGCTTGAGAGTGGTTTTTTTGTGGCTGTGTTTGGCTTCGATGAGTCTGGGGTCGCCTCTTACCAGTGCCCATGAAGGTCGCCCCGTATTTATTGAATTGACAGCATTAGAGCTTTCGGCCAATGAGGCAGTCGAAAATACGTTCCGTTATGAGTTGCGTTGGAAAATTCCGCCGGTTATTGCTGAAGGTTTAGAGCCGAGTATTTTGTTGGTGGCCGATAGTTGCGCTTTAGCACCCGGCTTGGCGAATCATCGGTATCAACCAAAGCTGATCGGCCGCTTAATCTATCACTGTGGGTCCTTGCCAGAATCGCTTGCCATTGCTATTCGCTATCCCGAATCGAACCCTGCTTTGTCATCACTGATTGTTGCGTATGATCGGTACGGCAACAGCCAGCATATTTTTTCGGCGCCTGAACAAGCACTGGTCCCTATACCCACTGATGCCTCTATTATAAGTATTGCGAGTCAATACACGTTGGGCGGCATCAAGCATATTTTGGTGGGCTTTGATCATTTGTTTTTTGTAGTTTGCTTAATGGTTATAGCGGGTTCTTTTTCTCGGTTATTAATTGCAGTAACGGGCTTTACCTTAGCGCACACCATTACGCTTGTACTGGCTACGCTAAATATTGTGGTGCTGCCTATGTTTTATGTAGAAATACTGATTGCTCTGAGTGTGGTGGTGTTAGCGGCCGAAATTATTCGCGTAGTGCGAACCGAGCATTGGTCGGCAACACGGTCGGCAGGTTCTTGGCGTTCACTCACTTGGCGCTATCCTATTTTGGCGGCCACCGGCTTTGGTTTTTTACATGGCTTCGGTTTTGCTGGAGTACTCAGTGAGTTAGGTTTGCCTGTGGCTATGAAAACAACGGCGCTCTTGTTTTTCAATTTGGGGGTGGAGCTGGGCCAAATTATTTTCATTGTTGCCAGCTTGTTGTTAGTCTGGGTATTGAGGCAAGCGCTGGGATCGGAGCTTCAAAAAAAGGTGGTTTATGCGGCTATTTACTGTGTGGGTATCATCGCGGCTTATTGGATGTTGCAGCGACTGCTTTTGCCGAGCTAGATGGGCTGATTGCCGCGGTGAGGGAGCATCATGTGAGGCTCAGTACAAGCGGTTAGTTACTAGTTAATAGTTGTTAGTTGCTATTTAAGCTGGTCAGATTAAGCTGGTCAGACAAATCAAGCTCGTTAGGTTAGAATGGCAGCCCACTTACACTGTGGTTTAAATATTGCTCATTTAACCGAATCAATCTAGCGGCTGAGCAAATAATAAGCAGTAAAAGCCGGTCGATATCAGTGTGAAGTGGTCTTCTTCTTTAATGCAGTAACTGTGTATTTTGCATGCAATTAACCCGCTAAGGCGTCAAGCTAGCGATAGTTTTTTGCAGGCACCACCAAAAATCATGTCATGGGGTTTATGAATATGTCCGACGCTCGTCAGCAATTCTCTGGTTACGCTAAAGTTCGCTCTTATTTAACCGGGGCTGCATTGGTAGGCCTTTGCGCCTTTTTGGCAGCTTGTAGTAAGCCCGATGAAGTGGCGAAGGAGCCTGCTGTTAGGCCGGTCAAGTTGTTAACCATCGATCATACGGCTAGTCAAAAAGTCAATCGGTATCCAGCTACTCTCGATGCTAGTCAATCATCTGACTTGAGTTTTCAGGTGGGCGGTAAAATTGCTGAACTTAATATCAAGGAAGCGCAAATTGTGCAGCAGGGCGATGTGCTGGCTAAGTTGGACGCGCAAGATCTCGACAATGCGCTGGCCTCTGCTAAGGCTCAGTATGACGTTGCCGAAGAAGACTACCAAACAGGTGAGCGCCTATTAAAAGAAGATGCGATTGCACGCAACGTGGTGGCTCAGCGTAAGTCAGCGCGAGATGTCGCTTTGGCCGCTTACGAGTCGGCACAAAAAGCGGTGAAAGATAGCATTATTGTCGCGCCGTTTTCTGGCGCGATTGCAAAAATTCCTGTCAAGGCGCTGCAACGTGTGCAGGCAGGTGAGTTGATTGCTACGTTAATCGATGGCACAGAAATGGATGTTGAGTTTGATTTGCCTGCTCGCATTATTTCGCAGGTAAAGGATAGAAATAAAGATAACTTCGTCGTTTTAGAAGCCTTTCCTGATCAGAGGTTTCCAGCAAAATTTGAGGAGGCTAGCTTAATCGCTGATGCTACATCGCAAACCTATGCCATCACGCTAACTTTTGTACCGCCTGCCGATCAACTCATCTTGCCGGGTATGAGTGCTACCGTCGAGATTGCAGTGGGGCGTAACGACCAAGAGGGCGGTGTGCCTAAAACCCGCGTAGATGTGCCCTTGAGTGCCTTTGTTAGTAATGCCGATGAGCAAATTGTTTGGATAGTTGAGCCCCAAGCAATGACAGTTTCTCAGCGTGTGGTGGAAGTCGAAGAAGGCATTGGTGAATATCTTTTCGTCACCGACGGTTTAAGTACCGGTGATACGATTGTTATAGCTGGCGCTGATTATCTTTCAGAAGGCATGCAGGTTCGCGCCTGGGAGTCCCAAAAATAGGTCGACCATGCGTTGGTGAGCCTGTATGTTGCCAAAAGCCTTTGTTCAATCCAATTAGTTGCTAGCCTCAAAGTTACCCAATTATGAATATTGCTGAATTTACTATAAAAAATCGCGTACTGAGCGTTATTGTTATCTTGTTAACAATCGGGGGTGGCTGGTCGGCTTATGAGAATATGCCGCGTTTTGAAGATCCTGAATTTACCATTCGTATCGCGCCGGTCATTACGTTTTATCCTGGGGCAAGTCCCTTCGAGGTGGCCGAAGAGGTCACCGAGCCCATTGAGCGGGCCTTGCAGCAAATGCAAGAAGTTGAGTCATTAGAGTCTACGTCTTCTGCCGGCAAGTCGGAAATCCAGGTTGAAATAAAATACGAATTTTCGAAGTCGAAAGCCGATCTGCAATTAATTTGGACCAAGCTTAGGAATAAAGTTAAAGATGTAACGCGTAGTTTGCCCCCTGGTGCTAGCGAGCCTATCGTTTACGATGAGTTTGGTGATGTCTATGGCATTTATTATTTCATCACCGGTGCCGGCTACACGCCTGCCGAGTTGCGTGAGTACACAAAAGATTTACGCAGTGATTTGCTGCAGGTCGATGGCGTTTCTAAAGTTTCTTATATTGGCGATTTAAAAGAGGCTATTTTTGTTGAGATATCGCGCGCTAGTGCAGCGGCACTCGGTGTATCGATTGCCAATTTATACGACATACTGGGTCAGCAAAATGCGGTAGTGGCTGCAGGTGATGTGGTTATTGGCGAAAAGCGCATTGTTATTGATCCGTCGGGTGCAATCGACTCAGTTGAGTCGATTGAAAACCTACTGGTTACTACCTCTCAAGAAGGTCGTTTAGTTTATTTAAAAGACGTTGCACATGTGTGGCGTGGCTATAAAACACCGCCTGATAGTATTTATCGCTACAACAATGAACCGGCCATGGGTTTGGGCGTGGCCGGAATATCAGGCGGGAACATCGTAAAAATTGGCAAAGAAATTGACGCCAAGTTGGCAGAGAGCGAGAGCCGTCGGCCATTGGGTATTGAGGTTCAGCAGTATTATCATCAGGGCGATATTGTTGACGCCTCAGTGAAAAACTTTGTTGCCAATGTCATTGCTGCATTGGTTATCGTCATTGTCACGCTGTTTCTTTTTATGGGTTTGCAATCGGCATTAATTATTGGCGCAATTCTGCTGCTGACTATTGGTGCAACGCTGGCCACCATGGATATAGGAGGTATTCCTATGCATCGCATTTCACTCGGCGCGCTTATCATTGCGTTGGGGATGATGGTCGACAATGCGATAGTGGTGACCGAGGGTATCTTGGTAGGTATACAAAGCGGCCGCAAGAAAATGGATATCGTCAAAGAAATTGTTGATGGTACTAAATGGCCGCTTTTAGGTGGCACGTTGGTAGGTATTATCGCCTTTGGTCCAATTGGTTTTGCGCCCGGCAATACTGCCGAATTTACCGGCGACTTGTTTTGGGTGGTTCTAATTTCCCTGATGTTTAGCTGGATTTTTGCGGTAACGTTAACCCCTATGTTCTGCTACTTATTATTCGACGCCGATAAACAAGGTTCGTCAGCAGAGTCGCAAGCACCAAAATCAGAAAGCAAGATGTTGGGTGCTTATAAAAGCCTTATGCGTAAGGCGCTGAGTCTGCGCATTTTGGTTGTTGCTGTGAGCGTGGCTATGCTGGCTGTTTCTCTTTGGGGTTTCCAGTTTGTGAAGTCAGGCTTTTTTCCCGCCTCGACGACGCCTCAGATCGTTATCGATTATTGGTTGCCGGAAGGAACCGATATTGCACGCACAGAGCAAGATGTCCGTCAGGTAGAAGGCTTTGTTAAGTCGCTGCCGGGCGTCAACACCGTACAGACCTCAGTGGGGGCCGGTGGCCTTCGTTACATGCTGGTATACAGCCCTGAATCTAACAACTCATCGTACGGGCAGTTGCTGGCGCGAGTCGACGACTACAATCTTATCGATGATCTAATGCCAACTATTCAAGACCATATCGACGAGAATTTCGTAAATGCTCAGGCAAAGGTCTGGCGATTTGTGACCGGCCCGGGTGGTGGATCTAAAATCGAGGCTAACTTTTCCGGGCCTGACCCAGATGTGTTGCGTGATTTAGCCAATCAGGCTAAGGCCATTATGATTGCCGACGGTGGCGCGTTGTCGATTCAAGACAGCTGGCGCCAGCGGGTGGCCGTTATTGAGCCGTTGTATTCAGACAATAAAGGTTTGCGAGCGGGCATTTCACGTGAAGATTTAGCAGCGTCGCTTACCTACAACTTTACCGGCACTAATGTCGGTGTTTACCGCGAAGGCAACGACTTGCTACCTATCATTAGTCGCGCGCCGGCCAATGAGCGGCAGGATATTAGCGATATAGAGAATGTACAAATTTTAAGTTCGATTACTGGAAAAACGGTGCCTATAGCGCAGGTGACCGACGGCTTTAAGACGATCTGGCGCGATGGTTTGTTAAAGCGAGAAGACCGTATCTGGAGCATCAAGGCGCAGTCGGATCCTAAGCCAGGCGAGCTGGCTTCCAATTTATTGACTCGTCTCATGCCAGATATTGAAGCGATTGAGCGGCCCGACGGTTATTCACTGACCTGGGATGGTGAATACGGTGATTCCAAGGAATCTAATGAACAACTAGCCTCTACCCTTCCATTTGGCTTGTTAGCGATGGTGTTGGTAGTGTTTATTTTATTTGGCAGTGTCCGGCAACCGGTGATTATTTGGTTGGTGGTGCCGCTAGCGTTGATCGGCGTAGTGGCTGGTTTGCTTATTATGGATGTGCCAATGGAATTTATGGCGATTCTTGGTTTGCTTTCACTATCCGGGCTGCTGATTAAAAATGCCATCGTTTTAGTCGATCAAATTGATGCCGATATAGCTTCTGGCAAGCCGCGATATGATGCCTTGTTAGATGCATCAGTCAGTCGCGTACGGCCGGTCATGATGGGCGCTATCACCACGGTGTTAGGTGTTATGCCATTATTCTTTGACGCATTTTTCAAGTCGATGTCTATTGTGTTGGTGTTTGGTTTGACTTTCGCTACGCTATTAACGTTGGTGATTGTGCCGGTTTTATACGCTATCTTTTTTAACATTGGTTCTGAGGAAGTTCAGCATGAAGCTTGATATGTTTATTGTGCGCGGTATTTTTACTGCGAGTAGTCTGGCAGTGGTAGCGATGTTAAGTGGATGTGGTACCACGGGGCAGCAAGTAGAGAGTGAGGTTGCCGAGGCTGTGGCACAACAGGTCAACGATGTGCCGGAAGCTTTTGGTGAGGCGGCAGGGCAGGCAGCACCGATACTGGTGGGTTGGGTGGATGAGTTTCATGACGACACGTTGAAAGCGTTAGTTTTGGAGGCGCAGGAAAATAATAAAAATTTAGCAGCGGCGGCAGCCAATGTTAATCGGGCACAGGCCTTGGCTGCACAGGCTGGTGCAGCGTTGGCGCCTACAGCTAATCTCGTAGCAGGCGATCAACGTTCGGGTAGCCCAAGTTCGGAGATTGCTAGTGCATCAGGTCAATCGGTGGGCTTGCAGGTGTCTTGGGAGGCAGATTTATGGGGTCGTTTGAGTGCCGGAGAGCGCAGTGCAACAGAATCATTTCGTGCAGTGCAGGCTGACTATCAATACGCGCAAGACTCATTGGCTGCAGCAACAACGAGCGCCTACATCACTTCAATTGAGGCAAAGCTTCAAGCAGCTGTTGCCAAAGATAGTGTTTCAATACTGACCGAAACACTGCGTATTGTTCAGGTCCGCTATGACAATGGCATGGGAGACGCACAAGATGTAGCGTTGTCTAAGTCAGACCTTGCTGCCGCGCGTGAATCGTTGATTACTATAGAGGGATCTTACCGCGATTCGGTTAGAGCGTTAGAAATTTTGTTGGGCCGCTATCCTAGTGCTGAAACCGAGCTGCCTGAAAATCTGCCCGTATTGCCGGCTGCTCCGCCAGTGGGCTTGCCTTCAGAGTTGTTAGAGCGTCGTCCTGATGTCGTGGCCGCTGATCGTCGAGTGGCCGCTGCTTTTAATAATACTGAGCAAGCTAAAGCGGCGAGGTTGCCATCGTTGGGCCTAACGGGCTCTTTTGGTGGTTCATCCGATGCGCTGTCTAGTTTGCTGGATCCTGCCAATTTAGCTTGGCAGGCCGGCACTAGTTTGCTGGTACCCATTTTTGATGGGGGGGCTCGCAAGCAAGAAGTTAAAGTGGCGACGGCCGAACAAGAGCAAGCATTGGCTGCATATGGTGTTACGGCTCAAACCGCTTTTTCTGAGGTTGAATCTGCTCTTGATCAAGGAACCGTTTTGGCAAATCGAAACGTTGAACTAGCAGAGGTGGCTACCGAATCAGCCGAAGCCTTTCGCATTAGTCAGTTGCGTTACAAAGAGGGAGAGGCCGAGCTATTAGATACTTTAACGATTCAGCGTCGTGTCAATGCAGCTAACAGCTCGTTGGCGACTATTCAGCGTTTACAATTACAGCAACGCATCGACCTATACCTAGCTCTAGGTGGTGACTGGGAATCATAATGGGTTAGTTACCCTGCGGGTCAAGTAGGGTGAATTTGTAAAATAGATGTGACTTCTTCTGCGCGCATTTCTGGTGCGCTTTATGGGATTTCTTGAGTAGCGGTGGTCCCGTTTTTTTAGTTTTTATTTGCGGACACAACTGCGTAGTTTTAAGTAGGCTTGTTGACGTATTCTTTTAAAAGGGCTAGCTATAGTATCGAAGCTGCTGATGAAACCATTGGTACTGGATTCAACCGAAATGTTGCTTAGCGTTCGCCCCAGAGCTCGCGCAATCGTGCGTCGCGTCCGCATCGTGAGCGATAAAATTTATAACGTAGCGGTTTTTTTAAAAAATAATCTTGATGGTATTCTTCCACCGGATAAAAGGCAGATGCAGCCAGCACAGGCGTGACTATTTTTGCAGTAGTTGCCGCGGCACGGCTTTGAGATGAGTTGGCAAAGCTTTGAGTAATACCGGCGCGACTTTGTTCAGCAGCGTTTTTTTGTTCCTTATTGGCAGCAAAAATGGCACTTAAATAGCTTGGGCCTCTATCACAAAATTGCCCGCCGGCATCAAACGGGTCGACATTGACCCAAAATATTTCTAGCAGTTGTGTGTAGCTTATAACGCTCGGGTTGTACGTTACCTCTATGGCTTCATAGTGTCCGCTATGGTCTCCTTCGTAGGTGGGATTAGTGCTGGTGCCGCCGGTAAATCCAGAGACGACATCGCTAACGCCCTCCAGCTTTTGATACACAGCCTCCATACACCAAAAGCAGCCGCCAGCGAAAGTGGCCTTAGCGGATGTGGCAGTCGTTACTACCGTAGGACTGCTTGCGGGAGCCAGTGGCTTCACTTCAGCGGCGGTGGTTTGCCCTGCGCTAGGGAATGAGACGAGCAGGGTGATGAGCGCCGGTAAGGTAAGCAACAAGATTGAGGGGTATCGGTTAGCGAGACGATTGAAGGATGTGCTAGGCATAGGCTGCTTGGGGTTTGTAGTTGTTAAGATTGAATGACTCAGAGCATCAGGAGTCGCAGAAGTTCCCGCCTACCAGGTGCCAGTGTTTTCCATGGATGCCCATGGCTCTTGAGCTGGCAGGCGCTCGCCTTTTTGCAGTAGCTCAATGGAGATACCATCAGGAGATTGAATAAAAGCCATGTGGCCATCGCGCGGTGGACGATTGATAATGACACCTTTGTCGAGTAATTGCTGGCAAATCGCATAGATATTGTCGACAGCATAGGCCAGGTGGCCAAAATTCCGCCCGCCCTCATACTGGGTTTCGTCCCAGTTGTGAGTAAGCTCTACCAAAGGGGCTTGTTCTTGCTTGGCTCGCTCGAGGTCGCCGGGGGCTGCTAAAAAAATTAGCGAAAATCGAGCCGCTTCATTATCGTAGCGATTGACCTCAATGAGTCCGAATTTCTCACAAAAAAAATCGAGTGCGGCATCTAAATCGCCAACGCGGATCATGGTGTGAAGATAGTGCATAATAGGAAGGTCTCAAATGAATAAATAAACGGTCTGCTGAGTGTGCTTAACTGGCTTTTAGTGTATCAGCGTGACGATGCCACGAAAACAATAATTTTTTATCAGCAAGCGCGCCTAATTTAAGTTAAATCCAATTCACAAACGTTGCGTACGATGAATTTACAAAAATTAAAAATGGCGGAGGCCATGTTCCTGGCCCAGTATCCTGGTGGTTTTAGCGCCCCTCAAATGGCGGCCGTTCGTAAAAAACATAATATGGATAAATTGATTGAATTTGCTCATCAAAGCTTTGCTAAACGACGCTTTAACGATGCGGAAAAAATAGCGGAAGACATGATTAAACTGGTAGGTCGCTCATCCATGGTGTCGATGTTCGAAAAACCCAAGTTTCGCGACTTCGTGCAGCGGCTCGATATGAACGAAAAGCACTTTTTGGCTAATGCACTTAAGCGATTGTTACACGGCAAGCAACAAGCAGGTTTTGAGGGGTTAGTTGATTTGTTGCAAACTGAAAAAATTGCCAAGTGGAGCTTGATTAGTGTTATCCCGGCTTACTACGCACCGACAGCCGAAGTTTTTGTAAAGCCTACTACAGCTAAGGGTGTGATAAAAAATTTCGACGTTGATCAGTTAGAGTATAAGCCCTTGCCAAGCTGGACTTTTTATTCAGGCTATCGTGACTTGATCAACACAGCTAAGCAGCAGGTCGACAGCAGTTTGTCGCCGTCAAATGCAGCTTTTTCTGGGTTTTTGATGATGGCAATGAAAGACCTGCCTAGCTGATTCTTTCTTACAGGCTCGCGCGCCACAAACTTTGCCTGCGCAGTTTAGGGAGCTGCCGCTTTAAAAAAACTTCTCTGCTTGATGAGTGCTGCAATGTTGCCATCAACATTCACTTCCCAGCCGGGTTTTTGTGAAGCAATCATTTGATAAGTGGTAGCCGCCGAGATGTGTAAGTTAGCTTCGTTTTTAACAGCGCAATCGAGCAATAACTCATTATCAACCAGATATTTCAATAAGAATTTTTGCGAGGGTTCTACCCGCACGTTGTCGAGTGTTACTAGGTTACCGTCAATTTTTGTGGGGTATACAAATACATGGGTATTATCGGGAAAAAGCTTACCCATTGCCTCGAGAATGCCACCCTCAAGTCCCTGATAATAAGCTGGGTCAAACAAGTGATCAAAGTCGAGCACGCTTAAAGTAATGGCAAGGGGCTCATGGGTATAGTTACGTAGCCAGTGGCGTAAACTAAAAAATCGAAAGTAATCTGAAATTAATACGCTGTGTCCCTGCGAGTTTAATAGATCAACACGCGCTAAAAAATCAGCGTCGCCGGTCGTCGTGTCTTTGTCAAGTTCGGCCATGGTGATTTCAGCTAAACTGACAATACTTTTTTCATCAATCGACTTGAGTGTGCCAAAAGCACTTCGCCCCGCCTCAAACATGTCAGCATGAACTTTGGTTGGCGGCATGAACGAACCGCGAATAACCATGATGGGGCTTTTGCGCAATATGTTGGCCGGTACTTGGGAGTGGCCTTTGGCATCGAAGACTACTGCGCGAGTACACCAGCTTCGAATGAGTTGTAAATTCATCAAGCGGTTTTCCACGTTCGAAAAGGCTTCGCCGTTGAATTCGATAAAATCGACTTCGATACGCTCTGAGCTCAAATCATCGAGCAAATGCTCGATGAATTCACGCGGACTATGATTGAGGCGAAATGCCCCATAAATCATATTAACGCCTAAAATACCTAACGCCTGTGCTTGCTTTTCGCTGTCGTTGTCGTGCATGCGGGCATGAATAATGATGTTGCTGTAATCAGTGTTGGCTTCGCGCTGAAAGCGGATGCCAACGTGAGCATGGCAGAAATTATCTTGGTCATAACTTTTTGCCGCTACAGTTGCTGCATAGGTAAAAAAAGCACTGGACTCGCCGCGCGATGCACCGAGTCTGCTGCATAGCAGGGCATATTCATGGGCGAGCATTTGGTCTAAACGATCACGACTAACATAGCGTCCCACTTTGCCATATATCTGATCGCTAAACTCCATGTCGTAAGCCGACATAGTTTTAGCCACAGTACCCGCTGCGGCACCTGCGCGAAAAAATTGGCCGGCTACTTCTTGGCCGGCGCCAATTTCGACAATAGTGCCGTAACAACTTGGGTCTAGATTGATATCTAGCGCTTTTTGTCGCGCGGTGAGGGTGGCTTCGGTATTAGGTTTTAACATTAAGTGGCTTCGGTGTTTGAGCGAGGTTATAGATAGCTGACTTTAGAGTATATATAACTTTCTGTTGGCTGCTGAATAGTTGCTTGATACGACCATTTTGGTGCAGTTTTATTGGTGGCGTTAAGTGCGCGGATCGATCAGAAAGAACAGCTGTGAGTGCGCATACCGCTGAGATGCTTTCTGTGGGGGCTGACATGCCAGCATTAAGCTTTAGGTTATTTTCTGCACTCCGATCGTTCATAATAAATACATGCTTGCACAAAAAGCGCCCAAGTGATTGTTTTATAAGCATAAAGTCTCGAATCAATAAGTACTTTTACTTATTGACCCGTTGAAGGTCATTTGATAATTTGAATCCTGTGTATCTCCAACACAGAAATTTCAGTCCTCCAGGTCTGATATCCTTGCGGTGCCTGTTTAGGCACCGTTTTTTTTTTGCTTTACTAAAATGCAGTGGGTTCGGTGGATTAAAGCAAACATTGTCCTGAATGATTGTGGATGAGTAGATGGATGCTAGCTCTCCTAAAGCAGCAATGAGGTAATTACGATGCTTACCAAACGATGCAAAACGTTTTTAGTATTGGTTGCTCTATGCTTTTGCGTGGGCGCGCATGGCGATGCGGTCTGGATCGATGTACGCAGCTCAGCCGAGCATATGATTGACCGCATTGATGGCGATGTACGCATTTCATATGACGAGATTGTTGCAAAGGCCGGTGCGCTGTTTCCCGATAAGAGTACTGAGATTCGCCTGTATTGTCGCAGTGGGGGTCGAGCGAGTAAGGCGATGACGGCATTGCAAGAGGCGGGGTACACCCATGTGTTTAACATGGGTGGTATTGACAACGCGCGCAGTGCCCGCGGTCTCACTCAATAGCCTTTATGTGTTGTTATTCAAATCCTACGTAACGCACAAAATCCTGGTTGTCGGCACGCGTTGAGCGCACATCATTGGCCGCGAAGCTATCATCGGGATAGCCCATAGCAATACAAATCATGATGCTCTCATCATCGGAGATATTGGCGTGTTCGTGCACCACATCTGATTGCATAATGCCTTGGCCGTTAATAACGCAACCGATGCCGCGCTCCCAGGCTGCCAACACAATGCCGTAGGCCAGCGAGCCTAAGCTAAATTGGCTAATCGCCGCCGGTTCAAGATGCTTGTCGTAGGTAAGCACCAGCGACACGGGCGCATCGAATTGCCGAAAGCCACGTAACATCCAATCCATGCGTTTCTCTTTATCATCGCGCGCAATACCCATAGCTTCGAACAACTGTATAGCTACATCAATTTGCCGGCGCCGATGCTCGCCTTCATAGTCTTCTTTATAGGGGAAGTCGCGTTGATGGGGTTTGCCTGCCAGAGTGTTGTTAGTATTGCCCTCACGAATTTTATCTAAAGCCTCCCCCGTGACTGCATGAACACGCCAAGTTTGTGTGTTGTAAGAAGAGGGCGCCCATTTTGCGACGTTGATAATTTCATCAACTACGGCTTTAGGGATGGTTT
This sequence comes from uncultured Pseudomonadales bacterium, assembly GCA_943788835.1. Lineage (GTDB taxonomy): Bacteria > Pseudomonadota > Gammaproteobacteria > Pseudomonadales > UBA7434 > UBA7434. The sequence continues at coordinate 20,762 of CALSRU010000002.1, read as the reverse complement.
TTTTTTGAAAGCCCCGAACACTTTTTCGGGATTGTGCAAAGGATGAAAAATCCATGAATTCTCCTCAAAGATTGAAGTGGCGTACCCCGCTTAGGCAAGTTACGCTCGTCTAGCGCAGCCACAAAAATAGGGCGATGATGACAATGTTTTAATCTTGCGTCCTTCTCTCAAATAAAATCCCCGCGCGCAAGGTGTTATACTCGCGCGCCGTCGAAGCTCGCGGTTAAGACCAAGCTACCCAGATAGGTTGCCTAGACGGATTAACCGCATAGAGTCCCGACATATCAAGGGGCTGACCGTGGCCAACAAACATGACTGATGTTTACCGAGCAACTAACCGGGGTATTTATTTTGACAGAGTCTATGCGAGAACTCACGCACTATATTAATGGCGCTCATGTGAAAGGGACTTCCGGTCGTTTTTCCGATGTGTTCAATCCTGCAACGGGTAATGTGCAAGCTAAAGTGCCTCTAGCTTCAACTGAAGAGGTAGAGCAAGCCGTTACCATAGCGGCTCAAGCGCAGGTAGCTTGGGCGGCGGTCAACCCGCAGCGCCGTGCGCGGGTTATGATGAAGTTGGTGGATTTAATCAATCGTGACATGGATAAACTGGCTGAAGCACTGAGCCGTGAGCATGGTAAAACGCTGCCCGATGCCAAAGGTGACATTCAGCGTGGACTTGAAGTTATTGAATACTGCATTGGTACGCCGCAACTATTGAAGGGTGAATTCACCGATAGCGCAGGCCCGGGTATTGATATGTATTCCATGCGCCAGGCGCTGGGCGTTAGTGCGGGCATTACGCCATTTAATTTTCCAGCGATGATTCCCATGTGGATGTTCGCGCCAGCGATTGCCTGCGGCAATGCGTTTATTCTCAAACCGTCCGAGCGTGATCCTACTGTGCCATTGATGTTGGCCGAACTGATCGAAGAGGCGGGTTTGCCTAAAGGCGTTTTGCAAGTGGTTAATGGCGATAAAGCCGCCGTCGATGCCATTCTTGATCACCCGGTTATTCAATCGATCGGTTTTGTCGGTTCTACGCCTATTGCCGAATACATTTATGGTCGCGGCTGTAGCAAAGGCAAGCGTGTGCAGTGCTTTGGCGGCGCTAAAAACCATATGATTATTATGCCTGATGCCGACTTGGATCAAGTGGCCGATGCATTGGTGGGCGCGGGATATGGCGCAGCGGGCGAGCGCTGCATGGCTATTTCGGTGGCTGTACCGGTAGGCCAAGAAACGGCTGATCGTTTAATTGCAAAACTGATTCCAAGGGTACAGCAATTAACCGTGGGGCCCTATACCGGCGGTAGTAGCATTGATTATGGTCCGGTGGTCACGGCTGCAGCCAAGCAAAATATCCTCAAACTCGTTGAAAGTGGTGTTGAGCAGGGTGCCGAATTAGTCATTGATGGCCGCGATTTTAGTTTGCCTGGGCATGAAGAGGGCTTTTTCGTTGGCCCGCATTTGTTCGATCACGTCACACCTAAAATGGATATTTATCAAAAAGAAATTTTTGGCCCTGTATTGAGCGTTGTCCGAGCTGCGAGCTATGAAGAGGCCTTGGGCTTGGCCATGGATCATGAGTACGGCAACGGCACGGCAATTTTTACCCGCGATGGCGATGCGGCGCGCGACTTTGCGCATCGAATTAACGTGGGTATGGTAGGCATTAATGTGCCTATCCCAGTACCGCTTGCCTATCACACGTTTGGGGGTTGGAAGAAATCAGTGTTTGGTGATTTAAACCAGCATGGCCCCGATGCCTTTAAGTTTTATACGCGCACGAAAACTATCACGTCGCGCTGGCCTTCAGGTATTAAGCAGGGTGGTGAGTTTAATTTTAAGGCGATGGATTAATTAGGTTGTAGATCGTCGGCGTGCAGTGCGGGGTATTGTGAGATCGTGATAGCTACGAACACTCTCATAGAAGGTATTTATTTTGGTGAGGGTCTTCGATGGCATGAAGGGCGCTTATGGTTTAGTGATTTTTATGGCCAAGCGGTTCATTCCGTCGATGCTAGCGGCAACCTGCGCACGGAGCTGCAATTAGACGATCAGCCTTCAGGGCTGGGTTGGTTGCCCGATGGCCGCTTGCTGGTAGTGGCCATGCGCGAGCGCGCCGTCAAGCGTTTAGACCCAGCTGGACTTGCGCTTCATGCCGATATTAGCGAACTCACCGCGTATTTGTGCAACGATATGGTCGTTGATGGGCAAGGTAGTGCCTGGGTGGGTAACTTTGGTTTTGATTTAGATACCAAGTTAAGAACACAAGGCCCTAGTGCGCTGCTGAATCATCCAACAGCCAATTTGGTGCGCGTTGATGCAGATGGCTCGGTCCACTTGGCGGCCCGAGACCTGCAGTTTCCTAATGGCAGTGTCATTACAGCTGACGGATCAACGCTAATTGTTGCCGAAACGCTCGGCAATTGCCTAACCGCCTTCACCATTGCGGCCGATAAGACGCTCACCCATCGTCGCGTGTGGGCATCGCTAGACGGTGTCTTTCCCGATGGTATTTGTTTGGATGAGAATAACCGGGTGTGGCTGGCTAACGCGGTTGCTCCTGAGGTACTACTAGTAGCAGAGGGTGGAGCCATTGTTGAGCGCGTGCAAACCAGCCAGCTGTGTTTTGCCTGTATGTTGGGTGGCGATGACGGTAAAACCTTGTTTGCCGCGACCGCATGCTCGGCCGATCCGTTAGAGGCTGCGCGGTCACCTTCCGGAAAAATTGAGTATGCACGCGTTGCCGCAGCGCATGCGGGAAAGCCTTAATTACCCATTGGTAGGCAGTACACTTTTCCTCTGCCCGCCCAAGAAATATCGTTTAAAAAATAGCTATATTGTGTCTTTTATATACTACTTCGGTGTGATATTTATTCATCCTGATTAAATAATAATAACTTTCATAAAAATGAATACGGCATTTTTCAATACTTTTGCCGCTCCCACCTTCCGTTAGTTGTTGTCAACGCATACACTCAATCCAACTGTAGCTAGCTCGTTAGAAGCCGGCGCATATTAATTCAAAAATCATCCTGGAGAGATCATGAAGGTACTAGTCACCTGTTTTACCTGCCTGTTTGTTTTCGTTAGTTCAAACCATGCGTTTGCCAATAAAGGTTCGTTAAACGAACACAAGCAGGGTGATGTGGTAGTTACCGAAATTGATTCTCGATGCGATGAAATTAAAGGCAGTGCCGCTAGGAAAGCGGCTCAATCTAAAAAAAGCAGCAAAGGTTCAACTTCATTTGATAAACCGTTACCTGTTGTTTGTGCAGGAAATGATCAGTCTGTTTTGGCGGGCAAAGCCGTTAAGCTCAAAGGGACTGTCAAGGGAGGAGGTAAAAAATCCATTAGTTGGAAGCAGGTTTCTGGTGAGCCTGTAGAACTGAAGAAACTAAACCGCCGCAAGGTATCGTTTATTGCACCACAGGTAACTAGCCCACAAACACTGGTATTTAACTTAGTCGTTAAGTATAAAAAGAACAAAGAGTACACAAAAGTCACCGACACCGTCAGTATCCAAGTCAATCCCGTTATCGACGCGACTGTGGTCCGTGATTGGAACGCTCTGGCTTTGGAGTTGATTAAGCGATCTGAGCGTGGGCCTACTATATCGGGTCGATTCACAGCCTACATGAATACGGCGCTGTATAGCGCTTGGGCTGCTTTTGATAAGCAAGCTCTGGGTTGGCTGGTCAATGCAGATCTTGTGGATGACTATCCAAAAGGAAACACCCGAGCAACCTTGCAAGAATATGCAATGGCAAGCGCAGCCTACGACGTTTTTTACGAATTTGCTGCGGGCGATACCACTATGCTTAGGCAAAAGTATCTAGAAATTGATACCGGAGAAGATGCTGAGGTATTAAGAGCAGAAATGACTGAACAGGCCGATGCCTTGTTAAATAGGTCGGCGGAAAAAGCCGCGAGCCGTCTTATCGATGAAAATGCAGCAGCGCAGTTAGCCAGTGTCAGAGCGGAAGCCAACGAATTAGCTGAGCAGCTGCTGGCCTTTGCTTTTTCTGACGGTTCGCAGGTAGCTAATGATTATGCCGACTCGCAGGTTATATTTGAGCCCACTCCTTGGGCGCTGCCGCGGCCTGTGCGAGAGCAAAGGAATAAAATCAATTTTTATAATCAAACCGAATACACCGATGACGACGGGGTACTGTACCCGAAGTATACATTTCCAGAATTTGATCCGGTAGCAGCAGCTCAGTCTGTGGGTGCCACTTGGGATGCCAATGGTGTACTAGCCGTTGTATCGCCCGAAACAATGGTTGTGAACCCAGCGGTTGCCAGTGGCGACATTAAACTTACGGGTGCGTGGCAGTCATTAAGCGAATGGGGCATCTTCCCTGGAATAAATGATGGGGGAACGCAAACTCCGCTTACTTCTCATTGGGGCAATGTGATTCCTTTTGTATTGCCAAACGGGAATTATTTAAGGCCCGCAAGTATTTTGACACCTTACAATGCAAACGGCGAGCTGGATGAAAAATTTGTTGCAGAAACGATTCAAGTTACACAGTTTGCGGCAACAATGGTTGACGGCGTTGAAGGTGGAGACATTCAGCGAGCGCAGTCTGAATACTGGGAACTAGGCGATAATACGCAGTACCCTCCAGGCTGGTGGCTGGATACATCTATTGACCTTATTGAGCAAGCCGATACTGATTTGAAAACGGCGCTGACTATCACCATGAGTTTGAGTCAAGCTGTTTTTGATGCTGGTATTGCATCATGGGATTCGAAGTTTCATTTTGACAGCGTTCGGCCATTCACTGTAATCAACCAATTGTTCTTTGGTAGTAAGGTTCCTTCATTTCGAGGGGAAGTGTTGGCTGGAACCGATGATCGCGATGTTTGGTTTCCCTACCAGCTCCGCCGAAACTTTACACCGCCTTTTCCCGACATCCCCTCGGGCCATTCTTCTTTTAGCTACGCTGCAAGTACAGTGCTAAAGGAAACGTTTGCATCTAATTATTTCGGTTATCAATCGCATTCATTCAACTCACGTTTTGATCTGGACGATGGCTTTGATGGCGATCCCTCCAATGGTAATGAATTCACCGAATTATCTTGGGCTTATTTATCGCTGGCCGCTGAAGAAGCGGGTATGTCGCGTTTGTATGGCGGTATTCATATGCAAGAGGGCAATTGGATCGGTTTGAAATTTGGTATTGAGGTTGGTCACGCATCTCTGGCAAAAGTTAAGGCATTAATGCGTGGGAATGCAGTAAGCACACCTGATCTTTCCGTCGTTTGGTTTGAGAAGTCACCTAAACTTTTATTCGGCACGATGAGTGCCGATGAGCTCTCAGCCCATAACGTTACTCGTCGCCACGCAGAGGTCTATGGGTTCTATGGCGACGATACCTTAAACTCCGGCGCAAGCTCGCGGGTCAAATCGGTAGAGTTGTTTGGTGGATACGGCCAGGATGCGTTTGTGCTTAGTGGCGATGCTAGGCTTAAAATTCGCGATTATGAGCTTGGCGAGACAATAACTATTGGCCGTGGTGCTTGGAATAGCGCCATTGGCAAGCCCTTGTCGGTTAAATTTGTAGCTGGGCAAAAAACGCTGTTAAAATTGGGCAACAAGCGAGTAGTTGCTATTGATGGTCATTGGCCATTAGAGCAATTAACGATAGAGATCTTATAAATATCGGCTCATGCAGCCGATAGGCTGCAGTTGAAATCGGGTTTACAGTGTTTCTGTTGTCGGACAGTCGCCATCTAAGGTGGCATTTGAAGAAGTAGACTGGGTAAACTAGGTAGATCAGCTGCGCAAAAAAACTTGCCATGGATCGGATCGGATAACTAATGTCTGAGTATTTCACTTAATGCAAATTATGCAAAAGTCATTAGGCTCCAAGTTTTTTAGCCTGAGCCTGTTGACCGTGATGTTTTTTTTCATCAGCGGGCAGCTGCTAGCATCGAACCATTTACACAGTGATACCGATAGCCATGCCGATGCAGTATGTATTGTTTGCATTCATGAGCAATACCAGGCGTCGCCTGTCAATCAGTTATCTATTAGCTCCTACCAGGGCATTCATCACCATATTTATCCTGTTCCGCACCTATGCTGTGTGCAATCAAACCCAGCGCAAGGGTACTTAACGCGCGCGCCGCCACAATCCTAACAAATCTATAGCTACGTTATAGCTAGGTTTGCCAACACCGGTAAACCATCCACTCGTTAGGAGAAATCTATGCATACTTTATTAATAAAAGTTGTTTGGGCTGCCTGCCTATTCACTACTGCAACTACTGCCATAGCTGAAGAAATGATTGAAGACGTTATTGTTGTGGCTCACCCTTTGTCGGGTGAAGGTTTGTCGCAAGCCGTTGATGTTTTAGAAGGCGGAGAATTAGAGCGCAAGCTGTCAACTAATATAGGCGCTACTTTATCAAAGCAGCCGGGTATTCACTCTGCGTCTTTTGGTAGTGCCGTAGGCCGGCCGGTTATCCATGGGCTGGGCGGGCCTCGGGTAAAAATAATGGAAGATCGTATCGATACACTGGATGTTTCGGTCACTAGTGGTGACCATGCGGTGAGTGTTGAGCCCTTTATTGCTGAGCGGATTGAGGTGCTCAAGGGCGCCGGCATTTTACTCTATGGTTCAGGCGCCATTGGTGGCGTGGTAGACGTTCACACCGGGCGCATTCCTCATTATTTATCCGATCAGTCATTGTCAGGTGGTTTTGAAACACGCCACAATTCGAACTCAGATGGCAATACAACCTCGCTAAAACTCAATGGTAGCGAAGGCAATGTTGCCTGGCATGTTGATGGTACGCGTAAAGACGCTAACAATTACGACATTCCGGGCTTCGCCGAATCGGCGGAATTGCGTGCATTAGAGCCTGGTGAAGAGCATATAAGCGGTACTCTACTGGGCAGTGGGTTTACCTTTGAGTCGGGAGCAATCGGTGCAAGCTATATCAAAGACTGGGGTTTTGTGGGTATCTCTGTAAGCGATACTGATGCTGACTATGGTTTGCCGGGGCATGCTGAGGGTGGTGCAACACCCACCTTAGAGTTGGCGCAAACGCGAACCGATTTTGAGCTGGGTCTAGATAAAATATCCGATGTAATTAGTAGTATTAACCTCAGGCTTGGCGTAAATGATTATGAGCATCAAGAAATTGAGCCAGATGGCGAGGTGGCTACACGTTTTTCTAATAAGGCGTGGGAAGCCCGTGCGGAGTTCATGATTGAAACCGGCGATTGGACCCATGTGCTAGGTTTGCAGCACAGTCAGCGAGACTTTTCTGCGTTGGGCGAGGAGGCATTTATTCAGCCGGTTGATACGGCAGAAAGCGGCATTTTTTGGTTGGGCGAGCGCAGTATTAATGCTGTGAACGTTGAGGCAGGTCTGCGGGTTGGCGAAGTGCGGCACAGTCCTAGCGCCTCTGTGAGCAAAGACTTTTCAAACGTGAGTGGGTCGCTGGGTGCTGTTATACCTTTCGATTCCAATTGGCAGCTCAATGCTATTGTTGACTACTCTTCGCGCGCACCGGTGGCAGAAGAGCTCTATTCTGATGGGCCGCATTTAACCACCAACAGTTATGAGATAGGCGATGCTACATTAAAAAATGAATCAGCCATCAATGTTTCAGCTACATTGCAGTACCAAAATGATCGCTGGTCTGCCGCGGTTACCGCCTACCAAACTGAATTCTCCAATTTTATTTATCAGCAGGCTAATGGTAATCAATTAGATGATTTGCCGGTTTTTATCTACCAACAACAAGATGCAACATTTGTTGGGGCTGATGCGGAAGTGGCCGTTAATCTCATAAAAGATGCGGAGAATGTCGTGCAGTTAAAAGCGCTATACGATTTTGTTGATGCCGAGTTGGATGTCAGTGGCAACCAGAATTTGCCTCGCATACCGCCGGCTCGTTATGGCCTGGGGCTTGAAACTAGTTGGGGGCGATTTAGTGCTTCGTTAGATTATTTGCGCGTTAAACAGCAGCAAGACACAGCTGATTTTGAATTTGCTACAGATGCGTATAACGATCTGGGTGCTTATGCAGAGTTTACGCAACCACTGTCTGCAACAACTTCACTGATCGGCTTCGTGCTTGGCAAGAACCTCACTAACGATGAGCAACGTGCGCATACTTCTTTTATAAAGTCTGTTGCGCCAGCTCCGGGGAGATCTGTTGAGATCGGTTTCCGCCTGATTTTTTGAGCTACTCACAGGCTCGTATGATTTAAGGTTCTTATTAAGTGCTCTTTCAAAAGTACAAAAAAAGCCCCGCATAAGCGGGGCTTTTTTTGTAACGAGTGAACTTACAACTTTAATGCTTGCCTTCGGCAGAATCGTTATAAGCTAAATTCCAGATGATAAGACCAAAGAGAATCTTATTCACGAAATCGGCTAGGTTGTATACAAGATTGAGTGAGCCTTCATCGACACCGCCCATCATGTAGCCCATGACGTAGCCAACCGGATAAATCGCCCAGCCTACAAGAACAATTAGCCTCATGTAGTTGAATGCTGACTTGACACTTTCGTTGGCCGCTGCTGCTTTTGAAGCTTCACCTGCAAAAATTTCGTAGATGATAATAGCCCAACCAACCATGCCTAACCAGAAGGCGATAGTGCTGTTCATTACGCCAGCTTCACCTAGGTAGCCAAATATTAGCATAACCAGTGTGCCGCCGAGCAGTCTCATGAATGAGCCACTACTAACCGATGCGCCGACCGCTTTTAAGATAATGTAAAACTCGATCATCAATAGAGGTACGGTAATCAGCCAATCAATATAGCGATAAACGATAGGGGTGGCTTGCTCAATCACCCAGTAATCGCGCATATACGCATAATGAACACCTGCAACCAGTGTTACTAAACCAGCGATTAATAAGGAAAGTCGCCATTCTCGCTTAACATTCATTCCTTCATAGAGAAAGAATACTGTTGATGCGATCATCGCCACCGACACAATCCAAAATGAGACTCCTACAAAGTCTCCGTCTGCTAAAAATTGCATATAGATCTCCAAAAAGTTATTTTTTCTTATACCGAGGTTTCAATGAGGACGAATACACACTGATACTCGGCGATTAATAAAACTCTCTTTATATACTCTGAAGATGACGACATGGCTCAAATGAAAAAACCAACACTCTTGAGAGCTTTAATTGTAGCTCAGTGTTTTTGACGAGATAAAGTAATAGGTAAGATTAACCAATTTTACACTGCAATTCGTTTGATTTTTAAACAGTTTGGAGGGATGCCTGAGCCATTTAAACGAATTTCTTGATTGCGGTATGAATAATTGGATCAATTGCCAATTAAGGCTAAGTGTAATCACTGAGCGTGATTCCAATTTAGATTGGAATGCTTACAACGAGCAAGCTTTGAAGTAATTGCTGATTAGGGGCGATGCTGCGCTTGCAAGCCGTGCAAAAAATTACGCAATACTTGATCTTTGCATTCGCGATAATGTTTGTGCGCCGGTTTTCTGAAAAAGGCACTTAGCTCATGTTTACTTAATCGAAGGTCGGCGAGGGCAAGAATGTCAATCATATCGTCGCTTTTTATATCAAAGGCAATTTTCAATTTTCTTAAAATAATATTGTTACTAAGCGTTTTTTCGGGCTCAGGTTGCTCGCCTTCCTTTTTGCCGCGCTTGTAATTAATTAAGCCATTTAGAAAAGTGGCTAGCTGCCGGTCATTGCACTTTACAAAATCGGGATCATCATCACGCTTGAGCCAGGCGCTAACTTGCTCTCTAGTGATTTGAAGGTTAGCTTGGCCAAATATAGCGATCATCGTTGAATCATTAAGATCCAATATATAGCGAAGGCGCCTCAATACGTCATTGTTGAGCATAAATTCTCGTTCTATTAAATGGCAGTTGAGCCTAACCCTACGCAAGCATGTCTGCCAATCTTTACGCACATACTGGCGATGTGGACCGTGCATCTGTTTTGCAAAACTGTAGTCTTTTGTCGAGTATAACCGATATAGGCCGCTGTGCAGCCAAGCGCAGAGCAAACCGCAAGAGAAGAGCGGTCAAGGCGATGGCAAATCCTCGTGAAGTCTTGCTTGGTCAAATAAAAGCTACCGCCGCACGTATTGACAGTTCAAAATTACTGATGTGATAAGCCGGTCGGATCTTGTAAAATCCCATCGGCGCACGCAATGGGACGCAGTCTGCATTGTTATGCCATGAGCACATCGAGCGCCCATGAGTGGTGTAAGTATTGCTTCTGCCAAATGTTTTAGGAATGTGCAAAACAACACACAGTGATTAGTCGATTTATGAATAACAGACGCCCCTCATTTTATTCTCCTTTCTTTTTTCATAAGGCCGCGGTTAAGGATGTATCGCGTCGTGTGCTGATGGCTATATTGGTGGCAACGCTCAGTGCTTGTAGTGTCCTTAAGCCAGCTCCTCAAGCAATTTATAGCTCTGGCAATTTGGATACCGATAAAAATATAGAGGCGTTGCTTCAAAGAATGACGCTGGCTGAAAAAGTGGGGCAATTAAATCAATATAGCGGCAGTTGGGACGTAACCGGCCCTGTCGCAACGGGTGACGACTATAACGAACAGCGCTTGTCGGACTTACGCTCTGGCGGTGTAGGCTCTATGTTAAACGTTGTATCAGTTGCAGCCACTACCGAAGCTCAGCGCATAGCGGTTGAAGAGACGCGTTTAGGCATTCCACTATTGTTTGCTTTTGATGTTATTCATGGTTTTCAAACCATGTTTCCTATACCGCTGGGCGAGGCGGCGAGTTGGGATTTGGATTTAGTGGAAAAGAATTCGCGTATTGCTGCCATTGAGGCGTCGGCCGCCGGTTTGCATTGGACTTTTGCGCCGATGGTGGATGTGGGTCGTGATGCGCGTTTTGGTCGTGTTATGGAGGGTGCAGGCGAAGACCCTTACTTTGGTGCACAAATGGCGGTGGCGCGTATTAAGGGTTTTCAAGGCGATGATTTGAGCCGGCCCGATACCATTGCAGCTTGTGCTAAACACTTTGCCGGCTATGCGTTTGCCGAAGCTGGCCGTGACTACAACACGGTTGATGTGAGTAACACCACTTTGCACAATACTATTTTGCCACCGTTCAAGGCGGCCGCAGAGGCGGGTGTAGCCACCTTCATGAACTCATTTAGCGAGTTAGATGGGGTTCCCGCAACCGCTGACGCCTATTTGCAAAACACATTGCTGAAGGGGCGGTGGGACTATCGTGGTTTAGTCGTTTCAGACTGGGACTCCATTGGCGAAATGCAAGAACATGGTTACAGTGCTGACTTATCGCAAGCCGCAGCACAGGCTATCAATGCAGGTAACGATATTGATATGGAATCGGGGGCCTATATTGGTCAGCTCGCAGGCTTAGTGAAAAGTGGTGAGGTCGCCCAAAGTGTGGTTGATAATGCCGTGCGCCGAGTTTTGGCGCTTAAATACCGGTTGGGATTATTCGAGGATCCCTATCGCTATGCATCGGCGTCAAGAGAGCAAAGTAATATTGGTAGTGCAGAGCATTTAAGTGCGGCGCGCGATGCGGCGCGTAAGTCGATAGTGCTGCTAAAAAATGACAATGATATTTTGCCGTTGGCAACCTCTGGGCAGCGCATTGCAGTGATAGGGCCTTTAGCTGATGATAAAGACAACCCTTTGGGTAATTGGCGCGCTAAAGCTGTGGCCAACTCTGCGGTATCACTGTTAGAGGGCGTGAACGCTGCGGTGGTTGATGCTGCCTTGATAACGTATGCCCAAGGAGCGCCGTTAGCCACTGCAGGGCGTGCTTTTCACAGTGAAATCACCATTAACACAGAGGATACCTCGGGTTTTGAGCAAGCGCTGGCGGTAGCTCGCCAGGCCGATGTGGTGGTGATGGCTATTGGCGAAGATGCTTATCAAAGTGGTGAGGCGCGTAGTCAGGTGAGTGTAGAACTGGCTGGCGTGCAGCAAGCGTTATTTGATGCGGTGAGCGCAGTGAACGATCAAATTGTGGTGGTGTTGATGAATGGTAGGCCGCTGGCAATCAGCACCATTGCTGACAAAGCAACGGCCATTGTAGAAGCCTGGCACGCTGGCTCCCAAGCGGGCCATGGCATAGCCGATGTGTTATTTGGCGCGTACAACCCATCCGGTAAATTGCCTATGAGCTTTCCTCGCAATACCGGGCAATTACCCCTGTATTACAGCCAAAAAAATACCGGCCGACCCAGCTCAGAAGACGATGTGTTTTGGACTCACTATACCGACTCCCCCAACACGCCTTTGTACCCCTTTGGTTACGGTTTGAGTTACACCCAGTTTGATTATTCAGCGATTGAGCTCAGTGCTACCTCAGTGGCAGTTGATGAATCGTTAGAGGTTTCGGTGACCGTCACCAATAGCGGTAAGCGTGATGGCGTAGAAATTGTACAGCTTTATATCCGCGATCGTATTGGCAGTGTGACTCGGCCTATCAAGGAGCTCAAAGGCTTTGCGCGAGTTGCGCTGAAGGCCGGTGAATCTCAACAGGTGAGTTTTACGCTCGATGAAAAAACGTTAGGTTTTTATAATAGCCAGGGCGACTATCGGGTCGAGCCCGGCGCTTTTGATGTTTTTGTTGGGGGCGGCTCTGAGCAGCTTGAGCGCAGGAGTTTTGAGCTCACGGGTTTGTAGCTTTCGTCATTAGAAAGTATTGTATAAAATATCGTGGGATTCTTTCAGCGGCAGATATAGCATGAGCTCGAAGAGACAGGCATTTCTACAAGACGGCTTTCAACAGCGTGGCTTCACACTAGTTGAGCTAGTGGGCGTCATTGTGTTGCTAGGCATTCTTTCGATAATGGCTCTACCCAGGTTTATCAATTTAAGTGCAGATGCCCATTCTGCAACGTTGCAAAACTTAATGGGCACGCTTCGCTCAACCATAACGATGGTCAATATCGGTTGTCAATTAACGCCAGATTGCGTGGATGCCGCGTGGGGTGCGATAGTCTATATTCCTGCAGTGAATAAACATGTTCGCATGTTGAATGGCTACCCGGATGGTGGAGATCCCAATCGCAGTGATGAAATAGATGATCTAGTCGATGCGCCAGATTTTATTTTGTCGTCAACAAGTCATGCTACGGTTAGATGGTCAATTCCAGATAGAACCAACTGCTATGTAGAGTATACTCAGGTGGACAACACTCCGGGTGCAAAGCCTACGCTAGCCATGGTTGATACTGGCTGTTAGTGCTGTTTTGTAACGGCTTAATGCGTTTTTGGCTAATTGCTAAAAGCGCAGAAAAACACGGCGGGGGGGGTGTAGGGCATTCAAACACCTGCAGCGTCTAGTCTTTACACAGCCACGCCTTTCTTGGTGGCGCTACGCTTGAGATTCTTCATTAAGTGAAATGAAGAAATTGCAAAGTGCATTATTCAACGCGTCTATAACAAGAGTGTAGCTATGAGTTCGACGTATTTTGACGTGCTGATTATTGGTGCCGGCCTGTCGGGCATTGGTGCGGCCTGTCACTTGAGCCAGTCTTGCCCTAGTAAAACCTTTACCGTTTTAGAGCGTCGCCGCGCTATTGGCGGTACTTGGGATCTGTTTCGTTATCCAGGTGTTCGCTCCGACTCAGATATGCTCACATTTGGTTATCAATTTCGTCCTTGGCGCAGTCTCAATGTTTTGGCCGATGGCACATCAATAAGAAACTACATAAGCGATACGGCAAAAGCCTACGGCATTGATAAAAAAATAAACTTTGGCTTGAAAGTACAGGCAGCCAATTGGAGTAGTCAAAAAAAACGCTGGACGGTTCTCGCGCTGGATGAAGAAACCGGTGAAAAAAGCCAGTATGAATGCGCTTTTTTAATAACGGGTACCGGATACTACAACTACGATGCGGGGTATCTGCCCAACTTTAAGGGCGCAGACGAATTTAAAGGGCTGTGTATTCATCCGCAAAAATGGCCTGCAGATCTGGACTATACGGGAAAAAAGATTGTCGTTATTGGTAGTGGTGCAACCGCCGTGACATTGGTTCCCGCTATGGCCGAAAAAGCCGCGCACGTGACGATGCTACAGCGCTCGCCCTCGTATGTTTTTTCTATGCCCGCCTACGACGCGGTTTCTGCCGCTTTGCGAAAAATATTGCCTGACCCATGGGTTTATAGTTTTGCAAGAAAACGCAACATTGTTTTGCAGCGCATTATGTTTAAGATGACCAAGCGTTGGCCTAATTTTATGCGTCGTTTTTTTATTGCGCGCGCGCAAAAGCATCTTGGTAAGGATTTTGACATCAGTCACTTCTCCCCGCGCTACAAGCCGTGGGATGAGCGCCTGTGTGCGGTGCCCGATGCAGATTTATTCAAAGTGCTTAAATCGGGTGAGGCCTCGATTGTTACCGATCAGATTGAATCTTTTACCGCGACAGGCCTGCGTCTGATGTCAGGCCAAGAGCTTGAGGCCGACATTATAGTGACGGCAACCGGCCTTGATATTCAGTTGTTAGGTGGCATCGAATTGAAAGTTGATGAGGCGGCACCGGTGCTCAGCGAGTTATTAACTTATAAAGGAGCCATGGTTCAAAATATCCCAAATATGGTCTTTATGTTTGGGTACACCAACGCTCCATGGACATTGAAAGCGGATCTCTCGGCAAGCTATGCGTGTCGGCTACTCAATTATATGGAGCAGCACAACGCCACCGTAGCCGTTGCTCGCGATGAGCAGGGATGTGCGCTCGACACAACGGTAATGAGTTCTTTGGGTTCAGGTTATATTGAACGCGCGAGTGAGCGCTTGCCGCGCCAAGGAAGCAAGCAGCCGTGGATCGTTTTGGATGACTATAAGGTCGACAGGGATATTATGCTTAATCATTCAATCAATGATGGCATCCTTAATATTACGTAATCAGGCTGTTTTAGCAGTGGTGTTTATCGGTCCGCAGCGCCTATAAATTTCATGGCTTTAATAGACACTGGCCTTCATACAAATATAGGTTCAAAACGAGATTAGCGGTTTGTTAGGCCCTAGCTTTGCCGTTAGCTTTTAGGACACTTCTAAAAGACGACTAATTCGTTTTTCTATGATTTGTTTTTCGAAAGGTTTTATTATGTAGTCCGAGGCGCCTAGTCTCAGTCCGTGCTGTACGGATTGTCTACCATTGGCTCTGCTAATTATAACAATAGGTATGTGGCCATGTAGCTTGCTGCTTTGTATATCTTGCAAAAACTTGGCCCCCTGCATATCGCTCGGCTGGGTGTCGACCAAAATCACATCGATACTCAATTTGTTTAGAACGTCACGGCCCTGCTGAGGGTCTGGTACGATTGTTACCACGTAATTATCTGACTTCAGAGCCTCACGAATCATTTTTATGCTTTTGATGTCATTATCAATGAGTAGAATATGGGTTTTGTTCAACTCGCAAGCCTCTTTTAAGCTAGTTGATGTTTCTCCCAACTGGCGACGTTGGGTGGATATGTCGGCAACTATTTTTGCTAGCTCATTTTGTACGGCCAGTACGGCGTCATTTTGGATTTCTTCTGGAGTTTTGATTTGGTCGGTGTCGGCCACGTCGGTTTTTAATCGCTCAAATGAATCCTTAACCTTGTTTTCATCGAGAACCTCAAGGCCATTTTCTTCAGGGTCGATGATGATTGATTGCTGGAATGCATCAACTTTCTGACTGACGAAATTTGCAAGAAATGGGTCCATCTGCTCGTTTGTTTTGCCTATACAGCCAATTTTGTAAACCGTTTTATCGAGCTCGTTTTCGATACTTTTGAATTCTCTATCGATACTTTTAAATTCATTTCGTCGTCCGGCCTTCTCTAAGTGAATGTTTCTTCGCTCTATTGCTTGGGTCACAGTTAGTCGAAGGCTGAAGGGTTCATAGACGGGCTTGAATAAACAAAAGTCATTAAAAACGTTATCAATGCAAAGCTGGTAGCATTTTTTAGCTTCTTCTCGCGCACATAAAATAATACTTTCATGCATCCAGCTGGAAAGTCCATTGCAGGTGCGATGCAGGGTTAGATAAAATGCTTCGGCTGCGCTCACTTTATGGCAGAAGAAGATGATGATGTGAGGCTGGAACTCTTCCAGCTTTGAGACGGCATTTCTATCAATAAGGATTGGCTCAATCGTCTCAAAACACTCTTTCAGATGGTGCAGCACTTCGGTCAAAAGTTCGTCTGTTTCAGCAACAACGGCAACTTTGTTGTCAGTCGGATTCTCGTCAATAACCATGGGTGTACGTTTTCTCAAACTTGGCGGTGTAAGGATTGGCGGCAGCTTTTGTGCGCAGATCTCTCGTTCATGGAGAATTTGCGAAGGCGCTATGGCACGTCAACAGGTTTGACTTATGGGTATAATTTTTTCCAGCCTGACTTGCATGCTACGATGCATCATATCAATTAAAAAACTATAGGAGGTAGTATCCTGTTACTACATAGCCAGTAAATATTGCCGGTTTGTTCTATTTTACGGGTGGCGCTGGGGCCGCTGGTGTTGAAATTGCGAGTGCCTCCAGCTTTTCTGGCATCATTTTTACCAAAATAGGCCCGCCACACGGGATAGTCAAAATAGCTAAAGAGGCCCTAATGCTTTAGCATAACGGCGTTAAATTGTTATCGAATATGGACATTATGAAAAATACCAAAGTCATACCTAGAGCTGGCGTTCCGTGGGCTTTTAAAGCGTTTTTAACGGTCTTTTTGTTTTTCAATCTCTCCAGCACGGCATCTTCTGGCCCGTGGATTGATAGCGGTGACCAGCGTCTGCGTCATCACATCGTGCTCTTGGCCGATAACAACATCATCACGGTACCGGTGACCACGTGGCCCCTGATGTGGGCTGGCATTATTCATGATGTAAACCGCGCAGACTATGCGCAGCTAGACGAAGCGTCGCTGTGGTCGCTGCGTTATGTAAAGCACGCGTTTACTCGCCAAACTGAGGGCGCTTTGCGCTTTACTAGTCAACTATCGGCGGGCGAAGATAGCCGGGCCATCCGCTATTTTGGCGACCATCGCCGCGAAAAATCTGAAGTTAAAGTCGGCGTCGATTGGATGAGCGATACGCTGGCCGTTCATCTGGCAGCAGGCTATGCCGATCAGCCTACCGATGGAGAACAATGGCGAGCCGATGGCTCCTATATTAGCTATGCCTTAGGTAACTGGGCTTTTACTGCTGGCGCCATCGATCGCTGGTGGGGGCCAGGTTGGCATTCAAGTCTTACCGTGTCTAATAATGCTCGCCCCATACCGGGTTTAAGTTTACAGCGCAGAAGTTCTGAGGCCTTCAGTACGCGCTGGCTCTCGTGGCTCGGGCCGTGGCAATTCACTAGCATGGCCAGTCAGCTTGAGTCCGATAGGCAGGTGCCCGAGGCGTATTTGCTGGGCGCACGCTTCAGCTTTAAGCCGTTCAGCAGGCTAGAGCTGGCCGTTAGTCGCACGGCACAGTGGGGTGGCGAGGGTAGGCCGCAAAGCTGGAACTCTTTAAAAGACTCTGATCATTGGTAATGATAATCGTGGTGATGATGGCATTGCCCTCGATGGCAGCAACGAGCCGGGCAACCAGCAAGCCAGCTTGGATGCCCGCTACAGTTTTGCAACAGGGCAGGCGCACAATGCGCTGTATTTTCAATTTACCGCTGAAGATGAAGCCGGCGGTTTGCCCTCGCGTGGTATTGTGCAGCTGGGTTTAGAAAGCAGTTTTCTTCTATCGCACTATGCAGCATCGCTTTGTGCTTGAGCTGAGCGACACCACCTCCGAAAGCTATAGCGATGAGCGCCCTAACTATGCGTATGAGCATGGCATTTACCGCAGTGGTTATCGTTATAAAGGCCGGCCAATCGGTGCCAGTGTGGACAACGACAGCCGTTTGTTGACATTCGCAGCCGATCATTATTTATCCAGTGGTCAGCAATTTTCTTGGTCGTTGAGCAAAATAGATTTAAATACCGACGGCACCAATGCAGCGGCTCCTGGCGGCAGCGTGTTTGGTGTAGGCGGCCGCACCAAAATGGTAAACATGGAATATTCCTTGCCAATTAGTCATCACTGGCAGGCCTCATTTGGCTTACACTTCGCCTCAGATTCCATTGTCTTTAACAACGAGGTTCTCGACAGCGGTGGCTCATTAACGCTCGACTTTAGATATTGATATTGCTATTGATGCGGATACGGATACGGATATTGATATTGGATAAAACTCTATTGCTCAGCCGCTAGCTGAATCCCCCCGCGATAACTAATGGTCTGCTCCTGCTGGGCGGCTCAACATTGAATCAAAAATAACGGTTATTCATTTATGCCTATTCAACTAAACACTGCTTATCTAATGTGCGGCGCGCTGCTTTTATTAGCCAGTACATTCAGCGTGGCACAAACCCCTACCGCTGCTCAAATTGAACAATTTAAACGTTTACCGGCTGCACAGCAGCAAGCGCTGGCTCAGCAGTATGGGGTTGACTTAAATGCCCTAGGCCAAGGCAGTAATGCCCAGCCCAATTTGGGTCAGACTGCTAGCAGTGATGCTCGCCGCGCCATGCGTTCTATGGGCGGGGCAGCGGTTGAGCAAAATGCCGGTGAAGCGACTGACGCCATTGACCTACGTGAAGTCAAAGAACAAAAAGTCACCGGGCAAAAGCTCAAGCAGTTTGGTTACGAGCTATTTAGCGGCCCATCGGCGCAGTTTTATGCCGGCCACCGATATTCCTATTCCGTCTGAGTATGTGATGGGCCCGGGCGATAACATTATTGTGCAGCTCTACGGTAAAGAAAATGAAAGTCATGCTCTTACCATTAACCGTGAAGGTGAAATTCAATTTCCTCACTTAGGGCCGCTGGTGGTAGCCGGCCTGAGCTTTACCGATGTGAAAGCCTTAATTAACACCACGGTGGGTGAGCAAATGATTGGGGTTAAGGCCTCTGTCACCATGGGCGCGTTGCGTTCTATTCGCATTTTCATTTTGGGTGAGGCCAAGCTGCCAGGTTCTTACACCGTTAATTCGCTATCTACCATGACTAACGCTTTATTTGCCAGCGGCGGCATTTCTAAAATGGGCTCGCTGCGCAATATTCAGTTAAAGCGCGGTGGTCAACTGGTTACCCATTTAGATCTTTACGACCTGCTTTTAAGCGGTGATACCTCCAATGATGCACGGCTACTGCCCGGCGATGTTATTTTTGTGCCGTCTATTGGCAAAACGGTGGGTGTGAGCGGTGAGGTGCGCAGGCCCGCTATTTATGAATTAAAAGACGAAAAAACCACCCAGCAAGCAGTGGCACTGGCCGGCGGATTTTTACCCACGGCGTATCCGCAAGTCTCTCGCATTGAGCGTATTAGTGATGGCGGGCAGCGCACCTTGGTTGATGTTGATCTTAAAAGCGCTAAAGGCAAAAACTTAAAGATAAAAGACGCCGACGTGTTGCAAGTATTTTCGGTGCTAGACACCATGGAAGATGTTGTTTTAGTAGAAGGTCACGTTAAGCGCCCGGGTGGCTCGGCATGGCGCCAAGGCTATGCGCTTTACCGATCTTATTGGGGGTGCTAATGCGTTGCTGCCTAACCCCGATCTTAGTGCAGCGCTTATTGTGCGCGAGTTAATGCCAACCCGCCAAATTAAAGTACAGTTCTTCAGCCCGGCTGCAGCCTTTGCAGCCCAGGTAGTCAAAGCGACCCACTGTTGGGCGCGCGCGACCAAATTATGATTTTTGATTACAAAAGTGACCGTGCTAATCAATTAAAAGATATTGTTGCCCGCTTGAGCGTGCAGGCCAACGACAGCCAGCGCCGGCAAATTGTTTCTGTTAATGGCAGCGTGCGTTTTCCTGGGCAGTATCCGTTAATGAGCAACGCCAGCGCTAAAGATCTTATTGCCTTGGCCGGCGGCCTAACCGACCGCGCGTTTAGCCTAACGGCTGATATGACCCGTTACGTCTTTGATGAGCAACAGCGTCAAACGGTTGAGCACGCCACTATCGATTTGAATCTTGCCGGCAGTTACGCGCTGGCACCGGAAGATGCGCTGCATATTAAGCACCTGCCTAGCTGGGTAGGTAATGAAACGGTAGAGCTCAAGGGCGAGGTGGTTTTTCCCGGTAGCTATGCCATCCAACGCGGTGAAACGTTGTCGCAGTTAATTAAACGCGCGGGTGGCCTTACCGAGTATGCGTTTGTTGAGGCCGGCGTGTTTTCGCGTAAAGCACTGCGTGAGCTAGAGCGTGTGCGCTTAGCCGAATTACAGCAGCGCCTTGAGTCGGATCTTGCCGCGTCTAATCTTCAAGAAGAGGGCGAGGGTGTTGACCAGCAAGAAGCCGATCAATTGTTAACAAGCATGCAAGACATAGTGCCCACCGGCCGCATGGTTATTGATTTAGCGGCCATTATCGAACGGCCCGAAAGTTACGACGTAGTGCTTAAAGCCGGCGACCAATTAACTGTGCCTATGCAAAGGCAAACGGTTACCGTAGTGGGTGAGGTACAGCACCCCACCTCGCATTTGTATGAGGCCAAGCTCTCGGTTAAAGACTTTATTGAGCGCAGCGGTGGGCCAACACTCAAAGCCGATGAAAAACGCATTTATGTAGTTAAAGCCAACGGCAGCGTGTTTTTGCCCAAAAATTCGCGCTGGTTTAAGCGCGGTGATAGTTCAATACAGCCTGGCGATACTGTGGTAGTGCCGTTAGATGCCGATAGGATGAAGGCGTTAACGTTGTGGGGCAGTGTGTCGAAGATTGTTTATCAGATGGCGCTGGGTGCGGCGGCTGTGGCGAGT
>CALSRU010000001.1 GCA_943788835.1 uncultured Pseudomonadales bacterium | reverse complement strand
AGTGCGGCCCGGTCCTTCAGTACAGTACAAATCGAATAGCCCTCGCTCGGGATAAGTATTACCGCGCTTGTCTTCATTTAAGCCATGAAAAACCTGCACCTTGAGCCCAGGAATAAATGATGGCACACGATCGCCAGGGACAAATACAGCCGCAGGATTTAATGCGATAGCTGCGGCTGCATCAGGCACACTTACCTCGTCAGATCGGAGATAACGTCGGTCAACCTCTTCACCTACTAAAAGCCAGTGGACAGTACCACCATGCACCAGAATCTCAGCCTGCAATGGCCGTAATATGGCATAAGCGTAATTTTGCTCAATATAAAATAATGCAGTAAAACTCAATCTTATAGCGCCTAGTTATCGAAGATGCGCGAGCGTTGGAGTAAACTGCAACGCGAAGCGAGCGCAAATTAAGCCACATTTAGCATCAAATTGCTCCGCAATGTTTAGCCAATAATAAGCAAACCGACCTTATCAATATTCGAGTCGGTGGCCGGTCTCATACAATATTGCGCTTGCTACAATCGAGGCCTCAATGGCCCATAGCGCCACTTTTAACTATTACTCAACTATTCGATTCACCATACATTCATATGAAAATCTTAGTCTACAGCGATTTCAGAAAAATCACTCATAGTGTACGGCCCGAGTCTGAAATATTCATTGAGCTAGCACGATTAGGCCACCACCTGACCGTTTGCTCGCCAGAATTTGACGATGAACAATATTTCCATGCAGCCGGTATTGCCACTATACGCACAGGCCAAAGCCACAAAATAAGCATCTCGGCCATTAAAGCGCTTCGCAAAGAATTGCATTGCGGCGACTATGATATTATTTACGCTACTAATTCGAAGAGTATTCCAAGCGCCGCCTTCGCGGCAATAGGCTCCCGCGCCAAACTAGTCTGTTATCGTGGCACTACTCGCGGTCTAAAAAGAAGCGACCCGACCTCCTACCTAACGCTGCTGCATCCTCGCGTCGATGCAGTTATCTGCGTCTCACAAGCCGTACAACAGGCTGTAAGCGCAAAATTGTGGCAAAGAAATTGTTCTGTCACCACTATTTTCAAAGGTCATGACCTTTCTTGGTACCAGCAGCCTCCAGCCGATCTGACCGATTTGAGTATTCCCACGAATGGATTTGTAGCCGTTGCTGCGGCACGTTTTAGACCCACCAAAGGCCTCGATGTATTGATTGAAGCCGCCGGGATGCTGGCCGACTTGCCCAACTTTCATTTGTTAGTAGTGGGAAATGGCGCCGATCAGCCGCTCTACCTAAACGCGATTGCAAATAGCCCTATGCGCGAGCGCATCCACTTAACTGGTTTACGTAGTGACGCGCCACAATTGATTGCCGCAAGCCAAGTGCTCGTGCAAGCCTCGATTGATGGAGAAGGGCTGCCGCGTTCAATTTTAGAGGGGCTAGCCTATGGTGTACCGGCCATTTCTACCACTGCTGGCGGCGCCAAGGAAATCTTGCAAGAAGGCCAAACAGGCTTCGTGGTGCCCACGCAAGACCCCACCGCTATCGCCGAAAAAATTCGCCATCTCTACAATAATCCCGAGGAGCTTATCCAGATGTCGGAGCGCTGTCGCGCCGCAATCAGCGACCAGCTTTCATGCGCCCACACAGCAAACGCCTACGCTCATTTCTTTGAGTCTTTGCTCACTCCGCAAAATTGACAGTATTGTGCTCACGCGAATTGATAGAATGCTATCGAACATTTGCTCAATGCAATATTTGCCATAACGCGCCAAAAACCTATGTCGATTATACCGCCCACAGCTCAGCCCATATTATCGCCCTGGATCGACGCTTAATATGGCACGCGTTGAAAACAGACTCCTGCATATTGCACCCGAGTTCGCTGGGTTGGCTGGCGACCTTGAGACTATGGAAGCGCAATTTGCTGCCAATGTCGACATCTTACATGCTAAGCGTAACGTGCTTAAAAAGATGCAACTAGGCGTACATACGGTAGTGGCGAAGGCTTTTAAACGACCGGCCTTAATACAGGGGTTCGTTTACGCTAGTTGGCGGAAATCCAAAGCGCTGCGATCCTTCGAGCACGCTGCGCGACTCGAGAGACTGGGCATTTCCACTCCCCCACCCATTGCTGCCATTGAGCATAAAGCAAACCATCAATTAACAGATAGTTACTACATCACACTACATCATCCGCACGACTATTCAATGGAAGCAGTTCTCCACGCGATTGAAAAGCTCAACAGTTCTGATAAAGCAAATGACACTATTGTTTTTAAGCGGAATTTAGCTACATTACAATCCTTCGTTCGCTTTACTTACACGATGCATCAAGCAGGCGTTCTTCACTGCGATCACAATGCAGGTAATACACTGATACGAGAAAACGGTAATGATGATCAATTCACTGTTATTGATATCAACCGCATGCAATTTAAAAGCCTTACATTGCGCGAAAGGCTCAATAACTTTGTACGCTTGAGTGACCATCCAATAGTTTTAAAAACTATTGCTGACAGTTACGCACAATGCATGAAAATTTCACCCAATGTTTGCTTCAAGCAACTCATGCAATTAAAGCGACAGCATTGGCGCAGGCTGCGACTAAAAAAACGATTGAAAAAATTAATCGGTCGTCAAGGTAAGCCTAATGAAATCTGAAAAAATTTATTCTTGGGATGCCCACTCCGATCAGCCGCATGTAACAAGAAATAAAAAGGTCAAGCGCGGGCTTTATCGTCAAGGCTGGCTGGGCTCGCTTAAAACGCTACTAACCTCTCTCGTGCTACCGGTAATTGGCATAAAGATGCTTTTCCAGCCTCGCACCTTGATTGGTCAAAAAATAAATATGATTGGCCTATGCGTTAATATCGACACGCCTCTTCAGGAAAAGAAATCAGTTTCAACGATTGACCTGCAAGAAATGACGGTTGATCTCGGGGTGAACGATCTTTTAATACGCCTACCGCTGTCTGATATAGAAAATCTAGACACGCACGTTGCTTTTATTAAGTCATTTAAAGACTGCGACGTACTAGTTAACATCCTACAAGATCGCCGCCACGTTGAAGACCCACTGCTGCTGCATAAAAGCCTGAATGCCATTTTTAAAGCGTTAAATACAACTGTCACGCATTTTCAAATAGGCAATGCAGTTAATCGCCGTAAATGGGCGTTTGTCTCTCTAGATGAATATTTTCAATTTTTTTCTGTCGCACAAAAATTGCGTGACCAAAGCTACCCATCTTTACAATTAATTGGCGGCAGCATCATCGATTTTGAGCCACCCAATTTTGCTCGATCTGTATGGCATAGGTATCCTATCCATTACGATGGCGCTGCTGCACTTTTATATGTTGATCGGCGCGGAGCACCAGAAAACAAACAGCTTGGCTGCGATTTGATAAGTAAAATAAATTGGTATCACCAAACAATAACCTCTAGTAATAAATGTTCAAACAAACTATGGGTGACTGAGACTAATTGGCCATTGATCGGCACCGAACCTTTTGCCCCAGCCGTAGGTGACTGCATGGTGGGTGAGCAAAAGCAGGCGGCTTATTTGGTACGTTATTTTTTACTCATGTTTGTTAGCGGTCGTATCGAAAGATGTTATTGGCATCAGCTGGTCGCCCCAGGTTATGGCCTGATCGACAACCGAGGTGAAGCACTGCGCAAGCGGCCCGCCTATTACAGCTACAAGCTGCTATTACAGCTTTTTGATGGCGCCACTGTGCTCAATTTTTCGGAGGATAAAAGTGGAATTTATCGCTTAAAAGTCAAAAATAATTGCGGCCTAGTTGAAGCATGCTGGGTCAATGGTGGCGAACAAGGCATTGCAGTAAACAGCAACCAGTATGCTTTTGAGCATACCGGAAAGCCCTGCATTAAAGAAGAGTCGAGCTTGCTGCGAATCTCTGACGACGTCGTTTATGTACTCGACTACCCATTGCTATGTGACAGCTATGCAACCTGACGCTATTGAACTAATACTGGGCAATTCCAACAAGCGCTTTTCAGGCGTCACATCTACCATGCTGCAAGTACTACCCTATCAGCAGAAAAAAGCTGGAATTGCGGTACTAGGCAGTCATCACATGCCAACTGACGTTCCAACCCTAAGTTTCTTACAATTTATTCGTCTGTGTAGAAAACCTTTATCTGATGGTCGCTATCGCGTATTTCACGCTCGAAGAAATGACGAAATGATTCAGGCCCTCGTTGCCAAAAAAATATTTGGCGCAAAAATTAAAATTGCTTTTACCTCAACTGCCCAGCGCAGCCACAGTGGCTTTAGCCGTTGGTTAATGCGGCAAATGGATGCAATTATTAGTACCTGCAATGCAGCAGCAAGCTATTTGATTGAGCGCAAGCCTGACATCATCATTCCTCATGGTGTAGACATCACCACATACCGCCCCGCCATATCACGGCAAGATGCCTGGAGAGAAATCGGCTTGCCAGGCAACTATGGCATCGGGGCATTTGGCCGAGTGCGGCACTCCAAAGGTATCGACATTTTAGTACAGGCCTCCATTCCATTACTGGCCAAATTTCCTGATGCTACAGTGGTAATTTGCGGTGAATGTATCGCGCGCGATCAACCTTTTTTACACAAGCTGCAAGAGCAAATAAAAACAGCCAATCTTTCGGAGAGATTTATATTTTTAGGTGAGCGGCCGTTTACAGAGCTGCCCGCTCTTTTTCAAAGTATGTCAATTGTGACCGCACTAAGTCGCGAGGAAGGTTTTGGGCTTACTCCACTTGAAGCAATGGCATCGGGCACGGCGGTTTTAACGAGCGAAGCTGGAGCATGGCAAGATATTATTCGCAATGGTATCGATGGGTACTGTGTACCTACCGATGATGTGGAGGCTGTTAAAAGCAAACTCAATGCCATGCTGTCTGATTTAGATGGCACACACAAAATGGGCATGACAGGCCGACAACACATGGTCGAGCAATACACCGTTGAGCAGGAAGCTGAAGAATTAAACCATTTCTTAAAAAGCCTTAGCTCTGTACAAAAACACTAAGTAAGAGATATCCAAGCGAACAACTGGGCTGATCTCATCAGCATTTAGAACCCCCTTGTCCAAGTCAGCCCGTAAGGTAGAATTACTCTTATGTCAAAAAAGTCGCTCTATCATCCTCGCCACTGGCCAAGCTGGCTCGCCATTTTTTTTCTTCGGCTTATCGCTGCCCTCCCCTTCAAAGGCAAGTTACTGGTTGGTAAGGCTATTGGCTTGTTAGCCTACCGCTTAATAAAAAAGCGTCGACATGTTACTGAAACGAATATTCGACTGTGTTATCCCGAACTCAATAGTCAGCAACAACAAGCACTAGTGCGTGATATTTTCATTCAAAACAGTATTGGCTTTTTTGAAATCGCATGGGCTTGGTGGCTCAAGCCAGAAGACATCGCTGGGCGCTATACTTTTGAAGGCCTTGAGCATATAGAGGCGGCAAAGGCAGGTGGTAAAGGTATTGTGCTGGTTGGAGCCCATTTGGTGCATCTCGATTTAGCGGGCTTCATCGTCAATCAAATCACGCCGATTGGCACTATATACCGCAAAAATAATAACGCCGTGTTAGAGCATGTAATTACCAAGGGGCGGCAGCGGGTATTCTCCGCCGTGTTGGAGCGCTCAAATATGCGGCAAATAGTCCGTGAGCTTCGCGCAGGGCAAGTGCTTTGGTATGCACCTGATCAAGACTTTGGTCGTAGACAATCGGTATTCGTGCCTTTTTTTGGCGTGCCCGCCTCTACCTTAACAACGACCGCGCAACTAGCACGCATGGGTAGAGCAAATGTGTGTTTTGTATTTCACTACCGCGACCCTGTGACTCACCAATACCGAATTGTTTTCAAACCCATTGATAGCCGCTTTCCCACAGGAGATGACAAGGAAGATGCGACCATCATCAATAACACCCTCGAAGCCGGCATACGAGAAGAGCCCGCACAATATATGTGGGTGCACCGCCGCTTTAAAACTCGGCCTGAAGGCTCGCCTCCAGTCTATTAAGGACTAAATCCCTCAGTTTCAGTCAAGCAGCGCCAACATGACCGCTGCTGAAGGCTTCTTGACTGGGGCTTTTTTCGATTTACCCAGCATTGCCAATTCCAATTAAGCGGCAGTCGAACTACAATTTCAATTTGACGACAGCGCACTATGCGCAACATTCTTTGAGGCAAGCAGTATGGCCGGATTCGGCAGCGTTTTTATGCCAGAAATGACCATTGCACGATACGATGGCGAACAATGGAGCCCTAGCGAGTTTGTGCCTAGCGACAAACTCGAGTTCCATCCAGGCGCCCATGGTCTACATTATGCAAGTTCAGTTTTTGAAGGGCTCAAGGCATTTAAACATGCCGACGGCACTATCAAGCTCTTCCGTATGGATAGAAATCTCGCTCGTCTAGTCAAAAGTAGTAGCCTACTGTCGCTACCGCCAATCGATATAATCGCAACCGAGCAAATGATTATTGATGTGGTGAAAAAATTTGCCGAGCAAACGCCCAAGCCGCCTGGGTCGATGTATATTCGGCCCACGCATATAGGCACCGATGCCATTATTGGCGCTGCCGCTTCGCCATCGCAAACATCCTGCCTCTTTATTTTACTTTCACCAGTAGGCAATTACTTTAGTGGCGACGCCGGCACGCTGCGATTACTCATTGAAGAAAATGGTATGCGCTGCGCCCCGCATATGGGCATGATTAAAAGTGGTGGCAACTATGCCAGTGCGCTTGGCCCTATTCTCCAAGCCAAGCAAACCTACAATGCAGATCAAATATTGTTTTGCCCTAATGGCGATGTACAAGAAACCGGTGCCGCCAACTTTTTACTGATCGATGGTAATGAAGTCATCACTAAAGATCTCGACAGTACTTTTTTACATGGCGTAACGCGCGATTCACTGCTCACGCTGGCGAGTGATATGGGCATGGTAGTAACCGAGCGATCTCTATCGGTTGATGAGCTATTGCAGCGCGTAGCAAACCCAGCATGCGAAGCCGCACTATCGGGTACCGCTGCAGTGCTCACACCGGTAGGTAAATTAATTCGTGATGGTCAAGAATATACCGTCGGCAGCGGCCTAGAAGGACCCGCCACGCGCAAGCTGCGGCAGGCCCTCAACGACATCCAATGGGGAAAAGTTGAAGACAACCATGGTTGGCTAACATCGATTTAGGCGTGTAAAATTCTATTTTTGCAGGGCCGGAGTTACTCGCAGTACTTCTTCGGGGGTTGTGTAGCCGGCGGCAATTTTTTTAGCACCCGCTAGGCGCAAAGTACGCATACCCTCACGCATACCCGACTGACGCAGATCATCCAAATTAAAATCGTCTACAACCAACTGGCTTAAGTCGCGGGACAAGGGCAATATTTCGTAGATGCCCTGCCGCCCGTAGTAACCTGTATTACGGCACTCGAGGCAACCGCCAGCTTGAAATACCTTGTTAGGTTTCGCCACATTCCATGGCTGCGTCAATTCGCTCCATACATCAGTATCAATAGTTGTGGCCGTTTTACAATGCTCGCAAAGTGTCCTTACTAGGCGCTGCGCCATAATTCCAATAACCGTGGCGCGAATGAGATAGGCAGGCACGCCCAGCTCCAACATGCGCGACACGGCACTAGGCGCATCGTTGGTGTGCACGGTTGAAATAACCAAGTGACCGGTAAGCGCAGCCTGCACAGCCATCTCGGCGGTTTCAGCATCACGGATTTCACCAACCATAATAATATCAGGGTCTTGGCGCATTAAAGCCCTAACACCACTCGCAAAATCTAAATCGATTTTTTTCTGAACCTGCATTTGATTAAAAGCAGGCTCAACCATTTCAATCGGATCTTCGATAGTGCAAACGTTTACCTGCTGGGTAGCTAGCTGCTTTAGCGTCGAATAAAGCGTGGTGGTTTTGCCCGATCCTGTAGGCCCAGTCACTAACAAGATGCCATTGGGGCGCTGAGTCATAGACTGCCAACGTTCATAGTCATCATCTACCAAACCTAAACTTTCAAAGCTGCGCAACAACACGTCAGGATCAAAAATTCGCATCACCAATTTTTCGCCAAATGCTGAAGGCATAGTCGCAAGACGCAATTCAACCTCTACACCATCGGGACTCATGGTTTTGATACGGCCATCTTGCGGCCTGCGCTTTTCAGCTAAGTCCATACGGGCCAAAATCTTTAAGCGACTAGTAACCGCATTGATCACCGCGGGCGGTAACTCATAGATCTGGCATAAAACGCCATCTATGCGAAAACGTATGTTGCCTTGCTCTCGCCGTGGTTCAATATGAATATCACTGGCACGCTGATCAAACGCATACTGCAATAACCAGTCAACAATATTAACAATGTGCTGATCGTTAGCATCGGGGTCTTTGAGCTTGCCTAATTCCAGCATTTGTTCGAAATTAGAAATAACACTACTGCTCGCCCCACCTACGGCTCCTGAAACAGAGCTTACAAGTGAATAAAATTCTACGCTATAGCGCGCGATGTCAGCCGGATCGGCCACAACGCGCACAATAGGTTTTTTTAAGGCATGAGCAAGATCTTCTTCCCAAGCGGTAATAAATGGCTGTGCACTAGCAATTACTACCTGCTCATCATCCACTTCGAGCGCCAATATCTGATGCCGCTTAGCAAAGGCAAACGACATCACTGCGGTCACTGCGCGAACGTCAACTTTCATCGGGTCAATATGTCTTACCGGCTGGGCCGCGCACTCAGCCAACCAACTCAGTAGTGCCGCCATACTCAACTTGTGTCCAGTCCGCTGCCTATTCTCGAACTGCTGATCGGCAATATAGCTAAGTGGGTGCTGCTCAGTCTCAATCTTATCGCGACGCTGCGAAGTCAGTCGCTGCATATCGGTATTTGCCAGCATACCTGCAGCCACTAAATCGTCGAGCAGCATGCGCAAAGTTAAAAGGTGCTCGCTCAAAGTCAGTGCTCCGTTTGAGTGATTGAATTGAGTCGTTATTGTAGGGGCTAGTTTTTCAGCGCGATCGACAACCATCATGCCCGAAGTAAGCACAACAACATGCGCCCCCCAACTTTTTAAAGTGTAGCTCGTTAGAGCATGCCTGTCTGCGCAGTAAAACGCGACAAAAACTGAATTTAGCAGGTAAACTGTGCATAAATCCGGCGATAACGGCGCGGCCTACCCAGCAATAATATTTAATCTCTCAACACTGGTTGCTATTTGCTTGATTGAGTTGTCGGCATAACTACCCTACCTCTACTTTCGTAAATTGATGGTTCTTGGTACGCTGCGGGACGACTTATTGCGGTATTCGATCTTCGCTCTCCAATACCGCTCAAATTAAAGAAGGCAGCAATGAAACCGCTCTTATTTACCGACTTACTCGGCCAATTAATCGCGCAACCGTCAATATCTAGCGCCAATTCGGCATTAGATGTCTCTAATCGCTCAGTCATCGATCTATTAGCCAATTGCCTACAGGAATTAGGCTTTAGCATTGAGATTCAGGAGCTACCTGGCGACAAAGCCAATCTCATCGCCACGCTCGGCAGTGGCCCTCATGGCCTCGTATTAGCAGGACATACCGATACCGTGCCCTGTGACGCACCACTCTGGGCATCCGACCCCTTCACCCTCACTGATCGTGATCAACGATTTTATGGTTTGGGCACTACTGATATGAAAGGCTTTTTTGCTGTCGCTATTGAGGCAATTAAAGAGCTCGATCTGCAAACGCTTCGCCAACCGCTAATTATTTTAGCGACTGCTGATGAAGAGTCGAGCATGGCCGGTGCGCGAGCGCTCACACAAGCTAAAACATTGCGGGCGCGCTATGCCATTGTAGGTGAGCCAACAAACCTTAAACCGGTTCGCATGCATAAAGGTGTCATGATGGAGTCGGTGCGTCTGCAAGGGCAGTCCGGGCACTCTTCAAATCCTGCACTAGGGCGCAGCGCACTCGACGCAATGCACTTAGTGATCACAGAGCTCATGCAATTGCGTCAACAGTGGGGCAAGCGCTATCAAAATCCGGCATTTAATGTAGCTGTGCCCACCCTCAATTTGGCAAGCATTCATGGCGGTGATGCACCCAACCGGATTTGCCAACACTGTGAACTACGGTTTGACGTGCGCCTATTGCCGGGAATGCAAAATGACGAGGTCCGACATTCAGTGCAGCAAGTAATCGATCGAAGCCTCGAAGGGTCTGGCGTCACGGCTAGCTGCGAATCGCTCTTTGCCGGGGTAGAAGCATTCATAGAGCCCGCCGAGCACGAACTCATCCAAACCGTTGAGCGGCTAACCGGCCATAGTTCAGGAAGCGCTAACTTCGCAACTGAAGCGCCATTTTTGCAATCACTAGGTATGCAAACCGTTGTGCTAGGCCCAGGCTCTATTGACTGCGCTCACCAAGCAAATGAATACTTAGCCCATGATCAAATAAAACCTGCCATTGAGTTACTCAAAAACCTTATTGGCACCTACTGCATTAACTAACATTTATCGCTGAGCTTTGTGCTATGTCCAACTCAAACGAACCGGCTAATCAATCCATACCAGAACATAAGCTGGTGCACTGGTTTCGTCATGCAACACCTTACATTAACGAACATCGCGGCAAAACGTTTGTTTTGATGATGGGTGGCGATGCCGTTGAGTCCGACGGTTTGCGTAATATCATTCACGATATCGTGTTGCTCAACAGCCTGGGCGTGCGCATTGTCATTATTCACGGGGTACGCAAACAATTAGACGAACAGCTAATTAAGAGCGGTATAAAAAGTCAGTTTATACGTAGCTGGCGGGTAACCGATAAAGACGCACTGGATGCGGCTATTCAAGCATGTAGCCTTGTGCGCGCGCAGCTGGAGACGCGGCTTTCAATGGGCTTACCTAACTCTCCCATGCATGGTGCCAAAGTTCGCGTAGCATCAGGCAATGTCATCACCGCCAAACCGGCAGGTATTATTGATGGCGTCGATCTACAGCATGCCGGATTAGTTAGAAAATTTGATACCGATTCAATTAACACGCTACTAGAACTCGGCAATATTGTTTTATTATCGCCACTAGGCTATTCGCCGGCAGGAGAGGCGTTTAGCCTAGCCTACGATGATGTTGCAAGTGAACTAGCTGTTGCACTCGGCGCTGAAAAACTAATTATTTTTTGTGAACCCGGAGCATTGCTCTATCAAGAAAACGCTTTATTGCGCGAGCTATCTCTCGCGCAAGCCGAGCAATTACTCGATCAAGCTCACGCTACGCCAAGCTACTTAAAAGCGGCTATACATGCCGTGAAACATCGCGTGCCTCGCGCACACCTTCTCAACTTTAATAACGACGGAGCACTACTCGAAGAACTTTTCACCGTCGATGGTGCAGGCACTTTAATTTCACAACGAAATTTTGAGTCGGTCCGACTAGCAACCGAGGCTGATATCCCTGCCATTCTCGACATCATCGAACCCTTAGAAACTAACGGCGTGCTAGTCAAGAGGAATCGCGAAAAACTAACGGCTGAAATTAATCACTTCACACTAATTGAACGCGAAGGCTTGCTGGTGGCACTAGCCGCACTCTACCCGTATGCTTCGTCTGAAGAAAATAGCGCGAGCACAGGCGAAATCGCCTGCATTGCTACGCACCCCGACTATCGCAATGATACGCGCGGCAAGAAACTACTACAGACAATAGAAGCGAGTGCTAAAGAACAAGGCATAAAAAAATTGTTTGTGCTGACAACGCAAACAACGCACTGGTTTATAGAGCAAGGTTTTCAAGAAGGATCTCTGGACGACTTACCAAAACAAAAGCAATTGCTTTACAATTACCAACGCAACTCTAAAGTTTTTACCAAACCAATATAAGTTTCATGCTTTCTCATATCACGAAAATTACTAGGCTAAGTCTTTTGGCTTTCTTGAAAAATTTCTGCGATAAAGTTGTTTCGGCTCAGATGGCACCAGCGAAAGCTCAACTGGGCCTGAGGCGGCCCCAGCTACGGGGTTTTTATAGCTATTTTCAAATAGAGATCCAAATAAAACTTCTTCAGCATCTTCAAATTCTGCACCTGCAGTATCAACTAAAGCAAGGCGAGTATTTTTAGTATTATCCTCTGACTGCAACCCGAAGGAACTGTGCGTGCTCTTCACGCTTGATTTCAATTCTGCCAACTCTAACTCTTTTTTCACCAGCTGCATCTTTTGAGTTTCAAGCTGAAGTTTTTTGTAGTCTAACAATATTTTTTTTCTTGAAAGTTCGCGCTGCGCTTTACTCAACTTATTCTTATGCGCATGAGTGTCGGCTGAAACATTCTGGCTGACCATAGGTTGGTCGGTGCGAAGCGTCCATGACGCAGCACTAGGCTCACACGCATCTTTTGCCTGCTCCACCTCCTGTTGTAACTTATAGGCGCTTTTTTTCTCTGCTACTCTTTTTCGCAATGCATTAACTAAATCATTCTCAGAGTTTGAGAAAATTTTGCTTTCGACGGGCACTACGGGCTCTAGCTTGGCAAGACATAAGGTGCATTGCATGACAACACCGCTGGACTGTATAGCAATAGCAGCAGACACTTCTTCAGTTTTACATTCAGGACAGCTCACAGACATCATATGTTCACTTGTTATCGTTGGTTAGCATGACGATTCGACCAGCAGGCGCATCTTTTAGGGAAACACAAATATCTAAATGAAGCGCTTCACTGTGGTTTCATCGGGTTTCCTAGAAATGGAGCAAAATAGATACCAAACTAAAAATATCGATAAAAAACAATTATTTAAAAATATTTATTCTGGTCAAAAAAAGAACAGCTTCGCGGGGTGTAAGGCTGATCGACACTTACTATTGAGCTGGATAAGCCAGCAAGATAACGCCCACCATGTCACAGAAAAGGCTATGTTTTTAAACGCCACGCATAAGGCGGGGCATTGGACAATCCAAACTTAAGGCAATGGTACGAAGTAATTGCAACTCTAGAGGCTGCACGACATTATCGTGGGTAACTGCCGACGCTAATGCTTTTAAAACACGCGGCTTTTGCAAAGGGCGCAACGTATTCAACAAAGCGAGTGCCTGCGTGAAACTATCGAGCGTAATGGCCTGACGATTCACAAGGCGTAAATGTGTCAAACCCAATTTTTGGGCCGCTGCATCAAAGCTTGTGCGTACAGCAAGTTCACTGTTGTGGTTTTTTATGGTGGTGTTTTCAAATATATTTGAATAGACCCCAGCGTAACTTACAACTGAAAGGATCGTGCCCAAAGATCGACCGAGCATTTTAATATTGCTGGTCTGCTTAAAAGCTCGAACAGCTGATTTTACTGGCCATAAATTAATTCGAACAATGTTATATAGCGACCATTCCAGCAGCTCCATCTGATTATCTGCATGAATGAGTTGGATAATAATTTTATCGAAGGCTTTAAGCTGCCGAGGACTCAACTGTTTAAGAACCGGTAATGCTAAATCTAAAACATCTAAGAATACGCCTTTATCGGTAAGTTCATGCTGGAGTATATGCACCATATTAGCAATTGGGGCATCGCAGTAACTTGAGATGATAGACAACTGCACAGTACGTATACTTTCACAGCTATCTAGCAGCAAACAATAAACGAGTGCTCTTGCACCGTAACTTTCGTGTGCAGCGTCAAAGACCGATTTTGGCAACGTAGCGAGCAACTCTCGGGCAAACGCCTGCTGCGTCAATGTGATTTCGCCACCCACATTCTCGATACTCGCAGTGAGCAGCTCGCTCTCAATGGGTCGGTTATACATGGCATGGGAACCTGCAAATCCCGCAGTACGGCCATCATCACTTTGGTCAACTACTGGGCAGTTATTTTCCACCTCAGCGCCCGCCGGCGCGATCCAGCCACGATCGATACGCGCAATCCGCTCAGCTAATGGCGGATGAGTTGCAAACAAACCATTCCAAAGAAAAGACACCGCCTGACCAAAAAACATATGACTAGCTTCATGTGCTTCAGGATGAATGATTTTTGAACCCTCGCTAAACCCACCGATTTTTTTCAAAGCACTGCCAATACCTTCGGGATCACGAGTAAACTGAACAGCCGATGCATCGGCAAGAAATTCACGCTGCCGACTCACTGCGCTTTTGATCAGGTTACCGAAAAAAGTGCCTGCATAACCGATAACCATCAGGCCGCCGCCAAGCGCCATAAATGGCAGCGCGCTATTTTTATTACCCGACCGACCTCGCATCATTGCGCCCCGCGATGCCGCCCTCAACATGTAATAACCAACACCACCAATTACCAAAATACCGTAAAGTATGCCAATCAAACGCATATTCAAACGCATATCACCGTTGAAAATATGACTGAATTCATGCGCAATCACGCCCTGCAACTCGCTGCGATCGAGTTGCTCAATGGCTCCTTGAGTAACACCAATTGCAGCATTTTGCGGTGAAGTACCCGCTGCAAAAGCGTTAATTGCAGCCTCATCGAGCACGTACACTGGCGGCACAGGCGTGCCTGAGGCAATAGCCATTTCCTCAACAATGTTAAGCAATTTTTTTTCAGAGGCGTTGCGGCTATTCATATTAATTAACCGACCACCCATTGCATCGGCTACAACTGAGCCGCCGGCCGACAACTGGCTTAACTTGTATGCACTACCCAGCAACACCACCGACAATACGACAAAAAAAATACCGGCAACAATCTCAGCTGGAAGCATTTGTAAACTATACAGCACTGACTGACTATCATAGCTTGGCAGGCCAGCAGCACCTGGAGACCCGACACTAGCGGGCTGGATTAAGCCGAAAAAGAGGGCGACTAAGACGCAGCTGGCAAACACTAAGCATAAAATCGCCAGTGAAAATAGCAGCACCAACAAACCGGTTCGTTTGCGCGCGCGATCTTGTTGTTCAAAAAAATTCATAAAAAATACTTAAAAACTAACTTCGGGTGCAGCTTGTATGGCTTCGCTATCTGCAAACTCGAGCAACTCTGCATCTTGCGCATGACCAAAAGCCGCTGCAAATATTACTGGAGGAAAGCTCTGTCTAAATTCGTTATACAGTGTCACCCCATCATTAAAAGCCTGCCGAGAAAAAGCAACGCGGTTTTCAGTAGAGGTTAGCTCCTCTGATAGGCCCATCATATTTTCATTAGCTTTCAGCTCGGGATAAGCCTCCACAACCACATTAAATTTTGCCATAGCCCCAGCCAAAGCACCTTCGGCACCAATCAATTCTTTCATAGCGGCCACACCGCCAGGATTAGCGGCCGCTGCTGCCAAGCCATCTTGCGCTGCATTGCGAGCATTAACCACGGCTTCAAGCGTTTCGCGTTCATGCGCCATATATTTTTTGGCCACTTCAATCAGGTTGGGAATAAGGTCGTAACGACGTTTCAACTGCACTTCAATTTGCGCAAATGCATTTTTATACCGATTTTTATACGAAACCAGCTTGTTATAAATCGATACAATATAAAAAAACAGTGCGGCGATCAGCACTAACACGACAATCGTTGCTGTAGACATGCTTAACTCTCCTTTCGAGATTTGAACTAATAGATAACGTATTGCCAACCCAATGTAACAGGCTATTGTGAGTGAGCCAATTTTACCCAACAATCAAGCAAAGCAAAGCAAAGCAAAGCAAGCAGCAGCGAGCTTTGTAGCTTTGTAGCTTAGACTAGTCGGATAAAAATGACACTTTCGCATTTTACAACGACCCAACGACAAATTTTTATGGCTAAAATGATTATTTATGTTGCGGGCATGCTCGCACTTAATTTTACAGACTTCAGGCATGAG
The DNA here is from genome assembly GCA_943788835.1 of uncultured Pseudomonadales bacterium. GTDB lineage: Bacteria > Pseudomonadota > Gammaproteobacteria > Pseudomonadales > UBA7434 > UBA7434. The sequence goes on along the minus strand of CALSRU010000001.1, from coordinate 361,532 downwards.
AACGCGTTTTTTAGCCTTTTTTTGCCGATTATCGATTTATTTTTCTTGGCTTTTTTATGGCTAGAGGTGGTTTTTTATTTTTCAATCCTAAGTTTTTCTAAAGATGAATATAATGTATTCGACTTGGGACGCGATATTATTGACTTACGATTGGATATAGCAGAGTTTGGCCTACTCAGCGCCGTTACTACTCTCGCGATCGAAATAATCGATGCCGCATTGCTATTTGTTGCGCTGATTTATGCGGTTGGGCAAATCACTGATCTAGTATTGCGGTGATTCGATACAACGGCCTTGAACGTGCATCAAAATGCTGACCTTATAGGGTGCAATCGAACGAAAGATAGCAAGATCGAGAAACTGTAAACAGAATCCGGCAATGCTACAACAAGTCCGAGCAAACAACGAATTATTGCGTGGAGCGACCGTTAAGAAATGTCACCGCCTAGAGGTAACAAAAGCCCCTTTAGCCAGCTCACACAGGCCAATATTACTTTAATTGGCATGCCCGGAGCCGGCAAAAGCACCGTTGGAGAATTGCTGGCTAGTGCAATAAACTGGGCATTTTTAGATTCTGATCGATTAATTGAAAAAAGTGAAGGAAGCAGTCTTCAAGAGCTCGTTGATACTCACAGCTATACCTACTTGCGTGATATTGAGCAAGGTATATTGAGCACCATAGGTGGCCAGCAGCAAGTTATTGCGACTGGCGGAAGTGCCGTTTACAGCCAACAGGCCATACAACACCTGCACACGATGGGGCCAGTTATTTACTTGGAAATTTCCGAGGCCACCATGCTTAAGCGACTACAAGGTCAGGTCGGAAAAAATCGAGGCCTTGCTAAACCTCGCGACCAATCGCTACATGAACTATATACGGAACGTCAAGCACTCTACGGCTCTGCAGCGCACATAGCAGTTTGCTGTGACAACAAAGATGCCTCGGAAGTATGTAAAGAGATTTATCACTTACTGGCAGAAACTACACATTAGCTAGAAGCAGGCTCCCTTCATGCAGCATGCTCGTCTTTAAGGCCTTAGACGATTTCCCAAAAACTATAAATAAAATGGTGCGCAATCACTGCAACTAAGCCTTACGGATAAGCATACAAAAACTTCAAAGCGGTTATTAGCAGAACATGAAACGTTCACTTTGCACGCGATGCTCACAGCCCACGACCACCTGCTACTGTCATACACTGCGGTCAGTTACTAATGATTGGCCAGTATTAATTTTACAGCATCCTAACGAAGCTAAGCACGCTCTCGGCACTGCTCGCATTGCCGCATTGAGCTTAACCAATTGTCAATTGTTCACCGCTACAACGCCTGAAAACTCTCGGGCATTACTCGCGCAATTAGCCGCAAAGGAAACTTTACTCGTCTACCCCAGCGCGGATGCGAGAGGGCTTAGCGAATTGCTAGCCAAAAAACCCATCGCCCAATCAAATCATTCACCATCTACAGTGACACATGCACCCTGCTATCAATTATTATTTTTAGATGGTACGTGGCGAAAAACGCGACGGATGCTGTTTGAATCACCCTTATTGCGACAGTTGCCGAAGTTAACCTTTACACCCGATCAAGCCCAGCTCAGTCGCTACCGGATTCGCAAAGCACCTAGTGTAAATTGTTTATCAACTCTCGAGTCTATTGCGCTGGTTCTGGCAACGCTTGAGAAAAACGTCAACAAGTATCAATGCTTACTCCGCACACAAGCATGGATGGTAGAGAAGCAGATTAGCGCCATGGGGCCGTCGACTTACGAAAAAAACTATAACGCGAAAAATGACCCCGATTCGGAGTGAACACGAGAAACACTTGAGCCACATCGCCAAAGCAACGTCGGCAAAAAAATATTTAGAAACTAATCCTGTCTGCGGGTATATCAACCCCAGCAATCAGCAATAGCTCATCAATCATTTTCAAAGTCATACCCCACACAACTTTTTCTTCCGTGTAGCGAAAACATGGCAATGAGACCGTTTTACCCGCTATTGAGTACTGCAAACTCGAGCGATTACGTAAATCGGCAAAATAACTGAGCGGAATCCAAACCGTGTCAGCCACTTCATAATTAGCGGTTAAGTTGGGGCGCTTTTCAACCAAGAAAACATAGGGTGACACGACCATATCAATAGGAATTGCCCGCTGACGAGTGCTGAAATCGGAGAGACGACCAATCACTTGTCCGGGCGTATGCGCCCCCTCAATTTGGTCAATATCAAACCCAACCTCCTCGTGCATCTCTCTTTTAGCTGTCGCTAAGCCATTGCGATCATAATCTTCATGCCGGCCACCGGGAAACGCCATATGGCCGGACCAAGGATCACTCTCGTGTTTGGCGCGCTGAATAAGCAATAGCGATGCATTAGCCAAGTCATCTTGATCCATCACCATAGCCACGGCAGAACGCCGTTTTTGATAACGCTCTGCAAGCTTTTGCGGCTTGGCAGCTGCCAGCATTTGCGATAGGGAGTTGTTACTTAACTGCATGGTAATTCCGTTATATAACTAGCCGTCAAAAATTTTGCCACTGTGGCGGAGTCATTAATTGTATGCGCCTAAGCGCTCTGCAAATTTATCAATAGCCATCAATAGCTGTTTATCGTTCACCGCCAGCGAACGCGCTTTTTGCAAAAACGATTGGCTAAGTGCCACACGATTCTGATGATAGTTAACTTGCGACAAACCAAAATACGCGCGGGCATCATGAGGCGCCACTCGCACCGCTCGTTCAATTAGCGCATTGGCGCGCTCATAATGTTCTGCGGCAATAGCCGCACTGGCCTCTGCCAACAATTGATCGACAGCGCTATCACTGGCGCCTTCTAAACGCCGGCTTGGTATCGTCATACGCACCGCCCCTTCCTCTGATCGATCCGCCTCAATAATTTCCATGTCCGGCACAGGACGCTCATGCGGAACTATTGAGGAGCAAGCACCTAGGAATAACAAACAACCCCAAGCGACTATCTGTAGTGACTGTAAACGCTTCATTCTATATTTGGGCCCGCAATCGGTAATGCCTTTAGGCGACGAATGGTTATGTCCCACAACAATTTTTTAATAACTTTAAAAACCACCGCGGAAAAAGTTACGGTTTAACTATACGGCATTTAGCTAGCGCAGGCTCTCTTTAAGAGCATCACAAACGATTGAGCCTTTAGGCTCACTGCCCTCGATAAACGGTAAACGATAAGCATTACTGCAAGCTGAGCGCGTGCGCTGCCCGGTCCTAACATTAATCCATACGTCTACGATATTCGCCGGTGCAAGCAACTGCAGCGACTGCTTACTGGAGCGAGCAATCAAGTCACTCCAAATGGGTAATGCACCGCTGCTGCCGGTATAGCGCATTTGCGTATTATCGTCGTAGCCTACCCACACCACCGCAAGCAAGTCACCGGTGTAACCTGCAAACCAACTATCTCGCTGACCGCCCGAGGTTCCTGTTTTACCAGCAAATGTTCCCTCGCCTAATCGGCCTGACGCAGCAACAGCACTACCGTATTTCCCAACATGTACCAATGCCTGCTGAATAAGATAATTACTTTGCAGTGAGCTGGCTTGCTGAGTCTGATACGGGAACCGCTCTAACGGCTGGCCATCTTTATCGAGCACCGAGCGAATAGCTTTTAACGGCGTACGAAAGCCATTAGTGGCGATGGTTTGATAAAGGCTAGCCACCTCAACCGGTGCAAGCTGAGTTGTACCAATAAACAGCGACGGAACTGCGAGTAATTCACGCTGCTGCCCCATTTCTTTGAGTGTCTCAATAACCGAATCAAGGCCCACAGAATCGCCTAAGCGAGCTGTTGCCTGGTTATATGATTTAGCCATTGCTGTCACTAATGGCACCTCACCGTGATCTTTACGATCAAAATTACGCGGTGACCACACACCTCCATTACGATTCTTAATAGGTATCGGCGCATCATCGATAAGTGTTGCCAAGGTGTATTGCTCGGGCTTCTCAAGCGCGGTGAGATAGACAAAGGGCTTAATCACTGAGCCAATAGATCGCCGGGCATCTAACGCTCGATTAAAGCCGGCATAGCGAGAATTGCGCCCACCAACAATCGCCATAACTTCTCCAGTTGCTGGATGGGTCACCAACACCGCAGCCTGCAACTGTTTGTCGCTCAATGCAGTGGCACTGGAATCCATTTTAGCTAATCGTTCTTGAACAGCCCGCTCTGCGCTGCGTTGCACGCGCGGATCAAAACTTGTATAAATTTTTAGACCGTTAGAAACCAAGTCTTGTTGTTGGTAGACCTCTGCCAACTGACGCTTGACCATGTCCATATAAGCTGGAAAAACGAAGTGCGACTGGGATTTCTTGCCAAGATTCAGCGGCTGCCCACGCGCCCAGCGCGCATCCTCCTCGGCTAATAGACCATGCAACACCAGCGCATCAAGCACTCTGTTACGCCGATCTATGGCGCGTGAAGCATGCCTCCATGGGTCGTAATAAGTGGGACCGCGCACCACCGCAACCAATAAAGCCAGTTTCTCAATACTCAATTCATGCAGCGAGCGATTGAAGTAATGCTGACTAGCCAAACCAAAGCCATGAATGCCGCGAGCACCGGCTTGACCGAGGTACACTTCGTTTAAATAAGCTTCGAGAATAGGCTCTTTTTCGTAGTGAATCTCCAGTAAGAGGGACATTAACGCTTCCGTGAATTTACGCTGCAACGTTCTTCGCCGATCTAAATAAAAGTTCTTTACTAATTGCTGCGTGATAGTAGAACCACCCTGCACCACCGCGCCGCTGCGAGCGTTGGCCAATGCGGCTCGCGCTATTGCTGCAGGAGACACGCCGTGGTGTTGATAAAATCGATGGTCCTCAACGGCTAATAGTGCGGCAGTCAATAAAGGCGGCACATCTTCTATTTTTACTAAAATTCGATCTTCACGGTGTCGCGGATAAATTGCGCCAATCTCCATCGGCTCAAGCCTCAGCAACGGCAGAGGTTGGTGTGTTAAAGTTTGGAGCTGAGCAATGCGACCGTTCTTAAACGTTATTTGTGCCTGCTGCGCACGCTCATCGCCATCCCAAAACTTATATCCACGCGAATAAAGTGTAATCGTTTTCCCACTGCGGTAGTAAGTACCTGGCTGTGTTGCACTGCTTGGGCGATAACCCAAATCGACTAACTCCGACACGAGCTCATCTGCGCTTAAACCCAACCCATTAAATAACTCCAGTGGACGCGCGTAAACACGCGCTGGTAACTGCCACTTCTTACCATCAAAACTACTGCGTATAGTTGCGTCTAGGTAAATGACATAACTGACGAAAATCACAACAAGCAACAAATAAACTTTTAAGGCCAGCGGGTGTATTAGCCACTTGAGTAGCCCAACTAGAACTTTCAGTGGTGAGCGCCCAGCATTCTCAGAAATATTTTTTTGGCTGGCTTTCTTCCCGCTCTCAGAGGGTTTTTTTTTGGCGCCTGGCTGCGCTGAGCGCTTGCCCGATGTTTTTTCTGAGACTTTTTTGACCATTACTTGCGTTTACTCGTTAAGCTCATTATCGTGCTCTACAGTTTTTGTGCGAGCCTAGAGTTGCTAGCTCTTGAGTGACCGCTTACCTTTTTTTTAAAAAATAAGCGCAGCGACAAATGCCATCAGCAAGGCCATCGCTGCAAACGATCAATCCATACCGCTGGAGATGAAAAACCACAATGAACAATTATCATATTTATGCCATTGGTGCAGCGCTGGTCGATACTGAAATTGAAGTAAGCGACCAAGATTTAGCAACACTTGAAGTAGAAAAAGGCATGATGACGCTTGTCGATCCAGCTAGACGTCAGCAATTGCTCGATCATCTCGAAGGTCATTTGGTTCATGCGCAACGTGCCAGTGGTGGCTCTGCCGGTAACACTATCATAGCTGCCAGTTACTTTGGGGCGTCAACTTTTTTCAGTGGCAAAGTTGCAAACGATGACAACGGCGAATTTTACATGCGTGATATGGCAAACGCAGGCGTAGCAACGCCTGCGCAGAACCCTGAAGAAGGCATTACTGGTAAATGCTTGATTCTAATTACGCCTGATGCCGAGCGCTCGATGAATACGTTTTTAGGTGCCAGCGAGCAGTTTTCGGGACGCGAACTTAATAGCGATGCGATAGCCGCTTCGGCCTACCTATATATTGAAAGTTACCTAGTCACCTCGCCAAGCGGCAAGCAAGCCGCCATTGAGGCTGCCAAGCTGGCACGCAGCAACAATACCAAGATTGCATTGAGCTTCTCTGATCCGGGCATCATCGAATATTTTCATGCTGGGGTTCTAGACATTATGGGCGGCAAGATCGCGCTGGCATTTTGCAATCGCGATGAAGCATTGAGCTTCGCCAAAACTGAGGACCTAGACCAAGCCATTAAAGTACTGCATGATCACTGCGATGAATTCGTTATTACTTTAGGCGCAGCAGGAGCGCTCGTTTACGATGGAAACCTCATGCATACGATTGATGGTGTTGCGGTTGAAGCCATTGACACTAATGGGGCCGGCGACATGTTCGCAGGCGCTTTTTTGTATGGTATCACGCACGGCATGAGCCACGCTCAAGCAGGCAAGTTTGCAAGCTTGGCAGCATCCCGTGTGGTTTCACAATTTGGCCCTCGCTTACAACCTGCCCAGCACGCGAAACTGTTAGAACAGTTCCAACAAACCTGACAAAAGCAGAGAACCCAAACTCGGAAAAAGAGCTGCAAGATAAGTCGCGCATTGCATGGCCGATTAGACCATGCAATGGCAAACACTATTAGCTGCGTCGCGTAAGCACAGCCTGCGACAATTGCTCCATGACAGCCTCAGTATCATGCCAGCCAATGCAGGCGTCAGTGATACTCTGACCGTAGGTAAGCTCCTGACCCTCAACAACTTTTTGGTTACCTTCTACCAGGTGGCTTTCAATCATCACACCAAACAAACTATGCGAGCCCGCAGAAATTTGCTGCGCAATATCAGTGCTGACATCCAACTGCCGCTTAAACTGCTTAGCGCTGTTAGCATGGCTAAAATCAACCATGACTTTTTCATTAACACCGGCAGCTGCCAGTTGCTTAGCCGTCGCATTAACATGTTCCGCGCTGTAGTTTGGCTCACTGCCACCACGCAAAATGATGTGGCAATCTTCATTACCTTTTGTCGTAATGATGGCTGAATGGCCAAATTTCGTGACCGACAAAAAGTGATGGGGATTATTGCCGGCACCAATGCCATCTATAGCGATTTGGATGCTACCTTTTGTACCATTCTTAAATCCTACTGGGCATGATAAACCAGAGGCCAGTTCCCGATGGATTTGCGATTCCGTCGTGCGCGCACCAATCGCACCCCAACTCATTAAATCGCCCACATATTGTGGCGAAATAACGTCGAGAAACTCTCCCGCTGTTGGCAGCCCCATATCGTTTATTTCGCATAACAACTGACGCGCTATCCGCAAGCCATCATTAATTTTGAAACTGTCGTCCATATAAGGGTCATTGATTAAACCCTTCCAACCTACCGTGGTGCGTGGCTTTTCAAAATAAACACGCATGACAATCTCAAGCGTGTCTGCATAAGTTTCACGCAGCACCTTTAAGCGAGACGCATATTCTTTGGCGGCATTAACGTCATGTATTGAACAAGGCCCAGAAATAACCAGCAAGCGATCGTCGTCGCCTGCAAGAATATTATGCGTAGCTTGGCGCGAGGATAATACCGTGGCAGCGGCTACCTCACTCACCGGAAAACGCTCCATCAATGCTACCGGTGGCAACAGTTCTTTTATTTGATCAATTCTTACGTCGTCTGTGGAATGACTCACTACAAAACTCTCATCATGTTGGTTTATGCGCTGCTACCATAGCGCTCAAAGATAATAACCGTGTAAAACTATGGCGCTAAAATCAGGGGCCAATAAGAAAACACTCACCCTATTAAGATAGTAACCGAAAACGTGCAATTATCCAGCACGGCAGAACACTTAGCGGCAGGTCAAGCAACGCTAGCCTTTAGTTAACAACTCTCGTAAATCGATGATACCGGCATTCGCACGCGATATATAAGAAGCCATCACTAAAGAGTGATTAGCAAACAAACCAAAGCCACTGCCATTTAGTACCACAGGGCTCCATATTGTTTGTTGTGTTGCTTCAAGCTCGCGCACGATTTGACGCATGCTGACTAAGGCATTTTTCTTTTGTAAGACGTCGGCAAAGTCGATTTCTATAGCCTGCAAACAGTGCACCAAAGCCCAACTAGTGCCACGCGCCTCATACAAAACATCGTCAATTTCATCCCAAGGAGTTTTAACCATTTGGTCCTCCTCGCTTAGCGTTGATTGGCTAGCTTCGGCATCTCCGGCTAAATCAGTATTCAGGCGCCTTTGCCCCACACTGGCACTTAGCCTCTGCGACAAGCTGCCCAGGCGTGACTCAACTGTAGCGAGCCAGCTAACCAAGTTGTCTGCGCGCGTAAAAAATTGCGATCCCGCTTGGCTTGGGTCAGACAGGCGCCATAAGTACTCCAATGTGTAATTCACACCCTCGCGGTACTCATCTTCAGAACGTGGGAAAATCCAACTATCATTGTCAAAATTGAAACGCGGCTCAGCCAAAGCTAAATCGACATCCTCGGTAGACTGCGACTGTGATCGGCTAAAGCCTTGACGCATCGAGCGAGCCAGATCTCGCACCTGCACCAATACTCCAAACTCCCAATTAGGCATATTATCGAGGCCAACGCCGGGTAAAGTAATGTCATTGCTAAGAAAACCACCGGGCTTATCGAGCAGCGTTTCAGCCAATGCAACCAGCGTGGCCGTAGTCACCGAACCCGGCACCACAATTCGATTTTCAGCTTCGCTGCGCTCAACTGCATTCTGAAGCACATCAAAGGTTGGCGGCTCACCAGACCATAAAAACGCTAAAACCGCTGCCATTAAGAGGTAAATTAGCAGCGCGGCAGCAAAAATTTTAAGTACCACGCTGTTAGCCCACCAATAGGAAGCATCGGCTTTTAACATTTCTACACGATCTTTCGAATCCATATCGGAAGCTCTTAAGCGAAGGTTAACAGTATGATAGGAACACCTAACATGGGACGGTAACTACTTTTGCGCGCTCAGCTGGGCAGCAGCTAGCGAACGGCTCGACCACTCAAAGGAATACTGACATTGTCACCGGTTGTCAGCATCAGCTCAATAGTGATTTTATCCCCTTCGGCAAGAGATTCAGATAAACCGAACAACATTAGATGATAGCCGCCCGGCTGCATGACTAATGTGTCGCCCGCGGGCAGCACAAATTGCTCAACGCGACGCATCTGCATCACCCCATCTTTGTGCACATGCTCATGCAATTCAATTGCGCGCACCTGCTCACTAGAAAATTCAGTCAAACCGAGCGCCTGCTCGGATGTATTGCGCAGTGTCAGGTAAGCGCTAGATACATCACGCCCCGGCACGGGAAGGCGAAAATAGGCAGCTTCGGCCACAACAGACGCAGATGCCTGGCTCGTTGATGCCGCATCATCCAGACTTGCAAGGCTCGCTGCGTCATTGGTCGATTCCCCCATACAAGCGCCTAAAACCGACAAAAGTAGAGTTACTACACCCGCCTTGAATAGAGCGCGCAAACATTTTGTGAATGGGGTTGATATCATGAACATGGAAAAGTCTCGCTGGAGAAAGAAATTAATGCCTCACCGCGCCATTATGTAACGGATCGCGCTTGGCCTAAGACAATCAATATACCATTGCCTCTACCAGGGCATGAAAGGCGACAAGCACAGATGGAATTATTGCCATATCGCAAGGTCGAAAAAATTTGGCGCCTCATTGATGCTTTGAACACGCTAAACTTGTGTAAAGCTCGCACAGCCTGGCGCATCCTTTAATGAATGGCGATCACTCCATGCTAAATATTATCTCTACACATAACCCTTCATCAATAGGGGGCCAACACCGCCTAGCCGCGACGCAAGCTAAATACTTACGCGCCAAGCTCTGTCATTACCGACTAATAATACTGCCTTGGCTTTTCGCACTGGCGAGCTGCCAACCCTCTGCCGAAACGGCCTCCGATCATTCCAGCAGCACCGGTGCAATGAACGTCGACGCGGCGTCAAACCAGCTGATGGATCAGCCTGCCAAGCTAGGTGAAGCCCCCTCAAGCGCTAGGCCCAACAGCGTTTCATTTGAGAACAAAAAAAACTCTTCTATGATGGGGTCCGATCCCGAATTTCTGCCAGTTGACGAAGCTTTCGTGCTCGATTTAATCCGCGGCGAGCAGGGTATCGAGCTAGTCTGGACCATCGCTCCAAACTACTATCTCTACAAACATAAATTCACTATCCGTAGCCAAAATGATGAGCAATCCCCTCTCAAAGCACTGACTGATGTCGCAGCTTTTGGGCAGGGGCTGCGCAAAACGGATGACTATTTTGGGCGCGTAGAGGTGTATTACCATCAGGCGCTGGCAAGTATTACGCAGGGCCAGCTGCTATCCAAGAATGCCAGCGGACAAACCATCGAACCGGCCTATTTGAATGTACAGTACCAAGGGTGTGCCGATGCCGGGCTCTGCTATCCCGTTCAAACGCGAACGCTGCAGTTAAATGACTGAATCGGAACATTTGTGGAACAATATCAACGTAATCGAATCAAATAGCTGCAAATTACAACCTTTAGCATCGAATACAGCGACTTCTGCAAAGAGTCAACAAAAATACACATTCGCGCCCAATACGCCGCTAAAAAACGGCAAATTGTCGCTAAAATCCGAAAATAATCGAAAAGCAATTGCAATTCCCGCCGCCCTACCATAGCATGTGCTGAGATGTGGCGCGTGTTGCTACAACCATATTAACCTTTTAAGGACTTTTAGAGCGAGATGGCGTCGATTCTCATCCTACACGGACCCAACTTAAACATGCTTGGTGTTAGAGAACCCACCAAGTATGGCTCCCTCACGCTCGCCCAAATTGAGCAGCAATTGGATGCACTGGCCGCGAAATCTGCTTGCACAATAAGCCACTTTCAAAGTAACGCCGAGGCAGAATTAGTCGGTCGCGTACAAAAAGCTTACGGCAACACAGACTTTATTATTATCAATCCAGCGGCACTCACGCACACAAGCATTGCGCTGCGTGATGCCCTGCTTGCCGTAGACATACCCTTCATTGAAGTGCATCTATCTAACGTCCACAGCCGTGAAGACTTCCGCCAGCAATCTTATTTTTCAGATATTGCCCGCGGTGTAATTAGCGGATTAGGTGCCAGAGGCTATGAGCTAGCATTGCGCGCGGCCATCGAGTCACTAAACCAAACTACCGAAGACTGATTCTAAGGCGCAACGTCAAACCGAGCACGTCCGCATGCACCACAAGCCACAATTTATTAATTTTAAGCAAACATCGGCCTTCATATGAGGCAACTATTCCGGGAGTTACTGCAATGGACATAAGAAAAGTCAAAAAACTGATTGAGCTGCTCGATGAGTCGAACATACAAGAAATTGAAATCCACGAGGGTGAAGAGTCTGTACGCATCAGCCGAGGCAATGGCGCGGTCGTCATGCAAGCACCGGCACCGCAAGCAGTTGCAGCAGCACCTGTGGCGGCACCAGCAGTAGAGGCCCCTGCTCCAGCCGCGCAGTCTAGTTTTGACAAATCAGTGAAGTCGCCGATGGTAGGCACGTTTTATCGCTCGCCCTCGCCGGATGCGGAATCATTTATTGAAGTAGGCCAAACCATTAACAAAGGCGACGTCGTTTGCATTGTCGAGGCAATGAAAATGATGAATCAAATCGAAGCAGACATATCCGGAGTTGTGCAAGCCATTTTGGTAGAAGATGGCCAACCTGTCGAGTTTGATCAAGATTTAATTGTTATCAGCTAGCTGCAAAGCCGAACAACTTCTTAGCCGCTAACGAATTTCAGCCGTCTTTATACAAGAGCCCCTCAAATGCTTAACAAAATTGTCATTGCCAACCGTGGTGAAATTGCTCTGCGCATCTTGCGCGCCTGTCGAGAGCTCGGCATTAAAACCGTTGCCGTCCACAGTACCGCCGATAGCGAGCAATTGCATGTTCGCCTAGCCGATGAAGCAGTATGCATTGGCCCTGCCTCCTCCACTGAAAGTTATCTGAGCAGTCATGCAATCATCAGTGCCGCCGAGGTGACTAACGCTGATGGCATTCATCCGGGCTACGGATTTCTTGCCGAGAATGCGGATTTTGCCGAGCAGGTAGAAAAGAGCGGTTTTGTATTTGTAGGACCCACCGCCGACGTGATCCGCACCATGGGTGACAAGGTGGCCGCTATTGCTGCTATGCAAGAAGCAGGAGTGCCTACGGTGCCCGGATCTAATGGCCCACTCGACGATGACCCTGCCCGCTCAATAAAAATTGCGCAGAGTATTGGCTACCCCGTTATTATCAAGGCGGCGGCTGGCGGCGGCGGTCGCGGGATGCGAGTGGTGCATGAAGAATCGTCGCTAGTTAATTCAATTGCGTTAACGCAGTCAGAGGCACTCGCTGCATTTAAAGACGGTACAGTTTATCTTGAAAAATTTTTGGGCAATCCCCGCCATGTAGAAATCCAAGTACTCGCCGATGGCCAAGGCAACGCCATCCACTTGGGTGATCGTGACTGCTCACTACAAAGACGCCACCAAAAAGTTATCGAAGAGGCCCCCGCGCCACTTATTCCCAACGATCTTCGCCGCGATGTTGCAGAAGCCTGTGTCAATGCCTGTAAACGACTCAATTACCGTGGCGCCGGCACCTTTGAATTCTTGTATGAAGATGGGGCTTTTTATTTTATTGAAATGAATACACGCGTACAGGTTGAACATCCAGTATCAGAAATGATTACTGGCGTTGACATCGTCAAAGAGCAACTGCTCATCGCGGGTGGCCGAGGTTTAACGCTCAAGCAACATGATATTCATTTCAACGGACACGCCATTGAATGCAGGATTAATGCTGAAAATCCCGATACATTTATGCCCTCGCCAGGAAAAATTAGCTACTTTCATGCTCCGGGCGGCAATGGCGTTCGCGTCGACTCGCACGTTTATAGTGGCTACACCGTACCTCCTCACTACGACTCGCTAATTGCAAAAATTATTTGTTTCGGTCCTGACAGAGATACTGCGCTCAAGCGAATGAATGGCGCACTCGACGAATTAATTATCAACGGCATTAAGTCTAATATCGAGTTACATAAAAAATTAATTAATGACAGCGAAGTGCGCATCGGCGGAATGAACATCCACTATCTTGAAAACAAACTTGCCGCAGAGTGATTTCTCACAGACATCTTGTAATGCCAAAACTTGCGAGGCAATAAGATGAACTGGTTGCAGTTACATATCTATATCGAGCCTCAGCAAGTACAAAAGCTCGAGGATGCGCTAGAGTTGTGCAGCGCGATAAGCATCACGTTTCAAGATCGTGCTGATGAGCCCATCTACGAGCCTGGTGTTGGAGAAACACCCCTATGGCCAAGCATTAAAGCAACCGCCCTATTCAACCCTGACACCGACCCTGCCGGAATAACAAAAAAATTATGCGGTGAATTAGGTGTCCTCGATATTGATTGCGAAATAGAGACGTTACACGACCGTGACTGGGAGCGTGAGTGGCTAGATCACTTCCAACCTATACGGTGCGGCAATAAGCTGTGGATTTGCCCAGGCTGGCACGAGCCACCAGATCCTAATGCGATTAATGTGGTGCTCGACCCCGGCCTTGCTTTTGGAACAGGCACACATGAAACCACAAAGCTTTGCTTGCAGTGGCTCGATCAGGCACAAGTCAATCAAAACCATGTACTGGATTTTGGCTGCGGTTCTGGAATCTTAGGCATTGCCGCACTATTGCTTGGCGCCAAACATGTAACTTTTGTCGATAATGATCCGCAGGCAATTGCAGCAACATTAGCCAATTTAAATAAAAATAACTGTCATGCCAAAAGCTATGAGGTGGTGCATGCCGATGCCTTCGTTGATAAAAAAGATACCGCGCCACCCGGACCGTTTGAGCTCGTCATCGCCAATATACTTGCGCAACCTCTAATTGATCTAGCTGAGCAGCTGTGCAGCTTAATGAGCAGCGATGCGGAGTTAGTTTTATCGGGCATTCGTTCCAACCAGAAGATGGCTGTTGAGGCTGCTTATGATGAACAGATCAGCTTTTTCCCAGCTCTAAGTGAAAACAACTGGCTATGTTTAACTGGGGTGAAAAAATAGCCCAACAATGATTACTCAGTGTCCAAGCTGCAAAAAACGTTTTTTGATCCAGGAATACATCTTCGAGTCGTCGCAAGGCAATGTACGCTGCGGCGCCTGCATGAAAATATTCAAAGCTTTCGACAACCTACAAGAAACAGATAACAATCAAGGAGGCGCTTTAACCAAACCGTTAACAGCAAGCAGAACCAACACACCGAACACCGTCAAAAAAGATTTAAAAGATTTCGTTGATAATCGCTATCTCGACGATGGCCGAGTAGAGCCGGTTGTATTAAATGATGAGCAGCCTATCAACATCGAGACCCTAGCAGCACAATTCCAATTGGACCCGCTTGAAATATCAGGCAAGCTGCCCACTCGTAAGCGCTCATTGATCCAGAGCATAGGCTGGGTCATAAGCCTTAGCGGCGCGATAATTTTAGCAGGCATACTGTATTTACGATGGCTAGAGCACAACGTTGATAAACTACCTGAAAACTTATTGGTGCAACATGCCTACCAGATGGCTTGCGGCTTATTGCGCTGCAACTTTCAGACAACAGTTAGCGATGTAGCATTACTAAAGCTAGCTGTTTACAGCCATCCAATGCAAAACGACAAACTCGTAGCAGAAACTGTGATCGTTAATGGCGGTCATCTTCCGCTACCGTGGCCAACATTAAAGATCAAGTTTACCGATGCGCAAGGCGCCCTCGTCAGCCAACGCAGCTTTGCGCCCGGCGACTATACGATTAAACAAGGCTCACAACAAAAGAGTCTGGCGCCCTCCCAGCCGGCATACATTAAATTAGAAATTGCCGACCCAGGCCCACATGCGGTAAATTATCTCCTCGATATCCTGCATGCTAATTAAGGTAGCTTTTATACGCCGCCCGCGCGCAGTACCTCCATGCACAAGCAATCCGACCTGCCGAATGAATCAACAGCACAAAAAGCTTAGAAGCGCCTAATGACTCGTATCGGACCTTACCTAATTACTGGCAAAGCGGTTTTAGCACCTATGGCCGGGGTGACAGACCTCCCCTTTCGGCAAGTCTGTCGCGAGATGGGCGCTGCACTTGTCACCGCCGAAATGGCTGCCAGTAACCCTCTCTTGCGTAACACTTTAAAATCTCAACTGCGCTTAGCACAAGCCGATGAAGTCGGGCCTCGTATTGTACAAATTGTAGGTACGGAACCTGACCAAATGGCTGAGGCCGCCGCATATCAAGTTGCTGCCGGTGCCCAAATTGTCGACATCAATATGGGCTGCCCGGCTAAAAAAGTCTGTAAAAAATTGGCCGGCTCAGCGTTAATGAAAGACCAGGCACTAGTCAAAAGGATTTTGCATGCTGTTGTGGGGGCCGTCGACGTTCCGGTGACACTCAAAATAAGAACCGGCTGGGATCAAACTTCGCGCAACGCGGTGGAGATTGCCAAAATAGCCGAGGCGGCTGGTATTCAGTCACTTGCCGTGCACGGTCGTACACGAGCCTGTCGGTTTAAGGGCGAGGCCGAGTACGACACGATCAGCGACGTCGTCCAAGCAGTTTGTATTCCTGTATTTGCCAACGGGGACATCACTACTGCTCAAAAAGCGGTCGACGTGCTAGCTCACACGGGGGCTTCTGGAGTGATGATTGGCAGAGCAGCACAGGGAAATCCATGGATTTTTAAAGAAATCAATACCTTAATTGATAATCCTACAGAATCTTGTGGACTTTTCACAGGTAAATCATTGAAATTGTTAGAGGCAAAAGGCAGAGAACGACTTATAATCAATCACCTGTTGCATATTCATACGTTTTACAGCAGCTATGACTTATTAGACGTCAAATCAAAAGCGAAAAGTTCTGGCAATTTTTTGTCCGACTTGAGCATTAAAGTAGCGCGAAAGCATATTTGCTGGTATTTTGAACAACTGAAACGTTCGACAGGGCTTACAAATAAAGACCAAGGAGGCTTCACCAAGGATCCAGACCAGCTGTTGAGGTCGAATGAGCAAATCTTGAGCAATGTAAAAAATAAAGATGCCATTCGAGCGACGAACGTCGTACTGGAGACCGCTAGATCGCGGTTTAACAAGCTGGAGAGTCAATCAGCGCAATTGGACTTTCTACTGCAATTTTTCGGGGAATTACACACCATAGGGGACAAAACAACATGAGCACAACTAATTCTTTTTTACATGACACCACTACACCTACAGCCATAAACCAACCTATTACTGAGCAAGCAGAACCAACAACAATAGGCTCAGCAGCTAGCTTGCGTGAAAATGTT
Source organism: uncultured Pseudomonadales bacterium (assembly GCA_943788835.1). GTDB lineage: Bacteria > Pseudomonadota > Gammaproteobacteria > Pseudomonadales > UBA7434 > UBA7434. The sequence continues at coordinate 345,002 of CALSRU010000001.1, read as the reverse complement.
GAAGCAGCAATGGCAAATTACTTCAAACATCTAGACGGTCAACCGGTATCTGACGTTTACCAAATGGTTCTATCAGAAGTAGAAGCACCCATGCTTGAGCAAGTTATGAAATATGTGCGCAACAACCAAACTAAGGCAGCACATTTACTGGGCTTAAATCGCGGCACGCTGCGCAAAAAATTAAAGCAATACGGCCTACTGTAAGCGCCACTCAATAAAAAACATCTCCCCCTTTTCATGGCGCTGAGCTGGCAATCAATCGCTCAGCGCCATGGACCTCTAATGCAGCGAATTCCATCTTAGCCCTGCTATGTGGATTTTTGCATTGCGCATTCCGTGCCACCTCTTTAAAGTACGCGCTCGTGTGGAGCAGGGCTAAGCATGTCGCCCTGCAACAACCATCAAACAGCATTGCTAATTTTGCAGCAACCGACATTAGGATGTGCTGCCTCGGCTGAGTGCCTCCACCACCGCCACAGAACTGCCTTATAATTCGCCGCGAGTGAGCAGTCACTTGCGAATGGCATGGTGCAGCCAGACGCTCTCAAAACAATATGTATCCATAATGACAAAGGCAACCTACGATTATGTCAGAACAAGACTCTGTTAAAATTCGGCGCGCACTAATAAGCGTTTCAGATAAAAGCGGAATTGCTGAATTTGCCTCAGCGCTCCATTCGATGGGTGTTGAAATACTCTCAACAGGTGGGACGTTCAACTTGTTACAGCAACATGACATCCCGGTTGTGGAAGTGTCTGAACACACCGGCTTTCCTGAAATGATGTCGGGGCGTGTCAAAACATTACACCCAAAAATCCATGGCGGCATCCTCGCTCGCCGCGGCATTGACGAAGAGGTCATGCAACAAAACGCCATTGTACCGATTGACCTTGTAGTGGTTAACCTCTATCCGTTTGCTGCTACGGTAGCAAAACCAGATTGCACCCGAGAAGATGCAATCGAAAATATAGACATTGGCGGCCCCACCATGGTCAGATCAGCCGCTAAAAATCATCAATCAGTTACGATCATAGTAAACAGTGATGATTACGCCGGCGTACTTAGCGAGATGCAAACCAACGAAGGTGCCACCAGTCACGCTACACGCTTTAACTTAGCAATAAAGGCATTCGAACACACTGCCGCCTATGATGGCGCTATCGCCAATCATTTTGGCACGCAGGTACCTGGAGGCAGCTCATCGTTTCCGCGGACTTTTAATACGCAGTTTATCAAAGCTCAAGACCTCCGCTACGGGGAAAACCCTCATCAGCAAGCAGCCTTTTACCGCGAAGCCACGACTAGCGAAACGGGCATTGCAAGTGCTCGCCAACTGCAAGGCAAAGAACTGTCGTTTAATAATATTGCCGATACAGATGCCGCTTTAGAAACCGTCAAGCTATTTACTGCTCCTACCTGTGTCATAGTAAAACATGCCAACCCTTGCGGTGTAGCCAGCGACACGACGATTGCCAGCGCCTATCAAAAAGCATTTACTACTGATCCCGAGTCAGCTTTTGGCGGCATCATTGCTTTTAATCGGCAGCTCGATCAAGAAACCGCTGCCGCAATTTGTGCGCAACAATTTGTTGAAGTAATTATTGCCCCCTCAGCCAGTGAAGAAGCCATTCAAACTGTGTCAACTAAAAAGAATGTTCGCTTACTGGTTTGCGGTGAATTTGGCTCTACTCATGCTGCTCTAGATTACAAGCGCGTCAATGGCGGCTTGCTCGTCCAAGATCGTGATCTAGGCATGGTAAACATTGAAGATTTAACCATTGTTACCGAGCGCAAGCCCGACGCGACCGAGCTGGCCGACATGCTATTCAGCTGGAAAGTTGCCAAGATGGTTAAATCTAACGCTATTGTTTATGGGAAAGACCAGCAGACAATTGGCGTAGGCGCAGGACAGATGAGCCGAGTAAATAGCGCTAGAATTGCTGCTATTAAAGCGGAGCATGCAGGACTTAGCGTGGCTGGCTCGTGCATGGCGTCTGACGCATTTTTCCCATTTAGAGATGGCATTGATAATGCCGCTGGCGTTGGCATAAGCTGTGTAATCCAGCCTGGCGGATCTATTCGTGATGAAGAAATAATCGCAGCAGCTAATGAGGCTGACATGACGATGGCCTTTACTGCTATGCGCCACTTCAAACATTAAGTCGATCCTATAGCGCCACATCGAACTATCAATTTTCCAGGAAGCCAAAATGAATGTATTAATGATCGGAGGCGGCGGCCGCGAGCATGCGTTATCGTGGAAGCTCGTCCAAAGTGACCAGGTTGAAACTGTTTTTGTTGCGCCCGGCAATGCTGGCACGGCACGCGAACCCGGCCTAAAAAATGTTGCCATAGACAATAAAGATTTTGAAGCATTGGTAGCTTTTGCAAAGAGTAATGATGTTGGCCTTACCGTTATCGGACCAGAGGCACCATTAGTAGAAGGTATCGTTGACTTTTTTGAGCAGCACGATCTTTTGTGTTTTGGCCCATCAGCAAAAGCCGCCCAACTAGAAGGCTCAAAGTCTTTTACAAAAGATTTTCTTGCGCGACACAATATTCCGAGTGCCGCCTACCAAACATTTACCGACCCTGCTCCTGCCATCGCCTATGTGCGCCAACAAGGCGCGCCTATTGTTATCAAAGCAGACGGATTAGCTGCAGGCAAGGGCGTAATTGTAGCCATGAATTTAGCTGAAGCAGAGGCAGCGATCCAAGACATGCTTGAAGGCAATGCATTTGGTGAGGCCGGCCATCGTGTAGTTGTAGAAGAATTTCTCGAAGGAGAGGAAGCCAGCTTTATTGTAATTAGCGATGGCGTGCACGTATTGCCCATGGCCACAAGCCAAGATCATAAACGCATAAGTGATGGCGATACCGGCCCTAACACAGGTGGTATGGGAGCTTATTCTCCAGCGCCTGTCGTTACCGAAGCGCTGCATGCCAGAGTAATGCGTGAAATAATCATGCCTACCGTCGAAGGCATGGCCACTGAAGGTAACACCTACAAGGGCTTCCTTTATGCAGGGCTAATGATCACGCCAGCAGGCGAGCCAAAAGTTATTGAATATAACTGCCGCTTTGGTGATCCCGAAACACAACCCATCATGATGCGCCTGCAATCCGATTTAGCAGAGCTCTGCATGGCTACTTTAAAAACGGCTCTTAACAAGTCCACTATCAGCTGGTCAGAGCAAGCAGCTCTCGGCGTCGTTTTGGCGGCTGGCGGCTACCCTAACGAGTATGACAAAGGCGATACAATCACCGGGTTGCAAGCGGCGGAGACTGATGACTGTAAAGTGTTCCATGCTGGCACTAGCACTGCTGGCACCGAAGTACATACAAATGGCGGTCGAGTTCTCTGCGTCACCGCTTTAGGAGACGACATCGGCGCTGCCAAGGCAAAGGCCTATGCAGGGATTAAGGAAATCAAATGGCCAGGAATGCAATACCGTACAGATATCGGTGCACGAGCTTTATAGCGACATGAAGGCGAGGCCTTTATCAGCGACTTAGCCGAATGTGAATCGGGACGAGCTAGTGCCCCGAGGGATAAATAAAAATATCATGCAACAATCGCTCGCCAACAAGACAGCTTTTGCGTATAGCCCATAGCCGCATAAGCAGGACTAGTAGAAGGCAAGCGGTGCAACTGAACATCGGCTAACTGACTAACAAAGTTACGAGACACGTGCCGCGTAAACAAAGCCTCAGCTTTGGCCCCATTAAAATAAATTTTTCGCATCGAGCTACGCTGCACTAAAAATTCAGAGAAGTCATTGGGCATCACGGAACTTGCCACAATATCCGCATCAAGACTCGAGGGCCTCTGGCAAGTCTTTAAGACGTCCCATAAAGCAATACCTTCGGCATCCATTTTTTCTAGCCTGTTTTTATAGCTAATGTTAACGTCAAAATCGAAGAGTTCTGCCATTATTCGCCAAAATACGTTGCGTGGGTGCCCATAATATTGTCTACGCTCTAGCGATGCGATACCCGGCATACTTCCCAAAATTAAAACTCTTGCGCCAACTACCGACGTTGGCGCAAAGCCGCTAATTGTTTTCATGCTGCGTATGCTAACTCAATAAATCCTTAATCGTTTTATGCTCAAGCGCTCTTGCAGTAGCGCCATCTAATTCTTCGAAGAAATCATCCACTCTCTGATCAAAATCAGCAGGGCTAAGGGCACCACCGATTGAATTTCCCGAGCGAATAGTGCGGATTAAATCTGACAGCGAAAAAGAGTCTAAGGGCTTGCGAGGAAATAATTCCCCGGCATCTCCTGCAGCCCTGATTAGGTAGCCGGTTTTTTCTAACATATCAATCATGCCTTCTACTAAATATAAGCCAACCGACATATGCTCTGATAAACGCTGCGCATCCCATGGGCAAGAACTTTTACGGTAGCTATCCCCGACTAGACATAAAATATTTACCGCAAGCTTTTCATTATTTTTGGCACTGAGCGAAATTTGTTCTCGCCTAACACGTAAGTTTTGAGGGTTTTGATGATAGAACGATACACTGGCACCAATAAGTAACACCAGCCATCCTAAATATATCCAAACCATTAAAATAATAATCGATGCAAAGGCCGAGTAAATTGCCATACTTGTTGCAGAATTGGCTACAAAATTTGCAATCCCCCAACCCATGATTTTCCAAATAATTGCCGTGACCAAGCCTCCAACAAAAGCTGAAGCAATGCTTACCTTAGTATTTGGAAGATAGGCATAAATAAAAGCAAAGCCTGCCGACATCATCAAATACGGCAGCAGATAGCCCGACAAAGCCATAATCTGATCACCGTAAGGCAGCACCACAAAATATTGTTCGGCTACGGTGGTATTGACGGAAGTTGTAATAGCCGCTGACAAGAAAATTAATAAAGGTCCAACAAATATTACGCTTAAGTAATCGCGAAACCGTTGCGACATATCTCGAGCTCGTTTTATTTGCCACGTGTAGTTAAAGGCCGTTTCAATTTTTTGCATCATCGAAATAACACTATAAATTAAAATCGCGAAACCTATAGAACCAAGTACGCCGACATTAACATTGCCAATAAATTGCATTATTTTTTCAACAATTTCAAACCGCTGATCACCTAGATCTACCAAGGTATCCAGCATGGCCGGCTCTACTCGATGGTGCATTCCAAAACCCTTCAGAACCGAAAAGCTCAATGCAATAACGGGAACAATAGCGATTACAGTGGTATACACCAAACTCATAGCTCGCAAACTCAAATGACCATCACTCAAGTCTCGAAGTACGGCTATGCCAATCCGTAATGCCCTTACAAAAAAGCTCTGCAAGCGATTACCTCTCATCGCATCACGACTCCAAAGCCAATGGCTTAGGGGTTGCGTACGCTTTTGCAAAAAATCTAAAATCATCACCATGCTCTCAGCAAAAAGGTTACATATATTTAATTTGAGTCAAGACGCTAACTCTTACTTGGGATCGGTTGCAATTATAACGCTAGATGAGTCACGATTAGTGCTAGCAGGAGCCAACCTTTTTCGGGATAATCCCTGCTCTTTGGGCAAGCACGAGCCTAAACGCTAACATCACTGAGACGTTTTATGGTGCCCGCATCAGCAAAAACCACCCGGTCGCAAGGCAACATTAACGACAAAGGAATGGACTTCCTATCGAGTGAGGCGAGCGCCTCATGCTTGCGAAATTTGCAGCGTGGCATCGAGAAAGAAGGCTTGCGGGCCACTCCAGAGGGCTTTCTAGCGCTGTCACCACACCCTGACGCACTGGGTTCAGCACTAACCAATAGTTGGATTACTACCGATTTCAGCGAGTCGCTACTCGAGTTCATTACTCCGGTGCACGAAACGAGTGGCGAGACGCTTGACTTTCTTAGTCAGGCGCATGCCCTTGTAGCCCAACGCATGCCGAATGAGATCATGTGGGCGGCCAGCATGCCATGCGTCCTACCTACCGACCAAAAAATTCCATTGGCGCAATACGGCAACTCTAATATTGGCCAAATGAAAACAGCCTATCGGCGCGGTCTCGGTCATCGTTATGGTCGAGCCATGCAAACAGTGGCGGGCATTCATTACAACTTTTCAATGCCGGATGAGTATTGGCTTCATGAAAAAGATGCTGCAGGATTTGAACGCGACGATAAAGACCTATCCACAGTCCATTATGTAAATCGGCGCTACCTTGATTTAATAAGAAATTTTCGGCGCGATTATTGGTTGCTTATTTATCTGTTTGGAGCAGCTCCTTGCGTAGACCGTTCATTTGTCCAAGGGCGCAGCCACAACTTAGAAACACTTTCGCCAAATGATCTTTATTTGCCCTATGCCACATCACTACGCATGGGTGATTTGGGATATCAAAGTATCGCTCAGCAATCATTATTCATTTGCTATAACGATTTAGACAATTACGTCGCGACGCTGCATAACGCGATGAAAACTCCTTATGATGAATACAAAAAATATGGGGTTTCAGTCAACAATGAATATCAGCAGCTTTCGTCGAGCTTATTACAAATTGAAAATGAATTTTATTCTCCCATAAGACCCAAGCGTGCCACCAATTCAGGTGAAAAGCCGCTGCATGCGTTGCAAGATCGAGGCATTCAATACATAGAAGTGCGCTGCTTAGACATTAATCCCTTTACACCCTTAGGAATTGATTCAACAACTAGCCATTTTATTGATGCCTTTTTGATAAGTTGCCTACATAAATCAAGTCCTCGATGCACTGAAAAAGAATTTAAGACAATCTCGGAAAATCAAGCGCGTGTGGTTAATCGAGGCAGAGATCCCAATCTAACTATTGTGGCAAATGGTTCCGAAGTGTCACTACGCGAGAGAGCGGCCACACTGATGAAAAGCATTGCCGAGGTAGCAGCGATCTTAGATCAAGCCAACAATACCTCTGCGTATTCTGAGAGTGTCACGGAGCAGAATAATAAGATATTAGACATTACCAATACTCCATCAGCTCAACTACTTACGAGCATGAAAGAGAGTGACTCTTCATTCGTCGAATTTACATTAGCTCAATCTAAAATGTTTATGGAGCAGCATCATAGCCAAGTACTCAACAAAAAAATAACTGGACCATTAATTGAAGTTGCCGAGGCGTCGTTGGCCAAGCAGGCCGTGATTGAAGACGGCGACACCTTGATTTTTGATAAATTTTTGGCGAACTACTTTGCCTCGTAGGATTCGCCGCCAAGAAAACCTAACGCTAGTATTCTTAAATACTATTAGTAGCTACTAATGAATTTTTTAGCTCATTTCCATCTAGCCGGTACGGACCCAGGTTTTATTATTGGTGCGTTGCTGGGAGACTTCACGAAAGGACCAATTAATTCATGCTCGTTTCATAAAAACATTGCATTTAATTCACTACCCATAAATACAATAAAAGGGGTGCGCTTACATCGCGCAGTAGATGCCGCGTTTGACCACCACGCGGCACTGAAAAAAATCTCCGCTCTAATGCCGCGGGAATCGCAGAGACTGCACGGCATCATTCTGGATCTTTTTTTTGACTATGTGCTGAGCCATCATTGGGAGCGTTACTGCAATCAGCCGCTACAACATTTTGCGCAAAAAATTAACCAAACACTGAGCGATCATCAGGGCTACTTTTGCACTAAATCGAGTAATTTTTGTCGCAGATTAATTGAACACCAATTGCTCGAAAGATACGGTGAAAGGAGCTTGATCTATGCAATTGCCGAACGGCTGGGGCAAAGGCTTGGGCAAAAGAAACTAATGATGCAATCAACAGAAGAACTTTGGGCTCATGAAAAGCAATGTATACCGTATTTTTTTGAAATTTATTCTGAGATGCAGGCCATAGCCAGTGATCGCCGCAAACAACTACTGGCAGACGACCCGAGATCTAACTCAACGGTGTGCCACAAAGCCAGTAAACAAAATATCTTCTAGATAGCTGGTAACATCCTCTTCCTCAAGGATTTTACCCACCTGTGCCAGGGCCTCAAGACGCAATACATCCTTACCTTCTGCGCTACCGATGCTAGCCCTGCTTTGTATTGCAAAAAGCTGCAGTAAAGTATCTTGGATATACGGCATATGATGCAGCGCTTGTAATTCGCCTGCTGCGCCTAAAACTCGTAGCGTGACCTCTACCTTCATATAACTTAGCCGATCAGGATTGCCGTAGTTAGTGACAAATGGAGAGTCGATTTCCACATATCTCGATTGCGGCGCATCTTTATCGGCATCTTCTTCAACCTCGGCGCTGTCTGCAGCAAACGCCCATCCTGGCAAGATAAATAACGCGAGCAGCAAGCTTAATAGACATGAACGTACAAAAAATGGTTTTCGCTGTTTGGACTCAGCATAGATCATGGGGGAGATTCTCAACATTCGTTTAAGTTCGACTTAGCCAAGGCGCAGAGCTAAAGTAACAGGTGCAAATGATAGTCGCCCAGTACTTTACTCATTACCGACCACTTAAACAGCGCAGTAATTCGCTGATATAATTAGTGTAAACCAATAGCAATTGTAGATTAAAGGTAGCAACACACATGGTGCAATTTATCTTTTCGCCGCCGTTTATTCGACTAGCCATTTTTTTTAGTGTGGCAGGACTCCTTGGCTTTGGCTATTACCTAGAATTTATTGAAGGGCTTGAGCCCTGCCCCCTATGTATTACACAGCGCTTTTTTTTACTCGTTTCGGGTTTATTGGGGCTATTGGCCGCCATCCACAAACCCGCCCAAGCCGGAACATGGATCTATGCCGGCATTGGTACCCTCACTGCAATCGCAGGCGGTTTTTTTTCCGGTAGGCAACTCTACTTGCAAAACCTGCCTGCGGATCAAGTCCCTGCGTGCGGACCAAGCCTTGAGTTCATCCTAGAGACCTTCCCCCTGAGTGAGGCGATAGGCATTTTGCTTCGTGGAGACGGTAATTGTGCTGAGGTCGCATGGACATTCATGGGGCTGAGTATCCCAGGATGGACATTAGTGGTATTTGTAGGCTTTGCAATCGGTTGGATATTACAGGCTTTGGTGCCAGCCAACTCTCGCCAAGCTTAGGGATAAACTCTAATCATTCATAGGGCCTCAAAAACAAGCTCTTTAAGGTCAGTGATCGCTTACAGACTTCGGCTAATACCCGCTTGCTGGCAGTCTTAAACTCGCAATAATACCGGTGCTTAGCCCTCACCAAACAAGCAAAGCATAGGAAAAAATATCATTAAAAACAAAATGTTGGCGCAACTACCTATAAAAAGGTTAAATTGTGACGTTTATCGAACTTGTGCAGATCGAAGCGAGTTCCTAGACTCTTTAAAGGGTCAGCTAAGTTGCCTTAGGCATAACAAAGCTCACAAACTTGCTGAAAGTGGCACGTACGTCACATTACCGAGCGGGCAAGAATAATCTTTTGAGCTAGGCTTAAGCCATCGGGTTTAAAAATTCGAACCATAGACAAAAAACAAAACATCATTACAACAAAAGACACAGTAGGGTGGGAATCATGTTAGAACATTGCAACAATACATTCGAAAGATGGGGCGGCGTATCAAGAATCATCGATGGCTGGCTACAACAACGGCAAGAGCTGATTGTAGAGTTTTGCACTGTAAGCGGTGTACATGAGCTGGCTACGGATTCAAATCAAGATCACGACCAAGGCATGCATCATTTCTGCGAATTAATGGTCGACTATATATCAGCAGGTCATTTTGAAGTTTACGATCATCTGATTCAAGAAGCTGAAGAGTTTGGCGACAACATGGCCCTTGAATTAGCTAAGAAGGTCTATCCACAAATTAGTCAGACTACCGAGCAAGCGTTAAGCTTTAACGATGCACTCGAAGGAATGATTAACCATGAACCCAACAGCCCCTCGTTGGCGCATGAACTCTCGAAAATTGGCGAAACATTAGTCACGAGATTCGAGCTTGAAGATCAAATGGTTGAGCGGATGCATGACTCACACAAAGACCTAGTGGCAAGCGCTTAAAATTTGCGCCCAACCCGAGAAAGCGCACAAATACTCTCCATTTTTAAGTTCTGAATAGACTGCTTGTACTGTGACATAAGCCTGCATCACTAGGGTGTAGGCTTATGTAGTGCATAGCTGCAGAGTCGCCATGGCAGCACTATCAATTCAGAATCTCTTAGCCACAGCTGAACAACAAGCGACCAAACCCTCACTTATCTATGCCAATCGAACAACAGATCCGACTTGCGCCCAACCGTCGAATCACGTTACGGTCTTACTAAAGTCCTATCTTGTTTAATCTTGCTCGGCAATCGGTTCATGTTAAAAAAATATACCGCGCTTTATCCCACTAAATTTCGACGATTGCGGTCAATCGTATGCGTGAAACAACCGTTTCGCTTGACCTATCATGCAAAAAATCTGCGCAACACCGGCAAGTTCAATTGTCGCCTGCCAATGGTGTTGGCGACGATCGTATTCTTAATCAGCGCCTGCTCGGGCGGATCACCCCCTAGCCAAAGCTATGAATATGCCGTGCAAGGTCTCTATAGCGCCGAACTCAGCACCAATGGCGAACACGCGATTGTAGGATCCATCAATCATGGTGGCAGCTTATGGGACGTTCTCACTGATGAGCGCCGATATAACTGGAACCACAAAAAAGGTGATTTCTCAAAAGTCATAGCTTCTGCTTTTTCTCCTGACCTGCAATATGCAGTCACCGCTAAGCCTCAAACTATGGTGTTGTGGGACATCAATTCAGGCCAAGGATTAACATTCTGGAAGGCTCCAAGCCAGATTCTCGATATAGCGTTACTGAGTAACGGTGACTTTGCTCTATTGGGGATGACTAACCACAGCGCCGCTCTATTCGACATCAAAAATGGCGGCGTCATACAAACCTTTTATCATGACGGGCCGGTCAATTCAGTTGCTTATCATGCCGACAGCAACACTATTTTAACCGGCTCCGATGACTACTCAGCGAGACTCTGGAATGTGGCTACAGGAGAGGAGTTACAACGCTGGAAGAACACGCATGAAGTGCAACTTGTCGCATTTTCTGACGACGGCACTAAAGCATTTACAATGGCTAAATACCACCGGGCAGCAATCTGGAACACAGATGATGGTAGCTTGATTAATCAACTACCGCTAAAAGCATCAGCTTTACGACGCGGCCAACTTTTTACCGCAGCAGTATTTTCCAATGATTCGCGCTATTTGCTCACCGGCAATGGCAATCGGCTTATTCAATTGTGGGATGTTGCAAGCATGCGAGAAATCAAAAAGTGGACGACGACTCGACGCAATAGCGCATCGCCAACCAGCGCCGCTATATTGGCGCTAGCATTTGGCAAAAATGAGAGCTACTACGCGATCACCTCAGATGGCTTCACTCATCAACTGCGCTGAATGATAAAAAAGCATCAACCACTCATTAATTACTCAGTATCAGCAATACTAATAAGCTCGACGTCAAAGACGAGGGCTGAATTAGGCAGAATTCGGCCACCTGCGCCACGCTCGCCATAAGCCAATTCTGGCGGAATAACCAACTGCCACGTTGAACCCACCGGCATCATTTGCAGCGCCTCAGTCCATCCTGCTATCACACCGCCCACAGGGAAAGTTGCCGGCTCACCACGCTCAATCGAACTATCGAAGACTTCGCCATTAATAAGGCGGCCTTCATAGTGCACCGTCACAGTATCTTCAGCTGAAGGCTTATCGCCGTCCCCAGCAGTAACTACCTTATACTGCAATCCACTTTCGGTTGTTACCACACCATCGACTAACGCATTAGCTGCCAGGAACTTATCAGCGTCTTCTTTATTAGTCGCCATCTCAATCTCTCGAGCCGCCATTTGTTTCTCTTGCGCCTGCTGCTGCATAGTCTGGAGCACTGCCTGCATCTCCTCCTGCGTCATACGTTGAACGCCCTCGGCGGCATCATAAAAGCCAGCATTAAAGAAAGCTGGATCATATTCGATATTTGCTGATGCCAAGCTAGCACCCATGCTCTGACCCAAAGAATAACTTTGCTTTTGTTCGTCAGTTTCTGGAATTTCAGAGGCGCGAGGCAAGCCCTCTTGAGATTGATTACAGGCGGCTAAAAGACTAGACATAATGACAACAGAAATAGCTAAGCGTGGCGCTTTCATAGAGTAAACCCTAAGTAATTGTTAAAGTGAGTTTGGACATACCGATTAATCCATAATCGTAGCGACTCCGATTGTATTTGTCGAGCATACAATGACGGCATCGATTTCATTTCCCGCCAAAAAAATGTTGGCAAACCAAGACCAGACAAGCACCATTGACTCGCATATATTTAAGGGCCTAGGCAAAAAACTGCACCATTCAAACCGCAGGGGTGTTGCACCGAGCGCGCAGCCAGTACAATGCAATATACCAGTAAGTAACAGCGCGCACTGGATCAACATAATGCTCAGCGGCCGCCACATAGGTGGCCAGCACAAAGCTTCAACCAGTAGCCCTACGGATACAACTCTGATGCTAGATCATGTTAAAGATTACTACGGCAAAACCCTGCAAAGCTCAGCCGACTTGCAAACTGATGCATGCTGTACCCTAGACGCGCCGCCGCAGCATTTACAGAAAGTGTTTGCCCAACTTCATGAAGAGGTCATCAACCGTTATTACGGCTGCGGATTAGTTGCACCGGATGCACTGGAAGGCTTGCGCATATTGGACTTAGGTAGCGGATCTGGGCGCGATGTCTATGCACTGTCCGCCCTAGTGGGCGAACATGGGAGCGTTGTGGGTGTTGACATGACCGACGAACAATTAGCCGTCGCTCGGGAATATCGCGACTTCCATGCCAAGGCATTTGGTTATGCCGCAAGCAACGTAGAATTCCACAAAGGCTATATTGAAAAGCTTGACGAACTTGGCTTTGAAGACAATAGCTTTGATTTGATTGTGTCCAACTGCGTTATCAATCTATCCTCTGACAAAGATGCCGTACTCGAACAAACGCATCGCTTGCTAAAACCAGGCGGTGAAATGTATTTTTCTGACGTTTACGCCGACCGCAGAGTACCAAAAGCACTGGTGGCAAACGAATTGCTTTATGGCGAGTGCCTCAGTGGTGCGCTGTATTGGAACGATTTTATCAATACAGCAAAACGCAACGGCTTCGCCGACCCACGATTAGTGGAAGATCGGCCGCTAGGCATCGACAACGAAGCAATCAAGAAACTCGTTGGGCCAATCAACTTTTATTCAGCCACCTATCGCCTATTTAAAATAGATTCACTGGAAAACAGCCAAGAAAATTACGCGCATACAGCATGCTACAAAGGCGGTATTGAAAATAACGCAGAACGAATTATTTTCGACAAACAATTTGCTTTCGAAAAAGACAAACCAGTACCGATATGCAGCAATACTTTTAAAATGCTTAGCGAGTCACGCTTCAAAGATCATTTTGAGCTGCATGCTGGCGATGGCGCGCACGTAGGTTTATTTCCTACCAGCAGCACAGCCACACTTCCATTCGATGTGCAAAAAAAGCCGACAAGCGGCTGTTGCTGATCAAGACTGATGCGCATTACGCATTAGCCGCAGCACAGACATCCATGACTAGTCGATAAGAGAAAAAATGATGCGCGACCGACAAGTTGAATTAGAAACAAAGATCGCTTTTTTAGAACAGCATATTAATGAGCTATCGGATGTTGTCTATGCCCAGCAAAAAACCATCGACTTATTAAATGGCGCTTTTAATAACTTAAAAGACCGGCTGAACATATCGCCTAACGACGCTGCACCAATCGATGAGAAGCCGCCGCACTACTAAATTAAAATAAATGCCACCCCATTAAGATCGAGTCCAACGATGAAATCGAGCAACAAAAGCCAACAGCTTTTCTGGCTTATTGGCTTTGCGCCACTCACCGGCAACAAACTTATTAGCCTCGCCAAGTGTTGGATAAATATGGATTGTGCTTAAGATATCATTGAGCCGCCCGCCTCTTTTCATAGTCGCAATAAACTCATTAAGCAACTCACCGGCGTGATACCCAACTATGGTAGCGCCCAAAATCTTATCGTTGCCTTTTGCCGTAATCACTTTAACAAAACCACGCGCCTCGCCATCAGCTATGGCACGATCAAGATCATCGAGTGAATACTGCGTAACTTCAAAATTAATTGCTTGCGCTTTAGCTTCAGTTTCACTCAAGCCAACTCGAGCCACCTCAGGGTCGGTGAATGTTGCCCACGGCACAATTGAGTAATCGACCTTAAACATTTTAAATCGGCCAAACAACGCATTAACCGCCGCATACCAGGCCTGATGCGAGGCCATATGAGTAAACTGATAGGGACCAGCCACATCGCCTACTGCATAAATATTAGGATAAGCCGTGCGTAAATATTCGTCCACATCGATAGTTCCATGCTCAGTTAAATCGATACCGAGCGCTTCCAAACCCATATTTTGAGTATTGGCATCGCGACCCACAGCAAACAAGGCATGAGTAAAATCAATACTTCTTTGCTGACCATGGTGCTCAGCAACTAACACATGCCCTTGCGCCGATGACTCAAAGCGCTGCATTGTATGCTCGAATGCAAATTCAATACCCTCCTCTAAAAATTGCTGCAAGACGACATCGCTAACATCGGCATCTTCGCGTGGCATAATATTCGAATCGTTTGTGAGTATCGTTACCCGACTACCTAAGCGCGCAAAAGCCTGCGCTAATTCACAGCCAATTGGCCCGGCCCCAATAACAAGTAAGTGCTGCGGCTGCTCACGCAAACCCCATATCGTATCCGAGTTGTATGCTGCAATCTGCTCAACTCCTGGTATCGCAACCATGCGCGGCCTGCCACCTGAAGCAATAACAATATTTTGAGTTGTAATGATCTTATCGCCAACCTGCACTTCCCATGGTGAAACAATGACCGCCTCTCCTTGAATGCAGTCAACTCCTAGCTCGCTATAGCGCTCAACCGAATCGTGAGGCTCGATAGTAGCGATAGCTCGATGCACGCGATCCATGACTGCTGCAAAGTCGGTTGCAACTGGGCCCGTATTGAGGCCAAATTCTTTAGCTCGGCTAACATAGTGCGCAATTTTGGCTGAGCGCAACAAAGCCTTACTGGGTACACAGCCAGTGTTGAGGCAGTCACCGCCCATCTTGTCTCTTTCAACTAAGGTAACGCTAGCTTTAACTTGAGCCGCTATATAAGCACTAACTAAGCCGCCGGAGCCCGCGCCAATAACAACCATATTGGTATCAAAGTGTTTGGGCTTGGTGTAGCCGGCATAAATACGACGACCCTTAAAAAAATCTAAACTGCGCTTGGCGAGCAGTGGGAACAGGCCGAGCAAGACAAAAGCTATGACTAAATTCGAGGTGAGAATTGGCTCACCCGGCTGCAAATTACCCAGAGCAGTACCAGCATTCACATAGACTGCCGTGCCCGCCAGCATACCTAGTTGACTTACCCAGTAAAAAGTCCAAGTTTTTAAAGAAGTTACACCCATCGCTAAATTAATGAGCGCAGGTGGAAATACTGGCACCAAGCGCAGCGTAAATAAATAAAATGCACCATCTTTTTCAATGCCTTGATCAATAGGCTGCATGCGCCGAGCAAATCGCTGCGCCACCCAATCACGCAACAAATAGCGTGCAGCCAAAAAAGCCATGGTTGAGCCGATAGTGCTAGCAAATGAAACCAAGACTGTGCCCCAAGCCAAGCCGAAGACGGCTCCGCCAACGAGCGTCAAAACGGCGCCTACAGGCAATGCAAAAGCAAACACCAGCACGTATAAAAGAGCATAAAGTATTGCCGCGAGGACAAAATTTTCATCAACATAGTCAGTAATCAGCTGTTTTTTCTCCACAAAATTATCGAGGGAAAAAAGTGTCCCTAAATCGAAAACTAAATAGGCCGAGATAGCGGCTGCTATGACTATAATTAAAAGAGCTCGAGTCTTGTTCATAAATTAATAATCCATCTTAATAAATTGCTGGCGCTATTTTTGGTTAGGGATTTCAAGTACATGATCTATCGAATTTCAGAGCCCAAGAACCATCAGCCCGTAGGCAGGACACACCCTAGAGGACAGCAAACAATGCTTCTTTTAGACAAGAAACAGCCTCTTGCAAAAATTGTGCATGAGATCGGCAGCATGAGATCTATAAATGGAATGCATTTGAGCGAGGTAAAGGCTTTTGCAAGTAGCTGATCAAATGATACGATAGCTCCACCGGCTAAACAGCCAGAACATTGCCTGACTAATACCGGTCAGCACCTACGGAGATCCGAAATGAGCAACACCATTGTACACGTTACCGACGACTCTTTTGAGCAAGAGGTAATAAATTCCGAGCTACCTGTATTGGTTGATTACTGGGCTGAATGGTGTGGGCCATGCAAAATGATTGCACCTGTACTTGAAGAAGTCGCTGCAAACTTTGAAGGCAAACTCAAAGTCTGTAAAGTAGATGTTGACTCCAATAAAGAGGCGGCAGCAAAATACAATGTTAGAGGCATTCCCACATTGATGGTGTTTAAAGGCGGAGATGCTCAGGCCACAAAAGTCGGCGCATTATCTAAAACGCAACTCGAAGAGTTTGTAAACGGCGCTATCTAACACTGTTCAGCCCAGCCCAATCCGCTGCACCTTGGGCTGGGCAGTCATCTAGGCAATAAAACAACCTACCATTGAGCCACCCCATCTAATAAACCTCACTAAGTCCATTGAGGCTAATATCTCGGCGTGATTATTTACGCATTTGCGCTGGACGATCAGTAAAAACGGTGCTAAAGTTAAATTATAACTACATTCTTATAGTTCTTTCCGTTAGTTCGCTCGGCCCCCTAACTCGCTATTTTGGCACTTTTTGAACCGGCTCTTTTTGTTCATCTTCGATGCTAGGCCAAGCGATTAACTTTTTTGTGAACCCAGCGTTTCAGCCAACTCTGCACTGCCGTAATTCAGCTTTTCATACTGTGGCACTAATTTGCTGACTTCGCTCCGTTTGTATAGATTGAAAGACCCAAAAGCTTGCCGATCAAATTGAATCAATCGCGCCAACATGAGAGCAGCGCACGCGGAAAATTTAACCGCACAAGCGATGATGGCAACACCAAACTGTAAATGAGCCAAACATCATCCACCAATAGCCGCAGTGTGCCGTACGCGCGCAGTCAACAAAAGTTTCAAAGCCATACAGGGCGCGACATTTTAACTGGCCTATTATAGGAAAACTGCAAGCACCAACAGCGGGCCTTACAGCTATTTTTAAGTATCCAAAAATTTAATCACGCATTTTAAACATCTAAATTAAACAACCACAGATGAAAGCACATAGACCATGAACCTAACTGATCTTAAAAATAAGCCCATATCAGACCTCGTCAAAATAGCCGAAGAAATGGGATTAGATAATGTTGCCCGCTCACGTAAGCAAGATATTATTTTTTCAATTTTGAAAAAACACGCAAAAAGCGGCGAAGATATTTCCGGCGATGGTGTGTTAGAAATTTTACAAGATGGCTTTGGCTTTTTACGATCGGGCGATAGCTCATACTTAGCCGGCCCCGACGATATTTATGTCTCACCTAGTCAAATCCGACGGTTCAATTTACGTACAGGTGACACGGTAGCTGGAAAGATTCGCCCACCCAAAGATGGCGAGCGCTATTTTGCACTACTGAAAGTTAACGAAATCAATTTCGATAAGCCTGACAATTCAAAACAAAAAATACTCTTTGAAAACTTAACGCCTTTATTTCCTGATGAGCGGCTTACTTTAGAAGCTGGAAATGGCAGCACAGAGGATCTTTCAGGCCGTATTATTGATTTAAGTGCGCCGATAGGTAAAGGCCAGCGTGGGCTCATCGTTTCGCCGCCAAAAGCCGGTAAAACGCTTATTTTACAACATATGGCGCAGGCAATTATCCGCAATGATCCGGAGTGTTATGTCATCGTACTATTAATCGATGAGCGCCCAGAAGAGGTTACAGAAATGGTTCGCTCTGTGCGGGCTGCCGAAGTTATTGCTAGCACCTTCGATGAACCGCCAGCACGACATGTCCAAGTGGCCGAAATGGTTATCGAAAAAGCTAAACGACTGACTGAGCACAAAAAAAATGTGGTCATTTTGCTCGACTCTATTACGCGACTTGCGCGGGCCTATAACACGATCATTCCCTCATCAGGAAAAGTACTCACCGGTGGTGTTGATGCTCATGCGCTAGAGCGACCCAAACGTTTTTTTGGTGCCGCACGAAATATTGAAGAAGGTGGCAGCCTAACTATCATTGCCACTGCTTTAATTGATACCGGTTCAAAAATGGACGAAGTCATTTACGAAGAGTTTAAGGGCACGGGCAACATGGAATTGCACCTCGATCGGAAAATTGCCGAGAAAAGGGTCTATCCTGCAATCAATATCCGCCGCTCAGGCACGCGCAGAGAAGAGCTGTTAACTTCGGACGAAGAACTGCAGCACATGTGGATTTTGCGTAAGCTACTTCATTCAATGGAAGACACTGCTGCGATTGAGTTTTTAATCGACAAGCTCAAGGACACCAAAACTAACGATGAATTTTTCAAATCAATGAAACGACAAAAAACCGGAAAAATAACTTAGGCATCAACACTGCCTACAAGTTAAAAAATTTCCCCCGGTAGTATCGTAACTCTTCGATCGAGTCTTTGATGTCGTCAAGCGCAAGATGACTAGCTTTCTTCTTCATACCGCTGAGCACCTCTGGCTTCCAGCGGCGAGCTAGCTCCTTGAGAGTGCTGACATCCAAATTCCTATAATGAAAAAAAGCTTCTAGCTTGGGCATATAACGAGCCATGAACCGTCTATCTTGGCAAATACTATTCCCACACATGGGCGAATGACCCGCCTCGAGATGCTTTTGTAAAAACTTCAACGTTTGCTGCTCAGCATCTGCCATGCTGATTTGACTCTCTCGCACGCGCTGCGTAAGGCCTGATCCACCATGCTGACGGGTGTTCCATTCGTCCATGCCAGCGAGTCTTTCGTCAGACTGATGAATAGCTAGCGTCGGGCCTTCGGCAATTGTTCTAAGATCGGCGTCAGTGACAATGGTTGCAATCTCGATGATGACATCTTGCTCGGGCGAAAGGCCCGTCATTTCGAGGTCAATCCAAATTAAACGATTTAGTTCTTGCATACTCTGCTGCTCCTACTTAACAACGTCAATTATAGCCATGCTTGAGAACGGCATTTAAGTGCATAATATAACTATTGGTCGGCTTTGTATTAGCATGCGCTAACTAATGTCAAACAATGCGGGTAATAAACATTAATGATGGACGAACTACTGGGCGCCTATCATGCTCGCCATGACATAAACCCTTGCGCGTGCGCAGGTGCTCGTAAACGTTCGCCTGTAACATTCCTATATTTTTCGTCAAAAAATGGGTCCCATGGCAAAACGTAAGCTCAACAAACAACAACGCAATCGAATAGCTGAGAATCATGACGCGGCACTAGCTAATACCAGTGATTGCCTGCCTGGAGTTATAGCCGTGCACTACGGCAATGAAGTTGAAGTCGTAGCTACGAGTGACGGCAAGCCGATCAACATCGATACCTTGTTTCGCTGCCATGTGCGAGCCAATCTACCTGCCATCGTATGTGGCGATCATGTGCTGTGGCGCCCTGCTGAAAAACATGCCGAAAGCGGTGTTATAGAGGCGCTAGAAAAGCGCACATCCGTCATCAGTCGACCCCGCCCCTACCACGACCCAAAACCAGTTGCCGCCAATATCGATCTCATTCTTTTAGTTATAGCTCCACAACCAGAGCCTATTATTAACTTAATTGATCGCTATCTTATTGCCGCAGAAAACTCCGGCATCCGCGCCGCGCTACTGATCAATAAAACGGATTTGCTCAGCGAACCGAGTAGTGCGGAAGCCCTGGCCGAGCTAAATGATTTAGTTGATATATATCTCAGCCTCGGCTACCCGGTCTATCAGTATCAATCTAATGATAACGGCACGTCAGACACCACCGACCTACCTTCAGCAAAGACATTCGAACTCAATGAAGTACTGGGTGGAAAAACCTCAATTCTGGTGGGCCAATCAGGCGTTGGCAAGTCGTCCATCATTAACAAGCTTAGCGGTCAGATAGTGGCGAACATTGGGCAGATTTCGCAAGCTAACGAAAAAGGACGCCATACCACTACTAACGCACAACTCTATTTTTTAGATACCGACGAATCTGATCAAATAAGCGCGATCATTGATTCACCCGGTATTCGCGAATTTGCATTGTGGCATCTGAGTCACGACGATATTATTGACGGGCTAAGCGAATTTCGTGAACATGCTAGTCGCTGCCGTTTTCGCGACTGTGAACATGGCGTCAGTGCTGGCTGTGCTTTACAGCAAGCCTTCGACAATGGTGACATTCACCCCTACCGGGTTGCTAGCTACAAACATATACTTGAATCGCAAAAAAAGTGAACACCAAAACCCTACCTCGCCAAAATATCAAACCAATCACAATGACAACGAATGAAGAACGCCAATATGACCTATACATATGCAGATGAACTAATGCTTCAGCCTCAACAAGTTGCAACCTTACTCGAAGACAATGCCAATCGAAAAATCCTCCCTGTATTTGTCGGTAGCGAAGCCGCATTCCAACAGGCGCATTTGCCCGGTTCAATACAAATAGAACCGGCTGCACTGGTGTGCGGCATTGCGCCGGCTCATGGAAAAATACCTGACGTTGACGACTTAACTCACCTGTTCCGTCAAATGGGGCTGACTCCCGATATCACAATTATTGCTTACGATGATGAAGGTGGCGGCTGGGCCGGTCGATTAATTTGGACCCTCGATATTATTGGCCATACTCATTATCATTATCTTGATGGTGGCATCCATTCGTGGTTAGTCGCCCAAATGCCCATTGAGCAAGGGCGCGCACCTGAGCGCACTCATACAGAATATACCTTCTCTTTTGATACGCAGAAAATGGTCACTGCTGAGCAGCTGATCAATTTACTACACGATCGATCAATTGATGTTTGGGATGCGCGCTCAGCACCTGAATATAATGGCGAAAAAATCATTGCCGCCCGTGGTGGACATATGCCCGGCGCTGTCAACTTAGATTGGCTAGAACTTATGGATCGCAGTAACGCACTGCGACTAAAACCATTAGATAGCATACGCGCCACACTGGATGCTCGAGGCATTAATGGCACAAAGCCCATCGTCACTCATTGCCAAACGCACCATCGCTCTGGGCTGACTTATTTAGTAGGCAAATTACTAGGATGGAATATTCGCGCTTACGATGGCTCATGGTCTGAATGGGGCAACCGCAACGACACGCCCATTGCAAGATAAGTATCGCAACTTAACACTGAAAGCCAGCACCTACCTAATATCATCAATGCAATACATGAGTATCACCCTATGAGCATTCTAGACCGACTCTTTATATTGTTACAGTATTGCATACCCAAGCAATTATTATCTCGGCTAACAGGTTTTCTCGCTGACATTGAAATCCAATGGATAAAAAATCTTCTTATTAAAATATTTATTGCGCAATACAAAGTGGATATGTCTGAAGCTCAATATGCTGATGCAGCTAAATATACATCATTTAATGAGTTCTTCACCCGCTCACTAAAAGCTGGGCTGCGCCCAATTGACCCCACCCTTTCAAGCATTGTTTCTCCAGCAGATGGCGTAGTCAGTGAAGCTGGCCTTATCGATAAGGCCAGCTTAATCCAAGCCAAAGGTCAGCACTAT
The DNA here is from genome assembly GCA_943788835.1 of uncultured Pseudomonadales bacterium. Lineage (GTDB taxonomy): Bacteria > Pseudomonadota > Gammaproteobacteria > Pseudomonadales > UBA7434 > UBA7434. The sequence continues at coordinate 323,221 of CALSRU010000001.1, read as the reverse complement.
AACTTGCAAATGTTACTAGGAGGCAACGCTGCACTTTCCGAACCATTTGAGAACGGCTCTTTCGCCACGATTTATTTATCGCCGAAGGATTACCATAGGGTACATATGCCAGCACAAGGAACGTTACGTAAAAGCATTTACGTTCCTGGAGAACTTTTTTCGGTCAACCAAACCACAGCTAATTATGTGCCTCAGCTATTTGCGCGCAATGAACGCCTGATATGTTTTTTTGATGGGCCTAGCGGAGCCTTTGTGGTGATCTTGGTGGGAGCTTTAATTGTTGCCGGTATTGAAACCGTCTGGAGTGGGCAAATAGCACCAAAAAGTAAAACAATTTGTACTACTGATTATTCGCAAGCCATTACATTGAATCGCGGCGATGAAATGGGACGATTCAAACTAGGCTCGACAGTAATTTTATTATTTCCTGAAAAAAGTGCGGCGTGGGGCGACAAAATGATTGCCGGTCATGAGGTGAAAATGGGAAGTCGCATTGGCTCAATGCTCACTCAATAACAGTCATAACAGCCCACTTGTTCAACTTATACTGCTATGTAAATAACATTAAACGATCTATTCCAAGAGCAACACCGGCGCAACTAGGCATTTCCGGCTTGCTCAGTGCCTCGAGTAAATCGACATCAATGTCCATGCAAGGTAGCCCCCGCTCACGCCTAACCAGATTATCGTGCTCAAAGCGTTGCTGCTGAATAGCCGGGTTAGTCAACTCCTGATAACCGTTGGCCAATTCGACTCCGTCAATATAAAGTTCAAATCGTGCGGCCACTTTTATGCCATCAGGATCGAGGAGCAGCTCTGCCATGGCGGCCTGACTAGGAGGATAGCTATGCAATATTGTAAACTTTTCGCAGCCTAAATGAGGTTCAATTAAGTGCGTTAGTAATAAATCTAACCAGACGTCATCACTGGCATCGACAAAGTCCACCGATATCTTTTGATGGGCAACTTTACGTAACGCCGCCCCCGTTATATTAAATGGATCAATACCTACATAACGTAGAAATGCTTCTCGATAACTAAGTCTTTCAGTCGGTCGGTCAGGAATAACACTGCCAACAAGACGAAGCGTATCATCAATGATCTGAGCCAATGAAAAATCAATTTGGTACCACTCGAGGATTGAAAATTCAACGGCATGTAAACGACCTGGCTCATCTCGCCTAAAAGCTTTCCCTAACTGAAAAATACTACCGCTATTCATAGAGAGCAGCTGCTTCATTCCCGATTCAGGTGAAGTTTGCAAATAAAGGGGCTGCGAGCTAACCATTTCTTGAGCACAACCAACAGACAACGACTCAGGGTTTTCTACACAAAAGCTATTTATCTGCGGGTCACTGCTTGCGTAGCGGCACAGCAGTGGCGTGGTCACCTCGAGAACTTGTGCAGTAGCAAAGTACTCTCGAATTTTAGCAAGAAGAGCCGCACGCTTTTCTAGTTGCAATCGAGCAGATTTGAGATTAAGTCCGGCAGGGTCTGCACCTGTAAGCAATATCATTGTAGTGTTTAACGCCTATTTTAAATGCAGCTGTAATATGTCTTAGTGCGCCGCATCGAACAACCCCACCTTACTGGTTTGATGGAGTCATATCCGTAGACTCAACACTCAACTGCTTATTGTCAGCATGTTGCACGCTATGAAAAGCTTTAAGCGCGAGAAACGTAAGCACCTGTGCGCGTATCAATTTTTAAAACATCACCCTCTTCAATAAACAACGGGACTCGAACCACTGCACCAGTGACTAAAGTGGCCGGCTTTGTCCCGCCCTGCGCTGTATCGCCTTTTAAGCCAGGATCAGTTTCGGTGACCGCGAGCTCTACAAAGTTTGGCGGCGTCACGGTGAGAGGCGCTCCATTCCATAAGGTAACAATGCACTTGTCCTGCTCTTTAAGCCATTGACGCGCGTCCTCGACCGCACTGGCTGAGGCCGGGAGTTGCTCGAAAGTATTGGGGTCCATGAAATACCAAAATTCGCCGTCGTTATAGAGATATTCCATATCCGTATCATGCACATCTGCAGCCTCGACGCTCTCTCCTGATTTAAAGGTCTTTTCCCATGCACGGCCTGTTTTAAGATTTTTCAGCCTTACCCGGTTGAACGCCTGGCCCTTGCCGGGCTTGACCACTTCATTATCAACAATATTACAGGGGTCTCCTTCGATAATTATTTTTAAGCCATTTTTGAATTCATTGGTAGAATAGTTGCCCATTGAGCGCCCCATTTAATATATGCAGTTTTTTGCTAGCAAATGCCAAGCAAAGTTATTGTAATCATGTTTTCCCAAGCTGCGAGCTGCAGATGGCACCGTGCGTCATACTTTTAGGTGGTCAAAACTCTTAATTCAAGCGACTATAGCGGCCTGCGCTGCCAAGGTCACCTCAAATTGCACAAACCGAAAAAAGCAATTTTATGGCAGTTCTCTTCAATATGCGAGCTAACCTATGATAACTCGATCAACCACTGAGTGTCAGACAGAAAGTCACATCATTCACTCAGATTCACCTTTGCAAACGTGCCCCTCAATCGCAGCCACAGTGTCGTGGCAGCAACAATTAGCACGATCGCGAATCACCGTCGAGCAACTCCTCGAAAGGCTTGATATATCGCCCGAATATTATCACTCACAGCTGCTCAGGCCTGAACAAACAAAAACATTTCCACTGCGTGTCACAGAATCATTTATTGCACGTATGCAGCCACGCGATATGAACGATCCACTGCTGCGTCAAGTTTTGCCGATTATTGACGAGCTAGTAGGAGACCCTCATTATGGTCCAGACCCCCTCAATGAAAAAGAATTTAATGCCGCACCGGGGTTCATCCAAAAATATCACGGCCGCGCCTTGTTAATCGTCACCCAAGCCTGCGCCATTCATTGCCGCTATTGCTTCCGAAAAAATTTCCCTTATAACGACAATCGTCCAGGTTTAGGTGGATGGCAAAACAGCTTAGATCAATTGCGAAAAGACGCGTCAATTCGAGAAATTATTTACAGTGGCGGCGACCCACTGGCGGTCAACGATGAATATCTGAGCCAGCTAACCGAATCAATAGCGACAATCCCTCATATTAAGCGTTTACGTATTCATACTCGACTACCGATAGTGCTACCTAGCCGGATTGATGACTCTATGATCGACTGGTTAAGCCGATGGCAAGGACAAAAGGTCATTGTCATTCACTGTAATCATCCAAACGAGCTTAATGACGAAGTCCGGCATGCTCTGACCAAGCTGACCCGAGCAAAGGTAACACTACTCAACCAAGCCGTGTTGTTAAAGGGGATCAACGATCGAGCTGACACTCAAATTGAATTGGCTGAAAAACTTTTTGCTTTTGGCGTGCTGCCCTACTATCTGCACATGCTTGATAAGGTCACTGGTGCCAAACATTTTGAAGTGTCGCGCCAAAACGCGCTGCAGCTCAGCGACGACATTCGCCAGAAACTTCCCGGATTTTTAGTGCCTAAGTTAGTCGAGGAGATAGCGGGCGCCCACTCAAAAACCCCTATATAACCATTGATTTAGTATGTAGATCAAAGGGATATACCGTACTTCTGAACCTACACTGCACATCTGCATAACTTGCGCTACTTCACAGTAATCATCAGCGCATTATTCATTCAATGCCTATACTAAAACAGGGGAAGCCATGCTTATTTTCGCACTCCTCTGGCCGTTAAAGATTGGGGAGTCTAACTTGGCTCGGGCGGTGTGTGCATCCCGGCTGATTTAGCACAGACATGACCACTGTTCAAAAGGATGGGCTTTGGCCGCTCAATGTGATTTTTTAATCCTGAAACTCCATCGTTCTTAAATAAGATTTTTCTAAAAATATTTTCACAAAAACTGATTGACCAAAGTGGCACCGCCTATGAATACCGTAATCGACACGGAAAATGTTAACTTGGATATCCACCTAGCCGATCAAGCTTTTGAACGTAGTGCTTTTGATCTAACGCTGGAGTCTAACAGCGAGACAGTTGCAACGAATCGCATCAATATTTTGATAGCCCACGAAGTTAATGAGCGCTGCAGCACAACTAAAGCGCTACTAAAAAAAACCGAATGGTCTGCCAACTGCCATAGGGTTACCTCCGTCGAAGACCTCAACCACTCGTTAAATCAAAACCAATGGGATTTGATTATTGCCTATGGCGACTCAACACTTTTCCTACCCGCTGTTGTAGGCAAGCAAATCGAGCAGTGCCAATCAGCGGTCCGAGCAATCTATTTAGAGAAAACCTACAGCGCCACAAATGCACTGCAAATCATCCACTGCGGCTTCCATGATTACTTAACCGAAGGCGAAGAGGACCGACTGCTCTTCATTATATCTCGTGAGATTCAATCTTTGCGCTATCAACGCAAAGCTACGCAAAGCGATTCAGTACTTGCCGAAGCAGAGGCTAAAAGTAAGTTACTACTCGATACAACAGCTGATGCAGTCGCCTACATCGCCGACGGAACAATTATTCATGCTAACCATGTGTTCATAAGCGCTTTAGGCTTCACTCAAGCTGAAGACATTGAGTTGCAGCCCATAGTCGACCTAGTCCATGCTGCCGACCAAAAAACGATTAAAAAAATTATCAAAAAAATGGGCAGCACCAATGAGGAGCTACCCAATACCCAAATAACGTTGTTAGGGGCCGATCAACAAGAGATTGCGGCCGAGCTAGCATTTTCCTCTGCATCACATGATGGCGAACCTTGCACGCAAGTCATCATCCGCAGCCAGCCAACCTCTAGAGCTACCAATGCTTCTGTGGTTGAAGGCAGCATTGAACTGCCAAAAACCACACATACTAATAGTAAAGTCGTCTTTCCGAATGCTCACGCAATAAACACCGAGCTTGCCGATCTTGAAAAGCTGTCAGGTAAAGGCCTGATTTATTTTATCTCTTTGCGCGATACTTTAAACATTCGTAAATCAGTTAGCATTAGCCAGTATAGCGATTTGTTAGTTTCAACACGAAACGTAATTACAGCTCTAACACCCGAGGCGACGATAGTTGTCGATTATACCGGCGACAGCTGGATTGCAGCGATCCCAGAGAAAGAAGAGACAAGCAACCTATTGTTGGGTGAAAAACTTTGTGATGGGCTTAATCAATTAGTTGGCAATATAACTAAGGATAATACACAGAGCTATGCCGCTATTGGCATTGCAAAATATGGCGTGGCCGATATGTCATCTACCGCCGCTATCGACAAAGCATTCAGTCTTTGTGCAGAGCAACTAGATAACGGTGGTTTCAAAGTATTTTCACCCAGAATTGATAACGCACAAGGTAGTGCTGCGTTAAAATCAGCCATGGAGCTCGATCGGCTTAAAATAAAATACCAACCCATCATTGGCTTACATACCCAATCAACACAATGGTACGAAGCTTCTGTATTTATTTGCAATGATTCCGGCATCGAGCAAGACGCCACTCAACTATTAGAGAGCCTTGGCATAGAAAAAGATAATGTCGCACTAGACCAGTGGCTTATAAACAAAGCGCTCAACTCGCTGGAGCCACTAGCCGAGGAAAATCCGGCCATAAGCCTGTGCATACCCTTGACCGCCAGCGCCATCACTGACGTTCAATTTTCTGAGTGGCTAATCAATACGATTCAATCAAAGAAATTAGCGGCTAATTGTCTTAAATTTAGCATTACCGTTGAGCAAGCTCAGCATTATGAACATCAATGCCATACGCTGATTTCAAAGCTGATTGAAAACGGCCTTGAAACCACTATCACTAACGTAACCCCTGAGAATTTTGCCGTTGTACGCGCCACTGAACCAAGCGCTATGCAGCTGCACAATGAACTTACCAAGAAACTGAACGACGCGGAAGATAATAGTAAAGAGTCCTTGCAAGAGACCATAGCACAAGCCGTCGAGATGAATATTACTTGTATCGCAACGGGTGTAAATACGGCCTCCGATTTAGCACACCTATGGCAAACAGGCGTCCCTTACATTCAAGGTAATTACCTGCAGGCACCGTTATCAAGTATGAGTTATGGATTTTCAGATATGGCATAGTTGCTTTTTATTTAACGATCACAGATAAAACCAGTACCGATTTTTTCAAATAGCGCCTAAAAATTTGCGGACACAATTCTACTGGGAGCTTTCACCTATTTTCATGCGCTCACGATCACTAATGCCCAATAAATACAACACGCTATCTAAACCCAAAGTAGAAATAGACTGACGGGCAGATTGCTCTACCAACGGCTTGGCTCTGAAGGCCACTCCCAGCCCAGACAGACTAAGCATAGGTAAGTCGTTAGCGCCGTCACCAATAGCTATCACTTGCTCTAAAGCAATATTCTCTTTACTAGCGATATTCTGTAGCAGATGTGCTTTACGCATACCATCTACTACATCACCAATCACTTCCCCAGTAACAACGCCATCTAGAATATCCAACTCGTTGGCATATACATAATCGAACCCGAGCTGGTCACGCAACCTATTGGCAAAAAATGTAAAGCCGCCGGACAGTATCGCTGTTTTATAACCAAGGCTTTTGAGGGTATTAATCAAAGTTTCGGCGCCCTCTACCAGCTTTAACTCCCTAGCAACTTGCTCTAACGCGCCCTCATGTAAACCCTTGAGCAAAGCCACGCGGCGGGTAAAACTTTCTTTAAAGTCGATTTCTCCGCGCATAGCCGCCTCAGTAATAGAAGCCACTTGCTCACCTACACCAGCCAACTTAGCTAACTCATCGATAACTTCAGCCTCTATAAGAGTCGAGTCCATATCGAAAGCTACGAGGCGGCGATTGCGCCTGAACATATCATCTTGCTGTACAGCAATATCAATGTCCATATCATTCGCCAGCTCTAAAAACTCGGTGCGCATGCGCTGCTCATCAGGCCAGGCACCGCGCAGAGAAAACTCTACACAAGCATTCTCATTTTTATTTCCAGCCGTAATAAAATCAGCATCAGACAACGCAGCCCGACCCGAAAGCCGAGTGATCTTGTCAATATTTAGTTGATGTTCAGCGATCAAGCGAGTGACCTTGTGCACATGACTCGCTGTTATCTTTCTAGCTAACAACGTAAGTATATGGCGCGGCTTGCCTTGCCCGCCTATCCAGTCGACATAGTCATTCGCCGAGACTTCTTTGATATCAACCGCCATCGACAATGCAGCAAGCCGATCTGCTAACAACACGCTCAGTGGCTTCACATCAACAGTCTCGGGCACCTCCACAAGAATTCCTAGCGCTAAATTGTTGTGGATAACTGCTTGACCAATATCTAAAACATTAATAGCACTATCGGCTAATATGCCTGTAATGATATTAGTAATTCCAGGTTGATCGTGGCCTGAAACCTTAATTAAAAAAACACTATTCATACTATTTATAATTTATTTGCACCTAGTCACTAAAAATTTCACGTCTTTGCACTACAAATATGATGTTATTTTTTTTCTATAGACACAGAGTCGACTTTTTGAAAACCGCGTGGCAACTTATTGCCACGTCGAGCACGCTCACCCATATAATGCTCAAGGTCAGCTAATTTCATTCGAAGATGTCGTTTACCTGCATAAATCATTAATGCATCTTTCGGGCTGAGCACAACGACTGCGAGCATGAATTCTTCACGCGTCGCTAACTTAGCCGATGGAATATTCATAATTTTATTGCCTTTGCCCCGCGCCATAACAGGCAAATCAGTAAGAGGAAAGACAAGCATCCGTCCAATATTACTAATAGCAACCAGCATACTCTCACTATAATTTTCAGCGTTAACAGGGGCCAAAACCTCACCACCCTTGGGCACTGTGAGCAAGGCCTTACCAGCTTTTTTGTTGGCATGCATGTCTTCTAGTTTTGCGACAAATCCATAACCAGCATCAGTACTAAGAAGATAATGATCAGCACCCCCACCCATCATGACGCCTTTAAAACTTGCGCCAGATGGAGGATTTATCTTGCCACTTAATGGCTCACCTTGACCTCGAGCAGATGGCAATAGCCGAACAGGGAGTGAATAACTTCTGCCTGTAGAATCTAAAAAGACCGCCGATTCATTCGATTTTCCGCGCGCGGCTAACTTAAACGTATCGCCGGACTTAAAGCTTAAACTAGCCGGATCTATATCATGACCCTTAGCGGCTCTGACCCAGCCCCTCTCGGAAAGTACAACGGTAATTGGATCAACGGTCGTAATATCGTCTTCGGTATAGGCAATCGCATCGTCCCGCTCCACTAGAGGAGACCGACGCGGATCGCCGAACTCTTCAGCTACAGCTAGCAACTCTTTTTTAATCAATGTTTTTAAGCGCGCATCCGAGCCCAACGTTTTCTGGATCGCATCCCGCTCAGCGGCCAACTCTTCTTGCTCGGCCTTGATTTTTAATTCTTCAAGACGAGCCAGCTGGCGCAAACGAGTATCGAGCACATAATCGGCTTGCATCTCACTGAGATTGAAACGCGCAATCAGTTTTTGCTTGGGCTTATCTTCGGTGCGAATAATCTGAATGACCTCATCCATATTCAGAAATGCGATGAGCAAGCCATCAAGTAAATGCAATCGATCAAGAATTTTTTGCAGCCTATACTCAAGGCGGCGCACGATAGTGTCTTTGCGATACTGCAGCCACTCTTTGAGAATCATCACGAGGTTTTTAACCTGTGGGCGGCCATTCACACCAATCATATTTAAATTAATACGATAGTTTTTCTCTAAATCTGTGGAATGGAACAAATGTGACATCAATGCTTGAACATCAACTCGATTAGACTTCGGTACTATAATAAGTCGAGTTGGATTTTCATGGTCCGACTCATCGCGCAAATCGACAACTGTTGGTAATTTTTTGGCCTGCATTTGCGCAGCAATTTGCTCAAGGACCTTGGCACCCGAAACCTGATGCGGCAACGCAGTAACTACGATATCTCCCTGCTCTTTCGTATAAATCGCGCGCATCTTAAGGCTGCCTTTGCCCGTTTCATACATATCAAGAATGGCCTGACGCGAGGTGATGATTTCAGCCTCGGTAGGATAGTCAGGCGCAATAACATGTTCATTAATTTCGCGGACTGTTGCCTTGGGCTTTTCTAGCAAGTGAATGCAGGCCGAAACCACTTCATTCAAATTATGCGGTGGTATATCCGTCGCCATACCCACAGCGATACCGGTGGTACCATTTAACAAGATGCTCGGGACTCTGGCTGGCAGCAAGGTAGGCTCTTCCAATGTACCATCGAAATTGGGTTGCCAGTCAACCGTACCAAGACCTACCTCAGCCATCAGTACATCAGCAAACCCTGTGAGCTTTGACTCGGTATAACGCATTGCAGCAAAGGATTTTGGATCATCGGCCGAGCCCCAGTTGCCCTGCCCATCAATAAGCGGATAGCGGTAGTTGAAGGGCTGCGCCATAATCACCATAGCTTCATAAACTGAGCTATCACCATGCGGGTGAAACTTACCAATCACGTCACCGACGGTACGAGCTGACTTTTTATATTTGGCGCCTGCCTTCAGCCCAAGCTCAGACATAGCATAAACAATACGACGCTGCACAGGCTTAAGACCGTCACCAACATGTGGCAGTGCCCGATCGAGTATTACGTACATCGAATAATCGAGGTAGGCTTTCTCTGCGTAATCTCTTATTGAAACCTGTTCGGTTTCAAAATCGCTGGGGGTGTTTCCGTTATTGGCACTCATAGCAACTCGTCTTACTGGTTTGCAATAATTAGATTAGAACCACCGATCAACAACAACTACCTCATCACCTTCCGCCGTACTAAGGAATCCGTCAACAAGGACTTTTGAAGCATGGTACGCACAATGGTGGCCCGCGCGCTTACCAGAGCAAATTGTCCCAGAAAACATTGCTCTTGGGCAGATAAAAGCTGGGGAAATATGCGGGTATTATGCGGCAGCAAAAAATTCGATTGTCGCTCATGTGGTTGACGGCAGGTTGAAACGCGGCGCATCGCATGGCCGTGACCCCAGCAGTATTGCCTGATTTTGACAAAAGCTACAATTTAAAAGAGGTATTAATCAATTAGCTATCAGACTTCTAGTAGGAAAGTCACCGGGCCATCATTAACTAGGTGCACTTGCATGTCGGCGGCGAAAATTCCCGTTTCTACACTGCGATGCTGCTCTTTAAGTTTTGAAACGCAATAGTCGTAACAAGATTTCGCCAAAGTAGGCTCAGCCGCACTAGAAAAACTTGGCCGCATGCCTTTGTCTGTGCTGGCGGCCAGAGTGAATTGCGAAATAATGAGCAGGCCGCCATCGATATCGCGGATACTCAAGTTCATTTTATCGCCATCATCAGCAAATACGCGATAATTTAAAAGCTTGTGAGCTATCTTCTCCGCATGGCTTTTCGAGTCATGCTTTTCAACAGCCAACAACACCAAGAGGCCCTGCCCAATAGCACCGACCGTTTGCTTATCGACATCAACCTTTGCAGAGCTCACTCGCTGAATTAATGCTTTCATTTCGTATTTGTCAGTAACAGTTACCGCCAGCTATGCGGAATAGCTGGCGTTAAGCCTATTTTGAACGCGAAGCGCGTTTACGCTCATTTTCTAACAATAATTTTTTGCGCACACGAATAAAGTTAGGCGTTACCTCAACTATTTCGTCGTCCTCTATAAACTCCAGCGCCTGCTCAAGCGTCATTTTAATATGTGGACTCAAGATCGTTGCCTCATCAGTTCCTGAAGCTCGCACGTTAGTCAACTGCTTGGCTTTCGTAGGGTTAACGGTCAAATCATTACCGCGGCTATGAATGCCAACTACTTGTCCCTCATAGACGTCGACATTTGCCTCGATAGTTAAACGACCACGCTCTTGCAAATTAAATAACGCATAAGCCAGCGTCTTACCTTTTACATTACTAATTAAAACACCATTAGTTCGAGACTGAACTTCGCCAATTTTAACCGGACCATAATGATCAAAAATTGAAGTAAGGATACCTGTGCCTGATGTCATAGTTAAAAATTCGGAGCGAAACCCAATCAATCCACGTGCGGGCATAATGTAATCGAGGCGTATACGGCCCTTGCCATCTGGCACCATATTTTTCAAATCACCGCGCCGCAGACCCATGGCCTCCATCACTGAACCTTGATGCTGCTCTTCACAATCAACTACGACGGCCTCAAAGGGTTCTTCAATAACACCATCAACATCACGCTGGACCACTTCAGGCCGGCCAACGCTCATTTCAAAACCTTCACGGCGCATAGTTTCGATCAATACGGATAAATGCAATTCACCGCGACCCGACACTTTAAACTTATCGGGCGTATCGCCTTGCTCAACACGTAATGCTACGTTATGCAGCAACTCACGCTCTAACCGTTCTTTTATATTGCGACTAGTAACAAATTTTCCGTCTTGTCCAGCAAACGGCGAATCATTAACTTGAAAGGTCATCGACACAGTCGGCTCATCTACAGTCAGTGCAGGCAAAGCCTCAATGCAATCCGGCGCACATAGCGTCTCCGATATTTGTAAGCCTTCTAGGCCCGTAACACAAACAATGTCTCCCGCTCCCGCCTGCTCTACAGGAACACGTTCTACTCCTAAATTACCAAGAATATCGAGTATGCGACCATTGCGAGTATTGCCTTCATTATCTGTAACAACGACTGGGGTGTTGCGTTTAATACTACCGCGAGTGATACGACCAACCCCAATAACGCCCACATAGCTGGAGTAGTCGAGCGAACTAATTTGCATTTGAAATGGGCCATCAATATCGACTTGCGGCGCACGGACCGTATCGAGTATCAACTGCAACAGCGGAGTCATATCATCCGCCATGGCATCTTGTTCAAGCCCTGCTATACCATTCAAGGCCGAGGCATAGACCACGGGAAAGTCGAGTTGCTCGTCAGTGGCGCCCAAACGATCAAATAAATCGAATACCTGATCCATCACCCAATCGGCGCGCGCACCGGGGCGATCAATTTTGTTGATGACCACAATCGGGTTAAGTCCTACTGCAAAAGCTTTTTGAGTGACAAATCGAGTCTGAGGCATCGGACCATCAACAGCATCAACCAACAATAACACCGAATCGACCATCGACAACACTCGCTCAACCTCACCGCCAAAATCGGCGTGTCCTGGCGTATCAACGATATTGATATGATGATCGTTCCAGTTAATTGCCGTATTCTTGGCTAAAATCGTAATACCGCGCTCTTTCTCCTGATCATTGGAGTCCATAATGCGCTCGGTACCCTGATCACGACGATCGAGTGTGCCGGATTGCTCTAGCAACTTGTCGACGAGGGTGGTCTTGCCATGGTCAACATGGGCGATGATAGCTATGTTGCGTAAATTCGCAGTTTTGGTGATGTCCAACGAGGATACTCCGGAGTGACTGAACAATTCGCGCCTTACACTAATAATAGGCGCAGATACGGCCTCGATTAGAGGCCGTCTAAAGTGCGCGCGATTATACATAACCCCAGCAAGCTAAATACCGCTGTTTAGCAGGTTTCCAACGCGCAAAATTAACATTCAACAAAAGTAATACGGTAGTTTAATGTCCCACAAATCGCTAAACTTTGGCCTTTTGGGCAGAAGCCTATCATTGCAGCCCTAATCTCACCCCCATTGTCGAGAACCCGCAGCGCATGAATCAACACACCACGCCAATTTGGACTAAACGCTGGACCTTCATCATGGCCACTACCGGCGCGGCAGTTGGCCTGGGTAATATATGGAAGTTCCCCTATATTGCTGGTGAAAATGGCGGCGGGGCATTCGTGCTTATGTATTTGCTATGTATTGTTTTGCTCGGCATTCCGATCATGATTGCCGAGGTAATGCTGGGGCGCAGAGCTAGAGAAAACCCCATTCATGCCATGCTCAAAAATAGCCGCGATGCTGGCGCTTCTAAGGCCTGGGCATTCATTGGCGCTATGGGCGTTGCCTGCGGAATGATGATTTTAATGTATTACAGCGTGGTGGCCGGCTGGTCGTTAGAGTATGTTTGGCAAAGTATGCAAGGCAGCTATATGGACAAGTCAGCCACTGAAGTTGCGGCAGGCTTTGGTGTGCTGGCCGGCAGCCCTGAACGACAATTGCTTTGGCATAGCCTATTTTTATTACTCACCGCAATTATCGTCGGACTTGGTGTGACTCGAGGTATTGGTATAGCGGTTGATAATTTAATGCCATTATTGTTTGTCTTACTTTTGATTCTACTGGGTTATTCAATCCGCAATGGTAACTTCGAGCTCGGCTTCAATTTCCTGTTTAACGCCGATTTCAGCAAACTCACCGGCGATGCCATACTCATTGCCATGGGCCATGCCTTTTTTACTTTAAGTTTAGGCATGGGGACGGTTATGGTCTACGGCTCTTACATGCCAAAAAACAGCTCCATCCCGCGAGCGGTGCTTGCCGTGGCTTTCCTCGACACTACCATCGCATTAATTGCCGGGCTCATTATTTTCCCGCTTGTCTTCGCTAGCGGCCTACAGCCGGGCTCGGGGCCAGGCCTATTATTTGAAACCCTTCCCATTGCTTTTTCAGGCATGTGGAACGGCTCAATATTTGGCACCGTCTTTTTTATTTTAGTGTCGATTGCAGCACTTAGCTCGTCGATATCATTGATTGAGCCAGGCATCGCATGGCTTGAAAAAACAGGCATTAGCCGCTTGTTTGCCACATGCGGATTAGGCCTCATCTGCTGGCTCGGCGGCGTAGCGAGTATTTACTCTAGCGCCGTTTTCGACACGCTCGACTACGCCACGGCCAACGTTATGCTACCGCTAGGCGGTCTGCTAATAGCCATTTTTGTAGGCTGGAAGATGGGTTATACCCGCGTGCGTAAAGAAATCAGCGATATACCAGCACTGCTCTTTAACATTATGTTTGTCACCCTGCGCTTTATAGCGCCCATAGGCGTGATCATAATTTTCGCCCATAGCTTGGGCTTCATCGCCTAACACTCAAACACTTGTCGCGACCGTTACAAATAGGCGCTATTGGTTACAATAATCGATCCAGCGCCGCAGCGCTTGTGACTGATATTTTTTAGCATGTACAATCATATAAAAGTGCCGCTGCATATCTCGCTGCGGCACCGCCAGCGGTATCAAGCGCCCGGCGGCAAAATCGTCTTGTAGCGCGATGCGCGACAAACATCCCAAACCAACACCCGCTGCAACGGCGCGCTTGATCGCTTCGGTATGCTCCAACTCTAAGAAAACGCTCAACGAATTTTGCAGCCCTTGCATAGCACGATCAAAGGTTTGCCGCGTCCCGGAACCGCGCTCTCTGAGTATCCATGATGCTTCTATTAACTGCTGATCAGACAGCTGTAGATGCGAAGCATAACTATGCTCAGGCGAGCAAAACACCACGAGCTCGTCGGCCTGCCACGCAGTTACCGACAAATCAGCGTGGGCATACTCGCCTTCTATGAGGCCAATATCGAGTTCAAAATTCAGTACTTGCTGAGCGATGTTAACGGTATTGGCTACATGGAGCTGAGAATTGATAAGCGGATAATCAGACTTAAAGCGCGTGATGATTGGAATGGCAACATAGTTGCCAATGGTAAGCGTAGCGCCGATATTGAGAGCGCCAGATAGCTCATCTTGCAACAACACGCTATCGACCTCTCGGGCTTGGCTATGCAACGCCTCGGCAAAGGGTAGCAATTGATAACCTTGTGCATTGAGTTGTAAACGCTTGCCCACACGGTCAAACAGGCGCGTGTTATACCTCTGCTCAAGGTCCTGTAACGCGCCACTAGCCGCCGACTGCGACATCGCTAGATTCTCAGCCGCACGGCTAATATTTTGCAACCTAGCCGTGGCCAAAAAAACATCAATTTGTCTTAGCGTGAATCTCATCACCCTGCCTTCCAGTAGTTAAAAAAAAAGAGTTTTGTAGGTGCCATGCAACTAATCCAACTGCAATGAGTCTACGTAATAAGAATCATAAATAGCGCGTAGACAACTCCTCTATCTCTATTTTTGATTGTTCTCCCCTCGTAAGAGTTATGCCGGCGCTAAGCCGGCTTTTTTTGGCACATACAACTCCGATGTGCCCGACCCTTTGATTCGATCATTATATATCGATATATCCGATATATGATATCTAAATAAACCATTTTACCTATTAAAGGTGGAGCGCTAAAGTAATCGCTTTAAAGCTAACGCCTCACTAACCGCCAATAAGGAACTTTAATGTCACGCTTAATGACCGAAACCGTTACGCACGTGCACCACTGGAACGAGTCGTTGTTTAGCTTCAAAACGACCCGAGATACAGGCTTTCGATTTAAAAATGGCCATTTCGTGATGGTGGGCCTCCCCGAGGAAGGGAAGCCTCTATTAAGGGCCTATAGCATAGCGAGCGCAAACTACGAAGATGAATTAGAATTCTTCAGCATCAAAGTACCCAACGGGCCACTGACTTCACGATTACAGCACTTGCAGGTGGGCGATGAAGTTCTTGTCAGCAAAAAACCCACCGGCACCCTAGTAACCGACCAAATGCTACCGGGTAAGCACCTGTACTTAATTAGCACTGGCACCGGGCTTGCGCCGTTTATGAGCATTATCAAAGATCATGAAATTTATGATCAATTTGACAAAATTATCCTCACTCATGGAGTGCGCTATACCTCTGAGCTCGCTTACGTGGATTACATCCAGAACGAACTGCCCAACAATGAATATTTTGGCGAGCTGGTGCGCGAAAAGTTGATTTACTACCCTAGCGTAACGCGAGAAGATTATAAGAATAATGGCCGACTAACTGACCTGATGACTAGTGGCAAATTATTTGTCGATATCGGCCTCCCCAAGCCCAATATCGACGACGACCGCTTTATGATTTGTGGCAGCCCCAGCATGTTGAAAGACACTTGCGCCATTTTAAATGAGCGTGGCTTTACTGAAGTGCGTAACGGGCAAGCAGGGCATTACGTTATAGAAAGGGCGTTTGTGGAGTAACC
The DNA here is from genome assembly GCA_943788835.1 of uncultured Pseudomonadales bacterium. Lineage (GTDB taxonomy): Bacteria > Pseudomonadota > Gammaproteobacteria > Pseudomonadales > UBA7434 > UBA7434. The sequence goes on along the minus strand of CALSRU010000001.1, from coordinate 307,220 downwards.
TTGTGCAGGCTGAAAATAGCGCCATCACATACCGATGGTTCAAGCCTTTTTAACGAATATTGATTTTAATTTCATCGCGCCAAAGCCATCGATTTTACAATCAATATTATGATCGCCCTGTACAAGCCGAATATTTTTGATCTTAGAGCCCACTTTCACCACGGCCGATGAACCTTTAACTTTTAGATCTTTAATCACGACAACAGTGTCGCCATCATGCAGCGCATTGCCATTGGCATCTTTAATTGACGCACTGACGTCGACTGCGTCTACGGCATCGACGCTCCACTCATGCGCACACTCGGGGCACACATAGAGCGAACCATCGAGGTAGGTATACGCCGACTTGCACTTAAGGCATGGAGGCAACTCGTTCATTGCGGCTTCTCACTAATGATTGGTCGTTTCAACGGCAGGCCCTATTGAAAATCACGCCACTGCAATCCGAAGCTAAGCTAAGCTATCGTCGGCCACAAAGTATTGTGGATCTTCAATCACATTCACCTCAACCAGGCTGCCCGCCTTAGTCAGTAACTTGCGGCACTCGGCACTCAAGTGCACTAGATGTAACTGCTTACCCGCGTTGAGGTAGCGTTCGGCCAGCGTATCGATGGCCTCTAGGCCTGAGTGATCGGCCACGCGTGAGCGAGCAAAATCAATAATAATTTCGTCGTTATCTTGCTGTGGGTCAAATCGCTCTAAAAAAGATTCTACCGAACCAAAAAATAACGGGCCGGTAACCGCATAAACGGTAGAGCCGTCGTGATCTTCGCGCCCCTCTATACGAATAAACTTTGCATGTTCCCAGGCAAAAACAAGTGCCGACACAATCACACCAACTACCACAGCAATAGCCAAATCAGTCGCCACAGTCACGCCCGACACTAAAACCAAAATCATCGCATCACTGCGCGGCACTTTACCCATGATGCGAAAGCTACTCCACTCAAAAGTACCGATCACTACAATAAACATGACACCAATCAATGCCGCCAATGGGATTTTCTCAATGAGTGGCGAAGCAACTAAAATAAATATCAAGAGCGACAAAGCCGCAGTTATACCCGACAGCCTGCCACGACCGCCCGAGTTTACATTAATCATACTCTGGCCAATCATAGCGCACCCGCCCATACCACCAAACATACCGGTCACTGTGTTAGCCACACCCTGACCGATGCACTCTTTATTGCCACGTCCGCGCGATTCAGTAATTTCATCGACCAACCGTAAAGTAAGTAAAGACTCGATTAAGCCGATAGCTGCGAGGACCACCGCATAGGGAAAAATAATGAACAGCGTTTCTAAATTCAGCGGCACACTGGGCAAATGAAAACTCGGCAACCCGCCCTTAATTGAAGCCACATCACCAACAACGCGCGTATCGACATTAAAACCAAACACCACCAAGGTCACGAACACAATAGCGACCAGCGATGATGGCAGCGCCGTAGTGAAACGAGGTAGAAGATGAATAATTAGCATGGTGACCGCAACGAGCCCCAACAACATATAAAGCTGATCGCCAGCCAGCCAGGCCACATCAATAATCGAGCCTTGCATAAACGTACCATGCAACCAACCTGGCTCCCCTGGCACACCAAACTGACTAAGCTGAGCCAAAAAGATTACGATAGCCAAGCCATTCACAAAGCCCAGCATAACCGGATGAGGCACCATGCGAATGAACTTACCCAGCTTGAGTACGCCCGCCAATATTTGTATACCGCCCATCAACACAACGGTGGCAAACAGATACTCAACGCCGTGATCGGCCACCAATGCTACCATTACCACCGCCAAGGCACCGGTTGCACCGGAAATCATACCGGGGCGACCGCCAATACATGCAGTGATGAGCCCCACCATAAAAGCAGCGTATAACCCGACTAACGGTTCCACCCCGGCTACCAGCGCAAAAGCTATTGCCTCAGGCACTAGTGCTAACGCTACGGTGAGACCAGAAAGCAAATCATTTTTAATGGTGGCGGCTTTACTAGGATGAAATTCAAACATACAGCGATACTCTTTAGACAATGGGCTGAGCGCACCTGCTCATCGAGCAAGTGATACACGCGCTAAATACACCAATCGACAAAAGGAGTTATTAGGTGACAACTGGGAGAGATGCGGAGTTTACAGAATAGCCAGCTTCAGCACAAAACAAGAAAGTGGTTAAATGCAATAAAGACGGCCCGCGAACACTTGATGCCAGAGCTCATGACAGCACATAATTTTGAGCTTCATACAAAGCACCGCTGCCACTTTCCTTATTAAGGAGCACCGGCGTCAGTGCGCCGGGTAGAACGGTATTCGGGTCGTTTGGCGCGGTTGGACCACCAAGATCGGTTCTCAACCAGCCCGGATCCAGCAAGTTCATCAATACATTAGTATCTTTAAGGGTTGGCGTCATATCGCGCACATATCTATCCAATGCAGCTTTTGAGCAACTATAGGGCATGAGCTCAGGCTCATTACAAATTCCCGATGTTACATTCACTATCCGCCCCCAATCGCGATCCAGCATCGCGGGTAAAAAGGCGTCGCAAAGCTTGACCGGAGCAATGCAATTAACCATAAAGCTTTCACAATATTCATTCATAGTCGGTTCAAACATAGGTCGGTAGGCCGTCATAATTGCAGCATTGTTATACAGTATATCGAGTTGATCACCGGTAAGGTCTGTCACTTGCGCAATCATATGATCTACTTCCGTAGCGGAGTCGAGCCTCGCAGCCACTGCAATAACGTCTACGCCCATTTGTTTTAACTGCGCAACTAATTGCTGTGTTCCTGCAAGCTCACGCGAATGTACAACAAGCTTGCAGCCTTGCTCAGCTAATGCATTGGCTACACGCTTACCAACACCGCGACTCGCACCGGTTACCAGAGCCCATCTATTTAGGATATCGACCATAATTAAAACTCTGCTCTTTGCCCTATGAAAAAATATTGCCGAACATGCCCGATTCACCGCTGAGCGGCGCCGTTTTAGCGAATCAGGAAGGAAACCACCCTACGCATAACCGCAGTCAGAGTAACATGTAGCCCCAGCGGCGAATAGATTAGTAATCCGAACTAAGAAAGCAGTTAAAGCCCTCTAAATCTGTCAATTAACGCTTGACTGCCAAGTTCACAACAACCAAATAAGCATGACGAATAATACAAAGGACCTCCCATGAAAAAACTAAGCCCATTATGGTTAATGATGCCACTGGCCACGCTACTAGGCGCCTGCAGCACCACTACAACGACAACGCATTACGGGCTATCGACCACTAGCGAAATTTTACTCACCAGTGAATCGGGTGAAAAGATTGCTCCGCAAGCAAATTATAAGTTTAAAACCGGCTTAGCGTCCGGCACTACTATTACAATCGACCCAAGTGCAATCAAACAAACGATAGTCGGCATTGGCACATCCTTCACCGAATCATCAGCTTACGTGCTTGCACACTTAGAAAACGATAAGCGTCGCGAAGTTATGGCAAACATTTACGGTGCAAATGGCGCGAACTTTTCGTTGGCTCGCACACCAATAGGTTCAACCGATTTCTCGGTAGAAGGGAAATATTCATATGCTGAAAAAATCGGTGATCGCTCACTAGAAAGTTTCAACATAGCGCCAGATAGTGAGGGCTTTAATAAGGCGCAGTATAAAAATATTAAGAATAGTTCTTACGATGTACTGCCAATGATCAAAGAAGCTTTAGCCATTAAAGCCAATCAAGAAGACCGGGATTTACGCATTATCGCGTCAGCCTGGACAGCACCCCCCTGGATGAAAACAATCGAAGACTGGTTTATAAAACCCACCGATGAAAACAATCACCAAGGCACAGGCGGCGAGTTGAAGCCTGAGTATGTTTCTACTTATGCCGACTATATTATTAAGTACCTCGATGCTTACAAAAAAGAAGGCATCGCAATTTGGGGTTTAACACCAGTTAATGAGCCCCATGGAAATAGTGGTAATTGGGAAAGCATGCACTTTACACCTGAGACGCAAAACGTTTTCATCAAAGATCACCTAGGGCCAAAATTAGATGCCGCCGGCTATGCCAACGCCAAACTTTTCATCTATGATCAAAACCGCGACGACTTAGAACACTGGACGGATGTTATGTATGCCGATGAAGATACAGCGGCATATATCGACGGCGCCGCGGTGCACTGGTATGCCAGTACCCACAAAGTTTTTGAAGATGTATTTGACAGCGTACATGAAAAATTTCCTGACTTTTCAATTATTCATACCGAAGGCACTATTGACGACTTAGGTAAAGATGCACCAGGCGGCGTGTTAGACCCAGTTTTATTTAAAGAATCAAATTGGTTTAAGAATGACGGCTTCTGGTGGAACTCCAACGCTACTGATTGGGCCTACACTGCTACTTGGGCAGCCAACGCAGTAGACCATCCTATCTACACACCGGTTCATCGCTATGCACGAAACATTATCGTTAGCCTTGATCACTGGGTAGATGGCTGGATCGATTGGAATATCGTACTCGACCATAATGGCGGCCCCAATCATGCAGGCAACTTTTGTGGTGCGCCCATTATGATCGATACCGAGACGGCGGAAGTTTATTACACCCCTATTTATTATGTACTAGCCCAATTTAGTAAAACAATTCGCCCGGGCGATAAAGCCGTACAAACTCAAAAGTATCTTTCAGACCTGGACGAAGACGCCCTACATGCTAGCGCCACCATCAACGAAGAGAAATTACTGAGCGTGCAATTACTCAATACTACAAAAACACCCATCACTTATCAGTTACAAATAGGCGCTCAACATGCAAGCGTTACGATCGCCGCCAATGCAATACAAACCGTACGCGTTCAGTTGTAATGGTTATCATAGTAACTTCAAAAAATAATGGGGCATGCGAAGCTTAAGCTCGGTGAAACGCTCCGTTAAAAACATCAAGGCTGCTTGAGCACATTGACATGAGCGCAAAGCTCTAGTGCGGCCATCTCCCCACTTGGATCTCAAGCGGCTATTCTATTAAGGATATGCACATCGTTTGACGCATACTCGATGTGCGCTTAATAATTTGGGCTCGCGCTTCGCAAGTGGCTCGCATTATGACGAGGGCGGCAAGAATACATCAATGCAAGCGCATTCAATAATGTGAAAGGTCTCTGATTCTTCCCGCCATTAATAAGCCATGACCAGCTCACCTTTCGATTTAACAGATTATGAGATAGACTCGGCATCGTTCTGCGCAATAAACCGCTGCGCTAACAAGCCAATAATAACAACAGGATTTTTCATGGACTATCGGCCTCATTACTCTCTTTATTGCGCAATTATTGTTTCACTAGGCGGCTTTGTTTTTGGCTTTGATGCATCCGTCATTTCAGGTGTCATTGGTGCAGTAACTACCGAATTCAATTTAACTCCAATCGAATCTGGTTTTGTAGTGGCCGCGCCAACGCTCTCAGCATTGGTAGGCACCACAATTATCGGCCCTTTAAGTGACGCACTAGGTAGAAGAAAAGTGCTTATTATTATCGCTTTTTTATATGTGCTCTCGGCTTTAGCATCGGCCTTTGCTACTTCGTACTTTATGCTCGTAGCAGCACGAGCTCTCGGCGGTTTCGCATTTGCCTCTCTAGTCATAGCGCCACTGTATATCGGCGAGATATCACCAGCACAATCTCGCGGAAAAAGAGTCTCACTCAATCAACTTAACATCGTGATTGGTTTATCAGTAGCTTACTTCACAAACTATTTCATTTTGCATATCAGTACCTCAGGCGCTAGCTGGGTGAGCACTCTTGGCATTGACGTGCATACGTGGCGCTGGATGCTGGGCTTAGAGATCGTACCGGCACTGGTGTTTTTTATTGCGCTTTTTTCAATATCTGACAGTCCTCGCTGGCTTATGCTTAAAGGCAGAAACGACGAGGCGCGCAAAGTAGTTGCAACTTTATTACCGTCTGAGCAAGTAGAAGCAGAAATCGATATTATCGTGCAAAGTGCGGCCGTCGATGCCGGATCATTGTGGGCCCGCATTGGCGCTATTTTTGGCCCAAAAATGCGTCTCGCTTTAGTTGTTGGTGTTATTGTGGGCATCACCCAACAAATCACGGGCATCAATGCCATATTTTTTTACGCACCCACCATTTTTGAACAGAGCGGCATCGGCACTAATGCCGCCTTCGCGCAAGCCGTTTTAGTAGGTGTAATCAATGTGGTGTTCACTTTATTTGCCATGGCATTGATCGATAAGTGGGGCCGTAAGCCTCTTTTAATTTTTGGCTTATCAGGCATTGCCATCAGTATGGCACTTTGCACCTACGGCTTTGCCCAAGCGACCTATGAACTAACTCCTAGCAGCATCACACAATTACAACAGTTAGATTCAGCAGGCCGTGGCTTTGATGCTAGATCTCTCGGTGGCATGGTAGGAAGGACCTATGCAAGTGACGTCGAATTTAAAGCGGCGCTCAAAGAACTTATTGGTGCCAGTGCAGCTCGCGACCATGAAAGTGAATTGATTAAAAGTAGTATTCAAATTAATGCGAAGCTCATTCTAATTGGCATCCTTGGATTCGTAGCATCATTTGCAATTTCCCTTGGTCCAGTCATGTGGGTTTTGTTTTCTGAGATATTTCCCAATCAATTGCGCGGCGTTGCAATTTCATTGGTCGGCCTGCTCAACAGCATGATAAGTTTTACCGTGCAGCTCATATTTCCATGGGAACTGGCTACCCTAGGTGCCGCGCTCACGTTTAGCTCCTACGGTATATTTGCGGTGATTGGTTTGCTGCTAGTTATATGGCTTCTTCCAGAAACTAAAGGTCGCTCGCTCGAGGATCTTGAAGCTCTATTTGCAAAAAAATAATACACCTGCTTAAGTAGGATATTATTTCTCAGGCCTGCAAAGACTTAACTCAGCCGTGACTTACCTACCCACTTTTCACTTTGCCAACGCAATATCATAATAGTGCCACGCACCCATTCATCAAGCCCCACGGCGAACCAAATCCCCAGCACGCCAAAAGACCAGTGAATGCCGATGACATAGGCAAACAAAACGCCTATCCCCCACATGCAAATGATTCCGACTTTCACAGGAAACATCACATCGCCGGCGCCTTTAAGAGATGAAATGACAATAAGATTCACTGCGCGGCCGGGCTCTAGAAAAAGCCACATGATCAGTAACAATCCAATAAGCTTTTGAGCTTCTGGATCTTGGCTGAATATTGAAGCGAGCGGCTCACGCGCAACGATAAACAATAACGATACAGCCACCGAAACCATCACTCCTATAATCCAGTGGCGGTGAATACTCAATTTTAACTCTTGTATGCGATTTTGCCCGACAAGATAGCTACTGATAATTTGCGACCCAATTCCCAATGACAGCGAAAAGACAAAAATAAATCTTGCTATGGTTTGCGCAATAGCTGTAGCAACTAAAGCAGCAGTACCCAGTTGCGCGACAAAAAACATAATTGTAATTTGAGCAAAGTTATAAGAAAGCCCTTCACCCGCATTAGGCAGCCCTAACCTTAAAATATCGACTAGATTTTTCTTATTGTAGCGAAATGCACTCCGCACAGAAAATGGGAGGCGATATTTTTTTAACACACAAACACAGGCCAGCGCCGCAAATACCTGACTCAGAACAGTCGCCACTGCAACACCTGCAACACCTGTCACTGGAAGGCCAAAGGGACCAAATAAAGCAACGTAATTGCCTGCTACATTTAATAAGCCACTCATCACTTGAATCACCATCGGTGATTTACTATAACCATAAGCACGCAGTACTGTGGCGAGCAGAATACTAATACCCATACCAATAGAAAATGTTCCAGTGATGAAGGTATATTCGAAAGCAAATTTCTCCACCATGGGCTCTAAATTATAAAGCGCAACGAGATGCGTACTGCCGAAAAAAAACAGCGCACCCACCGTAATTGACATTAAGAAAGATAATGCTAATCCAGCTTCAGCGTACGCTTGCCCTTGCGCTGCTTGTTGCGCGCCTAGATGCTGGCCAATTAAAATGGCTGCGCCCGTCGAAACAATCATATGCATAAAAATAACAAACAAAATAAAGTTGCCTGTTAATCCGACCGCGGCAACAGCATCGTCTGAATATTGGGATAACATAAGAACATCAATCGTCATGATGCTCATACGCAAAAGTTGCTCAACAAAAATCGGCCAAACAACCGTGACAATGTTCATGCGTTGGTCGAGGTGACTAGCGTGATGCATAACAATCAATCGTATAGGAGGAAAAAGCAACGCATTGTATGCGCTTGCTTTAAGATGGGCTACAAGCTTTTCATAATGAGTCACTCAAGCGCTGGGGCCTTGAACTCACAGCAAGAACAGTCAATGCTGGATAATTATAGGGCCTAGTATATAAGACTAAAATCGCAGGATTGAATATTGAGCACGCTACTCACAAGTATAAGCTGACTGGCATTATGGCTTGTGGATTTCGCCTTTTAAACTGGTCACCACATCGCTTTTAACACAGCAAGGCCAGCCAAATCGTTTAGACTCACGAGTTGCGTCGCTACTCCTGTGTACAGTAGCATATCGTATGTGAAACCACTGCTAGCAAATGGATAAAATAACTTCATGTCTGACAACTCCCATTACCCGACACTAGAAAAAGACAAGATTCCTCTTAGCCAAAAGATTGTTTTTGGTGTTGGAATGCTGGCCAACCAAATGTTTCCAGCGGCACTCGGTATCTTCATGGTGATACTAGTGGAAGGGCTGGGCATGCATCCGCTAATGTTCGGCCTCTTGGCTTTTATACCGCGCTTATTCGATGCAATAACCGACCCCATAATGGGCTTTATAACCGATAACACGACTTCACGATGGGGCAAACGGCGCCCCTACGTTTTCATAGGAGCCATCATTGCGGGTCTTTCTTACGTGATGATGTGGCAACTCTCTGAGGACAGCAGTCAACTTTATAATTTCTTTTATTTTCTTGGCTGGTCTCTAGTATTCTTTTTAGGCATGACTGTTTTTAGTATCCCCTACGTCGCCATGGGATACGAAATGAGCAATGACTTCCATGAGCGCACTCGACTCATGGCTACTGCTCAGTGGATTGGTCAATGGGCCTGGGTTTTATGCCCCTGGTTTTGGGTTATCTTATATGATCCTAACTGGTTTGAATCGGCGCCCGAAGGCGCAAAATCGCTCTCTCTTTGGGTCGGGCTGGGGTGCATGTGTTTGGCGCTCGTGCCTGCCATTTTTTGTACTTACAATAACACCTCATCGGGTGCACCGGTTCAAACAATCGATAGAAAGAAAATCAAAGAAACCTTTAGTGTATTTATTCAGGGTATTGTCACAACATTTAAATGCAAACCATTTCGAAAGATCTGCCTTGCTACATTTTTAGTTTTTAACACCTTTAATACGATTGCCATGTTCTCATTTTTCATTATTGTGCATTATATGAATGGTGGTGTTACCGCTGATGCAGGCCTATGGCCGACGCTATTTGGCTCTGTCAGTGCGCTCTTGACTTGTTTTTTAGTTATCCCGACCGTCACTTGGCTCTCGCAAAAATTCGGTAAAAAACAGACGTTTTTGCTCTCACAAGCCATTTCAATAATTGGCTACGTCCTGTTTTGGTGGTGCTTTTCGCCGGAAAACCCTGCGCTTATGTTTATCCCGCTACCTTTTTATACCTTTGGCATTGGCGGATTGTTCACGATCATGATGTCTATGACTGCAGACGTTTGCGATCTTGATGAATTAGAGACAGGTCAGCGCCGAGACGGGACTTTTGGGGCTATCTATTGGTGGATGGTCAAGTTCGGCCTCGCGGTTGCGGGTTTACTTACCGGTATTATCCTAAGCTTGGTGGGCTTCGATACAAGCCTTCAAGTACAAACTCAAGAAGCAATGACTGGACTTCGTCTCGCCTATATATTAGTACCCGTATGCGGCACACTACTGGCCATTTTCATCATGCGTAGTTATGACATCGACGAAGAGAAGGCTCATTCAATTAGAGAACAACTAGAGGCTAGAAGAGGCCAGCTAGCAACGTCTTAAAATACTAATAGGCATTCTGCGGCTAGCTAAGAGTTGAACGTCGCATAGAAAAAAGGCCGGCTGCATCATAATGCGACCGGCCTTTTTCGTTGCGTTATTTTTTCTGCGTTAATCAAGCCGCGGATCAAGTGAGACAGCAATTTCAGCAACCACATGCTTCTTATCAAAAATCAGCATCGACGTATCGGCATCAATAACGTTGCCATTAATTTCACGACTAGACCCATCTGTCATCGTAATAACAATCGAGGCTTCCTTCGCTAGACTGTAAACAACGGGGATTTGACAATAGGTAAAACCCAGCTGATTTTTTGTCAGCGCAACGCACTGCCTATTTCCATTCACATCAAAATAAACCAACTCAGAGTCTGCTAACAGAAATTCAGATTTTCTTAAAATGACCGGATTGAAGGTAATAGAACCGTCTATCACCACTACACCCAATTCAATTTGCCGGGTGATGACTTCTTCTTTAACTTGGCCCGTCATCCCAGGCTGTTTAGCGCCCGCAAACCCGGGAGTATGTGAATAAGGGTCGGTCGGGAAAGCACCGTACTCCTCTGGTGTTTTGTTGAAACCAATGCCCGCACGTATATCGTAATAAATATCAACCAATTTACCTACAGTAGCCGCGTCTTCGCCTTGCTCGAGTGCACTTTGATAATTTTCTAACGTGGCCAATAATAGCTTAGAAACCATATGCCAATAGATCGAACCAAGCCCTTCATAAGCGTACATTCCACCTGAACGACCGGTAAATGCAATATGATTAAAGACGCCTTCAAAAATTTCTTCAATCAATGCTGCGTCTTTAGCCACTAAATCAGCGTGCCCGGATTTCGCTAGCGTAGCCAATACGCTCTTAGCGCTATCGACATTATTAAAAGCGCCATTGAAGTGATAATCGCCCTGCGCATCTAACTCAACTAGCGAGGTATCCCCTTTAGCCACAAGAGCCTGAATGAGCTCAGAAGCCTCGGCCTGAGCTTTTGGAATAAGATTTTTATCAACAAACCTTGCTAATTCTCTATCAGGGTACAGTAGATATGAATGTTGACGCGCAGTATAAATTGCGGAATTTCGCAATGCCCCCAGCACATCAATAGCTTGCTTAGGGCTCAAATAACCCGAACTTAGAACTGACACCTGCCCCTCAAGCATTTCATAAAGGTATTTAATTTCAACACCATCACTGGAAGCGTCCATCAAATTGTAAGCATGATACAAACCATCATCACGCTTGTTCGCGCGAATGGTATGATCAATATATTGGAGCGATAATTCAAAAAACTTGAGGAGATCGGCAGTTTTTACTGCAACCGTTTTACCCGAGAAACCATTTTTGTAGATATTGGATCTAAAATCAGCGCCGGCCTTACCTAGCCTGTCCAAAACATTTTTTCTATCGTTATCACCAATTTTTCCAGCCAGTAAACATTGATAGTCTTCAAATGTTGTATTGATCGAATCCAGCTGGCCATACATTTCTTGAGTGAGCATAACCTCGTCAAAATCAACGGCCGAGAATAAATCAAAAAGATATTGCTGGTATCGCCTAGTGTAGTAAAGCGTGACCATCGAAACACCAAAGCCGACAAGCGCGTTATTGGCGTCATTCCACTCGGGCCGCTGGGTATTCATCCAGATACCACCTTCAGGAATAAAATTAGAAAGTTTAGATAGTACTGTAGCCAATAACTTCTCTGTCAGATTGACATGTAAAACGGCGCCATCATGGTCCCATATCATTCGACCATCGGCGCCCACTTCGTTAACACGAGCATCAATAATTGCATCTCTATGATCGTCATAATCAATAGTGTTGCGCGGGTCTTCAAGAAGTTTCTCGTATGATTTTAGGCTGTAGGGAACGTTGGCATAGCCAAAAATATTTTTAGTTAAAAACTCTTGCAGGGTGCCGGGGTGATGACTGTTTGAAAACTCTAAAAATTTCAGCAAATAAATAATTTGGTGGTCACCCCAATAGCCAATATTAGACCAGGGATCTTCAGCATCGAGCCTTTCCCAATCAATACCTTGCTTGGTTATGCGGTAGGGGTTATAGCCATCGGCTGTTGTGGCATTCACAAACTTACAAATCATGCTCTCAATAAAATTGGGAATTGAGAAACTTAATGCTTCCCAATTTTGAAAAATGTCACGCCAGTTGCCTTGGAAATTGAGAAGTTTAGAGCCATCATCATTTTTCAAATCGATAGAAAATTTATTCCACGGACGTGAAGGGTCACCATGACGACGACTAAATGTCAGAGGTAAGTATTCATAGCAAAGCCTCTCAAGGTTGGCGCTACCTTGTTCCGCCGCTGCTTTAATAAGATCACTATAATGAAAATGATCGCTTAAGCCGTTAAAAAATGATTCATATTGGGTATAAATCTGGCTATTAAATGATTGAACGAAAGTAATAAGGTCAGCTTTGCCAACCGTGTAATTATCATCGAATAAGCCACCGCGCATCACGTTAAACAATACGTTAGCAAAATGATGGTTAGCGCTGAGAACATCTTCACTTACCTGCAGACCATCGGCATTACCGACAATACGGGCAAGGTTCTCAGAACCCTGTGCGATATCATTGTTAATATCGTCAACAATATTTTGATCGGCTTTTATGTAGGCAATTAAATCTTTAACCTTGGCTGGGCCCTGATTGATTTCTGCCACCATAAGCCATTCTTTACTTTCGCCAGACCCCAGCGCAATCTCGGCATTAACAAAATAAGCGCCGCGGCGCCCTCTTACATCAGATTCTTGATCAATACCAAGCCCGTTACGAAAGTTCTCGAGCTGAATTGAAGAAACTAACTTTTTGCCATCGTTTAAGCCCACCGACCAAACTGTTGTGGCCGATAGCGCCTCGCTCGGCTCAGCACGATCCACCAAGATTGAACTCATCGAATAAATGCCAAGACCCACATCAGCCTGCAATTCATTTTTCTTGTAGGCGTCAACTAGGCAGCTCACGGTGTTTTGTGCGGCCTGTTCAACACCATAAGGTAATAAATTCTCTATGCCGTCGAGAATATCTACACTGACTGTAGCTTCGCCCGTATTGGTGAGCTGTGAGGTTTTGACAAACCCAAATTTATCAGATGTTTGCCAAGCGTACTGAAACGCGACACCAAGGTCATTGTTAATCTCTTCAAAAATAAGCTTGTCGCCACAAACATTTTTATAAATGTTCCGTGTAATGTTATAGATACCCGCTAAATTTTCAGAGAAGGGTTCCCAAAGGAATGTTTTTTCGGCAGCTGTAACTAGAGCAATCGTGCGGCTACCGGTAAAGCTAGAACCATCGGTAACTTTATCGTCGGTGTAATACGGAAAGAGCGCATTTTCTGAATTAATGCGGCCAGCGGAGAGCCCACCTTGGCTAGAGATATACATCCAGTGATCGGAGTCGCTAACCACACTAATAAAAAACGGGGCCATGTGATCGTAGTTAGAAATCTTGTAAAAAGCTTCGCTATCAATAGTGACATATTCACCGCCAATAGCGGCTGTCTCATTCTGTTTAAGCATCTCGCCTAAATAAATTTTTCTGTTTGTCATAGGTAACCTTATAAAAACGCGTATTACTATTTCTTATAGTGGGCTCGCTCACGGCGATGGCCCGTCATTGATCGATTGAGCTCGCGGTAGAGAGGCAAAAAACGCCCAGATGCCTCTAGCAAACCTCGCGAGGCCGCATGTACAAGCTCCATTAACTATCGAGCTGACAATGAATCGTTACAGGGTGAGTCTTATACACGAATCCGTCATGATCTAAAATCCAACTTGTCGCTAAAAGCAACGGCATGAGCGTATTTCACCACCGACCACACAAAAATCCCGTTTTGAGCCTCTTAAAGCCCTAAAAGCGGGCGATTCTGGGCGGCTAATGCGCTCTATTGAACCGTTTCCCGCCACCGGTCCGATTGCAAAGGCTGATCTGTCACCACTAGTGTAATCGCTTGAAGGATAACAACTTCTCTTTGCAAGGCATTACCCACCGTAAGGGTTCGCACATTAGACTCACCCTAATTGACGAGCGCCATAATTCACTATTGAGTCTAGCCCGGAAGCTAACAAACCAAAGATAACTATTGAGCTGCGCCATGCCATGAGTTTCTTTTCTATCATGACTAAAGCGTTCTCAAAGTAATAAGCAGAGGAACAATATAACCCTGTTACTTCAGACATACTTAAGCGGCGCAGATGTTACTACAGCCGGATGCTCGGTACAATTTAAGCTGGCTAGGGAAGGTAAACTACAAGAGAGTGATAAAGGAGAGCACGATTTTGGATCGCTTTGACAGGGGTCTAAATCGCTAATTGCATCTTAAAAAATAACGCAGTGCATTTAGGCGCAAGATGCCGTCACCTAAATGGCACTTTGTTATTTGTAAAAAATTATACTGCTACTACTTTATTTGCACAGGGTCCTTTTTGACCCTGGCCAACTTCAAATTCTACGGCTTGCCCATCATTAAGCGTGGCAAAACCGCCACCACTTTGAATTTCTGAATGGTGAACAAAAAGATCTTTGCCGCCATCTTCAGGAGTAATAAAACCAAAACCTTTGTCGGCGTTAAACCACTTTACTGTACCTTTACTCATTACATTTACTCATAGTGTTGGTGAACTTAAAAATTTATATTCAAATTCACCGGTTCGAATATAAGGTGCGATGGCACGTGCTAAAAGTTTAAAACTATTTCCAGCCAGCTAGCCACTGCGTTGAATCTTTCAAATCTTGCCAATCGATTGCCATCGTGCGTTTTGAAATGATGGCTTCAATAGCGCAAGAAACTACAACCTCATCGTCACCAAATTCGACATCGGTCACTAAAAAGTGTTTTTCTTTGTTACTCGGCTTCGCCGCAGTCCACTTACTATTGAGCAACTTACGGGGATTAATTTTATGTTGCTTCATCCGATTCATTCGTTCATTTCAGCTTAAGCACAACACTTTTTGTACTTTTTACCACTGCCACAATAACAAGGGTCATTGCGAGCGGGAGTCTTATCCAACACCACGGGCGATGCCTTATTAAGCAAGGCTGTAAGCTCTGCGATAGATTCTACGCCATTAGCCGTCTTATCAAGAGTGATTTCAGCATATAAATCGGCTTCGCCCACCAACCGTTCAACTTCTTGCTTTCGCTCATCAGTAGTCACGACTAACTGAAGCGGATATTTTTTGCTGCCAGCTTTAGATACCGCATTTGTTTGATAACCATGATTTGTATGATTTTGGCGCGCGTCCTGACGCCCCTTAAAAAAAAATTTATCCGACATCTTTTATACCTTAAGACTTGAAAAAGCCGCTATAACCCTAGGTAAGTAATCGGCCCGTTAAAGGGCGCAATGTGACTTGCTTGCCATAACTCCGACAGATTATATTGTGAGGGCATCTAACGATGAGATGCCGACCGGAGCGCAGCATTAAACTCTCTTCAAGCAATAAGCAGCGGCAAGCCAAGTATTTAGCAAGCTTGCGCCTTTTAAACAGTAATTGATAGGCCTACGTCAAAATTACCTACCATTAAACTGCCTGAGCACGATCAAGCAAGACAGCATCAGCTCTAATAATGTGGCATTCAACGGGGTGGGTCGACTATTAATAAATTTTGATACATCGAGTGCATAGAGCGAAAACGGCAATGAGCAATCATCACCGAAGCACTCAATCTATTCGATTCTCAATAACACGCATGACTTCAGGATCCATGTGTATTTTAAAAGCTCGCGTAGAGGCCTCAATGGTTATGGCAACCAGCATACCGGAAAACATGATGCCAAAAGCCGCTATCACAACTGACAAACTTTTAGTCGTTTTTTTTACAGGCCTCATATCGCCATAACCGACGGTTAAAGCTGTAATGAAACCCCAGTATAACGCGTCGAATCTGTTCCAACATTCAATACGTCCTGCAATTAAAGCCAATATTGTTATCATCAAAAAAAACATAATCAACAAAGGCGCAATCAAAAAAATTCCCCACGAAAGAATTTTAAAAAATGTTATTGTAAATGCCAAACTGACCTCCTCGCTTGAAATTATTCATTTTCATGTGTTACAACAACCGATGCATCGCCTTCATGGTCAATAGTCACATTAAAGCAAATGGGACGACAGCAGACCTGACAATCTTCAATATATTCCTGCTCTGGCACCGAGCAGTCGATCAATACCTCAATCATCTCACCGCAATATGGACACTGTATATATTGACTAAGAAGCTGCTGCATCAGTCGTTGAAACCCCGAGCGTAAAAAATTTTAATGGTTGTGCGAACGAGCGTTAACATTTTTTTGACCATGTTTATAGAGGAGAATGCATAGCTGAAACATAAGTCTTCCTGTTATATTTTGTAATGACTATAGGCCAGACCTACGCAGAAAAAATTAACAATTGCCACCTACCCACACTAGTTCTTCTCACTCAGTGTCCCCTGCCGATACTAACATTGCACCCATGCGCCCGTTCATAGCTCATTTTTTAAATTAAACTCAACATAGCCAATCAAACGTTGTGATTAATGAGCTGCAGATAATGGGACCAATAAATCTTTACTTGGAGCATCAGAACTGTTTTTAATAGGAAAGACGCGCCCCTCGCGAATCGTTGCAAAAATCTCTATATCCTTAATTGCCATAGGATCAATTGTTATCGGGTTTTCAGCAAGCACCGTGAAGTTGGCTAACTTTCCAGGCTCAATACTACCCACTTTTTTTTCCAAGCGCAGCGAGTATGCAGCATCTAAAGTCACCGCCTTCAATGCGCCTAACCGACTCACTCGCTGATCTGGACCGCGTAAATTCCCGTCATTAGTTATTCGATTCACGGCTGCCCACATTAGAAAAAGTGGCTGTGCGGGCGCCATCGGCATGTCTGAGTGTAGCGAGTATGAGATCCCTGCGCGTTCGATGTCTCCTAACCGGACCATATTGTCAGCGCGGAAAGGCTCCAACCCATTGGAGCGATAATTATCCGCTAGTGCCACAGGATAGTATGGATTGGCACTAACAATCGCGCCGAGTTTTTTAATTCTATTGATTTGGTCGGACTGTGATACAGCAAAATGGATTAATACGGTCCGATGGTCAACGCGCGGGTTGCGCTTGAGATTATGCTCAAGCTGATTCAAAACCATATCTAGGCCTTTATCGCCATTCACATGCACATGAATTTGATAGCCACTATCCCAATATATTTGAAATGCTCGCGCAAAAACATCCAAATCCATCATCCACTCACCAGCATGACCGTCACTGTAGTCTTCGCGAAGCTGCATTGCCTGACTAAAAACAGCCCCATCGGCAAAAAGCTTCACCTGCTTAGGCAAAAAAGCAGTCATGCCATGGCCCCATCCCAACAAATTTTCTGTTTTGGAAATAATACGGTCTCGGTCATATAAAGCGACCAACGATTTACCGTCTGCAATAAAATAAAAACGAAAGGGCGTATCTGCATCGCTCAACACCGAATTTTGAGCATCTTGCAATGCCCTAGAAAGAAGCCCGCCGGGTTCGGATCCCAACGTAATACCCGCCGCATGAAAATAATGTTCAAAAAATTCTAAGGCAGCGTGGAGGCGTCTTGGTTCCGCAAGGACCGGCATTAGTAAAGGCACTATCGCAAGAAATCCTTGCTCCCAATAATGCCCTCTGTCAAAGTCAGTTTGCTTTTTGACAGCCTCATTGAGTGTATTATGCCATTGCCGACTGATACCGTACTTCTTTTGAGCCACGGAATTAAAGTACATCTCGTGAGCTGATCGGTGCCAAACAATGATAGGGCGAACACTACTAATAGCATCCAGTTTTGATGAGCTGAGCTCACCATGCATATAGTGATGATATCCCCAACTAAGTAAAATCTCACTTGGGTCGCTCAGCTTTGACTCTTCTTCTCTCAATCGCGAGATATAGTCAGCCTGCCCTATTGCAGCCTTGTACGTTTTTTCCGGCAACACCCAATCTTCAATCGAAATAATTGCCGATGTCAGGGCAATACCCGCTAAAAAAGGATGGTCATGCTGCGCGATAAAACCCGGGACAAAAATCTTCCCTGCGAACGTATCGTCAATAGCAAAAGACTGCTTACCGATAATTTTTTTCACTTGGTCTAACGATCCAGTAGCAAATATTTTTTCGCCCTTGACCGCTACGACGTTTACATTCGGCTTATCCGGATCGAGAGTGACAATATCTCTTGCTTTATAAATAACAATCGAGCTTTCTGAAGAATGTCTTGCACCCTCATCTAGCACTTGGCTTTGCGAAAAAGCCCATTTAGGCTGGGTGAGGGCAGCGAATACGCAACACCAAAACCAACCTATAGACCGCATAGGCACTCGCAGCCTTGGCATCCTCTGAACATGGACATTTCCAGAAAAAACATAACGCATCGCATCAAGCGCGACAAAAAATTCTTTGTCAACGCCGCCTATACCTACCCTATGCGATGAAGCGCGCAAACTTTATTACCGGCTGGGTCGCGCAAGTAGGCCAGATACAGCTTGCCCAGCCCACCTTCTCGCACTCCTGGAGCATCCTCGCAAGCCGTGCCACCATTAGCAAGTCCTGCTGCATGCCAAGCATCAGCAGTGGCCGGTGAATCTGCCGCAAACCCAATAGTGCTGCCGTTACCATGGCTTGCTGGCTGCCCATCGATAGGCAACGTTATAGAGAAGATACCTGTATCAGTAAAATAAAAACAGCGTCCTTTTTCATCGATTGTGCCTGGCGCATAACCCATTGCTCCTAAAATAGCATCATAAAAAGCTTTGGAAGCCTGAACATCATTTGCACCGATCATAATATGACTGAACATTTTTACTCCTCAATTAACATTAAAAAATTAAGTTTTACTATCGTTTTGTCTTAAGAGCTATAAGTTAACTCGTGGCTTGCAATAGCGCTTGAGCCACCATCTCGGAAGATGCAGGGTTCTGCCCTGTAATAACTAAACCATCAACAACCGCTAAGGGATGCCAGTCTTCAACCTTCTGATAAAGTCCACCGACTTTCATCAACTCATCCTCAAGTAAATAGGGTACCACATGGTTTAATTCAACCGCGGCCTCCTCAGAATTGCTAAAGCCTGTCACTTTTTTTCCGTCAAGTAAAAAGCTACCGCTCGGGTCTTTTGCTTTTAACAATACCGCTGGAGCATGACAAACTGCCGCCACATATTTTCCGGCTGCAATAAAATCTTGGATCAGGGCAATAGAATTAGCATCACTATACAGATCCCACAGCGGACCATGCCCTCCTGGATAAAAAACAGCATCGAAAGAATCCGCACTGATATCAGACAGTTCAACGGTATTAGCCAACTGCAGTTGCGCAGCAACATCCTTCGAAAAGCGCTGAGTTGCCTCAGTTTGCGCATCAGGGTCATCGCTTTTCGGATCGAGCGGCGGCTGCCCGCCCTGCGGTGATGCTAACGTAATCTCAGCACCGGCATCCTTTAATACGTAATAGGGACTAGCAAACTCTTCTAACCAGAAGCCAGTTTTATTACCCGTATTGCCAAGCTTGCTATGTGACGTCAAAACTATGAGTACTTTCATTAAATATTTCCGGTAGAGCTTGTCGTTAAAAAGGGGCCCGTCTGCTTTTGAAAATAATCAATCCCAATTAGCCTAGAGAGGATTCTACGCTACTGACTATGCTGTTGTTGCTTAAATGATTTTAACCATCGCAATATTCATGATCAGGATCATTCTCAGGAAGCACGGTATGAGGCATCGACGTAGTGCCTATGTAAAAGACTACGATTTCGACCGGGCCGCCAATAGCTCGACCTCGATGAACCGTACGCAACACTTCAACCACCGATTCACCTTTATGCAGCATTTTTTTCTTGCCATCTTTCGTCTCCACTTCCAGATCGCCGTGCAAAACATAACCGATAGTTGGGACAGGATGGCAATGGAACGGCGTGAGCTCACCTTCAGCTATATTGAGTTTAATAGAAGTGACTTCTGGCGCACCCGTAGGATATTTTATATCAGCGCCCTCCCAAGTTTTCTCAGTGCGCAACAACTCCTCGGCATTAATATGGGCCATGCCAACAATAAAAAACAAACCGGCAACTATTTTTTTACTATTCATCAGAACTTACACCCGCAAGATTTTTATAAATAGACCCGAATTTTCAAGGCACACTCGACGAGAAAATACGAGTCGCGAGATTTCAAAGTCACTCAGGCATCGATTTTTAAACGCGGAATTTCCATGCCAATTTTTTGATCAGCCTCCGCCATATTGCTATTGGCAATCGATTCAGCCTTAAAGCCGGCACCAATAAGATCTTTAATATAAAATTTATTGTACAAAAACATAAAAACTAAGTTGCTAAGACCCATGGTAAGCAATGAAAGAAGAAAAATAATAACCGCCCATTTCCAATCGCCACGAAATAGGGGTGGAAAGAAACTAAAAAACAAGACGGTCCAGGAAAAACCCACAGGCGCCTGTCTCATGGCTCCGGTATGTGGATGCTTAAAAACAATTGAGGTATAAGCCATATGCTCCAATCTCCCAGTTAACGCTGAAAAAATATTAAACGCTACTGATAAATAGCTTTAGCATTTTTCTCAAAAAAACACCTTTCCTAATATTGTTTCAAGCCAGGTGCTCAGTTAATTATTCTCGATTACTATCTATTTCAGAAAAAGCCCGTTCCTTCGTCACTGCTTTACGTGATGCAGTAAATCGGCATGGTGACCAATCCTAGTCCATTTACCATTTACCGGCTACCAGCCTCCTTGCGAAAGATGTTGGTGGCTCGAATCATAATCACAACTTCTATGCTTCCTCTATTTCTAACAGCGTACTTATCGCTCTCAGCCAATTTCGAAAAACTCGTTGTTTAAAGCGCTGCTGCGAATATTGACCGGCGCTTCAAAGTGCGAGCTAATTTGTTCATGGATTATCTCCTTATTAAAAGATTGAATTCAATGCGCTCGACGCATAAGAATTGGGTCCGCTAGACCACTGTTTTTAGACAAGCAATATGGTCATTTTTTCGTTCATATATTCGATCACATCACCAGCTATAATTTTTTTTCGTCGCCTAGTTTCTACCTCACCATTAACGCTCACCAAGCCGTTGTCAATGGCCGATTTTGCTTCTCCGCCACTAGCGACAACACCTTCGAATTTGAGAATTTTATACAGCGCAACGGGCTCGTGGGTAATTTCAACTTCTCGCATTAGCAAATGGTCTCTTAGGTATAGGCTCTTCGCACACTTTCACGAGTTGATATCAAACAGGAGCAAGGTGTCATTTTGCCTGTTTGAGGTATTGAATGATATCGCTCGATTCATACAACCAGCGCACTGCATCATTCTGCACAATGCGAAGACAAGGAACTTGAGGCTTTCCACCACCAGCAATCAGTTGCGCCCTATTTTCATCATTGGCATGTATATTTTTGCACTCCATACTAATACCCATTATCTTCATGGCAAGCCGAACCTTTATGCAAAATGGGCATGTAGTAAAATGATAGAGCTGCACATTTTTTAAATAGCGTGGCGGCATAGAAATATCTCCCAACTGACGTTGTCAATTATATAAGCTCTCACTATCGACGTGTTAAATAGGCAATGCGCTAATAACAGCAAACCCCCAACGATAAGGCGGACGCTATGTGACACGAAGTGGTTTTAGTGCAAGATATTCAAAAATAGGATGGTACAAAACGCCTATTGAGCCGACATATGTGCTGCATAGGCTGCAGAAAATGCAGCCTCTTGAAAGACCTTTAAGCCAGTATCTGAAAACGGCATCAACAATGGATTAGCAGCCAAAACAGATTTTATTTTCGCAGCGGACAGTAATATGACGTCTAATCCTTCAATAAGCTGAATAGCCGATTCTAACTTGAAACTGATGGCGCCACCCGCAAACTTACCTTTAGGCAAGCGCTCCTTTATAACAACACAGTCAATGCTGTAATCACTCATTAACTTGGCAAATGTGTTCTGAAATCGCTGCAAATCTTCGCGATCGTGATCTTTTCTCAAAGTGAGCTTGCGAACCCTACAGTCAGGGATATGCAGCTGGCCACGATCTCGGTCGAGTAAACAAATAACGGCATCACAACCCGTTAGTTCAACACCGCAAATTTTCATTCGTAGTCCTTAATCAAGCGAAAAAGTATAACCAGACGAGCCAACATTTTTTGATCCTTACGATCTATAACCGCTTCGAAAACATGTGTTCAGCCTAGCCGAACGGCTGAATAGTCTATCTACGATACAGTGGAAAAATCAACAGCGGCGCCATTACTTCAATGTTTATTGCAAGGCTTTCAAAGCATACGAAATTTAGCGGCAAACTCGCGAAGAAAGAATGTCTAGCTAGGCTCATTGACCAAGGACGGCATCACACACCAATTGTCTTATCGATTTATTTAATGGCATCTCAAAGAGATTCACTCGAAAACCGTATCTTTTACTGCTTCGGCTTGGCTCCTAAATAGCCCAACGATACTAAAAACCGATCGGCTTCTGACAAGGTTTCAGCATACTTTGAATTATTAAAAAAGCCGTGCGGCTCATCCGCATATAACAATAAATCGCATCGCGTTTTGTTCTCATTCATTTTTCTTTGATACGACTCAGCCACCGCAACTGGAATAATCTTATCCTCAGTGCCGTGAAAGATAATAGTGGGCGGTGTATTCGCATCTAAATTGTGCAGCGGTGAAAAGTCCCGCCAATAACCCTTAACCCTACCATATCCATAGCCATCAGGACCCGTATCCAAAACGGGATTAAAAAGCATTAATGCGTTGGGACGAGCGCTAATAGTGACGTCTTCATCAGGCGCATTAAAACCTTTTGAAGTTGCCGTGGCAGCGGCTATATGCCCGCCAGCTGAGCCACCACCTGCAACAATTTTAGTAGGATCAATACCGAGGGCCTTGGCATTACCCCGCACCCAGCGAATAGCCGACTTACCATCTATTAAAGCCTCTTTAGGCGAGGTGTTATGGATTTTTTTAATGCGGTATTCGGCAGAAATCGCAACCATGCCTCGTGACGCAAAATAGGCGCTCTGCCTATAAAAGTGCTCGGGCTGACCACCAACCCATCCGCCACCAAAGAAGAAGACTACCGCGGGCTTACTGTCACTCGATTGGTGACCCGGAGGATTGAATACGTGGAGCTTAAGCTCGTGACCGTCTACGGCTTTGTAGGCAATGATGTTGTCAGGCTGCTGATCTGACAGAGCTATGCATGGCCAAAGCCATGTGAATATCAAAAAAATAACATTTTTTTTCATCGTACACGATCCAAGAGAAAAAGATTTTTTATTTAACAAGCTAAAAGAATCCTTCAAAAACAACAGCGCCTGGAGGCTTACCTAGACAACCTCCGCCAGGTCACCCTTAGTTTCTAACCATTTTTTCCTGTCGGACGCACGCTTTTTCGCAAGCAACATATCAAGCAACTGCTCAGTGCCATCGCCCGCCCCCGTGGTAAGTTGCACAAGTCGACGAGTATCTGGCGACATAGTGGTTTCACGCAATTGCAGCGGATTCATTTCACCCAAGCCTTTAAAGCGCTGGACATTCACTTTGCCACGCTTTTTTTCTGCCTTTATACGCTCAAGAACACCTTCTTTTTCGGCATCATCAAGTGCGTAATACACATTATCGCCTACATCAACGCGATACAGCGGAGGCATGGCAACATAGACATGGCCAGCTGCAACCAAAGACTTAAAGTGGCGCACAAAGAGCGCGCAGATCAGCGTAGCGATATGCAAGCCATCGGAGTCGGCATCGGCAAGAATGCATATTTTGTGATAGCGCAGACGATCTAAATCGTTAGAAGCTGGATCAATGCCCAAAGCGATGGTGATATTATTAATTTCATCTGAGCTCAGCACATCGACCGACTCGACCTCCCAGGAGTTTAGTATTTTCCCTCGCAGCGGAAGAATAGCTTGAAAAATCCTGTCGCGCGCCTGCTTAGCTGAACCGCCTGCCGAGTCGCCCTCCACTAAAAATAACTCGCCAATTCTCGGGTCATCGCTAGAGCAATCAGCCAACTTGCCAGGCAATGCAGGGCCAGAGGTAATTTTTTTACGCGCCACTTTTTTAGCTGATCGCGAACGCACTTGCGCACGACTTATGGCTAGCTCGGCAATTAAATCTCCTTCATCTGTATGTTGATTTAACCACAAAGCCAATGCATCCTTGGCCACACCAGATATAAAAGCCGCCGCCTCGCGTGATGACAGTCGCTCCTTCGTCTGACCCGAAAATTGCGGGTCGCCCAGCTTAGCTGACAGCACATAGCAGCATCGATCCCATACATCATCACCGGTGAGCTTGAGCCCGCGCGGCAATAGATTGCGGTACTCGCAATACTCTCGCAGTGCCTCCAGCACACCGGTACGCAAACCGTTCACATGGGTGCCGCCCTGTGCGGTGGGAATTAGATTGACATAGCTTTCAGCTACTATTTCGCCACCCTCAGGTAGCCATTGTATCGCCCAATCAGCCGCCTCAGTTTCGCCCGCAAAGCTACCCATAAATGGAGTCGCCGGCAATACATCCCAACCTGTTGTCGCCGCAACTAAGTAATCTTTAAGCCCGTCTTCATAAAACCACTCATCTTTCTCGCCACTTTGCTCATCAAGAAACGTCACCTTAAGCCCAGAGCACAAAACGGCTTTAGCGCGCAATACATGCTGCAAGCTACGCACCGATATTTTGGCTGAGTCAAAGTATTTTTTGTTCGGCCAAAAGTGCACGGTAGTTCCAGTATTTCGCTGCCCTACTGTACCCGTCTCTTTCAGTTTATTTTTCCGCTCGCCGTCAGCAAAGCTTATGTTGTATTGCACGCCATTGCGTTTTATATCAACCTCAAGCCTGCTGGAAAGCGCATTGACTACTGACACGCCTACCCCATGCAAACCGCCGCTGTATTGATAATTTTTGTTAGAGAACTTTCCCCCAGCATGAAGCTTAGTGAGGATCAACTCAACCCCAGAGATTTTATGCTGTGGGTGAATATCAACCGGCATCCCGCGGCCGTCATCGCTCACTGAAACAGAGCCATCTTTATAAAGCACCACATCGATCTGTGCAGCATGGCCTGCTAGAGCTTCGTCAACTGAGTTATCAATAACTTCTTGCGCCAAATGATTGGGGCGCTGAGTGTCGGTGTACATACCGGGTCGCTTGCGCACAGGCTCAAGGCCCGTTAAAACTTCAATGGATTCAGCGTTATAATTGCTCATAAAAATTCTGCTAATGATTTGGGTGAGTAACGAAATTAAACAGCAAACTTAGGACGCTTGATACAAGCGATCATGTCAATAAATCTAGTTATAGCCAGCCTGTAATTAGGTTTGGAGGCTTTTTTATCATCAGTCCCTGCAACCTACTCATGCGAATCGATTTCCAAAAATTGAGCAATCGCTGGCAGCCATTTTTCAAAATGGCGAAAACTATGATCTCCGCCGTGCTCAACATGGCAAACGCTCCCGGCATAATAGTCGGCAGCTTCACGGTAATCGAGCGTTTCGTCGCCTGTTTGCAGTAACACCATGCGCTGTTGTGGGTGCGTCATTGGGTCAACCATTAAGGCCTGCAACTCTACCATATGTTGTTTGCGCAGCGTGTAGGTTTCGCCAGTATGAGGATTTATTTGCTGCCCTAGATAAGCGGTAAGTAATCGGTGCGGATACACGGCCGGATTAATAAGCACCGCTTTGCCACCATATTTTTGCGCAAAATAGTTGGCGTAAAATCCGCCCATAGAGCTACCCATAAACACCGGCGCAAATGGCTGAGCAATAGTGTCACTCAAAGGGGGCTTTTTTATGCAAGATAAACCAGCGCAAACATCATCGAGCAATTCATTAATTGCATCGACCGTGGCGGCGGGCGTTACTGGCAGCGGCGGGATGTGTACACGAACGTGCGGGCAGTGTTGCGCCATCCAGTCCAAAGTCGCCTGCGCCTTCGCCGAAGCAGGCGTGCTATTAAAACCATGTAAATATATCAGCGGGCGCAAGCTGCTTTTAATAACCGCTTGAGGCGATATCTAAATCGAGCGCGACATTTTCCACTCGCGATACACCGGTTCGCAGCGTGCCGTCGGCGTGTAAATCAAACCAGCGATAGCCAGGCATAGCTGGGTCAATAGTAAAGTCAGACTGACCAGGGGCAAATTGAATACAGGTAGAAGGTGAGGCCACAAGCTGCACGCCAGGAAGCCGCGGGTCATCGCCTGAAAACTCTTGATGCACATGACCCCAAACGATCGCACGCAGCCGCGGCTCATCGCACAGCACTTCAAATAGCCGCTCACTGTCGACAACTTGCTGCTGATCTAGCCAACTACTGCCAACCGGAACGGGCTGGTGATGTAAACAAACTACGATATGGCAATCTACCGGTAACGCCTCTAGCGCGCTCTGCAAACCATCAAGCTCGCTCGGCCCTAACTCGCCGCCGACTTTTCCAGGTACCGCTGAGTCCAGCATACAGATCGCCCAATTACCCAAACGAATCAAGCGCGGCAAGCGATCCTGGCCCACGGTGTCAATCATCAGGTCACGAATGTCGTGGTTACCCGGCAGCCATGCCATCGGCACACCCAATGGCTGTAATTTTGTATCAAGTCGCTGATACGCAGCAGAAGTACCGTGATTAGATAAGTCGCCGGTAGCTAACAAGAGATCGATAGCTAATACCCCCTCATTAGGCGTTGAGCCTTCCTCGGCCAGCAATAATTCAATGACAAAGTCCAAACTCGCATCAGTGTCCATGCCGGCCAACGACTCACCCACTTGCTCACCCAAGTGACAGTCGGTGATTTGTAATACGCGCAGAGCACTATCGCCATTACTCGCGATTTGCATGGTTTGCTGACTCAAGCTTGACTGGCTGCTTTCTTTTTCGCTCACACTCTTATTACCGGTAATTAAATTCACAATCGCTTCTTAAACATCATCAAGACAGAGCAACCGTATTTAACACTGCGCCTTTAGATGCTCCGAAAACCTTAAATACTTAACTCTTGCCATAAAAAGCGGCTGCATTACGACTATCATCATGAGCGGCCAGCCCATGGATTAATCCCAAACCTAGCCACTCGGCCAAAAAACGGTTTTGCTGTTCTTTTTCATCTGGCTGAAACATCACTTCATTCGGATACTCATAACTCGCCAACTTACTGTGTTTGCCACTAAAAGCAATCACCTCGGCCAAACGAACATCGTGATAAAGCCGCACTAGCATCTTTACGCCGCCGTCGGCAGAATCATCAGTCACAGTCAAACCATGTATATGCACCGTAACCGCTAGGGTAGTGGTGTAACGGCATTGCTCGTTCACAGAAATCGATAATTCGCCCAACTGCGACGAAGGCAGATCTATTTGTAAAGCTCGCTGCAACTGCGTAAAACCCTCGGTTGCTTGCGACGGATCGGGCACTGTACGAGCACACTGCGACAACGCAACAATTTCGGGCAGCAAACGACATAGCCGCACATAATTAGCCTCACAATCGGCGCTCATGCGCTTAATGTCAAAACGATACTTTTGCTTCACGCCTAGCTGCACTGCCTCAAATTATTGCGTTATGGGCCTCGTCAGTAACCCTCCTTAAACCTAGCACCCCACCAAGCCGCAGCTTATATCCAACGGGGCATAGGCTTTATTGGCCTACTGCACGAATACCTCAATCCACGCCGCGGCAGTTCCAGTGATCTGGCACCTCATGCGATTGCGTATTCTCTTCGACCAAATTGTAACAACATTCATCCTTTGGATAATGTGATTTCCTGCACTCTCAACGCTCAGTGGAGTATTGCCAAGGCTTAATACGAATGAGCTGCTACTTCAGCGCTATTGCTACTATAATTGGCACATTCAAGCACACCACAGATACCACAGCTCATCGATCAAGCTGACCTTATTATAACCAACTCATAATAGAACCGGACTTTTACATGCCCATACTCGCCCGCTGTAACCACGCATGCCTTAGCGCTGCCTTTGCGCTTTGCATCACCCTAGCTCAAACTGCGCAGGCCGACACCCTTCTGGATATTTATGAGCTAGCCCTCAATAATGACCCGACCTTGCAATCGGCCGAAGCGACTTACCTTGCCGGTGATACCATCCGGCAGCAGGCGCTGGCGGTATTGCTGCCAGACCTCAAAGCTGCTTACTCTCACAGCAAAGCCGACACTAACGAAAGTACTTTGAGAAATTTCGGCTCTACTAATAGCTTTGGCGGCGCGGCGCAAACCGACACAGAAAGAGAGGACTACTCGGTTACGCTAACGCAAAATGTTTTTAATTTATCGGCTCTATTCGGATACAAGCAAAGCAAAGCTGTAGCGCGTCAATCGCTTTTGCAATACAGCGTAGCCCAGCAAGCCCTGATTATTCGGGTAGCTGAAGCATACTTTAATGCACTGCGCGGAGCCGACAACTTGAGCTCATCTCGCGCCGAAGAAAAAGCCATCGCTCAACAACTCGAACAAACCCAACAACGTTATGAAGTTGGGCTTATTGCTATTACTGATGTACATGAAGCACAGGCAGCTTATGACTTGGCTATTGCAAACCGCTTAACCGAAGAAGTCAATGTAGGCATCGCATACGAGGCGCTTGCCGCGATAACCGGCCAGCAGCACCGCAATTTATACACCCTGTCGTTGGACTTCCCGATTGACAAACCAACACCCACTAACGAAGCTGCTTGGGTGGAATACGCCACACAGAATAATCTTTCAATTAAATTAGCCGAACAGCTACTTGAGGCGGCCAATCAAAACCGCAACGTTAAAATCTATGATGCAGCCCCCACAGTGCAAGCTGTTGCTCGTTACTCAAAGAATGATTCCGATATCGATGAGTACGACAGAATAGAAGAAATCGAACGAAATCCATCTTTTAGTAAAAACGAAGGAACCTCGGTAGAATTACGCGTTGAGCTGCCGCTTTTTTCTGGCGGTGCGCGCAGCGCCGAACGCAGACAGGCCTCCTACGAGCGCGTCGCTGAGCAAGCTAATTTAGTCGCTACTAAGCGGCGTATATTTCAGGACACGCGCTCAAGCTATTTAACAACCGTCACCGACACCGCTCGTGTGCAAGCACGCCAACGCGCAATAATATCGGCAAAAAGCGCACTTGAAGCTACCGAAGCTGGCTATGATGCAGGCACGCGCAACATTGTCGACCTGCTAAATGCACAGCGTGATTTATATCGAGCTCAGCGCGACTTTGCCAACATACGCTACGACTATGTTTTAAATTCGCTGCGACTTAAACAGGCCGCGGGCACAATCAATGTAAAAGACATAAGCGGAATTAATGAATGGTTAAGGGCTCCCGAAGGCGTTTCACTCAGTGACCAGCCTAGCTCTTAAAAACCTGAGGCAATAAATTGCAAAAAGCAATTAGCGGCCATTTAAAAATAGCGCTCTACCGCTACGGGCCGCTATTGACACAGCCGCTGAGCAATAAATTCTAACAACTTCTCGCTTGCACCGCGATTAACCTCTAACAATGCCAAACCTGCATCGCCTGACTTTTTTAGCTGTGCAGGGTTTTTTAACGCATTTAATAAGGCGCCTGCCAACTCGTCAGACGAGCGCACCACGGTTAGCGCACCCACAGCTTGCAATTGCTCGGCAATGTTCGCAAAGTTATGTGTGTGAGGCCCGCTTAATATAGGTCGAGCCCAAATCGCGGACTCTAAATAATTATGCCCGCCCACTGCAGACAAACTACCGCCTACAAATGCAACATCGGCCACGCCATAAAACATTAACAAATCGCCCAGCGTATCCACCAGTAAAACTTGTGTAGATGGAAGCACGCAACTATCGGCCTGCGAATGTTGACTGCGTCGCGCGCACTCCAGCCCCAAAGACTCGGCCAGTCTTGCCACTGAGATAAATCGTTCGGGATGACGCGGCACCACAATCAACAAGGCTTGAGGCTGCTGCGCCAGCAACTGCTTATGTGCCTGCATTGCAGCAAGTTCTTCGCCATCATGTGTGCTCGCAGCAATCCAAATAAATGGCTTGTTCTGCGCACGATAAGTATCACGAACCAATTCAGCCTCAAAGTGCAACTCAGGCCTAAGCTGCACATCGAACTTCACGCTACCGGTTACGTCTACGCAGGCTGGCGCAGCACCCAACGCAATAAAACGCTCAGCGTCGCTTTGATGCTGTGCCGCAACCCATACGCGCTGAAGCGCTGCTTGCAATAACCAACGAATTTTCTGATAGCCGCTAGCCGACTTACTTGACAATCGAGCATTAGCAATGACCACAGGAATTCCTAAGCAACGACAGAGCAAAATCGTGACCGGCCACACTTCAGTTTCCATAACTACGAGCACAGCTGGGCGCACACGGCGCACAAACAACCAAACGCACAGTGGCCAATCATAGGGAGCATACACATGCTCAACGCTGCTACCAAAAATTTTAGTCACCTGCTCCGAACCGGTTGGCGTCGTCGTGGTGATAGTGATGGGGCGGTTTGGATAACGCTGCTGCAATGTCTTTACGGTAGGCGTCGCTGCAAAAGTTTCACCCACAGAAACTGCATGCAGCCATATACCATTAGCTCGTGGCGTAATTGAACTCATCCCAAAACGCTCAGCCATACGTTGGCGGTAGGCTGGCGCGCGACGCGAACGCCACCACAAGCGTAAGGGCAAGCAAGGCAGCAGGAGCGTAGTGATCAGCAAGTAAAGCGTCACCGCGAGCCCTGCTTGAAGCTTGAGCAATAAAGTCATGCATCGATCCATGGAAATGATAGTGGCACTGCGCCAGAGCAGATAATTCGCGCCTGAAGCCCGCGAGCAAAAGGGCTGAGTAACCACCAGCAGGATACGGCCAGGCATGCGTGCAGTATAGCGGCCCCGCCAGTCAGGTTCCCATTCGGGGGCCGCCCTCCCAAAAATTGCCGCTCTTTTACAAAGGTGCTCTACAACATTATGGCGCCATGACAAAAAGTTAGCGGCTCGTCTCGCATTTGGCAATTTGCACCAATTAAGTGCCAATATCCCTGAAAGCACCAATATGGTGCATAATGTTCAGGGGCTGGCGCATATCACTTAATAAAATCAGAGACTTACCGGTTCAGCCACGATCAAGTTAGTGGTACGCCGCTTGCTTATTAGAGTGGAGGTAAGTTGGCTTTTGTCGAAGGCCGCAGCACGTCTTGCGCTAAAAAACAGGCCGACACCTGGCTTGTTAAGCATCCAGCTGGGCAACGGCAAGACGAGTAGAGCCTGTGCGTCGACTACTCAATAGGCAGCAACATAGATGGAAACTGTGATTTATCCATTGGTCTACCTTTTTGGTTGCCAAACAGTATAAAATCGCCGCCCCTCAACACAATTGCTTCGGCAATTGGAGTAGTTGGCAGTAGCAAGAAGCGCATTCGATACCGCTATATATCTGCATAACGTTTAGCTTTTTTATTTTTAACCACCCACGTTTGGGTTTTAGATCCGGAGGATTAACCATGTCAGAGAACACTCTGAAGCTTATAAAAGACAGCGAAGCGACTTGGGTCGATTTGCGCTTCACCGATACAAAGGGCAAAGAACAACATGTTTCGATCCCTGTTCACGAAATTGATGACAAATTTTTTGAAGAAGGCAAGATGTTTGATGGCTCTTCAATCTCAGGCTGGAAAGGTATTAACGAATCAGACATGATTTTGATGCCTGACGACAGCACTGCGGTAGTTGATCCCTTCACTGACGAAACAACCGTTAACTTACGTTGCTCAATCGTCGAGCCACTCACCGGTGAAGGCTACAACCGTGACCCGCGCTCAGTAGCGACTCGTGCCGAAGAATATTTGAAATCAACGGGTATTGCTGACTCAGTATTGTTTGGCCCTGAACCTGAATTTTTCTGCTTCGACGACGTTAAATGGCATAGCGAAATGGGCAGCGCCGGCTACGAAATAAATTCTGAAGAAGCGGCATGGGCAAACCGTAAATCATTTGAAGATGGCAACACGGGTCACCGCCCTGGCGTTAAAGGCGGCTACTTCCCTGTGCCACCAGTCGACTCACTGCATGACGTACGTGCTGCAATGTGCCGCGCCATGTCCGATATGGGTCTGGAAATAGAAGTACATCACCACGAAGTAGGCACGGCAGGCCAGTGTGAGATCGGCGTTGGCCCGAACACACTGACCAAAAAAGCTGACGAAGTACAAATTCTTAAGTACTGCGTGCACAATGTAGCTCACGCCTACGGCAAAACATCGACGTTCATGCCCAAGCCAATCGTTGGTGACAACGGCAGCGGAATGCATTGCCACCAGTCTATTTCGAAAGATGGTGTTAACTTAATGGCCGGCGATGCTTACGGCGGCCTTTCAGAAACGGCACTGTACTACATTGGTGGTGTTATCAAGCATGCGCGCGCAATTAACGCTTTTGCTAACGCTTCAACCAACTCTTACAAGCGCTTGGTTCCAGGGTTTGAAGCACCAGTTATGCTGGCATACTCGGCGCGCAACCGCTCCGCGTCTATCCGCATACCATTCGTACCTAGCCCTAAGGCGCGTCGTATTGAAGTACGATTCCCAGATTGTACCGCTAACCCTTACCTGGCCTTTTCAGCAATGCTAATGGCAGGCATCGATGGCATCAAAAACAAGATCCACCCTGGCGATGCTGCCGATACCGACCTATATGACCTCACTGCTGAAGAAGCAGCCGGAATCCCAACTGTGGCAAGCAGCCTCGAGCAAGCACTCGACGCACTTGATACAGACCGCGAATTCCTCAAGGCGGGCGGTGTAATGTGCGATGATATGATCGATGGCTACATTGCATTAAAACGTGAAGAAGTTGAGGCACTAGCCATGACTACTCACCCGGTTGAATTTGGGCTGTACTACTCTTGCTAAATTCTTAATTATTTAAGATATGTCGGTAAGATGAAAAACCCGCCTTAATGGCGGGTTTTTTTATGCCAAAAAATAGCTCCTAAAACCTTTGCGGAATACCTTACACTAGGTACCTCACACACCACATGCCCTCCCCAATGCTTATGAGGCTCACCATGCAACAGAACCTCTTATCTCGCTTCGCTAGGCTATTAACCGACAGAGCCATTGTCACTTGCCTATCGATTGCGCTACTCCATTGCAGCTCAAGCAACGCTGAAATTTATCGGGTTATTGATGCCGACGGCAATATTAGCTTTACTGATCAGCCGCCCGCAAATCTCGATCAACGCTCAAATGAATTCAGTAGTGAGAGAATTACGATTGACGAAAAATCCAAAAATACTAGCCTCGCGCCCGAAGCTGTTAACGATAATCACCCTGAGTGGCTGCGTGAAGCCCAAGAAAAAAGAAAAACTAATGAACAACAACAAAAAGCCAACCGCCCCACTGAAAACGAAATCAAAGCATGGAAGAAATCGTTGCTAGCAGCTCAGCAACAACTCAGCCAAGCAAAAAGAGCACTTGAACAAGGGGTAATCGCCTCCGAAGGCGATTTTGTCGGACGCGCAGGCGGCGGCGGGCGTCCCTCAGAGCAATATTTTGAAAAACTACGCATGCTAGAACAGAATGTAACCGATGCTGAAAAGCATCTAGCAGCTGTTAAACACACCAAGCCCAGTTCACGCCAATAGATTGCCTCTGCGCCCCAGCCGAAAAAGTGCAAGCATCCTTCCTATGAGGATGAATTCTCTGTCGCTGCCGGTGTGATAGCTAAAACCAATGGGACTCATAGAACCAAACAATTTTACAGCCTCTAACCCTCTGACTAATATTGATCTGCGAGTATACAAATTACGTAGTATTATTATCAATGCAGGCAAAAGAGTAATCCCTGCATCCACACAAGTAGTAGAAGCGAGCTTAAAAAACAGCTTACAATAACTTAGTTTTACTTGTAGGCCCGTTTGAATTCGCGCTTGCAGCAGCACAATGCCGCAAGCGCGTCATGAAAGCCTTCAAAAAAATTTATTTTACTAACAACTGGAGATCAATCATGTCACTTAAAGGCAGCAAAACCGAAGCCAATTTAAAAGACGCCTTCGCTGGCGAATCGCAGGCCAACCGCCGTTACTTATACTTCGCCAACATGGCAGATATTGAAGGCGCACCCGAAGTCGCGAACGTGTTTCGCAATACAGCAGAAGGCGAGACTGGCCATGCACATGGTCACATGGAGCACTTAATCGCTGGAGGATGCGGTGAGCCAGGCACAGGTATGCCGGCTAGCAATTCAGCAGAAGCTCTTGCTGCGGCTATTGCCGGTGAGACACATGAATATACCGATATGTATCCTGGCATGGCTAAGGCAGCACGCGAAGAAGGTTTTGACGAAATTGCCGATTGGTTCGAGACACTAGGCAAGGCTGAGCGCAGCCACGCGAATAAGTTCGCGAAAACGCTCGAAGCTTATAACGCCGAAGCTTAGATTAGTCGGAAATTGCAATCGCCTTGGCTTTGCGCGATTGAGGCTAGACAAAAGCGTCGGTTTAATCCGACGCTTTTTTTTAGTTAAAAAAACATTAGCATCTTTACTATTTTAGAGCCCAAGCCTCAACATAAGCTCTGACCTCATCTCAAAAACTATTGATTAATTGGAGATCAATAATGTCTGCTAAAGGTCCTCGCGAAGGGAATCTCGAAGCACCAACTCGGCACCCTCTGGATTGGAAAAATCCAGAGTTTTATGATGCCACCCAGTTGGATGATGAACTTGAGCGAGTATTCGACATTTGCCACGGGTGCCGTCGCTGCGTGAGTCTGTGTGAATCTTTTCCAACCTTATTTGATTTAATTGATGAAAGCGAAACTTTCGAGGTTGACGGTGTAGCCAAACAAGACTACAAGAATGTGGTGGATGAATGTTACCTGTGCGACATGTGCTATATGGCTAAATGCCCGTATGTGCCGCCTCACCCGTGGAATATCGACTTCCCTCACTTGATGCTGCGAGCCAAAGCTGTAGAGCATCAGCGCACCGGTGGAAAAACCAGCGATAATTTAATCGCCAGCATGGACACCGTTGGCAAGCTATCAGGCATCCCGTTGATTACCGAAACTATTAATACCGTTAATACTTGGGAGCCAGCGAGAAAGGTCATAGAAAAAACGCTCGGCATCGATGCACATGCCAAGCTGCCGCCGTTAGCCAAGCACAAATTTCGCCAACAGCTTAACCAACAACACAAGCCAAGTTTTCAGCCAATACCCAAAGTGATCGCCGGTGATCGCACTCCTGGGAAAGTCGCCCTGTTCGCTACCTGCTACGTCAATTACAACGAGCCCGGCATTGGGCACGACTTTATTGCCGTACTGGAACACAACGATATACCTTGGACAGTAGCGGAAAAAGAGGTGTGCTGTGGCATGCCCAAGCTTGAGCAAGGCGACTTACTTGGCGTTGAAGCCCTCAAGCGCATCAATATTCCACACCTACTGAAATTGGCGCGCGACGGTTATGCCATTACAGCGCTCGTACCCAGCTGTACATTGATGTTTAAGCAGGAACTCCCATTGATGTTTCCTAATGACAGCGATGTATTGGAAGTTGCCGCTGCGTTTTGGGACCCGTTTAACTACTTGGTTAAGCGCGACAAAGACGGTTTAATCAAAACCGATTTTAAGCAAGAGCTCGGTAGCATTGCGTACCACACTCCCTGCCACGGGCGGGTGCAGAATGTTGGTAAGAAAACAGAAGAGTTTTTAAAGTCGATACCTGGCAGCCAAGTTCATACAACCGAGCGCTGTAGCGGGCACGCCGGTACCTATGGTATCAAGCGCGAATCACATGAACATGCCATGAAAATCGGCAAGCCCGTATTTAAGAAAATGCATGGAGCAAGCGCCAATTATATTGCCAGTGATTGCCCGCTAGGCGCGCTGCATATTGTGCAAGGTATTCACCAGTTTCATGACACTGACGTTCAACAAGCGCACCCCATTAGTTTGGTGCGCAAAGCCTACGGAATTTAATTATGCCTACCATCACAAAAGATTCATTATTAACCCTTGAAGCTTATGCCAAAGCGCGCGCCGAGCTACGCAGAGCCGCCATCGCGCAAAAGAAAATACGTAAGGTATTCATTGGTGACAATATTTTGCTTCAATTTGAAGACGAACAAACTATACGCTATCAAATTCAAGAAATGCTGCACGCCGAAAAAACGTTTGACGAGACCGGCATTCTTGATGAGCTAGAAGCTTACAACCCATTAGTGCCCGATGGCAGCAATTGGAAAGCAACGCTCATGATTGAATTTACTGATGTGGCAGAGCGCAAGCAAAAACTGATTGCACTAAGAGGGTTAGAGCAACATGTTTATGTTCAAGTGGGTCAGCACGAGCGCGTTTACGCTATAGCTGACGAAGATATGCCTCGCGAAAATGACGAGAAAACCAGCGCCATACATTTTATGCGCTTTGAGCTGACGCCAGCTATGATCGCTTCTGCTAAATCCGGCGAGTGTGTCGCCGCAGGCACAGACCATCCGGCTTATACACTACACATAGAAGAAATCGCCCCAGAAACACAAGCTAGCTTAATTAAAGACTTGCACTAAGAACCAATGCGCAGATTAGGTGCCAAACGATAACACAGTCTGCCAGTCAATAAGACTATCGATGCACCTAATATCGCGCACTTACAGACATAAGGTTGTCCTTCGTTAATTCGCTGATAAAAGCAGTAGATTATTTTTTTGGTCGATTTTAAAAACAAAGTTGCGCAAAAAATTCATACCCAGAAGTCCTGCGCCGGCAGCAGAGTCATCAATGTCGAGTAAAACAAACTCCATGTTGGGTACACTATAATCGCCGATTGAAAAATTCTCTACAGTAAAAACAGGTGCATTCACTTTTCCGCCGGCCGTATTGATCGTCGCATTGCGCACAAAAACAGGCGCAGGACTAATTTCCAGCTGCGTTAAAACACGTGGCGACACTACCGATAATGATGCGCCCGTGTCGATCATTAAGCTGACAGGGTATCGCCCATTAATACGCCCAGCAACACGATAATGCGCACCATCAACCTGTAACGCAACGGCTTGATCAGCTAAGTCAAGCAGCGCAATTTCATCCAGCATCTGCTTCGCTTTACCACCGTAGTACTCATCATAAACGATACTCAATAAACTATTTTTCGCGAGGCTGTAGCGCTCAAGCTTTATCAAGGTTCGCGCATAAACAAAGATATAGGGCGGGTGCATAGGCTCATGCCATAGAAGCCGCTCGGCCAGGCGCAGTAATGGCTGCCAAGCTTGTTGCTCGCTTAACATATCGACCTGATTTTTTACTATTTTTTGTATTTCACTAATCAATGCACCGCGCAATGGCTGCGTCGATTCGTTGAGTAACGCGTAATAGATATTAATAGCCCGCAACACATGCTCAGGATTATCGCTAGCCATATAGCGCTCTGCATGAAGCAGTCTGAAATCGAAATCGTTGGGTTGCGTATCAAGTCCCGCCTCAGTGAAGTCAACCACGCGATACGAAGCACCCTCTTGCGCAAGCCACCCCCTTACGATTTTTAACCACGACTGCTTTAACAGCTGGCTCTGCCGAGGATTTTGGCGTTGCAACAATTGGTAACCTAGCAATGCCGTGCGGAAATCTTCAGCTTCAAATAATAGCTGCAAATTTTCGGCGTTTAAGGCATCACCTTGCGTTTGAGCCAGCGCCGAAAATGTACGCCTATTGTCGACGGGCTCAGCCTGGTCAAATAACTCTTCAGGTGAGAGGCTCGGAATTGACCATGGTTTTGGAACGGGCAGCAATAAATAAATGTTAATGGCAACTGAAAGGCACAACAGCCCAATCAAACTCACCCTCACACCACCTATGTTTTTTGATCGGCTCATTAAAACCGTCACTCCATTTCTACGCTATATGCCCGTGACTAATGTAACAGCTCTTGCCCTGCTCAGTTAATGGCCATTGACGCCACGATGACCGGCGCAGCCGCTTCGACCGCAGCCTAGGCGCTACGGCCCCCTCAACGTCAATAAAAGCCACACCGAGCCGCGCACCAAATGTGTGCATGAGATAGACTGTACCCGTGCCAAGGAGCTCTAACTCGCTAAAAAAATACATTATTGGTGCATGTCGGCCTAGTCCAAGCATTGTAACTTACTGTTTATAAGAGATTTATATTTTAAATGCGAAAAAAATATCAAATTTTGGGCTATCGAGTACATTTATTGCATGGGTTCTCTTTATGATTGCTGAACACCTACATACACGCTTATTAGAAAATATGAGCACCGCGGTACTTCTCTTAGATCAGAAGCTGCGGCTCAGCCATATCAATGCCGCAGCTGAAGTATTGCTGGGTCTTAGTGGTGCCCGCCACCAACAGGAAGCTATTGGTAAACTTTTAATAGATGCCAGCGAAACCGAGAGGATCTTGCAAGAGACGCTGGACAGCGGGCAGCCCCACACACAACGTGAGGCCGTACTCACTTCACTGCATGGTAGCGAGCTGGTAAAGGCGACCGTTGATTACACTGCCACACCGGTTGATGACATTCCAGGCAGTGCCCTAATGGTCGAAATTCAGCCCATAGATCGACTGCTGCGGATCAATAAAGAAGCGAGGCTATTTTCTTCGCAAGAATCAAGCAACGCACTTCTCAAAGGGCTCGCACATGAAATCAAAAATCCACTAGGCGGCGTGCGTGGTGCGGCACAATTGCTTGAGCAAGAATTTGACGACCCCGCACTCAAAGAATATACCAATATTATTATTCAAGAAGCCGACCGACTACGTAAATTAGTCGATCGAATGCTCGGGCCCAATGAGCCTATAGAATTTGCCACAATAAATATTCATGAGGTGTTAGAGCGAGTAAGGCAGCTAATTCAGGTCGAAGTTGGCGATCAAATAAAAATCTCAACTGATTATGATCCGAGTATTCCAGAGATGCTTGCCGACAGTGAGCGCTTAATACAGGTCGTATTAAATATTACCCGCAATGCTGTGCGCGCATTAACTGACGTAGGCCATGAAGACCTTTATGTAGACTCAGGTCGAAAAATTCAAATCAGCTCACGCATATATCGTCACTTCACTATTGGTCGGCGTCGTCATGCACTAGTGTGTCGTATTGAAATATTTGATAACGGCCCCGGAATACCAGAAGACTTAATCGATAAAATTTTCGTTCCAATGGTCAGCGGCTATGCACAAAGTTCAGGTCTTGGCTTAGCCATTGCTCAATCGGTAATTAACCAACATAAGGGTTTAATTGACTGTAGCAGTGAGCGCGGCGAAACCCGCTTTGCTATTTACTTGCCGCTAGAAGGCCAAACTATTTAACCAGCCAATAACTGGATGGAGTTAACGGTTCATTCATCGTAAATGGCTATTAATTTAAGCCAATTTACAACGCGCTAAACATATTTTTTTAAGCATTTAATCATAGCAGTTTTAGGAGTTAGTTTTATGCAACAGGCCAATCATGTATGGGTCGTTGACGATGACAAATCTATTCGCTGGGTACTGGAGAAAGCTCTAACGCGCTCCGGTATTGAGGTAGATGTATTTACCAATGGCGAGGCACTACTTGAGCAACTTGAAAGCAACATCCCTGACGTTGTCATAAGTGATATTCGCATGCCCGGGATTAACGGGTTAGATATGCTAGAAAAGATTTTGGTCAAGCATCCTAAATTACCGGTCATCATTACCACTGCTCACTCGGATTTAGATAACGCCGTATCCTCTTATCAAAATGGCGCTTTTGAATATTTGCCCAAGCCCTTTGACATTGATGAGGTAGTGGCAATGACACGCCGGGCTCTTGCCGTAGCCGAAGAAAATCTCATTGGATACGACGGCAGCAACGACAAAGTGACCACGGAGATGATTGGTCGTGCGCCCGCTATGCAGGAGGTATTTCGAGCCATAGGCCGGCTGTCGCATTCTAATATCAATGTACTCATCAATGGCGAATCTGGAACCGGTAAGGAGCTGGTGGCCAAAGCATTGCATAAACACAGCCCCCGACGCGAGCAGGCATTTATCGCGTTAAATATGGCGGCCATTCCAAAGGACTTAGTTGAATCAGAATTATTTGGTCATGAAAAAGGTGCATTTACGGGTGCAGCGCAACAGCGTATCGGTCGGTTTGAACAAGCAAACCACGGCACGCTATTTCTTGATGAAATTGGTGACATGCCTGCCGATATTCAAACTCGTTTACTGCGTGTACTAGCCGATGGTGAGTTCTATCGTGTCGGTGGTCATACACCGGTAAAGGTGGATGTTCGCATCATAGCAGCGACACATCAAAATCTAGAAGAGTTAGTGGGGCAAAAACTATTCCGCGATGACTTATTCCACCGCTTGAATGTAATTCGCATGAAATTGCCAAAACTATGTGATCGTAGTGAAGACATCCCGCAATTGGCTGCGCATTTTTTGCAAGACTGCAGCAAAGAACTCAACGTAGAAACCAAAGTACTCAGCGTACCTGTAATCGAGCATTTCTATAAACTGCCGTGGCCGGGAAACGTCAGGCAGTTAGAAAACGTATGTCGTTGGCTAACGGTAATGGCTGTTGGCACAGAGATTCAGCTCGCCGATTTACCCGACAATTTGCTCGACTCTTCACTCCCAAATGACGATACATCACCGGCTTCAAGTTGGCACGAGCAACTCAGTCGCTGGGCCACACACGAGCTACAAAATGGCGAGCAACGCATCCTTGATGCTGCAGTGCCGATTTTTGAAAAATCTATGATTGAAGTTGCCTTGCAAAAAACCAACGGCCGCAAGCGAGATGCATCGTTATTACTGGGCTGGGGAAGAAATACGCTAACTAGAAAAATGAAAGAGCTGGGTATGAAAGAAGATTAAATAGGGTGGCTTAGTTCATGGTTATACTAAAGCCTTTAATGCAGGCGTGAATTTATTCGTTCCTCCTCTTACTATGGCAACCTATTGAGCGGCATTGGCAAATTTAGCGTTCAGCAACACTGTTAATTATGCGCCTGCACCTGCACTGATCGAAATGCACGATCGGAGATAGGGCCACACGCGCCGCTGCTTCGCAGAGTGAAATAGTCTTCAGTAGTGCCATCGTCATCACTATCCACTGCTACCACACCACATGTAATGTTTACGGTACAGCCGTCCAAACCCGCCACTGTAGGATTCCAATCTGACAGTAAGGCATTGAAAGAAGTAGGCGGATTAGAAAGATTACCCGTGCATGAAGCCGGGCTATCTTCTAACACTATGTGCAATGCACGTTCAGCACCGCTTTCGGCCGCCATTAGCGCACGTATCGATATCACTTCGCGGGCGATTGATTGCTGGCCTTGATTCAAAATATTAATCATGGCAGTACCCAGCAACGACACCAAAACTAAAATAAAAATAGCGGCCGGTATAGAAAAACCATGCTGATTAGAGCGCTTCACCTTATGTTTTTTTATCATTATTGAAGCACTTCGCGTCGATAGATAATCCGGTCATTGCCTCGAAAGGAGCCAAAAGTGGCCGTGTTGATTGGGCTCGTATCGGCTGTCGATTGATCCGCATCCCAGTCATAACGCAGATGCTCAGGCACCGTATACTCGATATCCACGCTGCCATCATTATTGCTGCCCGGGGCACTCAAAATCACTGAGCCTTCACCGCCGACATAAGTACTCGAACTGACCGAACTAGGCTGCGTATCAGAGGCACTTAAATTCGCGGTGTAGCTGCCTGAAACTTCACTAAAATCACCTACCGCAAGAGCCGAGCAACTGTCATTGCTATTGCGCACAAATGTGCCTGAACCGACACTCGCATCGTAGTGCTGAGCAACAAAGGGCACCGCCAAATCACGCGACTCCGGACCAAAACTATTTTCCAAAAATATACGCCCATAACGCTGGCTACTCAAACCCAGTAAAAATAAATCATTGCCGCCGCCATCAACATCCAAATTAAACACTTCATTGGCAACCCCGTCAGCATCACTTACCAACACGCCTATAGCCGCTGCAAACAGACCATCAGGCGAAGCTCCGCGGCCGATTTTTACATTGGTTGCAAGCTCACTCGCGCCCAAGGCTACCCCCATATTCGGCCCCCACAAAAAACTGCTCGCAGTCACAAATGATGCGCCGTCAGGCACGAGGCGCCCAGTTAAGTTGGAGCCGCTCGTTTGATCCATAGCGCCAAATTGTAAGATGCCTTGGCTTGCACCCAACTTAATAAAACTGTCTCGATAGTTCGTTGTAATCGTATTACTACTGTTCACGGCTGATGCTTTAAAAGCCAGCGTAAACGACTCACCCATATAGCTATACGCTCCTCCAACACAGGCCTCGGTAACAGACGGGTCAGTTAGAAGAAAGCGGGCAGGCACAAAACGCCCCACATTGGCCACGCTACCCGTTACATCAATACCGCTAGCCAAATAATTATTATCTGCCAGTTGAGCCTGCAGATTAATAATCCCGACTTCGCTCCAATTGAAATTTTTCTCCACCATCCCATTGTTAAAACTAGTGCCGCTACCGGCCGAAAGACTACCTAGCGAGCCGCCGGCTGGTGCCACCAAGCTGTGGCTTATGCTGACCACCTCGGGAGAAATTTCTTGGCCAAAATTCAAGGTGACCGCATTGTTAGCTAGGTTTGCCCCGTTATCAGGCACACCATCGTTATTACTGTCATCGCCGGCCTGCCATTGCATAGCTGTTATACGCGTTAAAAAGTCCGAACCTGCTGTGGCAAAAACGCTACCCCCACTATTGCTCGCGTAAGAGTTACCACCCGTGCCATTACTAGCGCGATCTGAACTACCGCTAAGCACCAAGTCAACATCAAAACCAAACGGTCGCACCACAAAGGGGTTGCTGCTGCCTTGCACTGTTACCGCAGTATCACCAACGGCCACATCCGCGTTAGCGGCTATAGTAATTTGACCTGCATCGGCATAATTCATCACAAAATCAGCCGTGCCCGTTGCGTCAAAATTAAGCGCCACGTTACTATAATTCAAACTGCCGCCTGCGTTGCTGCCCGAAATATTGGTGCCTGCAATATTCAATGCACTCGACTGTGCACACGATTGTGGGTTATTACACGTATAAGCCATGCCAACAGGCACCGAGCCGCCGTTGATTAGCGCTGCACATTGCCCCGTTGCTGGGTCGGTTTGAATGGCACGAATACTCAAGGTTTGACTGTTTGGTGCACTGTTTGAGGGTTTGCCAGCTATTTGATGGCCAACGCCGTCAACCACGTTATTACCATAGAAGCGAAAGCCCACATCATTAAAAGTAATGTCGATGTCTTCCGCCGCATCGCCGTCAAGGTCTGTTGCACTGCCATCGCTAACATCAATATCTAACGTTGCAGCACTGGTTTTTGCAAGCCCGAATGTAGCGCTAGTTTCACCGCCAGCAAAAGTATATTGGTTTCCTGTTAGCGTGCCAGCGCCAATAATTTTTGTCCAACCATTATTAGCCGGTGTAGTAGACAGCGTAATTGTAGCGCCGTCATTAGGCAGTGCTGTATGACTCGCATCATGCGGCTCAATGACTATAGTTCCAAGCTCGCATGTTACCGATGGCGTGGTAGGTTGAATATGGTAATGGGTAACCGCGCTGGCAACGCTACTTGCATCACAAAATGCTCCGCCATCAACAGTCGCTGCAAAGGGCTCAAAATTAACTGTAGAATCAGGACTATCTTTGAGCTTTATTTCTTGGGACGAAAGAGCGCCCTGCACATAAGATCCTTTTTTTATTTCAATCTTATTTTCGGCATACAAGTACCCTTTCATCTGCTCACCGTCTTGTAACTTTATTTCATCTTCGGCGTAAATAATAAAATTACTAGGAGGCCCAGCAGCATTGATTTGCATACTGTTACTACTGCCCTTTAAATGTAGTTTGCCATTACTGCCGCCGCCGATATACCAGCGGACTTGACCCGGAGGGCTGATATTAATCGTTAGGTTGTCATCGAAATCGATGTGCCCTTTGGTCCAATAATCACCTGGCGCAAATGTTATCGTCACGTTGTCGGGGTCGCCATCATTTTCCCAGTCGTCGATATAGTAAACCGTTGGGCCGCTTGGATTGGGTAGGAACGTCAGCGAGGTGTTATCGTCTAGCTCAACATCATCAAAATCATAAATACCCGAGCCGCCGCTCGCCGCATCACCAGCAGTGTAAGAGCCTCCAGAGTTTAATTGGATGTCGGTACTACCGCTGCCGTCTAAATACACAATAGTATCTTGAGCTGAGGGAGAGCCACTTTCACTGCATGAACCGCCGCACGCGCTTGACGCGTCACTGCCAGTTAGATTATCGGTATCTAACGTACCGCTAGTGTTCTGCAAGATGGCATTTTTTAATTCAATTTTATTGCCGCTATTGGTAAAGTTTTGCACCGCGTCGGTGAAAATATCATTACAAAGTACGCCGGCAACCACAGGGGGGGATGGGCTGACGGGCGTGCCTTCAAAACGCACCTCACTCAAGCCTACATACTCGTTGGGTGCGCCGCCGTGAGCGGTGCGAATATCAAAGCGT
Organism: uncultured Pseudomonadales bacterium; assembly: GCA_943788835.1. GTDB lineage: Bacteria > Pseudomonadota > Gammaproteobacteria > Pseudomonadales > UBA7434 > UBA7434. Next base: position 262,559 of record CALSRU010000001.1, on the reverse strand, counting down.
ACATAACGCACATTATTAACACTCATTGCTTTCACTTGCGCTGGTTCACCTGGCACACCACCAGCCACATTGAGTGTTTGAGTCGCTCCAAGCTGCGTATACGTTACTCCGTCTAACGATGTTTCAATATCGAAACTGGCTACACCACGCGTCTGGTATAAATCAGTGCGCCCAGAAAGATGCTGGTTCATTTGCCATATATAGGCTTGGGTAAGGTTATATGCTTGACCCAAATCAAAAGTCACCGATTGGGATGCCACCACGGGGTAGGCGGTTGGTCCACTCGAAAAATTTAAAAAAGTGCCTGTATGGCCGTTACCAGAATAATCGGTTAATGTGGTGCCTGCCTGCTCATCGGCTTTATAGTAAGCCTCTAAATTGGCTTGGCCATCAACACAAAGGGATTTATAGCTATTGATTTGTGTAGCTGTTCTCGCCACGTGCCAAACTCTTATTTCATCAATCGAGCCGTCGTAGTAGAAATTATTTCTATTGGAATTAAATGAAGCAGCTTCGGAACCATCACCGATAAAGCCCCAACGTGTGCGATTATTGCGACCTAGATCGGCTCCGGAGTGAGGATTAACCTGCCGCGCGACTTCAACGCCATCAATATAGATTATTTTATCGGTACCATCGTAAACTCCGGCTATATGATGCCATTGGCCATCGTTCACAGTATGCTCGCTACCGGAATAAAAATCCTTTATATTGCCATTGCCTTGACTATAGGTAGAAAAGCCAACCTGCCCCCTGCCAGCAACAAACAAGTTATAAAATTCACTGCGATCAAAATCAACAATAGCCCAATTATTAAAATTCCCGCTTGTTGAGTGTGTAGTTTTCACCCAGGCTTCAACGGTAAGCTCCGCTATATTTTTACCGGTATAAGACATATTTAGGGCGATGTAGTCATTGGTGCCATCCAATGTTAAAAAAGGTGTGTCACTCACTTTACAGCTGAGTGGCGCACCAGCACCAGCAAACCACATGGTATTAGCACCGCCATCGGCATCGTGAGTGCCGGCCGCATTATTAGCGCTTAAACCTGAGCTATTAATAAGGTTGTTGGGGGTTTGATTGTTCGTCCAAAACGAACTAGCCGTGACGGCTATGGGCGTAATAAAATCAGCAGAGCTGGCCATTGCCGCAAGAGCAAAAAAAATACCCAGTGCTATTTTTTGAAATATATTCATCGCTTAGTGTTGATTACACCTCTACCCAGAAAGTCTGTAAAAATTTCGCCTATTGCATTTCGCGTATTACATCACAGTATGCGAATAACTATGCCCCGTTACTATGGGACATTCTGCAACACAACATCGTGACTAAAGCGAACCCATTCACTACTAGTACCGCGCGCTAAAAAACGAAAATCGAGATGTACCGTGCCATTACTTTGCAATGTGCCAGCACTAAACTGAAAAGGCTGTACCACACCACCATCGGCCAGTTGAATAAACTGAGCCAGCAAATGGCCGCCACCAGGCGGCACTGGCTGCACGGTGCTATAGCCGTAATCACTGTAACGATTCAGCACGCGGTTAGTGACCGGCCCTGTTACACAAAAACTCACAGGCTCGTCTACAAAAAATATTCGCCGGCCTGGGGAGTGTTCGGCAAATTGCTGGGGTGGACTGCTAAAGGTATAGGTGGTCTCGCCGGCCGCGGTACTAGCCGATGACGCATTAAACCCAAGCAGTAGATTACCGCCTGCATAAACATCTGCTGCATTAAGAGTATAGACTGCTGCGCGGGTCATACCCGCTGCGCTGCCAGAGCTGACCACAGAAAAAGTGTTGGCCGCAGAGGCTAATCCTGCCACGGGCAGCTCGGTATAGAGCGATGCAGCACCCACCGGAACAAACTCAATGCAATTACCACTGGTACGCACGCTGCCTGGGAGCGCGCTACGAAGCTCTCTAGCCACCCTCTCAATAGCAAAGCGTCCAATTTGAGCTACTTCATCGCGGCGAACTACCTCGCGGTAGGCCTCAGCACCACCTGCAATAAAATTGATGAGTCCTGTGCCTATTACACCCAGCAACACAATAACAGCCACAAGCTCTACAAGACTTGCGCCTCGCTGTTGCTGCAAAGCGCCGCTCACCGACAACCGTTGTTTTGATAAGTTCAGTTTCATCAATAATTACTGCGATACACGCTGACGGTTAAAGCCGAGGCGGGTTGCGGAGGAGTTACGGTGACGGTAAGTAATTTTGCGTTTGCCTCGCCAGAGGCGGCCTCATTAATCGCGCCATTAAAATTGCCATCATAGGCAACGCAAAGCCGAAAACTAAAGTTAGCAAAACTGCCACCGGTGGTTAAATCATTACCGAAGACATCTTGAATATTGTTATCCGCGGCGCAAAAAGCATTGAAATCATCAATATCGTCAAAGCTTGCGCGGTTAGCCTCACCGGCATCGGTACCGAAACTAGCGCTTGGTGTGCAGCTAAGCCCACCAAGACCGTTGCAAGGGGGAGAACCGCCAACGGGAGTATTTTCATCGTAACGATAGGCTGTGGCTTGCTCTAAAATGGATTGTGCCAGCTCTGCAGCTCGAATTTGAAGCAATGGCTCAACGCTGCGTGTAAAAAGCGGAACAATTAATGTGGCAAACATAGCAATCGAGATTGTACTAATGACTAAACCCACGACCAGCTCTACCAACGTGAATCCGGCCTGGCGTGATCGTTTAATCAATGACGGTACTATCATCATGGGCGACATTACTTACATCCAGTATTAAAACGTGCGCTCAACATAACCTGTAGGATGGACAATTACCTGCGCAGCAGCACTGCCACTAACAGATAAAGTAACGGGCGATGAAGGTATAGACGATGTAGAACAATTCGTACCGCCCATTAACAAGTTACCCAGCGAATCAAAATACAGTTGCGCAGCGGTTACGCTTAAACCCGCATAATCACCGGCAAATAATATTTGCGATTCAGGGCTGTTAAGTAAGCTATCTCGCTGCACTTGCACGCCTGCGCCATTAATTAATACGCTATAGCAAGGCCCGCTCCGATCAAACATCGCGCGTTGCTGTGCTTGGTGTAAAAGCCCAGCAAGTTGGTCACGCAGTGTATACTCTACCACGCCACCTCGATCAGAAAAACGCGGCATAACAGTAACCGCCAAAATCCCAACTAAAATAATCGTTGCGACTAATTCGACCAGCGTAAATCCGCTTGATTGATGAGGTCTACTCATAACGACATACCTTGTGAACTTGAAGGTGTGCTGCATAAATCTTTTATACTAGAAATGACAAAGCCCGCGTGATGAAGCGCAGGCTTTGTCGAGTACTTGTAACGCTATGTTAAGCGTTAAACTTAGCAACCGGTGTTATCAGTGATAACAATAGTAGGTAACGTACCCACAACGGCCGATTCAGTGTAAGTGACGTAGCAATTATCATCAGCCACGTCCGCATCGCCATCGTCGTCGTAGCCTACCAGGCGTGCACTACCTGCACCAGCGTCTGAAGCCATCCAAATTACCGACGCGTCGCCATCTACACTCACTAAATCGCCAATATCGTTAGCCGCAGTAACATCATTGGCCGCAGGATAACCAAATTCAGTAGCAATGGTTAATGGTCCATCGACAACCGTCTGACCAGCCACTATTTTATTCTGGATCAGTGACTTCGCGTACACTTGAACCGCTGCGCTGCGCGTTGAGCCTACAATCGCCTCAAGCGTGCCCGTGCGTGCATCGCCGCGTAAGTCAATAAATCTAGGAAGCGCGGCTACCGCAAGAATACCTAACAATACAATCACCGCCACTAATTCAACTAGTGTAAAACCATTTTGTTTGTTCATTTGTTTTTCCTCTCTATGGAATCGTACAACTTTCTTCGCTTAAAAAATAAAACCCCTAAAACTCAGCTACCTCGTGTATCACAAAAACATTACTTAGTGCCTGTAGTAACTCTAGACCGTGTTTGACCTTTTTGCCTCATGTTTACTGTGAACTAGGTATCATTTTTTAGCATCGTGCTAAAAAGCACGATTAGAAGCATACCGATAGTTTGCCGTTAATCGACACCCAGGTGGTCCGGTAGGCCAATGGTGATGCGGCCGCTAAGTAGTTCATAATCAAAGTAAAATTCTGGAATTTCAGGCATATCATCGGCCCGAACAATGAGTTCATAACGGCACCGATCAGACGCAACACCGTCGACAACACTCACTGCATATTGGGCATTACCGCGGGACGCCGGATCAACCTCTACGGTACTCGATGGGGGGCTCTGCAAGATATATTCAAAAATGTCCTGACAATCGGCGGCATTTTGCGAGGTTACCGTTAAGTCGGGATTGCCGGTTTCATCGACACTATCGAGCCAACCAAAATGATTGACATTAAAGCCTATGCCATCGATGACCACCCGCGTGTCATTAAGCGCCCCTCTTCCGCTCGCATTTCCTTTAGCAATCCACTGAGCTTTACCCATTGCCACGCCACTAGAAAATCCGCCAGCCACTCCACGCAGAGCTGCTGCTTCGGCCTCACCTTTTAGGTTGAGAAACCTAGGCGCCGCGACTGCAGCAAGAAGACTAATTAGTACAATAACGACAACCACTTCAATCAGCGTAAAACCCAGTGAAGGCCTGCTTAGCTTGGCTGCAGGGAGCTTCGCGGTAAGGGGCTTCGTTGAGTCGAACTTGGAGGAAGAGCTTGAATTATAATTGTGCATATAACGATTTACCGAATCAAATTGAAAAACATACGAAAAAGTGGCGCGGCTAAACGCGAGCATTAAGTAAAATCAATCAGAGAGTTTCTATTAAGAGGTTAAGTGTAGTAGAAGTTAAAGAAACGCGTAGATTCGGGCATACATTCTCGTAAAGCAAGAAAGCTCTGTGACTGCTTGATAAAAATTAGTCTAGCCCTGTACAACCCCAAACATATCCCACATCGGCAAGAAAATACCTAAGGCCAGCACTCCCACCAAGCAGGCCATCATGACGATAATGATGGGCTCAATATTTGCGCTCAGATTTTTTATTTCGTAGTCAACTTCACGGTTGTAAAAATCAGCCACTTCGGCAAGCATTTCATCGACCTGCCCTGTTTGTTCACCGACCGCAACCATTTGCATAAGTACCGGCGTGAACATATCGCTGTTGCCTAGCGCCTGCAATAAACTTTCGCCACGCTCAATGCTACGTCGCATACCACGAATCTTTTCACCGACGGCTGCGTTACCGACGGCACTTGAACACAACTCCACCGCTTGAATGAGGGGCACACCAGCGGCCAACATCATAGCGAAAGTGCCGCAAAACTTAGCTAGCACCGCGCGCAAAATAATTGAACCTACAACCGGGATGCGCAACTTAAAGCCATCCCATCTAATACGACCCGCGTCTTTGCCAATCCAATTAATAAAAGCAAACGAACAGCCTACCGTCAGTAAGCCAATGTAAACCCAGTACTTCACAAAAAAGTTAGAAGTTCCTATAAGGACTTTGGTCATTAATGGTAATTCAGCGCCAAATTGCTCAAACAGTTCGGCAAACACCGGTATAACAAAAATATTTAATACGACCATTGCAACAGATATCGCAATAAATACAAACATGGGGTAGCGCAGTGCGCCACCTACACGACGCGCGGTGTCTTGTTCAAGTTCTAGATGACCAATCAGCTCTTTTAATGCTTGCTCGAGCTTACCGCTATTTTCACCCACTAACACCATGCTGACATAAAGGCGTGGGAAAACATCGTCATGCTTGCTCATCGCAGTAGATAGCGTGACACCGCTATTGAGATTTTTTTCTAGATCGTTAAGAACACTCACCATAGCCTTATTTTTTAAGGTGAGCGCCAACCCCCGAATACTTTGATTAAGAGGAACGCCCGCCTTGGCGAGACTATACAATTGCCGCGTTAAAATGATCAACTCATCGGGTTTTATTTTTGGGCCAAAAGAAAAAGAGATGGCATCCTCGCTCACCACGCCACCTTTCTTCTCTATTTTAGTTGGGTGGATGCCTCCCAAAATTAACTGTTGCGCAGCAAGCTCATCCGAAGACGCATCTAAGGTACCTGTTACGACTTGACCATTTGCATTCCGGCCCGAGTAGTCAAACGCTGTCATCGTTAACTTCCTACCCCAATCAAGGTATGGCGCCGCACCAAAATAACGAGGGATTGAATGAAATAAAACATAGGCTAAATAGTTTCAATCTCTGAAACGCGACACACCTCGTCTATTGTTGTAGCACCTTCGCAAGCATATTCTAGTGCCGCCATATTGAGCGGCACATAATGCTCTGATGCCGCCACCGCCTTAGCAAAATCGGCGGCACTGTTGCGTCGCAAGGCATCCGACATAGCCTCGTCTATTTCTAAAAACTCAAAAACACCCATCCGCCCACGATACCCAGTCATATTGCAATGCGAACAACCCGCCCCCTTAAAAAACTTGGCGCTCGCCAGATCGTCACCAAGCCACTTAGTAAGTAATTGGTTTTCTTTTGCGTTAGGCGTGTACTCATGTTGGCAAGCATCACATATGCGCCGAACAAGGCGCTGCGCAACTACCGCATGCACGGAGCTTGCGACTAAATAACCACCCACGCCCATATCAATAAGACGCATGGCGCTCGAAACCGCATCATTTGTATGCAGAGTAGATAAAACCAAATGCCCAGTCAGCGCTGCACGAACAGCTATTTCAGCCGTTTCCGTATCGCGTATCTCGCCCACTAACAGCACATCTGGATCTTGCCGCAAACAAGCGCGCAAGACTGCCGCAAAATCGAGACCAATTTTACTTTTAACCTGACATTGATTGATTCGAGGTAACTGGTATTCGACGGGGTCTTCTACTGTAATAATTTTAGTCTCAGAGCGGTTCAGTTCTGCTAGAGCGCCATAAAGTGTGGTTGTCTTACCACTGCCAGTCGGCCCACAAACCAAGATGAGACCATGCGGCTGATGCAACGATTGCAAAAAACGCTCTTGCATTGTTGGCCGCATACCAATTTTATTAATATCGAGATTATCGGCAGAATTATCTAGCAGGCGCATTACCAACGATTCGCCGTGTTGAGTTGGCAACGTTGAAAGACGCACATCCACTATGTGCTGCTTGACTTTAATATTGAAGCGCCCATCTTGAGGCAAGCGTTTTTCAGAAATATTTAAACCGGACATCAACTTCAAGCGCAACACTAAGGCGGGCGCTATGCGCTTTTCATTCATGACCTGCTCTTGTAAAACACCATCAACCCGCTGGCGAATACGTAGTACCGTGTCGTCGGGCTCCAAATGGATATCAGAAGCTCTTACCTGAATGGCATCTTCAAAGATTGACTGTAACAAACGCGCAATAGGCGCATCTTCCGAATCAGCTGCATCAAAATCACTAAGATCAAAAGCCTCGCCTTCAAGCTCATCGCTTAACTCTTCCGCTAAACTAACGATTTCATCAGTACGCCGATATAGCATATCCAATGACTCGAGTAACTCTGACTCCCGTACGACAGCAAGGGCTATTGGCTGACCGAGCGCGCGGCCAATGTCGTCAAAGGCAAATATATCAGTAGGGTCGGCCATACCCACCAACATTTCGCCACCGACTTCTTTTAGGGCGATTGCGCGATAACGTCGAGCAGTGCTCTCAGGCAAACGCTGAGTGACTTCCTGCTCAAAATGAAACTCCTTCAACCGCAAGAACGGCACGCCTAATTGCTCAGACAGCAATTCGAGCATGCGGTCTTCATCAACGAACTTTAGATCAATTAAAGTACGACCGAGCTTCGCACCGCTAAGCTTTTGCTCCTGAAGCGCGAACTCTAACTGCTGCTGAGTAATAATGTCATGCTGGATTAGCAAGTCGCCGATGCGAATTTTTTGAAGCCGCTCACTCATAATTTTCTACTTTGCAGCCTTTACAATTGTGCGACACGTTGCTCGGCATAATTGCTAAGCTCCGCAGTTAATTGGCGTAGTTCTAGAGCTTTCAAGAAGGCCTGCCTCGCCTCACTCGTTTGCGCGTTAGCATCAAAAGCAACGGCCAAGCCCATCCACCAGCGGGCGTTATCTTGATTCCTTACCAGCAAATTTTGGTAAACAAAACTAGCCGATTCATAATCTCCGCTCGACTGTAAACTTACCGCTTGCAACTCCATCACTTCGATGCTTTTTAACAAGCGGCTATCGAAAGCGCCTATAGATTTTAGCGCGTCGGCAAACAAACCTTGAACTACTAATAAGCGTAGCTGCTTAATGCGCAATTGCTGAGAAGCGGGATACAGCACCAAATAACGGTCTAGCAGCTGCTGAGCGCGAGAAAAAGCCCCATCATCAATTAATAGTTCGGCAAATAATGTGGCACTAACGGGCATATCATCTGCCTTGGTTATACGGCTCTCAAGTAGCCGGTATGCCTCACTGGCTCTTCCTTCTTGCAAATCTTTTTGAATTTTTTCGGCAAATTGTTGATCGAGCTCTGCATTAGTTACAGGACGAGCTTCTTTAACAACGCCAATTGATTGCACCGGCACCCGCTTAACCGTATTTTTTTTGGCACGCGCCACAGGTTGAGTAGCTGGCAAGGAAACCTCGGTTGGCTTAATTACCTGAGGCTCGATGCTGGCGCTGTTATCACTCACCGACCCATGAATTTTCGAGGCTTGCAACTTGGCGGCTGAGATGGCTATGCGATCAGTCGGTGCCTGCTCCTTATCGGCTTCAATCGTTGCCGAGGCGAGCGTGGCAGTAGTTTTAACGGCCTGCACACTCGGCGCAACCGCCTCGTCGTACTTGGGCAAAGCACGTGGCTGGGATTGCTCAACTGGCTTATCAGCAGGTACCCGCTCAACTATCGGTTCGGCCGCTTCATTACTGAGTTGCACTGATGCACCAGCCGCCTGAATTGACCCCAGAGCAGCGTTGTCTGCCAGCAACTCGGGGGTTTTGTCAGTGCTAGGAGCAAACGTCCACGCGAGCGCGAGCAGCCCTATGGGCACGAGCAGTGCTGCCAATACAACCCCTATAGAAACACTGACTCGCTTTCGCTGATGTATTGCATCGGCCGCGGCAAATAACGGCAGTTCAGCGCTATTATTGTCAAAGTTTTCTTGCTGTAAGTCTTGTTGAATTTGCGCGATGAGGCTCATCGGTTTATACCCGTTCGGCTTTCGCCTGTGCATCAATCGTCAAAATGGCAGAGTTGCTGCTAGCAAGATCCCCACCGGCAATCAAGTTTGATCCAATGAGTGCTGCAGCGAGGGCAACACCTGCTAGGATTGCCGCCGCTGATCGCAAAGGCCATGGGAACCAGCTAGGACGACGCACGCTCTCGGTATCATCGATGGCAGCAAGTACAAACTCTTTGCCAACGCTTTTTTGTTTTTTACCATAAGCACACATTAATGACTTATGCGCGAGCACATTAATCAGACGCGGCGTGCCGTGGCTAGCTTTAGCGATCAATTCAATAGCGGCGGCACTAAAAACGGGGGCACCTGTATAACCCGCCTTACCTAAACGATGGCCTATATAGGCTTTAGCCTCACTCAACGCTAGTGGCTGTAATCGGTAAGAAAATGTGATTCGTTGAACTAACTGACGCAGCGCCGGTTGACTCAAAATAACATCGAGCTCAGGCTGACCAAATAGCACCACTTGGAGTAACTTCATCTTTTCGGTTTCAAGATTGGTTACTAAGCGCAGCGCCTCCAGCGTTTGGGCGGGCATCGATTGCGCCTCGTCAACAATCAAAATTGGCTTTCGCCCCAGCACCGCTAACTGAACCAATTCTTCCTCTATAACTTTGAGAACAATATGCGAATTGTTGTCACCGACATCAACACCCAGCTCGTGCGCAATAGCATGAAATAATCCGTCAGCAGATAAATAAGGATTGGGAATATAAATGGGTAAATAGGCGTCGGAAAGCGAACCCAGCAAACGTCGACAGAGCATGGTCTTACCGGTGCCAACCTCCCCCGATATTTTTATAAAACCTTCACCTTGTTTGATACAAATATTCAGAACGGCACTAGCCTCACCATGCCATTTAGAATCAAGGTAAAACTGCGTGTCAGGTGTTAGACAAAAAGGCAGCTCCTGAAAACCAAAGTGTTGTTCATACATAGCAAGAACCCTAGCGAAGCTCGCTGCCCATTTGATAGCGCAAACCACGCACCCGTTCTAAGCTATCATCAATATGCTCAGCAGATACTTCATGTGTCAGCACTTTTGGCCGTAGCAAAATGACCAACTCGCGCTTTATCATGGATTTATCCTTCTGCTTAAACGCGTTACCCAAAAGTGGCACCTTACTAACCCAAGGCGTTCCAGCATCAGCATCTTTAGAAGCAGTTTGAATAAGGCCACCGAGCACAACAACCTGATTGTCTTTTGCATAAATAATGCTATCAGACTCTCTTACTGTGCTTTGAGCTAGCGGCAAATTAAAATTATCGGTGCCTATATTAAAAGAGCGCTGTTGTTCTTGAACTTCACTAACCGTTGGGTGCACATGCAAAATTATTGAGCCATCACTACTAATTTGAGGAGTGACATCTAGCGATATGCCTGAAAAGAATGGTGTTAATTGAACGCTAGGAACACTAGTACTAGCAGCGCTGTTAGTTGTTACAGTATTAGTCACCTCGGTAACAAAAAATTCATCTGTGCCAACTTTAATAACAGCCTTCTGGTTATTAACGGTAGAAATACGCGGGCTAGATAACACTTGCACTGAGCCTTGCGTTTCTAACAAATCAATAATACCGGTAAAGTCATTTAAACTGAGCGAGAGCCCAAAAATACCGTTGGAGCTGTTAGCCAACGGGATACCCGTTGCCCCCGGTATTGCAGCGAATCCGGGTGAGCCAGCATTTGCCAGCGCAGCAGGCCCTTGCGATGCAACGATCGTTTTGTTGATACCTGGATTGCCAATAGCCGTCCAGTTAATACCCGATTGAAAAGCCTCACTCAAGGTAACTTCAAGAATTTTTGCTTCTAGGATAACTTGGCGACGCATAATAAGCTCAGATGACTTGAGGTAATCGCGAACAATATCCATCTGACGTGGCATTGCTTTGACAATCACGATGCCCGACTCGGGATTAACCACCACCCTACTTTGACTTTCGGAATTAATCAGCATTTGCAAGTTGCTATCCAACTGCCCCCAAAAGTCCGATTGTCCAGAGGTGATTATCTGAGTGCCAATAAGATTACCACCAGCGCCTCCGCCTTGACTATTTTGCTCTTGGGAGCTCGAATTATTACCAGTAGAGCTGCTCGACCCGCCTACATCAGAGTCACTCACGCTACCACTGGATACGCGCGTTTCTGACGATCCGTTACGACGAATATCAAGATAATTTATTTTGAAAATCTCTGTGCGAAGGCCGCCAGGCATCACTTGATAAAGATTACCTTCTCGAGAAACGGGATAACCATAAACACTTTCAATAATGGCCATTACTTCAGGGACTGTAATTTTTTGCAGATCAAGGCTAATCTTTCCTTCGACCTCCGGATGCACCACAATATTATAGTTAGTATCTTTAACCAAACCTAAGAAAAGCGCCTTAGCTGATACATTGTTAACACTCAAATCAAAGCGCTGCTCTGCAATAGCAACCTTGTCTAAATAATTAGGCGGGGGCATCAATTGGCCGGCGATAGTTTGGGGGGGTAAATTCCCTGCGCCTGCGTCAGAAATCGAGGCCTGCACGTCTGAAAGCGCTGATGAAATCAATGCCGTAGACTGATTTTTTGAGAGGGGCTGACCCTCCATGGCAGGCTCATTTTTCACAGTCTCGCAACCTACCAGGGTCACCAGTAGCAAAGCAAACATTGCAAATTGATCTATTCTATTTAGCATCTCTTATTTACCGTTTTGTCTTGTATAGCTCTGACTGTAACTTCAGCACACGCCTGTGCTTGCCCTGAATAACCACGCGATCTTTTTCGATCAAGAGGACTTTCCCCAACGGCGTCTGGTCGCCAGTGAGGTAGCTTGCACCATTAATTGTGGCGACCTTTCGATTGCCACTGAATAAAATAGACTGCAAGGCATAAGGAACCTTTGGGGCAGCAGCTGATGACTGTAAGCCAGCAGGACGGGTTGGGTCGACAAACTCGCCGGCATACGCTCCCCCGACTTGGCAAGCAAGCAGCGCCGCGACCAATGTCGGCATGTACCTAAACACCAATCCAGTCTTTTTCATTGCTATAGGTATACACATCAATCGTTAATAAACCCTGAGGATACTCCTCGATAGTAAACGTCATGGCATCCCACTCTATGCGCCACTTTAAGTTCTCTAACTTTTTTAAATAAGCCATCGATGCCACATAAGACCCGCGCATTTTCATTTGCACGCCATGCCGATACAAATAAGCACTTTGGTCTGGGCCTGCACCATTAATCAACTCCACTGGTTTATTTTCTAAAGACAGTAGCGAGAGATTTGAACTACTTTTCAATATCTGTTCTAACGCAACGGGCATGGCGCTAGCCGGAATAAAACCATTAGTAACGACTGCGAGCGAATCGCTTAAGCGGGCTAATGTTTGGCTATACGAGTCTCTGCGCTGCCTATTCGAGCTGCCTATGGACATTTCGCGAGCTTTAAGGGTTTCAAGCTCAAGCTGCGTGGCCTGAGTGTCGCGAGTAATTGAAGCCAGTGACTCTGCCTGCATAGATCGCTTGTCGAGCAAGCTACCCAACAAAAACAAATCAACCAAAAAGAAAATTAAAGCCAATAACATGGCCGCAATAATGATACGCTCGCGCTCTACCTTCCCATCAACAAAAGCTTTGTACCGTTCCCAGTAAGCTTTCATGAGTCCACCTCGTCAGAGACTGCAGCATCAGAATCTGCGTGGGCAGCTTCAGGAATAACAGCAATTTCAAAACGTAGCTGCTGCTCAATATCAGGTTCATCTTCTATTTTCACTAACTGAAAACGCAAGCCTTGGAACAAAGACTCATTACTTAGTCTTTGTAAATAACGTGGTAGCAAAGAAGCCTTCCTCATTGCGCCTTTAAGCTGAATATGCTGACCACGCAATTGAATAAAAACATGATCCAGCCATAAACCATTCACATGCTGGCGACCCAAGCCACCCATGTAGTCTGAGAATCTCGGCTGGTGCTCATCACTGATACTATCCAAGACCGATCGCTTCTGCTTGATCGCATCCTGCATTGCCTGTAATGATTCATCGCTTACAAGAATCGCCATTTGGGCCTGCAATGTTTGCAGCTCACGCTGAAGATTACCTAGCTCTCGCCTATCTTCAGCCAAGCGCTTATCAGTCAACCCAGTTGCTATGACAAGGTACACCGCCACCAGCATCAAAGCTAAAAATAGCAGGGCCGCAGCATAAGCACCTTGCAGCGCAGAAAAGCGTTCCGCCTGAGCGTGATCTAAATGCTGGTAAAAATCAATTGACTGATTCATGTCGCTTAAATGTTATTAACACTGGGCCTTAAGCCGCCTGGCTGGCAGAGGCAAGTAATAGTTGCTCACTACCAATTAATGAATAAGGGTCTGCAGCATCAATCATACTATCTACGGGGATAGCTTCAACCGTAATACTTAGCCGCTCTCTAATGGCATCACAAATGGGATCAATGTTGTTTTGCGTAGGCATAATTAGCACTCGACCCACCACGCCTTTACCAATTTGACTTTCGAAGTAGTCGCGAGAACGCTGCAATTCAAGCAGAAAGTCTTCAAAGCCTCCCACGCTCAACTCAGTATCATTATTTGTTACTAAAGTTTCCTCGTTCACTGTGATACTGCGGGTCAGATAGATGGATCCACCGGAAGAAATATTCAAAAAACTTTTACTGCGGCCAATTACCAACACAATGTCGGTCTGCTCTTTGAGCAGCGCACCGTTAACAAATTGGCCGGCAAGGATCTCAGGGATCAGTACCCGATCGACACTAACGCCAACTTTTTCGAGACGATTAACAAGCAATTGCAAAGGCGCTTTTTCTACGGCAACGGTATAAGCCATTTTTTGCCGGCCGCGATATGCGTCATCAGGAAGAAGAAAACCATCTATAAGCGCACTCTCCAAAGGCAATTGGAGTAAATCTTTAACCTTCCAGCGCAAGGCTGCCGCAAGTTCAGACTCAGGTACTGGAGGGGCCTCGACGAGTAATACTTGATAACTGCCCACAGACAAAACCAATGAGCAAGATGGCGCAACTAGGTTGGCCGACTCACAAAAAGCCTGCATTTCGTTTTCTAAATCCGCGTTTCGAAAACTACACGACGCAACCACCGAGCCGTTTTTACTGGCAACCAGATCTAACTGCTCATCTTGCAGGGTTATCGCTATTCTCTCGCCAGGCGTCGCGCTTTGCGCCTGCCACGGCCATCGCCATTTCAAGCTAGTCACTCCAATAAAATACCGCTGTTGCACGGTACATTTCAGGTCCGGAAAAACAGATCATAAGCATATACTAATCTTTACAGTTTAAGGTGAACATGTCTCTGTAACTAATTGCTTTTATTACGAAATAATTACCATTATGCTATAACGTCACATTTGGAAGCCCAATATGCCAGTAAACATTGCCTTATATGAACCGGAAATTGCACCCAACACCGGCAATATTATTCGCCTAAGTGCCAACACGGGCTGCCACCTGCACTTAGTAGGCAAGCTCGGCTTTGAGTGGGAAGATAAACGTCTGCGGCGCGCCGGTCTCGACTACGGAGAATGGGCAACGGTGCAGCGCTGGCCCGACCTAGAAAGCTTTTATGGGATAGTGAACGATCGCTCACGTGTTTTTGCGATGACCACAAAAGCTTCGCGATCCTACCACCAAAATACCTTCAATAACGGTGATTTTTTGCTCTTTGGGCCAGAAACACGCGGCTTACCCGATCAGCTCCTAAACACCCTAGGCGATGCCCAAAAACTGCGTTTGCCAATGGTAGCAGGCAGCCGAAGCCTTAATTTATCTAACAGCGTGGCGGTGGCAACCTATGAGGCATGGAGACAGCTGGATTTTGCTGGAGCAGAGTGATGAAACAACCGCCATAATGACTACACCGAGTATCGGACAAACACGATCTCTAGCATAGCCCGCACCTAACAAATCCCGGCCTGCACAGAAGCTCTAGTTGAGCTTCTGGCCTTCAGTGGCTTGGGTCTGCGCATTGCGAAATAGCGCATCGAAATCGATGGGGGCCAATGATAGCGGAGGGAAACCGCCTCGGACGACCATGCTATCGACGGCTTCGCGCGCATAGGGGAACAAAAAGTTCGGACAAATAGCGCCTAACACATGCTTTAACTGCTCGTCTTCAAAACCAGAAATAGCAAAGATTCCTGCCTGCTGCAATTCCAGCAAGTAAGCCGTATTGTCGTCGATCTTCGCCGTAATAGTCAGGGTAAGCACCACTTCATGGGTGTTATCGGCAATAGCACTGCCTCGGCTGTTGACGTCGAGTTGGATTTTTGGCTGAAACGCCTGAGTAAAAACTTTCACCCCCATCGGCGTTTCAAACGAAATGTCTTTTACAAACGTTTTGGTCACACCAAACTGAGGCCCTGCGGGCTGCTCTGCGCTTTGCCCACCGGGGTTACTATCGGCTGGATTATTATCACCTTCGGCCATGATTACCTCTTTTCTCAATGATTAAAAATTTAAATACGAATTTGTTGTTGCGGTTGATCGGGCGTTGAAATGCTCGTCAAGAAAGGCGCCAAGCCTTTACCGCCCTATTAGTTACGGAGAAATTGTTCAAGCTCTCCTCGTTTATCCAGCTCAGCTAAATCAGTATAGCCGCCCACATGATGCTCTCCTATCCAAATTTGAGGTACCGTGCGCTGTCCGCTGCGCTGCATCACATCAGCCCTTAATGCTGGTTGATTGTCGACTAGAATTTCTTCAAAAGCCAAGCCTTTATTCGCAAGTAAATGCTTGGCCGCATGACAAAAACCGCATAAAGATGATGAATAAATAACGATGTCGTGCATACTCTGACAATCTCCAATCAACTACGTTTACTAGCAGCGACCCCACGACGCAGAAATGAATCTGCGCCCTTAGGATGATGACTATAAACTGATGAATGTGGCGCTGCTGTATTGTAAATTAACTCTTAATCAGTGGCATTTGAGCTGCTTGCCACTCGCCAATGCCGCCACCAAGGCGATAGATTCCATCAAATTTTTCTGCCGCCAAGCGTCGACCCACGTGCGAAGACTGCTGTCCGAGCTTGCACACTAAAACCAAAGCTTTACCCTCGTAGCGCTGTATATCTCCACCACCATCGGCCTTATGCTGTGCCTGCCACTGATTGAATGGAAGGTTTACCGAATCGACGATATGGCCGGCGTCAAAAGTGGCCTTGTCACGTAAATCGACCACCACTGCACTCGCACTGTTGATCATAGCTGTTAACTCATGAGGCGTTAAGCTAGTTCCAGCACGTCGATTTTCAAGCCAAGCTAAAGCCCATATAGCAGCAGCAAGTGCGGTAACTAAAAGCCACTGGTCGGACGCAAAGAGAATGATTTTTTCCATAGAACACAGAACTATCGATGAATGAGGGAGCCATGTAACTTAGGCGCACACAGCGGTTAATAAAAAAGGCCGGCAAGTATACACTTGCCTTGCACACATGCGCCATTAATACGCGCAACATCAGTGCTCCCTAAGAGCCTCACAGACAAATTGTGGCGTTGATTAGCTACCATCACGCCCTAATTAACCACGCTTGGCGCTCGCAAAGCCCAAAGCACAACACAGATAATACCGCTTTTGATAATCTTGCAGCCATTGCTTGGCTAATTTGTTAAAATTGGGGCGTTTGGCTCGATACGCTGAAAATCAAGCAATGACAGAGGCCATCGCAGTCGCCAGACCCGGGCACTGAGCCAACAAAAAACAGCCTCTTGCGATAACACTGACCCCATAGCGCAGCCAACTGATAAAACCGCTAAAGACAAGCCATTAAACTTTGCTGAACACATCCACTGCGAAATTTTGCGATATGAGTGGCTCCACCAACACCGAAACTCTCAGCGCAAGATCGCGCGCGCCGAGCACCGAGGAACCATCCCTTAGGATACGGCGCTGGCAGCAGATGATTGCGTGCCTTTGCCTTGCTGTTTTACTACCCGCAGCAAGCTTAGCTCAACAAAACGAGAACCTTGACCTGCGCAAAAAAGAACTACAACAGCTTGCGCTAAGCCTCGAAAAAATTAAAAAGAAAATCATCAAAAAGCAGGGTAAGCAAACCTCAACTCAAAAAAAGTTTCGCCAAAGCGAGCTCAAGATTAGTGAGCTTGTTGCCGCCGGATACCAGCTCACCCAACAACAGAAAAAATTAGATCAACAATTGCAGCAATTAAGCGGTGAGCTCAAGGCACTCGACCAACAACGCAATACCCAGCGCGCGGTAATCGGTGAACATTTAAATAAAGCCTATCGAGCGGGTAATCAAAGCGCGCTCAGCTTATTTTTTAGCGAGAACAGCCCTGCCGAGCTTGATCGCCAGCTACAATATCTCGAGCGAATGAATCGTGCACGCACGCAGCTGATTAATGACTATGCGGCAATTATTGCGCGCAAAGAAGCGGTCAGCGAGACGATTAAAGATAAACAGCAGCAACTTCTTAACAACCAAACGCTACTGGCCAAACAGCACAACAAGCTGAAAAAAATGCAAACGTCGCGCCAACAGATATTGAAAAAATTGCAGGAAGAAATAGGAAGCGCCGAAGAACAACGATTGACGCTAGAGCAAGATCATGATGCGCTGCAAACACTAATTGAAGAAATGAACAGGCTCTGGCAAGAATCTATGATCGCCGCCTCATCTAACCCAACTCGGAGCGATGCAGCCGACCTGACATCAAACTCGATCATGATTTATGAGCAGCCAAGTAAATTTGGCTCTGCCAAGGGTCAACTGCCTTGGCCAGTTAAAGGGAAGCGGCAACATCGATTTGGCAAGATCCACAGCAACGCTGATAGCGCGGCACAGGGCGTAACCATTGCCGCACCCAGTGGATCAGTAGTGCAGGCTATCTATCCTGGCAGAGTGATATTTGCCGACTGGTTTGCCGGTCAAGGGTTGCTTACCATCGTGGATCACGGCGAGGGTTATTGGAGTCTGTATGGGCGCAATCAAAGCTTACTCAAGCCCGTAGGCGCCAGAGTGAATGCCGGTGAAGCCATCGCCACGGTTGGCAATAGCGGAGGCCAAAGTATGTCGGCCCTGTATTTCGAAATTCGTCAACAAGGTAAACCCAGCGACCCGGCTCTGTGGTGCCGCAAAAGCTAAATACACGGTCTCATGTCGGTATTGATGAACCTACCTGCTGAGCAATTATTTTTAGCGATCTCAGAATTTCGGTCGCAAAAGACTCAGGTATTGGGTCGCAAAAAAGCGGGCTTGAAGGTATGATTGAAGACGAAAAGATGGTGCCTTGGAGCCAGTTAAAAAACTAATAGTGCTACTCTGGCACGTCACCCTGTAACTGAAGAAGGCGTACAAATAGAATCGGTGTTGCAAGCGCCAAGACACTTTTATCATCGCCTTACAACGCACTTAAACTGCTTTCGCCTAATTGGAACAGGCTGCGCACACTTATCGTTCCACTGAGCGTATGCTCTTAGCTGCGTCAACTTACCTTGAGCCCTGCAATGACATTATTTCAAATTCTCCTTTTACTGCCCAAAGCAACCCTGCGTCTTACGCTCTTCATTACTTGCTGTATCGGACTAACCATCCCGTCTTTCGCTCAGCAAGAAGAACCAGCTATTGGCGGCACCTTAGCGCTCAAAGAATTGCAGGCTTTCGTTAATGCCTTCACCCAAATCCGCAACACTTATGTAGAAGAAGTGGATGACAAAACATTATTAGAAAATGCCATTAAAGGCATGCTGACCGAGCTTGACCCTCACTCGAATTATCTAGCGCCACAAACCTACAAAAACTTACAGGTGAGCGCCACCGGTGAGTTCGGTGGTCTTGGCCTTGAAGTGGGCATGGAAGATGGTTTCGTCAAAGTCATATCACCTATTGACGATACGCCCGCACAAAAAGCCGGTATTGAAAGCGGTGATTTAATTGTAAAAATAGACAACAAACCGGTCAAAGGTTTGAGCCTCAATGAAGCCGTTAAACTCATGCGGGGTAAAATTGGCACTTCGATTGAACTGACAGTAGCGCGCGAGGGCAATGCACAACCACTTGAATTCAGCCTTGAGCGCGCTGTAATTTCAGTAGTAAGCGTTCGCAGCAAAGTTCTTGAAAAAGACTATTTATATTTGCGAATTGCTCAGTTTCAAGCCAATACCGGTGTCGATTTACGTAAAGTAATTGACCAAGCCATGCAAGCGCATGCGCCCAACGGCATCGTGCTCGATTTACGCAATAATCCTGGCGGTGTGCTGCAAGCTGCTGTTGATGTAGTGGATACCTTTATCAGCGAAGGTTTAATTGTTTATACCGAGGGCCGAATTCAAACGTCTGCGACGCAGTTTGTCGCAAGCGGTGAAGCAACGGCTATCGATATACCGCTGGTAATTTTGATCAATGGCGGCTCAGCATCGGCGTCAGAAATTGTGGCAGGCGCGTTACAAGACCACAAGCGCGCCATCGTGTTGGGCACAACCAGTTTTGGCAAAGGCTCGGTACAGTCGGTCATACCCCTGTCTGAAACTCATGGTATGAAATTAACCACTGCGCGCTACTTTACACCCAATGGTCGCTCTATACAGGCCCAAGGCATCGTGCCCGATATTATTATTGAGCGAGGCAAATTCACACCGCTTAAAAGTCGCGTGCGAGTTACCGAAGCCGACCTGCCCAGACACCTCCAAAACGGTGGTACTAACAGCGCCGATTCAGCGGATACAAAAAGTTCTAAGCGTACAGATACCCAAAAACCTGTCACTAATGATGCGCAACTGCATGAAGCCATCACGCTGCTCAAAGGACTACACATACTCAGCCAGCGCGGCTCTCAACCAACTACCTCGGCTAATCCTGCCGATAGCTAGCCCGCCTAGTACTTTAGAGACAAGTCAGCCAAACTTTAAAACTGTGCTGTAAAAATTAGAGGTTATTGCGTTATGCCACATCGTGGTTTGAGCTGGGGTTTACAGTATTTATGGTGCGGTATAGCCTTCTTATATTTGGCGTGTGCACAAGCTCAAAATAACCAACATGAAAACACCACTTTTGTTTCGCCGACTCCATCCGGCGCGCGTCTTGCCATTATCATAGATGACATTGGCTACAACCTACCGCTAGGTCAGCGCGCCATTGACCTTCCCGGCGCTATTACCTACGCCATCCTCCCACATACACCTGTGGCTGAACGTTTAGCTCGCCAAGCCATCAGTTCGCGCTCAAATAAAGAGATTATTGTACACATGCCAATGGAATCTCAGCTGGGCAATAAGCTAGGCCCAGGAGGATTAGTGGCCGGGCTAGAAAAATATGAATTTTTAGCGGCCGTTCGCTCAGCATTAGAGCACGTGCCGCATGCTCGCGGCTTAAGCAATCATATGGGGAGCTATTTGACGACCCTTCCCAGTCAAATGCATTGGCTAATGACCGAACTGGCACGGCAAGGGTATTACTATATTGATAGCAAAACGGTGACTAACGGCCAGGCCGCTGCAGCGGCTATTAACAACCAAGTACCGTACATTGCACGCGATATATTCCTCGACCATGACCCTGCGCCAGCTGCTATCCAAGCCGCTTTTAACAAAGCCAAGCGCATGGCGCGGCAAGACGGTATAGCGGTGGTTATTGCTCACCCCTATCAGTCAACATTGGATTTTTTGGAGCAGCAGTTGCCTATACTTAGCCGGCAAGGCTATTCACTGGTTCGAGCTAGCGAGGCAGTCAACTACCGGCAGGCAGCCAAGCAACTCGCCCTGCAATAGCGTCTAAATCTGACTCATCACTCCATTTATACCCGCCCCAATATCGGGAAAACAAGCAATGTACCGGTTGCAGCATCTAAACTAAGGCGAGTTGGCGGTTTTGGGGCATTTTGAATATATTTCTTTACCGGTTTTCAAGTACAATCACGGCGTATTTCAGCCTAAAGTCCGAACATTCGGCCACTAGGATCAATCGACGCTATGAGCACACCAACATACAGAAAAGGCGAAAACGGCTCGGTTCCAGGCCGCTGCGAACGCTTTTATTCGATGAGTAGCGAATGGTTTTTTGCCACCCGCGAGGGCTCTTCGGTAGGCCCATTTGCCACTCTAGAGTCGGCTAATATGGGGCTGAATGACTACCTAGATTTTATGGCATTAGCGAAACCGAGAATCAAAGCCAAGCTCGTTACCGCAATGCAAAGCTGAGTCAAACTCAAGACCGTCTTTGGGGGCCGCGCACTCAACGCTTTACACCGCTGTATTTTGCAACGATTAACTACAATAGTCTCATCTCAATACCGCGCTCGGCCATATACTGCTTAGCCTGGGCAACAGTGTATTCGCCAAAATGGAAGATGCTGGCGGCGAGCACTGCGTCCGCACCGCCAACACTCACGCCATCGGCTAAATGTTGTAAGCTGCCGACACCGCCAGAAGCAATAACAGGAACGTTAACCGCGGCACACACGCGATGCGTCAATGCCAGATCAAAACCTTGCTTCACGCCATCTTGATCCATGCTGGTTAACAGTATTTCACCTGCCCCATAACCCACCATTTTAACGGCCCACTCAACCGCATCAAGGCCAGTAGGCTTGCGGCCACCATGGGTAAAAATCTCCCAGCGGCCGCCACTACCAAGCTGATCATTTGCATGCGCATAGCTAGGAGCACTGACCTGCTTGGCATCAATAGCCACCACAATGCACTGCGAACCAAATCGCTCAGCTGCTTCTCGAACAAATTTTGGATTAAAAATAGCGGCTGTATTAATCGCCACTTTATCGGCCCCAGCATTTAATAGCCGCCGAATGTCCTCAAGCTCACGCACGCCGCCGCCAACGGTAAGCGGAATAAAGACTTCACTGGCCATACGCTCTACCGTATGAAGCGTTGTATCGCGACCTTCGTGGCTGGCAGTAATATCGAGAAAAGTGATTTCATCGGCGCCTTGCTCATTATAGCGACGGGCCACCTCAACGGGGTCACCAGCATCGCGTATATCAACGAACTGAACACCTTTGACAACACGACCGTTATCAACATCAAGACAAGGAATAATGCGTTTAGCGAGCGGCATAAGAGAAATCTATTTAACAGTGAATAGCAAAGACAGGTGCATCATTATATAAGGCTAGTACGCCAACACGCCTATTGATCGCAATAATTTTGCGCCTCAGCAACATCAAGCGTGCCTTCATAAATAGCGCGACCAGTTATCGCGCCAATAATACCGGCGCCGGCATCTAAATCATCACCTGATCTCGCGACTGCTCGCAATGCAACGATATCCTGCATGTTGGTAATGCCACCTGAAGCGATCACCGGAATACTCGATGCCTCAGCCATAGCCACCGTGGCCTCGACATTCACGCCCTGCATCATTCCATCACGACTGATATCGGTATAAACAATAGCTGATACCCCAGCCTGTTCGAATTGTTTTGCCAAATCAGTCGCCTGCACCTTTGAAACCTCGGCCCATCCATCGGTCGCCACAAGCCCGGCCTTAGCATCGAGCCCCACAATAATATGACCAGGAAAGGCCTTACAAGCCTCGTTAACAAACTCCGGCTGCTTAACCGCTTGGGTGCCAATAATTAAATAATTAACACCGGCTAACAAATAAGCTTCAATCGTTTTAAGCGAGCGAATGCCGCCGCCTATCTGTATCGGTAAATCGGGATACGCCGCCGCAATAGCTTTTACTGCAGCGTCATTAACAGGCACGCCATCAAACGCACCATTAAGATCAACTAAATGTAGGCGTCGAGCACCAGCCGCCACCCAGCGCTCGGCCATTGCTACTGGATCATCAGAAAAAACCGTTGAGTCCTCCATAACACCCTGCTTGAGGCGCACGCATTGCCCATCTTTTAAATCAATCGCTGGAATAATCAGCATGAATAGTTTCCGTCCCACTGCATAAAATTATCAAGAAGTTGTAGGCCATCACGATGGCTTTTTTCTGGATGAAACTGCACCGCAAAAATATTATCTCGCGCTATTGCAGCTGCTATATCTAGACCATACTGCGTTATTCCCACCGTAGATAAGCAACTTTTGGCGTTAACAAAATAACTGTGCACAAAATAAAATCGAGCGTTATTCTTGATACCCTTCCACAAAGGATGCGAATGGCACTGCTGCACCGTGTTCCAGCCCATGTGAGGCACTTTCAACCGCTGCTCCGCACTACTAAGGCAAGATTCCTTAGCAAATGCATCGCCGAAAAAAACCACTTCATCGGGAAAAACATCAAGGCAATCGATACCGTTATTCTCGCTAGAGTGATGCATTAAGCCCTGCATACCTACGCAAATACCTAGCAAGGGTTTACTACGTGCCACTTCAACTATCACCTCATCGAGGCCCCTGCGCCGCACCTCACCCATACAATCACGGATAGCACCTACCCCTGGGTAGACAACCCGATTGGCACGACGAATGATAGCTGGGTCATCGCCGACCCAAACATTGGCTTTGGGCGCAACCCGCTGCAGAGCCTTTGCAACCGAGTGCAAATTACCCATACCATAGTCAATTACCGCGACATCAACGGCTGTGGTCATGTGAAACTTCCGGAAAAAACTAACGTAATCTGTAAGCAGCGACTCATAGTATCGCTAATGCAGTCGCCTCAGTGAGGCAAGCACCTCAAATCTTTGGCGTAGCGCAGCTCATATAAAGGCGTGCAGAACAGAGTGTATTACAAAACAGCATGCCTTTTAAAAGGCTGCGTGGAACCTACAACGTGCCCTTGGTCGATGGCATAACACCAAGCATTCGTGGGTCTGGCTCGAGTGCCATTCTCAATGCTCGACCAAATGCCTTAAACACGGTTTCGATTTGATGGTGCGAGTTTTCTCCGCGCAAGCAATCAACGTGTAACGTAACCAAGGCATGATTAGTAAAGCCCTGAAAGAACTCATGAAACAAATCAACATCAAAACCGCCCACCGATGAGCGCGTAAAAGGCACGTTAAACGTCAATCCTGGCCGGCCTGAAATGTCGAGCACCACCCGTGACAACGCTTCATCTAGCGGCACATAAGCATGGCCATATCGACGAATACCTTTTTTATCTCCAAGGGCTTTTGTAAAAGCTTGGCCTAAGGTAATGCCAACGTCTTCAACCGTGTGATGGTCATCAATGTGTAAGTCACCAGCGGCTTTGATTTGCATATCAATCAAGCCATGACGGCCTATCTGATCGAGCATATGCTCTAAAAAAGGAATGCCGGTAGCAAATGCGACGGCACCGGTGCCATCGAGATTAATTTCAACGGAAATTTGTGTTTCGAGCGTATCGCGGGAGACGCTGGCAGTGCGCTGAGATTCAGACATAGTTGCTATAGATTACCTATAAAATTGAATAATGACCGCTCATTTGAGGGGGCGGTATCGCGCGATTGAGCCGAAGCCAACTAGCGCCTGATCCGCTATCCACAAGTTGTTATCTCCAGTATAAGAGAAGCGGCTGCTACCGGCATCTGTGACGATTACCATTTGCACAAAAGCTGAAGCCTTTTTGAGCATATCGGCTTATTTGAACACAAAAGCCCCTTTTAGCCCTCAAACCTGCGCGGCACCTTGCTTCGCCACTGCATCGACCATTGCCTTAATCGTAGCGGGGTCACCCAAATATTTGCTTCCTATGGGCTTAAGATCAGCATCGAGTTCATACACCAACGGCACGCCAGTGGGAATGTTAAGGCTCACAATATCGTCATCGGTGATGCCATCTAGATACTTGACCAACGCACGCAAGCTGTTGCCATGCGCCACAATCAAGACCTTTTTACCCGATAAGATGGTCGGCCGAATAGTATCGTGCCAATAGGGCATCACACGGTCGATGGTCAGCGCTAGGCTCTCACCGCGTGGCAAAATTGCCCGATCGATACCTTGGTAGCGAGAGTCATTGCCAGGAAAATACTCGCTACCGAGCTCGACCGGTGGCGGTGGCGTGGCGAAGCTTCGGCGCCAAATTTTAACCTGCTCGTCGCCATGCGCTGCGGCAGTTTCAGCCTTGTTCAATCCAGTCAAGGCCCCATAGTGGCGCTCATTAAGTCGCCAATTACGCTCAACCGGCGCATGTAATAAGCCCATTTCCTCAAGTGCGAGCCAATGCGTTCGCACCGCCCGCACGAGCACCGAGGTGTACGTCATATCAAAATCGAAATCCTGTTCACGCAGCAGTTGCCCAGCCATCTTAGCTTGCTGCACCCCAGTTTCATTAAGATCGACATCATACCAACCGGTAAATCGGTTGGCTTTATTCCACACGCTTTCACCGTGACGAAGAAGAACCAGCTTGTACATGCATTACCCTGCTTTAAATTGTAAGTCGAGCCGTTACACACTCGATAACTGCGAAGTGACGACATAAAGTTCATGCCGACAAGAGGCCGGAAATTATACAGCAAAGGGGCTTTTTACAAAAAATTTAAAGCGATTTTTAAGCTGTAGCCTGCCTAGAAAGGTAAACTATTACATCAACGGGCAATATCGCACGTCGAGCCTCTCAGCAATATCTGGTGAAGACATCTACCCTAGCGCGAAATTACCCCGCTAGAGCCGACACATTATTGAATTTTACGCACAGAGTTAAGTACCCTGTAATGATTATTAGCCTTATTTTAGCGCTGCTACAAAACGCCAGATCGACGATTGATGTACCTATTGGACCCATGCAACTAGCGCTAGCCACGCAAGTGAAGGCAGCCGGGCATGTAAACTTAGCTATCCAAAGTGATGTTCGCTGGCGTTTATTCCAGTGGAAAAGTTGACAATCGTCAGCTTAAAAGCTTACTAAGCATTTTTAATTGAGCGCGAAATGTTGCCTGCATAGCTCCAAAACTCTCGCCTAAAAACTAACAAAAAAGATTACCTGTGAAAAAAAAAGACACTCATAATTTCTCGTCAAAGCTTCTCCAATGGTATGACTTGCATGGACGCAAAGACTTGCCTTGGCAGCAGTCTATCAATGCTTATCGAGTTTGGGTCTCTGAGATAATGCTGCAGCAAACTCAGGTCAACACAGTCACGCCCTACTATTTGCGCTTCATGCAACGTTTTGCAAACGTCGACGCGCTGGCCTCTGCTAGCACCGACGAAGTTATGCATCATTGGAGCGGTCTTGGTTATTACTCGCGAGCACGCAACTTACACGCCACAGCACTGCGCATTCGAGATGAATTTTCTGGTCAGTTCCCCAATGATGTTGACTTGTTGCAAAGCCTACCCGGCATAGGTCGCTCTACGGCGGGCGCAATTTGCGCTATTGCATTTAACAGCCCCTGCGCTATCCTCGATGGTAATGTAAAACGTGTACTAGCGCGTCACGATAATATTGATGGCTGGCCAGGCAAGGCGTCGGTAGCCAAACAATTATGGCAAATCGCCGAGCAACACACCCCGACCCAGAGAAATAGAGACTACACCCAAGCCATTATGGATTTAGGTGCGACAGTCTGCACACGTAGCACGCCGCGATGCAGTGACTGCCCAGTAATAAAAACATGCGTTGCTTATGCTAAACAAACGATGCATGAACTACCTGGAAAAAAGCCCAAAAAAGTACTGCCTAAAAAATCTGCCAAGCTATTGCTGATAGAAAATTCTGATGGCGAAATTTTACTTTTTAAAAAGCCGCCAACTGGCGTGTGGGGTGGATTATGGAGCTTGCCTAATGAGCTAGAAATTGATGCTGCCATGCAATTAGATACCCATTCTACTTGGCCTATGCTCAGGCATACTTTCAGCCACTATCATTTTGATATTACACCGGTACATTGCAAGCTCAGCCGATTTACTGGCACTATGGATGCTTCGAATCAGCTCTGGTATAACATCTCTACGCCGCCCAATATCGGTATTGCCGCGCCGATAAAAAAACTGCTGCAGCAATATGCCAATGAAAAAAGTATCGCGCCTTAACTCACAGAAAATTTGCACACCATGAGCAATCAGTAAACCACCACAATGAGAAACCTATGACACGCATCATATTCTGTCGCAAATACCAAACCAATTTAGAAGGTCTTGAGCGTCCTCCTTACCCTGGGCCAAAAGGCCAAGAGCTTTTTGATACGGTCTCAAAAAAAGCCTGGGAAGAATGGCAGCAACACCAAACTATGCTTATTAACGAAAAACATTTGAATATGCGCGACGCAGAGTCGCGAGCATTTTTACAAGCCGAAATGAATAAATTCTTGTCCGGAGAGGCGTTCGAGCAAGCGGAAGGTTACGTGCCGCGCAAACCAGATTAGTCAGCGCGATTAATTTTTTACTGCTGCCCATTAGGCAGCCACCCCCCAATAATTATAAGCGGTGAATTTGGGCCCTTTAATATAGCCGGTTTCCATTTTTTCTATTGCTAATCCGGACTCTTGAAGAAGTAGTGGAATATCTCGATCGAGATGACAGCCACCGCCAATTTTTTTCCAAAGCGGCCCTATGCGCCGCTGCCAACGCCTTGTATTTTCATCGGGAGCGGCACCATGCTCACAAAAAAGTACTTTGCCGCCCGGTTTAAGCACACGCTGCATTTGCTTGAGTGCGGCAAACCAATCTGGGATAGTACATAAGGTATAAGTGAGTAAAACAGTATCGACAGAATTATCTTCGAGCGGAATATGCTCGCCGGGTAAATCCAGCCAGCGCACTGCCACGCAAGCCGCGTCGATGTTCGCCTGCGCTTTTCTGCGCATACCGCTTGAAGGCTCTAGCCCCCACACAAAATCTACGGTATCGTTATTGTAAAAAGGCAGATTCAAGCCCGAACCCATCCCCACTTCTAATACTTGGCCCCGCGCCTGCGGCACTATTTTTTCGCGCTGCTTCGCTACGGCCTTCATGCCGCAGGCGCAATTAATAACATGCGGCAACATATGCTCTTCATAAAAACTCATCGACGACTCCTCTAGCAAAAATAAGTGCGCCATTAATTTAACACAGTGCTAAGCACTCAGGATATGCCGCATCCGTTGAAACGCAGCAGGTCATAAAGATAGACCCGCCAATATTGAGCAAATACCATGAATACCTAAAATGCTTTAGTTTTGTACTGCAAAAAGCCAACGCAAGGTTTAGAATGTCGGAGGTAGACGAAATAATTATTTAAGTGCCGACAGTTTAAGGCAGCTCACCCCGATCTTTTCACCCGCTATAAACTTGGAGTCTCTCGTGGCTAAAATATTGCTTGCCGTCCTCATACTCATTGCCGTCGCTTTTAGCGCCATCTATTTTCAAAATAGCCGCGCTCCGGAGCTTGGCGTAGTCAACGGAAAATTGATGGAGCTAGGTAGTCGGCCCAACTCGGTAGCTAGCCAAACAACCGATGAACAAAAAAGAGTGCCGCCTTTGGCGATGAAAGAAAGCGCCGACGCGACGCACAATGCTATTAAGGCAGCAATAAAACAATATGGCGGTGCCGAAATAATTACCCATACATCAGATTATATTTATGCGGTATTTACCACTCCACTGATGAAATACCATGACGATGTGGAATTCTATATCGACGCCCTAACGCAACAAGTTCATTTTCGCTCAGCAAGCAGAGCAGGGTATTCTGATCGCGGCTTGAATCGGCAGCGCTATGAGGCGTTAGCAAAAAGCTACCAAGAAAATTAGTCAGCAAGGCTTCCTATGCCCGCCCTAGACAGCGCAATATTGTTACCCTGCGGTAGCACTATTAGAAATAGATTGGCAAAAGCTGCCATGACCGAAGGCATGGCCACGGCAACCGGCTTGCCAACACCTGAGCTGATTCGTCTGTATAGCATTTGGGCTAAAGGCGGTGCCGGGCTGCTACTGAGCGGCAACATACAAATAGACCGCGACCATTTAGAGCGCCCCGGCAACGTGATTATCGACGCGCCTCCTTCCGCGGCAATGCAAAAGGCGCTTGCGCAATGGGCGCAAGCAGCCACCCAAAATAACACGCAGTTTTGGGCGCAAATCAGTCATGCCGGTCGGCAGACGATGAAGAACGTAAATCCGCATCCGCGTGCGCCATCGGCCATACCCTTAAATATGCCGGGAGGTCAATTTGGCCAACCAGTAGCCATGCAGGCTGATGAAATTGAAAATCTCATTAACGGTTTCGCTACAGCTGCTCTTGCAGTAAAAGAAGCCGGCTTCACCGGCGTTCAAATTCATGCCGCTCATGGCTACTTGGTATCACAATTTTTGAGCCCTCGCTCAAATCATAGGGATGATGATTACGGCGGTTCGCTAAAAAATAGAGCTCGCTTTTTATTACAGATTGTAAAAAAAATACGTGTCAGCGTTGGGGCCAGTTACCCGATATGTGTCAAGCTAAACAGTGCTGATTTTCAGCGGGGCGGCTTCAGTTTTGACGAAAGTTTACAAGTAGCTCACTGGCTGCAACATGCCAGTGTCGATTTAATTGAAGTGTCAGGCGGAACCTACGAACAACCCAAATTACTCGGTGCTCAGGGTCTAGAAACGCCTGAACAACAGTCCTACGTCGCACCGTCTACACTCGCTCGCGAAGCTTATTTTGTTGACTTTGCCAAGGCGATGCGTGAACAACTGGATATCCCATTAATGGTAACGGGCGGCTTTAGGCATCGCGCAGCAATGGAGCAGGCCCTTGATGCTGGCGCTGCCGACATCATTGGCCTGGCGCGCCCTCTATGTGTTGCCACCGATGGCCCAGCACACTTGCTATCAGGCGGCGATGCTTTGCCAAATTATGAGAATCAACTAGGCGTGCTGCCGAATTGGTTAGCTTTTTTACGGCGTAACCATACTTTGCGAACACTTGAAGACTACGCGGTGCAATGCTGGTATTACGCCCAGCTCTATCTACTCGGTGAAACGGGGCAGACAAATGTAGCTATTGGCCCAATTAAAGCATTAGTCATGACATTGCAGCGCCAAAATAGCGCACGACCCAGTCAAGATAAATAACCTTCTTAAAGTGCTATTCATCTAATACCTCAGCACTGCTGCTGTTCAAGAAAGGAGTATAAAACTTAACCTCGGTAAGAGTGGCCAAAATTGACAACAAGCGTCTACACTAAGACAGTCCGCTAAAAAATTAGACGATTTTGGTCGTCCTATCGCGAACAAGAACCAAGCTACTCGCGTTAAGGAACTCGCATGACGACAGCCATATTAAAAGGATCTAGACTTAAAGGAGTTTCCACCTGTGTTCCGGACCGAGTCTTTAACAATGTCAAAGATTCAGATAATTTCGACCCTCAAGAAGTCAAGAAGGTCGTCACCATAGCAGGCATCAAGCAGCGGCGTGTTGTAGACGATAAAACCTGCTCTAGTGATTTGTGCCTGCAGGCCGGAAAACAACTGCTGGACTCTCTTGAATGGTCGCCAGACAGTATTGACGCGCTAATCTTTGTAACCCAAACCCCTGATTATTTTCTACCTAGCACCTCATCCTTGCTTCATCGTGACCTTGAGCTACCTATGTCTTGCGCGGCTTTTGACGTAGGGCTAGGCTGCTCAGGCTACCCTTATGGATTATGGCTCGCTTCAATGATGATTCAAACCGGCGGTGCCAAGCGCGTTTTAGTCATGCATGGTGAAACACCCTCGCTTATTACCCACCCCCAAGATCGAGCTACAGCACTACTTTTTGGCGATGCGGGATCAGCCAGTGCCATTGAACAAGACGGTGATGATTCATGGGGGTTTTCCCTGCATTCGGACGGCCAGGGTTACCAAGATTTAATTATTCCTGGGCGTGGTTTTCGCGAGCCCAGCCCTGCCGATAAGCGTGACAACTACCTACACATGAATGGAGCCAATTTATTCAACTTCACCATTCAGAAAGTCCCGCCATTGATCCAAGATACTCTCGACCTCATGGATAAGTGCATTGATGATATTAACGTGTTTATATTTCACCAATCGAACCAATTTATGATGCGTCACATTGCTAAAAAAAGTGGCTTACCGCCCGAAAAAACGCCTATGATACTTGGAGAATATGGTAATGCCGGGGGGCCGTCAGTACCGATGACGCTCGGTCAACATTATATTGATAAAAAATTAACGTTAGCAGAAACGGCTATGTTGCTCGGCTATGGCGTCGGTCGCTCTTGGGGTTCAGCGCTGTTAAAGATCCATCCAGATACAGTATTTTTACATTCTGAATACATGATGCGATAGACCAGGCTTAACCAAAATATTTGCAAACTATATTTGATAAATTAGTTATTAGTCATTTGAAGCCCTCTGGCTATCGAGAAAGAATATGTCTGACAATGCACTTTCCACATCACAAGCACTTTCCATGATCGCAGAAGCAATCAACACGCCCGAGGATGAAGTACAGCCGGCGGCTAGCCTCGACGACCTTGAAGGATGGGACTCCATGGGGGTTTTATTGTTGATGGCCGAGCTAGACGAGCGCTTTAGTCTCCTCCTTGAAGAAGAGACCATCGGTTCATTTTCTACGGTTGCTGATATATTAAAGCTACTTAAAGATGCAGGCGTGCTTTTGGATGAAGTCGGTTAAAGCAAGCGTCTTCATTCAATAAATGAGGCTCGTCCCGACCTTTTTTAGGCTCAATTATGAGATACCGATTTGTTGACACTATCATAGCCCTCGAACCTGGACTCACTATCCGGTGCCAGAGAACATGGCCAGAAGATCTTGAACTATTCGAAGACCATTTCCCTGAATTTCCTGTCGTACCTGGCGTTTTGCTCACCGAAATGATGGGGCAAGCCGCGGGCTTATGCCTTGCTAGCCGAACAGACGAAAACCGCTCGGCAATGCTAATACAAATAAAAAATGCTGCTTTTCGCGAATGGGTTCGACCCGGCGAGCTATTGGACATAAACGCCGAAATTATCTCATCACAACCCAGGCTTGCGCGCATAAAAGCTAGCACCGAACGCGCTGGAACGTTAGTTGCCAGCACTGAACTATTATTTTCTTTCGAGGCCAACAGGAAACTAGGGCTACCAGAACTAGACCCCGTTTTAGCGACCTATTGGAATCAAAAAAAGGCTAGGGATTGTTCATGAATCAACTATTTTCTGTTTCCGATAAAACGATCCTAGTAACCGGCGGTACACGTGGCATAGGACTGGCCATCACAAGAGCATTGGCCAACAACGGCGCCACAGTTATTGCAAACTATGCACGTGATCAGAAAAGTGCGGCCGCAGCTCAAGCAGAGTTAAGTGATCAGCGGGTCAGTATTATTCGGGCAGATTTGTCCCGAGAAAAAGGGATGGACAAATTGTTTGCTGCGATGGATAAAATCCTTGATGGAAAAGAATTAGACGGCATTATTCATTGTGCTGCTACGGGTATTCATGCCCCTTTTGATCAATTACAGTTAAAGCACTGGGACTGGACAATGAATCTCAATGTACGCGCTTTTTTTGATCTGATGGCGCGAAGTAAAAGTAAGCTGGCGCAAGGGGCTAGCGTAATCGCCCTCTCTTCTGAGGGCGCCGGTAAAGGTATACCCAATTACTCTTTAGTAGGCGCGTCAAAAGGCGCACTCGAATCGCTCTGCCGACACCTTGCTATCGAACTGAGTGACTCCAATGTGCGAATTAACGTCCTCTCGCCTGGAAGTGTACTCACCGATGCTTGGAATGCCTTTCCAGACAAAGACGAACGCCTACAAATAGTACTCGATAAAATTCCAGGCGGTCGACTGACCTCCTTAGAGGAGGTGTCCGCAGCAGCCCTATTTCTTTGCGCTGATGCGTCCAGCGCAATTAATGGCCAAGTTATTGTGGTTGATCACGGCGAAAGAATTTCAGGGTGAGGGGTCGCGTGTAGATCAAATATAGGCATTGGCGGCTTGCAAGCCTTTAATCTAAGCGCCAATTAAAACAAAGCCCAACAAAAAACAGAGAATAACCGTTAGATCACAGAACTATTGAGTATCAATCATGAGTTTCGGACTTTATGTCTAGCCAATTTCAACGCCTATCTAAAGTACTGGCTAAATCGTTTAAGCTAAGCCACGAAGAATTGATACAGAGTTTTCGCGCAGCCTCAGCGACAGATATCACGGCTATAAGTAATATGCGTCGTCAGGTATTTGGTTCTGGTATTCACAATGACGATAAAGAATATCTTAAGTGGCGCTATTTTCGCAGCAGCGACTTACCCTCCACGCTTTGGATCCTTGAATATAAGGGTGCCATTATTGCTGCGATGGGCATTGAACCTGTCGAAATAATAAACTGCGGTAAACGTGAACCGGCAATCCGAGGTATGGATGTCATGGTCGATCCGGAGTTTGACAACCGCGGGTTGGGAGCGTGGATGGCGCTAGTGCTGCAAGAGCGTCATACCTGCATTTTGGTATGCGGCGGTAACGATAATTCAAAAAGCATGCTGCGGAAGCTCTTTCACAGCATGCCTGCGCGGCAATATTATAAGCTGATGCTGCGCTCAAATGGCTATCTAAAGAAAAAAGCTATCGCACCAATAGCAAAGGTTATTGCGCTAATAATCAATCCGCTGCTGACATGTCACCATCACTTCAAGTGGCGTCAAATCGCACCAACCGCAGATGTGACAGTTTGTGACATTGAATCTATTGACGAACTAACCCGTTTTTTACCCGAGGCAACAGGACTTCTAGGTGAGATTAAAGTGCATCGATCAGCCGAATATTTAAGCTGGCGCTATAAAAAAAATCCTCGAGCCAATGTTAGGATTGTAGGCGCATTCAAGAAAAACCAATTAATAGGCTACGTAATTTACCACTTAAGCACCATAGACACGATTAAAATTGGGCGGATCGTCGACTCGGATATTTTTTCTCCGGAGTCCATCTCTAAAAATTTAAGTGCGCTTTACTTGCATGCTGCTAAGTGTTCTCAGCGCCTCGGTGCCGAGCAAATACTCATAACGTTAAATGATAATGCCTCTATTGAAGCTGCAAAACATACAGGCTTCATAGTGCGAGAAACAGACTCAGAACTATTTGTCTATTATAAGGATGCCAAGCCGGACGATCCCATCTACTTGCCGGACTTATGGTATCAGAGTACAAGCGACTCTGATGCCGAAGGAATTTAACCTAAACTAATCGGCATTAAAGAATTAGCTGATGCACGCTCCGATCTCTAGCTCAGACTCAGTCATAAGCTCCCTTTATCAGCCAAAATCAACACTCTCCATTAGCTGTGGGCGTAGATGCAGATAGCGAGTC
Organism: uncultured Pseudomonadales bacterium; assembly: GCA_943788835.1. Lineage (GTDB taxonomy): Bacteria > Pseudomonadota > Gammaproteobacteria > Pseudomonadales > UBA7434 > UBA7434. The sequence goes on along the minus strand of CALSRU010000001.1, from coordinate 228,209 downwards.
GCTCTTCGTTTATTTTCAATATCCCTATAAATAAACTCAGCCTTTATAAGGTCTATATCGAGATAACTAGCGAGAACACTCGGGCTTTTGCTGTTGTTGTAACACCATAAAGCCAAATCCATTTGCTGGTAAGGTAGAGCAAAATAAAACTCGTCCTGTCCTTGCTCTAAGCTGTAAGTATCGGTGCTCGGAATCGCGTTACAAATAATATCCGGCAGTTCGAAGTGTCTAGCAAGACCATAAACCTGGCTTTTGTATAGATGAGCAATAGGCTTCAAATCCGCAGAACCATCACCATTTTTCACAAAAAAACCTTGGTCATATTCCAATCGGTTAGGCGTGCCAACCACAGCATAGTTGAGGCGATCAGCATGGAAATATTCAACCGTTTTACGAATCCGCTGTTTATAGCTAGTTGCCGCCACAATAGTGCGATAGGCATGCAGAGGCATGGCCTTTTCATAGCGGCTGCCCGCTGGATCCTCTACGATAAGGGTAAAGCTATTAATTTGGCCGGCAGTCCCGCCGCGAATGGCTATCTTACTTTTCCAGGCGGAAGTGTAATCTGGGAACAGGGTTCGGATTGCATCATCGCGCCACTGATAACAACCAATCGCATCAAGGGTTGGGGCAATATCCATATTCAAATATTCAATGCCCAAATGTTGCGCCAATAACTCGCCGTTACTTAGACTTGAGCTAGCCGAATCGGTCTCCGGAAGCAGCAAACCAAATACCTTATTCTTACCAATAGCGTTCACTGCCAATGCCGCCGATACTGAACTATCAATACCGCCTGAAATTGCGACCAGTAAACCGCGTCGACGCAAAGTAGAACGTAACAATTCGCGAATTTTATTACTCGTACTAGTCACAACTGCAGAATAATCAACATCTAAAACAGCCAGAGCTTTTTCTTTCATAACGTCCTCATTTATTTTTTTCCCAATACGATGACTTATTACTCCAAAACCCGTTGTGCCCTTAAAGCCCTAATAGCGCCAGCTGCATCGCAAGCTAAATCAATATTTTCATAGAAGCCACTTTTTATAATTCTTTTTTCGACAAATGGCCCCTGCCCAGCACCTAGTTCAAGACAAAGCCAGGCTCCGTGTTTGAGATATTGAGCCGACTCTTTAATAATTCTATCGAGAATTTTTATGCCAAAAGGGCCTCCGTTGAAAGCCAGATCAGGCTCATATTGGGCGATTTCTGGCGCCATCTTTTGAACATTTGAGCTAAGGATATAAGGTGGATTACAGATAATTATATCTACCGAGCCATGGAACTCCCCGCGATCAAAAGGCGCCAACAGATCGCCACTTAAAAAACTAATATCGCTCTGCAAACCTAAGTGCAGCGCATTTTTTTTTGCCAATGAAACGGCCTCTCGAGACAAGTCCGCTCCCCAGATATCTATATTAGGCCGGCGAGTCAAAACCGCTAGTGCCAGATTTCCGGAGCCTGTGCATACATCAATAACACAAGGCCTTGGTACATCACTCGCAACCTGATCGATCGATTTCAATGCCAAAGACGCAAGAATTTCAGTTTCTTGGCGAGGGATCAGAGCCGAGCTGCTTGCGAGCAATTCAATACCCATAAATGTCTGGCGCCCCGTAATATGTGCCAACGGGACTCCAGAAATTCTTTGCTCGACCGCACTAACTAAAGCATTTTGCTGCGCTTGGGAGAGATCTTCTAGCGGTAATTCACTTGCTGCAGTCGCCGACACAGGACGGCCAGCGGCATACAACCAAAGGGCTCTCATACAGTTACTGGAAGTTTCTTCGGGCTTGTCCGGCAAGAGCGGTAATCGGGTCTCAAGCTCTGCTTGGAGTTTCTGAAACAAACTACGATCGGCTTCACGCATCTAAGACAGGTCTCTTTTAGTCACTTTATTAGAATCTGTTTTAGGTAACTCATCCATAATCACTACCTCTTTTGGAACCATAAAATTTTCTAGTACGGCAATACAGCGCTGACGCAGCTGGCGTGAACTTAAATCAGAGCCAGGCTCCAAAGAGACGAAAGCCTTAACATATTCACCCTCAAATGGATCAGGCACCCCAATCACTGCTGCCTCCCGCACACCCGATATACTGTAGAGCGCATTCTCCACCTCAACTGGACTCACCTTCTCTCCCCGCGCTTTAATAATATCGTCTGAACGGCCCTTGAAATACAAAAAACCATCGCCATCCATCACAAATCGATCTTGAGCACAAAGTATGAATTCACCCGGAAATATATTAGCAACCAACATTTGTTTTGTTTGCTCAGGCTTTTTCCAATAGCCTCTCATCACATGGGCGCCGCGAACGTACAAAGTGCCCTCTTGATTTGCGGCAACAGGATTCATGTCTTGATCCAGCACCATAACTTCTGTGCCAGGAATAGCCTTGCCGACCGATGTTGCGTGCGTATCAATCAACTCGGGCTCTAAATAACACACTCGCTTACATTCAGTTAAGCCATACATGGTAAAGATCAGCGCATTGGGAAATATTTTCTTGAGCATAGCTATGTATTTAGCTGGAAGTGCGGCCGCTGTGTTCGATAATCGAGTCACCGTCGGCAAGGTAAATGGCGTTTTTTCATACATGTTAATTAAAGTTGAATAAACCGTTGGCACCCCAGGAAAAACGGTTGCGCCAGATTTGCGTAGCTGCTCAAAAATTTGGCTTGGAAAAGCAAACGACTTACCAATAACAATGCTGGCCCCAAGTCGAACAGTCATCAAAATTTGATATAAACTATAATCAAAAGCGAAAGGTAAAAAGCACATGATGCGAGATTCGGCATCCAGGCGTAGATATTCAACCAAACTATCGCTGGTGAACACCATACTTTGGTGCGTCATCATCACACCCTTAGGATCTCCCGTGCTGCCGGACGTATAAATCAGGGCCGCTAAATCAAGATTGATTGAATCACTAAACAATGATGCATCTTCAGAACTTGCGCCAAAATGAAGGTCGTCGAAACGAGTGAGCGGTATTGATCCAAACGGCTCGATAAGATCGCCAGCATAAATGATCTCTCTTAAACAGGAATTTTGCTCTACAGCCGGAATAAAGTGCCTGGACACCATTGTATCTGACAATAAAAAAGAGGCCTCGCTATCTTGCAAAATATAAGCTAGCTTATCCTGCTTAGTTAAATGATTGATAATTAAGAACACGCCGCCGGCATAAAGAACGCCATATATCGATGTCAGCACATTCCAAGAATTTTCAATAAAGATTGCACCCCGATCGCCTCTTTGGAAGCCTCGATCAAAAAGGTGCTTGGCTATATTTTGACTTTCTTTGAATAAGTCTGCATAGCTGAACTCTTTACCCTCTACTATTGCTACTATTTTTTCCGGATGCGCTCTATAGGCAAGAGTTAAATCATCTTGTAACAATCGCCCACTCTTCATTTAGACCTCCTAAAATAAAATTTTTGCGCCTATAGCGTTCTAATTCATTAGCATGAAACAATTAATGGGATCTAGTTTCAATAAAAGCCAGTACCTTATTAATTGAATCAAGATTGTCGGGCGTCACCTCATCACCCTCAACCGAAGTTGATAGCTCCTCCTCTAAAAATGAAATCAGCTCTAGAACTCCCATTGAATCGAGGATTCCATTATCTAAAAATGAATCATCATCTTTCAATGCACCTTCATCCTCGGTAAACAGATAGTTTTCTAAAACAAATTTACGCAACGCTATTTTTTTTTCGTCCATTATCTAAAACCTTTTAACATATCAATTTTTAACAAAACTTTCGTATACGATCTGAGTGCTCAATATTCCAGTTAACGCCTGCGATTCCGAGGTCGATAACGGCTTGCCTTTTTCAGCTTTCTTTTGCAACATTGCCACTTTTCCTGGTGAAAAGAACCCTGACTGCCCCAGCATTGAATCAGACAAATAATATTGAAACTCTTCGCCAGCCAAAGTATTCAATCCGGTGTTTACGTCTGGGGCTCTGTATGGCTGCTTCGAGCGCTGAATAATCTCATCAGGCACATACCTGCTCATTGCTTTTTTTAGTACGTATTTTTCGTTCATCCCTTTCATTTTTGTTTTTGGGTGTAGCTTGCTAGCAAACTCTATAAGTCTGTGATCTAGAAACGGGAAGCGGCCTTCCACCGAATTCTTCATCAACATACGATCACCCTGGCTATTAAGCAAATAGCCGGACATAAGCGTTTTACTTTCTATGTACTGGGCACGATTAAACGCATTATAGCTAGAGATTTTGCTCGGCAATGATTCCATCAAAACGTCCATGGCCTTGTTGCGCAAATGAGAATTCAAATCATCTGAAAAAAAAGTTTTAGCTTTGGCCGTGGTTGTCCATCTTGGAATATGAGAAAAACATACCGAGTCAGGACTATCGAGCGCCTGCCCGAAGAAGGATTTAAGATATACATTATGATTCCCACTTGGTAAATTTAAATATGGATAGAGTCTTTTGAGCAATAAGGGTCGCCACTGGGAATTCGGATTACGCGACCAAAAACGCCGAACTTTTGCCTCTTTAAATATGTCATAACCTCCAAAAACCTCGTCAGCGCCCTCACCTGTCAGTACTACCTTAAAGTTATTATCTTTAACTAAACCCGATAAAAGCCCCATGGGGACAGGCGCAGTTCTTAAAATGGGGGACTCAGTGTGATAAATGGTGTTTTTGAACGCCCGGGCTATATCATCGGCTCCAACCATTATATTTGAGTGCTCTGTGCATAGCTTTTTAACTAACGTTTGCTGAAAGCTTGCCTCGTCAAAATTGCCTTGATCAAAATTCAGTGAAAACGTTCGTAACGGCACATCGCCATATTGGTTAATCAATGCAGCGATCGATGAAGAATCTAGACCGCCCGACAGGTAGGCGCCAACCGGCACATCCGAACGCAGCCTTATTTTGGTTGCGTCTATCAGCAAGTCATGCAATTCACCGATCGATTGCTCTTCGCTTGCTTGGCTATAATCTTCATCATAGCTCCACTCCCAATACTGAATGCTTTTGATTGTACTGCGATCGACAACCATCATATGCCCTGGAGGCACCTCAAAAACATTTTTAAAAATGGTATTGGGTGAAACAGGCGCCCAAAAAGTAAAAATCTGATCGAGAGCTTCTGCAGAAAGTGATAGCCCGTTCGATAGCGCCGGCTTAAGCGCTTTAACTTCGCTACCAAAAACGAGCTTGCCCTGATCGACTGTATAAAAGAGCGGACAAATTCCAACGCGATCACGAATTAAAAGCAACTGCTCTATACGCTTATCCCACAAAGCGATAGCAAATTGTCCATTGAGGTGGCTGACAAAATCGAGACCGTGACGTTGATAGAGGTGTAGGATAACTTCGGTGTCTGAGTTCGTAGTGAACTGGTGTCCTTGGGTAACAAGCTGCTCACGCAGCTCAACAAAATTAAAAATCTCGCCGTTGAAGACCAGTACCAAGTTAGCGTCTTGGCTTAACATGGGCTGCTGCCCTGTCGCCAAATCAATAATACTCAGGCGACGGTGGACGCACCCAAAACCTTGCGCCGAATAAATGCCCTCATCATCCGGGCCTCGATGGCGGATATTCTGCCCCATATCACGGAGTAATTCCGCAGGGGGCGAAACACCACCATGAACAGCACGATCGAAAATTCCTGCAAAACCACACATTGTCGCTATCTCACTTAGCTAACTACGAAACACAAATGGAGGCGACTAAGCCAATGCAGCGATATGTTGCTCAAAAAGACCATAACTTGCCTTCGTCATAAAGTATGATCGAATGATCTTAAATACAAATGCCATAAATAAAAGTACCCGAAAAAATAGCCATCAGAGACTGCCAACGCCACATCAAACCCGATCTAATTAGTATAGTGTTAATAGGTGGTAATGGATGATTTTGACGCCCTAATTCAAGAAATTAGCGCTAACTTTACTCAGTTAACTATCTACAACGAATCCGCTGACACAAAGACGCGCATTGGCATGCATGGACTATGCTCTCGCAAAATAGCTTTGTGTTCTACCGCGAAATAAAATGACGATGAATTTCGCTAATATTCGACATATTGTTAACGATAATAGCCGACCATAATTGGCGGCTTATCGGGCAAGAAGCGCTTTTCTACTCACTATTAGTTACGGTACACTGACCAAACCACTGACCAAATCGTTGATTGTCTGGACTCTAAATTATAATGACCCAATCTGATACTTATACTAGTTACGGCCAAAGCCAGTCCACCCATTTTATTTTCAGCCTGATACTACTCGTAATGCTCGCTGGTTGCGGGCAAGGAAAATCTGGGAAAGCAGAACTAGCAAAATCAATTAACCTCACCACTGGCCTAGTCGAAGGCACGCACTACGCTATCCTCGATGATCCGTGGCCGGAGGAGAAAGGTATTGTCACTGTTAAAGAGTTTTTTTGGTATGGCTGCCCACACTGCGAGTCTTTTGAACCTACCTTGCACCGATGGCAAAAAAATCTGCCGGCAGAGGTGTCACTCGAGCAAGTGCCCGCCGTATGGGCAAAGTTGATGGATCTGCACGCTAAAGCATTTTTTATTGCGCAGTCCATGCAGGAAAAAGAAGCGGTCCACGCGAGTTTATTTAAAACGATTACAGCTTTGCGCTCCGAGCCGAGCATGCAAAAACATCAAACGGAACTTGAACAACTGTTTGTCAAGCATGGGCTCTCCGCTGAGGCCTTTCAAGAGCAACTTAACGATGATGATTTAAATGAGCAACTAAAAAATGCCAAATTAACTATGAAGCGTTCGGGAGCCACTAGCACACCAACACTCATGGTAAATGGTCGCTATTTAGTGTTGAACACTACAGCTAAGTCACACCAAGATATTACTAACATTGCCGACAAACTTATTGCTCTAGAGCTAGAGAATATTAACCAGTGATAGCTTAATTAAGAGTAACGTAGCGACCCCGCCACTTTGTTTAAGCCTGCGCTTGACGCTAAAAATGACTACATAGCCGACATGCCACCGTCGACTGCAATGGCAACACCATTCATATAGGTATTCTGTGGCGATAACATCATCACCATCACATTAACAATTTCATCAAGCTCAGCAATCCGCTTCATTGGGCACCCCTGAGCCAGCTTACTATTAGCCTCTTCTAGAGTGCCGCTTTTAATAACATCCGACTCAAGCACCATAGGCGTTTGAGAGAAAAATGGGCATATGGCATTAACGCGAACATTCCTGCCACCAAATTCACAGGCGCCCGTTTTAGTCAGGCCAATCACTGCGTGTTTAGCCGCGGCATAGCTCGACGCCATGGGCGCACCACCAATACCCGCCATTGAACTGACGTTCAATATAGCGCCACCGCCGGCTTTTGTAATCGCTGGTAACTGATACTTCATCCCAAACGCCACGCCTTTAACGTTTACGTTGAGTTGAAGGTCTAACACTTCAGATAGAGTCTGGTCTATGGGGGCCATATTCGGCGCCACGCCGGCATTGTTGACTGCAAAATCTAAGCGGCCAAATTCGCTTTGGGCAAGCTCAACCAACGCTTTAGCATGCAACTCGTCTGCCACGTTACCAACCAACATGGCGACCTCGGTGCCAGAGGGTTTAATCTTAGCAACAGTTTCATCCAAACCCGCAACATTGATATCCGCCAATATGAGCCTAGCGCCACGCGCAGCTAAGGCACAAGATAATGCCGCACCAAAACCGCTACCGGCTCCGGTTATTAGAATATTTTTGTCGGTAAAATCGAGAAGCGGATCCATAACTTTTCCTTATATAAAAAGCGGGAGTATACCGGTCAACATAACGAGCAGAATTACAGTATTTTAACTTACGCTAAACCCATCCCTAATTGAGGTGATATCGCGCAACACCTTCCGAGTTTATTTTTTTATCGACTGAGCGCTGCTCGATGAGGTAGTTAATATGTGCCAGAGTTTCGCCGATCGCCATCAAACGACCAAATGAGTCCAACTTGCGTGCAAACAGCGCAAAACTAATTTCGGTTGCAGTGTTTTTCTGTGGCAAAGATTTCAATAACTTCCGAAGTTGCTTTTCATGGCTTTCTATCAATTGCTGCATGCGCAAATGTATGCCGGTAAAGGGCTCCTGATGTGAAGGCAGCACTAAGGTTGAATCAGGAATGACCGCCTGTAACTTACGACACGAATCTAGCCAGTCAAGCAAGGGATTTTGGTCCGCATTTTCAACGGAAACACTAACAATGGATGTAATACGAGGGAGCGCCTGATCACCCGCAATCATTACCTTAAGCTCTTTACAATATAGGCATAGGTGAAGCGGCGAATGACCGTTGCCGCTTATAAACTGCCAGTGTCGACCATCGATCAATAAAGCATCGGGCTCATCGACAAACTCGCATACGGATCGTGGCAAAGTTTTGGCTTGAGATGTATCACTCAATGCATTCGCGTATAACCTTTGAAGTTCTTCATCCGCTCCCGACTCCACCATAAATGCTGCAGCTCGCTGGCGAAAAGCAGCTTTGTCGCGCGTTCTAATTAAATAGTATAAATCATACTCTGGTTTGCTGATTACCACTCTGCAATCACACTTTTCAGCCAACCAGCTGGCCAGGCCCATATGATCGGGATGAAAGTGGGTAACAATAATACGCGTTACTTTTTCTGGTAAAACAAAGTGTGTAAAAACCCCCTCCCAAATCGCTTTGCAGGTTTCATCATAATAACCTGTGTCAACAATCGTCCAGCCTGAGCCGTCTTTTAAAAGCCAAAGATTGATATGATCAAGCTTGATCGGAAGTGGCATGCGCAGCCAATAAACACCCGACACAACTTCAAAAGGCTCTCCAGGTTCTGGGTGCCAATTTTTTTTAAACGGATAATGCAGTACCGGCGACTCGGGCATTTCTTTAATTACTCAGCTATTGAAGTATGGTTGGCATCAAGAATCGATGCTGAATCAACGCCCACATCAAATGCGGCTGTTAATGCACTGGCATCAAGTAAAAAATCTCCAATACTTTGCCCGCTCTGAAGCCACACAAAAGGTGGCTTCAGAGCTGCCGAATATTGAGGCGACAAAATAAAATTTGGCTCTTTTAGTACTGCCAGACCGTAGTAAGTTAGGACGCAGGCCGAACTGATTAAAAGTGCGGTCAAGGCAGGTTTTGGTGGGTGTGTAGAGAAATAAATATTCCAGCGTAGCAACAAAGCAAGTAAAAGTAGAGTAAGAGTACACGCAGTAATGGCACCTGCCAGATTGCTCGACATAACATAGTTAACCACATCGATCAGAGGAATCGTTAGTATCATTAAACCGCAGACCAATGACGTCACTAAAAGCTGCAAAGCATAGTGCGCTTGCTCACGCGCTAAACGACCAATCAGCGACCAAACACTTGCCCAAACCAAAATACTTGCTGCCGTAGAAAATACCGTGTTGAGCTGTGATTTCCATTCGTTCGTTTGAGCATATAAAAAATAATCAAACAGCGCGTCTGATAAAGCAATAACAAGCACGGTAAGAAATGCCACGCAGAGCGCTGTCCTGCCGCCGTATAACCAGCTTGAAAGTAATAGCTTTCGGGTTGGCTCAACCTGATACCCCTCAGAATAAATATCAAGGTGCGTACGGCCAATAGTAATACGATCGCCCGAAGTAACTGCGAAAGTGCGTTGCTTGAGCATAGCATCGTTTAATAAGACAGGATTTACATCATCGACAACTTGAACATGCCAGTGAGCGTCTTGCTTAAAAAATACTAATTGATGCTGGCTCACGTAAGGATCTGTTAATACGACTGTATTGTCTAGGCTGCGTCCGACTGTTACGGGCTTGTCAGACCCCCGCACAAGCTCGGCCACGTGACCACGCCTCTCTCCCATGCAAACAATTAATGATTCCATTGCACACTCTCCATAATGGCTTTGAAGAGTGCCAATGCGTTCTCTTTAGAAATGGCGCTAACTCCAGACTTTAAAATGGCGCCCTTGTCATTCGATTCAACTAATGCCATTAAAAAGAGTGCGTCATATAACTCGGAGAACTCTTTATAAGCGCGAAAACATACCGATGCTTTCCATGTATGGCTTCCTATAGCAACGAAGTCTGTGTTGCACTTATATTGCGTAATGTCTTTTTCTAGCGCTACACCACTGAGCTCACTATGTGTAAAACGCGCCTGTAAAAACGTATAGAACTGCAATGGATTCAATCCTGTGCTGCTTATCCATTCTGCATCATAAGTAAAATCACCGACGACAAGATTATCAGATATATAAATATCATCATCAGATCGACAATGCTGATGCGTAGCATCATAAAGCGCATCTTCAGTATCGTCACTGTGGCCCCAGCAGCGCAAAGACTCATCAATATCGCCGGGTATAGAAAGCTCCCCAAGTGCCTTAATTGCAAAAGGCTTGGCAAGTAAGGCGGTAAAAAATTCGTCTTGGTCTTTATACAATGCCGTGCGAATCTCGTGCTGAAAATTAATTTCTTTTTCAGTGGGCGGCAACAAACCCATTAATACTTGCAAGTGAGAGGCAGGCACTAAAAAACTGATTTGCTCTCCGGCCTTGGATACGTTGATACCAACAACCTCACCCATCGCGCTGACCGTAGGCCCGCCGCTCATGCCCGAATTTAATGATCCAGAAAAAAGAATTTTTTGATAGCGAGAGCGCTTCACAAGACCGTTGTAAGTTCCTTCGATAATCGTCATACCCAGGTCAAAAGGATTGCCAACAGAATAAATTCGCCGGCCCTTTTCAAGCGGCTTACCTGCCAAAGATAGGAACTGCTGCGTTAGCCCGTCGGCTTGTAAAATTGCGAGGTCATGCACAACATCAATACTGCGCAAAACGGCGGACTCAATCGCTCCCGTACTCTTCACTAATTCAAGACGATACTTGTCAGGATCGTGGGCGAAAGCTGAAATAACATGAAAGTTGGTTGCCACATGTCCCTGCGGACTAATTTGAAATCCCGACCCCAAACTGTATTTATCGCCTGAGCCAATGTCTATTACACGCACCTGGAAAACTAATGGCTGCAGGTCGACGAACAGTGTTTGCGCATTAGATTTAGGGGCGTCAGTGGATTCTGCCAAAATGAAGTTGGGCAGTAAGAAGACAATTGTAGCGACTATCCACCGCCCAAGGGCTTTCTGTAGGCTCATGCAAACTCGTTTTATGTTATATCGGCTAAGTAGCCTATGTTAACTGATGTCATCCAATGACCGAAAGTTAGGGTATTAACTTTTACTGGTGATTGAGGCGGATCAACAAGAGGCTCGCCATTAACAATACGCTGGAAAACTTAAAGAAGTTTTTAGGCTGCGCAAGACCACCGCTCGTGCTCTTACTTATCGGTAAATGACTGCTTAGGCGCGATAATATCCGGCCTTAACGGATTGGATAAGACAAAGCCGCTGGCTGGCTGCCTTGGAAGCTCAACCATAGAGACTCATACTGTTGAAGCCCTGCATACTAAGACGGAGTAGGCTTGATAATGAGCACGTCGGTACGGATATTATGCAGCACTTTTTCAGCGGTATTGCCTAGTAAAACGCCCTTAACACCCTTGCGGCCTACGCTGCCCATCACCACTAAGTCGGCTTTCTGCTGATTTGCCACGCTGGGTATTTTTTTAGCAGGCTCTCCTACTGGCGACCATAGTTTCGCTTCACCAAAGCCAACTTGATTCAGAAATTCTTGCATAGCTTGCTTAGCAAGAGGCTCCTTTTCACGCTCAACTTCACTAGGTGCAACCACATCCAAATCGACTAATGCACGATTAACTTCAATGCAAGATACGACCTGCGGTTCCAATTTTTCGTCATGGGTCAATAGATAGGTCCATGCCAATACATCAGAATTAATAGTTTGTTGAGCCTGACTATCGCTTGAAACATCGACAGTGGCCAAAACTACAGGCTTACCCCTCCACTTGTTTTGTGAAGCTAGTAGTAGTGCACAGGGCAACCCTCGAATTAATTGCCAATCAGTTGGCTGATAAAATATATTTTCGGTGCGGTGGCCTACTTTTAATACAAGATCCACTTTACTCTGATTGCAACGATCAATAATCCAAGCTGATAAATCTTTCGCACGCACCACCTGACAGGTAAAATCTTTACTCTTCAAAACATGGGCCTGTGCAGCGGCTTGTAATTGAGCACACAGCTCATCATCACTGATTGACTCGTCAGGCTCCGTGTCACTAGAGCGAGTATCCGCACCGCCTCGAAATGCAACGAGCTCAACACTACAAGAAAACTGGTCAACTAGAGCACGCATACGATCAAAAAGAAGCGCTTGGTTTTCGCCTGGCTCGGCAATAACCAACAACTGACTGGGTTTAGGTAATGAATCGGCCGCACGCAAACTACCGCTAAATTGATTCTTATTTTCAGGCATCGAAATTTTTCCTCTTCATAGATAGTGACCCAATACAGACGGCAGAGTATTAAAAAAGCATAGCTATATTTTTAAGCCCTGACTAACCGAGTTAATATTACCTCTATTTGGGCCAAAGAGCAGCGATGTTTTATTGATATAGATCAACGATCTTTTCATTGTGCATAAGATATATTCGTGATGCGTTCGTTGGTTGTGGCATCACAAAAAGGGCTCGAACCCACTAAAAAGGTACACAGCGCTTTTATATTGCTGCAGCCGGCATTTCATAGTACTTTCTATACTAGGACACGTCGTGGCAAGACTGCACCCGATATCGCTGTAGCCATGATTCTAGAAAATAATCCTATCGAGTGAGATTTTGGTATGTCAGCTTACAAAAAGATTTTAATCGCTGTGGATGTCTGCGACGACTATCAGGAAGTCATTAAGAAAGCGCTGAAGCTCGCCGATGACCCTGAATGGCTTCATGTTGTGCATGTAGTCGAGCCCATTTACTACCCGGAAAATTATATGGGCGGCACAGCGATCGACTTTCAGGAAAAAACAGTTGAATTCGCAAAAAGTGAACTCGATGAGATCGCAACAAAAAATGCGATTCCTCAAGCCAACCGGCATATTTTAATTGGCAAAGCAGCAACAAGCATTCATATGTTCAGCGAAGAGAACGACATTGGCCTTATTATTGTGGGTAGCCATGGGAAGCACGGTCTGCAGCTCTTATTAGGCTCAACGGCTACAGCAATTTTACATGGAGCTAAGTGTGATGTCCTAGCCGTGAGAATTTTCGACTAGTCAACACCGAGCTTACTATTACCACTGGCCATACCCTTTGATAGTTCAAGCGCACAAAATAAGCAGCGCGATGTAGCGCTAAAGTCCTAGCCTATAATAATGTTATAGTAGCTAAAACTAACCACAATGCATGTGAGCTCATCACGCTAGCTTAAGCGCTCCGAAACACTTCCCTCCTATGTTGGTAACTTCAAAAAATCTAGCCCGCGCAACTCAGCCACCTGCGTTAATCGTATTGCTGCTTAGCGCGATCTTTTTATTATTCATCAATCAGCCCGTTCTGCCCGAACGGCGCAGCGTGCATGAATTATGGAACTTTGGCCACCTCGTGCTTTTTTTTGTTTTCGCCATCGTCGCGTGCCAGCTTTTTAGTGCCGCTATTAGCCGCTGGTCGCTAGCGCGCTTAATAGCGACCAGCCTAATCATTTCGGCCATACTGGGAGCGATTATTGAATATTTGCAAACAGGTCTATCACGGGAGGCCTCGATACAAGATTGGCTGCTAGATATTGCAGGGGCGCTATTTGGAGCCGTTATCTATTACCGATTGAAAAGACGCTCACATATCGCAGGAGCGGCGGGGGCTTCGGCACCGGCTAGCAAAAGCAAGCGCGATGTTGGCGCCGCAGACAAAGGCTTGCTTGGCGCAGTTTATCTTTTCACGGTTATCAACTGTGGCCCATTGCTACTGGCACTGGCCGATGAGCTAACGGCAAAAATACAATTTCCAGTCTTGGCCAATTTTAACTCGCCACTTGAAGTATCGCGTTTTGATGCAGACATAACAACACGCCTTGAGCGCGGCCAGCTGCATGTTTTTTTTAACACCCAGCGCTTTGCAAATATAAATTGGACATTTTTTCCGCGTAATTGGACAGGCTACGGCGACTTGGTCATCACACTTTATAATCCGGCAACCTCTACCCTGCCATTAAACTGTCGTATACACGACATGCAGCATGAAACCAATTATCGGCAAAATGATCGCTTCAGCCGGCAGTTTTTAATTGCGCGAGGCCAAAATATTTTGGTTATACCTCTTGCCGACGTCGAACAGGCGCCGTTAGGGCGCTCAATGGACATGAATCGCATTGCGTCGTTGCATTGCTTTACTTCCCAGTTAACGACCAGCGCTGAGCTGATTTTTAAACAAATTCATCTTGCACCCGCCTTGCCCGAAACTAGTGTCACGCCATAAGAAAGTCTGCTTGAGCACTTATTTTGTTAGCCAGCTCACATTTGCCGCTGTTTTTTTGAACAAAGCACTCACTTTGAACGCCTCCTTATAGCGCCTTTCAGCGATTTCACTAAAATTGTGCTTAGCGTTTATTACACCGGAGCTTGTCAGTATGAACAAACGATTTTTTATGGCGGCCATTGCATGGGCTACCTTTCCACTAGCGAGCCTGACTCAGGCTGACTCACTCTTGGGCTTGTATGGCGGTATCAGCTCCTGGGAGCAAAGCTACGATGGCACTATCCAGGATTTAGATATCACAGGTGGCGGCGATGAAATCGATTTTAATAATGATCTTGGTCTCGACGAAGAAAAAGGCAACGTCATATACATAGCCCTAGAACATGGCGTTCCAGTTTTTCCAAACGTGAAAGTACAAAACACTGACATAGAAACGGTGGCCACCGGTAACCCAAGTAAAACAATTAACTATGGCGGCGAGACTTTCCAAGTAAGCGATACCATAACGACCGATGCCGACTTAAGTCATACCGATGTAACCATGTATTACCAAGTTTTAGATAATTGGCTATCACTCGACATAGGCGTGACCGTGCGCTTGTTTGATGGCTTCATCAACATCACCAGCGAAATAGGAGATTCAGCCTCTGAAGATTTTAATGCGCTAGTGCCTCTTCTCTATACCAAAGCACGTTTCGATCTGCCCTTATCGGGCGCCTATGCCGACATATATGCCAATGCTTTGGGTGATGGCGACAACATGTTTGTCGATTTTCAAGCAACTATTGGTTATGAAAGTTCTTTAGGCGCAGGGGTTGAGATTGGTTTTAGAAGCTTAGATTTAGAGCTGGATGATATTGATGATGTCGCGATCGATTTAACGATTGACGGAGCATTTGTTGGCGTCTTTTATCATCTTTAAGCCCACGGCTTTATTTTTATAAATGCGATCGCCTGCGACTCCTCGAAATCAACAATTTTCACTCCACCTCAGCTAGTAACAAAAAGGCATCCTGCGGGGTGCCTTTTTGTTACTAGCTAGCCGATAATAGCGCAAAAGCAAATCACTGGCTTGAAACGCCAAACCATTTAACTCAATGTAGTGGCAATCATTGTATTCAAAAGCCATCTCTGCGGGCAAAGAATGACCCCTAGCATTAACGTAGCTAAACACAATAAGATTTCATACACGGTGCATGAATATGCCCAAAGCGAATCATGCGAGGCTTATGGGCTAGAAGCCGCTATAAAAATGGCTGTGCCGGAAGAACAGGTCTTTAAAACGTTGGTGGTGTGTCTTGATAGCAAAGAATTAGTCGTTGGTGTCATACCCATTTCATCAATGCTCAGCATGAAGCTCATTGCGAAGGCCTGCCAAGTAAAAAAAGCATCTATGGCTAATAAGGTCGATGTGGAGCGCTCAACAGGTTATGTACTCGGTGGTGTTAGCCCCCTAGGTCAAAAAAAAGCTTTACGAACGTTTATTGACCCATCGGCTAAAAATTACGGCTCCATCTATGTTAGCGCTGGGCGACGAGGGCTAGAGATAGAATTGAGCCCTGATGATTTACAAACACTCACTCAAGCAAAGTTTGTTAAGCTCTGCCAATAAACTCGCATAATTTTTACAATCATGGTAACTCTACCCTATGAAAAAGCAATTACTACAGTTATTCAGTCCCGTTCTCAGTATCTTCGAAACAGGTGAGCAAGCCGAGCATTACAAGCGCTCGCACAGAATCATTTTAATTATTGTAGGTGCTTTATTTTTGTTTTTGTCTTTGGGTTCTGCCGCAACGGCTTTTTTCAATAGTGCAATGGGCGCGCTGATTCCTGCCATTATATTTTTTTGTGTGGGCATGGTTGCCGTTATTGTCGGTGCGCTTGGCTCAAACAATGCAGTTGCCAAAATATGGGGTCACAAATAAATCTCATTGGGCAATGCAATACATAACTCGGAGGAAAGGTGTCTAACGCAGCATTAAAAGAAAAGCTTGATGCGATATTCGATGCGCATATGAACGCAGAGTTAGCCGGTGATCTCGACGAGACAGTGGCGACTATGACGCCAAATCCACACCTGCTAAATATCCCTACCATGGTGGGTGGTCAAGGTATCGAAGGGGTTCGGACATTTTATTCAAAGCGGCTGATAGGCCAATTTTACCCACCGGACGTTACATTCGAAACAATCTCACGCACCTATAGTGAGGAGCGGCTAGTCGATCAACTCATTATCTCATTCACCCATACGATAAAGATGGATCATATCCTCCCAGGTATTGAACCAACTGGTAAGCGGGTAGAAACCGTTTTTGTAGTTATCGTAGGCATCGAGAACGACAAGGTTGCCTATGAACATATACTGTGGGACCAAGCCAATGTACTTGTTCAGCTTGGACTACTCGACCCCAAGGGGCTACCTGTTGTTGGTGCTGGGGCAGCTGCAAAGCTGAGGAACCCATCGCTACCTGACCCATTTTTTAACGAAGGCTAAAAGGAAGAAAATTGAAATATTTCGACGTAGGTTCCATAACAGTCATTGCAATTACTTTTGTCCTTTTCGCGCTAGCGCTATTTACTACCGGATTTACGCACGATTTATTATTAGAAGCTGGTGTTTTTTTAGTTTCAGTCAAGTTAATTGTCATGGCTTATAAAGCAAACAAAAGCGCCGAGAAAATAGAATCTGACCTAGAGGAACTCAAGACCCTCCTCAAAAAATTGAACAAGAATACTTAGCAACTTTTAAAGTTCGCTGGTCACCAAAGAAAATGCCGCCTATGAAACTGGTTTACGGCTACGTTTATAAATTTTAAACGCAAATTTATGTCGTTCGTCAATCGGGTGGTCATGCAGTAAATCGCTATGCCAATCAGTGAAATCAAATACTGGTAACACCGCATCGCCTTCAACATCTACATCGACAACCGTTTCATACACCACACTAGCATGCGGTAAAGCTGCCGAAAAAAAACTGACTCCGCCAATAATAAAAACCGACGGGTTATTACCCCCAGCTATAGTAAGCGCCTCATCTAACGAATGAGCCTGCACTATGCCATCAGCCAAAGGATAATTCTTTTGCGATGACACGACAATGTTAAGCCTTCCAGGTAGCGCGGTCTTATGGTCGTCATACGTTTTACGGCCCATAATAATTGGCTTACCCATAGTGGTATGCTTGAAGTGTGAAAAATCATCCGGCAAATGCCATGGGATTTTTCCATCAGCGCCAATGCAATGATTTTTCGATCGTGCATAAATTAACGATAAAGTATTGGGTTTGTTCATGTTAAACTGGTTTTCCCTTAATAGATTTACTGCACTGTCAGCAATGCAGTAGCGGCGGAAACAATGTTGGTGTGGTGCGCTTTTTCAATATCTAGACGCTCTTTTTCGAAAGCCTTACGCTGGGCATTATCCAATGCCTGCCAAGCTTCCAAAATGGGAATATGTGCAGTAGCGCTCGCCAACTGCGCAAACGCCGCATAAAACTCATCATCAGTTTCGCTTTCAGGCAGTGCTCGTGACAACGCCGTAATACGAATAGCAGCCTCAGTAGCACTAACCTGCTTTTGCAAAACACAACGTGCCAGCACCTCAATACTTTCCCGATGACCAAGACTATGTGAATTAGAAGCAGGCGGCACGTACTCTTGCACACTCGGAGTCAGCGTTACACGGCGCTGCCGCCAAAGTCGGTAGAGCAACCAGCAGGCGTAAACGGTGAGCACGCTAATAATAAGTATCATTGAGACAACAATGGCTAAATGCATTTTTTCACTTCTCTTTGCATAGTTCGTAATGAATTAAGTTTTCGTGCAATCTCTGCGGCACTGACCACTGCCTAGTGAGCCGTATTATTTTCTTCAACTGTCGTGCATTTTTTCGAGTGGGTATTTTTTTTCGTTGAGCCGCACCTTGTCGGCAACTGCTTTAAGAATGTCAATGTTGAGTTCATCAGCGATCCTCACTAAATATAATTGTACATCGGCAATTTCATGGGCGACTTTTTGCAAGCTTTCGGCATCAAGAGCTCGAGACTGCTCCGCCGTAAGCCATTGGAAATGTTCTAACAATTCAGCAACCTCGACGCTTAAAGCCATAGCAATATTTTTGGGCGTTTGAAACTTCTGCCAATTGCGCTCACTAGCAAAATGGGCTGAATACTCACGAACATCTTCAAGTGTCTTCATTAGATACTCACTGCAATCGATTGGTACACGCTACCTTCTCTCACTGTATGGTAAGCCTCATTGGCCAGCGAGCCTCAAACTGTCGCTGATGACAAAATATGCAGATAACGACCTAGCCATTTAAAAGGCTCTTTATCGCTGTAGGCTAGCTCCATTGCCAACACCGCCTCTGGTGATTCATGGCCCCCGCGCTTCTCAACCACATAATCATGAAAAACACGAATACCCGATTCACTTAAAATATTAAAACCTTGGTCATATAACCAAGATCGCACCTGTGCCAGCTCGCAAGGATTATTCGGCGTTAAGCTACCTGTATTGGAATGATAATTGTCTTGATTTTCTAGCCAATCAAAGTTACCTCGAATCAAGTTCCGGTATATTTTAGCGGCTGGGTTATAAAAGCACAGCGATAAGAATCCATGCCCTTCGAGCTTGCGAGCCACAAAACTGAAAACTTGCTGCGGTTGCTCAAGCCACTCCAATAAGGCATGGCATAATACTAGATCGTACTTTTCATCAGAAGCCAGCAACTCAAGATAGCCACATTGCTGCCAAACAAAATGTTGGCTGACGCCGGCCTCGCTAACCGCTAAGCGAGCCTTCGCAAGCATAGCTCCAGAAACATCATTATAAAGAACACGGTGTCCTCGCTCGGCCAGCGCAATCGATATTTGTGCAAGGCCACCACCGACATCCAGAATATTTAAAGGCTGACCCTGCTTTTCTAGCCTCTGCACAATCGGTAATAAATCTCGCCATAAGACAGACAGTCGCACATCGCCCTTCAGTCCGCCATAAACACGGCGCTCAAAACGCTCGGCCAACTGATCAAAATTACGATCCATACGAATAACCGCTGAACTTTGCTAATGATTGATTACCGATTTAGATACGCTATCACGTACAATAAAGACTATTGATATTAAAATACCTAGTCACTTAGCTGTTTAACACGCCCTACTGAGTTTATAGACATGACCACTTTATACGACCATAGCATTACACTTGCCGATGGCACACAGCGAAATCTTAACGATTATAAAAACAATACTTTGCTCATTGTAAATACCGCAAGCAAATGCGGCTTTACACCACAGTTTGAAGCGCTCGAAAACCTACATAAAAAATATGCGGATAAAGGTCTTGTTATTCTGGGCTTTCCCTGCAATCAGTTCGGTCATCAAGATCCTGGAAACATGGCTGAAATAACGGAATTCTGTCAGCTTAACTATGGCGTCAGCTTCATCATTGGCGAAAAAATCGAAGTGAATGGGCCTGGTACGCACCCCTTGTTTGCTGATTTAAAAACGCAGGCTAAAGGGCTGTTAGGATCCAAAAATATAAAATGGAACTTCACTAAGTTTTTGGTTGGCCCCAATGGTGAGAGCATCAAGCGCTATGGATCAACTACAAAGCCACAAGATATGGTTCATGATATTGAAGCTCTACTCGCCTAAGTATGGAGAAGTAACTGCAGATAAAAAATCTGCTACTAAACCAGCGAAGTGTCGCAATGGGTGCACTTGGTTGGCATACGAATTAAGCCCTCTCTAGAGCGGACAACTCGATTGCACGCGGGACAGCGCAGCAATTTCCCAGCATTAAACAGCCAGATTAAAAAGAGAGCGGTAATCGGAATAAATGCCTGCGCGTAATAATTATTTTGGCGAGCCACATAAAGCATTGCCGCTAAAAAAATCAAAACCGCTAGATTAATTAAATAAAAGCGACTCGCGCTGCGTCGGAACTGGCTTTTAATTGCGTCGGCATTATTTTTCACGGCAGATTCTTTAGCTTATTTAAAGGAACAATGGCAATTATTTTTGCTCGAGTCTGCGGTCATAAAATAGCTCTTCGTCAAGTGCTCCCTCGCTCTTTGCCACAAGACAGGACACGGCAGAATCACCCGTTACATTAACTGCTGTTCTCATCATATCAAGTAAGCGATCAACACCAACAATAAGCGCAATCCCTTCAACAGGCAGACCTACCTGCTGCAAAACCAGTGCTAGCGTAATCAAGCCAACCCCAGGTACACCTGCCGCACCAATGGAAGCTAACGTGGCTGTTAATATAACGGTTAGATAGCCGGCTAAACTAATATCAATTTGATAGGCCTGAGCGATAAAAACAGTGGCTACGCCTTGCATGATAGCTGTGCCGTCCATATTAATGGTGGCGCCAAGAGGAATGGTAAAAGATGCTACGGAGTTTTTTACTCCTAATTTTTCTTCTGCAACCTCAAGTGTTACTGGCAGGGTGGCGTTACTTGATGCAGTGGCAAAGCCAAACATCATTACAGGCCGAATGCGCTTTAAAAAAACTAGCGGGTTCAACTTAGCAATAAAAGCCAGAAGTGATGTATAAATCATTGTGGCATGGATGATCAGCGCCAGCATCACCGTTAAAAAATATAGCAATAACTGAGCGATAAGACTAAAGCCCGTTGCATAAAATATTTTGGCCAACAAGCAAAAAACCCCGTAAGGCGCCAGCTGCATCAATATTTTAACCATCTCCATGATGATTTCGTTGAGCGCAGAAAATGCTCCTGCTATACGCTCGCCGTATTGACGAGCACGGGATATAGCGACGCCGAATAAAATGGCGAAAACAATCACTTGAAGCATATTGCCTTCGGCCATGGCTTTTACGGGATTACTAGGGAAAATATTAACCAGAACTTGCTTCAACGCAGGTGGTTCAGCTGACTGGTATTCGGAGGTACTTTGATAAGTATTACCGGCACCGGGCTCAATAATAAGCGCGAGGGTCAGTGCAATAGAAATAGCAATCGCCGTGGTCATCAAGTACAGACCAATCGTCTTTCCAGCCATGAAACCCATACGGCTATTGTGTCCGCCAAGACTTGCTGTACCGCAAACTAGTGAAACAAAAACCAGTGGCACAACCAGCACTTTAAGTGAAGCAATAAAAATTTTGCCGACGATTTCAAGCAAACCGAAAAAAAAGTAACCCTCTAACAAGCTACCCCATTGGCTGGCATGCAGTGCTGGCTGTAGAAAGTTCCCCAGCGTTCCCACAGCAATGCCTGCGGCCATAGCAAAAAATATTTTATTTGTTAACGTCATCGCATTGGGCTCGCCAATTGATTGAGGTATGGTGCGAGCAAGCCCGTTACTGTCTAGTGCTCGATAACACGTAAGGCCAGGCTAGCTCACAACCAAGGAGCAGCGACGCTAGTTAACGCTGGCTTTTAACGCCTTACCTGCTTTGAAGCCAACAGACTTGCTGGCAGGTATATCGATTTCAGCACCGGTTTGTGGGTTTTTACCCTTGCGTGCACTGCGTTGACGCTGAGTAAATGTGCCAAAACCAATCAGACTAACCGGCTCATCACGAGCCAATGCTGCAGTGATTTCATCAGTCATTGCATTAATGACTTCATTAGCTTTTTCTTTTGAAATATCGGCTTTGTCGGCAACCATCGCTGCTAATTCATTTTTGGTCATGGATTTTTCCTCAGTTGGTAGTACAGTTGGTAGTACAGTTGGTAACACAGTTATTAAATAGGTGCTGTTCGATTCTTAATTGTATCGCCCGATAACTATTGAACCCCTTCCGCGCGATTATGATAGCTTACCGGCAAAAATTGACTACGAGGCCTGCTACCTAAGCGGCTTACACATTTGCAAAATAACAAGACCGACACAGTGCCAATTGCTCAATAGCTAGCATAAGGTATCATGCGAGCATTGCCACCGATACGTCTTTTATAGTCCGGCAAAAATCTTAACATTCGAGTTTTATGTTAGCCTAAAAGGGTTGCGCATTGTACGTTCATTATCACTCTGGTTTCCAGCCTGAATCACCGCGCTGGAAAGATCATCAGCAGCTGCAGCAGGCTGATCTTCCCTACCGGCAACGTTCGTGGCTACTAGATTCTGGCTCACTCAGCGCTCGGCTAGTGCGTGCCAGCAATAATCATTTTCGAGTGCATGTGCTGTCGCAGAGCTGGCAAAGCGCCCGACTCGATGAATATCGCTTACTCGGTATCGAGCCTAAGGAGCTCTGCTTAATTCGAGAAGTGCTGCTACTCTGCCATGAACAGCCATGGGTTTATGCGCGCAGCGTGCTACCAGTAACATCACTGGTAGGTAAATTGCGGCACTTAAGGCAATTTGGCACGCAACCTCTTGGCCAGCTGTTATTTAATACGCCCGGAATGCGACGCAACCCTTTTGAAGTTGCTAAAATTGGGCTCGCACAACTGCCTGCTGCGGCACGACCCGTGGATCATGACCAGCTACAACCCAATACTCAATCAGAGCCCACTTGGGGTCGGCGCTCACGCTTTACCCTTTATGATAGACCGCTTATGGTAAGCGAGATTTTTCTTCCCGCTTTTTGCCCCTAACCTTCTGATTAAAATCATAAATTTTTCATGAATCTATTAAGCAAAGATCATTTATCCGCTTATCTGCGCCTCATGCGCGTAGATCGCCCAGTAGGCACCTATCTAGTCGCTTGGCCGGCGTTGTGGTCATTGTGGCTGGCCGCAGATGGCATTCCGCCATTAACATTGCTCGCAGTCTTTTTAGTCGGTGCATTTTTAATGCGCTCAGCAGGCTGCGTCATCAATGACTATGCTGATCGAAATATTGATCAGCACGTGGAGCGAACCAAAAACAGACCGCTGGCATTAAATGAAATTAACGCTGGCGAAGCGCTCACGTTATTTGCCATATTATGCGCACTTGCCGCCTGCTTGTTATTGTTCACCAACACCAAAACCGCGGCATTGGCGGTACTAGCCGCAATAATCACCACGCTTTATCCGTTTATGAAGCGCCATACCCATTTACCGCAGCTCGTTCTGGGCATGGCATTTAGTTGCGCCGTACCCATGGCTTTCGCTGCTGTAAGCGATGATGTGCCCTGCGTTGCATGGCTGCTCTATACCGCCGTAGTGTTCTGGGTCATCTCTTATGATACCTTTTATGCGATGGTTGATCGCGACGACGACCTAAAGATTGGCGTTAAATCGACCGCCATTCTATTTGGCCGACATGACCGCACACTAATCGCACTATTTCAAATACTTTTTGTTACTTTAATGATAGCCGTCGGGCTCATCACACAGCGGCATATTGTTTACTTCATAGGATTATTATTAGCCGGCGTTTTATTCATTTACCAACAAACGTCGACCAGCCAACGCAGTAAAGAAAAATGCTTTGGCGCGTTCTTGAACAATAATTATGTTGGCATGGTTATTTTTATTGGCATCGCGAGCGACTATGCGCTCTTCAATCCACTTACCGTTACAAAATAAAATGTGGATGAATAGACATGCCTAACTATTCAGTTGAGTTTGCAGAAAGTATTGAAGATATCGGCTTGGATACGTGGCAACGTATTGCGGGATACGACTATCCATTTATGCGCTATGAGTTTTTGCATGCGCTTGAAACCGCACGTTCGAATAATCTGGAAAAACCATCGAGCGAAGCGGCGTGTTCTCGGCGCAGTGGTTGGCAGCCACACCATGCATTAGTTAGCGACGAACATGGGCTGGTAGCGGTTATGCCACTGTATTTAAAATATCATTCTTATGGCGAATATATTTTTGACTGGGCTTGGGCAGAAGCTTACCAACGTAACGGCTTAGATTATTACCCTAAGCTGCTCGCCGCCATTCCATACTCACCAGTAACCGGTCCGCGGATTGCCATTGATCCAGCAATCGACGCCAAAGCCACATTTAGTTCTCAAAACTTAATCAAATGGTTAGCCGATGCAATGCAAGAACATTGCACTTCAATCGGCGCCTCATCCTTTCATTTGCTTTATCCAGAGGGCGATGTATGCAGGATCCTTGCCGCGCAGGGTGTTACCGCACGTCACTCTTATCAATACCACTGGTTTAACAATACCAATGGCGAGCAGGCGGCGCTGAGTAAACAAGGGAAATTTCAACAAGGAACGATGTTTGATGATTTTGAACATTTTTGCGCGCACTTAAAATCACGCAAGCGAAAGGTCATTCTTAAAGAAAGGCGTGAGGTCGTACAGCAAGGGATTACTATGGAGCGACTTGTCGGTGACGCAATCACGCCCGAAATATGGCAGCAATTTTATCAATTTTACCAACTCACCTATGCCAAGCGGTCTGGGCATGGCGGCTATTTAAATGGGGAGTTTTTTCAAGAAATTGGGCGAACAATGGCAGATCAACTCATGCTGGTCGTAGCCAAAAAAGATAATGAGGTTATTGCCGGGGCACTAAATTTCTTCTCGTCCACCACGCTCTATGGGCGCTATTGGGGCTGTACCGAAGAAGCAGAATTTCTACACTTTGAAGCCTGCTACTATCAAGGCATAGAGTTTTGTATTGAAAAAAACCTGCAGCGCTTTGACGCGGGTGCTCAAGGTGAGCACAAAATACAACGGGGCTTTAGGCCGGTTGACACCTACTCGAACCACTGGATTGGTCACCCAGGGTTTCGTGAGGCGATCAATGCTTACATGGATCAAGAGCGACAGCAAAACCAACAGCACATGGATCTATTGGCTCAAAAGTTACCTTTCAGCCCATTACGAAAAACTGAAGTGGATTCGGCCACTTAAAATAAATATTGATCAAATCGGCCGGCCGCATTTACAGCACAACCCTATTGCTATGCGCCTTTTTGCTCAACCAGCATCGCTAAATCAACAATGACCTTAGCTTGCTTCCACGTTGCGTCATCCTGCATTTTGCCATCAATCATAACGGCTCCGGTGCCATCCGGCATAGCCTCAAGAATACGCTTAGCAAAGGCAACTTCATCAGGATCGGGTGAAAAAACCTCGCGAGCAATAGCAATTTGTTTAGGGTGTAATGACCATGCCCCAACACAACCCAACAAAAATGCATTACGAAATTGTGCTCGACAAGCCTCATCATCTGCGAAGTCACCAAACGGGCCATAAAAAGGCTTAATGCCATTTGCCATACAGGCATCGACCATTTTCACCAACGTGTAGTGCCACGGATCTTGCTGTACAAAGGCACGGCAAGCAACATCAATCTCAGCGCCTTCAACGGGATCAGCCAACATGCCATAAAATGGATGACCGCCCCCGACGCGCGTCGTTTTCATGCCGCGTGATGCTGCTAAGTCGGCCGGGCCCAAGCTCATGCCGTGCATGCGCGGACTAGCTGCAGCAATATCGGCTATATTATTAACGCCTTCAGCGGTTTCTAATATTGCGTGAATCAACACGGGCTTAGTGATGCCGTGCTTCGCTTCAAGTTGCGCTAATAATTGATCGAGATAATGAATGTCCCAAGCGCCATCAACCTTAGGCAGCATGATGACATCTAGCTTATTGCCGATACTGCTCATCAGCTCAACAATATCGTCGAGCCCCCAAGGAGAATTTAAACAATTAATTCGCACCCAAAGCCCAGTACTTCCAAAATCACTAGTTTGCGCGGCCTCAATTAAGCCAGCTCGGGCCTGCTCTTTCGCATCAGCTGGAATCGCATCTTCAAGGTTACCCAAAATAACATCCACATCATTCGCGATTACCGGGACTTTAGCGCGCATTTTTTCAACATGTGGCGGAAAAAAATGAATCATCCGCTCAAGACGTGTTGGCAATTCGCGGTACGGTGCCGGTGCGCCAACGGCGAGTGGTTTAAAAAAATTTCTTGGCGTTTTACTCTGCATTTTTTGCCTCGACGTTAAGCCTATATGTGTAAGCAGTTTAAAGATTTAATTAATTGTTCTGTCGACCTGTGAAGAAAGTCTAATGGATTATTGCTTAGGCCTTAAGTTTCTTCACGGAGCGCAGTAATGGCTTGGTTTAAAGCAACAATACGGTGTGCATCTTGCACATGTAAATTTTCAATTAATTTCCCATCCACTAAAACCACCCCTTTGCCCTGAGCCTCAGCTTCGGCGTGGGCCGCAATAATACGATTGGAAAATTCAAGTTCCGCATGGCTTGGCGCAAAAACACTATTGGCGCCCTCTAGTTGTTTGGGGTGAATTAAGGTTTTTCCATCAAAACCAAACTCAAGCCCTTGCTCACATGCCTGGGTAAAGCCATCGGCATTTGCTAAATCGAGATACACGCCATCCATAATAATTAAACGGTGCGCTCGCGCGGCCAACACACATAAATTGAGACTGGCAATAACGGGCAGGCGCATAGGTGTATGTTGACCATGAATATCTTTTACTAGGTCTGAAGTGCCCATGACTAATCCAGCTAACCGTGGTGAAGAACCAGCAATTTCTTCGGCATGTAAAATAGATAGCGGTGTCTCCATCATCACCCAGATGCTAGTCTTATCGGACAGACCAGATTCTTCAAGAATGCGTTGAGCCGCATGGATATCAGCAGCACTGTTTATTTTTGGCAGTAAAATGCCATCGGGTTTAGCCGCAGCGGCCGCGCGCAAATCGTCCTCACCCCAGTCCGAATCAAGACTGTTACTGCGAATGATGATCTGCCGTTTTCCATAAGTGCCTGAATTCGCTTCGATAGCCGCCTGAACGACCTGCTCGCGAGCAAGCTGCTTTTGATCGGGCGCCACTGAATCTTCCAAGTCAAAAATAAGTGCATCAACCGGCAAACTTTTGGCTTTTTCAAGTGCGCGTAGATTGGATCCAGGCATATACAACATGGAGCGAAATGGATGGGTCAGTTGGCTCATTCGATGATCCTGTAAAACTTTAATAACGTAAAACCGCGAGACAGGCGATAATTTTAACCTTCGACAGCTGTTCGGCTTAAAAGGCGGTTAAATATTGGTAAGGAATTATAGCACCAGTGCTGTGCAATACCTTAACTTGCGTTAAACTATCGCGCTCTAAATGAGCCGTTCAAGCATTAGGTTATTACTTTGAGGCCACTCACGCTTGCCAACGGGCATCCAATAGCAGAGAGAATTGACAATGTCAGCAAGTAGTACTCTAGTAAATCTCGATACCGCAAAACAGCTCACTATCAATGCACAAGCCATCATCAACCAAAGCCTAACAAAGCTACGACAAGCTTGTAGTAAAGATGGCAGAGTTAGTAGTGCCTTGCTCGACCAACACCAATGGGTCAGCTTTGATCTTGCTCGTTCAGCAGCAGAAGTGTCAGCTGCTCGACACATGCTGGAATATGCCGAACGCTTGCGCGACAAAAGCACAGCCGAAGACAATTTACTTGAAGATCAAATTGCCGCAGCCTATTGCTCAGAAATGTTTACTAATTTGCGGGCACGCATTGCACCTAGATTAGCCGATTTTAAAATCGAGCCGACGCAGTTTAATGCGTTACTCGATGAGCCCGAGCTTATTGCATGGGCCTCGGAGCAAAGCTGCGTAAAAAATATCGTGTCACTGGGCGACCAAATGCGCACTAGCAGCGGTCACCTAGGAAAAAGTGTTTTAGATCAAGAGCACGAGTTTATGGCAGATACCTTTAGTCGGTTTGCGCTAGATGTCGTTCACCCACTAGCTGAGCACATCCATCGTAAAGACGCCGATATTCCTGATGACATTCTTAATCCACTCAAAGAGATGGGCGTATTTGGTCTGTCGATTCCAGAACAGTTTGGCGGTTTGCAGCCAGATGATCGAGAAGACAACATGGGGATGATCGTGGTGACCGAAGCGCTATCGCGAGGGTCGGTTGGCGCAGCAGGCTCATTAATTACCCGCCCCGAAATCCTTGCCAAAGCACTTTTGGCCGGCGGTACAGAAGAACAGAAAAAAACCTGGCTACCGAAGCTAGCACAGGGTGAAGTGCTCAATGCTATTGCTGTCACAGAGCCGGACTATGGCTCTGACGTTGCCAACATGAGGCTCCCGGCCACCAAAACTGAGGGGGGCTGGTTACTCAACGGCGCCAAAACCTGGTGCACTTTTTGTGGCAAAGCTAACGTCTTACTCGTACTGGCTCGAACCAACCCTGACCTATCGGCGGGGCATAGAGGCTTATCAGTGTTTTTAGCAGAAAAGCCTGTCTTTGATGGTCACGAGTTCGAACACCATCAAGATAAGGGTGGCATGATTCGGGGCAAAGCAATTCCTACCATGGGCTATCGTGGCATGCATAGCTTTGAAGTTTATTTTGAAAATTACTTTGTTCCCGACACGAACTTGCTAGGCGGCGAAGAGGGTTTAAATAAAGGTTTTTACTCGGTAATGAAAGGATTTGCTGGAGGCCGGATTCAGACTGCAGCACGCGCCGTAGGCATCATGCAAGCCGCTTTTGAAAAATCGCTAAGCTACGCAGCTGACCGCAAAGTATTCGGCCAGCCTGTTGGCGATTATCAACTCACACGGGTCAAGCTTGCGCGTATGGGAATGCTACTGCAGGTATGCCGCCAGTTCACCTATGGCGTAGGTCGCCTGCTCGACAAGGGCGAAGGACAAATGGAAGCAAGCTTAGTAAAAGTGTTAGCTTGCAATGTCGCCGAGTGGGTTACACGCGAGGCAATGCAAATCCATGGAGGTATGGGCTACGCTGAAGAGACGGCGGTCAGTCGCTATTTTGTCGACGCCCGAGTGCTATCTATTTTTGAAGGCGCAGAAGAAACGCTAGCACTAAAAGTTATTGCGCGCAGCCTCATTGAAAATGCAGGCGATTAATTGAATTATAAATAGTAGTAACAACAGCCGCCCAATAGTTTCTTAAGGCGCAATCCACAATAGCGTTTCACGCAGAGATCATGGCATGTCTATTGAGTTCACCGCGCCAAAACAAACAGAATTAGCACCAGAAACCGATGTGGTGTTAAACAAAGCTCGCCACCCTCACTACGGACGCTACCTTGAAGAATTTGTACCCGGCCAGGTGTTTCAGCATCCTCGAGGCATTACCATCGATCGTGGTATGGCTAAGGCATTTGCCACCACCTTCATGCAAAGTAACCCGCTTTATTTGAATGAAGATTTTGCACGACAACATGGTTTTAGCAGCACGCCGCTATGCCCACAAATGGTCTTTAATCTGGTATTGAGTCTCGGCGTACAAAATGATTCAGAAAAAGCCATCGCTAATCTCGGTTATTACAATGCCCAGTTTTTGCGACCAGTATACCCTGGCGATACGCTACGCAGCCTTACCAAAGTTATTGATCGACAAGAGCGCGGCGCTGATAAACCCGGCATAGTGACCATATTGACGATGGGGCTCAACCAGCACGAGGAACCTGTATTACAGTACAAGCGAAAAATAATGGTCGCCTTTCGAGGTGAACGCCCTCCTACGATCCCCGCTAGTAATACCGATACAGATTTCCCGTGGCTCGATGCGGCTCAAGTAGTCCTGCCCTCGGCATTAGAAAAGTATCCGTCGAGCTTGACCGGTGACAACACTTATTTCGAGAACTTTTGCGCCGGCGATATCATTGTGCATGCCAACGGCCGCACTATCACCGACGAGCATGTAAACTGGACGTATGGCGTTGGCAATACTCACCCCCTGCATAACGACCGCATATACTCGACCGCGCAATCGGGTGCTATGAGCGGCGAACCTATTGTTTATGGCGGTTTGGTATTTGCGTGGCTCGACGGCATGGCAAGCCGCGATCTTACCGAGAACTGTTTATGGGAGCTAGGCTTCACTGAGGGTTACCATACGCAGCCTGCGTTTCGCAACGACACGGTAGCTGCGCTTAGCAGAGTACTTGATACCCGCGAAGGACCACCCCAGCTCGCTGCAGGAATTGTCACCGTGCAATTTATAGGTGTGAAAAATATCACCGCAGCTCATGCATTAGAAAAACATGGTTCAGACCTTTTTATTAAAGAAGGCAGCAAGCGCAAATTAGGTAAAGAAAAAATAGCCGACAAAATATTTGAAATAGAGCGTCAACTACTTATCAAAAAACGCCCTGCATAATTCACTCCGGAGCTTAATGTGAGCACATCTAAAGATCGTCCCTGGCTAGTGCGTACCTATTCGGGACACAGCTCCGCGCGAACCTCTAACGAACTCTATCGATCGAATCTTGCTAAAGGGCAAACAGGCTTGTCAGTTGCTTTTGACCTGCCAACACAAACCGGCTATGACCCTGACCATCCTTTGGCGCGTGGTGAAGTAGGCAAAGTAGGCGTACCCATATCGCATCTCGATGATATGGATGTTTTATTTGATCAATTACCGCTTGATCAGATGAATACCTCAATGACCATTAATGCCGTGGCGCCATGGATGTTGGCGCTTTATATTGCATTGGCCGAACGCCGGGGAATCGATCCCGCAACGCTTCAAGGGACGACGCAAAACGACATCGTTAAAGAGTACTTAAGTCGCGGCACACATATTTTTCCACCCGGACCTAGCTTGCGCTTAATTGTCGACACGATTACTTATTCGGTACCTAATGTGCCGAAATGGAATCCAACAAATATTTGCAGCTACCACTTGCAAGAGGCAGGAGCGACCCCAGTACAAGAACTTGCCTATGCACTATCTACCGCAATAATGGTGCTCGATGCTGTGCGCGATAGCGGTCAAATTCCCGAGGCGGATTTCCCTAAAGTAGTCAGCCGCCTTAGCTTTTTTGTCAACGCGGGTATTCGCTTTATCGAGGAATGCTGCAAAATGCGCGCTTTTACGCAAATGTGGGATGAAATTACTCTTGAGCGGTACGGTGTTAAAGATGCCAAACAAAGACGTTTTCGTTATGGCGTGCAAGTCAATTCCTTAGGGCTTACCGAGTCACAACCCGAAAACAATGTTCAACGAATTGTGCTTGAAATGCTGGCTGTAGTGTTAAGTAAAGATGCTCGAGCACGAGCCGTGCAGCTGCCCGCATGGAATGAAGCCCTTGGGTTGCCGCGTCCATGGGACCAACAATGGTCGCTGCGAATTCAGCAAGTCATGGCGTTCGAGACGGATTTACTTGAGTACGGCGACATACTCACCGGCTCACCTGTTATCGAAGCAAAGGTGCAGGAACTGATGGAAGGTGCCAACGCCGAAATTCAGCGAGTTGCCGAACAAGGCGGCGTATTGGCAGGTATTGAAAGCGGCTATATGAAGCAAGTACTTGTAAAAAGTCACGCCGAACGGTTGCGCGCAATTGAAACCGGTGAACTGACGATTGTTGGAGTCAACAAATTCAAGGAAACTGCCGAATCGCCTCTTACACAAAGTGGCGATGGCGGCATCATGAAAGTCGACCCTGCGGTCGAACAGCAGCATATCAAGGCTATTCAAGCCCACCGCGCCAACCGTGATCAAGACAAGGTGGCTATTGCTCTCAATACTTTGCGTGATGTTGCAAAGTCTAACGACAATATTATGCCTGCCTCCATTGCGTGTGCCCATGCGGGGGTTACAACGGGCGAGTGGGCACAGACGCTACGTGACGTTTTTGGAGAATATCGCGCGCCTACAGGCATTGATATTAGCAGTAGTATTGGCGGTGACCCTGAACGAGTAGCGGCTCTGCGCGAGCGGGTAACCGCCACTGGAAGCTCGCTAGGGCGGCCGATTAAGCTACTTGTGGCCAAGCCAGGCCTCGACGGACACAGCAACGGCGCTGAGCAGATTGCGGTAAAGGCACGCGAATTGGGTATGGAAGTGGTGTACGAAGGTATTCGTCTAACCCCGCAGCAAATTGTAGCCGCAGCACAGGAGGAAGGTGTGCACTTGGTAGGCTTATCGGTGCTATCGGGCAGCCATACGGCGATGGCTGAGATGGTAATTGATGGCCTGCGGGCTATTGATTTGGGCGCGCTGCCCGTGACAATGGGTGGCATCATCCCCGACGATGAGCATGTCGCCCTGAAGCAGCGTGGCATAGCCGCTATCTACACACCGAAGGATTCTGACCTCAATATAATCATGGCTGAAATGATCGACCTCGCTAGGGTAGCCAATCAGCTGGACGCTCTTGGTCCTTTGTAATGCAGACAGCCGTATCTGACCTACAAGCGCTAGCCGCCAAATTACGCTTGGCCGATCGACAAGCGGTGGCCGAAGCTCTTAATTTGATTGATGACCAACGGCCAGCCGCGCGAGCTAAAGCACTTGAATTACTCGCTGCACTTGAAGCCGAGCGGCTCGCCAACGATGGCCATCTTATTGGAATTACCGGTCCTCCCGGTGCAGGTAAATCCTCTCTTTTATCGACCTTGATTGATTACTGGTGTGCCAAGGGTCTAAAAGTAGCCGTTTTGGCCGTAGACCCCTCTAGCCCCAAAACAGGCGGCGCACTCTTGGGCGACCGACTGCGAATGACCGGCGCAGGGCAGCACAAAAATTTATTTATTCGCTCGCTAGCTAGTCGTCAACAACTCGGTGGGCTCGCGGCTGAAGTCTGGCCAATGAGTCGCATACTACTAGCAGGCTACGACATTGTTCTTATAGAAACGGTTGGTGTTGGACAGTCGGAGGTTGACGTGGCCAGTATGGTCGATACAACGGCCTATGTGGTGCAACCGGCATCCGGCGATAGCATTCAATTCATCAAATCGGGCATTATGGAGGTGCCCGATATTATGGTCGTCAACAAGGCTGATCTTGGTGCGCCTGCAATTAAAGCCGCCAATGATTTGCACCAGGTGATGCGTCGCAGCACCCAGGGCTCAGACTGGAAAATCCCCGTATGCACTCTAAGTGCACGTGATCGGCAAGGGATTGATGCGCTGGTGAATGCCTTAGAGGCTCACAGGGCTCATTTAGTTAGTATGCAATTACTTACTGCGGGGCGCACTGCGCAGCAAGGTGCCTGGGCCATTCGCCAGCTGCAAGAAGAATTTGGTAACAGTGGCGTGGCACGTCTGGGCGGTGCTGCTGCTATTGCTAGGGAGCTAGACAATCAACACGACCTAGGCGAACTCTTAGCTAGCTACAACGCGCGCGCAGAACATTTGCGTGCAAGCACGAAGGCCTGGCCTACTTAGAGGTAGAGGCTAACCAATGCCGGCATGATCGACTGTGACGCCCATCGCACCATGCTGAAGTGATGCGCGCAGATCTTCAGGAATCGGCATTTTTTCGAACCGCTCGGCATCAATCACCACATAAGTAATTTCGCACTGAGCTAACGGCTTATTAGTCGCATGATGAAAGAACTGAACCTTGAGCGTATAAGACGATACACCAATACGCATTACTGAGACGCGAATACCTAAAACCTCATCGAAATGAGCCGGTGCTTGCCAATCAAGTTTTATTGCCACAACCTGATTATCAATGCCCTTTTTTAATAGCTCCGCATAATCGCCCCATAAAGCACGCGTAAATTCAGTCACGGCAACGTCCACATAATCGACGTAGCGACCGTTAAAAACTACCTTTTGGGCATCACACTCGGCATAGCGAACGCGTAGTAAATAACAAAAATCATCGGTCATAGTGGTAGATTTACACCCTTAACGTAGCTGCTTGCAACATTTTGTAACTGACTAAGCAAAAATCTCACGAATGCGTCGCTGAATATCTAGAGCCGCGTCGCGCGGAGAATCATATCCAGCATGATTTTTAATCGGCCGCCCCACTACTATATAGTCAGCACCATTTTCGAAGGCTTGCTCAACATTAACAGTACGTTTTTGATCGTCGGTATTGGCCACTGGGCGAATACCCGGTGTAATAATCATTATTCGCTCGCCTAAACTGTCCCGCAACGCAGGCGCTTCCAGGCCAGAGCTAATAACACCGGCGCAGCCTGCCTCAAATGCACGGCGCGCACGGCTAAGCACGACTTCTTTAACATCGGCTTTAAAGCCCAAATCATCGATATCACCTTGATCAAGACTAGTCAGCGCAGTCACAGCCAATATTTTTAATTCGCTCTGCTCGGCTGCTGCCACCGCCGCTTTTAAGATGTTGTTGTTGCCATGTACGGTAGCAAAGGAAGCCCCATACTTGGTCAGCTGAGTTACGGCTGAAGCGACTGTTTGCGGCACATCAAAAAACTTCAGATCAACAAATACTCTTTTATTTTGTGCAACGAGCCATTCAACTAGCTCAAAATAATTACCGGCCATAAACAGTTCAAGGCCTACCTTATAAAAAGTGACCGCATCACCCAATTCGCTGACGAGCTGCATTGCCTCATCATTACTGGGCACGTCAAGAGCAAACATCAAGCGCTCATCAACAGGGATATTTTTATCGGAAAGGGACGAAGCTGTGGTGGTTGTCATAGAATTCGCTATTCAATGTATAGGTGAGTTAAAAGGCTCTAAGGATAGCGATATTATCCAGCAATAGCGTACAGCCAACAACTCTTGAAAATGCCGCCATTGCCTCGCAGCATAACTCATGGCAATCTAAACATTGTAAAGATGAATTGCACCCCCGCCTCAAAAAAGGAGCCCATTTTGCACTCAGACCGACCATTTAAAGTATTAGGCCTACAACAAATTGCCATTGGCGCACCCAACAAGAAAAAACTCAAGGCTTTTTGGGTCGACCTGCTTGGTTTAAAATTTTCACATAGCTATACCAGCGAAAACGAAAATGTCGATGAAGATATTTGCGAGGTTGGCGAAGGGCTATTGAAGGTTGAGGTAGATTTAATGCAACCCCTCGACCCCAACAGAAAACCACGGGTAGACACGCCCGCTCTCAATCATGTTGGATTTTGGGTGGATGACCTGCCAGGTGCAGTCAAATGGCTAGGCGCGCAAGGTGTGCGCTTCACCCCCGGGGGAATCCGCCCCGGCGCTTCAGGCTATGAGGTGGTTTTTATTCATCCCAAAGGTAATGAGCAAGCCCCTATCAGCGCCGAGGGCGTGCTCGTGGAGCTAGTGCAAGCGCCATCCGATGTTATTCAAGCATTCGCAACCATTGAGCAGGCCCTAGCTCCTAGCGAGCTGCGATCTAGCTGCTAAAGAAAACCGCCTAGCGAAGCGATTAACCCGGGAAGGATGATCGCGCGCAAAATATGTATGATAAAAAGCGCCAACATCGGGGAAAAATCCAACCCACCCATGGCCGGCAACAAACGCCGAAAAGGCGTTAAAACAGGGTCTGTTAATTGACTTAACAAAGCCGCTGCAGGGTTATAAGTTTGCGGGGCGATCCAGCTAATAATGATAAGAATAATAATGGCGAAAAAATAAAAGGTTAAGGCCGCTTCAAGTACACCAAAGACGCCCACCAACAAATAGATAAACGGGTTAGTCACCAGTGAACCTGCTAACAACGACACTACAACCACGCCTACAATTTGCACCAACAACGCCAGGACCAGCGAAGAAAGATCGATGCCCCAAAACCCAGGAATGAATCGTCGCAACGGTTTAAGCAGCGGGTCTGTAGCTTTCACAATAAATTGTGACAGTGGGTTATAAAAATCAGCTTTAGCTACTTGTAACAAAAATCGTAGTACAACGAGCAATGTATATATATCAGTAACGGTGGATACAAGTAAGTGTAGAATTTCTTGGATCATACGAATTTAATTCCAATGTGAAATGTGATTAAAGTTTTAATGACAAGCGTTAATGAGGCTAGCTCGTTCTTTAACCCAGCTCTTTAGCTAGGTCGATCGAGCGCTGATGCGCAGCATTCAACGCCTGCTCGACGAGTTTTGAAAAATCGTTGCTTTGAAAACTTTTAATAGCTGCCTCGGTGGTACCATTGGGTGACGTAACTTGTGAGCGCAGTGTGGCTGTATCAACCTCAGCATCTAATGCCATTTTTGCAGCGCCCAATGCCGTTTGCAACGTGAGCGCCTTGGCTATCGGCGCCGACAAGCCTAACTGCTCACCATTAGCCTGCATCCGCTCCATCAGTAAAAAGAAATAAGCAGGCCCACTGCCAGATAATGCTGTTACGGCATCAAGCTGATCTTCACTATCAACCCATATTGCCAGACCAACAGCCTCCAATATTGACTGCGCCAAATCTCGTTGTTGTGAAGACACTCTAGCATTCGCATACAATCCGGTAGCGCCACACTGCAATAGTGCTGGAGTGTTAGGCATACAACGAACAATAGGCGCCGTGGGGCTCGACCAAGCAGATAACGACGCACAATTTATGCCGGCCGCTATAGAAACTAGCAGAACCTTATGTTGCGAAATTAAAGGGGCTAATGGTTGTAGCACATCAGCCATCACCTGAGGCTTAACCGCCAATACGACGACGTCAACGCTGGCAACCAGCGCCGCATTATTCTCAGCTGTTTGCGCGCCTAGGTCACGTACCATTTGCAGGCATTGTGCGGACGGGTCACTCGCAATAATATGCTGCGCATCAAAACCTTGTTTTAATAATCCACCGATTAAGCTACGTGCCATGTTGCCGGCGCCAATAAAACCCAATCGAACGGTGGATGATTGTGCTGCCTGCGAAGAAAAATCTATTTGGGTCAAAACATACTCCTGTTCACACGTTGCGTAGTTGCAATAATAAGCAACCTTAATGATGAAGCTTTAGCACTAAGCTCTAAGTTGGTGGTGTATTATGAACTGCGGGGACCAAAAATAGCAGTCCCCACCCGAACCATATTAGAACCCTCATCAATCGCTAATTCAAAATCGCCTGACATGCCCATCGACAAGCAATCAAAATCATCACCCAACGCATGCTGCCGTAAATAGTCACCGAGCTCTTTAAATAAATTAGCCCCATGCCTAAAACTCGCTCGCAAGGACTCATCGCTCTGGTCCTGTGATGGTAAGACCATCAGCCCCCGCATACGCAAATTGGGCAGACGCGCCACATCTAGACCAATCGTCATACAATCGGCCGCCGTCATTCCGGATTTTGCTGGATCTTGGTCGATATTGACCTGCAAACAAATGTTCAGCGGGGGCAATAAGGCAGGGCGCTGACTGCTCAATCTTTGTGCGACCTTCAGCCGGTCGACGCTGTGAACCCAGTCAAAATGCTCGGCAATAGGCTTTGTCTTGTTGGACTGAATAGGTCCTAAATAATGCCAAATCAGCGACTTTTGCTTAAGTTCGGCCATTTTCACTACGGCCTCTTGCACATAGTTTTCACCGAAATGATTGTGACCCGCAGCGTGAGCTGCAGTGATCGCTTCTGCCGGTTGCTTTTTACTCACAGCTATTAGTGTTATTTCACGGTCGCACGTCGCACTTTGAGCACTCACTTGCTGTATTTTCGCCGTCAACGCAGCAATATTTGTTGCAATGTCTATCATTATTA
Source organism: uncultured Pseudomonadales bacterium (assembly GCA_943788835.1). Classification (GTDB taxonomy): domain Bacteria; phylum Pseudomonadota; class Gammaproteobacteria; order Pseudomonadales; family UBA7434; genus UBA7434. The sequence continues at coordinate 190,505 of CALSRU010000001.1, read as the reverse complement.
AACAGTTGGCCTTAATGGATTGTTCTTGCTCACTTTTATCGTCATAACTTCATGCCGCAGGTTATCATTATTAACGGCTTTTGTTCATTAACCACACGCTTAGAGATACGGTATGGATATTACAGAACTGCTCGCTTTTAGTGCCAAACAAAATGCATCTGATTTGCATTTGTCTGCGGGCTTGCCTCCAATGATACGCGTTGATGGCGACGTGCGACGTATCAACCTCCCTCCACTGGAGCACAAAGATGTGCACGGCCTTATTTACGAAATAATGAATGACAGTCAGCGCCGCGATTTCGAGGAGCATCTAGAGCACGACTTCTCATTTGAAGTGCCGGGCGTTGCCCGCTTCAGGGTTAATGCCTTTAATCAAAATCGAGGCGCAGGCGCGGTCTTTCGTACCATCCCGTCTAAAGTTCTGACGATGTCAGACTTAGGCCTAGGCCAAACATTTCGCGATATTGCAGCCGTACCACGGGGCTTAGTGCTGGTTACTGGGCCCACCGGTTCAGGTAAGTCAACAACGCTCGCGGCAATGATCGATTTCATCAACGAAAATCGTTACGACCATATTCTAACCATTGAGGATCCAATTGAGTTTGTTCATGAAAGTAAAAAGTGCCTGGTTAACCAACGAGAGGTTCATCGTGACACTCATGGCTTTGGTGATGCTTTGCGCTCTGCCCTCCGTGAAGACCCCGACATCATCTTAGTGGGTGAGCTCCGAGACTTAGAAACCATCCGGCTTGCATTAACGGCAGCTGAAACAGGTCATTTAGTTTTTGGCACGCTGCATACCACCTCAGCGGCTAAAACGATTGACCGGATTATCGATGTATTTCCGGCCGCTGAAAAATCGATGGTTCGCTCCATGCTCTCTGAGAGCTTACAAGCGGTAATATCACAAACTCTTATTAAGCGCGCCAATGGAGGCCGCATCGCAGCACATGAAATTATGATTGGCACACCGGCCATTCGTAATCTGATTCGCGAAGACAAAGTTGCGCAAATGTATTCGGCCATACAAACAGGCAGTAATGCTGGTATGCAAACAATGGATCAATGTCTCGCTAACTTAGTGTCGGCAAGGAGCATCTCGCGCGATGCAGCACGAGAAAAAGCAAAGATGCCAGAAAACTTTTAGCGTTCGGAAAAATTGCTCCCCTGCGAGCTACGCAAACGAGATAAATTATGGATATTCAAACTCTACTTATCAACGTTGTTGAAAAAGGTGCTTCTGATCTTTTTATTAGTGCGGGATTACCGCCTAGCATGAAGCTAAACGGCAAAATGATTCCACTCAACAACACCACGCTGTCGCCAGAGATGACACGTGAATTGGTGCTGAGTATTATGAACGAAGATCAGCGCAACGAATTTTTAAGCACCAAAGAATTGAATTTTGCCATTAGCGCCCGCGGTGTTGGTCGTTTTAGAGCTAGTGCCTTTTACCAGCGCAACTTAGTTGGAATGGTTATCCGTCGTATCGAGACATCTATTCCTAAGGTCGATGAACTTGGCCTACCTGACGTAGTCAAAGACCTGGCTATGACCAAGCGCGGCTTAGTAATTTTTGTGGGTGCTACCGGCACAGGTAAATCCACTTCTCTCGCATCAATGATTGGCCACCGAAACCACAATAGTCATGGGCATATTATCTGCGTCGAGGACCCTATTGAATTTATACACCCACATGCCGGCTGCATGGTTACTCAGCGCGAAGTCGGCATTGACACTATTAGCTTCGAAGTGGCACTTAAGAATATGCTCCGCCAGGCTCCTGATGTCATTATGATCGGTGAGGTGCGCACCAAAGAGACGATGGAACACGCCATTACTTTTGCTGAAACTGGCCACCTTTGCTTATGCACACTACATGCTAACAATGCCAACCAAGCGCTCGACCGTATCATTCATTTCTTTCCACCTGAGCGTCATACGCAGTTGTGGATGGACTTATCGTTAAATATGCGAGGGATGATTGCTCAACAATTGGTGCCAACCCCAGATGGCAGTGGCAGGCGCGCAGTGGTAGAAGTCCTGCTCAACACTCCTCTTGCCTCTGACTTAATACGAAAAGGCGAAGTTCAAAAACTAAAGGAATTAATGAAGCGATCAAATGAACAAGGCATGCAGACCTTTGATCAAGCGTTACATACGCTTTATGGACGTGGAGAAATTACTTATGAAGACGCTATTGCCCATGCTGATTCTTCTAACGACCTACGTTTAATGATCAAGCTAGATAAAAATGAAGGCCGAGCACCCAACGCAGCACCCGCAACTGGCTTACAAATGGAGAGTGATGCAGTTGAGCAATCAAAAATCTTTCGATAATAAACCGATAGTGAGCCAATAGAAGCCGCGTAAAAAATCCCGAACGCGGCATTACAAATGAAACACAAAAAAGCATCAACCGTTGCCGCTGTCTAGCCAGCTTTGCAAAATCAGTGCAGCCGCCACCGCATCAATTTTATTGTGTGCCACTCTCGCACTATTCCCATTCGTTGTCTGCATGTCGTTCAATTGTGAACGCGCCTCACGTGAAGACAGTCGCTCGTCCTGCAATTCGACCCTGCAACCAAACCGTCCATGAAGACGCGCAGCGAACTTACGCGCTGACTGCGCACTAGCCCCCTCACTACCATCCATATGCAAGGGTAGGCCCACCACTAAGTAATCGGGCCTCCATTCTTCTATAAGTGAAGTGACCTGCTGCCAGCTCGGCTGACCTGACTTTGCATCTAGAATACACAGAGGTCTAGCTGAGGCCGTTACCGTTTGGCCAACCGAGACGCCTATCTGACGTAAACCAAAATCGAAACCCAATAATAAGCCGCTTTTATTCATTCAACCCTTGCTCGTGACAATAGTTCATTGTCCATTCACTGATCAGCTATCAACTCCGCAGCAACTTTATCAACAATATCTTTCGCTCCATAAAGGCTAACGGCTCTGTTGCAATTAAATCACTATATGAAAGATTATAACTCCATGCTTAAAGCTGTCAGCAGCTTGCATGATAATAGTAAAAGCGCCGTTATAAATAGCAAATTAAGTAACAAAGAAAAGGAACGATTAATACCCGTAGGATTTTATTGTAGATTACCGAAGAGCGGCGATTAAATTAGCGCAGCATTGTGACGCTGCCCGCCCGTTCTTGCCGAGCATTAAGAGCGAACTTAATAAATTCAGCCTTAGGAATAGGCTTTGAAATGTAGTAGCCTTGTATTCGTTCAACGTTCAGTTTTTGAAGAACCTGTAGCTGCTTTAACGTTTCTACACCCTCTGCGACCATCTTAGTACCTACGGCACGACTAAGCTCAGTGAAAGCATAAACAAATCTTTCGCCTTCAGGCTTATCGATGTTGTTAATGAACGATTGGTCTATTTTGAGCCAATCAGCATTAAGCTGGTTGAGATAATTAAGACTTGAATAGCCAGTGCCAAAATCATCAATGGCAATATCAATACCTAAATCCTGAAGCTCACTAAACGTTTGTTTTACTCGTGCGAAACTATCAACAAAAACAGATTCTGTGATCTCGATTATGAGGCGATCAGCACTTATTTTTGAACTTTCAATGGCGCCCTTTAGTATTCCAACTATATTTTGATATCTAAATTGAACAGCAGATATGTTAACAGCCACGCTCGTAGATAATCCATGTTCCTCCAATGATGCAATAAACGAGCAAGCCTGCTCTAAAATCTCAACGGTGAGCTCTAGAATGAGCCCGCTCGCCTCTGCAATATTAATGATTTCAGGTATCGTCACATGCTCTGGGCCAGTTGGCCATCGCAATAAACATTCACCGCTAACCACTTTACCGGTGGATGCATCTATAATCGGCTGGCAATATAGTTCAAATTCTTTGTTCTCGATGCCGGCAGCTACTAAACTGCGCAACCAAACTCGCCGCTGTCGCTCGGTGTCCATTTGGGGCAGGTAATGCGACCAGCAGCTGCCCGCTACGCTATCTTTTTTGGCGCGGTACATGGCCGTATCGGCAGCTTTAAATAAAGACCCCATATCTTTAGCGTCGCGGGGAAATGTTGCCACGCCGATACTAACGTCTACGCCATGCTGCACTTCATTGGAAAAAGTGAGCGCACTACAGCTGTCAATAACCTTTTTAATGAAAATTTCTAAAGCCGGATCTTGCATAGCCGGATGCATTAACAAACCGAATTCATCACCTCCTAATCGAGCGCTCAAGCCATTATCACCCACAGCGCTCTCTAATACTCGATTGACTGCAACTAACAGCTCATCGCCCGCCATGTGCCCTAACGTGTCATTAATCAACTTGAATTCATTAATATCAACAATAAAAATGTCAAACGTCTCTTTATCTTCATTGCATTTAGCAATAAGTTTTCGAAAGGCGTCATTGAACTGGGATCGATTTGGACCTTGGGTAAGCACGTCGGTGTGCGCCAACTTCCACAGCTCTTCCCGCGCTTCCAACTCCTGCTGCTTAACTTTATTTCGCTCAGCCTCAAGCTGATCGCCAAGATGGTTGGTCAGACGCTCAAAAGCATTACTAAGAGTTTTTAATTCTACCGGGCCGGTATTGCTTGCGTTATGAAAGTGGCCGCTAATAAAAGCTTGATTTGAAGCGCTTACTAAGGTTTTGACCGGGCGGCTTACATGAGTAGAAACCCATATCCACGAACCTATAATCGCAATCAGGTCGATTAACGCAAGGCCGACGAGCCCAACACGGTAGGCGGTGCGGCTCTCTGCTAACAACAAACCCTGCGCACCTAACAACTCTTCTATTTCTTCCTGTATGCGATCAAGGCTTTGCAAGCCAACAATGGCTGCGCTATCTAAACGATCAAGATATTGCATTTGCAAAGCAGTGTTCGTTTGTAAATCAGACGAAACAGCCGTAGCAATGACACTCTCCATCGTGATTAACGCAGAATGTAAATTAACGGTATTTGCGTGTGAACAACACCAATTATCTGCCAGCAATGTAGTTTTTATTTGTTCTCGCAAAGCTGCAGATTGATCTTGATAACGCTCAATCAAAAACCCCTGATCAGAGCCGATAATTAGATCTGCAAAAACCAGCAGGGTTGAATATTCAGCCGCCAGCGCATTAAACAGCAACTCATTATCGTTTAGCGTTTGATTTTCATACTCTAGATCTTTGCCCACCTGATTACCATAATAAACAGCGTATAGGCTGATCATAATAACAACACTGGCCAGACAAATAGGGGCCAAAAGCACATGAGAGATTCGCATCGTGAGTCTAAACTGACTAACTATTGGTATGCTTAATCAATGCAGCGGCTTTTATACCCGAGCGGATAAGGGAAACAACCAGCGCATCGCTTCCTGCAGGGAAAGTTAACTGCTCAAGACCCTGGGGAGATAACTTCTTATGATCATCACCCAGCAAGCCTGCCAATGAATCGCCATCTAAAACAGGCACATTGGCGAAGAGGCTTGCGCTACTCAAATTATCACAAGAACTTGCTCGGCAGCGTTGAAATTCATAGCCAAGAATGCTTCCATCGCTTGAGATAGACCATGCAATTTCTGTAATTCCCCATCGTGTTGCTTCAGGCCTGACGTGAATAATAGTTTCACTTTCGTCACCGTCATCGACGTAATAGAGAGTGTGATAGCCAAGCTCTTGGCGATGCATCGTTATGCCGGTTTCAGCAATGAGCTCGTTGCGCATTTTGTTGTTGATGTTAACAACGCTTGAGCGAAAAGAGTCGCTCTGCGGTACCATTTTATCAATGATAGAGACGGGATCGCGCAGCGAACAAAATGGCTGTGCAAATAAAGGTGCTGACATCAGAAGGAAGGCGAGAGCCAACCCTCGATTGATTTGATTTTTTCTGAGCATTAACATGCTATAAACTCCGATATGCTATAAAAAATATTGTGTCGCTTTTCTTGGGGCACTAGAGCCTGAATCTTAATTGCGCCTCAACTTTTTCTTGCGCTTTTGCGCTATCAAGGTCTTTCGTGTACTGCAGCTCTACGTCGGCATTTCTAAATGGTGTCCAGCGAAGACCTGCGAACATAGTAGACTCAGCCGACGGGAAAACTAAAGTCTTGCGCTGATGTCTAACTCTGCCATACAAAAATAAATCCTCAGACGGTGTTTTCCAAGACAGCTCGGTCATGCCATATTGCGTTTGACTCTCGCCATTTTCGCCGATAGAAATCTCTGCAAGCCAGGTATAGTTGCGAAAGTAGTAGCGGTAATCTAGGCCAACGCGGTGGTTGAGCGTCTCATTTACTGCCTTACCGACACGATAATCACCATAGATAAAGGACACGCCAAAATCATATTTTTGCTTTCCATAGTAACCAAGCCTACCACTAAAGATTTCGGTTGGGTTTTTTGTATCCCAATCGTTGTTACTGCCACGCGTTACTGCTACTTCATACTCGAAAGAATCAACGACGCCGTTAAGACTTGCGCCCCAGTCCAATTTCTTTTGAATATCAGAGACTAGCTGCCGAAGCGCGCCGCCATTAAGTCGCTCATTACTTTCGGCACCAAAGGGCAGCTCGATATGGCCGGCTTTTATGTTAAAAGCACCCTTAGATAGCCCTGTATAGTTAATGTAAGCGTATCGCCACTGTAGGTCCTTACCGTTGCCATCTGAAAAATAGGGTGGCGGCTTAGCAATATGATTCAGTTTGGCAAACGTCGGCTGGAAAACAATAGTAGCCAAGTCTCGCTTGTTGCCGGTAACCACACGATGGTAGTCGAGCCCAACGAAAAATATGTTTTGATCAGAGCCGCCGGCTGGGTGAATTTGGCGCGCCGCCATGTCAAGAGCAACACGAGTATTATCGGTCATCCAGCTAGCTGACGAATCCACAGGACGCTCAGCAGCAGTTTGCATGGATAGTAAGCTCGCTCCAATCGCGAGAATGCCAAGGCCAAAGGCTCTGGTTGGCAGCGCGCTGCGACTAAAAGCTTGTGTGCGCGACAGAAAAATAGGTTTCTTCATAAGATGCTCTGACTAATAGTTCCACGGTTTAACGGAGGCATTCATTTATTGCCTCTCTAGTTGAAGTGTAGTGGGTTTATTGGGAAAACTTGCCTATAGGCCTTCAATCTTTAAAAAAATGGCAAAAACGTGCATGGATCACAGTTTAAAGTGGGCAGTTATGCGTTGAGCGCTGAAATAAGTGAAAACTTTTAAGAAAGATGCTCGTAAAAAGGCTTGGGAAATCTAGGAAAATAAATAAGACGCACAGAGAGGGGGCGACGAGACACAGTCATTAGACAAACAGTCAACAACCATAGTCCAAATGGCTAGGCCGTCCCAGTCATGGTAGCCAGCGATGCTAAATCAATGCCGAGCAAGTTAGCGGCGGCATTAGCGCGCTGATGAAAAGGGGTGTCGAACAATATAGTTGGATTGGCAGGCGTGTTAATCCAGGCATTATCGGCGAGTTCTTGCTCAAGCTGACCGGCCTCCCAACCTGCATAGCCTAAAAAGACGAGGTAATTGTGCGGCCCGCGCCCTTCATTTATAGCGAGCAGGATATCTTTAGAACCCGTTAAAACGATGCGGCTTGTGACATGCAAGCTAGAACCCCAACAAGAAGCATCTTCATCGTCGGTTAATTGATGGAGCACGAAACCGCGCTCTAAACCGACCGGCCCACCTACCATCACCGGCGAGGAGTTCCGTATGGGGTTCAGCGTAGCAGAATGACTTTCGCAAACGTCGGTCAGAATATCTTGCAAGCTCAAGCTGGACGGTCTATTGATAATGATACCCATAGCACCATCTTCATTATGTTCACAAATATAGGTGACACTCGACTTAAAGATGCCCGTCTCTAAACAATGCGTCGCTATCAAAAACTGGTTACGTAGTGAAGCGCTAACTGATGGAATCATGGTTGGCATTTTCTAATACGCACTCTTGGTGCTCGCTTTTTTAAATACCAATAACTGATTATTGGCCGGCATAGATATATCAGCTTGGAATTCCATTGTAGCACCCCGCAAACTTGCGGCACTACACAACGCCTCCGTCAGCGCTGTAAAGTCACGGAGACCGCTTCGCTCATCTCGATGACGTAAATTAGAATCGAATGATTCATTACTATCACTGGTAAATTGGCCATCATAAGTAAACGGGCCGTAAATAAATAGCAATCCACCCGGGCGCAAGGTGATAACTACGCCGCGACAAAACTCAAGTACTAGCGGCCAAGAAAAAATATGCAAAGAATTAGCGGTGTAAGCAAAATCATACCGGTCAGGTTCCCACTGAGCAGACCGTAAATCAAGCTCAATTGGCGTTAAAAAATTTGCGTTGTTTGCCTTTTCTCGCCATAAATTAATACCCGTGAGCTGTTCATGGACATCGCTAGGCTGCCAGCGAAGCGATTGTAGCAACGGAAAGTTTACAGACTGAGAAAAGAACTGAGTAAAATAAGCTGCATGCTGGCCCGTTCCACTGCTTATCTCCAAAACAGAGCGATTGCGCTCTAGTCGCTGAGGCAGAGTTTCATCCACAATTAAATAAGATAACAAGGCTTGCAAAATAGGCTCGCGATTTCTTTCGCAAGCCGGCGAGTAAGGCAGGCTAGGGTTAGCTTGCATTGTCAAATCTGTTTGCACATTGCCCTAACATAAAATGCTAAGCCGCCTTGCGTGTAAATACCCACTCAGTGGGGGTAGATGCTGCCTTGTCATATTTATATCCGCCAACACTGAACTTCTTTAAAAGGGCCGGATCTGTAATTTGATTTTTTATAATATAGGCGCTCATTAATCCACGCGCTTTTTTAGCAAAAAAACTAATGATTTTATAATCGCCATTTTTATAATCTTTAAATACTGGTGTAACGATTGGAGCTGAAACAGCTTTACTATTAATCGATTTGAAGTATTCGTTAGATGCCAAATTAAGCAAACAACTTGAATCTAGTGCCTTTAACTGTTTATTAATAATCTGTGTAAGTTTGTCACCCCAGAAATCATAAAGGTTTGCACCACGTTGATTCTTCAGTCTGGTGCCCATTTCAAGTCGATAAGGCTGTATGAGATCCAGCGGCCTTAAAACACCATACAAACCACTCAATATTCGCAAGTGTTGCTGGGCAAAACCAAAGTCGTCGTGGCTAAAGCTATCAGCGTCTAAGCCAGTATAAACATCACCACGAAAAGCTAGTAGCGCCTGCTTGGCATTATCTTTAGTAAAAGGCATCGACCAATTGAGATAACGTTGGTTGTTAAGCTCGCCTAATTTGTGGCTAATACCCATCAGTGAGACGAGATCATCGGGGCTGTAGTCGCGCAATTCATTAACCAGATCTGCAGATTCATTGAGCAGCATCGGCTTAGTTGCCTTAGATACAGCGCTAGGGGCAGAAAAGTCGAGTGTTTTGGCCGGGGAAATAACTATTAACATACACATAACCTTCTAATCATATCAATTTACTTTAGAGCTACTGTTCAAAGTGCCAAACATGCCTTGTTGGCCAGCGTACTTAAATAAAGGCCTGCGGCAATATAATGGCTTGTTCACGTGTAAAGTTTACCAAATAGCAATGAGCGAAACATAATTCCAATAAGCGCGCTCTTTCAGCACACTACAAATAACCATGAAACTTGTGGCGTTAGTAGCCCTCTAAATAGATGCGTTACACTGTCACCGTAGAGAATCCCAAACAAACAACCCGAGTGCATCTGTTGGTTTTGCACCTCGACCAAAGGCGATGCTTAGCAGTGCTTTGATTGTCAGAATAATATCAGCTTATGCCTAAGACTTGCGGAGTCCGAGTATGAAAAAATTTATTTTGCGTCATTTCATCGCAGGCTGCCTCTTGGCGCTCCTTCTATTGATACAGGCATGCGCGGTTAACCCCGTTACCGGCAAAAAAGAATTATCTTGGATGAGTGAGGCGTGGGAGCTGCAAACGGGCGAGCGTTACTATGGATTTCAGCAACAGGCAGGCGGCGGCTATTATACAATTGACCCAGACCTGACGCTTTATGTGCGCTCGGTTGGGAAAAAACTCATTCCGTTCAGCGCACGCCCCCACCTACCCTACGAGTTCGTTGTGCTCAACGACTCGACGCCTAATGCCTGGGCCTTGCCTGGCGGCAAAATCGCCATAAATCGCGGGCTACTCACTGAGCTTGATAACGAAGCGGAGCTAGCGGCCGTGCTCGCTCATGAAATCGTTCATGCCGATGCGCGGCACAGCGCACAAAGTCAAGAAGTAAGCACCATCATTGCTGGGGGACAAGTTCTAGCGACCGTTTTACTTGCTAATTCTGACTATAACCATCCGGTGTTGCAGCAAGGGGTTGCACTCACTAGTCTTTACGGTCAAACGCGGTATAGTCGTTCTAGAGAGCTGGAGTCCGACCGGTATGGGATGCGGTACATGCGCGAGGCTGGCTACGACCCACGCGCTGCAATTAGCCTGCAGGAAACCTTTGTACGCCTCTCAAACGGTAATAAAGCCAGTGTGTTCAGTACACTGTTCGCATCTCACCCACCATCGCAGGCCCGTGTTGATGCCAATCGCGCAAGTGCTGAACAACTCCCGGCAGGAGGGCTATTAAATCAGCTGCGCTACCAACAAGAAATTGCACAATTGATAGATCGTCAACCAGCCTATAAAAAGGCTGACGAGGCCGGCAAGGCTATTGCCAACAAAAGTTATCGGCAAGCTCTTAACTATGCCCAGCAGGCCATCACCATGGAGCCCAATGAAAGCCGCTTTTTCGAACTTAAGGGCATCGCGCTAAATCGGCTCAATAGAGCTCAAGATGCGCTGCAAGCTTACAATAAATCCATAAAGCTCGACCCAAATTACTTCAGCCCGTTATTACGCCGAGGCCTCCTCAGAAATGAGCTCAAATCCTTTAGCGAGGCAGAGCGCGACCTGCAAGCCAGCCTAAAACTTGCACCGACACAAGCCGCTTACGTAACACTAGGAGAGATCGCTGAACGAAAAGGTTTTGGCTGCAGCCAAGCTATGGGTTATTACCAGCAGGCTTATCGTGCAGGAGGTGGTCAAAATCAAGAAATACAAAGAAAGCTAGCAGCCCTGAAAGTAAGCTGCCCAGCGAATTAGGCTAGGCTAAAACCGTGTAATTGTTCAGCAAATATAATTGCCCGTTGCTTTGCCGCGTCGGGCGCATTCTTTTTGATAATTACCACACACGACGGCCATACCAGGCGTTTTATTCTCATCAGTCATGCACTCGGCGCTCTTTTTAACTAGCTCGGCATTGCTAATATCTAAACCCTTCTCACAACCAATGAGTGCCGTACTGACTAAAAGTAATAGTGTAAACTTCAGTGGTTTTTTCTTCTGCATAGCCGTCTCTTACTTTAAAAACCTGCACAAAGTGTGCTTCTACGCGAATATGTAATCCGTTAGCGTCTTTTGTGAAGATTCAAGGGGTTGCCGTTTATTATCAATAAACAGATCCAACAAAAAATGACGCTAAACCGTCCGCCCAACAATAGCGCACTATGTTAGCACTAATCACAGCTTTGAGCTTGCCCAAAACCTAGCTGCAAGCGCTACAATAGGTACTCCAATAAAAATGCTCCGTCAGCGCTGCGCCTCCCATAGACCCGGCCGCTTACGCGGCACCTCACCAAGACGATGGCACATGCGCAACCAACATGCTCGTATCGCACAATTAGTAGGTATTATCGATCGCTTTACTCTTCTCAGCGGTTATTGGGTTGCCTGGCTATTAATGGTCATGGTTATTATCCAAAGCCTTGTCGTTTTTTTTCGGTATGGATTTGATAGCGGTTCGATTGCATGGCAAGAATCAGTTACTTATCTACATGCTACTATTTTCTTGCTTGGAGCCGCTTATACACTACAGTGTGATGAGCATGTTAGGGTTGATATTTTCTATCGGGATTTTTCACCTGTAAAAAAAGCCAAGGTAAACTTACTAGGCTTTTTGTGTTTTTTATTACCCATGTGTAGCTATATTATTTGGGAGAGCCTTGGTTATGTCCTGCAAGCTTGGTCAGTTAAAGAGTCATCTTCCAACTCCGATGGCTTGCATGAAGTCTATCTTCTTAAAACGTTGATTCCCGTCTTTGCATCTATGCTCATACTGCAAGGACTTGCCGAAGCCCTGCGAAGCTTTTTAGTCCTGAGTGGCCAACCATTACCCGCTTCGGATGATCACGATCCGGCCGCAGCCATTTAGCGTTTTTACTATGCTTGAATTTATTCCGCTCATTATGTTCGCCGTAGTATGCCTAGTTTTACTGCTAGGCTATCCGGTTGCCTTTACGCTTGCCGGCACCGCACTCATGTTTGCTTTTGGAGGCATGCTGTTCGGTATTTTTGATACTGCGTTATTAGGCGCATTACCGAGCCGAATTTTCGGGACAATGTCTAACACGACGCTCATCGCGGTGCCTCTATTTGTTTTTATGGGCGTGATGCTCGAAAAATCTCGTATCGCTGAAGAATTATTAGAAAACATGGCCAGCGCCTTTGGCAGCATCCGAGGCGGGCTTGGCTACTCGGTTGTCATCGTCGGCATGTTATTGGCCGCTAGCACCGGAATTGTGGGGGCAACGGTTGTAACGATGGGGCTTATGTCACTACCGACCATGCTCAAACAAAATTATGACCCAGCATTGGCGACAGGCACCATCTGCGCTACCGGTACTTTAGGACAAATTATTCCACCATCTATAGCGCTGGTTTTGTTGGGCGATATTCTTTCTAGTGCATACCAGCAAGCGCAACTAAGCCAAGGTATATTTAGCCCGAAAACTGTTTCCGTGGGAGATTTATTTGTTGGCGCTTTGCTACCCGGTATTCTTTTAGTGTTACTGTATCTTCTGTTTTTAATCATCTATTCACACCTCAATCATTCGGTAGCGCCTGCTATTGAGCGAAGTCAACGCAAGATTGGCGCAGTGAAAATATTTACTGGATTGGTGCCTCCTGTTGCATTGATTTGCTTAGTGCTGGGTTCAATCTTGGTAGGTGCAGCAACGCCAAGTGAAGCCGCCGGCGTTGGTGCATTAGGCGCAATGTTACTTGCTTTAATGAAGCGGCAGCTCAGCCTTGAAAAACTTACAATAGTCGTTAGAAGTACACTAAAGATCACGTCAATGGTCTTTATGATTCTTATTGGTGCAGCTGTTTTTTCGCTGGTTTTTCGCGCCTACGGTGGTGATGAGCTTGTTCATGCTCTTTTTGAAAATATACCAGGCGGAAGAATCAGCGCTTTACTGGTTGTAATGCTGGTCATTTTTTTACTTGGCTTTATTCTAGATTTTATTGAAATTACGTTCGTAGTTGTTCCAATCGTTGCGCCGATACTGCTTGTCATGGGCTTTGACCCAATTTGGCTAGGTATTATGATTGCTGTTAATTTACAAACCTCATTTTTAACACCTCCTTTCGGTTTTGCGCTATTTTATTTACGCGGAGTGGCACCAGCCTCCATCGAAACCACAACGATTTATCGTGGCGTAATTCCTTTTATTGTCATCCAACTATTTTTACTAGGGCTGCTCATCCTGTTTCCTGCCTTAGTAACGTGGTTACCAGGGATAGTTTATCCTTGAGCGCTGCCTGTACATAATGAACTTACGGTACATCGGCTGTGATAAAAGTTGCTGCTAATAAACCGTAATTTAATCGGTCAGGTAAACTAAAACCGAATATACTTAGGCATCTTTCACCTTTAGGTAAGCACAATGAATGAAATCGATAAAACCCCTCAGCCTACTGGGGCACTTATTTTACAGGTGTTAGCAAACATTAGTGATACTAATCCACTAGGCGACATTTATGCTGGCTGGTTGATGTCTCAAATGGACCTTGCCTGCGGCGTTACCGCCCGCAAAGTAGCGCAAGGCCGAGTGGCCACAGTAGCCGCGGGGAATATGAACTTTTTGGTGCCTGTTAAAGTAGGCGCATTGGTAAGCTTTTATACCGAAGTGGTAAATATTGGGCGCAGCTCTATCGAAGTGTTTGTTGAAGTATGGATCGATTCGCCAATGTTGCACGGCGAACAGAAAAAAGTTACCGAAGGCGTCTTTGCTTTTGTTGCTATCGATGAGCGTGGCCGTACACGCAAAATTGCCTAGTACTTACCTAAAAATGGCGTAATCACAGCCTAGTTTATGCCCCTACCGTAACTACATTTTTCATTATTATAAAAACCATACAACGAGTAAGAGTAGGCTCTGCTGGAGCACAATAACGGAGCAATCTGGCGAGTTAATCTACAAGCGAATTACCCTCGCGGATTTTATAGTAAGCCTCCTCGCTAATTTTGTGGTAGTCGACAACATTCTTGCGGAAACTATCAAAAGAGTCGAACACCTTGCTAAACATAGCATCTTGCTCGACGTTTTCTTGAATAACTTCGGCTGAGATGGACCGCAGTGCCTGCACTACATCATCCGGCAACGGCTTAATTTGAACACCTTTTTGGCGTAAGTCGACCAGCGCTGCATTGTTGCGTGCGGTGTATTCATCAAGCATATCCTGATTGATGGCTCGCGCTGCGCCCTCAACAATAGCTTGTAAATCATCGGGCAAGCCATCGTAAGCCTGTTGGTTCACAATGAACTCCAACATAGCGCCCGGCTCATGCCAGCCAGGATAGTAATAGTACTTAACAACATTATGAAAGCCAAAAGCTAGGTCGTTATAGGGCGCAACCCACTCAGCAGCATCAATGACACCTGTTTGTAATGAAGTAAAAATTTCGCCTCCAGGCATGCTGACTGACGTACCCCCAGCGCGAGTAAATACTTCACCGCCAAGACCCGGAATACGCATCTTTAGGCCTTTAAAATCATCCAGCGAGTTAATCTCTCGATTAAACCAACCAGCCATTTGAACACCAGTGCTGCCTCCTGCGAATGGCAATAGATTGAAAGGCGCGTAAACCTCACGCCATAATTCAAGGCCCCCACCATAATGAAGCCAACCATTCATTTCTTGGGCATTAAGGCCAAAGGGCACCGCTGTAAAAAATACCGCGGCCGGTGCCTTACCCTTCCAATAATACGCGGCACCATGCCCCATTTGCACAGTACCACTGGATACTGCACTAAAAGTCTCGAGAGCTGGCACTACTTCTCCGGCACCGTAAACTTTTATTTTTAAGCGTCCATCGCTCATCCGATCTACTAACCTGGCAAAATTTTCAGGCGCAGTACCAAGCCCTGGAAAATTCTTTGGCCAAGTCGTCACCAACTTCCAATTAACTACAGTATTTTTAGTCGCCGCGACCGATGACTCGCTCTCACTAACGCCGTCATCGCCGCAAGCCACAAGTAAGAAAGGAAACAAAATTATAAAAAGTCTTTTTACAGTGAACATATTTTTTCCGTTAAGTGTATCCGGCTAAGGCTAGCCCAACAAAATGCTAAGCGCCTCTCATGATCAGCCCATAGCTTCAAGGTTTGCATAGGCAGCAACCAACCACTTGCTGCCTTCATCGTCAAAATTAACTTGCACCCGCGAGTTAGAACCCTGCCCCTCAAGATTAAGCACAACACCTTCACCAAACACAGAATGCATGACTCGCTGACCAAGCTGTAGGCCACTATCATTTTGGCCCAATTGTAACCCATTAGAAATATTCAAAGGCCGACTAACGCTAGCATTAATACGAACCTCCTCAATACAATGCGTCGGTATTTCTCGCACAAAGCGCGAAACGGCATTGAACGTTTCTTGGCCATACCAGCGCCGTGATTCGGCATAACTCAAATAGAGTTTTTGCATCGCTCGAGTAATGCCTACGTAACACAAGCGACGCTCTTCCTGCAGCTGATCAGGATCTTCTGCCGACATCTTATGGGGAAACAGGTTTTCTTCAACGCCTACCAAAAACACCGTAGGAAACTCAAGACCTTTGGCGGAGTGCAGCGTCATCAGTTGAACCGCATCGGCATGCGCATCCGCTTGTTGATCACCGGCATCTAAGGCGGCTGTATCCAAAAACTCTCGCAGTGCCATGGCCTCGTCTTCAGGTTCGAATTGACGTGTGGCATTAATCAGTTCCTGCAGGTTTTCAACGCGCGCCCGACCTTTTTCGCCCGCTTCTTTGCCATGAAACACCATCAAATCGGTTGCCTCAAGCACTTGGCCTGCAAGATCGGCAAGCCCCATAGTACTGACTGCCGCGCCGAGGTCGTCAACTAAGTCTATAAATTTCTGCAGGGAATTTGTAGCCCTATGGGTAAGTGATTGTTCACTTACAAGCGCGGAGGCAGCATCCCATAAAGCGCTGTTATCGAGGCGGGCGCGTGCCCTAACTGCCTCAACCGTGACGCCACCAATACCGCGGGTTGGTGTGTTAATAACCCGCTCGAAAGCCGCATCGTCCTGGCGATACTGGGCAAGTCGCATATAAGCAACGGCGTTCTTAATTTCTAGTCGGTCATAAAATCGCTGCCCCCCATAAATTCGGTAAGGGATCCCTGCACGAATAAGTTCTTCTTCAAGCACCCTCGACTGAGCATTGGAGCGGTACAAAATCGCCTGCTCAACGTAAAGTGTGCTGTCTCGATAGTGCTCTTCAATACGCTCTACCACAAAACGCGCTTCATCTTGCTCGTTATATCCAGCATAAAGTGATAAGGGCTCGCCAACATCACCTTCAGTCCACAAGCTTTTACCCAGACGGCCGCTGTTATTAGCGATAACCGCATTAGCTGAATCAAGAATCGTAGAAGTTGAGCGATAGTTTTGCTCAAGCTTAATCGTTTGCGCATTACCAAAATCGGTTTCAAAGCTTTGAATGTTTTCAATGCGAGCACCACGCCAACCGTAGATTGATTGATCATCATCACCCACCGCAGTAATTGCGCAATGATCTCCCGCTAAAACTCGAAGCCATGCATATTGGATAGTATTAGTATCCTGAAATTCGTCCACTAAAATATGGGCAAAGCGCTGCTGGTAATGCTGCAACAACACCGGCTGCTTTAACCATAATTCGTGGGATCGCAGAAGCAACTCGCCAAAATCAACCTGGCCGGCGCGCTCGCATGCCTGCTCATAAGCAACATACATTTTTTGCAGCACTTTCTCATGCGGGTCATCATGATGGTCAACATGGGTCGCTCGCCGCCCTTCATCTTTATGTCCGTTGATATACCACTGGATAGACTTAGGTGACCAACGAGTTTCATCAAGCTGATGTTCTTTGAGCAAACGCTTAACCATGCGCAGCTGGTCGTCGCTATCAATAATTTGAAAATTTTGGGGTAGCCCTGCATCTTGCCAATGGCTTTTTAACAGACGATGAGCAATGCCATGAAACGTGCCCACCCACATACCTTGAGGCGACATCTGAAGTAATTCGCCTATCCGTGCACGCATTTCCTTAGCGGCTTTGTTAGTAAAAGTCACGGCCAAAACACCCGAAGCAGGCACATGTTGCACCTGTAAAAGCCAGGCTATGCGATGCACTAATGCCCTTGTCTTACCGCTTCCAGCGCCAGCAAGTACTAACAAACTTCGACTATCGTTGGTAACGGCTTCACGCTGCGCGGTATTGAGCGGATCTAATATGGTTGATACGTCCATTGATTAACTTTTCGCAAATAGATGGGCTAATGAATATGCTCTAAAGCCCGAGGGCCAGCAGTATTTATCGATTAGAGCCGATCTCGATAGGAACAATATATCCATCATCGCTTAAATACGCAGCGTGGAATTAATCGAATCGGCCTAGATAAGATAGATTAATGAACGACCAACGAACTTGCAAACTTTTTTAAGAGGATGTTGGTAATTGTTGTTTTTATTGGGGTTTTTCCTTGCGTAATCATGCCTCCCTTAGGTTTAATACCGTTTCGTGTTATAGCGCTGGCCAAAGCATAAACAACAGCCAATAAAAACGAACCGAGCTAGTAATATTATTTAAGAGGCGTCACCGCTTGAGTGCAAGATCCCTGATAAACGCTTCCGTCTTTGAAAACGCCTCACTGCTAGCGGGCCGCGTTGATATTCGACAGCGATTACAGTTGGCGGTTGCAAAAGCTAGGCTGCGCAAGCAAGCTCTGGCACTGCTATTTATAGATCTCGATCGCTTCAACACTATTACCACCACACTTGGCCCTGAAGTCGGGCAGCAGCTGATCGACGTTATTCATGAGCGCCTTGCGCATGCTTTGAATGGCGATCATGTTTTAGTACATGTAGGCTCTGATGAGTTTGCGGTACTCGCCGAAAATGTTAGCAATTCATCTCAGCTACGCCAACTGGGCAACCGACTGCTCAACGTAATTCGCAAGCCAGCATACATCGACGACCAAGAGTTAGTCGCTACTGCTAGTATGGGAGTAAGCGTCTATCCCAGCAAAGCCGATAACGAACAAATTTTGCTGCACCAAGCACTCACTGCATTACATGGTGCCAAAGAAATTGGCGGCGACGGAATTAAATTTTTTACTCGCGGGCATTCCAACGGTGCCTTACTACGCCGACTCAATATAGAGATTGAATTACGGCATGCCATTGCTCGTAAAGACCTTACTGTACACTACCAACCGAAGATGGATCTAGCCACCGGCCAAATCAATGCGCTCGAGGCATTAGTTCGCTGGGAGCACGATGAACTGGGTATGGTGCCGCCAGCCGAATTTATTCCTATTGCCGAAAGCGCGGGTCTTATCTCGAGCATTGGCGAAATGGTATTAGAGACAGCATGCCGTCACGGTGCCCGCTGGATAGAAGACGGCGTACCTAATGCGAAGATAGCCGTTAATCTATCGGCCAAACAACTTATTCGTAACGATATGCTGGTAGTCATCAAGCGCATTCTTAAGCGCACCGGTTTTCCTCCGCAACAACTGGTCATTGAACTGACCGAATCACTGCTCATTGATACGCTCGACAAAACGTCAGACACATTGGCCGGCTTGCGAGCTATAGGTATTGAAATCGCTATTGACGATTTTGGTACAGGCTATTCAACCTTCAAGTTGTTAAAAAATCTACCCGTCGATATTTTAAAAATAGATCAAATGTTTATTAAAGGTCTAATAGGAAGCAGCGTTGATGTAGCCATTACCAAAGCTATTATTGATGTGGCACACGCACTCGAAATGCGCGTTATTGCTGAGGGCGTTGAGAAAGTAGAACATGTTGAACTGCTGCAAGAGCTAGGCTGCGATTCAATTCAGGGTTTTTATCTCAGTGAGGCCTTGCCTAGAGCTGAAGTAACCAAATTGCTTCATATTGGTATACCAGGAAAAACACGCAGTCGAACGGTCGTGGCAGAAGAAGAGGATGAGTTGGCCCTTGCTTAGTTGAGCGCTTGTCCATCCATACCCTGACCATTTGTGCGCTAAGTGTTTATTGTATTTGCCTATTCAAGCTAACTACTCATAAATTAAAAGTTACCTGAAAAACCTTCCTGTAGCTACATGCAACCATCACTCAGCGATACACAGCACGGCATTATTCTTTTTTGTAGCTGGTTTCGAGTATCTCTTTTTCTTTTAATGTCTTAATAAGCTTCTCTACCCTCACAAACGCTATCAACCCAAACACAAACCCCACTACAGCTAAACCTTCCATAACATTCTCTTTTAAACTCACTGCTGAGTGTTACTCGACGGTAACAGACTTAGCCAAATTGCGTGGCTGATCAACATCGGTACCTTTAATCATTGCCACATGATAAGAAAGCAGCTGTAACGGAATCGTATAAATGATTGGCGCTATTAGCGGATCGCAAGCGGGCACATGTAACACCTTCATTGCATTATCTGAAACAAATGCCGCATCTTTGTCGGCAAACACATACATCAATCCACCGCGTGCGCGTACTTCCTCAACATTGGATTTAAGCTTCTCAACCAATTCATTATTAGGTGCCACTACGATGACCGGCATATCGGCGTCAATTAATGCCAGCGGACCGTGCTTGAGTTCACCTGCAGCATAAGCCTCTGCGTGAATATACGAGATTTCCTTGAGTTTCAGCGCTCCCTCCATAGCAATAGGGTATTGATCGCCGCGCCCCAAAAACAAGCTGTGATGCTTGTCGGCAAAATCTTCGGCCAATGTTTCAATCGCTGAATCCATCCCTAACGTTTGGTCAATTTTTGCGGGCAAACTTTGTAAAGCGCTAACGATTGCCGCCTCACTCACCGAATTCAAGCCTTTATGGTGTCCCACCGCTGCGGCTAACATCAACAAACCTGCTAGCTGCACTGTAAAAGCCTTTGTAGAAGCCACGCCAATTTCAACACCAGCCTGCATCATATAAGCCATCTCTGATTCACGTACCAGTGAACTTCCAGGCACGTTACAGATGGTAAGGCTAGCCATATAGCCCTGTTCTTTGGCGAGACGTAAAGCCGCCAACGTATCGGCTGTTTCACCTGATTGAGAAATAGTAACTAAGAGGCTATTAGGCCTAACAAACGATTTTCTATAGCGGTACTCCGAAGCAATCTCCACGTTACATGAAACGTCCGCTAATTCTTCGAACCAGTAGCGGCTCACCATTCCGGCATGATAGCTGGTACCACAAGCAATAATTTGTACGTGCTCAACTTTAGGTAAAAGCTGAGCTGCGTTCTCACCAAATGCTGCATCAAGTACTTTTCCATTAGCGATTCGGCCGTCAAGGGTATTTTGTATAGCAACCGGCTGCTCGTATATTTCTTTAAGCATGTAATGTCGAAACTTACCCTTGTCTCCGGCATCATGCGTAACTTGGGACTCCGTAATTTCTCGCTCAACCTTGTCGCCATGCACATCATAAACATGCACGGCTTTGCGAGTAATTTCTGCCACATCACCTTCTTCAAGAAACGAAAAGCGGCGGGTTACGGGCAATAAAGCTAGCTGATCTGATGCAACAAAATGCTCGCCAACACCATAGCCAATCACTAACGGGCTACCTGAGCGAGCTACAATCAGCCGATCTGGTTCTTGGTTATCCATGACGACAGTGCCATAAGCACCGTCGAGCTGAGCTACCGCGGCGCGAACTGCTTGCAACAAGCTATCGTTAAGGGCCAACTGTTCATGCACGAGGTGACAAATCACTTCACTATCGGTGGCGGAGGTGAAAGTATAACCGCGCTGAATAAGCGCCTTACGCAGCGCGACGTGATTTTCGATAATGCCGTTATGAACGATGGTAATACGGTCATTCGAGGTATGGGGGTGCGCATTCTCTTGATTAGGTTCCCCATGGGTGGCCCAACGAGTATGCGCAATGCCTGTGCCGCCTTGCGCACCCTGCTGTGCGACTTCATTCATCAACGACTGAACTTTGCCAACACAGCGAATACGGCTAGTTTTTCCAGTACTTGCCGTAACCGATACTCCTGCAGAGTCATAGCCGCGATATTCTAATCGCTTTAGACCTTCTACCAATATCTCAACCACATCACGCTGAGCTACTGCTCCTACTATTCCGCACATAAATGACCCTATACCTTAACAATTAATATTCGTTACTAAAGGTTGCTCGCCCTATACCTAACTTTTTTTACTGGGCCGAGCCCACCCCTCTATATTTTTTTGCCGACCACGCGCTACAGCTAACGAATCAGCCACAACTGTTTTGACAATCGTAGACCCTGCTGCCACAAAGCCGTTATCAGCTATATCTAACGGCGCAACTAATGTGCTGTTAGAGCCGATAAAAACATTTTTTCCTAATCGAGTTTTATGTTTGTTCGCCCCATCGTAGTTACATGTGATGGTGCCAGCGCCAATATTTGACCCAGCACCGACTTGCGCATCGCCAACATATGCTAAATGATTAGCTTTACTACCTTCTCCGAAGCTAGAGTTTTTGACTTCAACAAAATTTCCTACCTTGGATTTTTCAGCGAATGTTGAACCTGGTCTCAATCGCGCGAACGGACCAATAATACAGTCGTTAGCAAGTGTGGCTTGATCAACCACACAATTCGCCAACAGCTCTGTGTTGTCACCAATACTGCTGTTGCTAACAACACAATTTGGCCCAATACTGACATTGTCACCCAGTGTAACGTTGCCTGAAAAAACGGTATTAACGTCAATGAAAACGTCCTGCCCAACACTAAGTTCGCCGCGAATATCAACACGTGCTGGATCAGCTAGAGTAGTACCGGCCAGCATTAAAGCGTCGGCCAAGCGGCGCTGATAACACCGCTCTAACGCGCCAAGTTGAAGCTTATTATTCACCCCTTCAACCTCTTCAGGACTGGGTGCATCAACACTTGTCACGCCAATGCCCTGAGCTACCGCCATAGCGACTACGTCGGTAAGATAATATTCATTCTGTGCGTTGGTATTGGAAAGTAAAGGCAGCCAAGCCGCTAAGCACGATTGCTGGATGCACATAATGCCTGTATTAACCTCATTGATGAGCAACTGCTGGGGGTCAGCATCTTTCTGTTCGACGATGGATATGACCTCATTGTCGGTATTGCGACAAATACGGCCATAGCCCTGTGGATTATCGAGCGTTACTGTTAGTAGGGTCATGCTCTGCGCCGTGCAACCGGCAACTAAGCGCTCCAGTGTTTGGGTTTGTATCAGCGGGACATCACCATAAAGAATCAGAGTAATGGCATCTTCACGCAGCGTCGGCAAAACCTGTGCAACCGCATGGCCGGTACCTAACTGCTCGCGCTGCTCGACAAAACTGTCGGCACCCTGCAGTGCGCTGCTGACTGAATCGGCCTGATGCCCCACCACCACATGCAGTGCCACATCACCCAGTCGTTTGGCCGCATCAATAACGTGCTGGGCCATAGGCTTGCCGCCAATGGTATGCAGTACCTTAGGCGTGCTCGAATACATACGAGTGCCCTTTCCGGCGGCAAGCACCACCACATCAACCTTAGCAACATCACTTAGAGAACGTGTCATTTTTTTATAACCTGCGGCTCAGTATGGTCTGGATATACGATATTCAGCTAGGCGCAGCGTGGAAACCTAGTCACCTTAATAACGCCCATAAAAAAAGGGTAGCAGATGCCACCCTTTTTGAAACTAATAAACCTGACTAAATACAGCTATTTACCCAATTTCGAGCGTATTTGCTGAATCGTACGAAGTTGCGCCACTGCCGCCGCTAAGTCTGCCGCTGCTCGAGTGTAATCAAGCTCCGAATTTTGATTTGAAACTTCCTGCTCGGCTACTTTTTGAGCTTCCAATGCAGCCGCCTCATCTAGATCGTCAGCGCGAATAGCAGTATCAGCAAGAATAGTAATGACATCGGGCTGCACCTCAAGAAAACCGCCCGATACATAGTAAATTGCTTCATCATTTTCGGTGATAACCCTAACAGGTCCAGGCTTTAAGCCTGTTAGTAAAGGTGCATGCCCGTGCGACACACCAAGGTCACCAAGTAAACCAGTAGCGATCACTGTCTCAATGGCGCCGCTGAAGATCTGTTCCTCAGCGCTGACTATTTCGCATTGCATGGTAGTCATAGATACTTACTCTTTACTCTTATATAGATGATGCAAAAACTTAAATCCAACAGCCTAGAGGTTTTTGGCTTTTTCAATCGCTTCTTCAATACCGCCAACCATATAAAACGCTTGCTCAGGCAGGTGGTCGTATTCGCCTTCCATAATGCCTTTAAAGCTACTAATAGTTTCTTTCAACGAAACGTATTTACCTGGCGAGCCTGTGAAAACTTCGGCCACATGGAATGGCTGCGATAAAAAGCGCTCAATTTTACGCGCACGGTTAACAGTCTGTTTGTCTTCTTCAGAAAGCTCATCCATACCTAAGATTGCAATGATGTCTTTGAGCTCTTTATAGCGTTGCAATATAGATTGAACTCCTCGAGCCACTTCATAATGCTCTTGACCAATGATTAATGGGTCTAATTGGCGCGATGTTGAATCAAGTGGATCAACCGCAGGGTAAATGCCTTTTGCTGCAATATCACGACTCAATACAACAGTTGAGTCAAGGTGAGCAAACGTGGTTGCCGGAGAAGGATCCGTTAAGTCATCTGCCGGGACATAAACAGCTTGTATTGATGTAATCGAACCGGTTTTGGTTGATGTAATGCGCTCTTGTAGTACACCCATTTCTTCAGCAAGCGTAGGCTGATAGCCCACCGCAGAAGGCATACGGCCTAACAGTGCCGATACTTCTGTACCCGCCAGTGTGTAACGATAAATATTATCAACGAACAAAAGTACGTCACGGCCTTCATCACGAAATTTTTCGGCCATGGTCAGGCCAGTCAACGCAACACGTAAACGGTTACCCGGTGGCTCATTCATCTGGCCATAGACCATTGCCACTTTAGAATCGGTGAATGTCTCAACATTTACAACGCCCGCTTCCTGCATCTCGTAATAGAAATCATTACCTTCTCGAGTACGCTCACCCACGCCAGCAAAAACTGAAAGGCCTGAGTGCTCAGTTGCGATGTTATTGATCAACTCCATCATATTAACGGTTTTACCTACGCCGGCTCCGCCAAACAATCCAACTTTACCGCCTTTTGCAAACGGACAAACTAAATCGATAACTTTGATGCCGGTTTCTAATAACTCATCTGAAGCAGCTAGCTCATCATAAGCAGGAGCCTTACGGTGTATAGAAGCTGTTTCGTGCTCAGCTAAAGGACCCTTTTCATCAATAGGTCGACCTAACACATCCATAATGCGGCCCAAAGTAGCTTGGCCAACGGGCACAGAGATCGGGGCATTAGTATTATCAACTGCAAGGCCTCGGCTAACGCCTTCGGACGAGCCCATCGCAATAGTTCGGACCACACCATCACCAAGCTGCTGCTGAACTTCAAGCGTTAAGTCCTTACCTGCAACCAACAAGGCATGGTAAATCTCAGGTACCGACTCTCGTGGAAATTCCACGTCGATTACCGCGCCAATTATTTGAACGATACGTCCGCTACTCATTTCGCGTTCCTCTTAATTCTGTAAGATATTCTGTGAAGTTCGGAATAAATTCTTTGCGCCGTTAGCAATGAAGCTTAATAGCCGCCCGTAAAAAATTAATTAATAGTGACACCTAGCTAATAGCTGCGGCACCACTAACAATCTCTGAGAGTTCTTGGGTAATTGCTGACTGCCTTGCCTTGTTGTAAACCAGTTGCAAGTCATCGATGAGATCGCCTGCATTATCCGTCGCACTTTTCATAGCAATCATACGAGCAGCCTGTTCGCAAGCGCCATTTTCAACGACCGCTTGATAAACTAAAGACTCGACATAGCGAACAAACAACCCCTCCAATAGAGCCTTGGCATCCGGCTCATAAATATAATCCCAATGATGCTTTTGGTCAGTTCGACTCGCCGGTTTAATAGGCAACAACTGCTCAACATCTGGCTGCTGTGTCATTGTGTTCACAAATTCATTGCTAACTAAAAATAATTGATCAATTTTTTCATCTTCATAGGCACTTAGCATCGTTTTAATGCCGCCGATCAAGTCAACTAGTACAGGCTCTTCACCAAGATCACGCGCTGCAGCAACGACGTTACCACCAAAACTATTAAAGAAACCGGCACCTTTGGCGCCAAGCAAACACAGATCAACTTCTATATTTTGATCTTGCCATTGCTTCATATTGATAATGGCTTTTTTAAACAAGTTAATGTTGAGGCCGCCACATAACCCTCGGTCCGTCGAAACGATGATAAAGCCTACGCGCTTTACCTCACGCTGCTCCATAAACATATGCTGGTATTCAGAGTTTGCATTTGCTATGTGCCCAATAACGGACTTAATTTTGTTCGCATAGGGCTTGCCGCGCTGCATGCGCTCTTGAGCTCTGCGCATTTTGCTAGCCGCAACCATTTCCATAGCACTCGTAATCTTTTGCGTGCTTTTAATGCTGGAAATCTGCGTGCGTATCTCTTTTCCGCTTGCCATAATCTGCTCTTGGGTGCTTGCTCTCTACTCGGGTGATCGCTTAATTGTTAAAAGTGCGGCGCGCGCACTACCAAGTTTGCGTACTTTTAAAGCTATCTAACAACCCTTTAAAAGAAGTTTCCAGCTCACTGTTCCAATCGCCGGTAGAAACAATATTGGCCATTAAATCACCATGCTCAGCATGAACATAAGATAATAATGAACCTTCAAAATCGCCAATTTTTTCAACAGGAATATCATTTAAATAGCCATTGTCGGCCGCATAAATAAGCAAACCCATTTCCGCAATACTTTGAGGGGAATACTGCTTTTGCTTCATTAACTCAGTAACACGCTCACCATGATCAAGCTGTGCTTTAGTCGCATCATCGAGATCCGATGCAAATTGTGAGAATGCTGCGAGCTCGCGGTACTGTGCTAAGGCGGTACGAATACCACCAGAGAGCTTTTTCATCACCTTCGTCTGCGCAGCACCACCTACGCGTGACACAGAAATACCCGCATTCATAGCAGGACGAACGCCTGCATTAAACAGGTCAGACTCTAAGAATATCTGACCATCAGTAATCGAAATAACATTAGTAGGAACAAAAGCCGACACATCACCTGCCTGCGTTTCAATAACTGGCAACGCAGTTAGAGAACCGGTCTGGCCTTTAACGGCTCCTTTAGTGAAGGTTTCTACATAATCGGTGTTAACGCGCGCTGCTCGCTCAAGTAAGCGAGAGTGCAAATAGAAAACGTCACCCGGATAAGCTTCTCGACCCGGCGGACGGCGCAATAACAAAGAGATTTGACGGTAAGCCCAAGCCTGCTTGGTTAGATCATCATAAATGATCAAGGCGTCTTCACCGCGATCGCGATAATATTCACCCATCGTACATCCAGCAAATGGTGCCAAAAATTGCATCGCTGCTGGATCAGAAGCGGTAGCAGCCACTACGATCGTATGCTCCATCGCACCGTGTTCTTCGAGTTTGCGGACGACGGCATTAACCGAAGCAGCTTTTTGACCAATAGCCACATAGATACATTTAACACCGGTACCCTTTTGATTGATGATGGCATCAACCGCAATAGCCGTTTTGCCAACCTGGCGATCGCCGATGATAAGCTCGCGCTGACCACGACCAATCGGCACCATCGCGTCAATGGCTTTTAGGCCAATTTGAACTGGCTGATCAACCGATACGCGATCGATAACACCTGGCGCTACCTTTTCTACGGCATCAGTTAGTTTGCAATCAACAGGGCCTTTGCCATCAATCGGAGTACCCAGCGCGTCAACAACTCGACCTTGCAACTCTGGCCCAATAGGCACTTCCAGGATGCGACCCGTACAGCGGCAAGACTGTCCTTCTTTAATCGGCATATAATCGCCAAGGATTACTGCTCCAACCGAGTCACGCTCAAGGTTGAGTGCCAGACCATAAAGACCGCCTTCAAACTCAATCATTTCACCGTACATCGCATCAGCAAGACCGTGGATACGGATAATACCGTCCGAGACTGACACGACCGTGCCTTCGTTTTGCGCTTCGCTAGAAATATCTAAACTATCGATACGCTGCTTAATAATTTCACTAATTTCTGAGGGGTTTAGCTGTTGCATTTCTGTCGTTTCCTCAATCCTACTAATTCAGTTCAGTAATTCGGTTTATAGAGCTTTTACAGGTAGATCTTGAATTGGGTAGAGCCTAATCAACTCTTGTTTGCGGTTAATCGGCAACTAACCACAAACTCGGGTGTTGTTTTATTGCCCGCTAAACCACCATTGCTTCAGCGAGTTTTGCCAAACGGCCTCGAATTGAAGCATCAATAACGATATCACCAGCACGAACAATAACGCCGCCAATGAGGTCCTTATCAACCGAAACTTCAACGTCGACATCACGTTCTAGCTTATTCTTCAACGCACTGCTAAGACGATCGCTAGTTTCACTAGCAACTTCAAAGGCAGAAGTGATACTAACGCCAATGCGCCGCTCTCTCTCAGCCTTGTAATCGGCGAATAAACTGGCAACCGATGGCAGTAAAGCTAAACGCTTATGTCCAGCAAGGACTTGTAAAAAGTTACTCACCACTGATGACAGATCGCCCGCTACCTCCGCTAATTGCGTCGCTTGGTCCGCGGAAGCGATGGCTGGCGAACCAATCATCGCAGCAATCTTGTTTTGTTGAGCCAATGAGCTCAACAAATTTAACTGTGTGGCCCACTGCTGCAGCTCACCCGCTTCGTCGGCCACAGCGAAAGCGGCTTTAGCGTAAGGGCGCGCAAGGGTGCGTAATTCTGCCATCGTGTCTTATTCCGAGTTAGTTCTTTGTTGCATGCGCGGCCAATTCACTACAGATTGGCAGCGAGGCCATCAACTATATCTTGATGCGCATTTTCATCAACAGATGCCTGCAGCACCTTCTCGGCACCCGCTAAAGCTAGCGAAGCAACCTGCGAGCGCAAACCTTCTTTGGCTCGGTTAACTTCCTGAGCAATGTCCGACTGCGCTGCCTCTTTGAGCCGGCTACCTTCGGCGATCGCCTGCTCTTTGGCTTCATCAACAATCTGCGCGGCGCGCTTATTGGCTTGATCAATAATCTGTGCAGCCTGCTGCTTTGCTTGGTCCAGCTGCTCAGCAACTTCCAACTTGGCCTGGTCAAGATCCTGACCGGCCTTTTCAGCTGCATTAAGCCCGTCCGCGATCTGCTGTTCGCGCTCCTGCATAGCGCCTATCAAAGGCGGCCACACATACTTCCTGCAAAACCACACAAAGATCGTGAAGCTGATCAGCTGCGCGAGGATGGTGAGATTTATATTCACTTTAATACCCTATTTTAAAATGTGTGCCTGATTGCCAACCGACATACCAAGACCGAAGTGCTCCGGAGGTTCTCACGCGCAATGGCGCGCTGGCTGGCCTAAAACCAAATTACAGTGCAAATAGAATATAGAAACCAATACCTACACCGATCATGGGAACAGCATCAACCAGACCCATCATAATGAAGAACTGCGTACGCAACATAGGGATTAGCTCTGGCTGACGAGCAGCACCCTCTAAAAACTTACTGCCAAGTATGCCTACGCCAACTGCTGCGCCAATAGCGCCTAGGCCCATGATTAATGCGCCAGCTAATGTAATGATTGATGCTTCCATCGTTTTCTCCGGTTAAAGGTAAAGTGTTCACTAAACAAAATTAAAGTATTAAACGCTTACTCTCATTGCAACATCAGTGATGGTCGTAGGCCATAGCCAAGTAAACCACCGTGAGAATAGAGAAGATAAACGCCTGAAGTGTGATAATCAAAATGTGGAAGATCGCCCAAGGGACCGACAAGGTCCACTGCAAATAAAATGGCAACAAACTGATGATGATAAAAACCATTTCACCAGCATACATATTGCCAAACAATCGCAAGGCCAGTGAAATTGGTTTCGCTATCAACCCAACCAGTTCTAAAAATAAGTTGAATGGCAAAGCCCATTTGGGCAGCGGTTGAAAGGCCAACTCAGCGGCAAAACCGCCAACGCCCTTTTGCTTGATACTGTAATAAAGAATAAGGATAAACACACCAATAGCCATTCCCGCAGTCGCATTAACGTCTGTGGTTGGCACCACTCGCATATAGTGGACCCCAAACAACTTGGCAAGCTCCGGTATCCAGTCGACAGGAACTAGATCCATGGTGTTTTGCAAAAATATCCATACAAAGATGGTAAGGCCCAGCGGAGCAACCCAAGGGTTATTGTGGTTAAAAATACTTTTAACGTTGTCATCAATAAAAGCAATGATCATCTCGACAAAATTTTGAAAGCCAGTCGGGACACCCGCCGTCGCTGATCTTGCCACCCAAGCAAAGCTAAAACAAAACAACATGCCCAAAGCAATTGACCATCCCATGGTGTCAAGGTGGACTGCCATGAAGCCCATGTCAGCTGCTTCTTGCGCACTGTGCGCAAGCGTCCACTGAGCCTGCTCTAGAACATGTGAATGCCCCTCGCTCACCCGCTCGTACCCTGCGGGCAGTTTACCAAAGGTCAAGTTGGTCAAGTGATGCGAAATATATTCGCTCTTGGATAAAGTGTCGCCAGCCATAAACTATGACATTCTCTGCTATTTAACTATTGATCGGACGGCGCCCAGTTTCGCGCCCCTAAACAATGCTGCTAACACAGCCATGCTTTAAATTTTGTTAGGCTGCTCGCCAGCCGCCTGCCCACTTGAATCAAAACCCGCTATCGCTATTGCACCCACCAAAGAGGCTAGTGTGAAGCTCGCTACAACCCAGCCCGCGCGGAGCGCGCTAGCATATTTAAAAATCAAACCCAGTAGCAGCAAACTCAAAAGCAGCTTACTAAGCTCGGCCGCGTAAAGCTGCAAAAGCACTCGCTCGGCGAGCAAATCATCTTGGCGCCGCCACAGACCCCGCCAAACACCAAATATCAACGCCAAAATAGCTACCGCACCTCCCGCCCAAATCGAGACGAGCGATAAGAAAGCCTGATCAGTGCTAAACCCAGCGACGATAGATAGGAACACTACGCACGATAGCTGGATAACGACGGTAAAGATCACCGGGAAACGCTTGATCAAGACTTTTAGTCTCATTTTGACTGGCGCCAGAGTGTAAAAGTAGCAACACCCTGTAAGAGGCGGCGCGGATTATAAGGAATGGCAGATTTAGGTGCAAGGTTAGAAGGCGGTGAATGTGCCTTTTAACGTTTTTCAGCCACTAAACATAAACCTGTAAACCTCGAGGCCGCTGCAGTTTACGCAAAGCGAGGTTGGGCGGTTTAATCTCAGCTCCCAACCTACTTAATATGTTCCAAAATACCATCTAATTCATCAAGGTTGTGGTACTTCAATATCAATTGGCCCTGACCACTACTAGCGTGCTTAACCAAAACCGGGACACCCAACTTTTCAGACAGGTCGTTTTGAAGGCGGTCAATATTGGCATCACGACCAGCAGGAACTGCATTTGCAGCAGGCAACTTCTTGGGATTGAGCTGTTTTTTGACCAAGGCCTCAGTCTGGCGGACCGTCAAGCTTTGGTTCACCACTTCTCGTGCAAGTTTTTGTTGGGTATCTTGATCCACAGCCAGCAACGCGCGCGCATGACCCATCTCTAAATCACCATTTTCAAGGAGCTGCTGCACCTTAACTTGCAGCCCTAGCAGGCGTAAAAAATTAGAGACGGCTGCGCGGGACTTGCCGACTAAATCGGCTATTTGCTGGTGAGTAAACTCAAATTGTTCTTGAAGCCGGGCAAGCGCATGCGCTTGATCCATAGGATTAAGATCCTCACGCTGCAAGTTTTCGATCAACGCCATTGCGCTGGCAGCTTCATCATCTAAATCTCTTACAATAGCTGGCACAGCCTGAAGTCCAGCTAACTGGGAGGCGCGCCAACGGCGCTCGCCAGCTACAATCTCATACTTAGCTCCACTTAGCTGAGGCGCTGCTAGCTCGCGCAAAATAATAGGCTGCATAACACCCTGACTTACAATAGAGCTGGCCAGCTCTTCTAGGGCTTCGTTATCAATAGCGCGGCGCGGCTGGTATTTACCACGCTGACAGTGCTCAACCGGCACTTGTACTACTCGGTTGGCATCGGCTAGAGACATGGGGCTATCCAAAGCGCCTTGCTGAGCTATTTGAGAATCGTCTGGTGTTTGTGCAGTGCTAGCACCGGTTGCAGACTGGGTTGGTGAGATTGGGCTATCTGCGGCATCATTCATTTGTGTATTGATGCCACCTAACAGAGCATCTAAGCCTTTACCCAAACCTTTTTTTTTGCCTGCCATAAACTTTCCGTAATACCAATAAATACTTAAGAGAAAGGCTGCTATGCAGCCCGAATAATTGCTAGGCGTGTATTGGCTAATCAGCCCATGAAGATTGCGTTACCTGCTGCGGCTTTCTTCTACTAACAGGTTTTTTAGCTTCTTCTTTGCGCAACAATTCACCTGCCAAAGCGAGATAAGCCTGAGCCCCTTTAGACTGCGCATCGTAAATCAGGGCGGGCTCACCGTGACTCGGTGCTTCTGCTAAACGCACATTACGAGGAATCACAGTTCGATATACCCGCTCACCAAAGTGTTGGAGGAGCTGGTTAGAGACATCATTAGTCAAACTGTTGCGGGGGTCATACATAGTACGCAATAAGCCCTCTATTTTGATATCTGGGTTAATGCTTTCAGCAACTTTAGCAATGGTGTTCATAAGCGCCGACAGTCCTTCAAGCGCATAGTATTCACACTGAATAGGGATAATCACTCCATCAGCAGCAACTAGCGCATTCAGTGTGAGCATATTGAGAGAGGGCGGACAATCAATCAAAATAAAGTCATATTCAATGCGCAATGGATCGAGCGCGTGCGTTAGCACTCGCTCTTTATTGTCTACCGAAAGCAGTTCAACTTCAGCTGCTGTGAGATTGCTGTTGGAGGGCAGTATGTCAAAGCCTCCACAAGTATTGCGCTGCAATGCTTCTCTAGCAGAGGCTTTTGACACCAGAACTTCGTAGAGATTAATCTCACAGGTGTGTTTGTTGACCCCGCTCCCCATGGTGGCATTACCTTGAGGGTCTAAATCGACTAATAACACCCGGCGCTTAGTAGCGGCCAATGATGCGGCCAAATTAACCGATGTAGTCGTTTTACCTACACCGCCTTTTTGATTCGTAATTGCAAATATTCGGGACAAAATAACAAGCCTGATTCGATTGCCTTGAGTTGGCGGTTAACGGTTTTGCTGAGTGAAAAGCTGCTCCATAGGAATAACCCGGGCGCAAACTAAGAGCAAGCATCTAAAGACCATGCTCAGCATTTACCTATGCCATGATGTCTGACGAGACCGCATCATACACTGCCAGGTAAAGTTCGCCCATAACCCCAATTCCAGCAAGGTTATATTTTCAAGGCAACACAATCCTAAGCAGGTTTCTATCTAAAGCTAAGACCACAATAAAAGTTGGGCTATGTAGGCTGAGGGTATGATTTTTTACCCTAACGCTTGCTTATTCGCACTAAATGTCGCTCAGCTTCTAAACCAGGAACATCCAATACATCAACAGCCTCAACTAAGAATTCGCCCTTCAAGTTCGACAATTCTGAAACTGGATTCTGCCCCTTCATAGCCATCCACAGACCTTTACTTGATAGTAAGTGCTTAGTTACATCCAGCATTTCAGGTAATGACGAAAACGCTCGGCTTGTAATTGCATCAAACGCTTGGCTTGGCAACTGCTCCACTCTGGCATGAATAACGTCAATATTAGTTAGTTTTAAACGACGCTTAACCTCGCGCAGAAAAGCCACTCGTTTAAAGCTTGCATCAACTAAGGTGAATTGTTGATTGGGCCGGACAACTGCTAGAGGGATTCCCGGCAAACCTGCACCACTGCCAATATCCAAGACGCTACCGCTGGGCAAAAATGATTCAATACTCAAACTATCAAGCAAGTGCTTAATAATCATCTCATCAAGGTTAGGCAAAGCTGTAAGGTTGTGCGTTCGGTTCCATTTTTGCATTAAGCTCAAATATTGAAGTAAGCGATCACTATCTTTTAAGGTTAATCTTACAAGGAGCTTTTCGCACCCCGATAACAAAACTGTTTTAGACGCACTATGAACCATCGACTAATGACTACAAAGGTCAATGCCGTCAACACACCCGTCCTTTTGCTTAATTAGAAAATCGTCGGTAATCATTATTATTGAGCAGCAACTTTAGCCGTAGATCGAGTTAACAGGCCGGTTTTTTTAAGGTATATCAATAACAGTGATATAGCCGCTGGAGTGACGCCGGGTACTCGTGCCGCTCTTCCCAGTGTTTCAGGGTTAGCCCTTTGAAGCTTTTCTTTAACCTCATTTGAAAGGCCGTTAACCCTCGAAAAATCAAAGCCTTCAGGTAATGCAGTTTCTTCGTTGTCGCGTAATTTATTGATATCTTCTTTTTGTCGATCGATATAACCCGAATATTTAGCTGCTATTTCGAGCTGCTCTCCAACCTGCATGTCGACTGGGCGATCACCGGTTGCAGCATACAAGTCGCTTAATGATAGCTCAGGCCGCTTGATCAAATCGGCCAGACTATATTCTCTATTCAACGGTTTACCGAGCTTTTCGGCCAGTACTTCAGCTGCGTCAGAGGTAGGCTGAATACAGGTTGTTTTAAAACGCTGCTGCTCTTGAGTAAGCGCCTCACGCTTTTGCTCAAAAAACGACCAGCGGTGATCGTCTACTAATCCTATATCGCGACCCCGCTCAGTAAGCCTTAGGTCGGCATTATCTTCACGTAAAGTTAAGCGATACTCGGCACGGCTAGTAAACATACGATAAGGCTCTTTAGTTCCCAGCGTAATAAGGTCATCAACCATAACTCCAATATATGACTCGTCGCGGCGCAGCACCCAACTAGCCTCGCCGCTTACCTGAAGTGATGCATTCGCACCCGCCAGCAACCCTTGGGCAGCTGCCTCCTCGTAGCCTGTAGTTCCGTTAATTTGGCCACAAAAATACAAGCCCTTAATAAAGCGCGTTTCAAGCGTCGGTTTTAAATCTCTCGGATCAAAAAAGTCGTACTCTATTGCATAGCCTGCACGAGTTAAATGCGCTTGCTCAAACCCTTTAATCGACCGTACAAACCGTAATTGAATATCAAAAGGCAAACTCGTTGATATGCCGTTAGGATAAATTTCGTGGGTAGTTAGCCCTTCTGGTTCAACAAAAATTTGATGTGAGTTTTTATCGGCAAAACGGTGGATCTTATCTTCAATTGAAGGGCAATATCGAGGTCCTATACCTTCAATGACTCCCGTATACATCGGTGATCTATCAAGACCTTCGCGAATAATGGCATGGGTTTCGCTATTTGTTTGCGCTATATGACAACTGACTTGTTTAGGGTGATCAGCGGCCTTTCCTAAAAATGACATCACTGGCAAAGGCGTATCACCTGGCTGCTCTTCAAGTTGAGAAAAATCAATGGTCTTGGCATCAATGCGCGGAGGTGTTCCAGTTTTTAAGCGTGAAACATTAAATGGCAGGTCCCTTAACCGCTCGGCAAGTGCTATTGAGGGCGGATCACCTGCGCGCCCGCCGGCATGGGTATCAAGACCTACATGGATTTTTCCACCTAAGAATGTGCCAGCAGCAAGCACCACGGCAGGAGCATAAAAACATAATCCAATCTGAGTGCAAACACCGGTAACTTGTTGGCTACCTGCTTGATCTTCAACGATTAAATCGTCAACACCCGCTTGAAATATAAAAAGGTTTTTTTGATTTTCTAGCGTTTCACGAATTGCCGCCCGGTAAAGCACTCGGTCGGCTTGGGCACGAGTTGCCCTAACAGCAGGTCCTTTACGAGCATTGAGTACTCGAAATTGAATACCTGCTCGGTCCGCTGCCAGTGCCATAACGCCGCCAAGTGCGTCAATCTCTCGAACCAAATGACTTTTCCCAATGCCGCCAATAGCAGGATTACATGACATTTGACCCAATGTTTCTATATTGTGGCTCAGCAGCAATGTTTGGCTGCCGCGCCGAGCTGCGGCAAGCGCTGCTTCGGTGCCAGCATGGCCGCCACCGACAACAATCACATCAAATTTTTTAGGGAAGTTCATCATACCGTTGAGTGCTAGCCTTAACCTCTAACGAGTCAGTCAATTAATTGCGGGCGCGGACTATACCACGGAGAATCTTCTTAAACTATATGCGTTAGATCAAGGAATATAAAAACGCAAAAGAGAATAGATTTAATTTTATAGGGGTTATCAATCATTATTTTATTAATTTAGCTTTATCTCATCACAAAACATTTAAGTTTAAATTAATTACTATTAGTAAACTCTAATTCGGTGAATAGCTGTTTTTAAACTATATTAATCAACAACTTATCTAAGCTATAAGTTCGGTATAAACCAATCGAAAAGCTGTTTTTATAGGT
The DNA here is from genome assembly GCA_943788835.1 of uncultured Pseudomonadales bacterium. Classification (GTDB taxonomy): domain Bacteria; phylum Pseudomonadota; class Gammaproteobacteria; order Pseudomonadales; family UBA7434; genus UBA7434. Next base: position 154,678 of record CALSRU010000001.1, on the reverse strand, counting down.
GGATGGTTGGTGGGTAAGTAGCACTTTGATAAAGGCGTCTGATTTATCAGATGTAATTACGTCCAGTTATCAAATTGTTGTCCAGAAGTTTGTCACAAGTTACCCGTTCATATGACATTATTGTTAAATCATGGGAGGGAGCTGTGAGTATTTTGGTATAACGTGTAGGTAACTCTAAAACGGCTTCAAAGCAGACAACTACAAAGTGGAAGGTACTACCGCAACCAACACTGCCATAGTGCTAGAGCTGTTTGCTTGTTAAGGGCATCGACACCGTACTAGCACCAATAAAAGTTTGTTGTAGATAAAAGGACGAGTATAAATAGAGGGAGGTGTTGTACCGCAGCAGAGCAACATCACTTACCGATGCAAAAACTAGAAAATATTTCGCCTAGCAACTCATCTGAACTAAAAACCCCTGTTATCTCTCCTAGCAAATGTTGAGTAAGGCGTAAATCTTCTGCGAGTAATTCCGCAGCGGGTTGTTCAAAGGCTAACAATAATTGCTGGTGACAACGCTCCAAAATATCAAGATGTCGTCTTCGCGCAGTAAAGCTCGTTTCCGTGTGGTTGCTCAACCCACAAAACAGTCTGATTTGTTCTGCAAGTAGATCTAAACCAAGTGCTTCTTTAGCCGATATAGCAACCGCTGCATAATTACGATCCAGTCCCGATGCAGATAGCACCTCTGGCCTTTTGTGTTTTAAGTCGATTTTATTATTGACCACGACGAGAAGCGTGTTTTTAGGGAGGGCAATTTTATATTGGGCAAGCTGCTCAGCAACGTAGTGGCGTGAAGGTTGTAAATCAACATGCTTAACATTGCAGTCTTGTAGATAAAAAATAATATCGGCACGTTCAACTTCTTGTCCTGCCCTGCGAATACCCTCTTGTTCTATCTCATCTAAAGATATTCTCAACCCGGCAGTATCAATTAGCTTTAGAGGAAGCCCATCTATCATGATGGTTTCACGAAGCATATCCCGGGTGGTTCCAGCCTGCTCACTTACAATGGCAATATCATCACCGGCGAGCTTGTTGAGCAAACTCGATTTTCCGGTATTAGGTTCACCAACAATAATTAATGACAGGCCATCACGAATAATACTGCCTTGTTTAGCTTGTTGTAATACAGCCTGTAAATGATCAACGGTTTTAGACAGAGCAGTTTGTACGTAGGCATCTGTTTTTAAATCTATCTCTTCTTCAGGAAAGTCGATGGTTGCTTCTATATAGATTCGCAACTGAGTGAGGGCCTCAAGAAGCGCATGTATTTTATTTGAAAACTCACCTGACAAAGATTGAACAGCATTGCGTGCTGCTGAAGCATTGGTGCTTTCAATAATATCGGCGATGGCTTCAGCCTGAGCCAGGTCTATTTTATTGTTCAGAAAGGCTCGTTCAGAGAATTCGCCAGGCTTGGCTAAACGCGCACCAAGAGACAATGTCCGTTGTAAAATATCATCTAAGACAAAGCGGTTGCCGTGACCCTGAAGCTCCACAACATCTTCGCCGGTAAACGAATGGGGAGCGCTGAAGTAGATGGCTATGCCTTGGTCGATGACGCTGTCAACAGCATTTTTAAAATCAGCAAATAATGCGTGACGTGGTAATAACGTGGAGCCCGTCATTATCTCGCCAATAGCGCGAGCTTTAGGGCCAGAGACACGAATAACGCCTATTCCGCCACTTCCTGCTGCGGTAGCTATAGCGGCTATCGTTTCAGTATTCATAGCGTTTAATTAAAGCCGCTTGGCTAAGATGCTTCAGCGGCTTTTTCAATTTGCCGAGTGATAACCCATTGCTGAGAAATCGACAAAATATTATTCGATACCCAATAAATTACTAGACCGGCTGGGAACCATAAAAAGAAGAAAGTAAATATGACTGGCATCCAAGCCATAACTTTGGCTTGCATAGGGTCTGGGGGGGCGGGATTCATGCGCTGTTGGAACCACATGGTGGCACCCATAAGCAACGGCAAAATATATAAAGGATCCATCACCGATAAATCTTTAATCCACAGCATAAACGGAGCATGTCTAAGCTCTACGCTTTCCATTAAAGCCCAATAAAGGGCAATGAAGACTGGCATTTGTATAAGGATAGGTAGACAACCACCCAAAGGGTTTATTTTTTCTTTTTGATAAAGCTCCATCATTGCTTTGGACTGGGCTTGTTTGTCGTTGGCATAACGTTCTCGCAGTGCCAAAAGCTTAGGCTGCACGCGACGCATATTGGCCATGGATCGATAACTTGCAGCCGAAAGGCGAAAGAATAATGCTTTCACAACAACGGTGAGCATAATGATTGCGACACCCCAATTATGGAAGCCGCCAAAAACATGAAAGACTTTGCCAAATGCGTGGAGATCACCTGTGGCAAACATGTGCAGGAGAGCATAAAGAGGTTGGGACAGCATCCACAACCAACCATAATCGATGGTTAGATCCAGATGATTAGCTATTTCGGCCAAACGGTACTGGTTTTTCGGTCCAGCATAAAACAGCGCACCAATATTTTTAGTTTGGCCAGCCTCAACAACAATGGGGTCGCTGTAAAGACCAATAATATTAATGCCGTTGTTGGTCTTTTTGGTGAAATAGTGTTGCAAGGTGCCGCGTTCTGGAATCCATGCACTGACAAAATAATGTTGAATCATCGCAACCCAACCATCGGTATGGTCATTACGATACGGTTTTTTAGCTATATCTTTAAAAGTAATTTTCTCGTAGGGAGAGTCTGCGGTAGTTGTAGCTGCACCGAGGTAACTGCGCATCCCAAATCCAGCGTCCTCCGTGCCAGGGTCAGGACTCTCGTCGCGACTAATTTGTGCATAGAAGCGGGCTTGCCATGGAGCGTTAGACCGATTGTTGATAGCGTAATTTACGTCGACACTGTATTCATTGGGGTTAAATGAAAATACTTTGTTAAGCTCCACGCCACTGGTGTCTTTGAACACTAATACAACATCTAGCGGCTGTCCGGCTTCCATGGTGTACGTGTCACTGCTACTGCTGAAGAATGGCCTAGCCAATTGCGGGCTAGAATCTTTGTTAGGGATTAGGCCTGATTCTGCGGTGTAAGTGCGCAAGCCGTTTTTTTCAAGTAGGCGCAGTGGCTCAGCATTTTCATCAAGAGATTCGAGGTGTTTAAGCATTGCAACCTCAACAATATCGCCACCAAGTTTATCGATTGAGACACGTAGGGTGTCGGTGTACACAACGATAGTTCGTGCTCCGCTATGTGCGATGTTTGGTTGAGTGGTAGCAGCTGCACTATTAATAGTTAATAGCGTGTCATTGGCAGTTACGCTTGAAGCAATTGGCTCTTGCACAGGGTTTAATATACTCATTGAATCGGGAGTGATGCTACCAGGCGCAGTAGCCTCACCAGACAACACAGCTTGTGTGTTAGCAAACTGGGCTAGCTTAGCCGCTTCTTCACTGGCTTTATAGTCGTCAGAAAAAACAGCCCACTGCTTAAGTAGCATGATGATTAATGCGGCGATGATGGCGTAAAGAGCATACTTACTAATAGTGTGTGACATTACTTATTTAATTCCGGTGGGGTGTTGAATGACTGTGCGTTGGAAGGCTAGGCACTTCATCAATGCCTCCTGGATGGCCTGGATGACAATGACTTAGTCGTTTGATTGACAGCCAGGTTCCCTTGGTCGGGCCGTGCAAGGTAATGGCTTGCTTAGCATAATCAGAGCAGGACGGATAGAAGCGACAGCGAGGACCGAGCAGCGGGCTTAATAATAGCTGGTATGTACGAATGAGCCCTAGTAATGAACGTTCAAGCAGCGGTTTAAGGAGCGTTCGTACTAAGCTGCCATCGTTAGGCGTTTTTTTACCAGCTTTGACCATTGTTGAGAAAGCTCGTTTGTCAGTTCACTATTAACTAGCAGCCCAGCATTGGATTTGGCAATAACGATTACATCAAAGCTGTGCGTTAGCGTGTGTAGTTCAGGTAGTGTGTGCCGAAAAGTTTCCCGAATTCGTCGTTTGATGCGGTTGCGTTGTACGGCTGTTTTGATATTACGCTTGGCGATGATAATACCAAGCCTAGTATTATTCGCAGTGTTTGAGCGACTAAGAAAAGTAAAATATTTTCCGCCTTGTTTGCAATCAACGCCATCAAACACGTGTTGAACGGTTGAGGGGGTTAAGAGGCGGTTGGATTTTCGATAGACCAGCTCGCGCACAGGCAAATAGGCTCTAAGAGATTAACATCGCTTGATGCTTGATTGCTATTTTATTCCGCGTAGCGCCGATTAAAATGAAGCGCGCTTGCTGAGCAATGATTTTATTTGCCAGGATCTGCCAAGCTAGCCAACGATTACAGATCTGTTGTCAACGCAATGTCGGTAGTTGCAGGGTTCCGATAAGGCTCGGATCAAGCACTCAGTTTTTTGCGTCCTTTAGCTCGACGACGATTGATTAATTGACGGCCATTTTTGGTAGCCATGCGTGCACGAAAACCATGAGTGCGTTTGCGTTTGAGATTGCTCGGTTGAAATGTTCTTTTCATTTGCTTTAATCCAAGTGGAAAACTGGTGCTACAACTATCAGCTCTAGCGTTGAACCGCATAAATGCAGCAAAAGTGATGCTGCGATCAAAATTTGAAATCGTCACTTATAGGAATTGTCACCTATAAATGTCAAATGTCGCGACGCTGCAATTGCCATCAAGGCCGTACGTTTTAGGCTGAATAAGCGCAGTAAAACCGTACAACGATCGCAGATTGAAACACCCTGCTAAGGGGCGCGAGATTTTACGCACTTTAGTGCCGTTGTTCAATGGCTGCAGGCTGGTTTACATGGTCTTTTTGGTGTTTTTGGAATATAACCAATTTCACGGCCAAAAGTAGGTTTGGTATTCGCATATTGCAGGTTGCTATGAACTTGGCAAAAGCCAAGTTCAAAATGGTCATGTTTTCTCATCAGCAAGTTTCTTTAGCGGGTAGTCGATTGATGAAACGGTTTGTGGACAATATTGATTGCATCAGGTTGTGTCGGTTTGGGATTCGATCCGCCATAGGGCTTACGCTAGTTTGTTAGTGAGTCCCAACAGACTGGCGCGACGGGTTGCTCTAAACGAGGTTTTCTTGGCCTTGAAGGCTAGTTATCCACAGATTTTGTACATGTTAATAACTACTTGTCAATTTAATGCCTATTTGAGATCGTAAATTATATTTTCGGCGTTTTTTTTTATTTAAATTGTTGAAATTATTAAGATATTGTGTTTTTTTGGTGTTGGTGTGTGGTGTTGAAAAAAGTGATAAAGGATGTGGATAAACACATAGAAAAGCCGCTATAATCGGCGCCCTAACTTGAAGACTAAAAATCCGGAATAGGCGTGTTCTTGAATATGCCGTTTGTCTGGGTTTGTGCACCTTTAGGTCTTTGAGGCTCGATAGGCGTTGGTATGAGTTAAATCTGCCGAAAAAATTAGAATAATCAACGGTTATATTTTACCTAGAGACTGTTTGTTAGACCCTATGCGAAACCCGTCGGGTTGTAAGGAGAGTTCGTTGCTGTGCGGTCTGCGCCTGTTTGTGGTGTGGGGCCAGAGGCATTATTGTTTGTGGAGCGTGTTTCAGAGGAGTAAGTGAGATTGTCCATTTCCCAATGGCGCCAAACGTGGAGCCACTGTTTGGAGTTTTTAAAAGAAGAATTGCCGGCGCAACAATTTAATACTTGGATCAGGCCGCTGGTGTTGGGTGAGCCTGAGGGCGACCATCGGGCTATGCGTTTGTTGGCGCCCAATCGCTTCATTCAAGGCTGGGTGGCAGATAAGTTTTTAACCAACATCAAAGATGCGGTCCAGCGGTTCAGTGATCAGGCCGCACCCAATGTCAGTATCGGCGTAATTGAGCATCGCCGTGAAGCTGGGCTATTTGCTCCTGCCTCTCGAGAGGATGGTCGGCAAGAGTCATCGATGGCGCAGCAATCAAAGGTTGGGGTTGCTGAATCTGAGCCTGCTCGGCATGAGCATACAGCAGATATAAATGTCGACAGGGGTGCGTATGTGCAGCGGTTGCCCGGGGCCGCAGCGCAAGCCCGAACGGCACTGTCAGGTCAGGCTGGGCATACCGATGCTGGCTCTTCGCTAAGCAGTGTTCTAGCTGAGCGGGGGGGTACCTATGCAGTATGGGCATACGGATCACGCGCCTTCCATTAGTTTTGATACGTCGATTGGATCGCCGGAAACACAGTTGCACCGGCAGCACCCAGCCAGTTCGCTGGAGTTAGCGTATGAGCGGAGAGCTGTTGCGGCGGAGCAGACTCGTGGGCATCAGCACAATTTGATCGGGGCGTACCAGTTCGATAACTTTATCGAAGGTAAATCTAATCAGATGGCCCGTGCGGCCGCAATCCAGGTGGTAGAAAATCCGGGCGGCTCGTATAACCCGCTGTTCTTATATGGCGGGGTGGGTCTTGGTAAGACCCACCTGATGCATGCTGTAGGCAATGAGTTGAAGCGCTTAAAACCCAACGCGAAGGTGGTTTACTTGCACTCCGAACGGTTCGTTGCCGACATGGTCAAGGCGTTGCAGCTCAACGCGATTAATGACTTTAAACGGTTTTACCGGTCGGTAGATGCATTGCTGATTGATGATATTCAATTTTTTGCTAATAAAGACCGCTCCCAAGAAGAGTTTTTTCATACTTTCAATGCGTTGCTTGAGGGCGGCCAACAAATGATACTGACCTGTGATCGCTACCCTAAAGAAATGGACGGTGTTGAGGAGAGGCTGAAGTCGCGCTTTAGTTGGGGTTTAACAGTCGCAATTGAGCCACCGGAACTCGAGACCCGCGCAGCTATTTTAATGAGGAAGGCTGAGCAAGCCAAAATTGAACTCCCTCAAGATGCGGCCTTGTTTCTTGCGCAGCGAGTGCGCTCTAACGTGCGAGAATTAGAGGGCGCTCTAAAAAGAGTGATAGCGAGCGCACACTTCACTAAAAAACCAATTAGTGTCGAGCTGGTTAAAGAGTCGCTTAAGGATCTATTAGCCCTACAGGATAAACAGGTCAGCATAGATAACATTCAGCGCACCACCGCAGAATATTACAAAATTAAAGTGTCTGACTTGATGTCTAAGCGGCGGAACCGATCAGTGGCTAGACCTCGCCAGGTTGCGATGGCTTTGGCGAAGGAATTAACGAATCATAGTCTTCCTGAAATTGGCGATGCATTTGGAGGGCGCGACCATACGACGGTTTTGCATGCTTGCCGAAAGGTGAAGGAATTGCGCGATACAACCTCTGATATTCGTGAGGATTATAAGAATTTACTGAGAACACTAGCGACATGAATGCAGGGCGTGTTTAAATTACGACGTATGAATTAAGCGCGTGTTTAGCGTGTCTCGGTTGTTTTAAAACCTTCATTATTGATCATTGTTAATCGGCTATCAGCCGGCTAAAGAGGCTTGTCACACTATGAAATTTTCTGTTCAACGCGAAGCGTTATTACGGCCACTGACCATTGTCGCGGGTGCAGTTGAGCGTCGGCAAACGATGCCTATTTTGTCTAACATGCTATTTAAGCTTGAAGGTCAAAAGCTGTTGATTACCGGTACCGATCTTGAGGTGGAGTTGACTGCTCAGCTGGCAGTAGAGAATGACACGCAGACTAAGGGCGCAGTTACGATACCAGCTCGGAAAATCGTTGATATTTGTAAATCACTACCCGACGATAGCGAAATCAAAGTTACGGCGGATGATAATAAAGTGATCGTACAGTCTGGTCGGAGTCGCTTTTCTTTGGCTTCGCTGCCGGCTGCTGATTTTCCTTCAGTGCAACGCGATAAAAGTAGCTTTTCGGTAACGGTGCCGCAAAAGGAGTTTGGAGAGTTAATCCATAAAACTGCCTTTTCAATGGCTCAGCAAGATGTTCGCTATTATTTGAACGGCATGCTTTGGGAGTTGACAGAGCAAAACTTGCGCGCGGTTGCCACTGATGGGCATCGCTTAGCGATCGCAGATGTTCATTTAACAAAGCCGTCTAGTCAGGCTCAACAGCAAATTATTGTTCCACGTAAGGGTGTGCTTGAGTTGGCCCGCTTGCTGACCGATGATGATGATTCAGCGACTATTGATTTGGAGTTTAGCGCTAACCATATTCGGGCTGCGGCCGGGGACTTGGTTTTTGTATCCAAGCTGGTAGATGGGAAGTTCCCCGATTATAAGCGGGTGCTGCCAAAAGGTGGCGATAAAAAAGTATTGGCAGATCGCCAGGAATTGAAGGCGGCGCTCAGTCGTACTGCGATATTATCGAATGAAAAGTTTCGCGGTGTGCGTTTTATGCTCGAAAGTGGAACAGTCGGCGTGCAGGCTAACAATCCGGAACAGGAAGAGGCTAGCGAGGAAATTTCCGTTGATTATCAAGGGGATAGCCTTGAAATGGGGTTCAATGTCAGCTATCTAATAGACGTGCTAGGCGTGCTTGGTGCCGATTCCATATCAATTACGTTGTCGGATTCAAATAGTAGTGCGCTCGTGCAGGATGGTGACCCTAGTAACAACGCTATGTACGTCGTCATGCCAATGAGGCTCTAGTAGTTCAACCTTACCCAGCCAATCATTTTCTTGGCGGTGCCAGTATAGGCACCGGCAAAAAGGTCCTGTCCGTTCGGTCGGGGACGGACCGTCTATCTGAAATGCCTGACGTCGTCTGTGGTTGCCGGCTCCGTGTTGAGTGTTTCACGTGAAACTGTCAGAGCTAAAAATTAGCCACGTTAGAAATGTTCAGGGCGCCAACTTAAAGGATTTGGCTGACGTCAACATCATCTTTGGCGAGAATGGCGCGGGTAAAACGTCGATTTTAGAATCGGTATATATACTAGGCTTGGCGCGATCATTTCGTAGTACGGGGCTTTCACCAGTTATTCAGCGTGATTCGGAGGCTTGTACGGTTTTTGGCCGTATAGTTCGGCCCGAACAAGTTGAGCTTCCTGTTGGTGTGCATCGACCAAGAGGGGGGGGGTTTAAGATTAAGCTTGGGGGCGAAGCGGTGAGCAGTGTGGTTCGTCTTGCTGAAGTGCTTCCGTTGCAACTGATCAATGCTGCGTCTTACTTGTTGTTAGATGGGGGACCGAAACAGCGGCGCCAATTTCTTGATTGGGGTGTGTTTCACGTGGAACACTCTTTTTATGATCAGTGGCGCCGCGCGCAAAAGGCTTTGAAGCAGCGCAACAGTATTCTCCGCGCGCAAGGCTCGGTCCAGCAGCTAGCCCCTTGGGACCGTGAGTTGATTGATGCTAGTGTTGCAATACATTCAGCCAGGTCGGCCTACGTGGCTGATTTTATTCCTGTTTTTAATGGAATGCTGGGTGAACTGTTGGATCTGGATGGCATAGAGCTCGCTTATCGCCCCGGCTGGGATAGCACCTTTAGCTATGCCGATGTGCTTAATCGCAATTTGACGCGAGATAGGGCGCGAGGCCTAACCCAAAGCGGGCCTCATAGGGCTGATTTAACTGTTTCGATCCATGGAGCTGATGCGGGCCAAATACTCTCGCGGGGTCAACAAAAGCTGGTAGTGAGTGCGTTGCGGCTTGCTCAGACGCGTTTATTAAGACAGCAGACGGGTCGGCGCTGTATTTTGCTGGTTGATGACCTGCCGGCCGAAATGGATGCAGAGCATCAGCGGAGGCTGTGTGCGCTGTTGGGCGACTTGGATATGCAGCTATTTTTAACGTGTATTTCTCCTGAGGAGTTGTCCGGCGTTGATTGGCCTGAGTCTAAGCAGAAAAAACTGTTTCACGTGAAACAGGGGTGTGTAAGCGAAGTGATATAGCGTGTTCGATATCTGCGCAGGCAGGCTGATCGCCTGTCCCCCTTTGCCTGTAGGATCTTTTATCATGATTCTGACAAGCGCCTGTTGAGCGCCATGACAGCCGTGTTGTCGAGAGGGGTTCTGGCTTGGGGCGCTGATCGTGATACCCCCCTAAGGGCAGGTAGAACTACCCGATTAAAGCCTTGACTAACCGCCTATTTCAGCCACAAAATGGAGCAAGAAATCGTCCGATAAGCAACTGATTTTAAAAGCGATATAGCGATAAAAACATTAGCAGCGCTCTTTTTTTGTGATAACTCAAGCCCTTTTAGATAGCAGGGGCTCACAAGTTTTTTTACACGGTAGCAACCTATGACTGATAGTGAGAATAACAGCGAATATGACTCGTCCAGCATCAAAGTCTTAAAAGGGCTGGATGCGGTTCGCAAGCGCCCTGGTATGTATATTGGCGATACCGATGACGGTACGGGTTTACATCACATGGTTTTCGAACTGGTTGATAATTCTATTGATGAGGCGTTAGCTGGTCATTGCTCTCAAATCACTGTAACTATTCATACCGATGAGTCAATTACGGTGTCTGATAACGGCCGAGGCATTCCTACTGATATTCATGAGGAGGGTGTTTCAGCAGCTGAAGTTATTATGACGGTGCTGCATGCCGGCGGTAAATTCGACGATAACACCTATAAGGTGTCTGGCGGTCTTCATGGCGTGGGTGTATCCGTGGTTAATGCCCTTTCTTCGCGGCTTACCCTAACTGTTAGGCGAAAAGGAAAGATTTACGAACAGCACTATGAATCCGGTGTTCCGCAGGCTCCGCTTAAGGAGATAGGTGATACGAATGAGTCTGGCACTTCCGTGCATTTTTGTCCATCTACAGAAACTTTTTCTAATATTGAATATCATTTTGAAATTCTGGCAAAGCGTTTACGCGAGTTATCATTTTTGAATTCAGGCGTAAATATTTTGTTGCAGGACGAGCGAAGCGGCAAGTCTGATACGTTTTGTTATGAGGGCGGGTTGCGAGCCTTTGTTGAGCATCTTAATCAAAACAAAACGCCTATCAATAAAGTGCTTTATTTTAGCGTTCTTAATGAAGAGATTGGCGTCGAAGTGGCGCTTCAATGGAACGATAGTTTTCAAGAAAATATATTTTGTTACACGAACAATATTCCACAGCGTGATGGCGGAACTCATTTAGCCGGCTTTCGTGGCGCTATGACTCGTGGCTTAAATGCTTACATTGAAAAAGAAGGTTTGGGTAAAGGCGCAAAAATCGCTACGTCGGGAGATGATGCGCGCGAAGGGCTAACTGCAATCGTTTCAGTGAAAGTACCGGATCCTAAATTTTCTTCACAAACGAAAGATAAATTAGTTTCTTCCGAGGTTAAGACCGCTGTTGAGCATTGTATGGGTGAGAATCTCGCCTCTTACTTACTGGAAAATCCACAAGACGCAAAGTTGATTGTTAATAAAATGATTGACGCGGCACGTGCGCGTGAGGCTGCTCGTAAGGCTCGTGAAATGACACGTCGTAAAGGTGCGCTCGATATTGCAGGTTTACCGGGCAAGCTAGCAGACTGCCAAGAAAAAGATCCGGCGCTTTCTGAGATTTATATTGTGGAGGGCGATTCTGCGGGTGGCTCAGCTAAGCAGGGGCGAGCGCGCAAAACTCAAGCTATATTGCCTCTAAAAGGTAAAATTTTAAATGTTGAAAAAGCGCGCTTTGATAAAATGCTTACTTCAGCTGAGGTGGGTAATCTTGTCACTGCGCTAGGTTGTGGCATAGGCGCTTCAGAATTTAACGCTGACAAATTGCGTTATCACTCGATTATTATCATGACTGATGCGGATGTCGATGGCTCGCACATACGAACGCTCCTTCTTACGTTTTTCTTTAGGCACATGCGCGAGCTACTTGAGCGCGGCCACGTTTTTATTGCACAGCCGCCGCTTTATAAAATTGCGAAAGGTAAGCAGCATAGTTATTTAAAAGACGATAACGAGTTGGATTCATTCCTGATTCAAGTAGCGTTGGAAAAAGCAGCATTGCACATTAATGCCGAGGCGCCGCCTATTGCTGCCGAATCGCTGGGGCAGATGGTGAATGAGTATCGGGCGGCAACTGCGATGGTTGAGAGATTAGCGCAGCGCTACCCTTCCGAAGTTCTTACCTTGATGATCGATCAGCCTGAATTAAGTGAAGATGCGTTGGCTGACAAGGCCGCGGTGGAAAGTTGGTGCAGTAATTTGGAGGCAAGCTTTAATTCGCTTCATAAGGCAGGACAAAAGCAGTTTGCTATTGCCATACACCATGATCGAGAAAGGCAAATCTATTTACCGAAAGCGCTTGCTACCTCGCATGGCGTCACTAAAGAAACTGTATTTGGCCACGAGTTTTTCCAATCTTCTGAGTATCGTGCGATTGTTGCTATTGGCGAAAAAATCAGCGATTTGATCGAGGATGGCGGTTTTGTGCGCCGCGGTGAAAAACAAGAACCGATTGCGAGTTTTCCTGAGGCGCTCGATTGGTTGATGCATGAGGCCAAGCGCGGCTACATGATTCAACGCTACAAGGGATTGGGCGAAATGAACCCCGATCAACTTTGGGAGACGACCATGGATCCTGACGTGCGTCGGATGCTTCGCGTGTCGATTGATGATGCTATTGCTGCTGACCTTATGTTCACCACGCTCATGGGTGATCAAGTTGAGCCTCGCAGAGCGTTTATAGAGACCAATGCATTGACGGTGGCAAATCTCGATATTTAAACAGTAGCGAGCCTGCCTGCTTACTCAAAGAAATAAGTATTTCAGCGCCTTTGCTGTTAGTGCGCACTTGCTAACCGAGCTTGTTGTCTAAGTTTTCGCGCCTGTCCCTCAACAAAGGGGCTGTCTCCTGCTCATGGTTTGCTTGAGCCAATCATTTATTTCATCGTGTTTAGCTTTTTTTGGTGACCTAATTATGTCCGCCCGCTCCGATCGCCACTGGCCAAAACTTGTGCAGGACACTATGCAGGGTTTCTTGCGGTTTAATACTACGGTCTTCAAAGCGTCGCCCGCGCTTGTGCGCTGCGCAGTTGAGCGTCGGCCACCTACCCCGCTTGAGTTACGCACGCTATTCGAATCACTGGGCACTACCTACATCAAGTTAGGGCAATTTATTGCCAGCTCACCAAGCTTTTTTCCCGCCGATTATGTCGCCGAATTTCAACATTGTCTCGATCGAACACCTAACTTACCTTTTGAGCTTATTGCGAACATTATTGAAAGCGAACTTGGCGGCGCGCTTCAACAGACCTTTCGCAGTGTAAACCCTGAGCCAATCGCCTCAGCATCAATCGCTCAAGTTCACGCAGGCATTTTGCTTGATGGCCGTGAGGTAGTACTCAAGGTCCAGAAGCCAGCGGTTGAACAGATTATCAACACGGATTTAAATACGGCCTTTTTGGTTGCGCGCACTTTAGAAATTGTCTCCCCAGTCCTCACCAAATCTGCTATTACCGATATTATTGAAGAGCTGCATCAGTCCATGATTGATGAATGTGACTTTATTAAAGAAGCTAATAATTTAGCTACGTTCAATGCGTTTATAACCGACAATCAGATTGAGAGCGTTTTTGCGCCGCGCCCGATTCCCGCTGCTTCAACCCGAAGGCTGCTCACGATGGATCGCGTGTACGGGCAGCCGATTACCCAGCTATCCAACCGTGATTCATCGATTAAAACATTGAATCAACAGGCCTTGCTCAACGCCCTGCACGTTTGGTTCTTGTCGCTCACCCAATGCAGTTTTTTCCACGGTGATTTACACAGCGGCAATATGCTAGTGGAACCTAATGGCCGTGTCGCCTTTATTGACTTTGGCATGGTTGGACAAATTGATGCCTCCATTTGGGTTGCCGTGTTGGATCTATACCGAGGTATTAGTGAGGCCGACCTTGATGCTATTGCGGGTGCCATGGTGAGTATTGGCATGACTAAGCGTTTAGTAGATCGAGCGCTTTTAGCAGAAGATTTAGGCGCTGTGTTCGATCTTGACGTTAACCTGGCCAGCGTAAGGCTTGATAGTGAGGGCTCACTAGAGAAAAGTGCCCAGCGGCAACTTTCTGCGTTGCTTAGCGTAGCCACTCGACATGGCATTCGCTTTCCTAGTGCGTTTACCTTGTTGTTAAAACAACTTTTATATTTTGATCGCTACTTAGATTTATTGGCACCAGGCACCGATCTTTTTAATGGCGACTTTTTTGATTTTGGGTCACTTGGTCTAAGTGATTTCGATCAGACCTTAGGTGACGCCCCCATACCCAAAAGACCGCTTAGCTGAGGCCGCCTACTCACCGTACGCCTTGCTGGAGAGTTGTCAAAGCTGTGGGCGAATGAGTAAATCAATCCGCCTATTAATTTTTCTGCCAGAAGCCGTTTCATTGTTGGCTACCGGTCGGGTTTCACCAAAACCAACAGCGTCGATAGCTCCAAAGAAGCCTTCAACGACATTAGCATTGAGATAGGCTTTTACGGCATCAGCGCGATCTTGCGAAAGCTGTAAGTTGATTGCGTCGCTGCCAAATGAATCGGTATGCCCTTCCAGCGTAATGGATGCCCCGGGAAATTGCTCTAATGCCTTAATCAACTGCGTTAAAAGAGCAAACTGCTGCGACTGAATAACCGCCTTACCCGACTGAAAATTTAGCCCAACCATGCGTAGCAATAGATTGCCGCCTTGTCGGTATACGCGCGCCTCTTTAAATGAAAACATCGACTCGAGCAGTGTGATTTTTCGTTTGATCTCGGCTTGTCGCATAAGCCGAGTCGATTGCAAACCTAGCTTTTCGTTTAGTCGGCGCATTTCCGCTTCCATATCTATGGCTTCTTGCTTAATTAAACTCAGTTCGGCAGAGTCGGCGCGCAGCATTAAGATGGCTTCTACCATCGCCTTGGCGGGGCCGGCCGGGCCAGCATCAAGATCTATATTCATATCGAGTGCGCCGGCAATAGCCAACAGCGGTTGTTCCGTTTTTAGGGCAAAAGCTTCTTCACTTAATTTGCCGTCGCGTACCGGCTTTAATTCATTCATTAAATAAAATGCATGGCCCGCCTCAACTTTAGCTCGACGAGCTAGCGATCGCGCTTGATCAGTATCGTATCGGTTTTGGTTGAGTTCATTTTCGGCGGCCTTTAATAAACGTGCTGCTGCAGCCAATGTTTGCGGCGCATATCGACTTACCTTTTGTTTTTCGGCATCAGCAATTAAGCGTCGTGTTTCGGTAAGATAATGCTTTTTTATGGCCTCTAGCTCTGCGGCGCGATAATCTTGCTCCGCCTGGTTCGCCCGCTTACTGGCAGATTCGATTTTACCCGCTTCATGTTTTTCAATCGCGCTATTAAAATGTTTTTCTGCATCTAGCCATGTTTCATTGGCAAAGCGAGCCGATTCAACAGCAACAGCATCTTGGCGGGCTTGGATAGTTATACTGAATCGCCTCTGTGCGGCGGTGGCGCGTACCCGAGCTAACTCCAGCTGTTTATTCGCTTTATCAAGGCTGTGGGTAATGCGCTCAATTGATCGCCCTTTGGCAAGGCTTTTTTCTGCGGCACTAAGATGTTTATTGCCTTGCGCAAAAGCCCTAGGTGCATAAAGCTCTGCACTCACGGCAATCGCGGCCGCTCGCGAAATTTCGACCTGAGAAAATAGTTGGCTGCGGACGGCCGCTGTAGCATCGGTATTGGCGATTGCGGCCTGAGTATACCAAACGCAACATGCTACCGCCGCACAGAAAGACTTCATCGAGAAAGGCTGCATTACATACACCTCAGCAAAAAAGTTAGACCATGTTATGCCAGCCCGCAACTACTTTTTTGTTGGCGCTAGTATTGAAATATCAGCAACGCCCAAAAACAGCGCACGAAGCCGAGACAGTAGCGCCAAGCGATTATTACGAAGCGCCTCGTTGTCAGCATTTACCATGACATTATCAAAAAATTCATCAACCGGGCCCTTCAACTCCGTTAACTGGAGCAAGCCATCACGGTAATCGCGCTTGGCAAATAAAGGCCGGCAACTTGATTCTTTTGCTGCTACTGCCATAGCCAATGCCTTTTCTGCGCCTTCTTCAAGCAGGCCTTCATCAAAATGTACCGCGGCTGACCCACTCACTTTGTCGATCGATTTTTCAAGAATATTGCTTACCCGCTTATTGGCTGCAGCAAGACTCTCGCTTTCAGGCTGTTGTACAAAGTGCGCAACGGCCTGAACACGCGCGTCAAAATCTAATGGATCAAACGTATCGATACCGCGCACTGACTGAAAAATTTCAGTGGCTAGTTCTCGTTCTTGATAGTAAGCGCCAAAGCGATCAAAAATATAATTGGCCACTTTAGTTACTGTGCCGGGCTTGTCTGCAATGGATGCATGCTGTTCGACTGCTAATTCAGCGAGCTGCCGAACGTCGAGCGTCAGCGCGTTTTGTAAAATGATTTGCAGTATGCCGATAGAGGCGCGACGTAGTGCAAACGGGTCCTTCGATCCGGACGGCTGTTGGCCAATACCAAATATGCCGGTCAATGTATCAAGACGGTCGGCCAGTGCAACGGCACAAGCCACGCCCCCATGAGGAACCTTGTCGTTGGCAAACTTGGGCAAGTAGTGTTGCTCAATTGCCCCAGCCACCACCTCGTCTAAGTTGGCATGTCGCGCATAATAACCACCGGCCACACCCTGCATTTTATCGAATTCTAGGACCATATCTGAGGACAGATCTGCCTTACAAAATTGTCCAGCTAAGCTGGCTTGCTCTGCATTAGCGTTAAGCAAGGACGCAATTGCTGCGGAGAGTGAAGCTATCCGTTCGGTTTTTTCGTAAACTGTGCCCAACTGCTGTTGAAAAACAATGGGCTTTAAGCGCTCACGCAAAGTTTGCAGTGATATTTTTTTATCAGTTGCAAAAAAGAAGGCGGCATCGGCAAGGCGTGGACGAATAACGCGTTCGTTACCGGCAATAATTTTTTCAGGCGCTTTGCTTTCGATATTACTAACGGTAATAAAATGCGGCAACAATTGTGCATTAGCATTTAAAATATGGAAGTATTTTTGATGTTCCGTCATTGAGTAAACAAGCGCTTCATGGGGGATAGCTAAAAACTGTGCGTCGAAATCCCCAGCCAGTGCAACAGGCCATTCTACTAATGCAGTTACTTCATCAAGCAGTGCACTTTCTATGACGGCCTGACCTCCTAAAGATTGAGCTAGTTGGCTTACTTGATCTTTTATTAACTCACGCCGCTCAAAAAAATCAGCGATGACTGAATGCTTATGCAATGTCTCAGCGTAAATAGAGGCTGAGTTAATTGTGATTGGCCCTGAAGAGTGGAAACGGTGGCCATAACTTTCCCGCCCGGCAGCGATACCTAATACCGCGGCATCCACGATCTCATCATCTAACAACATGACTAACCATTGCGCTGGTCGAACAAACTCGGTGCGCGAAGAGCCCCACCGCATCCGCTTGGCAATGGGCAGTTGCGCTAAGGCCGATTCGACAATATTTTGTAATAGCGCGGTGGTGGCTTGACCGCGTTCAATGGTTTTGAAGCAGAGCCGATCGCCCTTGTCGGTAGCAACCGTTTCTAGCTGTTCAAAATCGACGCCATTGCTGCGCGCAAAGCCTAATGCAGCCTTGCTGGGCGCGCCTGTTTTATCGTAGGCGGCACTTACTGCTGGGCCTAGCTTTTCAATAGCTTGATCACTTTGAGAGGTTGTTAGCCCACCCACATATGCCGCAAGACGACGAGGGGTTGCAAAGCTTTTAACATCTTCAGCGTCGAAAGAGAGGCGAGCCTCAGCAAGTCCGCTTAGCAGGCCTTTGGTAAAAGCTTGTGATAGTTTTAATAAAGCTGTTGGCGGTAGCTCTTCTGTACCCAGCTCAATCAACAAATTGGCGGTCTTAGTATGGGGCGCGCTCATGTGTCGGCTCCTGTGGCCGTTGCGAGCTTGCTCATTACTTCCTCACGAAGATTCGCCGGTGCAAGCGGGAAGCCTAACGCTGCCCTCGTTGCAAGATAAGCTTCAGCGACTGCACGAGCTAGCGCACGGACACGCAAAATGAATCGCTGTCTCTCGGTCACTGAGATGGCATGCCGGGCGTCAAGCAAGTTAAAAGCATGTGAGGCCTTCATCACCATTTCATAAGCCGGGAGCGATAGCCCCGCCTCAATGAGTTGCTTGCTTTGTGCTTCGCATTCATCAAAATAATTGAACAAGAATTCAGTATTGGCATGCTCAAAGTTGTAGGTCGACATCTCGACTTCGTTTTGGTGAAAGACATCACCATAGGTCACATCACCCTCAGGGCCGCGAGCCCATACCAAGTCGTAAATGGAATCAACACCCTGCAAATACATTGCGATGCGCTCTAGACCATAGGTGATCTCGCCTGATACCGGGTAACATTCCAGTCCACCGACCTGTTGAAAATAAGTAAATTGAGTGACCTCCATGCCATTCAACCAAACTTCCCAGCCCAGCCCCCAGGCTCCGAGCGTGGGTGATTCCCAGTTGTCTTCTACAAAGCGTATATCGTTGACCAGCGGGTCAATGCCCAGTTGAGTTAAGGAGTCGAGATAGAGTTGCTGAATATTGTCTGGCGATGGCTTAAGTAGCACTTGGAACTGATAGTAATGCTGCAGACGATTCGGGTTTTCTCCATAACGACCGTCAGTAGGTCGTCGACAGGGCTGCACGTAGGCTGCATTCCATGTTTCTGGACCAATGGCGCGTAAAAATGTTGCGGGGTGGAAGGTGCCCGCGCCGACTTCAAGGTCGAGCGGCTGTAATACAACGCAGCCATAGCTGGCCCAGTATTTTTGCAGCGCTAGGATCAAGTCTTGAAAGGTTTCTGGAGCCTTTAGGGTATTTGAGTTAGATGTATTCACAATGCTTAGTTTACGTAAACCTATTGATTAAATTGAATATTGAGACGCGATTTATTACTGCATGACACCTAAACCATTGGGTGCACTTAGGCGACTAGCCAAAAAGACTGGCGATTATACAGCGAACTGCGCGGATTATGATGATCAATTATTTGCGCCAAAACGCCGGAGTCAACAAAACCAACAAGGTAAATACCTCTAATCGCCCTAGCAGCATTGACAGGCACAGGATCCATTTGGTGACGCTTGGCAGCGAGGCGTAATTGTAAGCGACCTCGCCCAGGCCTGGTCCAAGATTGTTGATGGTCGCGCCGACCGCAGAAAAGGCAGTAAAAAAATCAATACCGGTTGCCAATACAGCCAAAAACAAAATGAAAAACACCATCATATAAATGGCAAAAAAACTCCATACTGCGCTTACGACCCGCTCGGATACAGGCCGAGAACCGACCTTAAGTGGGATCACTGCGTTGGGGTGAATGAGGCGTAGCAGCTCGCGATAGCCTTGCTTGGCAATGAGCAGTACTCGAATTGCTTTCATGCCGCCACCGGTTGAGCCTGCACACGCGCCCATAAACGCAAGATAAAACATGTAGACCGGCACTACGGCTGGCCATGCTGTGTAATCAGTTGAGGCAAATCCAGTAGTGGTGGCCAACGATACCACTTGGAAAGCGCCGTGACTGATGACATTAAACCTGTCTGCATTCGTGCCGCTAGTGCTGTCCATAAGCAGTACAGATGGAGAATGCTCTGCAGTAGGTCCAGCCTGAACAGGCAGGACATTACTTCGCGCATAAAACAACATGAGCACCACACAGATAATGGAAACAAAAATCGTTGCATAAAAGAACTTTAATTCTGGGTCGCGCCAATAAAGCAGAGGGTTGCGGTCGCGAAAGACAAAATAGTGTAGGCCAAAATTGACCCCCGCTAGCAGCATGAAAACAATGCCAATCCACAGTATGGTGTTGCTATCAAAGTGCGCCATGCTGGCATCGTAAGTGCTGAAGCCTCCGATTGCTATGGTTGAAAAGCTATGGGTTAGTGCGTCGAACGGCGACATTCCCGCAAGCCAATAACAAACACCGCAGGCAACCGTCATTAGCACATAAATGGTAAATAATATTTTAGCGGTACCCGTAATGCGAGGGGTAAGCTTATTATCCTTCATTGGCCCTGGAGTTTCGGCTCGGTACAGCTGCATACCCCCAATCCCTAGCATGGGTAATATAGCGATGGCGATGACAATAATAC
This sequence comes from uncultured Pseudomonadales bacterium, assembly GCA_943788835.1. GTDB lineage: Bacteria > Pseudomonadota > Gammaproteobacteria > Pseudomonadales > UBA7434 > UBA7434. Next base: position 134,677 of record CALSRU010000001.1, on the reverse strand, counting down.
CGATGCCACCTAACCATTGTAGTTGTTGGCGATAGTAAAGCAGAGACTTGGGCAGATATTCAAGCCCAGTAATAACCGTTGCGCCCGTTGTAGTCAGCCCTGAAACAGCTTCGAATATTGCGTCGGTGGTTGACATCGCTAGCTGTTCGGAAAGCAGTAACGGCAAAGCCCCAAATGCGCTTAGCACCAACCAAAAAAGCGAAGTAATTAAAAAGCCGTCGCGTGCGCGCAGCTGGCCAGTCGACATATGAGGCGGCAGCCATAAAGCGGCGCCAGTGGCAGCGGTAATCACGAATGAGGCTAAAAATGCAAAAAGCGTTTGCTCGCCAAAATAAAGCGCAAACGCAATGGGTATCAGCATAGTCACACTGAAAATCATTAGCAGCAGCCCAAGGAGGGCTCTAATTAGGCTAAAGTGCATGCGAGAGATTTATCCAAAAAAGCCAATGCCAACATGAAAGAGTGATTCAAGAGCAGGAATTTGATTTTTATCGGCAAGAAAAACTACTACATGATCGTTAGATTCGATAACAACATTTTTGTGTGCAACAATAACCTTCTTGCCTCGCACAATAGCTCCAAAGCGAGCGCCCTCCGGAAGACTCAGTGCGTCGATGCGCCGGCCAACTACCGATGATGTGCGACTGTCGCCGTGCGCAACGATCTCCAGTGCCTCTGCAGCGCCGCGTCGCAACGAATGCACCGCTGCCATGTCGCCTCTTCTAACGTGTGTTAGCAAGCTGCCAATGGTGATTTGTTGAGGTGCAAAGGCAACATCAATATCTTGACCCTGGAGCAGGTCGACATAAGCTGGGTTGGCAATCAGCGCAATGACTTTTCTGGCGCCGAGCTTCTTAGCTAGCAGCGACGACATGATGTTGGCTTCGTCATCATTAGTGAGTGCAATGAAAACATCGATGGTTTCTATGTTTTCACTTAATAAGAGCTCTTTATCTGAGGCGCTGCCCTTTAAGACAATAGTTTTGTCGAGCTGCTCAGCAATGAGTTCAGCGCGCTCCTCATTTTGTTCTATCAGCTTAACAGAATACTTATCTTCTACGGCCTGAGCTAAACGTAGGCCGATATTGCCGCCGCCGGCAATCATTAAGCGATTATAGGGCTGGCTTAGTTGCCCAAGCTCTTGCATAACGGGGCGTATATTTTCGGTGGCCGCAATATAAAAAACTTCATCGAGCGGTTCAATTTCGGTTTCGCGCTGAGGTTTTACCGCGCGGTTGCCGCGAAAAATAGCCGCTACCCTCGCATCGTGTTTGGGTGTCATCTTGCGAATGTCGTAGAGTGTTTCGCCAATAAATTTGTCACCAGCCTGTGCACGAATAGCCACTAGCCTCACCAGGCCGTCGGCAAAGTTTAATACCTGCAGCGCACCAGGGTAATTGAGCAGGCCAATGATGTGGTCGGTGACGAGCTGCTCAGGCGAAATCAGTACATCGACGGGTACAGCATCATTGCCGAATAGCTCCTGATGCTGCATGTAGCTCTTAGCACGGACTCGACAGATTTTGGTCGGCGTATGATAAAGCGTATGAGCAATTTGACAGGACATCATATTTAATTCGTCCGAGCCTGTTACAGCGACAAGGACATCAGCATCTTCGGCTCCAGCCGCGTGTAGTATTTCGGGGTGCGAGGCATGACCTAGCACCGTCCCTATGTCTAGCTTGTCGCGTAGTTCGCGAAGCCTGTTGGGATGGTGATCGACAATAGTGATGTCTATTTTTTCTGATGAAAGGCTTTCAGCTAATGCACCGCCGACTTGCCCTGCACCCAAAATAATTATTTTCATGGTTCTAGCAACATACCGATGATGATTTCAGCTGGCTGAGCAGCTATTTTCTGCAACTTTCACTGCGGCATTGCATGCGTCTCTGATGCCACAGTTGAGCGGCTTATATTAGGCTACTAAGTCGCTTTACGCTTCCTAATTTTGGCATAAAAAAAGCCGCCATTTTCGCCAGTATTTGGTAGTAATTGGTGTCCCGCACCTGTGTCGACACCCCAGTTAACCTTTAGAGGTTCAAGTATTGCTGAGGGTGTTTGCGCGAGAAAGCGGCTGATCATATTGGCATTTTCTTCTGGCATGATCGAACAAGTGCAATAAAGGAGTTGGCCACCGTCAGCTAGTGCTGGCCACAACCCCTGAAGTAAGCGCAGCTGTTGAGTATTGAATGAAATGAGATCAGCTGCGCGGCGCAATAATTTAATGTCAGGGTGGTGGCTGATGATACCGCTGCCGGAGCAGGGGGCATCGAGTAATATTTTGTCTAATGGTTGCCGCTGCCACCAAGAGTCGAGATCAGCCGCATCGCCGCACCGTGTTTGCACTTGTTCGGCGATAATAGAAACATCGTTGCTGTCATTTGCTCCCGCAAGGCAGCGCTCAACAGTTTGTTTAACGCGCTCAAGCCGGGTAGCGCTAACATCCATTGCCAGCAAGTGAAGGCTTGGCGTGTGTTGCAGGAGGTGTGCGGCTTTACCGCCTGGCGCGGCACAGGCGTCTAGCACATAATCACCGGGTTGAGCATCGAGTAGCTTTGTCGCAAGCTGTGCGCCGGAGTCTTGTACGCTTGACCAAGCTTGATCGAAATGCGGTAGCGCGGACACATCAGCCGGCTTTTCGAGGATGATTCCCGTATCGGTTATCGCACAGCAGTGGCTAGCAATATCGCGCTCTATTAATAGTTGTTGGTAATCATCCCTCGAACATTGCTGCAAATTGATGCGTAAACCCATCGGCGGTAGCGCATTATTGTAGTTAATGATGCTCTGCCACTGGTCGGGCCAGGCGTGCTGAATCTTCTCATATAACCAAGTGGGGTGACTTTGCTGGGCGGCCGCATCTTTTATCGTCGGTAAGCTGGCCTCGGCTATTTTTTGCAGGGGATCTATTGTCCGCAAGTAGCTGCGTAACACTGCGTTGATTAAGCCTTTGGCCCAAGGCTTTTTTAATGTTTTACAGGCGTCTACTGTGGCGTTGAGTGAGGCGTGATCGGGCGTGCGCAAAAATATGATTTGGTACAGGCCCATGAGCAATAAAGCGCGTATATCTGTGTCCTTTTTACCCAGCGGTTTTCGCAAAAAAGGTTTGAGGACAGCATCTAAATAGAAGTAATGCCTGAGCGTGCCAAAACAAAGCTCGCGGTAAAGTGCAAGATCACGTGAATCAAGGGGGTGTTTGTCTGATGTAGTTGTTTCGTTGCGATTATCAAGATGGCTACTGTCGAGCTCGCCAGAGAAAGATCTACCATCGCGGAGAACACTGGTGAGCGCTACTGCGGCTGCTGCCCTAACATTTTGCATAAGTTTTTTGATCAATGTCACTGTTGGAGAACCACAAAAATAGGGCCATGTTTGTACAGGGTACAACAGTTGGCACCTTGTCGTTAGCTTTAGCAGGCATCATGGTGTGGCGGTGCTGATATTAATCAGCAAAGCACTGACCGGGTTTAAAAAAGGTGGGCCGGCCATTGAGCAGTGCGGCAATTGACATAGGCTTGGTACCGGCTAACTGCACCTGCGTAATGGCTATTATGCCTCTGCCGCATTGCACAACGATAGCGCTGCTCTGTACGTCAAGAATTCGTCCTGCCTGGAGGGTATCATTGTCTGTGTCGTTATTTAGGGCGTCGATGGGTGTGTTGATGTGCGCACCTATAATTTTAATCCGCTGCTCTTCCAGTATTGCGTAACAAGGCATAGCTGAGGTGAAGGCGCGAATGGTTCGATCGATTAGTGCGGCCGAGGCCTGCCAATTAATACGCGCTTCCGATTTGTCGAGTTTTTTAGCGTAGCTGGCATGCGCATCATTTTGCACCGTTGCGTCTACTTTACCGCAAGCCATTTTTTCAAGTGTGCTTATTAGTGCAGGCCGACCTAGATCAGTTAGCTTTTGACGCAGAGAATCTCCGGTCTCATCCTCGGTAATAACGCACCGTGATTTCAAGAGCATGTCTCCGGTATCTAGGCCTTCATCCATCTGCATAATGGTTACGCCCGTTACGTCATCGCCTGCTTGGATGGCTCGTTCCACAGGCGCAGCGCCTCGCCAGCTGGGTAGCAGCGAGGCATGCACATTAATACAACCTAGGGGCGGCGCGCTGAGAATGGCTGGGGGTAGTAATAAACCGTAGGCCGCTACGACTAAAATATCGGCTTGATAGCTTGCCAATTGTTGTTGTGCCGCGCTGTCTTTTAGTGAAAGGGGTTGTTCGACGATGAGACCTGCTGATTGAGCCAGGGCTTTGACTGGTGAAATGCTCATGCGTTTGCCACGCCCGGCGCGACGGTCTGGCTGCGTATAAACGGCTACCAGTTCGTGGGAGTCGCAATCCAGTAGAGCCTGTAAATGGGCCGCTGCAAATTCGGGCGTGCCGGCGAAAAGAATGCGCACAGGTAGCTAGTTACCTTCTAGGTGGTTGAGTGGGGACTGACTTGGCTTTGCATGCGCCGCGTTAGCGAACAACTAGTTAATAATGCTTACGCTAAGCGGCGTTCTTTTTGCAATTTTTGTTTAATACGGTTGCGCTTCAGCGTGGATATATAATCGACGAAAAGCTTGCCATTGAGGTGATCAATTTCATGCTGAATACACACAGCAAGAACACCATCGGGTTCGAGGATAAACTTTTCGCCCTGCGTGTCGAGCGCTGCAATTTTGATAGCGCTAGGGCGCTCCACTTTTTCATAGTACCCCGGTACTGACAAGCAGCCCTCTTGGTACTCCATAGTTGCGTCATTGAGTATTTTAATACGCGGATTGATAAAAACTTGCGGCTGGTTGCGATCCTCTGAGGTGTCGATTACCACCACACGTTTGTGAACGTTCACTTGCGTTGCAGCTAGCCCTATACCTTCGGCGTGATACATGGTTTCGAGCATATCAGCCACGAGTTGGCGAATAGGGTCGTCCACCTGCTCAACGGGTCGCGCGATGGTGCGCAACAGAGGGTCAGGAAATTCGAGGATGTCGAGAATAGCCATGCGTATACATTTTAATTGAGGGCCTGCTTGATGCTGGGCAGTCTATAAAAATGAATTGAAGAGCCTTAGCAATCAATTCTGTGATGTGTGATTAATTGTCTCGCGAATTACATCACGTTCAAATAACCGCGAGCAAAAAAACGAGTAATTACCGACATTTATGCGGAATATTTGCCGCTTGTGAGAGTGTCGCCTGCTATATTATACAGATGCTCGGGGTAACTTCGTATCAGCTGACGAAAAAATAATCTACGGCCAAGCTGCGGCATTCACGTCAAGCCAGTACAAATTGCGCGAAAGGAACTTTACGATGAAAAAAATCTGCTTTAGGTTGCTGGTATTGTTGGCTTCATGGTCTGTCCCGTTAGTGCATGCACAAGTCGAATTACGGTCTGATTACCCCAGCACTTATACGGTTGTACAAGGCGATACCCTGTGGGATATATCAGGCTTATATCTCAGTAGCCCATGGATGTGGCCGGAAATTTGGCAAGTTAATCCGCAAGTTGCCAACCCGCATCTAATCTATCCGGGCGATATCTTAACCATGATCTACATCGATGGCCGGCCTCGCTTAGTGGTTAATCGGGGCCCGATGAAGTTGTCGCCAAGTATTCGCACTTCACCGTTAGGTGCCGCCATCCCTGCTATTCCTGCTGATGTGCTGAGCAGCTTTCTATCGCGCAGCCGTGTTGTTGATCTCGCCCTGCTTGAGGCCGCTCCCTACGTTGTAGCTGGGTCAGACCACCGTTTGGTCAGTGCCGCAGGCGATACTGTTTACGGCCGTGGCGACTTTGATCAGCAAAGCCGCTTTTTTGGGATTTATCGTGAGGGCAAGACCTACTATGACCCCAAAACTGGCGAAAAATTGGGTGTGCAAGCCATAGAAATTGGTGCGGGCCAAATTAAGGCTGAAAATGAGGACGTTGCTACGATTGGGCTGAATTACAGTAAAGAGGAAGTTCGCACTGGCGATCGCTTTTTGGCGCTGCCCAATGAAGATGTGCCATCGGTCTATTACCCTAAATCTCCCGAGGATGACATTAACGGCAATATTATTTCGGTTGAGTCTGGGGTGGCTAATGTTGGCCGCTACGATGTAGTGACAATTAACCGTGGTGCCCGGGAGGGTATGATGATTGGCGACGTATTAGGCATTGATCGTGCCGGTGAGACGGTGCGTGATCCGGTCAAGCGTGGCAGCGTGAAGTTACCGAGCGAGCGAGCTGGCTTGATGATGATCTTTAAGGTGTTTGATAAGGTCAGTTATGGGATCATCCTTGAAGCTGAGCGCCCTTTGTCTGTAATGGATGAAGTGACCAACCCTTAACCTTAAGTAGTTGGCTAGGCTCTTTATCAGGTTTATAATTCAGACCCAGCAGTGTGGTTTAGGCTCAATGATTAGCTGATCGCCACTGTGTCAGCAGCGTAGCTTAGGCGCTTACAATTTTTTTGCGATCAAGGATGATCCGATGACCAATACACGCCCCCCCTCTTTTCTAAATTTTGCCCGTGCTCACCCCAGCCAATCTTCCACTAGCCACGATCGCTCTGCTACCTCTCGCGAGGCGCTTCTTGCGCTGCTTGCGCTACAGCAAATTGATGGGCTTGGCGCGATAGGGCTGAACCACTTGTTGGCTTCTCAAGCGACCGTATCACAGTTGCTCGAAATAGGCCCGAACGTGCGCCAACTGGAGTTTTTAAGCGCGTCCGTAAGGCGTCGTTTGACCGGATTTTTACGTAGACCGCGCAGCAGTGTGTACTGGCAGATTGCCGAGCAAACTTTGGCTTGGCTCGAGACCCACGGAGGGGTGGCGCTAACCAAAGATGATTCGCGCTTTCCTCCGTTGCTACGTGAGTTGGCTGATTGTCCGCCATTGCTTTTCGTTCATGGACAAGCAGACCTTCTTATTTCAGAGGGCATATCGATAGTAGGCACTCGCAAACCTTCAGTTACCGGGCGCCAATTTGCCCAACGTTTGGCTTGCAACCTTGCCGAGGCAGGCTTGGTGGTGACTAGTGGTATGGCCTTAGGCATAGACACGGCGACCCATCAGGGCGCTCTAGACAGCTCCGGCCGAACCGTTGCTGTGATGGCCACAGGGCTTGATGTAATGTATCCGGCTAGCAACTTCCAGTTGTCGCAGCGAATTAAACACAGCGGTGCCCTAGTGACTGAAATGCCCCTTGGAACATCCGCCCGCCCGGGCTTGTTTCCCCGCCGTAATCGGATTGTGGCAGCATTGAGTCTTGGCGTGGTGGTGGTTGAGGCCGGCTTGCCCAGCGGTTCGTTGATCACCGCGAACTGCGCTGCAGAGCAGGGTCGGGAGGTGTTTGCGGTGCCTGGCGCGGTCAATAACAGTCAAAGTAAAGGATGCCACCAATTGATCCGTGACGGGGCGCACTTGATTGAGTCGGCTGAAGATGTTCTGGCGGTGTTGCGAGGCTTTCGCTCCTTGACCTTACCTGCTGATGCCGCAGCTAGTTGCGGGCAGGAGCCTGGGTTGGATAGTTCAACGCTTTCGACAGAATTACGCCGCGTATTAGCGGCCATTCAGAGCGATTCGGCTTCATTTGAAATGGTCAGTCGAAGTTGTGGTCTGCCGGCGGACCAACTCAACATGGCTTTAGTAGATTTAGAGCTATTGGGGTTCATTATTGTGGTGGGCGGCCAGTATAGTTTGAAAATATAGCCCATAATTGACCCCTAATGATCGGGCGCAATACAGTAAAAAGCGGCGCTATGTGTCGGCATCACTTGCAAGCAGCCGCACTTTTCTGTAATTTGCCCCGCCTTGAGCTCAATACACGGCGAGCCCATGCTAGGGCCTATAATCAGCGATCGGCCTATGTTTAAACAAGCTGTTCACACAGGCATCGTCGTGTGGCGGTAACATTCGACATTTTTAATTTAGAACGAGAAACAGTATGAGTAACACTTTTGTAGCAGTACTTATGGGGTCCGATTCTGACCTTCCCCAAATGCAGCCAGCTATCGACACCTTAAAGAAATTTGGCCTGGGCGTTGAAGTCAAGGTAACTTCTGCGCACCGCACACCAGCGGCTACGCATGCTTACGTTACTGATGCCGACCAGCGGGGTTGCGGCGTTTTTATTGCTGCTGCTGGTATGGCGGCGCATCTTGCTGGTGCCGTGGCGGCGATTACTGTTAAGCCGGTTATTGGTGTTCCTATCAATGCTTCGCTTGAGGGTCTTGACGCTTTATTATCGACTGTGCAAATGCCGGGCGGCATTCCTGTAGCGACCGTTGCGATAGGTAAGGCGGGCGCTAAAAACGCTGCTTATTTGGCGGCACAAATTCTTGCTACGGCTGACCCCAGCTTGGCCGAGTTGGTCAAGGCTGAGCGAGCAGAGTCAGCTAAAGCAGTGCAAGCCAAAGATGCGGCCCTACAAGCCAAACTTAACCAGAACGCGAGTTAATACCGGCCGTCTATCGCGTTGGCGGCGCGGCTTTTACGCAGGGCTATAGCTGTATGACGCATCGGCATTATTTGCATCAGTCATGGCGCCATCAGGCAGCTTTGGCTGCCCTGCGGCAAGGCAGGCTTATCGCCTATCCAACCGAAGCTGTTTGGGGCCTAGGTTGCGATCCTTGGAATGTCGATGCTGTTGAGCAGTTGCTTGCTTTAAAACACCGCAGCGTCGATAAGGGCCTGATTTTGGTAGCGGCCGATTACAGCCAGCTCGGCGATTTAGTCGACGGTCTGCCTATTGAACAGCGTCGCTTTCTGGCTCAGCAAAGCGCCCAGCCTACTACATGGTTAATTGCTCACCGCGCTCGCGTGCCCAGCTGGATTAGCGGGTCGCATAGTTCCGTTGCAGTGCGCATCTCACATCACCCCATTGTAAAAGCGTTATGTGAAGGTTTTGGTGGTATGCTGGTGTCGACCTCTGCAAACCGGGCTGGCCAATTGCCAGCCGACAATGAGCTGCGGGCCCGAGCTTATTTTGGGTCGCGCGTTGCCAGCTATGTGGCCGGCTCTACCAGTGGCATGCGCAACCCCTCGAAAATTATTGACCTTGCATCGGGGCAACGATTGCGCTGAGTGGCCTCTAATTGCGTTAAACTAGATGTCTAGCGCCTAACGTGCAACATTTTGTCAGGATTGCGTTGCTCGACACGCGTTGTCGAATTAGCTAACGCATTGTTTTTAACGATTGCCGAAGCCAGCGGGTTCATGTCCACATTCAATTCTATTAATAAGCAAGCGGTACTCGACTTCCTGCTTGATTATCAATCACAGCTCACGGATGCTTTTACTGCACTCGATGGTAAAGCAGCTTTTCGCGAAGATGTTTGGCAGCGTGCTGAGGGTGGTGGCGGGCAAACCCGAATACTTGAGGGTGGCGCTGTCTTTGAAAAGGGCGGGGTTAACTTTTCCCACGTGCTGGGTAAAACGATGCCAGCATCGGCTACGGCCAATCGGCCTGAGCTTGCGGGTCGCGGGTTTGAGGCAATGGGTGTTTCGGTTGTGTTGCACCCCGACAATCCCCACATACCGACTTCGCACGCCAACTTGCGATTTTTTCTTGCTGAAAAGCCCGATGCCGAGCCTGTTTGGTGGTTTGGTGGTGGCTTTGATTTGACGCCCTATTATGGCGACGAACAAGATTGTCGTTTGTGGCATCAATATGCTAAGCAGGCCTGTGATGCCTTCGGTTCTGATGTCTACGCTGAGTTTAAAAAATGGTGCGATGACTACTTTTTTCTTCCGCATCGTCAGGAGCAGCGAGGCATTGGCGGCTTGTTTTTTGACGACCTCAATCGTTGGAGCTTTGATCAATGCTTGGCTTTTTTGCGTGCAGTAGGCGTTGCCTATTTACAGGCCTACAAGCAGATCGTCGAGCGTAAAAAAACGCGCGCGTTTACCGCCGGACAAAAAAGGTTTCAAAGCTATCGTCGAGGCCGCTATGTTGAATTCAATTTAGTTTATGATCGTGGCACGTTATTTGGGTTACAAACAGGCGGCCGCACCGAATCAATTTTAATGTCGTTGCCGCCTCATGCTGAGTGGGTTTACCAGTACACCCCCGCCGAGGGTTCGGCCGAGGCGGCCTTATACAGTGATTTTTTACAGCCTCGCGATTGGCTAGCCACTCCAGTGAACCATCTAACCGAAAACTAATGTCTTATGCCTGATAATAATAATGTTGCTCGACCCACCGACTCTAATGAACTCACAAGCTATGCGGTTTTTGGCAATCCGATAGCGCACAGCTTATCTCCAGCTATTCATGCAGCATTTGCGCAGCAGACCCAGCAGCCCATTCGCTATGATAAAAAATGTATTGAATTACCTAGGTTCGAATCGGCAGTACATCAATTTTTTAACAGTGGCGGCGGCGGCCTTAATGTTACTGTTCCTTTTAAGCAGCGGGCATTTGCTATGGCAACTGTGCTTAGTGACGCAGCCGCCCAGGCTGGTGCGGTCAATACACTTTATTGCCAAAATGATGAACTCCATGGCGATAACACGGACGGTGCTGGCTTGTGTCGAGATTTGACTAATAACTTACATTGGCCTGTGGCCGGTAAGCGCCTGTTAGTCTTAGGGGCGGGGGGCGCAGTAAGTGGAGTGCTCGCTCCACTTATTGCCAGCTGCCCTTCGAGTCTCGTGATTGCTAATCGCACACATGCTAAGGCAGTTGTTTTACAAGAGCAGTTCGCTGCGGACGCAGAGCTAGCTTCGGTCGCGCTCTCAACTAACAACTTTGCTGAGCTTGAAGGCGATTTTGATATCGTTATCAATGGCACCAGCGCAAGCCTAGCCGGTGACCGCCCTGATATTTCAGCAGCAATAGTCAATCATGCGCGTTGTTACGATATGGTATATGGCTCAAGCCCTACACCGTTTTTACAGTGGGCGGCGCAGCAGGGTGCTCGCAGTATTGCTGATGGCCTAGGCATGCTTGTTGAGCAGGCGGCGGAGTCATTTACTTTGTGGCGCGGGGTCCGGCCCCAAGCGGCCCCCGTTATCGATCGAATTCGATCAAGCTTGTAGTTTTTTATGGTAAATATGACGTGGCGTCTCATTGTTGTTATCAAGCGGCTCACCCTGCTCATGTTGCTTACCTTGCCGCCAGCTATAGCTGTGGCATCTATGCCAACGATCGAGCTGCCTGCTTCTGGCTTGTCACCGCGCCAAGTTGCCGTTGTTTTTATTGAGGGAGATCTTTTAAGCGAAAAAATAGCGCAATACTATCAAGCTGCTCGTAATATACCCCTTGAAAATATCGTTAGTATTTCATTTGATCCTGAGCAGCAGGTCGTTGACCCTGGCGTCTTCGCGGTACAAAAAAAAGTTATTGATGCAAAGCTAGGCGAAAATATTCAGGCTTATGCTTTGGCATGGGCGCAGCCATATCGTGTAGGTTGTATGAGTATGTCGGCGGCTTTTACGCTTGGGTACGATGTGGCGTATTGCGCGGTAGGCTGCAAACTTACAAGAACCACTGCGTATTATCATTCCGGCAGCGTAAAACCTTATACTGACTTTGGCATCCGGCCGACTATGTTATTAGCGGCTGATAGTCTAGACCAAGCTAAGGCGTTAATTGATCGTGGCGTGGCTGCCGACGATACCCAGCCACTTGGCCGAGCTTTTTTGTTAGCCACTAGTGATCAGGCCCGCTCTGTGCGCAAGCAATTTTTCTCTGAGGTTCGACAAACGTTTGGTGACCGGTTTGATGTACAGGTTCTACAGCAGGATACGATTGAAAATAAAAGTGATGTTCTTTTTTATTTCACAGGCGCGCAGTCTGTTGAAGGCATAGACACGCTGAAATTTTTATCTGGTGCGATGGCTGATCATTTAACATCGTACGGAGGGATGTTAACCGATTCTGGACAGATGAGTGCAATGCGCTGGCTTGAAGCGGGAGCCACCGGTTCATACGGTACGGCTATTGAGCCCTGTGCCTTTGTGCAAAAGTTTCCAAATCCGCTTTTAGCGATGTGGCATTACGGTTCGGGCAGCACTTTAATGGAAGCTTACTGGAAGAGCGTGCATATGCCAGGGCAAGGTAATTTTATTGGTGAGCCGCTGGCGGCGCCTTTTAGGGGCTATAGGTTGCAGCGAGTGGGTAGAGCGCTGCGCATTCACTCGCCGGTATTACGAACCGGGCGCTATCAGATTTACACGAACGATTTTGGCATAGAGCGGATGCGCAAAGTACACGTGGTTAACGCGATGCAACCGTATATAGAGTTGTGGCCGCCGTATAGCGGACATTATCGCTTGGAGCGATTACGCTAACTAACGACTGGCAGCATTTTCATACGCAGTTACTTTAAGCCAGATAAGTTGCAACAACCCCTACGGATTAATTTTTTCGGCATCTAGGTACTCATCTTTTAATGCAACATAGTTATTAGCCGATGTTTGTAGGTTTTGAATTTCAGCGTCGGTGAGTTTGCGTGCTTGTTGGCATGGCGAGCCGATGTAAAGGTAGCCACTGCTGAGCGTCTTTCCAGGGGGCACGAGAGAATTGGCGCCCACTATCACATGGCTTTCAATGCACACGCCATCCATCACTATCGCACCGTTGCCGACTAATACGCAGCAGGCAATCGAGCAGCCATGCAGAATTGCGCCGTGACCGATGGTCACATCGTCGGCTATTAATGTTGGGTGACCATCGGGTAAGCTAGATGTTGGTCGCGAAACATGGATGATGCAGCCATCTTGTATGTTACTGCGCGCACCCACGCGAATACGATTAACATCACCCCGAATCACGCTCTGTGGCCATACCGAACTGTCCGCCCCAATTTCCACATCGCCAATGATTGTCGCGGTCGAATCAATATACACAGTACTGCTTATTTGTGGGCTGTTGTTGCGGTATTTACGTAAGTTACTCATCGTCATCGACTACGTCTTATGGTTGGGGCGTTAGAGGCGTTGTGTTTCTGCTAAGTCATGGCTGATGCCAGTGAAGTTGAATTCAAGCGTATCAGCTAATTAGCGATCTTGCTAACATGGCTACGCGCTGATCACACGTGTCATGGTCTTTCAGTAAGCGGCCAAGCCAATGCAGGCCAAGTTAGTATGCTAGGATTTTGTTGGTCTGCTAGTTTTCTTTGTTTGGCTAGGCTCTAGATATCAATTTTATTAAGCGAGTAGAACAATTAAGATGACGAACCCGTTATTAAGTACCCGCCCGCTCAATGCTCTACCATTGTTTGATACGGTAAAGTCCGAGCATTTTTTGCCTGCCGTTGAGGAAATTATTCGCCAGAGTGAGGCTTCTATTGAAGCGACAGTCACGGCTGTGAATGATCCTGCTTCGGGTGTTGCTGTTGGCTGGGATACGTTGATGGCACCCATCGAGCAGACGCTTGATCGGCTTGAGCAGGTATGGGCTGTGATCAGCCATTTGAACGGGGTGAGCAACACGGACGACATTCGTCAAGCACATAGTGATTGTTTACCGCTTCTTACGCAGTTCAATACTTATATGGGCCAACATAAGGGTTTGTTTGAGGCGACGGGAAATTTGCGTAATAGCGTCGTTTTTACTCAGCTCAATACAGCGCAGCAGAAAGTCATTAATAATAGTTTGCGTGACTTTAAATTAGCGGGCGTCGATTTAGATTCGGTTGAGCAGAAGCGCTATGCCGAGATTAAAACTCGCTTGGCTAAGCTCACTACTACATTTTCTAATAACGTGCTCGATGCGACGCGCGCGTACACTAAGCAAGTTGACGATGCCCATCAATTACAGGGCTTGCCTGAAAGTGCAATGCAAGCGGCGCGAGAGCGTGCACAGGCGAATAATTTACAGGGATACTTGTTTACTCTGGATATACCTGATTATCTACCGCTCATGCAGTATTGTGACAATCGTCAGTTGCGCGAAGAAATGTACGCCGCTTATGTCACTCGAGCTTCGGACATAGGGCCTAACGCAGGCGAATATAATAACAGTCAGCCGATGGAAGAGATTCTTGCTTTGCGCCATGAGCTTGCTACTTTGCTGGGTTACAACAACTATGCGGAGCTTTCTATAACGACAAAAATGGCTGGGTCAACCGAGCAGGTGTTGGATTTCCTTAACGATCTTGCAAATAAAAGCGTTGCGTTTGCGCGGCGTGAATATAGCGAACTTGAGGCATTTGCACGTGCCGAGCTTGGGCTGACGCAGCTCCAGGCGTGGGATGTTTCTTATGCCTCCGAAAAACTTCGCGTTGCGAGCTATAACGTTTCGCAAGAGGAGCTGAAACCTTATTTTCCTATAGACGGCGTTATAGACGGCATGTTCGAAGTGGTTAAGCGGCTTTATGGCTTAGACATTCGCGCTCAAGTGCCTTCGGGTAGCTGGCATAGCGACGTACGCTTTTATGAGGTGTTTGATTCTAATGAGCAGCTGCAGGCAAAGTTTTATCTCGACTTGTATGCTCGAGCAGGTAAGCGAGGCGGCGCCTGGATGGCTGATTGTAAGTCGCGCCGTTTGTCATTAGACGGTGAGTTGCAGCTGCCGGTAGCTTTTTTAGTTTGCAACTTCACGCCGCCTGCAACCGACAAGCCGGCGTTGTTAACGCACAACGAAGTGACCACGCTGTTCCATGAGTTTGGCCATGGCTTGCATCATATGTTGACAAAGATTGATTATGCTGCAGTCTCTGGTATTAACGGTGTGGCGTGGGATGCCGTTGAGTTACCTAGCCAATTTATGGAAAATTGGTGTTGGCAGGAGCCCGCCCTGGAATTAATTACGCGGCATTTTTCCACGGGTGAGACGCTGCCAAAGGGTTTGCTCGATAAAATGTTGGCAGCAAAGAATTTTCAGTCGGCAATGCAGATGGTTAGGCAAATTGAGTTTTCTTTGTTTGATTTTTTAATACATCAGAATTGTGGCCACCCCGATTGGCAGGGCATTACTAACACATTATCTGAGGTTCGCAAAAGCGTTGCGGCCTATGTCATACCAGATATCAACCGTTTTCAGCATGGCTTCTCCCATATTTTTGCTGGTGGCTATGCGGCTGGCTACTACAGTTATAAGTGGGCCGAAGTGCTCTCGGCCGATGCGTTTTCTTTGTTTGAGGAGCGCGGTATCTTTGATTGTGAGACAGGCCAGAAATTTTACGCCGATATTCTTGCACTGGGCGGTAGCTGTGAGCCAGCTGAGCTGTTTGAGCATTTTAGAGGGCGCCCAGCAAAAAATGATGCGCTTCTCAGGCACAGCGGTATAGCCAGTTAACAGCGCACATAATCAGTAAATTTTTTAAATTAAGGCGGCGAAGGCGTCAGCTATGCAAAATAAACGTTTTATAGCTGGTGCTGTGTGTCCAGCATGTAAGCAGGCGGATAAAATTTTTACTTATTCTAAGCTCGATGAAAAATGGCGTGCTTGCGCTCACTGTGATTTTAACGAGCAGTTCGAAGAAAAAGTTCGGCGCTCAGCAGATGAGTTGCCGACACGAGTCAATCAGCACCGTGTTGGTGAGCAGGCGCTACAGCATGAAACACCGACAGAGCCTGTCGTCTTGGTTGATATAAAAAAACCGTAGCACGGCGCCTTTGGCGTTGTTTTACTCGGCTATCGAGTGGGTGTGTGATCTGCCTAAGCGCAGGCCTTGCCAATAAGCTGCTAGCGTAAGCCCTCGGGCCACCGTGAACATAGCAAAGGCCAGCCACAGCCCGTGATTTCCCCACGCCCTGCCAAGCCACCAGGCTGGTAAAAAGACAATAACCGTCGCGAACCACATTGAGTAATGCATTGCGCGCGTTTTGCCTGTGCCGATGCATACTCCATCCATTAGGTAGGCAGCGCAGCCACTGATGGTTATGCCAATCATCCACCAGTGGTATTGATGGGCAATATCGATCACCGAATCGAGATTGCTAAATAGCGCAATAATGGTCTCGCCAAAAAGGGCGTACACTATGCCGAAGCCTAGTGCCGCTCCGGCAGACCAATAACCGCATAGCTTGACGATTGTAGCGAGCGTGGACCACTGCTTGCCGCCATAGGCCTCGCCGCATAATGCTTCGGCTGCGAAGCTAAAGCCGTCGAGAATGAATGCGGTAAGCAGAATTAGTTGTAGTAAGATTGCGTTAGCGGCGAGCGTTTCATCGCCCATTGTTGAGCCTTGGGCAGTAAAAAAGTTGAACACAAACAGCAGCAGTATGGTGCGGATCAGCAGATGGTAGTTAATACTGAGCATACTTTGAAAATGGCTGAATCTCAGCCAGCCACGCCAGAGCGAGGATTTACCCACTTGGCTGTGATTGCTCACTAAGTACAGGCCTAGAATCAGCCCCATAGATTCGGCGATCAGTGTAGCCCAAGCAGCCCCAGCGCTCTCTAGGCCTAGATGCTTGATGAAGATGATGTCCAGAGCGATATTGACGCTGTTGGTGGTAAGTACTAGCGCTAGTGCGCTGTGCGTGCGCTGCGTGCCGATAAGCCATCCTGAAATAGCAAAAGTCATGAATACTGCCGGCGCCGAGAAGCGTCGAATATCAATATATTCGTAGGCCAGCGGCGTAACCTGTGCGCTGGAATGCATCCATAGCAAAACGGTATCAATGAGTAGCGGAACCGCTAAACAGACAGCTGAACCAAGGATGGCCGCAAGAACCAAGGCGCGGAATAAAATACCATCGGCACTGCGGGCATTTTTGGATCGGCTTGGGCCGTTTTCCTCGTTCAAATGCATCTCTGCACCATGCTGTCTTGCG
Source organism: uncultured Pseudomonadales bacterium (assembly GCA_943788835.1). Taxonomy (GTDB): domain Bacteria; phylum Pseudomonadota; class Gammaproteobacteria; order Pseudomonadales; family UBA7434; genus UBA7434. The sequence goes on along the minus strand of CALSRU010000001.1, from coordinate 117,965 downwards.
GCCAAGCTAGTGGTGCCCATGCGCAGAAAGCCAAAGCTCCAGTACATAAGCCCAATAATATTGGCACCAATGGCCACTGCGCCTAAAAACTGCGCGCTGCCAAGATGGCCCAGTAAGGCGGTATCAACGAGCCCAAGTAATGGCACGGAGACACTTGATAGCATCATCGGCCAGGCAATGGACCATATTTTGTGGTTGTGGCCACGAATTGTGGTGCGCATAGTGTGTTAACTGTAATGGTTGAGGCGGCTGGCTATTCAAATAGCCTTCGCAGGCGCGCTAAAACACCGGTGTGTTAGCGTAAATTGTTTGCAAAAAAGCTCAATCGTCCTCGCGCCCCTACTACATGTTGGTATTTCTCCAGAGATCGGCACCAATCATAAACTATATTCATCTACGCGATTGGAGCGCCAGCGATCCTTTGGTATACTTCGCCGCGATTTCGAAGGCTACGGCCCGAAATCGCCCAAAACCTTCACGATGGCCCAATCTTAGTGTGTATGCGTATGAGTAAACGGCATACCGGTAAGCAAGTGTGCATTCAGCGGCTTTTTGCTCATTACCCAGCTAGCTCAAATTCGATTGCCCAGGCATTGAATGCGGCGCGCTAATGCTTTAACAATGAGCTCGGAAATGGTTCGTTATAAGTGTAAGGCGTTGCAGTTTGAAATAGCGCAGTCGGCGCAATGTAAAGAATCAGTTGTATCAATTTTTGGAGATCAGGACTTATGCGTTTAATAACCACACAGCTAGCTCGCAAGGGCCTGTTGGTATTAAGCCGAGTGGCGGCTTTACCCGCTTTATTGGCGACTAGTGCTGCTACGTGGGCTGCTCCTGGCGATGCGGTCGTTGATGAAGCGCAGCGCTGGGTCTTGAATATGACGGAAGGCGTTACGGCGGTTAGTCGTGAAATCTTCGACCTACATATGTTGATTTTCTGGATCTGTGTAGCCATTGCGGTCGTCGTATTTGGCGTTATGTTTTGGTCAATGCTGATGCACCGCAAGTCAGCTGGCGCCAAAGCGGCCTCATTTCATGAGAGTACGATGGTTGAGATCGCTTGGACGGTACTTCCATTCATGATTTTAGTGTTGATGGCTATCCCCGCTACTTCCTCGTTAATTAAAATTTACGATACTAGCGAAGCTGATATCGATATCAAAATTGTTGGTTACCAGTGGAAGTGGCAGTACGAGTACCTAGGTGAAGATGTTAGTTTCTTTAGCAACTTAACTACCTCGCAAGACGAAATATATGGCCGCGCACCTCGTGGTGAGCATTATTTGCTAGAGGTCGATGAGCCGTTAGTGATTCCCATTAACAAGAAAGTACGCTTTTTAATTACTGCTAATGATGTGTTGCACGCCTGGTGGGTTCCTGCGTTAGCGGTTAAGCGCGATGCTATTCCAGGCTATATCAATGATGCTTGGACAATTGTTGAGGAGCCAGGAATCTATCGCGGCCAATGTGCAGAGTTATGTGGCAAGGCCCACGGCTTTATGCCAATCGTCGTTCACGCCATGGAAGAGCAGGATTACAGCGACTGGTTAGTCGAGAAGAAAAAAGAGGCGCTAGAGATTGCCAAGATGAACGAGCTGGTCTTGCCGCTTGATGAAATGTATGCGCGCGGTGAAGAGGTGTACCTCCAAAGCTGCGCCGCTTGTCACGGTGTTGACGGTAAAGGCGGCGTTGGTCCATCGATGGTGGGTACAGCAATAACCACTGGGCCGATGCAAGGACATGTTGATGTGTTGGTGAATGGTGTGCAAGGTTCTGCAATGCAGGCTTTTGGCAACCAGCTCAGTGAGCTTGATTTGGCCGCGGTGGTCACTTATGAGCGCAACGCTTGGGGCAATAACATGGGTGACATGGTACAAGCGGTTGACGTGCTCAATTACAAAAAGAATCAATAATACGATTCTTTTGCACAATAGATGTTAAACATTTTTTATTGAATTCGATTTAAAAGTAGAGGCAAACACAATGGGTGATCACGGTCCTGCAAAAGGTTTTGGGCGCTGGTTATATACCACCAATCATAAAGATATTGGCACGATGTATTTGTGGTTCAGCTTTGCAATGTTCTTGATGGGCGGCGTATTTGCGCTGGTTATCCGAGCTGAGCTATTTCAGCCTGGCTTACAGTTGGTTGAGCCTGAATTTTTTAACCAAATGACGACTATGCATGGCTTGGTGATGGTTTTTGGTGCGGTTATGCCAGCGTTCGTTGGCTTGGCTAACTGGCTCATCCCGATGATGATTGGTGCTCCTGATATGGCTCTGCCACGCATGAATAACTGGAGCTTTTGGATACTGCCATTTGCCTTTGCCATGCTGACTTCAACATTGTTTATGGAAGGTGGCGGGCCTAACTTCGGCTGGACGTTTTATGCGCCCTTGTCTACAACCTATGCGCCCCCCAGCGTTACTTACTTTATTTTTGCCGTGCATATTATGGGTGCGTCATCGATCATGGGGTCCATTAATATTATTGCGACCATTCTCAATATGCGTGCACCGGGTATGACGTTGATGAAAATGCCGTTGTTCGTCTGGACTTGGTTAATTACCGCATACTTGTTGATTGCCGTTATGCCAGTTTTGGCAGGCTGTGTGACGATGATGCTTATGGACATTCACTTTGGCACAAGCTTCTTTAGTGCGGCCGGCGGCGGTGACCCCGTTTTATTCCAGCACGTGTTCTGGTTTTTTGGGCACCCTGAAGTTTACATCATGATCTTGCCGGCCTTCGGCATCGTGTCGGCCATCATCCCAACCTTTGCGCGCAAGCCTTTGTTTGGCTATGCGTCGATGGTTTATGCAACCGCTTCAATTGCGTTTTTATCCTTTATTGTTTGGGCTCACCACATGTTTACAGTGGGCATGCCCATTGCGGGCGAGCTTTTCTTTATGTATGCAACGATGCTTATTGCGGTGCCTACAGGGGTGAAGGTTTTCAACTGGGTCACTACCATGTTCCGCGGCTCGATGACTTTCGAAACGCCGATGTTGTTCGCCATTGCCTTCGTTATTTTGTTTTCAATTGGCGGTTTCTCGGGCTTGATGTTGGCCATTGCACCTGCTGATTTTCAGTACCACGATACTTACTTTGTAGTGGCGCATTTCCACTATGTGTTAGTGCCTGGAGCGATCTTCTCTATTATGGCGGCTGTTTACTATTGGCTGCCTAAATGGTGCGGCAACATGTACGACGAGCGCTTGGGCAAAGCACATTTTTGGCTGTCTTTTATCGGCTTGAACGTGACGTTCTTCCCTATGCACTTTGTAGGATTAGCCGGTATGCCGCGACGCATCCCCGATTACGCACTGCAGTTTGCTGACTTTAACCAGATTGCATCGATGGGAGCTTTTTTGTTTGGCTTCAGCCAAGTGTTCTTCCTGTTTATCGTGATAAAAACGATACGCGGCGGCGCTCAGGCAACTGACGAAGTGTGGGAAAGCCCAGAAGGTCTTGAGTGGACTGTAGCATCTCCTGCTCCTTACCATACGTTTACCACGCCTCCGGCGGTTAAGTAGTCTTGAGCAGCCTTATTCATATTGCTTTGGATATGTAGAGAGATTTATGCAGCATGAGCAGCCAACAGGGCCATTAAGCGCCAAAATTGATCTGCGTCGCCTTATTACGCGGTTAGTCGCGGTTGTGGTGGGTATGTTCTTTTTTGGGTTTGCTTTAGTGCCCTTGTATGATTTGTTTTGTGATGTGACCGGGCTCAATGGTAAAACCAATTCAACGGCATTTATTCCTGCCACTGAATTGGTCGATACTTCTCGGAATGTCACTGTGCAGTTTGTGGCAACGAACAATGAAGGAATGCCCTGGGAGTTTCGCCCCGAAATTTTTAAGCTGTCGGTTCATCCCGGCGAAGAAATAGAGACTACCTTCTTTGCTCGGAACCCCCAGCGAATGACTATGGTCGCGCAAGCTATACCGAGTGTGTCGCCAGGTCGGGCGGCTGCTTACTTTCATAAAACCGAGTGTTTTTGCTTTAACCAGCAGTTACTCGAAGCTGGCGGAACGGTTGATATGCCATTGCGCTTTATTGTCGACCGAGACCTGCCGACTAGTGTGAATACCATAACGCTGTCTTATACATTGTTTGATGTGACGGCCGACCAGCCTGAGCAAGTGCTCAGTGCCGCAAGTGTCAGTATGGCAAGCTATGTGAATACAGTCACGCCGTAAGTAGAGTTGAAAGTCTAGACAGTTTGTGTCGGTTGGATAGACACAACAACGAAAAGTGTAATTGAATTAAGCTCAATCAGATTTTTTTTGGAGAAAAGAGTAATGGCAACAAAGTCTGCAGACGGTTACGAACATTATTATGTGCCCGAACAGTCGGCCTTTCCCATTGTGGCAACGGTCGGATTATTTTTTACTGTGTTTGGAGCGGCTACATTTTTTAATGAGCTTCAGTCAGGCGATGGCGGTATCGGCGGCTACTTAAGCTTGGCGGGCCTAGGCATTTTGTTTACTACGCTCTTCTATTGGTTCAGGCAGGCTATTACCGAAAACATGCAGGGTCTCAACAGCGCTCAAATGAAGCGCAGTTATGTATGGGGCATGGGATGGTTCATTTTTTCTGAAGTGATGTTTTTTGTAGCCTTTTTCGGCGCCCTCTTTTATGTGCGTAACCTCGCCGGTCCTTGGCTTGGCGGCGAAGGCGACAAGGGCAAGTTTATCCATTTACTTTGGGAAAACTATCGTTACGCATGGCCGATGATGGAAACGCCCGATCAGGTAGTTAACGGCGCTAAGGCAGTATTTGTAGGCGCTGGTGAAGGCCACAGTATGTATCCGGCTGACGCACATGGCGGTTTACTGAAATGGCTGCCCATGTGGAACACTATTATTCTTTTGTCATCTTCGGTCACAGTGCATATTGCGCACGTAGGCTTAAAAGACGATAACCGCCAAAAGTTTACTCGATGGCTGGGTATTACCGTTTTGTTGGCGGTGGGCTTTTTATACCTTCAGTACGCCGAATACCATGAAGCTTATGTTGATCTTGGCTTAACATTGGAGAGCGGTATTTACGGGACTACTTTCTTCATGCTTACCGGCTTTCACGGTTTCCATGTGTTTTTGGGTATGACCATGCTGGCCATCATGTGGCTGCGCGCTCGCAAAGGGCACTTTTCGCATGAGGAAGCCTTTGGTTTTGAGGCGGCATCATGGTATTGGCACTTTGTCGATGTCGTTTGGGTGTGCTTATTTTTCTTTGTTTACATCATCTAAATTAGGCTTGTCGTTGACCGTTTGCTCTTGGGGTAGAGCTTGCAAATTAGAAAATTTGCGCTCGTCCCAAGGTGCGCCCACTTCAAGTTGACCTGAAAAAAATCCGTATACGGTGGTGGCCATAAGAGCGGCTGCCAAAGTGATACGAACGCCCAGCGAATGCAACGTTCGTCTTGTTGAGCCTACGTCTTTGAACAAAAAGGCTAAACCGCTGCCTAAGCTAATCACGAGACCGATTAATAAAATAACGATGATGGTTTTTAAAAGCATAAGGGTTTGCCTATTGCGTGGCTGGAAAGTTGCTTGTGATTGTCGTAGGTTCTTGGGTGATTAAATCAGCTTACCGCCTGGATGCCAACTGGAAAGTGACTGCACTGGTCCTGTTATTGCTGCCGCTACTGTTGAAGTTAGGTTTCTGGCAGCTCGATAGAGCGGATGAAAAACGTCATTTACAACAGCTCTATGCTAGTCGTGCGGCACAGCCTCATCTTTCCTCTAATGAGTTGCAAGCGATCCCAGAGGCCGACTTAACTGCGCTGGCTTTTCGTCATGTCGTATTGCGCGGTACCTTCGATAATGACCGCCATTTTTTACTTGATAATCAAATTTTAAATGGTGCCGTTGGCTATCACCTATTAACTCCATTGACGTTAGAATCCGGTTCGAGTGTGTTGGTTAATCGTGGCTGGATTGGCGGTCATGCCGATCGTCGCATCCCTTCATTGCCGGCGCAACACGGTGTAGTAGAACTCGTTGCAAGTATTTACGTTCCTCAAGGTGAATCGGTTGTATTGGGTCAAGATGAATGGTCTGTTACTTGGCCCGTGGTGGTGCAAAGCGTTGATGTTGAGCGTGCCGCGCAAGCGCTCGGTGTTGATCTCTTCGACTATGAATTACGTATCCAACCAGGCTACCCCGGCAGCCAACGAGTCAGTTGGCCTGCAATAAATACTCGTCCAGAGAAGCACACCGGTTATGCGGTGCAATGGTTTGTGATGGCGGCGGCGCTGCTGATTCTTTGGTTGTACTCTTCAATTGAGAAAGTGAAAACGCAAGAAGACAAGTGATTACTCTGCGTAACTAAACTTTACTACTCACGCCGGACTAATGATTTATGACTAAAAATAGCGCTACACCATTGACGGCCTCACAGCGCCGCAACAATCGGATCAAGTTGATGGTCTTGTGGCTGATTCCGTTTGGTTTGATGGCGATTGCTGGGTTTTGTTATTACCTCGTCCAGTCTGGTCAAATGACCGTGACCAGTAAAAATCATGGCAACCTTATTCAGCCGCCCCTGCAGCTCAATGAGTTACTGGGAAAAATCCAACACAAAGGCTCGAATGGGCAGCCTTTGGACCTTGATACCCCATGGCAGGGTCAGTGGACCATGGTGGTTCGCGGCGATATTGATGGCGCAGAGCAATGCAGCCAGCGCTGTCGAGATAACCTGTATGCCACGCGTCAATTGCATATCCGCTTAGATAAAAACGCCAACCGGGTGCAGCGCGTTTATTTAACGCATAAGAGTAACGTTGATGCCGATCTTTCCGCGTTTTTACAGGAGGAGCATCGCCTCACTAAATTTTATGTGGCTGATGAAGAGAGTCTTGCATCGCTAGATAGCGCGCTGCGAACACCTTCGGGTGAAGCGGCTAGCTTTTTCTTAGTAGACCCTGCGGGTTGGGCCATGATGTCCTACAGTTCGGAGCATTCGGGCAATGGCATGTTAAAAGACCTTAAGCATTTATTAAAATATTCAAGAGATCGCTAATGTTAGAGCATCAACCTAAAACGAGTCGTAAGCCAGGTTTCATATTTGCTGCCAGCGCTACCGCCTTTGCCCTGTGCGTGGTCTTCTTGGGCGCGTTTACGCGTCTGGTTGATGCTGGCCTTGGCTGCCCTGACTGGCCCGTGTGCTACGGCCATGTGCTGTGGCCGATGGAGGCGCACGAAATTGCGCAGGCTAATGCCCTGTTTCCTGATACTCCGGTAGAAATGGACAAGACTTGGCCTGAGCAAGTGCACCGCCTACTTGCTGCCAGTCTCGGCCTGTTTTGCATTGTGCTGTTGAGTTTTGCTTGTTGGCAGCGTTTTGCTAAAAAGCAGCACGACTACCCGCTCAAGTTACCGCTGTTGTTACTGGGTATGGTTATTTTACAGGGTATGTTTGGCATGTGGACGGTCACGCTAAAACTCTGGCCCCAGGTGGTAACCGCTCATTTGCTGGGTGGTTTTGCAACGGTATCATTACTGGCACTGTTGACCTTGCGCTTGCAAGGAGTCCAGTGGCAGTTGGGCCAAGATTCTGTGATGGCAGCCTTGCGTATTCGGCGTTGGGTAGTCTTGTGTTTGTGTCTGCTGGTTTTACAAATTGCTTTGGGTGGATGGACTAGCTCAAATTATGCGGCCCTAGCTTGTCCGGACTTCCCGCATTGCCAAACCACCTGGTGGCCTGCAATGGACTTTGCCCAGGGTTTTAACTTTTTGCAAGATATTGGGCCTAATTATTTAGGTGGAGTGATGGACAGCGCGGCTCGAACAGCTATTCACTACAGCCATCGTATTGGCGCATTGATTGTCAGTGCGGTATTGCTGGTGCTCATCGTGAAATTAGTGCGCCTGCAGGTGCCAGCGGCGCGTCGCTGGGCATTAGCGTTGCTGGCATTGCTTGCTTTACAGGTGAGCTTAGGAATCAGCAATGTAGTTTTTGCGCTTCCACTTTACGTAGCGGTAGCGCACAATGTGTGCGGCGCGCTGCTGCTCATGACAGTGGTTGGGCTGTGCCACCGATTATTTTCGGTTAAAACAAATAACCTATTAACTTGATAGCGGGCAACCTACTGGGCTCGTACTATCTAGCCTAAAGAGCCGTTGTATTAAACGGTTGTTGGCAGCCTCTATTCTTCTGACTATTAATGCGATGAGTACACCACCTACAGCATCAAGCACACTAACTCGGCCGTTGTGGCGCGACTATTTAGAGCTCTGTAAGCCGAATGTTGTGGCGTTGATGATTTTAACCACGTTAGTGGGGATGTTTCTCGCCATTGACGGCATGGTGCCTCCTATCATCATTGTGGCCGGAAACCTTGGGATCGCGCTATGTGCTGGCTCTGCTGCGGTTATCAATCATGTGGTCGATAAGCGCATTGACACGCTTATGCAGCGAACTAAAAACAGACCGGTCGCTCAGGGCCGAATCAGCGATGTCCAGGCCATACTGTTTAGCACAATACTTGGCGTGGCTGGCATGGGAGTTTTGTTTGCTTTTGTTAATGCAATAACCGCTTGGCTTACCTTTGGCGCCTTAATCGGCTATGCGATTATTTATACGTGCGTGCTCAAGCGCGCTACGCCGCAAAATATTGTGATTGGCGGTTTAGCTGGCGCTGCACCTCCACTATTAGGGTGGACAGCCGTCACTGGTGAAATCCATGGTCATGCGCTGCTACTGGTTTTAATCATATTTGCGTGGACGCCGCCGCACTTTTGGGCGCTGGCTGTGGCGCGTCGTGAAGATTACGCTAAGGCCGAAATTCCAATGCTGCCGGTCACACACGGCGATCGCTACACGCGATTACATATTTTGTTGTACACCTTGGTTATGATTGCGGTCACGCTGCTGCCTTTTGCCACCCATATGTTTGGCCCCCTCTATCTATTGGGCGCGTTAGTTCTTGGAGCTGGTTTTCTCTACTGGTCGATTGAAACGGTGCGTGAAAAAAATGCTAATGCCCCGATGGAAACTTTTAGATACTCAATAATTTACTTGTTTGCACTGTTCATTATTATGCTCGCCGATCACTATATTTATCCTCAATATGGTGAGCAGAGTTGGTATAACCCACCGGCAGGCCAGCAACTCATTCTTGAAAATGATAGTTAAGCTGAGCTTCCTCAAAAAGAGTATTGTGCTTTGACTGCTGAATTTACCCACGCCGATCGCAAAGATGGTATTCGTAGAACGGTACTGATATTAGTTGCAATCATAGTTGTTTTGGTTGGTTTGTTTTTTAATCGGGTCTTTACGCCTCGTATTTTGAGCCCTGTTGAAATGGTCAACAATGGCGCGGTGATCTTTTCCACACCACGGGAGATATCGGCTTTTAATTTACTTGATCAATACAGAGAGCCTTTTACGCTAGAGCGCTTGCAAGGCAAATGGACATTTGTATTTTTTGGTTTTACTCACTGTCCAGATATCTGCCCTACAACACTCGCATTGTTCAATAGCCTTTCAAATAAGCTTCAAGACAGTGACTTTTTTGCCGACACTCAGTTTTTACTGGTCTCGCTCGACCCCGCTAGAGATACACCCGAGGCGCTAGAAAATTATATTCAATACTTTAATCCGGCCTTTGTTGGCGTCACCGGTGATTTTTTGCCATTGCGAAAAATGGCCACGCAGTTGAACGTAGCTTTTCAAAAGGTAGTGACCAATCATGAGACCGGTGATTACACGATTGACCACGGGGGAAATGTGGCGCTGATTAATCCGCAAGGCCACTATCATGGTTTTTATAAGCCACCTTTGGACGCTAACAAAATGGCACTGACCTACAAATCGGTGCGTATGAGTAACCGTTAAACGGGTTAAAAAACGGTGTTTTTAATGTTGTCCTCAACCAGCAATCACTTGTTGGATCGGCCACTGCTTTTGCTTATCGGTTCTTTTGTAGTGTCTATAGTGGGCGCTGCGCAAGCGAGCACCGATAGCCTCGTTCCCACAGCCCACCCATCTGATATCATTGCTCTGTGCACCCATGTAGTGGACGGCGATAGCCTTTATTTGAAGGGCTTTAAGCCGCAGGTACGCCTTTGGGGCGTAGATGCCCCCGAACGAAATGAGCAAGGCTATGGCGCAGCTAAAAGAGCCCTAGAGCTGTTAGCCCAAAGGCAGACACTGCATTGTAAGATGAAAGATGTGGATAAATATGGGCGCTGGGTGGCGCGCTGTTTTTCAGTTCAAACACCGAGCATCGACGCCGGCGATACTGTAGGCAAGGAGATCAATAGGGCTCTTATTGATGAGGGTGTTGCCCAAGAATACTGTTGGTTTTCTAAGGGTTTCTACGGCCACTGCTAATAAAAAACAAGGCTGTGGGCTCAGTTCGCTTGGGCTTATGGGCGATGTTCCTGATATACGTCATTGTATTGCCCGCCAATGAAGAAATCAGCGTGTGCTTGCGTTAGAATCAACACGGGTCTCCCTCTTGTTATTCAACGAGCAGATTATTATTCATGACAACTCTTCCCCCCTTGGTCTTGATTGACGGATCATCCTATTTGTACCGTGCATTTCATGCGTTACCGCCGCTGAACAATTCTAAAGGGCAGCCTACTGGCGCAGTAAAAGGCGTCATTAGTATGTTGCGCCGTTTGCAAAAGGATTTTCCGCAAAGCCAGCTCGTTGTAGTGTTCGATGCCAAAGGAAAAACGTTTCGCGATGAGATATTTTCTCAGTATAAGGCGCAGCGCCCTCCTATGCCGGATGATTTGCGACTGCAAATTGAACCGATACATAACATCATCCACGCCATGGGTTTGCCGCTTCTATCGGTGACGGGTGTCGAGGCTGATGACGTCATTGGTACCCTCACGCGTGAGGCGAGCGAGACTTCTATACCGGTAGTTGTTTCTACTGGCGATAAAGATATGGCGCAGCTGGTTAACGAGTCGGTTACTTTAGTGAATACCATGAGTAACACTGTTCTCGACCCTGCCGGCGTGGTAGAAAAATTTGGTATTGAGCCTAAATATATTATCGATTTTTTGGCTTTGATGGGCGACAAAGTCGACAACATTCCAGGTGTGGCTGGCGTGGGCGAAAAAACAGCATTAGCGCTTGTGCAAAACTTAGGTGGCGTCGAAGATATTTATAATAATCTTGATAAAGTTTGTGATATCGAGGTCCGCGGGGCTAAAAAACTTGGCGCTAAGCTGGCAGCAGCTGAGGCTGACGCCAGATTGTCGTACACATTAGCAACCATTAAGTGTGATGTTGAGTTGGATTATCATGCTTCTGCGTTGTTCGCCGGTGAAGGAGCTGAAGCGCCTAATGATGATCGTTTGCGTGAGCTCTTTGCCGAGATGGAATTTAGAAGCTGGTTGGAAGAGCTGGGAGCCGGCCAAGCTGAGGCATCCAAATCACCCATAAAAAAATCGTTAGACGCGTCTGCTGACGCTTTACCAAAAGAAAATTGCGAGCAACATAATCAGCCCGGCCAATATCAGATAATTACTGAGCAAGAAGACTTTGACGCTTGGTTGGTTAAACTTGAGCAGTGCCAAGCGTTTGCATTTGATACCGAGACGACAAGCCTTGATTACAATGTTGCTCGTGTTGTTGGCGTTTCATTAGCCATTGAATGTGGCTTAGCGATTTATATCCCTTTTGCACATGATTATCTAGACGCGCCTAGCCAGCTCAGCGAGGAGGTCGTTTTAGGAGGGTTGAAACCCTTGCTTGAAAACCCAGCGATTAAAAAAGTGGGTCAGAATCTTAAGTATGATAAGCATGTTATTGCAAATCACGGCATAGAACTTCGAGGTATCGGTGACGACACCATGCTGCTTTCATATGTGCTGAATTCAACTGCGTCCCGTCATGATATGGATTCCCTGGCGCTGGCGCATCTTTCGTATACCACCACTCATTTTGAAGAGGTTGCCGGTAAGGGCGCAAAACAACTGACATTTAATCAGGTTCCGCTAGAAACAGCCGGACCCTATGCCGCTGAAGATGCTGACATTACGCTACGCCTGCAGAGCGTGTTGCGTAAAAAAATTGATCAGCTGCCAGCGCTTGCAAAGCTTTATCGCGAAATTGAACTGCCGTTGCTTGAAGTCATTTGTTTGATTGAAAAAAATGGAGCGCTAGTTGATAGCAAATTATTGCTGGCTCAAAGCAAAGAGTTAGGTAGTCGCTTATTGGCGCTTGAATCGCAAGCCCACGAATTAGCTGGGGGGGAATTTAATTTGGGTTCGCCTAAGCAGTTGCAAGCTGTTCTATTTGAAAAGCTGGGTTTGCCTGTTCTTAAAAAAACGCCAAAAGGGCAGCCCTCAACAGCTGAGCCGGTTCTTCAAGAATTGGCACTTGATTACCCATTGCCCAAAGTTATTATGGAATACCGAGGCTTGAGTAAACTCAAATCGACCTATACAGACCGCTTGCCTGAGCAAGTCAATGCAAATACTGGGCGAGTGCATACCTCTTATCATCAAGCAGTCACTGCTACTGGGCGCTTGTCGTCGTCTGACCCCAATTTACAAAATATACCTATTCGCACTGAGGAGGGTCGCCGTGTTCGTAAGGCTTTTATTGCGCCAACCGATGCTTGTATTCTAGCGGCTGATTATTCGCAAATTGAACTGCGTATTATGGCGCATCTTTCCCAAGACAAAGGATTGCTGGACGCGTTTAATCACGGTCAGGATGTACATAAAGCTACTGCGGCCGAAGTATTTAATATCGGTATTGCAGAGGTCAGTGTTGAGCAGCGTCGACGAGCCAAAGCAATTAACTTTGGCTTGATTTATGGTATGTCGGCTTTTGGCTTGGCTCGGCAGTTAGATATTGGTCGCAATGACGCTCAGCAGTATATTGACCGTTACTTTGAGCGCTATCCGGGTGTGTTGAGCTATATGGAAAATACGCGGGCTGCGGCGGCTAAAAATGGCTACGTCGAAACTCTCTTTGGCCGACGCCTGTATCTGCCAGAAATTAATGCCAGTAACGGGATGCGCCGGCAAGCAGCTGAGCGTACGGCGATTAATGCACCTATGCAAGGTACAGCTGCTGACATTATAAAAATTGCGATGCTGCATGTTGACCGGTGGTTAGCGACGCAAGATCCAAATATAAAAATGATTATGCAAGTGCACGATGAACTGGTTTTTGAAGTTCCTAAAATATTGGTTGAGGATGTGCAAAGGAAGGTATGCGATTTGATGTCGGGCGCTGCAACATTATCGGTGCCATTAATTGTTGACGCCGGTGTGGGCGAAAATTGGGAGGAGGCGCATTGACCGCTATCTTGGATAATCGTGTGCCGCCGCCGCTGGTTTGCTTAGTTTGTGGGGCAGGTATGTCTTTTACCTCTGGGGCTGGCGGCGAATCGACTTTAGCTTTTGCCTCACATTATGGGATTGGTTTGTCCTGGTTATGCCTTTCGTTAATCCTCATTGTATTGAGCATTCGGCAGTTTAAGCAGCATCAAACTACGGTTAACCCGCTGCGTCCAAGTCAAGCCAGCCAACTGGTGAGCAGTGGTATCTTTTCTGTTACGCGCAATCCGATGTATTTATCACTCACCACAATCTTAATAGGACTAATGTTTTTTCTTGGTAATTGGCTGGGATTGTTGTGGCTGGCTGTTTTCATGCTCTACATTCAATGCTTCCAAATCTATCCTGAAGAGCGCGCCATGCAGCTGTTATTTGGTGACGCTTATCGCGATTATTGCAGCCGTGTTCGCCGCTGGATATGAAAGCATTACTCATTTAAAAGTTATATAAGTCAATGCGCTCATGTAGCCCAGCTGCATTGACTGTATGGGCTTGACGCCGCTTTCAAAGGCGGCGGGTTTACAGTGACAAACATCTGCATAGGTACTATTCTACCCAGAGGTTGCTTGGTATAAGATGCCGTGTAAGTGGATTCAAAACGGTGAGAGATGATGGGTGTGTTGAGCAGTAAAAAATTTCAAAAAGCGATGGCCCAGGCGCATCAGTATGAAGAGTGGCTTGAAGCGGCCACCGATTACGATAAAGCGGCGGGTGATTATCGCTGGCGCTTAATGGATCAGTCGCGTCGCTATGACTATGTTTCCATTCGCATCCGCCTCGATAAGTTGCGTGCTATGCGTGCGCGGCATGATGCTCGCGGCTTACTGTTCACGCTTAACGAAGGCATTCATGGCAATATGGGCGGGATGGGCAACTCTCGCCTATACAACAAAGCTAAATCAGGCACTAAAAATCTGATTATCGATTATGTTGATGAAATTGTTGATTCACTGCATTATCTTGCTAGCCCCCAAGTTGATGATATTCGCTTTGAAGAAAAAATAGAATTTTTTCGCCGCGCTCAACATTGCTTCGGCTGCTCAGCACTAATGTTGAGCGGTTCGGGTAGTTTGGCTTATTTTCATATGGGTGTTGTTAAAACGCTGCTTGAGCATGATTTGTTGCCGGATATTATTTCGGGCTCAAGTGGCGGTTCTTTGGTAGGCGCTTACATTGCAACCCAAAATAGCACAGCCTATGAGGCGATGTTTGCACCCGAGAAGATCGCGTCTGTATTCGCTGGCGATGATGCCAACCGCCATCCCGATCAAAACATTACCTCTGAAGAGTTGCTGGAAAGCTTGGTAGCCATACTACCCGACCTGACTTTCGAAGAGGCTTTTGAACAAACGGGTCGCCAGCTAAATGTATCAGTTGCTCCTTTAGAAACCATGCAAACATCGCGCTTGCTCAACGCAATAACCTCACCGAATGTTTATATTCGTGAAGCTGTTATGGCTTCATGTGCGATCCCCGGTATTTATCCGCCGGTTACATTGATGGCGAAAAATGATCACGGTGAGCGCCAAGCGTATTTGCCGTCGCGGCAGTGGGTTGACGGTTCGGTGAGTGATGATTTGCCAGCCAAGCGTTTAGCGCGCTTATACGGTGCTAATCATTATATCGTTAGTCAAACAAATCCCCATGTATTGCCGTTTTTGGCCGGCGATCGCGATGATCCGGGCCCGTTTATGCAGATGGCTCGCGCGAGTATGGAAACCGTGCGTACATGGCTGAATGCGAGTGCAGAAATTGCCAGAAAGCCCATTGCGCGAAGCCAAACGCTCAGTCGTTTGTCGAGTGTGGCATTGTCAGTGATTAATCAAGAATATCAGGGCGATATTACGATTTTGCCCAATCAGCGTTTTATGAATCCGTTGAAGCTGTTGCGTATTCGAGCACCGGATGATGTGCAGCGGCTGCTTACTATGGGTGAGCGATCCACCTGGCCGAAGCTTGAAATGATTCGCACGCAAACTAAGATAGGCGCGGCACTGGGCGACATCTTGCGTGAGTATGAAGAAGAAGTATTAGATCATGCTGATGAAAGAGTAAAAAAGCGCGCCAGTTAGTTCGCTTTAATCGCTTTTAGCACAAGCTAGTTTAACTAAGCCCGGCTGAATTTTTCGGCATCTGGACACCAGCGCTGTACTAGAGCTGCCGCTTTGGCGGGGTGCCGCTGGCTTATTGTGTCAGCTAATTCAACAACCGGAGTGATTAAGTCGCTGTCGCGCTCTAAATCAGCCAGCCGCAAAGACATGGCGCCGGACTGCCGCGTGCCTAACACTTCACCTGGGCCGCGCATTTTCAAATCCTGTTCGGCCAAAACAAAGCCATCGTTGGTTTGGCGCATGATATCGAGTCGTTGCTGGCCACGCTTAGACAGCGGCCTTTGGTAAAGCAAGACGCAGTGGCTAGCCACGCTGCCGCGCCCTACTCTGCCGCGCAATTGGTGCAGTTGTGCAAGCCCCAGCCGCTCTGGATTTTCAATGATCATAAGGCTAGCATTAGGCACATCAACCCCCACCTCAATCACCGTGGTGGCCACTAATAATTGCAGATCGGTTCCCTTGAAGGCACGCATGACTTGCTGCTTCTGTTCAGCTTTAAGTCGTCCATGTACCAAGCCAATTTTAACGTTGGGCAGGCAGAGAGCTAATTCATCGGCCGTGGTCTCGGCAGCTTGGCATTGCAGCACCTCAGATTCTTCAACCAGTGTGCAGACCCAATACACTTGTCGCCCATCGGCGCAGGCTTGCTTGACGCGTTCAATAACATCCTCGCGCTTGTTGTTGGCTATGGCTACTGTTTGCACCGGCGTTCGACCAGGCGGCAATTCGTCAATCACCGAATATTCAAGGTCAGCATAAAAAGTCATTGCTAGCGTGCGAGGGATGGGTGTAGCAGTCATTACGAGTTGATGCACGGCGTAACCATCGTCGCGCTTCATACTGAGCAAGCGGCGTTGCTCGACTCCAAAGCGATGCTGTTCATCAATGATAGCAAGGCCCAAATTATTAAAATGGACCTCCTCTTGGATGAGTGCATGCGTGCCGATAAGTAGCTGAATATCACCATTTGCAGCGCGCTGTATCACTGAGGCCTTGGCTGGTGCTGGCATTTTACTGACCAGTAGAGCCACATTAATTTGAAGAGGTTCAAGCCACGCGGTCATGGCTAATGCATGCTGTTCGGCTAATATTTCGGTGGGTGCCATGATAGCGGCTTGCATACCGTTGGCGATGGCTTGCAGTGCGGCAAAGGCAGCAATCACGGTTTTACCTGAGCCGACATCACCTTGCAGCAGCCGAAGCATTGCAATGGGTCTTTGCAAGTCGCTGGTGATTTCCCGGCGCACTTTTTCTTGAGCACGAGTGAGTGAAAAAGGCAGCTGTTGTATCATTCTTCGAGCGTATTGAGACTCTGCCCGGAGAGGGTGTGCATTGATAGCATGCTGCGAATTCTTTACTGCCATATGAGATAGTCGCTGCGCGATTAATTCTTCAAACGCTAAGCGGCGTTGATCCGGATGCAAGCCTTCATATAATAGCTGCGTATTGATTGTGTTAGGTGGAAAATGCAGTGTTTTTAGCGCGTCATAGAGGCTATGGTGGGTGGTTAGTCCGGCATGGTTGAGTTGCTCAACGTCTACCAAGTCAATTAAATCACCGGGTTTTATAAGAGTGAATGCAGCCTGCATATATGCTCGCCATCTTGCTTGATGGAGGCCGTCTGAGCTTGGGTAAATAGCGGTTAAGTGTTGGTCGTCTTGCATCGCTGGATGTTGAGCGGCTAGCTCATCGAACGTGGTGTATTCTGGATGAATGATCGTCAGTCCGTTACGGCCTAAGCTGACTTCTCCGAAGCACCTTAGCTGCGTGCCAACCGCAAGATTTTTCTGCTGTGCTGCAGAAAAATAAAAAAATCGTAAATCAATAACTCCGCTGCTATCTTTCAACCGGCACACTAATGAGCGACGCTTGCCAAATTGCACACTGTTGCTGGTGATTTCGCCTTCTATTACGGCACTCTGCCCATTACGCAATTCTTGAATGGTTTGTACATGAGTACGGTCTTCATAGCGCAACGGTAAATGGAATAATAAGTCGAGTGCCGACAAGATACCTAAACGTTGAAGTTTTTCGGCTATTGCAGGCCCAATGCCCTTGATGCGCGTGATATGGAGGCCCGTAGGGCCAGCGGGCTTGTTAGCAACTGTTGTACTTGCCGGGTTGGCTTTTTTCATCAGAGGGCTTATGTGGAGAGTTATTTATTCACTAGTTAAATAGATGCTTATCAGCCTGTGATTGAATTGGCAGCAGGCAGTATTAGATAGCACTATATAACCCAATGCAGGCATTATAGAATGATTACTGATTATTTTTACAGTGGTTGAATGCCGTCAAGCACAACAGGTGCTGGGTAAGAAACAGGCGGCCCACTAAGATTTCATTTATTCGTAGAGAACTCAAAGATGTTGCATCAAAATACGTCTGACAGCAAAACTGAGCCGCAACGCATTTTGTGGGTGGGGTGTGGCGGGCTGGGTAAAGTGGCGGCTCCGGTATTGTTTGCCCGGGGCCACGAGGTGACGGCTGCCCAGCGTTCTGCGGTTGATTTACCCGGTGACTTTGCCCAATTGACTGTTGATGTAACGCAGCCCGAAACATTGAGCTCATTGGCTTCGGGCAATTGGGATATCGTTATTATTACGCTGACTGCGCCTCCTAGCGCTTCGTCTTATCAGGCTATTTATGTGGATGGCCTGAGGAATGTGCTGCGCGTTATTCAAAGCCAGGGCAGGCAACCATTGGTGCTGTTTGCTTCGTCGACCAGTGTTTATGCACATAACGACGGGTGCTGGGTTGATGAACTTAGCGATACGCAGCCAACTGGCTATTCAGGGCTGACCATGTTGGCGGCCGAAGCTATTTTAGAGGCGGCTAACTTGCCTAGTTGTGCTATTCGATTCAGTGGTATTTATGGCCCCCAGCGGCATAATCATCTTTTGCAAGTGCTTGAGCAGGGTCGTATATGCCCGGTTAGACCTGACAAATACAGTAATCGTATACATGTAGACGATTGCGTTGCCGTGTTGATTCATCTAATTGATCGCCACGTACGGGGTGAGCCACTTGAATCGGTGTATTTGGCATCGGATGGTCATCCGGCACCACTGCGCGAGGTGATGGAGTGGCTTGCTGAAGATACAGGGATTGCGCTGCAGGGACTGATTGATGACTATCGGCCTACACGCGGAGGTAATAAGCGTTGCCGGGCTGCACGCTTGTGTAATGAAGGGTTTACCCCGCTTTTTGCTGATTTTCGTCAAGGCTATGCCTCGTAATGGCTGGGTTTCACTTTGGCAGAGAGTTACTATTTCGGTGGATTGCCTTGGTGGCATCGTGCAGAGCGGCAAGTTTATTGCGTTAAACTACCACTTTAATTGTGAAAGACGCCTGCTCGGGCGTATTAGATTCAATTAACGATTACATCTTGGTATTGGTTATGCGGAGCTTGGTAAGTGAAGGCGGATAGAATTAAAAGCAATAGCGAAGCTGTCGCCAGCGGTCAGTACGATGCTGCCGATAAAAGTTCGGTTGGCTTGGTAGAAACTCAGCATTTCTTTTACGATCAGCCTTTCCGCACGTCATCAGGCCGTGACCTTCCCTCTATTGAGCTGGCTTATGAAACCTATGGCGCGCTCAATAGTGATGGCCGCAATGCGGTACTCGTTTGCCACGCTTTATCTGGCGACCATCATGCGGCAGGCTATCATCATAGCGACGATAAAAAGCCCGGCTGGTGGAATCACTATATCGGTCCAGGTAAAGCTATCGATACCGATCGGTTTTACGTAGTGAGCGTTAATAATCTTGGCGGATGCAGTGGAAGCACTGGGCCTAGCTCAATCAACCCTAGTACTCAGGCACCGTGGGGCCCTGATTTTCCGACATTGCGTGTGAGAGACTGGGTCGCCAGCCAGCATCTTTTAATGGGGCATTTGGGCATTGGACAATGGGCCGCCGTGATTGGCGGCAGTTTAGGCGGTATGCAGGCCTTGCGTTGGGCGCTCGAATATCCCGCGCTGCTTCGGCATTGTGTGGTGCTGGCATCGGCCATGAAACTGACCGCGCAAAATATTGGCTTTAATAATACGGCTCGCACGGCCATCACAAATGATCCAGATTTTCATGATGGTCGCTACTACGATCACCAGACTCGACCGAAAAATGGTTTGGCCATTGCGCGGATGATCGGGCACATTACTTATTTGTCGGGCGATTTGATGGGTGAGCGATTTGGTCGTGAGCTGCGAGCTGGAAGCTTTACGCAGGGCGTTGAGAGTCATCTTGAGTTTCAAGTTGAAAGTTACTTACGCCATCAAGGTGACAAATTCGCTGCCAGTTTTGATGCCAATACCTACCTGCTTATGCTCCGTGCACTTGATTATTTTGATCTGGCCCGTGAATACGGTGATGATCCTGTGACTGCATTTCGAGAAGCGCAATGCAAATTTTTTGTTGCCTCTTTCACCAGCGACTGGCGATTCTCGCCTGTTAGATCCAGGGAAATGGTAGATGCACTCATTGCGGCTGAAAAACCAGTCAGTTACGTCGAGATAGAATCTAGCTTAGGCCACGATTCTTTTTTGCTTCCCGTACCGCGCTACCAAACAGTTTTTTCTGCTTACATGCGTAAAATTTCTGAAGAGTACGAAATGAAAGGAGGCGAATGAAATGCGTCCTGATTTTTTAACTATCGAACAGTGGGTTAAGCCGAATTCTCGAATTTTAGATTTAGGTTGTGGTGACGGCGCCCTTTTAAAGTTTTTACAACAGAAAAAGCAGGTGCGCTCGCTCGGCGTTGAAATTGATGCGAGCAATATTGCGACCTGTATTGGTAATGGCATTGATGTCATTGAGCAAGACCTCGATCAAGGTTTGGCAAATTTCGCTGATAATAGTTTTGATACGGTACTGCTAACTCAAACTTTGCAAGCGGTGCATCGGCCTGATTTTGTTTTACAAGAAATGTTGCGCGTCGGTAAGGAGTGTATTATCACGTTCCCTAATTTTGGGCATTGGCAAGCTCGCAAATATTTACTCACCCGCGGAAAAATGCCGGTTAGTAAGTTCATGCCGCATGAGTGGTATAACACGCCTAACATTCATTTTTGCACGGTTAACGATTTTGAAGTGCTGTGTGAACAACGTGATATTAGCGTACTGCACCGAAACTTTCAGGCCGCTAATTATCGTGATGCAACAGCTAGCCGTCCTTCGGCTTTTTCGCCAATAATTGATCGTTGGCCCAATCTATTCGCAGCGCAGGCGGTTTACCATGTTACTAGCTAATCACTTTTCAACTTATCTGAAGATAGCTTTGTGCACCATCCTAGCAAGCATTCTACTCTGGCCATGCACACTGACGGCGCAAGAAAATATTTCTGTGCGTGAAGGTCGTTACGAGGTCTTTTATAGTGCATTTAACACGAGCTTCTTAAGCCCGAAGGTTGCGAGCTCGTTGGGTATTGTGCGCGGTGACGATCGAGGCTTGTTAAATGTCTCGGTGCTTGAATATTTTCCTGATGGCAGTAGTCACCCCATCGCCGCTAAAACGATAAGCGGCAGCTCTTACGATTTACTGCACCGCAGGTCTTTAGATTTTCAAGAGGTGGTCGAGACTGATGCTCGCTACTACTTAGCGCCGTTCAAAATAACCAATGATAATGAAATGATTATTATTCAGGTTGATGTCACTCCCGTTACAAGTGATCAAAGTATTGCAATCAGGCTAGAACGTCGCTTTTTTCATAATTAATTAGGTAAGAAATGCCCATACTGAATAAAGTGGTTATCGCAAGTGGCAATCAAGGTAAGCTACGCGAGTTTCGAACACTGTTAGCTGATTATGCTTGCGATGTTATTGCGCAAAGTGCTTATGATGTGCCAGAGGCCGATGAATGTGGCTTGAGCTTTATTGAAAACGCAATTATTAAAGCGCGCAATGCTTCTCAGTATACGGGTTTACCTGCCATTGCTGACGATTCAGGTTTAGCTGTAGATTGGCTTGATGGTGCGCCAGGTATTTATTCCGCTCGCTATAGTGAAGATGAGCATGGTGATGGAGCTGGCGATAGCGCCAATAATAAAAAGCTTTTGCGAGCGCTGCACGGCGTTGCCCCAGAAAATCGCGGTGCTCGATTTATTTGTGCATTGGCTTTTTTAACGCATCAAAAAGATCCTACGCCAGTGGTTTGTGTAGGGCAATGGTCTGGCCGAATCCTTGACGCGCCGCAAGGCGATGCAGGCTTTGGCTATGATCCGTTATTTTTCGTTCCTGAATTTAATCTGAGTTCGGCTAGTTTGAGTCCGGCTATCAAAAATGCGCATAGTCATCGTGGTATTGCCATGCGGCAATTACTTGCGCTATTAAAATCACAGGGTAGCTTGGCCTAACACAATGCTTCTACCACTATCGCTTTATATACATGTGCCTTGGTGTATCAAAAAGTGTCCTTACTGCGATTTTAATTCGCATGTGCATGTGTCAGGCGAGCCTTTGACGGGCGATCAATCGATCTCGTCTCCTGTGCCGCTACCTGAAATGGATTATTGGCAGGCTCTGCTGCAAGATTTTAAGCAAGACCTTCAATTGCTCGAGGAGCCCCGCCCCTTGCAGTCAATTTTTATTGGTGGAGGTACGCCTTCTTTATTATCTGCAGATTTTTATGCGCGCCTTATCGATGCGCTACGGGAGCAAATAACTTTTGCCAGTGATATTGAAATTACGCTCGAAGCTAATCCTGGTACAGTCGATCAAGCGAATTTTGCAGGTTTTCGCAGGGCTGGCATCAATCGACTGTCCATAGGTGTACAAAGTTTTTCAAATGATGCATTACAAAAGTTAGGGCGTATACATAACGGTGATGATGCGGTGCGAGCCTATGTGAAGGCTCGAGATGCAGGTTTCGACAACATTAACCTTGATTTAATGCATGGGCTGCCCACGCAGCTTGTGACTGATGCTGAAGTTGATTTACAACAAGCTATTGATTTGCAGCCAGAACATATTTCTTGGTATCAATTAACTATCGAGCAAAACACCGCGTTTTATAATTTCCCGCCGACCTTACCCGATGAAAAGACTCTCGCTGCGATCCAAAATGCGGGTTTTGCGTTATTGGCAAAGAATAATTATGAGCAGTATGAGGTGTCGGCATTTTCTCAAGCCGGTCGAGCGTCGATGCATAATCTTAACTATTGGATGTTCGGTGATTATTTAGGCATTGGCGCAGGGGCACATGGCAAATTGAGCTATCAAGGCAAAGTAACCCGCCGTTGGAAAACGCGCATGCCTAATCATTATTTGGCTAATAGTAATAAGCTCGCTGGCGAGCAAGCTATTGATGCTGCAGAGCTGCCACTTGAATTTATGCTCAATGCGCTGCGCTTAAAAAATGGCTTTGCTAAGGAGCTTTTCGCGGCCAGAACAGGTCTTGATTTAAAAGCCGTGGCTGGCAAAATTGATTCTTTAGTTGAGCGCCATTTACTCATACAAGATAGCCATCGGATCGTCGCTAGTGCGCATGGCTGGCGATTTCTTAATGATCTTATTGCAGAATTTAGCTAGCTTGAACTGGCTGGCATGATAAGAGCGAGGTCTATGAAGCGCGCTATATCAGGGCTTTTAATATATCTTGTCTTGATAAAATACCCACCAGCGTGCCGGCTTCTACTACAGGCATTAAGCGGCGGTTATTTTGTAAAAACTTTTCTGATACCGCGCTGAGTTCTAGGTCGGGTGAAACCGATTCTAGGTCGACGCTCATTTGTTCGCGCACTAGCGTTACGCCCTCATTAAAGTAGCCTTCAACTAGCGTTGACCGCATGCAGTCGGCCTCCGAAAGCAAGCCAACAAGTTGTTGCTGTTCGTCTATTACTGGCGCAGCTGATTGATGGTATTCAAGGATAATACGCACGGCCGTTGCAATCGATTGATCAGGTGTCACTGTCGCATAATGCTTGGCCATAAAATCACGCACGCGTTTCGTTTGCATTTTCTCTCCCTTTATTATTCTTGCGATTGTCAGTAATAAGCCAAACCTTACACGCAGGCAGGGTTTTTCACAAGTTTAATCATGATGATCATTTGTCGGCGTAATGGCAGGTTTTAAAAGCCATGTCCCATACGCCATGGCCGAGCTTGACGCCGCGACGCTCAAACTTTGTTTCCGGCCTGCCTAGCTCAGCAGGATCCATGTAAATTTTTGAGCCGGCAATGTTAGTGAACCCTGCATGTTTGTTGATAACCGTCATGGCATGCTTGGCATAGGGCTCCCAGTCGGTAGCAATGTGCAATAAGCCTTTGTCTTTTAGGCGGCTGTGCAGCAGTGTTAGAAATTCTGGTTGAATCAAACGGCGTTTATGATGCTTGGTTTTATGCCAAGGGTCAGGAAAGTAAATATTGACGCGGTCAAGACTGTGTTGGCTAATGTTTTGTTTCAGAACCTCAACCGCATCGTGACAGTATACACGTAGATTGCTTAACTGATATTCATCGGCTAATGCGAGTAGGCGCCCTACTCCTGCTTGATGCACTTCAACGCCGATAAAGTTTTTATTGGGGCTTTCCAGCGCCATGGTCGCGAGTGAGTCGCCCATGCCAAAACCAATTTCTAGCGTTAGAGGGTTTAGGTTGCCAAACACCTCTTCATAATTTTCTGGCTGCCGATCTTGTGGCAGGGCCCACCGACGCATATGAGAGTCGAGTGCTTTGCGTTGCGCCTCGGTCATGCGGCCGCTGCGAATAACAAAGCTACGAATGGGTCGGTTGCGGGCGTGGCTGTCGGCGTTAGCTTTGGGCGATTGAGACATTGGTGGCTAGGTCGTGGAAGGTTTGTTGAATGGCCTGTCAGCGCACCGATGATGGGTTGACGACTATGAAAAATTTATTGGTTGCGCCAAAGGGCCAATATCAGTAGCAACCAACCTAGCATTAGGCTCAGCCCGCCAATTGGAGTCAGTATGCCAATATTTAAAGCACCAATGTGGCGAATATTGGTCAGTGTTAGCAGATAAATTGATCCGCTAAACATTAGCGTGCCTAGAAAAAATAACCAGCCGCTACTTTGTAGTAGCCGAGATGGATTGAGCTGAAGTACTAACAGGCCAACGGCCAGCAGCGCTAATGCATGCCAGAATTGGTACTGTACAGCAGTTTGATAGCTATTCAAGAGCTCGACGGTCAGTCGTGATTTTAATGCATGAGCACCAAAAGCGCCGAAGGCTACCGCGAGCATGCCAAAAATAGCGCCCATTAAAAGGAATACGTGGGTCATAGTAAGCCGGTCAATAGTTGATGGTGCTGGGCGATAAAGTTGAGGTGTTACTACAAAAGTGTCTGTAAGCACGATCGTCGTTGATAACAGCAGAACATTAAATGCCGGCACTTACTATCCATTAGCGCCCTGCTCTGCTTGCATATTATAGCGCGGGTCATCACCGATCGAAAATGGCTTTACCACCGCTTACTGTATTGCTGTTGATTTGCTGGCCGACTCAGGCGGACGCCTGCATAGCCGCTTTGAGCTTTTTCATGGCTTCTTTTTCGAGCTGGCGTATGCGCTCAGCGGACACACTATATTCAGCAGCCAGATCATGCAAGGTAACTTTCGAAGACTCATTGAGCCAGCGCGCTTGAAGAATATGGCGGCTGCGATCATCTAAAGAAAGTAGCGCCTGTCGCAATTCAGTGCCTTGCTGTTGTGCCCACTGAGAATCTTCAGTAGCTAATGCTGGGTCGGCTGACTGGTCTTGTAAAAAATAGGCAGGAGATTGGGCAGCTTTTTCTTCACTGGCATCTGCCGGCGCATCGAAGCCCATATCATAGGATGACAGCCGACCTTCCATTTGCTGGACGTCTGAAACTGCCACTCCTAAATCTTCGGCTATGACCTGTGCCTCTTCGTTGCTCAGCCAAGCTAAATCTTTTTTCTTGCTGCGTAAATTGAAAAATAATTTGCGCTGCGCTTTGGTTGTGGCGATTTTAACGATGCGCCAGTTGCGCAATATAAACTCATGGATTTCGGCTTTGATCCAGTGCACGGCAAATGATACTAGCCGCACACCTTTTTCAGGGTTGAAACGCTTAACTGCTTTCATCAAGCCGATGTTGCCTTCCTGAATTAAATCGCCCAAACCAAGCCCATAACCATTGTAAGATTTGGCCACACGGACAACGAACCGAAGGTGTGAAAGTATCAGCTCGCGCGCGGCTTCCAGGTCACCTTGCTCGACTAGTCGGCGGCCAAGTTCTTGCTCGCGGTCCTTGCTCAGTACTTCAAAACTATTGACCGAAGCCATATAGGCATTGATATTACTTCCGGGTGTCAGCACCGGTATCGCTTGTAGTTGTGTATTCATGTTGGCATTGTCCTCCTTCTCGCGCCCGAGCATTTGCTCGGCGTTGGCGATTGGTAATCATTGGGAGCGCGGGTGGAATGATTGGATGGGATGCGCTGCCTCATTACAGCAATATTAGCACTCTCAGCGTTAGAGTGCTAATGCAGAAATAGTTCAATGCGGGGCTCTAGAACTGCCGTCTTAGCGGTTGGCTATATCAATCTAGGAATAAATTCAACTGCCGGTAAAAGCGCTTAAAAGTTGCTATCTGGTCCAAAGTGAGTCAAAAATCCCATAAAAAAGAGCTAGCCTGTTATTCGGGCTCAAGTTTACTGATTTGATTGCTGCAAATCACCCAAGATCCTACCCAGCCAAGGCTTGCGCTGGCCAAAAAAATGACTAATGCGGTATTGGCGCTTAAGTGCTGTATGCTGATATTGGTACTGTAAGCAGCTTCTAAAGGCTTCATGTAGTATGTAAGTGCATACATACATGCGAACGAGATGATCAATGCCATTGCTGCGCCTGTTGCGCCCAGCCAGACCCCTAAGTATAAAAAGGGCCTTCTTGCATAAGCATTGGTGGCGCCCACTAACTTGGCCACCAAGATTTCTTCGCGCCGGCTAGCTATGGACACGCGCACGGTGTTCCCGATGACGAGCACAACGCCCATGCCCAGCAACACCGATGCGGCCAGATTGATTCTTAGCACCAGTTGCACAATGGCTTGCGCCTTTTGGAACCACTCAAGATTAAAGCGCACAGACTCGACTTCGGGTAATGCTTCTATTTTTTGGGCGAGAGCATTGGCTGTGGAGGCCAGCTCTGGCCCTTGCCCAACCACCACTCTGATGGCGGCCGGCAATGGGTTGGCGGGGAGGCTGTCGATAATATCGATGCTCCCAGCTCCGGCAATAACCTCGAGCCGAAGGAGTGCGTCTTGAGCCGATATAAATTCAACTTGTTTAACGCCACTTAGTTGCGCGACACGCAGCGCTAGTGCCTGGCCCTCACTATTAAAGTCAGTGTTGGCTTGGACCTGAGATGTGGGCATGTGTAAGTAGGCAGTCATCTCTAAGCCGCTGTCTGAATAACTGACCCAGCTGGAAACATTTTTTACCCCTAAATGTAACAGCGTGGGGAGTGCGATGGCGATGGCAAGCATCGTCAACGTCACCAATGTCGCGAGTGGTTTTTCCCACAGGCGGTCGAAGCTTTGCTTTGCGAAAAGTCGATGCGAATCCCGCCAAACACGCAGTTGGTCACGCCAACTGAGCGCGGGGGAGGTTGCACCTTGCTTGAGAGGCGTGTCACGCATTTATAAGTGACCACTCAAGTCGACAGGCGCGGCTCGCTCACTGGCGACGTTATCGCTAAGGTGGGTGCCCCCAATTAATTGGCCTTGGCGCAAAATTAGCGAACGGTGAGGCATTTTCGCAATAAGTGCTAAATCGTGGGTTGCGATGAGAAGCGTTACTCCGGCGTTATTAAAATCGTGTAATAGCTGCATGATTTCGGCGCTGAGTTGGGGGTCAAGGTTGCCGGTTGGTTCATCTGCCAACAAAATAGGGGGCTTGTTGACGACTGCCCGAGCAATGCCCACTCGCTGTTGTTCGCCACCCGAAAGTGTTGCCGGGCTTTGTTTTTCTTTACTTAGCAGGCCAACTTTATCAAGTGCAGCCCGAACGCGCCGAGCAATATCGCGATGGTGAAAGCCTGCCACCATAAGTGGTAGCGCTACATTCTCAAAGACATTTCGATCGGATAATAGGTGATGGCTTTGGTAGACGAAGCCAATGTTGCGTCTTAGCCTGGCTATATTGGAGCCGCGTACCTTGGTGAGTGTTTTGCCATCAATCAAAACCTCGCCAGCGCTCGGCCTTTCTATCAGCATTATGAGTTTGAGCAGGGTGCTTTTACCAGCGCCAGAATGCCCCGTTAAAAAAGCCATCTCGCCGCGATCAAGCAAAAAGCTAAGGTCCGCCAATGCCCGCTGTCCGCGGTAAACCTTGCTCACTGACTTGAATTCAATCATGGTTAATCAATACCAGAAAACAGTGCTTCGACAAAGTCGTCGGGCTCAAACGGGCGCAGATCTTCAATTTTTTCACCCACGCCGATAAAGCGGATGGGGAGTTTGAGTTGATCTTTGATTGCAAAAACCACACCTCCTTTGGCGGTGCCATCCAGTTTGGTTATGGCAATGCCAGTAACCCCAACGGCTTGTTGAAATTTTTGTGCTTGGGCAATTGCGTTTTGGCCTGTGGTCGCATCGAGCACCAGCAGAACTTCATGCGGGGCAGAGGCATCGATTTTACCCATAACGCGAACGATTTTTTTCAGTTCTTCCATGAGATTTTCTTTGTTGTGCAGTCGGCCGGCAGTATCGGCGATCAGTACATCAATATCGCGCGCCTTGCTTGCTTCTAGTCCATCAAATATTACTGAGGCGCTATCTGCACCCGTGTGCTGGGCAATAACGGGGATATCATTGCGGTCGCCCCATACTTGTAATTGCTCTACGGCAGCGGCGCGGAAAGTATCGCCAGCGGCTAAAGCCACATGAAATGCATTATTTTGGAGTCGCTTAGCCAGCTTGCCTATAGTCGTTGTTTTGCCAGCCCCATTAACGCCCACCACCAATATGACATAGGGTGCCTGGTTGGCATCAATAACAAAGTCATTTTCACTGCCGCCCAGTGTGTTTTTGAGCTCGGCTTTAAGCTTTTTGTAAAGCGCCTGTGAGTCCGTCAATGCATCTCGCTCGATAGCGGTGGTAAGAGCATCAATTATTTTGCGGGTGGTATCGATGCCTACGTCAGCCAAGAGCAGCTGTGTTTCAATGTCTTCAAGTAGCTCATCATCGATTTCCTTCTTGCCCAGCAGTACTTGTCCGAGCCCATCGCCGAGATTACTGCTGGTTTTGCTGATTTTGCTGGCTAGCCGCTTAATAAAGCTCTTTCTATTAGGCTCTGCTGATGCTGGCTCTTCTTGGCTAATATTGGTGGCGCTAAGGCCGCTTGTAGCATCGTCCATGACGGGCTGTGCAGTTGCGTCAGGCTCGCTAGCTGTGGCCGGCTTGTGATTGCCCGCATCGGAAGAGGGGTCGACGGACTGCGACTTGCGACGCTTAATAAATCTCAACATGTTGTTCACTTATTTAAAAAATTTAAAAGGCCGCGCGGCGGGCTCGAATGTTTTCGAGCGTTCGCAGGCAGGCAGCTGGCAAATTATACGCTGACGGACAAACATTGTGCGCGCAAATACTATTAACTTGTCAGACCAAAAAAAGTCTTTAAGCTAGTTGGCTATGAGCTCGAAAAAAAATCCGCGTAAAAAGCCCGTTATCAATCAACTGCGTCTGATCGCCGGTGTCTGGCGTGGCTCTAAGCTTAATTTTGCTGACGGTAATGGTCTTCGGCCAACATCTGAGCGGGTAAGAGAGACCCTGTTTAATTGGTTAGCGCCTCACATGAAGGGCGCACACTGCCTTGATTTATTTGCAGGCTCTGGTGCGTTGGCTTTCGAGGCGCTTTCTCGTGGTGCCGCCACCGCGTATGCAATTGACACCAACCGACAGGCAGTGGCTATTATGCAGTCAGAGGCCCGTCGGCTAGGCGCTACTGAGTTGAGTGTTTGTTCTGCGGATGCGCTGCGCTGGTTAGCCAGCCAGCCCTTAGCTGATGGCGAACCACGCTTCAACATCGTGTTTCTAGATCCGCCCTTTGCGAGCAGTTTCTTACCTGAAGTGGTTGTTGCGCTGGAACACAGCGGCATGCTGGCAGTGGATGCCCGCATTTATATTGAGCTGCCTGGCGAGGCCGATTTACCTGCGATTCCGGCTCATTGGCAATTACTTAAGCAGCGCCGAGCAGGAAATGTTCAATATCTCTTGTTTGTTGCTGAGCAGTCTGGCAGCTAGGCCATGAGGGAGTCTTGAGGCTTTATCGAAATCGGTTTACTATCGCACGGCTAGCTTCGCCGTGCTTGTAAAGTTAACTTCTTACGTTGTTTGGCAGCGTTCTCCATTCAATTCACCGAGTCAATATGCGTTATGTCTTCTGTTGTATACCCAGGAAGTTTCGATCCGTTAACTAATGGTCATGTCGATCTTATTGAGCGAGCGTGTAATCTTTTTAGCCATGTTACGGTTGCAGTCGCCGCGAGTAACTTAAAACATCCAATGTTTACACTCGATGAGCGTGTTGCTATGGCGCAGGCAGCGTTAAAGCATCTAGATAATGTCAAAGTAGTTGGTTTTAACAAGTTACTGACGCACTTCTTGGAAGACCTTAATGAAACGGTTGTCTTGCGAGGCTTGCGCGCGATCTCTGATTTTGAATATGAATTTCAGTTGGCTAACATGAATCGAGCAATGAAAAGTGATTTTGAAACAGTGTTCCTAACGCCTGCTGATGATCTTACCTATATCTCATCCACATTAGTCCGAGAAATCGCAACGCTTCATGGCGATGTTTCCAAGTTTGTACCTCCCACCGTTCTTGAATCTATTCGCTTAAAATTGAACTAGGCGTGCGGAGTTGGTGCTTAAAAGGCCTAACTAGCAGTGCTTATTTAGGTGCGCTGAGTGCTCTAGTTCTATTGCTTTTGCTGGCGAGTGGTTGTCGCTCGTTAGACGCAACACAGGTGAAAACGGCCAGCGAGTTTACTTTTGTAAATGAACAGCTCGCCCCTGAGCCTGCTAGTTTAATCACAGCATCGGCGCAGAAGGTCAAGTTAGCGCAAGACTACCTAGCAGTCACCGCTAATCCCTATGCAACGGCTGCAGCCACAAAAATACTCGTCGAAGGCGGTTCAGCGATTGATGCTGCCATTGCTGCACAAATGGTGCTGGGTTTGGTGGAGCCTCAGTCTTCTGGTTTAGGCGGAGGCGGATTTTTATTGTTTTGGGATGCTAAAAGTCAACAGTTAAGTAGTTATGATGGTCGTGAAACAGCTCCGCTAGGCGCTGATGAGAGTTTGTTTTTAAACGCTGGTGATGGGCAGCCGATGGGGTTTGTTGAGGCGTTGATAGGCGGGCGCAGTGTCGGCGTGCCCGGCATGGTTCATATGTTAGGCCGTGCACATAATAACCATGGAGTCATGGAATGGCCGCTGCTATTTGATGAAGCTATTGAGCTTGCCGAAAATGGCTTTATTGTTTCTGAACGCCTCAGTACACTTATAAAAAAAGTGCCTGCCTTGCAGGCCCGGCCGCAAATAGCGCGCTATCTTTATCCTGATGGGCAGGGCTTGCTACAAGGTAGCTTGCTAAAAAATAAAGACTACGCCCTTTCATTAAAGGCTTTGGCCGCGGGTGGGCCTAAAGTTTTTTATTTCGGCGATATAGTTGACGCGATGGTGGCTGTGGTTGTTGATGACTCCAATCCTGGACAATTATCGGTCCGCGATTTTTCGCAGTATCAGTCAGTCATGCGTACGCCAGTTTGTAAATTGATTTTTGCATACCGTTTTTGCGGCATGGGGCCACCGTCTTCGGGGGCGACGACCGTGCTAAGTATATTGGCCATGCTGGAGTCTCTGGGAATTGAGTCGCATCACAATCCAAGCTTAGTTGGCACTGGTGTGGCTGGGGATGCAGTTCTTGCCCACGCTTTTATTGAAGCGTCGAGATTGGCGTTTGCCGATAGAAACAAATATGTGGCCGACCCGGATTTTGTTGGCGTGCCCGTTGCGGGTTTGCTTGCTACTGATTATTTGTCACAACGCGCATCCATGATTGACTTAGCCCGACGCAATGAATTAATGCCGTCTGGCAGCCCATCTGCTGTTGATACTGACGATTTTATGACGGGGCTTTCGCTAGAGTTACCCTCTACCACGCATCTGACCATTATGGACGCGACGGGCAATATTGTTAGCATGACCAATAGTATCGAAACGGCTTTTGGCTCGCGACTTATGTCAGGCGGTTTTATTTTAAATAATCAACTGACTGATTTTTCTTTTGCACCGATGGATGTAAGTGGTCAAAAAATAGCGAACCGCGTGCAAGGTGGTAAGCGCCCGCTAAGTTCGATGTCACCAATGATTGTATTTGATGCGCAGAATCAGCCTGTTCTCGCGGTGGGCTCACCAGGTGGGAGAAGTATTATTAGTTATGTGGCTCGAGTATTGTATGAGGTGTTAGTGCTCGGTCAGTCATTACCCCAATCTGTAGCTGCGAGCCATGTGGTTGAGGCGGGCAATAAGGTTCGTGTTGAGAGCGCAGCTAGCAAGGACACAGTGAAAACGTTAGGTGATATGGGCCACGAGCTGGATGTGCGCGAGCAGACTAGCGGCATTCATGCCATCTATAAAACATCGCTGGGCTGGCAAGGTGTGGCAGATCCGCGGCGAGAGGGTGCGGCTGCAGGGCAGTAAGCGTTAGCTGTTAGCGACTATTGCTGGCACTGCGGGCAGTAAAAGCTGCTGCGCTGACCTATGGTGATTTGTTTGATGGTCGAGCTGCATATAGTACAAGGCAAGCCTTCACGTCCATAGACACTCAGTGTTTGTTGGAAATAGCCTGGCTTGCCATCGCCGCCGACAAAGTCGCGCAGCGTGGTTCCGCCCATTGTGATTGAGGCTTGCAATATGGTTTGAATGTTTTGTAGTAGTTTGCTGTACTGTGCTTGCGTGACTCTCCCTGCTGCTCGGCGTGGTCTAATGCCGCTGGCGAACAATGCCTCGCTGGCATAAATATTACCGACGCCCACAATAATTTTATTGTCCATGACAAAATTTTTAACAGCAACTTTACGCTTACGCGAAAGTTTAAATAAGCGCTGGGCGGTGCAGCTTGAGTCAAAAGGTTCGGGGCCTAAAGTGCTTAGCAGCGAATGCTCTTCGGGATGGTAGCCGAGCCATAGTGCAGAACCAAAGCGTCGAGGGTCATTGAGGCGCAGAGTTAGGTTGCTCGACAAATGAAAAACCAAGTGGTCGTGCTTGAGTAAAGGTTCGCTGCTGTTAGCCAAGCGCAAGCTGCCGGACATACCTAAGTGCAGCATGAAGTAACCACCCTGCAGCTTAAAAAGCAAATATTTTGCTCGGCGAGAAATAGCTTGTACTTTTTGACCGGCAATATTTTTTCTGAATGCAGTGGTGACCGGCCAGCGTAAATTTTTGTTGCGCACTTCAACACGGACAATGGTTTTGTTAACTACGTGAGGTGCAATGCCTCGCTTGGTGGTTTCTACTTCAGGTAGCTCTGGCATTTGATGGACTACGCGAGTGTATTAGTTAAGGCGTCATTTTCGTTATTCATAATTGCACAATAAAGACTGCAATTTAAAAAAGAACCCATACAAAAAACCCGCCTAGAGGGCGGGTTTTGATTGTCTTTAGTCGAAAGACAATTACTTAATTTTGGCTTCTTTATAGGTCACATGCTTGCGAACCACTGGATCAAACTTCTTGATCTCCATTTTTTCAGGCATGGTACGTTTGTTTTTATCTGTTGTATAAAAGTGGCCAGTACCGGCAGAAGAATTAAGTCGAATTTTTTCTCTCATAACCTTTTATCTCTTGGAATTTTTTCAGTAATTGTTTTCTAGTGATGTAGATTAACTTTCGGCTAGACCGCTTCACCACGATTGCGCAACTCGGCCACAATGGTATCTATGCCTTTTTTGTCGATAATGCGCATGCCTTTTGATGAAACTCGCAGCGTTACAAAACGTTTCTCAGCTTCTAACCAAAAACGATGGCGATGCAGGTTAGGCAAAAATCGACGTTTGGTGCGATTTTTGGCGTGGGAAACGTTGTTCCCGGTAATCGGGCGCTTACCGGTAACTTGGCAAACTTTTGACATGGTATATCTCCGCAATTCTTGGTTCGAACTAAGCCGCCTTAGTTGGCGCGCCAGCCGCTTAAATAGTTGATCTTGAACTGTTGATCGCGCTCAAAGAGGCGTTCAACATCTCCGACCACATTCGCCGGCAATTTGCGTATGAGTCGCCCATCAGTGTGAGATGCTCTGCAAAAAGGAGGCGCTTTATACCAAAACAGCGCCTCAAGTACAAGTCAAAGCGGCGAAAGAGTCGCCATAGAATTAAATGAGGCCAAGTTCTGCCATCGAAACGGTACGGTTACCACCGATAATAATATGGTCGAGCACGCGTATGTCGACCATTGCCAGTACTTCTTGCAGCCTTCGCGTGATGTCTTGGTCGGCCTTGCTGGGTGTCAGTGAGCCTGAGGGATGGTTGTGGGCAAAGATTAGCGCCGCAGCGTTGTGCGAGAGGCTGGCTTTGAGCACTTCACGTGGATAAATACTAGCGCTGTCAATGGTACCGTAGGCGAGGGCTTCGCTGGCGATGACTTGATGCTGGCTGTCTAAAAAAAGCGCCCAAAAAATTTCGCGTGGTTGGTGAGCGAGGATGTTTTTTAAATAGCCGCGCGTTTTTTCTGGGCTAGTGAGTGCTGAGCTGCGTTGCAGGGCCTCGAGCATGCTGCGCCGCGATATTTCCTGGATCGCTTGTAACATAGCGTATTTGGCGTCTCCCAGCCCATGTAGAGAAACAAAATCGCGGCGTGAGGCATGCAGCAATGGCGCGAGACCACCAAACTGGGTAAGCAGTTGGCCTGCGATTTCTATGGCGGAGTGTCTGGGGCTGCCTGTGCGTAAAAAAATAGCCAGTAATTCGGCGTCACTTAATGCTTGGGGGCCGCGTGCAATGAGTTTTTCTCGAGGCCGTTCGGTTGTCGGCCAGGCTGCAATAGACATAAAATCCTCCATGATGTGCGCTATTTGCAATAGACATCGGTCAATCCTTGTTTACCAATGTTGTATCTTAGCCAATATTGTACTCTTGCCTAAGATACCAGCACAATGTCACTTCCCTGTCCGTTAGGATTGAGTTGTTGTGCGGCGATACCCAAGAACGGCTAAAGTTGAGCGGGCACCCCTGTTAATAAACCGTCGATTTAAGTAGATAAAAGTATGCAGTCACTTCAAAACAAAAGAATACTCGTTGGCGTTACCGGTGGTATTGCTGCTTACAAGGCGCCTGATGTCGTTAGGCGGCTGCGTGATCTTGGTGCAGAAGTTAAGGTGATTATGACGCGTGGCGCCTGTGAGTTTATAACGCCACTTACGCTTCAAGCGGTATCTGGCCACCGTGTGCATACCGAACTACTCGATGCCGAGGCCGAAGCGGCAATGGGCCACATTGAGCTGGCTCGTTGGGGTGACGCCATTGTTGTAGCGCCAGCCACAGCCGATGCTTTAGCGCGTTTTGCTGTGGGTCGAGCGGACGACCTGTTGGCGACTGTACTGTGCGCCAGCGATGCGCCGATATTATTAGCGCCTGCTATGAATCAGGCAATGTGGCGGGATCAGGCCAATCAAACTAATTTGCAGCGCTTAGCTGAGCGTGGCTACCGTACAGTTGGTCCAGGCGAAGGCGCGCAGGCTTGCGGTGATACAGGCGCAGGGCGAATGAGCGAGGCTGCAGAGATTGCGCAGGCGGTAGCTGATTGTTTCGGTAGCGGCATCCTCGATGGCCGGCATGTCGTCATTACTGCAGGGCCAAGTCTCGAAGCACTCGACCCAGTTCGTTATCTCAGTAATTACTCTTCAGGTAAAATGGGTTTTGCGCTGGCAACTGCTGCCATTGAGGCTGGCGCAAAAGTAACGCTCATTGCTGGGCCTGTTTACTTACAGGCTGACGCGCGTGCGCAGCGTGTTGATGTGGTTTCGGCACAAGATATGCTGGAGGCGGTGATGGAAGTTATTGATCAAGCAGATATTTTTGTTGGCGCGGCGGCAGTGGCTGATTTTCGCCCGGTAGCCAGTGAGCCGCAAAAAATAAAAAAAACCGCTGCAGCACAAACCTTGACACTTGAGTTGGAAAAGACCCCCGACATTATCGCCGCTGTTAGTGATTTGATTAGCCCGCCTATGGTAGTGGGATTTGCAGCTGAGACACATGATCTTTTAGAGCATGCCACTGCCAAGATGCAGCGCAAAAATTTAAAGATGATTGTGGCCAATGATGTGTCGCGTGATGACATTGGATTTAGCTCCGATAGCAACGAGGTGATTGTGTTGACTCGAAGCGAGCAGGTTGAGCTGCCTAAAATGAGCAAAGATAAGCTCGCGCGTGAGCTGATTAAATTAATTGCTCAGCAGGTCTAGGCAGCATTGGTTACATGCGAAGATATAAGAGACTGCAAAAATACGTATAAGCGCAGCGTTTTGAGGCAATTGGTATTATTTTATCGGTCTGGCCTGTTGGCCGTTACTATAATCTCAACCAGGCGTTCTGATTAGGGTTGATGATGCCCATTAGCTTTGAGCTTAGTGTGTTCACAGTGTCGATTCGAACATCAATTGAAGTAGAGGGAGGTATCTTCGTTGTCGGTTAACTCACCAAGCCTGTTAAAGTTTTGGTCTAGCTTGCTCTTGGTTTTAGTACCTAGCGTGGTGCTTGCCGGGCTGTATGTTGCTGTGTTGAGCCCTTGGGTTAATAGCGATGCAGCACAGCTTAAAGCTGATACAGCGGTAAAAATACAGGCGGGCGCTATCGACAATAGCCTGCAAATGCTTAGCCATCAGTTAGAAGGCTTGAGTCGCCTGAATTCACTGCATATGGCATTAAACGCGGGCGATCAGGCAGCGCTCGATAGCATGGGCGATGATTGGGCCGCCATGTTTCCACACCTCAATCAGTTAGTTATTTTGCCTTTGGGTGACTTGGGTACGGCAGATCTTGGAGCCTATAAACACAAGCTGCGCAACAATATCGAAAAGAATATGGTTGAGCGTGCGCGTGGCGATCAACATGTAGTGGTCGATGTGTACCGGCTCAATGGCGAGTATGTGGTGAGTTTGGCTCGAGCGGTTAAGGTCGGTAGTCGCAGTGTAGGGGCCATTATGTTGACGCTAAAAGCCGATTGGGTCTTTGCTCAATTTGATCTGCTCAAAGGCCGAGACCAGCTCGCTAGCGATACCGCCACCACTCTTTTTTACAGTATACCCAATGCAAGGCCGGCGGCAATTCCGTCGGATCTTAGTCGGCCTTCATCGCAGCGGCCAGTGGCAACGGCTAGTCAGCCGCTGCGCATTATTCCGAGTGTTTCGCTGGAATATTCGCTTTTTAAGGCCCCTTCAATACTAGGTGTACTTTCCTCTGTAATACTCAGCGCATTGCTTTTAATTATGGCTTTGGGCTTACTAGCTTTGCGAAAACAAATAACGACCAACGGTAAGTTGGTTGATGGTGACGCGAGCTTATTGAGAGATTATGTGAAGGAGTCTTTTGATCAAACAGTTAAATTACCGTCGTTTGCATTTTCAGGGATTGAGCAGGTCGCGAGAGATTTTGCGCAGGCGCTGGAAAACTACCGCGCCAAGCGAGCGCTGGCACAGAAGACAGCCGGCTTAGATATCGCTGCAGTTGCAGTGGCGCAGGCTAGGGACGAGGATATTGGACCTCAAGCAGCTGAAAGTGCAGGAGCTGCCGAGATGGCACAACCCGCTGCTCAGGCTGCAGGGCTCGATATTGCCATGCAATCGATTCCCGCCCATGTTTTTAGAGCTTATGATATACGAGGCATCGCTGAGACAGAGCTCGATGAGGATACCGTCGAGCTCGTTGGTAAGGCCATTGGCACTGCAGCGTTACAGGCAGGTAGCAACACGCTAGTGATTGGTCGTGACGGCAGGCTTTCTTCGGCCCGAATCCGTGAGACGCTGATTAGCAGCTTGTTAGCTACCGGCTGCGATGTTGTTGATATTGGTTTGGTGCCTACGCCACTGGTCTACTTTGCCATCGAACATTTGCAAACGCAGGCGGGCGTCATGATTACTGGCAGCCACAATTCGCCAGACATGAACGGCTTTAAGGTCGTGCTCAGTGGGCAGGCATTAGCCGATAAACAAATCCAAGACTTATATGCGCTAGCCATGTCGGGCAAGTTCGCGACGGGCGCTGGCGATCTGACGCGGCAAGATTTAGTTGATCGCTACATTGATCAAATAGCCGATGATGTGGTTTTTGCATCGCAGATAAAGGTGGTGTTGGATTGCGGAAATGGCGCGGCCAGTGATATCGCCCCGATGTTGTTTGCCTCGTTAGGCTGTGAGGTGGTGCCCATGTTTGCCGAGGTCGACGGCAACTTCCCTAATCATCTGCCAGATCCTTGTAAGCCTGAAAATATTGAGGCGCTGATCGCTGAGGTGATGCGGCAGGAGGCTGATCTTGGCTTGGCTTTTGACGGCGATGCCGACCGCGTTGTTGCGGTCACCGGCACTGGGCGCGTCGTGGATGCCGATCTATTATTGATGTTATTTGCCAAGGATGTATTGACCCGCAACCCTGGGGCTGACGTTGTGTATGACGTTAAGTGCACGCGCAACTTGAGCCAAGTTATTTCTTCACAGGGCGGTAGGCCGGTGATGTGGCAAAGTGGGCATTCACGCATTAAGCAAAAAATGTTTGAAACCGGTGCGTTGTTGGGCGGAGAGTTTTCTGGACACTTTTGCTTTAAAGAGCGTTGGTTTGGTTTTGATGATGGCCTTTACAGTGGTACTCGCTTGATTGAGATACTCACGCTTGAGGGGTTGTCGCTCGATGCTGCGTTAGCCGAATTGCCTAGTAGTGTGTGCACGCCAGAAATTGATATTCTTGTTGAAGAGGGCGCGAAGTTCAATATTATTCAGAAGTTAGCAGCCAGTGCACTGTTAGTTGGCGGTGAGACATCCCAATTAGATGGGCTTAGAGTCGATTATGCTCAGGGCTGGGGTCTGGTTCGTGCGTCCAATACCTCATCGAAGCTCACCGCTAGATTTGAAGCCGACTCCGAAGCGGAGCTTCAAAAAATCCAACAGACTTTTGCCGCTGCGCTCGCCGACATTGATCCGACGCTTAAGCTTATCGGTGAAGCTTGAGACGCTAAATGCACTGCAATTTTGCCGCCCCTCACGTGTGTTTCCATTTAGGCACCAATAAATCGCTCGTCCTAATATATAATTAACGCTGGAGTTCTTGCCGCTGCTGCGGCCTACTTGGTAAGCCTATGTCTCTTGATCAACAACGTTCTGAACAAATCGCCGCGGTATTGACCGAGTCGCTCCCCTACATCACTCGATTTATTGGTAAAACTATCGTTGTGAAGTATGGCGGCAATGCGATGGTAGATGATGAGTTAAAGCATAATTTTGCGCGCGACATTGTGTTAATGAAGCTAGTAGGCATGAATCCTATTGTCGTTCACGGCGGGGGGCCGCAAATTGGCGAGATGCTAGAGCGCCTGAATATCGAATCAAAATTTATTGATGGTATGCGCGTGACTGATACCGACACTATGGATGTTGTTTCTATGGTTTTAGGAGGGTTGGTCAATAAAGAAATTGTTGCCTTAATAAACCAGCATGGTGGTTTGGCGGTTGGTTTGACCGGCAAAGACGGTAAGCTGATCAACGCCAGCAAGCTAGATGTCAAGCAGCATTCGCCGGAGCTGCTTAGCTCAGAAATTATCGACATTGGGCATGTTGGCAAGGTTGAGTCCATCAATGTCGATTTGCTCGATTCGCTTCAAGATATAGGTATTATCCCTGTTATTGCGCCAATAGGAATAGGTGCCGACGGCACTACGTTTAACATCAACGCAGATTTAGTAGCGGGTAAGGTTGCTGCATTGATGGGCGCCGAAAAGCTGATGTTGTTAACCAACGTTGCTGGCGTGAAAGATAAGCAGGGGCAAGTGTTGACCGGTTTAAACTCAGAGTCGGTAGACAAGTTGATAGCTGATGGCATCATTACAGGAGGAATGCTCCCGAAGCTTGCTTGTGCCTGCGATGCGGTTCAACAAGGGGTGGCGACCGCGCATATTATTGATGGAACCGTACCACACGCGGTTTTACTAGAAATATTTACTGACAGCGGAGTGGGGACGTTAATAACCGACAGGACCTAGCCGATAGTATTCGGATTTTATTTGCGCCATAACGCCTTGATACTTTGGGTGCTGGGTTTCTGATTTGTGCAGCGGACTTTCTGCTCATCTGTCAGCTATTTTGATCGATATTTTACGCGCGATATAAAATATTAAAATATTTTAGTTTAAATACCCCAAACTACTTCATTTGCCGGTGAATTAGGAGTATCTTTCACACTGTAGTTGTTCAGCATCATTGCACTTAATGATTTAATCAAACAGCGATTTGCTTTAGCCTCAGTTGGTTTCGCGCAATAGATATGCAGGCGCACCATTGATAATAATTAGGCAGGGCTGATAGAGGTGTCGTTAGATTAAAATCTTGGAAGAATAGGTGTTTCGTTGATAATTTTTTTGCCCGTATAAAACTAAGTTGCCATTGAGTTTAAAAATCCCATGCCGAGACTTGCACAAAAAACGCCGCGGCGACAACAAATACTTGAAGCGCTAGCTAGCATGCTTGAAGCCTCTCCGGGAGAGCGCATCACGACTGCGGGGCTGGCAAGAACTGTTGGCGTCTCTGAAGCGGCCCTCTACAGACATTTTCCTAGCAAGGCAAAAATGTTTGAAGGCTTGATAGACTTTGTCGAAGAAGCGATCTTTTCACGCGTGGCGATCATTTTAAAAGAAGAGGCTAATGCGTACACCCGCTTAGAGAGAATTTTGGCGTTACTGCTGGGTTTTTCTGAAAAAAATCCCGGTATCTCGCGCATTTTGAATGGCGATGCGCTCGCCGGTGAAACTGAGAGGGTGCGTGGGCGAGTCACGCAATTTTATGGGCGCTTAGAAACTCAAATTAAGCAGGTGCTGCGTGATGCCGAGCTCAATGAAGGTCTGCGCACCTGTATTACTGCAGCGGCAGCTAGCAATATGTTGATGTCGCTTGTTGAAGGTAAAATCACGCAATACGTTCGCAGCAAGTTTCAGCGAACGCCTACCCAATATTGGCCGGAGCAGTGGCAGCAGTTGATGGATGGCTTTTTTAGAGAGAGCCTGTCGCAGGCACCGCGTCACTCCGTATCACGACAAAATGCACCGATTGTCGCTAAGGCGCATGGCGCCAGCTAGCCTCAGCTAACGAGAGACTGCTTTTAATAGAGCGGCTAGACGTTTGGCATCCTCATTATACTGCTTATCAATCAGCGCCTTCTCCGCGGTGCGTGCGGCAATAGATGTTTCGGCCTCTTTCATTTCAGCTTCAATATCGGCGATGTTGTCGTTGAGCTTAGTTGGAACGACAATCC
Organism: uncultured Pseudomonadales bacterium; assembly: GCA_943788835.1. Taxonomy (GTDB): domain Bacteria; phylum Pseudomonadota; class Gammaproteobacteria; order Pseudomonadales; family UBA7434; genus UBA7434. Next base: position 77,043 of record CALSRU010000001.1, on the reverse strand, counting down.
CCCGGCGCTCTATATTGGCTGCCAGCGCTTGCTGGGTAAGCATTTTTTCTTTTAAGCTGTAGAGGTTGCTGCGCAAAATACTGATGCGTAAATCAAATTCACTGAGTTTTCTTTTTTGTTCGGCCTCAAGGTCAATCACCGCACTGTAGCGAAGCAGTAATGACTCGTCATACAGTCGTTCTTTTCGCAATCGCTCGCGTTCGTCACGCTCTGTTTTTATAGTTTCACTGAGTTGCGCGTACTCCTCAGCGGATAGCTCTGCGGCCACTGTCTTAACAACGATTCCACCGAGTGTTACCACTGAATAGCCGCGTTTTGCCTCTTTTGGGGTGATGTTTGCTTTGAGTTCAACGCCGCCTTGTTCATTCGTAATTCGGAAAAAAGTTTTGCTATGATGGTCAGCGTCGGTTGGCGATGAATTAATGGCGGGCGTAATTAACAATGCTAAGGCTAATGTCCAGAGGCGCCACCATGTTGCAGTGCAGCTTATTATCATAGATTTTTACGCCTGTGAGGTGGGAGTGGTGCCATATTTCTGCCGATATTGCCGCATGGTTGCTAATATTTTCGATGAGTCTGCAACACTTTGTGCCTCTTTAGACAAATACTCTAGTAAATGTTCAACACCAATAATACTAGCGACTTCGATGTTAAAATCTTGAGCCAGTGCTTCAACAGCGGATAACTTGCCAGCACTGCATTCTTGCCGGTCTAGTCCAACTAATACGCCGGCTGTCTCGGCACCTGGATAGTGGTTAAGTAAGCTGATTACTTCACGAACGGCTGTGCCAGCAGTGATTACATCGTCTACTATTAGGATTCGCCCGCGTAATTCGCTGCCCACTAATTCACCGCCTTCTCCATGGGTTTTGGCCTCTTTGCGGTTGAAGGTATAAGGTACATCGATATTGTACGATTTGGCGAGTGCTGCTGCAGTAACTGCGACCAATGGAATGCCTTTATAGGCGGGGCCAAATAAGCCGTCGAACTGTATGCCAGATTCGACGATTTTTGCAGCGTAGCATTCACCGAGTTGCGCCAGTTGTAAACCTCGGTTGAATTCTCCCGCATTAAAAAAGTAAGGGCTTATACGGCCGGATTTGAGGGTGAACTCACCAAAGCGCAGGGCGTTGGCGGCAATGCATAAGTTGATAAATTCTATTTGAAAGTTTTGCATAGTGGATGGTTTTTTTTCGTAGTGATAAGCAGCGTGAAAGCAAGAAAGTGATAAAAGGCAATATGACCTTGCAAAATCATTATAAACCCAATTAAATAAGCGTGCTTGACTGAAGATCATTGAACGCAAGCTTCAATATTAGGAGCAGTTAGGTAATCGAAACAGGCATCTTTCCCAGCGCCCAGATTCCTTATTGGCGGCTGATAATAATACAATTAATTCATATGGAATGGATGTTTGCAGGCACCGTAACCTGTTGCGATTGTGTAACGGTATCGTTTTCACCTGAGAGGGAATCCCATGCGAGTAATCAGCTTTTGTGCTGACGGAATAAAACAAGCCGCTGATAAAGGCTTTTATGAGTGGATGGCTGATCAAGAGGCCGACGTTATTTGTATTCAGGATATTCGTACTGAAGAGTATAAGCTACGTGATGATCGCTACTTTCCTTCTGACTTCAATGCATACTTTTTTGATAATCCAGAAGGTACCAACGGGGTTGCGGTGTACTGCCGTGATTTGCCTAAAGCTATTATGACCGGTTTGGGCTTTAATGAGTTTGATATGGAGGCCCGCTATATGCAGGCAGATTTTGAGCGCATTAGTTTTGGCTCATTATTGGCGCCACCAGCGATTCTTGGCGATGAGAAAAGCATGGCGCGAAAAACCCAGTTTTTCCAGCAGCTGCACGATCACTTAGCGAAAATTCGCCACAAGCGTCGAGAGTTTGTGATTTGCGGAAATTTCCAGATCGCGCATCAGGCGAGAGATGTCCAAGATTCCGCACAGCACGGCAGTACTGTGGGCTTTACCGAAGTTGAGCGTGGTTGGATGGATCAAATGCTGATGGATTTAGGTTATGTTGATGCTTTCAGGGCAGCCATTAGCGATGACGACGAGTTTTCATGGTGGCCCGATGGAACTATGGGTGAAAACGGCTGGCGTGTAGATTATCAGATAGTCTCACAGGGTTTGCGTAAGTCTGTCGAGTATGCCGGGATACTCAAGAGTCGTTCTTTTTCTAGCCACTGTCCGGTAACGGTTGACTATGATTACGAGATCAACCCAGACGAAAATCTACCGATTTATTAATGGCTTATCTGTAATCGAGCGCGCGTTCCACGGGTAGTGGTTGTGAAGGTATGCAGCGGCCCGATTCATCACAATGCTAGTGCAGTTTTTTGCAGCGTATTGATCTCTGCAATGCCCTTGCCGGCCAGTTCTAGCATTAGCTCAAGCTCATGTGGATGAAAGGGGGTGCCTTCGGCAGTGCCCTGTAATTCGATAAAGCTTCCAGAGTCAGCCATGACAACGTTCATGTCGGTCTCGGCATTTGAATCTTCAATGTAATCGAGGTCGAGGATCGGTTCGCCGTTATAAACCCCCACCGAAACGGCGGCAACCATAAAGTTAAGCGGCGACTCGTCGAGTCGGCCATGCTCTTGAAGGCCAGTTAGCGCATCGGCGAGGGCGACATAGGCACCTGAAATTGCCGTGGTGCGTGTACCGCCATCAGCTTGCAATACATCACAATCAATCGTAATGGTGTGTTCGCCAAGCCGCTCTAGGTTGACTGCGGCACGGAGTGAGCGGCCAATAAGGCGCTGAATTTCTTGAGTGCGACCACTTTGCTTCCCGCGGGCGGCTTCTCGCTGCATGCGCTCACCCGTAGACCGCGGCAACATGCCGTATTCTGCAGTAATCCAGCCGCTACCTTTGCCCTTAAGGAAGCGCGGTACGCCTTTAGTGACTGAGGCGGTGCACAATACTTGCGTATCGCCAAAGCTTGCTAAGACAGAGCCTTCCGCGTGTTTAGTAAATTGACGTGCAAAAGATGTGTTGCGTAATTCGTCATTGCGCCGGCCGCTAGGTCTTGGCATGGAGAGTCCTCAAGAATAGATGAATGGCTATTAGATATCAGGCGCTCAAGTTGTCCGTGCAGCGCGGTGTTTTTTTGTAGCCGCTGATTATAGCGATGAGCGTCCATTAAAGGGCGGTATTTTTGCTTTATTGCATAATTGAGTTAAGGCATTTTAGGTGTTGGTGCGTTGATCGGCGCTAGTAGATTTTTTGACGGTATTGCTATGTGACAGGTCAGGTCAGCTAACGTATTATTGCGGAGTGCGCTTAGCAACAACTCGCACTCAATTTGATTAGGTCTGTGTATGACGACTAAAGCTCAGCAGTTAAATATCCATAGCATGACGGCTTTTGCGCGGGTGCAAGATGAGGGTGCCCATGGCAATTACGCATGGGAGGTGCGCAGTGTTAATCATCGTTATCTGGAGACACAGTTTAAATTACCTGAATCACTGCGGCCGCTAGAGCCGGTATTACGCGAAAAGATTCGCAGCCGCTTGGCGCGGGGAAAGGTTGATACGCATTTGCATTTTCAAACAAGTGCTGCGGATGTGGAGTTGGGAGTAAACGCCGACAAAGTTATTGCACTAAAAAAAGCGGCGCTGCACATAGCTGATTTAGCCGATCTTGAGTGCACGCTTACGACCCAGCAGTTAATGCAGTGGCCTGGCGTATTGGAGCAAGCTGAGCTTGATTATGATGCAGTAGCTGCCGATTTGCTGGTCGGGTTTGATCGGGCGCTTGATGCTTTGCAGCTGGCTCGGGAGGGTGAAGGTAGTAAATTAGTGCAGATGTTAAAGCAGCGTATTGATCAGATTGATGTGCTGGTGGCTCGGGTTCGTCGGCGCATGCCGGAGGTGCTCGACGAGCATCGGCGGCGTATCGAAACTCGTCTGGCTGAACTGGAAGTGGATCTTGACCCTGACCGACTCACTCAAGAAGTAGTTTTGTTGGCTCAAAAAGTTGATGTGGCCGAAGAGCTGGATCGTTTGTGTGCCCATGTCGAAGAAGTGCGCACTACTATAGGCAAGCCTGAGCCCTGTGGCCGGCGGCTTGACTTTCTTATGCAGGAGCTCAACCGCGAGGCGAATACACTGGGATCTAAGTCTATTGTGGTGGATGTTAGTCAGGCGGCAGTTGAGTTAAAAGTTTTGATTGAGCAAATGCGCGAACAAGTACAGAACATTGAATAGCTTCCCTTTACACCCCTCTATTTTTGGTCGCGAGGCGTTTAACTGGCCAAGCCCATGTTCGCATGATTTAGGTGCTGTTAAATGACTGCGCAGGCCACACTTTACACGGTATCGGCTCCGTCGGGAGCAGGCAAGACGAGCTTGGTGAAGGCGCTAGTTGATGCTGATCCGCGGATTCGTGTTTCAGTATCACACACTACACGTCGTCAGCGCCCGGGAGAGGAAGACGGTGTGAATTACCATTTTGTTGACCAAGATGAGTTTCAGCAGATGGTTGCACGCGATAGCTTCCTTGAGCACGCTACGGTCTTTGGCAATAGCTATGGCACCTCTAAGCAGTGGGTTAGTGAGCAGTTACATTCCGGCTGTGACGTTATTCTTGAGATAGACTGGCAAGGCGCGTTGCAGGCCCATCGCTGGGTTGAAAGCCAAGTCGAGCTGTCTAGCGAAGGTATTTTTATCTTGCCGCCCTCACTTGCTGAGCTGAAAAATCGGCTTACCGGGCGCGGGCAGGATGATTCGCAGGTTATTGCGCAGCGCATGGCCGAGGCTGTTGCCGAAGTTGATCACTATGCGGAGGCTGATTATCTGATCATCAACGATGTTTTTGCTCATGCATTGGCTGATTTAGAGTCTATTGTGCAAGCCCATCGCCTTACACAGGAGCGTCAGCGCGAGGCGCATAGCGAGCTCCTTCAAAGTCTAACGAGCGATTAATTCTTGCCAAGCAAGGTTGTTGTCCCGCTGAGGCCAAATAATTGGCAAAGCGAGACTCGTTTTTAGTCGCGGCTGCGTTTATACTAGCCGGCCGGTTTTACGGCCATCACCTGATGTTTGAGGGTGGGGCGGTAGCGCACTGATATTGTCTAAAAGGTTAGAAACAATGGCTAGAATTACCGTAGAAGATTGCCTAGAGCACGTCGAAAATCGATTTGAACTAGTGATGGTGGCGACTAAGCGTGCGCGCCAAATTGCGACTCAGGGTAAGGACCCGATGGTTGAATTCAGCAACGACAAACCTGCAGTGATTGCTCTTAAGGAGATCGAGTTGGGCTTGGTCAATCCGAAAAACTTGGATAAAGAAGAAGATCTTGATGAGCTAACTGAAGAGTTAGCTGCTGAGTTCGGACTTTAAGTGAATTTGTAAATTTATATTCGGGCAGCGCTGTCTGCCCGAGCTCCTTTATTGTTCTGTACGCTCCCGCCTCGCTTAGGTAGAAAAACTGCCGTTAGACGATGATGTATCTGTTTCGTCGCCTGTGTTTTGTAAAAGTACGATTACGGAATGACCGCACTCAAGGCTTGGCGCCATGCCTGTTAATTGTCCGTTATTATGTAAAGTCGGTTAATATAAACCCTGCTATTTTAATAGTCATATTTTAACTGCTAAACCTAGATGCAATTTAACCATGTCAGTTAGCTTAGACACCCTTACAGATAAGCTTGATAGTTACCTTGATGCCCAGCAGATCAAGTTAGTTCGCGATGCCTATTACTTTGCGGCTGATGCGCACGAGGGCCAAAAGCGACGCTCGGGCGAGGCTTATGTTACGCACCCATTAGCGGTAGCTGATATTTTGGCCGATATGCATATGGACCATCAAAGTTTAGCGGCAGCTATGCTCCATGACGTAATTGAGGATACGGGTGTTGATAAAATGGCGCTGGGAGAGCAGTTTGGTTCAACTGTTGCCGAACTGGTTGATGGTGTTTCTAAACTCACACAGTTTGAATTTCGAACCCATGCAGAAAAACAGGCCGAAAACTTTCAAAAAATGGCAATGGCGATGGCGCGTGATTTGCGCGTCATTCTCGTCAAGCTCGCTGATCGATTGCATAACATGCGAACTCTTGATGTATTGAGTGTTGAAAAGCGTCGCCGCATCGCCAAAGAGACCCTTGAAATTTATGCGCCAATTGCTAATCGATTGGGCATGAATGATGTGCGTATTGAATTCGAAGACTTGGGTTTTGCAACGCTTTATCCCATGCGTGCGCGCCGCATTCAAGCCGCAGTTGCATCGGTGCGCGGACATCATAAGCAACTCATTGATGACATTCGTTCGCAGCTTGGTGATTGCTTACTCAAAGATGCCGTGCATGCCACGGTGGTAGGTCGCGAAAAGCATTTGTACAGCATTTATCAAAAGATGCGCAGCAAAAATATTTCGTTTACCGAAATTATGGATGTATTCGCTTTTCGGATTATTGTTGATTCGGTCGATGATTGTTATCGCACCTTGGGCTCTGTGCACAACCTTTATAAGCCGCGGCCAGGCAATTTTAAAGATTATATTGCTATTCCTAAAGCCAATGGCTATCAGTCTTTACACACCGTATTGTTTGGCATGCATGGTGTGCCGATCGAAATACAAATCCGTACGACAGATATGGAAAAAATGGCTAACAATGGCATTGCAGCGCATTGGCTTTACAAAGCTAATGACAGTGATGCGTCGATGGGTAGCCATATGCGAGCGAGGCAGTGGGTGCAAGGTTTGTTGGAGCTTCAAGCGAACGCGGGTAATTCTCTTGAGTTTATTGAAAATGTAAAGATCGATTTATTTCCTGAAGAGGTCTACGTTTTTACGCCACAAGGCGAAATTATGGAATTACCGTTAGGCGCGACGCCTATCGATTTTGCTTACGCGGTTCACACGGATATTGGTAACGCGTGCGTGGGTTGTAAAATCAATCGTCGCCTTGCGGCCCTTTCTCAGCCTTTGGCGAGCGGGCAAACAGTAGAAATTATTACTGCAGCCGGCGCCAAGCCTAATCCCAGTTGGCTCGATATTGTTATGACCAGCCGTGCACGCAGTCAAATAAGGCATTATCTGAAGCATTTACGTCGAGGTGAGTCGATTGAGCTAGGGCAGCGATTACTCAATAAGTCGCTGATGACTAATGGGTCGGGGCTTGATCAACTTACCGATACGCAAGTTGACTCGTTATTAGATTCATCTAGGGCGGCTGATTTTAACCAGCTGCTTGAGGAGATTGGTCAGGGAGATCGAATAGCACATCTTACGGCTAAGCAGCTATTAGGGCTAGGGGCTGACTCCATACAAGATGATTTGGAAATTAGTAGTCATACTCGGCCGTTAACAATTGCGGGTACCGAAGGCATGATGATCAATTTTGCCAAGTGCTGTAACCCTATACCCGGTGACGATATTGGCGGCCACATTACGGCAGGTCGAGGCGTTGTTGTTCACGTTGCTGATTGCCGAAATTTTAATGAGATTGTTGGCAATGACAAGGAAGGCCGAAGTGTGTCTTTACGCTGGCACGGTGATGTTGTTGGAGAGTATCGAGTAGAGCTTAAGGTAGAGGTGGAGCAAAGGCGCGGCATTATTGCTTTGTTAGCTAGTAAGGTTAATAGTTTAGATGCTAGTTTAGAATCGATTAAGGTAGAAGAAAGAGATTCACAAGCCAGTATCATCCATATATTTTTGGCAGTCAAAGATCGCGTCCACTTGGCACGTGTGATAAGGCGTATTAGGGTGATTAAATCCGTTGCCCGTGTGACGCGGGTGAAGCTATAAAAGTTTTAAATAGGATGCTGTAATGAGTAAGCGAAAAGCAATACATACCGATTCGGCACCGGCAGCCATTGGCACCTACTCTCAAGCAATTCGCGTGGGTGATTTGTTGTTTATTTCGGGCCAGCTTCCATTGTTGCCTAGTACTATGGAGCTCGATGGTCAAGATATTGAAACGCAAACGCGCCGCGTATATTCGAATTTAGCGGCTATCGCTGAGGCGGCCGGTGCCGATTTAAATGACGCGGTAAAAATAAATATATCGATGATTGATTTAGCGGGCTTTGCTGTTGTAAACACAGTTATGGCCGATTACTTTTCTCAACCCTACCCTGCAAGAGCATGCGTGCAAGTAGCGGCATTGCCAAAAAACGCTCTGATTGAAATTGAAGCTATTTTGTGCGTTTAATAATAGCTGGCAATCCTAACGTATTGCTTAAGTTGGTTTTGCAGACAGTCGATTTTCTCGAAATTGCCAAGTTCTAATCACGTCAATGCGATCATATTTTTTGGCTAGTGACTTTGGGAACGGTTCGAATGGCGACGCAAGGCGAATACTTTCAATCGCTGCGCTGTCTAAGACTGTTGATCCTGATGAAGACATGATGGTGATTTCTTCAACAATGCCTGAGGCTTGTAGTTTGACTAATAGCCGCACATCACCGTAAAGCTGTTTTGTGCGAGCTTCTCGTGGATAGTGTATGTTGCCGACGGTTTCCACGCGGTTACGCCATTGGTGAACATACTCAGCGTTGTCGGCCGCTAAGGTAGATGCTGATGTAAGAATAAGTACGCGCGACCTTTTGCTATCGGGCTGTTCCTTTTCAGCCAGACGTGCCTCTAAGCTAGCTATTTCAAGACTCAAATCGGCGAGGGTTTTCCGCTCATTATTGATAGAGCCATTTTTTTCACTCTCCTCAATACTGATGTCGCGACTAGGCGCAGAGAATGCACTTTCACCCATTGTAGTAATGATGCGAAGTTCTATCGGTGCGTTTGCTCCTCGATTGTCTTTGGGGACAAAGATTGGGTCGATCTGATTGATTTCGGTATCGGCAAAAAGGGCTTCTTGAGTTACGGTAAGCTCTTGATGCTTATCCCCAGACCCGCTACCGAGTTGGTTATTTTGCGCCAGTAGTTGCGCATCAAGCGGCACTTCCTCACTGCTAGAGACCGCTAGAGTCACCTCCGACTGATTGAGCTGTACTGCCCCTGAAATAATGGCCAAGGTCGTGGCTAGCATGACCAGTCCGTGTAGCACTAGCGCGATCGCCAGCGTATAGCGTATCTGGTAATTTTGACCGGGCATATAATTCATGAGAGGATCTTACACTTGGTTTTTATATTGCAGGTCTTATGAACGTGAGCGCTGGGTGCAGCTGCTATATTAGTGCAGCGGAGCATCTTCTACTACCGACCTTGAAGCTGGCTTTCAATTTCAGCCATAAGCATCTCGCCGATATCGAGCCCGCATTGATGATCTAACTCACGGATGCAGGTTGGGCTGGTGACGTTGATTTCTGTTAAATAGTCGCCAATCACATCGATGCCGGCAAATAGGATCCCTTTTTCTCTTAATACAGGGCCTACCTGAGTGCATATCCAAGCGTCTCGTTCCGTAAGTGGGCGCGCCTCGCCAGAACCGCCGGCTGCCAGATTGCCCCGTGTCTCTCCATGTGCGGGCACTCGAGCGAGTGCGTAAGGAACAGGTGAGCCATTGACCATTAAAATCCGTTTGTCTCCGAGTTTGATCTCAGGGATATAACGCTGAGCCATAACGCTGCATGAGCCATGCTCAGTCAACGTTTCTATAATGACGCTAAAATTGCCATCATCGGCTTTGATTCTAAATATGGAGGCTCCGCCCATACCATCTAGCGGCTTAACAATAATATCTCGATGCTCTTGATGAAACGCCCTAATCTGACTCGCATCAGCAGAAATAAGTACCGGTGGGCAGCAGTTAGCAAACTGTGTGGCAAAGACTTTTTCATTACAATCACGCAAGCTCTGCGGCTTGTTGACAACCAGAGTACCCTGCTGCTCGGCTGTATCGAGGAGGAAAGTGGTGTATAAGAACTGGCTGTCAAAAGGCGGGTCCTTGCGCATTAGTATGACGTCTAAATCTCCCAAGACCATTTCATGCATATCGCCAAGCTCGTACCAGCCAGAGGCATCATCAGTGATGCTGACGCTTTGAGCTAGCCCAAGCGCCTGGTCTCCACGTTTTAAAAGGCGGTTTTGCGTGAAATAGTAAAGTTCCCAGCCCCGCTTTTGAGCGGCTAAAAGCATCGCCAGTGTGCTATCTTTTTTGGGGTTGATAGATTCAATGGGATCCATCACCACACCAATTTTTATTGCCATGCTACTGCGCTGCCTTTGCGGTTGGTCTTTGAGTGTATCGGTCAATTTTACATTGAATCTTTCAATGGTAAAGCCACAGCCACTCAAGTAGCTAAGATCTATCGCTGCCGTTTATGCCGATCGAAATGCAAAAGCGTTAAGCAGCCAACGCCTCTAGCACGACCACTCGATTTACAAATTTGGCCAGGTTGCCGCCCATTCTAAATAGCTCAAGCATCCGAGATGCCCATTCGCAGCCAATATGGGCGTCTTCCATGCTTAGCCGTTGTCACATGGTCATTCTGCACTGGCTATTAATGGAGATTAGTCATCCATCCTCAAAGTGCCGTTTTTTAGCTTGAACAGGTTGGCAATTTTCAAAAATGCTAAGTCCATCCGGTTTTCGCAAAAGACCCTGATCGCCTAATGATCAAATCGGTAGTATTGCTGTATTTCTTGCCCATATGAGCTATAGCTATATAGAGCGTGAATGCAGGTTGCCACTCATCAAGTCCGCTAGGGCTTGTTGAGGCAGTGGGTTTGTTTGCTTCTATGCTAATCACCAAGCAAAATTTAAAGAGGATGAATCGTAATGGATTCAATGACTAGCAGCCCAACTATAATGATTGTGGACGACAGCAAAACTATCAGGCGTACGGCTGAGACACTGTTACAGCGAGAGGGCTTTTCTGTAGTAACGGCCGAAGATGGTTTCGAGGCCTTGGCGAAAATTGCCGCGCTTAAGCCCGATATCATTTTCGTTGACATCATGATGCCTCGGCTTGATGGCTATCAAACCTGCGCGCTTATAAAAAACAATCCGGAATTTAAAAATACGCCGGTGATTATGCTGTCGAGTAAAGACGGTTTATTTGATAAAGCCAAAGGCCGCATTGTTGGCTCCGACCAATACGTTACCAAGCCCTTTAGCAAGGTAGAAATTTTAGAGGCGGTCCAGACCTACATTCCATCGAGTGCGCTTGATTCCCCAAACCAAGCTTCGGCTTAATCATACTTATGGCTCGCATCGTGTGGAAAAATCGTATCGGTCTGGAGAGTAAAGCATGAAAAAAGTATTAGTTGTCGATGACTCTGCCACGGAGACACATGAAATTTCTCGCATCTTAAAAAAATATGGCTACGACGTTTTTTTTGCTCAGACAGGTGAGGCAGGTGTAGAGCTAGCCGATAAAGAATCACCGGATTTAGTGTTAATGGATATTGTTATGCCAGGCATTAATGGCTTTCAAGCGACGCGGCAATTAAATCGCAACCCCCGAACCAATTCTATTCCTGTGATTATGGTTACCACAAAAAATCAAGACTCGGATCGAGAGTGGTCGCGAAAGCAAGGAGCTAAGGGCTATTTAGTCAAGCCTGTGCCAGAAAAAGAACTTATTCATACTATAGAAACGGTATTGGCTATCAACTAGGGCGATGCTATGAGCTATGAAGTCAACGCTGGAATCTTGCTGCGGCAGCTTGCGGAAAAAAGCATCGAGGTTGCCGAGCAACGAGCAGTGAAAAAAGATTTAAGCAATGCCTGGAGCGGCATTGGCTTTTCTTTATGTGGGCAAACTGTAGTTGCGCCGATGGGTGAGGTGGTTGAAATTATTACGCCACCTAGATATACATTAGTTCCGGCTGTTAAATCATGGATGTTAGGTGTTGCCAATATTCGTGGCAGATTGTTACCTATTGTCGACATTGAGAATTTTTTTGGCGGTCGATTGGGAGGCGCAAAATCCAACCATCGAGTTTTAATAATAGAAACCCAAAATACCTATGTGGGTTTACTAGTGAGTAAGGTCTTCGGCCTAAAGCATTTTGATACATCGTCATTCGCTTACCCTGCCCATGAAGACGCTGAAAATACCATCGATCAACCTTTCACAAAATTTGTCGACGCAACTTGCACGGAACCAACCAGCGTTTGGTATAAATTGTCGCCTGCTCGATTGGTTGTTGATAAAAAATTTATCAATGCCGCAAGAACGAATGCTGAGGGTGGTGGCACTGTGGCTGCAGCATAAAATTGCCATTTTCAAATCTACATTTAATTTTGTATACCAATCTTTTTAGGAGCTAAGGTAATGAGTCAGTTAGGTTCACGTACTAGTGATCTCAGTACAAGCAAATCGTTTCTATCTTCTGTTGCGCTGCTTGCTTTAGCGGCAATACTTTTCTCCGCCAGCATATTTATTTTTGTTAGAGATGCATCGCACGATGCGAAATACCTCGAGTACGTCGGCGAGTTGCGCGTGCTGACGCACCAGATATCGACAAGCTCTCATGAGGCCGTGGATGGTGATGCAGCGGCGTTCATTTCTTTGAAAGACTCAGCCGAGCGGTTTTCGAGAACCCTCGATGTTTTGACTGACGGCGACGGAACGCTGCCTGGGGCTGGCGCTATGATGCCGACCCAGCTCGCGGCGCTAGCGATCGTATGGCAAGAAATTAATCGCAATACCACTACTATTGTAGCTAATAGAGATCGCGTTTTATTTCTGAACGACGTGGCAAAAAAACTCAGTGAAGCTATTCCTGATTTGCAGCATGAGTATGAAAACGTCATCGAAATCCTATTAGATAAACAAGCTAGCGCGGAGCAGTTAGTAACAGCCCAAAAGCAAATGTTGCTCGCCGAAAGAATTGGGCGCAATGTAGACAAAATGATTGAGGGCAATATCGGTGCCCAGCAGGCTGCAGATCAATTTAATCTTGATGCCAGTGTTTTTGGTCGGGTTCTCGATGCCATGCTCAATGGTAGTAGCGTGCTTGGCGTTGCAAAAATTAATGACACACAGGCTAAGCTTTCATTGAAGCGCATCGAAAGACTTTTCGGTTTCGTTTCCAGCTCGGTCGACGACATTTTTGCGGCATCACCTGACCTGCTAAAGGCTCGAGGGTCTGTGAGCACAATTTTAAAAGTCACACCGCAAATGCTTGATCAAACGAATACGGTAGCCGATGGCATTCGTGATTTAAGTAATCAACGCAGCATGGGCTCCGATACGGCAAAATTATCAGGGCTGCTTCTGGTTATGACTTTGGCAATCATCGGTTATCAACTTTTCGGCCAAACGAAAGCAAGGCTTGCTGAACAGCGCGATGCGAATGACCGAAATCAAATAGCTATACAGCGTCTTCTTTCTGAAATTGGCAATTTGGCAGACGGTGACCTTACCGCAGAGGCGACAGTATCTGAGGATTTCACAGGCGCAATTGCCGACTCGATCAATTTCACTGTAGAGCAGCTGCGAGAGATCGTCTCGTCAATTAATGGAACTACGGTAAAAGTCAACGCAGCTGCAAAAGATACGCAAGACAAAGCAATGACTTTGGCAGAGGCGTCTAATCAACAAGCTAGTCAAATCTCTGACGCTTCAGCTTCGATAAAAGAAATGGCTGGAACTATGGGCCAAATGTCAGTAGATGCTTTTAATTCAGCTACTGTTGCAAAAAGCTCGGTAGAAATTGCAAAATCGGGATCCCGTGTTGTTCAAAATACAATTAATGGTATGGACACTATTCGAGAGCAAATACAAGACACTTCTAAAAGAATTAAGCGGTTGGGTGAAAGCTCGCAGGAAATTGGTGATATCGTTTCTTTGATTAATGATATTGCTGATCAAACAAATATTCTTGCACTAAACGCATCTATTCAAGCATCTATGGCCGGAGAAGCGGGTAGAGGGTTTGCCGTGGTTGCGGATGAAGTGCAGCGACTTGCCGAGCGATCCTCTGGTGCTACTAAGCAGATTGAGGCGTTGGTGCGAACCATTCAATCTGATACGAATGAAGCGGTCTCTTCAATGGAGCAAACCACTGCCGAGGTTGTAACGGGGGCTGGCTTAGCTCATGACGCGGGTGTAGCACTGGAAGAAATCGAAATGGTTTCATCGAACCTCTCCCAGCTTATAGAAACCATTTCAACGGCTGCAAAAGATCAGGCAGAAATGGCTGGCAACGTTTCTGGCACAATGAACAGTGTAAAAAACATTACTAAGCAGACTGCTACGGGCACAACTGAAGCGGCAACAAAAATGGGTACTTTATCGGATATGACGATTGAGCTAAGGGATTCAGTAGCCGGATTTAAATTACCAGCAAGTAAGAAGAAAACTGGCACCCCGAGTTCTCACGTGGCCCGCCAGTCGCTCTAACTCGTTAATCAAACAGTGCCTGGATTAGCCATTATGAATGCGCCTTCTGAAAATTTATCGTTGAGATGGATATCACTGGACCTCGACGAAAGGATCGATACAGCTCGGCGGTCCTTTCAGGCCTATCTAAGTGATTCTGAGTGCGCTGCCAACGCGAGTCACCTTATTGCTTCGCTAGAGGCCACTCGCCTTGCAGCAGAATCTTTTGAAGCTACAAGCATGCACACGGCTCACCAGCTTACGCTGGAACTCGTTGAGATTTTAGAAACACTTCAATTAGGTCGTGCTGTAAATATCTCTGATTGCTTTGAGGCCGTTATTGGTGGCTTCAGCCAGTTGTTGAATTTCCTATCATTTGCCAAGCGCTCTGACGGTGAGCATCCGGAAATATTACTGGCCGTCATTAACGAATTGCGCAGCGTCTCTGGGAAGCGACTTATATTACCTTGCGAGCAATTTGCGCCGGTGATGCCGCAAGACTTTGCGGAACATATAGAAAGCCTTTCGGGTCTGGTGGATTGGTCAGTTTTAACACCGTGGCTGTTCTCCATTCAGCACGGCTTGAATGCCATTGATAACGATGTTCATGATGATCGAGAGGCGCTTGTTAATCTATGCGAATCGACCCAACAGTTAGACTTTGTAAGTGTTTTTTCCCATCATCAAAATATATTGCATGATACGTGCAAGGCGTATTTAGCACTTATGCAGTCTGCTGTAAGTAATGGCGCTCGTCTAGGTTTAGGAGTGAAGTACTGCCTGCGGCACTCAATTGGCATATTACTGAGTCTTTATGATGAAACACCAGAGGTCGAAGCAACATCATCCGCTGGTGCTGATCTGATACTCCAGCAGTTTAATGAAATATTGTTTCATCTGGCCATCATTAATGATTCCTCTGTAAGTGGATTGGCTTCATTTTCTCGCTATGGGCTTTCAGCCGCTCTTTCAATACCTGCAGGAATGCAGTTGCTGCGTTTGGGTAGCCCAGATGTTGAAACGATTGATAGGGTTATGTCTGGAATCGTCGACGACATTCAATTGCTTCAGAAGACTCTACAGGCCAACGTTGAGTCTGAGGCCGGCCCAAGTGAGTATGTAGCGGCTTTCGATATGATATCGACACTGCTCTATACAGCACAGCTGGCACAGTTAGATGTCGGTCACACAGCTATTGAGGTGATTAGATCGGGGCTAAAAACTATTTGTGAAAGTAGGACTATTGATTACCCGCTTCTTGAGTCGGTTATTACTGAGCTACTTGCACTTGAATCCTTGCTTAAAATGCAACGATTGGGTACAAATCGTCAGGCTAGCGAACTGGTTTGTCTGGAGCAGATAAGTCATTCATTGCAAGCTGTTTGTAATACTGCTAAGTCAGCTGCGGCTCTCGATGTGGTAGACATGCAGAATCCCGAGACCGCGTTGAGTGAAATATTTGTAGAAATGGAATGCGCTATTACTGAGGTTTTGGGCGTTGCACTATTTTTAGAAGAACACTTGTTATCAAAAGCTTTAGGGCATGTGCAGCTTTTTATAAACGCATTGTATCCTAGTGATTTAGCGAGTGTGCAAGCAGGGTGCGAACGCTTAATAAAATCAGTTGAGCTTATTTTGGTTTACGTCAGCTCATGCCGCTTAAGCTGCCATAACATAGTCGATCAGCCGTTGATTCACGCTTGTGAGGTTTTGGGAGAAGCCTTGGTTTCGCCAGCAGAAGCTGAATTTGATGAAGGCTCGCAGCATCCATCTACTTTCTCAGAAGAGTCGTCTGATTTGCCAGGCTCGTTAGTCGGTGCTGCTGAGACTATTGAAGTGATGTCGAATGACTCTAGTAAAGACAACCCATTGCCAACCGCTATCCATGAGCTGCCAGTAGCTTATAGCGCACAACCATTAGAGTGTGATATCGACGAAGATATTGCCGATATTTTTCTTGAGGAAGCTGAAGAAGTGATGGAGGCGCTCGTCGAGCATGCGGCTCTGCTGGTGCCTGAGGAAAATAATAGCGAGCCTTTGGCCGAAATGCGTCGTGGTTATCATACACTTAAGGGCAGCGGTCGCATGGCGATGGCAGAACACTTAGGTGATGCGGCGTGGGCCGTTGAAAATTTACTTAATGCCGTTATTGAGAAAAAAGTTAAGCTTGACGAGAATCGTATTGCTTTTGTTGAAGAGGCAGCAATCTATGTCAGCGTGCTTATTCAAGATTTTTCACAGCGCTTTTTACCTTTCATGCCAGCCTTAGAAAGCTTTATAGCTCGGTGTGAATTATTAACCGCTGATTCGAATAACCAAGTAATGATTGGCGAGTCTATGCAGTTGTTAAGTGCTGTTCAGCTTGTAGCGGATATGCCTGAAGTGGATGTGTCTGAAGTGGATGTGTCTGAAGTGGATAGGTTCGAAGTCACGCGGCAGGATGTCGTTGCGCAAGGCGAGAGTGAGGCTCAGCTAGACAAAGCTAGAGATGAAGGTAGCACCGGAATAAATGAGCAAGAAACGCAAGAGCAAGAATGTCGCGAAGCAACCATTAAAGGCGAGGCTAGCGTTGTTCCTGAAGTTGAAGCGATGTCAAGTCAGGTCGATAGCGATACTCGTGATTCCAACTATACGCTGCGGGATATTTTCTTTGAAGAAGCTGCTCTGCAGTTAGCGGTAATCACTGAATATACTGATAGCCTTAGTGAAGGCACGAACCTCTTGCCTAGCGAGCGTGTTAAGCGAGCATTTCATACTTTGGTGGGCGGCTCTCGAATTGCCGAAATTCAACCCGTTGCAAAAATCATGGAGTCAGCCAATTTATTGGTTGAGCATATGAGCGACAGTAACTCAAACCATGTTAATCAGCACAGACTCTTAGTCCGCACTTCTCACTGGCTCATGAATTTCCTAGCAGGTACTCCCGATACAGTGGAGCTAACCGAGCAACTCGATGAGGATTATCGTATCGAGCTGGAGAGAGAGCTCGCGGCATCCAACAACACTATCGATGCTGAGGATCATAGCGATCTACTTGCGCTCAGTGGCCTAATTGTTGATGGGCGCCAGTTCTTGCGAGCCTGGCGCTCGCAAGCAAGTGTACCGACCCAATTTGATACTTTGATTGCGGGGCTTGGATCGATTGCAGATGCGGGTGCTGATATTCAACCCATTAAAGAATTGGTAGCGGCAATGCTGATGTCGTATCAGTGCAGCGCTGCTGTTGGGCTGCATTACCATTTTTATAGTACTTTAATGCAAGCGCATTTAGATCTTGAAGATATGCTGGACTGCCTCGCGGCAGGTCAAGCGGTGGTGGCAGCAATTACGACAGACGAGTTGCTAAGTTTAGTTAAGTCCGATGAGGCTTTGGCGCAGCGCATTTCTGCATCGAATAAGCAGCCTGACGATACTGTAAATAAATCAAATATTGATTTCATGGATGATGAAATTGTAGCTATTTTTCTTGAAGAGTCACAAGATCTTATCGAAGAGCTTGAGGCCAGTGTTGGAGAATGGCTCAATGACCAAAATGAATTATCGTATCTTGAGAGTCTATTGCGACCATTGCACACTATCAAAGGTGGTGCGCGCATGGCGGGTCTTGAAGATGTAGGCGAGATTTGCCATGAGTTTGAATCGCTTTTAGAGTCGGCCAGTAATCAAAGTATAAAAATCGATACCAACTTTTTCAAAAAGGTCAGTCATTTCCTTGCTGATTTGATTACCCATTTTGCCAATGTAACGCAGCCTGAAAAAATTCAATCTGTGGGCCATAGGAGCGCGGAGTCTGGCCCTGAAGAAGAGAAACGCATCCCTGAGACCGTTAAGGTCGATGCTCAACTGCTTGAAAAGTTGGTTAACTTAGCGGGTGAAACAAGTATTTCCCGGTCACTCATGGAGGAAAAAACTAATGAATTTACACGCTCTATTGATGAAATTGATGCGACCGTTGAGAGGCTAGAAGAACAGTTAAGAAGGTTAGAAATCGAGACCGAAGCGCAAATTAGTTTTCGCCAGGAGCAAGTCGAAATTGAAGGTCTCGATGAATTTGATCCGCTAGAAATGGACCGTTATTCCCAGTTCCAGCAGATTTCTAAATCATTAGTGGAGTCGGCTTCTGACTTGAAAGACCTGAAGATAACGCTGAAAGATAAAACTCGAGACATTGAAACATTATTGCTACAGCAGGCGCGCGTTAACACCGAAATGCAAGAGGGCTTGATGCGCACACGCACCGTGCCGTTATCTCGCGCGATTGTGCCGCGCTTACGAAGGACTATACGGCAGGTGAGTGGCGAGCTGGATAAGCCGGTGAGCTTTACGATTGGTAGTGCCGAAGGTGAGCTAGACCGTTCGGTCATTGAGCGTATGGTGGTTCCCTTAGAGCACGTGATACGCAACGCCATAGATCACGGCATTGAAACCATAGCCCATCGAAAAAAATCGGGCAAGCCGGACAGTGGCTCTATCCACCTCGATATTAATCGTGAGGGTGGCGATGTTGTGATTAGATTAAGTGATGATGGTAAAGGCATTGATGTTAATGCCATTAAGAGAAAAGCTTTGGCTCTAGGCTTAATTAAAAACGGCGATGAGCTTTCGGACGATGAAATTAAACAGTTTATTATGGCGCCAGGCTTTAGCACCGCAGCTAAAATCACACAGATTTCTGGTCGCGGAGTAGGCATGGATGTGGTGCAAAAAGAAATTCATGATCTGGGCGGTAAGCTAGAGCTGCTGTCTGAGCAAGGCAAAGGCACGACTTTTATCTTTAGGCTGCCGTTCACAGTATCGATGAATCGTGCTCTGTTAGTTGGCGCTGGCGGCGAGACGCTTGCGGTGCCGTTAGATTCGATAGAGGGTATCGTGCGAGTGAGTCCGTACGAGTTAGAAGAATACTATGGCGATTCTGCTATCGATTTTATGTATGCGGGTCAGCGTTACGATTTTCGCTACTTGGGTTCATTAGTCAATGGCAGTGAGCCTCAATACAGCGCTGATATGGTGGGTGCATTACCGGTGTTACTTGTGCGCTCGGGCGATAAGCTGGTTGCGTTCCAGGTTGACCGACTTTTAGGGAGTCGCGAAATTGTTGTGAAGAGTTTAGGTCCGCAATTATCCAGCATCGAGGGTATTTCGGGTGCGACGGTGCTGGGCGATGGCAGTGTCGTGATGATTACCGATTTGGCCGCATTGGCGCATAACGCAACAAAGTGGTCCATTGATGGCGTTAGCCGGTTAATTGCGCAGCCTGCGGAGCGTGATTGCACTTTAGTTATGGTCGTTGATGATTCGGTTACCGTACGTAAGGTGACTACCCGCTTACTGGAGCGGCAGGGCTTTGAGGTCATCACCGCAAAAGATGGGCTGGATGCAATTGAGAAACTGGAAGGGCTAACACCCGATATTATGCTTCTCGATATTGAGATGCCGCGACTCGATGGTTTCGAAGTGGTCACTCGAGTAAGGCATGAAGAGCGGCTGGCGACGATGCCTATCGTTATGATTTCATCGCGCACCGGTGATAAGCACCGCGACCGGGCCCTTGGGCTTGGCGCCAATGGCTTTCTAGGCAAGCCCTACCAGGATAGCCATTTAATTAGCACTATGAGCGAGTTTCTTCCTGACAAGGCAGCCTCTAAGATGGTTAGTGGCTAGTCTTTTTTATTAAGGCCGCGCGGCTAGTAACGTGGGCAAGACGAGCATTTTTAAAAGTAAGGGTTTTTGTTTAATGGAAGCACTCCAGCAAGATCATTCTTTTCCTAACCTGACTGTGATGTTATTGCCGTTGCAGACCGATCATCTGCTGTTGCCTGATGTGATGATCGCTGAAATTTTTGAGCCCGGTGATATTGAGGTTAAGGTTGAATCGCCAGAGTGGTTCGTGGGTTATATACAGTGGCGCGGCCAAGCGGTACCACTGATTAGTTTCGAGGCCCTCAATGGCTCAACGGCCGTGCCCGCGGCCTCAGTGCAGCACGTTGCCGTTGTTGAGAGCACCTTGGGACATGGGCACTTACCCCAGTACGCAGTGGCCGTTAGCGGCCGGCCTACGATCATGGATATCACTGATGATCAAATCAAGCCTTATGAAGGGCGACCTCGCGGTCGAGCTGAAGCTATGTCGGTAATGCTTGATCAAAAAACGGCCGGAATTCCCAATGTCAACTGGGTTGAGCAGCACTTGCAAACCTTTATTTTGCATCGCTAGCTTGATGCATACGCAGGGATCCATTCTGTTTCAGTTATTGAGCGCGTCCTTGAAATATCGGCTCGTTCAGGCATAACCGATTGACAAGCATAGACTTTTTACCAGCCCACTCTCTTTTTTTGATTCAGTCGTTCCAAATTCCATCTCTATAGTGCTGACATTGCAAGATGTCATGGCTCATCATCTCTAAAGACAGCTCCTGCTCGCTGACTACTCTCATCCTAGCCTACTGTTTTTGCGCTATCTACTGTTTATATTGACTGCTATTGATATAGGTGCACAAAGCGTTTAGAATTCTCCTCACCTATATCAATATAATTTGATGTTATTATTGATTGGCTTTGTGTGCCTTAATTATCGTAAACAATTATCGGAGGGTTGGCCGAGTAATCGCGCCTCTATGATGTCCTCATCAGCAATCAAAAAAGCTCCGCCAACCGGAATGGATCGGGTTGGCATGGCCGGCGTTGAGGCTCTGCTTAAGGCTAGTGCTGATGGTCTGCGCTTGAACATTTTACAAGTACTGCAACACGATTCTTACGGTGTGCTGGAGCTCTGTAATCTGTTTGCAATCAAGCAATCGGCGATGAGCCACCACTTAAAAGTGCTCGCCCTCGCGGGCTTGGTGACCACTCGGCGCGAAGGCAACGCCATTTTTTATCGGCGAGCATTGCCGGCAGTAACAAATAACGAGGCATTGGTGAGCCAGTTGTTCGCGAGCATCGACGCCCAGCCGCTCGATGCAGTTATGCAACACGCCGTTGACCGTGCGCAGCAGCATCGCAGTGAATGCTCCTTAAAATTTTTTGCAGAGAATAGTGAGCAGTTTAAGGCTCAGCAAGACTTGATTGCGCCCATCGACGAATATCGTGATGCGCTCAATGAATTAATCGATACTTTATTGCAGGTGCCTCAACAACCGCTCTCGTATAAACAGGCCATTGAGATTGGACCCGGTGAAGGCACTTATTTGGCCGATCTTGCGCAGCGTTTTGAACACGTTATTGCATTGGACAACGCTGAGTCGATGCTTGAGCGTTGTCGTCGTACAGCAACGCGCAAAAATTTGGGTAATATCGGTTTTATTCATGGCACCACCACAGACTTGCTTGATCTTACTCGGCAGCTCAATACCGGTGGGGCTGTTGCAGCGCGCAAAGCGAACTGCATTGTTGCCAACATGGTGTTACACCACAATTTGAAACCGCAGCTAATTTTTCAAGAGGCGGCAGAGCTGTTGGCTGGGGCAGGAATATTTATTGTTTCAGAATTATGTCAACACGACCAAAGCTGGGTTAGAGAGGCCGCGGGAGATGTTTGGCTAGGTTTCCAAGAAGTGCAGTTGGCGCAATGGGCTGATATGGCCGGGCTAACGAGAGTTGCGGGTAGCTATACGGCTCTGCGGAACGGCTTTCGCATACAAATTCATGCCTATTTAAAGCATTGATGAGAGTTATAGTTAAATTACAAACCTTAATAATGAGTTGTTAGTGGAAGCCCTAGCTTGAGTTCGGAAGCTTAAACAAATTTTTATATTTTTGATCACAGTGGAGTGGATAGGAAATTTTTATGAGCGAATATAATGTCTTTACATCGGAGTCTGTTTCAGAGGGGCATCCCGACAAACTAGCAGATCAAATATCCGATGCAGTCCTTGACGCAATTATTGCTCGAGACGTTGATGCGCGTGTTGCAGTTGAAACATTGGTCAAAACCGGTATGGCGATTGTCGCCGGTGAGCTGACTACTACCTGTTACGTCGACCTTGAAGACATCATTCGCGATGTCATTGCAGGCATCGGTTATAACAGTTCAGAGGTTGGCTTTGATGGCGCTAGTTGCGCTGTGCTCAACGCTATCGGTAAGCAATCACCTGACATCAATCGGGGAGTCGATCGAGCAAAACCAGAAGATCAAGGCGCCGGTGATCAAGGCTTGATGTTTGGTTATGCAACTAACGAAACCGATATGTTGATGCCTGCGCCGATTCACTATTCACATAGGTTAGTTGAAAAGCAGGCTGAGTTGCGCAAACAAGGTGTGTTGCCATGGCTTCGCCCCGATGCTAAAAGCCAGGTTACGTTGCGTTATGAAAAGGGTCTGCCGGTAGCTATTGATGCAGTAGTTTTGTCCACGCAGCATGATCCTGAGATCGATTTGCATGACTTGCAAGCGGCCGTTAAAGAGCACGTGATTTTGCCAGTTTTGCCGGCTGAATGGCTACATGCCGACACCCAGTACCATATCAATCCGACCGGTAATTTTGTTATTGGAGGGCCAGTGGGTGACTGTGGCTTAACTGGCCGGAAAATTATTGTTGATACTTATGGTGGCATGGCTCGTCATGGCGGCGGTGCGTTTTCTGGTAAAGACCCCTCTAAGGTTGATCGCTCGGCTGCCTATGCAGGCCGCTATGTGGCTAAAAATGTTGTTGCCGCAGGGCTTGCTGATCGTTGTGAAATCCAGGTGTCTTATGCAATTGGCGTCGCTGAGCCAACGTCAATATCTGTTAACACTTTTGGAACGGGTAAAGTTGGCGACGACGTCTTAATTGCAGCCATCCGAAAAACATTCGATCTGCGCCCTTATGCTATTACCAGCACTTTGGATTTACAGCACCCTATGTATCAACTCACGGCGGCTTATGGGCATTTCGGTCGTCAGCCATTTGAACATACTTACACATGGCAAGAAAATGGCAAAAATAAATCAGACACGTTCACCGCATTCACGTGGGAAAAAACCGACAAGGTAGATGCATTGCTCGCGCTAGTGGCTTAGTTGAACGTCAAAGCAATTTAGTAAATAACTTCAATGACAATAGAATTTATCTAACAGTAGGAAAATATTATGAGCCAAGTACAGTCAATTAATTCAACACCAGATTATAAAGTTGCCGATTTCGGTCTTGCCGAGTGGGGTCGAAAGGAACTTGATATTGCGGAAACTGAAATGCCAGCTCTTATGGCTTTACGAGCTAAATACGCAGACGAGCAGCCTTTAAAAGGAGCAAAAATCCTGGGCTGTATTCACATGACTATCCAAACCGGTGTGTTAATTGAAACGCTAAACGCCTTAGGTGCAGAAGTGCGCTGGTCATCATGCAATATATTCTCAACGCAAGATCACGCTGCCGCGGCTATCGCCGCAACGGGTGTCGCAGTGTATGCATGGAAAGGTGAAACTGAAGAAGAGTATGAATGGTGTATTGAGCAAACTATTCTCAAAAATGGCCAGCCCTGGGCGGCCAATATGATACTGGATGACGGCGGCGACCTGACTCAAATTTTACATGATAAATATCCTGCCATGCTGGATAAAATTCATGGCATCACTGAAGAAACTACCACTGGGGTTCATCGTCTACAAGAGATGCTTGAGAGTGGTGAGTTAAAAGTACCCGCAATCAATGTCAACGATTCAGTGACTAAAGCTAAAAACGATAACAAATATGGCTGTCGTCACTCGCTCAATGACGCGATCAAGCGCGGCACCGACCATCTGTTATCAGGTAAAAAAGCATTAGTAATTGGCTACGGTGATGTAGGTAAAGGTTCTGCGCTTTCGCTCCGACAGGAAGGCATGATTGTCCGCATTTCTGAAATTGACCCGATTTGCGCGATGCAGGCGTGCATGGACGGATTTGAAGTGGTTTCACCTTACAACAACGGCATTAATACAGGTGACGCAAAGGACGCTAATACAGCGCTGCTACAAAATACTGACTTGGTGGTGACGTCTACGGGCAACTATAACGTTTGCGACTCGGCAGTTCTACAAAGCCTTAAAAATGGCGCGGTAGTTTGTAATATTGGCCACTTTGATAACGAAATTGATACTGCATATATGCGTGAAAACTGGAAATGGGAAGAGGTTAAACCGCAGGTCCATAAAATACATCGCGGTGGTGATCCTCTTGATTATCTGATTCTGCTTTCCGAGGGCCGTCTAGTGAACTTAGGTAACGCAACAGGTCATCCCTCGCGCATCATGGATGGCTCGTTTGCTAACCAAGTTTTGGCACAGATTTATTTGTTCGGACAGAAGTCTGCCGATCAAGAAAATCGCTCAATTACACTTGAAGTATTACCTAAAAAACTGGATGAAGAGGTTGCCGAACATATGGTGCGTGGTTTTGGTGGTGTCATTACGCGCCTCACCGACGAGCAGGCTAAATATATCAACGTTGAGGTTGAAGGTCCGTTTAAAGTAGACCAGTACAAATATTAAATATCAGTATTTTGACTTCGCTTTGACGAGATATTTTTATGGCTTTAACTAAACAACATCGACTCAGTTTTGAGTTTTTTCCGCCCAAGACTGACGTCGGTGCTAAAAATCTTCATTCTACGCGTGATCGCTTACAGCAGCTTGATCCCGATTTTTTTTCGGTTACCTATGGTGCCGGCGGGTCAACTCGTGACAATACTAAAACCGTCGTGTTGGACGGTTTGCATGCGGGGTGTGATTTTGCACCGCATTTGTCATTTGGTGGTGATAGCGAAGCAAGTATTAAGCAGCTGATTGATCAATATGCTGAGTCCGGGGTGAGTCGTATTGTTGCATTGCGCGGCGATCTACCATCGGGCTATGGGGATGGTTCCCGTTTGGTTCACGCTAAC
This sequence comes from uncultured Pseudomonadales bacterium, assembly GCA_943788835.1. GTDB lineage: Bacteria > Pseudomonadota > Gammaproteobacteria > Pseudomonadales > UBA7434 > UBA7434. The sequence continues at coordinate 51,947 of CALSRU010000001.1, read as the reverse complement.
GAGTTAGTAGAGTTCATTCGTCAGCACTATGGCGATACCTTTCATATTGCTGTGGCTGCTTATCCTGAGATTCATCCTGAAGCGGAATCTTACGATAGTGATGTGGGGTTTTTGAAAAATAAATTTTCGGCTGGTGCCAACAGCGCCATCACACAATATTTTTATAACGCTGATGCCTACGAACAGTTTATGGAATGCTGTGCAAGGGTGGGTATTGATCAGCCTATTTATCCTGGTGTTATGCCGATTACCAATTTTGCTAACCTCAAGCGTTTCTCGGTAAATTGTGGGGCCGATATTCCGCGTTGGCTTGATTACCGTATTGAAGCGTTAAAGGATGATGTGGAAGGCTGTAAAGAGTTTTGCAGTGAATTCGTGACGGAGTTATGTGAAAAGCTTATTGTTTTAGGTGCTCCAGGTCTGCATTTCTACACGATGAATCAGTCTGGACCTGTTGAGGCTATTTGCAAAAACCTGGGTATTGAAAAGATATAACGCCGACTATGCGCCAAATCAGACTTTTTTGTTCGCAAGTGCTCGTCGATGGTCTTGAGACGGAACTTGAGGCGCGCAACAATCATTATCTTATCCATGTTCTTCGTGTGACTGTCGGGTCAGCACTTGTTTTGTTTGATGGCAAAGCTAATGAATTTGATGCGATTGTAACCGCAGTATCGCGAAAGGCAGTGGCTGTAACTGTTCAGGCGCGCCGAGCACTGCTCACACGTGTAGAGTCACCGTTACATACCACCCTTGCGATTGCTATCTCGAAAGGTGATCGTATGGACTGGGTCATGCAAAAAGCCACCGAGCTTGGAGTTAGCGAAATCCAGCCGTTGCTGACACGACGCGTTGAGGTCAAGCTTAACTCTGGTCGCGCAGAAAAAAAATTGGCTCATTGGCAGGCAATTTTAATTGGCGCTTGTGAGCAGTCTGGTCGGACAATTCTTCCCGCGCTCAATGCGCCCTTACTGTTAAGTGAGTGGCTGGATAATATCCCTGCTTTATCTCCCAGTGAAGCACGCTTAACAATGCAACCGGCGGGGACTTCCTTTAACGATTATTCTCAACAGTTTGTTGATTCACCTTCTAGAGCGTGCATGCTTGTGGGGCCAGAGGGTGGTTTCGAGGAAGGTGAGATTGTAGCGGCAGCCGAGGCGGGTTTTGTTTGTGTGCGGTTGGGTGAGCGCATTCTCCGAACTGAAACCGCTCCTGTTGTTGTAATGAGTTTATTGCAAAATCGCTGGGGTGATTTGTAGCTGAGCATTACAAAGAATTGATTATATAGAAGCGGCAGCCGGTGATAGAATCCGTCAGCTCGTTATTCCATTCTATTCGCTTATTGCAGGATTTAATTTACTATGGCTCAATCAAAACAGCTTTTTTCAAATATCACTTCCGGTGGCCAATTAGAGTTTTCGTTGCGCACTGTCGATAGGTCCGCTCCAAAACCACATGAGGTAGTGGTGAGAATTGAAGCGGCTCCGATTAATCCTTCAGACATGTGGCCGATGTTTGGTCCCGCTGATCTACAGTCGGCTAGTTTGTCGGAAGATGGGTGCTTATTGACGGCTCCGGTACACCCGGCGATTTTATCGCGCTTAAAGTCGCGCTTAGATATGGTTTTGCCTGTGGGTAATGAAGGCGCAGGTGTTGTGGTTGAGGCAGGCGATAGTCCAGCTGCAAAAGCACTACTGGGAAAAACTGTCGGTGTGCTGTCGGGCTCTACTTACGCAGAATATTGTACTGTACCCGTGCAGATGTGTATCGTCCATAATGAAGGCACTTCAGCGGCGCAGGCGGCATCATCATTCGTTAATCCACTGACTGCATTAGGCATGGTCGATACTATGCGCATGGAAGGTCATGCTGCGCTTGTGCATACTGCTGCCGCTTCAAGCCTCGGGCAAATGCTTGTGAAAATTTGCTTGTCTGAAAATGTTCCGTTGGTCAATATTGTGCGCAAAGAAGAGCAAGTTGATTTACTCAAAGGTATAGGTGCCGTCCATGTAGTTAATTCCTCGAGTGAAACTTATAAGCAAGATCTTGCCAGAGCCATCGAAGAAACGGGTGCTACTTTGGCTTTTGACGCAATTGGTGGCGGCGAGCTTGCTAGCGATATACTCACAGCGATGGAATCTAACGGCAGTAAAGACGCTGTTGGTTTCAACACTTATGGTTCACCCATGCATAAGCAGGTCTATATTTATGGCGGCTTAGCGATGTCTCCTACCACTTTAAATCGTGCTTACGGCATGTCGTGGGGTATTGGCGGCTTCTTGTTGATGCAGTTTTTAGGGAAAGTGTCTCCTGAGCGTGTGGCGGAGTTGCATAAACGTGTAGCAGATGAAATTCAAACGACTTTTGCTATCGATTTTACCGACACATTGAGCTTGGGCGAGGCAATAGAACCGGCTACTGTTCTAAAGTACAACGCTAAACAGACCGGTCAAAAGTTTTTAATTAATCCTAATAAATAATTTATTTACTACGTTAGTAGGGTTTTGTTAGCCGCTTAGTTTTGATTAGGATCACGGCAAGCTGTGGAAGTAATTACACTTCACAATGGAGCACGAAAATTTAGTGCTCGTTTTTATGGTCAGAATCAGAGCAGGCCGGTAGTGCTGTGTTTGCATGGCTTTCCAGACAATGCTAGTTCTTTTCACTTTCAAATCGACGACTTGGTTGCCGCAGGTTATCGCGTATTAATCCCTACCTTGCGCGGTTATGAGCCTTCCTCTATCACTTCTGATGCTGATTATCATTTGGCAAGTTTGACGCAAGATGTTTTTGCATGGCTGGATGAGTTGAATCTCGACAGAGTGCATCTGGTGGGTCACGACTGGGGGGCTGCAATTGCTTATGCGGCGTCGGCAGTCGCGCCAGACCGGTTTCTATCGTTGACTACTATCGCAGTGCCGCATCCCGGACGATTTGTTCGGGAAGGTTTGGCGGGCGTGCCGTTGCAGATTTTAAATTCTTGGTATATGTTCTTTAACCAAATACCGGTCTTATCTGATTATTTAATACGTCAAGGAGACTGGCAATTTATCCGTTTTTTAAGAAGGCGTTGGTCACCCGATCAGGTGCTTACGGATGCGCAGTGGAGTGACCTGGTTGAAACATTTTCAAAGCCTGGTGTCGTTAAGGCTATGCTCAGTTATTATCGACACAATGCTTCTTTACCTCTAATACTGGGTTTTCGACAGTCAATAATGAGTGATATAAGAAAAATTTTGGTGCCGAATTTAGCGATAACAGGCGCTAATGATGGCTGTGTTGATACAAGAGTGTTCGACTATGCCGTGTTAGAAAAAGATTACCCTCGTGGTCTTCGAGTCGAGCGGATTGAAGGCGCCGGACATTTTGTGCATCAAGAAAGCCCTGTCAAGGTGAATTCGTTAATGATTGGCTGGTTTGCAAGTAACAGCTAAAAAAGCACAGCTAAAAAAGCAAGGCCCTTGTGTAGTGTAAGTTGATATATAGATGCTGTATGTCATCTTGTTGGTTGGCAAAAAATAATTTTTTCGGCACTGGTCATTCTAATTAACGCTATATCCTTATTGTCTATCTTCAAATTGCCGAAACGCCAGAGCTTCTTTTATGTGCGCAGTACCGACTCTCAGCTGCAATAACTGATTTATGGGTCCAGACTTTGCAATTTCTAAATCGGCAATGGTTCTTGCAACGCGGAGAATTCGGTGAAATGTTCTAGCGGATTGGCCAAGCTTTTCAATTGCTCTACTCAACCAGTCTAGAGCTTCTGGCTCGATCCATTGCGCATCTATTAACTCGCTAGCTTGAAGGCTGGCATTCATTTTATTACGATTATTAAGTTGGATTTTTTGCGTCCGGATCACTCTTTTCCTAACGGTTGAACTTGTTTCCATAACTTGCGCTGTGTCGTTATTTAGCAGCATATGTGTGGGTAGGCGACTGACATTGACATGCATGTCAATGCGATCTAATAGTGGTCCTGAAAGCTTGGCTTTGTAACGTTGTAACTGCGCCGGTGAACAACTGCAACTTTTTCGTGTATCGCCAAAAAATCCACATGGGCAGGGATTCATGGCTGCTATTAGTTGAAATTTTGCGGGGTATTCTACTTGTTGCGCTGCGCGAGAAATAGTGATTGATCCGGACTCGAGTGGTTCGCGCAATACTTCAAGCACTTTCCTGTCAAATTCTGGAAGCTCATCTAAAAAAAGAATGCCGCGATGAGCCAGTGATATTTCACCGGGTCGAGGGTTGCTGCCGCCGCCGACTAACGCTACTGCCGAGGCGGTGTGATGCGGACTGCGAAATGGTCGCTGCCCCCAGCTGTTCCCATCGACCATTTTTCCTGCCAGTGATTGGAGCGCTGCGACTTCAATTGAAAATTCTTCACTGAGTGGCGGTAAAATAGAACTAAGACGCGATGCAAGCATTGTTTTGCCGGTTCCAGGAGGCCCGCTGAATAGTAAGTTATGCTCGCCTGCAGCCGCAATTTCTAAAGCCCTTCTTGCTTGTGGCTGCCCCGCCACATCGGCGAGATCCTGCTCTAACCGCTCTCGACTGGGCGGCTCAATTTTTTTAAGCGGCGCGATTTCAGCACTGCCGTTTAAGTGGGCACAAACCTCGAGAATGTGCGCGGCTACAATCGCCGCCGAATTAATGGGTAAGCTCGCCTCAGTTTGATTGGCAAACGGTACGATCATCGTGCGTGTTTTATCAGTTTTTAACAGTGCTGGTAGAAGACCGCGTACGTGGCGTAGCTCGCCAGATAATGACAGCTCACCGATAAATTCGTATTGGCGGAGTTTGTCTTTTGGTAATTGGCCTGACGCGGCAAGAATACCCAGCGCAATAGCAAGATCAAATCGGCTGCCTTGCTTGGGTAGGTCGGCTGGTGCCAAGTTGATGGTGATACGTCGAGAGGGAAATTCAAAATGGGAATTAATGATCGCGCTTCTCACGCGGTCGCGACTTTCTTTAACAGCAGCCTCTGGGAGACCAACAATAGTAAAAGCGGGTAGGCCGTTAGATAGATGCGTTTCGACGCTGACAAGTGGTGCATCAATGCCTTGACTGGCTCGAGATAGGGTGAGTGCGAGTGCCATGTTTATCGTCCTTGATAAATGAGTGGTTTTTTATGAACGGTGTTCTTGCTGCTGTTACCTTATTTTTAATGAATGGCTATCTGTTGCTGCAAAGTGATAGCAGGACTTTGTTGGTGGGTCCGGGGTCTAGTCGGACTGTGGTTTTTCAAAAGAGGCTAGCTGTGCCTCAAGCTGAGTAACTTTAGATTCGAGTCTTTCAAGCAGCCTTAACTGTTGCTCAAAGTCATCACGCGTAATTAGGTTGAGCTCAGCGAGCTTGCTCTCAATAATTGGGCGCAAATTTCGTTCAAAATCCTTCTTTAAATTCGCGGCATGGCCCGGTAAGAGCTCCGATGCTTGTTTGATAAAGCTGGTTATTGTCGGCGTATCGATGGTTGAGTTCCTCACATAGTGGCCTTGGATTATCCAACAGCAATGCGCGGGCGGCAAGTATTCAAGCGGGCCTGTGAGCTTAACTTGATGCCACCGCATCGCATTGCACCATTGCGGTGCGGTGCGCGCTAAAGTGTGCTCTGAAGAGCTCACCTACTGTCTTTTTTTATCCGAAAAATACTATAACTTTCTGTTTTAAATAACTATTTATTAACTGGCACGGAGGATGCTTTCTTGCTGACGACGATACTGTGCATGTCCGCACGGGATTCTTTTATCGAACACAGAGGGCATTTACCAATGAAGTTAATAACAGCAATTGTTAAACCATTTAAGTTAGACGACGTTCGTCAGGCACTTTCCGATATTGGAGTGCAGGGCGTTACAGTAACCGAAGTAAAAGGCTTCGGGCGACAAAAAGGACATACCGAACTCTATCGCGGAGCAGAGTATGTGGTCGATTTTCTGCCGAAGGTAAAGGTCGAAGCCGGTGTGGCTGATGATATTGCCGACAGCGCAATTGAAGCTATCGCCAAGGTTGCAAACACCGGCAAGATTGGCGACGGAAAAATCTTCGTAACCAATATTGAGCAAACCGTTCGGATCAGAACAGGTGAGACCGGCGACGAAGCGCTATAGGTCCGAGCATACCAAAACTATTGGTGGCCGGTTAATTTATTAGAACATTGAGGTATACAGTAATGGAAAATCAAATTTTTGAACTCCAATACGCACTAGACACTTTCTACTTTTTGATTTGTGGTGCGTTAGTAATGTGGATGGCAGCGGGCTTTGCCATGCTTGAAGCCGGTTTGGTTCGCTCGAAGAATACGACCGAAATTCTTACCAAAAATATTTCACTTTTCGCGATCGCTAGTACCATGTATATGGTTTGCGGTTATCAGTTTATGTATGACGGTGGCTTCTTCTTATCGGGTGTTGACACGACCGGTAGCATCGACAAGGCAGCGGTACTCGCGGCATCAGCTGAAAACGGTTTTGACGGTGATTCGGTTTATTCCGGTGCATCAGACTTCTTTTTCCAAGTTGTATTCGTTGCAACCGCCATGTCAATTGTGTCTGGCGCTGTTGCCGAGCGAATGAAGCTCTGGGCATTCCTACTATTCGCTGTTGTCATGACTGGATTTATTTATCCTATCGAAGGTGGTTGGACTTGGGGTGGCAAAGATGTGCCGTTCTTAGGTGCCCTTGATTACAGCGATTATGCGGGCTCCGGCATTGTTCACATGGCAGGTGCAGCAGCGGCATTAGCGGGTGTTCTTGTACTGGGCGCACGTAAAGGTAAATATGGCAAGGATGGCAGCGCTCAGGCCATACCGGGTGCCAACTTACCACTGGCTACGCTGGGCACATTTATCCTATGGATGGGCTGGTTCGGTTTTAACGGTGGCTCAACGCTCAAGCTCGGTGGTATTGAAGTTGCGAATGAAGTGGCTAACGTCTTCATGAATACGAATGCTGCTGCCTCTGGCGGGTTAATTGCAGCGTTGATTCTTGCTCGCTTGATGTTTGGCAAGGCAGATTTGACCATGGCACTTAACGGCGCTTTGGCGGGTTTGGTAGCGATCACGGCGGATCCAGCGTCTCAATCAGCTCTAATGTCGACCATCATAGGAGCGATTGGCGGACTCTTAGTTGTACTCAGTATCGTGTTCTTGGACAAAGTCAAAATAGACGACCCGGTTGGCGCCATTTCAGTCCACGGTACAGTTGGTATCTGGGGCGTGCTGGCAGTGGCCATATTTGGCGACGCAAGCTTTGGCGGTCAGATCGTTGGACTGTTAGCAATCTTCATCTGGGTCTTCGTGACAAGTATGATTGTATGGTTGGCTATTAAGGCTATTATGGGCATCCGAGTTGGTGAACAAGAAGAGTACGACGGCGTCGATCTCTCGGAATGCGGTATGGAGGCTTATCCTGAGTTTGTAAGCTCTAAAAGTTAATTAATATGTAACGTTTTGGGGCGCCTCTGGCGCCCTTTTTTTTGCACCGAATTTGTGCGCAGCGCACTAAACAATGCTTGCTATCATTAGGGCAAAGCAGTACCTTTACAAATTATGGTCGTCAGCGCCATTAGTGCTTTCTTCGACGTCAGTCGAGCTAAGTTAAATCAATTAAAACTTATTTAAAAAGTTTTGCCCCATTATAGAAAACGAGGAATAATTGCATGAAGCTCGTAACAGCCATCATTAAACCGTTTAAACTTGACGACGTTCGACAAGCATTATCCAATGTTGGTGTTCAGGGTGTAACTGTCACTGAAGTGAAAGGCTTTGGTCGTCAAAAAGGACATACCGAACTCTACCGTGGTGCCGAATACGTGGTTGATTTCTTACCTAAAGTGAAATTAGAGATCGCCGTAGGTGATGATTTAGTAGACCAAGTTATTGAGGCGGTTAGCGCGTCGGCTAAAACTGGCAAGATTGGCGATGGCAAAATATTTATTACTAATCTCGAGCAAATCATTCGCATTCGTACCGACGAGCGTGGCGACGAAGCTGTTTAACTCTGCGAGTTGTATCTGTTGTTTGCGTCGTGTAATGAGCGCAACATAAGATTTAATTAATCCAGCTTTCTCGTCCGAGATAGCTGCAAGTCCATTAGCACATGTGTATTGACTAACCTGCTTCGGCATGTGCTTTTGTTTGCCTAGTTGTGTATGTTTCTTGGCAACCAGGTATCGTCGGAGCAGTCCCTTCCTTTTGCTTAAAAGTTGTACTCACGTACTCTGCCTTGCACTTCGGTCTTTTTACAGCACTTTCAAATTTGCTTGTGCTCTTTCATGCCCAAGCCCACAACATCTGGTGCTTTTTATTTTTTTTGTGAACTAGGCCTGCAGTATTTTTTTTTTTACTTTTCCTTTGATGGCGCTTTTCCAGAATTTAGCTATAACTATACATACTTCGAAAAAGGCAGCGCTCAGCCGTTCAAATTATGTTCTTGGTAAAGTCTCATTGTGTGACTTGAAAGAGCTGGTGAGCCTAGCCGAATCACGTTCTCTTTAAGCGTTTTCCTGACAAAATAGTGAGTATAGTTGTGAGTAAAAAAGCCGTTGTCACATCACCGTCCCCAGCCACACGCGTTAAAAATGCGACTGCCAAGAAAAAGCCGGCCGCTAAAACAACGTTGAAAAGCAAATCGGTGAAAACTAAGTCTGTCGCTGTTAAAACGCCGATAAAGAAAAAATCTGCTGTTACCAAGGTTGCCGCGAAAGCGACTACGCCTAAAAAATTATCTGAGAAGGCAGAACTCTCTGAGACAAAAAAATCAGTGACAACTGCTAAATCTAATCGAGCTAAACCATCATCCAAGGCTCGAACTAATAAATCGAAATCTGAGCCAGTTGATTACCAAAAGAAGGTTAGTGTAGACCTTGCCTTTATTGGCTCGAAAGATGAAGTTGCCGAGACGCGTAATGTCGCAAGTCGAGAGCGAGTTCGTACAGAGTTAGAAACTGAAGTTGAAAAATTTTTACGAATGGGTGGGGCTATCGTCAATGTGAAGCCTAATGTTATGGCTGATCCACCAAGAAAACCTGAGAGTAATTACGGCAGTCGGCCTATTTAATAAGTAAAGAGACCGCAGCTCGCTCATCAACGTGTAGCGTTAAGGCTAAGCGCACCAATATTGTATGAGTAGAAGTTTTTAATGGCTATATTGAATGCCGCTTAGTGCTTCTGGTAATGCAGTAATGCTGTCTATCGTCGCATGCGGCGTGATGGTTGCAGCTGTTGTCGTTTCTTCGCCGTCATCCTCAAGATTATCTTTCATTTCGTCAGGCTTCACCGGCCGCAACCATACAGCATAAAATCCAGCTTGCTTTGCTCCTCCAACGTCGGTGTGGAGGTCATCTCCTACATGGACTACTTCGTTTGATTGCACCATGGATCCGTTTAAAAAACTTGCCTGCTCTAATGCAGCGTTAAATATTTTTTGATCTGGTTTGCTGGCATTGAGTGATTCGGCTGAAATAGAAAAATCAAAATATCGCCCAATCGGTATCTTCTTAAGGTTGGCATTGCCATTTGTCAGGGCTCCGAGCATATAATTTTTTGCCAGGTCTTCCAGCATTTCTTCAACCCCAGCAAAACAGTTTACCTGTTGGCGAAGCTCAATAAATGTCTCAAATGCCTGTGTGGCTAGCTCGCTTGCTTCGCTGAGTGTGTAGCCACTGGCTAAAGCAAGCTCGCGATAACCGTTGCGTCGCATGTCGCTGATGCGATGGCGTAATGATGAATCTTTTCGCATGAGCGCCAATTTAAAAGCAAACATATCACTGTGGCTAAATTGATTGGTTATTTTTGGCGCATTTTTTGTAAGCCAGCGATAGGTCTCCGTTTCGGCACGATCAATAACAGGCCGAATCGGCCATAGCGTATCATCTAGGTCAAAAGTAATTATTTTAATAGGTTCAGGTGTCTGATTTGTTGGCATGGCAAGCTTATGGTTGTGGTGATTAATTTATGTTGGGTTGGGTTCAGCAGGCGTTAGCTTTACTAATCGTTGAGGCGTTGCTTGAGCTTTAGACGGTTTGGATTTTCGCACTGCCTTAGGGTGGGCTTGATCATAGACCTCTGCGAGCTGTTGAAAATCGAGGTGGGTATATATTTGTGTAGTTGAAAGATTAGCGTGTCCTAGAAGCTCCTGCACGGCACGCAAGTCGCCGCTTGATTCGAGCATGTGGCTAGCAAATGAGTGTCGCAACATATGGGGATGCAAGTTTTGAGTGTGGTTGAGGGTTTGCGCCGCTTTTTTTAAGCGCAGTTGCACCGATCGATGACTAAGCCGTTTACCGTGTTGGCCAATAAACAATGCATTATTATTTGGTTGCGCAATAGTATTGCGCGCCGGTAGCCAACGGATGACAGCCTGCAGCGCTTTAGAGCCTAGAGGCAGTACCCGCTGTTTGCTCCCCTTCCCGGTCACTTTTACCTGCTTGCTCTGCAAATCTATACTGCCTATATCTAGCGAGGCTACCTCGGCAAGGCGTAGGCCTGCGGAATAAAACACTTCCATTATTGCGTTGTCGCGTAGTGCTAAAAAGTCGTTGCCTGATGTCTGGTCTAAAAGCTGGCTGATTTGATCAACGTCGAGTACTACCGGCAATTTTTTTGCAGTCTTTGGCGCCGTGATGCTTTGTGTTGGATCCACTTTTTCTAAGTTGCCGGCACAGAATTCTAGGTAGTATTGAAAAAAAGATCGAATGCTGGATAGCTTGCGATGTACCGAAGCCGTTGCCATCTCTTTCATGCGCAGCGTGTTGATAAACCCGCGTACTAGCACGGCATCAATGTCTGCAACGGCAATGGGTTTAGTAGACTCATCCAAGGCGCTTGGATGACTGATTTTTAACTGTTGGCAATACGAAAAAAATTGTTGTAAGTCACGTCGATAGGCTGCTTGAGTATGTGGAGACAGGCGCCGAACTACGCTGAGATAGTCAATGAACTGGTCAATTGCAGTGTCAAAGGCAAGTTTGGGCATACTTATTGACGCGCCTAGTAAATGATTGAATTGCCGAGGATCAGCTACGCCGAGCTACTTTTTTGTATATTGGGTAGTCTTTGGATTAGCGTTTGTTTTTAATTAATTGATCGATTTTGATTTGTAAAAATTGTGCAATATAGTCGATAAAGATTGTGCCTGTATGCTGGTTGTAATGATCAGTATTTTTGTGAGCGACTGAGAGTATTAATGTACTGGGTGCATCGGTGCTGATTTCACGTGTGGCTACTGCGGCGGAGCCAATCTCGTTTGATGAAGAAAAAAGAAACTCAGATTCGGTGTCGCGCAAAACACCACATAGCGTAGCATCTGCGGAGAGCACACTTGGAATTTTTTCTTGGGCATCTGTTGCACTGCGTAAAAACGGTTGTGAGATTTCACCCGTTAGCGCTTCTACATTTGGAGTAATGATAAGAATGCTTGTTTTTTCGACGGAAAAATAGTCGCTAAAATGCGTGTACGTGATTTCGAATAATTCATCGATAGTAGAAGTTTTTAGCAGGTCAACCACGAGCGCCTGAGTCTTATTAAATAAGTCATCATTATCTTTAGCGTTATCAACCAACTCGCTCATCTTGTGCCGAGCTTGCATGCTTCTCTCGCGCAATATTGCCACCTGTCGCTCGACCAGTGACACAGCGTTGCCACTGCCATGGGGTAGAGACATATTGGCGAGAATTTCTGGATTTTGCCGAAAAAATTCAGGCGTATTCTTGAGAAAATTAACTACTTGCTGTTCATTAATGTCATTAGAGGTTTCATTTGAATTGAGGTTCACTTGGGAGCTTGGGCGTGGTGGCGCGGTTACCGAAGTCATAGTTTTATTTTTCCGTCGAATACTTTAATTGCCTCGCCGGTCATCAAAACAGGCGAGTCTTTGTCCAGGCATTGAATATTGAGTTCGCCGCCAGCGAGTTGTACGGTTACTTCTTTGTCTAGCAAGCCCTGTAATTGTCCAACGACGACTGCGGCGCATGCCCCAGTGCCACAGGCCAGTGTTTCGCCAACGCCACGCTCGAATACGCGCAACTTGATAGAGGCATCGGATACGATTTCCATAAATCCCACATTGACTCGTGCAGGAAATTGCGCGTGTTGCTCGATAAGTGGGCCTAGCTGGGCAACCGGCGCGGCTTGAATATCGTCTACGATCAAAACCGCATGCGGGTTGCCCATTGAGATAACGCCAAATTCATTGGAACCCAGTGGGTGCTCTATTGTATAGCAGTCGCTTTGTTGTGCAGCTTTAAACGGGATCTGTATGGGGTCGAAAGTTGGTAGCCCCATGTCTACTCGTACTAAATTTCCGTCTAGGATCTCTACGTGCATGCAGCTATTTATTGTGGCTACACGGATATTGCGTTTGCCAGTTAGGCGTTTATCGGCGACATATTTTCCTAAGCATCGCGCGCCATTGCCGCACTGCTCAACTTCACTTCCGTCAGCATTAAAAATACGATAATTAAAATCGATGTCTGGTTGTGTGGGTGGCTCAATCAGTAACACTTGGTCACAGCCTATACCGCGGTGACGATCAGCAAGAAAACTAACGAGATCGCTCGACAGGTTAATATCTTGCGATAGCGAATCAACAACAACAAAATCATTGCCTAAGCCGTGCATTTTAGTAAAGCGAAGTTGCATGATGATTTATAAGAAGATATTTTTTGAATGTGGTTGGCCTAACTACAGCGCCTCAACGTGTATATCTAGCTTACGATGCTTTCTCCTTTGACTAAATCTTCGAGTGTTTCTCGTTGGCGAATAATTTGATAGCTAGCACCATGAACCATAACTTCCGCTGCGCGTACACGAGAATTATAGTTAGAAGACATGACGAATCCGTAGGCGCCAGCTGAGTTAACCGAGAGCAGGTCCCCCTCGGCAATAGCTAATGTGCGCTGTTTACCCAGAAAATCGCCGGTTTCACAAACGGGCCCCACAATATCATACTCATAAGACTGCGCAGAGCTATTAGCTCGCAAGGGGACAATATCCATCCAGGCACTATATAAAGCTGGGCGTATCATATCGTTCATAGCGGCATCAACAATGGCAAAGTGTCGATCGTCACTCGTCTTGATCGTGTCGACGCGAGTGAGTAAAACGCCTGCATTAGCTGCAATTGATCGTCCCGGCTCCATCAACAACGTTTGTGGGCGGTCACCAAGCACTTGCATGAGTTGCTTTACATAGTCTCCAGGCGCAGGTGGTTGCTCTTGCTGATAGGTCACGCCGAGTCCACCGCCGACGTCGATGTGCTCGAGTGTGATGCCGTTGGCGTCGAGCTTATCCACCAGCGCCAATACGCGCTCTAAGGCATGAATAAATGGCGCCGTCGTCGTCAGCTGTGAGCCTATATGACAGTCAATGCCTATGATGCGTAAGCTGCTATATTGCTGAGCGTGCAAATAAATGCCTAGGGCTTGGTCAATATTGATGCCAAATTTGTTTTCTTTAAGACCGGTTGAAATATACGGGTGTGTTTCGGCATCAACATCGGGATTGACGCGGATTGAAATAGGCGCAATGCAATTTTTTTCTTGAGCGATACTGGCAATTCGTTGCAGCTCTGTTTCTGATTCGACGTTAAAGCAGTGAATCCCTACATCTAGCGCACGTTCAATTTCGTTACGGAGCTTGGCCACTCCGGAAAAAACGATCTGGCTGGGGTTGCCACCAGCAAGTAGTACCCGTTCTAATTCACCAATCGACACAATGTCAAAGCCACTGCCCAGTTTAGCCAGCACACTTAAAACCCCAATATTAGAATTAGCTTTGACCGCAAAGCAAACTTTGTGTCGCTCTGAGTCAAAGGCATCGAGCGCCTCACGATAGGCCAAGTAGTTACGTTCAAGCTCGCTGCGTGAATAGACATAACACGGCGTGCCCACTTCTTTTGCTAGCTGGCTGAGTGAAACGTCTTCAATCATCAATTGATTGTTTTGGTAGTGTGGTTCGGTCATGATTACGTTTTGTCGCTTCTATTGACGTTGTTGCTGTTGTTCACTGATTTTGCTGCAGCGTTGCTTTTGTTCGCGTTGCTTCCTTCTGGCGGTGCGGGCAGGTACAGCGCGCCTGTTTGCCCACAGCCTTGAATCATTGGCAGTATTAGGAATAGGCCGGCAGCGATAACTTTACTCAGACTCACATTGCGACGCTCTGTAAGTATTCGAATTGTAGAGGTCATACGGTCATGCATAGGATTTGACATAGTCACCTGCAGTGAATAATCGAGCTGATGGTCGGCGAGAATAATGGGATCGTGTTGCTGTGACCATTGGCAAGTTGCCTATATTGCTTGAGCCAACCACTCTTGGGTCAATTATAGCGAGTGGAGCAGGTAAGCCCTAGGAAAAAGCACGTTACATGGCTGGTATTTTGTCTTATGAGTGCAGTTGCGTAAAGGCCAGGTTGAGGGCCTCTTCTAGCTGATTTTTATAATAGAAGTCGTGTGCTAAAGTCATAGCACTATTATTGGTTTGCTCAACCTCAATGTCATTGATGTAGCAACGATAGCCCGAATGATCAGATGTGCGAAATCGCTTGATAGCTGCGGCAACCTCGGGAAACAGCTGCTCACCCAGTACTGACTGTTCAAATAATTCATCATTACAGTGAATGATCCAGTCAATATCTCCGGCCGCGTTTAGCTCACCTACCGCCTTAATAGGGACGTAGCGAGCACTGATGTTCGACTCGGTAGGGACTTGCACGGCGGTGTGGCTTGAACCACTTTTTTGTAGTACGTAAAACTCGATATCGGGAATGTCGTGGCCTGCCGTCATGCTGTTGGCGTCAATTGAGGCGCTTGCAGCATGCCTTAAAGAGCTACTTTCAATAAATTGTCGCAGCGGCAAAATGAGGGCTCGAGTACTTTCATAAGGAATGCGTGCAAAACATAATGCATTGTTTTGATCAGTTAAGTAGGTATTTGCATATCCATTATCTGCCTCATAAAAAACCCGGATACGATTGGGCTGCCCCGATTGAAAGCTGTCGCGCTTGCCCACTTCTAACAGTCGGCAGACGGTACTTAAGGGGTGACTTTGAAGTGCATAGCTATCAATGGTTACTGAACTAGTTTCATTGGGTTGACTCAAATGCTCAAGTAGCTGGTTTTCAGACTCCATCAAGCTAATGAGCGGGCGTTGGTGTTGCCAAGAAAAAATATGGTAGCCTTTGGCCGATTGAAATATATAGCCTCGTTCGCTTCGCGTTTCGTTTTCTAGGTTAGGCGCAGCTTCGTTCGCATTTTCGAAATAACAGGCCTCTATGCTGTCGAGCAGATCACTCAATCTGCTCGCAATGGGCCTCGGCTGACTTGAGCACGCGCAAAGGACACTCCGACTCGGCGCATTATTGGCACCATGATTAGCGGGAGCCGTTGCTGGCTGTGGCAATGCTTTGGTGCGCTCGTCCATCGCGAAAAAATGTACCAGACATTCGTTGAGTGTCTCGGCACCAGTAAAGTGATAGCAAAAAGTCTCTTGCCAGCTATTAACTGTAATCAGCGTGATGCTTTCAATTAAATTCTCTTCAATACCACTATAAGCTAATGGGTCAGCTTTATTGCTAATGCGCACTGCGCCTTGATTTTTTTGGCTTTTGAGTGGGTCGATGCCACAGTTAGCAATAAAAATATTTTTTGTGATGCGCGCAGGCTTGGCGAAGTCAGTTTTTGACTGCAGGTCAGGTAGCGTCGATTTGCGTACGGGCAGTTGATTGATTAATGAAGTGGTGAGTTGGCGCACCTCATACTCCGTCAGATCGTGTTCGCCGGCATCAATTTTAAACCGAGTGGAGTTAGTGGCTAGCCCGTTGGTAATGCACCAGACGAGGATTTCGGCAGGGCTTTCAGATTTTTTGATGACTTCGCGAATACTCTCTTGGTGTATACCAATAGTTTCTGCCACCCAAATCGGTTTGCCGTCGGGGTTGGCTTCTTGCTTTAAGTAAATTAGCTCTTGTGCAGTTGAGTCGGTTACCGCAGAAGTAATACGCGGCACCTTGTGTGGCTTTTGCTCAAACATTGCATAAAGCTGCCGACCTAAAATATTAAGATCGAGCGAATCTTGATTCGACATTACTGCTGGTTTTTCTACATCAGTAAGGCGTTGTTGTTTAACTAAGTTAGTTAAGAGCCTATAACTACCGATTAATTCTTTAACGAGTAGTTGTTGCTCCGTTCTTACTTCATTGAAAGGCCAGCTCTCGCGCTGATCAAGCTTCAGCAGTTGCGGTCGACGCCAGCCCCATTCGGCCACGAGCTTATGCATTAAATTGCGTCGCCAGTATTTAGGTTGGTTTAAACTTTTACCTAACTCACCTATCGGTGTGGTTTCATCCGGTGCGCAGCTTAATTTGATGCCTACTTTAAAATACAGGCACCTTCGTGCTAGTTCAAGGCGGGCTGTCTCGTTGTTTTGTAGTAAATAGTTTTCGACTCTTCTATACACTTGCAGATAGGGGTCGAGTTCGTCGATGGTATAGCCGCCTTCGTAAACACGCCGCTTAAACGCACCACTTAAATACTCATCGGAAGATTTTGCAGCATAGGTTTCGATGAGTAAAAGTTTTAAGAGTGCTTTATAGGGCGATTCAATGCCTTTGTATAGCTGCCATATACCCGCACTGATATATTCGTTAAAGGGAATATTATTGGCAGAGCCAAAATCGATATTAGCTAACTCATCAACATAGCGTTTTTTTAATAGGGTGTTGGTATAGGTGTTGTATTCAGCATCAAATGACTGAGGCACAAACCACCATAAAGGCGTTGAGCCGGCTACTAGCATGGCTGTGCGATAAAATTCGTCGAGCAATAAAAAATGCTGGGTGCGACCACAGTCCTCTTTATCCATTGCTGCGCGGCGTTGCTGACGAAACGCTTCATCATGCATGACAAAAAAATGAACTTCCAGGCATAGCGTGGCAGCCCAGGCAGTAATAGAGTCGCATTTTTTTGTCAACGCATTTAATGCCGCCCCTTCGAGCTCTGTAGTTGGGCAGACCCAAATGTCTAGATCGCTTCGATTATTGTGTGCCAGGCTGCCGCAGCTGCCCATAAGGTAGATAGCGCTAATTGCTGCTTCGGCATGGGGGTCTCGTTGAAGAGAAAACGATTTTGCCAAGCTGCGTGCGGCTTTGATGTGCTCTCGTGCCACTTTAAAGTTGCGAATGCCTGCTGGTGTCGCCGATGAATAATATCCTGGCAGCGCTGGATTATTGATATGAAAAAGCAGTGGTAATAAATCTAAAAATATACCTTGAGTGGGCAGCAGCCCCTCGCGCAAGCGCTCTGATCGAGTGTCATTGATGCTTAGAAAGCGAGTGCGCAGTTCGGTGAGATTAATTCGGTCGAGGCCCACCTGAATGTCCTGCTCGTCAACGGGCAAATGGCCTCGTTGCGAATCAGCGGCAGAATCTGGATGGGTGGGGGTAAGCGGCATTCCTTGAGTATAGTCAGCGACGCCTCTTATCGCTTGCTCGGAGAGCTATAATTTTGCCAAATAAAGGTGCCTAAGAGTGGGCTGGATGCAGCCAGCCCGTCTGGTTCATACGAGCGCATTTAGATGGCTGCGCAGATACCGGTTGTTTTATCGGGCCGACAGATTTTGGTGAGCTTTGTTGGCCGCCTCAAGTACGCGCTTGGGTGCTGTGCCGCCATGATGATCGCGAGCAGCTACCGATCCGTCAAGCGTAAGCACGCCGAAAACATCATCTTCGATAGCGGGGCACAGCGTTTGCAGCTCATGGAGGCTGAGCTCAGGCAGGTCGATGTCACGTGCTACGCACTGCGCCACCGCTTGCCCTACAATGGCATGAGAATCGCGAAAAGCGACGCCTTTGCGCACTAAGTAATCAGCCAAATCAGTTGCTGTGGCAAAACCTTTCGCTGCTGCTGCACGCATATTGTCGCGCTTGGCTAAAATGGCTGGAACCATATCTGCGTAGGCCTGCAGGCAGTCGAGCAGGGTGTCGACTGAATCAAATAAAGGCTCTTTATCTTCTTGATTATCTTTGTTGTAGGCCAGTGGCTGCGATTTCATTAGTGTTAGCAGCCCCATTAAGTGGCCATAGACACGTCCCGTTTTACCGCGCACGAGCTCTGGCACATCGGGGTTTTTCTTTTGCGGCATGATCGATGAGCCTGTGCAAAAGCGATCGGGCAACTCAATAAAGTCAAACTGACTTGAAGTCCACAGTATCATTTCTTCGGCAAAGCGTGAAAGATGCATCATGATAATGCTGGCGCATGCGCTAAATTCAATGGCAAAGTCACGGTCGCTGACGGAATCTAACGAATTATTCGATGGGCAATTAAAGCCAAGTTTTTTGGCAGTAAGCTCTCGGTCGATAGGAAATGTTGTGCCCGCTAGAGCCGCTGCGCCTAAAGGACAAACGTTGAGTCGCGCTCGGCAATCGCATAGACGGGTATAGTCACGCTCAAGCATTTCATTCCAGGCCAGTAGGTGGTGTCCAAAAGTAACCGGTTGGGCAATTTGTAAGTGTGTGAATCCAGGCATGATGGTAGCAGCTTCATTTTTGGCAAGTTCGATAATACCGGCTTGGAGCCTATGTAATTTCACGTTAATTGCATCAATTGCATCACGCATGTAGAGCCTGATATCGGTTGCCACCTGATCGTTACGGCTGCGCCCTGTGTGCAGTTTTTTGCCAACATCGCCAATTTTTTCCGTCAGGGCTGCCTCTATGTTCATATGGACATCTTCGCGTGCTTGCAGCCAAATGAAATCGCCAGTTTCTATGTCAGCTTTAATGGCAAGCAGCCCTGTGGTAATTTGCAAAGCCTCTTCATCTGTTAAAACGTTTGTCGCGGCGAGCATTTCAGCATGCGCAATAGAGCCATTAATATCTTGCGGATAGAGTCGCTGGTCGAAACTCACAGAGGCATTAAAACGTTCGACAAATGCATCGGTGGGTTCTTGAAAGCGGCCACCCCATAGTGAGCTATTGGCTGGCGCGGACGAGGATGTTGGCGGGTCGTTTTTTTTATTCATGAGGTGCTTGAGTAGGTATCCAATAGGTGAGTTACGGCTATTTTTCGGCCATTAGTATATCTGATTGAAAATGTGTGAACTACGGCGATGGTATCGTCGCCCAACAGATTACCGCCATTTCGTATTATCGCTACACTTAAATCAGTCATCTTTAAAGATACTAAAGCGGCTGGACCGAGGTGGTGGATCAATTTACCGGTACCGGGCCTAATTTTTCATCGAGCGCGCAGTGGTCATTATCAATACTTGCTGAGCATAGCGGTCAGTTTTTTCCATATACTCAAGGTTTTAATAGTATCCTCACTACATTATGAGCTTGCCAATCGAACAGCCCCACCCACTGATACCCGATTTGTGCCGGCTGCCTGTCGTGTTATCGATACTGGCGGTTACTCAGCTATTGGTTATCATTTATGTGCTGAGCCTCGGCACAATGGCGCAGTTCGATTGGGAGTTGCTATCGCTATTATCACCATACGCGCAGTGGATAGGCATGTTGTCGCTTGCCGGGTTATGCAACTTGCGCTATTTGATTAATCGTCTGGCAATGCCCCACGCAATTTTAGCTAGCTTTGCGATTATTTTGTTGGTTGTGATGACCACAAATGGGCTGGCGCAGTGGGTTTATTATGGGCTTAGCTGGGACGGATGGTCCGCCCAATGGTTATTCCGCGATGTGCTGATTATTGCTGTGATTGCTGCTATTGCCCTGCGCTATTTGTATATTCAGCAGCAATGGTTGCTGGAGCAAAGCGCTACCAATAGCGCCAAGTTGGATGCCTTGCACGCAAGGATACGTCCCCACTTTTTGTTTAACAGCATGAACACGATCGCCAGCTTAATTCGTTTTGCGCCAACCCAGGCCGAGAAGGCGGTTGAGGATTTAGCGGCACTCATGCGGGCTACTTTGTCGAGTCGCCAGTTGCTGGGCGATTGGCAGCAAGAGCTAGAGATTTGCCAGGCCTATGCGCGTATCGAGCAATTGCGTATGGGCGAGCGTTTGCAACTGCGCTGGGAGGTTGCCGATGTCCCGAGTGAACTGATGTTGCCACCATTGGTACTACAGCCGCTGCTTGAAAACGCCATTTATCATGGTATTGAGAAACTGCCGGAAGGTGGGGTAGTGCGAGTGGCAGCGCACAGAAATAACGACGTGGTTTTGTTTACCGTTACGAACCCACGTGTTCCGCATGAGCTGGTTGGCATGCATAAAAATAGTGAGTCGAGCCGGCAGGATGCCCAACACAATGGCGTGGCGCTAGATAATATTCGCGCACGCCTAGCGAGCTTGTTCCGCGATTCGGCTTCTGGGCGCAATATGTCGAGCCTTGATCTAACCCAAAGCGAGCATGAATTCATTGCCACGCTATCGATTCCCTTACACGCTGATTAATTGTGGTGACTATGGCAACAACACTAGGCCCTGCTGAGGCCAATCACACGGCCCGGCTGACTGGTAATGGTTAAGTCGCGCGCACAACTTGCTCGGGTGCTAGTGGTCGATGATGAGCCTCCGGCTCGCTTGCGCCTGCAAGCTATGGTTGAAGATCTAGCCGGGTATACCGTGATTGCGGTGGCTGGCAATGGCGACCAAGCATTACAAGCTTGTGAAGAACATCGGCCGGATATTGTCTTAATGGATATCCGGATGCCGGGTATTGATGGTTTGCAGGCTGCGCGCGCGCTGACTTCGCTCGAACGACCTCCGGCGGTAATTTTCTGTACAGCTTATGATGAACATGCGCTATCAGCATTTGAAGCCAATGCCATTGATTACTTGCTCAAGCCTATCAAGCAAGATCATTTGGTGCGCGCTTTGGCCAGGGCAGGTGTCGTCAATCGCGTGCAGTTTGCCACTTTACATGATACTGCGTTGGCATTGGACGCCGCCGCGCCGCGCAACTTAGCCGATGCTTTTTTGACAGTTAAAACATCACGCGGTGAAGAGCGGATCAAGCTAACGGATATTCGTGTATTGATGGCCGATAGTAAATATGTCAGCGCCTATATAGAAGGCCGAGAAATTATTCTTGATCAAAGCTTGCGTAGCCTAGAGACTGAGTACGCCGATTATTTTGTACGGGTGCATCGCAATGCTCTAGTGGCTATCCCCCATTTAATTGGTTTGGAGAAGGTGGTGGAGCCTCGCACTGGCACTGCCGTGTTGGCCACTGGTAGGCTGTCAAAAACATCGCTGCAATGGCAGGTTCGACTGTCTGGCGTTGAAATCATGCCGTTGGTATCGCGGCGCCATGTCGCTGAAATTAGACGGGTCTTGCGTGCTAAATGAGGTCCGGTGTTGCAGTGCAGGGCGGTCAATCAATGCAAGTATCAACAATCATTCGTTGCATGCGCTGCGGGGCCTACTCGATGATGGATCTAACGGATGGGTACTTGGCAAGTTTTTCCGATCGAATCACGACTTTTAGACAAGCTTATTCTATGATGCGGCTTTTACCAGCAAGCGCTACCGTAGCTGGATAAACTCATCGGTGCCTAGCTTACAGGAATGATCCAATAGTGACTGAGCCTACCCGCAACCCGTTAACCATCGCCACCCGCGAAAGTCCATTAGCGATGTGGCAGGCTGAATTTGTGCGCGAACGTTTAATTGAGCGTTGGCCCAATTTGCAGGTCGAGCTGCTAGGCATGACGACGAAGGGCGATCAAATCCTTGATTCACCGCTAGCCAAGGTGGGCGGCAAAGGTTTGTTTGTTAAAGAGTTGGAAGTGGCCTTGCTCGATGGACGAGCTGATATTGCGGTTCACTCAACTAAAGATATGCCGGCATTGCTTCCTGATGGCTTGGAGTTATTTATTTGTGGACCCAGGGCTGAGCCTCGTGATGCATTGGTTTTGCCAAGTTCAGATTCAACGCCGCCTAGCGGCGCCCTGTCCATGCAAGGATCCTGTATTGATCAGCTGCCTCCTGGGGCGATTGTAGGAACCTCTAGTTTACGGCGCCTAAGTCAGCTGAAGCATGCTCGGCCAGACCTTGATTGTCGCGACTTGCGTGGCAACGTCAACACTCGGCTGGCCAAGCTTGATGGCGGGCAGTATGACGCCATTGTATTGGCTGCTGCAGGCTTACAGCGGCTGGGATTTGCTTCTCGCATCAGTGGATTGTTTCCGGTGGAGTTGATGTTGCCAGCGGTGGCTCAAGGTGCCTTATCAATCGAATATCGCAGCAATGACCTGGCTACGCAGGCAAAGTTTGCTTGCCTGCAAGACCGTTCGACCACGCTTTGCGTGCTTGCTGAGCGGGCACTTAACCGTCATTTGCAAGGTGGCTGCCAAGTTCCCATAGCGGCATTTGCACAACTATCGGCTTCTCATTTGACTCTTGAGGGTCGAGTGGGTTCGGTTGATGGCAAGCGCTTACTAACTGCAAGTGGCAAAACTGGTCTCAATGTTGGTGGCGACAACTTGTCAGATCAGATAAGGCTGGCCGATGCGCTGGGTGTATCGGTGGCCGAACAGCTCGTGGCGGCGGGTGCCAGCGAGCTGCTGGCAGAGGCTCGCGAGTGAGCCTTTCGTTGGCCAGAGCGCGGCGTGTCTTGGTGACACGCCCGAGCCTTCAGGCAGAGCCATTAGTCAGAGCAATTGAGGGCGACGGCTGGGCAGCGGTTCAGTTACCTATGTTGGAGATTGCTTGTCAATCAGAGCCTCATAAGTTGAGACCGTTGGTTTCACTGCTGCATGATTTGAATCATATTGACCTAGCCATTTTTGTCAGCACTAATGCGGTGAGTTGTGCCGCATCGGTGTTGGCCGATGCGAGCATACCGTGGCCGAATCAGCTCAAGTGCATAGCGATTGGTCCAGCGACTACCGCCGCGATTGCAGACCAGGGTTGGCCATTACTTGATGCGTCTGCTCCGACTTCAGGCGATGGGTCGCCGCCCCACGATAGCGAGGCTTTGCTGGAGCGATTAGAGGGCATGTCGTTAGCTGGACGCCATATCTACTTGTTTTGCGGTATCGATGGCCGACAATTCATCGAGCATGCTCTCGTGGCTCGTGCCGCTAAAGTGACCCGTATTGAAACTTATCGTCGAGTGCGGCCTAGCTACAGTAAGGCTCAATTCCGCACAATAATCGATCAGTTTTTAAGTCTGCCAACCGCATCTCCGTCACGCACGCTTAACCCCGAGCGGCACATTGGGACGGCGCTGACTGAGGTCGAACGGGTTATGTTGTTCGCCAGTGCTGAAACGGTTACTAATTTTTGTTGGTATGCTCAGCAAAGTCAGTGCCAGACGGCGATACAAGATGTGCTGGCCATTGTGCCGACGGAGCGTGTCGCTGAGCAAGCGCGCCAAGTGGGTTTGCGTAGCGTCCACGTTGCTGGAAATGCTTCGCAAGATGCATTTTTACATGCGCTCAGGTCGTTGTAGTATACAAGACGTTGTAAACTGTGAGTGGCCGACGTGCCGTAATGAGTGCCGCAATGCTTATGCTTATAGGCCTAGCGCAACGATGCGGCTTTATGCTGGCCCCATGGGATGGAATAAACTCAACCTGAATGCGCCTAACTTATGACTAATAGCAAAGATGACCAGTCTTCCAGCCAAGAACCTGCGCCCATTCAAGGCGAGCGCGGTGCTGGTGTTGAGGATGCAGAAGCCAATATTGCCAATGAGCGTGAGACAGTTGTGAAGAGTGAGTCGCTTAACAGCGATGATAATAGTTCGCGGCAGACTAAAGATGTTAGTTCTAGCGCTAGTAAGACCGGCGCTGGTCGCATGCTGGCGAGCCTGGCGTTAATTTTTGCTTTGGCTGCAGTCAGTTGCTCAGCTTATCTTGGTTGGATGTTGATGCACCAGCAAGAGCGCGATCGCTCTTTGAGCGTAATGGCTGAGACTAATTATGAGCACATTCAGACATTTCAACGGGCGTTAGATGACGCAAAAAATAGTGTTGCTGCCGAGCGTAATGCCCGCACTCAAGCCGAGACTAAACTACAGCAGGCTTTGAATGACGCTAATGCCGTTCTTGATGGGCATACACGCCGATTATTATCATTAACGGCCACAACCACCGATGACTGGCGGCTTGCCGAAGTTGAATATTTATTACGTTTGGCTAACCAGCGCATCCTCATTTCTAAAGATGCTCAAACGGCATTGAATCTTTTGCAAGCTGCCGATCAGATAGTACTGGAGCTTGGTAATCCCCAGCTGTTCACTCTACGCGAAGCTATCGCTAATGATACTGCAGCGATTGCTATGGTGGGTGCGCTTGATCTCGACGGTGTATTTTTAAAATTAGCAGCGCAGGCTCGACAGATTGATAAACTGCTACTGCTGCGAGTTCCAGAATTCACTGCGCAGCCGGCATCAACTACCCATGTTTTCCCTGGTGCAAGCGAGCCTGCCGTGCCAGTAAGCCTGACGGAGTCTTGGATTGCGCGGCTGCGGGAGATCGCTCAATCAACATGGGCTGAAATGAAAAGTTTGGTTGTGATTCAGCAACGTGGCTCAGATATTAAACCGCTACTGCCACCCGAACAACAATACTATTTACGCAACAACTTACGCCTTCTTATTAACCAGGCGCAGCTTGCTTTACTTGACGGACGCGCGATACCTTATCGAGAAAGCCTAATTGAGGCTGTGGGCCTGCTCGAAACTTATTTTCCGTTAGAGCAAGCGGCCAATCAACAAATGGCCTCTGAACTGACTGCATTAGCTGCCCTATCAGTAACCGCCGATTATCCTGATGTGAGTGATTCATTAACGGCAATTAACGCCTTTATTGCCGAGCAGGATCGACTTAATCAAGGCTCAGGCGAAGCACCATGAGAAGTCTCTTTGTTGTTTTTGTCGTGACGTTGCTCGCTATGGTGGCGAGCTTTACTTTACTTGAAAATGGTGATGGTTATGTGCTGGTCGCACTGGCAGGTTATACCGTCGAGATGCCGTTTTTGGTGGGTTTGTTGCTGGTGCTCACACTGTGTGTTTTCTTTTACCTCACCATAGGCATACTGCGGTTGTTGTTAGATACTCGGCGCAGTGTAGTGGGTTGGGCGATGCGGCAGCGGCAGCAAAAAGGGCTCAGCCGAACCACGCAAGGACTAATCGCTTTTGTTGAGGGGCGTTGGGATTTTTCCCGTCGTTCGCTGGCTAAAGCAGCCGACGATTCCTCTACCCCCTTGATCAATTACCTCTTTGCGGCAAGAGCCAGCTCGGCGTTAGGTGATACTAAAGCGGTCGATCATTTTTTAAAGCAAGCCGAACTTTCAACTCAAGGCGCGGATGTGGCGATTGGCCTCACTCAAGCCGAATTGCAAATACAGAGCCGTCAATATGAGCAGGCCTTGGCTACTCTATTGCGTGTAAAAAAGCGCGCTAGCAATCACTCCGTTGTTCTTAAATTGCTCGCGCGTGTTTATAGCGAGCTTAACGATTGGTCCAGCTTAATCGCTCTTTTGCCAAGTATCTATCAGGCGCATGGCAAGGTGTTTAACGATGCTGAAGTCGCCGATCTCGAGCGCTTAGCTTGCCATGAGTTGCTTGCGTCAGCCTGTAATAAAGGCGGTTATGAAGGCTTAACTAGCGGTTGGAAACAGCTGCCTTCGGCATTGAAAAAACGTGCGGTCATTGTTGCTGATTATGCAGGCCAACTCATCAAGCTGGAATACTTGGTCGAAGCTGAGTCGCTATTGCGCCATCAGTTGCATCGCGATTATGACTCTAGTCTTATTGAAATTTATGGGCGCGCTCTGGCTGAAAAGCCAAACAAGCAGTTAGCTTATGCTAAAAAATTACTGATAACACAGGCCAACGATCCAGTCTTGTTAATAGCATTGGCGCGTATTTGTAAGCGTTTAGATAGGTTAGATCAGGCGCAGGAATACCTGTTGCAAAGTCTTGCCTTGCAAAAGCAGGCTGTAACCTATGCCGAGCTTGCAAGTGTGTACTCGGCTCAAGGCGATTATCGCGCCAGTGCAGACGCTTATGCCTGCGGTGCGGCACTACAACATGGCGCTGATCGGCCATTATTATTGGCATCGGCATCGGCATCGGCATCGGCATCGGCATAGGCTTTTTATTTATGCGCTTAATTGTTTTAGCGCCCACTGCACATGTTCATGCACTAGCGGCGAAAAATGCAACCGCGCCTGCAAGGCTTTCGTTGTTGTCTCGCAGCGCTGGCCGTTGCCCAGCCCAATAGCTAAATTACGCAGCCACCGCTCGTAGCCTATCCGCTTAATGGGTGAGCCTTGAGTGTTCCGAGAAAATGTTGCCTCATCCCACATAAATAGATCGGCGAGCTCAGCACTGTCGAGTCCATGACGAGGCTTGAAATCTTGTTCGTCGGTGGGTTTGGCGAATTTATTCCATGGGCAAATCAGTTGGCAGTCATCGCAGCCAAATACTCGATTACCTATTGCTTTGCGAAATTGTTCAGGGATGGCGCCATTTAATTCGATGGTTAGATACGAAATACATTTGCGTGCATCCAACTCAAAGGGTCCCGCAAATGCTTGTGTGGGGCAAATGTCTAGGCAGGCTTTGCAGCTGCCGCAATGTTTTTCGGTGTGGGGCTGATCGACAGGTAGCTCTAGTTCGGTAAATAGCTCGCCAAGAAAAAACCAAGAGCCGGCTTTAGGGTTAATTAGCATAGTGTTTTTGCCAATCCAGCCTAGGCCTGCGCGCTCGGCGCAAGCGCGCTCCAACACGGGGGCGCTATCGACAAATGGCCTTTGACTTGCAGGCCCGGCGTGAGCCCTAATTTTGTCCGCTAGCAACGCTAGGCGTTTGCGCAGCGTTTTATGGTAGTCACGGCCAAGCGCATAGCGAGAGATATAGGCGCGGGTGGGGTGGTCAAGAATTTTTACTGTGTCGACGTCGGGCGGCAAGTAGTCCATGCGTACCGCAATAACGCTGCGAGTTTTCGGGTGAAGCTCTAGCGGATCCAGTCGTAGTGCAGCTCGGCTGCGCATGTAATCCATTTCGCCATGGTAGCCATTATCCAACCACTGTTGATAATACTCGGCATGCCGCTCTGGTGATGGGCGGCATATACCAACTTGTTGAAAGCCCAGTTCTTTGCCCCAGTGCTTTATCAGTTCGGCAAGCTCGCTCATGCTGTCGGCTTGATCAGACATTGGCATAAGGTGTTGTGGGTCGATAGATTGGCATTTCTTTCACACAAATAAACAGTGAGTTGAGTCGAGCATGGCTCGTATAATAGCGTTATACCAGGCACTTTTTGTAACTACTTGCACCAATAGCCTACGCAGTGTGAAAAATTCAGTCAGCACCTGCCTAAGTGACGCAACATGTAATGCAAGTTGGCCTGCGGCGCTGTTTAAAATGATCGGCAATTGACCTCAAAGCGGAGGATTACAGTGGACATATCAACCATCAATACTCCGCGCAATCGATTGCGTCGACACTGCGCTGAGCGAGCGGCGACTGTGGCAGCCTTACCGGATGAGTTGTACACCGCTGCACAGGTTCGAGCGTTAGACCGTAGAGCTATTGCTGCAGGAACTCCAGGTATTGTGTTAATGCGCCGAGCCGCCGCCGCGGTTTTGGCTGAATTACAGCGTTGCTGGCCGAACTGTAAAACTGTGTTGGTGTGCTGTGGTGGCGGTAATAATGGCGGTGACGGCTATTTATTGGCCCGTTTAGCGCATGAGCGAGGCATTGGCGTTACGGTGTTGGAGTTGGGTCAGTCGCTAGTCGGTGATGCAGCGACTGCCCGCCAGGCTTTGATTGCCGATGGCATTCAGCCGGTTACACTGGCAGAGGTAGACTCGGTTGATTTTTCGGGCAGCGAATTAATTGTCGATGCTTTGCTGGGCACGGGGCTCTCCGGCGAATTGCGTGCTGATTGCGCTGACCTTATTGCGCGTATGAACGCGGCGTCTGTACCAATCATTTCCGTTGATCTGCCTTCCGGTCTGTGCAGTGACACTGGCAACGTGCTGGGCAGTGTGGCTATAGAGGCTGCGCTTACTGTGAGCTTTATTGGTTTGAAGCGAGGCTTGCTAACCAGCGATGCGGCTTGTCACGTCGGCGAGTTGATTTTTACGGCATTAGAGGTGGAGCATCGTGCTAGTGCCGATACGGCTGCCATCGTTTATCTGGCGAAGTTGGATGAGCTTGCCGCAGTGCTGCCTGCGCGTCATGGTAATCATTATAAAAATCGTTCAGGGCATCTATTAGTCGTTGGCGGTGATTATGGTATGCCTGGCGCGCCACTTTTGGCGGCGCGTAATGCGTTGCGTTGCGGCGCAGGCTTGGTTAGTGTGGCTACGCGACCTGAACACGTGGCGGCTATTGTTGCAGCGCAACCTGAGCTGATGGCGCATGGCATTGAAAAAACAGCTGATTTGGATGCATTAATTGACCGTGCGAGCGCTGTGGTCATAGGGCCTGGGCTGGGTCAAAGTGCTTGGTCTCAGCAACTGTTACAGCGTTGTAAAAATGATAAAACACCGCTTGTGATCGATGCCGATGCGCTTAACTTAGTGGCTCGCTACCCATCACTAATGCCAGTGGCTGACGCGGTTCTGACACCGCATGTTGGGGAGGCGCGGCGTTTGTTAGATTCATCCGAACCAATGCCGCTGCCTGAGCAGCTCACGGATCGCTTCATCGTGGCCGCTACTTTATTAGAGCGCTACCAAAAAACCATCGTCTTGAAGGGGCCGGGAACTATCGTGGCATCGCTGCATCGAACTTGCTTGTGCGGTTATGGTAATCAGGCTTTGGCTACCGCAGGTACGGGCGATGTATTGAGTGGTGTGATTGGTGCTTTGTTAGCTCAGGGTTTATCGACTGATGTGGCAGCCGAGTTGGGCGTGTGCTTGCATGGAGCGGCAGCTGATCAATGGGTTGCAAGTCATGGCAGTCGCGGTATGGTGGCGGGTGATTTGACTGCGCAGTTAATACTGTTACTGAATCGGTTGATATGACGGGTGTGAGTGGGGACATATGATCGCGCAACAGTTAGAGCACATTATGCTTAACGAGCAGGCAACTATCGCGTTTGGTCGGTGTATTTCTAACGCAATTGCTGAGGATGCTGCCACGCTTTATTTATGCGGTGATTTAGGTGCTGGCAAGACAACCTTGTGCCGAGGTATTGTGCAGGGCTTTGGTCATACCGGCGCAGTTAAGAGTCCGACCTACACCCTGGTAGAGCCCTACACCATTGCGGGCCGATCCATTTATCACTTTGATTTATACCGTTTATCGGACGCTCAGGAACTAGAATTTTTGGGTGTAGATGACTATTTTTCACAGCCTGCCGCCGTTTGTTTGTTTGAGTGGCCTGATCGTGGCGAAGGTGTCGCGCCGGAACCGGACCTGACGCTGTCTTTAAGTGATTATTTTTCTAAGAATCAAAACGAAAATGCCGGTGATGATGGGAGTTATTCATTTCCCGACGGCCGAAGAATTGTGTGTCAGGCCGGCTCGCCGCGTGGCACAACTATTTTAAAAAAATTGAAGGTTCAAATGTGCCAATGATGGCCTATATCAAATATGTTCTTTTTGCGTTGCAGGCGCCCCTGCTCTTGTTTGGGTTGCTGTCTGGCGCGGCGCAGCCTGTCATGGCTGACAGTGCCGCTCGGCTTGAAGCAGTTCGTGTATGGCGCGCTCCTGATCATACGCGCGTAGTCTTCGAGCTGTCTGCGCCCATCACTCATAAAGTGTTTAGTTTGCCGAAGCCTGATCGTGTCGTTGTTGATTTGCGCAACGATGCGGGGCCGATTAATTTGCGAGGCTTTAGTTGGGGTGATGTTGATCTGCAGAATTCGCCAATCAAAAAAATTCGTGGTGCTGTCAAAGCCGGCGGCGGCTATCGTGTCGTTTTTGATATGCGCAGTAAAGTGAAGCCTAAAGCCTTTTCACTGGTAGCCAATAGCCAAATTAGCCATCGCGTGGTGATTGATCTCTATGATCCAGAATCAAAATCAAAGCCCGAGTCAGTGGTCGTTAAAATGGCAGATCGTGAGCAGGGACAGCGCGATTTAATTATTGCAATTGATGCGGGGCACGGTGGTGAGGACCCTGGCGCGCTTGGGCCCAAGCGCGTACTTGAAAAGAATGTCGTGTTGGCTATCGCACGTGAAACAAAAAAATTGTTTGATGCTCGGCAGGGATATCGAGCAGTACTCGTGCGTGATGGCGATTATTACGTGGGCTTGAAAAAGCGGCAAGCTATTGCTAGGGAGCATCGCGCAGATTTGTTTATTTCAATTCATGCTGATGCATTCACTGACAAAAGAGTTAGCGGAAGCTCCGTGTATACGTTGTCAAAAAATGGCGCCTCTAGCACCTCGGCGCGCTTTTTGGCGGATACTGAAAACAAAGCTGACCGCATTGGCGGTGTTGATTTATCCGATAAAGATGATTTGCTTACCAGTGTTTTATTGGATATGAGTATGCAGTCAACGCGCGATTCTAGTAAGCGAGTTGCACAGGATATTCTTGGAGGGCTTGGTGGGCTTGTCAAGCTGCATAAGAAAAATGTTGAGCATGCTGGATTTGCTGTATTGAAGTCGCCCGATATTCCTTCGGTGTTAATTGAAACGGGTTTTATATCGAACTCCAAAGAGGCGAAGCGACTAGCTTCTCGGTCGCATCAACGAAATTTGAGCCGAGCTATTGTTAACGGTGTGGTCGACTACTATGCAAAGTATGCCACCGAAGGAACGTGGGTCTATTGGCAGAAAAACAAACCCATTAAAAGCACCGGCTATGCTAAACAAAATAGCTCAACCTACAAAATACAGCGCGGAGATACTTTGTCTGGAGTGGCGATGAAGAATTCTGTTTCCCTGGCAGAATTACGTCGCTACAACAAACTTAAAAATGACAAGATCCGCATTGGACAAGTTTTAAAAATTCCACCTCGCACCTGAACAACTTGGTTACTGGCACATGGCAAAAATACAAAAACTCGGTACGCGTTTGGCTAATCAAATTGCTGCTGGCGAGGTGGTAGATCGCCCCGCATCGGTGCTCAAAGAATTAATTGAAAATAGCCTTGATGCCAAAGCGTCAAAAATAGAAGTCGAGATTGATGCTGGTGGTACCAAGCGGGTACTGGTGCGTGACAACGGTAGTGGTATTGCGAGCGATGATATGGCCTTGGCGCTTGATTCCCATGCCACTAGCAAAATAGTTGAACTTGACGATCTTGATGCGGTGGCAACGCTGGGCTTTAGAGGCGAGGCGTTGGCTAGCATAAGTTCAGTGTCACGCTTACGGCTTATGAGTAATGCCACCGATATCGCCTCGCAAGCTTGGGAGGCGATGTCTTCGGGGCGAGAAATGGACGTGGTGTTAAAGCCCGTTGCTCGTCCACGCGGTACAACAGTAGAAGTCAAAGATTTGTTTTTTAATACACCCGCGCGGCGCAAGTTTTTGCGTACTGAAAAAACCGAATATAATCATTTGGAAGAGGTTTTTCGACGCAATGCGCTGGCAGCTTTTGACAGTGCTTTCGAACTTATTCATAACGGTAAGGCAATTTATGCTTTGCGAGCGTGCAGCGCGCGGCTGGATCAAGAGCAGCGCCTGGCTAAGTTGTTGGGTCAGCCATTTATTGACAGTGCATTGCATTTAGTTATCGAGCGGGACGGTTATCAGTTACAGGGCTGGATTGCAAAGCCTGAGTTTTCACGCAGCCAAGCCGATATGCAATATTTTTTTGTTAATGGCCGCGTGGTTAAAGATAAAGTGATTGGTCATGCCGTGCGGCAGGCCTACCGAGATGTATTGTTTCATGGGCGCCAGCCGGCCTTCGTGCTTTATTTAACGTTAGACCCTGCTGACGTGGATGTGAACGTGCATCCTGCCAAGCATGAAGTGCGTTTTCGCGACAGTCGTCGCGTTCATGATTTCATTTATCGTAACCTACACAAAACGCTGGCTGATGTTCGCCCCGAGAGTGTTCTTGAGAATGCTCAACAAGGCGATGCTTCGTTGGGCAATGCAGGTGGCTGGCCAGTCAACAGTGCAGCGGCAGGCTCTTACGCTCAGTCGGGCTTGAATTTAGGCGAAGCGGCGAATCCCGGTTATGCGCCATTTAGGCAGGGGGGCGGCGGCTATAGTTCGGCTTCCGGAGATCGGCAGCACTCGGCATTGCAGCGTCTATTTAATGGTTCTGATGCGAATGGCGGCCTGAATAATGTTGCCAGTATTGATGGCGGTCTAGACGCCGAGCAAGTGCCACCGTTAGGTTATGCTTTGGCGCAATTAAAAGGTGTCTATATTTTGGCTGAAAATGTTGAGGGGCTAATCGTTGTCGATATGCATGCGGCTCATGAGCGAATTATTTATGAGCGAATGAAAACTGCGCATCAAGAGTCGACGCTGCAGTCGCAACCGTTACTCGTGCCTCAGTCACTCCAATTGAGTCAAAAAGAAGTTGATTGCGCGGAATTGCACGCCGATGTTTTTCATCGTCTTGGTTTTGCTCTCCAGAGGATGGGTGATGAAAATATTATTGTGCGTGAAATGCCGGTTATCTTGGCTGATGCCAATACCGAGCAGTTGTTGCGCGATGTGATTGCAGATTTACTGGAACATGGTAGTAGTGAGCGTATTGCTAATAGTATGGATGATATTTTATCGACCATGGCTTGCCACGGCTCAGTGCGCGCTAATCGACGTTTGACCATTCCCGAAATGAATGCATTGTTGCGCGACATGGAGGCAACTGAGCGAAGCGGGCAGTGTAATCATGGTCGTCCCACTTGGACTGCGATGAGCTTGGCTGAGCTCGATAAATTGTTTTTGCGTGGTCGCTGAGTGCGTTATTTTGAAAAATTCCAATATGCCTTTCATGCCGGGTACTAACGACCTCGATAAGCCGCCAGCGGTTTTTTTGTTGGGCCCGACGGCCAGCGGGAAAACAGACTTGGCTCTTAGCCTCGCTGAGCGAGCCTCTTTCGAAGTTATTAGTGTCGATTCGGCGCTCGTATATCGTGGCATGGATATAGGCACGGCCAAGCCCGATGCGGATTTTTTAAATCGGCTGCCGCACGCGCTTATCAACATACGCGACCCTGATCAAGGTTATTCAGCGGCTGATTTTAGACGCGATGCGTTGTCTGAGATGGCTGAGATAACGTCGCGGGGCAATATCCCACTCTTGGTGGGTGGAACGATGTTGTACTTTAAGGCGCTGCTTGAGGGTTTGGCCGATTTGCCAGCCACCCAAGAGGATGTGCGTCAGCGGGTGCTCGATGAGGCTGCGCAGATGGGATGGCCGGCGATGCACGAAAAATTGCGACTAATTGATCCTGATATGGCTGCGCAGTTACATCCGAATCACTCTCAGCGCATACAGAGAGCTCTGGAAGTTTATTACGTAAGCGGCCAGCCGATGTCAGTGTTGCAGGCGCAGCAAGCGGCGAGTGAATTGCCTTATAAAGTGGTGCAGCTGGGTCTGTGGCCGAGTCATCGGGCGCAATTACATCAACGTATTGAATTACGCTTTGATCAAATGCTGGCAATGGGGTTTGTTGAAGAGCTGGAGCATTTGCAAAAGCAGTATGCTCTTACCGAAACGATGCCATCGATGCGAGCGGTGGGTTATCGTCAGTTATGGCTTTATCTCGCGGGGCTTATTGATCGTGAGCAAATGCGTGCAAGTGGAATCGCTGCTACACGTCAGTTGGCTAAGCGGCAGTTTACCTGGTTAAGAAAGTGGCCAGAGCTAAATAAGCTCGAAGTCGACTTCCATGAGAAGGGGGCATGTAGTGGGATTGATGCCGCTAATTTGTCAAAAATTGACCGACTACTTCGTGAACTAGTGCGATGAACGCGCTGTCTATGTGTATAATGACTGTGTCGGCTTGTGAAATGATGAAGCTAGGTCTTCTTTTGTCATAGTAGTACGGCCGTATTTTTCCAGAGTTTTATGTTTTTGCTTCATTGTGTCTTAACCGCCGGCTCGTAAAAATGGGCAGTGGTTAATGGGCTGAGTGTATTAAGCATCAAATAAGTAGCCGGATCGTGTTGGTCCAGACGATTTTTGTCAAGGCAGGCTGGGAGCAAACCATTGGTCCGGTGTTATTTCGGACAATTTCTTAAACCCCACTATTTTTGGGAGATCCACCATGTCCAAAGGACAAACGCTGCAGGACCCTTACCTGAACTTATTGCGCAAAGAGCGCGTCCCCGTTTCTATTTACTTGGTTAATGGAATAAAGCTTCAAGGGCAAATCGAGTCTTTTGATCAGTTTGTTATTTTATTAAAAAATACTGTTAGCCAGATGGTCTACAAGCACGCCGTCTCTACGGTGGTGCCAGGCCGCAATGTACGCCTGCCAATGCAGCATCCAGGCGACGAAGAAGAATCCGACGATAGCGAGTAAGCCCTCACTTAGCGATGGTTACTTGGCAGGCTGGTGCAAGCTGCGGCGCAATTACGTCTGCAGGTTACTGCAGGTACCATTGATAAGGCAGGGTTTATGTTGACGATAAGACTTTTACCTCTCAAGTGCGAGGTTGCCGTTGTTCTTTGATCGACCAGAGGCCGGCGAGCGAGCACTGCTGGTGCATTGCTCATTCACAGGTTCATTTAAGAAGCACTCCGCGGCCAAGCGTACGGTGGCGAGCGACTCAAACAATGAGCTCGGGCGCTGCGCTTCCAGTGATGGCTCCGTTGACGAGTTTGTTGATCTTGTGCGGGCAGCAGGCATTAGCCCTATTTATCTGGCGAGTATGCAGCGCAAGGACCCTTCACCGCGGCTATTGATTGGTTCGGGCAAGGTTGATGAATTGGCTGACTTAGTCAAAGCCAATGATATTGATGTAGCGTTATTTAATCACACGCTGAGTCCGTCGCAAGAGCGCAACTTGGAAAAAGAGCTCGAGTGCAAAGTCATTGATCGCACCGGTCTTATTCTTGATATTTTTGCTCAGCGTGCGCGAAGTCATATTGGCAAGTTGCAAGTTGAGTTGGCGCAGTTGGAACATATTTCTACCCGTTTAGTGCGCGGCTGGACACACCTTGAGCGCCAGCAAGGTGGCATTGGCATCCGCGGCCCGGGCGAGTCTCAGCTTGAAACTGATCGACGTCTGCTGCAAGTGCGTATTACAGCTATCAAGCGTCGATTGGCGAAGGTTAACGCTCAGCATGATCAAGGACGGCGCGCCCGCTCGCGCGCTGAACTACCGACTATTGCGTTGGTGGGCTATACCAACGCGGGCAAGTCGACCTTATTTAATGCGGTCACTTCAGCCGGTGTACTGGTTAAAGATCAGTTATTTGCAACGCTTGATACCACTATGCGTTCGTTTGATCTGCCCTCATTTGGCAAGATAATTTTGGCCGACACGGTTGGCTTTGTGAGTGATTTACCGCATCAGTTAGTCGATGCCTTCAAGGCGACCTTAGAGGAAGCGGCTCAAGCTGATTTATTGTTGCATGTTATTGACGCATCGGCGGCTGACATGCAGGGCCAAATTGATGCGGTAGAGGAGGTCTTGGCAGAGATCGGCGCGATGGACCTGCCGCGAATTCAGGTGATGAATAAAGTCGATTTGTTGGCCGGAGCAACGCCTCTTAATGAGGCCATTGATGAACGGTCGGGTGAGAATTTGAGGCCGCGCAAGATTTGGTTGTCGGCTCAGACTGGTGCAGGCATGCCAGAACTGTTAACCGGCGTTGCCGGTTCGCTTGACGCCAACATATGGCGAGGCACGTTACAGCTGGCTGCGGCGCAGGCTAGATTACGCGCCAAATTGTACGCCGAGGGCGCTGTGCAGTCTGAGCGAATAAGTGATGATGGCAGCTATGAATTAGTTATTTGCCATCGAGCCATCGCATTGCAGCGGTTGCTCGAGGAAGCCGGGATCAGTTGGCCGCCCAGCGGCTAGTTGGCGCGCCTTTGCGGAGGTTGTTGCCGCGTTTTGTGAAGATTCAAGGGTGGTTATTCTAAAAACCGCTCGTGTTTTTGCTACAATCATCGGCGTTGTCCGCTCAGACGGTGTGTCGTGATTGGTTGCTGAGCTGCAAAGGCTAATGTTCTGGTTTTTCTGTTTGGTAGAGCAGCGTTGCTGAACAGCATTGTACTGTTTTACTGTTTTACTGATTTATTGTTTTAAATTGTTCTATTGAAGGTGGGGTAGCTGATGGCTCGTAATATACCGGTATTAAACTCCGGTGATGATCGCGATGACGATCGACGTAAAGGAGATCCCTGGAGCAGTCCTGATCAGGGTCCGCCCGATTTGGATGAGGCGCTGAATAAGATGCGCGATCAGCTGCGGGGTATTTTTGGCGGTAAGCGTGGTGGTTCGGGCGGCGGTTCGGGCAAGTCTGGAGCGCCACAATTGTCTGCCGGTTTAGTGGGTTTGCTAGTCGCGGTTCTTTTAGCCGTGTGGCTATTTGCCGGTGTTTATCAGGTGGATGAAAAAGAGCGTGCCGTAGTTTTGCGCTTAGGCAAATACCATGAAACTTTGGGTCCTGGCTTGCATTGGAATCCGGTTCTTATCGATCAGCGCTTCACTGTTTTGGTGACTCAAGAGCAGGACTATTCTGCGCGTGGGTTAATGCTGACGGAAGATGAAAATATTGTCGAGGTGCCAATCTCGGTGCAATACAATATCCCCGATCCTAAAGCATTCGTCCTCAATGTTCGTGATCCTATTACGAGCTTACGCCACGCTACAGATAGCGCTTTGCGGCACGTGGTGGGTAGTACCAAGTCGAGCGCCGTTTTGTCTGAAGGTCGCCAAGTTATGGCACAAGAGACCAAAGTTCGCTTGCAGACTTACCTGGATTTATATGAAACAGGGATCGCTATCACTACCGTAAACTTATTGAAAGCTGAGCCGCCCTCGGCAGTGAAGTCAGCCTTTGATGATGTTATTGCGGCAAAAGAGGACAAAGAGCGGTTTGTAAACGAAGCGCAAGCTTATGCTAATGGGGTTGTCCCTGAGGCTCGCGGTAAATCGCAGCGAATTTTACAAGAGGCTGTCGGTTATCGTGATCGAGTCATTGCTGAGGCTATGGGTAATGCAGAGCGCTTTGAGTTGCTTTACGCTGAGTATCGCAAAGCGCCAGAAGTGACGCGCGAGCGACTCTACTTAGATGCTATGGAAACCGTTATGGGCAATTCCTCTAAGGTTTTGGTCGACGTTGAAGGAGGCAACAATATGATGTATCTGCCTCTCGATAAATTGGCTTCGCAGAGCGCGGCATCGAGCCGAGCAGCATCTGCAGAGCCGGATCTTGCGGGCAAAATTGCACGCGAAGTGCTCGATCAACTGCGGCGTGAACAGTCGCGAACTACCCGTTCGGAGGGTCGATAATGTCAAATAGACTACCCATGATAGCACTCGTTATAGCGCTCATATTACTGGCTATTTCCAGTTCTGTTTATCGAATCATTGAAACTGAAACCGCTATTAAATTACGTTTTGGTCAATTGGTTGAGTCAGGAATCGAGCCGGGTTTGCACTTCAAGATCCCGTTCGCTGACGATATCCGTAAGGTTGATCGTCGTTTGCTTACCTTTGATGCAAAGCCTGCCAGCTTTTATACGCAAGAAGAGAAGCGTCTTGAAGTCGATTCTTACGTAAAGTGGCGTGTGTATGATGTCGGCACTTACTACAAGTCCACGAGTGCCAATGAAGAGCAGGCTAAGGTGTTGCTTGCTAACCGAGTGAACGACAATTTGCGTAATGAAATCGGCAAGCGCACGCTGCATGAAGTTGTCTCGGGTGAGCGTGACCAGATGATGGCTGATTTGACCGAGGGTCTTGATGAGTCTACCCGTGCAGAGTTGGGCGTAGAGATTATCGATGTGCGTGTTAAGCGTATCGATATTCCGCAAGAGGTACGCTCGGCGGTGTTTGACCGGATGCGGACTAACCGAGAAAAAGAAGCCCGTCAATATCGCTCTGAGGGCTTGGAATTGGCTGAAAAAATCAGGGCCGATGCCGACCGTGAAAAGGTTGTGTTAGAGGCGGAAGCTTACCGCGAGGCTGAAGAAACCCGCGGCGCTGGCGATGCTAAGGGCGCGGCTATTTATGCCGATGCTTACAACAAAGACAGCGAGTTTTACGCATTTACGCGCCGTTTGAATGCCTACAAGAGCTCTTTTTCGAACAAAGGCGATATTTTACTGGTCGATCCAGATAGTGATTTTTTTCGCTATTTGAATAATATCGATGGTAAATAGCGGCAACTAAGCAAGCTTTTTAAGCCGGGCAGACTGCCCGGCTTTTTTACGTTTGATTAAAAGTGATTTATGCGGCAGCATCCCGCCGCCAAGATAGGTAAACTAGCGGGAGTTGAGCGCAGCCAACTTTCATGACGGGAACTCTATGTTACAAGAATTGATTGTTGCTGCTTGTTTGGTCCTCGTGCTAGAAGGCATGCTGCCATTCCTTTCGCCACGAATTTGGCGTCAGACAATACAAAGTTTACTTGCCCTTCAAGAGCGTCAAATCCGCATGGCCGG
Organism: uncultured Pseudomonadales bacterium; assembly: GCA_943788835.1. Taxonomy (GTDB): domain Bacteria; phylum Pseudomonadota; class Gammaproteobacteria; order Pseudomonadales; family UBA7434; genus UBA7434. Next base: position 13,479 of record CALSRU010000001.1, on the reverse strand, counting down.
CTTTGTTAGTATGCTCATAGGGGTAGGATTATTGTACGTTTTAAACTAGTTTACATATTCAGGTCGCAACATGACGAGCCAGGATCGATGGTTATTGCCCGAAGGGGTTGACGAGTTATTGCCGCAACAAGCTGCGGTAGCTGAGCAGGTGCGCCGTGATATTCTCGACTTATATAAGACGTGGGGATATCAATTGGTTGTGCCGCCGCTGGTGGAGTTTACCGATTCATTGTTGATCGGCATGGGCGATGATGTTGCTCATCAAAGTTTTCGCTTGACCGATCAGCTTAGTGGCAAGCCGATGGCGATACGAGCCGACATCACGCCTCAAACAGCCAGAATTGACGCGCATAGTATGCGTGCCACTGGCACTAATCGACTTTGTTATGCCGGTAGTGTTTTGCATACCCGCCCTAGTGCGCCGCTAGCATCACGTTGCCCGATGCAGGCGGGTGCAGAACTCTATGGCGATGCAGGATTGGACGCCGACATCGAAATTATTTCACTCATGTTGGCTATGTTGCAGGCGGTGGATACTCGGTATGCCCGTGGGCCAGGCAACGGCGGCAAGGGGCTACATCGGTTAACGCTCGATTTGGGTCATGTGGGGATTTATCGAACGGTACTTGCCGTCATAGATAGTTTGCAGCCCTCATTACATGATGATGCGAAGGCGGTCCTTGAAGATGCGTTGCAAAGAAAGTCGGTGACCGAGTTGCGTGAGTTGACGCCAAAGCTCATTACTGACAAGCAGTTAGTTGAAATTATTTGCCAGCTGCCGTTGTTGTGCGGCGATCGGCATGTGTTGGATGATGCGCGCAAATTATTGCAGAGCCTCGAGGCGCTCTATCAAAGCTCGCCCGCTGCAGGCACTGAAATTATCGACATCGCAGCGCAAATCACTGATGCGCTCGACGAGCTAGCAGGAGTGGCTGATGTGATTACGCAGCGCTTTCCCGAGGTGGGTATTTACTTCGACCTCACCGAGTTGCGCGGTTATGCCTATCACACAGGTTTGGTATTTGCAGCCTATGCCGACGGGCATGGCTCTGCACTAGCCAACGGTGGACGTTATGACGATGTTGGTCAAGTATTTGGTCCGGCGCGGCCGGCCACTGGTTTTAATACCGATGTAAAAACACTGATCAACTTTGTATATGGTGATGAAGCCGTTGGCCTTAGCTCAAGCGCTGCCGCAAATGCTGATGGCGTCGTTGAAAAAATTCAGGCAATTGCAGCGCCAATCATTGATGACGCAGCATTGTGGGAAGAAGTACAGGCACTGCGTGCTCAGGGTAAGATAGTTGTGAATGTGCAGGCGCAGGAGCTCGACCATTACCAGCAGCGGCTGGTGTCTAGCAGTGATGGCTGGGTCGTTCGATAATCAATTAAATGTAAGGGCAGTAAAGGTTGCATGAATAAAAATATCGTAGTTCTTGGCTCTCAATGGGGCGATGAAGGTAAAGGAAAGATCGTTGACTTACTCACGCAAAAAGCCGATGTGGTGGTGCGTTTTCAAGGTGGCCACAATGCCGGTCATACGCTGGTTATCAATGGTATTAAAACGGTGTTGCATTTAATACCGTCCGGTATTTTGCATGATGGTGTTATTTGTTTAATAGGCAATGGCGTCGTGTTGTCTCCCGAGGCGCTGTTATCTGAGATGGCTGGCTTGCAAGAGCAAGGCGTGCCGGTTGCCGATCGCTTGCAGTTGAGTGCGGCTTGCCCACTAATTCTTCCTTATCACGTTGCACTTGATCAGGCGCGTGAGCTGGCCCGTGGTGCCGATAAGATTGGCACTACTGGTCGAGGCATTGGCCCTGCGTATGAAGACAAGGTCGCTAGGCGCGCTTTGCGTCTAGGTGATTTAACAAATCCAGCGGCGTTTAAAAATAAGTTGGTTGAAGTACTCGATTATCATAATTTTGTGCTAGCTAATTACTACAAGGTTGAGACGGTCGATGTAGAAAAAACTTTTGATGATGTGATGTTGATGGCAGAGAAAATGTTGCCAATGATGACCGATGTTACTGAGGCCTTGCATGGCTATCGCGAGGCCGGAAAATCTATTTTGTTTGAAGGTGCTCAGGGCTCGCTGCTTGATATTGACCACGGGACTTACCCATTTGTGACATCCTCTAATACAACAGCTGGGGGTGCGGCTACCGGTACAGGCGTTGGGCCGCTGCATCTTGATTATATTCTTGGCATTACTAAGGCTTACACTACGCGGGTAGGCTCTGGACCTTTCCCCACCGAATTATCTGATGATGTGGGAGCCCATCTGGCTGAAAAAGGCAATGAGTTTGGCGCCACCACGGGCCGTGCACGACGCTGCGGATGGTTTGATGCAGTGGCTGTGCGCCGAGCTGTACAGTTAAATAGTTTATCCGGTATTTGTCTGACTAAGCTCGATGTGTTGGATGGGCTAGAAACCATTAAAGTGTGCACCGGCTATCATGACGCTGAGGGTAACACCTTGAGTTTAAATACCGACAGTGCTCACTTCGCCCAATTAGTGCCAGTGTATAAAGAAGTGCCGGGCTGGCAGGAAACAACTTTTGGTGCCAAGACGGTAGCTGATTTACCTGCTGCAGCGCGCGATTATATTGCCCTTATTGAGCAAGTGGTTGGAACAAGTATCGATATTGTTTCTACTGGCCCTGATCGCAGTGAAACGATTATCTTGAACGATTTACTGGCCGCTGCTATTTAGTTTTTATAAGAAGTGGGCTGGCTTTTTTGGCAAGACGTTTCAGAATGTAAAGCCTCCCTGTTTTTTTGCGGAGCTGGCAGGGCTACCAGCTAGCTGGATCAACCCCGTAGTAGTCCTGCAATTCCTTATACAGCTCAGGTAGGCGCTCGGCCATGGCGGGGCCTTTCTCAAAAAAAGATTCTGTGGCCACAGCAAAGAATTCTGGCGGCGATACCGCGCCGTATTCGTCAATCACCTTATTCTTTTTGCGGTCTACGCGGCTTAAAAACTCTTCATATTCTTTGTTCAATACTTCAATCCAGTTGGCATACTGCTCGCGGTTGCGAAGTATGGGCATACCATTGGTGGTCAGGTTTTCTTCATCCAGCTTGTGTGCAAATTCATGCAGTACAACATTGTGTCCGTCTTCACCATTGAGTGAGCCGCGCATCACATCACTCAAAGATAAAACAACAGGGCCGCCGTGCCATGATTCGCCAGCCCGAACACTGTTTTTACTGACCTTTACGTCGCCCTCGAATGAAACCTGCTTAGCAACATAGGTGTCTGGGTAGATGAGGATCGTTTTAAATCCTGGGAAAATAGCATCATTCCGATTCATGATCAGTAAGCAAGCGTTGGCTGCAATAATTAGTTTTATCTCATCAGTGACGACTTGACCGTTGCGCCCAACCAATTGTTTATCGGCTAAAAAATAATTGATATGCCCATGTAGTTTGTCTCGTAGTGCGGCTGGAAGGCGCGAGTACAGCGCAACATGTTGCTCGAGAACAGCTGGCCAGTCTGCGCTAAAGGGGCTGGCATATAGCTGCGCGCGCCGTCGTTTCAGCCATGCTTTTCGCAACAGTCGCCACAATAGATAACCGATCAAGGCGCCGGCAACCATCACACTATAAACAGCCAGGGACATGGGCTCGCTACCTATTATTGTTCCACCTAAAAAATCGCTACAATATTGTTATTGGCTTGAGTTCCTAATCGAAGGTGATGACCTGTCTAACGGCTTTACCTTGTGCCATTTGATCAAAGCCTTCATTAATTTCTTCAAATTTGAGGTGGCCAGTCAACAATTTGTCGACTGCTAGCTTACCTTGCCGGAACATCGAAATGTATCGCGGCAGATCGCGTGCCGGCACGCTCGTCCCTATATAGCTACCTTTGATAGTGCGCTCTTCGGCCACTAATCGTGTTGGCGCTAGCGCCATAGCTTTATCCGGATGAGGTAGGCCTGCAGTCACCGTCGTGCCGCCGCGGCGAGTGATATTGTAGGCCGTTTCAAATGCCGGAATAGCGCCAGCTAATTCAAACGCATAATTTAAGCCGCCCTGCGTGGCCTCGTGAATTTCCGCCACGCAGTCGGGCGACCTGGCATTGTAACAATCGGTTGCGCCCAGCTCTTTGGCGAGGGCCAATTTAGTATCGTCTAGGTCGACAGCAACAATGCGACTGGCACCGGCCATTTTAGCACCGAGTAAAGAGGCCAGGCCTACGCCGCCTAAGCCAACTACCGCCACCGTTGAGCCGGGCTCTATTTTAGCTGTATTAACTACAGCCCCCACACCCGTGAGCACTGCGCAGCCAAATAGAGCTGCTTGATCTAGGGGTAACTCTCTATCAATTTTGATCAGAGAGTTGCGCGATACGGTGGCATATTCTGCGAATGCTGAAACACCCAGGTGATGGTGTAGGCTTTGTTGGTTTCGTATTAGGCGGCGCTCGCCAGAAATCAGTGTGCCCGCGGTGTTGGCTTCTGCGCCTGGCTCGCATAGTGCCGGACGGCCTTCACAGCAAGGCAGGCAGTGACCGCAGCTGGGTACAAAAACCATAACTACATGATCGCCCACTTGTAAGTCATTCACATAAGGTCCGAGCGCCTCCACGATTCCGGAGGCTTCATGGCCTAGCACCATGGGTGTTGGGCGTGCCCTGTTGCCATCAATGACCGATAGATCCGAGTGGCACAGGCCAGCCGCTGCGATTTTGACCAGCACTTCCCCAGGCCCGGGCGGTCGCAACTCGATTTCTTCAATGCACAATGGCCTGGAATCAGAGTAGGGTGCTTGGGCACCTATTTTGTTGAGTACGGCAGCTTTTATTTTCATAGACGTTAGTTCCGAACCAATGAATATTTTTTAAAAAATTATTCGCCAAGCTTGCAAGCCATGGAGCGCGCTGAGGCTATGGATTCTGACGAGTGCAGCCGTTTTTGACCCCTAAATCCTGCTTTAAAAAATTTTATCGCAAAAACACGACTTATACAGCGCATTTAAACCAACTCAGCGCATAAATTTGGCTATGCTCCGCTGCCCTGAAATCTGCTCGCTAGCAAGTCTATCAGCTATTTCAGGTAAGTGGTTTTACCTGTGGTTTGAGGGATGTAGCCGGTTGCGCTTTGTATCGGCTTGATTATGGTTAATTCTGGTAGGCGGGCCTTCAGCATTTTTTTCGCCTAAATTTTGAAACAATAAAGTAATTTAAGCGGACACGTGTTAAGTAAAGGAACAGTAATGGGTCAAGAGTGTATTGCCACGCAAGCTTTTCCGGGTCAAAAACCGGGAACATCAGGGCTAAGAAAAAAAGTAACTGAGTTTCAACAGCCTGGTTACTTGGAGAACTTTGTCCAATCTATCTTTAATACCATCGCTCCGTGCCATGGTAAAACCTTGGTGCTTGGCGGTGACGGCCGGTTTTATAATCATACGGCCATTCAAATTATTTGTCGTATGGCTGCTGCGAACGGTTTTGCCCGTTTGTTGATCGGGCGGGGTGGACTTTTATCGACGCCAGCAGCCTCATGCATAATTCGAAAGCAAAAAACCTGTGGCGGCATTATTTTGTCGGCGAGTCATAATCCTGCTGGTCCAGAGGGTGATTTTGGTATTAAGTTTAATGCCGAAAACGGCGGCCCTGCGAATGAGCAATTAACAGAAGCCATTTACGCGCAAACACTGAAATTAAACAGCTATCACACCGTCGCTACGCCGGATATAGATTTGGATCATCTGGGGTCGTTTTCAGTCAATGAAATGCAGGTGGATATTATCGATCCAGTGGCCGACTATGCCGATCTAATGGAGTCATTATTTGATTTTGATGCCATTAGCGGATTACTGACTAATGGCACGTTCCGCATGCGTTTTGATGCGATGCATGCTGTGACAGGGCCTTATGCTGTAGATATTCTTGAGCGTCGTTTGGGTGCGCCTAACGGAACAGTTATAAATAGCGTGCCATTAGCTGATTTTGGTGGCGGTCATCCAGATCCCAACCAGAAGCATGCGGCTGAATTGATTGCTTTGTTAAGCGGTGATCATGCGTTAAATTTTGGAGCTGCGTCTGACGGAGACGGCGATAGAAATTTGGTGCATGGTAAAAACTTTTATCTCAATCCTTGCGATAGTTTAGCGATTTTGGCTGCAAATGCTGAATTAGTTCCTGGCTACCGTAGGGGTATTGCGGGTGTTGCGCGATCGATGCCAACGAGCCGCGCAGCCGATCGAGTGGCGCGGCATTTAAATATTAATTTTTTTGAAACGCCTACCGGCTGGAAGTTTTTCGGTAACTTGCTTGATGCAGGTAGGATTACGTTTTGCGGTGAGGAGAGTTTTGGCACCGGCTCTGATCATGTGCGCGAAAAAGACGGTTTGTGGGCGGTTTTGTTTTGGCTCAACATAATGGCGGTGAGAGATGAGCCGCTTTGCGATATCGTTAGAAAACATTGGCGCTCGTACGGCCGCGATTATTTTACACGGCATGACTATGAAGGTGTGGATAGCGATCGCGCGGAAAGCATGATGGATGATTTGCGCGAGCAGCTGCCTCACTTTGCTGGGCGCAGGTTTGGCGGCTTGGTTGTCGAGTCGGCTGACGATTTTCACTACAGCGATCCTGTCGATGGTCGTGAGGCGGGCCACCAAGGCATTCGCCTATTTTTAAATAATGGTGGGCGGATTGTGCTGCGGCTCTCTGGCACTGGCACCCAAGGGGCAACATTGCGCGCTTATTTTGATTGTTATCAGGACGATCCGAGTTTGCTGGAGCTTTCTCCGCAAGAAGCACTGGCAGACTTAATCGAAGTAGGCAATCAGGTGGCCCGTATTGCGCATGTCACCGGGCGTAGCAAGCCGGATGTGGTGACCTAGTGTGTGTGGTGTAGGTGACAAATTTTTGGCAAGTTTTGGTACAGAGTAAGTGAGCATTTTTGCTGCTGAGCCGTTAAAATAAAAACGGCGAGGTGTGACAGGTAATGCTTTCAACGAAGAGCAAGACTGTTTATTCATGCGCTCGTAGTCAAAACCGCAGACATTATTGGATGCAAGTGCATCGAACCGCTATTGCGTCCTAAAAATGCGATAGAGGGCACTCAGGCGTCACCGCTTTTGATCACCACAATAGAGTAGAATTGCAGTCGCTCAACTGGGAGTGCCTGCGAGGCAAGCTTGCTGAGTCATCACTCTGTTCTTTGAGGGCAAAGTGACAGCGTTGAATGGCTGGCCTGCGGTCATTTTGCGCGGAGCCCCAACGTCTTTTGACTCGGCTTGTGACACAACATACGCGATTAAATTTTTACAAGTACATGTAGAAGTGCGCTAGCGGTTTTTGTACTGCCGCGTCGATGTGTTTTTGACACCCAGTATGTTTTGAAGTGCTTGCGCGTTGGCAATTTCATTGCCTTTAAGGCGGTTCGCAGGAGAGCGAAGCATCCGTAAAAATTGCGGCTGCTATCGCGGTCAGATTTTTACAAGTCCGCTGAATCAGCGGTTACAGCACGCATAAATATCGCAGTTGCGTGATGATTTAAACGAAGAAAGAGGTGATATTGTGGCAAACAGCCAACCAATTCGGGTGGGCCTGATGGGCTTTGGTCAAACTGGCCGACAGTTATATGAGCTTGCATCACGCAGTGATGACATAGAAATCGTTGCAATTGCCGATATCGGTGCGCCGAAAATTTTACATTATTTGCTGTGCTCCGAAATTAAAGAAAGCGAGCGGCACGCGCTTGAAGGCAATTTTTTAGTCAATCCTCGGTTTAAGTCGCGCTTAATTCATATAGACCGCCCAGAGGCTATGCCTTGGGATATCTATGGCGTTGACGTTGTTATTGATGCCACGGGAAAATACCGTGAGTCTCGCGATATGCAAGCCCATCTAGACAATGGCGCGCCGCGTGTCATTTTGCGCTCTTTACCAGTCGATTCGATTGATCGGATCATTGTGCCCGGCGTCAATGATCAAGCGGCTATGTTTTCCGATCGCATGATTTCGGCGGGCTCAGCCACCTCCAGCGCGCTGTGTTTGTTGCTCAAAATCCTTTCGAGCCGATTTGAAATTGAATGCGCCAGCATGACCAGTGTGCATGCTTACACCAGTGACCAAGCGTTACAAGATTATGCGGGCAGTGATTTTAGGCGCAGTCGTTCGGCAGCTGAAAATATTATCCCTAACACGCACGAGGCTCATTTGTGGCTGCATGAGATCTTGCCTGAGATGAGCGATAAGGTATTAACCTATGTGCTAAACGTTCCTATCCATGAGGGCTGCCTACTCGACACGAATGTTGTCATGAAGGATGCCAAAGTTGGGATTGAGGACGTCAACGACGCGATGCGCTCTGCGGCTAAAGATTATCCTGGCATTGTTGGCTTTACCGACGACCCTATCGTGTCATCCGATGTTATTGGCAGCTCTTTGTCGCTGCTTTTTGATACTAAGGGCACAGTTAAAGCCGGTACTCAAACGATTAAGACGTTGAGTTGGTATGAAAATATTGGCCACGCAGCGCGCCTGCTTGATGTTGTGCGACTGTATTCAACACTCGAAAGTAAAGGGGATGTCGCGTAATGAAAGTTGCTATAAACGGATTCGGACGAATTGGTCGCGCAGTCTTCAGAATACTTGATGATATAGATGGAATCGATGTTGTTGCTATTAACGACCTTTTCGATCCAGATGCTTTGCGATACTTGTTGAATTACGACACAGTTATGGGTGGTTTTGGCAAAAGCTTAACCTTGCAAGATGGTCATTTCATTACGCCCAACAGCCGCGTTAAATTGCTCAGTGAAAGAAATCCTGGCGATTTGCCATGGGCTGATATGAATGTTGATGCTGTTGTGGAGTCTACGGGTGTTTTCCGCAAAATGGCCCAGCTACAGCAGCATATTAATGCTGGCGCTAAGCGCGTTATTCTCACAGTTCCTGCAGCTGAGCCTATTGATTATACGGTAGTGCTCGGCGTGAATGACGCCGGCTTGCTGCCCGAACATAAGGTCATATCCAACGCGAGCTGTACGACCAATTGTTTGGCTCCGATGGCAAAAGTTTTGCATGAGGCTTTTGGCATCGAAGAGGGTGTGATCAACACTGTGCATGCTTATACCAACGATCAGCGTCTAGCTGACGTGCCACATTCGGATTGGCGCAGAAGTAGGGCTGCTGCAGAGAATATTATTCCGACTTCAACGGGTGCTGCCAAAGCTGTCGGTGAAGTATTGCCAGACTTGCAAGGTAAGTTACACGGCATTGCGGCGCGCGTACCTGTGCCAGACGGATCGGTGGTTGATTTGTTTGCCAAGCTAGCTAAAAACGTTAGCTATCAGGATGTGCACGATGTAGTGCGAGCAGCGTCTGAAACTGAAGCGATGCGTGGAATTTTACAGTTTACTGACAAGCCTATTGTGTCTTCAGACATTATTGGTAATTCGCATTCATCAATTTATGACTCGGGGTTTACTGGCGTGACCGGCGGGCATTATGTTCGAGTGCTAAATTGGTATGATAACGAATGGGGCTATTCCAGCCGAGTGTGCGATTTGCTTCAGAAGCTCGCACAATGGTCGTAGAGTAACTAGGCGGCTTGCGAGCGGTTCAATTTTTTGTAGGCCGCTTGAGCGGGTTTGTTTGCCAACCTTTACTATTGTCCATGGGTTCTCTCCCATAATGGGTAGACTTTGATATGAGTAGTGATAAGTATCTTTCCTTGCGTCGCAATGTCAGTTTGCTGGGTCGTCTTTTGGGTGAGGTTATTGCCGAGGCCGAGGGTCAGCCATTTTTTGATAATGTTGAAAACATTCGACAACTCTCCAAATCGGCTCACGATGGCAGTGACCGTGACCATCGGAGTTTGCAGGAACTGCTTAACACGCTGGATAAAAACCAGCTGCTGCCCGTGGCACGGGCTTTCACCCAATTTCTCAATCTTGCTAATATTGCTGAGCAGCACCATGCGGTGTCGCGCGAAATGGATGATGAGTTTTCGGCAACCAACACATTAGACACTGTGTTCACTCAATTAGTTGACAGCGGCGTCTCTCAACAGCAGCTTAATAGCGCGGTCGACTCTCTTCGTATTGAACTCGTGCTTACTGCGCATCCCACCGAAGTTGTGCGTCGCACGTTGATGCATAAATACGATGCAATTAATGATTTGCTGGGTCAATTAGAATTGCAGGGTCGAACTGAGCGTGAAGAAGTTAGTATTCGTACGCGTCTGAAAGAGTTGGTTAGTCAAATATGGTATAGCCAAGAGTTTCGGGAGCAGCGCCCGACGCCCATCGCCGAGGCTAAAGGTGGCTTTGCGGTAGTAGAGAATTCGCTGTGGATCGCCGTGCCCAATTATTTGAGAAGGCTGGATAGCTCTTTGCGCAAAGCCACCGGGGCCTCATTGCCTTTAACCGCGTCGCCCGTGGCCTTTAGTTCATGGATGGGCGGTGATCGTGATGGTAACCCCAATGTAACTGCTAACGTTACCAGTGAGGTTCTGCTTTTAAGTCGCTGGCAGGCGGCTGACCTTTACTACAGAGACGTTAATAGTCTTATCGAAGAGTTGTCGATGTCCGCTGGCGATGCCAGGTTGATGTCACTTACCAATAATGCGCGCGAGCCTTATAGAGTGTTGCTGCGTGAGTTGCGCCTGCGGTTGAAGAAAACGTTACGCAATTTGAAGCAGCGTTTGAATCAGCAAGCCCCCGATAGCGAAGGGATTATAGAAACGTTAGATGATTTGTGGCAGCCGCTGCTGATTTGCTACGAATCGTTAATTGCCAGTGGCATGTCGGTTATTGCAAATGGTGCATTGCTCGATGTATTGCGACGTGTACGTTGTTTTGGCTTGCATTTGGTGCGTCACGATATTCGCCAGGAGGCTGGCGTGCATAGTTCATTCTTCTCAGAGTTGACCCAGTATCTGGGCCTTGGCGATTATTTAGATTGGAGCGAGGCTGATCGTCAGGCTTTTCTTTACGCTGAGTTGAAAAGCAATCGTCCTTTGATTCCGCGTCGTTGGCAGCCTAGTGAAGGCAGCCAAGAGTTGTTAGCTACATGTGCATTAGTTGCGGAGCATCCTTCCACGGCCTTCGGCGCTTATGTAATCTCCATGGCAAGCCAGCCCTCTGACGTATTGGCTGTGGAGCTCCTCCTTAAAGAAAGCGGTTGTTCTGAGCGACTGCCGGTGGCTCCGCTGTTTGAAACGCTAGATGATCTAACCAATGCACCTGCGGTTGTGAACCAGTTACTCGAAAATTCCTGGTACCGACAATATATTTCACAGCAGCTGATGGTGATGATCGGTTATTCCGATTCAGCCAAAGATGCTGGTGTTATGGCTGCTGCTTGGGGTCAGTATTGTGCTCAAGAAAACATTCTTACCGTTTGTGAAAACTTTGACGTCAATCTAACGTTATTTCATGGTCGTGGCGGCACTATTGGGCGAGGTGGTGCGCCAGCGCATGCGGCGTTGCTATCGCAGCCTCCGGGCACGTTGCAAGGTGGCTTGAGAGTGACAGAGCAAGGCGAAATGATTCGCACTAAACTGGGCCAGCCATCTATAGCGACTAAAACGTTGGCGCTTTATAGCAGCGCTATTTTGCAAGCCAACCTTTTAGAGCCGCCTAAAGCAAAAAAAGAATGGCGTCAGGTTATGGATGACTTATCGCAAAAAAGTTGCGAGCACTACCGCGATATTGTTCAACGACACCCGAATTTTGTTGACTATTTTCGCCAGGCTACACCAGAGCCTGAGCTTTCACGTCTGCCCATAGGGTCGCGACCAGCGCGGCGAGGTAATAAAGGTGGTATTAAAAGCCTGCGCGCTATTCCGTGGATATTTGCATGGAGTCAAAACCGCTTAATGCTGCCGGCTTGGCTGGGTGCGGGGCAGGCGATTCAGGGTGAATTGGACGTCGGTCATGGTGATTTGCTGCAAAGTATGCGTGAGCATTGGCCCTTTTTTGACACGCGCTTGTCCATGCTAGAGATGGTTTTTGCCAAGGCCGATATGGCATTGTCGCTTTATTACGATAGCCGACTGGTGGCAGAGGACAATCAGCATATAGGCCATGAGTTGCGCGGGCAGTTAGCAAAAGATGTCACTACGGTGCTTTCACTTATCGGTTCTGAAGAGCTGTTAGAAAATCAGCCTTGGGCAATGGAAACTATCGGATTGCGAAATATTTATACGGATCCTCTCAATATTTTACAGGTCGAGTTGTTGTTGCGTAATAGGGAAGCCGAAGATACGTTGATGGCAGAAGCAATTATGGTTACTGTTGCTGGCATAGCCGCAGGTATGCGCAATACCGGTTAATGCTGCTGAATACGTTTAACCCACGAGTGGCGCTAGTCACTCTTGGTGTTTTAGTGAGCGCATCCCCTGAAATATCCTCTCTATCGCTTCATTGCTGCCCCTAACGACTCCCTCTGATTGTGGCAGCTTTTCTGGTGGCGGCATGCTGCCCATAACCTTAGCTGCGCCATGGCGTTTCTCCATAATTGAACTGCTTCAAAGAAACTGCCATGCTTGCTTGGCCCAGTCGTCAATGATTCACAGCTATGGCTGCTAAGAGTGAGTGGGGTCATTTTGTAGTTGATCTATATCGTGGCAGGTATAAAGTAGGTATACCATAAATAATTTTTTCTTGAGTCGCTATGGATTATCTTTGGGTATTTGTTGCTTTTGGCTTCGGTTTTTTGGCCAAGCAGCTTGGTTTGCCGCCGTTGGTGGGTTATCTCGCGGCCGGGTTTGGCTTGCATCTTCTTGGCGTAGAGCCAGACCCCTCCCTAGAAACGTTAGGTGAGTTGGGTGTCACATTACTGCTTTTTACCATCGGTTTGAAGCTCAATATAAAAAACTTGTTTAAGTCAGAAGTCTGGGCCTCAACAGTGGGCCATATGGGTATGATAACTGGGTTAACCATTATCAATTCGCTTTTTTTAGGCCTTTTAGGCTTTAACTATTTTATGGGCATCGACTTAACAGGTGCTGCTGTTATTGGTTTTGCGGTTAGTTTTAGTAGTACGGTGATTGCTGTAAAAGTTCTTGAAGATAATGGCGAGATGCGTGCGCGCCATGGCCAAGTTGCCATAGGGATATTAATCGTACAAGATATTGCAGCGGTTTTTTTTGTTTCGTTGGCTTCGGATTTAAACCCTTCATGGTGGGCATTATGTTTGTTGGCGTTGCCGCTGGCTCGGCCGCTGTTACATCATTTATTGGAGCGTTGCGGGCATGGCGAATTGTTACCTTTGGCCGGTATATTTTTAGCCTTTTCTGGCGGGCAGTTATTTGAGTTGGTGGGGCTAAAGGCCCATCTAGGCGCGCTTATTTTTGCAGTGTTGTTAAGTACCCACAAGAAGTCTGCGGAGTTAGCCAAATCTTTATTGGGCTTTAAAGATATATTTCTGATAGCCTTTTTTCTTTCGATTGGTTTCACTGCGCTTCCAACTATTGATATGTTAGGCGTGGCACTTATTATGGCTATTGC